>CAVPVO010000005.1:0-128201 GCA_963709215.1 Terriglobia bacterium | reverse complement strand
GATCAAGAGTGTGTGTTTTCGCATCGTTACGCCTACATGGATCGAGGAACGGGACTAAAATATCAGGTTTCAGAGGTGGCGGCAACGGGGGAGCCCTGTGGGCAGCCTGTGGAATCGACCTTCATTTTTGCATTCTTCTGCGCTGACGACGTGGTTGGCGCAACCCACCACGGCAACCTGCGCCGTTTCGGCGCTGAGTCTTCCTGTGTCAGTCCGCTCGAAGCTTCCCGCCGGGCGACCAGAAGTCGTAGCTCGTCGTCTTCGAAGCCGATCAGGTCGAGGTCGTAATCGGCGTCGCGCGGGGCTTCGATTTCGAGGCGCAGCATTTCGTCATCCCAGCCGGCGCTCAGGGGCAGCCGGTTGTCTGCGGTAGCGAGGGCGCGACGCTCATTCTCGTGGAGCCCGTCGAGCACGATGACGGGAGCGTCGGCAAGTTCCGGTTGTCGTGCCAGGAGTCGGGCGTGTCCCGCGATGATTTCACGGTCGGGGCCGGCGAGTATCGGGGGTTTACGAAGCCGAACTCCTTGATGGACGCAGCGATCTGCGCCACCTGCTCGTCAGAATGCGTGCGGGCGTTGCGCGCGCTGAGGCGAAAGCTGTGGGCCTCGGGCAACGCAATCCCTCCGTGGAATATGCAGGGCGGGCGGGAGCTCGTTGCGCCGCCGCAGCTCCCGATCACGGCGACCCTGGTTACCGATGACCGGGTGACTTTGACCGGACAAAGGCCGCATCGAACGTACACTGGGTTTTATGAGCACCCTGGCCCCGCACCATACTGCCGTCCTCTTTAAGCCCTTGACCATCAAAGAGCTTACCCTGTCGAACCGGATCGTGATGGCGCCAATGACGCGTTCCAAGTCGCCCGCAGGTATCCCTGGGCCGAACGTTGCTTCCTATTATCGCCGTCGCGCCGAGGGCGGTGTCGGCCTGATCATGACGGAGGGGACCTACGTTCCGCACCCCGGCGCCGGGTGTTACCCGGACGTGCCGCACTTCTACGGCGAAGAGTCGCTGGCGGGGTGGGAACGGGTCGTTGAGGAAGTTCATCAGGCGGGAGGAAGGATCTTTCCCCAGCTCTGGCATGTGGGGCTGGTACCAGCTCCAGGAGGCAGCTTTCGTCCAGGGGCCGTGGGTCCATCGGGACTCGCCAGGGTCGACCAGAAGGTCACCGAGCCGATGACACAGCAGGATATCGAGAACGTGATCGGCGCTTTTGGTGAAGCCGCAGCGTCAGCAGAGCGGCTCGGATTCGACGGCGTGGAGATTCATGGTGCACATGGCTACCTGCTCGATCAGTTCTTTTGGGAGGTGACGAACCGTCGCACCGATGCGTATGGCGGCGATCTGCCTGCCCGCACCCGCTTCGCTGTGGAAGTCATTCGGAGAATTCGCAGCAGGGTGAGCGCGCAGTTTCCGGTTTGCCTCCGTTTTTCGCAGTGGAAGTTGCAGGATTACAACGCCAGACTGGCGAACAGTCCGGCCGAGCTGGAACGATTTCTTGCGCCGCTGACCGCCGCGGGCGTGGATCTCTTTCACTGCTCACAGCGCCGCTTCTGGGAGCCGGAGTTCGAGGGAAGTTCGCTGAATCTGGCGGGTTGGACCAAAAAGCTGACCGGCAAACCCACCATTACGGTTGGATCGGTAACGCTGAACGAGGAATTCACGCGGTCATTTGGAAGTCCGGACACCGCTATGGTCACAGGTATCGATGAATTGCTGGAACGCCTGGAGCGGGACGAGTTCGACCTCGTCGCCATCGGGCGCTCTCTGATCGTGAATCCTGCCTGGCCGACATTAATTCAGCGGGGTGCCATCAAAGAACTACTGCCTTTTCGGCGAGACACACTGGCCGAGTTGGAGTAAAAGCCGCGCGCGACCCGGGATTCGCAATCGGCTGTCATCTTCCCCGTCGCGCTGGCTTCATACTCAAGACGCGTTCGTTGCATGAACCCTGCCTTTTCATGCGACTGATACGGGCGGCTCGGAGCTTACGCTGAATGCCGGGTTTTATTTTTATAAGGAGGAGAGAGGTCCGGTGAATTCGTGCGCGCATTTCGGCTCCGACTGCGAAGGGTGTCTCTGGCGTCTCCGGATCCTGCTTCGTTCCGAGATACCTCTCCGTCGTCTGCACCGGAGAATGGCCGAGCAGCAACTGAATGTGCTCCAGTTCCCGCCCGCGCCGGCATCGGGATCGTTCGCGCGCGCGCGTGTTTGCCGGCCAGGTCGACAGTGCACCAGCGGTTGTCGCGCTGCTGGACGTGTTTCATCCTCAAATTCGCCAGTTCGGATCGGCGCAACCCGCATCCGAGCAGCGTCGCGAACATGGCCCGATCGCTCAGTCCCTTCTTCGTCGTCACGTCCGGTGCGTTCAGGAGCAGCTGCGCCTGGCGGAGCGACAGCCAGTTACCCACTCGCACCCCGTGCGACCCGACGCCCTTGATCCGGGCGATCCCTGACGCCAGCTCCGGGCCTCCGTGCCACGCCATAGCCGTCGCCTTCGTGAAGCCGCCAGGCCGCGGCTCCGCTGTGTACCAGGCGATGAATTCGTCGGGAGGTAAATCGAGACATCGCGATCAGGAGAGTCGCCTTCGAGGTTAGCCTCGAGGGTTTTCCTGTGGATTTTGATGCGCTCAGTGCTGCCAGTTTGAGCTACGGCGGAGGCAACAAGACGGCTGCCAGCCAAATCAGAGTGCGCAAGTATCTCATCGACTGCTGCGTTACACCCTGCAACAAAAAGCCGCGGAGCAAGCATTAACGAGATGGCTCCGCGGAGACTCGTGGCTCAGAAGTTCAACTTCAACGCGAACTGGATCTGACGGGGGATCGAACCGGGATTCGATGTCGTGATCTGCCCTGCGGCCGCGTTCGGCCCTGCCGTCGTAAAGAGCGTGAGGTTCGGCGTACCGAGATTTTCGTGATTGAGGAAATTAAAGAACTCGGCCCGGAACTGCAGCACAAACTTCTCCCGGATCGTCGTATCTTTCAGCACCGAGATATCGGAGTTGAAGAAACCCGGCCCGCGAATGATATCGCGTCCGAGGTTTCCCACTGTCCCGGCAGGCTGCAGCACGAACGCCGCAGGGTTGTACCACTCGTTCACCTTTCCAACCTGAATCGATTGGGCAGTGAAGCCCGGCACCAGATTCGGGCGTTCGTTGGCCGTCGATGACGGACCCACAAGTTCGCGATCGAATCCGGTAGTGAGCAGCAGCGGCAAGCCAGTGGACTTGTTGAGTATCCCGCTGATTTGCCATCCCGATACCAGGCGGTTTCCTTTGAACGGCAGCGTGTAGACGCCATTGGTGCGCACCGCGTGGCGGGCGTCGAAGGTGCTCGAGCCGCGATCGAGAGCGAAGTTGTACGGATCGGAACGCGGTCCGCCGCCGGTTTCCAGACCGCTTGAGCCCGAACCGTCGTCGATCGAGTGTGCCCAGGTGTAAGCAACCTGCGCCTGGAAGTTGCGGCTGAAGCGGTGAACCGCATTTGCCTGCAGCGCATTGTAGCTCGACTTTCCGTTGGCCTGGAGCGCGTTGATAGCGCCGAAATTCGGGCTCCAGCGCGAGTAGGAAAGACCCGTTGCGGGGTTGCCGAAATACGCCACCCCGTTGATGATCTGCTCGATCGGCGGATTCTGGTCACTCTGCGTCAAAAGGTGGCTGCCGTGCGACCCGACATAGCCGACCGTCAGGATCACGTTGGCGGGCAGTTCGTGTTGAATGTTGGCGTTCCACTGGTAGAGTGCTGGCGTTTTGGTGTCGTTGTAATCCACCGTCTGACCGTTGCTGGGCACAGGCGGGGTCACCGAACCCACAAACGGGTTGGGGAACGGAATCACCGGCTGGGCCGCGTTGGGGGTGACGATGACCGAAGCGAACGGAGGTCCGGTCACGTAGCCGGAGGTGAACACGCGCGGCGCGATCACGTTGTGAGTATCGCCGAACCCGGCGCGAATCGATGTCTTGTGATCCTTGAAAGGGTCGAACGCCAAACCCAGCCGGGGCCCCCAGTTATTCAGTGAGGGATTCTTCCTCCAGACATTGGGCTCCTGCGTGAAGCCCGTCGAGATCGGGCCGCCGATACTGTTGAACGGAGGGTTCGTGATCACGAGCAGGTTTTTGATGGCGCTCGAAGGATTGGTGTCGAAATCGTAGCGCAGGCCGATGTTGACGGTAAGCTTTGAATTCACTTTCCAGTCGTCGTTGATGTACGGCATCAGCAGAGTCTCCCGAAAAGCCCGGTAAGCGTCCACATTGTAATTTCCAAAAAGCGATGGCTGGCCACCGGGGTAGACATAACCCAGCGGGTAAGCTCCGCCATACCGGTTGGGTGTGCCCTGCAGGAAGCCCAGCAGGCTGGGGAAGGTGTAGGCGCCGGCTCCCGAGAAGGGCTGGTTCTCAAAAGTCTGCACCCGATCGACACCGAAGCCGAACTTGATGCTGTGCGCGCCATGCGTCCAGTAGACGTCGTCCGATTCGGCAAATTTATTCTGAATCAGGCTGTAAGGGGTCAGAGCCGAGGGGCCGAGAGCAGTCAAGCCGGTGACGGTGACGTTGCCGTCCTCCCCTCCCAGATGCGGATAGAACTGCAGTCCGGGGTGCGTTGCCAGGGTGGCCGCCGAATTCTCCGTGCGCACAAAGCTCGCTCTGGCGACGTTGATCAGGCTCGCCGAAATAATATGGCGTTCTTCGATCGTCATGTACTGATTCCGGGTGGGCTCGGAATCGGGCCAGCCGGCGGCGTTTGTGCCCGGGAACGGATTCGTAAATGTGGAATTGTCGATGACGTAGCGCGCGAAGATCGAGTCCTTCGACGACAGTGTGTAATCGAAGCGTCCGAGTATGTAGTACTCGTTGCCGATCTGCGTTCCATTCGCAAATGCATTGCCGATCCCGCCGGACAGCGGGATGGTGGCCGTGGGAAACAGTGCCATGGCGGCCGCGATTGCGGGCGACGCAAAGCCCACGTTGGCCAGGCCGTTCGCTCCGCACGGAACGTTGGCGGCCGCTGCGCACGGCAGTAAGCCGTTATGCGCATTGGCATCCGGAACCGTGATCTTGTTGGTCAGCCCGAGCGATTGCCGCAGTTGTTCGTAATTGAAAAAGAAGAACATCTTGTCCTTCTTGATTGGCCCTCCGATGGCGCCGCCGAACTGATTGCGACGGAACGGCGGAGGCGAGGACGTCGGGGCGAAAAAGTCCCGCGCATCCAGATCGCTGTTCCGGAGAAACTCAAACGCGGTCCCATGGTAGGAATTAGTCCCGGACTTACTGACTGCATTGATGACGGCGCCGTTGCCACCGAACTGGGCGCTGTAGGTATTCGTCAGCGTCTGAAACTCGGCGATTGCGTCTATGCCGAGCGACGTCCCGAGCGATCCCGCGCCCGAGCCGTGGTTGAAAAAGTTCGTGATATCGGTGCCGTCCAGCAGATAGGCCGCGCCCTCCGGCCGTGCGCCCGCAATCGTATAGGTATCGCCTTTACCGTAGAAGGACGTAGTAGATGTCTGCGCCACATTCACGCCTGGCGAGAGCAGAATCAACTGCTGGAAGTTCCGGCCGTTCAGGGGCAGCTCAACCATCTGTTTGGTCTCGACGAGGTTCGCGATCGTGGAAGAAGTCGTGTCAACCTGCGCCGTTTCAGCTTGTACGGTGACCGTCTGCGTGGACTGGCCTACCTGCAACCCGAAATCGAGGACAGTCGATGCCCCCACGGTGAGGTTGATCCCGGTGCGAACCGAGGTCGCAAAACCGGCTTTCGAAACAGTTACTTTATATTCGCCAACGTTCAGGCTGGGCGCGTTAAAGCGGCCCTGACCGTCGCTGGTGATCGTTTGTGTGACCGCTGTGCCGACGTTTTCAATCTGAATTGAAGCGTCGCTGACCGCTGCGCCCGACGCGTCTGTAACGGTACCCGAGATGGTTCCGGTTGTGACCTGGGCATGCAGGCTGTTGACGGCCAGCACGCAGACCAGCACGCAGAAAAGATACGAGGCAATAAGTGAACCGACGCACTTCCACTGATGCCGCCAAAGGATTTTGATCAAAACTTTTATGCTCCCTATCGGAAATACCCAAAGGTGGCCGCTAGTCTATAACAAAACACCGACTGTTTACCAGCTAAATTCGGTCCAGGAAAACACTAACTAAATATTGATAAATTCGGTGTCGCAGGCCGAACGAATAACAAGGTTGGTCTGGCAGGGTGAAGCGAATGTGCGAAAGCCGGCCAGCACTGTTCCGGAACGGGGCACAAACCGTGCACAAGGAGGGCGGCGGTACGGCAAATGAAAAAACAACCAGAGCGCCAACGGAGCCTTCAAGTGTGCCAGCGTCCTGTCTCAGATAATTACTTATATATAACTGGTTGCGCTCTATACCGGGGCATGCCCAGTCCGGCACCCGCGCTTGCCCTGGCTCCCGGTCAGAAATCAGAGCTTGACGGGTTGGTTCGGAGTGGCAGCAGGCCTCAGCTTCAACGTGCCACCGTCAACTCCCCCGTACCAGGCTTTTGCACAATGTAAAGGTGGGGCGAGGACGCTGGGTTTGACAAACGTGATTGTTGTAATTGGGGCTGGATCAATCGGGTAAGCGATTTTCGGGCGGGTGCGGGCAAGCAAGTCGAGCCGGCTGACCTGCATCGGGCGAATGCCGACGCCGCCGCAAAAACCCTGAGCGATGCCGGTTTCAATATCACGACGGCGCCGATCGATGTGGCGTCACGCGCCTCGGTTCAGGCCCTTGTTGAGAAAGCCACGTCACTGGGCGAGGTCTCTGGCCTCATCCACGCAACTGGCGTTTCACCTTCCCAAGCCGCGCCGGAAGCGATCCTCAAGGGTCGATCTCTACGAAACCGCACTTGTGCTCGATGAATTCGGTGGCGTTATCGTGCGTGGAGGTTCTGGCGTCGTGATCGCATCACAGTCACCGGCTGCCGCCGCTGTCAGCCGAGCAGAATACTGCCCCCCCACCGCTCACGGCGTTCTCCGTGGACGGCGATTGCCGAGAGCATTATCGCGCCCACAAAAGTAAGTAAACATACAACGCCGGTGGTTTTGTTCCAGCCTCGGACCAGATCGTGTCGTAGAATCGTGTATCTCTTCTGGCGGACTATCGCTGACGGAACCAACATACAGGGGAACGTCGAAAATGAATATTATGAAATACGCTTCCGCAAGAAATGCGGCATTGATAGTGTTTCTTTCCGTGCCTCTGCACGCGGGAGTGATAACTTATGGAACCGAGGATTGTCTCGGAACCGGAGGCTACGGCACTGCAGACCCAACCGCCGGCGCCACGCTGATCGGCTTGGCACCGGATACCGTCACAATCGCGAGCCAGAGTTTCGGCCATAGCTATCCCTTCACTCCCTCTGTCGGCGACTTCCCCGGCACTGACCAGATCTACGTTGGAAGCGTTCAGACTGCGGCTCACGACGGCTACTCGAGTTCACCCCAGCGCATCAACGGGCCGGACGTTATGACAATGGATTATTCTTCGCTTGTGGGCCCGGGCCAGACGGTCACCGGGCTAACGCTCGGCATTGCAGCTGACGATTTCCAGTTTCCGGTCTTTGGAGATCCGTTCATCGTGACGGTCAATGGAGTCGCTGACGCGGCGTTGACGACCGAGTTGGAGTCGCTCGACGAGTCTGGCCCCGTGGTGCAGTTCTTGACCATCGGGCTCGATCCTTCGCTGGACAACGCGGATCACATTGTGACACTTTCGATCGATGAAGGCGGCGACGGCGGCGATGGATGGGCCGTGGACTTCCTGACCCTCGGGGTGGAGACCACAGCGGCTACGCCGGAGCCCGGCAGCGCGGCGACGGCGCTAATCGGGATATTTGCGCTGTTCGCAGGACTGCGCCGCTCAACCCGAAAGACGAGTTGACGAATTACCGCCGTCAGGATATCTGGGTTTCCGCGCGGACACACCTCAGTCCACGTTTCCTCATTGCGCTGAAAATCGCACGAAGATCGCCACTCACGCAGGCCGTTGTCGTAGACTGAACCATCGCTCTCCTGTCTCCTTTTTGGGTGTAGTCCAGAGCAGACAGCCGGGAGTTAAGTACCAGTGTCGGCAGCGAACGAATGCGCCCGTTCAGTCACGTAAGCCAGCAATAGCGGACGATTCTGGATCGCGCGTACTACAGTCGCTTTACCTCAGATCGACCGCCCTCTGAACAGTTTCACAATTCGATGAAGATCAGGCTACGGTAGGGTCTGTGTGCCCGGACTCACGCTCGTCGGCGATTCGGAAGCGCCGCCCGGCAGACAAGAGTGAAGAAGCAACCGATCCGAGCCGCGGTCGGCGGCGAATTCACGTCCGCCGAGATTCCACTGCATACAAGATCTCCGACAGCCAACAGTTAAAGGAAATGTCTCCAGGCGCCGATAAAGCGTTTGATGACGCGTTTCACACTCTTATTCTGGAGCGGGCTGCTGCTGGCTCAATCAGGCCTGCCTGGCGACAATAATCCCTCCGACCCGGCGAAGGTGGATCTGAATGAACTGACCATCGAAGAATTGATGCAGATTCAGGTGGTGAGCGCGGCCCTTCATGCGCAAACTCTTCAGGATGCGCCCGCCAGCGTCACCGTGATCACGGCTGAGGATATCCGTAAATATGGCTACCGCACGCTCGGCGAAGCTTTGGCATCAGTTCGCGGATTTTATCTGAGCAACGATCGAAACTACGAAACCGTGGGGGTACGAGGTTTCAGCCTTCCGGGTGATTACTCCAGCCACCTGCTGGTGATGGTCAACGGCCACAATATGGCCGACAACGTTTTCGACTACATGCTGTATTTCGGCAACGACTTCCCGATTGACATGAATCTGATCAAACAGGTTGAAGTGATTCGCGGACCGTCTTCAGCGCTCTATGGCAGCAACGCTGTTTTTGCGACGATCAACATCATTACGAAGTCGCCGGACGAAGCGAGGCCGCTGACGGTTACGACGGATACGGGGAGTTTTGGAGAGAAGAAGATGCAGATGTCGGAGACGGCATCGCTCGGCAGCGCAAGAATGCTGTTTTCCGGTTCGGTGCTCAATAACGCCGGCGAAAGTCCGCTGTATTTCCCTCAGTTCAACACTCCGCAGAACAACTACGGAATGGCGATCAACATGAATACTGAGAGGGGATACCACTTCCTTTCGACGCTGGTCTGGCGGAACTGGACAGTTACGGCTTCTGTCGCGGGACACGATATGATCTCGCCGATCAACTGGGGTCCGGTCATTTTCAACGACCGGGGTTCGCAGAATGCGGATAATCGGGATTTCATCGACACGGTGTATACGCGGCAGATCGGCGAGGGAGTCCTCGAGTGGCGGATTTATTACGACTCTTTTCATTACCAGGGCCGCGCCGACTACCAACTGGACGCAGGTACCGTTGAGGACAACCGGACCAACATTTCAGGAAACTGGGCAGGCAGCAAGCTGACGTACCGCGTGCCGGTTGCCCTCCTCGGGGACGTCACATTGGGGGTTGAGGGTAAATTCGATCTGCGAAATCTCATGGAAAGTTTCGATGTTTCCCCTGTGCCGGCAGAGTACCTGCGCACCAGCAATCCCAACCGTTCTCTCGCCCTGATTTTTCAGGACGAGAAGCTACTGTCGCGAACATGGAAACTGGATCTGGGTTTGCGCTTCGATAAAGCCTCGTACGGCGACGATTTCGTTTCTCCTCGCATGGCGCTGATCTATCAGCCATCGAGCTGGGCAGTCAAGCTCCTCTATGGCAGGGGCTTCCGAAATCCCAGCGCATTTCAGCTGTTCTATTCCGATGGGCATGCCACGCAGGGCAATCCCGATGCGCGCGCGGAATCGGCCGACACCGTGGAGTTCGACGTCGAGCGGAAACTGGGGAAACGGATGAACGTGCAGGCATCGGCATATGGCTACCGGCTGCGCGATTTTCTGGAAGGTCTCCCGCTTCCGGACGGGTTGATCGAATATCAGAATGCGGGCACAATTCAAGCCGAAGGCGTCGAACTCGAAGTCAGCGGCCGACCGACTCATTGGCTCGAAGCGTCGGCCAGCTATGCGCTGCAACGGTCACGCCTTGCAGGTAACGAAATTCTGCCGAACTCGCCGGCGCAGTTGGGTAAAGTGCGATTCTCAGTGCGGCTGGGAAGACGATTCAATCTGAGCAGTGGGATTCAGACGGAGTCCTCACGAATGACGTTGGCGGCGAATCAGGTGCCGCCTTTCTGTCTGGCCGATTTCACGATCAGCTCGAAGCGACTGCTGCGGAACTTCGACTTCCGGTTCGGTGTGCGCAACGCGTTCAACGGGAATTATGCCGACCCGATCGCGCTCAATCCGATCGTGGACAGCATGGCCCAGCCTGGACGTTCGGCATTTGTGGAATTGATCGCGCACCGAGCGAACCAGGACCAGGCGGCAGCGGCGCCGGGAAGATGAGAAATATGGCGGCCCGAGAGGCCTGCAAACGACCGCAAACTATGCTGGGCGCCCGCCGCACCAGGTCGCCACGTCGCGCTTCGCCACGCCGCTCGGTCGAAGATTCGATCTCGACCGCGGGATGCAGAACGAACCCTCGCATCTGATGGCTCCCAACAATTCCCGCCCCTCGCTGTTTCACGCCGACCTCATCACTCTGACACCCGGGGTGGACATCAGGCCACTGCCCGGACATTCATCTAAACGAATTCGAGAGACCGGGTGACATGCCTCTGCTGATATGGGCTTGTAGACGCGTACCTGCCTGGCTTGGCATCGCGGCCGGTCTGGTGTTGCTGGCGGCCACGCTTGCCGGTGCGGACCAACCTGCGGTCGGCGAGTATCAACTGAAGGCCGTCTTTCTCTTTAACCTCGCCAAATTTGTCGAGTGGCCGACGCAGGCGTTCGGCGACGCGCACGATCCGTTTACGATTTGTCTGGCAGGCGCTAATCCATTCGGATCGTCTCTCGACGACGAGGTGCGTGGAAAAACGGTAGAAACCCGGCCGATTTCGATCCACCCCGTTTCCAACGCACAGGAAGCACGAAAGTGCCAGATTCTCTACGTGCCCGCTTCAGAACACAAGCGGGAGCACAGCCTGCTCGATGCGCTGCAGAGCGCCAGCGTTCTCACGGTCGGCGACGCGAATGACTTCACGAAGGACGGCGGCATTGTGCAACTCAGGCAGATCGACTCGCACATCCACATCGAACTGGTACCCGAAGCTGCCACACGAGCCAACCTTCGAATCAGTTCCAGACTGCTCAGTCTGGCGACGATAGAAAGGCATCCCTGATGAGCATGGCCCCTCGATGCCGGGATCTTCAGGTCAAGTACAAGTTGCGGTCCATCATTCTGATCATCCGGACTTCCTGTCTGCGGCGTCAAACGAGCACAAGATCTTAGCGCGTCGTGATCTTTCTTTACGCGTTACCTTGCCCCCGGTCCGGTCCGGTGGTTTGACAGGAGTTGTGTCCTCTTTATTGGTTTTCGGTGAAAACACCGATAGAAAAGAGGCAGCCAAAGGTGACAGTTCAGCCAGGAAAATGGAGCATGAGGACGACCAGGTGCAGCGCGGGGATGAAACCTGAATGAGAACTTCCGGGAACGCTCCAACTCGGTCTGACAGAAACACCGTGGCATGTCCGGAGTGTGCCCGCTTATTAGCGGAATTCAACAGGCTGGAACTCGCCTCCGTCCAAGCGATGGAAATGCAGGGAACTGGCGCCGGCACCTTCGACGGCTTCGAATTTAATTGCTATGGGCCGGAGTCTCCGACGCACATATTGATCTGGGGATCGCGCTCGCGGAATTGGGCCAGCACCAACGCTGGCATCAGAAAGCGAACTGAAAACGGGAAAGCCTCGCCAACTCGTGGCGTCCGAACCGTTGTTGCCGTGCGCCAGCTTGCGCTTCCTGAAAAGCCTGAAAATGCCATAGGCGAGCGCCGAACCAGCGGCGGCTTCGCTCGCGACCGCCAGTTTGCGGACGGCATTGATCCGCACTTTGATAGAGATCGGCCCGAGTCCGCGAGCCTCCAGCGCCACCCGCCACTCCATCACGGTCGCCTTCGTGAAGCCAGCCGGCCGCGGAGCCTCGGGTACCAGGCGATTAATTCGTCGAGGCCGAGGTTGTAAACGTGCCTCGTAGTCGGGGAGGAAACGCTGTCCGGCACCAGCGCTTTGAGCCGGCGCCATTCTGAAGCGCGGTCGGCGACCACCAGTTCGTTCATGAGTTACGTCCTTTCGCACCTGTTATTTGGCAACTTCGGAAGCTATGTGGATTTCGCACGAGGCAAGGACGCTCTTGATGCGCTCAGTGTCAAACTATAAGAGGCCTGTCAGGGACTGCCACATGCTTTACCGTTTCAGCCGCCTGCGCAGGCTCGAATCAACAATGTGCAGGAACATCAAAACGCTTTTCAACTTTGACCCTCCAGTTACGGAAGAGGAGATTCGCGCGGCGTCACTCCAATTCGTCCGCAAGATCACGGGATTCAATAAGCCATCGAAGGCAAACGAACAACTGTTCCAGGACGCAGTGGATCAAGTGGCGGGAATCTCCACACGCCTCTTGCTTTCACTCGAAACAACCGCGCCTCCGCGAGACCGGGAAGTCGAGGCCGCAAAAGCCAAAGCCCGCGCGGCGCAGCGTTTCGGCGACTGATTGTGAATCGACTGGCTGGCTGTGACCCGTTAAGGGGTATGTCTGAAAGCGCTGCCGACGTCAAAACCCTCTTTTGCGCGTCCGTGCTTCAGAATTTCTCATCGAGATACACTACGGGCGACCGGAGCGGAGGATAGGGTTCTGCCGGGAAGCAACCTGAGCGCCGGCTCGGGTGGCAATTTAGTTCACTGGGATTGGCAGCAAAGCGAAAAATGCCAGGGGTCTGGGGACGGAGTCCCCAGCGACATTTTCCTTCCTGTCGATTCATTTCGTCTGTTCTGCTCGTTCGTAGGTTCCGTTCTTTCGTCAGATACATGTCTCCGCCCTCAACTTATGTAGACGCGCTTACCCCTGCGTCGACGAAAGAACTGCGCCTTGCGCGGGACCCAATAACCCTCTTGTCTCGTGAGCACCCATCAGGCAGCCTCGGCCAGGTGGCGCCCTGCGGCTACCACCGTTTTTGATGATTCTTGGCTCGCTTGATTCGTTGACACAGTCTCACGACATGCGTTCCTGGGAGCAGGCTCTGGTTGATCACGATCATGTTACCCGTCTCTGCAAACGTCCATTTCAGATTCCTGCTCACGTTTGCGCACACCTGGCCCATCCGCGTGTGACCTCCGATGGAATTCACGCGCGGCACCAGGCCGGCGTAACCAGCCAGGTGCGCGGCTGTCGGAAACCGTTCCACACGGCCGATTTCGAGCACAAGAACCATGCTGAGAATCTCGCCCACACGTGGTAATGTCTTCAGCAGATCCGCCTCGACGCTCACCTCCATAATCGCCTCCAACCGCTTTTCCGTGGATTTCGATTTGTGCTTCCAGAAAATCAAGCGTTGTTAGTTTCCGTTCGACAGCGTCGCGACAGTGTATCGGAAGTTCCGGCAATAGCCGTTGAGTTGCGAACGGGCCTGAACGCCGAACAGATCCGCTTCCGGCACCTGTATGTTGTGACGACCGAGGGTGCCGTGGATACGGTTTTTCACTCGCGTGCGCATCCTTACGAGGAAGATTCGGAAGCGAAGTAGTTCACGCTGATCGCGCAACTCGGCCGGCGGAATCCACACCTCCGGCAGAGTCCCGTTGCGTAGCAGGATCGCCAGCCCTCTGGCATCCAGCTTGTCGGTTTTATTGGTCCGCCCCATGCGTCGCCTGGCCTCAACGGGATTAGCCAGCTTCGGGTGTGACCCGACCGCTCCATCTCGTCGACAAGCCAGTTGTAGTTACCGCTGGCTTCCACCGCGATCGCTGAGTGCGCAGCCAATTGCGCCAAAAACTCGCGGTCCAGTTCCCGGTCGTGCGCCACGCGGAGCGCCTCGCCAGCCTTGCGCTTTTTCGTTCGACGAACACGGAAAACTTCTCGTGAGCATCGCAACCGATAAATGTTCCATATTGCTCACAGCACTTCCTGCGTGCCGGGGGTTTTGATAGCAGTCTACGGGAAACCCCGCTTGCTGCGCTTTCATAGCATCAATGTGCTTTAGCTGCACCCGCAGGGTCTGGCGAGCGCCGAAAGTGCGCTATTCAGCCGGGCCAGCCCGATGAGCCAGAGTGCTGGCAGCGTAACCGTTCTGTGCGACCAGCGCCGCGCGCTGACGATAGAACTCAGGATCGTCCGGTGCCCATGTTGCGAGACCATCGACGTAACGATTGCACATGCAGAACATGGCAGCGATCAGTACCGTATCGTGAATTTCGGTATCGGTCGCACCACAGCTGCGAGCCCGGGCGATGTCTTCAGCGGTTACGCTTTTGCCGCCCAGTTGCACCTTGCCGGCAACAGCAAGCAGAGCTTTCATTTTCGGTGAAATGACAGCCTGCTCGAAGTCGAGCCTGACGCAGTCAACCAGCGTTTCATTCCCGCCGAGATGATGTGCGGCGATGGCGCCGTGGATCGTCTGACAATACTTGCAGTCGTTGCGCGAGGAAACGTAAGCAGCGATGAGTTCCCGCTCGCCCCGCGTGAGCGTGTTCGGCCCGGAGAGCAGGATATCAGCGAGTTCGTTGAGCGGTTTCGCCGTTTCGGGCCGAAACATCATCGGGCCGCGAATACCGGGAATGCCTTCGGGAAGACGGATGTGCGCCATGATGAAAGATTGAAAAACCTCAGTGGCAGATTCTATCGGGTGCGGCCGGCACGCTCAATAACAGAAACGCACTACGATACCGCTCCTCGAGACCAGATCTCGGCGCTCTGATGGAGGCGATATCGGTAGATTCGGAAGTTATCTATTTCGTCTCTGCTACCGCACGCTCAGATTCACCGCTACGCTGGTCTGGCCGCCGGTTGAGAGCACTAACGGCACCTGATCACCTGTATCGGTATTCGCCGGTACGGTGAAATTGATCTGGTAAAGACCCGCCAGCGTTGGCGTGAGGCCCGCGAAGATTACGTTGGCGGTCTGGCCTCCCACTGTCAGCGTGACCGGGTTCGCCGTCGACGCGGGCGGATTCGACGGCACAGCAGCTCCGTCTGCAACCGCGGGCGACACCGCGCCGAGGCCGAGTCAGTACATGGTGATCACACTGCCTGCGTGCGTGGGATTCGACGGGCCGATCAGATTGCCGTTCGTGTCAACCCCGACCGCTTCCTGGTTGCCGTACTCGAGAACCCCCGGCGGCGCCGCGGCCACATCGACGTACACCGGAGTCGCGGAGGTGTTATCGGGTTGCACGAGCGACTGCATTTGCTTCAGTCCCTGACCGGTCGAAAATTCCACTGACACTTGGCCCTGCGTCAAAGGATCTCCGCAGTCATCGGAAATCTGCACTGTCAGCCCTTCCGGGAAGCCGGCGGGTACGTCACAGCCGGAACCGAGCCTGGTAAGTACTGGAATCAGCTTCGTCGCGTGCAGCCGCTGGAATCGTGCGGGATCGCGCGGGAATTCGCGGAGCTTGCACCTGGCGATCCGGTCACGACGAAGGTGATTCCCACTGTGCTCACATGCCCATCGGAAAACTGCAGCGTGATTGTGCCGTTGTAGGTTCCCGGCGCGAGATCGTTCACCGCCGGCTGCACCAGTATCTGCGGCGGCCGGTTGCACGGCCTTACGACCAGCCAGATCCCTGGGCCAGCACCAGTCCCGACGTGAAGCCCTTACCGGCGCCGGTGGGATCGAACACCGAGATGTCTTGCGAACCCGGCGAAATAATTCCTGATGCCGCAGTGAAAATCATGGACGTTGGTTTTACGATTGGCGCCAGATCCGAGCTCGCGGGCAGTACGTTCAGCACGGCGACTACCTCTTGTGGTGTGTTGACCGCGGGGACTGCGATTATCGAGATGACTTTCACCAAACCGTAATAAACTCCAGGCGCAAGGCTCGCAGGATTGACGCTTACGGTACGAGCGACGCTCCCTGAACTGAAGTGGACACGCTCGATCCGGTTGTCGGTGTCGCGAGCAGCCTGTTGCCTCCGCTCAGGGTTGACGTCTGCACAGTCGAGTTCAGTGTCCCGGATCCCGGATTGAGCACGCCGAAGGTCTGCGGCGGAATGGCGCCGCCGTTCTGGACCGCGGTGAATGTCAGACCAGCCTGCGACACCTGAAGAGACATCGAACGTTAACCGCTAAATATCGGCAGGTGTTTTCCGTGCCTGCCGCTGTTCGATGGGCCTGTCCACAGGATTTAAGGCACCGACGTTCTCAGTGATGCAGCTCACAAGCTCGCCGAGAACGTGATGAGCCTCGCCCTGAAGGGGAGCAACGTCTAAACAGCCCGGCCGCCACCAGCGTTAGCCCGCAAAGTATCGACGTGCCCGGTTCCGGGGCGGATGCAGGCGAAGTCGTCAGGCTCGATTGCAGCGTCACCGAGGGAAGTTCGTCAGTGACTCCGCCCCATGTCACGACCCCGACCGCGTTTCCTTCCTCCCCGCACAGCCCAAACGCCGCTGCGGCACCCACGCAAAGATCCAGATCAAAACCCGGCGTCACCGCATTGATATCGAGCGAACTGTTCGTGCCGTTCGCCGCCGGCTGGAACGAAAAAAGATCGAGTTCGCTCTGGTAAAAAAGTCTTCTAACCCGTCCGCTATCTCCGGAGCCGAAAACACGGCATAGAACGCGCTCAGGTCCGACTGCTCTATATACCCGTCGGCCTCGACCGTGCCCGTAAACGACCCGGCCAGCACTGCGTCGCCACCCCAGCCGCCTTGAAAGAATGAAAAGGTGTCGACGGTCGACGCCCTCGCCCCGGCCGCCATTGCAAATACCGCCGCCCCAATGCACCCGATCTTTTTAGTGTTCATGTTTGCCGCCTTCACTATGGAAAGCGAGGAACACAAACGAATCTCCTCATTGAGCACAGCCATTTTTGCGGGGACGACGGGATGCGATTCAGCAATCAACTCCTCCGTTGCATCGAGGGCATCTCCGAACCGACTCCCCTTTCATCACAGAAGCAGCGTCTCGATGCGATTGGCGTAGACGTGTTTTAGCGGGGCGACCAGCCAAGTACAGTGGATCGGCCATCCTGTGACGCCACGAGGGCGATCGCTACACCTCCGGCTCCCGTCCAGGGCCGACGGCCCCCGCCGATCGGTGTCCTTCGAGGTTGGTGCGCACGCTTTCTGGTTCCACCCGGGTCGGGGGCTCTTCTCTGTGAGGCTTGCCGGTCTCCATTCCTGCGGGTCAACCAGCAGGATTCCCACCGAATGCAACCATTTTCCTGGAGGCGACTGCGGCGCGCTCCTCGAGCCGCTCAAGGCGGCGCGTTAATCGCTTCGCGTATGCCAGGTTCGTCGGAAGCGTAAAAAAACATGCAATCCCCCCCCCGGTCTCCGCGAACGCCGTTCCGCGAGCGTTTGTGGCCGCAGCTTATTCAAGTCGGGCGCCAATCGACACGGAGGTGGAACTCCCCCATCAGCCTATCGGCGAGATTCCGCCGTTCGCTGTTAATTTGACGTAGTTCGGCGAAAATTTGACGCGGAACAAACGACTCGGATGTGTCCTATGAATCAGTTGCGTTTTTTTCGAATTGGCAGCAGCAATGCCGACGAGAGAGCTATGAGTACTAATTCAGTCAGCAACAATCTCGCATCGAATCTCACCACTCTCATCCAGGAACTTCAGAGCCAGGCGTCCAGCAATACCGGATCAAGCAATCTCCTGAGCGCTCTCGAATCCTCCTCAACTACTCAACCGTCGGACAACAGCCAGATGTCGCCGCTGGCCCAGGTGCTGAGCACGCTTCAGCAACTCCAGCAATCGAACCCAACCGAATACGCGCAGGTTACTTCGCAGATTTCCACCAATCTGCAGAGCGCCGCTCAGACGGCCACATCTGACGGCAACAGTGCGGCTGCAGCCCAGCTTACCCAGCTTTCGAAAGACTTCAAGACTGCTTCGACCAGCGGACAGCTCCCGAATATTCAGGATTTAGCGCAGGCCATCGGCGGTGGAGGCCATCACCATCATCACCACGCCAGTGCAGCGTCCGATTCGGAAAGCACCTCCAACTCCAGCAGCGAGGCCAGCAGCACGTCGAGCAGCAGCAGCTCAAGTCAGACACTCAGCCAACTGCTTTCGGCGCTGCAGACGAGCGGATCATCCCAGAGCAGCTCGACAGATCCTCTGAGCATTATTCTCCAGACGTTGTCCAGCGCCGGGATTGGCGGGTCGAACAGCTAAGCGTGCGCATTCCTGTTACGCGGGGAGACGATCGCCCTTTGTGTCTGCTCCCCGGAGCACGACGGCCGGAGATGTCCAGACTGCGAACTTCCCGACCGGTGGCTCAATAAGGCACACACCTGCGAGCCGATCTCCCGCCGCGTGATCCCGGCCAGTAGTGTTTCGCCAGATCATTCACGCTGGATTCGATACACGGAAAGGTATTTCCTGCCTGTCGCCGTGTTGCGTAAGATGTTCCGGGGCAAATTTCTCAGCCTGCTGGCGGTAGCCTATCGGGCAAACCAGCTGAACTTCTCAGGCAAGTGTACACATTCGGCAGAGGGCCGCCTTCAGGCGTCTGCTGCAACGGCAGAAGGCGAAAAATCACCGCTGCGCGCCTCTTTACTGGAGCGAAATGACTGTGCCGGCCTGCGTCCGAGAGCCGGAGACCTCAGCCTGGATGGTTACGTCGCCCGTGGGCAAGCCCGACGGGATCTCGATATTCATCTGGTAAAGGCCTGCCGACGAAAGGCCGGCAAAGGAAGGAGCCACGGCAGTACCATTTATATAAACGGTTACCGGCGCTACAGTACCAGCGGCGCCTTGGAACGCCTGGCCCGCAGGTACCGCCGGACTGGTCGGACCGAAGCCTACGCCGAACAACTCTACGCTGTCTCCCGCCGTCGCAGCGACCGTGGGATATCCGAGAGTCTGGCCGGTCGGCCCCAGAATATCGTAACTGCCGTTTCCATAGGCGCCCGACTCTTTCGGTCGCAAAATGATACCGGCGACGTGTTTCGCGTCCAGCAAACTGAAAGATGGCGCCTCCTGAGCGACCATCACACTCGAGGTGGCAGTGCCACTACCCGTGTTCACTACGACCGAAGCGCTGCCCGTCGGCAGACCACCCGGCACCTGCAGGTTTATTTGGCCCGGATTCACGTACCACAAATACGCCGATTCGCCGCCGATCGTCACTGTGGTGCCTCCGAGCGTAATCGGAAAGTCACCATTCCAGGTCGCGGATTGCGCAGCCAGATTGCTGCCATAGATCGAGATCCATTCGCCGGTCTGAATCACCGGGACCGTGCTGTATACGGGAACGACTCCGTCTGAGTTGATCGTTGGAACAGGCGGTGCCGGAGCGGAATACGAGAGCGAGTAGACAACGCCGTCATTACTTTGTCCGCCCGCGAACGTCAGGCCGATGAAGGTACCCGCCGGATCTTCAATAAGCCCGGACTCGGGATTCTGCCCGTCTCCGCCGCTGAAGCTGTGTAAGCGTGTAAACTGACCGGCCGTCGTCACCGTGAAGATGGTTCCGTAGGTCCCGTTCCCGCCGGCTTCAGTTGTGCCGTAAAGGTTTCCATCTGTGCCCTGCACAAGCGGCGCCAAAGGATACTTCCCGTCCGTACCCGTGAAGTTGTACAGGGTCGTCATCGCCCCGCTGGAGGTCAGCCGGAATATCGTTCCCACACCCGCCGATCCGCCCAGCTCTGTCGTTCCATAGAACATTCCGTCCGTGGCCTGGATGAGCCCGGCGTACGGTACATGCCCGTCAGAACCGGCAAACGCGTGCAGCAACGTGTAGGTGGCACCCAAAGTGAATTGAAAGGCGCTGCCATAACCGCCCGCCCCGGTCGTTGTTGTACCGTATAGATTTCCATCAGAGGCCAGGATCATTCCATCGCGCGGGTCCCCGCCGTCGGTACCGCAGGTGAAGCTGTACTTGCTGGTATAGGTGCCCGATGTGGTGATCTTGTATATCGTGCCGCAGCTATAGGTTCCGCCGCCGTGCGTGACTCCGTACAGGCTTCCGTCGCTCGCCAGAACAAGCTTCCCTGCGGGTGCACTGCCGTCGGTGCCACCGGCGAAGTTGTAGAGGGTGGTAAAAGAGTTTGCCGGTGTCAACTGGAAGACAGTTCCGTAGCCATTGGTTCCACCGGTACTCGTCGTCCCGTACAGGTTGCCGTCCGAGCCGAAAATGACCCCTCCCGTAGGCGACGAACCGTCGGTGCTTTCGAAGCTATGCAGATTAGTCAGCGATCCCGAAGGCGTCATGCGGAACACGGTTCCGTAGGTAGAACCTTTTGTGGTCGTCCCATACAGGTTGCCGTCGCTGCCCAGCGTAAGAGTCGCCGAGGACGCCTCACTGGCACTGGTACAGTTCGTCAGGACTTTGTAGGTCTGGCCATGAGCACTGAGAATCGCCGCCAAACCGGAACAAAAAATAGCCTGGGTTCGCATGAATGGTCTGTTTAACATTCTGGCTAGAAACGTGAAACGCGCACAGAGTCACGGGCGTTCCGGATTTGCTATGAAGTTTACGCTTCTTAACATTTGCCGGACAAGGCGGAGGGTAACCTGACACTTGCCGAACCCCGACGACGCTGGCCGTTCGTTGCCACGTCTGACTCTCAGACCTGGTGGTTTGTTCTCATGGCGAAACTGTAGGCGGCGACGGGTACTGAGACGCCGTTGATTAAATATCCTTTTGGGTAGTGTTGGACGAAACACTCAGACACTCAGCCAACTTCTATCGGCACTGCCGGCGAAAGGAACATCCGAGAGCCACTCGCTGAACCCTCTGAACATTATTCTCGACAACGTCGTCCAGTGCCTGACTCAGCAGCTCGAAAACACTCTAAGCCTGCGCATTTTTACCGCATAGCGAAGAACCGTTCGATTGAGCCTCTTTTGTCCACGGCGCAGGGGGAGGCCACGACGGGTGATCTCCAGCCGCGAACTCCTTTGTGATGCGGCTTGGAGGTGCTGCGAGCCTACTGAAGCGAAATTACTGTACCTAATGGTGTCTGAGAACCCGAGACGGAGGCCTGAAGCGAAACGTCGCCCGTGTGCAACCCAGAAGGTATGGTGATATTCAGCTGATATATTCCGGCGGACGACATTCCCGCAAAAGACGGCGCGATACTCACGCCGTTTATGGATACGGCGACGGGTGCCACCGTTCCGGCAGCCCCCGAGAAGGGCTGACCAGCCGGAACGGCCGGATTGGTAGGACCGAAGCCCACGCCGAACAACTCCACGCTGTCTCCCGCGGTAGCGGCTACGGTGGGATATCCGAGGGTCTCGCCGGTCGGCCCCAGGATATCGTAGGCGCCGCTCCCATAGGCTCCCGATCCGTCCGAGCGCAGAATGATACCGGCGACATGTTTGGAATCCAGCAAACTGAAGGATGGTGCCTGTCGAGCCACGGTGACAGTCGATGTGGCAGTGCCCGTACCCGTGTTGACGACAACAGAGGCGGAGCCCGTTGGCAGATCGCCCGGTACCTGCAGGTTGATTTGGCCGGGATTCACATACCACAAATACGCCGACTCGCCTCCGATAGTCACCGTGGTTCCGCCAAGGGACGTTGGAAAGTCACCGTTCCAGGTCGCGGATTTCGCAGCCAGATTGCTTCCGTAAATTGATACCCACTCCCCGGTTTGAATCACCGGAACTGTGCTGTAAACGGGCACGACGCCGTTTGCGTTGATGGCCGGTGCCGGTGGCGGTGGAGCGGTGTAGGTCAGCGAAAACACCACGCCCTTGTTGTTCGTTCCTCCTGCGAAAGTTGTGCCAATAAATGTACCCGCGGGGTCTTCGGCAAGACCTGCGGCGGGGTTCTGACCGTCGCCACCGGTGAAACTGTGTAAGCGGGTGAACTGTCCATCCGGCGTCACCACAAAGATTGTTCCGTAAATGGCGTTCCCGCCATAATACGTCGTTCCGTAAAGGTTACCGTCAGAGCCCTGCAGCAGCGACCCGCGGGGATTCTTCCCGTCAGTTCCGCTGAAACTATACAGCGTCGTCAGTGAGCCGGCGGTCGTCAGCCTGAACGCGGTTCCGTATCCTCCCGACCCCCCCTGATAGGTAGTGCCGTAAAACGCCCCATCCGAGCCCTGAATAAGTGCGGCATAAGGTGTGTTTCCCTCGTTGTTGCCGAAGTGGTAGATCACTGCAAAACTACCATCCAGCCCGATGCGATAGACAGTTCCGTAACCGGAGACTCCCGCCGCCGACGTCGTGCCATACAGATTCCCATCGCTGGCGAGAATCAGTCCGGAACGAGGATATCCGCCATCGCTTTGGCAATTAAAGTTATAAAGGCTGGTGAAAGTACCTGAGGTCGTCATCTGGTAAATTGCTCCGCAACCGTTGGCGCCAGCCGAGTAAGTAACCCCATACAGGTTCCCGTCGCCGGCCTGCACCAGCTTACCTACTGGTGCACCTCCATCTTCCGAGGTTCCGGTGAAGCTGTAAAGACTTGTGAACGACCCGCCGGTTGAAACTTTGAAAACCGATCCGGTAGTTGCGCTGCCACCCTGGTTTGTAGTGCCGTACAGGTTGCCATCCGACGCAAACATGACACCGCCGGTTGGCGAAGCGCCATCCGTACTATCAAAGGTGTGCAGAGTTGTCAGTGAACCGGAGGGTGTCATTTTGAACACGGTCCCGTAGGTCCTTCCCTGAGTCGTTGTCCCGTAGAGGTTTCCGTCCGGACCTGGAGTCAGAGGAGCCGTTGAAGACGCGTTTGCAGTGTCACAGTTCACAAGGACCTGGTAGGTCTGCGCCTGCCCGGGCAGGCCGACGGCCAGTAACATTGACACAAGTACTCGCACTCTAGCCGCGTGTGTGGATGACATCGCTGTGTTCTATTGAAGAGTTATATAAATGTTCTGCTGGGTCGAAGCGCCGTTAACATAAGCCTGCAGGATCAGATCGCCGCTCCCGGCAGTGGGAACAACCACATTGAACTGATACAGCCCCGCTTCCACGATGCCGGCAAAATCCACTTCGACCGGAATATCTCCGATCAGGATATTGGGCACGGTCTCCGAGTATGCAATGCCCGAAAAGGCCTGGCCGGGGTAGACGGTGGGTTCTGTGGGGCCAAAACCGACTCCGTAGAGAATCAGCGTCTCACCTGCCCGGGCCGGACGCGATGGAAAGGAAAACGCCCCCGACGGCCCTATGATGTCATAACCCAGACCGCTGTTACCTGGTGACCCCGGGGTCATGACGATCGCCACCGGGTATTTGGCGTTGAGAAGGGAAAACGACGGCGAATACTGTTCCAGTGAGACCGTCTGTGTCGTTGTCCCCGCCGGAGTAGTCACTGCAACCGTGACGGAGCCGGTGTTCGAGTCCGTCGGGACCTGCGCATTGATCTGTGTCGGGCTTACGTACCACAAGTACGCGGGCTTTGAATCGATTTCGACAACCACGTTCCCAAGTTGCGTTGGAAAGTCACCCTTCCACAACGTCGTCGTTGAGGCAAAACCGGAGCCGAAGATCGAAATCCAGGAACCTTGTGAGATCGTGGTGGCTGTGCTGAATACGGGCACTATGCCGTCGGTTGTTATAGTTGGCGCCGATGCGCTTACCGGCGTCAGCAGTCGGATTCGAGCGTCCCGGTAGTTTCCGAGGGTGCTGTTGGCGATGTACAGAAAGCCGGAGCCGGTGATAGCCAGACCGGTGGGATAGTCGAGCGACGCCGCGCCCGCCGGTCCTCCGTCCCCGGCATAGCCGACGTTACCGTTTCCCGCCACGGTGTTGATTATGCCGCCGCTTACTTCCCGGATGACATTGTTTGACTCGTCGGCAATGAAGACGTCACTGGCGCCGTCAACGGCCACCGCCTGCGGACCCGAGAGAGTAGCCTTGGTAGCTGTGCTGCCGTCGCCTGAATACCCCGGATTGCCGGTACCGGCTATGGTAGTGATGGTTCCGTTCGACACTTCGCGTACGAGGTTATTTCCGTAGTCTGCGATGTAGAGATTTCCTGATGAATCCAGGGCCAGACCAGTTGGTGTTACTTCCGCGCTTGTCGCCGCCCCGCCGTCACCGACGCTTCCTACGCTGCCGGCACGTCCGTTGCCCGCGAAGGTCGTAATCGTTCCAGAGGTGTCGACACGACGTACCAGCCGATTTCCGAAGTCCGCGATGTACAGGTTGCCGGCCGTGTCTGTTATTGCGAATTGAGGCGTGTTTAAAACTGCATTCGTTGCAGGACCGCCATCCCCGAAACCACCTGCCACTCTCTGGTTTGAGCTTCCCGCGATCGTCGTTATCGTTCCATTCGCCGCCATGCGACGAATCCGGTTGTTGACTGTGTCCACGATCAGAAGACTGCCCGTGTTATCGAAAGCCACGCCATGCGGTGCATTCAGTTCAGCCGCCGTCGCCGGACCGCCGTCGCCTGAAAAGCCGGCTATTCCCGTACCCGCAACCGTCGAAATGATGCCAGTAACCGCGTCGACTCTGCGAATCACGTTGTCGCCGGCGTCCGCGATGTAGATGTTGCCTGAGCTGTCAACCGCCACGCTGTCAGGAGAGTTCAGGTACGCGTTCAGCGCAGAACCCCCGTTCCCGAGTCCGGACACATAAGGGCCGCCACCGGCGACCGTCGAGATCAGGAATCCCTGCGCACGGCAGAACGCCGGCAGCAATAACGCCCCTCCCGTGGCCGACACAAAGTAAACAGATATGCTGATAAGTTTCGCCCGTGCGAATTGCACTGCTCCTCCCGCAGCCTGAAGTCAATAACTAATGAAATGCGGGTAGCTTCTGTTGCGTTTCGAGTCCGGCCGCGATTTTACAGTTCTTAACACTGGTTAACACAAACCGCTTTTAATCCCGAATAGTTTTAAGAAGTGTAAATCTGCAGGTTCGACCTGAAACTTACTGTGAGCGGCGAGACGTCGGGCTAATAATTCCTATGCTCAGGATTCGTTTACCGCTTCTTTTTCTGTTGGCCTGCGCCTCCGCTCACCTTGTCGCGCAGGAGACCGGAGATCTTCGTATCTTTATCACTGACCCGTCGGGGGCCGCCGTCAGGGACGCGACAATACTGCTTCAGAACGACCTCAATACAACTCAGCCCGTGGAGCCGGGTGATCTGAGCATGGCTTTCTATATAGTGCAAAACCTGGCGCCAGGGACTTATCGCCTTGAAATATCCAAGACCGGATTCGATCAGTATGTGGTTGAGAAACTGATGATCCACTCGCGTGACCGCCAGGTGCTGCGGATCACCCTGCACGTGGCCGCGGCCGCCAAACAAAGCGTCACGGTGACGTCCGAAGTGGAAGGCATCTCAGCAGATCCCTCAACGGGAGCAGTTCTCGACCGTCAGACGCTGAGTGAACTGCCGGTCAACAGCCGGAGTTTCACAAGCCTGATAACATTCGCTCCTGGCGTCACAGATGCAGGCGATGGCCCCGACGGCGGCATTCACTCGAACGGCCTGCGATCGAATACCAACTACTACATGATTGACGGTGTGAGTGCGAATACCGGTGTATCCGGAGGCGGGCCGGCAGGGCCAGGACCGGGAGGTCCAATAGGCTTTGGCGGCGGAGGGGCCAATGGCACGTCCGTCGCGACGAACGCTTCCGGTACTTCGTCCAATCTGATCTCTCTTGACGCGATGCAGGAGATGCAGGTGCAGACATCGACCTTCTCGCCTGAATATGGGCGCTCTCCGGGCGCACAGATATCCATCACCAGTCGTGGAGGAACGAACGATCTGCATGCTTCGCTCTCCGAATACTTTCGCAACACTGCTCTCGATGCCAATGACTGGTTCAATAACGAGAACGGCTTCGGCCGGGGGACGCAGCGCCTCTACGATACCTCGCTGACAGCCGGTGGACCGCTTCAGAAGAACAAAACGTTTTACTTTGCTTCGTTCGAGGAGTCGCACGTGGAACAGCCGCATACGGAAATCGACATCGTTCCCGATGAGGCTGTGCGCAAGCGGCTTTATACCAGCCCGCTGGCCCCTTACCTCAATGCGTTCCCGGTTCCGAACGGACCGGAGGTCGGCGTGGATACTGCGGACTACATTGCGACCTATTCGACCCCGTCGACTTCTACTTCGGAAAGCTTCCGGATAGACAGGACGATCAGTGCCAAAAAGTCTGCCTTTCTGCGTTACTCCAGATCTCCTTCCATTGCATCGAATCGCGGCGGGGGGCTCTCTACGGCCAACACCGTTTCCCACAGGTCCGCCGATTCGCAATCGCTCACGGGAGCCTACACCTGGATCGACGGCCAGGATCAGGTCAACAACATTCGCGTCAATGTGAGCAGGACCATTCTGCGCAGCTATTCCGTGTTGGACGCATTCGGCGGCGCGCAGGTCCTGCCCGACTCACTGATCTTTCCTTCCGGCACCAATTCATCCAACGGCGGATTTTCCATGAACGTGAGCGGTGCGACCGGTTACTCTGTCGGAAGCCCGAGCGCCACGGCACAGAATCAGGCGAATATCATCTTCGACGAGGCTGGCGTCGCCGGCAATAACAGCGGCAAGATCGGATTCGATTATCGGCTGCTCTTTCCGACCTATCGAGTCTCTCCTTACAGCGATTTCGTATCATTCAACGGCATTTCCGACAACGCGGACTCACTTCTTTCCGGCAATGCCCAGGAGGCCTCGGTCACATCGAACGTGACAGCGCGTTTTCCGCTCTACAACAACTTTTCCGCCTATCTGCAGATCGTGCGGAAACAGAATCGCTATACAACCATCACCATTGGTGTTCGGTATGACCTCAATCCCGCTCCATCAGTGAGGAGCGGCCCCAGTCTGCTGGGGCTGGACAGCTCTAACAACCTGAGTTCCTCGGCGCCGCTCTACCACACACGCTGGCTGAACTTTGCGCCGCGCGTCGGTGTTGCGAATGAGCTTTCTCACACGCCCGGGCATGAAGCGGTGTTCCGCGGCGGTTTCGGCTTGTTTTATGATACGGGATACGGGTCTACGGCTGCGGCGTTCAACAACCCCCCGTACTCGAACATGGTGGCCACCACACAGCCCTCTTTTCCTCTCAATTCTGACGTGACACAGGCGCCGGTGCTTCCGCCCACCGAGCCATATGGCATCATCAGCGGAGCTGTATCCACTCTGAAATCGCCCATAGTCTGGCAGTTCAGCGCGCTCGTAGAGAAGCACTTTGGTGCAGGGCGCGTGCTGACCACCGGATTCCTCGGCAGCATAGGAATGGACCTGCTCACGACGCAGTCGCAGCCCGGATTTTTCTCCACAAGCTACAGCATGCTGCAGCTGACCAGCAATGGCGGCAATTCTAACTACCGGGCCTTTCAGACTCAATACCGGCAAACAGCGGGACGTTATCTTACGGTGCAGGGGTCCTACACCTTCGGTCAGGCTCGCGACACGCAGTCGAACGATTCGGGATTTGCCGGCTTCGCGGTTGTCGGCGGCGTTTCGACAGGGCCTTCCAACTACGACATCAGACAAACCGGTACCGGAACCGCGACATTAGCTCTGCCTTCGCCCACAAGCTCGTTCGGATTTCTTCGTCCGCTGCTGTCGCACTGGTTCGTCGATGCACTCGTGTCAGCTCACACTTCTCTGCCCTTCGACGTCGAGGCCCAGGCTGTTCAGTCGGGGTCAAGCTGTCCTACATCCACAACCAGCAATCTTCGGCTTTGCCAACAGGGTTTTGCCGCCATGGTGCGACCGAATCTGACTGGTGCGCCAATCTGGATTTCCGACCCGCATGTGCCCGGTGGCCGCAGGCTCAATCCCGCGGCATTCTCCGTACCCACGAGCGGGCAGGGAAATGAACCACGAAACGCGCTGCGCGGTTTTGATTTCTTCAACACCGACCTGAGCCTGCGGAAACGGATTCAGGTTACCGAGCGGGTATCGCTGCAGCTGCGCGTGGATGCCTATAACGCGCTGAATCATGCGAATTTTGCGAATCCTTCCGGATTCCAGACCGCCAACCTCGCAAGCGCGAACTTCGGCGTTGCGACATCAATGCTCTACAACGCGTTCGGCGGGGGCTCGGTCCAGTCATCGGGAGCGCCGAGATCGCTGCAGTTGTCCATTCGCGCGCAGTTCTGACGCAGCTTCGGGTTCGGAGTCAGGCCGGGAAACGATAACCACTCCACGAATGGTCCGACGGTGCCGAGCGCTTTGGGGATCGTCATCCATGAGGTGGCGGTAATGGCTGCAATCTAACCGGTTTCTGCTGCCGACCGGTAGTTTCCGGACCGACGAGGCGGGCACGGCCTTTGTGGTTCCGATGTCCATCTGCTACGCCCTGCCGCGCGTGGCTGGACGGCTGTTCGGGTTTTCCGAGATCGCGTATCGCATGCCCTTCAATGTTTGTTATGGGCATCGCGGTGTTGTTTATCGCGCGTCTGGCGACGCGAATGATCGATCCCGGTACGGCCTGGCTTGCCGTGTTCATGGGTTTCGCCGTGACCGACTTCAACTACTTCGCCGCCGACGCACGGCCATACGGGCTTGGAATCTGCGTTACCGCCGCATGCACCTTTTTTCTGGTCCGCTGGCTCGATACGGCAGGGCGGACGCAGCCTCTGTTATTACCGCTCTGCGCGGCGATGCTGTGGCGGGCGCAGTTGGTCTTCCGGGCGTTTTATCCGGTGTCGGTGATTTACACGCTGATTCGCATGGCCCGCTAATCGGCAAAGCCCGGCTGGGTCAGCATCGCAAAGATTTACGGGCTGATCGCGCTCACTCTGCTTCCCGTCGCATCCGAGGCCCGGAGTTGCTGCGGACCGCGAAGGCGCATGTGATTCTTCCGGTGCCCGGCGTGCGCATCTTTGTTGACAACCTCAGCCTGTGGCCGGGTTGGTGTTCAAGCGGCGACGCAAACGGCCGATTGCTTTCGAATCGAAAGCGCTGATTCTTGTGTGGTGGCTTTGGAGGCCGGTTTGTCTTTGGGCATATTCGAAACTCAGCGGCACGACGATTTTCGTCCCGCGTTGTTTCTCGCCGGCCACTACCGGGGCTGATTCTGGTCTGCGTCGCGCCGATCGCTCCTTATATTCCGGCAGAGCGCCGGACAGTGGCGGCGGCAGCAATGGGAACGTGGGTCGTGATCACGACGGGAACCTGGAGCGTGATATGGCCGAATCACGGCGGGGACGACTGGCGCGATGCGGTCCGTACGGAACACCTTCTCGTGCGGGATGCGGACACGCCGGTCATCGCTGTCAGTCCTTTTATCGAAGCGCAGCAGCCCGTCTGGAAGCCTGGCTATCGTCTGCCGGCTTTCATTTATGCGCCGCTGTTTGTGTATGCGGTGCACGGAACCGTTGTACCCTTTCCCGATCTCAGTGTCGGACGAGGCTGAGCAGTACAGCGTGAAGCGGCTGCGCGAAACTCTCGCGCAGCACGGCCGATTCGTGGTGCCTGGCAACGGGAGTGTATCGATGCGATGGGTCATGTGGCTTGCCCGACGGACGGAACTGGCGGGCTGGAACTGCCGGCGATATAGCTTCGATGCGGTCGAGGACATCGTTTTCGAGAGGTCCCGATTCGTGAAGCGGTGTTCCCGGGGAACTGGCTCTCAATGCTGCTCTGACGGCGTGCAAGCTCCCGCTTAGGCGCCACCTTCGACTCGTTCACCGGCCGATGCGCAGTCATCAAGAGCGCCGATTGCTTCAGTCATCGATCCGCGCGCAGTTCTGACAGGCTGCTGAAAACGTACTCCAGCAGCCCGCCAGACCAGACATCAAAGCGACAACTGCCCCTTGTACAACATTTCCTTCGGCGAAAACTTCACCTTGAGATCCATTGGACCCATTCGCATGCTGAATGCGGCTTCCTTCGTCGATGAAGTAATTGGCAATGCGGATCGATCGAAATGGAAGAGCAGAAGCATTTGATCGCCCTCAAGCCGCTCCACTTTTGCAGGATGCACGGGCGGTTGACCCTTGATTTCCAGTTGAGCCGTTCTCGCCATAGCATCGGGACTGCTGCCGGCAAAGCCACCCGCAGGCCCGGATTCCGGCGCCTCCTGCCCCTGACCTCTTCCTCTTCCGCGTCCCCCGCCCGGAAGGCCTGAAACACTTATCAGATAAGACTGAGGATCGGTGGGAACGGATTCCTTATTCGCCATGCGGACCGGCGCTGCGCTTTCCCAGCGCACAGTCATTTGAAAATTCGGAGTGCCGCCGGGTCCGCCGCCGAAATCACCTCCGCCACCCCCTGGTCCACCGCGACCCATGCCGCCGCCTCCTCCACCCGGTGGCCCACCACCTCCTGGAAATCCTCCGCCCGGGGGACCTCCGAAGCCAGGACCGCCGCCGTCTCCCGCAGCACCCATCGAAGGTGTCGCCTTTTTCGCCCAGGGAGAGTTGGTGAGCAGGCGCTCGCGTTCGCTTTCGCTCCACTCGGCTGCGTCCTTCTCGTTCCAGAAATCGCTCTTAGCGAAAGCCAGGATCAGTTTTCCCGAAGCGAATACGGTGCCGAGAGCAGTTCTGAGAATCGTCCTGCGGTTAAGCGGACATCCGAAATTGTGGGAAGCGGTGTGCATGGATATGTATGCCTCTTCCAAAATGTTCGGACGACGCAGCGCCGCGTGGATGTTAAGTTTCGTAAAACTTCACTTCGGCTGCCGGACGTCTCCGCGGAGTGGTCAGAGTGCCGAACACCTTGGTTTACAGTGGTTTCGGTGAGGCTGCCCTAAGCAATAAGCCGGTTGCAGGGACAAATCGGAAAGGTGACGAACTGCTGCCTGACGTCATACTCTAGAACCAGACCTCATCGCATCAGGGTAATGTTCAGCAGTTTCAGGAAGATTGTCTACGAACGCCATCCGGCGGGCTCGCGCACGATGATCTCCCTGGCGCTTGTCTTCCCGATGCTTGTACTGTGCAGCCTTCTGGGCGTTCTGCAGTATCGCTGGATCGGCGAAGTCAGCATCTCGGAACAGACGCAACTCCGCGCCAACCTTCAGCTAAGCCTGGAGCGCCTGCGCGAAGACTTCGACCTGGAGCTCGCCCGGGACTGCCGGGCCATCGCGGGTTTTGATGGTCCGGATGGCGTCACTCTTCCAGGGCGGGGAATTTCACAGGGATATGCGAAGTGGCGCAACACGACATCGCACCGCGGAATGTTTCGGCGCATCGCGGTCGCATCTCACGAGGGCAACGAGCTGGTGCTGCAAAGTCTCAATCCTGACACCGGAGATTTTGTCCGGCAGCCATGGCCTTCCGAATGGGCGGATCTCCGAGGCGAGATCGAATCGGGAATTCCGGCTCGCTTTCCGCGCGGGCGTCGCTTTGATTTCGAATACGCCGCTACTCCGGTTCTCGGAGTGCCACTTGTATTCCTCCGGGAGCCGGGCTCTTTTCCACCCGACCCGATGGCTCTGCGCAAGAGCATGAACTGGATCATCTTCGATTTCAACCAGCCGTGGCTTCTCAGTAATCTGCTGCCCGAACTGGTGCAGATTCATCTGGGGATCGGCGGCAGGCTGGATTACCTGGTTCAGGTGGTTGAGCGAGGCCCGCGGCGCTCAGTCGTTTTCGAGTCAAACCCGGATCACGCGGCTAATATCGTGTCGAAGGCCGACGCTTCAGTCAGCCTTTTCGACCTGACCCCGGACCAGTTGATCCGACCACTGAGTGCGCTGGATACCGCCCGCATGTCAGCCCGGAGCCTGCCGGAGAACCCGGGTCGTTGGGATATGTTCGTGCGCCACCGGAGCGGTTCGCTCGACGCCGTCGTAGCCAGTGCCCGTCGCCGCAACATGGCTGTCACCGCCGGCGTGCTGCTCCTGATGGCGTTGAGCGCCGCAGCTCTTGTGCACTTCTCGCGTCGCGCTCAGAAACTCGCCGAGTTGCAGATGAACTTCGTCACCGGTGTTTCTCACGAATTGCGCACGCCCCTGTCAGTGATCCAGCTTGCGGGACATAATCTGGAAACCAAGGTGAACAGCGACCCCGTGCAGGTTGCGCGGTACGGTATCCTCATCCAGCAGGAAAGCCGTCGGTTGCGCGAACTCGTCGACCAGGTGTTACGGTTCGCCAGTTCGAAGGCCGGACGTACCATTCGCGAACGCAAGCGGCTTTCCATCGCCGAGGTGATCGACAAGGCCCTCGACTCAGGCTGGACCGATCGCCCCCGAACCCAGTACACCATTGAAAAACGAATCGATGCAGATCTTCCCCTGGTCATCGGCGACCGGCTTGCGCTTGAGCACGCCTTTCAGAATCTGCTGAACAATGCGGCACGTCACGCCATGAAGGTCAATCCATGGGTTGCAGTATCGGCGGGAAAAACTACCACGGGCGGGGAGATAGAGATTCGCATCACGGACCGCGGACCTGGCATTCCCGCGCAGGAGCGGTGCCGCATTTTCGATCCTTTCTTCCGCGGACAACGGGCAATAGACCAGCAGGTCCACGGCACCGGTCTTGGCCTGAGCCTCGTAAAGGAAATTGTGGAAGCGCACGGCGGGACAATCGCCATTACGGACGCTCCTGCAGACGGGACCCAGTTCATCATCCGTCTGCCGGCGGCACCAAACGAAGAACAACATGAGCTCACGGATTCTCTTAGTCGAGGATGAACCGGGCCTTGTGGTCACCCTGACAGATCTCCTGCGAGCTGAAGGTTATGAGATCGAAAGAGCAGCAGACGGACCCACCGGCTTAGCTGTTGCGTCGGAGGGCTCGTTCGATTTGATCATGCTCGACGTGATGCTTCCCGGCAAGAATGGATTCGACGTTTGCCGCGATCTTCGCCAGCGCGGAATCGACATTCCGATTCTCATGCTGACGGCCAAGACCCAGCTGGTGGACCGAGTCGTCGGTCTCAAGCTGGGCGCCGACGATTATGTATCGAAGCCGTTCGAAGCGCCGGAATTGCTTGCCAGGATAGAAGCGCTTCTGCGGAGGGCCCGAAAGGTACAGTCGTCTCAGCTCATTCATTTCCGGTTCGGAGACACCGAGGTCGATTTCGAAAAGCGCGATGTCCGAAGAAACGGAGTTCCCGTTGCTCTGGCCGGCAAGGAACTCGATCTGCTGCGCTATCTTATTGAACGCCGCGGAAACGTCGTCTCCCGGGACGAACTGCTGGGCAGCGTCTGGGATTACCAGCCCGGCGTCTCCTCGCGAACGATCGATGTGCATGTAGCCTGGCTGCGGCAGAAATTGGAAGACGATCCCCAAAGCCCGCGGCACATTCAGACCATTCGTGGAGTGGGTTATCGTTTCTCGGCCTGACTCCTAACCCGAACCTGTGGCCGGTCTGCCGGTCCACCTCCGCCGGCCTCAGCTCCACGATCAGCGTGCGGGCGCGCAGACTTTGACCCCGCGGTACTTCCTCCCCGGTCGCGAGTATCAGCGCGCGTGGCGGCCCCGCGACCCCTGCTCGGAGAACCGGTGTTCGTCGGAGGCTGCGTGACTGCCCCGCTGATCACTGACGAAGCTGCGGCAGCCCGCGTGCAACCCTGGATGTGGACGCATCGTGGAAATCACATCCTATGTGCAGTACCCCGAATTCGGGGATCGTTTGCGCACCCCTGGGTTCAGTGAGGACAGCCGCGAAGGCGCCCCTTTGCCGCTGGATTGAAGATCAGACGGTCCTCGATGTTATGCCACTGGATGAAGATATTCTGGGCTTCTCTAACCGCTGAGCTGGCACCGCACCCGCTGATCGTGCTCGAAAACATGACCATTGAATCTCCCCACCTCTTTCGCGTCCGTGCCTGGTCATTGTCACTCATGGGCGCAAGACACGGCAGAGGCATGGTTCTCATGCTTCTCAGCGAATGTAAGATGCGCGTCGCCCTCCTCATACACGAGCTCGAACCGGGAACTTTACCCGCATCGATGCCGACGGACGCCGTCCCGACGGAGAATGCGGCTTAATGCGCGTCCAGTTCGACCGATTCGACAGCGCCCGTGGCCCGATTTACTCGGCACGAAAATCCATAAGCCGCCTCGTGGCCTCCGGTCTCACCCGTGGCTCTGCCACTAACCAGATAAGTTGGTCCTTCACTTTTTTCAGCGGACAGGGTGTTGAATTTCGTTCGAATATAGCCGTGATCGTAAATCTTGTTCCGTACAGCGGTGCGGCACATATCCATTAGCTCGGCGTCCGTATATCCAGTCTCGCCCGCGGGGGTGGCGGGAGTTGCTGAAGTCGCGTGTCGTTCGGCGTTCCGCGAATCAATCCGTGCCCACCGGAGGCTGGCGGTGTCGACATCGACGGAACAGTCGAACTTATGGATTCCGGAACTTCCGTTTCCTGTCGCCAGGAACGTACCGCTTATCCGATCGTCCGCATCTTCGGTTTCGTTCAGATTTGTATTGCGAAACACGATGTCCGTCGATCCGAAGCGGGCGGACGCACCCTGCCGGATGTGATCACGGCACATCTTCAAAGCATCCTCAGCTGCAATTCGGGCACTTGCAGGAACGATGGTCGCTGAAAGTCCAACGAAAAAGACAAGTACTTTACCCATATCAAAATCCAAGGAGAGTTGGTACGCGTCGGGTACCACTTAATGTGTGTGGGTGTGCTTGTGAGGGCGAGTGTAAGTCGCCGCCTCAAACAATTCGCGTCGAGGCAGCTTGATCTGTTCGAGCGCCCAATCGACAACCATGTCCAGGCCCTCCTCGCTCTTCAGATTTGTAAAAACGAATGGCCGCGAACCGCGCATCCTGCGTGCATCGCGATCCATGACTTCGAGCGAAGCGCCCACGTACGGTGCAAGATCGATTTTATTGATTACCAGCAGATCGGATCGCATAATCCCAGGACCACCTTTGCGAGGGATCTTGTCTCCGCCGGATACGTCGATGACATAGATGGATGCGTCCGCCAGATCGGGGCTGAACGCGGCGGCCAGGTTGTCGCCGCCGCTCTCGATAAAAACCAGATCGACCTGGCCCAAGCGTACGCTCGAGATCGGCAATTGCCTCCAGGTTCATCGAGCAATCCTCGCGGATCGCGGCGTGCGGACAACCACCGGTTTCCACTCCTCGAACTCGCTCGGCGGGCAAAGCGCCCACTCGAATCAAGAACTCGGCATCTTCGCGCGTGTAGATATCGTTGGTCACAGCGGCGATACTGAGCCGGCCGCTGAGGCGCCGGCTCAGGCGGTCCACCAAAGCGGTCTTGCCGCTTCCCACAGGACCGGCCACGCCGATTCGAAATGCACGTTGAGAATGGAGTCAGACATAAACCTTAGAAAAGAAAATACCTTTGGGCGAGGGGAAGTTCGCTTACCGGTTCGCAAGTAAGAAGTTCGCCATCGGCGCGCACTTCGTAGGTCTCCGGATCCACTTCGAGCCGAGGCGTGGCGTTATTCAGCACCATGTCGCGCTTGGCGATGGTACGGCAGTTCCGCACTGCTACCGCGCGCTTGCGAAGCCCAAGCCGGGCGGGGATGCCCGCTTCGATCGCAGCCTGAGAGGTGAAGGTAACACGACGTCGAATAAGGCGCGCTGCCGAAAGCCCCGAACATGGGCCGGTAAAGCACGGGTTGCGGCGTAGGTATCGACGCGTTGGCATCGCCCATCACGCTCCATGCGATGAAGCCCCCTTTAATCACCATTTCCGGCTTTGTGCCGAAAAAAGCCGGCTTCCACAGGACCAGGTCGGCAAGTTTGCCCGGCTCGATGGATCCGACTGTGGATGCGATGCCGTGAGTCAGAGCGGGATTGATCGTGTATTTGGCGACATAGCGGCGCGCGCGCAGATTATCGTTGCGTTCGGAATCGCCAGGCAAAGGCCCGCGCTGCAGCTTCATCTTATGCGCCGTCTGCCAGGTGCGGGTGGTCACTTCGCCGATGCGGCCCATCGCCTGGGAGTCGCTTGAAATCATGCTGAACACCCCCAGATCGTGAAGGATGTCTTCGGCGGCGATGGTTTCCTGGCGGATTCGGCTTTCGGCGAACGCCACGTCCTCGGGCACGAGCGGATTCAGGTGGTGGCACACCATCAGCATGTCGAGATGCTCCGCGATGGTGTTTACAGTCAGCGGGCGCGTGGGATTGGTGGACGAGGGCAGCACGTTCTGCTCCGCGGCGATGCGGATGATGTCCGGCGCATGGCCGCCGCCCGCGCCTTCGGTGTGATAAGTGTGAATGGTTCGGCCGGCGATGGCGGCGATCGTGTCGTCCACGTATCCCGCCTCATTGATGGTGTCGGTGTGGATCGCGACCTGGACGTCGTAACGGTCGGCCACGGCGAGGCAGTTATCGATAGCGGCCGGAGTGGTGCCCCAGTCCTCGTGAAGCTTCAGACCGCAGGCGCCGGCGGCGATCTGCTCTTCGAGCGGAGCCGCGCCCGAAGCGTTTCCTTTGCCGAGGAAGCCGAAGTTCATGGGAAAGTTCTCGACGGCTTCGAGCATGCGCGCGATGTTCCATTCGCCAGGCGTGCAGGTAGTCGCATTGGTGCCGGTTGCGGGCCCGGTGCCGCCGCCGATCATGGTGGTGGTTCCGTTCGAGAGAGCCTCGTAAATCTGTTGCGGCGAGATGAAATGAATATGGCTGTCGATGCATCCGGCGGTGACGATCATGTTTTCGCCCGCGATGACTTCGGTCGACGCGCCGACCACCAGATCGGGATCGACGCCGTCCATTGTGTCGGGATTTCCCGCCTTACCCACTTTGACGATGCGGCCGTCCCGAATGCCGATATCGCCTTTCACTATGCCCCAGTGGTCGATGACGATCGCGTTCGTGATGACGAGATCGAGAACGCCGCCGTGGTCGCGCCGTGACATGGTGCTGTTCTGCCCCATGCCGTCGCGAATCACTTTTCCTCCGCCAAAGGTGATTTCGTCGCCGTAGACGGTAAAGTCTTTTTCGATCTCGATCATGAGGGCGGTGTCCGCCAGACGGATGCGATCGCCCGTGGTCGGTCCGTAAAAATCGGCATAAGCGCGACGATCGATACGCAGGCTCATATTGCGTCTCCCGTTGATTTTGCCCTGGTGCCCGAAGATGCGCCGCAAGCCGCCGAAAGGCGACGAGCGTCACCTGCTTTTCTTCCCCCGGTTCAAACCGCATGCCGGTTCCGGCGGGAACGTTGAGACGCATGCCCCGCGCCTTTTCGCGATCGAACGCGAGAGCGCGATTCACCTCGAAGAAATGATAATGGCTGCCCACCTGAATCGGGCGGTCGCCGGTGTGGCGCACGAGAATAGTTGCCTGCGCGCGCCCCTGATTGGCGATGATCAGGTTCCGATCGCAAGTAAGTATTCGCCTGGAATCATAAATGTTCGTCTCAGTCTATTGAATCGGGTCGTGGACGGTAACAAGTTTGGTTCCGTCGGGGAACGTGGCTTCCACCTGGACATCGTGGATCATTTCCGATACGCCTTCCATTACATCGGTGCGCTTCAGTATGGTAGTGCCGAAAGCTCATGATCTCCGCCACCGTTTTCCCGTCGCGAGCGGCTTCGAGCATTTCGGCGGTGATAAGGGCGATTGCTTCGGGATAGTTCAGCTTCAGTCCGCGGGCCATCGCGTCTGCGAGCCACTTCGGCGGCAACAAAGACCATCAGCTTTTCCTGTTCACGCGGAGTCAGATGCATCGGTTCGGTTTCTAGTTGATTTTACGCGGAGGAATGGCAGCCTCGCCCCAGATTTCCTGTTTAGCGTGCGACCAAAACGTATGCAGGCCGGCCGCGATCTCATGTGCTTCGAGTGCAAGTCCCCGAACCACCAGTCCGTTCGCTGCTAAAGTACTCGCTCCCCAGCGCTCGGACGCCGAACTGCGGTTCATGGCCAGGTCATTCAGACGCGACTCGAGATCTCGCCATCGGTGCTGCGCCACGCCGGTGTGGCAAACATACAACGTAGTCGTGTATCGAAACCGGCCCCATCGGGCAGTCGATCGTGGATCGCGCTTGGCGGGCACCAGGCTGTAGCGTTCAAGGGCAAGCGGGCGGGTTTCGGAACGAATGCTGCATTCGGAATGAAAGAAATCGAATGCGAACTACCTCGCCGCTCGCGATCCGCCCCGCGGCAATCGTTTCCCATCCGATAAATCCGGCGTTGCGCGCAAGTGAGACAGAGGTGGACTGGCTGAAGCGCGAGCCAGCGAACGGAATGATGGCATCGGGCAGGTACTCCAGTAGTGCCCCGTCGCCGACGCGGATGGTCGTGCAAAGACGAGGCGGTCGGGCGGTCCGGGCGCCTGCCGATAGATTCGGGTGGCGCCGACCGAAGTCACCTGAACCCGCGTTGACGGTGCGGCATCGATGCAAAGGTGGAGCGAGTCCCCTGACAGGATACCGCCCGAGACGTTATGCAGGTGGACCAGAGCCTGGTCCCGCGCGTTGCGGAAAGCCCGAATGGCGCGCCATGGCGGTTCCTGCTCGAGAACGAACATTCGAGTGCAATCGCCTTCACGAGCAAACCTTAACTCCAACCGACTCGGAGATCGCGGGGCGACCCGGTGAATGCCTGGAGTCACGAGCCGAGCCTGTTCCAGGAGTGGCATGATGCGATCAACTGATAAACAATCGGGTTGGTAAACAGGAATGGCGCATCGAGGCCAGTTCCGGCAAGTGAGCGAACGCGCAGACCGTCGAGACCGATTCGCTTCTGCTCCGGTCCAGAGTTTCCAGCATGGCCGGTTTCAAATCCCACGCGATTCGGCTGGCCTGTGTTTGCCCAAGCGGAAGAAGACGCTGTGCGGCGGAAATCGTATTCAGCAGGCATTGGTGGATAAAGGCACTCACGGTCAGATCGGGGTCGACCCCGAGTATACCCAGGACGTAGCCAAAGACTACGGCGTGGTGCAGTTCTTCATGGATGGCGAGACCGCAAAGTGCGGGGATCGGATGAACAGCAGCGGCCAGCGCGCAGAACCGGCGGCCCAGCGACAGGCTCGCTTCACGCGACTCGCGGGCCAACCTAAGCGCGCTCATCTGCTCATTCAGATCGTTGATCGCGATTCTGCGACCTGCGCGCGAATGTGCCTGACGGCAAAAGACAGCGTCCAGCAGCAGTGTCTCCGCCAGAGAATCCGCGAGATATGAGTAAAGCGATCCGGGGCAGATTTCGACGCTGTTGGGAATATCTTCATCGGCCGCGAGAGTCTCCAGTCCAAGCGAGTGGGAGATCGACCCGACCGGCAACGCGCTATCCGCAAATTGAAGAACCTGAAGGATTGCGAGGGAGGACAATCGACAGACCGTCATGAGTTTACACCTGAACGCATGAAAGTACAACGGCGTTTCCTTATATCTGCTAATCGTTTCCTAATGCCAGCCAATCGATTTTTTCTATTAGCCCTGGCCGAAACCATTTAGTAATCTTAAGGACTCAGCACGACAGCCCGACCGACCCTTAGTCTCTCCGTCAGAGCCCAAGCAGACGCCGATTCCGCCTTGTTCCTCGCGAAATTCGGCGACCTTCTTTAAGTCAAAGAAGTGGTCCGGCTCTTTATACAGACAGAACAAATGACACCCCGGCGCGGCGCGCGCCCAGAGGAGAGAACTTTCTTGATAAACAGAAAAAATTTGCGTTGTGGAAACACTTTGAACGCAGGACGACGCGCCTCAACAGTGCTACTGGCGGCGTGTTTCCTGATATTAGCCCCGCCGTCGCGGGCGCAGCTCGCCACCTTGGGTCCGGTTACGATCGGCGCCGGACTGCGAACCGACTTCACGGCTACCGAGCCGAACGGCGGCAAAAACACAGACCAATTCGCGCTCGACGACATTCGTCTCTACGTGAACGGAACCGTCACCGAGAATATCAAGTTCATGTTCAACACCGACTACGACAGCATCACCAACAAGATGCAGGTACTGGACGCGGTGGGGGAATTCTCGTTCGGTCCCCAGTTCAACATCTGGGCCGGCCGTTTCCTGCCGCCCAGCGACCGCGCGAATCTCTACGGCCCGTTCTACGCGCATGAATGGAAGGTATATACGGACGGCATTCAGGATGGGTATCCCTTTGTATTTCAGGGCCGCGACAACGGCGTCATCTATTGGGGCGACTTTGCGAAAAAAGTGAAGGTGTCGGTAGGCGGCTTCGATGGCGGGATCCGCACCGGGAAGTCAACAAGTCATTGGGGCCGCCCGCGTCCAGATCGATTTCTGGGATCCGGAAGACGGCTACTACCTGAACGGCACCTACTATGGCGATAAGAACCTGCTTGCCATCGGCTGAGCTGCACAGCTTCAGGACGGCAACACCGGCTCGACCGTCGATTTCCTTCTTGAAAAGAAGCTGCTCAACGGCGGCGCCTTTACGATTGAAAGCGAGTATTCCGACTACAACAGGCTGGGCGGGTATAACGCGCGCTTATGCCAAGAGCCAGGGAGAGTATGGACTTGCAAGCTTCCTCTTTCCGAAGGTAGTCCCGATCGGCAAGCTCAACGGCAAATTCGAGATCCTCGGAAAGTATGCCAAGGCGGATTTTACCCACGGAGTCGGACTCCCAACTACGACCAGAAAACCACCGAATTCAATTTCAACTACGTCATCAAGCAGTTCAACGCGCGCATGATGACGTTCTACGAGGACCTACAATTACAACCGGGTGAAGCCCAATACCTGGCAGGCGGGAGTCGGCCTCCAGATCCAGATGTGACGCATCGTTTGCCTCAATTTCAGAATGAATCAGGAATGAAGGAGTTAATTTATGAAACGTAAAGCAATGTTTATGGCCGCCGGGCTGCTGATCGCCGGGATTGTATTCTCCACAGGCGCGGCGGCCCAGGACACAATCAAAGTGGGCGTGCTGCATTCGCTTTCAGGCACGATGGCCATCAGCGAAACGACGCTGAAGGACACGGTCCTGATGATGATCGACGCCCAGAACAAGAAGGGCGGAGTGCTGGGCAAGAAGCTTGAGGCGGTTGTCGTCGATCCGGCGTCCGACTGGCCGCTGTTCGCCGAGAAAGCGGCGCAGTTGCTGGAAAAGGACAAAGTCGCGGTGGTGTTCGGATGCTGGACATCGGTTTCCAGAAAATCGGTGCTGCCGGTTTTCGAAAAGGACGACGGCTTGCTCTTCTACCCGGTTCAGTACGAAGGGGAAGAGTCGTCCAAGAACGTCATCTATACCGGCGCCGCGCCGAACCAGCAGGCCATCCCCGCGGTGGATTACCTGATGAAGGAAGTCGGCGTGAAGCGGTGGGTGCTCGAAGGGACGGACTACGTCTACCCGCGCACGACCAACAAGATCCTCGAGGCTTACCTGCTGTTCGAAAGGCGTGAAGCCCGAAGATATCTCGATCAATTACACGCCCTTCGGTTACTCCGACTGGCAGGCCCGCGTAGCCGCCATCAAGAAGTTCGGCTCGGCCGGCAAGAAGACGGCGGTCGTGTCCACCATCAACGGCGACGCCAACGTGCCCTTCTACAAAGAGCTTGGCAACCAGAAGATTTCGGCGGAGGATATTCCGGTCGTCGCCTTCTCGGTTGGCGAGGAGGAGCTGTCGGGCCTCGACACCAAACCGCTGGTTGGCCAACTGGCGGCCTGGAACTACTTTGAAAGCATCAACACGCCGGCCAACAAAGCGTTCATCGATCAGTGGCACGCTTTCATCAAGAATCCGAAGCGGACCACCAACGACCCGATGGAGGCGACCTACATCGGCTTCAATCTGTGGGTGAAGGCAGTGACAGAAGGCCGGAATCGACCGACGCCGGAGAAGGTGATCGCGGCGCTTCCCGGCACGGAGACGCCGAACCTCACCGGCGGCACCGCCAAGGTGTTGCCGAATCATCACATCACCAAACCGGTCTACATCGGCGAAGTGAAGGCGGACGGCCAGTTTAACGTGGTTTGGAAATCCGCGGGCGAAGTGCCGGGCGATGCCTGGTCCGACTACCTGCCGGGCAGCAAGGACATCGAAGCGGATTGGGTGACGCTGAAGTGCGGGAACTACAATAAGGTCACCAAGAAGTGTTCGGGACAGAACTACAAATAATGAAACACCTCCCGAGGGGCGGGCAGTGGCTGTCTCATGCTGCTGCTCGCCCTTTGGGGCGTCGTCCCGGCACACGCCCAATCTCCGAATGACGCAAGCTTTCCTGTCGACGCTCGGCGAATTGCGGGAGGCGTCGTACTCCGACAAGGCGAGCTATTGCCGAACGGCTGAGCCAGACCGGTCATCCGAGCGTGCGCGCGGTCCTCACGGCGCTGCTGGAAGACCGCCTCTATTACCGCAACAGCGATCAGAAGGTTTTTATCGTCAAGGCGGCCGACGCGGATCCCCTCAATTTGATCGATCCGCTGTCGCTGAAGGATGCCGGATCCGCGCCCGCGGACAGCCTGACCCAAATCGGCACGAACAACGGCTTGAGGAGCGTGTTGAGGACGACCGTGGCGCACTTCTCGCTGTCGAGCCCGGACGCGGCGGTGCGGTTGGACGCGGTGCGGGAGATGTCGAAGTCGCTGGACGAACCGACCGTCGCGCTGCTGCGCGCAGCGGCTGGCCGTGGAAACGAATTCCGGCGTCAAGAAGGAAATCGCCACGGCGCTTGGCGCTCGCCGCGCTGGACGGCTCGGACAGCGAAGGCGCGTCTCGAAGCGATCGCCACGCTGAAACAAAGCGTCAGCCAGGACGTGCGGAACAGGCTGGCGCTGCTGCTCGATAAATCTCCCGACGGCAGCTTCGCCGAAAACGACGAGAATGTGCGGCAGGCGGCGGCCGGCGCGGTGGCAACCATCGACCATTGGCGCACCTTCTATTCGGGCATCCAGACGTTGTTTTTTGGCCTGAGCCTGGGGTCGGTGCTGGTTCTGATCGCCATCGGACTGGCCATTACGTTTGGCGTCATGGGCGTCATCAACATGGCTCACGGCGAGTTGATGATGCTCGGCGCGTACACCACCTACACCGTCCAGTTGGCGATGCCCGGACACATCGGGATCTCGATCCTGGTGGCGATTCCGGCGGCGTTTATCGTTGCGGGGCTGGTGGGCGTCCTGATGGAGCGCACGATTATCCGATTTCTTTACGGAAGGCCGCTGGAGACGCTGCTCGCGACGTTCGGCGTGAGCCTCATCCTGCAGCAATCGGTGCGGTCGATTTTTTCGGCGAACAACCGATCGGTCGTGACGCCCGACTGGATGAGCGGCTCGCTGCGGCTGAACGACGCGCTGGAGATCACCTACAACCGGCTTTACATCGTGATCTTCACGGTGATCGTCTTCTCCCTGATCCTGCTGGTGTTGAAGCGCACCCGACTCGGTCTCGACATCCGGGCAGTTTCGCAGAATCGGGCCATGGCCAAGGCGATGGGCATCCGCACCGAATGGGTGGATGCGATGACGTTCGGGCTGGGATCGGGTATCGCCGGCGTGGCGGGCGTCGCGCTGAGCCAGTTGACCAACGTCGGTCCGAATCTGGGGCAGTCCTACATCATCGATTCGTTCATGGTGGTTGTTTTCGGCGGCGTCGGAAATCTGTGGGGATCGCTCATCGGCGGCATGTCGATGGGATCGTCAACCAGCTGCTTGAGCCCTACGCCGGAGCGGTGCTGGCAAAGATTTTCGTCCTGATCGCGCTGATTCTTTTCATTCAGAGCGCGGCCGCGCGGACTGTTCCCGCAAAAGGGCCGTGCGGCGGAAGATAAATAGTGAGAGAGGCAAGCGGATGAGTGAGCAACAAGCAATCCGGTGCCTGGTCTCTGGAAACGGACGACCCTGGTCGATCGGGGAGGCGGATCGGGCGGTCGGATCGGGGCGGAACATGGCTTCTGGCGGTGCTCGCCGTGGTGGCTGTCGCGGTGCCAGTCCTCAACCAGGCTGTGCCCGCTTCGTCCGCGTTTCATCTCTCGGCCTTCGGGATCACGCTGATCGGCAAGTACCTGTGCTACGGGATGCTGGCGCTGGCGCTCGACCTGATCTGGGGATACTGCGGCATCCTGAGCCTGGGCCACGCGGCTTTCTTCGCGCTGGGCGGCTACGCCATGGGCATGTATCTGATGCGGCAGATCGGCCCCAGGGGCGTGTACGGCGATCCCGTGTTGCCCGACTTCATGGTGTTTCTGAACTACAAGTCTCTGCCCTGGTTCTGGCACGGCTTCAACCACTTCGCGTTCGCGCTCGTCATGGTGGCGCTGGTGCCAGGCCTGCTGGCGCTCGTGTTCGGGTGGTTTGCATTCCGGTCGCGCGTCACCGGCGTGTACCTTTCGATCATCACGCAGGCGCTCACCTACGCTCTGATGCTGGCGTTCTTCCGCAACGACATGGGGTTCGGCGGCAACAACGGATTCACCGATTTCAAGGACATCCTGGGCTTCGACCTGCATTCCGACCGCACCCACGTGGTGCTGCTGGTGATCACCGCCGTCGCGCTGGCGGCCAGCTACATGGCTTGCCGCGACGATTGTCGAATCGCGAGCCGGGCGCGTGGTGCTCGCGATCCGCGACGCGGAGAGCCGGACCCGGTTTCTCGGCTATCCCGTCGAATCCTTCAAGCTGTGGCTGTTCGTGTTTTCGGCCATCATCGCGGGCATCGCCGGCGCGCTGTATGTGCCGCAAATCGGGATCATCAATCCGAGCGAGTTTGCGCCGATCAATTCGATCGAAGCCGTCATCTGGGTGGCGGTCGGAGGGCGCGGTACGCTCTACGGCGCGATCGCCGGAGCGGTGCTGGTGAACTACGCGAAGACCTATCTCACCGGCGCGTTTCCCGAAGTATGGCTGTACGCGCTGGGCGCGTTGTTCGTGCTGGTGACGCTGTTTCTGCCGCGCGGGATTGTCGGCCTTCTGCGCCTGCGGAGCAAAAACACATGAGCGTTCGCGACAAGAGGCTTCATCTCGAGGACCTGACCGTCAGCTTCGACGGCTTCAAGGCGCTCAACAAACTCTCGCTGCATGTCGATCCGGGGGAGATGCTCTGCATCATCGGCCCCAACGGCGCCGGCAAGACCACCATGATGGACGTCATCACCGGGAAAACGCGCCCGGATTCGGGAACGGCGCGGTTTGGCAACGACATCGATCTGCTCAAGATGTCCGAAGCCGGAAATCGTGGGCGCCGGAATCGGCCGCAAGTTTCAGAAACCGACGGTGTTCGAGCAGTTGACGGTATTCGAGAACCTCGAACTGGCGCTGGCCGGCACCCGGTCGTTCCTGAAAACGCTGCGCGCCCGCATTTCGCCCGGCGCAACATGAGAGAATCGACGAGGTCCTCGACATCATCGGCCTCTCGGAGCAGCGCGATGCATTGGGAAGAATCCTCGCGCACGGCCAGAAGCAGTGGCTCGAAATCGGCATGCTGCTGATGCAGAACCCGGAGCTGCTGCTGGTGGACGAGCCGGTGGCCGGCATGACGCCGCACGAGATCGAGCGCACGGCCGAACTCCTGCTGTCGCTGGCGGGCGAGCACTCGGTGGTGGTTGTCGAGCACGATATGGCCTTCGTTCGATCCATTGCCCGGCGCGTCGTGGTGTTGCACGAAGGACAGCGTCATCGCGGAGGGCGATATGGACAAAGTGCAGAAGGACCCTCGCGTCATCGAAGTCTATCTGGGAGTGTGAGGTTGAGACGTATGAGCGCACTGACAATCAAAGGCTCTCAACCAGTTCTACGGCGGCAGCCACACGTTGTGGGATGTGGATCTTGACCGTCCCGCCCGGTTCGCGCATGTGCCTGATGGGCCGCAACGGCATGGGCAAGACGACGCTCCTCAAATGCATCATGGGTCTGCAGCCGACGAGCTCCGGCGGCATCGACATTCGACGGGAGCGATTTGCTCAAGTGCCCCGCCGAGCAGCGGGCCAGGCTTGGCATCGGTTACGTGCCGCAGGGGCGCGAGATTTTTTCGCATCTGACCGTGGAGGAAAATCTGCGCGTCGGTCTGGGTGTGCGCAAGAACGGCCCCAGGACGATTCCAAGCCGCATCTTCGATCTGTTTCCCGTGCTGAAGAAGATGCTGAACCGGCGCGGCGGCGACCTTTCGGGCGGCCAGCAGCAGCAACTCGCCATCGGCCGCGCCCTGGTGCTCGAACCGAAGCTGCTGATTCTCGACGAGCCCACCGAAGGGATTCAGCCCAATATCGTCCACGAAATCGGCGACATCATCCTGAGGCTGAACCAGGAAGAAGGGCTTACCGTGCTGCTGGTGGAGCAGAAGCTGCCGTTCGCGCGCCGCGTGGCGAGCGAGTTCTGCATTCTCGACAAGGGCCGCCGCGTCGCCGCCGGTTCGATCGGCGAACTGACCGATCAGTTTGTCCAAGACCATCTCAGCGTCTGACCGAAGCGGCGATATCAATTCTCTTCGCGACCTGGCTGGGTCTGCCCGTATGCAGCACGCCTGCCATCGCGGGCGCGATCGCTGGTGTTGGCTCAACACAGCGTACGCGTGCCGTCAGGTGACATCCGGCGAGCGACATTGTTGCCGCCTGGATTCTGACGATTCTTGCCTCGGCTGCGGCGTTTGTCTACTGGGCGATTCATACTCTGTTTCTTGTCAAATGAGACACCCGTCGGCCGCGGCAGAGCGTTTTCCATTTCCCAAAGAGGGGTGGGAGAGAAGTTCATTGGCGAGTTGTCATTGAGCACGATCACTAATTGCACACAACCGGGACTCTGACGTGGCGGTGGCCTCAGGGGCCATGGGCGCCAGGCCCAGTCCGCGACTTGGCTTGTGGGGAACTTCTACCGCCAAACGAATCGCGGTCACTCCGAGCTCCCGCCATGCCGCACCCGTTCTGCGCCATATCGTCGAAGTTTACGGTTTGCGCTGGGCTGTTGAATGTGACCGGGAACGAAGCATTTTCAAAACGCGCAGGGAAGGAGTTGAATACGGATATTCACCGTTCTGGGGAAACGAAGAAGGGCGCGACGGCAATTCCACTAACGGCACAATCGGCCTCGCGAAATACCGGTGTGTTCTACTTCTGGAAGTGACAGTGAAACCCCCGCGCACGCTCCTGGGGCGCATAGACGGCGAGTTGCGTGACGTTCAGCGTCACTTTTCTTCTATCAACGCCATTCTCAATCTGCGCCGCGATGATTTTACTGATGCCGTGCGGCAGAATATGCTCGCGGCGTATGAGTTTCTGGACGCTGTCGTCCGGGACGGCCTCGATCCGTTCAGCGACCCTGGATTGGAAGCTCTTTTAGAGCTGAATCGTCTCGTGCTGCTCGGTCGAGACTAACCACGGTCCTTGACACTGGCAACGTTCAGCCGTATATTCTGCAAATCCGCGAGGAGGTCTCCAACGGCCGGCTCTCAGGGCCCCGGATCTACTGTGCCGGAGCCATGATTGACGGGCCGGATCCGATCTGGCCGGACAATCTCAATTTCGTCAGCCGGCCAGATACGGCATTGGTACAGCGTCAGAAATCGCTCGGGGTGGACGTACTCAAAGCCTATGGAGGTCTTTCCGTTCCGGAGGTGGCTCGGCTGGCTGCGGAGGGAAAGAAACTGGGTCTCCGTGTATTCGTTGACCAAGGCTCACGTAATGGGTCGATCGATCTTATGAACGCGGGCATCGCGGCATTAGCGCATCTGCCGACATTCGGATTAGGCGAGAACGCGATTGAACTGGCGAGAACTGCGAACATATCGTCGACTACGACCCTCTCGGTGTATGAATCGTTTGCAGGGCGTCGATTGCGGCATACGGATTTTCCTAGCCAGGCCCTGATTGCCGACACAACCCCGCTATGGTTCCCTGAGGATCTTCGTGCTTTGATTAGTCTTCCTTCTACAAAAGAGGCCGAGGCGAGGCGAGGGGCAGCGAAGCAACGGCTTGAGACAGCCCAAGCAGATGCGCGGAAGCTGTGGGATGCGGACGTTCTTGTGGTCGCCGGAACGGATGCTCCCTATCCCGGTGACTTCCAAGGCGAAGGAATACATCATGAACTGGAATTGCTGGTCGAGGCTGGCTTGACGCCGATCCAGGCGATGACATCGGCCACCTACAATGCATCGCGTTTGATGAGTGCCACTGCCGATTGGCGGACACTGGAGCCCGGGAGGCTCGCGAATCTTCTGGTGATCAACGGTCGTCCCGACCTAAGTATCCGGGATACTCATAACGTGGAAATCGTTTTCAAGGAGGGCGTCATGCTGGATCGGCGGCAACTCAAGTTCAACTCGGCGCGCGATCCCGGGTACCGGACGTCTTCTTCGGTGAGTGCTGTCCCCCAGTGAAGAGGAACGCCCCCGAGTATCTCTGGGAACTGTCCCGCGCCGGCTGGCGCACAGAGGGCGGTGCTCCATTGGGCTGGATCGGTCTCCCGAAATGCCGCCCACAGAAACATGAGCGAGAGTCGGCATCCAGCTGACACCCGTCTTCAGCCCTGGCTTCTTCTCGCTACTGGGGCTTCCGAAACCAAGAGAAGAAGCGGAACGATATCTCGAAATATCGTTAACGAACGAACACGCCCATTCGGTCGCGTGTGCCGCAAAATGGCAACAGCGAACGATTCCTGGCCGCGCGTCCAAAGTCGCTATCGTAGCCGGTCAACATCCTAAAGAAGCTCGCCGATGGTTGGACTGGGAAAGGAAGAAGACTCTTAGGCTAGAGAACCGATTGGGATGCCAACGTTGATAAAGCCGTGACAAGTGCAACTATTTTAGAGCTTTTTGGCCCCGAGTCTCGAAAGTTTGTTCATCTGTCCGATAAGCAACGGAAACCTGACTTCGTGCGGGTAACTTCGTGACCACTCATCGATCCAGCCTTTCCCTTCCGCTCTGCGCACTCTTACGCGCGGCGCTGTGCTTTGCATCAACGAACCAGTGGCCGAACAACACGGTCACGGGGACCATCGCCTTCCACAATCAGCCGCTGCAGGGCGTCACCGTGACCGGCTACAACACGAATACGAGCACTGTGACGCAGGTTACGACAACTGACCAATACGGCAACTACATCCTGCAGTTACCGGCGGCAGTGAGTACCAGCGGAATCCCCATGGACTACCACATATGGGCGATCAAGCCGGGCTACGCGTTCTATCCCTCGGTGGGCGCAGGCGCGAGTGTGACGCGAGCGGATCACACGGGGGATTTCGCGGGCAACGGCGTGACCGACATCGCGATCTACTTCACTGTTATCCACTACCAGGCCATACCGAATCTGCAGGATCGCAGTATGCCTGGTCCGCCGCTGGCCGGAGCCAATTTCAACGCGTATGATGGGAGCAATCCGCTGCTGGAGGTCGCCTCTGATTCTGTTTCGCTGCGCGGACCGGGGGGCGTACCCAGCCCGTTTCTCGACAGTAACGACGGAACTATTACGGATACGAGGACAGGGCTGATCTGGCTGAAGGATGCTGGCTGCCTGATCCCGGCGACATGGACAGGCGCACTGGTGGCGGTGAACGGGCTGGCGGCCGGAAGATGCGGTTTGTCGGACGGCTCTGCAGCGGGGGAATGGCGGCTGCCAAACCTTGATGAGCTGGAAAGCCTCGTCGATGCTTCCGCGCGAAACCCTGGCATCAATCTGGGCGTCGCGTTCAGCAATGTCTCGAACTCACTTTACTGGTCATCCACGAGCTACTCCGGCGGCGATGAGGGATCACCCAGCGCCTGGGCGATACGGTTTTCCGACGGGCGGTACATCAATGACGGAGTCGCCAACAACAAGGCTTTGGCGTATAACGCGGTCTGGGCGGTCAGAGGCAGCGGGAGCGGCAACACCAGGCTGCAGTCTACGGGACAGTTCGTCGCGTTCGCTGCGGGGGATGATGGCAGCGTTCAGAGCGGTGTGCCGCTGACTTTTCCGCGCTGGGTGGACAAGGGGGATGGAACAGTAGCTGACTCAGTTACCGGGCTGGTGTGGCTGAAGCAGGCTGATTGCATTGATCAGACGTGGCAAGGAGCATCCGCGGCAGTTGCATCCCTGGCCAGCGGCCAATGCGGCCTCAGCGACGGATCGGGAGCCGGCGCCTGGCGAATACCCACGCGGAATGAGATGCAGAGCCTGTCCGACCGGGCGCAGAACAATCACGCCGACTTTTTCAGTCATACGTATCTTTACCCGGATGGCAGCGTCTTTCAGCCCGCCATCTTTAACAACTTCGTTACGTTCCAATACTATTGGACGTCGACGCCGGACGCGTCGGACACGACGAAAGCATGGACCGTATTCAGCTGCGATTTCGGCGTGTACGACACGCTGAAGAGCGATATCGGATACACGCTTGCCCTGCGCAACTCACGGGAACTCGAACAGGCCCCGAAGAGGCCTGGTGGGCGTTGACCAGAGCGCTGGCCGTAGAGCGAGATTCGTTTGGCATTTCGTTAGGCCGATCGTCCGTCTCAGGCCGACCAGTAAGAATCCATTGGACAGCCACGCGGTGGCACTCGTCTTGCCTGACCCGCCAAAGGATCGAGGAGTGGGGTCGTGAAATTTGCTCTTGCCAAGCGTCAGCCCATCGCTGTCCGGGTACTTCCGCGCCCATCTTCGGGACAAAAGCCTTGCTTAGTTGTCTGTTGGCGTTCGCGCGATACTGTCGACCACGATTACTGGCAGTAGCAGTCGTTTGCTTTCCAGCTTTAATCCGAGTTGCGCTCGGAGCGCGGCGAAGATCGTAAGGCCTCCGTTATCAGGCTGATCGGCAGAGCCTGGCGGCGTCCATTCGATCGAAAAATCCCACGCGCCTTGCAGGCCGGTCTGATCCACGACGCGCTTTCCCGCCGTGTCCCAAGCGCCAATCTGTGACAGAATCCGCGCGAATGAAGTCATCGTCTCGTGCGTGCAGACCATGCGGATGCCGTTCGTCGGGCTTGGGGCGGGTCCGCAGTGCGCGTCTTCGGTTTTTGCTGGCAGATCGCTCGCCTGCATCTTCGGCTGGCTGTTCAGCGCACTAAGTGACCACGCTGATTCCTCGCGCTGCTCGACGTGCGCCACCATCTTCATGCCATCACGAAGAACTGGCCGCATCATCGCACGCAGCTGCGATTCCGGCGTATGCGGAGAAGCGGCTTTCGCGACGAGATCGACGCGAACGTCATCGAGCCAGTCCGGACCTTTGACACCATCCACCGGCAGGGCCCAGGCGGCGGCAATAAGGACGCGTAGCGTGACATTGCGGATAGTTACGCTGCCACCGGTGATCTGCACGGCGGGCGCACCGGGCCCGGAGACGTTGAGTTTGAGATCGGCGACTTCGAAGGTTGGGTCGGGCTGCGTTTGGCCATAGAGTGGCACGAGCAGAACCAAGACAAAAAGGAGACGGACCATACATGGCCAGACTACTCCAATGTGCCGAACCGATGCACGGATTTGGGGTGAACCCGATTTCTACGCTGGAGCCTCCCAGAGCCGGACGGCGTTAAGATTTATCGGTATGTATGGTCCGCTCGGTGTCGTTCGAGGTCGGCGCGTACCCGCTCTACTTCCTCCGGGGCCGGGGACTCTTGTCTGTCCGGCTTGTCCGTCTCCATCGGGGCCCATCGGCGGGGCGATGGACGCCGGAATCCTCCCCCGTCCTTCCCGATTGACAAAACCCGACCCAAGCTGACGATAAGCTGCTTAGGTGTGTGATGGCCGCCGTGAAAGGAACAGTTTCCCTTCTAGACAGTTTCCACGCCAATGGTGGGAACGATCCCGAGCTGCGGGATGTCTGCGCTTTGCTGCTAACTAAAATTAGTGATGCCGCAGCTGTCGTTGACGACGATGCAGCCTTCGACTTCAAGGCAGACGTGAAGGTGCTCGCTGGTATTTGCAGCAAAAGCCAGCTCTCTGAAGACGCACTGCGAACCGCCGATGTCGCTGTCCAACTGCTCGAAGACTACAACCGGGATATAACGATGCATCTGCGCCGGCAACAGCGCACACTGGCCAACCTGGTAAAAGCGATGGCAGACACAGTCGCGTCGGTTGCGCCTGACGATTCTGCACCGGCTCAGCGGCTGAGAAAGATGGCAGACCGGTTGGTCAGTGAGCAAACCGCCGCGCTTCTTGAAGAACTGAACCAGAGCGTTTCCCACTGCCTCCATACATTTCGTGAGGAGATGCTGCACCAGAAGGCCGAAAGCGACCGTTTGATTATTTCGCTTCGCCGCGAAATCGAGAGTGGTCCCCAAACCGATCTGGACAGGAACGATGCTGAGGTGGATCACGCTACGAACCTCCCGCAGAAACATGCCTGCATTCAGGTAATGAACACTTCTATTGAGAGCGGGAAAAGGAGGTTTGTGGCTGTTATTGTTCTCACGCGGCTCCGGGGCGTCAACCTGAAGTTCGGCCGGGATGTCGGCGATCGCGTTCTGTGCCGTTTCGCCGAACACGTCGAACAGCAGATCCTCCCGACTGACCAGCTCTTTCGCTGGAATGGGCCGACGCTGGTAGCCGTCATGGACAGGAACGAAACCCTGGAAAGAGTTCGCGCGGAAGTCAGGCGAATGGTGGATTTGAACGTGGAGGAAGTGCTGACTCTAAATGGCCGAGAGGTTACGACGCCGATCGCGGCAGAATGGTTCGTATTTCAGCTCCTGACCACGGTGCACTCAGCCGAGAAGCAGATCAATACAATCGCCGCCAGACATGCAGGCTGAACGCCTGGCCGAATGCCCGTCGATCTCCCTAACTGTCGCTGAGTTCGATATGATCGAGCTGCTCTGGTAACCATCGCCGTACGGTTTGCCAGCCTCTGTTCAGTTCGATGTCACCGGAGCGGAAAGGGGCATAGAGATGAGCCCTGACGCGAAGAGCCCCGCCCCGCCGGGGCCAGATTCCGCTAGGTCTAATCGGTCGACCTTTGATAAAATCAGCGATCACGTTCGCGAAGGTGTTGTCACCACCATTGGTTGGGCCATTGTGGCCGCGGCCGCCAGTACAATCGGACTACACCTTGTGAAACCCGGGGAGCTTCTGGAAGAAGTCGTATCCAAAACGGTGCCGCTGACACTGGCTGTGCTGCTGGTAGTGCGAGCCTTTCGCTTGGGACTGATCCGCGGCTATAGCGCATTCCTGGGTTGGTTGTTAGCCGCGCTCGTTGTCGGTGGTTTGTTCACACATGTTTTCTGCACAACTTGCGAGCAACTCGGCCTTAACGTATTCTTCGATCCCGGGAACTCCGGCTTCCTGGGTGCGCTTAGTGGGTATCTGAAAGCATACGCCCGCATGTACGGTGCCGAGTCGTTTTGCATCTCAATCGCAGCGGGTGCGGTCGCAGGCTGGCAGGTTCGAACAGATGAAGGGCGGAAAGCCGCATAGCTGGGGCGGCCGATCGGAACACCCGGTGGCGACCCAGACATGGTGTCCGGCGATTATTTGCGGTCGCGGTCAAGGGTCCGCGCGGATCGATGGCGCAGAGGGTGGGCACGGAAGTGATAAGGAATGCGAAATCTGTGTGCTGCGGCGTTCGCTGTAGCTTTTGCAGCATCGGGCGCCAACGCTCAGAACCCCAATCCCGGTCCGCTTGCGGAAAGCCCCGCAACATCCGACAAGCAGCATGAGTCACCTAACAAAACAACGGACTCCATCATCGCCGATGCGCGTTCGGCGGCGTCTTCATTTTCCGCCGCTCTGCACAACTTCCTTGCCGAGCGGGTCACCACACCTTCGCTGGCACTTTGAGGTCAACCAGTTCGGCAGCCCTTTCCAGCGGAGGCTTATGATCACGGCACAGACCCTGAGTTTGCCCGAGGAGTTGATCGCAAAATGGTCTTGCAGCTTGCTGACACGTCTGCGGATCGTCGTCATCCGCGTGTTCCGAGAGGGACTTCGACCGGACTATTCAACAGCGCTCGCGCGAGTTCGATCATATGGGCGCCGTCTGGCTCTGTCGAGCTGACGCTTTGGGCGATCAGTTCCATCTCGGGCGTGCGGTCGCCGTCGAGGGCTCGTCCCAGCAGACCAACCGCGTCGTGGCCGGGGAGCGTTTCGGTGTGGCCGTCCGGCATCAGCAGCACGATGAGTTCGCAGGAGCTGAGGCCCCTTTCGAGCGCTTCGAGTCGCCGACGCAGGTTGATCGTTGTCATCGGCCCTGCTTCGACGACTCCGCAGCCTGCTCCAGCGCCGCGATACGGACTTCCACGTCCTCGATTTCAATCGCCTGCTTGGCGTGATCGAGCACGCTGTCGGCAGCCCGCACGCGTGTCGATGGCGGTGCGTTCGTGTCCACCATGATCTTCAGCCGCGTGGAGACGGCCGCACTGGTCGCTTGCTGCAGGCGTGCGGTCGCCTGCCCGTAAGCAGCGCGGCGCGCCTCTCGATAGGCAGTCTGGAACTCGGGCTCCTTCAGCCGGCGGAGCAGGGTGTTCGGGCTGATGCCGACCGCACGCGCGGCTTCGTCAATGCTCCGATGCGTGAGCAGGGCAATAACAGCTTCTTCCTTCTTGCGCCCGAATTTTGCTCCGTGTCCCTTCATCTGCCACAACCTGGCGCTATCTGGAGTGGAGAGCGAGCATCGCCACACGTTCGCCTGGCGCAGATTTCAATCAGAATCCGCTTGCTTGTGATCGCCACCAGAGCGATGAATGTGATCGCGGCGGATGCCGCTCCAGGAGATTGAAATGAAGTACTTCACGATTGAAAACGAGCACAACATCGCACTGCATGCCTCGGCGCAGGAAGCCGAAGTGGCGGAAAACGCCGAGCGGTTCCGCAACGAGGCCCAACTGGCGAAGGTCGCTGCGGACTGGCCGATGTCCCGGCTTGTCGAAATCTATAACAGCCCGCCCGGTGTGAACGCGGTGACGAAGTTCAAGAACCGCGCGACGGCGGTGACCCGGATCTGCAAGGCGATCCAGAGCCTTGGCCAGCCTGCCCCAACTGCGGCGGAGGACCCCGGGCCGGTTTCCGAGACGCCGCCGGTCTCCGTAGTTCCCGAGCCGACCCCGGTTGCCGAGTTGGAATCCAGCGGGATGGCCCAGCCCGAAACAGTCAACTCCACCGAAGCCGCCGTTTCTACCACCGTTGCGCACAGGCGCCCGACGTGGCGCCGGTGGAGCCCGACGCGAAGAAGAAGGCCACCCGCGCAAAGAAGGCGTCCGTCGCCGCGTCCGATAAAGATGCCGGTGTCCTTCGTCAGGGGAGCAAGACCAGCGAGGTTCTCGCAATGCTGAAGCGCCCGGGCGGCACAACGCTTGAGGAGATCATGACCTCGATGGGCTGGTTGAAACACACAACCAGGGCCATGCTGAGCGCCGGGGGCTCCCTGACGAAGAAGCACGGGCTGCTCGTAACCAGCGAGAAGGTCGGCGACAAACGCGTTTATTCCATCAAAGCCTGAACCAACCGAAGCTCGCTTTCCCCCGCCGCCGGATTCAACTCCGGCGGCTTTTCTTGTCTCTTCTCCCCTTCGATAATGCGCAGCTCCTCCGACCAATCCACCAATGCCAGACAGAGTCCGTGAAAGTCGGGGTGCCCCGCGCAAAAGCTCCTCGATGGCGGCGATCTCGCGCCGACAAAACTCCACCCATCAAAGCCCTCCCGTTGGAGCTGATCGTGAATAACGGAATGCTCTCTCTGCCAACTGCGCCCGAAACGCCTGGACGCGATGATGAAGGAAGTCGCGCGGCTGTTCTGCGAGCCATTTCTGATTTACCGGGTCAGCGTGCCAGGCGTGCACGTGCTCCATGATGTCGGCGATCTTCCGCTCGTAGTGAGTTCTCCAGTGACCGCCGGGCAGCTGCCGCGGCGCTGATCTTCTCCGGTTCCTCCAGCCACCGGGAGAGCTTCTGGGTCATGCCGCGGCTCCAATTTGCTTCTCGGCGATTTCGTCGAAGGTACGCCCGTCGCCGTCGACCGTGGCTTGCTTTCCGGTGTATTCCTGCCACCGACGAACGATGCAGTCGGCGTACTTCGGGTCGAGTTCCATCAGCCGCGCCTTGCGCCCGCGGCGCTCGCACCCGATCAGCGTCGAGCCTGAGCCGCCGAACAGATCCGTCACAATGTCGCCGGCCTTACTGCTGTTGACCAGGGCGCGCTCGATCAACTCCACAGCTTCGCCGTCGGGTGAATACGATTGGCCGCGGGCTTCTTTTCCTCCCACAGCGTCGCTTGGGACTTATCGCCATACCACGCATCTTTTTGCCCAGCGACATGGCAATAAAAATTGGCTCGTGCTGGAATTTGTAACGGCCGAATCCCCAGGCGAATGTGTTCTTGGCCCAAATAATCTGACAGCGGGCCTCGAATCCGGCCGCCTCGAGCGCATCCTGAAATTCGCGCTGCCACGACGACGAATGGCAAACGTACATCTAAGCGCCCGGTTTCACGATGCGGCGATAGCTCGAGAATGTGGCGAGCAGGAACTGCCGGAACTGTTCCGCCGTCATGCGATCGCCTTTGATTTTCAGCTGATCCTCGGTGGTGCCTTCGTAATTGACGTTGTACGGCGGGTCCGTGAACACCAGATCCGCTGCGACGTTGCCCATGAGTCGTTCCACGTCGGCCTGCACGGTGGCGTCGCCGCAAAGTACGCGATGGTCTCCGAGGAGCCACAAGTCGCCGGGAACCGTAGTCGGCGTCTCCGAAAGGTCCGGGACCGCGTCTTCGTCGGTCAGACCCTCTGCTGCATCCTGCGCTTCGAGCAGGCGAGCGAGTTCGACATCGTCGAAGCCCACGATGCTCAGGTCATAGTCTGCGTCCTGCAACAGGGCCAGTTCGATACGGAGAATTTCGGCGTCCCAGCCTGCGCACGCGATCGACAACTGGTTGTCTGCGATCACCAATGCACGTCGCTGTGCTTCCGATAAATGCTTGAGCAGAATGACGGGCACTTCCTTCATGCCGAGTTTGCGTGCGGCGAGGACTCTGGCGCGTCCTGCGATGATGTCATCGTCGGCGCCAACCAAGACTGGATTTGTCCAGCCGAATTCCTGGATCGAAGCTGCAATGGCAGCGATCTGGGGCTGACTGTGCGTGCGCGGGTTGTTTGCCCTCGGAATCAGCCGCTCGATCGGCCAGAGTTCGATCTGGATGTTAATGTTCGGCGGTACAGGCTGATCAGACCGACGCTCGATGCGCTTTGCCATTGACATAAGCAACATCGAACCGCTGGCTCTTTATAGCAGGTCGCAAAATCAGTCGTCAACAGTTCCAGAACGCGGGGGCTTGGTACCTCCGTAATATGGACCATTTGCGCTGTCGCGATTGAGAGAATAACGAAAATCGCAAAAGTGGCTACCCACGGATACCATGCTTCTGCTCGGACAAGAGCGGCAACAACAGGAGCGGCTCGTGCCGACTATGAACGGACGTTAAGAGGGCCATGAGGATGCGGGGGTGTAAACAGGAGCTGCACAATGAATAAACTTCTGTTAATGAGTGTTTTAGGGCTTGGCCTCGGCATCGGAGCCATGCAGGCCGAGGAAGTCGTAGTGAGAGTCGCGCCCCCGAGGGCGGTCGTGGAACATCGCGGCGTTCGTCCAAGCCCCGATCATGTCTGGGTCGGTGGATATCATCGCTGGGACGGCAACGCTTACGCTTGGCAGGCGGGACACTGGGAAGCGCCTCCACATGCGCATGCGGTCTGGATCGCTCCTCGCTGGCAGCATCGTCATGACGGGTATGTTTTCGTAGAAGGCCGCTGGCGATAATCTCGCCCAAGCTTCCAGACTGGAGTGAGACGGGCAGTGCTTTCGAGGCGACTGCCCGTTTTTGCGTTTTTTCGGCTCCATCCCATCTGGCCGCACTGCACCAACCACACCACCACTGACGCAGGAACGTCAGCAACGACGCAGTATCGCGCATCGAGTGCCATATTGAATCACATTCGCATTACAGTTTGCGGAAGAAATTCATCATGGCAGAGAAGAAAAAAGAGAGCGTGGCGGACCGCGCAATGAAAAGGCCCGGCGATTATGCTACCTCTGTCTGATCCGAGTTGGCCTCGGTAGCCTCATTCTGATGCGCAATCGCTTCGCAGGAAGCGACAGAAACTGCTGATGCGAGATCACTTGGGAATAGGGTGCGAGAATCGCCGGGCCGTCCCTCTAAACGGTTAGCCCAATAGGGCAATCGCGCGATCACGCGACATTCGCGCTAGCGCCACTCCGGTCGTGAAACGCTGCTCCGCCTGCTGTTGTTGCTGTGCGGCACCCCCGCCCGCCTCGGCATATCCCTCAAAAAGCTTGATGTAAAGCCCCTTGACTACATCTTCGTAAGCGGAATGGATGAACTGCTGATCCGGATTCTTAGCACACCATTCGATGGTCTCCGTCGCCACGGACTATTTGTTCGCGTCAGCAGAGGGACCTGGTTGGCCATCCTGACGGAGGGCGATTTAAGCCGCGTGCCGGTGGTGATGCCGCATAATCTCCGTCTCCACGAGTTCCAGAACCATTCTGGCTTCGTCGGCCAGCGTCTTCAGGGTCATGCAGCGTCCAACATCGCTGCATGTGTCAGCGGAGGTTAGTTTAAGGTCCGCCAATTCGGAGATTCGCTTCCGGTGCTGATGTTCAGCCCTGAGCTGCTCGCAGTCCGCGCAGTCCCGGCGCCGGGCAATCAGCCTGACACATTCCGCACATCGCACTGAAGAGTTCGGATAGCGTGTTGCCATATACGATATGTGCGGCGAATCGGATGAAACGTTTCGGAGATATTTCAAGGCAACAAGTAGGGATTGGCTGGTGCCTCACAGAAGGTTGGACCGGAAACAAAACAAGGGGCGGGAAGTAATACGGCAGATACCGTGAACAGCCGCACGACCCCGCGTAGCCCGGCGTTCCCGGTCCGCAGACTCAATCAGACCGAAGCCCGCCTCAAAAATGTGGGATTTTGTCGGGTCCGTGTCGGTTTTTTTTAAGAACCCGACATCCGTTTGCCCCGCTGAATCAGGAGCTTACGCCGAAAATGTCGGATTTGTGGGGTTTTATAAGGAGGAGAGAGGTCCTGTGAAATCTCGCGAAGTCTTCCGCGGCGGGCTCGCTCTCAAAAAGAAACCGGCGCTGGCGTCCCAAAGTGGACTCCAGTTGGACACCAAACGGGATACCTTGAGGATCTCCCTGGCTCTAACTGTTTGAGGAATTTGGTCGGGCTGCCGGGATTTGAACCCGGGACCTCTTGCACCCCAACCACGCGGTCCGGTTTCACGGTGTTCATGGCCTCCGGTGTTTTCTTCGGGTTACACGTATTCGGGGCGTCTGCTTCCGCTCACTGCAGACGGCTTGAGAATCGATTTAACGCACATATTGCGGCACAGCGCGGAAGCGCCCTGCGCGCATGCATTCTGCGCAGGAGGTCACGCCAAGGAAATCGGTTTCAAGCTACCCGGACCTGCCTCTGCTAAACAGTTTCCGGCGCATGTTCAGGAACCGTCTTCAAACCTCCCAATGAAAAACGCCGTTCCCTGCGGAGAAAGTGGGTAGGTCCCGCACCGCGTTCTTCCTCGAGTCTGCATCAACGTTTCGGGCGATCGAATGCAAATTGCGCGCGCGCCGGCAGCGCTCACGCCGACAGGGGATCCTGCGAGGCGCCGCGAGAGTTCGTCAGTAAACAGAATATTGCAAAGCTTCGAGCGCTTGTAGGCCCCCAACCAGTCATGGCCTTGCCGCTCTCCCTGGAGATTGGAAAAATCCAGTTCTCCGCTATGGAACTCCGAGGACGCGGTTAGAATTCTTCCGGCGGGCGCGGCGCGGACGAGATCGAGCAAGAGGTGAGTTAGTGCAAACGGCGCATGGTGATTAACGGCGATACTCAGCTCGGGAGGAAGGAGCAAGAGATCATGGATTTCCTGCATCAATGCATCTTCGACGCGATTCTACAATCAGCAGCGGCTTCCGAGAAGCTGAAGCAGGGGGTCCTGTCTGTTGACAAAAAGCCGCTGATCTGTAAAATCAGCAGTTTGCAAACCCGCAGGATAGCGCCGTCGCAGCCATATGCGACCGTATTACAAGGTTGATCCGTGCTCGATCTGGTCCCTGCCATTCTCTCCGCCTTCCGTGTTTTCTTCCGAAGCCGCGTCGCTGCTTCGCTCGAGATTCGCGCCCTGCGCCAGCAGATTGCCGTGCTGAAACGCAAACGCCCGCGGCCTCTGCTGAATGGCCTCGACCGCCTATTCTGGACCACTCTTCGAAGCTTGTGGACGGGATGGTCGGATGTTCTGGTAATCGTTAAGCCGGAGACGGTGATCGGATGGCTTCGGACGGGATTTCGCCTGTATTGGCGCTGGCTGTCGCGGCGCCGTCGCGGTCGGCCCAAAGTGAGCGACGAGATCCGCGCTCTCATCCGCCGGATGGCGACAGAAAACCCCGGCTGGGGATCGCCGCGGATCCACGGAGAACTCCTTAAGCTCGGCCTGGAGGAACGCACGGTCGCAAGATATCTCCGTCGCCTGCATCCGCGCCTGCGCGGGGTGACCCAGCCAAACGCTGGCTCTCGTTCCTCGCCAATCATCGAGAGGCGATCGTGGCCTTTGATTTCTTTACCGTGCCCACGCTGACGTTCCAGCTCCTGTACTGCTTTTTCGTGATCGAGCAGGGACGGCGCAAACTGCTGCACTGCAACGTCACCCTCCATCCGACCTCCGATTGGGTGCTGCAACAACTGCGAGAAGCGTTCCCCGAGGCTGGCCTCTATCGGTACGTGATCTTCGACCGGGACGCGAAGTTCGATGCAGAGGTGATCGCGTTCCTCGAAGCAACGGGCCTGAAGGCGAAGCGGACGAGCGTTCGGTCGCCCTGGCAAAACGGGATTGCGGAACGCTGGATCGGGAGTTGCCGTCGGGAGATCCTGGACCACGTGATCGCACTGAACGAACGACATCTGCAGCGGCTGATCCGCGATTACGTAAACTATCACCACAACACCGGATTCAGGATTCCCTTGATAAGGACACACCGAATCGACGACCCGTGGAAGGTAAACCTTCGCCAGCCGCAACTGTATTCTCCACTCCCCGGCTCGGCGGACTTTATCATCGGTACAGCTGGCGCGATGCGGCGTAGGCGTCCTCGTCTGCCGTTTCGAAGGCCTTTTCAAAAGCGGTTCGTTGCGATATGAATCCACGGGGCCGGGTTCTTCACGCCGCTGATTTCATGGCCGCCTGCGGATCCGTCGGTGCAGAACGGATCGTAATTTAACACTCTCTGCACGTTGGCGGTTTGGCTGGACACGCTCGTTACTCGGCTTGTGCCATTGCCGCGTAGTGCGGAGTTTCGGTTAAGACGAAGTTTTGGCAACGCACACCAGGCATTGCGCGGCACTTGCCGAGGCCAGGGAAGGAAACCGGGTAATGGCCCGGAACATAACGGACGAAAAAGCGGGGACGCGCTCTCGAGCCGTCGCCGTCTTATTCATGACCGCGATGCGAAATGTTGCGAATCGTTCCTGTCAACGCTAATGGCCGGCGGTGTGGGTCCGTTGAAGCTGCCGCCACGAAGCCCCAATCTGAACGCGTTCGCCGAACGCTGGGTACGATCTGTAAAGCGCGAATGCTTGTCCAGGCTGGTCCTGATCGGCGACCAGTCGCTCCGCCGCGCTCTGGCTGATTATGCCGAGCATTATCACGCCGAACGCAACCATCAAGGCAAGAGCAACGTCATCCTGTTTCCGGAGCCCGACCCGCTACGAACCCGAGTGCGAAAACAGATTCACTGTCGAGAAAGACTCGGCGGATTGCTTAAATACTATTGCGGCGCCGCATGAATTCTTTGGCCTTACGGGGTCGCATCAATGCGTTCCTGAGTGACCTTTCCGGATCAGACCCGTTCACGATTTGCCGCGCCCGGCATCCCGAACATCTCGGGAACGTTCGTCGACGGGAAATTAGAGACCGCGAGGGCGATCTCTTCTCATTCGAGATTTTTATCCATACGCCGATCGAGGATGCGCCGGAGGAATAGCGAATGGAGGCCGCGAAACCCGCTCGTGAACTGAAGGCTACGCGCGCACCGATGAACACTGACGACGACAGCCGCGAAAGCGTTCAGTGGACGGTCGTGCTTCATAGCCTCGGTTTAGCGAACGGTCCTTTTCAATTCGAACTGAAAAAATGCGCCCACCATTATGCAACTCGCCAACAGGAAAATCGGTCTATTCGACCTTTGCCGAAAATCAGGACTTAGTCCCCGACGGTTTACTTCGAACTCTCTCGGCCCTGTGGGCAGTAGCGCCGGGGACTCGGCCTCATTGCAATCCTCCCGTTGTCTTTCCGCTGGCCTGCGCCAGACTCATTAGCCTGGAACTGATATGAAGTCCGCTGTCAACCGCGACAGCCGTATTGATTGTAAACCGGACTTTGCCGTTCTCTATTGTGAAACTGATGATCACTCCCTTCGAAGCTGGATCTCCAGCTTCTCCCACCGTGAGAAGGCCAGTCTGCTTCTCAACCGCCAGAATAGAGTAGACTTTTTTCTCGGCTCGGGAACTGATGAACAAGACCTGACATCCACCGGTCTTCAGGGCTTCGGAGATGCGGCGGACATTGACCGGCCGCGCGCCGATTTTCTTGCCGGCCACCACATCGTCCAGAGAGCGGCCAAAAGGGTCTTCACCCAGAACGCAGATCGAGAATGGATCTCCAGCGTTCTGAAAAGCCACGTCCGGCCAGTCGACAAACTTTGCGAAGTTATAGAGAAATGCCGCTTTCACCTGATACTCTCCCAACTGCTGCCCGATTGGTTCGGCGGCTAGTAGGGCGGTTCCCGGCGCCGTCATCAGACCCACCGCAGCGACGAGAACATTCACCCTGCAGCGCATTAGCCTTATCGGCTTTCGAAGCATGGGGTTAAGAACTCCACGCCATCCCGCCGAGAACGCTTCGTTGCGAGTGCGTCCTCTCCATCTCATTTGACTGCTCCGCTCCCTCATGAGGGCCCGCGAGAACCATGAGCTTGGCGCGAGGGCACCTGTCAGTCTCGGTGCGGAAACTCCGGTTAGACTTATGAACAGGTCGGGCGGCGGCCTGCCTGCTGTTCAGAAACGCCACGTGATTTTTCCAAAGACGCTTCGGACGGATTCCGTGCCAATCACGCCGGTTGAATCTCCATATTCGAGGCTCCGCGGCCGGAGGAGGTTTTGCCCCACCACGCTGATCTCGGTCCTTTCTCCAAAACGCCTGGCCAGCCTGATATCGACTCTGGCGTGGCCGGGGACTACACCGCCCGGCAGGCGGGCGGTGTAGTACAGCGATTGATCAAACTCCACTTTCCACGGCAGGGTTAGGAGGGACCGGACCTGAAAGGTGTTCTGCGGAAAATCGGTCGACAAGGTCGCAGTAGTCAGTCCCGTCGACGCGGGGTCCTGGCGCACTAACGCATGCAGGTACGAATAGCCCGGTACAAGGCGCCAGCGGGAGGAGGCTTTCCATGTCAGAGCCAGTTCTCCGCCGTAAGTTCTGGCCTGAGCCTCGTTCTCGTACACCTCCGGGATTTCAATTACCAACGGCGAGCCTGGAATGACAACGGGGGACTGCGGCTCGATTGTTTCCAGGTGGCGATAAAAACTCAGGAAGCTCGCGACGTCGAGCGATAGCGTTTTGGTCAGTTCGGATCGATAACCCAGCTCGTAATCGCGGAGTCCTTCCGCCTTTAAAAGTGGGTTGCCCTCCAACTTCACCACCTCGATGGAATCGGCACTGAGCGGGACAGTTGCCAGATTGGTCTCGACATCGAAATCCGATAGGGACGGCTGGCGTATCGCCTTGGATGCCGAACCCCAAATCGTGTGGCGGCTACCGGAAGGAGACCAAACCATGCGCGCGCTTGGCTCCGTCTCGAAACCGGTGTACGCGTTGTGCTCAAGTTTGGCTCCGAGCGTAAACCAAAGGGCATCGGAGATCCGGATTTCGTCCTGAAAAAAGACATTAAACAGATTTGTGGTCCGGAAGGGAGGCGTGAAGGCCGTGGCGTACCCGGGCGCGGCGCCCATGTAGTCGGACCGATATCCAACTCCCCAGACGATATCCTGGCGATTTCCCACGGCTGCGTGTTGCTGTAAATCCAGGTCGAACGTGGTCACCTTGATGGGCACCCCGGAATCGGTGCGCCGGTACGTATCGTAGTAAGCCTGCACGGATGTCTGAGAGCCTCCGGCGAGCGTATGGTTCCAGCGCTCCAGAAGGTCGCCACCGGCGGCATCGACCGTCTGTGGAAAAGCGGACGATGACGAAATAAAACTGCTGATCGTCTGGTTCTCCCGGGTGGCGAAAAGATCGCCCTGAATCATCAGTGAATCGGCTTTCGAGAGATCCCAGTCGGATCGGAATCCGCCATCCATCCTCTCCCATCGGTCATTGGCGGCGCCGCCGCCCTGCGCCACGGAGTTGCCAATATTGGAGTAGTCGCCGTATACCCTATAGGTGCCGGTTTGCCCCGCCGCCGCGCCATATTGCGCCTCGTCTGAGGCCCGAATTTGCGATCCTCCGCCTGTCGTCACCTGTCCTCCCTTCGTATCCCGCGCAGACTTCGTGATGATGCTTATGACACCATTCACGGCATTGGCACCCCAGACTGTCCCACCAGGTCCGCGGATGACTTCGATCCGGTCGATATCTTCGAGAGGCATTCCAATCTGGTCCCATTGAACTCCTGAAAAGACGGGGTTGTAAACCGTTCGCCCGTCGATCAGCACAAGGACTTTGTTCGAAAAGCGCGAGTTGAATCCGCGGATGCTGATTGCCCATGTGTTGGCATCGATTTGTTCGACGTCCACTCCGGGAGCCATGCGCAGGAGATCGGGGATATTGGTCGCTCCGGATCTGCGGATGTCCTCCTGGTTAATGACGAATATCGCCGATGCGGCTTGCGAGAGTTTCTGCTCCTTCCTGGATACGGACGTAACCGTGAGGTTCATCAGATCTTCCAGGCTGGCCTGGCTCAAATCGATCGGGACCGGATTCTGCGCCTGACCCGCCAGGTTTTCAACAACAGTCGCCAGCAGCACGAAGCCGACGGCCAGTTTTCTTGCTCTCCATGACGCCGCGTAGCGCCCGGTGGTGACGCGCACGCCGACGCCGCGGGTCCACGACCCAAGCATGGCATCCGCAGCGGACTTGGCCGACACGATCGCCGGGTTGATGCTGAATTGCTTCGGGTTGCAGACCTTTCCTACGATTACCGCCATACATGTCAGATCGGCAAGTCTGAGGAAAACTTGAGGCAGCGACGCTTTTCCAGTGCCGCGTCACCCGCTTGGTAATACACCCTTCAGGCCGGGAAGACACTTAGCTTAAGCAGCGTCGTACGCACTTGGGCGGTCGCCATGCTGACAGCACAGAGACTCAGGATGAAGACGCGAGCCGGACGGCGATGCGTGTCTTCTCCTTGAATTGTATATATTCTTTCGATTCATTGGTTCAAACCTTCAGCCGCATACGATCGCCTCGGGGGCGTCGGGTTGCGGACTGAATTCCGCCGCGATGCCCGACGACTGGTCCGGTGCCGGCCCGCGCGGTTTCTTAGGGACGTGCCCGTCCTCTGAGACGCGTTGGGAAGCTTCCAGTCTGGCAAACGCGCACCGCAGGGCGTGACGTTCCTGGAGCAGCGATTGGGTAGTATCCCGATCGGCGGGTCTGGCAAAAAAGTAGCCTTGGCCGTACCCACAGCCCATCCGGCTGAGCACCGCCAATTGCTCATCGGTCTCGACACCTTCTGCGACCACGCTCATTTTCATCGAAGTCGCCAGATCGAGAATGGTGCGCACAATGTCCGCCGCCTCTCCGTTCATGCGGAGGTCCTTTATGAAGGACCTGTCGATCTTGACCGTGTCGAACGGAAGCCGCTTCAGATAACTCAGGGATGAGTAGCCAGTGCCGAAATCGTCGATTTCCAGACCGACGCCGATATCCCTGAGCTGCTGAAGAACTTCGACAGCCACGTCGGTGTTAGCCATAACGCTGCTTTCGGTCAATTCGAGCCTCAGGCTGGCGGCAGGTAGGCCGAATTCAGCGAGCGCATTCTTTACATCCGCGACCAGGTTTGTTCCGGTCAGTTGCCGAGCCGAGACATTGACGCTGATCGAAAGCGGGGGATCGGACGCAAAACTCGCGTGCCAGTGGGCCATTTGCGCGCAGGCTTCGCGCAGAACCATGTGTCCAAGAGGAATAATAAGACCAGTTTCCTCGGCGACAGGAATGAATTCGGAAGGCGGGACGAGGCCGCGGACAGGATGCTGCCAGCGCACCAGCGCTTCATAGCCGACGACGCGCCCGTCCAAGAGCGAAATCTGGGGCTGATAAAACAGCACTAGCTGTTTGAGCTCGATCGCCTTGCGCAGATCGATTTCGATTTCGAGGCGCGCCCTCGCCCGATCCCGCATTTTCTCGTCATATACTTCCGATCGCCCTTTGCCTTTTGCCTTGGCGTGATACATAGCGGCGTCCGCGTTGCGGAGCAGTTCTTCCGGCGCATCCGCGGACGACCCGGGTGCAACGCCGATACTGACCATGCCAAACACCTGGCGGCCGCCGATGTGGAACGGCGAACTGAGATCCGCCAAAAGCCGGTCGGCAACAATTCTGGCTTCGGAGACGTCGGCCAAGTCCGTGAGCAGCACGGCAAATTCGTCCCCGCCCAGACGCGCCACGACCGAAGCGCCGTGCTCCGAACCCCCGCCGCGGATGCCGCTCTTCAGACGCTCCGCGACCCCACCAAGCAGTTCGTCGCCCGCAGCATGACCGAGGCTGTCATTGACGAGTTTGAAACGATCGAGATCGATGAACAGAACCGCAAATCCGATGCCGTCCGCCATCCGTTTCCCGATTGCGTCGTCCAGGCGATCGAGGAAATACAGCCGGTTGGGCAGGCCGGTCAGCGGATCGGCAACTTTGCCGGCCGTAATATCGGTCTGTGACCCGGCCATCCGCACCGCCCCGCCGGAGGCGTCCCGCACTACGGCTCCGCGGCTGAGCATCCAAATGAACGATCCGTTCCGGTGCCGCATACGATACTCGCTGGCGAACTCGCTTGTGGCTCCGGTCTGATGGGCCGTGAGTTCCGCCTGGACGCGCGCGACATCGGAGGAATGGATGCGTGCGAACCACTCGTTCGGATGGGACGCGATTTCCCCCTCATCGCAGCCGATCATCTGAAGCCAGCGCGGCGAGAAATAGATTTCGCCGGTGGTCAGCTTCCAGTCCCAGAGCCCGTCGTTCGAGCCGCGGGCTGCGAGCGCATACCTCTGCTCGCTTTCGCGAAGCGACGCCTCGGCGTCTCGCCGCGCCCGGTCGCGCCGCTCAATTTCAGCCAGCATCTGGTTGAAGGACTCGACCAGGATGCCCAGTTCCGCGCCGCTGTGCCGCGTGGCCCTTACTGAGTAGTCCTTTTCGGCGGTAATGCGCCGGGCCACGGCGGACAACTGCCGGATCGGAACAGCAATTGTTCGCTGCACGCCGGAGCTGAGGAGCAGCGCAATCCCGAGTGACACTACAAGAACCACGAACATAATAGCGATGTAGCGGCGCAGCTGGGTGGCGAGGTCGGTGGTGGATCGAAGAAAGATGGTGCCGATGCGTTCGCCCATCAGACGGACCGGCTGAAAGGTCAATAGCTCGTCGCCTTCGAAGTAAACGCCGTCGCGGCGCAGTGGAGGAGCCGGACGTCCCCGGCCCTGACTGCGGTTGTACACAGCAAAATCCGAACCACGCTGGTCGTAAATAGCAGCCTCGACGATCTGGCCGTCGCCGCGGAGCGCAGCCAGGCTCCGCTCTGCTTCTTTCGCGTCATCGAAGCTGAGCGCCGCAGCCGTGCTCTCACTCAGAATGTTCGCCTGAGCCTGAAGCGTCTGCACAGCCTCGCCGCGCTGCGCATACCGCTGGTACAGCAGCGAGCTCGCGCCTGTGAGCAACAATGCGAGGCTGCTGCTGAGGACGATCAATAACCAGAGCCGGACGCTGATCGGTATATTTTCCAGCCACGCGAGAGGGCTTCTGTGGGGCGCCATCGGTGCGGTCAGCGCAGGCGAATCGACAGCCACGACGGCCAATTGTGAGCCGGATGTAGCTGATTCGCCTGGACGTTGCGGTCGTGCCGGAATCGTTAATGTGCCGTTGACCACGCCGCCTCCCTGGTTCTTTATCGGCAACCGACCAGTTTTCTATAGGCCTTCAAGTGCGGCGGTACTTGTGGCGCGCCAACCCCCAGCCGAAGGTGTTTTCGCGCAGATAATCTCGAAGCCGGCGCCTTCGAGTGAGCGCCAGTTCATTGCTGAGCGCACTCCGGCAGAAGCCGTTGTCGGAACGACGTTCAAGCTTCGGAACAAGAGGGTAGGGAAGGGTCCGCTAGAGAGTGTTGTGTCTCTGAAGTCTCTTGCCTGATGTGGGGCGGGTGGCATCCTGCAGCGGGGCTGTTAACCTCGCTGGCCGCTTGCAACGCTCACAGGCCTGCATCCGGAGATGGTGAAGGAACTTCGGAAACACAACACCAGGAGTTCAACCCGTGCGGCCTCTAAAGCTTTTCGCACGAACAGCCGAAGTAGCTACCAGTGATCCCCCGTGGAAAGAGAGTCGGGCTTTTCGACGGCATGGGTGCCGCCCTCCGCTCTAATGCCTCCGGAATCCTCTGCCGATTAACAGGGTTCAGCGTTTGTGCCCAACAACGCACGGAGCCTTTACAGATGCAACATCTGCCCAGCGACCTTCTTGACCGTTACTCGGTTCCGGGACTGACCTACGCCGAAATCACGCGAACAGAGGAACACCTGCTCCTGTGCCAGGTGTGCAGAGACCACCTGGACGAATTCGAAACGTTTCGCATTGCAATCAGAACCGCACTGGCGAGTGACGTTCCCTTCAGGAACTGAGGCGTTTCCGAGTTCACTGATACATCCTCCCGTCGCGGCCCGAAGATCAGCGCCCGTCTCAGCCCTTAGCCGATTTACTGTTGAGGAACGCCCTTCCCTGGTCGGAATCTTCACTGAACCGTGTAGGAGGCGAAAGACTTAACTAATTCATCAGTAAGCGTGACCTCGTTGAACGTGTAGTTCTCGCAGAGTTCGTCCATTTTGCGCTGGTGCGCTTCGATCTCTTTCACCAGCGTGGCGGCTCCGGCATTGGGGCCTGAACGAAAAACAAGCTGGCCAGACCGAAGAGCGCGGGGTTCACTAAGAGTATTAACGCACGCGGGCTGCTCGTGAGGAACCCCGGTGACGAGCGCGATAGCAAGGGCGCCCGATTTCCCGATCATCTTACCGAACCAAAACTAACCATCGGCTGAGATCATCGCTGTTCTTTTATCATCGCGCTTGTCAACTGTCGCAGTTTGACAGGCGTTAAGACTTAGTGCTGTATCGGGGACGCTCCGGCGGGAAAGTTTCGGGTACGCAGGAATCATGCATGCCGGAGCGTTTTCGATACAGCGTCTTGAAGGAAGCCGTTTTGGAACGGTCGTGCTATGGGTTTTGAATGGTTGTGAGGAGATAGAAGCGTGGGGAATAAGAGAATCGACCGGTCGCAAACGTGGCAAGCGGTGTTGGCTGGAGAAACCTCCGGAGCCTGACAGCCTTGCGATAGGTGCCGCGGCACACGTGTCGTGTTGGTGACGAGAGTAGCGCTGGAATCGTGATGAGAAAGATCATGTCACGGTTAATGGGTGATCGGAGCTGGTGGGGATCGCAGTCGGAGATGGATGTTGCTGAGTCGTTCGATGAGCACCATTGGCCCACCGCAATGAGGACAAGCCCAAAGAGGCCGTGGAGACGAACCGGTTTCTCGTTACGAATATGGAGGACCATGCGCTCGGTATCGATATCGGTGAGCTTCAGACGTGCCAGTTCGGCTCGCCGCACACCGGTGGCATAGAGCGTCATCAGAATGGTGCGGTGAAAAGGATTCGATGCGGACTCGATTAAGCGCGCAACCTCCTCGCGGCTCAAAATCACGGGCAGGCGCGTCCTCCTCTTCGGGTAGGGCGTTTCCTCCACACGCCAGGGCCGCTTCCGCATCTTCACGAAGAAGAATCGCAGAGCTCCGACAGTTTGATGGACCGAGCTGTCGGAGAGCTTCCTGTCGCGGAACAGGTGAGCAGTGTATTCGCGGATGTGTGCCGGGCCGAGCTGGTCGGGCGGACGGTTAAAATGGCGCGCGAAGTCCTCAATGATTCGGAAGTAGGCGCGCCGGGTGGAATCGGTGAAGTTACGACGCTCGAGTTCGTCGAGCATCATCTTTCGAAGATGGGTCACAAGAACCTCCTTGAGACCCGACCATACCGCCCTCAACGCGCGAATGGCTCAGTTGTTGCACGCGAAGCGTCTGCCGCTTCGGCTTCCTTGTAAGTCGCCATATCGTTCCGCTTCACCTGACAGTTCCGACTGCATAAATGGCGCGCAGGAGCAGTACCGACAGGCACGATTCGCCCCAAAGGCATACTTCCCACATCCGGACATATGGACAATCAGGTAACTCACTTCGGTGGTTTGCGCGTTTTACGTCAAGTGACGGGATGAGCGCGGAATGGGGACTCGAAGAGCGGCCACTTTCCGCGTCGACGATTTGCGGGTGATTGGCTGCCAAATAGCTTTCCTGAATGTGCGTATTTTAGGGGCAATCGTCAAAACCGCCGACGCCGCACTGCCGCCAACCCTCATGCGGCGAGGCTACCGAACGCCCCGGCCGCGATTCTCTCAACGTTACCGCTAGAGCGTGTCTCGAACAGAGTGTGAGTCCTTGACTCGAAACTCCGATAGTATGAATAGCTTCATGCAACTTTCGGCTGAGATGCCTCCCGAGAGGAACGTTACTCAACTGCTCATCGACTGGAAGAACGGAAACAAGGAATCGCTCGAGCTCCTCGTCCCGCTGGTCTATCAGGAACTACGCCGTCTGGCGGATCACTACCTTCGGGACGAACGCGCCGCGGCAACGATACAACCCACCGCCCTGGTGCACGAAGCATACCTGCGCCTGGTGTCGCAGAACCTGCCGGACTGGGAGAACCGGGCGCACTTCTTCGGCGTGGCAGCGCACCTGATGCGGCAGGTCCTCGTGGATCAAGCGAGGCGGCGGCGTAGCTCCAAGCGGGGGAGCGGAGCGGAGAGAGTCTCCATCGAAGATACAGTGAGTTTCGTTCCCGAGCGTGGCCGCCACATTGAGGAACTGGACGATGCACTGACCGCGCTCGCGGCATTCGACGAACGCAAGGCGAAGGTTATAGAGTTGCGGTTCTTCGGAGGATTCAACATCGAGGAAACGGCACAGGCGCTCGGCATTTCTACTGCCACCATCGTGCGCGAGCAACGGACGGCTGAAGCGTGGCTGCACAGGGAAATGGCCCGTGGGGAGCAGTCGGCACGTAGTTGACGACGCAATGTCGAGTCCGAGAACAGGTTTGCAAACCTTTCATGAGGCGCTGGAACAACCGCAGGAAACGAGTGACCCATGACTCATGAGGCCAGCGCCGGTGATTCCGGATGCCGATTACAAAGTTGAGCCAGATTACTATCCGCTGCTGGTGACGGCGCTCAAAAATAGTCTTTAAAATTCCCCCTTTGCCTGCGGGCTGAAACGCATGAGGCTGTCTTTTGCCATCAGCGCGATCCATACTGTTTAGAACCTCTCATGCCGGCTGATTGGGATCGCGTTCAATCCGTCTTTCTGTCTTTGGCCGATCTGACGCCCGCAGAGCAGGCCGTGCTGCTCGCCACGGAGTGTGCGGGCGATCTCGAGTTGCGCGCCGAAGTCGAGTCGCTTCTGGCCTCGGACCGGGAGAGCGCCCAGGATATGTCGGAGGCCATCGCGGACGAGGCGGCTCTGTGGGTCGACGTTACGAATCTGGTGGGCGGCCGGCTCGGCTCCTGGCGCATAGTCAAAGAGGTCGGAAGGGGCGGTATGGGCACGGTCTATCTGGCCGTGCGTGACGACGATCAGTTTCAAAAGCAGGTGGCGATCAAAGTCGTGCGGCACGGTATGGACACCGCGGACGTGCTGGAGCGTTTCCGGCACGAACGTCAGATCCTGGCAAATCTGGATCACCCTTACATCGCGCGCCTGCTCGATGGCGGAACCACTGCCGATGGACGTCCGTTCTTTGTAATGGACTATGTAGAGGGCACGCCGCTCGACGCTTTCTGCAAAGAAAATACCTTCGCGATCGAAGCCCGATGCCGTCTTTTCCTGCGTGTGCTGGAAGCTGTCGCCCACGCGCACCGGAACCTCGTCGTGCACCGCGATCTGAAACCGGCCAACATTTTTGTGAAGAGTGACGGAAGCCCCAAGCTGCTGGATTTCGGCGTGGCGAAATTGCTGGCCGCTGACCCCGATGAGGGAGTGACACTGACGGTACTCCATCGCCCGTTCACGCCCCAATATGCGAGTCCCGAACAGGTGCACGGATTCCCCGTCACGACTGCGGTCGATATCTACTCGCTCGGCGCGGTCTTCTATGAAATGCTCACGGGCCAGCGTGCGCAGAGAATTGATTCCCTCTCTCTGTCCGAAATCGAGCGCGTCGTCTGCCACACCGAGGTAACACGGCCCAGCCTGCTGTCGCCGGGTCTGGACGCCGATCTGGACAATATCGTTTTGATGGCGATGCGCAAAGAGCCCGCACGCCGTTACCAATCGGTGGATCAGTTTGCCGACGACATTCACCGGTACCTGAGCGGACGCGCCATCATGGCGCGACAGGACTCGTTCTGGTATCGAACACGGAAATTCGCCGGACGGAACCGTTTTCAGATCTCGGGTGTGGCTTTGATTTTCGTTAGCCTGGTTGCGGCTCTGATTGTGACCCTGGCTCAGGCGCGCGTGGCGCAGTCGGCGCGGCGCGCAGCGGAACAGCAGCGCCGCGTCTCCGATCGGGAACGTGCGCGCGCTGAGCAGGAGAGAGCGCGCGCCGAGGCCGGATTCCGGCAGGCCCAGCTGGCCCGCGCGGATGAAGCCCAGCAGCGTCTGCACGCCGAACAAAGCCTTACCCAGGTTCTCAATATCGCGGACAAGACATTGTTCGACATCCACGATGTGGTCGCGAGACTCCCCGGCGCTGTCGAGGCCAGGCGATTGATGGTAAAAACCACTCTCGATTATCTCGAAAGTATTCAGAAGGAAAACGGTTTGGACGACCGCTTGCGGATGGCGCTGGGCGCCGGCTATTCGAGGATCGCAGCCATTCAGGGAGACCCTTTGAATCCCAGTCTGGGCGACGTCAAGGGCGCGCGCGACAGCTACCTGAAGGCCGAGGCGTTGCTTGGTCCTCTGTACGCGCGCGGCAAGGACGATCCGGATGTGATCATGCACTGGCTCGAAGCCGAGACCGGTCTGGCCGCCTTGTCGTATTCTCAATCGCGATCGGCTCAGACGATTCAAATGTACGCGAAGCTGCTTCCGGTTGCCCACCGGCTCGCGGAACTTGCACCCTCCAACCTGCAGGCGGCGAAGCGGGAAGCTGATATTCAAGGCGCCCTGAACATGGCGCTAAACCCCACGGATCAACGGGCCGCACTCGACCACGCGAACCGGCAAATCGCGATCCTAACAGCTCTCATGGGTCGCTTTCCCGTTGATCGCGATTTGAAACAGGATCTTGCGAACTCCCTGGACGATGCCGCAGTGCCGCTGACGGACCTAGGAAGTTACACACAGGCGGCTGAATACTTTGAGCGGTCCATCGGGATACGCGAGGCGCTTCTGGAGATCGAACCCGCCAATGTGCAGACAAAGCGGGGTCTGGAGATGGCATATGGAAACTACTGCGCGCTCCTGGGGATTCCCTGGTCTCCAAACATGGGCCGGCCCGCCGAGGCAAGAACCTATTGTGGAAAGGCGCTGGATCTCGCGCGGGAGTTGTCCGCGGCGGATCCGAAGGACCAGACAGCTCGCTTCGACCTGGGTTATAACCTTGCGCAGTTGGGAATGGTAGAGCCCGATCCGGACAACGTGGCGGATTCCCTGGAAACTCTGGAGGAAGCGCTGAGTATTCTCGATCCCATCGTTCGGGCAAACCCGAGCGCAGCGGACCCCGTGTTGCGGGTGGAACTGGTGCGGCAGTACGCGGGCCACCGCTTGCAGCGTCTTGGCCGCCTGACCGAGGCGGCGGACTCATTCCGCCGGGCGCTTGCGGAACTGGAAGCGATGACGAACGCAAAGCCGGGTCAGCCGAAGGGAACCGCGGTAAATCTCGGCAACGAAGAGGGCCTTGCCGAGATTTACGCGCAGCAGGGAGACCGCGACGCCGCACTTACCTGGGCCCGGAAGGCGGTGGACAGAGCTGAGAAATATAACGCGCCGACTCCCGGCCGGGCCGTGTCCATCGGACATGTGGCAGAGGCATACTTCGAGCTTGCGTGGGTGGAACGTACGTTAGGGGCATGGGCTCAGGCTGACGCCGATGCCAATCGCGCAACATTGCTCTGGCGTTCGATCGACCAGGCCAACGACGTTCTTTCGGTACACAGAGAGGCGCGCGAACGCACGGAAGCACTCGTCCGCGAGATCGCTGCACACCGCCCGCAGTGATCCGGTGGCAACTGGCCGATCAGTCGGTACGTCGCTGAACATCCGGGCCGAATTCTGTCAGAGCCTTCATGATCGATTCTGTCTCTGTTTCGCGCCCGTCATAGCGGGAGAGCGTGACCCTACACAAAATCAATCAAGGAGAAACGAAAATGACGCATTCGATGATCGAACAGGCGCTTGCCGCGGAGAATCGGCGCAGTGGCGTGCGCTCCTTCGGCAGCCGAAACGAGGCGATCGCGGCGGAAACGCCCGTCTGGGAAATCTAAGCCGACGGGAACCATGACCGGCATCCAAAACCCTTGTGGTTGGCACTGGTTTCGAACGTCCGCGCCGGCGGGGCCGGCGGTTTTAAGGAGAAGGAAAAATGACAGATTAGAACAACAAAACAGACCGTTGCGGAAACGCCCGGCATTTCAGCAGCTACGACGAAAAGGATTAATTGGACTGTAGTGACAGCCTCGCCCTTGCAGTCCTCACCGTGATCGGCGTCTCCATGAACGCGAGTCAGCCAGTCGTGCACGCCGCCGCCGACAAGACGGTCATGATCGACCCCAGCCAGTTTCCCTTGCCGGTCAGCGCGACCATTCCCTGAGCCGTGGGCGTAAGGGCCAGTCAGAGCGGTACCTGGAGCGTCGGCCTGACCGGCACTTCCCCCGTATCGATCGCGGGTACGCCGACCGTAACCCTGGGCGGGACTTCGAGCGTAAACATCGCCAACAATGGATTCGCCAACCCCCTTTGGACTACGCGGTCCGACAACTCCGCGCTGCACTCATTCACTTACGTCCTCACGACGCCCTTCAGCGGCCCCGCTTCGGTCTTCCAGACCACGCAGATCGCTACCGTTCCGGCCGGGGCGCGCTATGTCATCGAGCACTACAATGTCGCCTGCGAGATTCCTAACGGCGGCACACTCGCCGATGTCGCCGTCACCGTAAACGCAGGCAACTTCATCCGCGACGATGCTCAGCCTCATCAACCTGGCGCAACGTCTTTCGTAACTGCGTGGGCCGGCAATGGTTTGACCAAACTCTACGCCGATGCCGGAGCTGTTATCTTCCTCTAGGAGCTGTTGCCAACGGCGCGAACCTCAATTCCTGCAATGGCCAGATCTCAGGCTACGCAGTGACGCTCCCTTAACCGAAGGCCGCACGCCGCGGCGGAAACGCCCGCCCGACATCCCAAACCCCTGTTGTTGGCTCTGGCTTCGAAGGCCTGTGCCGACAGCGGGGGTCAGGCCGTTCCAGCCACGAATGTCTCCGTATGCACACCAAACAAATCAGTCCGGGTGATCGATTCTGTCTCTGTTTCGCGCCCGTCATGGTGGAGAGCGAAACGCTTCCCAAAATAAATCAAATTGGAGAGAGAAAATGACAGATTCGAACAGTCAACAGGCAGTTGCAGTGAAGACGCGGGTCAATGCCGGCGGCGGCGTGGTCTACAAAAGCGGCGGCATCAACCACAACGAGACGGTTGCGGTGAAGACGAGGGTCAACGCCGGATGTGAGCCGCAATCCGGGATGCCCACCGGCCACGGAATCATTGCAGTGCTGTGAGCAGTCATCGGCAACCAGGAAAAGCATCCGGCAAGTGAACAATGGCCCTGCGAAGGATTGGAATCCATGGCAGGGCCATTGTTTTCTGCGGGCCATTCCGTCTCCGCCTCGCACCCGCGATGGTGACGAGCGAAACTCTTCTCGCAATCAGTCGAATCACGAGAAAAAATGACGGAGCGGGCATCATTGTAAGCGCCCCGTCGGCGGTGGCCGCGGCGGGCGGCCTGGGTGCGATTGTCGTACTGCGGAACCTGTCCATAGCCAACCTCGACGGGCCAGGTTCCGCCGGCTCCCAGGCCGGAGGTGTATGGCTCTCCGGGCAGTCCCTGTCCGTAGAAGCTGTATCGTTCAAGAACGCCCTTCAGCGGCCCCGCTTCGGTCTTCCAGACCACGCAGATCGCTACCGTTCCGGCCGGGGCGCGCTATGTCATCGAGCACTACAATGTCGCCTGCGAGATTCCTAACGGCGGCACACTCGCCGATGTCGCCGTCACCGTAAACGCAGGCAACTTCATCCGCGACGACGCTCAGCCTCATCAACTTGGCGCAACGTCTTTCGTAACTGCGTGGGCCGGCAATGGTTTGACCAAACTCTACGCCGATGCCGGAGCTGTTATCTTCCTAGGAGCTGTTGCCAACGGCGCGAACCTCAATTCCTGCAATGGCCAGATCTCAGGCTACGCAGTGACGCTCCCTTGACTGAAGGCCGCACGCCGCGGCGGAAACGCCCGCCCGACATCCCAAACCCCTGTTGTTGGCTCTGGCTTCGAAGGCCTGTGCCGACAGCGGGGGTCTTGCCGTTCCAGCCACGAATGTCTCCGTATGCACACCAAACAAATCAGTCCGGGTGATCGATTCCGTCTCTGTTTCGCGCCCGTCATGGTGGAGAGCGAAACTCTTCCCAAATTAAATTAAGGAGAAAGAAAATGACAAATTCGGACAATCAACAGGCGGTTGCAGTGAAGACGCGAATCAATGCCGGCCCTGGGCCGCCCGGGTCGGTGAAAGGAGAAATAAAATGACAAAATCGGACAACAAACAGGCGGTTGCAGTGAAGACGCGAATCAACGCCGGCCCTGGGCCTCCTGGGACGATAACGACCCCTAATAGCGCGAAGTGACGACCGGACGGCTCACCAAACAAGAAAGGCCCGCTCCCGGCTCACAAGCCCGGGGGTGGGCCTGTCGGCATTGGACTCGGTCATTTGCCGGCTCTCAAAAAATCTGCGCACTCATGATCGATTCCATCGCTCTTTTGCGCAGTTGGATATGGAGAGTAAAATGCCGACCGCCTTCACACATACGTTCCAGGCGCTCCACGCCGACCGTCCCCGAGCCGCCATCGCCGGCATTCTCGCCGCGGGCCTGCTCGCGGGCGGATGCGCCGCGTGGGCTTTGTGTACGCCCGTGCGCCTGTTCGAAGCCACTTCATCGGCCAGGCTCGAGGTAGAGCGCGCGATTTATCCCATTGCGTCACCGGTCGCCGGCCGCGTCACCGCGGTTCATCTCACCATCGGGCGCGAGGTGAAAGAAGGCGAGATCCTGGTCGAGATCGACAGCGCCGCGGAACGGCTGCAGATTCGCGAAGATCAGGTCCGTCAGCAAGCGCTGCGATCGCAGATGGAAGCCTTGCGCGCGCAGATCGGATCCGAAGACCAGGCGCGCGGCCAGGAGCGGCAGGCTTCCGGAGTTGGACAGGAACAGACTCGCGCTGAAGCAAGGGAGTCCGACCTTGCCGCCACTCACGCCGAAACCGAAGAGCGGCGCATGGCGGAATTGCGCAGGGAGGGTCTGATCGCGGCACGCGACTATGAAAAAGCCAAGTCCGACGCCCTGACCTTGCGCGCTGCCGCGCAGGCGCGCGCAATCGCGGTGGACCGCGCCGGTGAGGACCAGGGTACACGCGACGGCGACCGCGCCGCAAAGATCCAGGGTCTGGATTCGCAGATCGCCGGTCTGGAGGCGCAGATTCCCGAAATCGACGCATCCATCGCCAGGCTCGAATATGAGATCGAACGGCACGGCGTCCGCGCGCCCGTGAGCGGCAGGCTGGGCGAGGCGCTACCGCTCCGGCCAGGCGCGATTGTGAAGGACGGCGAGAAGCTGGGCGCCATTATCCCGGGCGGACGCATCAGGGCAGTGGCGCAATTTTCCCCGGACGCAGCGCTGGGCCGCATCCACGCGGGCCAGCCGGCACAGCTGCGGTTGGACGGGTTTCCGTGGATCGAATACGGATCGGTGACCGCAAGAGTGGACCGTGTGGCGGGCGAAGTGCGCGATGGCACGGTGCGCGTCGAACTGGCGCTTGACCCCGGCCGGAACGCGCGAATCCCGTTACAGCACGGACTTCCGGGATCTGTCGAAATCGAAGTGGAACGGACGACCCCGTGGGAACTGGTGCGCCGCCATGCCGGCAGCCGTCTGAGCGCACTGGGCACGACAAAGGAAACACGCTGATGCCGAGCTGGTTCGTGCCCGAGGTCGTGCAGTCGTCCGGAATGGATTGCGGGCCGGCGGCGCTTAAGTCGCTGCTGGAAGGCTTTGGCATTCACGCGAGCTACGGCCGCCTGCGCGAGGCATGCCAGACGGGCGTGGATGGCACGTCGATTGATGCGCTGGAAGAGATGGCGGTGGCCATGGGCCTCGACGCAGGCCAGTCGATGGCGCCGGCCGACCACCTGCTGGTTCCCGCAGCGGGACTGCTCCCGGCGCTGGCCGTGGTCAGGCTTCCGAATGGTGTGACTCACTTTGTGGTGGCGTGGCGGCGCGTGGGGCCGCTGTTGCAGGTGATGGACCCCGGGACAGGGAGGCGATGGATGTCGGCGCGGCGATTCCTCCGCGAACTCTACATCCATACGCAGAGCGTTCCCGCGGAAGCCTGGGTCGGCTGGACGCGCTCCGCGGGGTTTCGGAAGACCGTTGCGCAGCGTATTGCCTCGCTGGGCTTCAATGGAGGAGCGCTGCCGAACGAACCCACGGAGGCCGACGGATGGCGTCCCGTCGCATCGCTCGATGCCGCGATCCGCATGACGCAGGCCCTGGTATCTTCCGGGGCGATCGCGCGCGGTGTCGAAGCGCGGCGGCTGTTGACGAAACTGCGCGGCAGTCCGGAACTTATTCCCGAAATCTACTGGTCCGTGCGCGAAGACCCTGCCTGCGCGGAAAACGTAATGTTTCGCGCTGCCGTATTTATCCACGCGCGGGGACGCGTCGGAAAGCCGACCGAGTCGCTGCCGGAGGAATTGCGCGCCGTTGTGGAAGAGAAACAACCGCAGCCCGCGCGCGATCTCTGGCGCATCGTGTGGCGGGACGCGGGGCTGGTGACGATGCTTGCCGCCGCGGCACTGGGTGTCGCGGCGGCCGGCGGGTTGATAGAAACCATTCTGCTGCGCGGGCTGTTCGATGTGGGCCGGGATTTACGCATCGCGCATCAACGCTGGTGGGCGGCGGGAGCGCTGTGCGCGTTTCTCGCGTCGCTGGCACTGTGCGAGACCGGTCTGGCGGCGCTCGTGGCGCGCATCGGCCGGGGTCTCGAAGTCCGCCTACGTCTGGAATTCCTGCGCAAGATCGGGCGTTTGGGCGACCGCTACTTCCGCAGCCGCCTAACCTCCGACATGGCCGAACGGGCGCACCTGCTGCACCGCCTGCGCGACTTGCCGGCGCTGGCGGCGGGGTTTCTGCATCCGCTCTGCGAGACCGCACTGATCGTGGCGGCCATAGCGTGGCTTTATCCCGCTAGCCTGTTACCCGCCATTCTGACGGCAGTGGTGGCCGTGGGTATTCCGCTGGCGGCGCATCCGCTGCTGGCATCGCGCGATCTGCGCTGGCGCAGCCATGCCGGAGCTCTCTCGCGATTCCATCTGGACGCGCTGCTCGGGTGGACTGCGATCCGTGCGCATGGAGCCGAAGGGGCTATGCGGCGGGAACATGCGTCGTTGCTCGGGGAGTGGGCGTACGCCGGTATTGAAGTACAGACGACGGTAGCGTGGGTGAGCGGCGCGCAATTATTCGGTGCGCTGGCCATGGTGGCGTGGATGCTACTGGCCCGCGCCGGTGTGGAACAGGATGCGGGAGGGTTACTGCTGCTGGTCTACTGGGTTCTGCGATTGCCTGCGGCTGGACAGGAACTGGCGGCCTCGGCATGGCAGTATCCCTCGCGCCGGAACATTGCGCTGCGTCTTCTGGAACCGCTCAGCGCTCCGGAAGAACCGGCGGCGGCAGAGCGCTCCCAAGCCCCGACGAGTGCGGGCGCTCTTCTTCAATTCGAAAACGTGAGCGTGCGGACGGCGGGCCACACGCTGCTGCGGGACGTGAATCTTAAGGTGAGCGCGGGCGAGCATGTGGGGATCGTGGGGCTGTCGGGCGCGGGCAAGTCGAGCCTCATCGGATTGCTGCTGGGGTGGCATGTTGCCTATACGGGCAAAGTGCTGGTGGATGGCGCGCCGATCGATGCCGAATCGCTGCGGCGGCAGACGGCATGGGTGGATCCCGAGGTGCGTTTGTGGAACCGGCCCCTGCTGGAGAATCTGCGGTACGGGTCCGGCGAAGGCGATTGGGAATCCGCCGTGGAAGCAGCGGATCTGCGCGGCGTGATTGCGCGGCTGCCGCTGGGTAGCCAGTCACCGCTGGGAGAAGGCGGCGCGCTGGTTTCGGGAGGCGAAGGGCAGCGGGTGCGGCTGGGCCGGGCGCTGCTCCGGAGCAACGTCCGTCTGGCGCTGCTCGACGAGCCGGCGCGGGGTCTGGACCGCACGGCTCGCCGGAACGTGATGCAGCAGGCCCGCCAGGCGTGGCGCGAACAAACGCTGCTGGCGGTGACCCACGACATCTCCGACACGATGGACCTGCCGCGTGTGCTGGTCATGGAAAACGGAGGCATCGCGGAAGACGGCTCCCCCCGCGAACTGGCGGCCGACCCGCGCTCGCGCTATCGCGCGCTACTGGATGCCGAAGGAGCGGTCCGCCGCGGTTTGTGGGCGAGCGCGCAGTGGCGGCGCCTGCGGCTGAGCGACGGGAAGCTGGCGGCATTGGAGCCGGCAGTTGCAAGACCGATCGCCGAGGTGGCGTAATGCGAATTTCATTGTGGAGAGACGAACCGGCGCTGATCGGAGCGCTGGCAAGGCGGGCCGGCCTGGGGCAGTTCCGCCAAGAGGAAAACATTCCGCTTTACGGCTACGACGTGGAAGCGAAACTGCGCGCGTCCGGGGCATCCTCGTTGCAGATAGGGAAAAGTGGGTTTGCGGGCGTCCTGCGCGTTCGCGGTGGGAAGGCCGACCTTCTGGATGCCGATCTGTCGGTGAAGCGCATTGCGCTCGGGCGTCTGGTCGATGCGGTTCTCGAGAGCGCGGCTGGCCCGGCTTTGTCGGAGACGGACTCTTTGATTGAAGCGTGCGGCGTTGCGGCGCGAAGAAGAGATGGCGCGCGGCGCACGATTTTGAGGGAGCGGCTCGGGGACAGACGTATCGGATCGATGCGCCGTCTGTGTCTCGATCCCGGCGCAGGGATGGCGCGGCAGATGCGGGAAACGGGCATGATCCGGACGGCATACGCATTCGTGCTCGCACATGTGGCCGAGGCGTGCGTCTGGCTGGCGATCTGGTGGGCGGCTGGGCAGGCTTCGCTTTCCGGCCGGCTCGATCCGGGCTGGATGCGGGGCTGGGTTCTGCTTCTGGCGGCACTTGTTCCGCTGCGTGTGTGGGCGGCGCGAGCGCAGGGGAAATTATCCATCGGGGTGGGCGGATTACTGAAACAGCGGCTGCTGGCGGGCGCGCTGCGTCTGGGGGCCGGTGAAGTGGCGAACGAGGGCGCGGGCGGCTACTTCAGCCGCGTCACGGAAGCGGAGGCAGTGGAGACCCTGGCGCTTTCGGGCGGACTCGCAGCGGCCGTATCCGTTGTTGAATTGACGCTGGCGGGCGCGGTGCTGGCGATGGGCGCGAGCGGCGGGTTCCTTGTCGCCCTGTTTGTTTTCTGGCTTGCGCTGGCCGGTGGAATCGCATGGCGTCTGGCCCGCGAGCGCGTCCGATGGACCGAAGCGCGGCTCGCTATGACGCACGATCTCATCGAACAGATGGCCGGGCATCGCACACGCCTCGTGCAGGAGCCTCGTGAGGCGCGCCACATGCAGGAGGACGAAGCGCTGAGCACCTATCACGCCGCGTCCGTGCGCCTGGATACGTGGGGCGTCCGGCTGGGTTCTATAGTGCCGTACGGCTGGTTACTGGCGGGCGTGGCGGCGCTGATGTCCGCGTTCTCCGGAGGTGCACAGGCAACAAGCCTGGCCGTCGGACTGGGGGGCGTACTGCTGGCCTGGGAGGCGTTACGGTCAGCACTGGCGGGCGCATCGAACCTGATTGGCGCGGGTGTCTCATGGCGTGTGGCAGCCCCGTTGTTCCGGGCCGCGGCCGCGATGGAACCGGAGGGGCTAACCGAAAGCGCAGGGGGCCGGACCGTGCTGGACGCGAGTGACGTGACATTCCGATACAGGCAGGATGGGCCGACGGTACTGAACGGAGTCGATCTGCGAATGGAGCGCGGCGATCGGGCGCTGCTCGAAGGTGCGTCCGGCCGCGGCAAATCGACGCTGGTCTCTATACTGTGTGGACTGCGCGAACCGGTTTCTGGATTGTTGACTTCAGGAGGCCTCGATCGCGCGTCTATTGGCGCGCGGCAGTGGCGAAGCAAGGTGGCGGCCGCGCCGCAGTACCATGAGAACCACATCATCACGGGCACTCTGGCATTCAACCTGTTGATGGGGCGAGCTTGGCCACCGACGTCCGAAGACATGCGGGAAGCGGTACAGGTTTGCGGCGAGCTCGGCCTGGGAGACCTTCTGGGACGTATGCCCGCCGGCATTCAGCAGATGGTTGGCGATACCGGCTGGCAGTTATCGCAGGGCGAGCGAAGCCGCGTTTTTCTGGCACGCGCCCTGCTCCAGAATAGCGAGATAACTATCCTCGATGAGAGTTTTGCCGCGCTCGATCCGGAGAATCTGCTGCTGGCGATGGAATGCTCGATTCGCCGCGCGAACACGCTGCTCGTGGTGGCGCATCCATGATTTCCGGGGACAGCGCCATCGAACTGTATGAACGGGCGGCGGTCCAGTTCGCGGCCGGCTCGTTGGCCGGGGCAGAGCGTACGGCCGTGGAGGCGCGCGATCTGTTTCTTCGGGAAGACGGGCCCGACAGCCCCGATGCCGCCAACGCGTCCAATCTGTTGTCGCGGATTGCAGCGGCGCTCGGGCAATACGCGCGTTCCGGGGAACTTGCGAGCGCTGCCTGGGAGATCATGGAGCGGCTCGGGAGCCGCTGCATCGGAGTGGAAGCTTCGGCAATCCGGCTGGAGGCGCTCGGCAACTCGGGAACGGCCCTCCGCTCGCGGGGCCTTTACGCCGAGGCGGAGCCCTGGCTCAAGCGCGCCGTCGAGCAGGCGGAGGAAAATGGGCTGAGCCCGGCTCTTCACCTCAACGATCTTGCTGTTCTGTACAAATACACCGGAAGGTTTGACGAAGCGGAGCGATTGTACCTGAGGGCGTTGGCGGAAATCTCGGGCGAAGAAGGCGAATCCGCGGCAGCAGCCACGATTTATCACAATCTCGGCGGGCTGAACCATTCACGTGGGGAGTTTGCGGCGGCCGAGCCCTTCGCGCGGCTGGCCTGGCGGATTCGGGAACGGTTGTCGGGGCCGAACCACCCCGACACGCTGGCTGACGCCTGCGCTCTCGCCGGAGTGCTCGACGGCCTGGGGCGTTACGTGGAGTCTGAACCGATGTACCGGAATGCGCTGACTGTTTTTACGTCGATGTTCGGCGAGACACATCTGGAGGTGGCCGTGAATCTGAACAACCTTGCGGCGCTTCGCTGGGCGCTGAGGGATACGGTGGAAGCGGAATCCCTTTATCTCCGTTCGCTCCGCATCAAGCGCGAATTGCTGGGGGACGCGCATCCGGACACGGCGCTGACGCTGGTCAACTACGCATCAATGCTTTGCGATCTCGAAAGGCAGGGCGAGGCTCGCGATATGGCGGTCAGTGCGCTGCGCATTTTTGAATTGACACTTGAGCCTACGCATCCCCGGATTGACGCCGCACGGGACCTTCTGGGGCGTTGTTCAATTGCGTAATGATAAGAAATCTCGAGCCGTGTGATCGATCCCGTCTCTGTTTAGCGGCCTCATGGTAAACGCGTTATTCCAAGCTGACGCTCGCCAGCACCCAGAAATTCCCCCGACGAGGCTTTCAGATCGAATCGAACCTTGATCTCGCTCTGGGTCGATCGCTTCCCTTCGGAATCACCGAGCCTGCACGTATCCTCACCTGTTCTCAAGGTCCACAGAAACGGGGTTCGAGTCCACCAGAACACTCCACCCCGTCCATCGGCGGCAATATTGCGTAGTGCGACCCCTTCGTCACACTGGCGCGATCTGACCCGGTTCTACAAGTTTTTTCATGGCGACGGTGATTCCGGTCCTGGTGCAAGTCACCAAGCGGGCTGGAGCGCGCGCGTGGCGAGCTTCTGAAGCAGACAGGGGCGGACCATTCAACTCTGCCGATCGATCAGACCCGGGTTTTGTCGGTCCGCTGACTCTGACTATTGGCAGTCGACGATCCGACTTCCGCGTTTACCTGTGATTTCTGGACGTTAGCCGCGGCATTTGCCTTGCTTCGGTTATGCTGTAAATCCCTTCAAGGAGGCAGCATGGCTGTCATCACGGAAATCGCGCCGGATATCTTTCGTATCTCGGTCTTTGCTCAGGCTGCAAATTTGCAATTCAACCATTTTCTGGTCAAAGACGACGAGCCCCTGCTGTACCACACCGGGCTCCGCGGATTCCATCCGGAAATTCGCGAAGCCGTCTCAAAGCTCATCGACGTTTCCGCGTTGCGCCACATCGGCTTCAGCCATTTCGAGTCGGACGAGTGCGGCTCGCTTCATGAGTGGCTGGCCGCCGCGCCCAATGCCGATGTGATCTGCAGCCAGGTTGGCGCCTTCGTGAACATGAGCGACTTTATGGACCGGGAGCCACGCGCCCTCCCTGACGGCGCCACCTTTGCGACCGGCAAGTACCGTTTTCGCTATTGCCAGACTCCCCATCTGCCCCACGGCTGGGATGCCGGCGTGCTCTTCGAAGAAACACAGAAGACTCTGTTCTGTTCGGACCTGTTCCATCACGTTGGCGACGTTGAACCGCTCACCTCGGCCGATGTCGCTGGCCGCTCCCATCAATCGCTGAAGGACTATCAGGCGGGCATTCTGGCGGCTTATGTGCCCTATACACCGCTCACGGGGCAGAACCTGAAAAAACTCGCCGACCTGAAGCCCCAAACGCTGGCCATTATGCATGGCTCCAGTTTCACGGGTGATGGTGCCCGGGCACTCGGTGATCTCGACGTGGCGTTACGCGATCTCTTCGGCCCGCAGAAGCAGAGCGCGGCCAAATAACTTCGACCTCGTATATTCCTGCAAGAGCCCGGAAAGGTCTTTGAGTTCCTCACGGCCACGGACGACCATGTTGCAACTGTCTGTTGAGTAAAGGAGCGCGCGCTGCTTAGAGGGGGGCCGAAAACGGGGGTTGGGGGAACAACAGAAGCGAGGCCAGGCGAGCGGAGCGTCCGGGACGTCTGATCTCCACAGGCGCAATATTCCGCACATCACGCTGGCGAGCATCGCCTCCTGGTGTAACGCGGACTCGAAGTCGACTTGGCGATAACAGTCCGACTCCGTTTCGTAAAAGTGCTACGTTATGAACTGTGAACCGGCTGCAATATCGACGCGTAATCTGCGACGCATTCCAAACTGCCCAAAATGTGCAGTTTAGAAGGGTTGTTTTTCGCAATGGCAGTTCTCCTCAGCCGCATGAGTGCCACGAGAACGTCAACCGGTTCGTGTCCGAAACTTCTGGCTACAAAGCCGTCCGCGGTTGGATCTCTAACGATCGAAGAACGAGGGAGGCGCATTCTATAGTTGAATCGCCCAACGGAGACCGGTTTGACATCACTCCGTTCGATTACGAAGATGGCCGAGACGCAACAAGCTTCGCCGAGCATATCGGGACCGAAGAAGCTTTTCAGCGCGAGCGGCAATACCAACCCCGCTTCCATTGTCAGTGCCCACGACACGACGGTGAGGACGTGCCATTGACCGCGGAACGTCCTCCGTTATTGATCGATCCAGACGATTGGCGCTGTGAAGATGATGGCCCCGAAGGGGAATGGCGTGAACCGGACTAACGAGTAGTGGCGTCCTGTCACCTCCAGGGAACACGCCTCTTCAGAAGCGGCATCATTTTGTAGCGGAGTGTCGCGGCCGGCATCTCCTCGAACCGGACTTCCGGCCCGTCAACTTCCAGACTCGCCAGTCGGCGGAAGAGCGTTCCAATCACAAAACTGCCGGGAGGGTCCACTCGCCCGCTGGCGTTACAGAACGGGTCCTGATTCTGCACAGGTGTTGTAGTTCCCGCACACATAGTTAGGCGATAAGCTCATTGCGTTTACATGGTGTCAGAATTGCTATGTTGCCTGGAAACATGCCTTTCATCGCGAGAGTGGGTGCCGGCCTTTTGGCGACCGCCTGGTTCGGTTGCGGGCTCAGCGCGCAAACATGCAGCAAGTTCGACATCGCTTCGGTCAAACTGAATACCAGCGACGGCGGCAGCAGCTATCCGGAGCTGGCTTCGGGCGGCAGACGCATCATCGCGACAAATCAGTACCTAATGGCGCTTCTCATGTTCGCTTACGATGTTTCACCGCTTCAGGTCTCGGGTGTTCCGAGCGACTTTTTCCAGAGACGGTACGACATCGAGGCGACATGCGAAGAGCCCGTGGTGAAGGAACAGCTCCCGCATCTCTTTCAGTTGCTCATGGAAGAGCGTTTCCATTTGGTCATTCATCGCGAACTCAAAGAGCAGCCTGTTTACGCCCTGATTGTGGGGAAAGGCGGCCCGAAACTCCACAACACCACGCATGAAACCGCGCAGCCAGACCTGAGGCAGTCTGGCCTTACTTTCACGTTCACCAATGCAACGGTGGCGACTCTGATCAGCGTTCTGTCTCAGGTGGCCGGACGCAAGGTTCTGGACAAGACCGGACTCAGGGGCCAATACGATTTCTCACTGAGCTACGCTGCGGATCGCGGCGGGGCTGGGGAAACATCAGATAGCCTTCCGGAGTCGGTCTTCACCGCTGTCCGGGAGCAGCTTGGTCTGGACCTCGAAGCCCAAAGAAGTCAGATTGAGTCTATTGTTGTTGACCACATCGAGCCGCTCATTCCGAACTAAAGTTGGTTGCCACCGCATTGCAAAGGGATGTTGCAATCAAGCGATATGTCCTGAATCAGTGCGACTCCCCAGATACGCTATGACTCTATCTGGAGTGACCCGGCGCAGGAGTGCTGGGGGGTGGCCGAATCGGGATCGCCGGGTCACTTCGGATAGAGACGTTTGAAGGAAGCCGCCCGTGTTTGCGGCGGACGCGGGAGGGCTATGGGTGTTCAATCGGCGTAGGAAGTCCGAGGGTCGGCGAATCGGTCGGCTGTCGATGTTTGCGGGGACGTACCTGAGCAGCGGTGAACGCTAGTAAATGGCGTCCAGGGCTGCTCGCCGAGCTGGAATTTTGTGTCGCTTTTGTGGCTGCCGACAGGATCTGGCACACACTTCGTGACTTGCGTGCCGGAGCAAGCCTCTGGTTCGGCGATGACCGACTGCTACGAGGTGTCAGCTGAAGCTCTCCCGACCAACAGATCTTCGCAGAATCTGTTGAGGGGTGAGCTTTTCAATGACGTGCCATGGCGCCGCCACAACAGGGGCAGCGCCACGGCACCGGAGACTTTGGCTTCGCGGCTGTGGAGCTCTGCGTAGGCGAGGCGACGGCGAGAAGTTGCCTGCACAGCGGCAGCAGGTTGCCGCGTCGTCGGTTGGCGAGGAAGCCGCAGAAACGGATCCGCACGAAGCCGCGCGGAAGAGAGTGCAGCAGGAAGCGGCGCAGGAACTCTTCGGCCGTGACAGTCATCAGTCGTCTGTTTGTTCTTGTGCGCATAGTCTTTCCAGCGGAACGTGACCTTGCCATCGGCGAAGTCGACGATCCGGTGGTTGGAGATGGCGACACGATGGGTGTAGCGGGCCAGGTACTGCAGAACATGTTCAGGTCCGCCGAATGGCCGCTTCGCATAGACGACCCAGTCCTTACGAAACAGCGGTCCGCAGGAAAGCCATGAAAGGCTTTCTGTTCGGCGAGGGGTTTCATGCTTGCCGGGGAACAGGAGCTGGCCGTCCTGGAAAGCGCGTCTTCAGGCCGGCGACGAACTTGCCGCGAAAAACACGGCTCAGTACCTTCACCGGCAGGAAGAAAGAGTAGCGCGGGTGAATCCAGCGCTGGTGATCGGGAGAGAGACCGCCGGCATGGAATGACGCAATGGATATGCGGATGGATGCTGGAGATTCTGTCCCCAGGTATGCAGAACACTGAGGAATCCGATCTCAGCGCCGAGATGTTTGGGGTCGGCCGCGATCTCCAGCAGCGTTGCGGCACTGGCGTGGAACAGAAGATCGTAGACGACTTTCTTGTTGTGTCAGCGCCAGCCAGGAGAGTTCGTGCGGGATGGTGAAGACCACATGCACGTACTTCACGGGCAGCAGTTCCTGGCCGCGAGCTGCGAGCCACCGGTTGCGAGCGTTGGTCTGGCACTTCGGACAATGCCGGGAGCGGCAGGAGTTGAAAGAGGTGGCCTCATGGCCGCATTGGCGACAGCGATCCAGATGTCCGCCGAGCGCCGCCGTGCGGCAGTGCTCGATGGCGAACAGGACGCGCAGATGCAGCCACGTCAGCCAGGATCGGTTCCTGTCGACGAAGCTGTTGCCATGCGCGCGAATGATGTCTGCCACCTCGAAAGGTGGCCGGGTCATTTTTTATGCAGCTTTCGCGACCGCTTCACCTGGTCGGGGCTGGACAGTTCTATGTTGTCGAGCGGTGTGCCCGCCGCTTTGATGTGGCGCTCGGACAGATGAAGGTAGATGGAGGTGGGCTTGAGATCGGCGTGGCCGAGCAGATGCCTGCACGGTCGGCAGATCGGCGCCGCCTTCCACCAGATGCGTGGCAAAACTGTGCCGCAGCAGATGCGGGCGCACGGCTTTGGTGATGCCTGCCCGCTGCGCCGCTTCCTGGCAGGCTTCCCAGAGCATTTTGGCCGTGATGGGCTTATCCGCCCGCGAGCCGTTCACGGTGCCGGGAAACAGGTAGGTCTTCGGCTTCATCCAGCGCCAGTACTCACGCAGCGTCTCCAGCAGCTTCGGGCTCAGCGGCACGTCGCGGTCGCGGCGGCCCTTGCCCTGGCGGATGTGGATGACCATGCGCTTGCTGTCGATGTCTTCGACTTTCAGCTGGCATACCTCGGCCCGGCGCATGCCGGTCGAATAAGCGGTCATCAGCATGGCGCGATGAAACAGATTGCTGGCGGAGTCGATCAGCCGGATCGCCTCTTCCTGCGTGAGAATCGATCGGCAGGCGTCGCGGTGCCTTCGGATACGGCACCTCCTCAATCGGATAGTGCCGCTTCAGCGTTTTGCAGAAGAAGAAACGCAGGGCGGCCGTATGCTGGCAGACCGTGCGCGCATTCAGCTTTCTTTCCTTGAACAGATAAGCCTGATAGGCGCGGATCTGCTCCGGCCCAAGCTGGTCGGGGGAACGATGGAAATAGTTGGCGAAGGCCTCCACGATCTTCAGGTAGCCTTTCACGGTAGTCTGAGAGTAATTACGACGCTGGAGCTCTTCCAGCATCATTTTGCGAAGTTGGGTCACAGGGACCTCCTTGTGACCCACACACTACGCCAGACTCGCCGGAACGCCTCAACCTACACACACGCGCAGCGTCCGCCGCGCGGGCGGCTTCGTTCAAACGGCGATGTGGGAAACGACTCAATCGAGGCGCCAGCAGAAACGCCTATTGATATCACGGCTTAACGCCCGGCCCTGCTTGTCTTCGCTGGCTACCTGCGGGCTACGCCGCGGCACACACGAGACGCCGACAAACCGTCAACTGGACTAAGTCCGTGCAGCCGTTCGCATTTTTGACCGCTCAGATCACAGTTCGGTAGCGACCTCTATGCCGCCAGAATCGATGACACCAAGCATTTCATTCGTCATCACAAGGGCACTGGCGTAGTTTGGGATGTTGACTTCGAGCGCGGCGTGCATGTGCTCATCGGAGTAGCTTGCGGTTGCGTCTTTCACCACCGTGACCTCATAACCGAGCTCGGCGGCATAGCGAACCGTCGCCTCCACACAGGTGTGCGCGATCAGTCCCATGATGATGAGTTTGTGAATGCCGTGCTTCTTGAGCTGCAAATCCAGATCCGTATTGGCGAAACCGCTGGAACACCAATGCTCCGCGGCCACGATATCACCCGCGTGAGGTTCAAACCCGGCGCGGATCTCGCCGCCCCATGTCCCGTATTCGAATGACTTCCGCGACCATGCGGCCCGCTGGATCGGTGCAATGTACTTCCAGCTCTCGTAGTCACCAGAACGATATCGCCGATGCATCGCGTAGAAGACACGGATTCCGTTTTTTCGCGCCGCTTCCAGAATCTGCAGCATATGAGGAACACACTGGTTGCGCTCGGCGACGCCCTTTATGCGATCCCATATTTTGCCGCCCTCGGAAATGAAGTCGTTATAGGGATCGATTATGACTAGACCGGTGATCTCTTTCTCATAGGTGAGTTGTGGCATGTTTTCCTCCGGTCGATTTCACCTTTGCCGTAAGGCGTGACGTTCGATGCTTTTGGCGAACATCGGCGTCTCCTGCTGATTGTGTGCCACTGAAACCGGCTTACGGGCGCCCCGAAACACTTCCAGCGGGATTCCCTGCTTGCCGAGGAAGTCCAGCAACTCCGGCGTGGCACAGCTTTGAACCGTATTTGTAAACTCGCAGGTTTTGCCGTCGATCTTCCTGGCCGCGAGGTCCCAGATCACGCCGATTTTCGTGCGGCCCGTCGGTGTGAATACATCTGACGTGGAAACCAGCCTCAAATGATTCGGTTGACCGATCTCCTCAACATAGTGCTGCACGATCATACTTCCGCCGAGAACCTCGACATTGATCGACATGCGGCGGCCGTCAGGCGACGTGGTTGTACCCGCGGAGCAGTGAGCCGGCGAGCATGACTGGTATTCGGACTCGGGCAGCGTAAAGCACCACGACGGTATGTCGATCTTCTCAATTGGCGCGTTGATCGTTGCCGAAAAACTCGACTGAACCAGGGTATTGTCTTCCATTTCTCTACTCTCCTTTGAATTATTCAGATTGGAATTGTTTGGTCAGACTGCCTGTGATCCGGCCGGCGGGATGCCAGGACCACAGGCTTGTGAAACATGGCCTTTAGTCACCCAGCATCCGGGCTAACGTCATTTCGGCATCACGGGTCTGGAACCCGCGCTTCATGGCGCTCTTGATTCGGCTTTGGAAGTCCGGACTGAGTACACCCTCGCCGAAAAGATCGGAATCACGACGGAAGTCCTCTGCTGGCGCGAGCGCGATTGCATTGACCCGCTCCTTGATGACTACATGGCCGCTATCCGGAAACCCAGCGATGCGATGAGCCAGCGATGTCACGAATTGACCAAGCGCCTCGGCGGGCAGCGCTCGATTGATCCAGCCGTACCGTTCCGCAAGATCCGCATCATAATCCTCCGCACTCAGCATTACTTCTAGAGCCCTGGCCCGGCCCATAAGGCGCGCGAGGTGTTGGGCTGCGCCCCCGCCGGGGATCACCCCAAAGGCCGGTTCGAACTGGCCGAAGATCGCCGACTCCCGCGCCGCAAAGCGCATATCGCAGGCAAGAGCGAATTCACTGCCGACCCCGCGGACGCGACCCTCGATCTGCGCGATGGTGACCACCCGGCCTGTACTGAGATGACGTAACAGGAGGGCGAGTGACGTTTCTCCGGGGAACTTCGCCACCTCTTCCCTGATCTCTTTGATCCGGGTCACGTCCACATGGGAAATGAAATAAGCAGGATCGGCGCTTCTGAAGACGAGCACCCGGATGGATGGGTCGGCCTCGACTTGCTGAATGAGGGAGACCAGATCAGATACCAGTTCCGGCCCCAGAAGGTTCATGGGAGGAGCCGCTATCTCCACAAACATAGCGGCTCCCTCCAGGTGAATTGTGAGCGTTTTGAAAGGCATGGGATTCTCCTTGTGCGCTGTCGTCGGTCTCTCACTTACGCAGCGGTCGGAAGCCCGCGCGAACCTCTTCGGAAAAGAGCTTCGGCTGTTCCCATGCCGCGAAGTGGCCGCCTTTCTCCACCTGGTTGTAGTGGATCAATTTGGGATACGCCCGCTCTGCCCAGCTCTTCGGTGCAGGATAGAGCTCGTCGGGGAAGACGCTCACGGCCGTCGGGACCACGACCCCTTTGACGGCGAAGAACGACGCGCCCTTGTTCTCCCAATAGAGACGCCCACCGGAGACTCCTGTATTCGTCAACCATGTGAGCGTGATGTTGTCGAGGACGTCGTCTCGTGTGAGGCCCTCGGTCCCTCCGGCAAAGACACGTGCGATCATCTCGTAGCTGCGTGCGTCGTGATCGAGGAAATAGGCCGCGAGACCTACGGGTGAGTCCGCGATTCCATAAAGCGTTTGCGGTCTCAATCCCATCTGGAAGCCGTAGCCGATGCCCTTCGCATAAACGAAGCTCAGCCGCTCGTAAGCCAGCTTCTCGTCGGCCGAGAGATTCGCCGGCGCCGGCTTGCCGGAAAAGGCCAGCCCGTCGATGTCGAGCGGAATCACGTTAGGCATGTTGGTGTGAATGCCCAGCAATTCCGGCGGCGCCTGCACGCCCATCAGTTCGGTGACGATCGCACCCCAATCGCCGCCCTGCGCCACGAATTTCGTATATCCCAGGCGCTTCATCAGCACGGTCCAGGCGCGAGCGATGTGGGCGGGGTCCCACCCGGTCGTCGTCGGCTTGCCGGAGAAACCGTAGCCGGGCATCGACGGAATCACGACATCGAACGCATCGGATGCATTTCCGCCATGTGCGGTGGGATTGGTCAGCGGATCGATGATCTTCATCTGCTCGGTGATCGAACCGGGCCATCCGTGCGTAACGATCAGCGGCAACGCATTTTCATGTTTGGATCGGACGTGAATGAAATGAATGTCCAGTCCATCGATCTCGGTCAGGAACTGCGGCAGGGCGTTCAGTTTCGCCTCGATCTTGCGCCAGTCATACTCTGTCGCCCAGTAGCGCGCCAGCGCCTGAATCGGTTGCCAGCTGTACTCCCTGCGTCGCATCGGTAACCGTCTCCCGTTCAGGAAACTTCGTCGCGTTGATGCGCCTGCGCAGTTCGGTCAGTTCAGTTTCCGGGACATTCACATGGAAGGGGCGAATGGCGGTTTTGTCGGTAGCCTGGTCGAAGGCCGTTTGGGTAGCAGTCGTTTGGGTCATGGTGTCGTTTTCCTTTGAAGTTGATTTCCCCGTGCTCGGGGTACGCTTCTCCTAAGGGCAATCGGCACGCCACTCCTAACTCATTGAAAAAAATACAGATAGATATATTTTCGCAGTTGCGAATCTGGCGAATGCGGCGAATCTGGCGATTCTGGCGAGGCTTTAGCCAAACTTGAAACTGGCTCTTGCGAATCTTCAGGGCTCGGATCTTATGTTCCAGCGTCGAGGGCGGAATCTGAAGCGTGGCAGCAGCTCCGGACGGCCCGGAGACGCGGCCTCGGCTTGCGGTCAGCGCGGCCTCGATAATCTCCCGCTCAGTCCGCGCGTCTCGACGTCTCCGACGGCGTCGGCGTTGCACGCTCGGGATGTCTCCTGCGACGATTCATGCGATAGCCGGGACGATTTATTGGAAACCCACACTTCGTCGACGGCAAAGACGTCGCCCGAACTCAGGATCACCGACCTTTCGATGACATTCTGCAACTCGCGAATATTGCCCGGCCAGTCGTACGCCCGCAACCGCTCCAAGGTTCTTTTTTCGATTGTGCGGATGTTTTTTCCGGCCTTCTTGGCGTAGCGCTGGACGAAGTACTCGACCAGCGTCAAGATGTCGTCTTTGCGTTCTCGAAGCGGCGGCATTTCGATGGGGAATACGTTGAGGCGGTAGTAGAGGTCTTCGCGGAACCTTCCGTCTGCTATGGCAGTTTTCAGGTCCCGATGCGTGGCAGCGATGACGCGAACATCGACATGGATTGGTTGCGTACCCCCGACTCGCTCGAACTCCCGCTCCTGAAGAACCCTCAAGAGTGCGACCTGCGTGTCGGGCGGAAGGTCGCCTGCCTCATCCAGGAAGATGGTGCCTCCATCCGCCAATTCAAAACGCCCGAGGCGCCGCTGCATCGCTCCCGTGAAGGCACCCTTCTCATGGCCGAACAACTCCGAGGAGATCAGTCCCGGCGCCAGTGCTGCACAGTTCACACTGACGAAGGCACGGCCGGATCTTTGAGATCTTTTGTGGATGGCGCGGGCGATCAGTTCCTTGCCCGTGCCGGTCTCGCCTGAGATCAAAACGGTGGAGTCTGTGGGCGCTACCTTGCTAACCCGGGAAAGAACAGTCTGCAGCGTCTTCGAGGAACCAACAATTTCCTCGAACATGGATGCGCGGTCTACTTCATCCCGCAACGCCAGGTTTTCCCGATGGAGTCGATCCTTGAGCGCGCGAATCTCGGCTTCCCGCTCCTGTAGCTCTTGATAGTGGCGGGTAGTCTCCCGTAACAATTCCTGGCTCGCGTTCAGCCTCTGGCGTTCGAGTTCCGCTTCCATTCGCAGCCGCTCTTCTCGCTCCGCAGCCAACCCGATGGCGATTAGTTCCGCGATCCGCCGCACGAACTCGCGATAGGTGTCGTCGAACGCGCGCCCCGGATGTATTCCCAGCACCACGAACGCTGCCGCCTCGCTATGTTCGCGCAGGCGGATTGGCAGAACCGCGGCTTCTCGCGCAGGCAAGGGCCAGCCGGGAATGGACAGCGCCCCGTTCCCGGAACTTGATGCGCGCTCACTCAATTCCACAACGACGCAATCTTCGGATAATGCAGTGTGGAATTGCCAGATGCTCTCCCTGTCGCAGTCGATGACTGTCGGATGCAAGTCGTTGTCGGTTTCCGCGCTGACGCTCACCAGGCGAGCCTGATGCTCGACCGGCAAATACTCATATAGAAATGCGAATGGGACGCTCGCTCGATATTGGCCGAGGCTCTCCGCGCTCACGCGCCAGATTTCTTCCTCATGTCGCGCTGCGGCCATTCGCGACGCGAGATCACGGAGCACCTGCCGGCGCCGATCTTCGATCACCTGTTCCGTCATCTCCAGAACCGTGGTGAATACGCCGCCCACGCCGCTGCTATCGTCCCGAATCGGGCTGTACGAAAAGGAAAAATAGCACTCCTCGAGGTAGTTGTTACGGTAGACCGTGAACATCTGGCCGGTTAGATGACTTGCCTCCTGTCCGTCTGCCATAACTCTGTCGAACCGTGGTCCGAGGAAATCCCAGGTCTCCGGGAGCACCTCGCGTATGGGGCAACCTAACGCTGCCGGGTGTTTCATTCCGATCAATGGTCGATAGGGGTCGTTGTACAGCATCGTGTAGGCGGGTCCCCAGCAAACGAGCATTGGATACCCGGAGCCGAGCATGACGCCAACGCAGGCTCGGAGCGATTGGGGCCACCGGTCCAGCGGGCCTAAAACCGTTGCAGACCAGTCGAGAGCGCGCATCCTTGCGCCCATCTCGCCGCCTCCGGCAAACACTGACTCGCTCAACTGCGTTTTGATGAGATCCATGGCGAAGCGACGGCGTCATCAGACATGCACAACCGAATATGTTCAGAACCGATTGATATATTTTCGCTCACGTCGAGGCGCGATTTTTAGCGTACGCTTGCCGGCGTCAACTTGACGATAAACGCTAGGTTCTTATCGGAAGCGCCCCGGCGTGCAGGCCTGACGGGAGCGCGCAAATTCGGCGCGGGGCGGTTTCGATAAGAGCGTTTGAAGGAAGCCGCTGGCGCGAGCGCCACGGAGCTTCTATGGGTTTTGAATGCCGGTATCGCGGTACGCCTGGCGATCATGGGGCGTAGTTGCATTGGCCGAGCGACTGAAGAGCGAGTCCGGACAGGGGGCATGGCCATTGGCGGACCGTTCCTCTGGGCGCAGAAGGTGGCTCTTTGCGTTGTCTAGGCACACGTCTGTTGCGCGTGCCGAGGCACACGGAGCAAGCGCCAGACTGGACCTGTTGCTACGAACTATCAATAGGGCAGACCCGTCGTTGTTCTTCGTGCCGGATCTGCCTGGCTGTCAATCGTTCGACTACGTGCATCGCTCCGCCGCAGCAGGAGCATTGCGGCAAAGCGGTTTGGCTGGCTGTAGATGTGGTGCTTGCACTATCCGGGGGCATGGCGCCCAGTAGTGTGCGGCAGAGCGGAAGCAGTTTCTGCCGTCGCCGGTTTGCCAGGCACCCGAAGTAGCGAATCCGAGGAAGTCCCTTCGGCAGGACATGCTGCATGAGGCGGCGGAGGAACTCTTCGTGGGGAAGCGTCATCATGCGGCACTTGCTGTGATGGGCGTAGTCTTTCCATCGGAAGCTGACGCTGCTATCGTCCACCGACAGGAGGCGATGATTGGAGATGGCCACACGATGGGTGTAGCGAGCCAGGTACTGCAGGACGTGATCTGGGCCGCCGAACGGCTTTTTGGCGTAGACCACCCAATCCTGCCGAAAGAGAGTGCGCATGAACGCGGCGAAGGCTTTCTCCTCCGCCAGCGGTCGGCACTCCCCATAGAAGCCAAGTTGATGTTGGCCGAAAGCGCGGCGCAGGCCGGCAACGAACTTACCGCGAAAGACGCGGCTGAGTACTCGCACCGGCAGGAAGAAGCGATAGGGTGACGAGATCCACCGCGCATGGTCCGGCGACAGCCCTCCGCCGGGCACTACGCAGTGAATGTGTGGATGTCTTTGTAGTGTCTGGCCCCAGGTGTGCAGAATACCGAGGAAACCAATCTCGGCGCCGAGGTGCCTGGGATCGGCGGCCACTTCCAGAAGGGTGGCGGCGGTGGCTTCAAACAGGAGCGCGAACAGTATCTTCTGGTTCTGCCAGATTAAGGGCACCAGAGCATGCGGGACGCTGAAGACCACGTGGTAGTAGTTCACCGGCAGGAGTTCCTGTTGCCGGGCACGCAACCATTTCTCCCGTGCGTTGGTCTGGCATTTCGGACAGTGGCGGTTTCGGCAGGAGTTGTAAGAGATGGCCTGATGCCCGCAACGAACGCATTGATCGCGATGGCCGCCGAGTGCGGCTGTACGGCAGCGCTCGATTGCCCGGAGCACTTTGAGTTGTGCCCAGGTCAGCGAACTGCGGTAGCGTTCAATGAATCGGCTCCCTGCCCTGTTGATGATGTCGGCCACCTCCCAGGGTGGCCGTGTCACGCCTGATAGTTCTCCGGTCGCTTTCGTGAAAAGCTCTGATCACCAACCGTGATCTGATCGAGCGGATTGGAAGCGGCATGAAGGTGACGTTGCGACAGGTGCAAATAGACCATGGTGTGTTCCAGGTGCGCGTGTCCCATGAGAAGCTGGATCGTCCGCAGGTCGGTCCCGGCCTCCATCAGGGTGGTCGCGAAACTGTGGCGAAGTGTGTGCGCACCGACCCTCTTCTTGATTCCTGCGCGTTTCGCGGCTTCGCTGCAGATGTACCAGATCGTATGATCCGAGAGCGGCTGCTCTACTCCGCGATGACCCTCGGTGCTGGGGAAGAGGTAAACTTTGGGGCGCTTCCAGCGAAAATACTCGCGGAGGGCTTCGAGCAGCCTGGGCGTCATCGGTACGTCGCGGTCCCGCGAACCCTTACCCTGGTGAATGTGGATCACCATGCGCTCGCTATCGATGTCACTGACTTTTACGAGCGAGGCCTCGGTGCGGCGTATGCCGGTCGCGTAGAGTAGCATGAGGATGGTCCGGTGCATCCGGTTCGGGGCTGCATCGATCATCTTCGTGATTTCTTCGGGGCTCAGCACCACCGGTAACTTCCGGGGAACCTTGGGAAAGATCAGGTCGTCATAGGCGATATCCCGCCGTTTCAAAACCTTCCGGTACAGGAAACGCAAAGCAGACATGCGCCCCTCGACAGTGCCTGGGGCGAGTTTCTTCTCCTTGAGCAGATAAAGCTCGAACTGGCGTATCTCGTCGCCGCCGAGTCGTTCCGGCGACTTCCCGAAATACTCCGCAAACTGTTTGTTGGCCAGAATGTAGCCGCGAGTCGTGGCTGGTGAATAGTTGCGGCGCTGAAGCTCGTCCAGCACCTGTTGACGTAGTGGGGTCACAGAAAACTCCTTCCTGTGACAGAAACTACCCCTGTTTAATCCTCGAAGCGCCCACGCAACTGCGTCCGCCGCGCCAGCGGCTTCGTTGTGTGCTGGGCATGCTCAGCAGTTTGGAGGTGAAAGTCCTCTGCCCAACCTGATGGAGGTGAAGGGCTAGCGAGAACGCAAGGGCTACCGCCGCGAGGCGGGGTCTGAAAGAAGCGTGTAGCAAATGTGCGAGTCGATGGACAAGAACCGGGTACAAGGCGTTAGCGTCGGACGAGCGGGCAACTTACCGCGAAGTCCATATCCATCAAAGATGCGAAGCGTAGATCCGGCGGCTGTGCACGGAAGACGGTTGAGCTTACCCCAGGAGATCTGCTCTGCGTCGCGAGAGCGACTGAGGTGGCCGGAAGGTGACCTGACCGCAGGGCAGAAGTCAGCAGAGGGCATATTAGGCCATGACGTCGGCAAGGTTAGTGAGGCACTCCGATGCCGAAAGGCGGAGTCAACAGATAGGCCGAGCCGGGAACGGTGGTTGAAGGCCCGAACGAGAGGAGAGGCGAGTAGGACGTGAATCTCAGGAGCGAAATGCAGCAGAATATTCAGACCGAACTGAACTTCTCTTCCACGTCAGCGGGTGAAGCCCGCGAAGCGGGAAGGGAAGAGACTGAATTGGTCCCGACGAGGAACGACCCCGAAAGCCCAGCCAGCACGAATCGATTGATGGAGGAAGTATGTGAGCGAGAAAACCTGAAAGAAGCATTGCGGCGGGTGAAGGCGAATACCTGTCGTCCACGCCCGAGCTGCTGGGGGCCGCATGTGAACGCCTCGAAACACGATGGAGGAGTTCACAATGAGTTCGGCGAATCTCGCGGCCTTTCTGGAGGCGTTCTTCACCGACAGGCTGATTGCTCAACGCCGAGTCAGTCCCCACACTGTGGCGTCGTACCGAGACACTTTTCGTCTGCTACTTCAGTTTGCTCAGAAGGAGTTGGGGAAGTCGCCATCCAAACTCGCAATACCGGATCTGAATGCGGCATTCATCGGCGCGTTTCTTGACGACCTGGAGAAAACTCGGGCCAATGCTTCTCGCAGCCGAAATGTCCGCCTCACAGCGATCCGGTCCTTTTTCCGCTACATGGCGCTGGAGTGCCCCGAGCACTCGGCAGCAATCCAGCGCGTACTCGCGATCCCACCAAAGCGGCAATCCAGCCGGTTAGTGGATTTTCTGACGAGGCCCGAGATTGAGGCTCTCCTCGCCGTGCCGGATCAAACGACGTGGCTGGGCAGACGAGATCGGGTCTTGTTGTTGTTCGCAATTCAGACTGGTCTGCGCCTTTCGGAGCTTATCGGACTCCGCCAGGGCGACATTGACCTGGAGCACGGGGCACACGTCCGCTGCGAAGGTAAGGGGCGAAGGCAGCGCTGCACGCCGCTCACGCGAACGACCGCACAGGCTCTGAGGGCCTGGGTCCGCGAACAGAGAAAGGACGAAGCCAAAATCCTCTTTCCCAGCGCTCGCGGCGGGCAATTGAGCCATGACAGCGTCCAGTATTTAGTCGCAAAGTACGCCAAATCGGCGGCGATATGCTGCGTAACGCTGCGCAAGAAGCGGGTAACGCCCCACGTACTCCGGCACACTACCGCGATGGAGCTCTTGCAAGCCGGTGTCGACCGGGCGGTCATCGCTCTTTGGCTGGGACACGAGTCTGTAGAAACTACTCAGATCTACCTTGACGCGAACCTGGCACTGAAGGAAGATGCACTCAAGAAAACATCGCCCGTGAACGCCTCGGTCGGGCGATTCAAGCCAGACGATCAATTGTTGTCGTTTCTGCGCAATCTTTAACACCAGGGACTATGCCGGATGAGGATCAGGGCCATACTCGCGCAACTGCGCGCAGACGCTTCCAAAATCGGATTCCCTAAAATGCTTACGGCATAGTCCGGCATCCGACATTGTGGCTCCTATGCCGCATTCGGCATAGGAGCCAGCGGCAATCGTTCATCTTCGCCGCCGTAAGCCCGGCTCCCCAACGGCCGGCCTTCGCTTGCGGCAGATTCGCAAACGGACACCGCGGACTTTCGAGTGGCCCGAATTTCTTAATCAGATCCGCCCGGAGTCTGGGCGTGAACCCGCTGCGGGTGCGGCCAGCGTACAGGAGTTGTTGGTTCTCATAGTACCCGAAGATCAGAGCATCGAAGGTGCTGCCGCGGACCGTGTACCCCCCGATCACAAACTCCTGCTCCTGATTCACGCGCATCTTCCGCCAGGCGCCGGTTCGTTCGCCCGGCTCGTAGCGGCTGTCCCGGCGTTTCGCGACGAGTCCCTCCAGACGCTGTGCTTTCACCGATTGCACCAGGTCGGCGATGCTGCCCGGCAGCTCCGGGGAATACCGGATCGGCTCGCCCAGCTTCGGCAGCACTTTTTGTTGGAGCAGGGAGCGGCGGGATTCGAGGGTTTCTCCAGTCACGTCCCTGCCGGCGAGAACCATCAGGTCGAACACGTAATAGACGATGGTTGCGTTCGACCCGCCGTTCTGGAGAAGGTTGAACGACGGGCGCCCGGAATCGAGTGCGACGATTTCCCCGTCGATCACCGTTTCGTCGGGCAGAGCGGCAAGTGTTCTCGCAACCGCGGGATATCTCGGGCCGAAGTCGTTGTCATTCCGGGAGCGGAGATGGATCTGGCCCGCGGTTTTGATGGCTACGGCGCGGTAGCCGTCGAGTTTCAGTTCCCGCAGCCACTCCGGGCCTTCTAGCAATTCATCGGAGCGCAACAGGAGCATCGGCTCGATGAATGTTGCCCTGAGTTTCACACGCCCCGCCACGGATGGTCGGGATCAGTTACTTCAATCCAGACGCCGAACTTCACCAGGCTATCCGCCAAGTCTCTCAATGCTTCGTGCACAGACGCGCCATACCCGGATATGCCCCGCACCGGATCTGGCCCGATCATCGCGCATATCTCCTTTCCGTCAGTGTAGAGGTTTACCGTGTTCGACTGATACACCCGATTGGTCAGCTCCGGGCCATCCGGATCACCAGGATCGAAGGGACCATCCCACTTGCCTTCGTCTTCCATGCCACGGAAGATAACATGCAAAGACCTGATGGAAGAGTATCCAATCTTAGTTGGTCACTCCGACTACGGCGACCCAGAGTGCTGCGGAATCATTATGCCCGTCGTTCACGGGGAGCAAGCCGATCTGAGGTGCAACGAATGCGGAGTCGTGATCACCACGGTCGCGGCGGCGGAGGCTGAGCCGACGTTGCTCCGGATGGCCCTCTCCGAGGGCGTGTGCAGCGAGACCTGCCCGCGTTGTGGAGAACGCAACACGTTCCCCGGTTTTATATCGATGGAAGCGTACACATGCCGGCATTGCGGCCAAGGAGTCGTGATTCAGAGGCCCGTACAGTAAGTGTCACGATCGATGAATTAGGGCCGCTGGCGGCGCGGGATAGATAGCGATATTGCCCCATATCAGGCCCGGCGCGGGCCGCAATAAGCGGACGGAAGGGCTGTTCTCAATAGGAATCGGCAAAAATTGGACAAATGACCAGCGTCTACTCTGAACCGCAGTTCACACCAGGAATTTCGCGAGTGGTCCCCAGTAGTGTGCCTTCCACCCCGAAGCGAGCGTTTCCGCGTCACCCTTGGGAAAACCAGTCTGGTCAAAGACGATTCTTGTTCCACTGCCTTGCTCGACGAGTTCGAATTTCGCGATCGAGTAAGCACCTGGGGCCCAGTAGCTCACCCTCCAGGCCTGGACAATGCGCGTGTTTGGCACGAGTTCGATCTGTCGTCCCAGGATGATGCCGCCAAACAGCGAGAACGCGCCGCCCACATCGGGACTGAGTACTGTCGGGGACTTGTCCAGTGAAATGGCCTTATCCGCGGCGGCGGCGATCTTTGTGACCTCGTTGAACAGCGCAGCGCTGGTCAGCGCTTCGTACACCCGCTTCCGACTCGCGTTGATAACGGATTCCTGATGAATCGATTCAGCTGCATGAGAGATCTCCGCCGGAGCCTGGGCCCGGACTGTCGCTGCGCTGATGGCCACGCTGCATAATACGGCGGCTCGACTGATCAGCTCGCGTCGCGTCGACCCGATTGATGGGGCGATCGAATTCATTCGTTTGTTCATCGTTGTCCTCGGGGATTCCAGTCTTCATCCACTTTCAACATGAGAGCACCCGGCTAAAATATGTTCAAGATAATGTTTTTTCGGAATGCTGGGTACTGAACCAGGAGAGACGCCATGCCCTATCCCGCTGGTCACCGCGACGCCGTCAAGAAGAAAGTGATCGATAGCGCGCGCAGACTTTTCAATCGCCACGGCTTCGACAACGTCTCTCTCCAGCAGATCATGGCAGGTGCCGGCCTGACGCACGGCGCTTTTTATAGCTACTTCAAAAGCAAGAGTGATCTCTATGTCGAGGTGCTCGGATGCTTCTTCACAGACGCCGAATGGAAGAATGGCTGGGAAGGCGTGCACGTGGACCTTGCCTCCGCGGACGCCGGGTCACAGGTAGTCGAGGCCTATCTGTCCCGTCAGCACTTTGAGGACGTCGAGAATTCCTGCCCAATGGTGGCCTTGCCGACCGACGTGGCTCGCGCCGGTAAAGCGACGCGAAGGGCGTTCGAGACGGCGTTCAGGGCGATGGTAGGTGTACTGGAACGAAGCTCTACGGAGAAGGGCGGCCGGTGCCGGGCCACGGCGCAGGCCATTGCTGCGTTGTCCATAGGAGGAATGGTCGTTGCCCGGGCTGTAGTCGACCGCTCGCTCGCGGATGAATTGCGCGATGCATGCATGGCGGTGGCGCTCAATCTCGGCGGTTGGAAAAAGGCAAAGGACCGGCAAAGGAAACGCGCCAAGTCCGTATCCAGGCGGATCAAGCGCGTAGCTGAGCCTGATCCCGCGAGAGCACGCTCCCAATCCCAAATCGCGTGACCACTGCACCTGGGTCTTTGACCGCGTGGAAGAATTCCTTTTGTAGTGGAACTTGCGACGGGCAGCTCGGCGGTCGAATTTCCAGGTGATTTTGACCCGGTCGCGGTTCGTGCGACGGTTCCAGGCGCGGGTTTCGCCAGTTCGAAGGCCACCTTGGCGAACTCGAATCCGGAGCGGTCAGGTGTGGCAAAGGTGAAATGCCGGCCGGCCTTCGGCTCCACGGCGCAGAAAATGTTGGCGGTGCCGCGACGCTCATATTCGTTGTCCTGTCGGGCCTCGCGACCCGGTTTGGCCGGTGAAGCAGGACGCACATCGGCGTGGAGGGTAACTGGCTTCTCATCGAGGCAGATGACGGGCTCTTGCGGACTCTAAGGCCGCTCGTAGATTTCCTGTACGTCCTCCATTTTGGCGATGTAGTCTTCATTGAGTTCCGCCACGCACCACATTTTTTTCCCGCCACGGCTTGAGGTCGTGGCTGAGGAGCAGAACTCGGATGGTTTCCCTGCCCACACGCGGCACCAGTCGCCTTTTGACAGCTTCTTCGGCTACCAATCGCACTGTCCAACGGGCGAAGCCCTCGGGCGGGTCGCTGCAGACCATCGCAATAATGCGCTGTTTCTGGTTGGCTTCCAGCAGAGCTTCTGCTCCGGGCCGTTGCTTCTCGTAAAGCGCCCTTTCCAGCCCGCCCTCCTGATAGCGATGACCGATTTTGCGGATAGCCTGAGCGGTGAGCGGCACCATGCCCGCGATCCGTGGTGCACTGACCCCTTTGGCCAATTGCAAAAGAGCCACTGCCCGCAAGACTAACCGCACCTGCTGCACGCCTCCGCTGAGCAGTTTCCGCAATTCCTTCCTGTCCCTGGTTGTGACCTCAATGCGTAATGCCGCACGCGCCATACCTCAAGTATGGAGCACAACATTTCTGATTTGAATTGTTTTATTGAAAAATCTTCAGGCGGTCAAAGACCTAGCCTGACCGAAGGGATCACTCACGATTAGCGCAGCGGCGATTCAGAAGTCTTATTCCTGTCGCGAAATCCCCTTCTATTCAACAAATCCGGGCTCGTTCAATCTTTCCCGCCGTTTCGCTTGATGTCCCGGCGGACCAGAGCTAATGTCCTGTTAGCTTCCGATATTGCCAAATAACAGGAGCGAAAGGACTTAGCAGATGAACGAACTGGTGGTGGCCGACAGGGCCTCAGAATGGCGCAGATTGAAGGCGCTGGTGCTCGACAGCGTTTCCTCGCCGATCACGCGCCGGGTTTACAACCTCGGACTGGACGAATTCATCGCCTGGTTTACGCAGGAGCCGCGGCCCGCCGGATTCACGAAGGCGACCGTCACGGCGTGGCGGGTGGCGCTCGAAGCCCGCGGGCTCGGGCCCATCTCTATTAACGTCCGGATCACGGCGGTCCGAAAGCTGGCGGTCGAGGCGGCCGACAACGGGCTGCTGGCGCCGGAACTGGCGTCGGGGATCGCCCGGATCAAGGGCGTCCGATCGCACGGCGTTCGCGTGGGGAACTGGCTGTCGCTCCGCCAGGCGCAGGCGCTCTTGAACGCGCCGGACGTACGCACGAAGAAGGGACTGCGCGACCGCGCCATGTTCGCGACGCTGCTCGGATGCGGATTGCGCCGGTCCGAACTGGCGAACCTGACGATGAAGCACGTCCAGCAGCGGGACAACCGCTGGTGCATTGTCGATCTGGTCGGCAAGCACGGGCGCGTGCGGACGATCCCGATGCCGGCGTGGGCGAAGAACGCGATCGATGCGTGGACTGCCGGAGCGGGCGTGACGGAGGGCCATCTGTTCCGGCCAGTCAACCGCGGCGATCAGGTTTGCGGGGAACGGATGAGCGAGAAGGTCGTATGGCAGATGCTAAAGACATACGTCGCCGGGGCCGGCCTGCCGGACATCGCGCCGCATGATTTGCGTCGCACGACTGCGAAGTTGTGCCGGGCTGCGGGCGGGGAACTGGAGCAGATCCAATTGCTGCTTGGCCATTCGTCGGTCCAGACGACGGAGCGGTATCTTGGGCACGAAGCAGGATCTGGCGCACGCGCCAAACGATGCGATCAAGTTGAAGTTGACCGCGTGAGGAGAAATCCGGCCTCGACGCTCCGAGCCGCCCACCTGAGCCTTTTCCGACAGACGACGATAAGCGTCGTCCGTAGCGATCGCCTTAAGTGCACTGATCCGACGAACGTTTCGTGCGCTGGGAGCTGTGGCCCGCATTGTCTGAAAGAACGCCGCGCGACAATACACGGCCTTAAGTAGTACACTTTTCGATTAATGCCGGCATCGCCCAAATGTTTTGTGGCTTATCCTTCAGCGCCCGCAGCACGGGCCGAGACGGTTGAGCGAGCAATTGAGCTCATATCCCAGAGCGGTGTGGTCGAAATCAAGGGATGGAAGAGCCTATTCGCCGGAGGGCGCCCGATCATCACACGGATATCCAAGGAAATCAGGGATTGTCAATGCTTCGTCGCCGATCTTACGAGGCTCAATCCGAACGTACTTTTCGAGCTCGGGTATGCCGTTGCTCATAGAAAACGCATCTGGCTGCTCTTAGACACCACGATCGAGAGGGCGAAGCTCGATTTCGACCGATTCCAACTCTTTACAACGATCGCTTACCAAGGGGCGAGTAATAGCGAGAAGATCGTTGAGGGATTCTTTGCCGATCAACCATTTGGGGATACAACGAATCTCTGTGATGACCTCCTCGATCGTTCGAAGCGAGCAACGCGACCAACGCTACTCTACCTGAAAGCTCAAATTGCGACCGAGGCGTCAAATCAGCTGGCTCGTCGAGTGGCGGCCGCGGACATAGCTTCGGTCATCGATGATCCCGCGGAAAGCCCGAACGAACCAGTTGGTTGGTATGTGAACCGGGTCGACGCAGCTTCGGCTGTCGTTTGTCATCTGCTTTCATCCGAGCATTCCAATTGGGAAGCTAATAACGCCAACCACGCGGTCCGGTTTCACGGTATTCTTGGCCTTCGGTGTTTTCTTTGGGTTACACGTATTCGGGGCGTCTGCTTCCGCTCACTGCAGACGGCTTGAGAATCGATTTAACGCACATATTCCGGCACAGCGCGGAAGCGCCTGTGGCGCGCCTGAAATCTGCCCAGGAGGTCACGCCGAGGGAAGCATTTTCAATTACTGCTGGGGCCGCTTCTGCTAGACAGTCCCCAGAGAATGTCGAGAAACCGTCTTCGAACCTCCGGATGAAAAACTCCCGTCCCCCCGGGGAGAAAGTGGCTCGGTCCCGCACCGCGCGCTTCCTCGACTCTGCATCACTTTTCAGGCTTTCGAATGCGATTGCGCGCGCCTGCCCCGCTCACGCCGACGGGGGAGCTTGCAACGCTGATTGGGGCCATCGGCGCCTTGCTAAGCCGATCGTTCACGGCGTTCTGAAGTTTCTGCTTACATCCGAGATATCGCTCGGTCGTTTTTACACTCACGTGGTCGAGTAGAAATTGAATTTGTTCCAACTCGCCGCCAGACTCGTGACATAGCCGAGCGCACGTTCTTCTGGTCATGTGGAGCGATGTGCTCCCGTCCGCAGGCTTTCGCGCGGTCGCGGACTTTAGTCCAAATCACCTTGGTACTGATTCCCCGGACCCACGTCCGATCCACGCGATGGATCGCGGGGAAGACCGGTCCGCTAGAGTCCTTAATGACGGGTCTAGTCGTCCCCACGTTTCCGTCTGCATCTGGACTGTAGACGCGTCTGGGTAAGGGCGTTCACTCAGCACCGCCCGCCGTCGGGAACGCCCTACGGAAACAAGATCAGCGCGACGATGATAACCACCGTGCACGCCCCCGAAGAATCTGGCTGGAATGGTCGGCGATTGTCCCGGAAGCGATTGGCGCGAGACGCTGGAGCCGGTGACTCCTGCATGAGGCTTCGTCAAAAATACTATTGCTGCGCCCAGTGAATTCTTTGACCTTGCGGGAACTCCGGTAATCAGGGGAACACGAGCACCGGTCTACGATGTCGCCACGTCCGTTGCAGCTCCCAAGCCGCCTGTGTGTGAAGAAGTCAAACCCATTATTTCTGCTCCACGGCGTCGAACCGGAGAGCCGGAGCGCTTAATTCTCGATTCCTGACAGCGCGCCTTCCCTCACGGTCATCCCGGCGGCCGCGATCCCCTCCCGATAATTCGTGAATTCGGGATGCCTTCGGGGCCGCGAGCATCCACAAGTCCCGTCTTTTCAGCACGGGAGTAATGGCGTGGACCGTGCCTTTCCAAGGTGCGACATGGCAAAGCTCACGAAGCCGGATTTAAAGGGGCGCCATCTGCGTGCCGCGGATGCGCTCACGGCTTGCGAAACCTCGCGATGCGCCTGCTGTGGAAAGGAAACTATTATGAACGCGGAAAAATCGTTGCGCACCATCTTCAGAATGCTGGCCGGCGAGCTGCTCACAACCGGGTCGCCTGTCCTCGAAGCTTCGAGCAGATCGCTTGCAGCTTTTGTCGGACTGACGTTGGCTCTCATCAGCCGGATGTTTGGCCGGCGAAGACGAGCCACCGGCGGGCTGCTTCTGACAACTGTGATGTTTGCTGGCGCTGCCATCCTGTCGGCGCAGGCTCCGCCGCCGGGACCTAATGATCCCTTTGGCAGTAGCCTCGCACAATTTCGCAGTGATCACGTGTTTGTAACGGTCTTTCCGAGCAGCGCGAATTCCCTGGTCACGAGCTTCAAGACTCTCGGAACCACCTACGCGAGCCCAGGGATTATCTTCAACGACACTCAATACAGCACAACCGTTCCATGGGCAGGCCAGCGCCAGTATCACGCCGCTTCGGGCCGCATCGTGCAACCCGATCATGACGACGTAGTGATGGTCAATGGAGACGGCCCCAACATCGACGTCCAGATCGTGGGTCACCCGGAGCTGAACGTTGAGATCCCCAATTTGCTCTCTCGCTATTCCGCCAGTCTGCCATTTGTGCAAGGCATTCAATCGTCACCAACGGTCGATTATATTGCCGTCGCGGCGGGCGATCTCGATGGCGCCGTAGACGGCGCCGGCAACTATCACGACGAAGTGGTGATTGCCTTCGTAAATAACAGCAACGTAGCCAGCGGGGGCGGAAACGTGGCCCTGGCCGTTGTGGACTACAGCAACTCTGTCGTGTACCCTCCCGGCTATCCTGCTTCAGGCCAAATCACTTATCAGGCGCCCACGGTGACTACCTTTATTGACTCCCACGTGTTTGACCCCGGTAAGTTGACGGGCGCGAATCTGGATTCCGGCAAAACCCCGAGCCACATTCTGACCTTTGACAACATGCTCTCGGTCGCCGTCGGCAATTTTGACGGCGATAGCGCTCGTGAGATTGCCCTCGGCGTCGTAAACTTTGCCAATACGAATACAGTGTCGGTCGAAACCTTTCGCTATCGCAGCGAGTTACCCGCGATTCTGCAAATCGGCAGCCAGGACGTACAGACGACGACGGTGAACCAATCCCCTTCGGCAACTGCACTCAATGTCAGTGTTGCCAGTGGCGACTACGAAGGCAAAGGTACCGACGACCTGGCTCTGGGCTTTCTGGAATGGAATTCAGATGCGCCAACTCCCTATGGGAGCGTCGGACTGCCCGTCGGACAGGCCGGTCTGCCACCGATTAACACGCGCTTTGCCGTCAACGTATTGAGCGGTGCGATGAAGCCACAGCAAACCTCGCTAATTGGGATTCAGCCGGGCAACCCCACGGTTCTGGTCCTGGATCAGTCGTTGGCGGGACAGATCCCGCACCAGCTCGTGATTGCAGGCGCGCCTTGCGCTGATTTCAACCCCTGGTGCGGCTTGAACGGTGCCTGGCCAACCACAATTCTCTACAGAGACCAGCAACGACTGCGCGTTTCGATCCCGTTGGACACTTCCTCACTCGCATCCTCGGGTGCAACCCCTCCTCCCTCGACGCTAACTCTCTCCCTGACCACCGCGCTCGGGTCGATTCCCGGCTCTTCCACATACGCCCTCATGGATCCGTCGGATAAGGTGCTGAACCCATCTGGTTATTCCCCGTATCTGGATTACCTGGCGCTGGACAATTATCCGAAGATCCAGCTCGTGTCCGGGCTATTCAAGATGGACCCGGCAAATGGCTATACCTTCAGCCGTCGTGAATTGGCAGCAGTCTGGACTTATCCGGAATATTGCGTAGATGGTGGGGCGAAGTCGGGCTGTTTTTCAGCCCTGGGAAAATACACTTTCCCCACGCAGTATCAGTTTTCTTACGGATTCTTCTCCGTGGCGCCTGACAGCAACAGCGTTCCGCAGTTGCAGTCATATGATTCCGGCATTGTGCAGCAGGCAGGCAGTGCTCGGGCGGTGCATGGCTGGGACATCACGGCCGGGGCGTTTCGTGGCAACGCCGTTTTGGCCAGCTCTGACCCTCCTGTCTGGTCACTCGCCATTGGCGCCTGGTACGACAGCGACATGGTCTACCTCTCCGTCCTGGAGAAGCAGCCCGCGGTTGGCGCGACCGGGCCGATTGGTTTTTACGGCATTCAGAGTTATGCGGTCGCTCATGCGTCCACCAACACGGATCGTCTGGCCGTAGTGAACTATGATCCCGATGGAGAAGCCGCTTATTTGGGCGCCCCGATGCACTTCACCACCCAGATCACTGCTCCGGTCAGGATACTGGAGGAGCCTCCCAAGCATACGGCGTGGCTGAATAACTCAATCGTCAACCTGAGTCGAAATGACGGCTTTTCCACCTCTTTGACGAGCGCAACGGGTTCAACAATGACCAGTTCCACACAAGCCAGTGCGAGCAGTACGTTCTCGAAAGCGCAGGCCGTAACCGCCTCGCTGCAGGCGAAAACGGACCTGGCCATTGCCCAAAATAAGTTTTCGTTCTCCGACACGGCCAAGTTTCAGCAGTCTGACAACCAGGTGCGGTCGAACTTTAACAGCAGTGCGAGCAGCTCGAACTTCACGGATGTCGCCCAGGCAATCTCAGACGACTACCTTGATTTCCAGTCTCAGATTCTTGACGTTTGGCGTTACCGGGTATATGGGGTAACAGGAGAAAACCAGCCGGCAAATATGTACGCTTACTATGAGCTGGCGTTTCCGCGAGCTTTTACGCAGAGCACCAGCTCCGCGGGCACAAAAGTGGACTGGTACAATCCGGTTCATGAAAACGGTAATCTGCTGTCCTACCCGGCGTTACCGCAGACGGGAATTCCCGCGGATGTGAATCCGCAACCCTACACGGTCAACGGGCAGGTGGCAAGCGGTGTCACAAACGGGCTGATTTCGGCCAACAAAAGCTACTGCATTTCCTCCGGTACCGGGGGCAGCCAGCAAATCGGGTTGACCGGAGTAACGAATGCGACTTCATCACTCGGGTGGACCTCGACGAACAGCTGGGATAACGAAACCAAAATCGGCGATATGGTGAAAGTCACCACCGGCGCGACCACCTGGAAAGCAGGCGTGATGGTGGATTTCAGTTTCGGTCAGAATAACAGCTGGTCGAACACAACTTCTTCCGACAACAAGCTGACGGGATCGCAGACCTTTCTTTATCACATTGATCAGTCCACTCAGCCCTATACTGTTTCGCCTGTGCTTTACGACAGCGCCGCCGGGCTGCTGAAACTGATCGATTATGTGGATATCCCGACGACCGGGAGTTCGCCTGGCTGTGCAACGAATTACTGGACCCAGGTGTACGGAACAGCTCCAGACCCGGCTCTCAACCTTCCGAACAGGTTCACCTGGACAAGTTACGCCAAAGGGACCGATACGACTACCTGGGCGGTGAACCAGACGCTCGAGCGCGAAAAACTTCGTGGTTTCTCCATCAATACGCACAACGATGTGGACGGCTACTTTCCGATAGCCAGTAATCCGCAGGAAGGCGACACGGTTCAACTGGCGGTTCAGGTTTACAACTATAGCGTGGGCAATAACGCCGCGAACAATGTCACCGTACGATTCTCGGCCGCGCCTTACGACAGCAGCCGTGACAACGAGTTGGGCTGCGGCATGCCCGCTCCGGGCATCAACGGCATCTACTGTCCGCCCGCGTCGCGAATTCCGTTGGGCAGCACGGTCATTCCTACAATTCCGTCCTGGGGAGCGGGCCAGCAGAACTGGGTCCTGGCTACCTATAACTGGACAATTCCGGCGGGCTTTGGCGCCAACTACAAGTCGCCGGAGTTTCGGATTTACGTCAATATCGACAGCTACCCTGGCGAAATGAATCCGCCTCAGACGTTCTGCACCGGGGTGTCACCCGACCGTGGATGTCCCGCCTTGATCGGCACCACACCGACAGATCTTAACTGGGATCCGCTTGCTCCCGGGCAGAATAATGAAGGGTGGGGTCCCACTATCCTCAGGTTGGCTGCGAACACGGTACAAGCGGTTGCCGCGGGGGGCGGAATCGCCAGGAGTAACCTGCAGGTGGATGGGAACTCCCTGAAAGCTGTCGACGCCAACGGTAAACTCAGGGGCGGCGGGGTTGTGGCCTACCTTGGGCGGCCCTTGTCGCTGCGCGTAGAGGCATCCGTCGACGGCGCCCCAATCCAGACTCAGCAACAAGTCTATGTCTACGATAGGAATCGCGGTGAGCGCACCCTGATCGCGGGCAAGACTCTGCCGGGTGTCGCCAGGAGAGGGTCCTACGCGTGGTTTAACTGGACACCGACTACGTTTGGAGAACATGAACTGACGGCGCAATTCCAGGCGCCCCTCACCAATCTTTCGCAGGGGAGCATGACCGGGAAGCTGAAAGTGGTTGTAGTCCCCATTCCTGGCGATGTAAACGGTGATGGCGTGGTGGACAGTCGCGACACGGCGATCATTATGGCCCAAATCGGCGCCGCGGCCAGCCAGTCGAGCTGCGGTTCCGCCTGCGATCTCAACGGAGACGGCGTCATTGACAAGGCGGATCTCGAAATAGCCATGCGTAACTGCGACCACGCGTACTGTGCGTTGCCGCCAGTGGCCGAAGCTGGAAAGGCGGCAATCACACCTGATTCCGCCGGCGCCGCGGCAGGCGGGAAATAGAGAGGCAGCCGCCACAGAGTTTCAGACAGCGCTCAGGCGCGACGATCTGAAACTATTCTTCGGCGCTCCCTGGTTCGAGAGCAGCGTCTCTTGAACCAGGGAGCGCCGTTTTTTTGAGAACTCCCGGTCCCGCACATTTCTCGCTGCCGGTGTCCTTGAGAGATCGGCGAACGGGACACTCGCCGGCTTAGCCGTAAATAACATGTGGCCAGGCACGCACACCTTTGCAGCACGATATCCGACGGACTCGTATCACGGCGATCCGTGCTTCAGTTCGGTCGTTGCGTACGCGCGCTGGCCGTTCGCGGACCGTTCGGGTCCGCTCCCGGGAACTCGTGAATTTCCCGCGCCACCCGAAAACAGCGATCGCTCAACTCCAACAAAAAGAACGAACTGACTTTGGCTGGGAGGCTGCTTTACGATGCTGCGAACAAGGCTGGCAGCTAGCTAGTTGCCTTGATTGGGAGCATGTCATGACGAGGATAAGTAGAGCAAATACCAGGTTCAGTACCGATGTTTCCGTGCGAATGGGACGACCAGCCTTCGCAGATTTTCGATCAATAAGGAGAAGGACAATGAGACGTTTCAATGTTTTGCTGCTGATTGCTGCCGGGATGCCTCTCGCGGGCTTCGCATCCGCGACGCAGACTCAGCCCGTGCCGCTGATAAGCATCACCGACCCGCAGCCCGCGCAGACCTATCAGACGATGACGGTTCACATGACTGTGCACGTCAGCGGCGACGCCGATGGAAGCACCTTCTCGGCCGTACTGAACGGAGCCGATGTAACGAAGTTATTCATTCCCTCCGGCGCCTGCGGGGTGGTGGGCGGCTGCGACAAGTCCGCGGACGTACCGGACACCTTGCTGGTGAACGGGGATAACCTCCTTTCGGCTGATGTCGGCGGTCCTGACCAATCCGTGGGTACGGCCCGCAGGAAGTTCACCTTCAGTAGTCCGGCCCTCACCGGCCCGGTGCAGAAATTGATTTCCGCCGTCGCCGTAGCGAGTGTTGACCTGGCGCAATGGACTGACGATGCAGGAAAGGATGTCAATGACTATCAGATCGTCGTCGGGCCGGGCCCGGAATTCCCGCGGACGGTCTATCCAGCCTCCGCATTGGGCTGCAGCGCCGGGCTCAATTCGATGCAGGTTCTCGTGCTCGGCCACGGATCGCTGCAACCCGATGCTACCGTTGCGCAGGGTACGAATCATCCCGGACAGATGTGCTTCGGGGACGCCAAGTCGCTGGCCGCATTCTTTAAGACGGTGCCTGCCCACGATCTGGTGATCGCCCATTCGTTCACGGGACTGATGCCCAATCTGGACACGAGGGCTATCGGCGGCACGAATTACACCGTCAACGGCAGCCCGGTACCCTACTTTTACAGCGTTATCGGCGTCGCCGGCGCGCCGTCGGGAACAGCGCACGAAACTTTCGCATCCGATTATCACACTATCGTCTGGGATCTGGTGCCCCTCAAAGGTTCCTTGATACTCGACAAGCACCAAAACTACGATTATGTGTCGTCGCAATACCTGGAATTCAGCGTTATTCCGAACGATCCTGCCTATCCCGGTAACGGCACTTCAACCATCACGTTTTCCACCTCCACGCCGACGGTTTTGCACGGAACCCTGCCTGCCGGCGCGAATGGCGGATTTTATGCGATGGTGTATGACCGCGGCGTTGGCTATGTCCAGGACCAACAGGTCGTGGCGACCAACACCGGCAACCCGGAACAGGATTACGATGCCGTGCGCTATCTCGCCGCCTACCTCACGCGTTGGTCGTCGCAAAACTTTGTTTTCCTGACGTCGATCGGCATGCCGTTCTCGTCCACCACGCCCAACGTCGCGCCTTTATTTGACGCCATCAACGCACTGGGCGGCAACGCCTACGTTCTGCAGAACCTGTCCCAGGCGGTGAATGGAAACATGCCCTATTACACTTTTATTGGCTGCAACGACCCCAACTATATTCAGGCCGGCAAAGTGGTGGAGTCTTCGTCCGCTTACGATTCCACCGTATCACCGACCATAGCGGGTCTGCTGGCGCGCGACCGCAAGAACCGCTGGTACATGAAAGATGAATTCTCGCTCCTGGCGAATGCGCCCAAAGCGAATCTCACCCCGCAAGCCACATGGCCGTGGGAGGAGGTCGGTTTCCAGCAACCCCAGGATTGGCCTGCCTGGACGGCCGGTCAACTACTCGCCTATCAGGACCTGGTCGCGATCGACAAGCCGTACGGGAGTCTTCGCACCGCGCTCGGTTGCGCAGACGGAGTGACTTGTCCGCCGGTTCGTTCCCGCTACACGGATAATATCGGAGGATCGGGGGCTCCGTCGGGGTTCCTCACTTTTTCCTATAGCACGCTGCAATATGTTCCCGGTCGCGGCTACACCGCGGACGATTTCAATGCGGTCGTCAAACAGCTGGCCGTCGAACAAGGCTATTTGAATAATGTGTACAACCTCTATTCGAAATTCCGGGACATCACCCACGAGCAGACCGGCAATTTTGAGGCGCAACTCACCTCAGTCGCGCAAAACATCGATTCAACCGTAAGGAGCAACGCGGTGCTCGACGTGGACACTTTGTCAAAGGCCGCCACAGTTGCCGGTCTGATGTCCGCGATCCCGGCCATCGGGCCCGCCTTCGGCGCCGCCAGTTCGGTGATGAGCGCAGCGGTTGCGCTCACCCCCAGTCCGAGCGGCGTTCCGGAAAAACTGACGGTCACTCTCAATGAATTGCTGCAGCAGAACCGCGTATTGAACACGAAAGTTGCCGATGCTACGGACCTGATGTTCGGCGCCATTGTGAACGATTGGGCAAAGCTGCAGACGATCGGCGGCGGGTATGGCGCGCAGATCGCTCCATGGTATCTGTCGAGAGACGCAGCCGGCTCCAACGTGCCCCGCGCGGCAGTGCCGTTTCTCGCCCTGGGCGCCAAGCGGAACTTCTATCGGCAACTACTGCCCACCAAGTACAGTCTCGATCTGTGGCTGGGTATAACGCAAACACAACCGTCCAAGATCGGGCGAGAAGTTCCCCAGCCCGGCTTCCCCGGACCTGGCTGCAAGTCCTTCTACGCCAGCGCGCCTGCCGACTCATGGCTGACCTATCAGGACATTCCCTATCCAACCCTGAACGACGTATACGTAATCACTCAGACCTATAAGGAAGAGTATTGGTGGCCTTACAGGTACAATCTGTTGTCGTTTCCCTCCTCCGGTCTGTTGAACGATCTGTTCAGCGCTCCTGTCGTTAACAACACGCTTAGCGGAGGTGCGGGCTTCGATAAATTCTCCATCTTCCGCACCAACGGAGGGCCTCTCTCTCCCAGGGCTGGCGATTATCAGTCCAATTGCACCCTCAATTAGTCGGGGCGACACCCGGAGCGGCTTCCCCGCCGCTCCGGGTGTTTTCCATTTGCAGGAGGCGAGTGACGATATGAAAACCTTCTTACTTACGATCGCCTTTGTGGCCCTGCGCGGCCTCGACTTTGCCGGCGCCGCGGAGACGCCATCGATCACGATCAATTGGCCAACGCCCGACGTAGTCATGCAGCCCGGAACACCGGTCGGTATCTGGGGCACCGAATCAGGCACGGAAGAATCCCGGGTGCTGGTGGCGGTTCAGAACAACCGCACCGGCTTATGGCTGACCGCGACCGGAAGCTTCGGAGACGAGACCTGGTTCAATGCCCCGGTGGTGGATGCAAACGGTACCTGGCGGTGGATCTACACGCCCATGAGCACGGGTTCGTTCACCGTCCTGGCGCGCCTCGTGGGAGCCCTCACAACCAACCCGGCATCTTCGAGTTTCACCGTGGGCTCGCAGCCCGATCCTCCCGCCCCACCTTCTGACCCGACCCAGGGATTTCCGTTGCGCATTGTCAATGGAACGTCCGGGCGCTGGGCCGACACCGAGATATGGGTGACCATCGTCGGCCAGCAAACGAAAGACAATTGGTCGTATCTCTCGCCCGATGGTTCCGTCCACCACATCGATCACACCCAGGCCGATTCGCCGGGCCATGTGACTCACGACGGAGTCAACTACGCTCCGTTGTCCTTTCAACTGCCCCTGACCGGCATGATCTCCATGCCGCCCAACCTGCAGGGCGCACGCGTTTATATCTCGCTTGGCTCGCCCCTCTGCCTGTCCATCTCCCCCGACGACTCCGGCATCGCACTCCCGGACGTCAACAACCCCTCCGATCCCAATGCCGGTACATATTGGGATTTCTACGAATACACCTTCGTGAATGGAGAGGTCGCATATGGGGGCAACACAAGCCAGGTGGATCAATTCGGCTTTCCGATCAATGTGCGGGTGGAGCAGGATTGGGCAGGCTTCGATCGCTCGACCGCCTATCTCGCATCGCGCGACTCGATCCGGAACCACTTCCTCAACGGAAGTGATCGCGATTATGGCGCACTGGTGAATGAGTACCACATTCTCTCTCCACGAACGTCAGTGGCTTTCAGAACGTCTTCGACCTCGGAACTGATGCAATCCTACATCGATGCGGTGTGGCAGCATTACCGGTCGAGCGAGTTCAAACTTATGCGCCTGGACCAGCTCTTTCGAGGCCGCGTGGAAGACGACGGCGTGCTGCATTTTGCATTTCAAGGGACTGAGGGGTACATATTACAAAAGCCAACTGCCGACGATGTGTGGCAATGCGACGGCGCTCTGGCTGCGGGGGGCGACGTGGAAAAAGCCCTTGGGGCCGAGTTCTGCGCGGCATTCAACCGCGGTGTTGCCGATAGCACGGCAAGCTGGTGGGATAGCAGCCATTTCTATCGCGGATCGGTGAAAAATGAGTTTGCTGCCTATATCCACAGCACTTGTTCCGATGCCCGCGCCTACGCCTTCGCCTATGATGACATCGATGACCAGAGCACGGTTATCATCCTGCCCAACACTGTACCGCCGTCGCGCGTCACACTTACGATTGCGTGGTGAGATTAGTGGTCTTCTTTTCGTTATTTCACGGGATCAAATTTGGAGCGGTTCGCCGGATGCCAGACCGGGCAGCTCAGAGTCCGATTCGCGGTTTTGAGCACAGCCTTGACGCAAGACAGGCATTCGATCTCTCGCGTAATGATGGCAGCGCTGCTGAGGTCCTTTGGGCACAACGCCGGAGGTGTGGTCAACTTCGCGACTTCCGGAACCTTTTGCTGTTCGACCTGGCTTCGATTGACTCTTACTTCCCCCGCCACGCCGCTTTCAAAATCAAAACAGGCCCGCGAGCCTCGCGCTTCGGATGGACGGTGCTGTCTGGCGCCTGCGCGCAAGTGACCGCTCTTCCGAGGCTCTGCTTTCAGCCATCTGCTTTTCGGGTTGCGCGAGTTGGGCCGCCTGGACCGGCCCGATCTGCTCTCTGTCTTCTATGGAATCATGGGGAACGGAAGCTTGCGCAGGCGTACCGTCCGGTGCCGTGGAACCGGGCCGTCCGGTCGGCGGCCTCTGCAATCCCACTTGACAGAACGAAGGCAGTGGCAATCACCTCCGTTGTGAACATCCGGGAAACCGAGGCTGACTTTCCCCGGCAGGTCGACTGGTTTCGGCGTTCGCCGTTCAAGTGGGGATCGGCCAAATTGTGATCCGCCGCGGCACGCATTCACGCCTATGGGAGCCATGATGATTACCTCGCAGGAGTTGGCGACTTTCGGCCAGCGCTTTATCAGGTCGACGACCAGGAAGTACGGCGCCCGAGGCGCGTGCAGTGCCCCGTGGCGTTCTGAGGGCTTTCCAGTTGGGGTACGAATCGATCGTGAAATGCTGTCGATCCGGGCCGTGCTATTCCGCATGTAACCGGCCCTGGCAGCGCCGTAGAGACTGGCTCTCTGACTTTGTGGGTATAGCTCTGGAAAGCTGACCGCGGGAGCAGTCCGGGAACGACGCCATAAGTGCATCGTTAATCGAACAAGGTCCCGGTTCTGCTGGCCGTTGCAGATGCCGTTCGGTGCAGGGGGCGCGCCGTTGAAACTCAGCAATGTTCTACTGTTTCATGGAATACGTGAGGCCGGCTGTAAGCTCCAAAGAATTCTTGCGAAAGCCCCGGAGCGCATCGTTTAAGAATGTGTCCCCCACCGAAAGCGTCGAACCCAGGCGGCCGTGCAGCGGTAGCGTCAGTTTGGCGCCACCGGTAACGAAAAACGCAGTGAGATCATTCCACGCTGGTGTGATCGCGACGTTCTCACTGAGCGCGACGCCCCCCGGTAACCTGCGCGAATACGTTTCGATGAGTGTAGAACCTGCTAAACCCTGGGTGGGGTATGAGCTAAGGAAGTCCTGGTGAATATATGACATTGTCACTTTCAGATCCAGTTCGGACGACGTGTCTCTGATTACGGCCCTACCAATTCCGGCCCCGTACATTTCCTGCTGCTGTAGCCCCTGAGAGTAGTTGTGATCGACGGCGACCAGGGCGACTCCGAACAGGCGTGGCGAAAAATATTTGTCCTCTTCGACATCGCCCTGGTAGAAGGCGGTCTTTATAGTGGGAAGGCCAGGCTGGCTGCTGGTTCCGTACATGGCAGTGAAATCAAGCAGTGTGCGACTGCCTGGCCCCTGCCAGTTTATGGAGGGCACAGATCGGACGAGATTGACTGCGCCCGAGTACGTGAATGACCTTTGCGTTGCGTCTGTCAGAGCGAAACCGCCGGTGATCGCGCCGCCCAAACCCTTTCGCCAGCCCTCGTTTCCGATGGCATTCTTACCGGACAGCGGCTGAGACACGGCCGTAACCGTCTCGGTTGCACCCTTGCGAGCCACGTCGGACGGTGCTATCGTCTGCAACTGTTCAACCCGGTTTCGATCGACTCTTACTTCCCCGGCCATGTCGCTTTTAAAAACCAGTACAGGCCCATCAGCACTTTTCAGTTCCCCAATGAGTTTTTCGCCATCCATCAGGATCAGGACATCGCGCTTCGGTGTGGCGGTGCTTTCTGGCGCTTGTGCGCAGATCACCGCTCCTCCGAAGGTCGCGAGAAAGCCAGCGCGCACGAGGAATTGTGTAAAGCGCATAATCACTCCTGACTGGGCCTGGAACGCTGAACCATCCACTTTCGATGTACGACAAATTCGACGGCTGGGACCTGCCTCGGGCCAGCCCTTCGCTGGTCCGGGACAGGTCCACGGTGTCTGGCAGCTTTTACTGACGGATCATCGTTGGCAAATTAGCCATCTCCGCCTGGATGGCCTGCTGGAGTGCGGAAATCCGTGCCTGCAACTCTGCCGCTTGTTGGGGATTGTTCCCCGAAGCTAACACTTGCTGCAGCTGTTGCTGCAGTTGCATGAGTTCCTGCTGATTCTGCTGTATCTTTGCCCGACTCTCAGCCATCTGCTTTTCCAGTTGCGCGCGTTGGGCCGCCCGGGCCTCCTCGAGCCGCTTTCTCATGTCTTCCATGGAGTCACGCGGCCCGGGAGTTTGCGCAGGCGTGCCAGCCGGCGCCTGTGGAACCGGGGTCGTCGGGTCGGCGGCCTTTACAATCCCACTTGACAGAGCCAAGGCAGTGGCAATCGCTGCCTTGGTGAAGATCTGGTATTTGCTAAAACGTTTCATGATGCTCACCTCATCTCGACCAAAGGCAATGCATCAGCCGATGTGATCTGTCTGAAAACAAAAGCCAGGTTCCGTAAGATGTCCCCGGCGCAATTGGAGATTTCCGGGATTTCGGGAAACCGCGCCGATTGAGTGGCTTTGGCGCTCGCCGTTCGAGTTGCGGTCGGCCAAATTGTGATAGGCCGCGCGGCAACCCTCCATCCGGATGGGAGCAGTGATGACTGCCTGGGGGAGTTGCCAGCGCTTCATCGCGCTGTTGCCGGATGGCAGATTGTCAAGAACGACGTTGCCCGGGGTGACGGCTCTAATTTAGCCAGGGGGATCTGCCCTGGAGAACCACCTGGGATGAATGGGCACTCGGGGCATGCCGCGGATTCGCAGTGTGGGGTTGCGGCTTGCCAGCTCAATCTCGTATTAGGCGGCTTTGGCCCGGATTATATGAATCCCGCAGATGCCGCCGGTGCCGCTCGTCTCGAGGATCTGCGAGTGTCTCTGGTCACGATTTGGGTTCGAAGGCCTGGCCCTGACTAATGCCTTTCTCACGATTGATCCATTCGCGGATATACGACGGGCAATTGCGAAGAATCCGGCCAGCCCCTTCGTAGGCCGCCAGGAATGTGACTCCGGCCTGGTCGACAAGCTTTACGTCCTTTAGGTCCACGATCGCGCCGTCATTCCAGGTTTCTGCGATGAGAACATTTTCGAGTTGCGCCAACTGCGGCTCCTCTATCCGGCCGCTGATGGCCAATACCAGATGTTCGCCCTCGACCCGTTTTTGAATCTTCCACATTGAATCGTCCAAGCCCTTTCGCTTCTGATCCTGCAATCGGAAGTCCGCGGTTACCCATTAAGAATGAAGACTTTGGCGGCGGAGCGCTCTCCGAGACCCCGAGGATTTCTGATAAGTCGTGAAAGCGAATCGCCGTCGACCGGATCGACCGCCCGTTGTCCCCCTCAAATATGCTGCTGCCTTGAATGTCACGGTGAGGTTGTCCCCAGTCAGAGTGCTTAGCGGGCGTGACGGTTGCACCAGAGGAAGTTCGGTAGTGTTCGAGGATTCCCGAGATCTGGCGAAGGGCAGACACCCGAGGCGCCTACTTCAGGGGGGCTCTTAGCATCGTTTCCAGGCCATTGCGGGCTATCTGAACGCCGATGCAGAGCACAATAAAGGCGATAACACGCAGTATGCCCTGGACCGTCTCCGGCGCGATTTTCCGGGTGATTTTCGGCGCATATGCGTAGCACGGCAGTACCACGGCTCCGATCGCCACGATAGCGATCCCGATGCCGAAGTGTGCGAGGACGTTGTCAAATGCATTATGTCGCGAGGCATGGGCGCTCAAGGTTACCGCTACGACGATACAGCCTGGTCCGGCAGTGAGAGGAAACGTCAGGGGATAGAAGATCTTCCGTTCCAGGACCACGCCAGTACTCATCAAAGCGGTAGGTTCGTCGGCGCCTTTGTCACTGTCCTTCTTGTTCAATAACTGCCATCCCATCGCCGCCAGGACAAACCCTCCGGCCAACTGGACCACAGGAAGCGAGATCTCAAAGAAAGCCAGCAGCCCCGCGCCTGCGAGTTCGATCACCAGCAGGAACAGCACTGTACTTAGAGCTACTCTGCGGGCCAGATTCACAAATACGCGTGGCGAGGCCTCACCGACCACCCCGAGAAAAAGCAAGGCCGAACCGAGCGGATTGATGACCGGAAGCAGCGCACTGAAGGCGAGGATGCAGGTTTTCATTAGTAGCAGCATATTGACTCGTTAGCGGAAGTTAGCGGAAGCCGCATTCCCCGGCGCGGACCACGAAGGTTTGGCTGTCTCGCATGCCATCCCCACGGCGCAATGCAAGTGCCACAACAACGTTAAGGCAGCGCGTAGTTTACGGCGATTCGGGCCTCCGGAACCCGTGAGGATTTTCGAGATGTCGTGAAAAGATCTCGACCCCACACAGCTATCTCGCTGCTTGCTGCGGCTGACGCGTGAGTCCCGGGTTGGCTTTTGATCGGTGTTGGCAGTTCATTGAATGGGGGCCACGGTCGCCGAGCAAGTCGTCGGCGGCAAGGAGTTGATGGTCGCACTCGGCCCGGCGGCTCAACTAATTACGTTCGACGGCCAGCCGCATTGCACGAAGCCCGTCGAGCTGCGTTCGACCGTACAGGCTTAAGCCCGTACCTACACGAAAAGGTGGTCTTATCTTACCAGGAAACGGCGCTTGTCGATATCGAGCGACCTGATTCTGGAGTCCAGCGTCGATGCCGGCATGCGGAGTCTGGCTGCGGCTCCCGAAGGGCCGGAAACTCGCCCCCGCGTTTCGGCAAGAGCGCTCTCGATCATTTCCTTCTCCTGGGCCACCAACTCGTCCGCCATCGGCCGACTGGCGCGTGATTCATGAGAGACCCAGCTTTCGTCTACGGAAAACTCATCCGAGTCGCAGACGATCATCGAGCGCTCGATAACGTTCTGGAGCTCGCGGACGTTTCCCGGCCATGGATACGACTGCAGCCGATCCATCGTCTTTCGCTGGATGCAGGAGATTTTCTTGCCCATTTTGCCTGCGAAGCGATCAATAAAGTAATGGACCAGCAGCCGGATATCTTCGGTCCGTTCGCGCAGGGGAGGCATCTCAACGGGGAAGACGTTGATCCTGTAGAACAAGTCGCTGCGGAATGTGCCATCCTCGATGGCAGCAGGCAAATCACGGTGCGTGGCGGCGATCACCCTTACATTCGTCTTAATCGTGAACGTGCCGCCGACTCGTTGAAACTCCCGTTCCTGCAGTACCCGCAACAAGGCCACCTGGGTCTCGGCGGGAAGCTCCCCGATTTCATCCAGAAAGACGGTACCGCCTTCGGCCTGCTCGAAACGGCCGATTCTCCTCTGCAGCGCGCCGGTGAAGGCACCCTTCTCGTGACCGAACAATTCCGAAGCAATCAGCTCTTTCGGGATCGCGGCGCAATTCACACTGATAAACGGACGTGACGTGCGTGAGGATCGCTTGTGGATCGCGCGGGCGACAAGCTCCTTTCCGGTGCCGGTTTCTCCGGTAATCAGCACGGTGGAATCAGTGGGAGCGACCCTGGCGATGCGCGCCAACGCGGTTTTCAGCGCCGGAGATGTTCCTATGATCTCCTCGAACATCGAGGACCGGTCGATTTCTTCACGCAGGGCGACGTTTTCCCGGGTGCTGTTCTCGAGGGCCTGCATCTGATCATCGATGTCGATCCGCAGGCCGCACCACCGAAGGATGCTTCCGTCTTCATTCCGCACCGGGTAGACGCTTACCAGAAACCAGCGATACGCTCCGTCGCTGCCCCTGAGACGCCACTTGTCGCCAAACGGCACGCTGTGCTCCAGCGCATTCCGGTACGCATCCAGGGCTTGCCCGGAGTCGTCGGGGTGCGTGAATTCGACGACGCGATCCCAGGGAGAGCGGCCTTGCAGCTGCCCGAAGTAGTGATTGGAAGCCCGATTCTCAAAACAGTCGGAAAAATCAGGCTCCAGAACGAACATCTGATGTGGAACCAGGTCCATGATCTGCTGCAGGGTGCTGCAACGGCGGTGAGCCGGAGGTTGGGGGCGAACACGAGGTTCAAAGGTCGCACCAACTCCATCCTGGCTGTGGATATGCGACGAGACCAGGGTCAGCATTCGGACAACGCTGGATGGACTGGTCTCTTGCGCCAGCGGACAGTCGGTTGCCTCAAGCATCGTTTGAACGGTCATGGCTCGGTTCTCCGGAGCGATGGCCTCTGTCTTCTTTGTAAGTTCGATGGTTGCGGTTGCCATTTGTTTTCCCTGAAGTTCAATATCTCCGAGATCACAGGGCTTGCCAGTGACTTCTGTCACTCCGGTAAGGGAAACTTGAAATAAGGGAGAATTGAAAAGGATGCTCCAGCAGGAAACGGCCTCCGCCCGACAGATTTTGAAAGCGACTCCGCTGTTCGCGGCGCTCGACGAATCGGAGATCACCTCGCTCGCGGCTCGTTGCGGGATCAGGGCTTATCCCGCCGGAGAAGTACTGTTTGTTGAGGGCGAACCCTGCAAAGGTCTATATATTGTGGTTGCCGGACGGGTTCGGATTTTCAAAACCTCCGCGAATGGCCGGGAGCAAGTACTGGCTGTGGAAGGGCCGGGCGCCTCCGTTGCCGAATTGCCGGTGTTCGACGGAGGTGGCTATCCCGCTTCATGTTCCGCGATCGAGAAAACCGACATGCTGTTTGTCTCACGCGCCGATCTCCGCGCGATTTGCCTGGAGAAGCCGGAAGTCTCGCTCAAGATGCTGCAGGTGGTCGGTCAGCGTCTGAGGCGGCTGGTCGGGATCATCGAAGAGCTGTCCTTTACGACCGTGCGGCACCGGCTGATCTCGTGGCTCCTTCGCCAGGCGCAGACCGAAGGCCGCCCTGCCGAACGGGGCACCGCTTTCCTTTTGAATGCCAGTCACCAGGAACTGGCTGCGCAAATTGGCACGGTGCGCGAACTGGTTTCCCGGAACCTGACTCGGCTTCAGGCGCAGGGTTTGATCGAAATGAACGGGAAGCAAATCACGATTCTCGATAAAGAGGGTCTCGAAACCGATTTGGGCTCGATTATTTGATTTGTCGAATTCTGCTGCCCGGTGACTTAGGTCACTGCCCGCCCTTCTTGCTCGCCCTAACCTCGAAGCAGAGGCGAGTATCATGCAAACTATCGAAAAGACCGTCCGGGAAATTGCTCTGGAGAATCCATCGAGCATCCGGGTGTTCGAAACGCTCGGCATCGACTATTGCTGCGGCGGCAAACGGAGTCTGAGCGAGGCCTGTTCGCGTGCCGAGATCGACGTGGACAAGACCCTGGCGCTGCTGGCGCAGGCGGATCGGGATTCTCGTTCCGCACAAACCAACGAATGGACCACGCGCCCACTGTGCGAACTGATGGGGCACATCGTGGAACAGCACCACGGGTTCGTCCGCAGGGAAACGCCGCGGCTTATCGGCCTGCTGGCAAAGGTTAGAGCAAAACACGGACGCACCCACCCCGAGGTTGAACAGATTGAGAGTCTTTTCATAGCTATGGCCCAGGAGCTTTCGACGCACATCCTCAAAGAGGAGCAGCTATTGTTCCCGCATATTGAACGACTCGAGAAAGCAGCCCAATCAGGCGCACCCGCACCCGAGGCTTTCTTCGGCTCGGTTTCCCGTCCCATTGCCAACATGGCAGCCGAACATGATGACGCCGGCGCTATTCTGTCGCAGTTACGTGAACTCTCGAATGGCTATACGACACACGCCGGAGCCTGTTCGACGTTCGTGGCCCTCTATCGTGGACTCGAAGATTTCGAACACGACCTCCACCAGCACGTGCACCTCGAAAACAGTATCCTGTTCCCTCGGGCGATTGCAATCGAACGAGCGCGCTAAGGCGAGGTTATACCGTGGCTCACAAAAAGCTGGGGAAGCGCGCGCCGAAGGACTATTCGCAGAAGCACCGGTGGACTTTGCCGTTCGCATTCCTGCTGTTTAAACCTGTGGATTGGTCTTCAGTTCTTCGCGGGATTCAATCGCTGCGCTATGACAGCCTTCCGTAACGGGAATAGCGATGCCGGCGCGCGATTAATGGATTTGTTCTATTCAGAGTTGAAGCGCCTGGCGACAGGTCAACTAAGGCGGCAAGTGCATAGCTGGCAGCCGACCCTCCTCGTCGATGAACTTTATTTTGAATCAATGAAGATCAAGTCTCTCCGGCCAATGGAGTCTGGAGGCTCGAATGAGAAGGCACCATTTCTCGCCTTGGCCGGTCAGATCATGAAAAGGCTCCTGATCCACCACGACAGGCCGCTTTCCGAAGGCGCCGAAGGCTCCGGTATGGGAAGTGTTCGGCGACAATTAGACCACCCGGCTGACGACAACTAAAACTCCCGCTCAACGACAACTAATGTGACCATCGGGAATCGCGCTGCGCAGGCGCTGAGGAAATGGTCACAGACGAGCAGGTGAGGAGGCTGAGAAGGTTGTTGAATACGGAAAAGAATCAAGAGATTGCGGCGGCGAAAGCGGGAATGGACCCGAAGACGGCGCGGCGCTATCGGAGTCTGGAGCGGTTGCCCAGCGAACTGAAGAAAGAACGCCCATGGCGGACCCGCGGGGATCCATTCAGCGAGGTGTGGGACGCGGTTAAAAAGCAGATTGAAGAGAGCCCCGGCCTGGAGGCCAAGACGCTGTTCGCGTGGTTGCAGCGGGAATACCCGGGGCGGTTCAGCGACGGACAGATCCGGACGCTGCAACGGCGAATCAAACTATGGCGGGTGACGGAAGGGCCCGCGCAGGAAGTGTACTTCGGCCAGGTACACGTGCCGGGACGGCTGTGCGCGTCGGACTTCACGCACATGGCCGAGCTGGGGATCACGCTCGCGGGGCAGACTTTCGAACACCTGGTGTACCACTTCGTGCTGACATATTCGAACTGGGAGACGGGCACGATCTGCTATTCCGAGAGTCTGGAGAGCCTCAGCGAAGGATGGCAGAACGCGGTCTGGGAACTCGGCGCCGTGGCGGTGGAGCACCGCACCGACAGCCTGTCGAGCGCGGTGAACAACATGAGCAATCTGGAGGAGTTCAACCGGCGCTATGAGGGCGTGATGCGGTATTACGGGGTGAAGCCGCAGCACACCAATCCGGCGAGCCCGAATGAGAACGGGGATTGCGAGCAAAGCCATCACCGGTTTAAGCGCGCGGTGGAGCAGGCACTTCTGCTGCGCGGGAGCCCTGACTTTGGAAGCCTGGCCGAGTACGGGCAGTTTCTCAAGGACCTGTTCGCACAGCGCAATGCCGGCCGACGGACTCGTCTGGCCGAGGAGATGGCGGTGATGCGGGAGTTGCCGGCGCGGCGGATGGAATCGACCAAACGGGAGCGGGTGAAGGTGGACTCGGGCAGTCTGATCCACGTGGAGCGGAACGCGTATTCGGTGAACAGCCGTTTGATTGGGGCGCAGGTGGAAGCCAGATCGTACCTGGACCACGTCGAGGTTTGGTACGGGCAGAAGAAGGTAGAAGACCTGCCGCGGCTGCGCGGCCGGGGCAAGCATCGCATCGATTACCGGCACATCATCGAATGGCTGGTGCGGAAGCCCGGCGCTTTTGAAAATTACCGGTATCAGGAGGATCTGTTTCCGACCAGCCGGTTTCGAATGGCTTACGATGCCCTGCGGGACACCACGCCACTGCGGGCGAGCAAAGAGTACCTGAAGATTCTGAAACTGGCGGCCGAGACCGGCGAGGTGCATGTGGATCAGGCGTTGCGCGAACTGCTGGAGGGGAGGGCGGAGGCCGTGATTACAATGGCGTCGATCGGTGAAGTGCTGGCCCAGCTCGATACCATTGCACCGGTGACGATGGTGAAAGTGGCGCCGGTGGACCTGGCCAGCTTTGACCAGTTATGCACGGAAATGGCGGTGCGGCAATGAGCGCGGTCGCCGACGTACGCCCGGCTCTGATGGGGCACTTGAAGGACTTGCACCTGCCGACGGTACGGGAGTGTTACGAAGACACAGCCCGACGGGCAGAACGAGAGACGCTGAGCTACGAGCAGTATCTGTTGGAAGTGATCTCGCGGGAATGTGAGCAGCGGCGGAAGAGTAAGGTGCAGCGGTTGCTGAAAGACTCGGCGCTGCCGCTGGAGAAGTCGCTGCAGAATTTTGATCTGAAGCGCTTGCCTGCCAAAGCTGCACGCCAGTTGCGAACACTGCTGGACGGCACCTTCCTGGGCCGCAAAGAGAACGTTTTGGTGTTCGGGAACCCCGGATCGGGGAAGAGCCATCTGCTGACGGCACTGGCCCAGGAACTGGTGGTCGTGAAGGAACGCAAGATGCACTTCACCAAGTGCGCGCTGCTGATGCAGGATTTACTGGCTGCCAAGCGGGATCTGCGACTGAGCCGGGAGATCAAACGGCTGAGCCGCTATGACGGATTGATTATCGACGATCTGGGCTACCTGCAGCAGAGCCGGGACGACATGGAAGTGGTGTTCACTCTGTTGGCCGAGCGCTACGAACGCGGCAGCGTGCTGATGACCAGCAATCTGCCGTTCTCCAAATGGGAAGCTATCTTCAAAGACGCCATGATGACGGCGGCCGCCATCGATCGGCTGGTGCACCATAGCGTGATCATCGAACTCAATATCCCCAGTTACCGGGTGGAACACGCCAGGAAGAATCAGCAGGCGGAAAACCAGGGCGAAAGCGAATGAAGGGCCAATAAGAAAGAGAGCGGTGGAAATGCCGGGTCTGTGGAAAGCGAGGAAAGCCACGAACGGGCTTTCCACTCTTTCCACGAGCCCCCTGGGAATCTCGCCAACAGCGGCGAGATTCCCACATTCCCACCGCTCCGGCGACGAATCCTATCTTTCTTCGAGGCAAATAAGCACGGCCGGCGGCGGGGCTTCGCCCCTCGCCTAAGAGCTACAGAGTAGTTGTCATTGATAGGGAGAAATAGTTGTCGTCAATGCGAAGAAGTAGTTGACGCCGG
>CAVPVO010000004.1:0-306432 GCA_963709215.1 Terriglobia bacterium | reverse complement strand
AACGCGCGTTTTACGGCCAAGTGGCGCCCCATTATCCTCGAACGATCTGCCACCGCATTGGTTCCATCTGTTTTCTCAGGGACTCACGCTCCTGGTACAGACGATCTCGATACTTCTGGCCGGCGTCGGAACCCAGAAAAGCATTCTGTGTATCCCATGTATCTTCAATGCCGCTGGGGCGTACAGCATGGCGGACTACACGTCCAAGCCGCACGAATTCGTCCTGATTTGGCCAATTTGCCGTCTGCGGTCGATGCGTTGCACACCAGCCTTGGAGATTCGTAATCACGACATTGATTCGTAGGAGTTCGAAAGGATGAGAGCTCGATTCCACATCGTCAGCGACGAGCGGGTTGTGAAGGCGGTGGAAAAAGCAGATTACGGCAGTTAAAAACACTTTAAGGAGCCGTTCATCAAGTCGGGGGTGATCCGTCGGAACGCCGAGTTGGCGTGCTGCCGCTTCGCGCGCAGGACCATTAAGCAGGTTCTGCAAAGTCATATGAGTTGCATAGCCGTCGGCCTCGACCTCCTCCGCCTGCGACCGCAGGCGACCAGCCGCGACCACATGTGGTACGACTTCTTTCCGAGCTGTTCGCGGACCGTTGGCGACGGCGGACGAGCAATGGCCATGAACCAAGTGGCCCAGTTCGTGGTTGGCCGCGAAATTTATCGCGGTGATGTAGAGAAGCACAAAAATTTCCGATGCGCCCGGAATACTCGCCTCGACTTCGAAGCCTTGGACGAGGTCGTGATCTTGGCAGGCGATCGCCAAAAGGGAGTACAGTGAGGCAAAGAGACCGTTGGTAATGCCCACCATAGCCCATCCGTCCTCGATAAGAGCGAGGGCGTTCACTTCGTCTCCCTCAATGACCCCGAAGTAAAGGTCGGGGTGCCCTACATTCGTTAAGAGCTTCTGCTTCTGGTCAGCGAAAGAGTCGTTCATCAGCCTGTCGGCATCGCTGATGAAGCCGTCGAGCCCGTTGTCAGATTCAGAAGCTTGGTAGCGGCCCCAATAGCCCTCCTCACGTACTACACGGTGGAACACGTCTTCCGGTTTTCCAGTAGCCATCTCGGTTTTCAGGGCGTTGGCGGATTTCGCCGATTCTTTCGACGAACGCGAAGCCCCCTGGTGCAAGACCAGTGTACTTGGTTGGTTTGTCGGCATATCGCGGATTGACCACGAGGATTAACCCATCAACGCGCCGTCGCTTCCGCTGGTGCACTCGATCCGCGTGCCGAATATGAAAGGAATTCCTCTTCAGGCCGAGGTCGCGGCAACCATCGCCCGCCGATGCCCTCGCCACGTCTTCGAAACACCGCCGTCCAAAATCAGCACGCTGCCCGTGAACATCTTGACCGGATCGCTGAGCAGGTAAGCAATGAAGTGCGAGACATCTCTCGCTTCGCACATCCGTTCGTACGGTGTGGCTTTCTCGAACTCCTTCTGCAGCCGCGCGCTTTCGGGCCATTTGTCGAGAAGATCGCCGTAGACCGGTCCGGGTGAGACACAGTTGACCTGAACGTTATACTTAGCGAACTCGACCGCCATCGACGTGGTGAGATTCTCGACCGCCGCCTTCACCGCGCCCATGCAGCCGAAGTGATCCACGTAGTCATGTGCAGCCGGCGAAGACATCGTAATGATCTTGCCGCCGCCGCGCTGCTTCATCAGTTCGAGCGCGCGCAGCGAACACTGATGCAGGCCGACCACATTGGTGCGGAAGGCCTTCTCCCAATGCTCCACGCCGATTTCCTCCAGCGGCGCGAGCAGGCCATTGGACGCATTGCAGATCAGGAAATCAAGACCGCCGTAAGTCTTATCGACAACCTCGAAGATATTCTTCACGTGTTCCGGATTCGCCACCGAACCCCACGCATGCACCGCGTCTCCGTTGGCAGCCTTGATTTCCGCCACGGTCTCTTCGCCCTGCGGACGCGAATGGAACGAATTCACCACTACGCTGGCGCCCAGTTCGGCCAGATAGACGGCGATATCCTTGCCCATCGCGCGACCGGACCCGGTGACGAGCGCGACCTTCCCGGCAAACGGCTTTTTCTGCGGAATCAGCGCGGCGAAAGAATTGTCGATGACACTCGAAACATGCGCCGGGGATGCTCCATTGACATAAGCGTGCGCGCCGTTTCCGTTGACCGGGAGCCTTACCTCTGCAACGGCCGCGGGTTTCAGTTCGGCAGGCGCGGCTGCGTTAAGGTGCGCCCGCAGAGCCTCGGTGACACCGGCAATCGTCTTCAGGCTCTCGCGCGGAATCTGCATATCTTCCGGCAGATCGTAACGTTCGCGCAGCACCGCAAAGACCTCGCCCAGTTTTACGGAGTCGATCCCTAGGTCTTCTTCCAGGTTGGCCCCGGGCTCCAGAATGTCCAGCGGGTAACGGGTCACATCCGCGAACACCTGCTGGACGCTGCGGCTGAGGTCCTCAGTTTCAGGACGGCGTGAAACGGCGATTCCGTTGCCCTGATGTCCGATGGAGACGTGATGTCCGTTGGAGACGTGTCCGATGGAGACGTGATGCCCGTTGGAGACGTGTCCGTTGTTTGCGTGTACCGCGGGCACAGCGGCCGGCAGGACTACGGGTGCGGGCGCCGCTGTCGCCAGGTACGCCGCCATCGTGTCCGCTATTCCTGCGATCGTCCTGGTCTGCTCGCGCGAGATATCCATCTTCTCCGGAAGCCCATACCGCTCCCGCATCACCGCGAAGACTTCACCGAGCTTCACCGAATCGATTCCGAGGTCCTCTTCCAGACTGGCATTCACATCCAGAACTTCCAGCGGATAACGCGTGACGGAAGCGAAGACGCTCAGCACCTCCTGGCGCATGTCAGCCGGAGCTGCTGCCGGCGCCGGCGCGGCAGCGTGCAGATGTTCCCCGAGCGCCTCCGAAATTCCTCCGATCGAGCGCAGCTTTTCCCGCGGTATGGGGATGTTTTCCGGCAGGTTATACCGCTCGCGCAGCACCGCGAACACCTCGCCGAGCTTTACCGAGTCAATGCCCAGATCCTCTTCGAGGCTGGCCGACGGGGTGAGGATCTCCAATGGGTACCTGGTCACCTGGGCAAATGTGTCGCGTATCTCCTGTATCAGAGTATCTGTCGCCGGTGTCGTCCCGCTCATCATCAAACCGTCCTCCGATCCGCGCCGCGGATTGCTGCAATGACCCGATCCTGCCATCCTGAAACTGCCACGCGCCATAAATTCGTACCCCTGGCGCTCGCGGCTTCGATCGTCAGAAAGACGAAGTCGCTGAAAGACTCCCTCGCCGACTGCACACGTGGCAGGTCACTTTCACCCCAAAGGACTCGAATATCTATCGAAGGCATTCCCCAGACGCTGAGGTCGCTGTACTGCGGCGTCTTTAAAAGGCACTCCTTGATGCTCCACAACAAAGTGAAAGTCCAGTGCGGATTCAGGCCCAGGCGGTTCGAACACTCCTCAGCCCAGGCTCTCTCACGCGCCGTAAAGTTTCCCCGATAGAACACTGCGCTTCTCGGTTCAACCTGCTCCATGTCGAGCGCGATCGTCTCGCCGTCACCCAGCAGGGCGCAGGCAACGCCATCGGTATGCGAGATGGCGACATCGCGGCACCGATCGCCGCGGCGTACCTGCGGGATCCCGAATCGCGTCTGGTCGTCCCGTGTCACTTCCACGCTGCGAAAGGTCGCGGGCGGGAAGCGCTGCAGGTCGGAGGCTGAAAGCATTCCGCTGTCTCCGGTCAGGAACAGAAACTTCGAGGCGAGCCTCGCCGCCAGCCATTCGCCCTTTCGCCGGGGCGTGCGGAACTGGAGAAACTCTGTCTGCTCCCGTGGCGACAGGAATGGTTCATACTCACCGCCGGCGAGAACCGCGGAATCGAGCGCCGCGATGGGTCCGACCGGGCTCATTTGCGGGTTAACCGCCATTGCGCACCTCGCCCAGTCTCCGGCACAGCCCGCCTTCCACCAGCGCCAGCATGCGTCCGGCGGGATCGCTCGCTTCCACCGGACCAATGCTCAGCCGGTCGTCCTCCATATGCTTCGGATTCGAGCCCGCAAACCGGAGACTGCCGGTGAAAGTTTTCTCATCGGGATTCGTGAAGTCGTAGAAGATCTTGAGCGTGCGGCACGCTTCCGGCACGTAGATCGGGAAAACTGTCTGCGACTCCTGATAGATTCCGCCGAAGCGCAGCAGCGCATCCAGCATGATCAGATTCAGAAAACGATAGCGTCCGGATGCTGAGCGCACTGCCTCCTGCAGCCGGTAATCCGCCGCGCGCAGCGAAAGTCCGGCGGTGATGTTCTCAAGGGAACGGAACGGTCCGTCAAGCTGCACCGGAGAGCCGCCCATCACATATGGGTCCTTCAGAGAGTCGCCGCCCGCCGGCTTTGCCGCGGTTCCGTTAAGAGGCGCTGCGGCTACCGAGGAACCCAGCCTGACGGAAACAGCGGTCAACTCGACGTCCTTCTGCAGCACCATGCCGTTCTTATGCACGAAATCGGTCTGGATCGACACCCGCACGAGCGTGCCATCGGCATCCTCGGAAACTACGCCGGCATGCAGTCGGAGTGTCGTCTTCCCCTCTCTCCGCAGCCGCACGAAGCGGCGGAAAGCCGCGTCCTCAAACGCGACGATCTTCAGCTCCGGCCGCAGGTCGAGAGCCGCTTCGGCGATCAGGATCATCAGAAACACGCCGGGGAGAGTCGGTATGCCGTCAACCAGGTGATTCCACAAATAAGGTGAATCGTCGGCGCTCACTTCCTGCTCCATCACGATGGAGTTCTTCCGCGCGGCCGCAGGCGGAGCCGCCGAAGCCGCGCGATCCGCGATCTTTACCTTATAGAACTCAATCTCGCCGTTCGACAAAGTCACATTGATCGGAGCCGTGGCGCGCCCCTTCAGCAGCTCGGCGAAAATCTTCTGGCCTTCTTCCTTAGTAACGCCGCGCAGACCGCGCCGTGCCGCCAGCGCCGCATATTCCAGACCGCGCGTCATCCCGATGCCCGCCCATCCGAGCCAGGCCACGGAGGTCCATTTCTCGCCCGGCGTATTGCCGTCCATCACTGCGGCAAGCCGGTTCATAGTTTCGTTCGCCGCGCCATAATCTTCCTGGCCGTCGTTGCCCATGTAACTGAAAGCCGACGTGAGGATGTGATACGAAGTCGGCCGTTGCCCGCCCTGCTTCCGGCACGCCTGGTAGATGTACCGCAGGCTGTCGAGTTTGGCGGACATCACGCCCTGGAAATCCCGCAAAGTTTTCTTCGGCAGAATCTTTGAAACCTGCGTGCCGGCGCCGTGCAGAACCAGGTCCACGCGTCCGTAGCGCCGGAACACGTCTTGCACCACAGCCGCCACGCTCTGACCGTTGGTCAGGTCGGTGCTGATGTACTCGAACTTCCCAGGCAGGGCCGAAAACCGGCGCACCGTTTCATGCACTTCGAGCGCGGACTGGTAGCCCTGGAACTGCTTCTTCAGCTCGGTGATCTTCTTGCCGTTTCCGCTCGCGATCTGTTCCTTGTAGAACTGCTGCTCGTACTGGAACAGCTGCACTTCGTCCATGGCCAGAATGTGCGGTGGGGCCGCCGCCGGATCGGTTCTTCCGAGCGCGATCACGGTGCATCCGAAGCGGTTCAGCAACTCCTCGACCAGCGCTGCGGTTACACCGCGTCCGCCGCCGGTCGCGAGTACCACGGAATTGGCATCGAGGCCGGGATCACCGCCATCGGACAGACGCTCCGTCTTCGCCAGCTGGATCGAATGCCGCCTGCCGTTCTGGAAACAAGTCTCGCAGCCGTCGTAGGGACGCCCGAACTCCCCTTCCATTTGGCGCAGGGCGGCGCCCAGATTCGTCTCGTCGGTATTCAGAACGCGAACGGACGCGCCCGGCAACTCACGGGCCAGGGACTTAAGAAAACCTGCGGCCAGTCCGGTATGAGGATCCAGCCGGGACTGCGACCGGAAGGCGTTCAGACTGAGGGAACCCACCCACACCTGCCCACTTTCAATCTGCGGATACGAGTGCCGGCAAACGGTGAACAACAAGTCCGAAAGGGCGGAGCAGCTTCCGGAAAGAACCGAGGACGCATCGTCCAGACTCTGCACGGCGACGATAGTGTCAAAAGAACCGCTCAGCCGGTCGAGCGTAGCTGTCAGTTCTGCCTCCGGTTCCATCGGACCCAACACCTGGAAGTGGAATCCATTGAGCGCTCCCGAGCGCTCCAGATCCACCCACCTGTCGGTACGATGCGTCAGGAAAAGCAGTTTTCGCGAGCGTAAGGAAATGTTCGCAGAAGGTTCAACCTCTGCGGGAACCATCACCGGCGTGTAATAAAAGATCGGCGTGCCTTCGACATAGACGTAAGGGCTCCGCGTTGAACCCCACGTGCCGTCAAATTCCTTCATCACGACGTCCGCGGGCGCCGCCTTCGGAGCGCTGCCGCCCGTACACAAAGTGATCTCCTGGCCCTGGCTATCCGTCAGAGCCCGCGAAAGCTCCACCATCCCGTGCGCGCCCCGGTAATTCCACGTTCCCGGTGACGAAGCGCGCACTCCATCCTGCCCCATACTCAGAAGGCACTTAACCGGCAGCCCATATTCTTTCGCGATCTCCGGAGTCGTCAGCGCCATCATGAACGCGCCTTCGCAGTGTTCCGGATTGGTTCGCGCGGCACTGATTCCGCCGGCCAAAACGACCTTGCATTCGCCATGGGCCAAAAAGCCGGCCGCCACGTCCACTGACTGAAAAAGAGAATCCGCCCCCGCATCCACCACGATGTTCGGACCATGCAGATCGAACATCTGGCTCACGCGGCCCGCCACCAGATTCGGCATCAGACCGGGCAGCGTGTAAGGGCCCGACGCGAGAACGTCCTTGCGAATGGCAGCGCTGAGCTGTTCGAGAAAACGCTCCACATCCTGGCGGACGCCGTTGTCAGCATGCTCGAGCGCGCGACGCTTCAGCCGGTCGAGGAGAATCCGCTGGTTGATCCGCACGCCGAGGTCTGTCTTCGACTCCACGCCCACCACTACACCGATTTCGCTGCGCAGCGCCGGCCACTTGTCCTTGATTCCGCTCAGCACCTGCTCAGCCGCCAGCGCGGCCAGATACTGGCTCGGATCCATGTGATCGAGAACGTCGGGAAGCAGCATCTTCCCCTTCGGCAGCCGCAGGCGCTTTCGGTCAAAACTGCGTTCGCCGGTGGGCGCGGCTTCCGCGAGCTCTTTGCGGGAAGGGAACAGCGCCGCCCAGTCGATCACGGCAACTTTCGCCGCGGGCGCAGGTGTCGTCGGGCAGGAAAGCTTCCGGTGGTAAGCCGGGCTGTATTCCTCAAGCACCAGATGTGCGTTCGTGCCGCCGAACCCGAAGCCATTAATGGCGGCGCGCCGGGGAAGTCCGTTAATGTTTTCCAGCCACGCATGCGGCGCCGTGGAAATCGTGAACGGCGAGCTCTCCAGCGGAATCTCCGGACCCGTTTTCGTGAAGTTGTATTGGCTCGGTACCGTCCGGTTCTCAAACGCCTTGCATAGTTTGATGATCGACGCCGCGCCCGCCGCCCAGCCCGTATGACCGATCAGCGACTTGATACTGCCCAGTTCAATCCGGGCCCGGCCCGCGCCGCCTGCAAACGAATCGCACAGCGCCTTAAACTCAACCGCATCGCCCACCGGCGTTCCCGTGGCGTGTGCTTCCACGTATTGAATAGTGTCGACGCTCACGCCGGACGTTTCATAGGCGCGGCGCACCGCCAGACTCTGGCCCGCGCTCTGCGGTACGTTGATCGCCGGACTCTTGCCGTCGCTGGAGACGCCCATGGATCGGACGACACCGGCGATCCGGTCACCGTCCGCAATGGCATCGCTCAGCCGCTTCAGAATCAGAACACCCGAACCGTGCCCGAATACAACGCCGTCGGCAGACGCATCGAGCGGCCGGCATGCTTCCGGCGCCAGGCCGCGGAACTGCGCGAACAGCGCGCTGTTGGCCGGTCCGGGCGCGAATACTCCCCCGGCGAGCACCGCATCGGCCGTCCGATCCCGCAGCGCTCTCATGCCGATCTGGATGGAGTAAAGCGATGAGGAGCAGGCCGCGTCCACCACATACGGCCGCATCGGGCGGCCCAGCACGGCGCTGATTACATCTTTATATTTATCGCCGGGCTGGCCTGTGAAGCTGCTGCTCCAGGCTTTGTTCAGAACGCCGGAGAGCTTCGCGCGCAGGCCGGGCTCCGGCGCCAGCTCGGTCAGTCTCTCGTTCAGATCCTGCCGCAGAAGAGCTTCTTCATATTCACCGCAGCCGTCACCCGTGGCGCCGATGATGCACCGCAGACGATTGTCGGCGTAGCCCGCGAGGCTGGTCCTCATCGATGCCAAGCTCTGCGCCGTCGACAGGGCCAGCAGTTTTTCGGCCCGCGAGAAGCTCTCGAAGCGCTCCTTGTCGATAACGCCGGCAAGCAACTGCGCATCATATTGGATCGTGCCCACACTGCCGTAAAGCAGAGTGTAGGTCTTGTCGGGCACGATGCTGATTTCCGTTCCATTGCGGCCTGCCAGAAAATCGTGCGTCAGAGTGGGGTCGTCGCGGGAAGAGTCGACAATTCCGGTGACACCGTTGCAGATGTTGCGCCAGAATTCGTCCGGACTCGGTGCGTTGGGAAGTACACAGCCCATACCGACAATGGCGATAGGCTCGGCGAGCAGACTCTCAGCCGCGGGGGCGGATACCTGTTCCACCGCCGGCGCCGCGAGAGCTTCGGACTCCAGCGCCGCGGAAGTCCGTCGCAGCACGTCCCGCACATCGTGCATCAACTCCCCGACCGGATCAACCGTTCGGCGGGGCACGCCGCGCTCGAACTCCCCGATGATGGCTGCGGTACCGGCCGCGACACCGGTATCAGGATGCGCCGCCGCCCGGCAGATCAATCCCGCCCTTCCGTCCAGGGCTTTCGAGGTGATGCCGGTCAGCGCGTCTTTCGCGCCGCACTCGACAAACCGGCTGTAACCCGCCTGATAGAGGGAGCCAAGAATGCTCCGGAAATCCAGCTTCCGGATGAACTGGGCTGACAACGAATCCGCCAGATCGCAGTCCGGCGTGTAAAGCTTTTCTTCCGTGCCGAGATAAACAGGAATGGAGGTTTGGCGGAACGTGTGTCCACACAGCATCGCCCGGAAAGGCGCGACCGCCGGACCCAGCAGCGCGGAGTGGAACGGATAACGCGATGCCAGGGCGGTCAGGTTGATACCCTGTTGCGCCGCCATGCTGCCCAGTGCGCCCAACTCGGCTTCATTGCCCGAGATCACCGTCTGCCGGTCGTGATTGACCACGGCGATCTGCAGAGTCTTTCCACCGCTCGCCAGAATCAGGGCCGCAGCTTTCTCCGGTCCGCAGGAAACCGCCGCCATCTTGCCGGCAGTCTGCAGGGGCTGCAGCGAAATGCAGCGCTGGCACACCATGGTGACACCGGTCTCGAAAGAGTACGCGCCCCCCGCCGCCAGGGCCGCCAGTTCTCCGAAGCTGTGCCCGAGCAGCAGATCGGGACGGATACCAGCACTGGTCAGCACGTCCGCGATCAGCACATCGGTGACGTAGATCGCAACCTGGTCGAGTGAGGGGAAGGTTTTCAGCGCTTGGTCGCGTGCCGCCGGATTTCCGGCTGCGAGCGGCAGGAATGCATGTCCCAGGATGCGCCGGGCGATTCTGTCCGCCGCGTCAAACTGCGCGCCGTACGGAAAGCGTTGATACAACTCCTCGAGAACCGGGGCGCTGTACGACCCCTGTCCTGGAAAAGTAAAAACGAGTTTCCCTGTCCCTCCGAGAACATTCATAAGTCGTCGCCGTTTTAAAACGGGTACTCGTTAAATTCCTCATCGATGATCTTCGGATACGCCGTCTCCCGGGGTGCGTTCGCGATCGCCTTACCCAGCTGCCGGACCGGCTCCGAAAACATCTCCCTGACCCACCTGCTGCCGCAATGCGTCCTTTCCGCAAACGACGGATTTGTCAGCTTCTCAACCAGGTTTCCCTCTTTTTCCACACTTAGAAAGTGGGTGAAGAGCGGCGGGGCCGGGGCGGGCTCGTGCGTGTCCTTGTGCAGAAGCAGCATGGTCTGATATCCGCACGACACCGGCTGCCCCTGCTGTCCCATGATCCGGAAACAAAGGCGGACGGTACTTCGTGATGGTTCTTCATACGAAAGCAGGATGGCAACGGATTGCGCCAGCCCAACCGGCGACAGGTTGAGGCTGTGGGCATCGCGCGTCAGCATCAGAAGATCTTTGGTCTGCTCTTCCCAACTCTGGCCCATCCGGGAATCGAATATAAAGGTTTCGCGCGCGATGTTCTGGAATTTAAAGTTGGCCATATGGTGATGCGAACCATACGCCATGGTGTCGTGGAACAGTACCCGATACTGCATGCTGAAAAATGGCATAGTTCCAAGTCCGGCCGGGACCGGCGGCCCGCAAAAATACAGTAACGGTTGGGCGATTGTAGCATGCACCACAAAACTAATGCAATACTACTAGACGCAATTATCGACTTTGGTAGTTGTGGCGAACGGCAACGGCAAAAGAGTAATATTTATCACATAAAATCTGGAAAACTGAGGACAGCAAAAGCCCGTGCGTCATTGCCTTGACTTGGAACCCGAAACCATGTTACTCGTTACTATCGCAACCAAACGCTGCGGCGGTAGTGCGCTTCGGCGATTAAAGAGGGAGTCCCAAATGCCTGCAGCAATACCTCCGGTGATCGTCGATCTTGGCAAGCAGAGAAGCAGTCGGATCCGCGCTCTCAAGAGACGCGAGGGGCCCCTGCTGCACGATGTGGCCTTGGCAGTTACCGAAGTTCGCGCCAAGTCCCCGGAACTCGCGGATAAAGAGCTGGTTCCGGTAGTGCTGATTTATCAAAGGAAGCCGAGACGCAGCAAATCCTTTGGTATGTTTCCGTTCAGCATGATGAAGTAAATCAGCCCGAAAACGCTTATCAGGAGGACGAAAATGGCTCAGCAGCACGACGCGGGAGTGAAAGCCGTAGAAACCGTCACCGGCCATACGCCGGGCAGCACCGATTCGCTTATAGCGACCGAGGCGCCGAAGAAGAAGCGGCGATATAGCCGCGGTCTGCGTGCCTCCCAGGAGCTGGAGCGCGGCGTATCCAATGCGGCTGCCACGTTCAGCGATGGGTTGGCTCAGGCCTTCAAGACCTACCGGAAGCGCAGCCGGAGTTCATCCGAAAACAAGCGGGACGGAGCTATCAGGGATGCCGTTAAGAACTGGACCAAAGCGTATGGCGAGGGCATGAAGATCGCCAGCGACGCGCCGTATGAGTTCGTCAAGACCATCGACCGCGGTAAAACATCCCGGCAGATTCGCGACGCTGTAAAGATGTTCTCGCCCCCGATGTTCCGCTAGTGCCGGGGGCAGTCCGAGTGCTGCTTGGCGCTTGCCCCGCAATAAGTCTGGATTATGCCCGGCGACGGATTGGTTGAAGGCAGCGCGCCGGAGGCCGGGATTATCCCTGCTGACCCGCTGGCTGATCTGCTGCCGCCGGATTACACTCCGATCGGCGTAAGCGAAGGCCGCAAAGCCGCAATCAGCAATGCCGTGACGAAGGCGCTTTACCAGCGCGACGGCAAGTCCCGGAAAAAGCCCCGTTCCACTGACACTCCCCCAGGCGGCGAGCCGCGGCCCCGTCGGGAATCGCGCAACAAACCACTCCTTCCACCAGACGTACGCAGGCGCCTGCAGGGCTTTTTCCTGCCACAGGTAGCACCCTCGCGCATGCGCCGGGGAGAGTGGAAAACCAACCGCGTGCAGATGGTCCAGCGGCTCTTTATCTACGTCTGGACCGCGTTCCGCTGGCTGGTCGAGGTCGGCTGGGACAAGCTTCGCGGGATCGATTCGCTCGAACGGCGCGCGGTGCGCCTGCGTGAAACCATCGAATCGCTGGGCGGCAGCTCGGTGAAGCTGGGCCAGCAGCTCGCCATGCGCATCGATCTGCTGCCCTACGAATTCAGCGTGGAATTGTCCAAAATGCTGGACAGGATGACGCCGTTTCCGACGGAGTACGCGGTCGAGCGCATTGAGGCGTTCCTGCGGCGGCCGCTCGACGAAGTGTTCCGGGATTTCAACCCCGTACCGATCGGTTCCGCCTCCGTGGCGTGCGCGTACGGCGCCTTTCTCGCGAACGGCGATCACGTCGCAATCAAGGTGCGGCGGCCGAAAATCGGTGAAATATTTGTCGCTGACTGCGCGGCTTTAGGCCTGGTTCTCAAGACTCTGGAATTTCTAACCATCCTGCGGCCCGGACTTTCGCATAATTTCCTGTACGATTTCCGGCAAATGCTGCTGGATGAACTGGATTTCAGCAAGGAAGTCCGCTACACAGAGTTGTTCCGCCGCCGCTCGCGAAAGCACATAAAATTTGTCAGCGCGCCCAAAGTCTACCCGGAATTATCCTGCGAGGATATCCTGGTCACCCAGTTCATGGAGGGCATGTGGCTTCGTGAACTGCTCAATGCGGTCGAACAGAAGGACGAAGAAGCCCTGGCCCTCGCGGCTGAGAAAGGGGTTTACCCCAAACTCGTCGCCAAGCGCCTGCTGCGCGCCAATCAGTACGGTGTATTTGAAAACCTCGTCTTCCACGCCGATCCGCATCCTTCGAACGTCGTGGTGCAGCGCGACAGCCGCATCGTATTCATCGATTTCGGCTCCTGCGGCGTCTATACTTCGCGCGAGCGCACCATCTGGCGCCAGTTCTCTTATTACTTTCAGCAGGAAGACGTGGGGCGCATGGTGCAAAGCGCAGTGGCGCTGCTGGAACCGCTGCCGCCCATCGATATCGATGAGCTGAGCAAACGCCTCGAGGGCCTGTTCTGGGACCACCTGAATGCCTTCAAGAGTAAGCACACCCAGTGGTGGGAGCGCACTTCCGCGCGGGTCTGGATCAAATACATGGAGCTGGCCCGCGAGTACGACGCGCCTCTGGCCCTGAACACCCTGCGCATGATTCGCTCCACCCTGATGTACGAAACCGTAGCCGCGCGCCTGTTTCCGCGCGCGAATATCGTCAAAGAGCATCGCGCGTATCTGAAAGTCGCCGGCAGGGCCTCAAAGAAGCGCCTGCAAAAGGGATTCATCAAGCGCATGATCAAAGGCCCCACGCTTGAGGATTACCAGGCCTTCGAGCGGATGATGGAAATGGGTAACCGCGCGATGTACCTGGCGCAGCGCTGGCTGGACCAGCCCCCGTTCCACTTCTCCATGATGGTGGATAAATTCGTTTACGCGGTAACGGTACTCCTGCGTACGATGATTACTTTTATCTTCTTCACCCTGGGGTCGGGTTTTCTGCTGTTGCTGTGGCACCTCGTAAGACGTGATGCGCCGGTCCCCGATATCTGGAACGCATGCATTCAGGTGCTGCGCTGGGGCCCCTATCAGTTCGTGATCGGACTGAATCTCTTCCTGGCCATCCGCAAGATCATGATGCGGCTGTTCGACAAGGACATTCAGAAAAGCTCCACGGGACTGAATTAGCGCAGAAGCTCCTGCGGAATCAGAACCTGATTCCGAACCGCGACCGTAAGGGAGTGGCAAGAAGCGCTGTTCAGCAGCCTGCTGGACTGGAGGAGTAGGCGACAATTTCAGACTGGCATTCCGTTTGCCAGGCATTCCACGGAGCGTTTTCCCCAGACGCGCTCCCCGAAGTTATGAAGGTTGCATCGGAGTTTGCCGACTCCTTCCATGTGGCTGCTTGACGCGAACCTGGACGTTCATCTCGTCGCAGCGCAAAACGGATTCGACAGTCTTCTGACCAGGGACCAACTCTCCGCCGAGTCGGCGTCACGAATCTGGAGTCTTCACCCAAAATTCGGCATCGTGGTCGTCATGCTCCCGCGGCTTCCGTTTCAACGCTGCCTGAAAGCGTTTGCCCAGGCGTGGGCCGCGCAACCGATTCGGCCGGTTCCCGGCGAGATCGTGAACTGCCCGTGAATCGAAACTGAAGGGCCGACTGGCCGATTTGCCTCACAAACCTTCGCTGCGCAGCACAATCTTTCCGTCGCTACGTGGGAAATTCGATTTTGCGGAGGAGTCACGACGTCGCCAAGCAGGAACTGGGCTTGGCCTCTTCCTCCCCTTTTTTCTGCGGAGACGGGCAAACCGGTTCAAGAGCCTCAATTCGCAAAATCATGACGCGGCTGTTCGACAAGGACATTCAGAAAAGCTCCATGGGACTTAATTAAGCCTGCCAGAAACCCCGGATATCCCGGCACGGTTTTTGCGTTACCATTATTTTCAGTAAATTTTCGTACAAGAGGTCCGCATGAAGAGAATTCAAATCGCCTTTTGCGTCGTGGTTTTCGCCAGCCTGACGCTTGCGCAGCAGACACTGACGAACGACACCATCCTGAAACTGGCGAAAGCCGGCATGGGAGACGACGTTGTCATCAACATGATAAACACCCAGCCATCAGGGTTCTCGCTTGCCGCCGACGATTTGATTGCCCTGAAAACGGGCGGCGTTTCCGACAAGGTAATCGCCGCGATGCTGGCCAGAAACGCCAACCCCTCCCCGGGGCTCGTCACATCCGCCGCTCCCGCTGCCGGACCGGCTCACGAGATCGGCGTGTATTACAAGCAAGGCGAAGCCTGGATGGATATGGAGCCGGAAGTCGTGAACTTTAAGACGGGCGGAGTCCTGAAGTCCGCTTTCACCGAAGGGATTGTAAAGGGCGATATTAACGGCCACATCAATGGCGCTCACGGCAAAACTCAGGTCAAGACACCCGTCGAGATACTGATCTACACACCGGAGGGCGTCGCGGCGTCAGAGTACCAGCTTCTTCATCTGCATGAGGAAAAAGACGCGCGCGAATTTCGCACCGTGACGGGCGGGGTCTTCCACAAATCCGGCGGCGCCAGCCGGGATGCAGTAGAGTTTGAAGCGAAAAAGATCGCACCCCGTACTTACTCGCTCACTCTTTCGAACGTGAAAACCGGCGAATACGGGTTACTCCCGCCCTCCTCCGGCGACGCCACTGGCTCCACCGGACGGCTGGGAAAGCTTTACACTTTTCACGTTATTGAGTGACCCCGTTTACCGGGAGAACCGCGGCCTGCCTTTACGAAGCCGCGGCGGAATGCGCCGCTGAAAGCCTCTTTAATAGGCGCTGCTTGGTGTTCTCCCGCACCGCCAGGTAGCCGTTGTCCCGCCTCTCCTGCGCGCTCTTGCCCTTCAAGGCACTCATGACGTCGTCGAGCGCCCCGACGATCAGATCGGACGTCTCCGCCACAGTCATCCCCAGGATCTCCCGGCAGGCCCGGTCGGTCCACGGCGCGTGGTTCCCCGCCTTCCAGCGCATATGCGCGGCGAAAGGAATGCCGCTGATCAGATCATCACGATACGGCCCCGCCAACTGCATAAGAGCCGCGCACGGATTCGGGTTGCCCGGCCCCTCGCTCGCGTAAGACATCGCCACCCCGATCCCCGCCCACATCTCGGGTCTGCGGGCTTCGTCGAACCGCGAAATGGCCGCGGCAATCGCCACCGGGTCAGCCCCGTAGACCCACCACATGGCGCGTGCAATGCCGGAATCGAATAACGTCCGGTTCTGAAAGTTCAGGATCGCCGGCGCCGGCTTGCGCCCATCGGCAAAACTCTTCCAGCTGAAAAAACCGTCGTGAAATCCGTAACCGTCCGCTACGCAGAAGGCCGTCACCTCGTCCAGTCTGCGCTGATACGATTCCAGCCGGCGCAGCCCACCGGGTATTCTCGAAATGGCGAAACCGGCTCCCACCATCGTGATGTAGTCGTGCGGTGCGCCGTCGGAATGCGTGAACGCCTCCAGCCTTTTTGACCCGGGAATCATCAGATCCAGCAGCGCGAGGTACAGTCCGATACCCTCATGCGCGAATCCAACGAACTCCGCTGGCACCAGATCATTCAGCCGGCGAACCAGTTCTTTCGTGTCGGGTTCGGCCAGGGCCAGGTGGTAGCCATCCAGAAAAGCGTGCAGAATGCTTTCCAGATGCTTGCGGCTCGGAGAATTCACCCCCGGGAATTCGCGCCGCTCAAAACTGGCCTCCTTAACCGGAAGACCTAAAACCAGGCGTTTGAGACCAGCCAGCATCGGAGGATTCTCCTAAGCTACCGACGCGGGCTGGGAGATTGCGCTGCCGGCCGCCGCTGCCATGACGAGCGGTTGCGACTCCACCATCGCAGCCGCCTGACGTCTGCCGACCACATAAAGGATGACGCCGCGAATCGCGCAGATGAGCGTTACCGAGTAGAACATCGTGTACTGCAGATGGATGTCGAGGAGGATCGAGTAAGCAAGAGCGATACTCCCGCCGAAAATGATCTGGCTGCGCAGCTTTGAAGGCGAAGTCTGCGGATCGGTGATCATGTACAGCGTGAACAGCACCATAGTGATGCCAGTCAGCGGTACCATCTGGCCCACCCAGGGCGTGTCGATCCGCCATGCCCGGATCGTGGCCTGTATCGCGAAACCGATAATCCACGCCGCCACCAGCGGCAGGCGTCCGGTGAACAGTAGATTCAGCCGCATACCCAGCATGACAATGAAGAGCGGCACAAGGTAGTCCCACGCGCCATGCAGATTGATGGTCCAACTCCAGGGCAGCACGCCAACCCAGTGGAATGTCGCGAGCACCACCGCGATCCCGAAGTTGGACGGGTTCATGAAGTGCTGCAGGCGGCCGTTGGCATAGACCCGGAACACATACTTGGAGCCGATCGCGATGACGACGGCGAGAGCCGCGATCGCCAGCCGCTTATTGAAATAGAGCAGAAACGAAAGCGTGACCGACGTCATGTGCGCGGAAAGCAGCCAGTCGACAAACTTTTTCCAGCCGCCTCCAAGGTAGCCGGGGATGTCGCCGCTGGCCTTCGCATCCACCCATTCGAAGAAGATCGCGCTGGAATATCCGGCAGCGAGGCACACGAAAACCTGCGCTATCGACTGCTCGAATCCGAACACCGTCTGGCCGAGGATCATGAAGATCGTGGCCAGTGTGGCCGACGTCCGCAGACCCATCCGCGGATCGCGTTTCTTCTTTTCTGGAGCGCTCATTGCTTTTCCTCCGTTCCCGTTACTTTCGATCCGAGTACGACCGTGTGATAGCCCGGTGCCAGCGCCATCTGATCGTGATGCAGCGCGCCACGCAAATCGCGCCAGGTGATTTTCAAAGGAATCTCGGAAGCCGTGGTTTGGCCCAGACCGAAGCGTACCTCCGGGCTTCGTTGTCCGGAATGACCGTTGCCGCCGTCCACCTGGCGAATCTGGCGCTTGCCGTCCGGCACGTCGGCCTCGACAAACGCGCCGATCGCCGGTGTGCCCTCGCGCCATGCGGGGTGCCCGTCGTGGATTTTCATGCCGTCGTTGTCACTGCCCGCCGTCGGCAGAAGAAGATGCAGCCCGAGGAAGCGATTCCCCGAACTCTGGTTCTTGATGAAGACGGAATCCTCCCAGATGTTGGCGTAAACCAGATCCGGATAGCCGTCGCCGTCCACATCGGCCACGCCGATTCCGCGCGAGGCGCCGTCGAGACCGGGCAGCACGGTTGTGGACAGATTGACGTAGCGGCCGTTGCGTCCCAGCGCATAAAACGCGCTCGGTTTGTGGCCGTCGATGTCCGAGCCGTGATAGAACTTCGGCCAGATAGCCGGATACTTGATGAAAGTATCGTTGCTGACGCCGAACTGCCCGAAGTCCGCCCAGCGCATGTGGTCGCCTTTGATCAGCCCAACCACCTGCAGCAGTTCCAGTTCGCCATCGTTATCCATATCTTCAAAACGCGTGTCCCAGGCCCAGGCGCTGTGCGAGACGCCGAGTTCCTCGGCGCGGTCGACATAAGGCGCGATGCCCTTGGCCATCTGGTCCGTTTTGCCGGTCGACGTCCACAGAAAATGGGCTTCTCCAAGACCAAACGGCGAGGAAATGTTGCTGATGAACATATCGAAGATTCCGTCGTGGTTGATGTCGCCGAAATCGGCGCTCATGCCCTTGAAGGAATCGTTACCCAGCACCATCGACGCGGGAGTTAAAAAGCCTTTTTCGCCCTTCAGCAGCCTGAGGTCGACGTGACCCGGCTTTGACTGATTCCACAGCAATTCATCCGGCCCGAAATCGTTCGCAATATAGAGATCTGATAGCCCGTCTTTATCCAGATCCGCCGCACCGATGGCCAGCGTCCATGCATGCGCGCCGTCGCCGGGGAAAACATCCTTGACCTCACGGTAAATCGCCGTAGGCTCCGCACCGGAGGTGCTGCCTGCATACAGAAAGACGCGGCTCAACCCGCCGTTGCGCGCGCGCGTGAAGTCTTCATTCATGCGCACCGGGACATCGGAATTCGGATCCGTCAATTCGTTGCCGTCGGCAAAATAGTTGCCGGTAATGATGTCCTGATGGCCGTCGCCGTCGATATCGGCGAAGGTCGCGGTCGAGGACCACCAGCGCTGGTTGAGGCCCGGAACCAGTTCCTGCACTTTAAACGACGCCATGGAAAGCGGCGCGCCGGGCTGCAGGTCGGAAGGGGCGCGGCGCAGCAGCAGCACCGGCGGGCGGCCCCAGAAAGCCACGAAGATGTCGGCCAGTCCGTCCTCATTCATGTCCGCGATGCGGCAGAGGCTCGGGTATTCCGTCACCCGGTCGAAGAGCGCGCCGAACTCAAGCGTGAAGGGTGCATAGCGGTTTCCCGTACCCGGCACAGGGGACACCGTAATCGACTTGGCCCGGACATCGGTGAGACACAGGTCATTGGGGAGTCCGTCGCCGTCGAGATCGCCCAGGGCGGCCGAAGCCCCGACGAGATTGAGGTAGAACCCGAAGTGCTGGGCGGTCTTGTTTACCGGGAACACCACGCCGCCCGCCGGCATAGGTGCGGGTGGAAGATGCTGCCAGCTCAGTTTGAAATGTGACGCCAGACGCTCCATTTCACCAGGCGGCGGGTTGGGAATTCTGGAGAAGCCGGCCAGCAGACCCGTGACGCCCAGCACAGCCACCACAACGTAAATGTTTTGCTTTCTTTTGGGCTTCCGGGGCTCGCTCACTTGTCCTGTCCTCCAGTCTTCTCTGTTTTCGACCCGAGTACGACTGTGTGATAGCCCGGCGCCAGCGACATTTCGTCGTGATGCAGACCGCCATGCAGATCACGCCAGGTGATCTTCAAAGGAATCAGCGAAGCCGTCGTTTGACCCAGGCCGAAGCGGATCTCCGGACTGCGCTGGCCGGAATGTCCGTTACCGCCATCCACCTGGCGAATCTGGGAGCGTCCGCCCGGCACGTCGGCCTCGACGAATGTGCCGATGGCGGGCGTGCCTTCGCGCCACGCTGGGTGTCCGTCGTGGATCTTCATCTCTGCGCTGTTGCTTCCTGCGACCGGCAGCAGCAGATGCAAGCCAAGGAAACGATTTCCCCCACCGTGGTTTTTGATATAGGTGGAATCCTCCCAGAAATTCGCGTATACCAGATCCGGATACCCGTCGCCGTCAACATCGCCTACCGCCAGCCCGCGGGATGCCGGAGTGAAGCCAGGCAGAACTGACTTGGCCAGGTTGACGTAGCGGCCGTTCGGCCCCAGTGCGTAGAAGGGGGCGGGGTAATGACCGTCCACTTCCGAGCCAACAAAAAACCTGGGCCAAATCTGCGGATATTTAATGAAGGTATCGTTGGCGATGGCAAGCTGACCGAAATCCGCCCACCGATCCACCTTGCCCTTAACCAGTCCCGTCGCCTGGAGCAGTTCCAGTTCGCCATCGTTATCCATGTCCTCGAACCGCGTGTCCCACGCCCATGCGCTGTGCGACACGCCGAGTTCGTCCCCCCGATCCACCCAGGGCGCGATCCCCTTCGCCATCTGGTCCATTTTCCCCGTGCTCGTCCACAAAAAATGGCTCTCGGACATGGCGAAAGGCGTTGAAATATTGCTGATGAACATGTCGAAGATGCCGTCGTGGTTGATGTCGCCGAAATCGGCGCTCATGCCCTTGAATGAATCGTTACCCAGCACCATGGACTCCGGGATGAGGAAGCCTTTCTCACCCTTGAGGAGCTGAAACTTCACCTGGCCGGGCCGGGAGTGATTCCACAGCAGTTCGTCCGGCCCAAAGTCATTGGCGACATAGAGATCCGACAATCCGTCGCGATCCAGATCCGCGGCACCGACGGCCAGTGTCCAGGCCCGCGCGCCATCGCCCGGGAACACGTCGTGGGCTTCGCGATAGGCCACCGTCGGCTCCGCGCCGGACGTGCTGCCCGCATACAGAAAAATCTTGCTCAAGCCGCCGTTCCGCGCCCGCGTGAAGTCAGCCGGCATCTCAAACGGTCCTTCCGAGTTCGGTGTGGTCACCTCGGAACCATCAGCTGCATAGTCACCCAGAATAATGTCCTGGTGTCCGTCGCCGTCGATGTCAGCGAAGGTTGCCGTTGAGGACCACCAGCGCTGGAAGTAGCCGGGAATCAGTTCCTGAACCTTGAAAGATTCCATCGAAAGCGGCTGTCCGGGCTTCAGATCGGACGATCCACGGCGCAGCAGCAGCAGCGGCGGGCGGCCCCAGAAAGCCACGAAGATATCGGCCAGTCCGTCTTCGTTCATGTCCGCGATACGGCAGACGCTGGGATATTCCGTCACCCGGTCGAAATACTTGCCGAAATCGAGTTCGAATCGCGCATAGCGCTCCCCCGTGCCCGGCACAGGCAGCACGGTGATGGATTTAGCCCGTGTGTCGGTCAGGCAAAGGTCATTGGGCAGTCCGTCGCCGTCGAGGTCGCCCAGCGCGGCGGAGGCCCCGATAAGGTTCAGGTAGAACTGCATGTGCCACGCCTTTTTCATGATCGGGAAGACCACCCCACCCGGGGGCATGGGCGCGGGCGGAATATTCTGCCAGCTCAGACTGTAGCGGGACGCGAGGCGGTCGACCTCGCCGGGCGAGGGGGAAGGTAGTCTGGAAAATCCCGCCAATATCCCCGTGACTCCGAGTACAGCCAGCACCACGTACACGTTCTGCTTTCTTTTAGGTGTCCGGCGCTCAGTCACAAGCCTCCTGTTATCAGTCATTTCGATCGATGAGCCGAGCCCGGGAAGACTGACTCCGTTTTTTCAGGCGGTCTTACATAGATACAGCAGAAATCCTTAATTGGATTTCGAATCCATCACTTTTTCCGTCCAAACTTCCGAGGCTAGCAGTATACAACGGATTTCGGTAGAATTCGCGGTCCGCTGTTTCTGCTCTGGCGGGAAGGAAGCAAACCGCCACAAGATCGACTACTTCTGTGAGAGGTTTGCCTTGCCGGCAATTGCGTCGAGCTCGTCGATCGTCGATTCGTCGAGGCGCAGCGCCGCGCTGGCGGCGTTCTCCTCAAGGTGTTTTACCTTCGAAGTGCCGGGAATGGGAAGCATGACGGGTGACTTCTGCAGCAGCCACGCGAGCGCGATCTTAGATGTCGTGGCGCCGAGCCGCCCGGCCGTACGCTGCAAAACGCTTCCGGGCTTTGCCAGTTCGCCTGCCGCCACCGGAAACCACGGAATGAAGCCGATGCCTTCGCGCGTGCAGTAATTGAGAACGTCTTCCGATTTGCGCGTGGTCAGGTTGTAGAGGTTCTGCACGGTGACAACGCCGACAACGCGCCGTGCCGCCTCGATCTCGGCGATATTGACCTCGGACAATCCGACATAACGGACCTTTCCTTCCTGCTGCAGGTCGCGCAGCAGACCGAACTGCTCGTCTGCCGGCACTTTGGAATCGATCCGGTGCAGCTGGAACAGATCGATTCGTTCGACCTTCAGCCGCCGCAGGCTCATTTCGCACTCCTGCCGCAGGTACTCGGGACGGCCCACCGGAGCCCACTTATCCGGACCCGTCCGCACCAGTCCTGCCTTCGTCGCGATGACAAGCCCCGCGGGATACGGGTGGAGCGCTTCACGAATGAGTTCTTCGCTGACATAAGGCCCGTAGGAATCCGCCGTATCGATGAAGTTGACGCCGAGATCGAGAGCCCTCCGAAGCACTGCCAGCGCTTCGGAACGATCTTGCGGCTCGCCCCAGATGCCAGGTCCCGTAATCCGCATGGCGCCGAAGCCCAGTCGATTGACTGTAATATCGCCGCCGATCTGAAATGTGCCGCTGGCCGCAACAGAGCTTTTTGTCGTACTCATGAATTTTGCCTTTCCTCAGCCGATCATCGTTCGATCAGCCGTGAATTCCAGCCACGCATCGGCGCCGCCAAGGAGCGGCCGAACGCGCGTCACCCCGTATTTTTTCAAAATCAGCGCCGCCCGGGCGCTCGAGGCTTCGTTCGGTCAGGTACAGAAAAGCACGATGTCCCGGTCACGCGGAATCTCCTGCTGGCGCGAGACCAGCGTGCTGAGCGGAATCCGCAGCGCGCCCGGTATCGGATCGCGCGGGCTCGCATGCTCGCCGCGCACGTCGATAATCATGACATCTTCTCCGGCGACCAGCATCCGGTGCAGTTCTTCAACCGCGATCCGCGCCGTCGACAGCTTCCGCAGAAATCGTCTTCGCTGGAAAAACTTGAATGCCATCCAGACCGCGAGCACGAGGACGATCGCAAGGAACAGCCGGAACCCGGCGCGACCGGCTATCTCCCCGATCGCGTCGAGCTGATTGCTGAACAGGTATCCAACGACCCCCCAGCCCGCGATCCACAGTGTGGCCCCGATTGCGTCGAAGATGAGGAACTGCGCCCAGCCCGTTCCGGCGCTGCCCGCCAGGGGAGAAGAAAGGGCATTCATCCCGGGGATGAATTTTGCGATCAGTAGAAAGCTCGGACCAAAGCGCGTGAAACCGTTCTCCGTCTGACGCACGCAGGAATCCGGCTCCAGTGCGAGACGGCAAAGGAAGCTGAGAACCTTGGTCCCACGGCTGCGGCCGATCCGGAACCAGACGCTGTCGGGAATCAGGCAGGCGAGCAGTCCGAACAGAAGGACGGGTGCCCAGCTCATGTGCCCGGCTCTCACGAGCGCCCCGCACACCAGCAGCAGCGGAACGGAGGGCAGCGGCAGGGCGGCCTGCTCCGTCAGAACCCAGAAAAACAGCACCGCGTAACCGTGACGAATAACAAACTCAGCCGTTGCGTTCATGCCCGCGCGCTAAAAGCATATGGATTCCGGTTCGGCATGCGGGATTCAAAGAGATGCGGGCTCGCGCACGCTTCCGTAACTCTTCCGAACCGCGACCGTAAGGGAGCGGCAAGAAGCCTTCCGCAGCCTGCCAGTACATCCCCGCCGCATTGCCGCAGGGTGGCCACAAACTCTAGTGCGAGATCGCAATGAATCCCGAGTTGCTCGCCGTGCCATTCAGATTGATCACCACCGGCACCGCATTCGAGATCGGCACCCCGGCCGGGATCGTGACGTTTACCTGGTAGAGCCCCACCGCCGTCGGCGTCAGGCCCGCGAAGGCAGCCGGCACTGTCACCTCAGAGCCGCTGAATCCGCCGCTGAACGTCACGGTCGCGTTCTGAATCTCCTCAAGGGGGCTCGAAGTGGCGGCCGCGCCGGTCACCGCGGGTGGAGTCGTCTGGCCCAGCGCCTCGCAGTAAATAGTCAGCGTGTCGCCCACCTTCGCCGGATGCGTCACGAATCCCGTCACCGGGCTCGGCAGCACCAGGCTGTTGTCTGCCGCATTCACCGCGATGACATAACCGCCCGCGATCACGGATGCCGGCCAGATCAGCTCGGTCGGCGCCGCGGCTGCCACATTCACCGGCCGCAGATTACTGCTGGTGCCGTTCGAAACCACCTGGATCGTCGACACCTGACCCACCGGCGCCGCGTAAGGCAGCTGGAAATTCACCTGGCCCGGTGAAACGAAGTAAAGAGGCGCGGGCGTTCCGTTCACCAGCACCTGAACCATCCCCAGCGTAGTGGCCAGCGGAGGATTGCCTGGATTCTGCGCGCTCGTTCCCGCCGGCGCAAGCTGATCGCCGAACACCGCCAGAATTTCGCCCGGCGCCCCGTTACCGCTCGTGAAGGTCCCGATGTTCGTCACCCCGCCCGAATAAATCAACGGCGTGTTCGCCGCCTCCGCCTGGTAAACGACAGGCACCGAGATCTGGCTGTTATTGGCTGCGTTCGATGTGATCGTAACCGATCCGGAATAGAGGCCTGGCGCCAGCGACCCGGGAGCGGCAGTGATCTTAACGCTGTTGGCGCTGTTCACCGTCGCGCTCAGAAAACTTCCGCTCGACGACGTCGCCGTCGCCCCCGTGATATCCAGTGTGCCCGCGCCGCCGTTGCTGAACGACACCACAGCGCTCGCATTGCCGCCGCTGCCGCTCAGCAGGACCGGTGTTGTCACAGGTTGTACGATCGGCGCGTCGGTCACCACCAGCGTCACGTTTATCGTCTGCGTCGCGGCGCCGCTCAGCGCGATCGATCCCGTGTAGCTCCCCGCGGCCTGCCCGGACTGGGCCACCACCATAATGGCGTAGCCGTTAAAAAACGGCGCACCGTTAATAAGGGACAGCCAGTTCCCGCCCGACTGCGTGGTCGCTGTTCCGGTCAGGCTGCCCGAAGTTGAGGCGTAGATGCGCAGCGACGCGGTCGGGCTCGGCCCGCCCGTGGGCGTGACATACAGCGTCACCGCACTCGGAACGCCCGCGATGTTGACCGAGACCGCGATCTCCTGCGGCGAATCGATCGCGTTGGGATCCGAGAGCAGCACGTAGCCCGTATAGCTGCCCGCCGTCAGCGCCGATGTGTTCAGCGCGATCGAGATCGGATAGCACGTACCGCTGCCGCCGCTGCAGCTCATCGCGGTCCCGATGGCTGCGGAAAGCCAGGGAGCCGATGCCGCGGCGCTGAGGCTCAGCGTTCCGGTGCCCACGTTCTGTGCTGTAACGGACTGCGCCGGTCCGTTGGACCCAGGCGGTATCTGAATCGGCCCCAGCGATGTTGTGCTGAGGACGAGCTGCGGCGCGGCGCTGAGCGTGGCCGCGATTCCGAACAGGATGACGAGTCTGTTAATAATCACCTTGGATTCCTTTTTGAGTTATCGTGCCACATTGAGGCTGCAAAACGACCCTGCGGGAACTGTCTCAGACGGCCTGTTTTGTGCTGCATTTCCCGGCACGTCCGGCTGCACCCGCACGCCAGTAGCCTAAACGTCCTGTACCGCCGGCGGTCTTGCCGCCGGCGCTTTTACTTCATCCACGCTTGTCGCGAAACTGCGCTAAGGTTTTCGCGGAAGTGATTTTGCGTACATCGCGATGGCATCCGCCACTGCGCGCGGCTGCTCCACGATCACCGCATGCGCCGTATGCGGAATCACCACCGTCCGCACCCGCTTCGCGCCAAGCTCCCTCACCAGTTCATCCGCACTGGAGGGCGGCCGATACGGATCGTTCGATCCCTGGATGTCGAGTATCGGCGCCGTCCCCGCCGACCAGTATTCTTTCTGCGGTGTCGCATCGCGCGCGACGATTTCGGCTGCCCGAACCTCCGCGTGAAACCCCGTCAGCCACGGCCTCGCATCATTGCCGGGCGCGAAGAAGACCTTCTCCAGATGCTTCAGCCGCTCCGCTTCCGGCTGCGTGGGATCGCTCGCAATAGCCACCGACTTCTGCACCTCCGGATCCGGATTCTTCTGCGCCGCGCCGATCAGAATCACCGCCCGCACCAGCTGCGGATAATCCACTGCCGTCATCTTCGCCACGAAATGCCCGAATGCGTGCCCCGCCAGAATCGCCGGCCCCGCCTTCTCCCGCTCCACCACCGCCGCCACGTCGCGCGCATAATCGTGCAGCGTGATGCCCGTCATCGGCCCGGTGCTCTTGCCGTATCCGCGCGGCTGCGGACGCAGCACCCGAAACCCCGCCTCCGCCAGCCGCTGCGCCACCGGATCGAACTCCTCGGAATCGCGCCCCAGCGACGGCAGCAGCACAATCAGCGGCCCGCGCCCTTCCGCGATAACCTCTATGGAGACGGCGCCACCGCCGGGATCAGTTCGATGTACGACTTCACGGGTGCGCGGAGTCGCATTGGCGGCGGCGAACGCAAGGAGGACTGGCAGCAGCATGTTTTCGAGCGAAGTCTACCACGTAACGGCCGCACTCTTCCTGATTGCTGCGGGGGCGTTCGGTGCACCGGCGCCCACCCAGCACGTCCTCGCGACGCGCGACTATTTCTACGTCGGCGGCAAGTACTCCGGCGAGACCATGGCCGGTCAGATGTACGTCGAAGCCCTCCGCCCCGCGCGCGTCACGCGAAAATATCCGCTCGTTTTCTTCCACGGCAACTCACAGACCGGGACGAACTGGCTCGGCACTCCCGACGGCCGTCCCGGCTGGGCCGACTACTTTCTCGCCCAGGGCTATCTCGTTTATCTCGTCGATCAGCCCGCGCGCGGACGATCCGCCTGGCATCCGAATATCAACGGGAGCCTGACGATTCTCACTCTTTCCGACGAAGAGAAGCGCTTCACGTCTCCGGAAACCGGCGGCTGGTGGCCACAAGCGAAGCTGCACACGCAATGGCCGAGCGACAGCCCGATGAAAGGCCGCCGCGGCGATCCCGTATTCGACGCCTTCGCCGCCACCCAGGTGGAAAGCCTCGCCAGCGCCGCTGAAACCGAGACGCTGATTCGCGACGCGGGCGCCGCGCTTCTCGATAAGATCGGCCCCGCGATCCTGGTCACGCATTCGCAGTCGGGAGCGTTCGGGTGGGTGCTGGCGGACAGCCGTCCGAAAGCCGTAAAAGGCATCGTGGCCATCGAGCCCGCCGGTCCGCCATTCCGCAACGCCGTTGTGAATGAAGACAAGAACCGCGAGTGGGGCATAGCCGACATCCCCTTAACCTACAACCCGCCTGTGAAGTCCGCCGCCGAACTCAACCCGGTGCGCGAAGAAAAGTCGGATGCACCCGACCTCGCCGTATGCTGGAAGCAGTCCGACCCGCCGCACCGCCTGGTCAACTTGCAGGGCATCCCGATCCTGCTGGCAGTTACCGAAGCCTCGTACCACGCCCCGTACGATCACTGCACGGCGAAATACCTGACGCAGGCCGGAGTCAAAAACACATTCGTGCGCCTGGGCGACGCCGGCATCCACGGCAACGGTCACATGGTGATGCTCGAGAAGAACAGCATGGAAGTCGCCGCGTTCCTGCAGAAGTGGATCGCGTCAAACATCAAATGATGTGGCCGCTCCCGGATTTAGTGGGGCCAGGCTTTCCAGGGGTACCCTTTGGGGTCCCGCCGGGCTTCCGCCCGGCGTTGCTTGTGTCGCGCCGTTTCTTGCCTTCCGCGCCGATCACTGATACGTTGCGTTGACGTCAAACCCACCCGAAGCAGACAACCTCATTGATAAACGGCATTGATGGTGTAATTCACATAGCCCTCGGCGAAGCCGACATCGAGTCCGGATGCGGTAAACGTCTGTAGTCCTGTGTAGTTCCCGACGGAAAGACTTCCCGGCGCGCCACTCAGGCTCGCGGGCAGAGTCGCCAGCACATAGGGCGGCACGGTGAAAGTTCCGGCTGCCACCGGGGCAAGGCAGCTGAAGAAGCCGTATGTCGAAGCGCCGATCGAAACTCCGCTGATTTCCACGTAGGTTCCCGGCGACCCGCTGCTCCAGGTCACAGTGACTCCGGAACTGCGCACCACCGTGCCGTCGGCCGCCTGATTGGTCCAGGTCAGCAGCGGAGTGGGAAACGCCACCTGTGTGCTGAAGGCTCCGACCGCGGGAGCCGTCGTCCCTGCGGTGGCGCTGATCGGGAACGTTCCGCCCGCCTGGGTCAGGAATCCCGACGGCAGCTCCGCTTCGTACACGCCGGCCACAAAACTGTTCCCCATCAACTGCACCGGCGAGATGCCGGCGTTGGGAGACGTAACCGTGATCGTCCCCGCGTTCAGGGGGGTCGTGGTCCCTAGCGTCGCTGCCGTGGTCCCCAGTGACTCACTGACGATACAGCCGCCGATTGAGACGACTGAATCGGTGCTCGTGCCATAAGTGCTGCCCGTGTATTGCGAGAAAGAAGCAAAAGCCGACGCGGTCACCTGCGTGCCGCCGCCGGTGATGTTGGGCGAAGAACTATAGCCAATTCCCACGAAACCGCTTCTGACGTTGGTCTGGCCGCTCAGTGATGTCAGCGTGGAACCGCTGTATCCCAGCCCGGCATCCTGACAGACACCGCTTCCGATCGGCAGCGTGAGGAAATTGGTCGGAACTCCCGCGGCGGTAACGCCCACGATTGAAACAAAGCAACCGGTCGGCACATTGCTGGGCAGCACAATATTGACTTGGTTAAGTCCCGGATATCCGGACGCGCCCTGATACTGGATCTGCACCTGCATGCCGCCGACATAAAACGCGGACAGGCCGTTAATCTGCGCGCCGGTCGGCTGTACGAACTGGACATCTCTCGTCGGATCGGCTCCCAGCCCTGAACCGTAGATCGAAATAATCTGACCCGGCGGTGCCGAGTTCGTGAAGCTGATGTAGGGGTTGGCAGCGTTATTCGGATTCACCGCCTTCACCGTGCCGCTGCCGGTCTGATCGGCCGAGAGCATCCCGAAGTTGCTGGCCACCACGGTAATCGGGGCCTGTGCACTCTGCCCGTTGACCGTCACCGTGACCGTTCCCGTTCCGGCGGGTGTGTTGGAAGGCAGCACAAGCGCAAGCTGTACGGCCTCGGCGTAGTAGAACGCGGGATGTGTCGTAGTGCCGTTCACCGTAACGCTGACGGTTGTTCCGCCCAGCGTACTCGGCAGGCCCGGCGCCGCGGGGTTCTGAAGAACCGCAGTGGTGATCGTCGACAGGCCGGAGCCTTTGATGATGAAAAGCGTCCCGGGCGCGATGCTGGAATTGGTAAATCCAGTCGGCACCAGGCCGTAGTTGTTAAGAACGGCACTGATGGAAGGCCCGCCGGAGCCGCCGCCTGTGCCTGATTCGAAGGTGACGAACTGAATGCTGATGGAACTGGTACTAACCGTGTTGAGCAGCAGCGCGCCCGTGTTGCCGGCATTGGTTTTGTAAGCAATGATCGCGCCGGCCGTCAGCGGCGTTATCGAAGCGCTCGAAAAAAGACTGCTGAAGCCGCTGAATGCGGTCGCACCGGCGCTGGTGAGCGAAGTGAATGACGACGAGCCGGACAAGCCGCTCAACGCAGTCAGGTTGGCGCCCTTCGCGCTCCCCTGAAAAGATATCCCGGTGCCGGTGAAAAGAATGTCCTGGGTACCCGAACTCGTTCCCGTTTCCAGACTCAGCGTCTGGCCGCTGTTTACCGTCGGCGAGCCTGTCACATTGGCAAACACCGCCCCCGGTAACAGCAACGTCATCATGGCTACCACAGGATGCAGCAATCGTTTCATATAATCCCCTCCGAAGAATTGGCCCGTTAGCCGATCAAAGCTCCGATCAAAGCGATTATACGACCAGTGCCATCATTCAGATGACGCGCTCGTTTCGCGGTCACCACCCGGCGAAATAATTGCTCCCGCGCCCGAACTCCCCTGCCGCCATCGCCTTAGACCGAATCCACGCGCGTCGACTGCCGCCGATGCGCCCGGTTTCGCACCTCCGCCATGCTACTGCTTTCGGTAAAAGGAGCCTTCACCTGTGGCAACAGAAAAACAAGCCGAAGCGAATCGCCGGAACGCGCAGCAATCAACCGGCCCGCGCACCGACGAAGGCAAACGCAATTCCAGCCTCAACGCGTACAAGCACGGTCTCACCGGCCAGCGCGTCATCATGACCGCTGAAGAAGCGGAAGCCCGCGGCCGTTTCACCGACGGCATCTTCGAAGACCTCAAACCCGTCGGCGCCATGGAAGAAACTCTCGTCCAGTCCATCGCGGATTCCCACTGGCGCCTTCACCGAGCCGTTGCCATTGAGGACAACATCTTCGCCGCCGAAGCCTGGAACGAAGAAAACCACGCCGCCGAAAAAGAATTCGATTACGACGGCATCGACCGCGCCCTGGCCCCGATGCGCACCTTCACCAACGACCCGAAGCGCTTTCACCTGTTGACGACTTACGAAATGCGCCTCCACCGCAAAGCTCAGGCCGACCTGAAACAACTCCGCGAACTCCAGGCCGCCCGCCGTGCTGAAGCCGAAACGAAGCCCCAAACCGTGCCGCAAACGCTTGAAACGAAACCCGCGAAGCCGTCAAATGGCTTCGTTTATTCAGATACCCCGCAGGCGTTTATGCGTGGCCCAGAAATTTCTCCACGATCGGCACAAAACCCGCCGTGTCCTCCTGATCCGGATAGTGCCCCAGGCCAGGCATCACCACAATCTGCACATTCGGCAGCGTTGCCTTAAGTTTTTCCTGCGTCTCCGGCGGCACGATCCGGCTGGCTCCGCCCAGAATGTAAATGGTCGGACACGTAATCTGCCCGACAAACCGCCAAAGTTCCGTCGGCACGAAGCCTTTGGCAAGATTCGGGTCGCGTTTCCAGACAATGCGCCCGTCCGCCCGCGCCCGGCTCGCAAAATGCGCGTACGTCCGCAGAATCGGCTCCGGCGTTTTGGCGTTCGTCTTTTTCAGATACGCCACCAGCTCATCCTCCGATGCCCAGCCGTCTTTCTCGGCCTCCACCTGACGCGTGAAAGCGGATGCGATTTCATTCGTGCGCTCCGGCCCCACGTCTTCCACAACGAGACGCGCCACGCGGTCCGGATGCAGCCCCGCATAGACCTGCACCACGCGCCCGCCGGTCGAGTTCCCCAGCAAAGTCAGATTCGCCAGATGCAGCTGGTCGGCAAACGCTTCGAGGTCCCTGACGTAGTCCTCCACAACGTATGCGCCTTCCGGCGACCACGCCGAATCGCCATGCCCGCGCATATCGATCGCCATGACGTGATAATTCGCCGTGAAATACGGCGCAAGGTGATCGAACTGATGCGCCACCCGGCTGATGCCGTGCAGCATGATGAACGGCGGCTTCTCAGGCGAACCCCAGTCAAGGTAATGCAGCCGAAGTCCGTTGACCTCGATGAAACGGTCCGAGTACCCCGGCTGCGCCCATGCAATGCCGCCAAACAGAACCGCGACCGTGAGGGAGTGGCAACGCAACCTACGCCCCATCTCCTTCTTTCCCTCGCACAATGCGGATCACCCGCTTCGGCGCTGCCGGATCCACCGTCACGCTGAAGAACGGGAACATCATTTCCTCCCATGTCATGTCGCCGTAGTAAACGGTCTGATTGGGGTCGGGATTGAACTTGTTATTCGCCGAGTTGTCGAAATGCGCGGTGACCTTGATGCGCGTGCCTTTGGGAATCCTGATCGGCTGCGCCACGTCGTACTCCAGCTGCCAGTTGAAATCGTAGCGCGGCACGCTGAGGATGGTTTCAGTGTGGCCATCGGGGAATGTCAGCGTGTACGTCATGTCCTTCCCGCGCACGTGCATGTGCGGGAACATCGTCACCAGTTCGGCGTCGGCCAGGAACTCTGCCTGCATAGGCGGGCTCTCCCAGTTGGGATTGTTGGGGGGAATCGCAAAGCTCTTCGCATCGCTGGGCGCCGACGTACCGATCGTCATGAACGTGCGCTCCGGCGGTGTCTTCGATACCGTAAAGCCGAGTCGCGGATGATCCACGACATCCTTCCCGTTAGGCGTGTAGTGAAGCTGGAAGACCATGTCCGTGCCGGCTTTGATGAGTTTCGCCGCATGGAACGGGCGATAGTCCTGCGTATACTGGCCAGGCACGTAGCAGCCCTGCGGACCACCCGCGCCCGCCAGAACGGAGTCGGGAAGATTCTTTCCGTTGGCCCCGGCGGCTTCAGCGGGCGCGCGGCCCTGATCGTCCCGCGGGCGTGCATCCCACACGGGCGTGTTGTACTTCACGTCCGCTGTATGCGGCCTGAAATAGACGCAGATGTGGTGCGTGACCGATGGCTCGCTCGGCCGAATCTCCATCGACGTAACCCAGGTGTCTTCTTTGATGCCGCTCGGCACCGTGACATACATCCACTCGATGACGTTTGCGCTGGGATGCGCGGGGACGGGGAATTCGGGACCATCCACGACGATGTCCGGCGGAATCTCCCAGCCGTCGGCAGGCCACGTCCTCGCGGCGGGCGCGTCTTTCGGATTGCCTTCCGGCGCCCCGGCATCGGCCCACTTCGCGATGATGTCGATATCGGATTGTTTCAAAGTGCGGTCGTTGGCGAAGTGGCCGAAGCGCGGATCGGCGAACCATGGCGGCATCTTTTTAGAAAGCACGGCGGTCTTGATGGCCTTCGCCCAGGGCCGGGCGTTTTCGTAGGTCAGCAACGACATCGGCGCCACCTGGCCGGGCCGATGGCAGCTCTGGCAGTTGGCCTGAAGGATGGCTTCGACATCTTTGTGGAAGGTGACGGAATCGGCTGCGAATGCGGTTCCCGTGGAAAGGCACAGCACCACCCAAATCGATCGCTTCATGGGCTAATGATAGCGGAGAAATCGGACTGCCAGGCCGCACTTACTGAACCGCGCGCGTGAGCAAGCGGCAACTAACGCTTATCCACAACCACCACGCCGCCCTTAACCACAACCTTCGTCTTCAGCCAGTTCCAGTAGCCCTCCAGCGGATCGCCGTTCAGCAGCACGATGTCGGCGATCTTCCCCGCCTCCAGCGTGCCGAGCTGATCGCCCATCTGAATGTAAGAAGCGGTATTCGGCCCCATCATCTTGACCAGGTCCTTCATCGAGAACATGACGTTCAGCATTTTCAGCTCGTGATCGAGACCAGCCAGCGGATCGTACGTGGTGTCAGTGCAGTAGCCGAGCACCACCCCGGCATCCCAGATCGTGCGCGCATTCACTGGCATGTATCCGGCTTCTTCACCCAGACGGACCCCGTCGACGATGCCTTCGGGCCACGGCTTGCCATCGCGGAAGCGCGGCTTGTTGTCATCGGCGAAAACGCCGAAGACGGGCGAACCGAACGCGGTCGTGCCCAGCACTTTCGTGCCCGCCGCCGCGACCTTCTTCGCGTCTTCTTTGCTGACCCAGTCCTTGTTGGGCAGGTGCACCAGCAGCGGCACGCCGGCTTCGACCGCCGCAACCATCGCTTTCGAACTCACCGCATGCACCTGCACCATGACGCCGGCTTTCTTCGCCTCGTCGACAATGGCGCGCAGGGTCTCGATCTCCTTCTCGCTCGGGCCGGGGACGGGCGTAAGCGCGATCTCGCCCGTGAACTTAATGCCCATGGCGGCCATCTTCCGCACCTCGGCGCGCGCCGTGTCGGGCGTGTTGTTGTTCAGCCGGATAGACCCCGAGGGGATAATGCGCGGACCGTTGATCATGCCGCTGCTCGATGTGATCGCGCAAGGTGATGTTGCCTTCCGCGGGGCCGCCGCCGGAGAGCACAGTCGTGTAGCCGGCTTCGAGCAGCGCCTGCATCTGCGCCTTCTCATTAGGGCCGGTGTTGATGTGGCGATGCCCGTCGATGAAACCAGGCATGGCGGACATGCCTTTGGCGTCAATGGTGCGCCCGGCGGTGGAGGCGGGGTTACCGGCGGCAACGGAGACGATTTTGCCGCCGCGCACGACGATCGATCCGCGCTCGATCACTTTGGCGTCGGGGCCGACGATGCGGACATTCGTGATGGTGAGGTCCTGCGCATTCACCGAGGACAGCGCAGCGAGACACAAAGAGGCAGCGACGAGCGTGGCGCGGATTTTCATACTGAGAAATGATATCCCGGCCGCGAGGCAGACGGATCAGGCCCGGCCAGGCGCGGACGCTTGATCCAGCCGGCCGCCTCCGCCCACAAAACGTGCACCGTCGCCGATGGGGCGGACCCAGCGCCGGTCCACCGCAACCGCAATGGAGCGCTGCAGCAGAGAAAGGGAAAGGATCAGCTGGTCCTTTCCTTTGGTTGTCACAAGGATGCCTTCGAGAGAACGCAGCGGCCCTTCTTCGATCGAAACCCGCTGGCCGGCTTTGAGAAAAGGCCAGAGCTGCAGGTGAACGCCGGACTCGACGGCGGTGATCAGTGACTGCATCTCGATTTCATCTACAGGTTCGGGTCTCTTACCCGCGCCGACAATCTGCACCACGCCCGGTGTCGTGAGAATCGGCATCCGGTTTTTCACATCAAAGCGTCCGAATACGTATCCGGGGATGAGCGGCAGGTTGAGTTCCTGTATGCGGTCCGACCAGCGTCGCCGCGAACGATAGACAGGGAGGAACGTCTCGATGCCCTTGCTGCTGAGGATATCGAGGACCGTCTTCTCGTGGCGCGCGCGGACCCACAGCGCATACCAGGGGTCGCGCGAATTGTCTGTGTTCAGCGGCGACATGGCGTCCTCCGTACCCGAAAACTCATTATCGGCCACTGCGGAGTTATCAATCAAACCGGCAATATTTTCCGGTGTCTTCGACGGCCGGGCGAAGTAGATTGGTGGAATGACCGGCAAGACGGTAGTGATCACCGGCGGCACATCAGGCATCGGCCAGGTAGCCGCCGATGCGCTCGCGGCAAAAGGCGCGCGTATCGTCCTGGTAGCGCGCGACCGCGCCAGAGCCGAGGCTGCCCTCGCTCAGTTGCGCGCGAAGAATTCCGCGGCCGCCCATTCCGTACATTATGCGGACCTCTCGCGCGTCGGCGAAGTGAAGCGCGTCGGAGAGGAAATCGCCGCCCGCGAGCCTCGCATCGACGTGCTGATCAACAATGCGGGCGCGATGTTTACGCAGCGGCAAGTGACCGAGGATCGACTGGAAATGACGTTCGCCACCAATCACATGGCGTATTTCGTACTGACGCACATGCTGCGCGAACGTTTGCTGGCTGCCGCTCCGGCGCGCGTGATTTCGACTGCATCGCACGCCCATAAGGGAATGAAGCTCGACTTCGCCGATCTGCAGATGGAAAAGGGATACAGTGGATTTCGCGCTTACGGACGCTCGAAACTCTGCAATATTCTGTTCACGCGCGAACTCGCGAAGCGCCTCGCGGGAACAGGCGTTACCGCAAACAGTCTGCATCCGGGCTTTGTCAACACGCGTTTCGGCGACAACAGCGGCCCGGGTATCGGTACCGCCATTTTCGGCTTGTTGAAGAACCTCGCGATTTCGCCGGAGAAAGGCGCGGAAACGATTGTCTGGCTCGCATCGGCGGACGAAGCGGCAAAGGTCAGCGGCGCCTATTTCTACAAGTGCAAAGAGACCAGGCCGTCGGCTGAAGCCCGCGACGACGAATCGGCCCGGCGTCTCTGGCAGGAGACCGCTAAGCTGGTGGGACTGGAGAGCTAAAACTGAATGGCGCCCGATCCGATCACACAGCAGTTTCTTGACATGCTGGCGGCAGGTCCGCCCGGACCGCAGATGCATGAATTGCCCGTCGCGGAAGCGCGCGAAATGGCGTCCGGAATGCGCGCTGCCTTTCCGGATACGTTTCCGGAGCCCGCGGCCGTTGTGGAGAAGCGAACCGTTCCTGGCGGTCCGAACGGCGATCTGACGCTCTACATCGTGCGTCCGCCGGGCATATCCGGACCGCTCCCGGTAGTGATGTACTTCCACGGCGGCGGCTGGGTGCTGTGCGATTTCGGGACGCACCGCAGGCTCGTGCATGAGATCGCGGTCGGCGTCGGCGCGGCGGTGGTGTTTCCGGAGTACTCGCTTTCCCCCGAAGTGCGGTTTCCGGTGGCTAACGAAGAAGCTTATTTCGCGACGAAATATGTTGCTGAGCACGCGCAGGAGCTGAATGTCGACGGGTCGCGCATCGCGGTAGCCGGAGACAGCGCGGGCGCAAACATGGCTACGGTCGTCTGCATGCTGGCGAAGGAGAGACGTGGTCCGAAGATTTCCGGCGCCGTGCTTTTCTTCCCGGTGACGAACACAGACCCCGACACCCCGACTTACAAACAGTTCGCCGATGGTTACTTTCTGACGCGCGACTCGATGAAGTGGATGTGGGACAACTACGCGCCTGGCGACGCGCGTCGCAGCCCGCACGCCGCAATACTGCAGTCGAGCGAAGCACAGCTGCGCGCGATGCCGCCGACGTTCCTCATGACTTGCGAGTTCGATGTGCTGCGCGACGAAGGCGAGTGGTTTGCGCACAAGCTGATTGCGGCCGGAGTACCGGTTACGGCCGTGAGAGCGTTGGGTGCGATTCACGGCTGTGTGACGCTGGGGCCGCTGGCGAATACGCCCGCAGTACGCGCGACGATCGGCGCGGCGAACGCGCATCTGAGATCGACTTTGCTCTAAAATCGGCACAGGGTGCCTGTGGCAGCAGTATCGCGCCTCGTTCTGTTTGCGCTCGCCGCCATACCGCTGTGTGCGGCGGGTGTGGTTCTGAACGGCCACGTCGTCGACGAAAACGACGTGCCGGTGCCGGATGCCCGCGTGACGGCCGGTTCTGAAGAAGCTCAAACCGATCCGGACGGTGCATTCCGGTTCAGCCTCCCCGCGGCCGGAGAATACCGAATCAGTGTCGCGCGCGAAGGATATTACGCGCTGAAGGACCGGGCCTTAAGCGTTGAGCCGGATCAGGAAGTCACGCTGGTCATCAACACGGTGCGCGAGATTTTTCAGTCGGAAAATGTCAATGAGGAAACTTCGCCCGTGGACATCGATCAGTCGCAGAACGGGGAACGGCTGACCGGGACCGAAATCAACGCGCTTCCGTATACCAACAGTCACAGCCTGCGCAGTTCGCTGATCCTCATGCCGGGAGTCATCGAAGATCAGAGCGGCACACTGCACGTCAACGGGTCGTCCGGGAATCAGGTCAACTACGTCCTCAACGGCTTCAACATTACCAACCCGATTTCCGGCCAGTTTCAGACCGATCTTGCGGTGGAGGGGATTCGTTCGCTCGACGTGTTGTCCGGTCAGTTTTCCCCGCAGTACGGCAGGGGATCGGCGGGTGTGATGAACATTCAGACGGAAAACGGCACAGACCGATTCCACTACACGGCGACCGATTTCATTCCGGGGCTGAGCTTCAAACAGGGTGTGCGGCTCGGGAACTGGTATCCGCGATTCGGCGTCTCGGGGCCCATCCTCAAAGGGAAGGCCTGGTTTTCCGACACCTTCGATGCGACTTACACGGACTCGCTCATCACCGGACTGTCGCGCGGCGAAAATACGCGCAGCGGTTTCGCGGGCAGCAATCTGCTGCACACGCAGGTGAATCTGACGCCTTCGAATATTCTCTACGTGGATTTTCTGGTGAACGTCGATAACGAAGGCCGTCTGGGGCTCGCGCCCCTGAATCCGATTTCGACCACCACGAGCCTGCACGCCCACGAATACTTCACCAGCATCAGGGACCAGGCGTTCTTCGGACGCGGCACGCTGGTCGAATTCGGCTACGCCCACACGGAGTTTACGAACACGCAGACGCCGCAGGGTGACAACCTCTATGTGATCGCCACCACAGGCAACAGCGGCAACTATTTTCTCGATGCGCGCCAGAACGCGTCGCGCGATGAAGGGATGGTGCACGCTTACCTGCCGAAGTTCACTTTCCTCGGATCCCACCAGATCGAGGTCGGCGCCGATGCCGACTGGCTGCGCTACTACGGCGACTTTAATCGCACTGGCTACGAAGTGCTGGGACTTGCCGGCCAATTGCTTTCCGAAACTGTCTTTCCATCGCCTGCCACGTTTCAGGTCAGCGATACGGATGCAGCCGGGTACGCGCTGGATACCTGGCGGGTTGCGAAGCGGCTGCAGTTCACCGCCGGCATCCGGGCGGACTGGGACCGGCGCATTGACAGCACCGGATGGTCGCCGCGGGCCGCATTTTCCTGGGCGCCGTTCGGGTCGGACAGTACGCGGATCTCGGGTGGGTTCGCGCTGACCCACGACGCCGTGACCATGGATATACTCGGGCGTCCGCTGGATCAGATCGCTTACACCACCGAGTACACCGCGAACTCGACACCGTTGGCGCCCCCGGCGGCCACGTCGTTCGTCATCCCGAACGGCGGGCTGTTTCTGCCGCGCGCCACGAACTGGAATCTGGCTCTGGACCGGCAGTTCGGCGAGCGTGTGTTCCTCACGGCGAAATACCTGCGTCGCCGCAGTACCCGGGAGTTCGCGCTTCAGAACACGCTTGCTCCGCAAGCGCCGCCCTCACTTTTGCCTCTGCCGGGCGCCGACTCGCCAGGTGTCTATCAGCTCACGAATTCGCGCAGCGATAACTACGACGCTTTTCAGGTCGCGGTGCGGAAGAAACTCTCCGGACAATATGAGTCTATGGTGTCGTACACGCGTTCGCAGTCGCATTCGAATGCCGTGCTCGATCCTTACACGACACAGCCGCTGCAGGTGCTGCCGAATCTCGTCCCGACGCCCTGGGACGCGCCGAACCGGTTGCTCGCGTGGGCCTATTTCCCCTTGCCGCAGAATCATCGGTTGACGAAGAACTGGGCTGTGTCCGTGCTGGCGGATGCGCGCTCCGGATTTCCGTTTTCGGTGCGCGATCAGACCGGCATCGTGGTGGGGGCGTTCGACTCGTATCGCTACCCGTTCAACTTCGACCTGAACCTCGCCATCGAGCGTCTGGTCACGCTTCGCGGCTATCGCTTTGCGCTGCGCGGCGGCGTCGACAACCTGACGAATCAGTCCAATCCGACCGCAGTTTACAACGTGATCGGCTCCCAGGACTTTCGGCAGTTTCTGGGCGATGAGGGCCGCCACTACGTGGTGCGCATCCGCTTCTTTGGGCGTGCAGCGAAATAGGCTGAAACGCTACACTGAGCCATGCGAACAGCCTTGCTCTGCGTTCTTCTGGCCGCCGCGCTTTCCGCGCAGACGCCCGACTGGCAGAAAGTCAACACGGAAACGCTGAAACACTTTCAGGCGCTGGTGCAGATCGATTCGAGCGATCCCCCGGGCAACGAGACGCGCGTCGCGGAGTACGTCCGCAAGGTTCTCGAAGCCGAAGGCATTCCGGTAACCCTCGCGGCGAAAGAGCCGGCGCGCGCCAATGTGATTGCGCGGATCAAAGGCAACGGCAGCCGGCGTCCGCTTCTGATCATGGGCCACAGCGACGTGGTGCAGGTGGATCCGATGAAGTGGAAGTTTCCGCCGTTCAGCGCGGCGCGCGATGGCGGTTACATATATGGTCGCGGCACCCTCGACGACAAGAGCGATCTCATCGCCGATCTGATGACGATGGTGCTGCTGAAGCGGCTGAAAGTGCCTCTCGACCGCGACGTGATCTTCGTATCCGAGGTCGGCGAAGAAGCTTCCACCGGGCCCGGCATCGAGTATCTGGTCAACGATCACTGGAAGGAAATCGAAGCCGAGTACGTGCTGGCCGAAGGCGGCGGCGTGCGGCGGCGCGATGGAAAGGCGCTTTTCGCGACAGTCGAGACGACGGAAAAACAGCCAAAGGGTGCGCGGCTGGTGGCGTCCGGTCCGGCGGGGCACGGGTCGAGGCCGCTGCGCTCTAACGCGCTGGTGCATCTGTCAAAGGCCGTGGCGACGATCGCGGCGTGGGAGCCGCCCACGCGCTTCAACGACACGACTCGCTATTACTTCGAGAAACTCGCCACCGTCAGCGATCCGGTAACCGCGGCGCACTACCGCGACCTCTTCAACCCGGAAAAGGCGGCTGCGGCACGCGAATACCTCGCCGAAAACGAACCGACGCTTTACTCGATGCTGCACACTTCGATTTCGCCCAACATCATCAAGGGCGGCTATCAGGTGAACGTGATTCCGTCCGAAGCCGAGGCCACGCTCGATATCCGCGCGCTGCCGGATGAAAACATCGAAGCGTTCTACGACGCCATGCGCAAGGTGATCAACGATCCAGCGGTGAAGCTGATACCGGAATCGAAGAATGCGCGGCCGGGCGCCTCGCCTTCACGGCTCGATTCGGAAGCGTACAAGGCGATCGAAGCGGCTTACAGGAAAATCTACGGCGTGATCACGATGCCGCAGATGAGTACGGGCGCGACCGACATGGCGTTCCTGCGCGCGAAAGGTGTGCAGTGCTACGGGGTCGGCGCGATGGTCGATGAAGAAGACGGCGCGAAAGGATTCGGGCCGCATAGTGATCAGGAGCGTGTGCTCGAAGAGGCAATCTACCGGCACGTGGAGTTTCTCTGGGACACAGTCAACTCCATCGCGGCAAAACACTGAAGGCTGTAGCGCCGGCGGTCTTGCCGCCGGTTCTTTTATCGCCCGCGGGCTCCGCCCTGGATGTGATACCGGCTGGCCCCGAGTTCTTTCAGGTCCAGTTCGCCGTCGCGATTGATGTCGAGGCGGTTGAACTCAGCTTCCATGAATTTCATGTACTCGGCTTTGGAGACCTTGCCGTTTTCGTCGATGTCCATCAGGCGAAGCAGTTCGAGGGTGGGCTTGAAGGCGGCCGTATCCACATCCATGTGGGGGTTAGCCGATGCCGTGGAAACTAAAGCCCGGGCTCCGGCGAGGCCAGCGATCACAGTTGCAACAAGTAAGATCTTTCGATTCATGGGTATATCCGCTCCATCGCGACGGACTCATGTGGTCCGCTACGCCCAGTATACACAAAAACAATCTGATGTATCCAAAGTTTCTATGGTGAGGAAAGAATGATGGCAGCAGGTGGAATTGTATTGTCCGGAGGCATGTCAACCCGGATGGGGATTTCGCTGTTCACGACAGGGCGGAGCTTATATTCCGGTTAGAATCACCAATAGCCCGCCATGCGGCCGCTCATCCGTCAAAACGCGCGTCATACTGGGATCGCAATGAAGCTCTTATTTGCCTGGGTCTTATCCGGGTTAATCCGTGTTCATCGGTGGCCAAACCGATTTTTGCCAAACGAACCCCGGGGAACCTTATCAGGGCAGCGACAGCGCCAGGGCATTCGCTGCCCACCCCGTAGCCATGGTGGAAATCCACTGGTCGTGGCCGTACGGAAAGCCACTTTCGAAATACTGCTGGAACTTCGTCGCCCGGCTGGAGACGTGCCACGAGCCGTCATCGGCCTGCGTGCCGAGCAGGAATTTTACGGCCTTCGCCTCGGGTCGCATCACGCCCGATTCATTGAGCGCCCAGATAGTCATCCCGGTGGCATAGGCGTCGCTCGGAAAACCCTGGCGCTGCGCCCAGCCGCCATCGGATCGCTGTACGGCGAGAATCGGCTCCGCGAGTTTGCGTAACTCAGCCGGCGTCGCGCCCGCCGCAGCTACCCCCACCAGCCGCATATCCATGTCTTCAAGGATGACCGGGTCAGCATGCAGCAGGAACTGCTTGCCGCGCGCCAGGCGCTCCTTCGTCTCGGAAGCGCGCCCGGGCGTACCGTAGGTTTTGAGGCCGCGCATGGCCATGGCCGTACGCGAGAAATCGCTGTCCTGCAGTGGCGAACGCGAATAGCCGGGCAGATGCCATCCGCCATCGCCGCCCTGCGAGAGCGCGAGATTCGCGGCCAGGTAATCGGTAATGCGATTGGGAGCGTAGCCACCGCGTACCAGAGCTTCCACGGAATAGAGATTGTTATCCGCCCCGCCCAGCGCAGCCGCGCCTTCGAGCGCGACGGCGTTGATCGTGGACGTGATCTGCAGCAGGCGCTCGCGGAAGGCTTTATCGTCGACTGGAATGCCTTTGGCGCGTGCGGCGGCGGCGGCGAATGTCGAAGGCGGCTGTTCGTGACAGGCGAAGCAGGCGGCCTTCCTGAAGAACTGGTCGTTCGTCCGCGTCAGCAGATCCAGGCTGCGCGTGATAGCGGTGCGTGTGTCCGGAATTTCAGCCGGAAGCTGCGCCGGTTTCGCGATGTCCTGGGGTTTGCCGCCCACCGCCCGAATGACTTCGGCATCGTTGAATTTGTAAGCCCAGTCGAGAGCCGTTTCGCCATCGTGATTCATGGGGCGAAGGTCGGCGTGGTGCGAGAGAAGCAGGTCGACAGTGTGGCGGTCGTACCGATCCGTCCCCACCGCGAGCATGAGCGGAGTGAAGCCGCGGTAGTCCTGCGCGTCGATTTTCGCGCCCGCATTGAGAAGGATGTTGACGGCTTCGGACGGCCCGAAAGCCGACGCCATTAATAAAGGTGTCCAGCCGCCGAATTCAACGGTGCCGGTCTGAATCTTCGGCAGCCCCTCGGTCTTCGAAACGGCGTTCACGGCCGCGCCTTTGGCCAGCAGCAGCTTCACGGCTTCCACGTTCCGATTGCCCGCGGCGTTCATCAGAGGCGTCAGGCCGATGAACGTGTCGGGCGTGTTGATGTCGGCGTTGGCGTCGAGCAGAAGCCGGGTGGTGGCAGTGTCGTTGCCGAAAGTGGCCGCGTTGAGCGGCGTGACGTGGCGCGCATCCATGACGTCGACCTTCGCACCTTTTGCGAGCAGCAGCTTCACCACTTCGGCCGACGGATTGGCGAACGCCGCGACGATCAGAGCGGTGCGTCCGCTGCGCGCGACGGTGTTGACCTGTGCGCCGTGATCCAGAAGCAGCCGTACTTTCGCGGCATCGGAAACGGACCACATCAGCGCGGTGGAACCAAAGTTGTTCTGCAGGTTGACATCGGCGCCGCGGTCGATGAGAAGCCGCATGGCGTCGAGGGAGCCGATTTCGGCGGCATACATGAGCGGGGTGATGCCGCGGTCGTCTGTGACGTTGGGGTTCGAGTCGAGGAGAGATTTCAGCTGCGCCAGGTTGTTTTCGCGGATGGCGGCGTAGTATTTCCCGGACAAGTTATCCGTATCCTGCGCCAGGAGTGCGATCGCGGCCAGAGCGAGGGTCGCGCAGACGAGGGCTTTCCGCATGGGGGTGATTATATCGGGCTTGTGGGGCGGGATGCCATCCCGCGCGCGATTTGCCAAATCGCGCTGCCGCTGGCGTTGCGAATCGCTTCGGTGCCGGCTCCAGCCCCTCAGCCGCAAGCTCATGCCCGCGCTGACCTGCATGCCGTTAACTGTGGCCGATGCCGTCGGTCCCGGTTGTGGTGGTAATCGAAGGCGCAGAGCCGGTAGCGATTGAGCTGGCCGCTGAAAACCGCCGGGCTGGATAGCCTTACGGCAGCGCGAAAACGAACAGCCCTTTCTCCGTCGTCGCGCCGCGCCCACCGCCGGTGGCTGCCACGATCGCCACGTATTGCCTGCCGTTCTTCCCCTGATACGTCATCGGCACCGCCGTCGCCGTGTAGTCGAGCTTATACGTCCACAGCTCCGCGCCGGTTCTCGAATTGAAAGCGCGGAAGCGATTGTCGCTGGTCGAACCGATGAAGACCAGGCCTCCCGCCGTCGCAATCGGACCCGCGCTGTTCGATGCGCCGGTGTTGCGCTTGCCCTCAGGCAGAGTATCGGTAATGCCGAGCGGCACCTGCCAGGCGAAGTCCCCGGTGGCGGCGTCGACCGCCATCAGCCGTCCCCATGGTGGTTTGAAACAGGGCCAGTTTCCCAACGTGCGTCCCCCGGCATCGTGCGCCACCACGCCGAAGAAACCAAGACCCGGCGGACCGGTTCGGATGTAAGGCATCAGGCCGTCGGGATTGTTCGGCGTATAGCGCGGGTTATCCTCCATCCAGCCCGTAAGCGGCGCGTCTTTCGTGTTGACGAAGATGTAGCCGAGCTTCGGATCGGTCGCAGTCCCGCCCCAGTTGGCGCCGCCTGTCAGACCGGGAAAGATGATCGATGGCTGCGTCTGCGCGCCTTTTGCGTGATAGCGCAGTGTGGTGAACGGACCGTTGTTATAAAGCCCGCCGAATTTGTCGTAAAGCTCCTGACACGCCTGCGCATGTTCCGGCGTGGTGTCGTTCGCGGTGACGATATCGTCGCGGGTGAAACTCACGCGTGCGATAGGCGGTGGCTTCACCGGAATCGGCTGCGTCGGATAACTGGCCTCGCCCGGAACATTGCTTTTATCTACGGGAGTTTCTTTGACGTCAAACACCGGCTTACCGGTGACGCGGTCGAGGATGAACATGTACCCCGACTTGCCCACCTGAGCGAGCGCCTGGATTTTTTTTCCATTGCGTTTGATGTCGATGAGGCCCGGCGCGGGAGGCAGGTTGTAATCCCACAGCTCGTGGCGCACCACCTGGAAGTACCACTTGAGCTTGCCGGTCATCACATCGAGCGCCACGAGCGTGTTGCCGAACAGATTCGCGCCCGGGCGATCGCCGCCGTAGAAGTTCGCGCCGGGCCCGCTGACCGGTTCGTAGACAATGCCATGTTCCTCATCTACCGTGAGCGCGAAGGCCCAGACGTTGTTGCCGGTGCGGTTCTTCCAGCTGTCTTTTGCCCACGTGTCGTTGCCCACCTCGCCCGGATGCGGGAAGGTGTGGAAAGTCCAGATCTCCTTGCCCGTGCGGACGTCGTAGCCGTGCGAGTCGGGAATCTGCCCGCCCGCCTGTTCGAGCTGCGGACCGATGTGGCGCTCGCCGGGTCCATAGAAGTTGGTACCGACGAGCAGGACGTTCTTATAGATAGTGGGCGCGCCATCATAGGGGACGGTGAGGGGCACTTCGCCTTCGTTGCCGAATCCCGGATCGACCTTGCCGGTGCCCGCATTCAGCGCCATCATTTTGCGCGAGGTAGTGAAGATGATGCGCGGCGGATTGCTCTTGTCGCCGGGCCAATACGCAACGCCCCGAAAGGACGCGAGGCCGCTCTGCAGTTCATAGGTCCAGATTTCTTTGCCGCTTTCCGGCTCGAGCGCGACGATACGGTCGCCCGACGGCAGGTACATGACGCCATTCACGACGATGGGCGTGATTTCCTGGTAGAGTTCGCTCGGGCTGTCGCCTTTGATTGGTTTGCCCGGGCGTTCAAATGCGTAATTCCAGACCTTTGCGAGTTTTGCCACGTTGGTGGTGTCGATCTGCGTCAGCGGGGAGTAGCGTGTACCCGCGAGGTCGCGGTTAAACATGGGCCAGTCGGCGGCGGAGGTCTGAGCGCGGCTGGCGGGGGCTGCAACCAGCGCAACCGCGAGGATCAACCTGATTCGCATGGCTGGAAACATTTTAACCACGGACGGACCGAGGCTGATCAAAATCCGCCCACACTACGCAGGCTGGCAGGGCAGGCGAAGCCGAAACCGCGCACCCGACGATTCCGTGTCTTCCGCCCAGAGATCGCCCCCATGATCGAGCAGCGTCTGGCGGGAAAGCGCGAGTCCCAGCCCCATGCCGTTCTTCCCGTCGGAAACGAACGGCTGAAACAGCTCTTTGCGCACAGACGGCGGAATACCGGGTCCGGTGTCGTCCACCTTCACCAGCACGGAGTCGCCGGTTCGCTCCGCGCGAATCTCGACGCTGCCTCCGTTCGGCATCGCCTCCAGTGCATTGCCGATGAGATTCAGAAACACCCGTTCGATGCGCGTGCGCTCCAGCGGCAGCTCGATCGAGGGGTCGACGTCGGATTCAATCTTCACGCCGCGCTGCTCCGCCGGAGCCGCCTGCGTGTCGGAAGCCGCCGCAATCACCTCGCTCAGCCGGCACATCTCCGGCGTGCGCGTACGGCCGCGCGACACATCGACCAGTTCCTGCAGCAGTTCATTGATGGCGTGCGAGGAACGATAGACGTTCGTGGCGACGCGGTGCATCTGGGCCTCGCTGAGATGGCCGTCCATCATCATCTCCGCACCGCCGTAAATCGATGCCAGCGGATTCCGCAGATCGTGCACGATCGAGGTCGACAGGCGGCCGATGGTGGTGATCCGTTCCTGCCGGATCAGCTCTTCGCGCGCCTGCTGAATGGAACGGCACATATCGTTAAAAGTGCGCGCCAGCCGTGCCAGCTCGCCGCTGCCGCTTTCGGGAACGCGCGTACCGTACTCCTGTCGCGCAATCATGGCGGCCGCCTCATCCAGCTGACGAATCGGTTTGAGGAACCGGTAGGCGAGAAAGCCGCTCAGCGCCAGACCCGTCAGAATCGCCGCGGCCCATACCAGCACCAGTCTCCGCAGCAGGGAGTCGAGTTCGCGCCGAATGGAGTCGAATGTGTGAACGGTGAGCAGATCGGCCAGCGGCGCGCCCTCGATGTCCCGCAGGGTGCTTCCCAGCACGGCAAACTCGCCATCAGATAAATCGATGCGCTGCAGGTTCGGATCCCGGCGATACCTTGCCGCGAGTTGCGCGCTCTGCGCCGGGGGCAGCGTGGATGCGACCGCGCCGCCATTTGCGAGGAACAGGAAATCGCTGCCCGCCGTCTGCTTCTTCAGATCGCGCGCCACCATTTCATCGATCGGAAAGCCCGCTACCAGCACATTCAACAGTCCTGAACCGTGTCCGGTCTCGACGTATACCGGTGTTACCACGAGTTCGTACAGCCGCCCGTTCTCCAGCGCATAACCATCCGTCTGGGCCGGGAAACGAGATGCCGCCGCGAGCACAGCATCGATGTGATTACCCAGTACCTCGCCGCCGCCGAGCGACGCGATCACTTCGCCGCGGGGGTCGGTCACCAGAAACAGGGCGTTGGACTGCGACGCCCTCTTCCACACTTCCGCCGCGGTGTCTTTGATCGTGGCGCGATCGTTGGTCTGAAATGCCGCCCGCACATCCGGCATCCCGCTCAGCACCCGGCTGACCGACCGTAGCGTCGCCGCGCGCGATTGCCAGAGCGATTCGTACGCGCCGAAACTGGTCTGCAGTTCGCTTCGCATGTTGCGGAGCAGAACGGAACGCGTCTGATCCTGCGCGAACCAGCCCGCCAGCGCGAGCAGAACGGTGATGGCGACGGAAGTGGACAACAGGATCTTCCACAGCAGTGACGGTGGTCGTGCGGGAGGCTGGCTCAAGCTAGTTCCTCACCCCCGGATAAAACACCTGGTCGTCATGCGCAGGCGGATAGTCATGCCCGTATTTGTTTTTGTGCGGCGCTACGAGATAGCCGGCCTCAGAGACCGTAATCGAGGGCACCTGCAGACCGCTTTCCGGAACAATCACGCGCCGCTCCAGACCCGACAGTTCCTGCTCTGTGGCCCTCTCGTGAAAGACACTAAGATCGTATTCGCCGGGCGGAACGTTCAGATCGAAGGACCCGTTCATGGCCGTCTTCGTGAAGTATGGCGTATTCAACACCAGAATAATCGCGCTCATTGTGGGATGGATGTTGCAGAATACCCGCAGAACTCCGGGCCGTGTCATGTGCACCGAGCGTGACGTGCCGGGCGGATAGAGGCCGACATCGAATATCTGTCCGTTGTAACTGGAGAACGCGTTATGGAAAATCGGGTCGGCATTGGGAAAATCTACGATGCTTCCGACCTCGACCGGCAGGATATGCGGCGTGAACGTCTTACCTTTTTGCAGCATGATTGCGTGAGGTGTGGCGCGGGACGCCTGCTCCGTTGGCTGTGGTGCGCCGACCCGCTGCGCGTAAATCACGACGCCTGAGAAATCCTTTCGGCGGCTCACCGCATCCACATGCGAGTCGCGCAGCACGACCATACCGGATATCGCGGCGCAGCACGCAGGCAGGGCGGCCAGACTAAAACAGATAAGCGAGCGCCAGATCATAGTGGTTGTTCAGGCGGAGCAGGGAACCCAGATACTGCGTCCGCGTCTGTGCCGCTTCGAGCGCGGCAATCACGTTCGGCGCGAGCTTGTACATGATGTTTCCGGCATACGTGAAATTACGCCGCACGCTGTAGGGCGCAATATCGGACGCGCGATTCGACTGCTCTCCTGCATAGATATGAGCGGACAGCCGGGACGCAGGGAACAAGGCGATCTGCCCCCATTCGCCGTGGCTGTGAATGGGGATGACCCCGCCGGAATACAGAATGTCAAAACCGAGTAACGCACCGAAGCCTCCGACATCCTGTCCGTTGAATGCTTCGCCCGAGAACTCGATGAGCGGCATTGGCCGGATCAGCCAGTCTATCGACGCGATCCGCGACGATACCGACTGACCGGCCACACGCGTGGCGCTGAGACTGAATCCCGGCGCAATTTCGAACCGCCGGTGATCGTCGCCATGGAAGAATTCGAACCGTCCCTGGTAAGCCGGGCGCGAATGCTCGAGCGTATTTGAGTATTCAGCCGGAAGCGCAGAGCCGTAGTCTTCGGTCGTCTCGTAGACTCCCGCCTGTGCTTTCAGCCCCGTGTTCTCGCCGAAGGAAAATCGCTGCTCAATGCGCACCTGCGGATTCCAGTCCCACAGGTTTCCCGCTCCTGTCAGCGGCGAAATACCGACCTGCGCGAACGAAGTCGGCTCGCGCGGCGAAATAAGCGGCTTGTCCTGACCGACGGTCAGAGTCGTGTTCTTCCAGTTCAGATCCAGCGTGGCCGTGCGGATGCGAAACAGGTTGTTGTAAGGCGCGGACGTGCCTCCGAAGAAATCCATGTAGATCGATCCGCTGGCTTTGCCGCCACCCGGAAGGTCGGGCCCGCTGAACCTGAGGCCGATGATTGTCTGTCGCAGGGTGGCTCCGTCGGTTGAAGCAGACGGAGCACCGGCGACCACCGGATACTCTGCACCTCCGCTGTTGCGGCCGTTCATAAATGCGTTGAACAGAAGCATGCCGGTAAGCGAGATCGGGAACCGCTGCGATGCCGATACCTTCGACTGATCGAGATCCGCGGTCTTCGTTTCCAGCACTGATACACGCTCGCTGTCAGGCGCCAGGCCCGGGGATCCCGGAGACTCGGCTGCATCAGCCGGCCGTGCCGCCTTAAGTTCACTGCGCAGTTGGCGCACTTCATCGAGCAGCTTCAGATTTTCGCCTTCCAGTTTGTCCAGACGTTCCATGATCTTCTGCAGATCGACGTTCTGCGGGAACGCCCGGCCTGTTACGGCCAACAGCACCAGACACACTACCAGCGATTTCGTCAGCATAGGAGTTGCTCCAGTTTCCTGCGCACGGCCGCCGGCGAATAAGGTTTGGGAAAGAACGCATCCGCTCCCTGGGCGAGCGCGCGTTCACTTAGCCGCGGGTCGCTGTCGCCGCTGATCAGGACAATCGGAAGCCGGGCAAATCGCGGCTCGGCGCGAATCTGCCGGATCAGATCGAGGCCATCGCCCGGCGATCCGCCGTTTCGCGGCAGATTCAGATCGGTAACGATGGCGGCGATCTCGTTGTCGCGGCCGTTTAGAAAATTGATGGCCGCAACGGAACTGTGAATGCTGCGCACCTCGACTCCGGGTATCAGCTCCAGCGCAATCTGCAGCGTCTCCGCACAGGCTTCGCTGTCTTCGACGATGAGTACCAGCCTCGACATGGACGCCGTCTTCAGGGAAGGAATCGATAACCGACCTTGTGAAGCGTCAGGAAATGCCGCGGACACTCCGGATCGGCTTCCAGCTTCTGGCGCAGCCGCACCACGTGGGCATCGACCGTGCGCGTGTTCGGAAACGATTCATAGCCCCAGACCGAGTTCAGTATGATGTCGCGCGATAACGGCCGGTCCGGATTCTGCAGGAAGAAAGTGAGCAAATTATATTCGGCAGGCGTGAACTTGACCTCCTGTCCCTTCCGAATAACGACGCGCCGTTCGATATCGACCTGCGTGTCCGCGAACGAAATGACCTTCTCGTGTTCACTTGGCGCACGCCGCAGCACCGCCCGAATGCGCGCCAGCAGTTCGCGTGTACCGAACGGCTTCACCACGTAATCGTCCGCGCCCATTTCAAGCAGCAGAACCTTATCGATCTCCTCTCCGACTGCGCTCAGCACGATGATCGGCGTCTGAATGCCGGAACTGCGCAGGCGCTTGCAGATCTCCACGCCGCTCAGATCGGGCAGGCGAAGGTCTGCGAGAATCAGCGCGGGTTTTCCGAGGATGGCCTGATCCAATCCGGTCTTGCCATTTGCTGCGAGGATCGCCCGGAAACCTTCGCGTTCCAGCAACACCCCGATGGTGTCGCGGAGATTCTCGTCGTCATCGATTACAAGGATCGTTTGCACTTGCATGGCGATTTTAACTTAAATAGATGCGCCGCAACGCGCTGACGATCGTCGCCGGGCGGCGAATTTACAACACTTTTACAACTCACCGCACTCTGCGTTTGCGGACAATACTTTCACATCTTCATTACAACCCCGTTTTCCAGCTCTGCCTAACATGGGGCAGGCATGAGATTGAGATGGACGGCGCTGCTGGTTGTACCGTTGCTTTTTGCGGCGCGTGCGATCCCGGCGGAACCCGCTCAATTCGTCGGCAGCGAGGCTTGCAAGACATGTCACGCCGACGTCTGGCTGAACTTTTATAAAAACCCGCACTTCAAGTCGGTAGCTTCGGGCAAAGAGGCTCCTGCAGCCACCGGATGCGAGGGATGTCACGGCCCCGGTGGTAATCACGTTGCGGCGCACGGCGGCAAAGCCACCATCCGGGCGTTCTCGACATTGACGCCCGCCGAAACGCTCGATACGTGTCTCGGTTGCCATTCACGGGACATTTCGAAATCAAACATCCGGCGCTCGCCGCACACCGAAGCCGACGTCGTCTGCACCAATTGCCATTCGATACACAAACCGGCCACTCCGAAATTTCTGCTCGCGAAAAGTCAGACGGAACTTTGCTATTCCTGCCACACCGCCGAGCGCGCGGCGTTTGAGATGCCCTCGAAGCACCGTGTGAATGAAGGCGTCGTGAAATGCAGCGACTGCCACAATCCACACGGTTCCTCCGCCATGACCAACCGCATGGGCGGAAGTTCCGCCATGCTGCAGCCGGCGTTCGACAACGAAGAGCCGTGCCTCAAATGCCATGTCGACAAGCGCGGCCCCTTCGTCTTCGAACACGCCAGCGTGCGCGTGGAAGGCTGCGAGGCGTGCCATGTTCCGCACGGATCGATGAACGCCAAGCTCATGCGGCGTCCGGTCGTGTTCACGATGTGCCTCGAATGTCACAACGGCGCGGGCACGTTCGGCCGCGAGAACGTCGGCGTTTTCAAACTCGACCCCGGCCACAATCTTCTTGACCCGAAATACCAGCGCTGCACGTTGTGCCACGTGCGTATCCACGGATCGAACAGCGACCCCACATTCCTGCGATGAGAGTTCTTCCCTTATTCACGATATTTCTTCTGCCCGGGCTGGTCAGCGCGCAGGAGACGGTTGCCCCCAGCGTCGGCGAAAGCACGATGTCCCCGCGTGGAGAAGACACGGGCGATTACAACGTGGTGCAAAGCTGGGAACTCGGCTACCGGTTCGCGTCGATCGGCGGCGACGAGGGCAAGTATCGCAGCGATGTGAACTACCGCGACGGCGTTCGCCTGCTCAGCAGCTACCTGGCGATCAACTCGCGCGATGGACGCGGGCGCTGGTTCGACGAGTTGGTTCTGACCACGCAGGGACTCGGCAAGGACCCCTATCAGTCGGCCACGTTTCGCATACAGAAGAATCAGTGGTACCGCTACGATCTGCTTTGGCGCTCGAACGATTACTTCAACCCCGGCCTCACGGTTGCCGACGGCGAACACCTCGAAGACACCACGTACCGGTTTCAGGATCATGACCTGACTCTGTTCCCGCAGAGCTGGCTTCGCGCGCGCGCCGGATACAGCCACACCACGCAGGACGGCCCTGCGCTAACCACGCAGCAGGAGTTCGATTCTCAAAGTGACGTCTTCCCGATCTTCCAAAACACGCGCGCGGAGTACAACGAATACCGCCTGGGCGCGGAGATTTTTCTGAAGAGCTTCCGCTTCACCGTGATGCGCCGCTGGGAGTATTTCAAAGACGACACCGGCGACGTCCTCAGCACAACCGAAACGAGCGGCATCCCCGGCGATCCCTCCGCGCTGAACTCGTTCAACCGTTCGCAGCCGTATCGCGGCCGGACTCCCGGCTGGCTCGTCACCGTGTACGGCGAGCACAAATGGTTCGCCGTGAACGGCCGCTTCACCTACGCGGGAGGCCGCGGCAATTTCATCCAGGACGAATCTGCTCTCGGCGTCTCCCGCTTCGACACGGGACAGGATGTTCAGTACGCGGTTTCCGGAAATGGCGACCGGCCCGTTATCTCCGGCGATCTTAATCTCACGCTGTTGCCCACTTCGCGCCTGAGTTTCACAAACAACACCTCGGTCTCCAATGAGCGAATGACCGGCAACAACCTCTTCGAGCAGTTCAATGACGCCACGTTCACCTCCGAGATGGTGAACTTCCAGTTCCTCGGGATTCTGCTCATCACGAACTCAACGGACGTACACTACCGCTTCTCGAAAAAGTTCGATGCGTTCGCCGGCTATCGATACTCCGATCGGCAAATCCGCTCCATCGAAGCCGCGCTGCTTCCTGGCCCAACCTTTAACACCACAGCCAGCCAGTCCAATCAGCTTCGTGCGGGCGTGGCCGGATTCAGCTGGATTCCGCTGCCCGATTTTCGCGTACACGTGGAAGGCGAAGTCGGCAGCAACGACCATCCCTTCGCTCCCATCAGCCTTGGCGATTATCACAATATCCGTTCGCGCGTTCTTTATCGAAAGAAGGCATATTCGTTCGGAGCTGGGTATTCGGAGGAATACAACAACAACTCCATCGTCATCACGGCTTACAGTTCGCGCTCGCGCACTTACACCGCAAACGGTTCCTGGAACGCGAAGCCTTGGCTCTCCGTCGACGCCTCTTACTCGAAGCTTCACCTCGACACCCTCGGTGGTCTCGCGTTCTTCGCGGGAACTCCGGCGGTCTCGCTGAACGAACAATCGATCTTCATCAGCAATATCCACGCCGCCAATCTGGGGTTGCGCTTTCCGGTTACCTCGCGCGCCGATCTCTACATCGGCTACAACATCACGAAAGACACGGGCGATGGCCGCGCCTCTGCGGTGCAGAACCCATCCACACCTGTTCAGAATCTGCTCAGCAGTGTTCAGACGTTTCCTCTGACTTACCAGACGCCTCTCATTCGTCTTTCCGTCAGAATCACGCCGAAACTCCGCTACAACCTCGGCTACCAGTACTACGGCTATCACGAAGATTTCGGACTCCTCGAAACCAACGAGAGCTACCGGGCGCACACCGGCTACACGAGTCTGCTCTGGTCGTTCTGAAGTCATGGCGATTCTGCTGCCCGCCATCGTCCTGCTTCTGCCGCTGCTGATTCTCCCGGGCGTACTGTTTCACTACGACATCACGCCGAAGATCGTTGTTCTCTGCCTTGGCGTGGTGGTCTGTCTGCTGCTTCCGAAACAGATCGCCGATGGCATCGCCGCGCTATGGACTCGCCGGACCGGCCGATGGCTTTGCTGCCTGGCCACCGTCCAGACCCTTTGGTACGGCGTCGCGACGGCTGCATCGTCGCGTCCCTGGTTTTCGTTGTTCGGAAGCAACTGGCGCCGCATGGGTCTGGTGACGGTGGCCGCTCTCAGCGTATTTGTTGTCGTCGCCGCAGGTCATCTGTCCCGCGAACCCGCCGCATTACGAACCATCCTGCGCGCCTTTGCGATTGCGGCCAGCATCGCGTCGCTGTACGGCATTATCCAATACTTCGACATCGACCCTCTGCAGAATCCCGCGGGCTATCACGCGCAGGCCGGCAATTCGACCATCGTTCGTCCGCCGGGCCCGCTCGGCCACGCGGATTACTTCGGCTGGTGGCTCGCGATTGCCGTCTTCATTGCGATTGCGTCGGCACAGATCGAACGTGAATGGTGGCGCCGGACAGCCCTCACGGCCTGCCTGCTGTCGATCATCGCGATCGTTCTCAGCGGCACGCGCGCCGCCATGCTCGCAGTCGTTGTCGGATTCGCTGCAATTGCGTTTCAATCAGGATGGAAACCGCGGCGGCGGCACGTCCTCACCGCGCTGATCTGCGGTGCTCTCTTCGTTGCGTTCCTGTTCTCGCCGGCCGGAACGCGGTTACGCGCCCGCGTTCGCTGGTCGGGCAACGAACCTACCGGCGGTGCGCGTCCGCTTCTTTGGCGCGATTCGCTGCGCATGGCAATGGCTAGACCCTTCACCGGTTTCGGTCCCGAGACCTTCAGCGCCGAGTTCCCGCGCTTCCAGTCCGCCGAACTCGCTCGTCTGTTCCCCGACTTCTACCACGAGTCGCCCCACAACGTCGCTCTCGACGCCCTGACCAGCGAAGGCATTCCTGGCCTTCTCCTTGCTCTCGGCTGGGTTGGCTTGGGGGCTATCAGCGTGCGCCGCGCGCGCTCAGTCCCGGTGTCCGCACTCACCGCCGCCCTGATCGCCTCCTCTGTCGAATCCCTGTTCGTCGCAGCCATGGCGGGGCCGGTCCTCGCAACGCTGCTGGTTATCGCCATCCTTGTTGCATCCACACGCGAAGACGCGCACCGGCCCGCCGTCAGGCATTCCTCTGCGCTGGCTGTTTCCGCACCCATCGCCCTCTGCCTCGGATACTTCGCTCTCTCCCTGACGCATGCCGACGTCGAACTGGCGCGGTTTCAAAGCTCACCCGCCGATCTGCCGCGTGCGATCGCCCTGTACAACTCCGCCAGCCGCGCCGCGATCGCAGGCGCGGGCGAAGATCTGTACTGTTCCAGACGCCTCGCAACCCTGTGCGGCGCGGGGACGAACCCTGCGATCCGGGCTGCCTGCGTACAGGTTTCACTGCAGGCCGCCGCACGCGCAACTGAAACTTCGGACAATCCCCCCAACGCTTGGTACAACCTGGCGATGTTCGCCGCCGAACAGAACGATGCCGCCAAAGTGGAAACATCCCTTCGCACCGCCGCCACGCAGGCGCCGAACTGGTTCCGGCCCCACTGGGCGCTGGCGAACTTTCTGGCCCTGACCGGCCGTGCTGCCGCCGCCCGTGCCGAGGCCTCGCACGCCTTCGATCTCGATGCAGGCAAAGACGCCGACGTCTCCCGCACGTTGTCAGAACTCACCGGGCGTGAACCACCCCGCTGACCCAACCGATTTACAGGAAATTTACCCTTCGCGAACAACTGCGCCCCGCAACGCGCATAACCTCGAAATCAGAGTGAGACACAACCTTCAATCAGCTCTGCAGATGCTTCTTCTGCCCCTCGTAGCGGGCATCGCGATGGGTCAGGTGACACCGCCGCCATCCACCCCGCCGGCAGCGCTGAGGTCTGTCTTTTCCGGCGCGTTCGCATCGAAGCTCGCCGCTTCGGACACCACCACAGTGTCTATCAGTCAGGGCGGCGTCGTCCCGGTCTACAGCTCCAGCACTACCATTCAGCCCGGCTCGTGGATTTCCATCTACGGCCAGAATCTTGCAACACAGGACGCTACCTGGACAGGCAATTTCCCCGAGAACCTCGGCGGCACGAGCGTCACCATCAACGGCAAATCCGCATTCCTGTGGTTCGTCAGTCCCGGGCAGGTCAACGTGCAGGCTCCCAGCGACACCGCCACCGGCACCGTGCCCGTGGTCGTCCATACGCCGACCGGTACGGCTACCTCGACAGTCACGCTTGGCCAGTTCGGCCCGTCGTTCAGCCTCCTCGACAGCTCGCATGTGGCCGGCATCATCATCCGGACAGACGGTTCCGGCACGCAGGGCGGTGGCAGCTACGACATCATCGGGCCGCAGGGTTCGCCCCTCGGCTATGTGACCGTACCTGCAAAGGCCGGGGATGTCGTGGAACTCTTCGGTGTCGGGTTCGGCCCTACTAATCCGCCGGTCCCTGCCGGTCAGCCGTTCTCGAGCGCAGCGCCGATTCTGCCGTCCAATCCGGTGACGATCTTAGTCAACGGCACGGGGATTACGCCCGCGTTCGCCGGCCTGACAGGTGCGGGACTTTACCAGTTCAACCTGACGATTCCATCGGGGCTGGGTACGGGCGATGTGCCGCTGCTCGCTATGGTCGGTGGTATGCAGACTCCAACGGGCGTTGTGATCTCGCTTCAGTGACCGCGCGGTCACTGACAAAGCTTAGCCGCGCCAGTTCAGCGAGCACACACAGCGCTGACAAACAGGATTCAACGCAACCTCGAGGCTGTTCCGGAATCGGATAGCCTCGGCGCCATTGATTACGTCGCCAAGCGTCGTTCCGGCATCGATCTTTCCGATCGGCGCATGAAAGAAACACGGCCTCACCGTTCCGTCGGCTTCCACCGCCACGGAAACCCACGGCGCGTTGCACCGCGGCGCCGCAGGCGCAATCTCCCCGAGATGGACGCGGAAGTGCCGCACGATTCTCCCCAGCTTTTCCGGCGATTCCGCCACGAACTCTCCACAGTCGCCTTCGAGCGCGAGCGCTTCGATTTCCGATTCGAGAGCGACCGTCTGTTCCCGGTCGAGCGCCACCTGCATCTGCCGGTCAGCGTCCCATACGGCCAGCCGGTTGAATGCGGTTGACGTCAGGTCTGCCGCCAGAAATGAGATCCCGTGCAGGCCGATCCTCCGCGCTACCGCAACCGTCGCCCGCAGTTGGTTGTGATTCAGCCGCTGCACGGTGCAGCGCGCATGAACCGGAAACCCCGCTCGCCGCGCGTGTATCGAACGCACTCCCGCCGCGAGCCTGTCGAATGCACCTGCCACACGCCGGATCCAGTCATGGACATCGCGCGGGCCGTCGAGCGAGACGATCACGTCATCGGTATTCTCCACGATCGACGGGGCGTGTCTCTCCAGAAGCAGCCCGGTGCTGAGAATCGTGACGCGAATCTTCCGTTTCCGCAGCAGCGCGCAAAGCCGGAAAAGATCGGAATGCATGAGCGGCTCACCGCCCGAAAACACAACCCACTCGACGCCCATGCCTTCCAGACTGATGATGTGGCGCTCCAGATCCTGCGCACTGATTTCATCCGTGTCCGGATGCTTCCAGATGTCGCACATCACGCAGCGGCAGTTGCACCGGCTGTGCGGGCTCAGAATGAGAATCGGCAGGCGCTTGAGCACCGGATTCAGATGCACACGCGCCTCCCGGCCAGTCTTATTTCCGAGCCGAGAGCCGTCGACGCGGCGCCGAAAAACCTCGGGACGTCCGCCCGGATCATAAAGCTTCCGCGTCCTTCCACGTGGATCGCGTGAAAACTCTTCCAGCCGGTTTGCATGCGGGCAAAACGGGCTGACAACAGCATGACGCGCCCGCGCGCCATCACCAGTTCCGGCTTCAGATTGGCCACGGCTTGCGCAGGTGTCTGCCCGGTATCCGCCACCGCCACCAGATCGGCCGCACCGCCTTCGCAGATTCGTCCCTGGCCCCCGCCCAACCGCAGCAGTCCGGCGGGCTGCGTCGTGACCATCGGGTAAATCTCTTCCGCGTTTAACCCGGAGGTTGCCATCGCGCCCTGGATTTCGTCGATCATGTCGCCCTGCGCCGTCAGTCCGGAATCAGTGCCCAGCGCTACCGGGATGTCCGACCGAAGAACGTCCGGACACAAGGTCCGCCCGAGCGAGAACAGATTCGACGTTGGGCACCACACGATGCCGCATCCATTCCGGGAAACCGTTTCCACTTCCGGCGCGCCCATCGCCACCGCATGCACCAGGAGTGTGCGCGGCGAGAGCATGCCCATCTCCGCGAGTCGGGAAATTTCCACGCGCGCGTGCTCATCCGTTCCCTCGGCCGCGTGGATGAAAAACGGCCAGTGTTCCGGCGTGCGCTCCCACAAATCGCAGATATCGGGGCTGAAATCGAGCGAATGCGCCCACCCATAACGCCTGAGTACCTTCACAGGAAAGCGCTCCGTGAAAACGCGCCGCGCATAAGGATTGTGGTGCGCGACCGTCGTCACGCCGCTGAGCAGGTTCTTGATCCCGCCCCAGATCAGCCGTATCGGTTTCGGCACCAGCAGATGCTCCCGAATCGGCGACGCGTCCGGATGATAAATATCCCTCGCCCATTCCGACGCGTTTGCATAAGGTCCATTACCGAGCCGGGGGAAAAGGTTAAACTCCAGGTGGTCGTGCGCGTTGATAAGACCTGGAAGCAGCAGGCATCCGGTGAGATCGAGCTCGACGTGCGGACTGATGCGGGAATCGAACGGCAAAATGCGGCTGTCTTCGATCGTGAGATCGATACGTTCGCCGCGATTCGCATCCCGCGCGACGCGCGCCCCGGTCAGTCGGACGATTTCCGCCATGAGGTGATCGACACCACGTGTATCCCGCGGCTCTCTTCGAAGGCTTTTTCCTTACCGGCGCGAGCAAATATTTCGCGTTCCGGTTCGCCGAACGAAACTTCGGTGCGCCATTCGCGTTCCAGCCCCGCTGCCTGCGCGTGCCTGTCAAGGCTGGCGATCGAATGGTCGAAATGTTGAAGCTCAATGCGCCGATCGCCGCTGCGAAACGACCGCGTCCAGCCGGCCCGGACCGCGTCGGGATGCAGATCGCTCACGATGACGCGTCTCGACACGCGTGCCATTTCCCGAAATACAATCGCGGGCGACGCCACGTATCCGATCGTGAGAGAGCACATCGCGAAATCGACTGCGCCGTCAGCCATGGGAATGGCACTGATGTCGGCGAGCACTGACCGTCCCCGCAGTCCTGGTTTGTGTTCCGCCTGAACGAGCATCTCGCGGCACGAGTCAATGCCAAAAACCCTTGCGCCTCGCGACTGCGCCCACGTCATCCATCGCCCCGTACCGCTTCCGGCGTCGAGGAAACTCGTTCCCGGCGCCAGACTGATCCGCTCAGACAGAATGCGCATTTCGAGCGCAAGAAGCGCGTTCGGTGTGGCATCGTAGCTTGTCGCCCATAGACGGAATCCCTCGCCCGCAGCAGTCAGAGGCTCTCCCATCGCGGCTTTCGCAAAGCCACCAGTTTCTGTGCCCACTCCAGTTCGAACGGCGCGGCGTAAATTCCAAGCGCGTACCGCCAGCTGCTCAGCGACTGCAGCAGCACGCGGCTCCATCGCGGCAGATGGATGTCCTGCACCGTCGGCCAGCGCGAATTGATTACCAGCTCGAAGTGATCGATACGCCGCTTCACACGACGCGGCAGCCACGGCAGGCGCGGGTCCTGCCGAATCGTGAAGTTGAACCAGCGTTCACTGGCCCATTCGTCCGGTGTATCCGGAAACCGGATCGCTTCGTCCACGCTGCCGTACATGCCGTCCGGATGCGGCGTCGGAATGTAGTGCTGCACGATGATCTCAGCCGCCGGATTGAGCCGCTTGATCTTCCGGATGAACCGGATCGTCTCGTTCGTATCGCGTCCCGGATCGCCTGGATTTCCGATGACGAACGAAAACTCCGGAATGATGTCGAACTTCGAAATGCGTGCTGCCAGCTCGAGCGTCTGTTCCGTCGTGATCTTCTTGTTCATTTCGGCGAGCGTCGCGTCCGAGCCCGACTCCGCGCCGAAGAAAATCATGGTGGCACCGGCATCGCGAATCGCGCGCATCGTTTCATCCGAATACCGCAGCATCGCGTCGATGCGCCCTTCCGCCCACCAGCGCAGTTTCAGCGGCATCAGACGCTCGGCCTGATCCACGGCGTGGCTCTCGCTCAGGAAAAAATTGTTGTCGTAAAACTGCACCGCATCGATGCCGTATTCGCGCTGCAGCCTCCCCAGCACCCGCGCCGTACGCTCTGCCGGTTCCGTCTTCTGCCGCCCGTCGTAAATCGGCACGACGCCGCAGAACTGGCACCGGAACGGACACCCTATGCTCGCGTGATGCACCGCCGTCCGCTTACCCAGAAACGTCGGCAGCAGATACTTCTCCACCGACTGCAGTTTGTGATAAGGCAGCTCCGGAAAATCGCCCGGCGAACGCAGCGGACGCAGCGCATTGTGCACGTGCAGCCCGAACGCATCTTTGAACGACAGTCCCCGCACACCGGCGAATTTCCGATCCCCGCGCAGCGCAGAGACCAATTCCGGAAACGTCTCCTCGCCCTGCCCCTTCACCGCAAAATCGACGTACTCGGCATTCAGCGTGGCATCGGTGTAGAGCGAAGGGAAGTAGCCGCCCCACACAATCGGAACTGACTTCCACCGGCGCCGGAATTCCTTCGACAGCTCAATCGCCGCCACCATCTGCGGCCCAGGCATGACGGAAACCGCCAGCATTTCGACTTCGCTGGCAGCCATAATCCGCGTGATCGTTTGCATCGGCTGCGGATCGAGATTGCCGTCCACAATGACGTAGTCTTCCTTGCCCTCAAGCACAGCGGCGATCGAGAGAATTGCCAGCGGAAACCGCCGGTTCTTCGGCCGCGTAGCGCGCGGATGCAGCAGAATAATCACGGTGCGCCGAAACTCCCGACCAGAATGCAGAATCGTGATGGCGGACGCCGCCCGCGCAATCGGGCCTTCCATGGACGGAGTGCCCACCAGATGCCGTACCACGGTTGGCTGAGTTGCCACTCGATCTTCAGCTCTCTGGCCAGTGACTCGAGCGTTGCCTCGTCGAAGTATTCGATGCTCGGCACGGCATCCGACCGAAACCCATACGCTCTCTCGAACAGCTCGTGCCGTTCGGCTCGCATCTGTTCTCCGTGCGCGGCGCGTCTGTAAATCGGCGAATCCATGATCACAATGCGGCCCGAACGTCGCAGGCATCGCCGTGCTTCCGTCAGCGTGCGCCGGTAATCGGTCGAATAGTGAATGGACGAATTGAAGATCGCCAGGTCGAATGTAGCGTCGCGAAACGGCAGCCGGTCGAACTCGGCTTCGACGCACGGAAATCGCCGCGGATAATGCCGCGCACAGCGTAATCCGTCGCTGCCATCCGCGAAGATGTCGACTGCAACCGGCTGATGCTCCCGCAGCGCCAGCCTGTAAGACATCCATCCGTTTCCCGCGCCGATATCCAGTATTTCGAGCGACCGCGTCGTTCCCAACTCCATCCCGCGAAGCACGGAGTGTTCGAAATGCTTCCATGTCCGCGCGCGAATCTTCCACTGCGCGGAGTTCCTGCCGGTCAGATCGCGATAAGGAAGTGCGCAATACCAGGCCGGGTCGTCCGAACCGCGTCCTTCCGCCTGACGGATCTTCGCGTAGTCGCGCAGGAACTGCAGTCGCATTTCGCGATTCACATCGATCACGCCTCCGTCTCCGCGAACGCCTCACGCAGGCCATTTCGCGCCGCGAGTGCGGCTGCGGCGTCGGGCACCGCGGCCATCTCGCTTCGCAGTAACTCATCCGCGAATTTGTAAAACCGCCGCGAATGCCGTCCCCGAATCTGAAACCCGCGGTCGGTGGTATCTGCCCACGGGCCGATATTCACCAGGCGCGACGCAACCTTTTCGAAGTACGGCGTCCCCTTGATCGGATATGACACCGTCGTCAGAAAAATATCCGGCCGGCACTTCCTTACGTGCTCGACCGTGGCTTCAATGTCGGAGACCTCTTCACCGTCGTAGCCCCACATCAGAAACATGCCGGTTTCGATTCCGTTCGCTTTCGCGAGCCCGACCGCGCGCTGCACCTGCTCGACAGTTACACCGCGCTGCATCGCGTCGAGGACACGCTGCGATCCGCTCTCTGATCCGATCCACACCCGCATGCATCCGAGGTCGCGCAGCGTTGCCGCCACACCCTCATTGACTCGATCGGCGCGCGTGATGCATTCGAAAGGAATGCGAATGTCGCGCCGCTTCAACTCCGCCGCGTATTCGAACAGCCAGCCGTGATGGATCGTAAACACATCGTCGGCAACCCACAACATGTCCGGTGCGTAGCGCCGCAGCAGCCATTCGACCTCCTCCGCCACCGCCTTCGCCGATCGCCTCCGGTGCGTGTGGCCGTAAACAGAATGGCTGCACCAGTTGCATTTGTACGGGCACCCTCGCGCTGTAATCAGCGAGATCGACGACCTTCCGTGATTGTCCCGCCACACCTGCATGTAGCGCGGAATATCGATCCGGTCGCGGTCCGGCCACGGCTGTCGATCGAGGTCCGGCAGATGCCGCGCCGCGCCCGTTTCAATGGTCCGTCCGCTGTCACCGCGAAAAACGATCCCGTCGATGCGCGGCCAGGCACATCGGTCGAATCCGCTCGCCATCAATTGCTCAACCGCCGTCTCCCCTTCGCCGCGCACCACAACGTCCGCGCCCGCATCGAGATACTCTGCGGCGTAATTCGACGGCTCCGGCCCGCCCACGATGACGCGCCATCCCGCGCACCGTGCCGCGCCGATAATCGCCACCGCGTTCGCGCGCGTCATCAGATTCGCGTAGATGCCCAGCACCGCCGGAGGTCCGTCATTCAGGATCCCGAGCAACTCCTCACGCGAGCCGAACGTGGAATCGTAGATTTCGACATCGAATCCCTTAGCGCGCAGGTACGACGAGAGGTAGAGAATCCCCAGTGGTGCATAGGGCTTCATGATCGCCATCTCTTTGGCGTCTTCATACAGGAAGTAGGCGTGTGTGAGCAGCAGCTTCATCACGCGACCGCCTCGGCCCGGCTCGCACTGCGTTCCAGCCTGTACACGCGCTCCCAGGCGGCCTCTGAGTACCTGCCTTCACGCACCTCGAGATGCAGCGCATCGGCCAGCGCCCGGTAAAACTCGCTCGGATAAGGCCCCGCAAAAATCATCGCCAGGTCGGCACTGTCCGACCAGTTAGCGCGTGGTCCGATGCCGCGAAAAACGTTGCGGTGAAATACCGTACCCGGCAGCGGATATGAAACCGAAATCCCGATATCGTCCGGTTTCGTCTCCCGCACCATCCGCAGGGTCGCCTGGATCTCGCTCCATCCTTCGCCCGGATAACCGAACTGCAGGAAAAAGCACGCGCGAATTCCGTGACGCCGCAGATTCTCCCGCGCGGCGTAGATCTGTTCCACGCGAATACCCTTGTCCATGGCGTCGAGAATTTTCTGCGAGCCCGATTCGCAGCCCATCCACACTTCCGCGCAACCGGCGCGTTTCAGTGCAGCCACGGTCGGCCGGGTCATCAGATCGCATCGCGACTGCATTCGGAAAGGAATCTCGCCCCGCAGCTCAGCGACAGCCTCCGCAAATTCGCCTGTCCACTTCGGAGAAAGCGCGAAGATATCGTCCGCAAACCAGATCTGGTCCGGCGCGTATGCAGTTTTCAAATGCAGCATCTCTGCGGCCACCGCCCGCGGCGAGCGGCAATGATATTGCTGCCCGAACACCGGCTTCGCGCACCAGTTGCATCGGTAGGGACATCCCCGGCTGGTTGCCATGTTGAGCGAAAAATACCCGTGCGCCTCAATCCACGCGCGCCGGTAGCGCTCCACATCCACGAGATCCCAGGCAGGCAGCGGAAGCGCATCCAGCTCGGCGTTTCCCGCGCGCGCCGTTTTGGCCAACAAGCCGCGAAATTCGTCGACGCACTCGCGCCGCGCCAGCTCCTGCAGTGTCGATTCCACTTCGCCGATCAGCACCGCAAAGAATCCGGCCCGCAGATACTCACCCGCGCGGTCCGTCGCATCTGGTCCATGTGCGGCGATCGGAATCCCGCGCCTCTGCGCGATCGTGGCCATCTCGAACGCCAATTCCCGGTTCCGCACCAGGCACATTTTGGAGAGGAAGTTGAAGCTGTCTTCGCAAACCACGACCAGGCGCGGGTTATGCGCCTCGAGACTCGCCTCGAACGCCTCCAGCAGCGCAGGCCCGGGCGCTTCCAGCGTCGGATCGAACAAGGCCGCGCCGATCCCGCTTTCCCGCAGCACCGCCGCCGCGAGTATCGTCTGCAGCGGCGGATATGGCTGCATCTTCTCCATCTGCTTTCGGTCCGAAAACAGATTGTTGCTGTGCGTCAGGAGTACTTCCGGTCTCAACACGTCACAGCTTCCGCTTCCAGTTGATGTGCGTCCACTTTCGGTTTGGGCGGCTGCATCAGCCGGTTCATCATTTCTTTGAGCCACAGTTCAAACGGCAGCCAGTAGAATCCGTGATCCAGCCGCCATCGCGCCGGCACGCCGATCATCCCGTGCATAATCCTCTGCAGCCTGTTCTTCTTTTGCATCCCGATGGGCACGCGATGAAACGCGATGCGCAGATATTCGCGCATAGTCTGCACCTCGCGGTGCTTGCGACCCTTCAGCCATGGCAGCGTTGTGTAGCGCGGGAAGAAATCGGTCCAGCCTTCGAGGGTCTTCGGCACGTGAATCCCGAGCTCAAACGCACGCTGCATGATCGGTGAACCCGGGTACGGCGTGAAGATATTCGTCCAGAACTCCGCGCCCGGAAACCGCCGGCAGACATCCATGATGAGTGCGATGGATTCCTTCCGCTCGCTCTCGCCTTCGCCCGGAAAGCCGAAGATCATGTTGAACGACGGACGAATTCCCGCCCGCGACAGCTTGTCCGCCGCCGTGTAGATCGTTTCGATCTTCTGAAAATCCTTGTTCATCAGGTGCATCACTTTGGGCGAACCGCTGTCCGCTCCCTGCGACACCTGCGACAGCCCCGCGCGCCGCAGCAGCTTGAGCTCATCCACCGAAAAACGCGACACCAGATTCGTCGACGACTGCACGCTCCAGTCGAACTTCACACCGCGCCGCACCAGTCCCTCGGCGATCCCCAGCGCCCGCTCCTTATCGACCAGGAAATTGTCGTCGACGATCCACAGCAGCGACAGGCCGTACCGCTCCACCAGATCGCTGGTCTCCTCGACCACTTGCGCCGGCTCGAGCGCATTCCACTTGCGCCCGTAGACTCCGTCATTCGTGCAGTACGCGCAGTTATACGGACAGGCCAGACTCGACGTGTACATCGCCCAGCGCCGCCCGCAAACGCGCTCGTACTCGTCGAAATCGGCCAGATGATAAGCCTTAGGGGGCAACTCGCGAATCGGCTTCAACGCGCGCGGCATGTTGAACACGATCCTGCCGTCTTCCTTGTAGCCGACGCCTGCGATGCCCTTCATCGACTCTCCAGCCGCGATGCGCTCCACGATTTCGAGCAGCGCTTCCTCGCCCTGTCCCTTAACCACGACGTCTACGCACTCGGCCGCCAACGTCTGATCCGGCAGCAGAGACGGATGCCAGCCGCCGAGAATCACCGGCTTATCCGGATAGCGCCTCTTCGCCGCGCGCGCGATCTGTACCGTCTCGTGAATCATCGGTCCCGTGACCAGCGAAATCGCCAGACACAGCGCATCGTCCAGTTCCTCCAGCGTTCGTTTCTGGAAGTTCGGCGTAATGGTCGAATCGATGATTCGCACCTGATACCCGGCCCTCAGCAGCGGCGTTGAAACCGCCAGAATTCCCAGTGGCGCCGTGGCTTCTGTACTGGAAAACGCCGGGAAGAAGAAAACAACTTTTCTTTGGGACTTCGACATCCGTGTCGCTCAGCCATTTGGACAGCACATGGTAAAGCCCCGGAACAATTTTGTTCCCGCCCGGCCGGGGTTGGCGTCCAATCTGTCAGCTCGCGCCCGTACTGTGACCCTAACCTGCGAAAGGTCAATCGCCGCCGTCCTGCTTGTGTTGGCGTCACCGCTGATCCTCGCCATCGCGGTCACCATCCTGCTGGTCTCCCGCCGCCCTCCTTTGATTCGCCACGCCCGAGTCGGATGGCTCGGCCGGCCCTTGCTCATGCTCAAATTCCGCACCATGTGGGGCGCCGACGTCGAAGCACAACCGGTCAAAACACCGCATGATCCTCGCATCACCAGCCGATTTGCGCGCTTCTGCCGCCGTCATTCGCTCGACGAGCTTCCACAACTCATCCACGTGGTTCGCGGCGAGATGTCGTTCATCGGTCCGCGGCCAATCACGGCTTCGGAACTCGACGAATTCTACGGGGCCGCCACCAAAGAAGTCCTCTCGGTGCGCCCCGGACTGACAGGGCTCTGGCAGGTTCGCGGTCGAAGCCGGCTGAGCTACGCCCGCAGGAAACGGCTCGACCAGTTCCTCGTTCGCCGTGGTTCGTCGGCCCTTCGCCTCCACATTTTGCTCTGCTCTATTCGCGACATTTTCAGCGGTCGCGACGCCTGGTAACGCGCAAAGCTGTTCTCCGCGCGTCACCCAATCGGTCCTACGTTGCAATGCGGATTGCGGTAATCCACTACTGGCTGCTGGGCTCACGTGGCGGCGAAAAAGTCCTGGAGGCAATCCTGCGGATGCTTCCCGAAGCCGACATCTTCACCCTCTTTTACGATCCCGCCCGCGTGTCCCCTCTGATCCGCTCGCGCAAAGTCACAGCCTCATTCCTGAATCCGCTGAAACGATTTCATCGCGGCCTTCTGCCTGTGATGCCGCTCGCGCTGGAATCGTTCGACCTCCGCTCTTACGATCTCGTCATCAGCAGTGAATCGGGCCCTGCGAAAGGTGTTCTCGTTCCCTCAGCATGCCGCCATCTCTGCTATTGCCACACGCCGATGCGTTATCTGTGGGAGCTTTATCCGGCCTACCTGCACGACTTCTCCCGCAACGCGATAAAGCGCGCAGCGCTGGCTTCTCTTTCGACCTACCTGCGCACCTGGGACTACGCCTCGGCCGCGCGCGTCGACCGCTTCGTCGCCAACAGCTGGAATGTTCGCCGCCGTATCTGGCGCACTTACCGCCGCCGGGCTGAGGTCATCCATCCTCCGGTCGCCGTCGATTCCTTCTATCACGAACCCTCGGAAGGCTACTTCCTGATAGTCGCGGAACTCGTCGCGTACAAGCAGCTCGACTACGCCGTCCGCACCTTCGCGCGGCAGGGACGCCGCCTGAAAATCGTCGGTGACGGTCCCGAATACGCCAATCTCAGACGCCTCGCCGCACCCAACATCGAATTCTGCGGCCGCGTTTCCGACGCGGAACTTCGCGGCCTCTACGCCCGCTCCGCGGCGGTTATCGTGCCCGGCGAAGAGGACTTCGGCATCACTACAGTCGAGTCGCTCGCCAGCGGTAAACCGGTCCTCGCGCTGGCCCGGGGCGGGTCGCTTGAAATCGTTCGTGAACGCTGTGGCGTGCTCTACGACGAAGCCACCGAGGCCAGCCTCGCGGGAGCGCTTCGCACATTTGACCGCACGGAATCCTGGTTCAACCCGCTCTATCTCCGAACCGGCGTCAGCGACTTCTCCGAAGCAGCTTTCACCCGGAATTTCGCCGTCGCGCTGAACAAACTCGCCGGACGCCCGGTGGTCGCCGGCCCCGCCGAGACTGAATTTACAACGTGTTTACAAACCCATCACGACACCCGCAGCGTCCGGCCCCTATGATTCGGGCATGTCAACCCAAGCGGCCCTTCGTCCGCAGCTTTTTCGTATGGCGCAGGACTGTCCGGAAGCTCTCACGGATGAAGAAGTCATGTGTGTACTTTGCGATCCAAACGCAGATCTCGGCGAGCTGATGTTCAACGAGCTTTTCCGGCGCTATCACGCGCGCGTGACCTCCTGGTGCCTGCGTTTCACGCGCAACCGCTGCCGGGCCCTCGATCTCGCCCAGGAGGTTTTCTTTCGCGCATATCGTCACCGCAGCGGTTTCCGCGGAGATTCGCGATTCTCCACCTGGCTCTACGCCATCACGCGCAATCATTGCCTGAGTTCGGTTTCCCGCATTGCCGATCCCGTCGACATCGGCGAAACGGTGCCCCTGCGTCTCCGCGACTCGTCCTCCCTTCCGGCCGACATCGCCCTCGAGCGCCGCCAGCGCCACGAGGAAATGTGGCGCGTGATCGGAAATACTCTCGACGCCACCGAAGCGCGCGTCATGGCGCTCCACTATGGCTACGAAGTCCCGCTTGCCACCATCACCCGCGATCTCGCGCTGACGAACCCCAGCGGCGCCAAAGCGTATGTCGTCAACGCGCGCCGCAAGCTCAACCGCGCCATCCAGCGCCGCTCGGCCGCATGAAACCGAAGGAGGATCCTCTGGGTTACGATCTCCCGCTGTCCCTGCGGTCGCGCTACTACCCCATGGGTTTTCCACTCGACCTCGAGACGAATTCGCAGGACATCATCGCGGCCGCTGACTGGCTTTGGCAGAAGTTTCCATCTCCGGCTGATGCGGAACGCCCCGTGACCGTGCGAATCGTCGTGGAGGATCGCGACGCATCAATGCCTCCTGTCGCCCGCATGCCCCGTGGCCGCAACCATCTCATCTCTATCGTCCACGGTCCGGACAACTTCGGAATGTGTGATCTCGCCGGTTTCTTCACCTTTGTCTGCCTCACGCGCGACGTCGCACGCAACCAGAGCTACGTTCGATATCACTTTCTCGAGCCCGCCGGCTATTCGATGATCGATGCGCGTCATCTCAGTCCGCTGCACGCCTCCTGCGCCGCGTTCAACGGACGCGCCGTGCTCCTCTGCGGCGAATCCGGCGCCGGGAAGACGTCTCTCGCTTATGCGTGCGCCCGCCGCGGCTGGACCTATCTCTCTGACGACGCCACGCACATCGTCCGCGGTCGTGACGATCGCAAAGTTGTCGGCCGCCCGTTTCGCATTCGTTTCCGTGATTCAGCACGCCGGCTCTTCCCCGAACTGGACCGGTTCAAGCCGGAACTGCGGCCCAACGGCAAGCTGGATATCGAGGTCGAAACCGATACGCTCGACATACCGGTTGCGCTCGCCGGTCACGCCAGCCATATTGTTTTTCTGAATCGCCGGCCTGAACAGGTCGATGCGCGAATCGCACCGGTGGACCGGACACAGGCGGCGCGTCGCCTCCGCAATCCCGCCATCTACGGCGACCAAACAATCCGCCGGGACCAGAACCGCGCCCTGAAGGAATTCCTGCAGCTACCGATCGGCGAATTAACCTACCACGATTTCGACAGCGCGGAGCATGTCCTTCGGGATTTCGTGAATTCCAATGGCTGACCGCACTCACCTCTCTGCAGTCCTGACGGCGCTGCGATTTCACGACAGGTCGCTGGCCGAACTGGAATCGATTCCGGACCAGGACTGGCCGGCACTGCTTCACGCCATGGACCGCGCGCATCTCACTCTTGCACTCGGGACGCACTGCCGCGCGTCGTTGCCCAAATTGCCCGAATCGGTTCGGCGCCGCATCGACCGCAATCTGGCCGATAACCGCGTCCGTCACGAGCGCCTCGTCACGGCACAATCTCAGATCACGGACGCGCTTTGTCTCCATGGCATCGAGCACGTCGTGTTGAAAGGCCTTGCGCAGCGGCCGTGGTACACCGACGATCCAACCGACCGGCCGCAGTACGACATCGACATCTACGTTCCCGCGAAATCGATGCCCGACGCCGCCCGTGCAGTTCAGTCGCTCGGATACGGTTTCGCCGGCGAAGTACTCGATCCCGGCGCCGATCATCTCCCCGTCATGATTCGTCGCACTGGCTGGACCTGGCGCGACGACTACTACGACCCCGCCATGCCGCTTTCCGTCGAGTTGCATTTCCGCTTCTGGAATCCGCCGAGGATGCGCTTCTGCGATGCAGACTTCAGTCAATTCTGGCAGCGTCGCGCCGCGCGTCAGATCGGCGGCCTGCGCTTTCACACGCTCCATCCTGTGGATGCTCTCTCCTACTCGGCGATGCACCTTGTCCGCCACCTTCTGAACGGCGACATGCGTCTTCGGCACGTTTACGAAGTCGCACACTTTCTGGAACGATCCTCACGAGAAGACGGTTTCTGGACCGAATGGCGTGCCACCGCTCTTCCGTCGTCCCGCGTGATGGAAGGCATCACCTTCCGCCTCGCTCGCGACTGGTTCCACTGCGATCTCCATCCTGCTGCGTTCTCCGCGATCGAACAACTCCCGGCATCGGTCAACCGCTGGTTCTCAATCTTCGGATCATCTCCCGCCTGGTCGCCCTCGACTGCGACCGGTGGCGCCGGAAAGAACGAAATCTGGCTGCACTTCTGCCTTCTTTCGAACGCTAAAGACAAACGCGAAATCGCCATGCGCCGTCTCTTCCCGCGGCGGCGCATGCGGGTTCACCTCCACCCTCACGTCCCGGCGTCAAAGGTTGGAATCGGACTGCGCGCCCGCCGCAAGCTGTTCGAGCTTTCTTTTATCGCGAAGCGGCTGCTTCATCATGTCCGCGTGCTGGCGCCCACGCTTCATGGCGCCTGGCTGTGGCACTTTGCGCACACTGCTTCAGCAGATCGCAAACCGTGCGCTGAAAACGCTCAACCCTGAACCTCTGCTTCCATTCTTCCCGTCCGGCAGCGGACAATCGGTCTATCAATCGCCGATCCTCCAGAAGAATTCCGATACTTCGCGCCAGTGCGTCGCTGTCAGGAGTCTCTGTCAGCAATCCAGTGCGCCCATGTTCCACCAGTTCCGGGATGCCGCCCGCCGGATAGGCCACCACCGGTGTCCCCGCGGAAAACGACTCCATGATCACCCTGGTCGCCGCTTCATCCGGACCCGAAGGCACCGCCAGAATCTCGATATCGCGCAGCGCCCGCGCCACATCGTCCGTCCAGCCGCAGAACGTGACCGGAGCTCCCGCGGCGGTTGCCCGCACCTCCCGCTCGTATCGCGGATCGCCGAAGAGCGTCTCGCCGTAAACGAGGAACTCGACGTCGGCCCGGCTTTCGGCAAGTCGTCTCGCGGCCTGCACAAAGTCGATCAGCCCTTTCTCCCGGGCGATTCTCCCCATGAAACCGACACGCGCAATAGTCCGCCCGAAGCTTCGCGCGCCACGCCACAGGTCCGCCACGCCGTTATAAATGACGTACGCCGATTCATGGTCCGCCGCCACATAGCTCGATGCTGCGATTACTGTGGACTTCGCAGATCGCAGACTCGAGCGTATGATCTGCCGTTCGGGCCATCGGCGCACACAGCTGTGCGCGTGGAACACCACCGGACACGCGAGACCAGTGACGGACGGCAGCACCCTCGGTCCGTTTGCGTAGACGAGATCCGGCCTTTCGCGCTCCACGACGCGCCTCACTGCCAGCGACATTCTCGCCACATCCACGGCGAACCGCGCGCCATCCGGCAACGTCTTCCTGCCATTCGAATAACTCCCCAGCGGCAGCGGATGCGTCGGAACCCCGATGCCGAGGCTCCATCTGACCAGCGCCCCTTCGCCCGGCGCCATCAGAATCGTTTGCCATCCGAGCGCGACGCATTCCGCCATCACATCCCGCAGACAGAGCTGCGCGCCGCCGGGCTCGCTGAACTGATCGAGAAACAGGATCTTCACTGACCCGACTCGCGTGCTGCGGTCGCGAGCACCCAGAAATAGACCGGGAGCACGCGCCAGTACGTGATCACATCCGCGGTGAGCATCTGCACCATCTCCACGCACCAGAAGCAGAATATCCATGCGCCAAAAAACGCCGCCTCGCCCTGGTCACTCCGCGCCGCACGCAGCGACGTTCGCAGGATCGCAGCGTTCAGCGCCGCGAACACTAAGACTCCAATAACCCCGGTCTCAACCAGCAGACCCAGCCACGTGTTATCCGCCACCACGTGCGCTCCGATGTAGTTCGTATAAGGAATCGTTTTGTATCCGATCCCGAACAACAGATGCCAGGGATGCTGCATCAGAAAATCGACGAGCACTTTCCAGTTCGCCAGCCGGCCCGACAAGACTTCGTTGGGGTACGACCAGACACCGGTCGCCGAGCCCGCCAGCCGGAACCAGTAGTTATCCCAAAATGCCGGCACTGCGATACGCACTACCGCTGCCGCGCCCAGGCAGGCCGCCATTGCCGCCAGAACTCCGGCGGTCCGGACGCGGCGCAGCACCGAAAATGCACAGCCAGCCACAATGACCGCCACGACCGACGCGCGTGAGCCCGACAGAATCAGCGCGGTTCCGAAAATCAAAGCCCCCGCAGCCAGCAGCGCGGGCGGGCAAATCCGGCGTCGCACAGGAAATGCCGCGACCAGGATCATCACCAGGAAAAACGCGCAGAAATTCCCCAGCGTGCTGGCTTCATAAAACACCCCCTGCGCCCGGCGCATCATCCCGGACTTCAGCCACACCAGCTGCATCGCGAATCCCGCCGGCACGTGGAACTGGAAGTAGAAATCGATGCACGCAAAAGCCGCGCCGACCAGCCCAATGAGGAAGAGCACACGCGCGAACCGCAGCGCGTCCCATTCTTCCCCGCGCGGTCCGGCAAGGCCGTGGAAGAACAAGCAGACTCCCACGCCGAACAGCAAAACACGCGCCAGGCTTCCGAGCGCAATCTTCCATCCCGAGTAAGCCGCCGCGAATCCCACGCTGACAAGCAGCACAGCCAGGAAAAGGAGCAGTAGCAACGCCAACGTCGGCATCGCAGCCTGTCGCCTTCGTATCGCGCGCACACTGCCAGGCACTCCGAGCAGAGCCACAAACGGCGCCACGTGAGCTCCCGAGTTCCCGATCGGAAAAGGCAGCGGCGGCAGCAGCAGCAGGCAGGCGAAGAAAGAGCCGAGCCACAGGAGGGCCGGAAATCCGGGATCAGATGCGTCGCGCGCAGTGAAACCTGTGGCCCGGGTAAGGGTGAGACCGTGCACGGAGAATGCTCTCTCCGGTTTGACCCAGCCGGAGGAATCGACAGAACAATTGTCATCGCACCGGTGCATAGATGACGCGCAGACGAATTTACAACTTGGTCACTGAGTTCCGACGACTCCACCATCCTGTCGCCCCACACTGGAACAGAAGCGCACAAACGCTCAATTAAATTCTGCAGGAGATTCATGAACGCCAATAAATCGACGCAGTATAAGAACCGCCGCTCCTTCTTGCGAGGTTCAATCGCCACCGGCGCAGCCGTGATCGGCGGCGCCCTCAGTGAAAGTAAGCTGTTCGCAGCGCCGGCCCCGACAAGGGGAGACGTCGCCATTCTCAGGTTTCTGGCAGCGGCTGAACTGATAGAAGCTGATCTATGGCAGCAGTACGCGGAACTCGGTGGTCTCACCCCAGGCCAGCCGCCCGTCGAGACGTTCCCGGCAAACGCCCCGTTCACGCCGATGAACAGCTATCAGGCGGCTTTCATGAACCTCGATTCTGACGGCCCGCAATACATCTCCAGCAATAACACGGATGAGCAAAGCCACGCGGCCTTCCTGAATGCGTACCTTGCGTTCATCGGTGCGCAACCCGTGAACCTTGATGAATTCCGCACTTTGCAGAGCAGCCAGGCAACCCCGGCCCGGCAAATCGGCCGCCTCACAAACCTCATGAATCTGACGGTGGATACCAGCTGGTTTACCAGGTACCACAGCACGAAAAACCCTGATCTGGGAGCCACTTTTGCGCAGGCGATCAACTTAGTGAACGTTCCGGCAATTCCCAGAAATAATGATGACTACAATTTGTCCAATATCCAGGCGATCGCCAATATCGCGGCGTTTCACTTCGGGTTTATCGAGCAGGGTGGTTCGAGTCTCTATGCCACGCTAAGCCAAAAGGTCTCCAGCCCGGAAGTCCTGAAGATCACGCTGAGCATCGGCGGAGACGAGATATGCCATTTCCTGGAGTGGGTTGATTTCTCTGGAAATTCCGTCCAGCCGCCCCTAGCGCCCATGGCAGCGGCGAACGGATTACCGGAATTCCCGAATTTCGATGCGTCGACAGCCAGCCCGGGACCGGTAAATCCTCTCCTCCAGACCAACCTGATCTTTCCCGTGCCGTGCGAGTTCATCAACTCCACTCTGCCTCTGTGCGCGGTGATTCGCCCGACCTCGCCGGGACAGATCGATGCAATGGGGGCCGTCAGCGCGTTCATCGCCGACGGGCTTTTCATTGGCCAGTCACTGAGCTTCATCGAGGCGCTCACAGAGTTGGCCGCTGCGGCAGATTCCGCACACCGGACAATCTTCTAGCAGGCTGCTAAAGCTCTTTTCGTTGCCGCTTGCTGACGCGCGCGGTTCGGTAACCACTGCGGAATCAACACCTGCTTTTCCGAACCGCGACCGTAAGGGAGTGGCAAGAAGCGTTTTTCAGCAGCCTGCTAGACTAGGGCCGCCGCGACAGAGTTTCGCCGGCTTCGTGCGATGTGATCAACGGGAAGACTTCGAAGTCCACCAGGTCGGTCCAGTTCGATATCCAATCATCCAGCAGATCGCGGTCGGGGGCTTCCATAAGCTGGAAGCAGCGCTCCACCTTGTCGTCGATCCAGCTCGAAATGTAAATGAGCCCCTCAGGCATCATGCGGCCGCTTTCGCGGAAGCGCGCGTACACGGCCGGCGCATCCTGAAATGCTCGACCACCATGTATTTCACGCGCGCGGCCCCGCGGATTACTGCTTCGGCCGCTGCATCGGCTCGCGGAACTTCGCCGGGTCCACGGTGGCATTTGCGTCGTAGGACGAAATCGAATACTCCTCGCGGCCGCTGACCCAGCCGAACGTCCATTTGAACGGCATCATCACGCCCGCCACCGCGCGGTAATCCGAGTAATCGATCTGCGTCGGCACGCGGCCCGAGATGGAGTTGGCGTAACGGACCATACGCGTTAACAGACCGGTCGTTTTGTCGAAGTAGAACGTGGCAATGATGCCGGTCGCGCTGCCCTGCACAATCTGGACGTCTTTGCCGTCGAGCGTCCCCGGGATGCCCACGCGCCAGTTCTGGAAGAAGCCGCGGATACGCCAGGGGAAGGCCATTTCGGCGTCCAGCTTGCCGCCTTCGCGCGCGCTGGCGCTCAGCGGATACTTGCCGACCACGGTGAGCGGCAGCATGACCCAGGCATCGCGCCCGTCGAACGTGCGCGCCAGATCCCCGCCGCGTTGGTGCACGAACGTCGCGAGACTGTCCGGCGCCTTCGCGTAAATCTCCACCGGATCTTCGCGCGTTTCGCCGAACAGATGGCTGGTACCTTTTGCCGTGTAGCTGGTCAGACGTCCGGTCGCGGCCGCGCCGCCGAGCGCCTGCACGTACTTATCGAAAATCTGATCCAGCGTGAGCGCGCCTTGACCGGTCTTCGCGGACAGAACCACATCCGGCGGGAACTGCAGCGGCTCACCGTAAATGGTGTCGATCGAGGGCGTAACCGCGGGATTCGGGCTGCCGCGATGGCAGGTCCAGCAGGTGACCTGGTTGGTGCCGCCGAAATTGGCGCGGTTGATTTCCTTGACCATGGCGGCCATTTGGCGGGCTCTGACCTTCCGCGGATTCTTATCCGAGGCCCAGTCGGGATTATCGGTTCCGGCGCCTACGTGGCAGTCGCCGCAGCAGTAGCTCAGGGCAGCGGAGAAGAGACCCATCGTTCCCATGAATTCGTCGACCGGAATGTTGGTGAGTACCTGGACCTTCTTGAAATACTTGTCCGACATCTCCAGCTTCGGCGTCGCCGGAGCCGGATTCTGCGCGAAAATCTTCGCACCGAACGGCAGAGCCGCAGCCACGCACGCGACTGTACCGGCAACTATCCCTCGTTTCAAGCGGCGCTTCGACCGAACTGTCATTAACGAATTCCTTTATGTGGTTCGCGGCCGCGGAACAACAGGGCGCGCTCTTCGGTGTTCATCATATAACAACCACCCTGCGGGACCGCGCGCCGGCCTGGTCAATTTTCCGGCGGACTTTGGCGCGTCAATTTTCAGTCGCAGTTTTTTCCGCGCGATCGACAACGACGTCGTCGAACGACTGTTTTCTGCCGCTCTCGCTTGATGCGCTCGGCCACGAGCGTCTGCATAATCTGCGGGCCCTGCTTTTCCGTGACGCCATTCCCGGACGCTGATTGTTACCTCTGAGTGCCTGGAAACAGCCTGCCAGCCAATCAATTATCTGAGGGCCGCTGTGCGTTGTGGATTACGAATGTCTCCACGGCTCCTCTTGTCGGCGTTAATCGCAGGCCGAGCTGCTGTTGAATGGCCGCGAAAATATCAGGCTTGGCCTCATCGTCCGAAAGTGGCGGACGTGCACTCATCATTCCGAAGAATTCATCCTCGTTTGGCGCCCAGTCCAGATCGAAATCGTACCTGTCGGACAGGCCTGTTTTATCCACGACCGGACGGTCAAGGGGACCGCGCTGGAGCGCTGAGGCAAGCTCGGCCATCGTCGCATCGTGAACCGGCAGCAAAGCTCGGCGCTCGGGAAAGAGGCGGAAAACAAGCGCAGGGCGTCCGGCGGACGGAGGCCCGTCGCTTTTTGTCATTTTTGGCCCGCTGTTCGACAGGGTCAGAATATAGATCGGGAGTTCTTTCTGTTCTCGGTGGAATGTGAGCTGGAACCTGTCTATCAACAGATTCCGAAGCATCGACATTTGTTTATCAGTGTCGGGACGGCCCGCGTTTCCCGGTGTCTCCGCCACAATATCGTAATGCTCCGCGTTGACCCAGGCCGGCCCGCCTGAGATAAGTCTCATTGGCAGGTCCCAGGCAGCCCCGACAAGCGACTTCAGAGTGTAGTTTTGTACGACAAACCGGTGGCCGCCCTGCATGGTGAAATACGCTCCGCCCCGCCAATCGGGTGCAGTCGGTTTGACCGTCGCCACCTCAAATTCGCCAGATGGCGGCTGGACGGCAGGCGGCTGGGCGAAGGTGCCAATGCCTGACAAAACCAAGGCCGCAACCAGCCTTCGCCAATGGAACATCATTGCCCCCCCGGGTGAATTTTATCGCTTAGCGTTATCCTTGCCGACGGATGAAAGCATTTCTTGCGGTGTTGCCGGCATGGTCCGTGATGATCACCTGACGGGATGCTGAAAAAGCTCTTTTCGTTGCCGCTTGCTGACGCGCGCGGTTCAGTAACCACTGCGGAATCAGCACCTGCTTTTCCGAACCGCGACGGTAAGGGAGTGGCAAGAAGCGTTTTTCAGCAGCCTGCTAAGACCTGATGCGGCGGGCGTGGGAAGGATCAATTTTCCGGCGGGACTTCAGCGCGTTAATTTTCAGTCGGAGTTTTTTCCACGTGGTCGACAACGATGTCGTCAAACGGCTGTTTCTGCTGCTCCAGCTTCAGGCCCAGCTTGTCCATCGATTTGAAGACGGCGTCCATGGCGGCCGGATCGGATGCGGCATCCGCAGGACCCGTTCCGCCGCCACCACCCAGACCGGGCGGCATGCCGGGAATGTTGATACCCTGCGCGCGCGCCACCGCCAGCATTGCGCTCATGGGGAACTCAAGCGCCACCTGATAATTGCCCTTGAGATCAGTCTTGTCGACTACCGGGCGGTCCATGATCGGCGCCATCTGCCCGACCAGCTTGTCCATCGACATCCTGCTCATCTCCATATGGATGAGACCTTCCGGACTCATGTTGACTTTGATGTTTCCAAGCGCACCCGCGTTGATGGACGCTCCGCCTTTGCCGTCCTGTTTGACAGTCATCGGCCCCTGACCGACGTCGATGGTTCTTGTGTCCTTGGAATCGGGCGGCGGCGCCGCCGGCGCAGGCTCGTCAGGCAGAGCCTCCTTCATCTTGATCCCGCCCTTCGCCACCACCAGCGCATAAACCGGATGTTCCCTGCTCTCGCGATGAAATTTCAGGCCGAAGCGCTCCGCAAGGAGGGCCTGCATCATCTGCGGCGCCTGCTCTTTGGTCGCGTCATCCGGAATGGTGGCCATTACTTCCCAGCGCTGGCTGAGAAGCAGCGAATCCGGACCAATCACCTGATGCGGCTTCACATCGTAGGCGTAGCAGATCAGATCGCGCAGCGACGAAAAGCCGATGTCCAGACGATGCCCGTCGATTTTTACCCCGAGGTGTCCTTTGCCGCTCTGAATCTGCTGCATCAGCGTCATGAGGTCCGGCGCCGGTTTGATGGAAGCGACTTCGAAGGCAGGTGCTTTGGTCGGCGCGGCGGTCTGCGCGCACACGAGCCCCGCAGTCAACAGAAAAAGCAAAATTCCCCGCATAGGTCTCTCCATTTTACTGTTTTTCAGGGGTGATTACGGCTGCGAGATGCGTGCAAGTAATGCGCAGGCTTTCCAGGAGAGCGGCGAGCTTACAGGAATGGCGCGCAATGGCCCGCGATAACGGAGGCACAAGAGTGGTTACGGTGAGACCGATCGCACAGTTCGGAAAAAGTCGACGGACATCGCCGCGATTCAGGCCGCGCACGGCCGGGCGCAGAGGGTTCGGGTACCGGCAGTCGTACCAGAGGATGTGTCCGCCGGGACGCAGGACGCGCAACATCTCATTGGCGATTTCGCGCTGCACGTCGATATGGAGAATCGAGCTGAAGACGGTGAATTGCGTCACCAGATCGAAAGATGCATCCGGCCACGGGAGATGGCGCGCATCGCCGCAGCGCAGATCGGCATCCGGCAGGCGCCCCCGCGCGCCGGCAATGCGCTCTTCCAGAAGATCGATGCCGTGCAGGTTGGCCGGCTTCGCGCCCCAATGTACAAACTCCGCGAGCCACTGGCCGGTACCGCATCCGATATCGGCGATCGAAGCGTTATCGAGTGGGAGTGCGCCGGCGTTTTCAAGAAGCCTGGTGCAGGCGTGCGCCGTCTGCCTCTGCCAGTACCGAATCTCGGGGCGATGCCAGGCGTAGAAGTCAGGCGGAATCGTCCGGTCGCGCGTCTGAAACTCGGCGCGGATTCTTTCGATATCGTCCAAACAGGGTCCAGTATACGAGTCCCGCGAGAAAGCCAGCCGCGTACGCCAGTTGATAAACAGCGAAAGTGATCGGCAGGGCCGGGAAGAGGTCCCAGCCTTCCCGTCGCGCGGACTGCACGCTCGCGAGCAGGCTTAGCAGCAGATAGATAAGCGCCAGCACCATCAGTATCGGCCGGTCAAACAGAAGCAGGCCGATCCCGCTCAGCAGTGCCGCGGCCGGAACGAAATGCCGCAACGCTCCCTGGCCCGCATGTTTCCGCAGCACGGCCACGCGCCAGAATCCGTATTCAAAATACTGCCGGAAAACGCCTGCGAGGGTGGCGCGCGGCGCATACCAGGAAACAATCGACGGATCCTGCCGGATGATTCCGCCCGCCAGCCGGATACGCAGATTAAGCTCGTCGTCCTGATTCCGCACGAGCGTTTCGTCGAAGAGCCCGATGGCGATCAGATACTCGCGCCGCCAGCAGCCGTAGGGCACGGTGTCCACCGGGCCGCAATAGTTGTCGTCGCGAAACCGGGCGCCGCCGGTCGCAAATGGCGCATGAAATCCCGCGTGAATCGCGCGCGTCCAATAGCCCCGGGCACGCGACCGCTGCGGACCGCCCACGTTCGCCGCGCCGGTCGACTGCAGCACAGCGATACTTTGGACCACGTACGCGGGTTCGTAAACAGTATGGGCGTCCATCCGCACAATGAACTCCCCCTGGGCGAGCTGCACCGCCTGGTTCAGTCCGGTCGAAACGATTTTGCCTGGATTGTCGATGACTTTGCACCAGGCGTGTTCCCGCGCGAACGTATCGAGGATCTGCCTCGTGCCGTCCGTGCTCATACCGTCCGCCACAATTACGTCGAGTTTGAGATTCGAACGATCGAGCCGCGCCAGGCTGTCCAGAAACGCCGGGATGTGCGCGATCTCATTGCGGCAGGCGACAACGATTGTGACGCTTTGGACCAAGATCGAGGTTAGTATGGTTAAGAACCCGATGACCCGGCGACTGGCTTTCGTCATCACCCTCGCGATTGCAATCACGGGGTGCGCGAAGAAGAAAACCATCGCGGTCGTCCCACCCCCGGTCACGCCCGCCGCACCCGCTCCGGTACCGAACACCGCACCGGTTCCCGGCCTCATCCCGACAGCACCGATGCCAACGATCGGCACCGTCCTCGAGCGCGGACTCGCCAGCTGGTACGGCCATCCCTACCATGGCCGCAAAGCCGCCGACGGCGAAATCTACGACATGGAAACGATGGTGGCCGCGCATCGTACGCTGCCGTTTCAGACCATGATCCGGGTGCGCAATCTGACAAACGACAAGACCGTTGACGTGCGCATCATCGACCGCGGCCCTTTCGTTGACGGACGTGTCATCGATCTCTCGCACGCCGCCGCGCGGGAGGTCGATCTGATCGGCCCGGGCGTGGCGCAAGTCGAGTTGATCCTCATCGGCGCGCCGGCAGCGCCGGAACCGGCGGTATTTGCCGTGCAGATCGGCGCTTTCCGCGATAAGGCCAACGCCGACCGTCAGCAACAGAATATGATTACGGCCTACGGTGCGGCGAAAGAAGTGCTGCGTCAGGGCGATCCGCCGCTGTGGCGCATCCTCGCCGGACGCGAGCCCTCGCCGGAAGCCGCCGAAGCGCTGGCTCAGCGTATCCGGGCCGACCAGCGCGAACCTCAGGCTTTTGTGGTCCGCCTGGACCCGTAGCTGGAGGTCCCCGCGTCTCGCGTACACGGCCATTGAACGCCGACCAGTTGAGGCGCGTGTTTCGCCTGAAGGTGGCTGCGACGCTTCTTTACAGCGCGGCGACAAACCCTTCCCAGGCGGCGGTCGTGTTGTCGAACTGCAGACGCGCGTCCTGACTGATGCGCATCATCGTCTGATCGTCGTGCATCGGGTCGTGATGGAAAAGCATCAGGTGCTCGGCGTGGGCGTCCCGTGCCACCAGCACGGCGTTCTCCCAGGTGCTGTGGCCCCAGCCGCGATGCGTTTCGTACTCGGCGGGCGTATACTGCGCGTCGCAGATCAGAATGTCGGCGTCCTGCGCGTACTCGGCGAGAATGTCGTCCGACTTCTTCACGCCGTGCTCGTAGTCGGTCGCGTAAACGATCACCGTGACGCCGTTCGATTCAATGCGGTATCCGGACGCACCCTGCGGATGATTCAGCGGGAAGGGCCGCACCGTGAGGCCGCCGACCTTAACGCAGGCACCGGTCTCGATCTGATGGAAGTCGCGTTTGGCGGCCACCTGGCTGAAGTCGATCGGGAAATAGGGCTTCGCCATCTGGCCTTCCAGCGTCTCCTGCAGCGGCCGGCCGGTGGTGCCGGAGATAAAACGAGATGTGATTCTTGGGCCCGTAAAGCGGCGCGAAGAACGGGAATGCCCTGAATGTGGTCCCAGTGGAAATGCGTCAGGAATATCTTGGTGTTGATGGCGCTCGCCGTTGGCTTCCTGCATCAGCGTCTGACCCAGCGCGCGAATGCCGCTGCCGGCGTCGAAGATCACGCACTCGTTGTTCGTGGTGCGCATTTCGACGCAGGACGTGTTGCCGCCGAACTTCAGGTTCTCAATCTGAGGAGTGGGAGTGGAGCCGCGCACCCCCCAGAATTTGAGCCGTATATTCACGCCATCCATTAAAAGGCCATTTTGGCACGGATTCGCTTTCGCGTCCGCCTTTCTGATTTGAAGTTTCAGCGCTGTCGCGTAGGCTTCGCGGGCCGCATCGGGGTGATTCAGGGACTTTTCGGCGTCGCCGATCTGCTCCCAGAGCGAAGCATTCTGCGCTTCCTGCTTCGCCGCGGCGCGCAGCTGGTCGAGCGCCATGTTCCGGCTGATTCGCCTTTAAATACAGGCCCGCCAGAGCCATTGCGCGCCGCCGATGTACTCGGGCTTCGATACCGACCACATATCCGTATTGTTCGATAGCGCCGGCCGTGTCGCCGGTTTGCGCCGAGCAGCTCGGCGAGGCTGAGCCGCGAAGCCAGATAGTCGGGACTGGGCGGCGAGATTCTGCTTGCCAGAGCGCGATGGCTTCGTTCTGGCGGCCTCTTCAGACCGGCCAGCAGCAGGCCCAGGTTGTGGCGCGCGGCAAGCGCAGTGAGCTGCGCGGGATTCTTCTGCAGCGCGTCGCGATAAAACTTTTCGGCTTCGGCGGACTTGCCTTCGGAAGCCTTCAGCGAACCGAGCGCGTTCAGCGGCTCGGCGGAATCGGGCGCCAGCACCATGGCCCTGCGATAGGCAGTCTCGGCGTCGCGGCGCCGGTTCAGACGCTGATAGACGAGGCCGAGATTGTAAGGCAGATAGCTGTACTGCGGGGTGATCCGCATGGCCTGCTGATAGCTGCGGATGGCGTCCTGGTAATCGCCGGCTTCCACATAAGCCAGCGCCAGGTTGTGCAGCGGATAAGACCAGTTCGGCGCGCGCCGCGCGGCGTCGCGGAATGCCGGGATGGCCTTGGCGAAGTCGGCCTGCTCGAGATACGCGATGCCCAGCGCGTTGTAGCCGTAGGCCTCGCCGGGATCGATGCGGACGGATTGCTCGAGCAGATTGGCGGCCTGCGCGATATTGCTTGTCGTAGAGCAGGCCGCGGCCCTGGAAGAAATCGTTGCGGCCTTCGAGATAAAGCGATTCGGGAGTAAGCGCGATGGCGGCTTCCATGTAGCGTCGATCCGGCGTCGAATTCGGCTTTCGTCTGCGGCGTCTGGTCTCCGGCGAGATAGCGCAGCAGCACCTGCTGGGCCTGCATTCTCGAGCGCGACGCGGAGCGCGTTTTCCTGCAGGAACATCTGCTCGGGCGGCAGTTCGGCGCGCAGTTTATCGAGCAGAGGCCCAGGCGCTGTTCGGCTGATTCGGGCAGCAGGTTGCCGCGCGCGGATAGCGGCCTGGAAAGCATCGACATCCTGCGGCGGCCTGTCCGGAAATCGGCGCGTTCTGCGGGTCGGCGTCGGCGAGGAACAGCGGGCCGCCGTTGCGCGAATCGTAGAGGGTGCGGAAGCGGGCCAGCGTGATGCCCTGCTTGCTGAGATCGGAGAGCTTCGTCTCGCCCGCCATGTTGCCGAAATCGCGCGGATGCTGCTTGTTGTTCGGTCAGCTTCGGCACGTTGTCGCGGACGTAGTCGGTGAGTTCGCCGGCGTCGACGAAACGGTCGTCGTTATGGTCGCCGAAGCCCTCGAGACCTTTCAGGACGGAGTAGGTGAAAGCGCCGTGGCCGCCGCCGTACTGCGTGCCTTCGTCGGAGACCTCGCGCGGACGGGCGGCCATCAGGCCGAGCATTTCGCCCTGTCGCTTCGCCGAGCTTCTCCACCGCGCTGCCGACTGCGGCGGTCTTGAGATTGCCGATAGCCGCGGCGCGGCGACATCGGCCAAGCAGCACCACGCGGCCGACTTTCGAGAGCTCGTCGTCGACCAGCGACTGGATTTCGCTGAACGGGAGCGCGGTGGTGGAAAGATCCTGCGGATCGCTGTCGTAGGTCAGGATGTACGCGCCGCGGCTGTCGACGATGCCGTGCGCCGGCGACCAGGATGAAGATCGTGTCCTTCTTGCCGGCGCGCTTTCGCAGAAATCGTCTGGAAGGCGTTGCGCACGGCGGCTGTGGTGGCTTCTTCGTTGGTCAGCACGACCATCTGATCGGCTGGAACGCCGCCGCCGCGCGGGCTGGCCAGGTGCTGGCTGAAGGTCTTCGCGTCGGCATCGGCGAACTGCAGCCACAGATCCTGCGGCACCTTCTGGTATTTCGAGATGCCGATCAGCAGCGCGTAGGTTTTGGCGTCGGGCGAAATTTCGGCGGCCTTCAGTGCGGCCTGCGTTGGCCAGCGATTCCTCCAGCTCGAAAATGCGGCCTTTGACCCAGACGGCGTCCGTCCACTGGCCGGACAACCTTCTTGATAAGCGGCGAGCGCGTTGGCTTCGAGCTTGTTCTGGTCGAAGATCGGCGGCTTCCTGACCAGTTGCGGAGACGTCGTTCGGATTGGCGCGCAGGGCCTGTTCCAATGGGCGCGATCGCGGTCTGGACGTCGGCGGGCAGCGCGTCGAACGCGATCACGTCGCCTTCCGGCTTCGCCAGGCCGCGCGTCATGCTGACCCCGTAATGCTGCTGGCTGGCCACGGCCACGCGCACCAGCTGCGGCAGGAAGCAGGCGTTGACGGGCTGGGGCGGATCGAGCTTGCCGGTTTTGATCTTGAGCGCCTTGGCGTTCGAGAAGAACTTCGCCGCCCGGATCCAGCGTCTGGGAGGTCTTGCCCGGACAGTAGAGAAAATTGGCGGGGCGCCGATGGCCTGCAGCGAATCGCCGGAAAAGAGGATGTCGCCGGAACGCGCCGCCAGCGGGGTTTCGGTATTGGCGCGCAGAACCTTGCCGCCCGTGCGCGGTGAGGATCAGGCCGACTGGTTCTTCTTTGGTGTCGGCGCGCGAAGAGCGCGGGCACCAGTCACCGGTATGAGGGCAAAAGCCGAGGAAAATCGGCGCATTTTCAGGCCGGTACGCCTTCTTCGAGGTGATGAACCTGCCGCATTTCTTCCGTCACCAGCGACGCTACTGTATAGAGCTTCATTGGTTCGGTTTTGCCTCGCACCGGCACTGCACCCAGATACATAGTGTCGATACCCCCCTTCAGCATTTCATACGTCGACACCGCTCATCAGCAGTTTTGTTTTGTGCTCCTTATTCAGGCTTTCCAGGCGGGAGGCCAGATTGACGGTGTCGCCGAGAACCGTGAACTCCATCTTGTCCGACGATCCGACGTTGCCGATGACCACTTCGCCCGAGTGCATGCCCGGAGCCGGTCTTGAAGTCGCCCGGCGCGGTCACCATCTCGGCGGCGCATTTGACGGCGCGCAGCGCGTGACCGCCGGGTTCGGCGCCCTCATCGTCGTCGGAAAAGACCGCCAGAATACCGTCGCCGATGAACTTATTCACGTGGCCGTGGTGGCTGACGATGATCTTGCACATCTGGGCCATGTAGACGTTCAGCAGGTCGACGATGACGGCCGGATCTTTGGATTCGCAGAAGGCGGTGAAGCCGCGGATATCGGTGAAAAGAATCGTGACCATCCGGCGCTTGCCGGTGAGGCCGATCTGTTCGCTCTGCTCGAGCGATTTGGCGACCTCCTTACCGACGAACAGCGCCACGGCGCTCTTGAAGAAGCTGCTCTTCTTTTCCGCGGTGGCGAAGCGATAGATGATGCCGCCGATGAGGGCCGTGACGAACACCAGCATGACATCGGTACTGGATATCAGCCACCCCAGGCGGAACATGATGTGGGTGAAGATCAGCCCGGCCAGGAGAACCAGGATCGCCCATATCGCGGCCTGGGATGCGGCCAGGCCAGCCGCAATCGCGACCGTGGCGCCGGCGACCAGAACCACAGTGAGCATCGTGACCCACTGCGGAACGGGCCGCAGGAAATCGCCACTCAGGATAGTCTGCAGGGCGCTGGCGTGAATCTCCACACCAGGGGTCATCCACCTGGTCGAGCTGCCGAAGGCCGTGAAGAATGGGGTAGCGTGGGTATCTTCCGTGCGCAGGTCGGGTCCGAGCAGGACGATCTTGCCTTTCACCCATTTTTCGAGCTGGGTCTTGTTTCCGGCGCGGGCGGCTCCGATGAAGTCCGAAAGCGAAACGCGCGGGAAAGTCTCCGCGGGCCCGGCGAAATTTATTGTCATTTCGAGGTCCTTGTCGACTGGTATTTCGCGGTCGCCCAGGAAAACCTTGCCATCTTTGACGGTTGCGGTCTTACCCGTGAACAGTTCCGCGGCGCGCAGCGCCATGCTGCGCTCCTGCGGCGCGCCGGGCTGTGGAGTTTCGATGAGCACCTGTTTGCGCAGCAGGTTGTCGTCGTCGTCCGTCAGGTTGGCCATCGCCGCGCCGTTCATTGCGGAGGCGAGGATGTTCACCGGAACCGCAAAAGCCGGGTCGTGCTGGTCCGCCGTATTAGCCACGAAAGCCAGCACTACAGGCATAGTCGGGGCGGCGGCTGCGACGGCCCCCGCCAGTGCCTCATCGGTCCCCGGCTGGTATTTGGATACCGGAATGGCGAAGAAATTATCGAGTACGAATACCTTGGCCCCCGCTGCGGCGGCGGCCTGAATCGCTTCGGCGTAGTAGGGCTGCCACAGGAGGCGCGGCTCCGGGAACTTGTCCTCGGTCTTTTCATCGATGCCGACGATGACGATGTCTTTCGTCGGCTGGGTGCCGCGCAGCATAAAATGCGCGTCCTGAGCCTTGAGGTTGAGCAGCTGAAAAAAGCGCACGTGACCGAGGAGAACGGTGACGACAACGCTGGCTAGAGCAATAGCCGCGCAGATGCCCACGCGCTTCCAGGTTCGCTTCATGGCTTGTTAACGCAATGGTACTATTTTTGGGGTCTCCGGCGCACATCCGGCGCCATGCTATCCGAGGGGAGTATCGTATTGGAATGGCGCTTTTTGCGCCCGCCATGGTTGGAACCATCATTTCGCATTATGAAATCCTCGAGAAGCTCGGCGAGGGCGGGATGGGTGTCGTTTACAAGGCGCGGGACATGCAGCTGGGTCGTTTCGTCGCCATCAAAGTCCTGATCGCGGCGCGGGCGAATCGAACGACCACGGCGCGCCCGGTTCATCCAGGAAGCGCGCGCGGCGTCGTCGCTGAACCATCCCAATATCATCACCATTCACGACATCGTTACCATCGACGGAAGGCGAATGCATCGTCATGGAGTTCGTGCGCGGCCAGACGCTGGCGCGACATGATCGAAGCCGGGCGGATTCCCACCGTCGACTGCCTGAAACTCGCCACGCAGATTGCCGATGCGCTGGCCGCCGCGCACAGCATCGGCATCGTGCATCGCGACCTGAAGCCGGCCAACGTGATGGTGACGCCGGACGGCCTGGCAAAGGTGCTCGACTTCGGACTGGCCAAGCTGTCGGCGGACGAACAAGGCCAGGACGCGCTGGGGATCGGCATGGGCACGTCCGACACCACGATGTCGCTGCATGTGAACGGCCGCCCGAAGACGGCGGAGGGCGCCATCATCGGCACGGTCGCCTACATGTCGCCGGAACAGGCGCAGGGGCGCAAAGTGGATGCGCGGTCCGACATTTTTTCGTTCGGCGTCGGTGCTTTACGAAATGCTCACCGGCGAGCGGGCTTTCCGCGGCAGCTCGGGTCTGGCCACGCTGACGGCCGTGTTGCGCGACGACACCGCAGGAGTTTTCGAAAGACGGGCGTCGACGCGCCGCCCGGAGTGCAGGAGATCGTGATGCGGTGCCTGCGCAAAGATCCCGATCAGCGCTATCAGTCGATGCGCCGACGTGAAGAACGCGCTCGAGCACATCTATTTCGCCAGCCGCTCCGGCTGATCATGCACGATGCCTCCGGGGTCTGGAAGCAGCCGGCGCAGCGCGCGGCGATGCCGTCGATCGCCGTGCTGCCGTTCCTGAATCTGAGCTCCGACAAAGAGAACGAATACTTCAGCGACGGTCTGGCGGAAGAGATCATCAACGCGCTGACGAAGCTCGAGAATCTGCGGGTGACGGCGCGAACTTCGGCGTTCGCGTTCCGCGGCGACGCAGCAGGACATACGCCAGATCGGCGAAACGCTGAATGTGGCCAGCGTGCTCGAAGGCAGCGTGCGGAAGGCCGGCAACCGCGTGCGCATCAGCGTGCAGCTGATCGGTGTCGAAGACGGCAACAATCTCTGGTCGGAGCGCTACGACCGCGAGATGACCGATGTGTTCGAGATTCAGGACGAGATTTCGCAGGCGATCGTGGCAGAAGCTGAAAGTGCGGCTGGCGCAGCCAGTCCGGCTCGGGAACGGATCCGCAGCGTCCGGTCACAGCCGCTGGTCAAGCGCTATACGGAGAATCTCGAAGCCTACGACCTCTACCTCAAGGGCCGCTTCGAGCTTTACAAGATGACCGCGCGAGGGTCTGGACGCGAGCCGAAGGCTGTTTGAAGAAGCCATCCGGCTCGATCCCAATTACGCGCTGGCGCACGACGGTCTGGCCTATTGCCTGGTATCTCGGAAGGCTTCCTCGGTTTCGTGGCGCCGAAGGACGCGATGCCCAAAGCCAAAGCGGCGGTGCGGCGCGCCATTGAACTGGATGAAACGCGTGGCCGAGGCGCACGCCACGCTGGGCGTGATTCTGGCGCTTTACGACTGGGACTGGGCAGGCGCCGAGCGCGAGATGATCCGGTCGATCGAGCTGAACGGATCCTCGCCGGTTGCCGCGATCGTGTATGCGTTTTACTATCTGCGGCCCGTGGGCCGGATCGAGGAAGCTATCGGCGAGACGCAGCAGGCGCTGTCGCTCGATCCGCTGTCGATTCTGTTCCGCGTGCATCTGGCGTTCCTGTTTTATCTGCAGCACAAGTACGAGCACTCGATCGCGCAGTTCCGCAAAGTGCTGGAGATGAATCCGAAGTATTATCTGGCGCACGCCATGATGGGCAACGTTCATACGCTGGCGGGTCATTTCGACGAAGCGCTGGCCTGCTATGCGAGCGCGCGCGAGGCGGACGCGGACAGCAAGTTCATCGATTCGCTGCGAGGCGATGACGCTGGCGATGGCGGGCCGGCGGGCAGGAAGCGGTAGAGCTGCTGGCAGCAGATCACGCAAAGCGCGGCGAGCGATTACATTTCGCCCGTCAGCATTGCGTACGTGCACACGGCGCTGGGCGACACGGACCAGGCGTTTGAGAATCTGGACCGCGCCATTCAGCGACCGCGATCCGAATCTGCTCGGCCTGAAGTCGAATCCGATTTTCGACGAGCCTGCGGGCGACGAGCGGTATCACGCGCTGCTGAAGAAGATGCAGCTCGGAGATTAGTGGGGCCAGGCTTTCCAGCCTGCCGCCGGGCTTCCGCCCGGCGCTGAACTTTACGGATTCTCAGTAACGCAGCACTGTCGCATCGCCCCGGCCGATCAATTGGATCAATCCCCGCTCACCAGCGCTTCCTGGCGCGCGCTGGCTTCCACCATCTCAAGCACGTGATCGCTCGGCGCGGGATCAATTTCGCGCACGGCCGGCAGCGGTCCGCCGACGGTGTGATAGTGCGCACCGGCCACGAGCAACTGGTCCGCCGGGAAGCGCGTGATGATCTCGTGTCCCGTTTCGGTTACCACGATTTCTTCTTCAATGCGTGCGGCGCTCCAGCCGTCCTTGGACGGCCAGAAAGTTTCCAGCGCAAACACCATGCCCGGCTTGATTTCATAGGAGTGTTCGAGCGAGACTAGGCGGCTGATGACCGGCTTCTCCCAGATGGCGAGGCCGATACCGTGACCGTACTGCAGTCCGAACGCGGCTTCTTCGTTGGGGAACCCGAACTCCTGCGCCTTGGGCCAGACAGCGGCGATCTCGCCGGTCTGACGGCCAGGCCGCACGAGTGAGATGGCGGCGTCGAGATAATCGCGGCAGCGCTTGTACGCATCCACCAGCGCGTGCGAGCCGAAGCCTATCGCAAAGCAGCGGTAATAACACGTCCGGTAACCCATGTAGGAATGCAGGATGTCGTAATAGACAGGGTCGCCGGGGCGCAGCACGCGGTCGGAGAAAACGTGCGGATGCGGATTGCAGCGTTCGCCCGAGATCGCGTTAATAGCTTCGACGTATTCCGAGCCCAGGTCGTAGAGAACCTTGCTGGCGAGGCCGACGGCCTGGTTTTCGCTCATGCCGGGCTTCATGGCGCGGTAAAGCTCATCGTAGGCGGCGTCGACCATCATCGCCGAGTGGTTAAGCAGCGCGATCTCGTCTTCGGTCTTGATAACCCGCGCAGCGGACATGAGCTGCTGGCCGTCGACCACCGTAATGCCTTCCTTCTGCAGCGCGAAGAGAACGGGCGGCTCAATAACGTCGATGCCGAGCGGTTGTTTGTGCAGGCCGCGCATTTCGAGCTCAATTTTGATTTTGCGCGCCACGTCTTCGGCACGGCCCATTTCGGGGGACATCGCGCCGCGCAGCATCGAAATGCCGGCGCGCGAACGCTCGCCCATCCACGGGCAGTAGAGCTGATGATGCTTCGCTGCGGAGCCGAAGTCCCACATGATCGGTTCGTCGTCCTGAGGTAGAAGCGCGAAGCGGCTGATCTTGTCCTGCGCCCAGGTGCCGATAGTGGTGGCGGTCAGATAGCGGACATTGTTCATGTCGAAGACGAGCAGCGCGCCCATCTCGGATTTCTTCAGTTCGGCTTTCGCGCGGTCGAGGCGCTCTTTGCGCAGCCGGTCGAAGTTGATACGCTGCTCCCAGTCGACCGCCATTGACCCATATGTCTTGATTGCCATCGTGAGACCTCCTACTTACTAAGACCCGACAAACGCGCCAGCACCTGAAAGACAATTGCGAAATCCTGCTCCTGCAGGCCCATGGCGCGCGCCGCGGTGAGCATTTCGTTGGCGGCGGCGGTCGAAGGCAGAGGCACGTCCACCTGGCGGCCGAGTTCGAGCGCGAGCAGCATGTCCTTCTGCATCATATTCACGTTGAACCACGCTTCGGCGGGCATGTTGAGGATCATGGGGCCGCGATACTGGACCATCGGTGAGGCGATGGCGCTGTGCGTAAGCACGTCGACCGCGATTTCGCGCGTGATGCCGCTTTTTTCGGCGAGAAGCACGCCTTCGGAAAACGCCAGCATCTGCACGGCGAGGCTGAGGTTGGTGGCGATCTTCATGACGAGCGCGAGGCCGTTTTCACCGACGTGCGTCACCTTGGGGCCGATGTCGAGCAGCAGCGGCTTGACACGCTCGAACGTTTCCTTCGTGCCGCCGACCATCACGGAAAGCTTGCCCTGCTGCAGCGTAATGACGCTGCCGGAGACGGGCGCGTCAACCATGTCGGCGCCTATCGCGCGCACCTTCGCGGCGAGTGCTTTGCTGACCGCGGGCGCGACTGTGCTCATGTCGATCAGAATCTTGCCTGCGCTGAGGCCTGCGAGAATGCCGGTGGGGCCATCGGCCACATGCTCGAGTGCGGCTGAGTTGGTGACCATCGCGAAGACGACGTCGGCTGCTTCCGTCACGCCGCGCGGCGTCTCGGAAAACTTCATGCCTTTGTCGATGAGCCACTGCGCCTTCGCGCGCGTGCGGTTGAAGCCTGTGACCGTGTGGCCGTGCGTCATCAGGCGGTCGACCATCTGACCGCCCATTACGCCGAGACCTATGAAACCCAGATTCGCCATTGTTTATTCGACCCAGATGGTTTTGATGTTTGTGAACTCGCGAATGCCGTGCGCGCCGCCCAGTTCACGGCCGTGCCCGGACCATTTCACACCGCCGAATGGCATTCGCGGATCGGACACCACCATCTTATTGACGAAGACCATGCCCGATTCGATTTCGTCGGCGAAGCGTTCGCGTTCGGCGGGATCGTTAGTCCAGACACTGGCGCCGAGGCCGAAGCGGCTGTCGTTGGCGACGCGGATGGCTTCATCGACGTCCTTCACGCGGAAGATGCAGGCCACGGGGCCGAAGAGCTCTTCTTTGTAGCCCGGAGAATCTTTCGGGATGTTAGTGAGGACGGTCGGCGCGTAGAACCAGCCCGGGCCGTCGATGGATTTCCCGCCGGTAAGAACTTTGGCGCCAGCGCGGATAGTGGCGTCGACATCGGCCTGCAGCGTCTTGACGGCATCTCCGGTGGAGAGCGGGCCGAGTTCCGTCGCCGCGTCCATCGGGTCGCCGATTTTGAGCGCCCGCATTTTCGCAACGAATGCGCTTTCGAATTTGCCGGCGATACTTTCGGCGACGATGAAGCGCTTGGCGGCGATGCACGATTGTCCGTTATTGATGACGCGCGCTTTCACGGCGGTATCGGCGGCGAGATCGACATCGGCAGACGGCATTACGATGAAGGGATCGCTGCCGCCGAGTTCGAGAACCACCTTCTTGATCCGTTTGGCGGCGGAGACGCCCACTTCGATGCCCGCGCCTTCACTGCCAGTGAGTGTGGCGGCGGCAACGCGCGAATCGCTGAGGACGGCGTCCACTTGTTTGGCGCCGATCAGCAGCGTCTGAAACGCGCCTTCGGGGAAGCCCGCCCGGCGCAGGATTTCCTCCACTTTGAGAGCGCACTGCGGGACGTTCGAAGCATGCTTCAGCAGTCCGACGCTGCCTGCCATCAGGCCCGGCGCGATGAAGCGGAAGACCTGCCAGAACGGAAAATTCCACGGCATGATCGCCAGTACGACGCCGACCGGCTGGTATTTGACGTAGCTGCGTTTGGCGTTGGTCGGGACATCTTCATCGGCCAGATACTTTTCGGCGTTCTCGGCGTAGTAGCGGCAGGCCCATGCGCACTTCACGGCCTCATCGACGGCGGAGCGGAAGGTCTTGCCCATCTCGGTGGTCATGAGACGGCCGAGTTCTTCCTTGTCCGCTTCGAGGATCTCCGCCGCGCGGTTCATCATGGCCGCGCGGGCGGCAAAGGGGAGTCTGCGAAACGCCGGGAAGGTCTCCGACGCGAGTTGGAGTTTCGCTTCAATCTGCGCGGCAGAGAGCGGTTCGAATGACTTCAAAAGTTCGCCCGTAGCGGGATTGATCGTCGCGATGGCCATGTATCGGGAACAAGTTTATCGGATGGTACACGCGGCGCCAGCCCCGTTCTGCCCGGAAGCGCAAAGGGGGCTGTCCCGCGACGCCAACCAGCCAGAAACCCGAGAGGCTGGTGGCGCGGAACGCGACCTGTTTTGCGCGTGTTCCTCAGAAGAAGGAGACTACTTCGACAGTTCCGCGACGAAGGCGTCGACCTTCGGAACGCGCGGGGTGAAACCGAGGTCGTCGGTCTTGATCTGCGCGAGCAGCTTATCCTGCGGGACGCCTTGTTTTACAGCCTCTCTGGCGCGGGCGAGCCACGTGTCGTACTTCGTCTTGTAAGCCTGCACGTCCGCTTTCGTCAGCACATCGCCGTTGCCCGGGACCGCGGCATCGAAATCGAGCTTCAGGATCGCGGCGAGGACGTTCGTCCAGTCCGTCGCGCTGCCGCCGCCCGCGTAGTCGATCAGCGGACCAGTACGGCCGGTGGTGACAACATCGCTGACGCAGACGGTTTTGAGGTCGGGAAAGTAGACGACTGTGTCGCCGCTCGTATGGGCGTCACCGAAGTGGTGGAGTTCGGCTGTCGCGCCGCCGAACTTCAGCGTGTATTCCGCGCCGGGATAGGTCATGGTGGGCGGCGCCGGTTTCGGATTGGACTCATACGTGACCAGATTCTTCTTCAGGTTTTCGGTAGCGATGATCTGGACGCCGGCATCGATGAAGCGCTGGTTGTTGCCGGTGTGATCGGCGTGGTGGTGGGTCACGATCAGGTACTTCACTGGTTTGTCGGTGACGCCCTTAATCAGCGCCATCAGGGCGTTGTAGTTTTCTTCGCTCGGCAGCTTGCCGTCGACGAGAATGACCCCGTCCGGAGTCACACGGAATGTCGAATTGCCACCGGCGCCCGTGACCATATAGAGATTCGGCTTGATCTGCTGGATAGCCTGTGGCTGCGGCGCGCCGCGCTGCGCGAACAGAGGAGCGGCCAGCAGCGCAAGAGCGAGTACCAGATTACGGAAATCGCTGGCTAACGCGCGCGGCTCAGAAAGGGTTTCCGAACCGTGACCGTGAGGGAGCGGCGCACGCGAACGTCTCTTCATACGAGCTGCTCCGGTCTGATCGGCAGTGTGCGAATGCGTTTGCCCGTCGCGGCGAAAATCGCATTCGCGACAGCGGGACCGATAGCTGGCGTGCTGGCTTCGCCAATGCCGGCAGGCGTTTCGTGGCTGTCGACGAGATGCACTTCGATGACAGGCATTTCGTCGATGCGCACCATCTCGTACTGATGGAAGTTGCCCTGCTGCACGCGGCCCTTGTCGAGCGTGATGCCGCCCTTCAGCGCTGACAGGCCGAACACGATGCCGCCTTCAATCTGCTGGCGGACACCGGCGGGATTGATAACCTGTCCGCAGTCGACCGCACAAACCACGTGGTGCACGCGGTACTTGCCTTTGCTGTCGACGGAGACTTCGACCACCTGCGCGTTGAAGCCCCCCAGATTGTTGACGATCGCCACACCGCGGAACCGGCCCGCAGCCAGAGGCTTGCCCCAACCCGCTTTCTCGGCAGCGAGATTGAGCACGCCGAGCGCGCGCGGGGATTTTGAAAGAAGTCTGCGCCGGAGTTCAACCGGATCCTTGCCCCCCGCCGCGGCCATTTCGTCGATGAAGCATTCCGCGAAGAACGTGTTCTGCGAGCAGCCGACGGATCGCCAGTAGCCGACCGGGATGCCGACTTCCGGCGGATGATACTCGACGCGGAAATTCGGAATTTCATAGAGCACGCTGGCGATGCCGTCGACGCCGTTGCGGTCGACGCCTTTATCCAGACCCGAGAACGAAGGTGAGGCAACGCGCGCGTGCCATGCCACGGGCCAGCCATCGACATCGAGGCCTGCGTGGAACTGCGTCAGAGACGCCGGACGGTAGATATCGTGCTGCAGGTCGTCCTCGCGCGACCACGTGAGTTTCACCGGCAAGCCCGCGGCTTTCGAGATTTCGATGGCCTCGTCGACGTGCTGGCCAGGACGTCCGAAGCTGCCGCCGAGGAAGAACGTGTGGACGTCTATCTTTTCCTTCGGCAGACCGGTGATCATTTCGGCGGCGTCGCGCGCGGCGCTGGGAATCTGCGTGCCCGCCCAGATCTCGCAGCTGTCTTTGCGGACATCAACAACGCAGCTGTGCGGCTCCATCGGCGCGTGGGAGAGATACGGTGCTTCGTAAAGAGCGTCGATCTTCTTCGCGGCGCCGGGCAGCGAAGCTTCGACGTTGCCGTTGTTGAGAGCCACGGCACCGGGTTTTGTCAGAAGGCCGGCGAAGTTGGCGCGGATAGTCGCGCTCGAAGTGCTTGCCAGCGCGCCTTCGTTCCATTGAACCTTCAAAGCGCGCCGGCCTTCCATGGCTGACCATGTGTTGTCGGCGATTACCGCAACGCCGTTCGAGATCTCGACGACCTGCTTCACGCCGGGGACAGCTTTTGCTTTTGTGGCATCGAAGCTCGCGACCCTACCGCCGAAAACCGGGCAGCGTTCCAGAACCGCGTACTGCATGCCGGGGACGCGAATGTCGATTCCGTAATCGGCTTTGCCCGTAACTTTGAGTCTCGTATCGAGGCGCCCGGGCGAAGTGCCGATCACCTTGAACGATTGATACGTCTTCAGTGCGGGCTTCGCGGGAGCGGACATCTTCACGGCGGCTTCGGCGAGGCTGCCGTAGCTGAGGCGCGCGCTGGTGGCCGCATTGATGACGGAACTCTTCTCGGCGCGGCACTGCGATTTATCCACGCCCCACTTCTGCGCGGCGGCGCCGATCAGCATCTCGCGCGCCGTGGCGCCGGCCAGGCGGAGGGAGTCGTAAGAGCTGCGAACTGTCAGGCTGCCAAAAACGCCCTGCAGCACGGGCGAGCCGAACACGCCGTAGTTCTTTGGGTCCACCTTCGCGAATTCGGTGCGGATTTTCGTCCAGTCACATTCGAGCTCTTCAGCCAGCATCATGGGCACGGCCGTCATCGAACCCTGGCCGAGTTCGGCGCGGTGGATGGTCAGTGTGACCGTGTCGTCAGTGCCGATACGCACGTAGGCGTTGAGTTTCGGATCAGTCGACTCGGCAGCCGCGGCCTTCGCGCGTTCGGGAAGATAAAAGCCGATTAAGAGCCCGCCCGCCGCGGCAGCACCGGTCTGAATGAATGATCGACGATTCACTTCGCACCTCCTGCAATGTCAGCAGCGCGGTGTATCGCATGGCGGATGTCCTGATAGGTGCCGCACCGGCAGATGTTGCCTTTCATGACTTCGTCGATGTCGCTGTCCGTGGGTCTTTTATTCTTCGCGAGCAGCGCCGCGGCCTGCATGATCTGGCCCGACTGGCAGTAGCCGCACTGCGGCACGTCGCCTTCGAGCCAGGCCTGCTGCACGGGATGATTGCCGTCCGCGGAGAGGCCTTCGATAGTCGTGACACTCTTGCCGGCTACGCCCGATACCGGCATGCTGCAGGAGCGGACCGCGGCGCCGTTGACATGTACCGTGCATGCGCCGCACAGGCCGGCGCCGCAGCCGAATTTCGTGCCGGTCATACCGAGTTGGTCGCGCAGAACCCACAGCAGCGGCATCTGCGCCACAACATCGACTTTCTGTGATTTCCCGTTGAGGGTGAACTGAATTGCTGCCATCAGGCCTCCTGAGCCACCGTGCGAAACGTGCGAGTTTCAGCATATCGCCGCGTAAAGCAGCGTGCAACGGCTTCATCGGCGCTTCATGGCATAATCGTGCCAGTATGATGAGCGTCCGCACGCGGACTGCATGGCTCGCGATTGCCTCGCTGTGGGCAACAATCGCGCGCGCGACGAGCGTTCCAAGCTTGTCCTTCGAAGAACTGACCGATCGTTCCGAGCAGGTGGTTACCGGTCGGATTGCACGTTCGTGGACCGCCTGGGACACCGAACACAGATACATCTGGACGCACTACGAACTGACGGTATCCGCGACCCATAAAGGCTCGGCTGCCGCCACCGTGACGTTCAGCGAGCCGGGCGGTGTGGTCGGTATCGAGGGCCTGGCGATTGCCGGGGCCGTCGGCTACCTGACCGGCGAACGCGTGCTGGTGTTTTTGCAGCGCATGCCGAACGGCTATCTTCGAACCACCGGCTGGAGCCAGGGCAAGTACGATGTGGACGCTGCAGGCCGGCTGCATCCTGAAAGCACTCTTGGCGGTGTGGAACTCGTGAATCTGCCAGGCAAGCCCGCTGCCGCCACGTCGCTGCGCACGCTGAACGGAACCAGCGTCGCCGAATTGCACGCACTCATCGCCGCTCGCCTCAAATCACAAGGGGTGCAGTAAATGCGGGGCGCAGAAATGAGACGCGCAGCGTGGCTGATTGCGTTCTTGGCCGCGACGGGCTCCGCCTACATCCGCCAGCAGGTCTCCGGCACGACCACGCCGCTGGTCCGCGTCGACAACACGGGCATTCAGTTCGGTCTGAACCAGCTGATCGTGCCTGGCTATCAAAGCTCCGCCTCCGGGAACAGTGTCACCGTCATGACGTCTGACAGCAACCCGCAGCAGGCGGTTCACAAGGCGCTGGCTACCTGGAACGCCGTGGCCACGGCGAATATCAATTTCCTTCCGCTGATACTGACCGCGGCCGGTATTAACCACTACGACTACCAGCACACGATCGCGTTCGGTACCGCGTCAGCGGATCTCAGCCTGGTGGGCGATGCTTTGGCTCTCACCACCGATTACTATGTCACCGGCCCCGCGAACCCAGGCACCCCCGGCAACCCTCCCCTGGCATGCACTTCGAACTGCAAGTACCCGGCAGCCGGCGACATCTTCGATTCCGACGTCATTCTGAATCCGGAGTACACGTTCTCCACCACGGGTGCGCCGAATTCGTATGATTTCCAGGCTGTGACCCAGCACGAACTGGGACATTCGCTCAGCGCCAACCACACCGGAATCCTGGGCGCCTCGATGTTTCAGTTCCCTACCCAGCATTTCCTCACCGGGGACGATGTGGCGTTCGTCGATTCCGCCTATCCGCTCCCGAGCGGCGGCGCATCGCTTGGAACCATCAGCGGCGAAGTGACGGCGGGACCCGGGGTCGGGGTTCCCTACGCCCTGCTGACGGCATTCGATGCGACGCAGGACTCCACGGTCGGAGGAGTAACCAATCCCGACGGCACCTATTCGTTCAATGCTCCGCCCGGCAACTACCAGATTTACGCGGAGCCATTGAACGGCGTGGTGCCGATCAACATTTATCTGACTGCCGCACAGGCGAGCCAGGCGGCCGGGACGGCGTTTCAGACGACTCTCTACAGCGGATCTCTCAACGTGACCGCGAACACCACCCAGACCGCGAATATCAGTGTGGCCTCCGGTGGGTCGACGCTGGCTGGCCCGGTCATAACCTGCGTACCGGTGAATGCGCCGGTCACGAGCGCCACCACGGGCGGGCCGGCCACGGTACCGTCCGGAGGGTCCGTCGATCTGGTTCTTTCAGGACCGGGATTTGACGCCACCCTGACGACATCGAACTTCACGTTCTACAGTTCGGAGATTTCAGTCATGCCGAACTCTGTCCGGGTGGATAATTCGCAGAACTTTTCAGGGAATCCTCTGCTGCGCATCACCCTCAACGTTGCTGCCGTCGCGAAGCTGAGGCTGGCCAGCTTCATTGTCACCAGCGGATCCAACACGATTTCGTTTTCGGGCGCGCTGGTGCTTGTGCCGCCCACCCCGACGTTCGTTGCGGCGGGTGTTGTCAGTGCGGCTGCCTACGCGGGGATCCCCGGAGAAGTCACGCCGGGCGGGCTCTACACCATTTACGACATACAGGGATCGCCCAATCTCGGACCGGCAGCCGGAGTCAGCCACGGACCACTCGATCCTTATGGATTTCTCCCGTCAACGCTCTCAGGCGTTACCGTGACGTTCGACGGCATAGCCGCTCCGGTGTTTTATGCAGGAGGGACCCAGCTGAATGTTCAGGTCCCGTACGAACTCGGGGACGGCAGAGCGTCGACCCAGTTGGTGGTCAACAACTACGGCAGCGCCAGTGCGCCGGTTACCGTGCCGGTGGTTCCCTCGCAGCCGCTTTTCTTTGCGTCATGCCCCGGAATCTGCGCGGTGAACCGTTCGAACGGTATGCTCAACACGGCACAGAACCCGGCGCCGAGGGGCACTTACGTGGAAATCTACGGTACGGGTGTAGGCAAGGTGAGCTATACCATTCTGACGGGGCTGGCCGCGCCGGGATTACCGTCGGGGTTTACTGGCAATTACACGTACAGCATCGGCGGCTCGGCATCGGCGCCTGCTTCCTTCGGTGGATGGACGCCAACCGCGATCGGCCTTGCGCAATGGGATCTCCTGGTCCCGATGAACATCGGTACAGGCGCAGTTTCGGTAATCGTGCGGGACGCCGGCGGCGCAAACAATCAGACGCAGAACGCAACCATCTTTGTGCAGTAAGCCGCCATTCTGTGCTACACAGAACTTGTGCGTGTGTCCTGGCGGCTGATCCTGCTGGCGTCCTGCGCGGCCGGGTTGCTCGACGCGCAGGCGCAGACGACCGTCGTTACTGATATCCGTATTTACTCCGAATTCGAACGCTTTGATCCTTTCGGGAATCCAGTAGCGGCGGATCGCGACATGGCGCCGCGCGAGATTGTTTCGCCGGCGATGCCGCGGAACGGACATCTCACCGTTCATGTGGTGGTGACGGCCCCGGCCGGTACGAACTATTTCCTGTATACGAACACGAATCCGCCGGGTATCCTCGAGACGCGTCTCTACCGCGAATACTTCACACGCTGCGGAGAAGGCTACTGCCCGGACTGGCTGGCGGAGCAGACCATGCCTTCGTTCGGCGCCATGCCGGAGAGCTCACACAATGCAAGGGACCCGCTCCTCGACAAACAGAACACGCGGTGTTATCTACTCGATCTCCGCGCCTCCGCCGATACGCCTCCGCGGCGCGTGCGCGTGGAAGCGCTGCTGAAGGTCGGGACCTGGCTGGTGGCGCCGATCGAAGTACGCATTGTGGCTCCGACTCTGCCGGCGGAAAGACCTTCGGCGTTCCGCGAAGACGTGGCGCCTCTCGATGCACCGTCGAGTGCCACGGCGCACCGGCAGCTTGAGCGGTATCTGGCGGGCTCGGAGCCCGAGTGGCCGCTGCAGACGCTGCGCGTGCGCGACTTCATTCAAAGGAATGCGGCGGAGGACATGCTCCTGGCGCGATCCCTGGGGAGTGGTATCGGACAGACTTTTCCGGAACTGAATCTGCTCTCGTGGTGGCCTCTGGCGTGGCCCGGATTTGGCGAGAGCCGGCTGGGGGCGGAATGGTACCTGCGCGTGCGGGATTTTCTGTACCGGTTTTAGAGCCCGCGAGAGTCTAACAGAGTCAGTCGAACAATCCTAAGCCGTATTTTCGGGACGAATAAAACTAATTCATGCTCGGTTCACAAAAGTGGACTGTACACAAAGAACATTCCGTGGTAAGAATGAGGTGTAACACCTGCGGAAGCTTCACAAACAGCGCATCGCTTCCTGACGCCTCCGCGGTTTTCCAAAAGCAAGCCAGAGTATTTCCGGCCAAGGACTCCCCGTCTGCATACACCCAGGCCGAACATCACGAACACAGGGGTTTTTTAAACTCGCATGGACTCCGACCGCAAGTACCGTCAGAACGGGTACCAGGATAGCAGTAATGGTACGCCTCAAACCGGAAACGGAAACAATGGCGCCTCCCGGCCCAAGCCCTCCGGCCCGCGCCCGCCGATCGATATAACGGGGCCCAGGCTTCCCCGCCTCGTGCAAGCCGTGACGGCATCGCGGTGTTACAACTGCTCGACCACCCTTGCATCGGACATGCCGTTCAGCGGACCTTGCCCGAAGTGCGGAGCCCAGCTGCACTGCTGTAAACAGTGCTCGTACTTCGAACCCTCCACCCGCTTCCAGTGTTTGAAGCCGATTCCGGCGCGGATTGCGATCAAGGATCAGGCGAACGAATGCGCGCTGTTCAAGCCGCGTGTCACGGTGGCCCGCGAGGCTACGTCGACGCAGGGCGGAGGCGCAGGGCCAAGGCCCGTCGGACTGAACACGCCGCCGCCGCGCAATGCCAGCGACGCGCGCGACGCCTTCGACCGGCTCTTCAAGAAATAGCCCCCACCGTGGGGCAGGTTGTTTACCTGCGGCGGATTTGCCAAATCCGCCAGGGCTGCAGCGCGAAAACGCACCGGGCCGATCGGCAAGCTCTCTAATGTCTCAGCCGTGCCCGCAGCGCTGCCGTCGCTTCGCGATGGCACAGCAGGCAAAGAGTGCGCATGTTGGAAAGGTCGCATTGGCCGCCTCCCTCTGCCACAGGCACAATGTGATCGGCATCCCAGAATGATTTCCGGCTGTTCTCTCTGAGCTTCCACTTGCTGAGAAACTGGCGGCGCGCCGCGAAGTCGAGCTTGCGCATGTCGCGGCGCAGCGCGATGGTATCGACGCCGCATTGGGCACAAATCCCGCGGTCACGTGCAAAGACGTGTTCGCGCAGATACCCAGGGTCGGTGCGCAGCTTCCATTCGTGAACGCAGGCCTCCGCGCAGAAAGTGCGCCGGCCTTTGGGCACTTCGGACTTGCACCAGCGGCATAGCGCGCGCCCGCCGGGTCCGCGTTCAAGCGCGGACAGCGTTGCCCATCCGCCGGCTCTGGTGCGCGGAGTTGGCGCAGTTTTCGGCATTGCTCTCAGCGGGCTCGCGGCTGCCCGAACGTAAGTGCGGAATCGACCACCTGATTGCGGTCGTTCACGGTAGCGATAGCTTCAAAGCCGGGCGAGGCCGGCGTCCCGAACCGCATATCGACCAGCTGGACGCGTGTCGCGTGTTCATAATCAGCCGCTGGATCGGTCACCCAGATCGGATACTGCACGAATTCGAGAAAGCGCTGAAAAGGCATGGCGGTCATGGCGGCGTCGATCGCGGCCGTGTGTTCAGCTTTGTAATACGTAGCGAGCCCTTCAGCGCGAAAACGCACACGCAGATCGACGAGCGCCGAGATGTAAGCGTCGCTGAGTTCCGCGATGCCGCTCCAGACGAGCGGGTTTTCGCCGGGAAAGGCTCCGGCCCGAAGCGGTTTCTGCCCCCGATAAGAGCGCGACCCCATCGCCGCGGTTGCACGCCCATGCAGGACGCTTCGTCCGTAATCCCACGCTGTCACCAGCACCAGCGCCGCGATGGCCCAGCCGGGTCCGGGTCCGCGTTTTTGCTCGCCGATCTCAGATCCGACAAGACGCGCAAACCAGGGCGCGATGAGACCGATCAGCAGAATGGCCCACAGCGCGAGGTCGACAATCGGCGTGATATCCCAGTGGAACCACTGCCCCGAGAACGGCAGCAGCAAGCGTACCCCATAGACGTTGGTGAGGTCGAGTACAAGATGCGATGCGACCGCGACGATCGCGATCAGCGTGCCCTGCAGCCAGCGCACCGGTTGACGGCCGAACAGGCGCACGAGCGCGACGGCCAGCAGCGCCATAAACGGGATGGCGATCAGGGAGTGCGTGATGTTGCGATGCCAAAGAATGTAAGTCTGGCTGCCGGCAAAAAATGATACGGTATCGCAATCGGGCGCATTGGCGGCGATAACCATGATCGCGGTGCCGCGCGGCGTGAATCGTTTGAGCCCCGCGCGCGCGAGGAAGAGGCCGACGAGCGAGTGCGTCAGATTGTCCAAGCTGTGAGCTTAGCGCGTTGCGCCGTACGAGGCGCGCCCGAGGCTGAGTCAAATGACGCAATGTGGGCGGCCGAACACAAGGCGTTTGAGCACTCGTGTTTGTTTGCCACAGAGACACACGGCGATTGCCATGCTGCTGACACAAGGGAAAGGAGGTGCGCCCATGTTAAAAGCCGGACAAATGTTCAGGGTGACCAGCGAGATGGTTGCAATCGAGCCATCTGAGAACAGAATGCACGCGGTTATTATTCCGGTCGGAGAATTGATTTGCCTTGTCAGCTATCCCTGCAAAGCCGATGACCGCATGGCGGATGTCCTTTGGGGCCAAAGGCCGATTGTAGTGTTTAGCCGCGATCTGCAGCTTCGGGCAAACGAAATCAGAGCCATGGCGGCGGCGCGCGCGGCGGGCAGGAACTAGCCCGCGGGCTCCCACGGCGAAGGCATTTCTGGCCGAGCATCACGACGCCCCGGCAACCACGAAAAGGCCAGCCATCACGCGCGCATACGGCAAATAACCGTCGACCGGGCCGGCATCGTGCGCGAGGTCGATCACAACGGTTTTCCCGACAGGATTGTCCCGCCATCAGCCACTTACCGCCGCCCCGGCTGGTATCGTCCAAATCGCCTGTTACATTGATGCCGCCATGAAAGCTCTTTCCCTGCCTTTATCCGTGTTCATCTGTGTTCATCGGTGGCCAATTCTCTTCTTCGTCTTTCGCCGAAAAGAATGTTTTTGCCAAACGAACCCAGCAACTCTATGAAATCATTGATATTTATGATTCCCATATCCGCAACTTCCGCGCCTCGCCGAACCTTCTGCCTCGCACCTTCGTTACTCTGATACGACATGAGCGTCGCCATCGCGGTCTCCGGCCTCCACAAAACCTACGGCGCCTTTGAAGCCGTCCGCGGCATCGACTTCGAAGTCTCCTCCGGCGAAGTCTTCGGCCTCCTCGGCCCCAACGGCGCCGGCAAAACCACCACTGTCGAAATCCTCGAAGGCATCCGCCAGCGCAGCTCGGGCGACGTCCGTGTCCTCGACTTCGACCCCGACAAGCAGAAAACCCAGCTCAAGGACCGCATCGGCGTCTGCCTCCAGGCCACCAACCTGCCCGACAAGATAAGGGTCATCGAAGCCCTCCAGCTCTTCGGGGCGCTCTACTCGCGCATGCTCGACCCGCGCGATCTCCTCAAGCGCCTCCAGCTCTCCGAGAAAGGCGACGCGTTTTACTCCACGCTCTCCGGCGGCCAGAAGCAGCGCCTCGCCATCGCGCTCGGCCTCATCAACGATCCCTCTCTGCTCTTCCTCGACGAGCCCACCACCGGCCTTGATCCTCAGGTGCGTCTGGAAATCCACGAGCTGCTCTCCGAACTCCGCGCCGAGAAACGCACCATCCTGATGACCACGCACTACATCGAGGAAGCCGAGCGCCTCTGCGACCGCGTCGCCATCGTGGATGCCGGTAAAATCATCGCCATCGGCACCCCGCGCGAACTCAAAGAACGCAGTGCAGGCAAATCGACCATCGAAATCACCTGCGCCGAAGATCTTCGCCTGCGCCAGATCCCCGACTTCCCCGAAGCGGCGCAGACGCGGCTCAGTGATGACGGCCTCCAGATGACGGTCGCCTCCACCCGGCCCGCACGCACGCTGGTCGAAATCGTGAAGTGGATCGACGCCCAGGGCATCGCCCTCGAAGACGTTCACCTCGCCCGCCCCACCCTCGAAGACGTCTTCATTGAACTCACGGGAAAGAGATTGCGCGAATGAACGGCCTGCTCACCCTGATCCGCATCGACATCCGCCTGGCCTTCCGCCAGCGCGTGGTGATCTTCTTCAATTACCTGATGCCGCTCATTTTCTTTTTCACCTTTGCGCAGGCATTTCACGCCGAACAGGGCGGCGCCATCCTGCAGGTCGTCACCATGGTCACGGTGATCGGCATTCTCGGCAACGGCCTTCTCGGCGCCGGCATTCGCGCCGCGCAGGACCGTGAGATGAACATCCTCCGCCGCTACAAAGTCGCGCCCATCACGCCGCTCCCGCTGCTGATCGCCTCCACGGTCACCGGCCTGGTGGTCTACATGCCGTTCGTCGTGCTGATGTTCCTGCTGGCCAGATGGCGCTACGGATTCGTGCTGCCGCAGCACATCCTTTCGGTCCTGATCTTCATCGCGCTCGGTGTGATTGCGCTGCGGTCCATCGGGCTCATCGTGGCCGCCGTGGCGAACTCGATGCAGGAGAGCGGCATCATGGTGCAGATTCTCTACATGGCGATGCTGTTCCTCAGCGGCACCACATTCCCCGTTTCCATGTTTCCCAACTGGCTGCTGGTGGGCACGCAGTTCATCCCCTCTACCTGGCTTGTGACCGGCATGCAGGGCATGATGCTTCGCAATGAAACGCTCGTCGCGAACTGGCAGGCTGTCGGCGCGATGCTTCTCACCGCCGCGGTCGGCCTGTTCCTCGCAGTCAAGCTCTTCCGCTGGGAGAAAGAAGAGAAGGTGCGCCCGGCCGCCAAACTCTGGGTGTTCGCTGTGCTGCTGCCCTTCGTGCTGCTCGGCTCATGGCAGGTCTATTCGAAGGACAACGTGCGCAAGACGAAGATCGTCGCCCGCGATCTCGCGCGCACCCGCACGCTGCTGATCCGCGGCGCGCGTATTTTCGTCGGTGACGGCAAGGTGATCGAGAACGGCGCGGTGCTGGTGGCTGACGGCAAGATCGCCGAGGTCTATGACGGCAACGTCCCCGATCCGAAATCGGTCAGCGCGGAGGCTATCGAAGCCGCGGGTAAGACGGTTCTGCCGGGGCTCATCGATACGTGGGTGAACCTGCCCAGTCAGCGCGATCTCGCCGCTTATCTCTACTGCGGTGTAACCGCCGTCAACACAGGCGATCGCTCGGAAGCCGCCGCGAAGCTCCATGACCTGATCGCGACCGGCGAGAAACAGGGCGCGGAACTGTTCCTGCTCGAGGTTCCAGTACACCGCAGCTGGAGCCAGATCGAGGCAGCCGAGCAATTTGCCGCGGGGAAAACCGATCTGCTCAGCGATTCACTCGTCCAGCAAGTTGGCCCGCCGGAATTTCTTGCCGCAACAATGAAGCAGGTATCCGCACACAAATCTTCGCGCGAAGCCGTCTCCATCGACGCGCGGGGGAATCTCCCCGCAGCTTCTTCCGTCGGCAGCGGCGCCGGCCAGCCTCTTGTCTTCGTCGGCCCGTCAGTGCAGCACGAAATGGAGCTGTGGGTCGCTGCGGGCGTTACCCCACCGGAGGCTCTGCGCGCCGCGACTCTGAACGGAGCCCGTGTACTCCACGCCGAAAAGCGCATCGGCTCCATCGAAAAAGGCAAAGACGCCACGATGCTCATCGTCGACGGCAATCCGCTCCAGGATATCAAGTCCACCGAGGCCATCTCTTTCGTAATTTTTAAAGGTGAGCGCGTGGACCGGGCCGATCTTCTCAAGCCGGAGTAGCTTCCGTTCCTTTGCCGCTCAGATAGTAGTGCACCGCCGGCGTCACGATCAGCGACAGCACCATCGACGCCAGAATGCCGCCGATCACCGCGATCGCCAGCGGCTGCAGCATCTGCGACCCCGCGCCGATCGCGAGCGACAGCGGAATCATCCCCGCCATCGTGGCCAGCGCCGTCATCATGATCGGCCGCAGCCGTCGCTCGCCCGCCATGATCATGGCTTCGCGCGCCGTATAGCCCTCCGCGCGATAACGCTGATCCGCGTCCAGCAGCAGAATGCCGTTCTTCGCCACGATGCCGATCACCATGATCAGCCCCATGAACGACGAAATGTTGAACGTCGTCCTCGTCACCAGCAGCGCAAGGAACACGCCGGATGTCGACAGCAGCGCCGATGCCAGAATCGCCGTCGGTGCCGCGAAGCTGCGGAACTCAAACAGCAGCACGGTGAACACCAGGATCACTGCCAGCACCAGCACGAGCGACAGATCCTTGAACGACTTCTGCTGCTCCTCGTAACGTCCCGCCATAGAGCACGCGGATCTGCGGCGGCAAGATGCATATCGGCCACCGCCTTCTGCACCGTCTCCATGCCCTTGCCGAGGCTGACGCCTTCAAATCGCCCCGTCACCGCGACCATCGCGCTGCAGATTCTCGCGCCGGATTTCCGTCTGCCCCGCTTCGTCCTGAAACTCCGCGAGCGACCCCAGCGTCGCGGTCTTCCCCGTCGAGCTCACCAGCAGAGTGTTCCGGATCTGCTCCAGTGACTTCCGTGCATTCTCCGGAAACCGCACCCGAATCGTGTAGGTGCGCCCGTTCACCACCACCGGCGTCGTGGCCGGCTCGCCCTGCAGAATCGCGCTCGCGTCCAGTTCGATCTCCTGCGGCGTGAACCCCGCGCGCGCCGCCACAATCGGATCCACCTTCATCACGATTGCCGAACCGCTGATCGTGTTCTCGATCCCGTTCTTCACGTCTTTCACTTTGCTGATCTTCTTCAGCTTGTCGCCCACTTTCGGCGCCCACTGCTTCAGCAGCGCCGCGATCCTGCGAGAACATCTTGATCTCGATCGGCTCCGGCGAATTCGACAGGTCGCCGATCTGATCCTGCAGCGTCTGAACGAATTCGACATCCAGCTGCGGGTACTCGTCGTTGACCTTGTCCCGCACGGCCGACATCACCTCGTCGATTGAGCGTTTCCGTTTGGCTTTCAGCCTCACCGAGAAGTCGCCGGTATTCGCTTCGGTGACCGCCGCCAGACCCAGTTGCAATCCGGTGCGTCGCGAAGTGCTCTCCACTTCCGGCGTCTTCGCCAGAATCTTCTCCACCCCCAGCAGCACGTCGTTCGTATCGGCGAGCGACGATCCCGCGGGCATCAGGTAATCCAGGATGAATCCGCCTTCGTCCATGGCAGGCAGCAGATCGCTGCCCAGCGCGTTGAAGCAGAAATACGAGGCCACGATGAGCGCCGCGCATCCGACCACGAGCGCCAGTGGCCAGGCCAGCGTAAACCGCAGAGCTTTCTCGTAGAGGCGCGGTCAACCGATTCGACTCTGTACCGCCGGCGGTCTTGCCGCCGGCTCTCTTGCAGCAGATAGTGGCTCAGCGTCGGCGTCCATGTCAGCGCCAGCGCCGAGCGAAGTCAGCAGCGCCATGCCAACCGTCAGCGCGAGGGCGCGAAAAAACGTCCCAGTCACGCCGGTAATCGTGATCAGCGGCAGGAACACCACAATCGGCGTGATCGTCGACCCCACCAGCGGAATCCGGATCTCGCGGAGCGCGCTGCGAATCGCCTCTCCGCGGGTCTGCCCCGAATCGCGGTGCAGCACGATGTTCTCCACCACCACGATCGCGTCGTCGATCACCAGCCCGACCGCCGCCGCGAGGCCGCCCAGCGTCATCAGGTTGAAGCTCTGGCCCAGCGCCTTCAGCGCGATCAGTGTGATCGCGATGGTCGCCGGAATAACCAGCCCCGCCACCAGCGAACTCCCCCAGTCGCGCAGGAACAGCACCAGAATCACTGCCGCCAGAATCAGCCCGACCACGATCGCATCGCGCACGCTGCTGATCGAATCATTCACCAGCGTCGACTGGTTGTAAAAGGTCTCGACCTTCACGCCCGATGGCAGCAGTCTTGCGAATCTGCGCCAGTTCCGCATCCGCCGCCTGCGACACCGCTACCGTATTGCTGTCAGGCTGACGGAACAGATTCAGCAGCACCGCCGGCTTCCCGTTCGCCGTCACGATCGTGTAAACCGGCATCACCGACGACGACACGTTCGCGATATCTCCGATCCGCACCGGCAGCCCGGCCGGCGTGGTCTTCACCACGATGTTCGAAATCTCCTGCGGCGTTCGCGTCTGGCCGCTGACCAGCGCCAGCGTCAATTCGTGATTGTTCTCCAGCATGCCCGGCGAATCGATCATGTTGCTCTTCGATACCGCGTCCAGAATCCCCGGCACCGTCATCTGCGATTCCACCAGCTTCGCCGGATCCGGCTCGATCTGAAACTCCGGCACCTGCCCGCCTTGCACGATGACCATCGACAACGCCGTTCACGCGGTTCAGCCGCGGCTTGATCGTGTACGTCGCCAGTTCCCACAGCCTCGTCTGCGAGACCGTGTCGGACGTCAGGCTATATCCCAGAATCGGAAACGCCGCGAACGTCATCCGGTTCGTCGTCAGCTTAGCTGTTGGCGGCAGCGTCGACTGCACCCGCGCCAGCGCCGCATTGACGTACTGCAGGGTCTGGAACATGTCCACGTTCCAGTTGAAAAACAGGCTGATCTCCGCCGATCCCGCGGCTCGTAATCGACCGCACCGTTTCGAGGCCCGGCACGCTGTTCACGCGCCTCTTCGATCGGCTGCGTCACCGTAACCTGCATCTGATCGATGGGCGACACGCCGTTATCCACGCCCACCACGATGCGCGGAAAATTCGTCGACGGAAATACCGCTACAGGAATCGAGAACGCCAGATAAATTCCCACCGCGATCAGCGTCAGGATGACGAAAATCACCGGCCTCGAATAGCGCGCGGTCCAGTGCTCGGCCGTCGCGAGCCCCGCGCTATTTGGCGTCAGCGTCGTCATCGTCCTCGTCTTCGTCCTCTTCGGACTTGATCGTCACCTTCGCCTTGTCATCGACCCCCAGGCCGCCCGACGTAATCACCTTCTCGCCTTCCTGCACGCCGCCCAGAATCTGCACGCGATTCCCTTCGCGCACTCCGACAGTGACCTTGCGCTCATGCGCGATCGAATCCTTGCCACTTTGCGTGACCACCATCACCTTCTCGCCGCCCTCATCTGAATTGAGCAGCGCCGACTTCGGCACCAGCAAAGTGTCTTTGATCAGGTCGGCGCGAATCGAAACGCGTACGGTTCCGCCCGGCTTCATCTTTTCCCCAGGATTTTCGGCTTCCACCCAGACCTGTACCGTGGTCGTATTCGGGTCCACCGCCGGACTCACCACCGTAACTTTTCCCGTGAGAACTCCCTCGGGACCTGTGATCGTTGCCGGCTTCCCCACCTGAATCGGCGCCGCATCCTTCACTGCGATATTGGCCCGTGCCACTACTTTCGAAATATCGACGATTGAAACGATCGGCATACCCGTTACCGGCGTGTCTCCCGGATACACAGGCCGATCCGACACGATGCCGCTAATCGGCGATCGCACTTCGGCGAACGTCACCTGCGCCGCAAGGCTGTCGTAATGCGCCTTCGCCGCGTTCACCTGCGCCTGCGCCGACTTCACCTGTTCCGTCGACGTGACCTGCTGCACCGACTGCAGATGCCGTTGTGCCGTATCCAGCTGGCTCTGCGCCTGCACCATCGCGACGCGGGCGTCATCCACCAGCTTCATCGCCAGGGCGCCCTGCTTCTGCAGTTCGACGCGGCTTTCGTAAACCTTCTTCGCCGCTTCGAGCGCCTGCTGATCCGCCTGCACATCGGCGAGCGCCTTCGTACGATCCTCCGGAACGGTTGCCGCGGAAGTGGTCTGCAAAGCGGCCTGCGCCTGATCCATCTGCTGCCTGCCCTCTTCCGCGCTCGCGGCAAGATCGCGGTTTTCCAGCTCCGCCAGGAGCTGCCCCGCTTTCACGTGATCGCCGCGATTGACCAGAATCCGCCGCACCGGCGCGCTGATCTTCGAAGTCACATTCGCCTGATTCACTGGAAACAGAACCGCATCGCCTTCCACGATCAGATCGATCGGACCGCGCGTGACGCTGTCCACCTGAACCTGCGCGGGCGGCTCAGCGTCGTCGGCTTCCTTCTTCTCGCTCTTGCCGCAGCCAGCCAGCAACAGTCCGGCGATCAGTAGCCCAACCGTGACGGCTCGACAGTTCCTCACCGAACCGCGCGCGTCAGCAAGCGGCGCCGCGAACGTCCGGTTCACTCCAGTCCACATATCTCAGAGACTCCCAGTCAGCGTCTGCAGCAGCGCCAGCGCCACCCGATATCGCACCAGCCCGTCGTCATACGCATTGCGCGCCTGCGTGAGTGTGGTCTGGGCATCCACCACCTCGAGCGCCGTCGATTCTCCTGCCTGATACCGCAGCAGTGTAAGCCGCAGACTCTCTGTCGAAAGATCGAGCGAGCCGCGCAGCGAATCGATCTGCGCCTGTGCCACCTGCGCTTCGCCGTAAGCCGCCGCCAGATTCCCCTGCAGAGTCCGCTGCGCCAGCGTCAGATCGAGCTGCGCCTGTTGCTGCTTCAGCTCGGCCTGTTTGATCTTGCTCCGCGTCGCGCCCCAGTTCCACACCGGAACGTTCAGCGTGATCTGCCCGGAATACCCGATGTTCTTTCGCGACGGCACCTCGTAATTCGGCTGCGTGCTGCGGCCGGACTCCTCCGTCGGATGATCCGTATATGCGGCGAACTGGTTGGCATCGATGCCATAGAAAAAATCCAGACTCAGCGACGGCAGATAACCATACCTGGCGATCTCATGCTCGTAACCCGCCTGTTGCAGGCTGAATCGCGCCGCGGCTATATCTGGATTTGTCGCCGTAGCCTTAGCCTGCGTTTCCGGCAGCGGCGGCAGAAGCGGCGCCTGCTGCACGTCATCCGCGACCGAATAATCCGTCCGCAGATCGGGAAATATCAGCACCCCGAGCGCAATGCGCGCCTTGTCGATATTGAGCTGCGCGTCCTGCAGATCGCGCCGCCGTTGCTCGCGACTGATCTGCGCTTTGATCACGTCGGCGTGCGCCACTTCGCCGCCTTTTTCCTGCTTCTGCGTGATATCGAGGAATTGGTCCACCTCGCGCAGGCTGGTCTGCGTATTCACGAACCGCCGCTGCGCCGCGAGAATCGCATAATAATCCTGCACCACCGTCGCATTCAGCCCGCGCTGGGCGACTTCGACTTTCGCTTTCGCTACTGCCTCCGCCGCCATGGCGCGCCGAATTTCCGCCCGTCGCACGAGCGACAGAACCTCTTCGTGCACCTGCGCCTGCTCGTTGTAAACATGCACGCCGTCATTCGCCACGTATACCCCGGACGCCGTTCCGTTCCCCTCGGTATAGATGAACTGATTGAACGCATTCACGGACGGCAGCGTCGCCGCCTTCGCCTGCGCGCGATCTTCCCGCGCCAGCAGCGTGTTCAGATTCGCGCCCTGAATCTGCGTCCCATACTGCCGCGCCCGCATCAGCGCATCCTGCAGGGTTATGACCAGCGGCGTCTGCGCGCCTGCTGACAGGGCAAGCGCAAACGCCGGAATCCATCCACACAGACGAGGCCGAACGAGACGAGACACCTCGTTCAGTGCATCACCGCCGGCTGAAAAACTGCTGAAAGGCACGCTGGCCCGAGTCTTCGATAGGATGTTGATGGATGCAGATACTGCTCGTTGAAGACGAGCCGCGCATGGCGGAGCTTCTTCGGCGCGGCCTGACTGAAGAGGGCCACCACGTGGTTGTGGCGCGTGACGGTGCCGCCGGTTTCGAGATCGCCAGCACAACGCAGTTCGATGTCATCGTGCTCGACATGATGCTCCCTCAGATGGACGGCTTCACCGTCGCGCGCCGCCTCCGGGCCGATCGCAATCAGACGCCAATTCTGGTTCTGACCGCGAAAGATGCCGCCGCCGACGTCATCCGCGGCCTCGATGCAGGCGCTGATGACTACCTCACCAAGCCCTTCTCGTTCGAGATCCTTCTTGCCCGCCTGCGCGCTGTCAGCCGTCGCGGCGCCATCCCGCAGCCGGTTTGCCTCTCCGCCGCCGATGTTACTCTCGACCCCGCCACGCGCCGGGTCACGCGCGGCTCCGACGAACTGAATCTCACGCCGCGGGAGTTCAGCCTTCTTGAACTCCTTCTTCGCAACTGCGGCCGCGTGGTGCCCCGCGAAACTATTCTCGAATCGGTCTGGGGTTTCGATTGCGACGTCAACGAAAACACGCTGGAAGCATTCGTCCGCCTGCTCCGGCGCAAAGTCGACGCGCACGAACCGAAGCTGATTCATACCGTGCGCGGCATCGGCTATGCGCTCCGGGTGCCCTGACGTGGCCCGCGAACGCTCCATCCGCTTCCGCCTGACGTTGTGGTACGCACTGGTTCTGTGTGCCGCGCTCGCTCTTCTCAGCGGGCTCATCTGGTTTTCCCTTCGCCAAAGGCTGCTGAACGAAGTCGACGGCGGCCTCGCCGACCGCGCCGCGCGCCTTGAGTCCTACATCGCAAAGGAAGCCGCTGAGACTCCCCCCGTTGACCTCGCCGACGAACTGGACGAGTTCAGCCAGGCGTTACCGCCATCGGACTCGCTTCACCTTCGCGGGCCGCGTGGGTTCGAATTCAGTTTCCCGAAACTCAGCACTCCCCGTACCGAAGACCTGCGCACCCTTCGCAGGCAGTTTTCAGTCGGCAGCAGCCTCTTCGACTTAACGATCAGTTCCTCGCTCACCGCGATCGATCACACGCTCGACCTTCTGCGAATTCTGTTGCTGAGCCTTGTGCCGCTGATTGTCGCAATCGCCTGCGCCGGCGGAGCATGGCTCAGCCGCCGCGCTCTGAAGCCGGTTGACGAAATCACCGCAGCCGCCCGCGGCATCGGCATCGATAACCTCTCTCTGCGCCTGCGCACCCCGCAGACCGGCGACGAACTCCAGCGCCTCACGGAAGTCTGGAACAGCATGCTGGGGCGTCTCGAAGCTGCCGTAAAAACGCTCTCCCAGTTCGCCGCCGACGCCTCGCACGAACTGCGCACCCCTCTTGCGGTAATCCGCACCAGCGCCGAGGTTGCGCTGCGCCGCGCGCGTTCCCCGGAAGCCTATCGCGAATCGCTGATCGAAATCTCGCAGGAGGCCGACCGCATGACGCGGCTTGTTGAAGATCTCCTGTTCCTCGCCCGCAGCGATGCCCGCGCGGCCGAGATGCCAATGGAGCCTGTCGATCCCGCTGCTCTTCTATGCAACGTCTGCGACGAACTTCGCGGCCTCGCCGACGCCCGCCGCATTCGTATCCGCTGCATCCCGGCCGCGCGCGAAGCCTGCATATCCGGAAACCCTGCCGCACTGCGCCGTCTGTTTCTGGTCCTGATTGACAACGCGATCAAATATTCATACCCCGATTCTGAAGTGATCGTCGCCATCGAACCTACGCCCGCCCACTTATCCGTCACCGTCCAGGATTTCGGTATCGGCATCAGCCCAAACGACCAGACACACATCTTCAAACGCTTCTACCAGGCCGACAAAGCCCGCTCCGATGAAGGCTTCGGTCTTGGACTTTCCCTCGCCGAAAGCATCGCGAAAGCCCACCGCGCGACGATCACCGTCTCCAGCGAGGAAGGCCGTGGCGCGATGTTCCGTGTCGCCTTTGCGGCCGCATCCGCTGATACCCGGCCTGTAACCGTCGCCCCCGCACTCAACGTCGGTCAATAAGTGGTCCGCAAACCCTGTTTTTCGGCGGCTCTGCTTCTGGCCGGCGCGATGCTTGCCACGGCTGCCGAACCATCACCCATCGGACTCTGGAAGACCTTCGACGACCACACCCACAAGGCTCGCGGCACAATCCTGATCTTCGAAGAAAACGGCGTCTTCTTCGGCCGCATCGAATCCAGTTTCAATCCCGCCGAACTGACCGAACACTGCCACAAATGCTCCGGCGACCGCAAAGACGCCCCTGTCATCGGTCTTATCATCATGCGCGGCATGACTCGGCACGGCGACGAATTCGAAGGCGGCGACATTCTCGACCCGGAAACGGGCACCACCTACCACTGCCGCTTTTCTCTGAGCAGCGACGGAATGAAGCTCATGGTGCGGGGCTATATCGGCTTCTCTCTGTTCGGCCGCACGCAGACCTGGCTCCGCGTCGGCGACGGCACGGTCGAACCTGGCGCCGAAACCCCTGGCCACCCGCTTGCATCAGTCACTCCGGAGGGTGCGAAATGAAACGCTTCCTGGCGGTGTTGGTTTCGGTATGCTCGTTGGTCTGGGGACAGGCTCCGCCGCCATACCCGCAGGGGACTCCTCCGCCCCCCACCTACGCGCCGCAGGAACTGGATCAACTGGTCGCGCCATATGCGCTCTATCCCGATCCGCTGCTCGCCCAGGTGCTCACCGCCTCGACGTTCTCCACTGAGATTCCCGATGCCGACGGCTGGGCGCGCTCGCACGCTTATCTCACCGGCGACGCGCTGGCCCGCGCCGTTCAGGAAGACAATCTTCCCTGGGACCCCAGCATCATCGCGCTTCTGCCCACGCCGTCAGTTCTCGACATCATGGCGGGCGACATGGGCCGTACCGAAGACCTCGGCAACGCGGTGCTCGCCAACCGCGCCGCCGTTATGGACGCCATTCAGGACCAGCGCCAAAAGGCATACAACTATGGCTATCTGCGTTCCAACCCGCAGGAGCGCGTTGTCACCGCCGGTCCCGGCGATCTCGAAATCCTGCCCGTGAATCCGAATGTGATCTACGTGCCGTACTACGATCCGAACGTCGTCTACTTCCGTCCCGCGCCCGGCTTCTTCATTGGAGGCGCCATCACGTTCGGCCCGAGCATCTTCGTGGGAGCATTTCTCCCGTGGGGCTGGGGCGCATCTTTTGGCTGGCGTGCGCACACCATCATCATCGGTGGTCGTCCGTGGGAACGCACCTGGGTCAACCGGGGCTATGTGCATCCGTACGCCGCGCCTGCACGTCCGCGCGTGATCAATCCTGCTCCGCGCATGGAGCGCCACGAACTGCACGAATACCGGCCCGCGCCTCGCGGCGGCGAGCGCCGCTAGTCAGGAAGCGTTTCCGAACCGTGACCGTAAGGGAGCGGCACATCCGAACCTCTGCAAGGCGCTAAGCTAGCGCTGTTCCAGTTCGATCGTATTGAAGAAGTACTTCAGTTCTTCCGCCGCCGTCTCCGGCGCATCGGAACCGTGAATGCAGTTGCGCTCGATGCTCTCGGCGTACAGCTTGCGCATAGTCCCTTCGGCGGCGTTTGCCGGATTCGTCGCGCCCATCACTTCGCGCAGCTTCTTGACCGCGTCCTCGCGCTCCAGCGCCATCACGATCACCGGCCCCTCGGTCATGAACTTCACGAGACTCCCGAAAAACGGCCGCTCGCGGTGCACGGCGTAAAACCCTTCGGCCTGCGACTGGCTCAGCTTCGTCATGCGCAGCGCCACGATCCGGAATCCGTTCTCTTCGAGCAGCGAGAGAATCTTACCCGCCTTCCCCGTGGCAACCGCGTCCGGTTTGATGATGGAAAATGTCTTCTGCAATTGGCTCATTTCTTCTCTAGTCTCTTCTGAATGTTCTCGCCGATCTGTGCGGGCGACGAGCACACCGTAATACCGGCCTTCTCCATCGCGCGAATCTTATCCGGCGCTGCACCGGAACCGCCGGAGATGATCGCGCCCGCATGTCCCATGCGTCTTCCTGGAGGCGCAGTCTGGCCCGCGATAAACCCGACCACCGGCTTCTTCACATTCGCCCCGATATACGCCGCCGCCGTCTCTTCCGCGTTGCCGCCGATCTCGCCGATCATCACGATCGCGTGCGTATCCGGGTCCGCATCCAGCAGTTGGATCGCATCGAGAAATGTGGTCCCGATGATCGGATCGCCGCCGATGCCGATGCACGTCGACTGGCCGATGCCCAGCTTCGTCAGCTGCCCGACCGCCTCGTACGTCAGCGTGCCTGAGCGCGAAACCACACCCACGTTGCCTTCGAGATGAATGTGACCCGGCATGATGCCGATCTTGCATTTGCCCGGTGAAATCACGCCCGGACAATTAGGCCCCACCAGCCGCGAACTCTTCCCCTGCAGGAATTTCCACGCCTTCACCATGTCGATCACCGGAATACCTTCGGTGATGCAGACAATCAGCGCGATCCCCGCATCGGCGGCTTCCATCACGGCATCTGCCGCAAACGGCGGTGGAACGAAAATGACGGTCGCATTCGCCCCGGTCTCTTTGACCGCTTTCGCCACCGTGTCGAACACCGGTAAATCCAAGTGCTTCGATCCGCCCTTGCCGGGCGTGACGCCACCGACAACCGTTGTTCCGTAGGTGATCGCCTGCTGCGCGTGGAACGTGCCTTCTTTGCCGGTGAATCCCTGCACCAGCAGCCGCGTGCTTTTATCTACCAGTACGCTCATCGCGCACCTCCCGCCGCTTTGGCAAGTGCCACGACCTTCTCCGCCGCGTCCTTCATCCCGTCTGCAACGGTGAAGTTAAATCCCGACTCTTCCAGCACCTTCCGCCCCAGCTCCACGTTCGTGCCTTCCATGCGAATCACAATCGGCACTTTAATTCCCAGATCGCGCGCCGCCGCCACCACGCCGGTCGCCAGCGTGTCGCAGCGCAGAATCCCGCCGAAGATGTTGATGAGCACCGCCTTCACATGCGGATCTGAAAGCAGAATCCGGAATGCGTTCTTCACCTGCTCCGCATTCGCCCCGCCGCCCACATCGAGGAAGTTCGCCGGACTCCCGCCTGCATATTTGATGATGTCCATCGTGCCCATCGCGAGCCCCGCGCCGTTCACCATGCACGCGATATCGCCGTCGAGCTTGATGTAATTGAGCCCGAACTTCGACGCTTCCACCTCAAGCGGATCTTCCTCGTTCAGATCGCGCAACTCCAGAATGTCTTTGTGCCGGAACAGCGCATTATCGTCGAAGTTGATCTTCGCGTCGAGCGCGTAAACCTTGTTGTCCTTCGTCAGAATGAACGGATTGATTTCCGCCAGCGACGCGTCCGTATCCAGACACGCTTTCGTCAGCGCCATCATCGCCGCCACCGCGCCGCCCACCGCCGCCGCCGGAATACCGATGCCGAACGCGAGATTCCGCGCCTGATACGGCATCAGGCCAAGCCCCGGATCGATGAACTCTTTCAGGATGGCCTCGGGAGTGTGCGCCGCGACCTCCTCAATCTCCATGCCGCCCGCTGCCGACGCCATAAAGACGATCTTCCCCACCGCGCGATCCAGCACGATGCCGAGATAGAGCTCCTTTTCAATCGGCAGCGTCTCTTCAATCAGCAGCCTCTGCACCAATCGCCCTTCCGGACCGGTCTGATGCGTGACCAGCGTCATGCCGAGAATCTGTTTGGCGATTTCCACCGCTTCATCGGCGTTCTTCGCGACCTTCACGCCGCCGCCTTTGCCGCGGCCTCCCGCGTGAATCTGCGCTTTTACCACCACGCTGCCGCCGATGTTCTTCGCCGCCGCCTCGGCCTCGGCAATTGTGAACGCCACTTCCCCGCGCGGCACAGGGACTTGGTACTTGGCCAGAATTGTCTTGGCCTGATACTCGTGAATTTTCATGGAGCGATGTTTTTCCGGTGACTGCTACTATACTTTTGATTCGCGCATCAGAAGCGCTGCGCGCAGGCCCGAATCTCAAGTTATCATGCCCGGTTCGCCCATTCAGCCTTTACTTCACACCGTCATCGAAGGCCGTTCGCTCACCGAAACCGAGGCGCAATACGCCATGTCCGCGCTGCTCACCGGCGAGTCCACTCCCGTCCTGACAGCGGCTTTTCTAACCGCCCTCCGGATGAAAGGCGAATCGGTCGACGAGCTCACCGGCTTCGCCCGCGCCATGCGTGCCGCCGCCACCAGCGTCCCGATCGACGATGCACATCGCCCTGTCCTCGACACCTGCGGCACTGGCGGAACAGGAATATCGACATTCAACATTTCGACCGTGACCGCCTTTGTCGTGGCGGGCGCAGGCGTGCGCGTCGCGAAACACGGCAACCGCTCGATCTCCAGCCGCTGCGGCAGCGCCGACATTCTCGAAGCCCTCGGCGTAAAGACCGCGGTCGAGCCCGAACTCGTCGCGCGTGCCATTCGCGAGGCCGGCATCGGTTTTCTCTTCGCCCCTTCATTCCACGGTGCTACCCGCAATGTGCAGCCCGTACGCATCGAGCTTAAAATGCGCACAGCCTTCAACTATCTCGGCCCGCTCACCAACCCGGCACGCGCCGAGATTCAGGTCGCGGGTACCTGGTCGGATGAAGCCGCGGAGAAGATCGCCGGCGCGATGGCGCGCCTCGGCACCGTGCGCGCTTATGTCGTGCATGGCTCAGACGGCCTCGGCGAACTGACCATCACCGGCCCGTCGACCGTGTTCGCCGTACAGCACGGAACCGTTTCGCGTATCGAAGTGTCTCCCGCGGACTTCGGCCTTCACGAACAACCCGGCGAAGCCATCGCGGGCGGCGATGCCATACAGAACCGCGCTATCGTCGAATCAATCCTCAACGGTGAATCCGGCGCGCCGCGCGACATCGTGCTGATGAACGCCGCGCTCGCCCTGATCGCCGCCGAAAAGGCCTCCGATTTCCGGGAAGGCGTGATGCGCGCCGAGGAATCGATCGATTCGGGGGCCGCGCTCGCGAAGCTCGGTCAGCTGCGCGCGATTTCGCAGCCGTAGCAGGAACTCACCCTGGTCTCCGGGCGTCTAAGCCTTATGCGTCTGCCCGCGGTCGTCCTCGGAGTGCTCGCCATCTTTGCCAGTGCTGCTGCGCAAACGGTTTCAGCTCACATCGAAACTCCGCCCGGCAAGTCTCAGTTTCGGATGGGCGAGGCGATCGGGTTGACGGTCGCCTTCGACTTGAACGTGGCCCCCCAGGCGCCGGACCCAAACAAGCCGGGATGGCAAACCGCGTTCTTCAGCCAAGTCCGATCCGTCCTGGGCCTCTTCAGGGATCGTTTTGTGGTCTCGCCCGCGACCGGCACGCGAGACCCTTGGAATTATCGCCGAAACGAGGGCATCGCCTATTCGGGTCCCCCGCCGGGCACTCACCTTGGCGACAAGCCGGTTATGCTCAGCCCCGATCTCAACCAATGGGTGCGATTTGAACGCCCGGGCCACTATACTGTCTTCCTGCGCTGTCATGTGACGGGTCCTCAAAATCAGGACATTGAACTCGAATCGAATCAGATCGGCATCGATATCATTGCCGCCGAACCAGAGTGGCAGGCCGGGGAACTGGCCAGCGACATTGCGGTCCTGGACGCCACACAGTCCAAAACCGATAGCCAGTCATTCGACGCGCGCATGAGCGCGGCTCGCCGCATCACTTATCTCGACACCCCTGAGGCCGTCCGCGAGATGGCGCGCCGGCTCGGGACGGCGGATATTCAAACGGCCGAGATTCTCGCTGATGGCCTGCGTTCCAGCCAATATGGTTCGGTCGCCGTTGCTGCCATGAAAGAACTGCTGCGCTCACCTGCAGAACCTGTGTCCCCGATCTTTCTAAGGACGCTGGCTGCGCTCGACAAAACGGTCACAGATCCCCAGATGGCGCTCGCTGAGGTGATCGACCGGAAGCAGGGCACAGCGAAAGCGGTTTCAATCAAGACTCTGCTGGACAACATGCCTTCTGAGGGCGTGCCTTCAAAGCTGCGTTCGGAAATCGCCGCGTTGTTTCAGGTCCTGCCCGTTTCTCAGCAGTCGGAATTGCTCAATTACGAATGGACGAAGATCGCCAGCCCCGAAATGGTTCCTGTCCTCCGGCACATCTATGAGACCGCCTCGCAAAACCGCTATCCGGAGAATCCACTGCTCGCATCAGCCGTAGAGCACTTGTATGAACTGGACACCAACCGGACGCGCATCCTGCTTCTTGACGAGATGAAGCGGCGCGATCTGCGCCTGCCATATCACACGCTGTCCATGCTGCCGGACGCCACGATTCCCGACCTGGACGCCTTCCTCCTTGATAATCTTCAGCACAATGGTGGCCGCCCCGTCGAAGAACTCATCGCACGCTATTCCACGAACTCCATCCTCGAACCGGTGAAAGAGTTCTACAGGAAGCGCGATGCCGAAATGAGGTCCCGCGTAACGACGAATCCTAACATCGCCGCGCCGGCGTGCGAACCCCCGCTGGTCGCTTATTTCCTGCGCGTCGAACCCGCCTGGGGCGAGAAGTTATTTCGTCAGTCGCTCGCCGAGCGCAGCTACACCATGGGCCGATGCTGGCTCGGCATCATTGGCCAGACTGCCCTGTACAATTCCGGCCCGGTCTGGGAAAAGGTTGCGATCGATGCCCTGAAGGATCCCGCTGTGCCTGTGAAGATTGATGCGGTCAGATCTCTTGCGCAGTACGGATCACCTGACTCCAAGGCCGCAATCTTCGATGCTTTCCGCTACTGGCATCAGTGGTGGGCAAACCGTGGTGAACCGGATGACGAGAACCGCCGCCTGGAACAGACGCTCGTCCAGGCCACCACCCAGCCTAAGAATTGGGCGCCATCAGAAAATGATCTAGCCACCGTTCGCGATCTCTGCATGACGGTCGGATGCCGATCGCAGGTTCCCCAGCACCTCAATTAGCTTCTCCGCAAACACCGACCGCGCCACCACCGTGTCACATCCCGCAGCTTCCGCCTTCTGCTTCGTCTGCACTTGCACGTGCGAGACGAAGCCGAGCATAGGAATCCCTGAAGTCGCCGCATCCCCTTTGATACCCGCGATCACACCCAGCGGATCGGCCGCGTCGCAGTTCAGATCGACCACGATGAGCGCCGGCCCGTCCTTAGCCTTTTCCAGCGCCCGCGGCTTCTCTTTGACGAACTCTACGGTCATGCCGGCCTTCTTCGCGGCATCCATGATCTTCACCGTGAAGAACAGGTCGCTCATCACACCGAGGATCTTTCCGGACCTCGTCATCTGGCGGTAAACTCAAGCATGCTGCTACCGATTTTAGTCGCTCTGGTGGCGCGGCCGGTAACCGTGGCCGATGCCCGCGCGTTCATGGACCGCGCCGAAGCCGAACTGCTGAAGCTCGCCATCCTGGCCAGCGCGCCGAGTGGGTCCAGGAAACTTACATCACCGACGACACCGAATTTCTCGCCGCGGAGCGAGGACGAACGCGTCATCGCGCGCACCACCGAACTGGTCGACGAAGGCAAGAACTTCGAAGCACTGAAACTCCCGCCCGATCTGAAGCGCAAATTCCTGCTGCTGAAACTCTCCCTGACCATGCCCGCGCCGAAGGATGCCAAACTTCGCGAGGAACTGACGCAGGTCGCGGCATCGCTCGACGGCAGCTACGGCAAAGGCAAGTACTGCCCCGGCGGCCCGAAAGAACCGTGCTTCGGTATCGACGATCTCGACGAGAAGCTGGCGAAGAGCCGCGATCCGAAGGAAGCTGCCGCATCTGTGGCCGGCTGGCACAAAGTGGGCGCGCCGATGCGCGACCGCTACGCGCGTTTCGTCGAACTCTCCAACCAGGGCGCGCGCGAACTCGGATTTCGCCGACACCGGCGCGCTCTGGCGCTCGCGGCTACGACATGACGCCCGAACAGTTTTCCGCCGACCTGGAGCGGGTCTGGGCCGAAGTCGCGCCGCTCTATAAGGAGCTCCACACCTACGTGCGCGAGAAGCTGATTCAGAAATATGGCGCCGTCGCCGAACGCAAGCGACGGCATGATTCCCGCCCATCTGCTGGGCAATATGTGGGCGCAGGAGTGGGGCAACATCTACGACCTGGTCGCGCCGCCCGCTGCCCCGCCGTCATACGACATCGGCGAGATTCTGACAGCAGCGCAAGACCACCGCCGAAGCAGGTTGTGCAGTATGGCGAAGGCTTCTTCCACTCGCTCGGTCTCGAAACGCTGCCGGATACTTTCTGGCAGCGCTCCATGCTCACCCGGCCCGCCGACCGCGACGTCGTCTGCCATGCCAGCGCCTGGCACATCGATCTTCGACCAGGACGTCCGCCTGAAGACTCTGCCTCCACGACACCACGGACGATTTCATCACCGTGCATCATGAGCTGGGCCACATCTATTACTACCTCGCCTACCGCAATCAGCCGTTCCTGTTCCGCAACGGCGCCAACGACGGATTCCACGAAGCCATCGGGGACGCCATCGCGCTCTCGATCACGCCGGAATATCTGAAGCAGATCGGCCTGATCGAGAAGATTCCGCCGCCCGAAGCCGATCTGCCGCTGCTGCTGCGCACCGCGCATGGACAAGATCGCCTTCCTGCCCTTCGGCCTGATGATCGACAAGTGGCGCTGGGAAGTTTTCTCCGGCCAGGTCAAACCGGCCGATTACAACAAAGCCTGGTGGCGTCTGCGCGAACAGTATCAGGGTGTCGCGCCGCCGGTGGATCGCAGCGAAGCGGATTTCGATCCGGGCGCGAAGTACCACATCCCCGCGAACACGCCCTATGCGCGCTACTTCCTGGCGCGCATTTACCAGTTCCAGTTCTATCGCGCGATGTGCCGCGCGGCGGGATATACCGGGCCGCTGAATCGCTGCTCCGTCTTCGGTTCGAAAGCCGCTGGAGACAAGCTCGAGGCCATGCTGGCGCTGGGTCAGTCCAAGCCCTGGCCGGAAGCGATGAAGGCGATGACCGGTCGAGGACCGCATCGATGCGTCGGCGATGGTGGAGTATTTCCAGCCGCTGCTCACCTGGCTCAAAGAGCAGAACAACGGCGAGAAAACCGGCTGGACGGTGGCAGCCGATCCAATGAAGGCGAAGTAGAGGGGGCGGCGTTGCCGCTTGTTTACGCGCGCGGTTCGGAACCGTCACCGTCAGGGAGCGGCAAAGTACTACTTGTTTTCGGCGTAGACGCGCTTCACAACGTTCGCGACCGGACCCATCGTCGACCAGTCCGGATACTTCGTTTTCATCTCGGCAGTCACGATCTTGCCGGCTTCGTCGACCTTCGTGCCTTTGCGCTTGAGCTCGAGCGACCGCTTCTGCACGTCGACCAGAAACGCACGTTCTTTCCCGATCAGCGAACCATCTCCGATCGCCCCGTGATCCGGCAGCACAACCTTCGGCTTCAGCGGTTCGAGTTTGTCGAGAATCGCGATCCAGTTCTTCGGGCTGGCCTCATCGTTCGGCATATTCGGAACGATCTTGTCCTGCACAATATCGCCGGTGATCAGCACGCTGTCTTCTTTGACAAAAATCAGCTCATCCCCGCGCGTGTGCGCCGGCCCCAGCCAAAATAGCCGCGCCGTAACGCCGCCGAGATCGAGCGTGGCTTCTTTATCGAACGTCATGTCCGGTGGGCGGACTTTCACATCCTGCAGCAGCTCCTTTGCTTCCGGAGAAAAGCTCTTGAACATGTTGATGAACTCCGTGTTGTACTGCTCCATCTCCTGCTGCTGCACAATGGGGCGCACAAGAATTGTGTTCGCCGGAAACGCCTGTTCGCCGAGCGCGTGCTCAGGATGAAAGTGCGTAGTTGTCAGAAAGAGTTTGGGATTCTTACTCAGCTTCGCAGCCTCGCGCACCACAATGGCACCGTTGCGCGCGCCCATCCCTGTATCGACGACCAGCGCGGCGCCATTGCCCACCACGAACACAATGTTCGGGAACCCCATGATCGCGTAGACATGCTCGGAAATCTTCATCGGCGTGGCGTTCTCCGGCAGGTTCATGCTTTCCTGCGCGAAGGCGATCCCCGCGGCGCACAACAGGGTGAAAGCGAATCTCATGAATTCATTCTCCCGTAGAGGGGTCGCAGTGCCGGATAAAGCGCTCGATACGTCTCATATCCGGCAGCATACGTTTTCGACTCGCCGGCACGCGGCAGCACTCGCTCCGTCTCGCGGATCGTCGCGCGGCACGCTTCCGGAACCGTGCTGAATTCGCCCGTTCCCACCATCGCCAGCAGCGCCGCCCCGTAAGCCGATCCCTCCTGCGTTCTCCAGCGTCACCACCGGCTTCCCGAAAACATCCGCCAGTATCTGACGCCAGAACGGACTGCGCGCGCCTCCGCCCGACAGCGCGCACCGAACTCGACCGGCACGCCCAGCTGCTCAATAATTCCGAGACAATCCTTCTGGCTGTAAGACACGCCCTCGACGACTGCGCGAATCAGATCCGCGCGTGTGTGCTTCGCCGTCAGCCCGATCCACCCGCCGCGCGCCGTCGCGTCCAGATGCGGCGTGCGCTCTCCCATCAGATACGGCAGCCAGAAAAGCCCCTGCGATCCTGCGCGGCGCCCGTGGCTGCCTCTGCCATCAGCGCGTCGTAACTCATGCCCGGCGCCAGTTGGTTGCGCAGCCATTGCAGGCTGAGCCCCGCGCCCTGCGTGACTCCCATGACGTGCCATTTGTCACGCACCGCATGACAGAACGTATGCACGCGCCCCGCGGGATCGTACACGGCTGTGTCGGTATGGGCGAATACCACGCCCGAAGTTCCCAGCGTGCACGACACGATCCCCGGCTCGACGATGCCATTGCCCACCGCGCTCGCGGCCTGATCGCCGCTGCCTCCGACCACCGGCGTTCCGGCTGCCAGCCCGGTGATCTCTGCGGCCTTCGCCGACACAACGCCACTGATGTCGCGTCGACTCATGCACCGTTGGCAGAATGTCGCGATCGATCCCCAGCGCATCCACCATGTCGAACGACCACCGCCGCCGCACCACATCGAGCAGCGCCATGCCCGACGCGTCCGAAACCTCCGTCGCGAACTCCCCGGTCAGCCAGAAGCGCACGTAGTCCTTCGGCAGCAGAACCTTGCGCACGCGCTCGTAGTTCTTCGGCTCATGATCGCGCACCCACAGCAGCTTCGGCAGCGTGAATCCCGTGAGCACCGGATTTGCGATCGACGCCAGCACCTTCTCCCGGCCCACGGTCTCATTGATGAAATCGACCTGCGGCTGACTGCGCTGATCGCACCAGATCAGCGACGGCCGAATCACCTGCGCCGCGCGATCCAGAATCACCAGGCCGTGCATCTGGCCCGAGAGACCGATGCCGCGAATGTCACGCCCCGATGCGCCTGAAGAGGCAAGCACACCGCGAATCGCCCGGCCGGCGGCAGACACCCAATCCTCCGGCCGCTGTTCCGCCCACAGCGGATGCTCCATCTGAATGTCTTCGTGAGGAGCCGTGCACGCCGCCACTTCTTTACCGCCGCGATCCACCAGAAGCGCGCGCGTGCCGCCGGTGCCGGTATCGATTCCAAGCCAGAGGGGCGTCATCGCGCGTTGCGAAAAGGCGTGTACGTGAGAGTCTTGACCCGTCCCCACGTGCCGCCGGCTATCTGGAATCGTGCCGTCTGCGCGAACACTATCAGGAACCGAAGCGCGTCGAAGGGAGAGTCGGTGATCTGAAATTCGAGCCAGCGTCCCCGAAGGCGGGCGGCGAAGTTCAATTCATTGTCGGGAACGCTCCACCGCTCGAAATCCGAGTAGAGCTTTTCATTGAGGCGACCGTGGAGCCAGGTCCTGGGAATCGTCACATTCGGGGGGAGGAAGGATTCTCCCAGACGTGTTCGCAGCGCGATGTCGGCCATACGAAGCGCACCGCAGTAGCGGTAGTCGATAATGCGCTGGACGGCCTCGGCCTGCACCTGAGGGGATTCGGCCTGGAAGGCGCGGCGGACCTCACAGAGATGGAACAGCGTGCCGAAGCGCGCGTGGGCGAGATGAAGAACCAGATGCAGCAGTTGATCAGCGGGTCCCAGAACCTTCGCTTCCCGCCCACCAGGAAAACTGCAAGTCGCGGCCCGATCAAACAGTTCGTCCACGCGTATACCGCAAGCCTGATGACTCAGGCGGAAGTGAAGCTCGACGTAAGGTCTGGATGGGTGGCGGAAGCCCAGATGGTGAGATACGCGCAGCGCCTCGCGGATGGGTGTGGTGGGCGTATACCCGATGCCGGCCAGGGCCTCGCCGGCGCGCCGCAAATCCCTTTCCATCACCGCCAGATCGAGGTCCATCGGAGCTTTGCGAAGAAACGGCGGATCGTAATATCGCTGCGCCAGAAGAGGACCTTTCAGGCACAGCACTGGAATCTGGTGGGCGGTGAAAAGCCCGACGAGTTCCTCCAGATGCCGCAGCATACGTTCATGACGCACCCAGCTCTCGACGAGCTTCCCGTCGCACCAGGCGCGATCCTCGCCTGAGACACGCGATCGAACCGCGTACGCAATCAGCGGTGCCACTCCGTAACGGCCCGCCTGCTGTTTGATCGTGCTCCAGGCTTCGGCATCGGCCAGAACGGACCAGTCCGGATTATCCCCGAGCAGGGGAGTCAGGAGATCGATTTGGGAGACCAGTTGCACGTGCTCATTTGGGATCCCGAGGCCCGGGTCAGACTGTATCCGTATATGCGACGGCGCCGGTGAACGCCTCGAGTAAATATCTTTCGCCGTCGCTCATGGGCCTGTCAGGCGGGATGCGCCGCACCGGCGGCAGTAAACAAGACTGTCTTCACCTCGGTCCCGATTTCCGGGAACCGGAGCGACTTGTCGCCGCTCAGCATCCGGCCCTCATAGCTGACACCCACGCTGTCCCGCGGCGGGCATTGTGTCCGGCCTTGGCTTTTTGGCATTAGATTCGCCTCCCGAAGAGAAGCGTTTTAATCGATTCCCCTCCGCGACTTGCCCGTAATTTTCCTATTTTGGGTTCGGTTTGTTTCGTAATTTCGCTTTTTGTGTCGACTTACCCGCCCACAAAGCCATCGGGAGGAGGCGGTTACGGATAACAGGTGCATTCCGAATAAAGGAATAGCACGGAGGACCGGAACACGGCGGGGAGATGGGGAGGGGTTGACTTCGGGAAGGCGGCCTAAATGATTGGTGGGCGGATGAATAGAGGAGGCCAAAAATATTGTGGAAAGCTGTGAACACGCGGCGTGAGACACTGCCCTTTTATGAAGCGGTGTCTGGTGGTGGGGGCGGGCGGGTTTGGCCGAGAGGTAGTGAGCTGGGCTCTTGACCTGGAGCAAACCGAATGGAGAATGGCTGGTTTGCTCGATTCCAACCCTCGCGCACTGGACGGGAAAGATTTCCCTTATCCGGTTCTCGGAGATCCGGATACCTGGACGCCTGGCGATGACGAGGTATTTCTGTGCGGTCTGGGAATACCTGAGGTTCGGATGCGCGTCTGTGAGGGGTTGAGAGCGCGGGGCGCCAGGTTCCTCACGTTGATACACCCATCTGCTGTGGTCGGGATCCGTGCTGAAGCCGGGGAAGGGTGTGTGGTGGCGCCGCAGGCTGTAGTGAGTGTGAACACGACATTGGAAAGGTTTGTCGTAGTTAATGTCGCGGCCTACATCGGACACGATGTCCGGATCGGCGAAGGTACCCTGATCAGCGGGCATTGCGACATCATGGGATACGTTTCCATTGGCCGAGGTTGTTTGATCGGAGGAAGCGCGTGTGTGCTGGCAGGCAAAACTGTGGGAGACCACGCGGTGGTCGGAGCAGGCGCTGTCGCCGTGCACGACGTGCCAGCCGGAACGACAGTGGCGGGCGTTCCAGCCAAGGCAACCAAATCTACTTTGCGCCCCGATCCGGTGATCGGGACGACCCCATAAACTCAGGCATTGTGGCGTGGCCAGTCTGGCTGATTCCCTCGCGGCGGACGACCGAAATCAGAGTCATCAGTAAGATCCGCGCATCCAGAAGAAAACTGCATTTATCCACGTATTGAACGTCCAGTTCGAATTTTTTCTCCCACGATATCGAGTTACGGCCGAGGATCTGCGCCAGACCCGTAATTCCCGGCCTGACTTCATGCCGGCGCCGCTGGAAGGCCGAGTAGCGCGGCAGGTACTGCGGCAGGAGCGGGCGCGGGCCGATCAGACTCATATCTCCGCGCACGACGTTCCAAAGCTGAGGTAGTTCGTCCAGGCTGGTGGCGCGCAGAAAAGCGCCAAACGGCGTGAGTCGCAGGTCGTCGGGGAGAAGCTTTCCGTCCGCGTCCCGTTCATCGGTCATGGTTCGGAATTTCCGAAACTCAAACGATTGCTCACGGAGCCCTATCCGCCTCTGCCGGAATACAACTGGGCTACCCATCTTCACGCGGACAGCAATGCCGATCGCGAAGAGGACCGGTGACATTAGGACTAATGCTGTGCCGCCCAGCAGCCTGTCGCTAAGCGGCTTCACGAGATTTCGATAGATCATTCGGTCAGATCGGAATCACGCCCGCAGCGAGAGAGGTCACGGCATTCCTGAGCGCTGCCGCGACAAGGATGTGCTCATGCAACCGGACTAGCGCGCAGAGCGACGCCAGTTTCTGGACCGGGCGATCAGCGGAGCAAGATACGCGACGAGAATCAGGCATGGAATCAGGTTCGTAATCCAGATCAGCTGGTGCGGCCCCGCGATGCCTTTAACGCTCAGGAATATCTCCACGGCAACGAGCGTGATACAAAGAAGCCCCCCGAACTTCCAGGAGATCAGAAAGACGATAGCCAGACAGCCGACCAGATCGCCGGCCGCAGCCAGCAGCACCGGGGAACCGAGTCGCCGCAAAGTTATATCCTGAGCAAAACCCGGCAAAACGTAAGTCAGGAAAATGATTGCCGCCAGCAGAGCCGCTGCGGACAGCGTGAAGGCGATTCTCATCGATGACGGAGAAACCGGCGCGGAGGCCGGGCAGCGGTCTGTCTCGACGTCCTGCACAAATCTGACGAAGTTGCGGCTCACTTTTTTGAAATCGTATTTCTCAAGCGCCATTCGCCTGCCTTCCGCTCCCATCCGCTGCCGCAACGCAGGTTCTCTCAGGAGACGGCCGACAGCGTCCGCGAGAGCCTGACTGTCCCGCGGCGGCACGATGAAGCCGCTTTCTCCTTCTACAACCGCCTCCCGACAGCCGCGGATATCCGTGGTGACGACAGGAAGGCCGGTGGCCATGGCCTCGAGTATCGACCGTGGGAAACCCTCACGATACGACGGCAGGACGAACACGTCCATCAGACGGAGGTACTGAGGAACACTGTCGGTCATGCCCGTGAATACAAACCTGTCGTCCAAATGTGCCTCGGTGACCAGCCTGCGCAGTTCCGGACCGAACTGATCGCGGTCCGAGGGAAGTGAGTCACCAACCACGAGGTACGTCGCGTCGAGGCCTTCCGCTGTCAGCGCGGTCGCCATGTGGAGGAATTCGCGGTGGCCTTTTTCTTTGACGATTCGGCCCACAATCCCGACCGTCGGTCGGTTCCGCATGCCGTGTACCGCCCGCAGCGCGCCAAGATCATCCTCCGGTATCGCGGGCCGATAAATCGCCGGATCCACACCATTGTAGATAGTTGTTGTGAATGCATTCGTGCCCGCGATCCCCAGAGCCTCGGCACTGCGCCGGTCCTCCTCCGATACAAACATGTAGGAGTCAGTCCAGCGTCCGAAGAGCCATTCGAGCGCAATGAGCGGATTGCGGAGAAACGGGTGCATCCTGTCGTGGAAATAGAAGCCATGGACCGTGTAAATAATGTGGTCCACAGACGCGAATGCCGCCGCCAGACGCCCAAGCGCAGCCGCTACGGGACTGTGCGTATTAACAAGGGTAAAGCGGCCGGATCGGATGATCCCGGCCAGCTGGACCAGGGGAATTACGTGCGCAAATATGTTGAAAGTGCGGCGAAAGAGCACCGGGTGCATGATATAGCCGGCGCCGGCGAGCTGGTCGAAGTACTTTCCTCTGGAGCAGGCGATGTTGACTTCATAGCCGGCGTCACGGAGACCGTCAAGCCAGGGCCTGAGCAAGAGCCAAGCCATGACATCCACTGTGACAACCACCAGGATCTTTCGTGCGGTTGTGGTGCCGGCAGGATTCATCAACATCCAAACGATCGCTTGTTAGAATTCAACCTCGGTCATATTCACGAGATCGATGCTTCAAGCGATCGAGTACGACAACGTAGAAACCAGCTTCTCACCTGAATACTTCGCGGTTTTCCGGACACTCAAAGTGCCGAGGAGTCGCGGACGTTAACCGCTCGCTATAGTGCAGCCCCGTGCCATACTTCACGCTTTTCCTTTTCTCCAGACCTTTTGCCGCGACGAGCGGCGCAAAGAGAAATGGCAGCAACTGGACGCGTTGGCGCGACAACAGTCCAAGGTTCGGGATCGAGCTGAACATAAGCAACAGCGTTAACGTAAGAATCCATGAATACAATAAATACGGGTGGGCTATGGTGCGGAGCAAGCCGCGGGCTTGCCTGGCACCGCTGAGGGCGAACAACAAGATGAAGAGGTTCTCCATCGCGGCCAACCCTGCATTGAAATTGTGGACCTCCCACGGGAACGGCTCAAACAAAACGCGCACGATTCCGCGAGGAAATGCGCGGAGCGTTCCACTCACCCCCGGCGCAGTCTCAATCTCGACAGCCGATCCTCCTTCTGCGTTTCCCTGCTGCCGCGTCTCTGCCATGTCTGCCACGCTGTCTGCAGAGAAGTTGTCCGCCCCCAGGAGTCCCAGGAATCCAAACGCTACAGAGGCGAGAAAGCCGAGCAGGCTGATGAGCAGGACGACTGTGATCGCTTTCGTGAAGATCGATCCGCGAAGCGACCGGGTTAAGCCCCACAAGTAGGCAAAGGCCATCGACATTGCCAGGACTACAGCTATGTGAGGACGTATGAGGGTTACAATCCCAACACCCAAGCCGAGATACCACAAGCCTTTCAAGCTGCGCGCCTTGAGCGACAAAGAGTAGCCATAGGCAGCCAGTCCCAGTCCCAACGCAATCCAGGAGTCCTTTCCATAGCTACTCGTCCACATCGCGAACGATGGCAAAAAAAGGACGATCATCGAATACTTTCTGGCTTGAGCCGGTGCTGTCCACAGGCTGAACGCCAGACAGAAATAGAGTCCCGCGCAAAGCCCCAGGACGGCGGAAAAAAAAAGCATTCCATATATGTCCCCGCCGAAGGGAGCATAAAGGAGGCCTGTCACGAAGGGCATGGTATCCGAGCCCAGTTGCAGGGAGATTTCGCCCCAGGCGCCAGCGTGAATAAGTCTGGCGACGCTCATGCCGTCGTTGTGATACCCAAATGCGTCTGCCGAACTCATGGCCGAATATGCAGGCAGCATCCAAAAAGTGACAAAGGCCCAAATCACGCAATGCCACGCCACCGCCGGGGGCAGCAAGCCGGAAAGCGGCCTGGAGCGGCGGAAGCCGCGCATCACCAATGCCAAAAGAACGACGCCATACATCACCAGCGCGAGAAGGGCAACGATTCCGTCGGATGGCCAGTCGAGAAGTTGCATTCAGAATGCTTCCGCAGGAGCTGATGCTCCATCGTTTCCGATTTCAGTAATTTTTATAACTGTTACGGACACGTCAGAACCCCGTCCGCATTAGTTCCAGCATAGACATTCCCGGCGGCGTCCAGACACGCGGGACGGTTTGGCGCGCCCGCAAGCCCTGTGGCTCGGACGCCAATGAATGTGCTGTTTTCAGTCGGGCTAAGCACCAATTTTTTCTGGGTTCCGGCGGCATCGTAAAAGCTTATTCCCATTCCCGGGTCGATTACCGTAGAGCCTGCGATGGATTTTACCGTAAATCGTGGGTATCCATGGCCATTCCTGTCATATCCTGTTCCAAGGGTTGTGACTCCGGCAGGAAGCGCCGGACAGAATGGGCCTCCAGCCCCATTGACCAAGAACTCAGATGGAGATTTGAACCAAACCAGACTGTAGCCGTCGCAGACCGAAGTGACCGCATTATAGGCAGGCTGCGTATTTTCCAGGTCCAGAAATGGCTCGATAACGGCGGCGAATGTGGATCTGCCGTTTGTACCAATCGCGCCCCCATTTAAATCGCCCAATTGTAAAGCAGGACCCGTGTTCCCCTCGCTGTGCCCTCCGATGTGGTGGTTAACGGAACCGGCCCAGAGCTCTCCGCCGAGGGCATTGCTGAACATCAAAGGATCCCGGACAGTAATGTTGTTGTTGTCAGGCCCTCCGAATATATTCAGACCCCACCCACCCGAGGAGTAGAGACCCTGGAGGTTGTTAAGAGTTGTTCCGTCGTTGTTGCCTGTACACTGGATCGTCGCACCGGCGGAATGTTCATATTTCGATGTAGCGGGGAAGGTCTGAGTCAGCGTATTTCCCGACTGAGTAAATTCAAAGAGTTCCTCCTTTGGCGTACCGTGCTCAAGAACGACTTCATTGCAATTTCCCCCCCCCCAGAGTCATGCCCTGCAGAGAAACCGCTGCCACCGTGACGGAGCTGCCGGGCCTGGAACCCGCATGCAGGGGGGATGTGGTTGTAGTTACGGGCGTCGCAAATGGATTAATCTGATTGTCATCCCCCACGCAATAAGACGAGCTGACGTTTTCGAGCAGGGAGTTTTGGGCCATTACAATTACAAGCCCGTTCGCCGCTGTTCGATTGCAATTAAGCGACAAATTCCTGATATTCACCTGAGCCGCGTATATCCGGAGCATCTGGAATGCGGTGACACCTGGTTTGGCGATGAGGCCGGCAGCAGTGCCGGCGGTTTCCAAAATCATTCCGGTCCTGTTTGCCGGAATGTAAGTCATCCTGGAAATAACACACCGCCCTGAAATAGTCAGCCTTTGGTTTCCGTCTGGGGCATCGAACGCCCGTTGAATCGCCGCCGAATCGTCCGTCACCCCGTCACAGCGCGCCCCGAAATCCTTCACGTCAACGTCGTTATCGCGCCTAATATCCTGCTGTGCCCGGCCTGGTGCCACGGACTGGGCGAACGCTCCAAGAGAGACCAGCAAGAAAGCGGTCGTTGGTTTCATATCGGTATATATAGGTTATGCCACCGGAGAATCGGTTTCGGGACTGACCGCACACTGACCGGCAGGTGGGAATTCCGGCGACGAAAGGTCGGGCGCTGGTGCGGACGTCAATTTCTCCGTCCGAGTACCGGTCGACGGTAATTCAGGCCCGCTTCACATTTGATTGCTGCCAGATCAGCCAACAGGTCGTCCGCGATTGCGGTCCAGCTGAACAACGTTCTGCCAAGATGCAGCGATTCCTGCGCCATGCTCCGAGCCAGCGCCTCGGATTGCGATACCTCAAGCATGGCGTTTGCCAACGCGACGCAGTCGCCGGGTGGAACCGTCCTTCCGTTGCGGCGGTCGGCGACATGCTCGGGTAATCCTCCTACATTCGTGGCAATTATCGGAAGGCCATTCGCGAGTGCAATACCAGAAACCCCTGACTGAGTTGCCGAGAGATACGGTAAGACAAGCACGCCGGCGGCGGCGATAAGATCGAATACTTTGTCTTCCGGAATCCAGTTATTAATCAGAGTGACGCCGAGTTTTTCGGCCTCTGTTCGGAGGCTCGGATTCACTTCACCCTGCCCGGCGATCACCAAACGCAGTTCGGGATCCACCGACCGGGCCAGAGCATATGCAGCAACCAGGACGCCAACACCTTTATACTTCTCGATTCTTCCGAAGAAAAGAAAGTTCTTGCGGTTCGCCGCGATCCGGTTCAAGTCGGGGTCCATAACCGGGTGGAGTACACCACCGCGGCTGGCGAGAATGCGGCGAGCTGGATATCTTGCCCTTAATTGTCCAGCAGAAAAGCGCGACACCGCCATCAGAACGTCAGAAACAGGCGGAAAAAAAAACCTGTGGATCTTTACGCGCAGTTGCTGGCTGTCCTCATGCACCACCACATCGTGGATGATCCGGGCCCAAATAATCCGCCTAGACATTCGCCGCCGATACAGCAAATCTCCCCAAGGGCCCGTCCCAGTGTCAATAACAAAATCGGGACCCTGATCCTCGATCGCGTTCGTGATCCTGCGAATCGATTTGCCAAAGACCGTCGAATAGAGAAAGGACGACCAATTGTGATAGGTGGGAAAGAATCTGACTGCGCAGGTCAGGGATTCCATATGTTCGCGAACCGAGCAGTTTTCCGAAAAATAGCATGTAAGATCGCATTGATCCTGCATGGCTCTGGCGAGTTGGACCGTGTGGTGCGCGATGCCGCCACGCCGCCCCAGATACAGAATTGCCACTTTTAGCCGCTGATTCATCAAGGTTTCGCTGGTCGGCCGTTCAAGGGAGCGTGAAGCGTAGGAGGCGAGGACCATCGCGTTAAGGGCCCCGCAGTCGACGGCGAATAGCAAGCGACCAGGGCGTGGCTCTGTTAACGTCGCCGAGCAGAATCCGCTTCGGCGTCGTTTTAGTGTCCTTCGCTTTACGCACGACGGTGCGTTAATGTACGCCTGGAAAGCAGGATTGCGGTTCGACGAAGCCCTCGATATAGCTGCCAACCGTACTTTATCGGTGTTGCAGCCAACACAGCGCATTGGGTAAGTCCGGGTGGCGATCGGCGAATGTGCTCAAAGAGATATGGCCCAAGCCGGCGTAGTTTTGTACTCATAGCACGGCCTGTCGTCTGATTCCCAGTCACGGGCCGGGTTCGCTTGTACAACGCCACATTCGGCTCTACCCTCAGACCGCCGTATTGCAACATTGCGAATACAAGGATGTTGTCAAAACCCCAGCGGTTATCAGCAGGGCCAAGGACTTCGGAGGCTACCTTACGAAGCTCCGCGGTGCGATAAAGGCCGTAAATGACATTGGCCTTTTGGTAAGTCGCGTTGTTCCACAGATAATATCTCACCATCCGCAGAGTTCTTGGCCCCCGGATTGATTTCAATGTGCTTCGCACCCCCTCCGGGTTGTCGTCCTGGAAGTTTACTACACTACCAAAGGCCACACATACGTCAGGATCAAGAAGTCTCACCGTAGTTGCAAGCCACCCGGCATCCCAGCGGTCGTCCGCCGCTGCCCACATAAAGTACTTGCCTACTCCCTTAGTCAGGACAAATAGGAAATTGGCCATAGCGCCACGGTTCTCGCGTTGGCGCACAAAGCAAATGCGCGGATCCCGTTCGGCATATTCGCGGCAAATGGTCTCGGTGTCGTCGGTCGACGCATTGTCGGAAATAATCAACTCGAAGTCGGTAAAGGTCTGGGCCAACAACGAGTCAATCGCCTCGCGGAGGTATCGTTGCCCGTTGTATACCGGCATGCCGATTGTGACTTTTGGGGATACTTTTGGGTCTTCCGGTCGGACCATGGATATCTAAACAGTCCCCACATTCCAGGCTCTGGTCCGGCCCGGCAGATGTCTGGCGAGCTGATCGCGCACCACGGGTGCTGCGAGTGCAGCCGCCATGAGGACACACGCGGAACTTACCGCCAGCACGCTGAGTTCACCGAGCTTGCCCAGGCCGCGCGGCATCAGCCAGCGGCAGAAGAAAGCCGTAGCCGCCGAGGCGGCCAGCGGCATGGCTACGTCCTGGCTGTACCAGCGCCACTTTTCGGAGAGAAGCAGGCGCCGATGTATTAAAGGTATGTCAAATAACAAATAGCCGGTATTCAGTATCACCCACGCCCATGCGGCACCAATCGCGCCGTATGCCGGAACGACCCATAAAATCCCGGGCACAAGGAGGATGACGGCAATGAAATTGACCTTAATCGTCAGTGATGTCCAGCCATGAGCAAGCTGCAACTGATAGGGCATCCACATCAACGTGTTCAACATCGACCCCAGAACCAGCAGAGCCATAATGGGTGCGACCTTTGAGGCCAGCGCGGGATTTCCTGTCCACAACCTCAGTATTCTGTCGCCAAATGCGATTAGCGTGAACGCGGCCGAACCGGTAAAGATCGTCACCAGCTGCGCACCCTCGTGGTACACCATCCGCAATGCAGCCTCGTCGCCTTTCGCCGCAAGTTGGGTGAGGCGCGGATAAAGCGCTGCCGTGATCGGACCGGTGAGCGAATACAATCCATTAGCCACGGTCCCCGCGAGTGCGTAATAGCCAAATAACTCCAAGGTAAGCAGTCGGGCAAGCAATATTTTATCGACCTGGGTCAAAAGCAGCGCCAGAAAGGTGATTGCCATCATACCGGCTGCGAAACGCCATATACTGGTCAGTGCCGAACCGGAGAAGCGCGCTGCTAAAGGAGCGGGTGGCAATACACGATGAACGACGCTTGCCAGCGTTACCACGGTCATTAGAGAGATCAGCCCCTGCCAGAAAAAAAAAGCTTTCACGGTGGGAGAGATCCAGGCCAGCACGCCGACCGCACCCAAACCGCGAGCCGTCGCCATGATGCTCGTGACGATGTTTTGCATTACCTGGCGTTGCAAGCCCACGATGCTGCTCACATAGATGTCTTCCATAAAACGCAAGGCAGCGACCATACCCATAACAGCAAATGCCTGTGCCACCACCTCGACGGACAGGTGTTTTGGCATCACCCAGTGGGACGCCAGCCAGCCCGACGCGGCCCAGATGCCGAGCGCCAGCGACCCGGCAACTCCGATTCCGATCAGTTCGATAGTCCGCAGCAGATCCCGGATCGACTGGGCGTTGTGGGCGCCGGCGGTAAAGCGGGCCATTTCCCTTCCCAGGGCTGGCTTCATGCCCATATCGACCAGCGTCAGCCAGGCTTGCAACAGGGCGAAAATGCCGATCAAACCGTAGGCCTCGATTCCGAGGTACCTGAGGTAGAGTGGGACGAAGGCCAACGCCATGAAGGCTTGCCAGCCTTGCCCGAGGTAATTGGCAGCGACGTTCCTCTTCAGGGAGATTGGGGCCACTTGGGTAATTTGGTTGTCTCGTTGCAGAAGCGCTGAATCATTGCCTAGCGCGCTAAAACAAGCCGCGCTTCAATCGCAGGGTGTGGTTTGGCCATGGATGTCGACGTCCTGCGGGGCGGGCGCAGCATCCAGCCGCGTTACCTCGACCGCCGCAGAAATGCATTGGGCCAATACGTGACGCGCTGGGTAATCTGGCCCTCGTTGAACGGAAACACCGGCTCCTCAAGAACGAAATCATCGCGTTCGGCCAGAAACGCCCTAACAGCAACTTGCGGATTGTCTGCAATCCAGTCGGGGCTGGTACGCGGGGCTCCGGCGACATCCTGCATAATGCCGTCACAGGCAACGATGTATGAATCGATTCCCACGAATTCGGCATAGGCACGCAACTCAGCCAGCACGTGGGCAGCGGTATGCCTGGAGTCGAGAATGACCATTCCTCGCTCTCCCGGGCGCGTTTGGCAGCGAACCTTTCCAACGATCGCGTCATCGACAGAGGAGCCCTCGATCATTGTGATACGGTCAATCATTTCATGCGCTTCTATGGCCCGTCGGTTATGCGGACGAATATCGATATCGACACCGATTACACGACCCTTTCCCATCGCCTCGAAAAGGCTGGCATAGAAAATCAGGCTGCCTCCATGCGCGATGCCGGTTTCGATCAAAACATCCGGCTTGACACGATAAAGAACCTCCTGAATGCGAAGCATGTCCTCAGGGAGCTGGATAACAGGCCGGCCCAACCAGGTGAAGGAGTAGACGTACTTGTTATCCCACCCAGAACGGAGCCACAGCCGACTCAGGAGTTGAAAAGCTTCCGGCGTCCCGATTCCAAGCTCCCGGGGGCTCCCATGTTCATCGTGAAGCAAAATAGTGTCTCCACTAATTTCAATCTGCATGTATCATCCCTTGAGGGTGTGGTAGACGAGCGAGGTCTTCGAGTTCGCATTGCCGGGATCTTCGTACCAGACCAGCTTGTCCGGTTCGACGCGCCGGCTCAGAGGTACGCGCCTCTGCTCGACAAACCCGCACTTACTGTAGAAGGCAAGTGCCGGATTGTCGGAGCGAACGCGAACTCCAATAGTCTTGAGCCCCAGCTGACATCTACCCCATTCCAGAAGCGTTTGAAGAGCTGTCATCATGATGCCCCTGGGCCCGGCCATGCCGCGAACAATCGAATCGGCCTCTCCGTACCCGGTCTCCCAGTCGATGAAACCGATACCCATATACCCGATAGTCACATTATCGGTGTCGTCAACCATGAAAAGGATACGGCTGTCGTCGGGGCCAACGATGTTGGCGAGCCAATCGGAAGTCCGGGATTCGGTGGCCTTGAACTCATTAAGAAAGGAGGTAACGAACTTATTCCGCCATTCGGTAAGGGAGGCGACATCACTTTCGTTCTGCAGCTCTCGCCGTGTCGCAACCGGGCGCAGCCAGGCGACAGGAGGAGTACCCGCCTGGAGGCGGACTTGAAGACAAGGAGTGCCGGCGATATCTTTCAGGCCCGTCAAGAGTTTCCTTTCTTGTAGTCTCCTCCCCATAGGTCAGGCTTCGAAGAAAGATGTAATGGAGTCACAAACCCGATTGACTGTCGCTGGAGCCATCTGCGAATGCAGTGGAAGCGACAGGATCTGATGGCCGATGCGGTCAGTCACGCTCAAGTCCCCACGACGTGCATCCCGCAACAGCGAGAACCAGTGCCCTGGCTGCCAGTGAATGCCCGTATCAATTCCCTGCGCTTTCAGGTGGTCTCTTAGAGGCTGCCGTTGTTCGGCCGGCACCTGTATGTAGTAAAGGAATGGCGTTATACCTTCAAAGTTCGACCGAGGTGTAAGGATTTCCGCTGTCGGCGCAAGCAGTTCGTTGTAAAGTTGGCAAGCTTCCCGTCTGGATGCCGTTATCTCGGGCATCCGGGCAAGCTGCGAAAGCCCTATCGCCGCGTGTAAATTCGCCATGTGGTAGCGAAATCCCAGTCGCGTGACATCGTAAGTCCAAGCGCGCTCGTTGCGGTACATCACGCTCGTTGGCTGCCCCATCCCGACGAGTCGCATCTCACGAAGAACGTCAACTTCTTCCTGCGATCTCACTACCAACGCGCCGCCGTCAATGCAGGTGATCGTCTTGACGGGATCAAAACTGAACATGCAGATATCCGAGAAGCTGCCGATTTTCTTGCCTCTGTAGTACGACCCGAAGGCGTGGGCAGCATCATGGATAACGCGCAGGTTATGACGCCGCGCGAAATTCCCGACAGCATCATGATCGACGAGGCAGCAGTCGTAGTCCATCGCAATGATACATTTGGTTCGGGGTCCCACCAGCTCCTCGGCTTTTGCGAGATCGATGCACAAAGTGTCCTCGCGAATATCACACAATACCGGCTTTGCACCGACTGCCAGGATTGCCTGAAAATCGGTAATATTATTGAACGATGGTGTGATGACCTCATCGCCTGGCTCCAGGCCAATGAGCATCATGGCCAAATGCAGCGCCGAGTGCCCCGTATTTACCGCGACAACATGTCGATCTTCGATACCAATATATTGCTTCAGCGCTTCCTCGAACTTGCCGACTGAGGCACCCATACCCAGCCAGCCGAGTTCCAATGATTCAACCGCTGCTTGTGTTTCAGCTTGCCCGATGAGGGGTTTGAATACGGGGATTTGTTCCATGGGCATAGAATCGGCTATTCACTCGATGAGACGAAGATCTCCGGGACCGCTGTAACAAACCTTCCGCCCCAACTATGTATGTACTTGAGCTGGCACATAACTTCAGCCTTCAGGTTCCAGGGCAGGATGACGACGTAGTCCGGCCCGTAGTGCCTGAGTTTTGCCTCATCGACGATAGGGATACGGCTGCCCGGCATGTACTTACCTTGTTTTGCCGGATTGCGATCCACTATGAATGGAATTAAGTCGGGCCGTATGCCTGCGTAGTTCAATAGTGTGTTGCCTTTGGCCGCAGCTCCATAGGCGGCAACAGACTTGCCCTGCTTCCTCGCGTCCAGAATAAAAGCAAGAAAATCATTCTTGACCCTGTCGGTCCTGGTTTGGAAACCCTCGTAGTAAGGAACCGTCGTCAGGCCAGCCTGGCACTCGCGTTCCAGAAGGTCATTCACCGCGGTGCCGCTATGGTGTTGCCCGGTGTCGCTGCGCTGAGCGAAGACGCGGAGACTGCCGCCGTGGGTTGGCAGTTCCTCGACATCGAAAACCGAGAGCCCATTGACGCTGAAGATCCGATTGACAGCAGTGAAAGACAAATACGAAAAGTGTTCGTGGTAGATGGTGTCGAACTGGTTTCCGGCAACGAGCTTGAGCAGGTGCGGAAACTCGAATGTGGCTACGCCCAGGGGTTTCAGCAACACGGCAACCCCGGCCACGAAATCGTTGATATTCGGAACATGGGCCAGCACATTGTTGGCCACGGTCAGGTCGGCTTGCCTGCCGTCGGCTACCAGTTCCTGAGCCAAACGCAGGCCGAAGAAGTCTTCAACAACCGGGATACCCCTGGCGCGAGCAGCGGCGGCAGTGCTGGCGGTGGGTTCCACTCCGGTGCAGGCAATGCCGCGTGCTTTAACGTATTGCAGCAAGGACCCGTCGTTGGCCCCGATCTCTACAACATGGCTGCCCCAATTCAGCTGAAAGCGGGCCGCCATCCGGCCCACAAAGCGTTCACAGTGCTCCAGCCAGCTACTGGAAAAACCGCTGAAGTAGGCGTATTCGGCGTCAAACAATTCCTGCGCTTCGGCAAAGTCTTCGGTCTGCACCAGCCAGCAACACTCACAAACCAGTACGCGCAACGGAAACCACTTTTCCGGCGCCTTCAGGGACTGTTTCGTCAGATAGGCATTTGAGGGCGGGGCGCTGCCCAAGTCCACGAACCTCAGAGCCAGTTCGGAGGCGCAGTGTCGACACTTCACGGGGCTACACCGAGGAGTTCTTTGGTTATCAGGGGGTGGGCCGCGTCGCGGGAAGAAAGTTCTGTAACAGCCATGGGCCAATGAATGTCGAGGGTGGGATCCTTCGCGTTCAGGCCGCCCTCAGCGCTGGGCTGCCAGGCAGCTGTATGGAAATACAGCAATTCGCAATCTTCGGCAAGCGACTGGAAGCCGTGGGCGAAGCCCTCCGGTATCAGCAGAGTTTTGTGGTTGTCAGCACTCAGAATCTCCGCGTGCCAACGCAGGAACGTTGGGGAACCCGGGCGAAGATCGACGGCAACATCGAACACCTCACCGCGAAGGCAGCTTACGATCTTAGTCTCCGCGTGGGGCTGGAACTGAAAGTGCAGACCGCGGACCGCGCCGCGTTTTGCCGTCCGGGTGCGGTTGATCTGCACAATGCTCTTGCCCGGCATCAGCTTTCGAAACTCTTCCACGCAGAACATCCGCTCCAGATAGCCACGCTCGTCACCGATCGGCTTACGCTGAATGAGTCTCAGGTGTTGCAGCGGCGTGTCGAAGACGTCGAACCGGGGACTCATTGGTGGCTCGCCGCTTCGTAATCGCAAATTTGGTCGAAGCTGATGGCTGCCATATCGGCACCTTTAGTCCAGGCCCGATGCCAGGCAACGGTTTGCGTCAGGGCCTGCTCAAGGGTCCAGCGCGGTTTCCAGCTAAGTTCAGTGCGCGCCAAGGTGCTATCCAGGCGGAGTAAGCCAGCCTCATGAGGGTGGGTGCTTGAGGGAGCTCGCTCGACGTGCGCGCCCTCGCCCCAGAGCTGTGCGGTGGTCTGCGCGACCTCACCAACCGAGGCGTACCCGCTGGCGTCCGGCCCGAAGTTCCAGGCCTTGGCAAACTTATCGCCGTTCGGCCCATAAAGCTGTACGGCGAGCTGAAGATAGCCGGTAAGCGGTTCGAGGACATGCTGCCACGGCCGCACCGCCTGGGGGAAACGCAGGCGCACCGACTCATTTTTCGCGAAGGCAGCCAGACAGTCTGGCGCCAGCCGGTCGGGAGCCCAATCGCCCCCGCCGATTACATTGCCTGCCCGAGCGGTTGCCAGCCGGGCTGGATGACCTGTTCCCCCGGTGAAAAAGCTCGCACGATAACTGGCTACCACAATCTCCGCCGCCGCCTTACTGGCACTGTACGGATCGTGGCCGCCAAGAGGATCCACTTCCCGATACGGATATGTCCATTCGCGGTTCTCATATACCTTGTCAGTGGTGATAAGTACCAAGGCAGAGACGGACCCGGTGGTACGCGCGGCTTCCAGCACGTGCGCAGTTCCCATGACATTACTGGCCAAAGTGCCTAACGGATCTCGATAACTCGCTCTGACCAGCGGTTGGGCCGCCAAGTGGAAGACGATTTCGGGTTGCCCCTCGTTGAGGGCTGACTTGAGTCGGGCGAGATCGGCCAGGTCGGCCCTGGTATCCGAGGCGAGTATTCCGGCAATTCCAGCGGTTTCGAACAGACTGGGTTCGGTTGGCGGATCGAGTGCATAACCTTGGACTGTTGCACCCAGTCGATGCAACCAAAGCGCCAACCAGCCCCCCTTGAAGCCGGTGTGGCCGGTGACCAAGACTCGTTTACCGAGATAGAATCCGCCGAAAATGGCCTGTGTCGCAGCAGTCACCAGACCTTCCACGGTGCCGCGCAGGAGGCCCAGAGTTCTTCGAGCTGAAGCTTGTCGCGCAAGGTGTCCATGGGCCGCCAAAAACCGTGATGTTCGAACGCCATGAGTTCGCCACGGGCGGCGAGTCCCATGAGTGGCTCGTGTTCCCAACTGGAGCGATCGCCGTCAATCAGATCAAGACACTTGGGCGAGAGGACGAAAAAGCCTCCGCTGATCATGCCACCATCGCCGGCGGGCTTTTCGACGAAGCTGGTCACGCGGGCGCCAGTGGTTTGCAAGGAGCCGTAGCGTCCTGGCGGACGAACGGCTGCGACGGTCGCCAATTTGCCGTGCTGCTTGTGAAAAGCGAGTTCGCCGCTTATGTCGATATCGGCAAGGCAGTCACCGTAGGTGAAAAAGAATGCGTCTTCATCCTGGACGTATCGGGCAACGCGCTTCAGACGCCCTCCGGTCAGGGTGTCTTCGCCGGTATCAACCAACGTCACCTTCCACGGCTCGGCGTAGCGCTGATGTACCTGCATTCCGTTGTTCGCGATATCGAACGTAACATCCGACATATGAAGAAAGTAGTTGGCGAAATACTCTTTGATTACATAGCCTTTGTAACCGCAGCATACGATGAACTCATTAACGCCATGGGCGGAATAGATCTTGATGATATGCCAGAGTATCGGTTTTCCACCGATCTCGACCATCGGCTTGGGTCTTATGTTGGTCTCCTCGGAAATACGAGTTCCGAGACCACCGGCAAGGATAACGGCTTTCATTGAGTCGGCTCGGTTACCGTCTCGCGTTTCGCGATTCAGGCCGGCGATCTGCCCGGCTAAGCGTCAATGCGACAGGGTGCCTCATCCTGCAGCGCGGAATTGTTTCGCCAGCGCCTCGCCCTGTTGGTATTCCGGAACGGCTTCCGCCAGGCGGCAGAACATTCCGTCGGAATCACGGCGGGTACAGCAGTCGCGAAGCCCGTTCAGCTGCCAGCTCACTTCTGCCCAGGCCCTGGCCACGCCTTCGTAGATGAGGATTTTCTCGTGGTGCGTCGCGACAAGGCCTTCGGCCAGTTCATTGAGCTCCTCGAAAAGCTTTTCCCCCGGACGGCGGCCGGTAAATTCGATTTTGATGTCGTCATCAGGGCGAAGTCCAGAGAGCAGAATGAGGTTCCGGGCGAGGTCCACAATGCGCACGGGCTCACCCATGTCAAGGACAAAGATCTCCGCTCCGTTACCCATGGTGGAAGCCTGGAGCACGAGCTGACAAGCCTCCGGGATGGTCATGAAGTAGCGGCGCATCTCCGGGTCGGTAACGGTAACCGGTCCGCCCCGGGCAATTTGCTCCTTGAATATCGGGACCACACTGCCGTTGCTGCCCAGCACATTGCCGAAGCGGACTGACACATATCGGGCGCCCTCGGGCTGGAGCGAACGCACGACAAGCTCTGCAAGCCGCTTAGTCGCGCCCATCACGCTGGCGGGGCGCACGGCTTTATCGGAGGAGATCATGACGAACTCCGCGACATCGAAATCCCGCGCGCTCTGAACCACATTCAAGGTCCCGAAAACGTTGTTCTCCACGGCTTCGAAGACGTGAGATTCCATAAGAGGCACATGCTTATAAGCCGCCGCATGATACACGATGCCCGGGCGATGGCGTTCGAACACCTCCGCGAGGCGCGAAAAATTACGGATATCGCCGATCTCCTGATGAAAGATACACCCGGGGAAATCGCGTGCCAGGCTCAGCCCGAGGTTGAAAAGCGGGGACTCGGCTATCTCAAAACCAATGATCGCCGCGGGACGGAATCGCGCCACCTGGCGGCAGATTTCCGAGCCGATGGACCCGGCGGCGCCGGTGACCAGAACGGTCTGATCACGGAGCCGCGCGGAGATGCGATCATGCTCGAGGTTGACGGGCGTACGTCCGAGCAGGTCCTCGACAGCTACATCGCGGATCTGGCGGGCGAGTCCGCCCTCGTCGATAATTTCGGCCAGGCCCGGAACGGTTTTGTAGGGAATGTCCGCCGCGGTGCAGCGTTCGAGTATGACTTTCATCTGCGCGCCGCTGGCGGACGGTATGGCGATGAGAACGAACTCAGCTGCATGCCTGCTCGCAATGGCGGCCAGATCGCTTCCGCTGCCGAGGACTTTGACGCCCTGCAAAAACAGACCGCGCTTCTCCGGGTTGTCATCAACCAGGCCGCAGACTTCGTATTTCACCGCAGGATCCTGGCGAAGATCGCGGAGCAAAGAGGCAGCCGCGCTGCCGGCGCCGTATACAATGGTGCGTTTGCGTTTCGAGCCGGGTTTGGGCGCGTTGCCGGATTCGGAGGCGATCCTGATGCCGGCGCGCAGGAACGCCGCCAGCATCACGCACAGAAGGAAATCGATCGCATAAACTGAGCGCGGCACCGCGCCATGCCCGATCGCGAGCAGTATTAAGAATGAAACAAAGCTTCCGATCGCGTTGCCGAATGCAAATAGAACAAGGTCGGAGAGAGAGACGTATCGTGCCGATCGTCGATCGAGGCTGAGTACCCTGAAAAAAAACACTTTTACCGGCAGCCAGATGCCAACTGCGAGATAGAGGATTGGTACGTAGTATAGCGGGATCCGGAAGTCAAACCTCAGAAGGAACGCAAGCACCGCAGACGCCAGAATCGTGGCGCATTCAACGCCATAGACGGCAGCCGGGCGCGCGCCTCCGAGCAGAGCGAGCAGGCGTCCCTGCGGCGCGCGCTTTTCAGGCATAGGACGCCAGGTCCTTTTCCGCCCCCGCGACGGCGGCGCTGCGCACGCGGGCAATCACGTAAGCCTGCTCTGTGGCCGAAAGAGAGCTCGAACTGGGCAGGCAAATGCCGCGCGCGTTCAGGTCGCGCGAGACTCTCCCCCGATGCACTCGCAGCCGGCATAAACCTTCTGCAGCTGCATCGGTTTCCATACCGGACGCGACTCGATGTCGGCGGCGTCCAGACGGCGGATCAGCTCGTCGCGCGTGCATCCGAACCTCGCGGGATCAATGAGAAAGCAGCTAAGCCAGTTGGTGTGGAGTCCGTATGGCGCCTGAGGCATGAGAGATATGCCCGGCAGATCGGCGAACGCGTCGCGGTAGCGGAAGGCAATAGCCCGGCGCTCGGCAACGCGCCGATCCAGGACCTCCAGCTGGCCGCGGCCAATGCCCGCCAGCACATTGCTCATGCGGTAGTTATAGCCGATCTCGGAGTGCTCAAATCCGATTCCCGGATCTTTGGCCTGAGTAGACCAGAAACGGGCTTTCTCCACCAGCCGCGCATCGCGTGCCACAAGCATTCCGCCACCCGCCGTGGTGATGATCTTATTCCCGTTGAATGAGAAAGCCCCGATATCACCCAGAGTGCCCGCCGCCCGTCCTTTATAAGAGGATCCGAGAGCTTCGGCGGCGTCTTCGAGCACAGGCACGCCGAATTTACTGCATACGTCGAGGATCGGGTCCATGTCGGCGCACTGGCCGTAGAGATGCACCACAACGACGGCCCTGGGAAGCCTGTGGCGCGCGGCGCGTGCGTGCAGCGCGTCGCTGAGCAGCTGCGGATCTATATTCCAGGTAGCCGCGTCACTGTCCACAAACACAGGTTCCGCGCCAAGATAGCGAATGGGATTCGCGGACGCGACAAACGTCAGAGCCGAACAGAAGACTTCGTCGCCCGGGCCGACGTTGAGAAGGCGAAGTCCCAGGTGAATCGCAGCCGTACCGCTGGCCAGACAAACAGAGGGAAGCCCGACGCGGCGCGCGAATGCCGATTCGAATGCCTGGAGGTTGGGACCCGCGGTCGAGACCCAGTTGAGGTCGAACGCCTCGTTCGCATAGACCCGCTCGGTTCCGCTCATGTGTGGAACTGACAAGAGAATTCGGGGCATGGTTGACGCCGGGATACGGGAAACCGGTATGCGGACAAGCTACCGCATTCTCAGCCACATCCGTGGCGAGTCAAGGTACACGCTGACTGTTTCCAACAGCATATCAGTTCCACAAAAAGGCCGAACCGCAGCGCGCTGGTTTAACTTATCGGACGTGAGGATTAGTCCTGTCCCCCGATCGGGGCGGGGAACCGCGGAAAAGAGAAATTGCGCCATAAACCATGAGGCCGTAGTACTCCCGCAAAGCCTTTTCCGTGTTATTAAGAGTCTCGGCCGTGGGCACGAGGGAGCCCGGCCCGGGATGGAAAACAGCGGGAACCCGCTGATCTGTCGGGAATGGTCTGACGTCGAATCCCCGGGACCGGAAAAGCAGCACCGCGCGAGGCATATGGAAGGCGCTGGTCACAAGCAGGATCGAATGGATGTCGGGAATTTCCGAAATAGCGCGGGATTCGTCCTCGGTTGTCAGCACCTTTCGTGTGATGACGACGCGCTCGGGGGCGATACCGTCACGCACGGCAACCTCGCGCAGGATCGGCCCGTCCTGGGGCAGCATACCCTCCGATACGACGAGCAGCCGTGCCTTTTGCGCCCTCGCCAGATCGACCCCGGTGAAAAAGCGATTGGCGCCGTTCCCCCACTGCAGTCCGGCCGGGGAAACGCCCCGGATCAGACCTCCGGCCAGAACGACAATGGCGTCCGCCTGCGGGGCCTCGGCTACCGGCATCGCTTTATAAACGTGTTCGAGCGGACGCAGCAGCGATATGCCCGCCAGATCCGTGCTGAGCCCGTAGATCAGCGCAACAGCTGCGATCGCGAGCCAGCGCCGGCGCAGGATGACCGCGAGGATAATCAGAAATCCGCAGAATCCGATGGGAAGCAGCATGGCTTCCGCCAGCTTCCGCAGGAAAAACAGCATGCAGCTATTAGAGCGCGTGGCATGCCGCTATCAGAGCGCATGGCATGGAGCTATCAGAGCTAAGCTGAGAAGTTGCACGTGAAAACTGCCGCATTACTGGTGTATCGCGCACTGGTGATTGCGGCCTGCGTCTTTTCGGTCTGGCGGTCAGTTCAGTTCGCCACCGCAGACTGGGTTGCCAGTCCGAACACGGTGCAGGCGCTCACCAGAGCTGCGCAGGATTCGCCGAACGACCCGCGCCTGCTGGCCCGGTTGGCACTGGCAAGGAGCGACGCCGCCGACCCTGATCCCGGGGTCGACGAACAACTGAGGCGTGCCGCGCGTCTCGACCCGTTCAACTCGGAGGTCCTGATGACACTCGGCCTGCACGAGGAATTCGCGGGCAACCCCGCCGCGGCCGAGCGCGAACTGACGAAGGCGGCGGGAATCGATCATCAGTTCAAACCCGCATGGACCCTGGCCAGTTTTTATGCCCGCAAGGGTGAACCGGCGAAGGCCTGGCCCATGATTCAGCGCATCCTCGATCTCGATCCGCTCGGGTTCGACCTCACACCGGTATTCGACCTCTGCTGGCGATTAGCCGGGGACAATCCCGCACAAATCCTCAGCCTGATCCCCAAAAATGGACCCAAACCGGTTCAATACCTCGCATTTCTCATGGCCACGAACCGTGCCGCCGCGGCGCTTCAGGTCTGGCCGGCCGCACTCGCTGCTGTTCGCCGCTCCGAAGCACCGGACGATTTGGCTGCGCCCCGGGGATTCCCGGACTTCCTGGTGCGGGCTGGTCGTGTGGCGGAATCCGTGAACGTTTGGAATCAGTTGGTGGACAGCGGCACGGTTCACTCAGGGCATCTGGAGCCTGCAAAAGGCGATTCAATAGCCGATCCGGAATTCAAATTTCCCGCCGGGGTCGGGTTTGCCTGGCGTCTCGACGATGTCCCCGGTGTTTCCTCGAACATATACGGGGGCGCGCTGCACCTTGAACTGAGCTCCGACGAGCCTGAATCGTTTCGGGTTCTTTCGTCACTCGCTCCCCTGCTGCCCGATCACCACTATCGTCTGGTCTGGAAGACCGATTCTTCCGGCGCGAGCGACCCTAAGGACCCCGGATTCCGCTTTCGAATTGCTCAAAGCAGCGTTGAGCAGGGAACGTCCCAGGCCCCAGGGTCCGTTGTTCGCGAGTCTGTTTGTCCGCCGCTGCTGACTTCATCCGCCTGCGACTTTTCCAGCGCTCCCGGGGACAGGATGGGCACCGCGTCCCTCAGTCTCGAATACACACGTGCGCAGGGAACCACGCGCATTTCGGGTAATCTCGGGTTATCCGCCGTTCGTCTGGAGCTGATGCCGTGAATGGAGGCCGCATCGGCTGGGCTTTCGCATTGTGGCTGGCCCTGTTCGCAGGAATTCTGACGGCCTGGTCTCAGCGGTATTGGGCGGTGTCTGTGGCCATCACCGCTGTTGCCCTTGTAGCCGTCCTGCGCGCGGTTATGGCACGGGACATCCGCATTCCGCCTCATATCGCGCTGGTAGCGCCGATCGGAGCCTTCGGATTCCTGCAGATCGCGCTTCACACCACCGTGCTGCCGCATCTGACGATGGAGACCTCCCTGGTCTGGGCTATGAGCGCCACGGCGTTTCTGGTCGGCGCCGATATCCTGCGGGACCGCGGCGCGCGACACCTCTTCCTCGATCTTGTGCTCTGGTCGCTTGCTCTGCTGGCGGTAATCGCGGTCCCCCAGCATTACCTTTCAAGCGACAAAGTATTCGGGATCTTTCCCGCTGAACCGGGCGGCTTCGGCACGCTTCTTTCGCCGAACCAGTTTGCAGCACTCATGGAACTGGCTGCGCCCATCGCTCTCTGGCGCACGATCAATCGGAACCCGCTCCCCGGCGGACTCTGCTTCGTGATGATCCTTGCCGCCACAGTAAGCGCCGCTTCCCGCGCCGGAGTCATTGTGATCGGCGCCGAGTTGTTTGTCTTTGTGATCACGATGCTGCTCGGCCGCCGCGCCAATGCACGATTGCTTCTGAGTGTGTCGGCCGGCCTTGTCCTCGTCCTGGGCGCCGCCGCAGTGATCGCCGGAACAGACATGATAAAAGCCAAATTCGCGGACAGGGACCCGTTCGCCTTGCGGCGCCAACTGCTGAACTCCACCCTGAAGCTCATAGCGGCACGGCCTGTCACCGGCTACGGCCTGGGGACCTGGCGGTCTGTTTATCCCGAGGCAGCCACTTTTGACGTAGCGTTGATAGCCAACGAGGCGCACAACGACTGGGCCCAATGGACATCCGATGGCGGAATCCCTTTCAGCCTCCTTATCGCAGCGCTTGTGCTCTGGATCGCCCGACCCGCGCTTCACTCGGTGTGGGGGCTTGGCGTGCTTGGTGTTATGGCGCACAGTTTCGTGGATTATCCGATCCGCGAGCCGGTAATCTCATTTCTTTGGTTCGTTATGGCCGGCGCCGTTTCGCAATATGATCGCCGCCGATCCGGGGGTGCGGTGGGGAAAATCACGAATGATTTGTTCGATACACCTCGCGCGGACGATAAGATAAGGGAATGAAAATTCCGGGGAAACAGGTTGGCGGTGTGATATTTCTCCCGCTGCCGGTCACGGTCTGAACATGCCTGAACAAAATAAATCTCTCGCTGTCCCGTCGTCGCACGAGACTTCCCTGTCGTCGAGAGTCGAACGCGTGGCTTATTATCAGGTTCCGGCTGAGGAGACCGACCTCGATCGTTCACAAACGCCGCTGTCTCATTATCTGTGGGTGTTACGTCGGCGGAAGTGGCCGTTACTGCTCTTCGTCGTCTTTTCGGTGGCGGCGACCATCATTGTGTCCTCGCGCATGACGCCGATTTACGAGTCTACGGCAACCGTCGACGTGGATCGCAATATTTCCACCTCCGTGGTTGGGCAGGAGTCCAATGCGCGCGCCTCCTCCATGAACGATTCGGATCTGTATCTCTCCACGCAGGTGAAGCTGATTCAGTCGGACTCGGTACTCCGCCCGGTGGTGCAGAAACTGAAGATCCCGCAGCGTGGCAGGCCCGACGCTCCCGTCCTGCTTCCCGGTCTGACCGTAACGCGCCCCGCCAGAACATACCTGCTGCTCATCAGCTACCGGTCGCCGGATCCGCAGCTGGCCGCCGAAGTGGCGAACGCCGTTGCGGAGAGCTATAAGACTCACAGCTACGAGATCCGTTATGATGCCGTGCGCGATCAGGCCCGGTTCATGCGAAAGTCGCTGGACGACCTGCAGGCCAAAATGGAGCAGTCGAGCGCAGCCCTCGCCGCAGTTCAGAAGGAACTCAATATCGTCAACCCGGACGAAAAGTCCAACATAACAGCCCAGCGCCTCGTACAGCTGAACACCGAATACACCAACGCTCAGGCGGACCTTATTAAGAAAGAGGTAGCAGCCAGAGCGGCAGCCAGCGGCTCGGCGGAGGCGATTGAGGTCTCGGCGCAGGGTGACACGGTCCGCAGACTCGAAGAAAAACTCGCCGAGGCGAATCAGAAATTCGCCGACGTCAAGAATCATTACGCTGAAAATCACCCCGAATACAAAAGGGCCGCGAGCGCCGTGCAGGAACTCGAGCGTCAGCTCGCCGCGCTGAAAACCAAGGTTAACGAGCAGGTACAGGTGGAGTACAGGCAGGCCCTCAGTCGTGAACAGACCGTCCATAAAGCTGTCGATGAGGCGAAGGCTGAACTCGACGGACTCAACAGCAAAGCACTGGACTACGCGACCCTGAAACAGAATGCTGACGCGGACCGTAAGCTCTACGACGAACTCAACCGCAAGATACAGGAAGCCGGCATCAACGCCGGTTTCCAGGACAGTTCCATTCGCCTGGCCGATCCCGCCCGCGCCAGCCGGAGACCGGTGTCGCCGCGCGTGCAGTTCAACGGCCTGGTCGCGTTGTTTGCCTCCACCCTGCTCGGAGTCTGCGTCGTCTTTCTCACCGACAGTATGGATCACACCCTGCGGGATCCCGAACACATTTCACGCCAGCTGCAGACTGAAGTCCTCGGCTCACTCCCGGTCGTCAAGGCCTGGCGCGGTTACCTGCCAGGCAAGAGTTCGGGTAAGGCGCTGGCGCCTGTGGAGCTTTTCGGTCTTTCCAGAGGCATGGCGAATTCCTATGAGGAGGCGATCCGCACACTGCGGGATTCCATCCTGCTTCCGCACGCGGAGAAGCGTCCCCGTACCCTCCTGATGACTTCCGCAACACCTCGCGAAGGCAAATCGACCACCGCCGTTCACCTTGCCGTCGTGCACAGCCAGCAGAAACGCAAAACACTGCTTATCGACGGCGACCTCCGCCGTCCCAGCGTCTTTCAGTATCTCGGCGTCTCAAACGAGAAGGGTCTCTCGAACGTGGTGAACGGCGAAATGACGTGGAATGAAGCGGTGCAGACGACCGAAGGCTTCCCCTGGCTTTCGATTCTTCCCGCCGGTCCCGCCTCAAGGCGTGCCGCCGACGGCCTCGGCATCACCCTGAAAGAAGTTTTCGCCGCCGCCGTCAAAGACTACGATCTCATCATCTGCGATGCTCCTCCGCTGCTCGGCTTCGCCGAATCCCTGCAGATTGCCAAACTCGTGGATGGCGTCGTGGTGGTCGCACTCGCCGGACAGACCGAAAGCACTGCGGTTGCCAGCGTTCTCACGAATCTGCGGCGCCTGAAAGCCAACGTGCTTGGCCTCGCCCTGAACGAGGTCCGCGCCGACATGAGCGAGCGCTATTATTACTACGGATATTACGGCAAGTACTACAGCCGTTACTACAAGCCTACTAAGGACTGACCCGGGTTACGATGCTCACTCCCCGGCAGGCGGGGCCGATGTTTGATATATCAGATAACGGATGAGCAACAGCATCAGCAGAACTCCAGCCCCGTACAGCACCAGTTCTGTTTTTGTGCGTCTCCACTTGATCTGCCGGCGCAGTTTCATAATGCGCCTTTCCTCGGCGGTTCGCATTTTTTCCGAGCTTTCGCCGCTCCGATAGGCGTAAAAGCGATGATTGCAGTCCCGGCAGCGGTAGGGTTTAAAGCCGAGCCAGCTGATAATCCGGTCGCGGAACGACCTGTGGGAGCGGTGCGCGGTGCTCTTCCCGCATTTCGGGCAGATCATCGGTATTCAGTGATATCTCCATGCTTCTTTCGCGGCCATCGGACGTACTGGAAGTACTAAAAGGCTTGACTTCACCGTCTGGCCGCTCGCATGATATTGATGATAGAGTATCAACTATTGGAGGATATAATGCGGTCCTTGGCTATAAAGGCTGTTTTAGTGTGTGCGATCTCGGGTCTGGCGCTTGTTGCGGCGGCCACCTCCGGAATTGGTGTTGCGATGTCGGAGGGCAGCATCACCATCAACAGTTCCTCATCGGCCGGCAACGCCACTATTTTTGATGGCAGCAGTCTTCAGACTGGCAAAGCAGCCTCTCAGGTGCGCCTGAATGACGGCGCTCGCTTCCGTCTGGCTTCGGACTCGGCAGCGAAGGTTTTCACCGACCATGTCGACCTGCAGCGCGGCAGCGCCAGCATCACTGGCTATACTGCCAACGCAAGCGGGCTCAGCGTTCATGCCCAGGGTAAGTCGTCTGCCTCCGTCTCGATGCGCGATCAGGGTGTGGTCGAGATCGCGGCCCTGACCGGCGACGTTCGCGTGTTCAACGCAGCGGGCCTCAACGTGGCGAATCTTGTGCCCGGACGCGCCCTCGATCTGAGACCGCAGGATGCCGGCGCCAGCGCGCCTTCCTCTTTGACCGGCTGCGCTGTCAAGTCTGGCAACAATACGCTGCTCACCGATGAAACCTCCAAGGTCACTGTCCAGCTCAACGGTGGCAACGTGAAGACCAACAAACGCGTGCAGGTCAGCGGCACCATGGTTCCGAATGCAACTCCGGCCTCCGGCGCCACTCAGGTAATCAACGTGAACAACGTGAAGGAAGTCGGAGGTTCGTGCAGATCGGGCGCGGTAGCGGGCGGAACGGCCGCTGCTGCCGGTGGTGCTGCTGCCGGTGGCGCGGGTATCTCAGCCGGGACGGCCGTTGTCGCCGGTATCGCCGTTGCGGCTGGTGTCGGCGTCGGTGCGGCCGCGGCTAGCGGAGCGTTCAACGCAGCCCCCAACGCGAGCAGCGGTAGTCGCTAGGAACCCTTGCTCACAGATGTTTTGGTTTTTGATCAGGCCCCCGGTTGTCGGGGGCCTTCTTATTTCTGTTGAGGCGGCACAAAATCGGGAGGCAGCGCCGCGCCCTCTCCGAAGAAATACTGCTCCATCTGCTGCAGCAGGAACTCCTGCGCTTCCTTCGTCCCCAGATTGAGCCGGTATTCGTTCATGAGCATCTTCATGTGCTCCACCCACATCTTCCACGCCTCTTTCGACACATTGTCGTAGATGCGCTGTCCGAGCGGATGCCCTTCGAACGGCACTTCTGTCAGGCCTTCCATCTCACGCTGGAACTTCACGCAGAAAACCTTGCGCGCGCCCTCGGGGATCGGTGCCGACTGCCCGCCATTCAATCCGGTTGGTCCACAGGCCATGTTGTAAGAATAACAGCGCGGTCAGGATAACAGCGGCGGCCGCCGCTTGTGCCAATCTGTCCGCATCTGAAATTCCCGCCCCAGCGCCAGCAGTGTGTTCTCTGTGAACGCCGGCCCCGCCAGTTGTAAGGCAACCGGCAGATTCCCCGCAAACCCGCACGGAATCGAGAGCGCCGGTATCCCGGCCAGATTCCCCGCCTGAATCAGCCGCCGCATTCCAGGCGTAGGCGGCATCGGCGACGGTACCCGATCCGGTCCGTCGAGTGGCTCCGTAATCTTCGGCGCACCGTTGTAACGCGCCGGGGCCACCAGAATGTCTACGTCCGCGAACAGCTCGCGGAACTTCTGCTTCAGCACCGACCGGATGCGCATCGCCTTCAGATACTCCAGCGCCGGAATCTCCAGATTTGCGCGCAGCGCCGCCGCCTGGCTCGCATCCGCCAGTTGGTCCACCTGACCGCTCCGGATCAGACTCTCAAACACCGACGCCTCTTCCGCCCCGATGACCACGTCCGCCAGCGCCCCGTACGGCAGATCCGGCAGCTTAACTTCTTTGAATTTCACTGCCGTCCCGCGCATCACCTGCATCGCCGCCTGTAACGCCGGCCGCGCCGTGTCGTCCGCCCATCCCATATCGTCCGGCGCAAATCCAACCACCAGATCGCTCAGCGGCCGTGCATACTCCGGCGTGTAATAGAAGCTCTTCCCCGCGGAACCGGGATCGTTCGAATCGGATCCCGCGATCGTCTGCAGCACCAGCCCGCAGTCCGCCGCGCTCCGGCAAATCGGTCCGATTTTGTCCATCGTCCACGAGAGCGCCATCGCGCCGTGCCGGCTCACCAGCCCGTACGTTGGACGCAGCCCCGTGACCCCGCAATATGCCGATGGCGAGATGATCGAGCCCGACGTCTCCGATCCCAGCGCGAACGGCACCAGGCCCGCCGCCACCGCACTGGCCGACCCGCTGGACGATCCGCCCGACCAGCACGTCACATCCCACGGATTCAGCCCGGGTCCGAACATCGAGGCAGCCGCGGTCCGATATCCGCCCCCGCCCGCCAGTTCCACCATCGCCAGCTTCCCGATCAGCACCGATCCCGTGGCGTCCAGCTTCTTCAGCACCGTCGCCGTTTCGTCGAAAACCTGCGTCGCATAAGGCTTCGCGCCCCATGTCGTCGGATACCCGGCGAACGCGAGCAGATCCTTCGCGCCGAACGGAATGCCCTGCAGCGGGCCCCTCAGCCGGTCGTGTTTGAACTCATCGTCGATCTGCTTCGCGCGTTTGACGGCGATGTCGGTAAGGGGCAGCGCGAGCGCGTTGTAGCGCGGACCGAGCTTGGTCAGCCTTTCCGCAAACGCCTTCACCAGTTCGACAACGGAAAACTCGCGCTTCTGCAGCCGCGCGTTCAGCTCCGCGATGCCGGCAAAGAAAATGTCGTCACCCGGAGTAAACGGCATCGTGGCTTATGGGCGGAACACAAAAGCAGGTTCAGTGGACTGCGGGATATCGAACTTCGCCAGCGTCGCTGAATTCTCGCGATGCGACGCCCGCGCCTTCTCCAACTCCGCGTCAGCGGAAGGCTGCTGTGCGGTGAGCGAAACCGCCGTCGCTGCGAACGATCCCGCCGCCAGCGATCCCGCTCCAACCCGCGCCAGTTGCCGCCGCGTGATCTTCTTGTTCATGCTCTCTGTTCAGAATACTTCGATTCCAGCGCATCCTGCGCAGCCGTTTCCATCGCCGCGCGCGGCGCCGTTTCCCCGGTCCATATTTCGAACTGCCGAACCGCCTGTTCGATGAACATCCGGATACCCGGAATCACCTGCTTGCCCTGCTCGCGCGCGCGCCGGATCAGCAGTGTCTCGAGCGGATTGTACACAAGGTCGAACACGATCTCGCCCGGAATTTTGCCCTCGAACCAGCAGTCGTTCACGTTCGGCCACATCCCGACCGGAGTGGCATTGATCACTGCATCAAAGTGCCGCGTCAGCAGCTGATCGTGCGACATCGGCTCGCCCGACACCAGCCGCGCCAGCGCGCGCACCCGATCCGCATTGCGTCCCGTCAGCGCCACCTTGGCCCCCGCATCGGCGAGCGCACAGGCCGCGCTTCGCGCCGCGCCGCCGTTCCCGACGATCAGCACATTCGCCTTGGGCAGTTTGATCAGCTTCGACAGCGGACCGGATACCGCCTCGGCATCTGTATTTGCCCCCCGCCACTTTCCCGCTTTCCGCCAGACCGTATTGACCGCGCCGATGCGCTTCGCCAGCGGATCCACGTGATCCAGATACCGCATGATTCTTCGCTTGTGCGGAATCGTCACGCTGAATCCCGAGATCGGCAGATCGCGCGCGAACTGGAAAAAATCCCGCAATTGATTCGCCGTCACCAGCAGCGGCACATAAACCGCATCGATTCTCCGCGACTGAAACGCGCGATTATGCACATGCGGCGAAACCGACTGCCGCACCGGGTCTGCAATCACGCCGAAAATCCGCGCCGCTTTGGTGAACTTATCGATGCGATACAGCGACCGCAGCTGCCGCGCATTCACCTGACCCGCCGCTGTCCCCTGCACATGCGCCGGTGCCGCGTAGGTGTAAACGGCGCCGAATCCCGTCGAAAGCACACGTGTCGGAAACCCGATCTCACCCATCGCCAGCGTCACCAGTGGGATCTTCGGACTCAGCCGGCTCGCCGCCAGCACGCGCCCGATATCCGTGGGCTTCCGCGCCGTGGTGACCAGCTTGTAAACGTCCGCCGGAACCTTCTGCATGCGCTTCAGCACCGGATCGAGCGGCGGGGTTGTCTCGAAGTGATGCCACGAAACGATCAGCTGTGCACGCGTACGCAGCGCCGCGCATCGGTCCGGAGCCACCTCCGCGGTCTCAATCTCCACATCGATCGCGCGCGCCCCGTTCTCAATCGCGAGACTCAGAACGCGCAGCTGATCCTCAATGCTTCCGTTGAACTTGCCGTGATTCTGGTGTCTGCGGCATGTCGCCAGGATCGTGCAGTTCGGATAGCTCCGCAGAAACCCGGCGATGGCCTGCGCGCCCTGCACGGGATCGGGCAGGTAATCGAGACGGAATTCGAGGAAGTTCTCCCCAGCCTCGGTCTCACGCCGCGCCTGCTCCAGCAGACGAGGAAGATCGGGAAGTCCGAGCGCAATGCAGATTCTGGGAAGCGCCCGGCGCTGGGTCATCGTTGGTTCATTAGGATATCAAAGCACTCCCGGAAACCACGTCGAGCGTACCCAGAATCGCAAACTGCAGCCGCGCATGCGCCGCACGCAGCGCTTCCTCGACAGCGCCAGGCTCTTCTCCGGACGCGAAAATGAATCCCGTGTAACTAGCGCCCTCCGGCAGCGGTGTCAGCTTCTGTCCGATCTTCGCCGTGATCACGATGTCATCGACTCCGGGCACCTCACACGCCTCCTCGACCCCGCACACCGATTCCAGAATCCCCGCCCGCGGCACCGGAATCATCATCGCTCCCGAAGCCGCCGGCCTCATTTTTAATTCCCTGGGCATTTGACCGATCGCGTGCAGAATGACGACGTCTTCGAGCGTCCGTTCATCTCCGAACCGCAGCGCCCGCGCGCACAGCCCGCCGATCGGCCGCGCCGCTACCTCCAGCACGTACACACCGGCGTCATTAACGCGCATCTCCGCGTGAATCGGGCCGTGCCACAAACCCAGCGCGCGCACCGCCTGTCGCGCCGCCCCGACAATCGCGCCCTGCACGTCGCGCGACTCGCGCGAAGGCGTCACGTAAATCGTCTCTTCGAAAAACGGTCCCTCCAGCGGATCGGGTTTATCGAAAATGGCGAGCACCTGAAGCTCGCCGCGCGTCATCAGCCCTTCGAGCGCGAACTCGCGGCCTTCGATATAGCGCTCGATCTGAATGGCATCGTTACTCTCTTCGTGTTCCAGAATCCGCCGAATGCGCTCGAATGCCGCCACAAACTCCGCCGCATTGTTCGCGCGAATTACCCCGCGGCTGGCCGACAGCCCAAGCGGCTTCAGCACCACCGGAAATCCGAGCTTCTCCGCTATCTCGCGCGGAACGACGTCGAAGGGCGCGCGAAAATTCTCCGGCACAGGCATCCCGGCCGCGCGAAAGCATTCGCGCATGCGATGTTTGTCTCGACACGTCGCCACCGCATCCGGCGGATGCCACGCGAACCCCAGCCGCTTCGCCGTGAGCGCCGCGATCAGCGTCGGCCGATCCGCCACCGCAACCACGCCGTCGAATGCCGATTGACTCAGAGCCTGCGCCGCCGCCTCCGGCTCCTCGAACCGGATCGGAACCGCGTTGTCACCCCACGGGTCTTCGAGGATGTGACACCGATCCGTCGCCAGCGTGACTTCAATCCCGAGCCGCTTCGCCGCCGCCGTGAACGATCGTGTCTGATACCCCGTAGTCGCCGCGATCAGCAGAATCTTCGGCATTCACCGTGCCGGATACGCTGGCAGCGTGACGTGGTCCCCGAACGTCTGTCGCAGCCCCGCCACAGCACACGCTTCGTCCTCAACGCCTGTGCCGCTCACGCCCACCGCACCGATCATCTGCCCGTCCACCACAACCGGAATCCCGCCCGGCGCCGTGAAAAACCCGTAGTACATCGCCGACCGCGGCCACCCGCTCGGATCGTTCTTCAGCTGCGCCGCGCGAATCGAAGTCGGTTGCCGCGTCTTCAGAGCCGTCTGCGCCTTCAGCAACGCCGTGTGCGTGTCTTCGGGCGCCTGACCGTCCATGCGCTCCATATGAACGAACTCGCCGGCGTTGTCGATGATGTACGCCGCCATGGCGCCGCCCCTGGACGCCGCGTATTCCCGGCATGCCCGTGCGATTTTCTTCGCCGCCACCAGCGAAATCTGATTGGCATCGAACACCGTCGCCGCGCCCCGCCCGCTCACCACAAACTCAGCCGGCAGATTCGACTTCGGCGGCGCCGCAGCCGCAAACCGCGCCACCGGTTCCTTCCCCGGATTCGGATTCGCGCGCGGCGCCAGATCCTGCACCAGAGGCTCTACCGACTGCCCGATCACCTGCTCCAGTGCCTTGTGCGCGCAGATCTCGTCGCTCCACACGGGCACACGCGGCGCCGACCCGCCCACGCCGACCGCGCCGATCAGCTGCTTGTTGACCACGATCGGCAGACCGCCCGAATTCGTGAACATGCCCAGCTGAATCTGTTCGAACTCCGCGGCCGGATCCTGAATCACGCGGTTCATGCGCACCTTGCTCGGCTCCCGCCCCGCCAGCGCCGTGCGCGCCTTCATCTCCGACGTCACGATGTTCAGATATCCCTGCCCATCCATGCGATCCATGTACACATGGTTGCCGCCGTGATCGAGGATGATTATGCTGATCCCCACGTTCTCCGCCGTCGCAGCCTTCTCGCACGCCTCGGCGATGCGTTCCGCTGTCGCCATATTGATCGTGGTGAAGTCCTGAATCTTCTCCGCCGCCTTCCCGCTGACGACGAACTGTTCGGGCACACTCTGACCGAATGCGGTGAGCGCCGCGGCGCACGCCACCAGCGCGATTCGAAGGTTCATGCTCTTCCTCCTGATGGAAATCAAGCGTAGCGCAGCAGCGCCTTAAACCCGTAGTCCATATGCATCTGGATATGGCAGTGGAACAGCGTCAGCCCCGGCTGATCGGCCGTGAAATCCACGCTCGCGCGCCCAAACGTCGGCACCACCACGGTGTCCTTGATCACGCCCGAGGTCGCCTTCCCATAGATCTCAGCAATTTCCAGCTGATGCCTGTGCAGATGCAGCGGATGCGAATCGTCCGTGCGGTTGTGCCAGGTCAGCCGGTAGCGCGTGCCCTGCTTCAGCACAAACTCCTGCTCGTGCGGATACTCCTTACCGTTCACCGTGAAGCTGTTGTACTTGCCCGCCCCGCGCGGAACCTTCTCGAACAGCATGTCGATCTTTTCGGTTGGCTCCGGTCCCGACGGCGCCTTCCCGAAAATCGTGTAATCCCAGGTCGACTTGGGCGGCGGCGCGGTCCACTGCGGCGTCCGGTGCTGATTCGCGTACTCAATCACCACGCCCAGCCCGCCCTCGCGCACCATATCCTCCGGCGCCCCCATAATCCATACGCCCGGCTGATTCATCTCGACAATCGCATCCACGCGTTCGCCCGGACCGATCAGGATCACATCCACATCCGCCGGCGTCGGCACCGGATTGCCGTCGAGTGCAATCACATGGAACTTGTGCCCCGGCAGCGCCAGATGCCGGTTCTCGATCGCGCTCGCATTCAGAAAGTGGAACAACACGCGATCGCCCTGCTTCACGCGGATCGGCTCACCCGCCCCCAGCGCTTTGTCGTTGATCGAAAAAATATCGGACTGCACCTCAACACCCGGCTTCCGCGTATCCTTCACGGCGGGCTTCTCAGGCTGCGGACCCGTCGCGTCGAGATCGTCGTTGTCCATCGCCATATTGCTGAAATACGGCTCCCAGTCGCGCAGCGCGAGGTAATGTTCCTGGTCGTACCGGCCCGGATCGCGGGCGCCCTCGATCACCAGAAACCCAAACTGCCCCGTGTAGCTCCCGCGATGCAGATCGTCCATCGACATCGTGTGCGTGTGGTACCAGCGCGTCCCCGCGGGCGTCGGGGTGAACTGATAGCTTCGTTTTCCATGCGGCGCCACCACCGGTGTGCCTTCTTCCTCCGACCCATCCACATCGGACGGAATCAGCAGCCCGTGGAAGTGCACAATCTCCGGCACGTCGGTGTCATTGACGACATTCACGTTTACCGGAACGCCTTCCTTCATGCGCAGCAGCGGTCCCGGCGAAATGCCGTTGTACCCGACCGTGCTGATGATGCGATTCGGCGCCAGTTCCACCGTGATCGGCGCGATACGCAGCGTGAAATCGGTCTTCGCCACGTCGGGACCGGCCGTGGGTGCGAGGAACGACTGCACCTGCTGCCCCACCAGCCTGCTGCCCGCCGCGGCCACTCCGGCGATCTTCAGAAAATCCCGTCTCTGCATCGGAAACTGCGTCTATGTTATCGCGCATCGACGGAACGCCGGACGCGAGACGTGACCGCGTGGCAAGCAGGAATCGTGAAGCGTCGGACTCGCGACAAGACGAAGGGGCCTGCTCCCGAAGCTTCCTGCGCCTCAGGGGCATGGAGATCGCCCGATGGTATTTTCGAGGGAAAGCGATCCATGCTCGACGAGGCCCTTAAGCAGGACCTTTCGCATCTCTGGGAATGCGTCACCGATCCCGATCGCGTCTTGTATCCCGACGCGTCTACGAGGAATAGCAGAAACGCGAATACGATTTCATCTCGGGATCGCCCACACCCAGAATTCGAAGAGCGCATGGACCGTCGCAAAGGTCCAGTATCCATGCCAGCCAATCAGAACAGGATTCCTCCCGATGGGCGGCCACCCAGCGATGTTTGGTGAAGTCAAGATTCATCGGTGGTTCGCCGATGGGAGAAAGCGCGTCCGACGATTCACTCAGCGTCCTTCGAAAATCGTCGAGCGCCAGCGACGCGTGGCGAGCTGCCACTCCAACCAATTCCTTCAGTGGCCCAATCGATGGCCCGGAACAGGTGCGCTGATGCGTGAGAGCCGCGAAATGGCGAATCGCCAGGATACCTGCGATGTCATCAGTTCTCGTGGTCACGCCGGTATCGGTCCATTCTATAGCCGCTGCCAAGTCAAGCGCCGATATGGTCATCTGACCATTTCGATGCTATCCTGAAACTGTGAAGCATCAAACCGTCAGTGTGACCGAGTTCAAGACCAAATGCCTGTCGCTCCTCGATGGCGTAGGGAAGAATGGCGGCTCTATCACCGTCACCAAACGCGGCCGTCCGCTTGCCAAAGTCGTTCCTGCGCCCAAGGAAGCCTGGAAGTCACCGGAAGGTGCGTGGGTGGGCAAAGTCACAATTGCGGACGACATCGTCGAAGCTGACACCTCCGATTTGTGGGAAGTCGTGCGACAGCGCAAAGGGGCGAAACACTGAGCCCGCGATTCCTGCTGGACACTCACGTGGCCGTCAATTGGCTCGGAGCACCAAAGAAGCTTCCGCGGGAACAGTCCCGGGTTCTTAACAACGCTGTTCGCCATAACGAACCGCTCGCAATCAGCGCTGTGACACTCCTGGAGGTCGCGGTTCAATACGGCGACGGCGGTAGAATTCGCAGCACAGTTCCGCTGGATCAGCTCCTTGTTTGGTTCGACTCCAGCCCGTTCGAGACAATACCTTTCGACACTGAGATTGCCGCCGAAGTCGCCGCAATCGGGGGATCGCTGAGGGATCCCGCGGACCGCGCCATCGTCGCCACCGCCCGCGTTCATCGCCTCAAACTGATCACATCCGATCAGCGCATCATCGATTCGGGCCTCGTGCCGGTCATCCAGTAACCCCGCCCTGCAACCCCGCCCTTCTTCTGATACGCTTCAACCATGAGGCTCCTGCGGCGCACTCCCCTCCTTCTGTTCTTCAGCGTGGGACTCTTTGCGCTTCAGTTCGGCGGCATGCGCTACAGCCGCCAGCAGGGCTACTACGGCGGCGCTAATGTCCCCTCCGAGTTCTACTGGAGCCGTCTGCAGTACAACACCCTCTATGGCGGCGGTGGGTTTCGCAGCTACGGCGGCGGCTGGGCGCAGGACTATCCCAGAGCCGACAATGATTGCCTGGTTGCGTTGCGGCGGTTGACCCGCATCAATTCCCCTGCGCCGCTGAATGTTGCCGATCTCGACAGCGACCATCTGTTCGACTATCCCTGGATCTACGCCATCAACGTTGAGAACTGGACCTTCAACGACGATGAAGCGAAACGCCTTCACGACTATCTTCTGAAGGGCGGCTTCCTCATGGTGGATCACTTCCACGGCGCTCAGGACTGGACTCGTTTTATGGCGGGCATGCGTCAGGTATTGCCCGACGCGCAGGTTGAGGATCTGGCGGACGGCGATGAAATCTACCATGTCCTCTACGACATCAACGAGAAATTTCAGATCCCGGGGGAGCAGTATGTTTCGAGCGGCATCACCTACGAGAAGGACGGCTTCGTTCCCAAGTGGCGCGCCATTCGCGACCCGCACGGGCGCATCATGGTGGCCATCTGCCACAACATGCATCTCGGGGACGCCTGGGAGCATGCCGATGAGCCGGAATATCCCGAAAAATTCTCCGGTCTCGCGTTCCGCATCGTGCTCAACTACATTACGTATTCTATGACTCATTAGGGCTCGATGACCCACTAGGCAGCAATCCGCGAGTCCAACCAACGGCATGTTCGAGCTTCTTTTCAGATATCCGCGTTCCGTGTATGCGCGTGGTCATTTCGCGCTTTTGGGCGCATGGCCGAAGTGGGTGCTTGTTGTGCTCATCCTCGCCGCCGCCGCCGGTCTCGCGTGGCTGATCTGGTCGAAGCTCGCCCAGGCCGCGCCGATGATCCGCAGCTGGCGTGCGTGGGTGATCTGGGGGCTTCAGTCAACTCTCGCCGCTCTCGTCCTGATCCTCCTCTGGCAGCCCGCCATCACGGTCGCTGAACTCAAGCCGCAGCAGAACATCATCGCCGTACTTGTCGACGATTCGCGCAGCATGGGCATCGCCGACAACGGCACATCGCGTCAGGCCGAAGCCGTCAAAACGCTCCAGGACGGCGTTCTCGACAAGTTGAACAAGTCCTTCCAGACACGCCTCTATCGGGTTGATGACGTCCCTGCGCGTATCGAAAATCTCAAAGACCTGAAGCCCGTAGCGCCATCCACGCGCATAGGCGACAGCCTGAAGCAGCTCAGCGAGGAGACCTCCGACCTTCCCATCGGCGCCGTCGTCCTCCTCAGCGATGGCGACGACAACACCGGCGGCATCAGCGCTGACACCATCAGCGCCCTGCGCGCCCGCCACATTCCGGTACACACCGTCGGCTTCGGACGCGAACACGCCGCGCATGATGTCGAGCTCGACGATGCCGTCGTCGCCCCCCGCGCCCTCGCCGACTCCCGCCTCGCCGCGAAGTTCACGCTCCACCAGCGCGGCTACACCGGATCAAAAATCAATCTCACCGTGCGCGACGTCACCACCGGCCAAGGTAAAGTCCTGGCCGCGCGCAGCATTACTCTGGGCGCCGAGGGCAATCAGCAAACCGAAACCGTGATGTTCGATGTCGGCGGCGCGGGCGCCAAAGCTCTTCAACTCGCCGCCGCGGCTCTCCCCGGCGAAGAGAACCTCGCGAACAACGCGCTCAACCGCGTCGTCAACGTCGCCTCCGACAAGCGCCGCATCCTCTATATGGAAGGTGAGCCGCGCTGGGAATACAAATTCATCCGCCAGGCCGAGCAGGATGACCGCATGGTGCAGATCGTCTCTATGGACCGCACCAGCGAAAACAAGTTCTACCGCCAGGGCATCTCCGATCCCAAAGAACTCGCCGACGGCTTCCCCGCGCGCGCCGAAGATCTCTTTGTCTATCAGGGCCTCATCATCGGCTCCGTCGAAGCCGCCTACTTCACGCCGGTCCAGCAGGAACTCATCCGCGAATTCGTCGATCGCCGCGGCGGCGGCCTTCTCTTCCTCGGCGGTCAGTTTGCTCTCGCCGACGGCGGCTGGAACTCCACGAAGCTCATCGATCTGATGCCCACCGTCCTCCCGCTAACCCCCGGCACGTTTCATCGTGAAGCCGACCCGCGCAACGGCACCACCCACACCACTGTCGAACTCGCGCCCGCCGGTGAAGACAGCATCATCACGCGCCTGGTCGACGATCCCGCCGCCAACGACGCGAAGTGGAAGAAGCTTCCCTGGCTGATGGACTACGAAGACCCCGGCACACCCAAACCCGGCGCCACCGTGCTCGCCAACATGATCACTCCGGAAGGCAAAAAGCTTCCTCTGTTGATTACCGAGCCCTTCGGCCGCGGTCGCAGCGCCATCATGGCCACCGGGGGCAGCTGGCGCTGGCAGATGAGTTCTCCGCTCGGCGACACCGCGCACGACCTCTTCTGGCAGCAGTTGCTGCGCTGGATCGCCTCCGACACGCCGGGACGCGTCAGCATTTCCGTGCCGCAGCAGATGCTCCTCGACAACGGCAGCATCACCATCACGGCCGACGTTCGCGACACTCAGTTCAACCCCGCGCCCGATGCCAAAGTCGAAGCCCACATCCTCGGCCCGAGCGGCGTCACGGCCGCAATCGAAATGACACCGGTGCCTGACAACCCAGGCCAGTTTCAGGCCCTATGGTCCGCTCCGAAAGTCGGCGCTTATCTCACCGAAGTTACCGCGAACCGAGTTGATCGCGCGACCGGCAAGCCCAGGAACTAGGCCGCGACACCCTCACCTTCCAGCGTATGGATGGCGTCGCCGAAAACTTCCATACCGAACAGAATCGCGAGCTGCTGGAACGCCTCGCCGCGCAGACCGGCGGGCAGTACTGGAAGCCCGCCGACCTCGGTAAGCTCCCCGCCGCGATACCATTCTCCGAAGCCGGCGTCACCATGCGCGAAACCCGCGATCTCTGGAATCTGCCTCTCGTATTTCTCGTACTGATTTGGCTTCGTTTTTCCGAATGGTGGCTGCGCCGCAAGTGGGGTATCGTCTAGTGCCTGATTGCAAAAGTTCACGTGCGCCGCTCCCTCACGGTCACGGTTCGGAAACCCTTTCTGAACCGCGCGCGTCAGCAACCAAATTCCGCAACTTGTTGCTGATGCTCTCTAACTGTGGGGCAGGATGTTATCCTGCTGCGGGGTTGCCAACCCCACTCCGCGCCTGCCCGGAAACCTCCCCCTAGCCTCCGATGCTCCAGCGCTTCCTCGACCCTGCCATCCTCGCCGGCATCTCCGGCCTCGACCTCGTCGCAAAGACCGTCGTCGACGGCTTCGTTTCCGGCCTCCATCGCTCCCCCGACTTCGGCTTCAGCCAGGAGTTCGCCGAATACCAGGCTTACACGCCCGGCGACGATCTTCGCCACATCGACTGGAACGTCTACGCCCGCTCCGAACGTCTGGTCCTGAAGCGCTTCCGCGGCGAGACCAACAGCCTTCTCACCATCCTTCTCGACGCCAGCAACTCCATGCAGTTCGGGTCGCATCGCGTCAATAAAATGGACTATGCGCGCTACCTGGCCGCATCCATCTTCTATCTCGCCATCCACGAACAGCGCGACGCCGCCGGCCTGATCACCTTCGACGACGAAATCCGCAACTACGTCCGCCCCTCCACGCGCCAGGGCCAGCTCCATCGCCTGCTCGCCGCACTCAATCAGGCCGAAGCCCGCGCCCGCACCGACTTCGCCAAGCCCATGCGCTACTTCCAGGAATTCCTCAAGCGCCGCGGCATCGTGCTCATCGTCTCCGATTTCTGGGAAGCTCCCGAAACCCTCGTCCGCTCCATCGAGCCCCTCCGTTATCACGGCAACGAGGTCGTCCTCTTCCACGTCCTTGACCCCGAGGATGTGCGGCCGCAGCTCAAAGGCCCCACCATCGTTGTCGACATGGAAACTCAGGCCGAGCTCGAAGTCACGCCCGACTACGGCAAGAAGGAATATCGCGACAAAGTCGGCGCGCATCTCGAAGACCTGCGCAATCGCGTGCAGGGCGCCGGCATGGGCTATGTCCTGCTCATGACTGACCGTCCGCTCGACGCCGCACTACGCGAATACCTCACCCTGCGCGAGGGCCGCCAGTAAATGGGTTTCTTCTCGCCGTGGTTCCTCGCAGGCGCCGCCGCCGTCGCGCTCCCCCTCTACTTACACCTTCTGAAGCGCCAGACGCAGCAGCCGAAGCAAGTCAGCTCGCTGATGTTCTACGAGTCGCGCACGCAGAGCTCAACGCACCATCGCCGCCTGCACTACCTCCTTCTGCTGTCTCTGCGCCTCGCCGTCCTCCTGCTCCTGATCCTCGCCTTCGCCAATCCTTTCATCAATCGCAACCCCGCGGCGGTCGCGAACAGCCGTCTCGTACTGCTGGTCGTCGACAATTCTTTCAGCATGCGCGCCGGCACGCGCCTCGCCGACGCCAAATCCGAAGCCATGAAAGTCCTCGGCAGCAAGGGCGGCGCGCGCGGACAAGTCGCCGCCTTCGGATCCCAGTTGCGTCTCCTCACCCAACCCATTGAAGACCAGTCCGCCCTCCGCGCCGCCGTCCAGTCCATCGAAGCCGGCGACGGTCACGGCAATTTCGGCGAACTCGCCCGCGCCATCCGCGCCATGGCCGAAACCGTCCGGACGCCCATCGAACTCCATGTCTTCTCCGACATGCAGCGCTCTTCCATTGCGGGCAACTTCTCCGATATGGTCCTGCCTCCCAACGTGAAGCTCATCACGCACGCGGTCGCCACGAAAGCTCAGCCCAACTGGACCGTCGAATCCGTCGACGCTCCCGGCCAGGTCTGGGGCAAGGACGTCAAACCTATCCACGTCGAGGCCGTGATCGCAGGATATGGCACGCCCGCCGCCACCCGCACCGCGTCGCTCGTCGTCAATGGAAAGACCACCGCATCGAAGACTGTGGCCGTCCCCGCCAACGGTCGCGCCAACGTTGAGTTTCCCGCCCTTGAAGTCCCTTACGGCTTCAGCCGCTGCGAAATCAAAATCGATTCCGCCGACGGCTTCCCCGCCGACGACCTCCGCCGCTTCGCCATCGAGCGCACCGACCCGCAGAAGGCTCTGCTCGTCCACAATTATGGCGACGCCCGTTCGCCTCTTTACATCGGCGCCGCGCTGACCGCCGCCGCGCAGTCCGCTTTCATTCTTGAATCCATCAACGTCAACGAAGCTGCCGACCGCACGCCTTCCAACTACGCCTTCATCATCCTGAGCGACGTGAACTCCGTCCCCCCGCTTCTCGAAAACTCTCTGAACCAGTACATCCATTCCGGCGGCAGCGTTCTCATCGCCGCCGGCACCTCCGCCGGTGGACGCACACAGATTCCGATCTTCGGCGCCCGCATCACCGAAACCCGCGACTACAATCGCATCCCCGACCGCTACATGACCGTCGGCTCCAGCGACTCCTCCTACCCCGCCGTCGCGAAAGCCGAAGGCTGGGCCGGTGTGAAATTTTTCTACGCGCTGAACGTCGATCCCGCTGACGCCCGCGTCATCGTCCGCCTCGGCGACCAGACACCGCTGCTTCTTGAAAAGCGCATCGGCGAAGGACGCGTCGTGCTGCTCACATCGGGCCTCGACAACCTCACCAACGACTTCCCCCTGCATCCTGCCTTCGTGCCTTTCATCGAGCAGATGGCGCGCTACCTTGCGGGTACCGAGCGTCAGGGCGGCGCGAGCACCGTCGACGCTTACCTCGAACTTCGCAACGCAAAGGAAAAAGGACAGGGCGTCGAAGTCACCGACCCGGACGGCAAGCGCCCTCTTACGTTGAGCCAGGCCGCCACGGCGCAGTCGTTCCAGCTCACCGAAGCGGGCTACTATCAGCTCCGCCTGGCCGACGGCCGCCAGAACGAAGTCGCCGTCAACCCCGACCCGAAGGAATCGAACCTCGACGTGATCCCGGACGACGTCATCGCCCTCTGGCAGGGCAGGGGAGGCGATGGCGCCTCACAACCAGCCTCTGTGGCAGGTCCCGTGCCCCCGCGCAAGGTTCCACAAAGCTTCTGGTGGTGGGTGATGCTCTTCGTCCTCGCCTCGGCTATCGTGGAATCCGTGATTGCCAGCCGATACCTGGGCGTGCAGCGTGATGAGGCGTAACCTCGCGAACGCTACATCTCCTTCAACGCCTCATTAAATCTCGCTCTCGATCACCGACCTCGCCCGCCGTTTTTCTGAACGATGTGAAACGATCAGGTTATGAAGCGTCCGTTCGCCGCGAGCGTCTGGCGCGAAAGTGACTGGTACGTTGCCCAATGCCTCGAAGTCGACGTCGCCAGCCAGGGCGAAACCGAGGCCGAGGCTTTGTCGAATCTCACCGAAGCCCTCGAACTCTACTTTCAACCGCCGCGCGCCACTCGTCCTCCACTAGGTCCGCGTGATTGAGGTTGAGATTGGCGCGGCTTAACTAAGCCGCAGCCTTATCGCGAGGTCAAACGTCGACTCGAAACGGCTGGCTTCACAGAGACAAGCCAGAAGGGCAGCCACGTCAAATTTGTGCGCACCTCCGAATCGCTTGTCGATACTGTCATCGTCCCGAAAAAGCCCGAGATCCCCGTTGGGACTTTGCGCAGCATTCTGAATCAGGCCCACATCGATCCGGAACAGTGGGATCGGCTTTGATTTCCCTCTTGCGGAAACCCTAACCACCCTCCCCCCGTCCCCCCGTTGCGATATCCTTGCAGGTATCAACATGGCCGCGCGGGGCCTCCCCGACGCACATGGAGGCCCGATGACTTTTCGCGAGCAGCTGAACGCTTACATCGCGCAACTCGAAAAGCGTCTGCGCTGGAGCACGTTGCTGCGCGGCGCCGCCATCCTCACCGCGGCGCCCTCCTCGCCACTCTCCTCCTCGTCACCATCGCCAACGCGCTTGGCGTTTTCCGCCGGCAGCGTCACCGCCGCCCGCTTCGCCCTGATCCTCATCCTTGCCCTCGCCGCCGCCGCCGGACTCGCCATCCCCCTCCGCCGCCTCACCCGCCGCCGCGCCATCGGCACCGCCGAAGCCGCCTTCCCGCAGTTCGAACAGCGCCTCACCACCTTCACCGAAAAAGACGGTCGCGACCCTTTCATCGAACTCCTCGCCGGCGACGCCCTCGACATCGCGCGCCACGCCGAGCCCGAAGCAGATGGTCACCGACCAGCGCCTCTGGATCTCCCTCGGCACCGCGGTCGCATCGCTCGCCGTTCTCATCTGGATGATCGCCGCCGGTCCCGGCTTCCTCGGCTACGGCGCGTCTCTCCTCTGGACCGGCCCTCGCAAGCCCCCGATCTACGATCTCCGCGTGCATCCCGGCGACGCCGTCGTCCGCCGCCACGCCGACCAGCTCGTCTCCGCCATCCCCGCCGGCCTCAAGTCGCCCGACGTCAAACTCCACGCGCGCTATCGAGAGTTCTTCGAAGTGGGAAGAAATCTCCATGCGGCAAATCGCCCGTCAGTTTCGCCGGCGGCTATCAGTTCCTCTTCGCCGCGCTGCCCGAGAACGTCGAATACTACGTCACCGCCGGCGCCATCGACCTCGAAGCATTTCAACATCAGCGTCACCGATCTCCCCGCCGTCAAGCAGATCAACGTCACCTATCACTTCCCCTCGTGGACCGGCATCCCTCCCGAGACCGAAGAGCGCGGCGGGCGACCTTCGCGCCGTCCTCGGCACTGAAGCCGAACTCGAAGTCTCCACCGACCGCCCTCTTCCCGGCGGCCAGATCCAGCTTGACGACGGCCAGAAAATCGCCCTCAGCTCTTCTCAGAACGGCGGCGCCGCCAACATCTATCACGCCACCGTCAAGATGGAAAAAGACGGCGTCTACCACGTCGCCGGTATCGAAGCCGGCCAGCCCGTCCGCGTCAGCGAAGACTTCTTCATCGAAGCCCGCAAGCCCAATCCCCCGCAGATCGCCATCGTGCGCCCCGGCCGCGGCGACTACCACGCCAGCCCTATCGAAGAAGTCACCCTCACCGCGCGCGCCACTGACGAATACGGCCTGCGCGGCGTCGACCCTCCACTACTCCGTCAATGGCGGCCCTGAAACCGCCGTCGATGTCCTCCCGAAAAAAGGCGACAAGCAACGCCGACGGCTCCGTCACGCTTTCTCTCGAAGACTTCAAGCTCGTGCCCGGCGATCTCGTCAGCGTTTACGCCACCGCGAAGGACGGCAACCCCGCCAGCGCCGAAGCCCACACGGACATGATGTTCATCCAGGCCGATCCCTTCGAGCGCGAATTCTCGCAGTCCCAGGCCGGCGGTGGTGGTGGCGGCGGAGGCGGCGGCCGCGGCAACGACTCCGCGCAGATTTCCCAGCGCGAAAAGGAAATCATCTCCCAGACCTTTAAGCAGCAGGGAGATAAGAACTCCACCGCGCAACAGGCCGCCGACATCGCCAAGCTCCTTGCCCAGGCCCAAGCCACTCTGCGCGATCAGTCCATCACTCTTTCCGGACGCCTCGAAGCCCGCGAACTCACCACCGAATCCCAGGCGATCAATTCCTTCCAGAAGGACATGATCGCCGCATCCGAAGCCATGACGCCCGCCGCCGCCGCGCTCCAGCAGCAGAAGTGGAAGGACGCCATTCCGAATGAGCAGAAGGCTCTTCAGTCGCTGCTGCGCGCTGAAGCCACCTTCCGGCAGATTCAGGTGGCGATGGGCGGCGGAGGCGGCGGGGGCGGGGGAGGCGGCGCCGCGCGCGATCTCGCGGCTCTCTTCGATCTCGAGCTCGACACCGAAAAGAACCAGTACGAAACCCAGAACGCCGCCGCTTCGACTGAGGAGAAGAAGGCGCAGGACCTCGCCGATGCTCTCAAGAAGCTCGACGAACTCGCGCACCGCCAGGAAGATCTCGCCCAGCAGCAGCGCAACGGCCAGCAGACCGCCGAGCAGAAGTGGCAGCAGGAAATGCTGCAGCGCGAAGCGGAACAGCTCCAGCGCCAAATGGAACAGGAACTCGCGCAGAACGGACAGCAGTCCGGTAAGCAAAGCAGCTCGCCGTCTTCATCTTCTTCATCGTCGTCCTCATCGTCGTCTTCTTCTTCCGGACAATCCGGACGCAGCGGCCAGTCCAGTGCCTCGGCGTCTGCCTCGGGCTCTCAGTCGCCGCAGCAGCAGGCCGATCAGGCCGCCGACTCCCGTCAGCAGGCCGCCCAGCAGGCTCTCGATCGCCTCCGCCAGGCCAACGAAGACATGCGCCGCGCCGCTTCTCAGGGTGCCAGTTCCGCCGACGCCCGCCGCGCCGCCGACCGCCTCCGGCAGGCCACCGACCTTCTCGGCGGCCAGCAGTCCCAGGACGCCGCCGCCCGTCTCAACTCCATGGCGCAGACCGCCGAACAACTCGCCGCGCGCCAGAAGCAGCAGGCCGACCAGGTCCGCGATCTTATCGCCCAGCAGCAGGCCGCGAAAAGCGGCGGCAAACAGGCGCCCCCCATTACGCCGCAGCAGATGGACAAGATGGTCAACGATCGCCAGGGCGTCGCCGAAGATCTCGAGCGCCTGACTCAGAAGATTCGCGGCGCGCAGCGCGAACTGGCCCCCTCGCAGCCCGCCGCTTCCGGCAAACTGCGCAGCGCTCTGCAGGGTCTCGACAGCAACGACCTCAACACGCGCATGCAGCACAGCTCCGACCTGCTGCGCGAAGGCAACTTCTCCGATCCGGCCGAGAACGCTCTAACGAGCGATCTGCAGAAACTCGGCCAGGACGTTCGCGATGCCGCCCGCGCCCTTGGCGCCACGCAGACGCAGGGTTCGCAGGAAGCGCAGCTCAGTCGCGCCATGGATGATCTGGCGCGTCTCCGCGATCAGCTCGGTTCTCTTGGGGGAAAGCCCGGCCAGCAAGGCCAAGGTCAACAACCCGGTCAGCAGCCGGGCCAGCAATCGGGACAAGGCCAGGGCCGTGGCGGTCAGTTCCAGAGCAGTCCGCTCGCGCGCAACGGCCAGCCTGGAGGCCAGCAAGGCGGACAGCAGGGAGGGCAGCAAGGTGGCGGAAACGGCCAACAAGGTGGCCAGCAAAACGGCGGCATGATCGCCGGTCGCGCAGGCGGCGGCGTGCAGACCGGATTTGGCCCACAGAGCGAACTCCAGGGCTACGGCCAAAGGGGACGCGCCGGCGACCCCAACACGGGCCCCACGCCCGCCGACGCGCAGCGCGAGATCGATCAGGGTCTCAATCTCCTGAACGGCATGAAAACCACTGTGCAGGACAGCCCCGAAGCCCGCGCTCAGCTCCAGTCGCTCATTGAGCAGATGCGCAATCTCGACCCGAAGCGTTTCCCCGGCAACCCCGGCCTCGTGGAGGAGATGCATCAGAAGCTGGTGAGTCAGGTAGATGCGCTCGAACTCCAGCTCCGGCGCCAGCTCGACCAGGCGCAGGGTGGCACGATTCGCAACACCGACCCGACTAAGGTGCCCCCGGGCTACCAGGCCTCTGTCGCCGAGTACTACCGCAAGCTCTCCAGCGCGAAATGATTGGTTCTCAGTTGTCAGTTCTCAGTAACCAGACCGGCACTGCGTTAGAATTCGAGTGTGAATTCGAGGCCCGGGCGCTGGTGGCCACTAATCTTTCTGTTTCCGATTCCGTTTAGCCCTTGGTGGTTGACTGGCATTTGCCTGACGCTTTTCTGCTTTATGGTATGGCTGTTGAGCAGGAGTCCGCATTCCGATTGAAGCGGCACTCCGTCCGAAACTGACAACCGACGACTGAGAATCATGCGGACACTTCCAATCCTTCTCATCCTCGCCGCCATCCCCCTCGCCGCCCAGCAGAACCCCCTCCTCACCGAAGACCCCGTGAAAATCTCCGACCACGTCTGGGCCATCATGGGCTTCCCCAACATCGCCATCGTCACCGGCACGCGCGCCACTCTCGTCGTCGACACCGGCCTCGGTCCGCGCAACGGCGCCACTCTCGCGCGCGTCGCCGCGAAGCTCTCCGCCCCGAACGCGAAGCTCTACCTCACCACCACCCACTTCCATCCCGAGCACGCCGCCGGAGACGCCGGTTTCCCGCCCACCACCATCCTCATCCGCAACGACATGCAGCAGCGCGAAATGGACCTTCACGGCACCGAGCTCCTCACCACCTTCAGCAGCCGCAACGCGCAGTGGAAGGAACTCCTCGCCGACGTTAAACTCCGCACGCCCGACGTCCTCTACACCGACGAAGCGAAGGTCGACCTCGGCAACGCCACCGTGCGCCTTCTCTGGTTCGGCGGCGCTCACACCAAAGGCGACGAACTGATTTTTGTCGAACCCGATCGCACTCTCGTCTCCGGCGACGTCGTGCAGAACAAGACCGTCCCCAACATCGCGAGCGACGGCGGCACACCCGGCAGCTGGCTCTCCGTTCTGGACAAGATCGCCGCCCTCAATGCCCTCCACGTCCTGCCCGACCACAGCGCTCCTGGCGACGGTTCCCTCGTCGCCCAGGAAAAGGCTTTCATCACCGACATCCGCACGCGCGCGCAGGCACTGAGGAAGCAGGGCCTCTCCGCCGACGAGGCAGGCAAACAGGTTTCAACCGAACTGAAGGCGAAGTACCTCGACTGGCCCAACACCAACGTAGCCAACTTCGTGAAAAGCGTCTACGCCGAGTAACGCCATCGCGGATTCGCAGCCGTTTGTCCTGTTCCTTGCCTGATGTGGACCGTCCATCATGCCACACTCGCATTCTCAACGGCTTCCGGTATTTTGACTATTTACGTCGGCAGGGTGACAGGGGATTCAGCCTGCAACCGGATGCACCCACCGGCATATTGCGCGGCTGGAGTGCTTTAACGCCGCGGTGGACGGGCGGGCTTGCCACGCGCCAATTGGAATTACAGGTTACTGATACGTTGCGTTGATGGCGTAATACACTTCTCCGACCGCGTAGCCGAGATCGAGTCCCGGCGCCGTGAAAGTCTGCAAAGCGGTTTCGTTGGCGATCTCGAGGGCGCCGCCGGTGCTCGCGGGCAGCGTCGCCAACACGTAAGCGGGCACCGTGAACGTTCCCGCCGCCACCGGGGCGAAGCAGGCGAAAGAGCCGGTTGTTGCTCCCGAGCCCGAGTTTCCGGCGATAAACACGAACGTGTTTGGCGCGCCTCCGCTCCAGGTGGCCGTGACTCCCTGCGACCGGACAACAGTGGCGTCGGCTGTCTGGTTCGTCCAGTTCAACAATGGACTCGGGAAAGTGACATTTGCGTTGAAAGCGCCAACAGCCTGAGGGGGCGTCCCGGCAGTGGCCGTGAACTGGAAATTTCCGCCCGCCGCGGTCAGGAATTCGGAAGGCAACGTGGCCGAATAGGAACCGGGAAACTGGGATCCTTCAGAGGTCAGCGTTACCGCCGGCACCCCGTTGGGATCGTTAACCGTGATCGTGCCCGGATTCAGCGGGAATGTGGTCGTGGCGGAAGTGGCTGAGCCCAGCTCGCTCACAATGCAACTGCCGATAGAGACAAGTCCGCCGCTCGTGGCAACCGAGGAGCCACTCTGATTAACGAACTCCGCGGATGCCTGCGTGAAAGGCGCAGACCCCGGCGAAGTAGTGTAGGTCATCGACAGGAAGCCGATGTTAACCGTCGTCATTCCACTCAGACCGCTGAGCAGGCCGCCGGTGTAGCCCAGGCTGTCCTGGCATTCGCCTGTGCCGATGGGCAGGGTGAGGAAGTTCGTCGGCATCCCGGCCGCGGTCACTCCTACCACCGAAACGAAGCACCCTGTCGGAACCGTGGCCGGTATGGTGATGTCTATCTCGTCGAGGCCAGGGAAGCCCTCGGGACCCTGGTAAACGATGGCCGCATCGATCCCACCTACGTATACATGCGCCAGCGCGTTGATAGCGTCGGCAGCTGAGGGTGTGATGTATTGAGTGTCTCTCGCGGGATTGCGATCCGCACCCAAACCAGAACCAATCAACCTGATGGTCGCGTTCGGGGGGATGGAGTTGCTGTAGTTGTAATACCCATAGTTGAGGTCCTGGGCGTGAGCCAACCCGCTGCCCGTCCCGTAATAGCTGGCGAATCCGAGAGCCGAGGTCGCGACATTGAAGCTGAATTGCGCGCTGGTCTGGCCGTTATATGTCACCGTAACGACTGCGCTGCCGAGGGGGGTGGCGGAAGGCATCACCAGAGCCAGTTGCGTGTTCTCCGCATAGTAAAAGGCCGGCGTCACGCTGACGTTTCCGACCGTCACCTGCACACTTGCGCCGTTCAAAGTGGTGGGCAGCGCGGAGCCACCCGTACTCGGTTCCAGACTCGAAACCGACGTTGCGCTGGCCAGACCATTACCCTGGATGATGAACAGCGTGCCCGGTGCGATGCCGGAGTTGCCGAAGCCCGCCGGAATCAACCCGTAATTGTTCAGCACCGCCGAGATGGTAGGCCGGGTGGGCGCTGACCCCGCAAACGTGACGAACGTGAGCGTGATCGAATTACCGCTTTGCGCAGTCACACCGACCGCGGCGTAATTTCCGAAGTTGGTTTGGACGGCAAAAATGTTGTTGACAGTCAGCGCGCTGAGGGGGAGCGGCGCGTTTGAAAAGGTCCCGTTGCTCCCGAAATTCACCAGATCATTTTGACTCACGTCGTCGAGGTTGTACGCGTAGGCGCCGGCGATGGCAGTGTAGTTGTAATCCAGGGCTTTGCCCTGCACCAGGATACTGTTCCCGGTCCAGAGAATGTCGCCGCCCGGGGTGCCCGCGACACCGGTATCGAGGTCCAGGGTTGTTGTTCCGGCTGTCGTGAGCGTTACTGTCCCGGTGACATTCGCCAGGGCGGCGGCAGGAAGTATCAGTGCCAGAATCCCGATTGTCGTAGTGTTCAGTAACCTTGTCATGTGCTCCTCCGCCCGTGATGGCGCAGCCAGGCGGAGTCTCCATGATACGTGACCGCGGAGAATCCCTTCCACCATGCATGTTCGAGTCTCCTCATCTTCGGGGGCGAATTGCAGTAGAATCGGAAACGCGTTTATTGCGACAACACCGGGTTTCGCACGCGCCCTGAGCCAGTTAAGATTCGCCTGTTTCGGCCAGGCAGGTGTTGGAGGAGATTCATGCACACGTTTCGACAGAATCGGGCAACGCTGTTACTGGCGGCGGCCCTGACGCTGGCGGTTAGCGCCACGATTTCCGGCCAGCAGCCTGCGGTTGTCGACTCGGCGGTCCTGAAAAAGGCCGGGACGCCCGCAGATCAGTTCGCCGGTTCCTGGCTCACCTACGGCAAATCCCAGAGCGAGACGCGCTACAGCCCGTTGAAACAGATCGACGCTTCGAACGTGAAGCGCCTCGGCCTTGAGTGGTCGTATGTGGTGGGCGCGGGGGGCTACGGCCAGGAAGGCACCCCGCTGGTCTGGAACAACACGATCTACGGCACTACCACCTGGAGCGTAGTGTACGCCGTTGACGCCCGCACCGGCAAACAAATCTGGCGATGGGATCCGGAGGTCAATCAGAGCACCAAAGGCATCACCGCAAGTCGTGGACTTGCGCTCTACAACGGCAGGATTTTCGCTCCGGCCAAAGATGGACGGTTGTTTGCGCTCGATGCTGTTACGGGCAAACCCGTCTGGGAGACCCGCGTGGCTTACCCCCAGGACGGATACTACATCACCATGGCGCCCCGGATTGCCGGCGGCAAAGTGATCATCGGGGTCTCTGGCGGGGACACCACCACGCGCGGTTTCTTCGATGCCTATGACGCCGCGACCGGGCAGCGGTCGTGGCGGTTCTATACAGTTCCAGGCGACCCCGGTAAGCCCTTCGAGAACGAAGCCATGCGCGCGGCCGCCAAAACGTGGGGCGGCGATTTCTACACCAAAGGCGGTGGTGGCGCGGTTTGGGATGGATTCGCCTACGATCCCGACGCCAACCTGGTTTATGTCGGGACCGGGAATGCGGAGCCCTGGACGCAGAAATTCCGCGGCGCAAAGAACCTGGACAATCTGTATACCTGCTCGATCCTCGCGGTGGATCTCACAACCGGGAAGCTCAAGTGGTATTTTCAGACCGTACCAAACGACAACTGGGATTTCGACAGTGTCCAGCAGCTCATGTTGCTCGACTTGCGAATCGATGGGCGCGTACGCAAGGTCCTGACGCAGGCCGCGAAGAATGGATTCTTCTATGCCATCGACCGGGTCACGGGACAGTTCATTTCGGCTTTTCCGTTCGTGAAAGTGAATTGGGCGAAGGGGATCGATGACAGCGGACGTCCCATGGTGAATCCCGAGGCTTACTACGATGTGGAACCGGTAGCAGTGTATCCGACCGGTGGGGGCGCCCATAACTGGGCGCCGATGTCATTTAATCCCGATACCGGACTGGTCTACATTCCCGCTTCTTATACGTCTTACACCTATCAGGCGGACGACGAATATAAGAAAGGCAGCAACGGCGATGTACGCACGAACGCCGAACCGCGTCAGATCAAGGCACCGGCCATTGGTCCATCGGCGCCGGACGGAGTCCGCGGCGGCCTGCAGGCCTGGGATCCGGTGAAACATATGCTGGTCTGGCGCGGTGATGGCGGCGGAGGCATCGGCGGCGGCACCGTGACCACCGGCGGGAACCTCGTCTTCCAGACATCCAATGACGGGCGTTTCGCCGCCTGGAGCGCAGACAAAGGCGAAAAGCTGTTTGAGATTCAGACTGGCAAGCCCGGTATGGCGCCACCGATCACCTACGAGATCGATGGCAAACAGTACGTGGCCTTCATGGCCGGCAGAGGCCGCCCCGCGGCCACCGTCGGGCCCAACGATGCCAGGGTGGATAACCCTCCCATGCTGTTCGTCTTTGCACTCGACGGGAAGGCTCAGCTTCCCCCGTCCGATCCTCCGCCCCCGCCGGCTGCATCAGCGGCTCGTTAGTTAATGAATGAGGTTCATTGTGCGGGTTCTATCCGCAGGAGTGCTCCATCATCCTCGTCGGTGAGCAGGTAGAGGTATCCGTCCGGGCCCTGGCGCACCTCGCGGATCCTCTGTTTCAACTCGCCCAGCATCGACTCGCGCCGCAATTCCTCCGTCCGATTATTGAACACGATTCGCTCTAAATGACCGGTACCAGGAATCTCGCCTGTGCGCATCGAACCGACGAAGGCATTGCCCTTCCAGTTGGGAAAACGTTCGCCGGTGTAAATCGCCATGCCTGCAACCGCGATGGACGGTATCCACACGACGATGGGATTCTCCATGCCTTCTCTCGCAGGGATTTCCGAAATGCGAGGGCCCGAGTAATCGCGTCCAAAGCTGAGGGCCGGCCACCCGTAATTGCGACCGGGCAGAATGATGTTGATTTCGTCGCCGCCATTGGGGCCATTTTCGTTGTTCCAGATGAGACCGCTCTCTGGATGGACCACGAGACCCAGTGAATTTCGATGCCCGAGAGTGTAAATCTCGGGCCTGTACCCCGTACGTCCTATGAACGGATTGTCTGGCGGCACCGAACCGTCATCGCGCACTCGCAGAACCTTGCCTCTTAAGCTGCCGGGCTCCTGCGCCACCCAACCCACATTTCCGCCGGTTGCCATGTACAGCATTCCGTCACGCCCGAAAACGATGCGACCACTAAGCCCGCCTGTCCCCTCGTATGCGTCTGTAACCAGGATGTCTCGCACACCAGTGAGTGCACTGCCTTCTAATTTCCCCCTGGCAACCGTTGGGGCGCCTTTGCCGTTTTCAACCGGCTTATCGTAGGTGAAATATACCAGGTGATTTTCGGCGAACCGCGGGTGTAAAGCGATATCCATTAAGCCGCCGTTACCGTCCGTCCTGGGCGCGGGAACATTCCCGACCGGCTTCGGGTCCAGCGCCCCATTGCGAACCACCCGAATCCTGCCTGGACGCTCAGTGACGAGCATCGTCCCGTCGGGAAGGAATGCCAACGCCCAGGGATGCACGAACCCTCTGGTGACGACGGTAACGCGAATCTTATGTTGCTCCGCAGTGTCAAACACGAATGGGCCGGGGCCTAACGGAGGCACCGGAACACCGACGGTCTGTGGCTGGGCTTTACCTTCGAAAGGCATCACGAAAAACAGCGGTATCAGCGAGAAAGCGGGAACGATTCGACGAAAAACGGGAACTTTCAGGAAGGCCATCGAAGATTTACCTCCGGCGCGTGATGCTTTGCTTAGTGTAGCTGCCGCTTGAGATCAGGAAGCTTCGCCCTCGATCTCCGCTTCCGTGATTCCGTGGCCAGATGCCGCGGCAAGTGCGACGACTGCTGGTGAGAAGTACAAGCTGGCTGACAGGCCGGGGCGCGCGTTTGTACTTGATTCACATACAAGTGTTATCGCCATGAGAGGGCGATGGAGGGAGTTACTATGCAACCTTCGGTGGGCGAGCGCGCCGTTTTGGAGCATTCGATTCGCGGTGTTTAAGGGCATTAAGCCACGCCGGAGGACGGCCGCGGCGGCGCGTGCCATCGGCAGCAAGCCGTTCGATTGCGCTGATCGCCTCGCTGATCTGGTCGTGCTCGGCTCGCAGTTCGGCAAGAATCTTGTTCAACTCCATCACTGCAGTGTAGCAGCGCGGCGCGAGATTCAATGCACCATATCACTTTGGGGCTGATACACCACATTTGCGTCGAGGCTTCGTTCGGCAGCAAGATACAAGACGACAAATCACATACTTACGACATCGGAGGGTCCAACGCCTTGACAGATTTAAACGGACATTTTAAACTGCCGTTTAGATGGCTGGCTCCCTTGCCAAAACACGTCCGCCTGCGCTTCCCGAAGATACGCGGTCGAAACTGATCGACGCCGCGGGTGAGGTTTTCGCCGAATCGGGGTTCCGCGCCGCCACAGTGCGTGAAATCTGCGCGCGCGCGGGCGTCAATATCGCGCTCGTCAACTATTACTTCGGCGACAAGCTGGAGCTCTACACCGAAGTGCTCCGGCACTCGGCTGGCGCGTCGGGAAACGGCATCATCAGACAGGCGATCGACAGCCAGGCGCCGCCCGAAGCCGCCCTGCGCGAGCTGATCCACGCTATGCTGCTGCGCGTATGCCGCACGGATCGTCCGGGTTGGCACTTCCGGCTGATGATGCACGAATTCGCCCAGCCCACGCCCGCCATGGCAGCCGTGATCGAAGAAACCATGCAGCCCGTGTACGACCGGTTCCGGCAGCTGATCAGCCTGCTGACCGGGCTCGCGCCGGAGCACGATGCTGTGCGCCTTGCGACGCACAGCGTCATCGCCCAGGTCGTGCATTACGTGCACGCGCGGAAAATCATTGCCACAGTATGGCCCCAGCTGGAACTGACGCCGGAGCGGCTCGAGCAGATCTCGAAGCATATCGCGGATTTTTCCCTGCCGGGAATCCGGCAACTCGCGGCCGGAGCCGATGGGAGTGCCCATAAAGAAGAAGCGCCCGTAAAGAAAAGGAAGTGACGAAAGAAATGGCGGACTCTCTGATACAGGAAAAAACAACGCAGGAAAAGACGGAAGCGAAAGCTCAGGCGAAGCCGGCCGTGCCGCCGCCACCGGTTGCCCCGCCGCCGGTCGCAAAGAAGCGCCGCGGGCCGCTGCCGCTGATCATCCTGATCGTGCTGGCTGTGGCAGGGTTCTTCATCTGGCGCGGGTATTTCGCCAATCCGCGCGTTCCGGACAATATCGTCACGCTGAGCGGGCGCATTGAAGGCGACGACTCGGCGGTGTCGCCGAAGACGATGGGGCGCATCGAGGAAATTCGCGTTCGCGAAGGTGACACCGTGAAGGCGGGCGACACGATTGCCGTTCTCGACGACGCCCAGGTTCGGGCGCGCGAGGAACAGGCGCAGGCGGCGCTCGCGGGGGCGCAGGCACGGGTGAAATCGGCTAACGATCAGATCGCCATTTATGAACAGCAGTTGCAGCAGAACGAGTTGATGACGGAGCAGTCGAAGGTGGATGCGGAGGGCCGCGTCACGCAGGCGCAGGCGGATGTGTCGGCAGCGGAGTCGGATCTGAATCAGCAGGAAGCATCGCTGCGGCTGGCGCAGTTCGACTATGACGCTTACGAAAAGCTGGTGAAGACAGGCGCGGCATCGGAGAGGCAGGCGAAGGCGGCTCAGACCACGCGCGATCAGCAGGCTGCGGCCGTGGAAGCCGCGCGCAGGCGTCTGGCGGCGGCGCGCGGTTCGATGACGACGGCGCAGGCGAATCTTTCGAATCCCGGCATTCGCACCTTCGCGGCGGATACTGTGCGCAAACAGATTCTGGCGCAGCAGGCCGAGATTGCATCGGCAAATGCGTCGGCACAGCAGGCGCGCTTTCAGCTCACGGAGGCGGAGGATAACCGCAGGGACCTGATCGTCAAAGCCCCGTTCGATGGCACGGTGATGACGCGCGCCGCGGAGCCGGGTGAAGTGGTGCAGGCGGGGACCGCCATCGTGACGCTGCTCGATATGTCCAAGGTTTATCTGCGCGGGTTCGTGCCGGAAGGACAGATCGGGAAGGTGAAGATCGGGCAATCGGCGCGCGTGTATCTGGATTCGGCGCCGGATAAAGCCATCGACGCTGTGGTGCAGAGGATTGATCCGCAGGCGACGTTCACGCCGGAAAACACGTACTTCCGCGACGACCGCGTGAAGCAGGTGGTGGGCGTGAAGCTGCTGCTCAAATCCGCCACCGGATTTGCCAAGCCGGGTATGCCTTCGGACGGAGAGATTCTGGTCAGCGGGAATTCGTGGCCCGCGCGCAAGTACACGCAATGACGGCAGCGGACACCATTGTCGGAACGGAGCGCGGCTTTACTGGCAAAGGTGCCGCAGGTCGCCGGGTCGCCGTGCGCCTCGCGAACCTCTGGAAGCGCTACGGCGCGCTGGAGGCGGTGAAGGGTATCGATCTCGAGATCGGAGATGGCGAAATCTTCGGCTTGATCGGGCCGGACGGGGCCGGGAAGACGTCGACGTTCCAGATTCTGGCGGGCGTGATGGAGGCGACGTCGGGAACGGCGGAAGTGTTCGGCGTCGCAGCGCGCGAGGCGCGGGAACACACGGGATATCTCACGCAGGCGTTCAGCCTGTATCCGGATCTGACCGTGGCGGAGAACATCCGCTACATCGGCGATCTGCGGCGCGTGCCGCCGGATGAGATCACCAGGCGCGGGCATCGTTACCTGCGCATGTTCGACATGGACCGCTTCGAGCACAGACTCGCCGCGCGGCTGAGCGGCGGCATGAAGCAGAAACTGGCGCTGGCGTGCGCGCTGGTGCCCGAGCCGCGCGTCCTGTTGCTCGACGAGCCGACCACGGGCGTCGATCCGGTTTCGCGTCGCGAGTTCTGGGATACGCTGGCGCATCTAGCGGCCGAGGGGCTGACGATTGTGCTCGCGACCCCGTATCTGGATGAAGCCGAGCGCTGCAATCGGGTTGCGCTGATGCATCAGGGCGTGCTGCAGCAGACGGGGACGCCGGCCGAACTGCGCGCCAGCCTGCATGCCACGCGCATGGAAGTGCAGACGGCCAATCTCGGGCTGGGCATGCACGTACTGTCGGGGCTGGCCGGGGCGGATCGCGAGATCATCGACGTACAGCGTTTCGGCGATCGGCTGGATCTGTTAGCGCACGATCCGGAAAAAGCAAAGAGGATCGCGGAAGAGGCCCTGGGCGCGCATGGACTGAAGATCGACGATCTGCGCCTCGATGAGCCGACGCTCGAAAACACGTTCGTTGCCACGCTGCGCACGCTGGGGCAGAACGTGCACGATGAGGTGTTTCCGGCCCGGCACGATCATCGCGATCTGCGCGGCGGAGTCGCCATCGGCGCGGCCAATCTGACGAAGCAGTTCGGGTCGTTCACGGCGGTCAGAAATGTTACCGCGCAGGTGCGCTACGGCGAGATCTACGGGCTGCTGGGCGCCAACGGCGCGGGCAAGACCACCACTATCAAGATGCTGTGCGGGCTGCTGCCTGCCACCCAGGGCGAAATGCAGCTGGCGGGGCAGCGCAGCGGTTTTCGCTCCGGTGCAGTGCGCCAGCAGATCGGCTACATGTCGCAGAAGTTTTCGCTCTACGACGATCTCTCGATCAAAGAGAATCTGGAGTTCTTCGCGGGAGTTTACGGCGTGCCTGAGAATGAGCGGCCCGAGAAGATGCGCTGGGTGTTTTCGTTTTCGGGGCTGGAGGGCAAGGAGAGCCAGCTGGTCGGGAGTCTGCCGCAGGGCTGGAAACAGCGCGTGGCGTTCGGGGCGGCGATTCTGCATGAGCCGGGAATTCTGTTTCTGGACGAGCCTACATCGGGGGTGGACCCGCTGGCGCGGCGATCGTTCTGGACCATGATCAACCGCCTGGCGGACGCGGGCACGGCGATTCTGGTGACGACGCATTATCTCGAAGAAGCCGAGCAGTGCAACCGGCTGGGGTTTATGGTGGCGGGCGAACTGGTGACGGAAGGCACGCCGACCGGAATCAAGAGCGCGCAGAGCGGCCATCTGCTGGAGTTCGTCGTGGATCAGCCGCAGCGCGCCCTGGACCTGCTGAAGAACGACGCGGAGCGGTGGAGAGTTTCGCTCTTCGGCGAGCGGCTGCACATCATCACCGAAGAAGATGCGGCGACGGGCGAGCGCATTCACCGCGATCTGCTGGAAGCGAATGGCATTCACGTGCTGCATGTGCGGGAAGGACGTTTTTCCCTGGAGGACGTCTTCATCGGCGTCGTGGAGAAAGCCCGTCAGGAAGGAAAGGTTGCAGCGGAAGAATGAGGGAGCCGATTCAGCAATGAGGGTAACCGATCAACAATGAGACGCATTTTATCGCAGACCCGTAAAGAACTGATCCAGCTCATACGCGACCGGCGTGCGCTCGGGCTCGCGCTGTTTCTGCCGGTCATGCAGCTCATGCTGATGGGTTCGGCGATCTCGCTCACCGTGGCGGACCTGCCGATCGTGGTGCAGGACCTCGACGACTCCCCGGCCTCGCGCTCGCTGGTCGATGCATTCCGCGCGTCGAACACTTTCCGCATCGTGCCGTTCGCGGTGGATAAACAGCCGGAGTCGGCATTCATCGCAAATCAGGCGCGCGCGGCGCTGATCATCCCGGCACGCTTCGGGCGCGACATCGCGCGCGGCGTCAGTTCACCGGTACAGCTGTTGATCGACGCTTCCGATTCGAATACAGCGAAGCTGCTGCAGGGATACGCCACCGAAGTGACCACGGCTTGGAATGCCGAAAACGGCGCGGGCGCGCAGGTGGCGCCAGTGTCGGCCGCGATCCGGTTCTGGTACAACCCGGGGCGGTCGTCGAAGAAATTCTACGGGCCGGGAATCTTTGTGCTTGTGATGTCGCTATTCCCGCCGCTTCTCGCCACCCTGGCGTCTGCGAAGGAAGGCGAGCAGAAGACCATCCTGCAGGTGTATGTGTCGAATATTTCGGCCCACGAGTTTCTGCTGGGGAAGATTTTCAGCTTCATGCTTGTCTGCTTCGCCGAATGTCTGCTGCTGCTCACGCTGCTGTTCACTTATTTCGGCCTGAGTTTCGCGGGCGATCCCACGCCGTTTATCGTGGCCACGGTGTTCTATGCGTTCTGCGTGGCGTCGTTCGGCACCATGATCGGGTGCGCCATCCCGAGCCAGGTGGCGGCAATGTCGGTGATCATGTTCGCCGGGTTCCTGCTGGTGTTCATGCTTTCCGGGCTGATCTTTCCTTTGCAGAACGTGCCGGGGCAGATTCGCTGGCTATCGAATTTCATCTGGGGGCGCTATTACATCGAGGTGGTGCGCGACGGCCTGCTGCAGGGCGGCGGATGGCCCGCCACGTGGTGGAAGGTGCTGATTATCGGGGTCACCGGAATGTTCTTTTACTGGCGCGGCTGGTCGAATATGCGCCGCATGCAGCTGAAAGCGTAGGTTACGATGAGAAACATTTTCAGTCAAAGGATGCTTGCGCTGCTGCGCAAGGAATTCTCTCAGATCAGGCGTGACAAACGGCTCGCGTTTTCGTTGGTGATGCCGCCCATTCTGCAGCTGCTGCTGTTCAGCCTGGTGCTGAACGCGACAGTGTCGAACCTGAAGCTGGGGATCATCGACGAGAGCCGCACGCCGGAGAGCCGCGGGCTGACGTCAACGCTCACGGAGAGCAAGAGCTTCAAACTGGCGGGATACTTCTACGATGTGAACAAGCTCGGCGAAGCCATCAGCAAGGGCGATGTGGACGCCGGCGTGGTGATTCCCTACGACTATGCCAAAGACCTGCATCGCGGGCGTCCGGTAAACGTGCAGCTGTTGCTGAACGCCATGAACGCGAACACGGCAGCGATCGCGCAGGGCTATGCGGAAGGCGTGATTCAGACTTACAACGCGGGGCTGAGCACCGACGCGGTGCAGCCTGGTTCTATGCAGGGAAAGATGCTGTCGATTCCGGTGGGCGCGGTTTCGCGCCGCGGCATTGCCACCATCACGGGAGCGTACCTTTATAACCCGGGTCTGATCGGAACCTGGTTCATCGTGACCGGGCTGCTGGGCCTGCTGCTGATCCTCAACGGATCCATGGTGGCGGCGACCGCGATGGTGAAAGAGCGTGAGGCGGGCACCATCGAGCAGCTGCTGATGTCGCCCGCGGGAACGTACGAAATCATCATCGCGAAGATTGCGCCGCTCTTCTTTCTGTTCTTCCTGATGGTGCTGTTCTCGACGGCGCTGATCAAGGTCGCGTTCGATGTGCCGTATCACGGCGGGCTGACGATCGTGCTGGCGGGGGCGGCGCTGTGTGTGCTGTCGGGAATCGGCGTCGGGACGGTCATCGCGACATTCACCCATTCGGCATATCAGGCGCAGCTGACCAGCTTCTTCGTGAATCCGCTGCTGACTACGGCCGCGGGGGCGATTACGCCGGCCGAGGCAATACCCACATGGATGCAGCCCCTGGTAAAGATCAACCCGATCCGGCACTTCAGCGTGATTGCCCGGTCCAGCATGATCAAGGGCACCGGTTTCGGAACGCTGTGGCCGAATTTTCTGGTGCTTGGCATTTTCACGCTGATCATGGTTTCCCTCAGCGTTTGGCGTTTCCGAAAGCAGCTCAGCTGAATGCGCACAACCGTGTGCCGCTTCCTCACGGTCACGGTTCGGAAACCCTTTCTGAACCGCGCGGGTTACCAGGCGGCACGTTTACGGCCGAGGCCGAATAAATAATGAATAAGACACTACAGATTTATCTGCTGTTAAGCAGCGCCGCGCTGGCGCAGTTTGCCCCGCCGGGCGGATCGTCGTCCGGCGGAACTGTTTCCACGCAGGTGCCGCTTTCCGGACGCACTGCTGAGACAGGATCGGTGACCGCGACGCAGTCGCCGGTCGCGGGCACGACGAACAGCGTGAATACGATTAATCCGTCGATTCAGCCGTCCGGACCGTACACGGGAAGCGCGTTGAGCACGGCGAAGATGCCGTTTTCGGGCAAGCTGTCGCTGAAAGATGCCATCGCCCGCGGGCTCGAATACAACCTGGGGTCGGTAGGACTGAGCGTGGCGATGGCGCAGGCGCACGGGCAGGCGACCGTGGCACGGTCATCGCTGATGCCGAACCTCAACGGCAGTCTCGCCGAGACTGTTCAGCAGGTCAATCTCAAGGCGGAAGGCTTGCGGTTTTCATCCCCGTTTGCGGGCTTTGCGATTCCGTCCATTGTGGGCCCTTACAACTATTTCGATCTGCGGGCGCGGCTTTCGCAGACAGTGGCGGATTTCACGGCGCGGAATAATTACAAGTCGGCGAAGGAGACGCTGCGCGCCGATCAGTTCTACGCGCAGGACTCGAAGGACCTGGTCGTACTGGCCGTCGGTGGCGCTTACCTGCAGGTGATTGCGGCGCGCGCGCGTGTAGCATCGGCGAAGGCGCAGCTGGAGACCGCGAATGCACTCTTTGATCAGACTTCGCAGCAGAAAGCTGTGGGCCTGGTGGCGCAGATTGACGTAAACAAGAGCGAAGTGCAGGTGCTGACGGAGAAGCAGAGACTGTCGTCGCTCGAGAACGATCTGGCAAAACAGAAAATCAATCTGGCCCGGCTGACGGGACTGCCGCCGAACGATCGGTATGAGTTGACCGATGAAGTGCCGTTCGAAGCTGCTCCGCCCGTGGCGGAGGAAGATGCGGTGAAGCAGGCGCTGAAGGATCGCCCGGATATCAAAGCGGCGGATGCGCAGATCAAAGCCGCGGAACGCACGTTGGCCGCGGCTCGCGCCGAGCGGCTGCCGTCGCTGAGTGTGAATGCCGATTACGGGGTGATCGGGCTGAATCCGGCGCAGTCGCACGGGACCTTCTCGGCGTCGGGGACGCTGAGTTTTCCGATTTACCGCGGCGGCAGAATAGCCGGGGATATCGAGCAGGCTGACGCAGCGCTCACCGAACGCAGGGCTGAGATGGAGGATTTGCGGAGCCGCGTCGAAAGCGACGTGCGGAGTGCATTTCTCGATCTCGAAGCGGCGACGAGCCAAGTGGAAGTTGCCAGGCGGAATCTGGATGTAACGCGCGAAACGCTGACGCTGACGCGGCAGCGGTTCGATACGGGGATCACGGATTCAGTCGAAGTGTCGCAGGCGCAGTCGTCGGTGGCGTCGGCGGAACTCGACTTCATCAACAGCGTCTTTGCTCACAACGTTGCGAAGCTGAGTCTGGCGCGGGCGGTTGGCGGGTCGGCGGAGAGTCTGCCGAGATTTCTCAAACTCCAGTAAAATCACGCCCGGCGGCCCGCTATAAGAACTGCCAGACCGCCGGCGAATGCAACGAGTCCGATTATCGGCGGCAGCGGCACGTCGTGTTTTTCATCTTTGGTCGCATGCACCGGACCGACGTCGACCAGCGTCTTCCTCGTTGTGTATGTGAAGCCGCCCCAGATCAGGCCGATCAGGCCCAGGACGATCAGGATAATGCCGAATACCCGACTCATGTTCAGTAAACTCCTGCCGAACACCGTGCAGCGCGACGGCCATTGTGAGATAACTCAGTAATTTTATTCGCGGCGCGCCGCGCGCGTCAGCCGGTCGCGAATCCCCGCCCATTCACGCGTGTCCGGCGGCATCTCGATAGCAATCCAGTCGTAGCCCTCCCGATCGAGATCGTGCAGGATGCTGTACAGCCGCTCTGCGTATTCCGCCGGATCGCGCGGCATCAGACTGAAGTCGAGCTGAATCCCTCGACCCGCCCGAGGTGCGGCGTCGATAACCACCGGCGTCTGCGGACTGTAGTGCCGCGGATGCTGTCCCGGCGACTCCGCCCCGGCCGCCACTTCGACCGGCCCGATGGCATCTTCGATCTGCGTCTGCGAAATCATCCCCGGCCGCAGAATCTTCGGCGTGCTGTCGTTTTCCAGGAAGCCCAGCGACACCACGGTGCTCTCGATCCCGACCGCGCACTGGCCGCCATCAGAGAATCATTTCCGCGAGATCCCTGCGCACGTCCTCAGCTCGTCGTCGGCGAGAGCTCCGTGAATCGATTCGCGCTCGGCGCGGCGATGGGAATCCCGGCCGCTTCGAGCAACGCGCGCGCCACCGGATGCGCCGGCATGCGCAGCCCGACGCTCGGCAATCCGGCCGTCACCATGTCAGGCACACTCGCGTGCTTTGGAACCACGATCGTGAGCGGCCCCGGCCAGAATCGCCGGGCGAGCGTCTCCGCCTTTTCCGGCCACTCGCGGGCCAGCCCACGCGCCATTTCGATCGACGCGACGTGCACGATCAGCGGACTCGAATGCGGCCTTCCCTTCGCCTCGAAGATCCGCCGCACCGCGGCCTCATCGAGCGCATTCGCGCCCAGTCCGTATACGGTCTCCGTGGGAAACGCGACCAGACGCCCGGCGCGCAGCAATTCAACAGCGCGGGCGACTTCACCCTGCTTAGTCTTCTTCTGTGTCAGCGCCTTCACCCGCTGTCTTGCCGGTCTTTCGCCAGACCAGATACGCCTTGATCAGCGACTCCAGATCGCCGTCCAGCACGCGGTCCACATCGCCGATCGAAAGCTTCGTCCGCATGGTCCTTGATCATCCGGTACGGCGCCAGCACGTAGCTGCGGATCTGGCTGCCGAAATTGATCTCCAGCTTCGACGCCTCGGTCTTGCGCGTCTCTTCGCGCTTCTTCTCCAGCTCGAATTCGTAGAGCCGCGCCCGCAGCTGCTTCATCGCCGTGTCGCGATTCTTGTGCTGCGATCGCTCGTTCTGGCACTGCACCACGATGCCCGTCGGAAAGTGCGTGATGCGCACCGCCGAGTCCGTCATGTTGACGTGCTGTCCGCCCGCGCCGCCCGAGCGGAACGTATCGATGCGCAGATCGTCCAGCTTGATATCGATTTTGATTTCGTCGTCGATCTGCGGAAACACGAACACCGACGCAAACGACGTATGCCGCCGTGCCGCCGAATCGAACGGCGAAATGCGCACCAGCCGGTGCACGCCGATTTCCGACTGCAGCATTCCGTAACGCATTCGGCCCGTTCACTTCGAACGTCGCCGACTTGATGCCCGCGCCTTCGCCTTCCAGCCGGTCTGTCATCACGGTCTTGTAACTCGTTGCGCTCCGCCCAGCGCAGATACATGCGCAGCAGCATCTCGGCCCAGTCCTGCGATTCGGTGCCGCCCGGCGCCCGGATGGATCGTGACGATCGCATCGCGCGCGTCGTTCTCGCCCGAGAGCAGCATGCCGGTCTCGAGCTTGTCGAGCACCTCGGAGTAGCGCTTCAGCTCGCGCTCGATATCGGCGCCTACGGCCTCGCCTTCGCGCGCCAGTTCGAACAGCGTGTCGAGGTCGTCGGTCATCGACGCAATCTGCTTGTCGTTCGCGATGGCTTCTTCGAGGCGCTTGCGCACCTGCATCACTTTCTGGCTCTTCTCAGGCTGCGACCAGAAGTCGGGTGCGGAGATCTGTTCTTCGGTTCCGGCTAGTTCTTTCTTTTTGGCGGAAGCGTCAAAGATAACTCCGCACGGCAGATGCCTGTTCACGGAGCGGCGCGTATTCGCGGTCAAGTTCTTCGAGCGTCATGGCGATTTGCTTTCATGTTACAGGATCAGCATGCAGTCGCCGTACGAGAAGAATCGATAGCGCTCGGCGACTGCGTGTCTGTATGCGGCAAGCGCGAACTCGGTTCCCGCGAACGCACACACCAGCAGCAGCAGACTCGTCCGCGGCAAGTGGAAGTTCGTGAGCATCGCTCCCACGCGCTTGAATTGGTATCCCGGATAGATGAAGAGATTAGTCGATCCGCTCATCTTTCCGGACTCTATGGCGCGCACGCTTGTCGTTCCGACGGCCACCACGCGCCGCGCCGACTCGATCTCACGCCACGCCTCCGCCGCAATCGAGTAACGCTCGAAATGCAGCTGATGATTCTCGAAATCCTCTCGCTCGATCGGCTGAAACGTGCCGAGCCCGACATGCAGCGTGACGTGCGCGATATGCGCCCCTGCTTCGCGGACGCGATCAAGTATCTCTCCCGTAAAATGCAGTCCCGCGGTCGGCGCCGCAACCGAGCCACGCTCCCGCGCGAAAACGGTCTGATATCGTTCCCGGTCCGCCGCCCGATCCGCGCGCTTTATATAAGGAGGCAGCGGCATGTGCCCCAGCCGCTCGATTGCCGCATAAACATCCTCAGCGCCGAGAAACCGCACTGTCCGCTCGCCGCGCTCCCCGTATCCAACGATCTCTGCGGCAAATCGATCGTCAAACCGAATCGTGTCGCCCACGCGGATCTTCTTACCAGGACGCACCAGTGCTCGCCACTCGCGCGCATCTTCAGAAACCGGCTCGAGCAGCAGGATCTCCGACTTCCCCGCAGGCTTGTCCACAAAGAGGCGCGACGGCAGCACCCGCGAATCGTTGAGCACAACGCAGTCGCCGGTTCTCAGAAAGTTCGGCAACTCCCGAAACTGCCGGTCCTCGAATCGCCCCGCTGCGCGGTCCAGCACCAGCATTCGCGCTGCATCTCGCTCCGCCGGAGGTTCCTGCGCGACGAGCTCTGCGGGGAGGGCGTAGTCGAAATCAGAGAGACGCATGTCGATTGCCCGAAGAGGCGGATTGACAATCCGCCTGCGGGTTGGCAACCCGCCCCACTATGGGAGTGCGAACGCGTGGACCATTCTTCCCGCCACGATCGCCACATACTCTTTGCCGTTCTTCCCCTGGAACACCATCGGATTCGCATTCCCCTGCGCGCCAAGGTCGAAACTCCACAGTTCCTTTCCGGTCTTCGAATCCAGCGTGCGGAACCGGTTGTCGGGCACCGAGCCGATGAACACGAGACCACCGGCCGTTGCTGTCGGTCCCGCAAACGAGCTTCCCGACCGCCCTGTGTTCTGTTTTCCGGGCGGCAGCTCCGGCGTAATTCCCAGCGGCACCGACCATGCGAAGTCGCCGGTTTTGGCATCCACCGCATACAGCTGGCCCCATGGTGGTTTCTGGCACGGCCATGTCCCGATCACTTTGCCGTCCGCGTCTTTCATCTGCACGCTGAAAGTGTGGAACGGGCCGGGGCCGTCGACGCTGGCGCGCGCGTAATTCAGTGCGGGCCCGCCGCCTTCGGATCCATATTCCACTCCAGGCCGCTTCTTTTCGGTCCAGCCGACCTGCGCCATATTCTGCACATAGGCGAACACGTATCCTTCTTTGGGGTCGGTCGCCATGCCGCCCCAGTTGGTGCCCCCGGTGGCGCCGGGAAAGATGATGGTAGAGCGCGGCGGCTTGCCGTCTTCCTGATAGAGGAAGGGCGTGAACGCACCCGCATTGTAAAATCCGCCGGAGCGATCGTAGAGCTCCTTGCACGCCTTCGCATGTTCGGGAGTGGTGTCGTCGGCCGTCACCATGTCTTCAGGCTTGAAATCGATGCGGCCGAGATGCGGCGGTTTCAGCGGAAACGGTTGGGTGGGCGCATACCATTCTCCCGGCGCATCGCCTTTCGCGACAGGTCGCTCTTCCACGCCGAACACTGGTTTGCCGGTTTCGCGATCCAGAATGTACATCCAGCCCGTCTTGCCCACCTGCGCGATGACCGGCACCTTCTTCTCCTTCATGGGGCCTTCTTTGATCGTGACGTCCATCAGCACCGGGGCGGGCGGATTGTCGTAGTCCCACAGGTCGTGATGCACGGTCTGGAAGTGCCACTTGTACTTACCGGTCCCGGCATCCACCGCGACGATCGAATTGCCGTAGAGATTCGCGCCGGGGCGATCGCCGCCGTAGTAGTTCGACGCGGGGCCGTCGACCGGTATATAAAGGATGCCGCGCTGCTCATCGACCGTCATCTGAAAGCCCCACACATTGGTGCCGGGGCGGTCTTTCCAGCCTGGTTTTCCATCAGGAGTGTTGAGCCAGGTCTCGTGACCGGGCTGGCCCGGCAGCGCCACGTTCTGAAATTCCCATAGCCTGGCGCCCGTGCGCGCATCGAACGCCCGCTCGTTGGCGTACGGCCCGGTGGAATTCTCGCTCGAATTCGCGCCCACCATCACCAGGTTCCGGAAAATCGTCGGCACCCCGCCATAGCCGATGACCATATCGACCATGCCCTCTTTGCCGAACCCCGGATCCAGCTTGCCTGTGTTCGCGTTCAGCGCGACCAGATTGTTTCCGGACGTAAAAATGATACGCGGCGGATTGTCCTTATCGCCCGGCCAGTACGACACGCCGCGCGTCGATGCCTGCCCACGCGGCAGCGCATATCGCCAGACCTCTTTGCCGCCATCCCCATCGATCGCCACCACCAGATTGCCCGCAGGCACATACATCACGCCATTGACGACGATCGGCGTAACCTCGCCCCCGATGCCCGCTCCGCCGCCGCGCCCACGTCCGGCCGCCGGTGCTGCCCCGGGTACGGCAGTTGTGAATGTCCAGGCCTGCGTCAGTTTGGCGACGTTCTTCGCATCGATCTGTTTGAGCGGCGAATAGCGGCTGCTCGCGGAGTCCCGGTTGTACATCGGCCAGTCGCCTGCCGCCGTGGAAGCCTTCGGCGGCTGTGCGGAAAGTGCGGCAGCGCCAAGCAGTAGAGCATACGAGGGTCGCATGTCGGTTCCATCATATGCGAACATTCTCATTAGTTGGAGGAGTGAAGGATGGAGACCGATACTAAGCCCTGCCCGGTCTGCGGCGAAACCATCAAAGCTGTAGCTCTCAAGTGCCGGTTCTGTAACACCGACCTCGCGACCTTCGCCGCCCATAAGGAAGCCGAGACTGAACGCGATCTCTTTATCGGCTATCCGGCGGCCGTCTACAGCATTCATCAGTTACTGCCATTCGTGGTCGTCACACTGCTGGCTCTTGTTGTCGGCTACTTTCATGTCTCGATCAACATCGGTGTGGGCTGGGTGATGCTCGGTTTCATCGTGCTGTTCGGCCTAATCGGCCTGCAGTTGTACACAAAGAGCCGACGCACGCACTTCGAGATCACCACGCAGCGCATCAAGTTGGAGCGAGGTGTGCTGTCAAAAGTACAGGAGAGCCTCGAACTCTTCCGCGTCGATCACTTCGAACTGCGCAAGCCGTTCGGCATGCGCCTGATGGGATACGCCGCGCTGCATCTCTTCTCCTCGGACGCCGAATTTCAGAACTTCTATATTTACGGCGTCCGCAATCTCGAAGCCATCTCCGAAGAGCTGCGCACGTGCCAGCTGCGCGAACGCCAGCGCCGCGGCCTGACCACCTTCGTCAAAGCCTGATCGGCCGGGCGCTTCATCGCCCACTTTTCATCGATGGGTCCGCGCCAATCGTACCCACCAGATCGTTCAGATAGCCATCGCTCGTTACACAGCGCAGATGCTGCAGCGTCGTTGCCAGACGCGCCTGCAGATCGATATCCGGCGCCGGCATGCCACTCGAAGCGAACTTCTCAATCGCATCCCGATGGCTGGTCCAAAGCGCCAAGTCGAGCGCCTGCTGCGTCCTTAGCCGCTCGTGATACCAGTCGCTCCGGAGCATCGACTCGAGCGTGAACAACTCGCGAATCCCGGGATTGTCCACGCCTTTACCCTCGAAATCACCGTGCGCCATGATGTGCAGAATCGCCTTTATCGGCGGGCACGCCAGATCGATGCTGCCGTCCTCGAAGTATTCGAGCGCCACGGTGCGCTGCGCCGCCACAATCGCGTTCACGCCCTCGACGAAATCGGCGAGATGTTGCTTCTCCGGACGCAGCATTTCTTCCGGAAACACGCTGCCCGGTATTTCGAAGATGCGTCCCAGAAACCGGTCCACGAACGCCGCCGTAATGCGATACCCCAGACGACTGGCCGGCACGGTACTTCCTTCATACTCGAAATCGTCGACCTTTTCTAGATACCCGTTTTCAATCAGAAAGCGCGGCTCGCGTTCGAACACGCGCATGCGGCACCACAGCTCCGGCACCAGAATGCTGCTGTCGTGATCCACGCGGAATTTCGGCCCGATGTAGCCCGCCGCCGTCGTGAAACCGGTATTGCCGGTCAGAATCGCCGACACCAGCGCGTTGTTCACGTCCATGATCGGCAGCAGCGCGTTGAACGGACCCTTCGTCAGCGCGCCCTCGGTGCCGAAGCCTGTTGTCGCCGGGGACTTGCCCGTCAGGCTGCAGATCATGTCCATGAACAGCTCGGGCAGTTCCTGATAGTGGATCGGATTGTAAACCGCCAGCGGCGGAATGCCGAGCTTGTGATCGGCCGGATTGTTGCGCCTTCCGGACAGCACCGCGTTCACCGGAAACCACACCGGTGCGTCCGAGGGAATCTCGCGCGCGAGCCGCGTGCCGATCTCCGCGAGATACGTGCCGCGCGGATCTTTCAGATCGGGCCGATACTGCAGATAGCGCGGATTCTTCGAGGGGCTGCCGTCCACTATCCGTGGATGCGCGGAAGAGACCACGTATCCCGAATTGCCGTTGGAAAGAAAATCCGTCAGCACGCGCTTCATCGGCAGCGTGTACTTGTCGAACTCAACGACATCGTCCGCGATCGCCTGTACATCGCCCGCGTTGAGCGGTTCGAAATTGGAAATGAAAATTCCGGGTGCTGCGATATCGGCCTCGGCATCCTTGTCAAAGCCGCGATAGATCGCATCATCCGGCCGCTGGAAGAGGAACTGCTCACAGTTGGAAACCAGCTTCACGCTGTCGCTGCGATATTCCGGATCGAGATTATTCAGGCTCCGCGCCGGCAACACTACCGACGCCGTGATGTCGTCCTCGAACTGCACTTTGTCCGCCGGGTTAAAGTCCGGCCGCAGCTTAAAGATGCGCCACGAGCCGTCGGGATCGTAGCCCATACGCAGATAGTTGCCCATCAGTTTCTGATCGCGGAACTTCAGCTCATAGCCCGGGCGCCCGTTGATGCGATCGACGCTGAAGTACTGCTTCCAGTCGCCGCCCCACTCCGGCTGATAGTAGCGCTTCACGGTAATCAGCAGCTGCCGGACGGTCTGCGGGACCGTGCCCAGCCATTCGTTGTACTCATCCGTATACTCCGGGGAAGGCGTCATCAGCTTGATCACTGAACCCAGCGAGCGCTCGGTGCTCAGAATGCGCCGCTCTGTGCGGCTGCCATGGGTCGGGTGTGTGTAGATTGAGGAAAAATCCCTCGCCAGAATCTGCTCCACATGGTCGATATCGCGATGGAAGTCCTGCACGAACACCGGCCCTTTGAGCACAATCGAGCCGAGGGATTTCGAAATCTCGGATTTGCCTCCGCCCGACACCGTGCACGGTTTGTGGCAGAGAATCCCGTCGGCGCGCGACGCGATCAGCCTCCACTGCGTGCCGTCGATTTGTTTCTGGAGGCGAATCTTGGTGCCCCACGGCAGCACATAGGTTTCGTCCGCGCGCAGAACCAGCTCGTGCGATCCGCCTTCCGGCAGTTGCCATCGGATGCGGCCGTCGAGCACGGTGAACTCGGCGTTTTCCGGAACGTAGAAGATGCCGGGAAAATTCCGGTCGACTGCATAGCGCCCCGGCCGGCATTCGATACGGTTACCCAGCCACTGCATCGCCTGTTCGAATTTCACCGGCTTCGTCAGCACGGTGCGGCCCGCGTAAAACTGCTGGCCCAGCACATATGCCGGGAACGCCAGCGCACCACCGGCATGCTCCTCCTCGCACATTCCGAACAGATTCGCCGCGTAGCTGATCTGCGTCTTGACTTCCTTCTTGCAGTAGCCGTAATAGTTGTCCGCCAGAATCGTCACCATGACGCCGCGATGATCGCGTGCCGTGATTTTGAAAGGCGTGCCGCCGTTGTAGAACTCGTCCTCGTTCTTCCAGCACATGCCGTCGCGCCGCTGTCTCGGCGTGGCTGCGTCGTAATGCGGGAGTCCTGCTTCTTTCTTCCGAACCCCTGTAAGATGTGGCGCCAGAATCACGCAGCCGCTTTGGCCGGTCCAGTGCATCACGTCGAGGGCGGAGTCGTTCTCGGGAAGATCGGGATCGCCGCCGTTACCGAAAATCCGCTCGACGAAATCCAGATTGCTGACCAGGCTGGCGGGTGCGAAGAAACGCACTTCCATCGACCGTGCCGGATCGGTTGCTGTGGCGGGGCATACCATTGGACGCAGCAGCAGCGTCACGAACAACCGCACCTGCGCTTCCTGATCCGCCGTGAACGGCAGCTCCTGCACATCGGCGGGCGGAGTCAGAGCGCGCGCGAGCAGCGTGGCATACGCGATCTTCGGCACGGCGATTTTGTCCGCCGGAACCGGCAGGCCCCCTTCCGCGATGTGGAAGATTCCCTTCGTGGTGCGGCGGTCGCTTTTCGGATTGTGCAGAATTCCCTGCCGGATGCGATACGAGCGCACGTAGGGTGAGCTCATCATATCCACCGCAGGCGGCAGCGACATCAGGCGCGCCAGGCCGGGGCGATCGAGCACCAGCGTGTGCGCCGGAAGCCGCGGCGCGCCACCCGGCAGCACGTCCGCGAGATATGAATCCAGAAATTCCTGAATGCGCGTGTCGGCGGGGCACAGCCGGTCCCGCAACAGCTGGTTTTTCTGGTAGTAGTTGCGCAGCAACGGGCCGGCGAATTCGATGAAGCCAGGATCGCCCGTCTGGCGGGTGGGCTGGCCGAGGGCAGCAAGTTTCAGATCGATGTATCGGACAAGCTCCGTGTCGGAGGTGCCTGGCGCCACGATGGTTCTCCTTGATGGAATCCGGGATCGGACGGGGTTCTCGGAGAGCGGGTACCTCACAGATTAGCAGGACGGGGCGGCAAAAATGGCGCGAGAATGAAGGAATGTCCGACGACGCCAGTAACGACAACCCGGGAAATCTGCGGCCGGCGACTGACGTGCTGACGCGCGGCTTCGATCCGCGGCTTTCGGTCGGCTCCGCGCGGCCTGCCGTTTTTCGAAGTTCCACCTATGTTTTCTCCAGTCCCGAAGAGGCAGAGAAAGCGTTCGATGTGATGGGCGGGCGTACCGAGCTTGGTCCGGGTGAAACCATCGATCTTGTCTACTCGCGTTTCAATCACCCGAACGCAGAGATTCTCGAGCAGCAGATCATTCCTCTGGAGCCCGGCGCCCAGGCCGCTGCCGTGTTCAATTCCGGCATGGCTGCAATCATGACGGTGCTGCTTGCCGTTGTGAGACCGGGCGACAGTATCGTGTTCACGGTCCCGATTTATGGCGCGACACAGACGCTGATTGCGGACTTCCTGCACGAATTCGGCGTCACCGGTATTCCGGTTCCCGCCGGGCAGAGCGATCAGATGGAGCAGGTCATTCGTACAGCGAAGAATCTGCGCGTGGTGCTGATCGAAACGCCGGCGAATCCAACCATCGTGATGACGAATATCCGTCATGCGTGCGACATGGTACGAACGGTTGCGCAGAGTGCAGATGCCAGAGCGCTGGTGATGGTTGACAATACATTCCTCGGACCCGCGTTCCAGCACCCTATGGCGCTGGGTGCCGATGTTTCGCTTTATTCCGCCACCAAGTATCTCGGCGGCTACAGTGACATTATCGGCGGCGTCGCGCTCACGCGCGATCCGGGTCTGATGAAAAAGATCCGCACCAAACGCAGCCTGTTCGGAAACATCCTGCAGCCCGATGAATGCTGGATTCTGAACACGCGTCTTTCGACTGTCTCGCTGCGGATGAACCGCCAGAGTAAGAGCGCGCAGCGCATCGCGGAGGCGCTGGTGAATCATCCGAAGATCCGCAAGGTCTACTATCCGACTCTTTTCGACGAGCCGGAGCAGATCCGCATTTACCATTCGCAGTGCGACTTTCCGGGCGGAATCATCTCGATCGATATCCGCGGCGGAAAGGCGGCGGCATTCGAGTTTCTGCGGCGGCTGAAAATCGGGCGCAACGCGGTTTCGCTGGGCGGCGTTGAAACTCTTGTGTGCCATCCGCGCACCACCACGCATTCGAGCTGGAGCACCGAAGAACTCGACGCTGCCTGCATTGGTGAGGGACTGGTGCGGATTTCCGTGGGGATCGAAGACTGGCGCGACCTGCTGGCCGATTTTCAGAACGCACTGGGCACAGACTGAATGAGCATCCGAAGCGCAAAGGGCGCTGTCCCGCGCCGCCGTACAATAAAAGGAACTCACGATCCGGCGGCTGCCGCTTTGCCTGATGCAATGTCGCGACCCGTTTTGCGCGCGTTTCTTAAACGACACTTTCGCGGCCTGCTCGTTCTGGTGTGCTCGTGCCTGAAGGCGCAGGACACGCAGACGACGCCGAATCCGGCCGGCACGTCAGCCAATACGGCGTCTGCTGATACCCCGACCACGCTTTCGGCGCCCTCCGTCGGGGAAAAATGGAAGTTCTTCGTCAGCGAGACCGCCACTCCGCTGCTCTTCGTCGCCGTGGTGCCGGATGCGACCGCGTCTCAACTCACACGCTCGGCTCCGCTTTATGGAAAACATTTCTGGCGGCATGAGGCCTTTCTCAAACGCCTGGGCGCAACCACGGCGGACGACACAACGCAGAATCTTTTCTCCGATTTCCTGCTCGCGTCGGCATTTCATGAAGACACGCGCTACATCCGCCAGGGTTCGTCGCATCACGGTGTGTTGTGGCGGGTGGGATATGCGGTCTCGCGGTCCGTGGTGACCCGAACCGACTCGGGCGGCGCCACCTTCAGCTGGGCCAACGTGCTCGGCTGTGCGATGAGCGCGGCTCTGTCCAACGCATACTACCCTCCCATCAGCCGAACGCGTGCAGATTCGCTGACGAACTGGGGAACGAATGTCGCCGGATCGGGGCTCACGAACTTCATGCCGGAGTTCGGACCGGACGTGGGGCGGTTTTTCAAGCACCATCTTTTCCACCGCCACTAATAAGCCAGGCCGGTTCGCATATAATTCCTCAAGCTGGAGGAATTCTTATGCACCGCACCACGCTGATCGCTTCCGTACTTCTTACTTCGGGCCTGCTGATGGCCGCTGCCGATGACCCCGTAAAGACAGACGCGGGTCAGGTTTCCGGCGTCGCCACTGCCACGCCGGACGTGCGCGCCTATAAGGGCATTCCGTTTGCCGCGCCGCCGGTGGGCAATCTGCGGTGGAAGGCGCCGCAGCCCGTCGCCAAGTGGGACGGTGTGAAGAAGGCGGAAGAATTCTCTGCGACGTGCACGCAGGGCGCGGGCAGAGGCGGCAATACCGGCGAAGACTGCCTCTATCTCAACGTCTGGACCGGAGGGAAGACTGGCGAGAAGCGGCCGGTCATGGTGTGGATCTATGGCGGCGGCTACACCGGCGGCGCCGGTTCGCTGCCGATGTACGACGGCGAGGCGCTGGCGAAGAAGGGCGCAGTGATCGTCACATTCAATTACCGGCTCGGGGCGCTCGGCTTCTTTTCGTATCCGGAGCTGACCGCCGAATCGGACCGGCGCGGTGCGGGCAACTTCGGCGTGATGGATTCGATCGCCGCTCTGCAGTGGGTGCAGAAGAACATCGCGGCGTTCGGGGGCGATCCGAAGAATGTCACGATCTTCGGCGAGTCGGCCGGGGCGGGCATGGTGGCGAACCTGATGGCGGTGCCATCGGCGAAGGGACTGTTCGAACGGGCGATCGGCGAGAGCAGCGCGTGGTCCACGGCGCAGATCGGCAAACTGCAGACTCTGGCTGAGGCCGAAGCCGCGGGTGCGAAGGCCGCCGAAGCCATGGGCGCGAAATCGCTCGCGGAACTGCGCGCAAAGCCGGCCGCCGACATCCTGCGCGGCGGCGGGCGCGGTGCGGCGCCGATCGTGGACGGCTTCCTGATTCGCGAAGATCCGGGTAAGGTTTTCTCGGAGGGCAGGATTGAAATGCCGGTGCTGGTCGGGTCGAATCGCGACGAGTCGTTCGCCGCCAATCCGCGCAGCGCGGCGGACTTCATCGAGCAGGCGCGCAAGCGTTACGGGGATCTGGCGGACAGCTTCCTGAAGGTCTATCCGGCATCAACCGATGAACAGGCTAAGGAGTCGGCGTTCTATTCGGGCCGCGACGAGATGGCGTTTGTGATGCGCAACTGGGCGCACCTCGCTTCGAAGAACGGAAAGACGAAATCGTACGTGTACTTCTTCACCGAGCAGCCGCCGGTGGTGCCGGGCGCGCGCGGACCGTTTGCGCCGGGTCCACATGGCAGCGCTACCCACGTGTCGGAAATTCTCTACGTGTTTAACCATCTCGACAACAGCCGCACGTGGACGGACCAGGATAAGCAGGTGGCAGACACGATGTCGTCGTACTGGGTGAACTTCGCAAAGAACGGCGATCCGAACGGCAAGGGTCTGGCGAAGTGGGCGGCCTGGGACGAGAAAACCAGACAGCCGATGATCTTCGGCAACCCGCCGGAGGGCGAGCAGGTTCCGAGCGACGCGCGGATGGCGTTTTTTCAGTCGTACTTTGATAAGCTGTACGCCAAATGAAGAACCTACTTTACATGTCCGCGGCCTTAGGGCTTGCTGTTACGGCGTTCGCGCAAGCTCCGTCCGGCGCTCCGCCGGCAGGAGCGGCGACAGCCGCGAATGTGATTGCGAATCCGACTTATATCTCGATTCCGCTCGAGATCACAGTGAACAAACCGGCCGCCGAAGTGTGGGCGCGCGTCGGCAAGTACTGCGACATCGGCGAATGGTTTCAGATTCCCTGCACGATCACGTCGGGTAAGGACGGCGAGTTCGGCGCGGTGCGATCGGTGGGCGGCGAGGTGCTCGTCGGGAAGACTGCGATGTCCTACACCTATACACAGACGGTGAAGGAAGGCCGGCCGTATAACCTGTATCACGGCACGCTCGAAGCCGTGCCGGTTTCGCCGACGACTTCGAAGCTGGTTTACACGCTGGTATTCGACAACTCGATGCTGGCGGACGACGCCGCACGCGAGCGCGACAAACAGCAGAAGAGCACCCAGTTCACGCGCGCGCTGCAGAACATGAAGACGCTCGCTGAAGGCGGGACGCTGCCGCCTCCGCCGGCGCGCGGCGGAGGGCGCGGCCCGGGTCGGTAGGTCGCTGATTACAAAATACTTAGGTCTAGTCTCCGGTTCGTTTGGCAAAATTACGCTTTTCCGAAGAGCGAAGAAAAGCGTCTTGTCTGTTTGTTCGCCAAAGCTCATCGCGCTTGAGTGTGACACGCGTCCAAGCGCTCGGCTGGCTTTTCGGCGGAGATTTGAGGATTCGTCAGGAGATATAAATCTGCGTCGGCTGTCACCTGAAATCAAAAACCCCGGTCCGCAATGGACCGGGGCGTGTATGAGTGTCGAGTTCCGATGATTCAGAACTGGAAGCGGGCGACCAGGGTGCCCTGGCGGGGCTGCTGGTAGAGCTGGCCAACCACGCCGTTCGAAGTAGTACTCGGAAGGGCGCCGTTGGCAACCGTTTCGTTGATGACGCCGAAACCACCGCTCAGCAGGCCGGCGCCGTTATGCGTCAGCGCGCCAGCCGGGTTGGTCGTGCTCGGGTTGCCGATCTGGGTGCGATTGAAAATGTTCACAAACTCCGCACGCACCGAGAAAACATACTTCTCACGGATGCGGAAATTGCGCCCGATATTGAAGTTCTCAAGAGGACGGCGGGCCTGGCGGAAGTCGGTGTAGTAGAGGGTCGTCGGTCCGGGACCAAACGTGCCGGCCGCGGGGTTGACCCACGCGTTCGGGTTCAGCACCTGATCCGTGTAGGGGTTAATGCAGCCGCAGTTCAGATCCTTGAGAAACAGCGGCTGACCCGGAACCCGGATCTGTTCGCTGGTGCCGAGGTTGTTCAACGTGGTCGCGGCGGGCGGAGTCAAAGGCAGACCGCTGCCGTACTGGAGGAACGCGCCGAACTGGAAGTCCCTGGTGATCGCCGAGAGGTACTTGTTTGAGAAGTACTTCTGGGTCTGATAGAGGATGTTAGCGGTAAACAGAAACGGCTGGTCAGTGGCCTGAATCGACTTGCCGGAGCTCGCCGTATTGAAGATGTCTTCCCGGGTGAGCACGAGCGACTTCGAGTAGGTGAACGTGGAATTAACCTGCAGGCCTCTGGACATGCGCTTCGTACCTTTGATCTGCAGCGCGTCATACCAGGTCTTGCCGGTCGGCGAGGTGGCATCCGTCAGGTTGCTGAACTGCGGGAACGCGCGCAGCGCGTTGAGCACCGTGTTGGCGGTGGAATATCCGGCGTAGGGGACATATCCGTTGAGGTACGGCGCCACAGCCGGGTTGCTGAGGGCATCGCTGAGCAGCAGGTTCTGGGCCGGGTTGGTATAGGGGCTCAGGCCGAACTGGGCGAAGCGGGCGGGGGACACCTGATTCAGGAGGCCGAGGGGTCCGGGCCACCAGACGCCTACGTTGCCGACGTAGGACATATCCATGACGAAGTCGCGGGTGATTTCGCGCTGGACGCCGATGCTCCACTGCATCTGGCGGGGAGGCCGGGCAGCGTTGGGATCGAGGTAAGCCAGGGCCGAGCTGGTGATTTGGCCCGGCAGCGGGGACTGACCGGGGTCGAAGCGCGGCCAGACGGGCTGGGCCAGATTGCCCGGCGTGGTGACGTTGACGAAGCTGTTGATGCCGATGGCGTTGACCGTGAGGTCCGCGGCCGAACTTGGGTTGATATCGGGCGAGAAGCCGTAGACGATTCCGTAGCCGCCGCGGATGACGGTCTTCTCGTTCCACGCATAAGCGACGCCGAGGCGGGGACCGACGGCCCAGGGATAGATGTGATTGAACGAGCAGCCGCATGTCTGCTCGAATATGGGGGCGCCGTTGATGCCGACGGAGGGGTTCAAAGTGTGAACGCCGAGATCGGCGGCACGGCCGTACTGTTCGTGAACCGGAGTGGCTATGTCCCAGCGGAGGCCGTAGTCGACCGTGAGTTTGCGGGTGATTTTCCAGGAGTCCTGGGCGAAGAACGCGTACTGCGCTTTGCCCATGCGGTTGTCCTGCGGCGCGTACTGGGTGGTAGCGATAGCGTCGCCGAGAAGGAAGTTGGCGAAGAAGTTGCCGGGCTGCTGACCGTTGGTGGTGGTCAGGTTGAAGGGCTCAGCCGTGGCGCCATAGTTGGTGGCGGAGCAGGTCAGGGACGCGATGCAGCCGAAGTTCAGACCGACGCCGGAGGGAGGCGCCGCGATGTTGCCCTGGAACCAGACTTCGCCGCCGGCCTTATACGTGTGGTTACCCACGATCTTGGTGGCGTTAGCGTTAAAGGATGGCCGCAGCGTGGTGGTGTGGGTGTGCGCGAGCGCGTTGCCCATCTGCTGCATACCGCCCAGAGTGGCGGCGCCGGCAGTGGAGACCGTGGAGTTGACGGTCGGGAAATTGTAGGACGCCTGGCAGCCCGGCAGAGACAGGGCGGTCAGGCAGTTGACGGTGTTCCCGGTGTAGGTGTAAGGGGAGGTGTCGACAAAGATCAGGCGCGAATATCCGGCGCCCAGGTGGAGGAGCAGAGTCGGGCTGAGGGTGTAGTCGTAGTTCAGACGTTCGGTGAGGGAGTGAATGAAAGTGCCGCGGGCGCCGCTGATTTCCGCCGGCAGACCGTCGGCGTTGCCGTTGGGCGAGGAGTACTGCGACACGGTGCCGGTCTTTCCGAAGTAGAAAGAAAGCTTGCCTTTGGAGCCGAGCGCCTGGTCGATCTTGAACGAAGGAATTTCGGTACCGCGGTTGCTCTTGTTGAAGCCGAAGTAGTTGTTGGTGAAGTTGCCGTTCTGAGCGTTCGGGATCAGTGCCAGCACGGCCTGGGCGTACGGGCTGATCATGGAAGCGGGAATCCGGTTACCAGGGAACGGTGTCGCGGTGCCGTTGGCAAGACGGGACGCCGGGTTGAAGATCTCGTTGGCGTAGACCGGGTTGCCCGCGGGATCGGTGCCGATGGGAGCGGACGGAACGCCGAGCGCGGTGTTGAAATTCGCGCCGCCATTGGGTGAGATGGCCGAGAAGTCGCCGGTGCGGAAGGCCGCGGTGGGGACGGTGTCGGTGAAGTTCAGGCCGGTGGACTCAAGAAATTCCTCGTAGCTGAAAAAGAAGAACGTCTTATTGGTCCCGTTGTAGATTTTGGGGATGCGGATGGGGCCCCCGAGAGTGCCGCCGAAGTCGTTGCGGCGGTTGCGGGGACGGATCTTATGGCCGGCTCCGTTATTGGAAAACGGATATGCGGCATTGAGATCTTCATTGACGAAGTAGTCGTAACCGCTGCCGTGATACTGGTTGGTGCCGGACTTCATCGTGATGTTGAAGAGACCGCCGCCGGCCTGGCCGAACTCAGGAGCGTAGTTGCTGGTCTGGATGGCAACTTCCTGAATGGCGTCGGCGCTGGGCTGGTTTTCCTGCAGCGCGTAGTTCACGGTGTGGTTCGTGTTGTCCATGCCCTCTACGCGATAGGCCGCGGTATTGCTGGGCGCGCCGTTCACGATCATGGTGAAGTTCGGGTTGTAGACAACGCCGGGAATCATGACCATCGAGTTGTACGGGTTGCGAATGCCGGAGCTGCCGGCGTTGGAGCCGCCTATGCCGAGGACGGGAAGGTCGTCAAGCTGCTCGAGGGTAATGTTGTGGGCGACGTCCCCGGTTTCGGTTTTGAGGAGCGAAGCTTCGGCGGTGACGGTGACAGAGTCGCTCGTCTGGCCGACTTCGAGCGGCACATTGATTTCCAGAGTCTGGGCGGCGGCGAGCGCAAGGCCTTTACGGACATATTTCTTGAAGCCAGCGGCCGATACGGTGACAGAGTAAGCGCCGATGGGAAGGTTTACCGCGGTGTAGGCACCGGTTTGAGTGGTGACAGTGGGAGTATCGACTCCGGTGTCGGTGTTGCTGACAACCACGGCCGCACCCGCAACAGCCGCGCCGGATGCATCGGTTACCGTTCCGGTAATCGTTCCGTTCGCAGTCTGGGCGAATGCAGCGATGGGAGCTAAGAGCAGACAAAGCGCAATAGCAGCAGATCGCATATTTTCCCCTTTGACAATTTCAGGTATGGACAAGCGAAAAACTGACTGGGCGCGGGGAGCGCCGCATATCAATTTTTTTGTTGACCCCTATCGGATTCGGAGTCTATAACAGTCGGGGGTGGCTGTCAAAAGATATTTCAGTTCTGATCTGTCAGAAAGGCCGTTTTAATAATGCGGATAATATAAAGAAAAATGGAATTAGCCGGATAAGGCTGTGATATCAGAAGAGTAATATCGCGGGCGCGGCGAGGTCGGTTTGCCTTAAGGGGTGGTGTTTCTCATTTTTTGTAGACGTCGCGGCTGAGTTCCGTCGTCAGCGCCTTCGCGGGATCCGGAATCGCCACACCGCCGCGAATGATTTCGCGATTGCTCCAGGGGCGGCCATAGAGACGAAGGGCTTCGCTTTTGTCGCTCTCGACGACCGTGCCGTTGAGGGCTACGCCCGCAAAAGCGCCGCGGGAACGCGACCAGGCCAGAATCTCGGCATGCAGGAGGGCGTCGGTATCGGCGTTGGCATCGCGTCCGACCGGTCCCGCCGCGACGTTGACATCGACGCCGAGGGAGAACTTGTCGGAGAGCAGGCGCTCGAGTCCGCGGGAGTTCATGATGAGAAGAATGATGTCGGTGGAGTCGGCGCCCAGCTGCAGGCCGAAACTGCCGCCGGTGAGGCGTACGGGCGCTGGCCCGCTCCAGCTTCCGGGGACACGGCACATGGCGAAGCCGCGGCCGTATTGGCCGCCCACCAGAAACGCCGCCTTCTTCATGTTGGGCACCACCACGAGGCACTGGGCGCGTTCGAGGAGCTTGACAGGAATGCCGCTGTCGCGGGCCGAGGAGATCTGATGGAGGGTTTCTGCGCTGCGCTCGAGGCGCTTGTCGGGGGTCTCCTCCTGGGCGAGCAGCAGCTGCGCGAGAAGAGGAAAGACGAGCAGAAGAACGAGCGGGGCGATTCGCACGGCTGAGGGTCGCACGCCGCTATTGTAGCGAGTCAGCGCGTGCTTCGATGATGCTAAAACCGAAACGGATAATCTTCGCGTACACTGATTAGATTGAGACTTCATCGGGTCCTCATTCAGGGAGCGCTCTGGGTGTGCGTCTGCCTGACCCCCTTGTCCGGGCAGACAACTCAGGGTTTGATTTCGGGCAGGGTCATCAATAACCGCACCGGGGTGCCGGTGGCGAATGCCTCGGTCACCTATACGAGCGAGACTCTGGCTGCCACCGGTTCGCTGAGGAGCGACGCGGCCGGTTACTATTTCCTGCCGCTGCTCTCAGCCGGCACCTACAGCGTGCGCTGCGAGGCGGACGGGTATCAGGCGCAGCAGCTCGAAGAACTCGAACTGCCCGTGGCGGGGCGGATCCAGATTGAATTTGCGATGCGGCCACTGAGCGATGTGTGGGAAGCGGGCCAGTACCGCAGCGTGTTTCTGCCGGGCAGCAAGACGATCGTGACGTTCTTCGGGCCCGACGTCGACACCAGTAAATCAGGCACATTCGAGGGGCAGCAGGGGACGCGGGGCACGCTCGATACATCGATGTCCTATGTCATCGATCCGACGCAGATCGGCGACCTGCCGCTGCAGGGGCGCGACGTTTACACGATGCTCGTCAGCCTGCCGAACGTGGCGGCGGACCAGGCGACGGCGCGCGGTCTTGGCGTGAGCGTGGCGGGCGCGCGGCCGTCGGCATCCAACTTTCTGCTGGACGGCGTCGAGAACAACAACTATCTGGTGACCGGTCCGCTGAGTCCGGTGGCGCCGGAGGCGATCCAGGAATACCGGATTTCGACGAACAACTACTCGGCGGAATACGGGCAGACGGCCGGGTTCGTGGCGAACGCCGTGACCAGGGCGGGGGGCAATGAGTTTCACGGCATCGGCTACGAGTACCTCGAGAACACTGTTCTGAATGCGGCGGATTTTCAGGATAATCTGCACGGTTTCGGAAGACTGCCGGACAAGCAACAGCAGTTCGGCTACCAGGTGGGCGGTCCGATTATGAAAAACCGGCTGTTCTTTTCGAGCGCGCTCGAACAGCTGATCAGTCACAGCAATCAGGACCCGGCGCCGTATGAAATGCTGTCGTCGAATTTTCTCTCGGCGTTCAATGTTGGCCAGAGCGCGCTGGCGAGACAGCTTCTCACGCAGTTCCCGGGGCCGGTGATCAACGCTCCGAACGGGGCAGTGACCGACGTGATACAGATCGCCGAGCCGACGGTGGTGGACCGGCTGATTGGCCTCGAGCGCGGCGACTACGCGACGAAGTCGGGGCGGGATCACATCATGGCACGCTTTGCCATCCAGCGGCTCACCGAACCTGATTTCATCTGGAGTCCGTACCCGCAGTTTATTTCGCCGCTCCACGACAAAACGGAAGGCATCGCGGGAAACTGGACGCATACCTGGGGGCCGCGCGTGACCAGCGAACTGAAGTTCGATTTCGCCGCGGACAATCTGAACTGGGACCGCGCGCATTCGAACATTCCCACGCTGGTAACCAATGCCGACCCCACGACCGGCCTGTCCATCACGCTGCCGGGCAGTCCCGCATTTTACGCTTACACCAACCGGAACAAGACGACGGAGATTATCTACAGCACAGTGTTCACGCGCAACCGGCACATCATCACGGTGGGCGGTGGATTGCTGTTTCGTTTTAATTTCGGCTTTCTGACGGCGGGGCGGGACGGCGAGTACATTTTCGGCAACTCATTCACGTTTGCGCAGGGTGAACCTGAAAATCTTTACGTCACGGTTGACCGGCTGTCGACGACGCCCACGCAGCCGGGTTTCGATCGCAACTACTACTATCCGCAGGGCTACTTTTTCGTACAGGACAGCTACCGGTTGTCTTCGCGCCTGACGCTGAACCTCGGCTTCCGGTACGACAATTTCGGCGGGCCGGAAAATACGGGTGTACAGAAGGATGCACTGCTCGAGCTGGGTCAGGGCAACGGTAATTTCACCGCCGCCCTGGCGGGGGCCACGCTGGTGCAGCCCACCAGCGGAAATCAGACCGTTTTCGGCGCGGACAATAAAGACTTCGCGCCGCGGTTCGGAATCTCCTGGGATCCGTTCGGGAAAAGCAAAACCATCCTGCGCGGCGGCTACGGCATTTACTACGACAGGCCGTTCGACAACCTGTGGCAAAACGTGCGCAGCAACGACCTTTCGCTGGTGCTTTACAGCGTTCCCGCGAACCAATCGTTCAATTATCTGGCGCCGATGTCGTCTGTGCTGCCGCAGTTCGCGAGTCAGACGCCCGCCGCGCTGGCCGGGTCCAACTTTCCGGGCATTACGCTGGTGGATCCGAGGCTGCGCAACGGCTACAACCAGGATGCGTTCGCGGGCGTCGAGCAGTACATCACCCCGAACCTGACGATCCAGATCAACGGCACGATGGCGCTGGGACGGCGGTTGATCACAAGCGACATTGTGAACCGCGAGTTCACATCGGCGACTACGCTGACGACACGGGCGAACGATTCGTTCCCCGATGTCTACTGGAGATCGTCGCAGGGCAATTCCGATTACGCGGCGCTGAGCACCATCGTGAAGTACCGGTTCCGCACGCTGTATCTGCAGGGCACCTACACGTGGAGCCACGCGATCGACGATCAGAGCGATCCGCTGGTGGGAGACTTCTTCGATCTGGACTTCACGAGCGCGGTTACAAACGCCGGCAGCGCCACCACCGCGCGGGCATCGTTTACGACGCAGTACAACAGTAACGGCGACCGCGGCAATTCGGATTTCGACCAGCGGCAGAATCTGTTTCTGGTGGGGCTGTGGCGGTCGGAAGGGCGCAGGTTCCTCACGAAGGGATGGCAGATATCCTCGCTTGTGGCATTCCGCGGCGGCTTCCCGTACTCGGTGTTTGCGCCGCAGCAGAACTACGCGTTCGGGACCGCCGTGCTGGAGGGTCAGCGCGCTGATGTGGTCCAACCGGGCGCGGCCATGCTGTCGACACCGACGCAGGGGCCGGGAGGCGTTTACGTACTGAACCCCGCGGCGTTCGCGACACCGCAGGGCGTTACGGTCGGGAACACGGGCCGGAACGAATTCCGCGGGCCGGGCCTTTATAACATCGACCTTTCGCTGGCGCGGGCGTTCTCCGTACCGAAGTTGCGCGAAGGGGCGCGGATAACCATTCGCGCGGACGCGTTTAACATCCTGAATCACGCCAATCTGAACAACCCCGATAACACCATCACCGATCCTGCCTTCGGGCTGGAGACGTACGGGCGCCAGGGCACGGCTTCGGGATTCCCCGGGGTGTCTCCGGTCAATGAGACGGCGCGGCAGATTCAGATGCTGCTGCGGCTGGAATTCTGAATCCGCTGAAAAGTGGATACACTCAGACCGAGGTGTTCCGCGTTATGAAATGGAATTGTTATCTGATGGTCTGTCTGGCGCTGCTCGCTGTGCCCGGGGTACGGGCAGACGTTACGCTGCGTTATGAGAGCAAGACCACACTGAACCCGAGCCTGCCTCCGCAGATGGCAGAGGCTATGATGAAGGGCCTCAGCGTAAGTCTGCCGGGGACTTCGGTGCAGCAGTTCCGCAACGGGAAGCTGTTCTACTCCCAGGCGAAACTGAATATGATCGCTGACACCACGAAGCGCGAAATAACGATGATCGACGTGGACGGCAAGCGGTACGCGACGATCCCGGCGGATCAGTACGGGAGCGCGGTAAGCAGCAGCGTGCCGGAAATGCCTGCCCAGGTCAAATCGATGCTGGCATCCATGAAGTTCCACGTGGAATCCGTGCCGGGCGGGGCAACGGCGACCATTCAGGGAATGCAGGCGGAGGATCATGCGCTGGTCATGACAATCGACGGACCGGGAGGCCAGGGGCTGCCCGCGGGGCCGATGGCGCGCATGACGATGCACCTGTGGATCGCGAAAGGCAGCGAGGCGCTGCGCGTCGAGGCGCTGCGCGAAGTGGCGGGATACAACCTGATGTCGATGGAAGCGTTCAGCCCGGTCGCGACGATACAGAAAGCATTCCAGATGTTCCCCGGTATGGGAGAGAGTTTCGCGGCGCTGCAGAAGGAAATGGTGGCGGCGGGGGGCTCCGTCATGCTGCGCGTGCAACTCGACCTTGTGATGCCGATGATGGCGGCGCTGACAGGTCAGGCGGGCGGTGATCCGAACGCACCGTTTGCGCAGATCACGCAGGAACTGACACTGGTTTCGACGGAGGCGATTCAGGATTCGGTGTTTGAAGTGCCGCAGGGTTATCAGGCGACGACGGTGGGGGAAATCCTGAAGAGTACAACGGCGGGTATCGCGACGGCTCCGGCGCAGAAGTAAATAAAAAGGGCAGACGGCGAACAACCGCCGTCTGCCCCACAATCACAGGCTGAAGCCCTTCCGAAGTCCCTTCACCATCTCCGGATGCAGGCCGGTGAGCACTGCAAGCGGCCAGCGGGGTTAACAACCCCGCTGCGGGATGCCATCCCGCCCCACATCAGGCAAGAGACTTCAGAGACACAACTCTAGCCGCCGGCGGCGCGCTCGACGTGGCCGCCGAACTTGTTGCGCATACCGGAAAGCATCTTTTCGGCGAACGTGTGATCCTGGCGCGAACGGAAGCGTGTATACAGAGATGCGGTGAGCACATCGCAGGGCACGGCTTCCTCGACGGCTGCCATAACCGTCCAGCGTCCTTCGCCGGAATCCTGCACGGTACCGGTGAATTTGCTGAGTTCGGGATCCTCGATCAGCGCCATCGCGGTGAGGTCGAGCAGCCAGCTGCCGACCACGCTGCCGCGCCGCCAGACTTCGGCGATTTCGGGCAGATCGAACGTGTAGCGATACTGCTCCTCGACTTCTTTCGAGTTGGCATGCTTGAAGATGTCGAAGCCCTCGGCATAGGCCTGCATCAGGCCGTATTCGATGCCGTTGTGCACCATCTTCACGAAGTGGCCGGCGCCGGCAGGCCCGGTATGGAGATAGCCTTCCTCAGCCGTCTTGCTGGTGCCCTTGTTGCCGCGGCCGGGGGTGCGTCCCACATCACCCATGCCGGGGGCAAGGGTCTTCAGGATGGGATCGATGTGAGCGACGGTCTCGTTGGACCCGCCGACCATCATGCAGTATCCGCGATCGATACCCCACACGCCGCCCGAGGTGCCGACATCAACGAACTTGATGCCTTTTTCCGCGAGCTGCTTGGAATGGCGGACATCGTCCTTGAAGTAAGAGTTGCCGCCGTCGATGACGATGTCGCCGGGCTCCATGAGCGAGGCGAGTTTAGTGATGGTGACGTCGGTCGCGTGACCCGCCGGAACCATAACCCAGGCGACACGCGGCTTTGACAGTGCTTTAACGAAAGACTCCATCGAGTCGGACCCGGTGGCGCCTTCAGTGACGAGACTCTGTACGTTGGCAGGGCTGAGGTCGAATACCACGCACTTGTGGCCGTTGCGCATCAGGCGGCGCACCATGTTGCCGCCCATTCGCCCCAAACCGATCATTCCCAGTTGCATCTCAGGTTTCCTCTTTCCAAATCGAAATGGTGAAGATGTGTTGCATTGTATTGCATACCCGGACGTTTCGCACGCCCGCCCGGGACCGAACTGACGATTAGAGACCCGTTACTTCTTTGCTATTTCTTCCTTCGCCGCCGAGACAATGTGATCGGGGGTGAAGCCGAACTTCTTCTGGAGTTCTTTGAGCGGGGCGGAGGCGCCGAACGTCGTCATGCCTATGTTGCGGTGGGCATAACGATTCCAGCCCATGGTGGAAGCCTGCTCGACGGAGACGCGCGCCTGGACCGAGGGCGGCAGCACGGAATCGCGGTACTCCTGGCTCTGGTGATCGAAAAGCTCCCATGACGGCATGCTTACCACGCGGGCTTTCACGCCTTCCGCGACGAGCTTTTCGTAAGCATCGACGGTCATGCCGACTTCGCTGCCGGTGGCGATGAGGATGACATCGGGCTTGCCGTCCGGTGCCGCGCACGCCAGAATGTAAGCGCCCCTGGCGACGCCCGAAGCCGCGGCGTATTTGGTGCGGTCAAGCGTGGGCATGTTCTGGCGCGAGAGAATCAGGCAGACCGGCTCATGCTGGAGCTTCATGATGACGCGCCAGGCCTCGGCAACTTCATTGGCATCGCCCGGACGCATTACGATGATGCCCGGCATGGCGCGGAGCGAAAGCAGGTGCTCGACGGGCTGGTGCGTGGGTCCGTCTTCTCCGACGCCGATGGAGTCGTGGGTGAAAATCTGGATGGCCGGAATCTCCATGATGGCGCTGAGGCGGATGGGGCTGCGCGCGTAATCGCTGAAGATGAGGAACTGGGATCCGTAAGCGCGAATCTTGGAAAGCGCCATGCCGTTGACGATGCATGTCATGGCGGCTTCGCGGATGCCGAAGTGGAAGTTGCGGCCGGCATAATTTTCGGGCGTGAAATCGCCCGCGCCTTCGAAAGTCAGGCGGGTCTTGGTGGAGGGTGCGAGATCGGCCGAACCACCGATGAGCCACGGCACAATCTGCGCGATCGCGTTCAGCACCTTGCCGGAAGAATCGCGGCCGCCCATGCCTTTGGGATCGGCCGGGAAGGTCGGGATGCTTTTTTCCCAACCGTCGGGAAGCTCGCGGCGCTGCATCTGCTCGAGCTGGAGGCCGAGTTCCGGCCAGGCCTTCTTGTATTCGGCAAACTTCTCTTCCCATGCCGCACGCAGAGTCTTGCCGCGCGCCCCGATGCCGTTGGCGAAATGATCGTAGACGCCCTCGGGTACAAGGAACTTCGCATCTTCGGGCCAGCCGTAGTTGCGCTTTGTCAGCTTGATTTCTTCTTCGCCGAGGGGCTCGCCATGGGCCGCGCTGGTGTCCTGTTTGTGCGGCGCGCCATAGCCGATGTGGCTGTCGACGATGATCAGCGTCGGGCGGTCGTGCGTGCGCTGGAAGGTGTCGAACGCGCGCTTGAGCATCTCGGTGTCGTTGGCGTCGCCGACGCGAACGACGTTCCATCCGTAGGCGATGAAGCGCGTGGCCACGTCGTCAGAAAACGCCCACGAGGTGTTGCCCTCGATGGTGATGTGGTTGTTGTCGTAGATCCAGCAGAGATTGCCCAGGCGAAGATGGCCGGCGAGCGAAGCGGCTTCACTGCTGACGCCCTCCATCATGCAGCCGTCGCCGCAAAGCGCGTAGACGTCGCCGGTGATGAGATCGAAGCCGGGGCGGTTGAAGTGACTCGCCATCCAGCGCTGGCTGATTGCCATGCCGACGCTGGTCGCGACGCCCTGGCCGAGCGGGCCGGTGGTGGTTTCGATGCCGGAGGTCCAGTGATATTCGGGATGCCCGGGGCACTTGCTGTCGAGCTGACGGAAATTCTCGATGTCCTTGAGCGAGACGGAAGGAGTGCCGAGGCGCTCATAGTTGGGATCGACCGAGGTCACCTTCGTCAGATGCAGGATCGAATAGATAAGCATCGACGCGTGGCCGATCGAGAGCACGAACCGGTCGCGATCGGGCCAGATGGGGTCTGACGGATCGAAGCGCAGGTAATTCTGCCAGATTGTGTAGACGACCGGCGCCATCGCCATGGCAGTGCCGGGGTGCCCTGAATTGGCCTTCTGCACGGCATCCATCGAGAGCGTGCGAATGGTGTTGATGCAGAGCTGATCGATTGCGCCTTCTTTGGTTATGGCCGGAGATGATGACATGGTTACCCTCCCTATACCTGTGCTTTACGAGTTCCTGACCCGCAGGCATCATTCTAAGCCTGTTGGCAAGAAGTTTGTACGACTTTTTTCAGAAACCGGATTTTAATATTCTGCCGGACGCGGCTTGCGCCGCGCTCCTTTCCCCCTACGCGCCGGCCTGTTCGGTGAGGATCGCTTCCTCCTGAACGGCAACGTCGTAACGCTTGCCGGCGAGGTCCATGACGGCTTTCATGAACTGAGGACGGTCGCGGAGCACACGGGCGAAATCGGCCTTATCGAGCAGGAAACAATCGCAGTCAGTCCGGGCGCGGACCGTCGCGGTGCGCGGTGAGGATGTCAGGAGGGCGATTTCGCCGAAGTATGCGCCGTCGCTCAGGGTGGCAACGACTTTTCCGTCGTCGGCCAGCACCTCGACTTCGCCGCGGGAAATCACATAGAGTTCGCGGCCGATCTGGCCCTTCTGTATAACGATATCGCCCGGGCGGAAGACCACCGGACGGAGGGCCATGGTGAGCGAAGAAAGCAGGATGGGATCGGCCTCGGAGAAGAGCGGAACCTTCTGGAGGGTGTCGCGGTTGACCACGGTGAACCACTTGCGGCCCTCGCGCTCGACGAGATCGAAGGAGCTCTTCGGGCCCCAGGAGCCGGCGGGATAGTTGGGGAAGTCGACGGGGTCGGTTTTCCAGAGGTCAAGCATAGGCTGCACGACGCGCCAGGCGGTTTCGACGAGGTCGGTACGCGAGAAGAGCGTGGCATCGCCGTTCATGCAGTTGTAGGTGAGCACTTCGTAACCGGTGCCGCGGGAGGCGGAAAAGGCGTCACCATAGTTGAAGCGCATGTTAACTTTCTGCAACTGCATCAACGGGCCGGGGGTCTTGGCCTGGAACTGCAGTTCGATGCCCTGATCGGGCTGAATGTGAAAAATCAGACGGTTGGCTTCGAGCGATTCCACACCGGTGCCGCGGAAGAGGACGTCGGGAGCGGCTTTGAACTGGACGATGATCTCGGTGCCGCGCTTCCAGAGACGCTTGCCGGAGCGGAGATAGATGGGCACGCCGTGCCAGCGCCAGTTGTCGATGTGGACGCGCATGGCGGCGAAAGTTTCGGTGCGCGAGTCGGGCGGCACGCTGGGCTCTTCGCGATAGCCGGGGCAGGGCTTGCCGTCCGGACCGACGCCGGGGCCATACTGGCCGCGCACGGTGTTGCGGCGGACGGCGTCGGCATCCATCATGCGGATGGATTCGAGCACCTTCGCCTTTTCGTTGCGGACCGACTCGGGCGCGAACGACCCGGGCGGCTCCATGCAGAGATAAGCCAGCATCTGGAACATGTGGTTCTGCAGCATGTCGCGCAGCACGCCGGACTTGTCGTAATAGCCGCCGCGGCCTTCGACGCCGACGGACTCCGCCACGGTGAACTGAATGTGGTCGATAAAGTTGCGGTTCCAGAGGGGCTCGAACATGCCGTTCGAGAAGCGGAAGGCGATGATGTTCTGGACCGTTTCTTTGCCGAGGTAGTGGTCGATCCGGTAGACCTGATCTTCGCGCCAGTACGTCAGGATTTCCTTATTGAGGGCGAGGGCGGAATTGCAGGTCGGTGCCGAAGGGTTTTTCGACGATGATGCGCTTCCAGCCGGTGGCGCTGTCGTTGAGGCCGGCTTTCTCCAGTTTGTCGGAGATGAGTCCGAAGACGGATGGCGGCGTGGCCATGTAGAAGAGCACTTTGCCGCCGGTTTTATACTGCGCGTCAAGCTTTGTGAGCAGCTCTTTCAGGCGCGCGAAAGCGGAATCGTCGTCGAACTTGCCGGGCGTGTAGTAGAGGCGGGAGCAGAGGGAATCCCAGGGCTTCTGTTCGAAATTGGCGCGCGTGGAGAATTGCTTGATGTCGGTGGACATCTTCTCGCGAAACGACTCTGTGGTCATCGCGTCCATCGCGAGCCCGATGATGGCAAAATTTTCCGACAGCAGGCCATCGCAGACGAGATTGTAGAAAGCCGGCATCAGGAGGCGCTTGGTGAGGTCGCCTGAGGCGCCAAAGATGACAAGAAGGCACGGCTCCGCGACCGGCGCTTTGCCTACGTCGGCTCCGGCCACGCTCTGAAAATGACGGGATTCGCTCACCTTATTCTCTCCTGAAAATGGAAGTCATTTCCCCAACACGCACAACGGACCTGACCGCTGCGTAGATGGATGGCTCACCTTATCCTCGATAAGATTGACCTTTGCCTCTTCGCCCATGGTCTGGCCTGTGCGCTTTCCGGGAAGTCACCCGGTGAGCTTAACACGAACCCGCGGCGTACGGCATGTCAAACTCGTTGCCGCCGGAATCTATCGCAGGAAATCATTGCCAAAATCGATCAAATTATGTTAACTATTGGCGTTGACTCGCAGCCTGCTCGCAACCCTCGTCTGTGTTCTCTGCGGCGTCCCGCTGGCGGCCCAGGAGAACGTCCCGCGCATTCCCAGACAGACTGCACCCACGACGGGCGCGCTTGTGGTATTCGTTCAGAACGGTCAAAGGCAAGGCCTCGGCGGGGCGGATGTAGACATCGAGGATCTCGACCGGAACACAAAAATTCAGGTCGCGATGCCGGGTTCAAGTGTCAAGGGCGAGCCGCTGACCACGGGTGACGGCGTTGTCCGCGCGAACGATCTGCAGCCGGGCCGCTATAGTGTGCACGTCACGTTTGAGGGATTTCAACCCTCGCAGGTCTTCAACCTGGTGATTCGCGCCGGAGAGCTGGCGGATCTCACCGTGACCCTGACGTCAACTGGCGAACGGCAGCTGCTTCGGCCGTCCATTCCGCCGCAGGAGCCGCAGGTCACCTACCGCACCATACCCGACGAGTTGCCGCCATCGCCACCAGTGCCGGGGGATCAGAGTACGCCTGCGGAGCCGCGGGTCGAGGCGAAAAGCCGGTGGCTGTACGATTTCCCCGACTACCACCGTTACACGCCGCTCGGCGATGCAGTGCCCAATTTCAGCGTCGACGAGGCGATGTACAAGCCCGGCTGGCCCAATTACACGGACGGCGTCAAGAATCCGAATAAGATCGACAAGCACTTCTTCGACCCGTTCAACCGGAACAAGATGAAAGGCGACTACCCGATCATCGGCAACCAGACGTTTCTGAACGTCAACCTGATCAGCGACACGTTCAACCAAGTCACCCAGTTGCCGGTTCCGAGCCTTCTCGGCAGCCAGCGGCCGGGGAGTGAATACTTTTTCGGGAAGTTCACCCAGTACGACTTCATTCAGAACTTCGAGATGCAGCTGACGCTGTTCCACGGCGATACCGCATTCAAGCCTGTGGACTGGCAGGTCCGGGTGACGCCCGACGTCAACCTGAACTACATCGACGCGCAGGAAAACGGGATTGTGAATCCGAATGTGCTCAAGGGCGACACGCGTCTGGACTCGCACCCAAGCCTGCAGGAAGCGTTCGTCGAATACAAGATTCACGACCTGAGCGATAACTACGATTTCGTTTCTATCCGGGCGGGCATTCAGATTTTCAACAGCGACTTCCGCGGCTTCATTTTCTTCACGTCGGAGCCGGGAGCGCGCATCTTCGGCAATCTGGGCAACAACAAATATCAGTACAACGCGGCGTACTTCTCGATGCTCGAGAAGGATACCAACAGCGGGCTGAACACGTTCGATTACCGGAAACAGCAGGTATATGTGGCGAACCTGTATAAGCAGGACTTTCTGTTTCCCGGCTACACGATCCAGGGCAGTTACCTCTTCAACAAAGACGATCCGTCGCTCAAGTACAACACCGACAACTTCCTGGTGCGCCCGGAGCCGTTCGGGACCGTATATTCCAACGGGCAGATTCAGCTGAACGCTATCCGCGCGCATTACATCGGACTCAACACCGACGGGCATATCCACCGGATCAACGTGGACAGCTCCTTCTACCAGGTGCTGGGGAAAGATTACAACAACAACCTGGCGCAGTCTCTGCGGTTTTCGAACACAGCGCGGAACATCAATGCGCAGATGGGGGCGCTGGAGCTTTCGCTCGACCGGGACTGGATCCGCTACCGCGTGTCGGCGTTTTACGCTTCGGGCGCGAAGCGACCGGACAGCCATGTGGAGCGCGGCTTCGATTCGATTCTCGACAACCCGAACTTCGCCGGCGGATTTTTCAGCTTCTGGATCCGGGACGGAATCCGTTTGCTGGGCACGGGCGTAGGGTTGTCGCAGGGCAACAGCCTCGTTCCCGATCTGCGCACCAGCAAGGACGAGGGCCAGTCGAACTTCGTGAATCCGGGAATCTTCATCTACAACGCCGCCACCGACATCAAGCTGACCCAGAAACTGCGCGGCGTCATCAACGTGAACTTCGTACGCTTCGCGCAGACGGAATCGCTGGTAGCTCTGCAGCAGCAGGGCTCGATTCACCACGGCGTGGGCCTCGATAACGGAATCGGTCTGGTTTACCGGCCGTTTCTATCGGACAACATGATTGTCATGGGTGTCATCAACGAGTTCCTGCCCTGGCGGGGATTTGAAGATTTACTTACAGGAAGAACTCTATTTGCGGCGGCGGTCAATGTCAGATTCCGGTTTTAGTCGTATCAGCTTTATTTCGGCAGCAGCGCTGATCTGCGTAGGCGCGGGTTGGCTCGTGCTGCAGGCGCAGGAGCGCGCGACGCTTCCGATCGACCGCAACAAGGGCTCCTTCAGCGGTCAGGGTGAGTCGAAGGAAGAAGCCGACAAGAACAGCGTGGGCTGTATTTCGTGCCATGGGCAGACCGATGAGGCTACCATGCACCCGACGCGCACCTTTCATCTAAGCTGCGTTGAGTGCCACGGCGGTCTGGCGGACGTGATGAAGCCGGCCGGTACCGACAAAGGGTCGCCGGCGTATGAGCAGATGAAGATCAAGGCGCACAACGTCCATCCGAAAGAGGAAATCTTCCGGAAAGCGACTTCCGCCAACCCTGAGATCCCGTTTGCTGCGTGGCTCAAAGAAACCAAAGACTACGTCAAATTCGTGAACCCCGGCGATCTGCGAGTGGCGGACGAGACATGCGGCAAGTGCCACATGCGCCAGGTGCGGAGTGTGCGCACCAGCATGATGACGACGGGCACGATGCTGTGGGAGGCGGCGTTGTATAACAACGGCGGCTTTCCGTATAAGAACGCGCACTTCGGGGAGAGCTACAACGCGGACGGACAGGCTCAGTCGCTTTCGGTTTATCCGCCGCCTGATCCGGAGCTGACAAGGACGAAAGGCATCCTGCCGAAGCTGGAGCCGCTGGCGCGGTGGGAAGTTTCCCAGCCGGGCAATCTGCTGCGCGTGTTTGAAAAGGGCGGCGGTCCGCGCGTCGAGATCGGTAATCCCGATCCCGACGATGAACCGGGCGAGCCGGACGACAAGCTGAGCGACCGCGGCATCGGCACTCTGCTGCGCACCGATCCCGTGTTCCTCGGACTGCAGAAGACGCGGCTGCTGGATCCGATTCTGTCGATGCCCGGCACCAACGATCATCCAGGCGACTACAGGCAGAGCGGCTGTACGGCCTGCCACGTGATTTACGCAAACGACCGCGACAAGGAACATTCCGGCGTCTACGCTAAATACGGTAACGAGGCACTGAGCCAGCAGATCGATCCGACCATCCCGAAAAACGAACGCGGACATCCGATCAAACATACCTTCACGCGCTCGATTCCGACCAGCACCTGTATTGTGTGCCATATCCATCCGGGCACCAACATGGAAGCCACGTACCTCGGCGACATCTGGTGGGACAACGAAACCGACGCGAAGAGCGGGAACATGTATCCGGAAAAGCAGCACGATCCGACGGAGACCGAGCGCTATGAGTCGTGGCAACACAATCCGGAAGCGGCGGCGGCGCGGGGCAACTGGAAAGATTACGACTTTCTGCAAAAACTCGGCGAGCCCGAGACGCCGGGTAAGACCGTTGCCAACGATCAGCTGAAGCACACCCAGTTCGCCGATTTTCACGGGCATGGCTGGGTATTCAGGGCCGTTTATAAGCGCGATCGCGAGGGCAACATGCTCGACGCGAAAGGCAATCTCATCACCGACCCCGCGCCGGAGAAGTTCAAGAAGGGCGTGCATCTGGAGGACATCCACCTCGAGAAGGGCATGCACTGCGTCGACTGCCACTTTGAACAGGACAGCCACGGCAACGGCAACCTGTATGGCGAAACGCGCAATGCGGTGGAGGTCGATTGCATCGACTGCCACGGCACGATTTCGAAAAAGGCGACGCTGCTGACGTCGGCTGCCGCGGCGCCGAAGGGCGGAAACGATCTGGCACTGCTGCGCACGCCGGACGGCAAGCGGCGGTTCTTTTGGGAGAACGGCAAGCTGTATCAGCGGAGGTCGGTGGTGGATCCGGACGATCCCGCGACTAATGAGCCGTGGGAGGTCGTGCAGACAATCGACACGATCACGCCTGGCAACGAGCATTACAGCGCGAAGTCGGACTACGCGAAAACTGTTCTCAAGAGCGATCCGGAGAAGTTCGGCACGGGCGAACAGGACGAAACGAAACTGGCGCATGCCAATTCGCGGATGACGTGCTACGCGTGCCATTCCTCCTGGACGACGAGCTGCTTCGGCTGCCATTTGCCGATGTACGCCAACGCGAAAAAGCCGATGCTGCACAACGAAGGGCTGACGACACGCAACTGGACGTCGTACAACTTTGAAGTGCTGCGCGACGACATCTACATGCTGGGTGTGGACGGGACGGTAACCGGCCATCGCATCGCGCCGACACGTTCGACGTGCGCGGTGACGGTGAGTTCGCAGAACGCCAACCGCGACTGGATTTACTACGAGCAGCAAACGATCTCTTCCAGCGGTTACAGCGGATTCGGATTCAGCCCGTATTATCCGCATACCACGCGGTCGACTGAAACCAAGCTGTGCACCGACTGCCACGTTTCAAAGAAAGGCGATAACAACGCCTGGATGGCGCAGCTGCTGATGCAGGGCACGAACCTGGTGAACTTCCTCGGGCGGTATGTCTACGTGGCCGAAGGCGACAAGGGCTACGACGCGGTTACGGTGGCAGAGCACGACGACCCGACCGCGGTCTATGGCAGCGATCTGCAGCAGACCGTGTACGGGGACAGCTACGAGAAGCTGAAGAAGCACGGATTCGAACTGGACGAGGCCGACCATCACGCGGGCAACGTTCTCGACGTGCAGGCCCGCGGCGAATACCTGTATGCCGCGGACGGAAAGGGCGGGTTCCGCGTCTTCGATATCGCGAACATCGATAACAAGAACTTCTCGGAGAAGATGAACACGGCGCCGGTTTCGCCGTTCGGTCAGAAATTCTACCTTAAGACGAAGAACGCGACGGCGGTGGGGTCTCCCTCGACGCTGGCGGTTGACCCGCTGCGCAATGTGCCGAAAGAGAACGAAGAGAACGCGCCGGCACTGTTCTACGGCTTCCTCTACGTAACCGATACGGAAGAAGGCCTGGTGGTGGTGGGTAATGGGAGCCTGAAGAGCAAGAGCCCGGGTGTCATGACGCTGCTCGACGGCGACCCGCGGAACAACTTCCTGAAGAAAGCCCTGGCCTTCAACCCGGGCGGCGCTCTGACAGGCGCGCGGCGCATTACGCTGGCCGGAACGTTCGCTTACATTCTGTGCAACAAGGGTCTGGTGGTGGTGGACCTTGCGAACCCGGGAGCCCCCAAAATCACGGAGACAATCGGTGCGCCGGACCTGGTGGATCCGCAGGGCGTGGGCGTGCAGTTCCGCTACGCTTTTGTGGTGGACAAGGAAGGGCTGAAGGTTCTCGATACGACGGATCTGGCGCATCCGAAGATGGTGCAGGGCGCTAAGCAGCCTCTGGCGGACGCGCGCAACATTTACGTGGCGCGCACCTACGCTTACATTGCCGGAGGGAGGGAAGGCTTGGTGATCTGCGATGTCAAGACGCCGGAGCATCCCGGCGCCTGCGAGCGGTTCAACGCGGGCGGCAAGCTGATTGACACGCGCGACGTGAAACTCGGCATGACTGCGGCGAGCGCTTTCGCCTACATCGCCGACGGCAAAGGCGGCATGAAGATCGTGCAGATCTTTTCGCCGACCGACAGCAAAGACACCGACACCTATCTGGGATTCAGCCCGAAGCCTATGCCTAAGCTGATTGCAACATACAAAACCGCAGGCCCGGCATTGGCGATCTCGAAGGGCATCGACCGCGACCGCGCCGTTGACGAGAGCGGTAATCAGGTCACGGTGTTCAACCGACGCGGCTCCCGGCCCTTCAACAAAGCCGAGATGGAGCGGATGTACAAGCTCGATGGCAGCGGTCAGTTCTACACGGTAGCCGACGAGCCGCCGGCACGGGGCACGCTGGTATCTAAGAAATAGCCGCGCGGGAGCAGTAACTGCGCCGGCGGCAGAGACCGCCAGCGGTACATTTTCAGTAGTGTTTCAGGGGCATTTGTTGTAGGCTTTATCCTTACGCCCATGACCCAGACCGCCGAACTGAAGCGCTTAACTGAACCGCACAAGGAAGTCACGCGCCCCTGGCGTAAGTGGGGCCCTTACGTTTCGGACCGCTCGTGGGGCACCGTACGCGAGGACTACAGCCAGTGGGGCAATGCGTGGGACTTTTTCCCGCACGATCTGGCGCGCAGCAAGGCGTATCGATGGGGCGAGGATTCGATCGGCGGCATCTGCGACCGCTATCAGATTCTGCTGTTCGCGCCGGCGTTCTGGAACGGGCGCGACCCGATCCTCAAAGAGCGCTACTTCGGCGTGCAGTCGAGCGAAGGCAATCACGGCGAGGACGTTAAAGAATATTACTACTACCTCGACTCCACGCCCACGCACAGCTACATGAAGATGCTGTACAAGTATCCGCAGCAGGAATATCCGTATGGCTGGCTGGTGGACGAAAATCGGCGGCGCGGCGGTGCGGGGCCGGAGTTCGAGCTGATCGACACGGGCATCTTCGACGAAGACCGCTATTTCGACATCTTCATGGAGTACGGGAAGGCGGTCCGGATGACACCGCGATTCGGCTTGAGGTGCATAACCGCGGTCCCGAGGCGGCGGATCTGTGGGTGCTGCCGCATCTGTGGTTCCGCAATACCTGGGGCTGGCAGTGGCCGGCGAAGCCCGAGCCGACGATCGAGGCGGAGCCGGGCGCCGGATTCACAGCCATCTGCGCCGACGACACGAACCTGCGAGCCGCTGAAGAACCTGCCGGTCCTGTGGAAGCTGGGCAAGCGCTATCTCTACGGCCCGCCGGGCGGCGAGACGCTGTTCACCGACAACGAAACGAACGCGGCGCGCGTGTTCGGCCCCGGCGCGATAAGCCGTTCGGAGTACGTGAAGGACGCCTTCCATCGGTACGTCGTCAATGGCGAGCACGATGCGGTGAATCCTGCGCAAAAGGGCACGAAGGCCTGCCTCGCTTACAAGCTGCACGTGCCCGCGGGCGGCGTCGGAGGTCCTGCCGCTGCGCTTCACCCACGAGCAGATGACGGACCCGCTGAAGGACGTCGACGCGATTGTCGCTCGTGCGGAAGAAGGAAGCCGACGAGTTCTACGACACGGTCCATCCGCCGAACGCGACCGCCGAAGAGACGCATGATCCAGCGGCAGGCGTTCGCCGGGCTGCTGTGGTCGAAGCATGATTTATCTCTTCGATGTGCGATCTCTGGATGGAAGGCGACAATCCGGCATGGCCGCCGCCCGCATCGCGCAAGAACGGGCGCAATCAGCACTGGCGGCATCTCAACTCCATGCGCATCCTGTCGATGCCGGATAAGTGGGAGTATCCGTGGTTCGCCGCATGGGACCTCGCTTTCAGTGCGTCACGATCGCGCTGATCGATCCCGGATTTTCGCCAAGGACAATCTGTGGTTCCTGCTGTTCGAGCAGTTCCAGCATGTGAACGGGCAGATCCCTGCGTATGAGTGGGAGTTTTCGGACCTGAATCCGCCGGTGCACGCGTGGGCGTGCTGGCGCGTGTATCAGATCGAGCACGAACAAGACGGGCAAGGCCGACCGCGAGTTTCTCGAACGCTGCTTCCACAAGCTGCTGATCAATTTCGCCTGGTGGGTGAACAAGGTCGACAGCGCGGGCAACAACGTATTCGAAGGCGGCTTCCTCGGGCTCGACAACATCACGGTGGTCGACCGCAGCGAAAAGCTGCCCGACGGCGCGGTTCTGGAGCAGTCGGACGGCACGGGCTGGATGGGATTCTTCTGCCTGTACATGATGCGCATCGCGCTGGAGCTGGCGAACGAGAACCCGACTTACGAAGGACTCGCGACCAAGTTCTTCCAGCACTACATTTACATCGGCGCGGCCATGAAGAAGATGGGCGGCCGCGCGTATCAGCTATGGGACGAGCAGGACGGATTCTTCTACGACATCCTGCGCTATCCCAACGGCGACTTCCACAAGTTCCGCGTGCGGTCGCTGGTAGGGCTGATCCCGCTGTTTGCGGTCGAGGTTCTGTATGACGAGGACCTCGGAACAAGCCGGGTTTCCTGCGCGACCTCGACTGGTTCATCAAGAACCGGGCCGAGCTGGTCGGACAACGCCTGCTACGCGGCGACGATCGGCGGGGCGCGGGCGCATATTCTATCGATCGTCGATCGCGACCAGTTCGCAGCGTATTTTGGAGCAGCTGAAGAGCCCGGACGAGTTTCTGTCGGATTACGGAATTCGCAGCCTTTCGAAGTATCATCGCGAACATCCGTTCTCATTTCGGCCACGGGCGCGTGCGCTACGAACCGGCCGAGGAAGAGGTCAAGCTCAAGGGCGGGAATTCGAACTGGCGCGGGCCGATCTGGTTCCCGACCAGCTATCTGCTGGTCGAGAGCCTGCTGAAATTCCGACACGGCGCACGGCACCGGGATGGGGCTGCAGGATCTGGCGCACGATGTAGCCGAGCGGCTGATCAGCATCTTCAAGCTCGACATGCACGGGCACAGGCCGGTGTTCGGCGGACAGGCGAAGTTCCAGAACGATCCGCACTGGCGGGACTACATCCTGTTCTACGAGCACTTCCACGGCGATAACGGGGCGGGCATCGGGGCGAGCCACCAGACGGGCTGGACCGGCCTGGTGGCGAATCTGATCGACGAGCGAAGAAGGTAGGGCGTGGACAGCCTTACGGCGGCTTTGTTTAAGTAAAGGCACCGGCGGCAAAGACCGCCGGCGTTACAGCTTGACGACGGCGTTCGGGACGTCGTCGCAGCGTCGGCTGTCGCGGTCGAACTTCGGGCTCTCGTCGACGAGGTGCAGCGCGGTTATCAAGGGCTCGTAGCGGGGACCGACGGTCGCGCGGCTCAATGCGTACTGCGCATGGTGGATCTTTGAGGTCCTGGATGCCCCGCCCGGCGACCAGCGTCGGCGTGCGCTGCAGCACCGCCATGCAGAAGATGGCGTCGAACGGCGCGCGTGAGCGGATCGCGGCAGAGTCAGATTCGATGAAGGCGATCCGGTCGTCGACGGCGTGCCTCCGGGCGACGGCGAGACAGTACTCGTTGATCTCGGCACCGACGATGGTGGCGGCCGGGAAGTAGCGGCGGAGGGTCAGAACTTCTTCGCCCGTGGCGCAGCCGTAGGAGAGAATGCGCAGATCGGGCGCGCCGCCGAAGTAGTCGCGGCAGGCGGCGAATATCCGCGGGTAACGGTCCATCCGGGTGACGAACGTGGACTGGTGGAGTTCGGCGGATCTGAAAAAACGCAAGAACACCGAAGTGCGGTAAGCACCAGTGATGCAGAAGCGGATGGATGCGCTCAGCGCGGACTTCAGACGCGAAACGGGATGCACTTCCTCAGTGCATCAGCTGCGAGATCATACGCGTGGACTTGACCGGCTGTCCCTTGGACCAGTCGTGGTAGATGTGGCACTCGTAGCAGCCTGACGCGGCGCCGTCGCTGCCTCCGGTATGACATTTCTCGCAAGTGGCCAGCTTCGGAAGGAGCACGTCAGACGTCCTCTCGCTCTGTTTGGCGTCCTTGTGGCACTCGGCGCAATCCACCAGCTGATGCGATTTATGGTCGAACCGGGAGTCCCGCATCCAGCGGATAGTCTGGTTAGCCTTCGGCACGTCCGGAGGCGCTGTCGGGGCTGAATACGTCACAGAATGGCACTCTTTACAGTCCTTCTGGAAGAGAAGGAGCTCGGCCTCGGTGACGCGCTGGGAGACCCACTCGGCGGCGTTGCGCGGCGGCGGAAGGGGCTTGGTCTGCTGGTTCGGCAGGCCGGGGTCCACCGCGGGGCTGGGAATCGACGCGGTGAGGGCGGGAATCGACGTCTCGTGAATTGCGTCGGGATGCGACGCGATATAGTCCGTGTACTGTTTCGTCACGTAGTCGTGGACAGTCTTACCGTCCTTGTGGGGAGCGTCTTTGAAGCGCGGATCGAACTGGAGCGGATGGCAGCTCATGCAGTCGCGCTCGAAGATGGAGGGCTCGATCTCGGGGGAGAGCGAACGCAGATACGGGCTCGGCGGAATCATCGGCGAAGCCGACGGCGGCAGGCTTTCGAAGAGCGACGCCGTGGTGACCATGGTGTTCTTGTCACGATCGGCGGGCATCGCCATGTGGTGGCAATCGGCGCAGACCATTTGCACCAGCTTGCCTTCGGGCCCCCGCAGGTCCTTCTTCAGATGAACCTTGTGGTTGAGTTTGATGGTGCCGGGATCGGGCGGGTGTCCGTCGCGAACGGCGGTGATTTCGGGGTGCCCGTCGGTCAGGCTCTTGATGTGTTCGGCGAACTTGTGCGGGCCGCCCGTGACTCTCAGGTCGGAATGGCAGGCCACGCAGGACTTGTCGGATACGGCCGCGAGGCGGGGAGAGCCCTTATGGTCGACGTGGCAGCTTGCGCAGGTGGGCACGTCGTCATCGATCTGGCGAACCTGATGTTTGGGACCGTCGTGGCAAGTCAGACAGGCCTTATCGGAGACCTTCGTTCCCCAGACGGCCGACTCCAGATGACACGACTTGCAGTCGTTTATGGCGATCTTGTGGGCAGTCGCGAGGGGACCGGCATTGAACGCCTGTTTGCCGGACAGCAGGCCCCAGCCGACCCAGAGCAGGCCGACGGCGGTGAGCACGATCCAGCCAGCACGCGACGCCAGTAGACCAGAGGAAACGATCCTCTGGAAATAGTTCGCGGTCGATGCGCTGGGCGAGTTTTTTGGTGGTTCGAGTTCGTCCGGCCATGTGATTGTCCGTAATAACGCAGCGCGATAATGGCGTGCACGCCGCCCAGCACGAGCAGGGCGACGGACAACGGCACATGCACCATCAGCCAGACGTGCAGCCAGTGATAAATCTGCGTCTGCCGGATGAACTGTCGCTCTTCCTCGCAGATGTTTTCCAGATCGTCCAGCGCGCCGCATGCAGGCCCTCGGGCAGACTGCGGCGCAGGGAATCGAAGACGATCTCCGACCTCTGCTCGTCGGCCAGCGCCACGCCGGGCTGCTCGCGGAGCGTTCAGGAAAGGACGGATTGTGACGGCATAGGCATCACGCAGACGCGCCTTGTCTTCCTGCTCGACTTCATCGCTGGCGATGGCCGCCACCAATTCCTCAGCCTCATCGCGCAGCTGCGGCACGCACGTGCGGGATTTCCTCATAAATGGTTTCGAGCGGCACTTCCGCCGTGATCATAGTCGGGAGGTAATGCTGCAGGACAGCGCCGAAAATGCCACTGAGCCAGACGATATAGAACAGCATCATCAGGACCAGCGTCAGCGGACCGCGCGCATGGAAACCACCGGCGTGAAGAAGAATCAGAGGCAGCGTGATCAGGCCCATCCAGATATGGCCGCGCATCCAGGTCTGGGCTTTGCCGAGGCGCCACACGGGCACCTTCTTGCGTACGCCGAGCAGGCCCACGAAGAGCATCAGCGCGTAGCCGGCGATGCCGAATGCGAGACCCGAGAAGGTGCCGCCGCGCGGGCCGCCGGGTTTGGTGGATGCGTACCAGACGTAGACGATCAGGGAGACGATCAGCAGGATCGCCGCCATCGTGGCCCACGGTTTATGTGTACGGTCGATGCGCATGTCTCAGCCGGGCTTCTCTTAGGGCGTCTTGCCCACGACAGTGTTGCCGATTTCAATGTCGGACGCGGGATTCAGCACGTGTTTGAAGAATTCGTTCGGGTCCACGCGATGCGCGGCGTCGTGCGGGCAGGCATAAACGCAGCTGGGCTCGGCGTGGTTGGTGCAGAGATCGCACGAAGTGGCTTTGCGCTTCGGGCCTTCGGCGCGCTGGCCGGTGCCCAACTCGCCATACGTTTGAACGCATGCATCGTGATATTGCCGTAGGGGCAGTTGGTGGCGCACAGGCCGCAGCCGATGCACCAGTCCTCGATGATGACTTCGAGCGACTTGCGGCGGCGGATGGCGCCGACCGGGCAGCCCACCATGCAGAGCGGATCGCGGCACTGGCGGCAGGAAGTGGCCACCAGATAATTTTCGAAGCGCATGCCTTCGCGGATCAGGCGGGTGACGCCGTCATGCGCATCGGCGCAGGCGCGCACGCAGTTGTCGCAGCGTGTGCATTTCTCCAGATCGAGAATCAGCAGGCTCTGGGCTTCGAACATGCCGTTGGCGAGGAAGCGCTCGAGCTGCACGCTGGAGGCCTTCTGGAGCAGATCTTCGTTCTGTTTCAGATGCTCGTCGGCAACGCGCGCGATATTGGCGCGAATTTCCGGGAATTCGTTCATCATGCGCTGGAAATCCGTCCGCGCCGATTTCGCACGACTTCCGACATGATCGAGAGCAGTGCAGGTGGCGGTGCGGCGTCCGTTGGCGTCAGCAGGCCGATCTCGCCGAAGTAGCCGCCCTTGCCGAGGTAGGCGAGCACGAGATCGCCGCCGGGATGGGCCTCGGTGACCTTTATGAAGCCGGTACGGATGAGATAGAAGCTGTCGGCCAGATCGCCCTGCCGGCAGATCACGTCGCCCTTGCCAAATCGCTGCAACTCGACCGAATGCCGCAGAGAATCGAGGAATTCGAGCGGCAGTGACGCGAACATCGGCACGCTCTTCAGGTGATCTTCGAGAGCGCTGACGCTTGTACTTCTCGTCGAGCATGCCCTTGATCGACTTGTTGCGCTGCATGATGTCGAGCACGTTGCGCAGCATCTCGTACATCGTGCAGTCGGTGAGAGCGCGCACGGTGGCAGACCTTGGATAGAGGCTCATGCACGTCATCTCGCCGAACAGATCGCCCGGGCCGAGCTCGGCCACCGGTTTGTCGTAAGGAAATACCGACGGAAGCATCGATCGGGATCGATGTTTTATTGATCTCTTCTTCGCGCTTATCCTCGTTCCGGCCGGTGAGGCTGCTGGCGAGGCGCTGGAAGAATCCGTGGCTGCCGCCGGCGGTCTTGACGTGGGCCATGGGCGTGGACAGAAAAACTTCCGCCTTGCCGTCGACGATATAGAACGCGGTTGAACCGTATTCGCCTTCGCGGCAGACGATCTCGCCGGCGCGGAATTGGCGCTTGACCACCGCATTTCTGGTTCAGCTCGAGGAACGTGCCGGAGACCTTCTGGAAGTAGGTGAGCTTCTGCAGGTCCTCGACCGGAACGGGCGTGCCCTGCATGTCGGCTTGCACGACGAGTCTTGTTGGTCAGCGCGCCGGTGGGGCAGGAGACCATGCACTCGCCGCAGGAAACGCAGCTCGAGTTGCCCATCGGGGCGTTGAGATCGAAGGCGATGCCGGCGAAGAAGCCTTTGCCGCTCCGTCCCAGAACTCTGTTATGGCGGATTTCGTTGCAGCCGCGGATGCAGCGGTCGCAGAGAATGCAGGCTTCGTGATCCACTGCGATTGAGACGCTGAAGTGTCGTCCTGGCCGCGCTTGGAAAGGCGCTTGGCGAAGCGCGGCGTGCCGATGCCGTCCGTCTTCGCCAGCGTTTCGAGCTCGCAGTCGCCCGAATGCTTCTGGCGCGCGCAGGGCGAGGGGTGGTCCGCCATCAGCAGCTCGAGAGGGTCTTGCGCACGCTCGGCCACCTTCGGAGAATTGGTGGACCACGCACCATCTTGTTTTCCGCCGGGCGGATGCAGGCAGCGGTGAGAACGCGCCCGCCGGCTTCGACGAGACAAACGCGGCAGACGCCGACGGGTGTTTCGTTCTGCTGGTGGCAGAGCGTGGGTATCGGAATTCCGTTGAGGCGCGCTGCATCGAAGATCGTCGTGCCCGCAGGCACGGTGACGGCAAGTCCGTCGATGGTCAGACTAACGTCGCTCATGTATTACACATCCCTCATCGGGCAAACGCCCTCCGGACATCGATGATCACGAATATGGGCTTCCAGTTCATCGTAGAAAGTGCTCGATCACGGAAGAAATCGGGGAATGCGCGAACTGGCCGAGGCCGCAGATGGAGCCGAGCTTCATGGCTTCGGAGAGCTCTCTGAGGAGTTCGAGGTCGGCCGGCGTGCCTTTGCCGCGCGTCCAGCCGGTCATCAGGTCGACCAGCTTCTGCGTGCCGACCCGGCAGGGCACGCACTTGCCGCAGGATTCATTGCGGAAGAACGCTGTAGCGTTGAGCGCGTTGTCGAGCATGCAACGGCCTTCAGCATAGACCACGATGGCGCCGGAGCCCATCATGGAGCCCACATCGGCGAGCGTCTTGAAGCTGACACGAACGTCCTCGAACTTGGCGGGCAGGTAGCCGGATGACGGTCCGGAGGGCGCGAACGCCTTCAGTCTTTTGCCGCCCGGGATGCCCTTGCAGTGTTTATAGATCAGCTTCCGACATCGTTACGCCCATGGGCACGAGGAAGACGCCGGGATTGTTGACGTCGCCACTGACGCCGACGAACTTCAGACCGGCGTATCCGCCTTCGCCCATCGACTTGAATCATTCGATACCGAAAGCGAGAATCTGCGGCACATTGGCGAAAGTTTCCACGTTATTCAGCGCGGTGGGCTTGTGATAAAGGCCTTCAAATACGGGGAAGGGAGGCTTATTTCGAGGTTCGCCGCGATTGCCTTCGATGGCCTCGATGAGCGCTGACTCCTCCCCGCAGGATGTATCCGCCGGGGCTGACGAAGACTTCGAGGTCAAATGACATATCGGATCCACAGACGCTGGGCCCGATGATGCCTTCGGCGCGGATACGGTCGATCTCCTTCTGGAAGACGTGCTCCTGGACCTCGTATTCGTGGCGAATATAAAGAATTCCTCGATGGGCGCCGGTGACCAGGCCGGCGATAATCATGCCTTCGGCGACCAGATGGGGAACATGCTCGAGGATAAAGCGATCCTTGATAGTGCCCGGTTCACTTTCGTCAGCATTGCAGACGACGTATTTCTCATTGCCGGGAGCGTTGCGCACGAGTTCCCACTTCAGGCCCGTGGAAAAACCGGCGCCGCCGAGGCCGGAGAGTCCGGACTGTTTCAGGGTGGCGATGAGGCCGGTGAAGTCCTTCGTCTGAACCAGTTGTTTCAGGCCGGCATACTTCTCGGCGCCGTTGGCATAAGGGTCGGCCGCGACAGGTCCCGGCGGATGATCGTGCGGAAGAGGCGGTAGTTCGCCGCCGCCAAGGGCGACCAAGACCATGGCTTCGGCCTGCGGAGCCGTCACATTTGCGTAAGAATGACCGTCGATGGCGATGGCCGGAGCGCGATCGCACTGACCGAGGCAGGAGACCTCGCCGATCTCGATATCGGTCTTGCTCATGGTGCCGAAACGCTGTTTGAGGGCCGTTTTCAGAGCTTCGGCGCCGCGGATATGACAGGTCATATCCCGGCAGACATTGACCTGAACCTTCGGCGGCGGCGTTAGAAAGAAGTGGGGATAGAAGTCCGCTACCCCGTTAATGTGGGGCAGGGAAATGCCTGTGCGCCGGGACAGATCCTGCAGCTGATCGGCGGGCAGGTATCCGAATTCCTTCTGGATGGCTCTGAGGTCGTCGAAGATCAAACCGACATTATAAGCAGCTACGGCCGAAAGAGCGAGAAAAATCCTGGGAAAAATAGACCGCGGGTACGTGTAGCTTTCTGTTGCCATTAAAAGCGTTCTTCGAGTACGCTGTAAGCTGCCTATGCGCCCAGGTCTTTTTTTGCTGGTTTGCTGCGCTCTGACATATGCGCAGACAAACGATGCCCCGAAGTTCAACGGACCGGGTTCCTGCGCCTCGCCAAGCTGCCACGGCGGTGTGCAGATCCGGAACGAAACGACTGTCCAGCAGAATGAGTACTCGATCTGGGTGGTCCACGACCGGCACACGCGCGCCTTCAACGTTCTGTCGAACGATGTGGCGAAGAACATTACGAAACTGATGGGCATGAAGGCCAATCCGCAGGAAGAGCAGCGATGCCTTGCCTGTCACTCGGTGAACCCGGGCGATCGGCTGGCGGCAACCTTTCCGACCAGAGCGGGAGCCCCGGACCTGTCGGACGGCGTGAGCTGCGAAGCGTGCCACGGGCCCGCGTCGAAGTGGCTTGGGCCGCATACAGAGAAGGACTGGCACCGCGAAGACTGGCTGGTCGGCGGAAAGATGGATGGCGGGATGAAAGATCTGCGCGACATTGTGAAGCGGACCGAGAACTGCGCCGAGTGCCACATCGGAAGCGCAACTGACCCGCTGAAGAAGGTGGACCACGAGTTGATTGCGGCCGGGCACCCGGATCTGGTTTTCTCGCTGACTTACTACCAGGATGCGATGCCGAAGCACTGGAGAGAAGAGTGGGAAAAACCGGAAATGGCTGGAAAGGCGAAGCCTGCCGCGGATCCTTTTTTCGATGTGCGCGCGTTAGCGATCAGCGAAGCCACCGAGTTGCAGCTGCAGCTGCAGCGGGTGGCCCGCAACGCCACAGGTACACAGCCAGCCGCGATGGCGGGCGTCCCCGCGGTCAGTCTGCCCCGGACGGTCTGGCCCGAGTACGGCGATCTCGACTGCTTTGCCTGTCATCACAGCCTCACCGATGCGAAGGACAGCTGGTTCCTGAAGCGGGGCTTTCCGCCCGATCCCGACGCCAGCGGCGTTTCGGCCACTGCAACCGGACGGCGTCCGGGCAATCCGCCGTTCAATATTTCTCGTTTTGTTGTTTTGAAGGAATTTCTGACCGACGCGGATCCGGCAGCGGAACGCGATCTGGCCGGGAGAGTGGACGAAACCTACAGAATGGTTACGGCGCTGAACAGTGATCGGCCAGCTGTGGCGAGGCAGGCCACAGAAACCGCCAATCTGGCCGGACAGGTTGCCAACATGGCGAAGAGTGCCACGCTCGATCAGGCAAAAACACTGCGCTTCATGAAGGGCATCGTCGCCAATGCCGATTACATCACGCGGCAGGGCGAGCGTCCGGCCGAGCAGTCTGCGCTGGCGCTGTGGGTCCTTTATGAGGCGTATTCCAAGGCCGGCAAGCCCGCCGCGGATGCGCGGATTCGCGACTCGATCGATGCGCTGCGCAAACAGGTGGACAATCCGTCTTCCTATGACGCATTCAGATTTGCCAATGGGATGAGAGCGGTCGGAGGTTTATTGCCGTGAAGAAGTGGTCCCTCGGTCTGGTTGCGTTTTGCCTGCTGGGGACTGCGGTCTTCAGCCAGACCACCAGACAAACTGCTGCACGGGTGCCGAGCGGTCCAGTACGGGCTGATGATGACGATCTCATCAGGAACATGACCACGCTGAACGCGGCGGACGTGCAGAATGTGATCACGGCGGCAGCGAACTCAGTGTCGAGCCCGCTGATAATTGCGGTCACAACCCGGCAGGGCGAGATATTGGCTGTTTACCACAAGGCCGGTGCGTCGACGGCTCCTGTGGTGGGCAACTTCGGCAACATGGTGGACCCGGACGAATTGGCCGTCGGACTGGCGAGAACAGCCTCGTTTTTCAGTAATGACGCGGCGCCGCTGACGTCGAGGACGGTACGGTTCATCAGCACTATTAATTTTCCAGCCAGCGTTTACTTCACCGGACCCGCGCCCCTTTACGGCATTGAGAACACCAACCGGGGCTGCCCGTTCAACGCTCCATATCCGGCCACTTCAGCCGATGGCTTCCCGTTTTTCCTGCCACCGGCGAGATCTATAGACGGCACGATGCCGGGTCTGGGCATTCAGACAGGCAAGCCGGATGTTTTCGACAGCGATCAGAACGCGGTGAACCCGGGAGGCATACCGCTGTTCAAGATGAACACGCTGGGCGGCTACACCATGGTTGGTGGTGTCGGGGTCGTTGCCCCAACCCATGCGATTGCGGAATTTGCGGCTTTAAACGGGGCTATTGCCGGGAATGGCGTTAACTTGCTCGGTGCGCTGGCAGGACTACCGCCTGGAATCGTTATTGCGGGCGGTGTAGGTCTGCCGGAGATCAATCAGAAGACGATCCCGAGCGGTGTAAGCAGCGGCGCGGGCTCGTACGCACTCGGGTCTTACGTCGTGGGACCGAAAAGCGCCACAGCGCCCGCGCCCGAGTTGGATCTGATTCCGCGGTCGGCAGGCCAGTTTCTGACAGTTGACGACGTGAATACGATCATCAACAATGCGGTGGCCACGGCGAACCAGACGCGTGCCGTCATTCGACTGCCACCAGGAAACAAAGCGCGGTTTGTCATCTCTGTGGCGGATCTGGACGGCCACTTAATCGGGCTCTACCGTATGCGCGATGCAACGATTTTTTCGATCGACGTGTCTGTGGCGAAGTCCCGGAACGTGATCTATTTCACGCAGCATGAGGGTACCGATATGCCGGGGGTGCCCAATGGAACCGCGGTTACGAACCGGACGATCGAGTTCGGCGCGATGCCCTACTACCCGCCGCCGATCAATTTCACACCGGTCGGGCCGTTCTTTAATCTCTACAAGTTCGACACGGCGAATCCGTGCACGCAGGGCCAGGACCAGACGAACCCGCAGTATCAGAGTGGAATCGTGTTCTTCCCGGGCTCGACGCCGCTGTACAAGAACGGTCAACTGGTGGGCGGGCTCGGTGTATCGGGGGATGGCGTGGATCAGGACGATTTTGTGACTGCGGCCGGAGCGGCCGGATATCTGCCCGATCCGAGCATCCGGGCGGATCAGATCTTCGTCAATTCGTCGGGACACGCCAGTCCGAACGGCGTGAGGCTTCCGTACCAGAAATTCCCAAGAGATCCAACGGATTTCTAAATGGGAGGCCACGAAAAGCACCGGCGGCCTGCGACCGCCGGCGGTACAGTGTCAGTCTCGGGTCCAGCCTATTTCTTTTTGTCCCAGAGGCGGAACCCGCCGAGGAACGCGTTGGCATTTGATCCCAGCTTTACGCCTTCGGGCAGTTCCTTGAGGTTCCTCGCATTGCCGCCGCCGAGAACGACATAGTCGGCTTCGAGGGCGTGGCGCAGCTGATCGACGACGATCATCACATGCTCCCGCCACTTGGCCTTGCCCAGCTTCTCCAGACCGCGGATGCCGACGTAATCCTCGTAGGTCTTCCCCTTGCGGTAGGGAAGGTGGGCGAGTTCCATCGGCTCCAGAACGCCGTCGATAACCAACGCGGAACCGAGGCCGGTGCCGAGACCGAGAAACAGCATGCGTCCGCCGTCATAGCTGCCGAGCGCCTGCATGGCGGCGTCGTTGACCATCTTCACCGGCATGCCGAACTCTTTTTCGAAATCCATGTTGATCCAGCCGGAACCGAGATTGTGCGGCTCGGCCATCAGGCGGTTGTGACGCACGGGACCGGGATAGCCCATCGAGACGCACGAGTAACCCCAGCCCTGGGTGGCGTTCTTCACCTCTTCTACCATGCGCTTGGCGGTCATCGTGGGGCCTGAAGGGATCTTCAGCGGCTCGGTGTGGTTCGAATCGATGATCTTCAGGTTCGTTCCGCCGATATCGATGACGAGGATATTCGTGCTGGAGGCCGGCTTCTTCCGGGCTGCTTTTTTTGCCGGTGCTTTCGGCGTCGCTGCCGGGGCGTCTGCCGCTTTCGCGGCTGCGGGCTTGGTCGTTGCTGCCTTACTGGTGGCCATCTTCGACATGTTAGTACCTTCCGTGACGAGATGCACGTGGTTTTCGAGGAAATTCTTACTTGTCGAAGCCGCAGGTCAAGGCGTCAGCGGAAAGCCAGGCGCAGTTTGCGGTCTTCTTCCTCTTTTATACCCGGTCCATAGAGCTTCTCAAAGAAGCCTTCGCGCACGAGACGCTCGACGGTGGCGTTGTCGATGACGGTGCGGAAATCGAAGCTCTTCATCTGCGCGGCGGCCTGATCGTCTACCGGATGATCGAGCATGTACGCGACGGCGGCGGCGGGCAGGTATGGCACGCGCTCGAACGTGTTCGTTTTTGCGTAGCGGTCGTAGACGCGGCCGAGATCGTTGAGATCCTCAGGCGCGTACTTTACATAAGCCTTCAGGGCGAAGTCCTTGTCGTCATAGAAGCGTTTGATGGCTTCGGCGTGGGCCTTGATCATCAGCTCCGGCAGTTTCGGATTGGCGGCGACGGTGGCTTTGCGGAACAGATAGACCGTAGGGGCGTAGATGTCGTCGTAATCGCTGGTGTTGGCGAGGGCCTTGAATCCTCTTTCCTCCAGCTTGAAGTAGACGGGCGCGGTGATCATAGTGGCGTCGACGCGGTCCGCCACCAGCGCCGCCGCACGGCCGTTCACATCGGTGCCGATCGGCACCCACTCGACATCGCGGGGAGTGAGACCGGACTTTCCGAGCAGCGCGACGGCGTAGTTGTAAGGCGCATCGCCGATCTGACTCACGCCGATTCGTTTGCCCTTGAGGTCGCGGACGCTCCCGACCGTCTTCGGCGCCATCAGAGCGAACAGGCTCTTTCGGTAAGGACTGCCGACGATTACCAGCGATCCGCCCTTTGAACTGGCGAGCATCGCCTGCTCGAGAGGATAGTTCGTCATCGCCGCCTCGCCGCTGATGACCATGGCGACGGCGGCCGGATGGACGGCAAAAGCCAGATCGACGTCGAGCCCGTACTTTTTAAAATAGCCGGCTTCTTTGGCGATGTAGAGAGGCCAGGTGGTCCCGGTACGGGTGGCGTAGTTGATGGTGATTTTCTGCTGCCCGGACAAAAACGGGGCGCCCAGCAGAGATGCAATTATAGAGCGGCGGGAAATCACTCGAAGTCGAGTCTATCGCACAAATCTGATAGGCTGGTCTCGACCCCGTCAACCTTGAATATGTACAAACGCTACGCCCCTATAGCAGGCGCCATAGCTGCGCTCGCACTCATAAGCAGTATTCACGCGCAGCAGGCCGTGAAGGTCGACGCCACTGTTCTCCGAAACGCAGGCACGGCGAAAGACCCGCTGCCTGGCGACTGGCTCAGCTACGGCCGCACGCAGGGCGAAACGCGCTTCAGCCCACTCAAGCTGATTGACACCAGCAACGTCAGCCGGCTGGGCCTCTCGTGGACTTACACGCTGGGCGCAGGCGGCGGCAATCAGGAAACCACCCCGCTGGTCTGGAACAACACGCTGTACGGCATCACCAACTGGAGCGTGGTTTTTGCGCTCGATGCGCGCACGGGCAAAGAGCGCTGGCGGTGGGATCCCGAAGTCAATCAGGCTGCGGTGCGCCCGAAGATGTGCTGCGGCACGGTGAATCGCGGCATCGCGCTTTACGACGGCAAAATTTATGTGCCCGTCAATGACGGACGCCTCGAAGCACTTGACGCACTGACCGGCAAAGTCGTCTGGGAAGCGCGCGTGGCGTATCCACAGGAATGGTATTCGCTGACCATGGCGCCGCGCATCGCAAACGGAAAGGTGATCATCGGCGCGGCGGGCGGGGACCATCCGACCCGAGGCTTGTTTGACGCTTACGATGCCGAGACCGGGAGGCGGGCGTGGCGTTTCTATACCGTTCCCGGCAATCCCGCGCTGCCATACGAAAACGATGCGATGCGGGCTGCCGCAAAGACATGGGGTCCCGATTTCTGGAAGATGGGCGGCGGCGGGTCCGTGTGGGATGGCATGGCGTACGACCCGGATCTCGACCTTCTATACGTTGGCACCGGCAACGCCGAGCCCTGGGTGCAGAAATTCCGCGGGGCGAAGGGCATGGACAGCCTCTATACGTGCTCGATCCTGGCTGTGAACGTTACGACCGGTCAGCTGAAATGGCACTATCAGGTGGTTCCCAACGACAACTGGGACTACGATTCGGTGCAGCAGCTTATGCTGGCCGATATCACGGTCAACGGCAAGCCGCGCAAGGTGATCATGCAGGCGCCGAAGGACGGGTTCTTCTATATTCTGGATCGCGCCACGGGCCAGTTCATTTCCGGCACGCCGTTCGTGCAGGTGAACTGGGCGAAGGGTTTCGACGAGAAGGGCCGGCCGATGGTGAATCCCGAAGCGTTCTACGGCAAAGACCCGATCACGATTTATCCCACGGCAGGCGGCGCGCATAACTGGGCGCCGATGTCCTACAACCCGGCGACCGGCCTTGTCTACATTCCGACGACGTACGGAAGCTGGACCTTCGCGGCGGGCGACGAAGTGATTCCCGCGCCCACGGGTCACACGGGGCTGGCGCCGGGTTTCCTCGCGCCGAAGCCCAATAACCTGCCGATGATCGGCCCTGAGCCGTTGGGTAATAATCGGGGAGTTTTGCAGGCCTGGGATCCGGTTGCCGGAAAGATCGCGTGGCGCACGCCGGGCGGCGGCGGTATCGGTGGCGGAACGGTGACGACGGCGGGCAACCTGGTGTTTCAGGTGACCAACGACGGCAAGCTTTTCGCTTACAGCGCCGACAAAGGCGACAAGCTGCTGGAGCTTTCGCTGGGCCGCAACGGGAACGGACCACCGATCACTTACGAGGCCGGCGGCAAACAATAGGTGGCGGTCATGGCAGGCACGGGCCGTCCTGCCAATGTGGTCGGGCCGACTGACGCTAAGGTGGATTTTCCTCCCATGCTTTATGTGTTTGAGCTTGACGGAACGGCGACCATGCCGCCTGCCCAGGGGCCTCCGCCAGGCCGTGGGGCTGGACAACCTCCGCCACCGCCGCCGACAGCGCCGCACTAATGCGAGTGTGCCGCTCCCTCACGGTCACGGTTCGGAACCCGCGCGTCAGCAAGCGGCGCCGAGAATCTGATGCAACTATCGGTTCGTGAGGCGCACGCAATAGTGGTGCGCGCCATGGCGGCCCTTGGGCACGATGCCACGGACGCGGACCTCATCGCGGACCATCTGATCGACTGCGAACTGCGCGGTGCGGCATATGGCGGAATCGCCCGCGCCATCAGCATCGCCGAAAGGTTTGAAAGAACCGGAGACCGGCGGCGCCCGATCCGCGTGATCCACGAAACCCCGGTATCCGCGCGCATCGATGGCGGCGACAATCTCGGCTACGTCGTTGCGCATCGGGCAATGAACATCGCGATGGAGAAGGCGGAAGCGATCGGAATCGCGGTGGTTGGCGCGAGCAACACCTGGTACACCGGCATGCTTTCTTTCTACGCGGAGATGGCCGCGGCGCACGGGCTGGTGAGCATGATCGCGTCGAATGCGTCACCGTGGGTGGCGCCGTACGGTGCGAGCGAGGGCCGTCTGGGCACGAATCCGATCTGCTTCGGCTTCCCGGGCGCGGACGAGCCGGTGATTTACGACATCGGTACGTCAGCGATTATTCACGCCGAAGTGACGCTCGCGCAGCGACTGGGGAATCAGCTGCCGGAGGGCGTCGCTTTTGACAGAGAGGGCCAGCCGACACGTGATCCGGCGGCTGCACTGGCGGGCGCGTTCGCCGCCTGGGGCGGGCACCGGGGTTCCGGACTCGCGATTGTGGTACAGCTTCTGGGGATATTGGCCGGCTCAGCGGCTATGCCCCCGGAACTGGCGGAATTTGGCTGCCTGATGGTAGCGATCCGGCCCGATCTGATGGGCCCGGCGGAGACCTTCCGGCAGAATGTTTCGGAGTTCGGAAGGGCGGTGCGGTCTGCACGGCCGGTTGAAGGCGGCCCGCCTGTACGCATGCCGTTCGACCGGTCCAGGAGGGCACGGACTGAACGGCTGGCAAAAGACAGCGTCGAAGTGGCCGATATTCTCGTAGAGAGCCTGAAGCGAATGGCGGAATGTACTACTGCTGACAAAGCAGCCCGGCCGGTTTCCGGCCGTCCCGCCGCTGGTGTGCCGGGCGCGTGAGATAATTTTGTATCTACCGGAGTAGAGTGAGATGCAGCGCAGCAAAGCTTTAGCCGTATTGGCCGTCTTCGCCAGTGTTCTTCCGGCGGCGGCGCAGCAGCAAACGGTGCGTCCTCCCGTCCCTGCACCGGACACCAATGCAAGTGCCAATCTGCCCGCGCAGCCCATTGGTGCCGATGATCTGATCGCCGTACAGGTTTACGACGCGCCGGAGGTCAGCCGGAGTGTACGCGTGTCCGCAGAAGGCACGATTCGGCTGCCGATGCTGAAAACCCCGGTTCGCGTCCAGGGACTGCTGCCCAAAGATATTGAAACTCTCGTGGCTGAGGCGCTGCAGCGGGAAAAGATACTGGTCGACCCTTATGTGACGGTCAGTGTCGTGGAATATCACAGCCGTCCGATCAGTGTATCGGGCGCGGTGAGGACGCCACTGGTTTTTCAGGCCATCGGCAGCGTAACGCTGATTGATGCTATAGGGCGCGCCGGGGGTCTTATTCCCGATCAGGCCGGCGCCGAAATTCTGGTGACTAAGCCGAACGGCGACACCGGTACGCAGTCCGTCCAGCGGATCCCGGTGAAGCCGCTTTTCAGCGGCTCCGAACCTGAACTGAATCTGAAGCTGCAGGGTGGCGAGGAGATACGCGTGCCGGATGTTGGCAAATACATTGTGGCCGGCAGCGTGACCAAACCGGGGCCGTATCCGCTTCTCGACGGCGCCGCCAACACCGTGATCACAGCGATTGCGCAGGCGCAGGGAACGATCCAGTATTATTCGCACACGGCCTATCTCTACCGCCCCGATGACAAAGGCACGATGCACGAAATCACCGTTCCGCTGGGAAAAATCCTGGCGCGCAAACAGCCGGATATCACGCTGCAGGCGAAGGATGTTTTATACATACCCGACAGTTCGGGCAGACGAATCGCCCAGGAGACTGTCACGGCGCTGACAAGCGTGGCGGGCGGAGCCGCTATCGCGCTGACTTACGTCCTCCGTTAGGCGAGAGAGTTGCCGCCGGAGTCGAAAGTCAAAACACTGGAAGACCTGATTAAATTGCGGGTCATCTGGTCAGCAGAGGGGAAGACCGTGGTCTGGACCAACGGCTGCTTCGACCTGCTGCATGTCGGCCATGTCCGCAGCTTTCGCGATGCGAGAACGCTGGGCGATATCCTCATAGTCGGCGTGAACAGCGACGCAGGCGTGCGGGCCATCAAGGGGGATTCGAGGCCTGTCGTCAATCAGTCGAACCGCGCGGAAATGATCGCCGCGCTTGAAATGGTGGATTACGTGACGATATTCGACGAGCCAACACCCATCGCGGCGCTGGAACGTCTTCGTCCCGATATTCACTGCAAGAGTGCCGAGTACGCCGACGGGGCCAGACCGATGCCGGAACGCGAAACTGTGCTCGGCTATGGGGGGCGCATCGAGATTCTGCCTCTGCACGACTTACCGTCCACGACCGAGATTATCGAAAGGATTGCGCGATGTCCGAAGTAGCGCTGCGGCGTTTTCTGGAGGGCGCTTCGGGAGCGACGATCCTGGTGGTGGGCGACGTGATGCTCGACGCGTATGTTTCCGGATCGGCAGCGCGCATCTCTCCGGAAGCTCCTGTGCCGGTTGTCGGGGTCTCCCAGAGGCGCTACTTGCCGGGTGGCGCCGCGAACGTAGCGGCCAACATCCTCGCACTCGGGGCACGGGTCGCGATCGCGGGCGTAACGGGCGTCGATGATTCCGCTGTTCGTCTGCGCCGTGAACTGGAGCGAACAGGCGCCGATCTGCGCGCGCTTATCGAGGATGCGGCGCGTGTCACGACAACGAAGACACGCATTACGGCCTCCGGTCAGCAGATCGTCCGTTTTGACGACGAAGACGTCTCGCCGCTCGACGGGGCGGCAGGCGCGGCGCTGCAGGCTCGCTGCGCGGAGCTGTTGCCGGTTGTCGATGCATGTGTCATCTCGGACTATGCCAAGGGTGTCGTCACCGATACGTTTTGCCGATGGCTTATCGAAGAAGCGGCCAGGCACGGCAAACCCGTTGTCGTGGATCCGAAGTCGCGAAATCTTGCGCGCTACCGGGGTGCGACTGTCGTCACGCCGAACCTGAAAGAGACCGGGGCGGCCGCGGCTGAGCCCATCGCGAACTCCGAGGATCTGGCGCATGCAGTCATGCAGATTCTGCCGCGCATTGCTCCTTCCGCTCTTCTGGTCACGCGCGGCGCCGACGGCATGTCGCTGTTTGAGCCGCAGCGGGCGGTTCGCCATCTTCCCGCGCTGCGCAATGAAGTCGCGGATGTTACGGGTGCGGGCGACACAGTGGTCGCTGTTCTCGCCATTGCGCTTGGCCTGGGGCTGGCGCAGGTTGACGCGGCCTCCATCGCCAATATCGCGGCGGGAGTGGCCGTCAGTCATCACGGAACCTGGGCGGTGCGGCATGAAGAACTGCGCGAGGCTGCGCATCTCGCAGTGACCGCGTGAAGAGGGCGATCTTTCTCGATCGCGACGGCACGGTGATCGAGGAATGCGGTTATCTGAACGATCCCGAACGCGTGAAGCTTCTGCCCGGCGCAGTTGAAGCACTGGCCACGCTTGCCGCAGACGGCTGGAAGCTCGTAGTGGTCAGCAACCAGTCCGGCGTGGGGCGGGGCCTGATCTCACCGAGCCAGATGGAAGACGTGCAGGCGCGGTTTCTGGAGGCGACGCGGCAGCACGGCGTTACGATCGACGCCACCTATATCTGCACACACAGTCCCGAAGACGGGTGTGAGTGCCGGAAGCCTTCCCCGTTTCTGCTGCAGCGGGCGGCGGAGGAGCATGCGCTGGATCTGGCGGAATCCTGGATGATCGGTGATCGCGAGGGTGACATCCTGTGCGGCCGAAACGCCGGATGCCGGACCATCTGGCTGCGCAACGAGATGTTTTCGGTGGCGCACGGCCTGCCGACGTTCGTCGCGGACGATTGGAGCGAAATTGCGGCGCGCCTCACGCAGCCGCGGGTGCTGCCGACATCGCGACGATAGCGAAGAGAACACCGGACACTACTTCAGCGTCCTGATCGCCGTCGACGAGGTGGTAGTCGCCTTTGCTGTAGAAACTGACCAGCGGAGCGCACGCCCGGTCGAATTCGTCGAGGCGGTGCGAGATGACGGCTTCCGCGTCGTCGTCGCGCTCGACGAGCAGGGCGCCGTCGTTCTCGCAATTCGTGCCCAGCCGCGAGGGCCGCAGCGCGAGGTTGTATACGGCCCCGCAGCTTTCGCAGTGTCGCCGCGAGGTCAGCCGCTCCATAAGGCATCGACGGGAAGCTTGCAGATGGAGCACCAGCGGCTCAGGCTTTCCTGTGGCTGCCAGAATCCGGTCAAGACACTCGGCCTGTTGCAGGTTTCGCGGAAAGCCATCGAGGATGATGCCGCGCGCGGGCAGATCCCGGCGCAGGGTGGCGTTCACCGCGTCACAGACGATTGAGTCGTCGACGAGCGATCCGGCCGCGAGGATATCGCGCAGTCTCCGCCCGGCGGGAGTTTCGCGTTTTGCCTCGCCCCGCAGCATCTCGCCTGTGGATAGCGCGGGAATGCCGAGCTTCTTCGCGAGGCGCGAACTCTGGGTGCCCTTGCCGCTGCCCGGCGCACCAATAAACACAATCACCCGATCCGACATCATTGCCCTTAGTAGATATGAAACAAACATCCGGCTCAAGGTTAATAGGGCGGCCGGTATCAGTAGTCCGCAGCGGACGACTTTCTGGTACGCTATTACCCACGTGGGGAAAGCGCATTTGTGCGCGTTTAGACATGGACCTACTCAATGGCCTGCGCGGGGATCTCGGAATGCGCCGCATCGGAAGCGGCATGGCTCGTCTGGACGAGTATTGGTCCAGATCGGGCCGATTAGACCCGAATGATCCTGACGCGGCGGGTCTCCTTTGTTACATCGCGCAGTGGGCGGATGCCGGGTGGCGCGATGTCGATGTGGTCCAGGACGGACTTGGCGCCTTTCCGAAAGGTCGGCGCGCGTGTCTCAGTCTGCACGACTACGCCTACGTTCTGATGGCCGAGGGTATGGTGTGGGTCGCGGAAGAAAACGTGGAGCGCGCGCTGGCGAACTTCAGTCTGGTTCTGTCGCTGCGAACGGAGATCAGCTGATCCGGTGGCACTGGCGCTCGCGCATTTCTGGAGCTCACGCTGCTGCCGCAAAGCCGGCGAATACGACAACGCGCAGCATCCACGCCGCGGAAGGGTTACCGCTACGCCACAGAAGCTGGAATGGGGCCGATGGCGGCCGTCATGCGGGTGGCGGAGAGCTGGCTGGTTTTTCAGAAAGGCCGCACGAAAGAAGCGCTGAGGCTTCTCAGTGAGGCCGACGCCGTTCTGCGCGAAACCGACGACTACATTACGCGCGGGAATATTCAGTCGAGCTATGGGCGCATGTACCGGCGGGAGGGCCGCTACGATCTCGCGCTGCGGCATTTCTCTCAGGCGATTGAAGAATACGGCAAACGCGATCCCGAGCATCGGAATCTGGCGCGCTCGCTGGCAAACATGGGATATGTCGAGCGGCTTATCGCGCTGCAGCTGCGCAAACGCATCGATGCCGATGCCGCGCAGCGGAAGCGCAGTGAGCCCGACCTGCGCCGCGATTTCGAAAACATGCGTGCCCAGGCACTGGCGCACCTTGACCGCGCGGCGGAGATTTACCGGATTCACTCCCACCATCGGGGCGCCGGGACGGTCTGCGTTAATCGCGGGCATCTGCATCTCGACAGCGGCGATCTCCAGAAGGCCGACGACGAAGCGCGGATGGCGTACAAGCTGGGCGAGGAGAAGAACGACTACATTCTGATGGCGCGTGCGCGGCTGCTCGAATGCATGGTCGAAAACAACAAGCTGGAGGAGGAGATCGAAGATCCGGCGTGGGTGGCGCATCTGGCTCTGGAAGCCGCGAAGGAGGCGGTGGAGCTGGCGCGCCGCACGGAGAACCGGCGCCTGCTGGCGCGTGCGCTGATCTGGCACGGGCTCACGATCTGCAACACCTCACCCGGCAGCGTGGACGCGGCGCGCGAGATGTCGCGAACAGGCCGGAGGGCTGCTGAAGAACGAAGTGCAGGATCACATCTGGGAGGATCTTCAGCTGCTGAAGGCGAAGGTGGTTGCGAGGCGGCGATGTGGACGCTGTTCTGCAGGCGTGGTCGCAGGGCGTGGTCGGGGAGCGAAGCTTTCAGCAGCTTACGGAGGACTTCGCGGACCTGATCATCCCGAAAATCTGGGAGCATGAGAACCGCAAGGTGGCGCGGGTGGCGCGACGGCTGTCCGTATCACCGAAGAAAGTCCGGCGTGTTTTAGCCCGCCTCGGTCTGCATGGCGGGTGACGCGGTGAGTTCGCGCATCCATTGACGCAGTCCGAAGATGCAGAGCAGCAGGAACACCAGGTAAAGGACCGACGTCAGCCATAGCCCTTTGTAGATGTAGAGGGGAATGTAGACGAGATCGGCGAGAATCCAGATCCACCACGACTCGAGAAACTTGCGGCTCTGTCCGTAGATAGCGGCGAGCGAGAGAGCGGTGGTGAGGCCGTCCCATACGGGCACGGTCGAATCGGTGTAGTGCGCCAGAAACCACCGGAGCACGACGAAGCTGACGATCGTCAGAGGCGCAAGAACGTTCCAGACGCGGGTAGGTGTGCGCATGACCGGAAGCCGCGCCACGCTGCCGCGGCGCGCCCAGTTCCACCAGCCGTAGATGCTGAGCGCGATGTAAATGATCTGCAGGCCGGCATCGCCGTAAAGCCCGGTGGTGGCGAACAGGATCAGGTACGCCGCGTTGTTGGCGAGGCCGACGGGCCAGTTCCAGATGTTCTGACGGGCCAGCAGCCAGACGTTTATGACTCCGGTGATGAAGCCGAATGCTTCGATCATGCGCTACTGCGCGAACCTGCGAAAGAAACTGTCCGGCTTCCAGTGCGGCGCCTGCGGTGCGTCCGCAACCCTCTGAAGGAGCGCCGCCAGAATGGCGTTGAACTGCGCCGCGGCTTCGATGTCCACCGGCTGATTCGTATCGTCGGCGACGGCGTGGTAACGGTCGCGATACCAGTCGCGGTAGATTTTTTCTTCGGGACTGCCGGGAATCCAGCCGAACTTAAATGCCAGCGCGGGAATTCCTCTGCGGATGAAGCTGTATTGATCGCTGCGGATGAACCGGTTCGCGTTCGGATCCTTGTCCGCCTGCACTTCAACGTGCGCGGCGGCGGAAACCGCGCGGATATCGTCGCCGAGCGTGGATTCGTTCAGCCCCTGCACTTCGAGATACTTCAGCGGGAAGAGTGGCAGGTACATATCCATATTGATGTCGGCGACGATGCGGCCGGGCGTGGCGGGATGATTCGCGAAATACTGGGAGCCGAGTTCGCCTTTCTCTTCGCCCGTCACCGCGAGAAAAACGATCGACCGGTTCGTCTTGACTCTGCCGGCTTTGAGCGCCCGGGCGATCTCGATCAAAGAGGCCACCCCGGAAGCGTCGTCCATCGCGCCGTTGAAAATGCCGTCGCCGTTGATCTTCTCGCCAACACCCAGGTGGTCGAGATGAGCCGAGAGGATCACGCACTCGTTTTTCAGCGCATCGGCTGAGCCGGGCCGGATGCCCACGATGTTGCGCGAGCCGACGGTCTCGTGTCTTGTTGCAACGCGCACGCGCATCTTTGCCGGCAGGGCGAAATGGGGGAGCGGACGATCATGATCGGCGGCGTCGAGAATCTCCGCGATGGTGTGGCCCGAGCCCTCGAACAGCCGGTCTGCCTGCGCAGGATTCCATGTCGCGGTGAACTGCAGCAGCGGCGCGCCGGCCTCGGCCAGCATCATGCGCGGCAGCAGACGGTTCGCCATCTGACGCGGCCAGGGGATATCCATGGAACGGGGATTCGGAATCTGAATAGTTCCGAGCACGCCTGCGGCCCGCATCGCAGCGGCACGCTCTGCGCCCGAGGCGTGATGCGAGCGCAGTTCGGGTGAAATATTCGATGGCCCGCCGTTCAGGTAGATGGCGATTGCGCCCCGCAGTGCCGGGTCCTTCAGATCGCTGTAACCGGCCTCGGGGATGTCGAGACCGTAGCCGGCGAACACCAGCGGCGCTTCGATCTTTTCGACGGAAGTCTGGGACGATATGAGCACTGTCTCGCCGAGTTCCACCGGAGCGCTTGTGCTGTCGTGCAACAGGTCGATCTCAGACTCCGCTTCATTGAGCGTGGACTTGATGAACGCGACGGGTTGGGAATAACTTCCGCGCACGGCGGGGTCGAGACCGGCGCGTTTGAACTGGCTGGCCACGTAATCGGCGGCCATTTCGAAGCCCGGCGTGCCGACGTTGCGACCCTGCAGTTTGTCGTCGGCGAGAAAACGAACGTGGGCCCACCACGCCTTGCCGGCCGATTGCCAGTTGGTGGAGTCCAGCCCTGTTTTCGCAATCGCCGCTGCAGCAGCCAGAAGGCTGAAGGTGAGTGCGGCTCTCCCGCGCATGACTCAGTTTAGCCGAGGCGGACTATGGAAGGGCGAAGACGTAGAGAGCTTCGGTGTTGGCCGGGTTGGGATCGGTGATGCCGCTGCCGCCCGCCGCGACCACGGCAACATACTGCTTTCCGTTGCGACCGCGATACGTCATGGGCACCGAGATCGCGCTGTAGTCGAGCTTCGTCACCCAGAGCTCTTTTCCGTTCTTCGAATCGAAGGCGCGGAAACGGCGGTCGTTGCTGGCGCCGATGAACACGAGACCGCCCGCCGTCGCGATCGGTCCGCCGAGATTCATGCGGCCGGTATGCTGCTTCGCGGGCGGGAGCTCTTCGGTGATGCCGAGCGGCACGGACCATGCGAAATCGCCGGTGCGGGCATCCACTGCCATCAGGCGTCCCCACGGCGGTTTCTGGCAGGGCCAGCTGCTCTCGCCTTTCGTGAGACCGTCGCCGTCGACCTTCTTGTCCCAGAAGCGGGGCAGCGCGCCGATCTGGCTGCGGCGATCGTAGGGGACGCGGGAGCCCGCGGGGAGCTTCTCGATCCAGCCGATGCTGCCTTCATCCGAGGTGTTGACGAAGACATACTGCAGTTTCGGATCGGTAGCCGTGCCGCCCCAGTTGGAGCCGCCGATCGAACCGGGAAAGACCGCGGTGCTCTTCGGCATGGTGCCCGGCTGGTGATAAAGGTACGGCGTGAACGGACCGGCATTGTAAAGCCCGCCGCTGGCTTCGAATAAATCGCGGCAGGCTTTGGCGTGTTCGGGTGTGGTGTCGTCCGCGGTGACGATGTCCGATTCTTTGAAGGTGTTGCGCGCGAGGGCGGGCGGCTTGAGAGGAAACGGCTGCGTCGGGGAGGTCTCCTCGCCGGGCACATCGCTCTTCGGAACCGGGCGTTCTTCGACACCGAATACCGGCTCGCCGGTTAAGCGATTCAGGATAAACATCCAGCCCGACTTGCCGACCTGGGCGAGCGCGGGAATCGTTTTGCCGCCCTTGTGGATATCGAGCAGGCCGGGTGCGGGCGGCAGGTCCTGATCCCAGAGGTCGTGATGCACCACCTGAAAGTGCCACTTGTATTTGCCGGTTTTGGCATCTACTGCCACGACAGAGTTGCCGAACAGATCGGGCCCCTTGCGGTCCGCGCCGTAGTAATCGCTCGCCGGGCTGCCGAAGGTCATGTAGATGATGTCGCGAGCTTCGTCGGCGGTCATGGAGAAGCCCCAGTTGTTCACACCGGAGCGATTCCTCCAGTCGTCGCCCTGCCAGGATTCGTGGCCTGGCTCACCGGGACGCGGCACCGAATGAAACTCCCAGAGCTTCGCGCCGGTGCGGACGTCATAGGCGCGGGAATCGCCGGGCGGGCCCGTAGCGGGTTGCTCCTGCACGTTCGCGCCGACGAGGAGCGTGTCCTTGTATATGGTGGGCGCGGAATCGTAGGGCACGCCGAGGTCGACGACGCCTTCGTTGCCGAAGCCCGGGACAACTGTGCCCGTCCGCGCATTCAGCGCGATCATTTTCGAGCCGGTGGTGAAGATGATGCGCGGGGGCGTGTCTTTGCCGCCCGGCCAGAAGGTGACGCCGCGGCGCGAGGGAATGTCTTTGGGCTGGTAACTCCAGATCTCTTTTCCGGTTTCGGGTTCGAGCGCCACGATGCGGCTGCCTGCTGGAAGATACATCACGCCGTTGACCACGATCGGAGTAGCTTCGGAGAACCCGCCAATACCGCTCAGTCTGCGGGTTGCATCGGCCGGCGAACGCAGATGGTAGGTCCAGGCCTGCTTCAGAGTGGCGACGTTTTTTGTGTTGATCTCGGTGAGCGGCGAGTAGCGGGTGCCGGCGAGGTCGTGGTTGTAGACCGGCCAGTCGCCATTCGACTGCGCTGACAGCGGCAGCCCCGCGACCAGGGCCAGCCAGGCGAAACGCATGGCGAAAAGTCTATCAGGCTTTGTAAGTCAGGCCTGCAGGTTGATCCGTATCAGTTCGCTGACGGCTTTTCGGCATGGTCGATCACAAAGACCTCGGCGGGAGCCCTCATTGCCGTAAGCTTCAGGCCCAACTGCTGCTGGATTGCGGTGAACAGATCGGCTCCTTCCGTGTTACTGGGAATCTGCGGCCCGCCGGGAGTTCTTACTTCGGAAAACTGAAATTCGTCCGGAACCCAGATCAGACCAAAGTCGTACGTGCCCGAGAGGTTGGTTCGATCGATGATCGGACGATCAACCACATTCTTCTGCATGGAGTGGGCGAAGTCAGCCGTACTTGCGTTGCGCGCCCCGAGTCTTCCCAGCGCAAGGAAGGAGATGTCCGCGGATGCGTTGGGGTCGCCGACCGCGGACGTTAGCTTCGGCCCGCCTTTGGCCACTGTCAGCGCATAGACCGAGAGGGTTCTCGTTTCACGATGGAAGGCGAGCCCAAAACGATCTGCGAGGAGTTTCTGCAACATCGTCTGCCACTGCTGAGGGCTCGGCAATCCTTGTCCATCCGGCTTGGCCGTGACATTGTACTTGTCGGAATCCAGCCAGGCTGGCCCGCCGCGGATCTGAGTCCGGTGCAGATCCCAGGCGTACATGATCAACAGTCGCAGGGTATAACCGGTGGCAGAGAACTGACCGGGGCGTATCTTCATTCCGTAGCCAGGCAATGAAGGATCGCTCAGCTTAATAGTCGCGACTGCAAACACGGGATCTGCATCGGGACTCATACGTAGGGCTGGCTGCGGGGTTCTTGTGGGGTCCTGCGCCAAAGCCATCACTGGCAGCAATCCGATCACAAAACGTCGGGATAGCCTCTTCATTCGTCTCCGAGCCTCTAATCGAAGACGAAATTCACCGTGTAGCTGTTCGTTCTAATAAACGATGCAAACCGAGCGTGTCAGGCTTTAAGAAAACCGCGGAATTTCGCGGGGCCGCCGTCGTATCCGGGGAAGACGGACTGGATCGAGCGATTGCCCAGATGGGTGTAAACCGCCTCGCCCAGGACGTCGCGGAAATCGGTGGTCAGCGCGAGATCGCGCTCTTCGTTGAGTTGCTCGGGCGCTAGACCCGGCCATCTGCCGTAGACCTTGCCGCCCTGCACCGGGCCGCCCATCACGAACATGGCGTTGGCGTGGCCGTGGTCGGTGCCGCGATTGCCGTTCTCTTTCGCGGTGCGCCCGAACTCGGACATCGTCACCACCACGACGTCTTCCATGCGATCGCCCAGATCCTGATAGAACGCGGCGAGCGAATCGCCGAACTCGCGCAGCACATTCGGCAGCTGTCCGACCGAGGCCTTCGCGCCCACTTCGTTCACGTGATGATCCCAGCCGCCGATATCGGCGAACGCCACTTCCACGCCGACGTCGGCCTTGATCAGCTGGGCGATCTGCCGCATGCTGTCGCCGAAACGGCCCTTCGGGATAGTTCGCGCCGTCCGCGGGCTGATAGGGCGTTTTCTGGATCGATTGCAGGAGCGCGACGGCTTCGAAGGTTTCGCGGCCGGTGCCGTTGAGGATCTGATCGTTCGTGCCGGCGTACATCGCCTGCAGCGTCTTCGACGCAGCCGTCGTCGCGCACCGTGAAGTTGTTCAGGTTTTCGACGGCGACCGCGTTGTTGTGCACCGCGCAGAGTGCGCGGCAGCGTGGGTCCCAGGCTGACGGCGCGCACCGGCGAAGGCTTTGCCTGCTGCGGGCGGGAGCGCGCGATTCAGCCAGCCATCGGTGGTGGCTTTCAGGCCCGGCGTGCCCGATTCCATGTAATCCTGCGCGTCGAAGTGCGAGCGCGTCGGGTCGGGCGAGCCGGCGGCGTGCACGATCGCGAGGCGCTGCTGCTGCCAGAGCGGCTTCAGCGGCGCGAGCGACGGGATGCAGACCGAAGAATCCGTCGAGATCGATGACCGCATCTTCGGGCGCGATGCCGGCAGCAGGGCCGCGGAATCGAGATCGTCGGGCGCAGATCGTAATAGCGCCGTTCGCCGTGCGGAACCACGATGTTCAGACCATCGGCGGCGCCGCGCTGAAAGATGGCGACCAGCACCTTCTTGCGTGCGCCCTGCTGGTCGGCTGCGAACGCGGCGCGCTCCAGCCACAGGGGCGCGGAGCCGACGCCCGCCATCGCGATCGCGGAATTGCGAAGAAAAATTCTGCGTGAGATTGCCATGATCTTTTACCTGCGTTGAAAATCCGGAGAACCGAGTGTGAGCCCGGCGGCGAGTGCGCCGAGATCCTGCTGCTGCGGCGAGGCCGGTCTGCGATGGCGTCCTGCGCTGCGGGCGAAGGCGTCGGTCCAGAAGGATGCTGCGTTCGATCTGCACGGCGTCGACCGACACGGCGAACTGCGCCGGATCGACCTTCACGCCGGCGATCTTGCCCTGCGCCAGCGCGATGCCGAAATTCATGCGCGCCAGCAGCGAAGCCGAATTCATCCAGTCGGCGCCGCGATTCGAATATCCGGTCGGCTCCAGCTTGCGGTAGAGCGGCTCGCCCAGCTGATTCAGCTGGCCCATCGAGCGTCTGCGCGAAATCGACATCGCCGTTCACGGCGCGCACGGCGCTCGCCACCATTTCGAGCGGCGATTTCATCTTGGAGCGGAAATTCGCGGGATCCCAGAATTCGGGCGCATGCAGCATGGTGCGCATCACTTCGCGCAGATCGCCGTCGGTCTTCGTGGAACGTCTCCGCCATGCTGCGCGACCAGCGCTTCCGGCGGATTGTCGGACACGAAGCGAATGGCCAGGCTCTTCGAGATGAAGTGCGCGGTGGCGGGATGATGCGCCAGAATGTCGAGCACCTTGAGCCCGTCGCCCATGCCGCCGCCCGCCGGAATGGTCACGCCGAGCACGTGCTTTTCGCCCTTGTCGTGAATCTTCTCGTTGAATTCGAAGCCGCCGCCGCGACTGGGCTCGCGGATGGTCCAGCCGGTGAAGCAGCGCGCCACTTCGGTGACGTCCTGCTGGGTGTAGCCGCCATCGACGCCGAGCGTGTGCAGTTCCATCAGTTCGCGGCCGTAGTTTTCGTTCAGCCCCTGGCGAGCGTCCGGCTGCCTTCGGGGCACTCTTGGATCAGGCGCCGCGCGATTGCCAGTTGTCCAGATAGAAAAGCATGGCGGGGCTTTGCGGCCGTGGCGAGCAGCAGGTCCTTGAAATGCCCCAGCACGTGCGGGCGGATGACGTCGCGCTCATAGCGCGTGACCATGTAGCGGTCCGCGCCTTTGTCGAGGAAAACGTTGAAATGGTTGTACCAGAAATCGGTCAGGACTTCTTCGAGTTGGCGGTTGCTGTAGACGGCGCGCAGCAGCTTGGCTTCGCTCAGATCCTGATTGACGATCTGCACGGAGCCGTTGAAGATCTGAATCTTCCGGCGCAGATCGGGCGGCGCCGGCGGAAAGAGCTTCTGGCGCTGGCCGTTGGGCAGCGAATCGAGGACGTCGTACTGCTCCGCTTCCGGCATAGTTTCGAGCATCGCCACTGACTCAGGCGGTTTGCCGTTCTGCAGAATGTCTTTCTGGCGATCGTCCAGCTGCCAGGTGTCGGGGACCGCCACATTGAGATCCGCGTTGTCCGATTTACCGGCCTTGTCGGCTGCCTCGCGACGCTGCAGGCGCGCGACCAGTTTCTCGATGGCGTACCGTGTCGGAGCGTCCTGCGGAAAAGGCTGACGTCCGTCGACCATCGACTTGACCATCGCCGGGGTTGGATAACGGCGGGCGAGTTCCGCGGTCGACATGCGCAGGGTGTCGAACGGCGCGAGTTTGGATTCGAGGATCGGATTTTCGGGGATGTCGCGCGGATGGAGTTGCCGTTCGATCCACCGCTGCAGACCCATCTGTGCGACTGCCTCGACATCGCCCGGGCGCGGGCCGAAGGTAAGGCGATCGAGCGCGTGCACCACCTTTTGTTCGGCGGTCATCTGCGGCGGCGCGGCGGGCTGGGCAGCTTTTGGCTGTGTTCTCTTCTTCGCGTAGAGGCCCGATGAGAATGCCATCAGAATCAGACAAATGAACCCAATTGCGTTGCGCTGCATAACAGTCGTTCTGTTATCTATAAACGCGCCGCAGCCTTGGGAGTTGCGGTGCCGCTTGCTAACGGACCCAGAGGGTGCCCCGGTTCAGAAAGGGTTTCCGAGTGGCACGCTATTTCGAAACGCTGAGCCGCTGTGCTGCCTGAAGCTTTTTTAATCGGTGATAGAAGAGACGGATCAGCGCCAGCGCCGGCACGCTGAGGAAAATTCCCGCTACGCCGCCTATCTCGCCGCCCGCGAGTACACCGAGGATAATCATCAATGGGTGTAGTTCAATGCCTTTACTCATCAGCATCGGCGAGAGGACATAGTCCTGAAGCAGACGGAATACGACGAGAAAGATCACCACCCATAACACGTGCGGATAACCGGCAACCACGCTCACCGCAATGATGATCAGGCCGGCGGAAAGCGGCCCCACCAGCGGAATGAATTCGAGGGCGAAGGCGATCGACGCCAGCAGCATCGCGTACGGCACGCCCATGATGCTCAGCACGATGCTGAACGTGACCAGCGTTACGCAGCAGAGAAGCAGCAGCGCGCGCATGTAGAGCAGCAGTAGATCGTGCACATCGGAGAGCGTGTCCCTGGCTGTTTCGTAGTGCGGCTCGAGCATTTCGACCAGTCCGGCGAGCATATCGCGCCCGTCGCGCAGAATAATGAAGCTCAGAATCGGGATGAGCACAACGTAGATCAGGTTGCGCGAGGCTGAAATCACAGAGATGGCCACGCGCGGCACCAGCATCGCGATGTCGTTGTAATGCTGCCGCAGTTCCGACTCCATCCAGCCCAGCACCTGACTGCGGAAAGATGTGAGACCTTGCGGGCCTGGCGCCGGAGTCTCGCGCAGCTTTTCGAGAAGGGACGGAGCCTGCGCCGCCAGGTTGGCGGCTTGGCTGGCTACAACCGATCCCACGGTGGCGCCGAACGCGGCGAGGATCCCGATGACTACGATGAACGTGACGGCGAGCGCCGGCGTGCGCGTTTTGCCCGGGAGGCGCCGGTCGACCAGATTCATGAACGGATAGAGCAGATACGCGAACAACAGCGCGATCACGAAGACGAACACGGTTCCGCGGATCAGATAGACCGCGCCGATGCCGAGAATTACCAGCGCCGCGGTCCAGGTGGCGCGGGCGGCCCTATAATCAATGCCCAGCAATTTCGGGGGTTTCCTCTTTCTCAGGGGCCTGCGCCGAGGCGGCGGGTTTCTCGACACGCACGCGCGCGATACGGTTGCGGTCCATCGCCATTACGGTAAAACGCCGGCCGTCGGAATCGGTCGAACTCTCCTGCCCGCGGAATGTGGCCGAGCTGGAAGAGCATGTATCCCGCGATGGTTTCGAATCCGCCGTTGGCCGGCAGTTCGATGCCGTAAACAGACGCCAGATCGAGAATGCTGGTGGCGCCGTCGACCTCGATCTCGGCCTGTTTCAATGTGCTTCTCGGGCAGCTTCTCGTCGAACTCGTCTTCGATCTCGCCGACGATCTGCTCGAGCACATCCTCGACGGTGAGCAGGCCGGTCACCGTGCCGAATTCATCCACCACCAGCGCCATGTGCAGGTGCCGCTGGCGAAACTCCTCGAGCATCTGCATGAGCGGCTTGGTTTCGGGCACGATCAGCGGCTTGCGCATGATGTGCGCCAGATGAGAAAGGCGGCGCGGGACGGCCGAGACGAATCATGTCACGCGGCGCTCGTGCCAGATGCGCAGCATGTCCTTGAAGAACACGGCGCCGACCAGCTGCTCCGGCTTGTCCTTCCCATACCGGAAGGCGCGAATGCTGGCTCTCGACCATGGTTTTGAGCACGTCGTCGAGCGAGGCGCCCATCGGGACCGACACGATCTCGCGCCGCGGTTTCATGATTTCGCGCACATATAGGTCGTCGAGATCGAGCACGCGATGGATCATGTCTTCCTGCAGCTTGGGCAGGTTGCCCGGCGAAACGGCTGGAACTGACGATGAGCTTCAGTTCTTCGGCGGAATGGCCGCCGCCGCGGTGGCTGCCCCTGCCGCCCAGCAGGTGTGTCAGACCGCGCGCGGAGCCTTCGATCACCGTGACGAAAACGGACGTCGTGCGGTAGAAGAGCATGAGCACCGGCGCCACGATGACCGCGAGGCGATCGGCCTTATCGATGGCCAGATTCTTCGGCACGACTTCGCCGATCACCACGTGGCAGTAGGTCATCAGCGACGAACGCGGCGACGAAACAAGCTGCATGGAGGATGGCCGCTGTGGCCGGGGTCAGCGCGAGATGGAAAAGTGCGAGCAGCATTTCATAGAGCGTGTCCTCGCCGGCCCAACCCAGGCCGAGGCTGGCGAGCGTCACGCCGATCTGGGTTACCGACAACAGCTTCTCGGGTTGGGCCAGCAAGGCAAGGGCCATCTTTGCGCCCGCGTTTCCTTCATCCGCAAGATGCCGCAGGCGCGAATCGCGCACCGAAAGCAGCGCCACTTCAGAGGCCGCGAAAAACGCATTAATGGCGATGATCAGGCCCAGCAGCCCAAGGCGCGCGGCGAAGTAAGGCGACGTCATTCCTTTATCACGCCCACAACGCCCGCCCGAGTGGCGGGCTGTGTGCTTCCTTTCCAGTGTAAGGGCAGGTGTGAGGGATTACACACCTGCAGCGCGTTCTACAATCGCAACAGTGCGCCGCCTTCTCTTTGTCGTAAACACTCTGCTTGCTATCGCCCTGGTGACAGCGGCGGCGGGATACTACTGGTTCCTTTGGCGCGCCCTGCCGCAGACTTCCGGGACCATCGTGACGTGCGTAACGCAGCCCGTCCAGGTGGAGCGTGATTCGCTCGGCGTCCCGCACATCAAAGCGAAAACCCTCGAAGACGCCTGGGTTGTGGAAGGCTACACCACGGCGGAGGACCGCATGTTTCAGATGGACGGGCTGCGTCGCCTCGCGGCGGGGGAGTTGTCCGCCATCATCGGGCCTGCCACGCTCGAGAGTGATCGCGAATCGCGGCGTCTGCGTATGCGGCGCATCGCGGAGCAGGTTTATGTAACGATGCCGGAAGCGGACAAGGCCGCGATGGAAGCCTACGCGCGGGGTGTTAACGCGTACATCGAATCGCATCGCGGACGGTACGGCGTCGAATTCACGCTGCTTGGCTATGATCCGCGGCCCTGGAGCGTGGTCGATTCGATTCTGTGCGGACTCTACTTGTTCCGCGATCTGTCGAGCACGTGGAAGAGCAAGCTCATTGTTGCAGAAGATGCTGCGGACGGGTGAAGCCGGACAAAGTGCACTACCTTTTTCCGGATCGCGCCGGATTTGAGTTTATGCCGGGCAGCGACGGCCATCCCGGATCGAACGCGTGGGCTGTTTCGGGGGCGCACACCGCGTCGGGAAAGCCGCTGGTGTCGAATGATATGCATCTCGAGTTCTCGCTGCCAGGCATCTGGCACATGGAGTATCTGGAAGCGCCTGGCCTGAAAGTCACCGGCATGTCGCTGCCGGGCATGCCGGGAATTCTGGCGGGACATAACGACCGCATCGCATGGGGCGAGACCAATCTCGGCTTCGACGTGCAGGAGTTGTACATCGAGAAGATCGATCTGCGTACCGGCCAGTATCTCTTCAACGGCAAGATTGAACAGGCGCGGACGGAGCGCGAAATCATCGAGGTCAGGGGACGCGCCCCGGAAGAGCTGACCAATCTGGTGACGCGGCACGGTCCTGTCTGGCAGATCGACAACGGTCAGGTCATGACGCTCAAGTGGACGGCGGCCGAGCCCAATGCAGTGGTTAACATCTTTCTCGATATCGATCGCGCACGGAACTGGGACGATTTCAAACGCGCGGTTTCGCGATTCGGCGGCCCGGGCCAGAACTTCGTTTACGCCGATGTCGACGGCAACATCGGATATCACGCGAGCGGCTGGCTGCCGATCCGGAATTATTCGGGCGAAACGCCGGTCGACGGGTCGTCCGGTAATTTCGAATGGCAGGGATTCATTCCGTACGAAGAACTGCCGCAGTCGTGGAATCCACCGGGCGGGCTGATCGTCACGGCAAATCAGAATCCCTTTCCGGCGGATTTTCCGTACCGGGTGAGCGGGAATTTCGATTCGCCTTACCGCTCGCGGCAGATTCTGAACATGCTGCGGGCAGGCGGGAATAAGATCAGGCCGGAAGACGGGTTGCGTATACAGAAAGATGTGTATGCGGGCGACCTGCATTTCCTCGCCGGGCAACTGGTGGCGGCTTACGGGAGCCACAAAGGCCAGAGCCGGGTGTTCGACGACGCGATGGAACTGCTGCGCACCTGGGACGGCCAGATGGATCGCGACCACGCCGCGCCCCTGATCGCCACGCTGTCCTGGCAATATCTGCGAAAGGCGATCGCGGAGCGGGCTTCGCCGGGCAACGGGGACATCTACAGCCCCAGGATCGCGCAAGCGGTGGTCGAGCATCTGCTGCGCCAGCGTCCCGCCGGATGGTTTGGCGATTACAATCAGGTTCTGCTGCAGGCGTTTGCGGACGGCATCGAAGAGGGCCAGCGCATGCAGGGCAAGGACCCGAAGGGGTGGAAGTGGGGCACGTATATGTACCTTGCCATCGAGAACCCGGTGGTGACGCGCGTGCCGGTGGTCGGGAAGTATTTCAACATCGCGCCGACGCCGATGAGCGGGGCGTCAACAACCGTGAAACAGACTACGAGGATACTGGGCCCGTCTGAAAGGATGGATATGTCAGCGGGGGACTGGGACGCTTCGCTCGCGAACATCCCCATCGGCGAATCGGGTCATATTGCTTCATTCCATTACCGGGATCAGTGGAGCGCTTACTACAACGGTGAGAGCTTCCCGATGCATTTCGCGAAAACGGAAGTGAAAAGCACGGTGACCTTCGTGCCCGACAGGTAGCGGGCAGACGGCACAATGCGACCGTCTGCCCCGCGTCGCTACTTTGCGGTTTTCTTGGGCTTCTTGGTTTCTTTCTTCTGGTTCATGCCTTTGGCCATCTGGATGGTTCTCCCTTCCTCAGAGTATCGCTTCAGGAACGAAAAATGAAGAGCTAATCTGTGGGCAGAAGCTTCACGCTGACAACCCTTATGGTGTCGCCCTTGATTTCGCCGACCACTTCGACCTCGAAATCGTCCAGCTTCTTCGATTCCCTGATCAGCGCGAGGGCTTTCCTGTCGCCTGCCGCGTCGAATTTCAGGAATTTGTTGTCGTCGGTGAAGATACCGTAGCCGCTCTTCTCGTTGTCGGGCTTCAGCAGATCTTCCTTCGTGTGCGCTTCGGCGACGATCCGGCCGCCTTCAAGTTGACCGGTCGCGCCTGAGATACGCAGGAACGCCTCACCGGAGGATCGCTCGTCAATCAGAATGCCCTTGACGGTATCGGCGGCCAGCGCGAAACCGGAGGCCAGCGCCGTGAAGATCATCAGACACAGAACGCGTTTCATTAGCCTTTCCAATCCTTTCTGATAGTTTTTTAGCGCTGCGAAGGCGGGGCTGTCAACTCTGATAGAATCCGTCTGCGATGAGAATCCCTGCAATCGTTTCCCTGACGATTCTTGCGTCCGGACTGGCCTTCGGTCAGACATGCGACCGCGAATGCCTGAACGGCTTCGTCGATCAGTATCTCGATGCCCTGGTGAAGCACGACACTAAGCTGGTGCCGTTGACGAAGAATGTAAAATTCACGGAGAACGGCCAGCGTCTGGAGCCTGGAGACGGGTTGTGGCGCTCGATGTCGTCAAAGGGGACCTATCGGCTTTTCGTCACCGATGTGCAGGCGGGCGAAGTGGCGTTTATCGGCACGATTCGCGAACAGGGGCGGCAGGCGGGGCAGGAAGTGCCCGGCGTGATCGGGCTGCGGCTGAAGGTAGTGAACCGCCAGATTCCCGAGGTCGAGACGCTCGTGGTTCGTCAGGAGAATGCGGCGAAGAATTTCGAAAAGCTGGGATCGCCGAATCATCTTTTCCAGGAGGCCGTGCCGGTGGCGGAGCGGATGTCGCGCGACGATCTGGTGAAAACCGCCAACATGTATTTCAGCGGCATGCAGCAGAACGACGGCAAGGGCGTGTATCCCTTCACCGACGACTGCAACCGCATTGAGAACGGCTCGCTGACGACGAACGCGCCGCCGCGCGACGGGCAGCCGGTGCCCGACCCGAAGACGTCGACCAATTATTCGGCGTCATGGAGTTGCAAACAGCAGTTCGAATCGGGGCTGCTGCATTTTGTGACGCGTATCCGAGACCGGCGATATGTGGCGGTGGATCCGGAGCGCGGCACGGTGTTCGCGTTCGCGTTTTTCGATCACTCGGCGGGCGATACGCGGACGTTTAAGACGCCGGATGGACGGACGGTGACCGCGGGACCGAATCAGCCGTGGACGTGGGAAATCGCGGAGCTGTTCAAGGTCGAGAAGGGGAAGCTTCGGCAGATTGAAGCTATTCTCGATCGGTCGCCCTACGGAATGCTGTCGGGATGGAGCAACTGGGAAGACGGGATGTCGAGCCGGGCGCGGGATATGACGAAGTAGGGGGAGCGGGGCGTTACAAGCCCCGCGGACCCAGAGGGTGCCCCAAACAACCTGCGCCACATTCAAAAATCAGGCTTTGTGCGCGCGCACGTATTCCGCGGCGGCGTCGATGCCTTCGGTCCGCTTGATTTCCTGGAACTTGTCGAATGCGGTGCGTGTGGTTGCGCTCCGCACGGGTTTTCTGGCACCGGTTGCACGTGGGGGGTCGTTGGTAATCTTCTCGTTGACTCGCCGATCTATCTCGCGGTTCTTTGCGATACGATCGGCCAGCCGTTCCGTCGGTGTCATTTCGCTCCAGGATTTGGCCATGTATCTATTGTAGTGGATGCCTGGCTACGGCAGCGCGAAGACGTAGAGCGCGTTGCCGCTCGGAGCGTTGTGAATCTCCGGTTCGATGGTGGCGGGCACCTGACGCGGGCTGCCGCCGCCGTTGCCGGTCGTCACGGCAATGTATTGCTTCCCGTCGATGCTGAACGAAACCGGAAAGCCCTGCACCGATGTCGCGAGGCGGGTCTTCCAGAGAATCGCGCCGGTCCTCACGTCCACCGCTTTGAATGTGCGGTCGAGATCGCCAACGAATGCCACGTCCCCAGCGGTTGAGAGCACGGCGGTCAGAAACGGCGCGCGCTGCTGGATCGACCAGTTCTCTTTCATCGTCGACGACATCGTAAGCCGCCAGCTTGCCGACGTTGCCGTTCGATCCGGGCATTTCGAAGAAGCGGCGGTCGGCCTGCGTGCCGCCGGAGCCTTCTTTCGGATCCACGTCGCGGCCCGACATCTCCATGCAGCTCTGGCTCAGCGGAATGATGAGTTCGTTCGCGCCGGGGTTGTAGCTCATGGCCTGCCAGTTGTGGCCGCCTTCCGTGCTGGGGCAGGCCTGCACCCACTGCTTCTTCTGCTGCTCCACGATGTCGTTGCGGTAGTGCACCTCGCCGGTCTTTGCGGTCGATGTGATCGAAGACGTTCTGGAAGACCGTTTCCTTGTGTCGAGAGTACTTGCCGGTGCCGCGGTCGAGCTTCCACAGGATGCCGGCTTTGCCGATGGTGAAGACCAGCTTCTGCGCCGCCGGCATCCACCAGCACGCGCTCGAAGACTTCGTCGAGATCGAGCGATTCGCCCGGCACATGCTGGAAGTACCAGGCCAGCTTGCCGGTGTCGGGATTGAGCGCGAGCGTGGAGCTGGTATAGAGCGCGGCTTCGTTCTTCGGTGCCGCGGCTGGCGCGCATCCAGGGCTTGGCCTGCGCCACGCCCCAGTAGGTGAGATTGAGCGTCGGGATCGTAGCTGCCGGTGATCCAGGTGTCGCCGCCGGCGCGCAGCAGGTTGGGCAGCTTGCCCCAGGTGTCGCCGCCGGGCTCGCCTTCGCGCGCCACGGTGTTGAACTTCCAGAGCTGCTTGCCGGTGTCGGCGTCCTAGGCGCTGATGAAGCAGCCGGCGTCCGCCTTATAGCGGTCGCAGCCCGCCGAGGCCCTCGATGATTTTGCCGTGAATCGACGATGCGGGCCGCTCGAATTCGCGTAGCCTTTCGATTTGTCGGCGATCGGCAGTGTCCCAGACCGTCTTGCCGGTGCGGGCGTCGAGCGCGACCAAGCGCGCATCGGTGGTGGCGACGATAATCTTGTCCTGATAGATGCCGAGGCTGCGCATGCCGCCGAGTCCGGTGGAAAGCTCGGGGCCGACGCGGTTCTCCCAGATCAGATTGCCGGTGCGGCCGTCGAGCGCCTGCACGACATTGCCGGGGTTGGCCAGATAGATGATGCCGTTGTGCACGAGGGGCGTGGGCTCGTTGGCGCCGCCTTCGGTCATCTCCCAGACCCAGGCGAGCGTGCAGGTTCTTCACGTTGGCGGTGGTGATCTGCGCGAGCGGGCTGTAGCTCCAGGCCTGATAGTTGCGGCGGATCATGAGCCAGTCGCCGGGATCGGGATTGCGCAGCATCTCGTCGGTGACGGGGACGTAAGTTCTTCACGGTGCCGGAGACGGTGATGCCGGTGGGTCCGGAAGCGGCCGCGGCGCCTCCGGCAACAGAGACTCGGCCGGTTGCGACGGAGCGGATGACGGTGTTGGAGGCGCGCGCGAGAGTCTGATTGCCGGCTGCTGCGCCGTTCGATTGCAGAATATAAGCCGCGAGGTTTGAGCTCGCCGCTTCGCCGAGGGAGCCGGCATTGGTGGGAGGCATGGAGGTCTGGATGTAGGCGACGAGCTCGCCCGCGGTCCGCGTTCCCCAGATGCCGATGAAGTTGCTGCCCGCGAGCTGCGGAGCTTCATTGCGTCCGCCGAGGTCGGCAGCGTGGCAGTTCGAGCAGGCGGTCTGGTAGGCCGTCGCCCCGGCAGCGGACTGGGCGGCGGTGAACTGGGCGTGGGCGGTGACGGCGAGGGCGAGCGCGACTACGATTGCAGAAAGCTTCATCGTTCGGCATTATATGTGAGAAAATCGCCGCGTGACCGAACCCGTCAGTAATCCGTGGCCCTGGCCTGACTCGCTCGATGCCCTGGTGGCTGCCCCCAGACATCACAAGCTCGTGCTGGATAACGACCGCGTGCGCGTATTGGATACGCATATTCCGGCGGGGGATATCGTGCCTGTGCACACGCACCGGTGGCCGGCGGTTTATTACACGATTTCGGGCGGACATTTCGTGCGGCGCGATGAAAAGGGCAACGTGCTGCTCGACACGCGCATTCATCCGAACCCGGTGGGAGAGCCGGCGCGGTTCATCGAATCGCTGCCGCCGCACTCGGTGGAGAATGTGGGGGAGACGGAAATTCATCTGATCAGCGTGGAGATGAAGTATTGAGCCGGTGCCTGATCACGAAGGTTTGCGTGTGCCGCTCCCTCACGGTCACGGTTCGGAAACCCTGGGTCGGAATCGGGGGCACGCTGTCTGGATTTTGCTGTTCATTGCCGCTGTCTGTTCCCGAAGTCTGGCTTGCCGGCAGAACACGCCGGTTCCTCCTGTTCCGAAGGTCGTGACCTCCGGCTTTCCCGCACACGTGCGCGCCCAGATCGAGGCGGCGGTGCGGGATGCCGCGGCGCATCCCGACGATGCCGGCGCCAGCGGCCGCCTGGGCATGACGCTGCAAACTTACCAGGAGCTCGATCCGGCCGAAGTCTGCTACCGGCGAGCCCGGCTGCTTGACCCGAAATCCTTCGCATGGGCCTACTATCTCGCAGTCGTGGAGCAGCTTCGCGGGGAAACCCAGCCGGCTCTTGCCGACGCGCGCGCCGCCGCAAAGCTCGATCCGGCCAGCCGGCCCGCGCGCATGCGACTCGCCGAAGTCCTGCTCGAGAGCCGCAAGTTCAAAGAAAGCCGCGCTCTCTATGAGAAGCTCGTGGCTGAAGAGCCCGACCTTGCCGTTTACCACTATGGCCTCGGCAAGGCGCTGGCTGCGCTTGGCTCCGAGACCGACGCGATCGCGCAGTACCAGCGCGCCTGTGAACTTTCTCCGGCGTTCTCCGCCGCCCGTTATGCGCTGGCCATGGCGTACCGGCGGGCAGGCGATCTCGACCAGGCCACCCGGCAGCTCGCCATTTATCAGCGAAACCCCACAGGCGCGCCGCCCGAAGACTCCATGATGGTCCAGATCACGGCACTGAATCAGGGTGGATTGATCCGCGCGCAGGCGGCGCAGCAATATCTGGCCCAGGGCAGGCCTGATGAGGCGGCGCGGCAGTTGGAAAATGCGGTGGCCGCCGATCCGAACGATGAAACCGCGCAAAGTAACCTGGTGGGCGTTTATTGGGAATTGAAACAGTGGGACAAGGCCGAGCAACACTATCGCATCGCCGCCAGACTTAATCCTGCAACCAGCGCGCACTACGCCTTCGGACTTGTCATGCTCGATCAGAAGCGCTATCCGGAAGCTGCCGGGGCCTTCCGCCGCGCCCTTGCGCTGAACCCACGCGACAGCGGCGCCAACACACAGCTCGGGCGGGTCCTCGAGGCGCAGGGCGATCTGAAGGGCGCTGTCCGGCAATACGAGATGGCGCTCGAAAGCGATCCCAATTCGCACGCCACCAACTATCTGCTGGGCGAGGCGCTGCTCAGAATGGGCCAGGGGCAGCAGGGTGTCGAACACCTTCTGAAGACCATTCAGCCGGCGGATGAGAAAACCCCCGCATACCTGCGCGAGCTCGCGGCTGCCTACCGGAAACTCGGCAACGAAGAGCGTGCCGGCTACTACTCCCGGATGGCCGGCGGCGCCAACCAGTCGGGCCCGGGAGGGCCGCTCGAAATGTCGAGAGAGGCTCCCGTTCAGCCGGGAACAACGGCATCCGCGCACCCATGAGGATCGTAACCGCGGCATTATTCATCTGCCTGACGGGTTGTTCTGCGCGTCAGACTGCGCCGTTCCGCGAGGCGTCGAATGAAACCGGCCTCGATTTTCACCATTTCACAGGTGCAACCGGCGATTTCTATTTTCCGGAGATCGTGGGCGCCGGCGTCGCCCTCATCGATTACGATGGCGATGGCGACCTCGACGTGTACCTGATTCAGGGTTCATTTGTCAGCCCGGCTAAGAAGCTGTCCGATGCGCTTTTCCCGCCCGGCAAGAACTGGAAGCCGGGCAACCGGCTCTTTCGCAACGATCTGATTCCGACGGGCGAGCTTCACTTCACCGACGTCACCGAGCAGGCCGGCGTCGGTTGGGTCGGCGAAGGCATGGGCGTGGCGGTCGGTGACTACAACAACGACGGTTTTCCCGATATCTACGTCACTAACTTCGGGCGCAACGTGCTCTACCGCAATAACGGCAACGGTACCTTTACCGACGTCACGAAAGAGGCCGGCGTGGAAGACAATCAATGGTCGACCAGCGCCGCTTTCTGCGATCTCGACGGCGACGGCAAGCTTGATCTGTTCGTCGCCCACTATGTGAATTTCCCCGTGGACGCCAATCCGCATTGCAAGAACCAGGCCGGCGAGCGCGATTACTGCGGTCCCAAAGTATTTCGTCCTGTCCCCTCGCGTCTTTACCACAATCTCGGCAACGGCCGATTCGAAGACGTTACGGAAAAAGCCGGGATCCTCGCGGCCTACGGCGCGGGGCTTGGCGTGGCCTGTGCTGATTTCAACCGCGATGGCCGCATGGATCTCTACGTGGCGAACGACCAGGACCCCAACATCCTCTGGATCAACAAGGGGAATCTGCAGTTCGAAAACCAGGCGCTGCTGGCCGGCGCGGCCTATAACGGCGAAGGCAGGGCGCTTTCGGGCATGGGCATCGCGGTGGGCGATATCGATAACCACGGCAGCGAGGACATCCTGGTGACCAATCTCATGGGAGAGGCAAATTCACTGTTCCGGAATGAAGGGAAGGGATTCTTCCACGATGCCAGCGCCGAATTCGGACTGGCCGCGCCCAGCCTGTCTTATACAGGCTTTGGGGTGAGCTGGATCGACTACGATAACGACGGCTTTCTCGATCTTTACGCCGTGAATGGAGGCGTTGAAATGGTGAACGCGCTGCGCGGCGACCCGTATCCATACAGAATGAAGAACCGGCTTTTTCACAATAACCACGGCAAAGGATTCAGCGACGTCAGCGATATCTCAGGCGCCGCGCTGCAGCTGGAGGCGGTCGGCCGCGGCCTGGCCATCGGCGATCTCACCAATGACGGACGAACCAGCATGATTGCCAGCAACAACAATGGCCAGCCTTGGCTGCTTCTGAATCAGGACGCTGCCGGCGGCCACTGGTTGCTGGTAACGCTCGAGGGCGTGAAAACCAATCGCCAGGGTCTGGGAGCCGAGGTCGGCGTGCTCCGGTCCGGCCAGAAGACTCTGTGGCGCCGGTCTCACCCGGACGGCAGCTACGCCAGTTCGAGCGACCCCAGAGTGCATTTCGGTCTTGGCCGCGACACCAGAATCGATGGCGTAGCCGTGCGCTGGGTGGGCGGCGCCTCCGAGTTGTTTCGCGATATCAAAGCGGATTCGATTGTGAAGCTGCGCGAGGGCACGGGACAGCCCTGGAAGTAAATTTGCCGCTCTCACGGTCACGGTTCCGAACCGCGCGCGTGAGCAAGCGGCAACGCAATCTCGCCTACTGGTTCTTCGCCTGCGAGATCAGTTGCGCGACCCGCGACGTTGGGTTAACCGGCTCCACCAGCACGATCATATTGGCGTTCAGAATCATGCGGTCGGGCGCGTGCCATTCCTTGCCGCGTTTGACCAGGATGTTGGAAACCTGTTTGGTCTGCGGGTCCTGCGAGCTTTGTACGTAGAACACGTCTCTGAGCACTGGATACGGGGTTCCCAGACCCTCGAGCCGTCCGAAATAGGCCGAGCCGTTGGAGAGAAGGACCGCCTGATAAGCCGTCGACATCGTTACCGCGCGGCGCCCTTCGAAAAACCAGTAGGCAATTCCCCCGACGATGATCAGAGCCAGCACGGCGATGATCGCGGTCTTTGGCAAACCGCTCTGGCTGGTCTTTTGTTCTTCGCCTGTTTGCACCGGCATCTTCGATTATTTTACCTTGATCTGCCGGCGGCGGGCTCTCCACGTGATGCCGGCGCCCATCAGCATGGCGCAGAAGAGCATCGGCAGCGTGGAAGGCTCAGGCGTCGCCGAAGCAGTGGTGGAAACCACATCCAGATCCACCTGATTGCCATTAATTACCTCTTCAAATGTTCTGGTTCCGTTGTCAAACGTCAGGTTGTCGAAGGTGCTGAAATCGCCTGTTTCCGAACCCGTCCAGTTGACGATGTCAAATTGCGTCCCGACCGCGGCGTCGAAGCCGTTCAGCAGTGTGAGTTCCAGTGTCCCGTCGAGGCTCACGTTCCCGGTGACATCCACCTGGTCCGCTGAAGGTGACGCGGGCGGTCCGGCCAGATCGATGTCGAGTATGCCGGCGGCCTGCTGATCGTAGTTGCCGATCACGTCGATCGACTGCGGATCGCCAGGACTCAGCGTTCCGCCGGCAATAGTGAGATTGCCTTCAAGAGTGCCCCCGCCTGCCAGCGTGCCGCCCTCCAGAAGGAACGTGGGTGCGGTCAGTGTGCCGCCCTGGTTGATTGTCGTGGTGCCGCCGCTCTGGTCGTACTCGCCGCTGGCGACCGTCAACTGGCCATTGGAGTCGATCGTCACCGTACCCGACTGACTCACTCCGAGTGCGGCGGTAACGACGCCCCCGTTGCTCACCGTGATCGCGCCTGAGTTCAACAGGTTTCCGTTGGTGAAAAGCTCGTTGCCCGTGCCTTCCACCGTCATCATTCCCGAAGCCGCATTGGTGAAATTGCCGGTGGACGATACCGATCCAGAGGTTCCCGTAAATGCGATCGTGCCTTCGTTGCTGGCCGTACCTGTAGAACGTACGCTGTTGCCATTTCCCGCGAGGGTGACTGTGCCGCCTGACTGGTTGTCGAGTCCGGCGGAGGAAACTGCGGCGTTGGTCCCGTTGAGATTCACCGCTCCGGTATTGGTGAATTGCCCGGTAGCAGTCATCTTGTCGGCGGTCCCATTCAGATTCACCACGCCAGGGCTGGTATTGAAAATGTTGCCCGTAACGTTCAGCGCGTTGGACCCCGTACCCGCTGTGGTGATCGTTCCTGTGTTGGTGAAGGCGGCGGCCCCGCTGTTGGCCGTGGCGCCGGTATTCAGGGTGGCGCCATTGTCGATATTAATCGTGCCGCCCAGGTTATTCAGTCCCTGCGAGTTCACGAAATCGCCGGAGCTGTTCACGTTCAAAGTGCCGGTATTCAGGAAGCTTTCCGTGGTGGTGATGCCGCTTCCGGAATTGGTCAGATTGATTGTGCCGTTGTTAGCGAGCGCACCCGTGATGTCAGCCACGCCCGCGCCCGCGAAGCTCCCGCCGAGGTTCATGGTCGCGCCGGAATCGACGGTAAGCGTGCCTCCGTTCGGCGTGAACGAGCGCGTCTCTCCGTTGTAGAGATTGAGGGTTCCGGCGACATCATTCAGGGACGCCAGCGCATCGGTTCCGCTGCCTGGCCCGTAGAGTACCTGCGCGCCACCACCGCTTCCGTCCAGCGTCAATGTCGTGGAAGACCCGATCTTCAGGATATTGCCGCCATTTGTGCCGCTTGCCGGATCAAAAAGGAAGGTCCCCGCGACGGCATAGCTCCCGCCGTTGAGAGTTCCGGTCGAACCGTCGAGGCCGGTAAACGTATTCGTGACAGATCCGGTGGGCCCGCCATTGCGGAAGTCGGCCGTCGAACCCGCCCCGACAGTGAGGCTCCCGTTGTTGGTAAATCCATTGGCGGTCAGGGTGGTTCCGAGGCCGCTGAGGCTGATCGAGCTTCCGCTTGTGTTATTGACCGCTCCACCGATATTCAGTATGGTTCCGCCGGTCAGGCTGAGCATGGAAGGATCGAGCAGGAACATGCTGCCGTTGCCGTTCGGATTGATGGCGAGAGTTGCGCCGTTGATAGTCAGGCTGCTGTTCGTCAATGTGCCGAGCTGCGCGAGCGCGTTGGTGGGAACGGATCCGAAACCGATGGTCGAAGTGCTCCCCAGTGTCATGTTCACGCCGCTGAGAGTCTGGATATAAGTGCTGCCATCCGTACCCGTGTTGTAAAGGAGAGAGCCTGTGATGTTATATGTACCGCCGGTCAGCGTGTTAGCTGTCAGGTTCGCCAGTATTCCCGCGCCGCTGCGGAAGTCGGCTGTATCGCCCGCGCCCACGTTGAGCATGCCGCTGTTGGTGAGCGAGGTTCCGGATAAGGAATTGCCGCCGCCGTTCAGCGAGATTGAGGAGTTGCTGTCGATCGTCGCTCCGCCCTGCACCGTGAGACTGGAACCACCCGAAATGTTGACGCCGCTGTTGGTGCTCAGCAACGCGCCCTGGATCGTGAGCGCCGTCGGAGTCGAGTTATAAGCGTTGAGGTCGAGGGTCGAGGAGTTGAGGGTGAAGGTTCCGTTCGACCCGTTGGGGTTGAAGGTCTCCGTTTCCCCGCTGAGAGTCAGCGCAGCGCCCCCGGTTAACGAGCCTAGTTGGGCGAGCGCGTCTGTTCCCGCACCGCGTCCGAAAAGGATGGCGCCCGCCGCGTTGCCGCCGCCGGTATTGTAGAGCGACACGTTCGCGTTGTGGATCGTTTGAATATTGGTGCTGGTATCGCTGCCTGTATCGTAGAAAAGCTGTCCGCTGAGGTTATAGGTCCCGCCGGTCAGTGTGTTGTTCGCCAGATTCGTGAACTGCCCGGCGCCGCCATTGCGGAAATCGGCTGTATCGCCGCCTGCCACATTGATGACACCGTTGTTGGTAAACCCGGTGGCGAACAACTGATTTCCACCGCCCTTGAGACTGACGGTGCTGCTGTTGATCAGAGTGCCGGTCGCCGTGAGCGTGCTGAGGTTCGCGAGGCTGATGGTCTGATCGTTAACGCTGCTGGCGTTGTTTGTGATCGGACCATCCACTCTTAGATTCCCGGCTGACAGATTGATCCCGGAATTACCGTTGTTGTCGGTGTTCATAACCACCGCACCGGCAACTTCAAGGCTGCTCGAATTGACGTTGAGCTGTCCGTTGGTGAGGGTTAGTGTGCTTCCACCCGGCGCGATCGTTCGCGAAGCGTTGAGGTTGTCCAGCGTGAGGCTGGAATCCGTAAGGCTGGTCAGCGCGGCAATCCCATCCGCCCGGCTCCCGTCAGGCCCGTAAAGGATCTGCCCTGCTCCCTGCAGCGTGATGCCGGTGCCCTGCATATTCAGAATCTGGCCGCCGCCTGTCCCCGCGCTCGCGTCGTAGAAGAAGTTACCTGAAACGTTCAGCGACCCGCCCGTCAGTGTGCCATTCACCAGATTGGTGTACGTGTCGAGGCCGCCCGTGCGGAAGTCCGCTGTATCGCCGGCGCCGATGGCGATCGTGCCGTTATTGGTGAGTCCGGCGGCAGTGAGCACATTTCCGCCGCCATTCAGATTGACGGCGCTGTAGATGCCGTTGTTCAGCGTGCCGGTTATTGTCAGCGTACTGCCCGTGAGGACGCTCGCGACGCCATTGGAGAGATACGCGCTGTTCAGATTGATCGTGGAGGAGTTGAAACTGCCATTTGAGTTATTAACCAGCGATCCATCGACGGTGAGGCTGCTCCCCGTAAGATTTATGGTGGCGCTCGACGTTTGTGAATTATTCGCCAGATTGCCGGCGACCGTCAGATTCGTCTGCGTCGCGAGGCTGCTCGAGTAGAGATTCAAATCACTGTCGGTGAGCGTAAGGGTAGAGATTCCCCCGGCCGGGACTGGCGTGATGGTGTGGGCGCCGGCGTCGTTGAATGCCAGCGTGCTGAGGCTCAGGTTTGTCAGCGCCGCCAGCGCGTCCCCCTGACTCCCGTCGGCGCCGTACAGGATCTGGCCCGTGCCGTTGATCGCGACGCTGGCGCCGTTGATCGTCTGGAACCGTCCTCCACCTGTTCCGGCGCTGGCATCGAAATTGAATGTGCCGCCGATGTTGTAGGCCCCGCCGCTCAGCGTGCCGTTTGAAAGGTTGGTGAAGGTGTCGAGGCCGCCCGTGCGGAAGTCGGCGGTATCGCCTGCCGCGATATAAAGGCTGCCGCCCGTGTTTGTGAAGCCCGCCGCGTAAAGGGTATTGCCGCCCCCGTTCAGACTCAGCGCGCCGTTCGTATTGTCGAACAACCCGGTGCTGGTCAGTTGGCTCGCGTTATACAGGTCCACCGTGCCCGAATTGGCGAAGGTTCCCGCATTATTCAGGGTGCTGAAAAAATCGAGGACTACGGAGCCCGCGTTGGAGAAGCCCCCGTTCGTCGTCAATGTGCTGAAGCCGTTACCCGTTAAATCGAGATTGACCGCACTATTGCCGTCGTTGGTGAAGAGCCCGGTTATAGTGGCCGTGCTGCTGTTGGTCAGCCCGAGGGAGGCGCTCGTGTTGTTGTAAGTTCCGCCGACCGTCAGACTGCTGGCGCCATCGAGAGCGATCAGGGCGGATGCGTTGCCCGAAACACTTGCCGAATTGTTCACGTTCCCGTTCACGATGAGGCTGCTTCCGCCTGTCAGATTGATGTTGGCGACGGCATTGCCGAAAGAACCATTTGTATTGATGGCGGTGTTGTTCAGGTTGTTAACCGTCAGGGTCGAACCGCCGCTCAGGCCGCCGCCGATGGACACCGTGCTGGTGGCGCCGTTGCCGTTCGATGAATATGCCGTGTTCGTCAGATCGCCGGCGCCGTTTTTCAGCGTGAGAGTGCTCCCGTTGATCAGCAGGAGATTGGCAGCCCCGGAGCCGCCGGGGGTGTCGCCGGAACTGTTCGTCAATCCCTGCGCCAGCGAGAGGTTGGCGCCGTTTTGCAGTGTGAGGTTGCCGTTATTGGTGGTGAGCGAGTTCGAGAGGGCGTCGCTCCCGCCGTAAGTGATAGACCCGGTGGCGCCTCCGCCTGTGTTGTCCAGCGTCACGGACGTGTTGACGTCAAGTGTGTTGATGCTGCCCTGGCTGCCCGCGTAGTTCAGCGTGGAGTTGCCGCCAATGAAATAGGTGCCGCCGCTCAAAACGCCGCTGCTTGTCACATTGGTGAAGTTATAGGCCGATACATCGAGGTTAGAGCCGTTCTGCAGGCTCAGTGTGCCGTTTGCACCCACCGTGAAAGTTCTCACCGCGGCGCCCGCCAGCGTGAGACCGGCCCCGTTCTGCAGGGCGAGTGTCCCGTTGACGTTGGTGAGCGAGTTCGAGAGTGCATCACGTCCGCCGTTGGTGACGGACCCGGTCGTGCCTCCGCCTGCGTTGTCGAGCGTCAGGGACGCATTGGCGTCAATTGTGTTGATGCTGCTCTGGCTGCCCGCATAGTTCAGCGTCGAGTTGGTGCCGATGAAGTATGTGCCGCCGCTCAAAACCCCGCTGCTCGAAACGTTTGTGAAATTGTAGGCCGATACATCGAAAATAGAGCCGTTCTGCAGGCTCAGCGTCCCGTTGCTTCCGACCGTGAAAGTTCCGGCCCCGGCGCCGGACAGCGTGAGGCTGGCCCCGTTCTGCAGCGCAAGCGTGCCATTCAGGTTGGTGAGCGAGTTTGAAATGGCGTCACTCCCGCCGTTCAGGAGGGCTCCCTGAATTCCGTTACCGGCATTATCCAGAGTGAGCACCGTCCCGACGTCGATGGTATTGATATTGGCCCCGTTGTAGTTCAGCGACGACCCGGTGCCGATCAGGTAGCTGCCGCCGCTCAGAACGCCACCGCTGGACACATTGGTGAAAGTCCCGTTTCCCAGGATCGTAAGGCTGCTGCCGCCCGTGATCGATACCTGGCTCTGCGGGGCGCCGCCGCTGACGCCGGAGGAGTTGGTGAACCCTCCCACCGTCATTGTGCTGTTGTTCATCAGGTTCAATTGACTCGTTCCGTAGCCGCCAGTGGCCTGCGCCTGTGTGAACGCACCGTTTACTGTGAGCGAACTGTTATACAGATTGACCGCGGACGTGTTCAGGCCGTTGTTGTTGGCGAAATTGCCGCCCACCTTAGCCGTCGAATACGTCAGATTCAGTGTGTCTTCGCCCCCACTGTAGCTCGACGGATTCGAGCCGCCCTGCAGCAGGTCGTGCGTCACATTTAACGAACTCCCGATAACGTTAATCGTGGAATTGGCGAACCCGTTATTCGTCGACGTCGTGAGGCTGTCTGCGTTGAGTGTGCTGCCATTCAGTACGTTAACCGTGGACGTGCTGCTCTGAAGATTCTGGTCCACGTCCGCCTCGTTGAGCAAATTGCCCCTGAGGGTGAGCGCGCTGCCATTGGTCACATTAATGGTGCCGGCATTCTGGCTGGTGTCGGTGGTGGTGAGGTTATGTAAGCCGCCGTTCACCGTAACACCGGAACCCTGATCCAGACTCAGGAACGATGTGCCATTGGGGTCTGAGGTAACGGTCAGCGTCCCGCTCCCGGGCGTGATCGTCAGACCGTTGACTCCGCTCAGATTGAGGCTCGCGTCCGTGATGTTGGTCAATCCCGAGAGCGCGTTAGTCGTGCCATCGCCTGTGATCAGCGCCGACGGACCGGTCAGGAAGATGTTGGCGTTGGTGAGCGTTTGTATCGAGTTGTTCGTCCCGATACTGGATAACCGGAGGGTTCCATTCGCAACGTACTGGCCACCGTTCAGAGTGCCTGTGCTTGCGGTCCAGTTCGTCAGATTGCTGTTCACGATCAAAGCGTTGTCGGTAAAATTCGCCGCAATCGTTCCGCCGTTGGTGAAGTTGGCGACGTTGATGGAACCGGCGCCGGAGAGGTTGGTTCCGCCCGCCAGCGCGAGAGTCTCCAGTCCGTTAATTCCGCCGGCGCCATTGATCTGGTTTTTGGCGCTGTCGCTCAGCACGATCGTTCCGTTCCCGCCGGGCGCGGTTCCGACCGTGAAGGTCTGCGCTGTCCCGCCGCCGTCGAAAAGCACAGCTGCCCCGTTCAGGTTGATGGCGCCATTGTTGGTGATCGTGCCGCCCGCGGCCGACTTCACGGTAAGTGTGTTGCCATCGAAGATGTTGATTTGCCCGCCGATGTCGTTGAGCGCGCTGTTCGTCCCCGTGGAAAGGTTCAGAGTCGCGCTGCCGCCGTTGACATTGAGTATGCCGCCGTTGCTGATAGTGAGGGCATCGCCGCTGGTGCCGGCCGCCCCGAAAGTGATGTCGTTGCCGCCGACCACGTTGAGGGTGGAGGAACTCGACGGTCCGCTGCCGCCGAGGGTCATGCTGTTGACGATGACACCGGTGACGTCCAGATTCACGACGTCGTTTAAACCCGAATTGATGGTGGCGTCGAATGGTCCGCCGGGGTTAGGGTTATTGGGATAGGTGCCGCATCCACCGCAACTCCACCGCGAGGCGTTGCTGTAGTTCCCGGTGCCGCCGTTCCAGCTGATTTCCGTCGCAGTCAAACCGGGTGGGAAGGCCAGCAAATCCACCAGCAGGGCTATCAGGCACGTCTTGAAAAACGCCCGCATTTCTTCCTTGCGGAATTTGTGCGACATCTGTAGCGTCCTCCGTGCTGACACCTTGCCTGCTTTGCTGTCGTGACGATCTTTAGTGTCCTATCGATGGTAAATGGAATTTCCTATTAATGTAAAGAGACAAATAGGGCATTTCCGAGGCAATCGTTACCGAAAAATCTTGCGCCCCAGGAAATAGCGCAGTCAGGTGACGACTGTCGGGGGAATAGGTTGGCAGGCTGCTGAAAAAGCTCTTTTCGTTGCCGCTTGCTGACCCGCGCGGTTCGGTAACCACCGCGGAATCAGCACCTGCTTTTCCGAACCGCGACAGTGGGAGCGGCAAGAAGCGTTTTTCGGCAGCCTGCTAAATGCCTTCGCCCTCAACCAGTTGTTCTTCGCGCCCGATCAGAATGCCGCGGCGTTCGAGGATGCTGATTACTTCGTGCGTCGCCAGCTTGCCGGCGTCGATGGCGGTGGGCGGCGCGATGCCGGTCACGATGATAATCAGTCCCGCCGCTTTTGCGAGGTCGAGGGAGGCGTCGTCGGCTTCGCGGATCACGGCGACCAGCGCGCCCCGGTCGAAGAGTTCGCGTTCCAGAAGCAGCGCCGCTTCGGAGTCATCCACGGCGATTATGGCGGGGCGGTTGCCGAAACGTGTGGCGCGTTCGGCGGCAGTCACCTGTCCGCGGATTTCCTCTTTGCCCTCCACGTCGATGATCATGCCCGCGCCGAGGGTTTCGTTCGACAGAGGATCGATGATGATGAACGCGCCGGTGTTGCGGTTGGTGGTGTAGGGGTCGAAGAAGAGCGGGCGGTGCGTCTCGACGGAGATTTCGCCGATTTCGTTGAGTTCGAGGCGGCGGGCTTCGAGGTGCGCGAGCGTGTTGACGTCGAGCCGGTGATGAATGCTGCGGATGATGCCGCGTACGGTGTGCGAGGTGTGTTTGATGAAGTAGTTGCGCCCGGGTTCGAGGGGCTGCGTGTTCATCCAGACGACGCTCGAACGGAAGCGGCGCGCCACGCGCGGGACGTTCAGCGCGGGCACGATCATGTCGCCTCGGCTGATGTCGATTTCGTCTTCGAGGCAGATCGTGACCGACTGAGGGGCCTCGGCTGTAGTGAGGTCGCCGTCGTAGGTCACGATGCGGTCGATGCGCGAATGACGGCGCGCGGGGAGCGCCAGAACAAGATCGCCTTTACTCAGGGTGCCTGAGGCCAGCTGTCCGGCGTAGCCGCGGAAGTCGAGATTGGGACGCAGCACGTACTGCACGGGAAAGCGCGCGGGCAGGGTTTCAGCGCCGGCGTCGGAGGGCACTTCTTCGAGGTGTTCCAGCAGCGCGGGGCCGGCGTACCAGGGGGTGCGCGGGCTGCGTTCGACCACGTTGTCGCCGTCGCGCGCGCTGATCGGGATGAAGAGGGCATCGGGAGCGCCGATCCTCTGCATAAAGGCGCGGAATTCGGTCTGAATCGCGTCGTATACGGACTTGTCGAAACCGACGAGGTCCATCTTGTTGATGGCCACTACGAAATGTTTAATGCCGAGGAGATTCGCAATGAAGGCATGGCGGCGCGACTGCTGCAGAACGCCGTTGCGGGCATCAATGAGGATGATGGCGAGTTCGGCGGTGGAGGCGCCGGTGGCCATGTTGCGCGTGTACTGCTCGTGGCCGGGGGTGTCGGCAATGATGAACTTGCGTTTGGGCGTGGAGAAATAACGGTAGGCGACGTCGATGGTGATGCCCTGTTCGCGCTCGGCGCGGAGACCGTCGGTGAGGAGGGCAAGGTCGATCTGGCCGCCGCTGCCGTTGGCGGAAGCTTTGGCCACGCTGGCGAGCTGGTCTTCGTAGATGCCCTTGGAGTCGTAGAGCAGACGGCCAATCAGCGTGCTCTTGCCGTCGTCGACGCTGCCGGCGGTGGAGAAGCGGAGCAGACTCATGCGGTTTTAAAAATAGCCCTCGCGCTTCTTGATTTCCATGGAGCCTTCCTGGTCGTGATCGATGACGCGGTTCTCGCGTTCGGAGCGGCGCACCAGCTTCATCTCATCGATGATCTTTTCGATGGTGTCGGCGTCGGAGCGGATCGCGCCCGTGCAGGGGCTGCAGCCGAGCGAGCGCATGCGGCACATCACCATCTCCGGCTTCTCGTGGGGCAGCAGGAAGAAATCCTGCTCCATCGGGATCAGCATGTTGCCGCGCACCACCATCGGGCGGGGCTTGGCGTAGTAAAGCGGCACGATCGGGATGCGCTCGCGCGTGCGATGTACTGCCAGACGTCGAGCTCCGTCCAGTTCGAAAGCGGAAAGACGCGGATGTGCTGGCCCTTGTCGACGCGGGCGTTGTAGACGTTCCAGAGCTCGGGGCGCTGGTTCTTGGGGTCCCACTGGCCGAATTCGTCGCGGAAGGAATAGACGCGCTCCTTGGCGCGGGACTTTTCTTCGTCGCGGCGCGCGCCGCCGAATGCCGCGTCATATCCGCCCGCGGCCAGCCCGTCGAGCAGGGCCTTGGTCTTCAGCAGACCGCAGCATTTCTGGGTACCGAGGCGGACGGGGTTGGCGCCTTCCTCGATCGCCTGCAGTGTTGGTGTGGACGATCAGCTGAGCCCCGATGGACTTTGGTGAATTCGTCCCGGAAGGCGATCATTTCACGGAACTTATAGGTCGTATCGATGTGCAGCAGAGGGAAGGGTATCTTGCCCGGATAGAACGCCTTCTGGGCCAGGCGCACCATGCAGGAGGAGTCTTTGCCGATCGAATAGAGCATGACCGGGTTGGCGAACTCGGCAGCGACTTCGCGGATGATTTGAATGCTCTCGGCTTCGAGAAGGTCTAGATGGTCCACTGGATTGCTTGACTTATAGGATACATGTGCATCCCTATCGGGATTCAGGAGAAAGTGTACCCGGCATAGAAGAGGCGGATGGAAGTGGCGAATACTTCTGGAAAGACCCGGTCGAAAAGCTGCCACGCAATGACGAGGCCGAGGAAGGAGAATACACCCATGCGAACCCGCATTTCCTGCAGGCGAAGCGCGCCCTTGTGGCTGAGGAAGAGACCGAGGACGCCGTAGCCGTCGAGGGGCGGGAAGGGGATCAGGTTGAAGAGGCCGAGCAGGATGTTCAGGGAGAAAAATATGCTGAGCACAGTGGCGATGCCGTCGGCCGCGCCTGCCTGGCTCGCCGCGCCCACCAGGTGTGCGAACGAGGGTTCCAGCGGAACGAATGCACCGAACGCAAGACCGATGCGCATGGCGACCGCAGCCAGCAGGGCCAGCGTGAAGTTGGCGGCCGGACCTGCCAGTGACATCCATGCCGCCCGCTTCGGATGTTGTTGCGACCATGCCGCGTTGTAGGGAGCGCTGGCCCAGCCGATAAGGCCGCCGCCGAGTGCAATACCGAGGATCGGCATGATCACCATGCCGAACGGCTCGCGGCGGATATGCGGGATTGGGTTCAGCGAAACCTGGCCGCCTTCGAGGGCAGTGGTGTCGCCTCCCCATTTTGCCGCCAGAGAGTGCGAGGCTTCGTGGCAGGTGGTGGAAAGCAGGAAGACGACGTACTCGAGGAATCCAAATGCAAGTTCTTCAGGGTTCACTGGAGAGCCATCATAGCGGACAAGTTGCGGTAAGCTCTTGGCGAGGAGGGGCGCATGCGCCTGAGCAATCTCACAGCCTTCGTGATTTCCGTCATTCTTCTTGCCGGGTGTACTAAGACGGCTCCGGCCCCACAGGCCACGGTCACGCTGAGTGACGGGACTACTTTCAGCGGCGCAGTGACCAGCAGTTCGCCGTCGGCGATAACGCTGCAGTCGTCCGCGGGCGAATCGCGAACGTATCCGATGACGCAGGTGTCCTCGGTGCAGTACGCGCAGGCACAGCCGAATCAGACGGCGAGCACTCAGCCACCTGCCGCCAGCGCGCCTCCGCCGCCGGATCAGACGACAACTCCGCCAGCGCCTGCGGAACCTCCTCCCCCGCCGCCGACGGAAGTCGTGCGCACGATTCCCTCGGGCACGACCCTGCGCGTGCGAAATAACGAAGCCATCGATTCGGAAACCGCGCAGCCAGGTCAGCAATACTCTGCAGTGGTGAACCGCGACGTCAAAGATTCGGACGGCAACGTGGCGATTCCCCATGGGTCGAGTGCCACGCTGGTAGTGAGGTCGGCGTCGGGACAGGGCAAGTTTCAGGGACAGTCGGATATTGTGGTCGACGTGGCCTCTGTGACTGTCGGCGGCAAAACTTACCGGCTTGAAACTACTGACTTTGCGCAAAAGGGACAGGAGGGCGTCGGCAAGAACAAGCGCACGGCGGAGTTTGCGGGAGGCGGCGCGGCGCTGGGCGGCATCATCGGTGCCATTGCGGGCCACGGCAAAGGAGCCGCCATCGGTCTGCTGGCGGGCGGCGCGGCGGGAACCGGAGCCCAGGCAGCCACGCGCGGGAAAGCGGTTCGCATTGCACCGGAAACAGTGCTCAGCTTCCAGTTAGAGGCGCCAGTGCATATCCGGGAAATGCAATAAGACATTCTTAGCCACAGATGCACACAGATGAACACAGATAAAAGCCGAATTCGAGTTTGGGGTTTATCTGTGTTCATCTGTGTGCATCTGTGGCTCATTGGTTGTTCGCATCCGGCTGATCCCACTGCCCTCGAACGACATCGCAATCTGGGTAAGGCCCTCTACGAAAACCCGACCACAAAGGACAAGGCTGTCGAGGAGTTTCAGCAGGCGCTCGCGCTAGATCCGAAATCGGCGCGCGACAAGCTGAATTACGCGATCGCTCTGCTGAGCGTGGAAGGACGCGAGGCGGAGGCAGTCAAGCTGCTGGAGGAAGTGCAGAAGCAGGATCCGTCGCTGCCGCATACGTGGTTCAATCTCGGCATCTATTACAAGCGGCTGGGCGACACAGATCGCGCCATCCGCGAATTCGAAGGCATGCTCCGGCTGACGCCTGACGAGCCGATCGCGCATCTGCAGCTGGGAACGCTCTATCAGCAGCAGCATCGCACTGCCGACGCTGAGAAGCAACTCAAAATGGCAGCCGATCTCGATCCGCAGCTTGCGGCCGCGCGCTTTCAGCTGTTCAACATCGCGCGCACTTCCGGTAAGGCCGGGGAAGCGAAAAGATACCTCGCGGAGTTTCAGCGCATTCAGCAGCTGCAGAAATCGTGGGTCATCCCGGAAGATCCTTCGTGGTGTAACTATGCGGAGATTTACGATCCGCCGGCTTCGCGCCCGACTTACGCGCTCCAGGTAAGCCAGTATTCGCACAGACAACTGGCGCCGGGTCCGGCTGAGGGACTGGCTTTGATCGACGCGACTGGTACCGGCCAGATCGACCTGCTGGTCTGGTCGTCGAAAGGCACAAGATGCTCCTGAAAGGTCAGCAGCCGCGCCGCGATACGGGTCTCGAAGGCTCAAAGGCGTGATCGATGTTGCGCCTGGCGACTTCGATAATGACGGCCTCATGGATCTCTGCGTTCTGACAGCGCCGGTCCGAGTTGTATCGCAACACCGGCGGCAAATTTCGTGAAGCTGAAGCGAAACTCCCCGCCAGCCGCTTCGATAGCGCCGTCTGGATCGACTACGACCACGACTACGATCTCGATCTCGTTCTGCTCGGGCCCGAGCCTGCCCTGCTGCGCAACCAGGGACGCCGCCGGTTGGGACGACCGCACCGCCGACTTCCCATTCGTGAAAGGCGATGTTACTTCCGGCGCGAAAAGCTGCGCCTGACCCCGACAGCAAGGCCTTCGATCTGGCCGTGTTCTACAAAGACCACACACCCGTCCTCTATCGGGACCGCCTGGGCGGTCGCTATCAGGTCCAAGCCTTCGCAAGGCAGCGGCACCCGTCGTGCAGAAGCAGGTGTTCGCGGATTTCGACGCGGTGGGCCGAATCGACAGCGTGCGGATCGCCGAAGACGGTTCCCTTCACTATCTGCACAATCAGAGCGCCTTGCGGAACTCGATCCAAGTTCGGCTGAAAGGAATCCGAAGCCTGAAACTGGCCCAGGATGCCCTGGTGGAAATCAAAGCCGGCACGCTCTACAGCCGCCAATTCTACGAAGGAGTGCCCCTGACCTTCGACACAGGCAACAACGCCAACATCGACGTGGTGCGCATCACATGGCCGAACGGTCTGATCCAGAACGAAGTCCGCCAGGCCGCCAATCAGACCCACACTTTCGAAGAAGCGCAGCGCCTGTCCGGCTCCTGCCCGATGATCTGGTGCTGGAACGGACACGAGTTCCAATTCATTACCGATGTGCTGGGCGTAGCGCCGCTGGGCGCGAGCGACGGCGATGGCAGTTACTTCCCGGTCGATCACCAGGAATACATCCAGATCCCCGCCGCAGGGCGCTGCAGCCCAAAAGACAACCACTACGAAATCCGCGTAACCGAAGAGCTGAGCGAGGTTTCCTATCTCGATCAGATCCAGCTCTACGCCGTAGATCATCCGGCCGGAACCGAAATCTTCACCAACGAAAAATTCAAAGGCGCCGCCCTTCCCGGAATTCCGTCTCTTCAGCGTAAAGAACCGCATCTATCCGCGGGCCGCGCGCGACGACTCACGGCACGGATGTTCTGCCGCTGCTTCTCTCGAAAGACCAGCATTATCCAGACCACTTCCAGCGTTCGGAGACCGGCATAGCGGACCTGCACACACTCGACCTGGATTTCGGGGACGCGGCGCCCTCCGGCAAAGCCATCCTGCTGCTCAACGGATGGGTCGATTGGCCGGATGGCAGCACCTTCCGACGAGCATCGCAGGAATCGACGGCCGGCCTCGTGATGCCCTATCTGCAGGTGCAGGATGCGCGCGGTGATTGGAAAACGGTGAATGCGGATATGGGCATGCCGGCAGGAAAACCGAAAACCATCGCGGTACCGGTCGACTTCCTTTCGTCCAGCCGCAAAGTGCGCATCGTTACGAATTTGTGTGTGTATTGGGATGAAATCTTCCTGAGTGAGGACGCCGGCGACGCAGGGGTGATTCCCGCCGCAGCGACGCTCGAAACAGCCGATCTGCATTTCCGCGGTTTCTCCGCCACGCGCATCGATCCGGCGCGCAAGCAGCCCGATACGTTCTTCTTACGGTCGCGTTTCGCCCACTTCGTTCTGGAATCCGACGCCGGGACTCTACACGCGATACGGGCCGGTGGCCGAATTGTTGCGGAGCGTCGACGACCGCCTCGTCATTATGGGATCGGGCGACGAAGTGCAGGCTTACATTCGGACGCGCCGCCGCCGCGAGAAGGCCTGGATGCGCGACTTCATATTAAAGGTCGATGGCTGGGCGAAGGACCGGGATCCGAATACGGCGTATTCTTCAAGCGTGCAGCCGCTGCCGTTCCACGCGATGTCGCGGTATCCGTATCCTGCCGATGAACACTACCCGCGCGACGCGGCGCACGACCTGTATCAGCGCGACTACAACACGCGGGCCGGCTCCCGGCAGATCGCGGCGCTCGCAGAAGCGCGATGACCGGTTGACCAGCCAGCTCCGTCCCGGTAGTCTGTATAACGCAGGGAGATCGTATGACTCGGACAAAACTATTCGCCGCATTCTGCCTGGCCGCGGGCCTGTTGAAAGCCGATGTCTATCCGGTCATCATCATCGGCCACGTGAAGATGCAGGACGGGTCACCGCCGCCGTTCACGGTTTCGATCCAGCGGGAGTGCAGCGATCGTCTCGGCGATGCGCCGGGTCCGATCACCGATAAGAAAGGGCAATGGATCTGGCGGCTCGAGATCGACATCTACGCGCAGCGCGCCTGCGTGTTCCTCGCGCATCACGACGGGTACACCTCCACCACGATCGACGCTTCGAACATCAACGTCAATTACCTGGACACGACTGTGCATGTTCCGGACATCGTTATGAGTCCGACCATTCCGGACCCCTATACGATCCACACGAGCGGAGACAATTTCCCCGGGAAATCCAAGGGACCTTTCACGAAAGCCATGAAGGCTCTCGACGCGCACAATATGCAGGAAGCCATCCGGGATCTGCAGGAAGCGGTGGATGCGGCGCCGAAGTTCGCGGAGGGCTGGCACGCTCTCGGAGTGGTGTCCGACAAGTCCGGCCAAAAAGAAGCGGCGAGGGATGCCTACAGGAAGGCCATCGACGCCGATCCGAAGATGCTGCAGGCTTATGTCACTCTGGCGCGCGTGTGTCTGCAGCTGAAAGACTGGCAGTGCGCTGCCGATACATCGGAACGCATGACGAAGGTGGACACGAAGCACTTATATCCCGAGATCTATCTGCATCAGGCCGCCGCGCGTTTTGAACTGAAAGATCTGGCGGGCGCGGAGCAGAGCGCGAATGAAATGATCAGGCTGGACCCGAAATCGAAGTATCCGCGCGTCGAATATGTGCTGGGGCGCATTCTCGAGGCCAAAGGTGATATCAACGGTGCGCGCGAACACATGATGAAATACCTGTCACTCGACGCGGTTTCGAAGGACGCCGAGCAGGTGCAGGCGCACATGCTGGCGCTCGGCAAGCCGGAAGCAGCGCAGATCAATCCGGACCTGGAACTGCTTTGAATGCTTCTTCAGCCTGATTGATATACTGTGGTCGCTGTTACAGTCAGGAGGTCCTTCTCATGAAAACCAGACTTGCAATCCTTGCGGCTGCGGTGGGTCTGTTGTCGGTGTCGCTGCCCCTTTCGGCCCATCATTCGTTCGCGGCTGAGTACGACAACACCAAGCCGGTGAGCGTCAAAGGGAAAGCCGTCAAGATGGACTGGGTCAATCCCCACTCGCATTTGATTTTTGAAGTCACCACACCGGATGGCAAGGTGGAAAAGTGGGTTGCCGAGACACCTCCTCCGAACGGCTTGTATCGCGCCGGATGGCGGCAGAACATGATCAAGGGCGGTGAGGAAATCACGGTGAACGGTTTTCTCGCCAAGGACGGCGACAACCTGATGTGGGCGCAGAGCGTGGATTTCTCCGATGGCCGCCGCATCACGCTGAATTCGTCTCCGCTGCCGCAGGAAGGCCGCGGCGGCGGGGCACCAGCCGGACGCGGCCCTGGCGGACCGCCTGAGCAGTAACGCCCGATCCGGAAATCTGAATAGGAGAATCGATGACTGCCCGAGTCCCCGGCCGTACCGGGTTGCTGATCGCCGCGTTCGCACTGGTTTTTGTGGCCGCACCGGCTTCGGCTCAGAAGAAGGAAGCTTTCACGCCCGGCAAGACCTGGTTCAACCAGCCGGATCTCATGGGCATCTGGATGCCTGCCAAACCGGTGGATGATCTCGAGAAGGGCGGGTATATCAAGGATCCGCCGAATCACAAAATTCCGTACAAACCCGGCGGTGCGGCAAAGCGCGCCGAGAATCAGAAGAACGCGAAGACCGCCGATCTGGTCAACAAGTGCTACATGCCGGGCGTGCCCCGGCTGATGTACATGGGCTATCCGTTTCAGATTTTCGAGACCGAGAAATACGTTGCGATCGCGTCCGAGTATTCGCACGTCTACCGCATGATTTATCTGGATGGCTCGCCGCACCTCGATTTCCCGGGTCTTTGGGACGGCGATTCGCGCGGCCATTTCGAGGGTGACACGCTGGTCAGCGACGTGACGAATTTCAATGACATGACCTTGCTGGATAAGGCCGGCGATTATCACAGCGACCAGCTGCACGTCACCGAGCGCTTCACGCGTACGGGGGCGAACTCGCTGCTCTATGAAGCGACGATCAGTGATCCGATGACCTTTACAAAGGACTGGAAAATTGCGGTGCCGATGGTGCAGAAGACGGGCCCCACCGCGCGGCTGATGGAATACGAATGCCAGGAACTGGCCTTCGGACAGTAGGAGCCTACGATGCAGAAACTCGTACTGGGATTTGTTCTTGTGATGGGGGTCACGGTCGCATTGGCGCAGCCGCCAGGGCGGGCAGGCCGCGGCGCTCCACCTCCTCCGGCGGGTCCGATCGGCCGGCTTCCTGATGGTCATCCCGACATGCAGGGTTTCTGGACGCCGCCGGCGATTACCGATATCGAACCGGCTCCGGCACGCGGGGGCGGGCGCGGAAGAGGCGCTGCCCCGGGTGGCGCACCACCAGCCGCGCCGCCGGCAAACGGGGGTCTGGCCGCGACCGGTTTCGGTGGGGCGGGGGCGAAAATCGATACGCCGGACGGCAAAATTCCATACAAGCCCGAAGCGCGCGCGAAGCAGCAGGACATTCTGAATAACCATATGGCGGACGAGCCCGAGCTGCATTGCTTCCCGTCCGGGGTGCCGCACAGCGAATCCAATCAGTTCGGCGTACAGATCCTGCAGACGCCCGGTTATTTTGTGCAGCTCTCGGAGTTCATGCACACGGTGCGGATCATTCCGACCGACAACCGGCCGCATATCGATGCGAAGGTTCGTCTGTTCCAGGGTGATCCGGTGGGGCACTGGGAAGGCGACACGCTGGTGGTCGACACGACGAATCAGAATACGAAGACGTGGTTCGATACGTCGGGAAATTTCAAGACCGAAGCGCTGCACGTGACCGAGAAGTTCATCCCGCAGGACGCGAACACGATCATCTATGAAGCCACGATGACCGATCCGGACATCTACACCCAGCCGTGGACGGCGCGCTGGACCATCAATCGAGCCCGCGCCACCACAATGTCCGATGGACACCCCTACGAACAGATGGAGTTCGGGTGCATCGAAGGCAACGAAGATCTGCAGCACTACACGGTGGACAAGGGCGGAAAAGCGCCGAAAAAACGCTAGCCGCCCTTATTTGCCCACCATGTGCTGGAGGTCCCGGTTATTCTCGGGACAGATGAACTCGTAGATATCTTCGCCGGGGGCGAGTTCCGATACACGCTTCAGCGTATAAGGCTTCGCCAGCACGCCGGGATCTTCCACGGTAATCTCCGTCTCCAGATGACCCAGATCCGGGCGCGTGTACTTCTCGACGACGTGCAGTTTGTCCGAATGCGGATGTGATTCCTGATCCAGCCAGGAGCCTTCGTTGAAGCCCACGCGATCCACCACGAGCGTGTCGCCTTCCCAGTGCCCGACGTTGTGTCCGTACCAGGCAGGCACGGGATCGTTCGGGTGGGCGCGGGCATCCAGATAGATCTGGTGGAACCCGGGGCTGTCGTCGTCGGAAATGATGACCATCATGCCGGGGCTCTGCACGATGGCATAGACCGGCCCGAGGCGCAGCACGGGTGAAGGGAGACAGCGCGCCTGCGGGCTGTCTCGGCGATTGTTGTCCGCGCGCTCTTTCGCGACTGCAACCGCATTCGGCAGCCACTCCGGGTGGCCCGGATCGACCGTTCGCGGACTCCACCAGGTGCCCGACATGTCGGGCTTGCCGGCTGCCGTGCGCGGAGTCGGCCCGGCAGGCGGCTTGTGCCGCTTCGCCGCCGCTTCGATAGCGAGCCGGTCTTCACCCAGCGTGCCGAGCTGCGTAGTGTCCGCCAGATGAACGTCGAACGTGCTGGTCTTTGCGGCGGAGACGGTGATGTTCTTCTGATCGAAACCGCTGTAGCCGGAAACGCTCGCCATTATTTCGTACGACCCGGCGGGCAGGTCTTTGAATACGTATGCGCCGCCGGCCGCGCTGGTGGCGCGGAACAATTTGCCGTTTACCGTGTTCTTCGCCTGTACGCTGGCATTAGGGATGGCTTCCCCGATGGGATCGACCACCCGGCCTTCGAGCGAGCCCGTCACGTCCTGACTGAGCGCGGCAACCGCGAAGCAGAGGGACAGGATGGCAGGTTGTGTGAGTCTCATAAGATGTATTCTCTACCTATATGATCCGGCGACTTCTCCTGCTGGCGGCACTGCCCGCGCTCGCCCTGTGCCAGAAAATCTCGCTCTCGTTCGACGCGCAACAGGATTTTGCCGCATACAGAACGTTCGCCATTGTCGCGGGAAAAGTCAACAGCCGGAATCCGGTTCTGAATAACGAACTCGTCCAGAAGCAGATCGAAAACGATATTCGGCAGCGGCTCACAGCGCGGGGGCTTGCCGAAGTTACGACTGATCCCGATCTGAATGTACGCTATTCGCTGGGGTCGTCACGGCAGGTTGAGACCGACGCTTATCCCTCTGGCTGGTACGGTACGCGTATCGTGCGGCGTGGCGTTACAGAAGGCACGTTGATATTCGATCTGCGCGACGCGAAGCGGCACGTGCTGGTGTGGCGCGCCATCGCCGTGGCGGACGATGCGAATGCGATGAAGATCAAGGACCATCTGGATGCCATGGTCCGCAAGGCAGCCGAGAAGTATCCACCGAAGAAGTAGTGAAAGCCCAGGAGGTCCCTCGTGAGTACCCGTTACTTATTGTTTCTGATTGCAGCATTTCCGGTTGCGGTGAGTGTCGCCGTCGCCCAGCAGCCTGCGCAGCGCGCTCCCACGGCGCCGCCGCCTATCAACTGGCCATCGCCGCCGCTGCCCGACGGGCCGATAGTGCTCGACACGGGCATCCAGCACCAGATTCAGCTGACGGTGACGAAGGGCCTGAATCAGCCGTGGAGCATGGCGTTTCTGCCGGATGGCGCGATCCTTGTGACGGAACGGGCCGGCCGTCTGCGCATCGTGCGCCACGGCGTGCTCGATCCGAATCCTGTGGCAGGCGTGCCCAAAGTGCAGGCGCAGGGTCTCGCCGGGCTGATGGATCTGGCGCTTCATCCGAAGTTCAGCGAAAACCATCTGATCTATTTCAGCTATCACAAGCCGCCGCCGGGCGGCACCGGCCAGGGCGTGATCACGCTGGCGCGCGGCAAGTGGGACGGCGCGGCGCTCACCGATGTCAGCGACATCTTCACCGCTATTCCGAACGGCAACGCTTCGCGCATCATCTTCGGCAGAGACGGCATGATCTACATGACCATCGGGGTCGGTGATCCGCCTGCCGCACAGCGCGCCCAGGACCCCAACGATCTGGCTGGCAAGGTGCTGCGGCTGCGCGATGACGGCACGGTGCCGCCGGACAATCCGTTCGTCAATAAGGCCGGCTATCGACCGGAGATTTACACGATGGGGCACCGCAATGCACTCGGCCTCGCGGTCCAGCCCGATACGGGCGCGATCTGGGAGTGCGAGAACGGGCCTAACGGCGGGGATGAGATCAACGTGCTCGCGCCGGGGAAGAATTACGGATGGCCGGAGGTGAGCTACGGCCGCTTTTATCTCGGACCGCGCGTTTCGGTCAATCCGTATCGCGAAGGCATGGAGCCGCCGCTGGTGTTCTGGGTGCCGGCGATTGCCATTTCGGGCATGACTTTCTACACCGGCGACAAATTCCCGAACTGGAAGAACAACGTGTTCGTCGGCGGAATGAGACAGGGCGAAGTGCCGCGGTCCGGCCATCTGGAGCGCATCGACTTCAACGCGAAGTGGGAAGAGCTGCATCGCGAGTCGATGCTGCGCGAACTCCAGAACCGCATTCGCGACGTGCGCGAGGGGCCGGACGGCTACCTGTATATCCTGACCGCCGAGAACGACGGCGCATTGTTGAAGATGGAACCGGCGCCCGCCCGCGCGCAGACTTACGCGCGGTAGGCATTTCGGGCCACCGGCCCCCGATTACATGAGCGCGCGGTAGATCGTGATGCCGCCGAGCGCGGCGCCGTAGACAACGACGACGATCGCCAGAATCATCATCAGGCGGTCGAGCTGCTGAATCCGGCTCGCCGTCGCTTCCTGTTTGGCGAGCACAGCATCGCTCGCATCGCTCAGATGAACCAGTTCATCCGCGCTGTTATCCACCATTCGCCTGTAGGCCCAAACGGCCAACAGGGCCACGATGACGACTATCCACAACCCCAGGGGAATCGACATATTTGGGAAACCTCCAGCGACATACTTTATCGCAAAAAAGGAGGGCCGCAAGTACCGTTTTACGTCCGATATAATCGCGCATCATGAGGACGAACTTCTGGGGAGCGGTGTTGTTGGTCAGCCTGTGCGGGCCGGTCTGTGCGCAGTGGTTCCACTTTCCGACCCCCGGCCTGCCGCGCACCCCCGACGGCAAACCGAACCTCAGCGCGCCGGCGCCGAAGAACGTCGACGGGCATCCGGATCTTTCAGGCGTATGGAGTCCGGACACGCGGCCCCTGCAGGTGATCGCGCCCGATTCGGCGATTCCGTTTCAGCCATGGGCGAAGAAGCTCACCGAAGAGCGGGCGGACGGGGCGCGCGGCATCGACGATCCGGCGGCGCACTGCATTCCCGGGATGCCGAAGCTGGTCGTGCTGCCGTATCCGTATAAGTTCGTCCAGGTGCCGGGCATGATGCTGATGCTGTATGAGGGGTTCACGACGTATCGGCAGGTGTTCACGGACGGGCGGCCGCTGCCGAAGGATCCGCAGCCGTCGTGGCTGGGATATTCGGTGGGGCGCTGGGAGGGCGACACGTTTGTGGTGGATACCGTCGGCGTGAATGAGCGCACGTGGCTGGATAACGCGGGACGGCCGCACAGCGACGCGATGCATCTGACCGAGCGGTATCACCGGCGCGATTTCGGGCATCTGGATATGCAGCTCACGATCGACGATCCGAAGGCGTATACAAAGCCGTGGAGCGTGGCGGAGAATGCGGTGCTGCTGCCGGACACCGATTTACTCGAATATGCCTGCAGCGAGGACAATAAGGATCTGCCGCATCTGTTCGGCAAGTAGCCGCGGGAGCATTTTCACAATTAACGTGCCCCGGCCTGTACCGCCGGCGGTCTTGCCGCCGCTGCTTTTACTCGGCTAAAGCCAGCCGCAGGCTGTCACCGAAGCTCTATGCTGATTTCGAAAGCTCTAACGGCCAGCCAGATACCCCTGCAGAAGGGGTCCGACGGCGAGGTCTTCGTCAATCAGAGGCCAGCTGATCCCATAGCCGGAGGGTGACAGGACGGCCCGATTCCGCTCGAACGTGGAGGCGCGCGCCAGCCGGTCGGAGCACCTTTCCCATGGAATTGAAACAGACCTTCCCTCCTGCAGAATCAGGATCAGTGCTTCAGGGGTTGTTTGGATCGCCTTGGCGAGGATTGTCTGGGTCTTACTCGGCATCATCGCCTCCGAAGTGCTCGCGCCAGGCTTCGGCGATCTGATCGAGATGCGCAAAGATAATCTGACGGACTTCCCGAAGCAGACGCGGCGTGCAGTTCGAGGCGAACTCCTCCACGATATCGTAGCGCTCGGGATGTAGCCAGAACTTGCATTCGGCGCCGCCCTTTACCGCGTGGACGTGCATGGGTTCGTTGCCCTCGTTCGAGTAGAAGAAGAACCGCCAGCCCTGGACGAAGAGCACGGTGGGCATCAGTAGCTGCCATCAACACGAGTGTATCGCCGCCCTTTGCCGAGTTGACTGGTCGAGAGGACTGCGCTGCGGCCTCTCCGAGAGTGACCGATGGCCTGCTCCAGTCCCTCAAACCAGCGCAGACCGGCCCTTCCAGCCTGCTCGGCAATGAGCGAGCCGAGAATGTTGAGGATGTCGCGCTCAGCTCGCTCGGCCTGCTCAACGCGAAAAGCCATACTTCGCACGTACTTCGGTAAACAAATCGTCCGCGGGTCGCGTCCGTCCGGCTCTTAAGTCCTCATAAGCCTCGTTGACGGCGGCGACGGTTTCGCTGTACCCCTGATGTTCCCAGACGAGATAATCCGCCAGCACGTCGTCAAGCGCCGAAGAGATGTCTTGGCCGTGCCGTCTGGCGTAATCCTCCAATTGTCCTTTGCGCTCGGAAGAGAGGGAAACAGTCGCCATGTATCCACACTACGGGTCGGACTCGTTCATGTCAAAGCCGGGGGTGGTGTCCGAGCGTTGAGAAGTTCCACGGCGCCATTGACGGCGGCTGGCCTCTGGACGGTGTATTGTCGTACAGAATACCTGTGAGCACACAACACAACAGGCCGAAGTTGCTTCGGCTTGCCGTCGGGAAAATACCGACTTGGCTCATTGCGGGCGCCCTGATTGTTATCGGGGTTTTCTTCCTTCATTGGGAAACTGCACAATGGGGTTGGCTTGATTCGATTCCTTCTCTGCGCGAGATTGGCCACGGCGTGGGCGATGGAGCAATAGTGGCAGCCCTACTCGCGCTCGCCGTGGACCCGTTTCTAAAGGGAAAGTTGCTGGATGAATTCTCCAGGGGCGTCTTTGAACATTTGGTCGGATTCGATCAGGAGCCAGAAATTAGAGCGGAGATCAGGAAGATCGCTTTTGAAACCCATCTCTAACAGCGGGTTTACGACCTTCGCTGTATTGTGACTGAAAAGCCAGGCGGGGGCGGAGTCTTGATCAGAACGACCAAGACCCTGAAAATCTTCAATCAGAGTCTGGACGAGAAAGAATTCCGTCCCGGATGGCAGTTTGGCGAGGCAGACCATGCCAGCGGGTGCCGCATTACATATCTCATTGATGACGAGGAGACGAAGGTTGCCGCGCCAGGGTTCAGCGAAGCGGAAAATGGTTACTCGGCGGCGTTTGGAGAACCGGTTAAGATATCACCGCAGTATAAAAACAAGAGTTTTTCGTTCCGTGCGGAATGCACGTTCGAACAACCGGACAACTGGTACCACCCTTGGTATTTCCAACATCCGACGATTGGCGTAACCGTGTCCGTGGAAGCGCCAGATGGCTGGCTGGTGTGGGTTGGCAGGGCAGTCCCCAAAACCAACCTGACGAATCGTGCCGAATTTCATGACAGGCATTTGTACATGACGGACAAAAGGTCGAGATTCATTGGCGCAAACCGATCAAGCCAGGAAATTCTTGAAGGCTCCAGTGATGATCAGCAATCTCCGCCTCCATTGCAGGCGTAACGCGCTGGCAGCATCTTACACCCTTCCTTGGAATCAGTCGTAATCCGGTTCTCCCCCCCGCCGTGGTAAATTGTGGCCGGGCAAGGTCATTGTCTTAGGTCGCCGTGGGAACGGTTGGCGAGTGCCATCAAACACAACGGCGCGGCGCAACAAATTGAATTCAAAAGCTCAAGGGTGCAAATTGGCTTCGTTCTTACAGCATCGAAACGTTGCGGGCAAGGGCGGGTAGCCAACCCGCCCTCAGTATGACATCCCGCCCCACATCAGACTTGACAATGATCCACTCATATTTCATAATCGGAATGAGCTAATACCCGAGGCCGATTCTCCGGCACAGGGCACAAAGTTCTCCGAAGGAGGTTCCTGAAAGGAACATGGGCAAAATTATTGGTATCGACCTCGGCACGACGAACTCCGTTGTGGCCGTCATGGAAGGCGGTCAACCCACGGTCATCGCGAATCAGGAGGGCGCGCCGCACCACCCCGTCGGTTGTCGCATTCACCAAATCCGGCGAGCGGCTGGTCGGGCAGGTGGCGAAGCGCCAGGCCATCACGAACCCCGAGAACACGATTTTCTCCATCAAGCGGTTCATGGGCCGCCGCTCCGATGAAGTCAGCGAAGAGCTGAAGATGGTCCCGTACAAAGTGGTGCGGGGCGAAAACGGCGATGCGCGCGTCGAAATCCAGGGCAAGAAGTATTCGCCGCCCGAGATTTCCGCCATGATTCTCACCAAGCTGAAGGAAGCGGCCGAGGCCTATCTGGGCCAGAAGGTTACCGAAGCCGTCATCACGGTTCCGGCCTACTTCAACGACTCGCAGCGGCAGGCCACCAAAGACGCGGGCAAGATCGCCGGCCTCGACGTCAAGCGCATCATCAATGAGCCCACGGCGGCCGCGCTGGCCTACGGTCTCGACAAGAAGAAGAACGAAACCATCGCCGTGTACGACTTCGGCGGCGGCACGTTCGACATCTCCATCCTCGAAGTGGGCGATGGCGTGGTCGAAGTGAAGTCCACCAACGGCGACACCCACCTCGGCGGCGACAACATCGACCAGCGCGTCATGGACTGGATCGTCGCCGAGTTCAAGAAGGAACAGGGCATCGATCTTTCGAAAGACCAGATGGCGCTGCAGCGGCTCAAGGAAGCGGCCGAGAAAGCCAAGATGGAGCTCTCCACGCTGCTCGAAACCGACATCAATCTGCCGTTCATCACGGCCGACGCGACCGGTCCGAAGCACCTGCGATGAAGCTGACGCGGTCGCGCTTCGAGCAGATGTGCGAAGACATCTTCCAGCGCTCGGTCGGGCCCTGCAAGCAGGCTCTGAAGGATGCCGGCGTGACGCCGGACAAGATCGACGAAGTGGTGCTGGTGGGCGGTTCGACCCGCATCCCGCGCATCCAGGCGATCGTCAAGCAGCTCTTCAATAAAGAGCCGAACAAGACGGTGAATCCGGATGAAGTGGTCGCGGTGGGCGCGGCCGTGCAGGGCGGCGTGCTGGGCGGCGAAGTGAAGGACGTTCTGCTGCTCGACGTGACCCCGCTCTCGCTCGGCATCGAAACCCTGGGCGGCGTTTTCACCAAGCTGATCGACCGCAACACCACCATTCCGACGCGCAAGAGCGAGACGTTCTCCACCGCGGCGGACAACCAGACCTCGGTCGAAATCAAGGTGTTCCAGGGCGAGCGCGCCATGGCGAAGGACAACCGGCTGCTGGGCGTGTTCCAGCTGGTCGGCATTCCGCCCGCGCCGCGCGGCGTGCCGCAGATCGAAGTCACCTTCGATATCGATGCCAACGGCATCCTGAACGTGGTCGCGAAAGACAAGGCCACCAACAACGAGCAGAAGATCACCATCACTTCGTCTTCCGGCCTGTCGAAGGACGAAGTCGACAAGATGGCGAAGGATGCCGAATCGCATGCCGCCGACGACCGCAAGGCGAAGGACCAGATCGAAGCCCGCAACCGCGCCGACGCCATGGTCTACAACGTCGAGAAGACGCTGAAGGAGCATCGCGACAAGATCAGCGCCGACGACGCGAAGACCATCGAAGCGGCGCTCGAAGATGTGCAAGAAGGCGATCAACGACAACGATCCGGACAAGCTCAACGCGGCGACCGACCGGCTGACGCAGGCGAGCCACAAGCTGGCCGAGGCCATGTACAAAGCGTCGTCGCAGCCCGGGCAGCCGGTGCGCCAGGCGCGGCGCGCGCCGCCGCCGGCCGGCGGTGGCGACAAGCCGAAGGAAGATGTGGTCGACGCCGAGTTCGTAGACGTCGACGACAAGAAGTAAGTAGCTGACGGCGAGTGCCGGTCAGTGATCGGCCGGTGGAGGCTCGCCTGCCCCGTTCTTAACCAATGCCGTCAGCGCCAAAACACGACTATTACGAAACCCTGGGCGTCCCGCGGACCGCCTCGGACGACGACATCCGGAAGGCCTACCGGAAGCTCGCCCGCAAATATCATCCCGATCTGAATCCCGGCGATAAATCTGCCGAAGACCGCTTCAAGAACGTGCAGGAAGCCTACGACGTCCTGAGCGACGCAAAGAAGCAGCAGATGTACGACTCAGGTCGGCTTCTATTCAGACAACGGATTTCCCGGCGCGGCGGCGGGCGGCGGGCGGCGGCCGAGCGCCATCCCAACATGGATTTCAACGGCTTCGATTTTTCCGAGATTTCCGCGACGCGCAGGCCGAAGCCGAAGCGCGGCGGCGTGGAGGCTGCTGGCGGCAGGCCGGAACGGGCGGCAGGTTCGTTCAAAGACATCTTCAGCCAGTTCTTCCACGGCGGGCGGCGGCGGAGCCAGGAAGCCGAGCCGGAGCCGAAGAAAGGCGCCGATCTCGAATACGGCCTGAACATCGGTTTCTGGCAGGCCATCAGCGGCACGCAGGCCAAGATCGAAATCACCCGCTACGAGCAGTGCCCGCACCTGCCATGGCACGGGCGGCAACGAAGCCGGGTCCGTCGCCTGTCCGCAATGCAACGGCACCGGCAACGTGACGCAGATGGCGGGCAACATGAAGTTCAACCTCACCTGCCCGCGCTGCAACGGCAAAGGCCGGCTGAAGAACGCCTGCCCGACCTGCCACGGCGACGGGCGCCTGGCGCACACCGAAATGGTGGAAGTGCGCATCCCGCCCGGCGCGCAGAACGGATCGCGGCTGCGCGTGGCGGGCAAAGGCAATGCCGGAACCATGGGCGCGCCTCCGGGCGATCTCTACATCACCACCAACGTGGAAGAGCATCCGCTGTTCCGGCGCGAGGGCGACAACATTCACCTGAAGGTCCCGATCACGGTGGCGGAAGCGGGGCTGGGGGCCAAGATCGAAGTGCCCGACCATCGACGGCAAGACGCTGCTGAAGATTCCGCCGGGCACGCAGAACGACCAGAAATTCCGGCTGCGCGAGCGCGGCGTGTTCAATGCGCGCAAGAACACGCGCGGCGATCAGATCGTGCAGGTGATGATCAAAGCTCCCGTGGTGCAGGACGAGCGCACCAAGGAACTGCTGCGCGAGCTGGCCGACGCTGCATCCGGAAGATCCGCGCAAGGAACTTTGGGAGGAGGCCGACAGGGTCAATGCGTGAGAAATCCAAAGCCGCCTACATGATTTCCTCGGTGGCCGAGCAGTATGGCGTGCATCCGCAGACGCTGCGGCTCTATGAGCGCGAAGGCCTGCTCAAGCCCAGCCGCAGCGACGGCAACACGCGGCTCTACACGGACGAGGATCTGGAACGCCTCGAAGTGATTCTGCATCTGACGCGCGATCTGGGCGTGAACCTGGCGGGCGTCGAGATCATTCTCAACATGCGCGCCAAGATGGCGGCGATGCAGGGGCAGATCGAAGAGTTCGTGCACAGCCTGAATCACGAACTCGCGAACCGCCCGCGCACGGGGCAGCCGCCGGAAGAGAAGATATCGCTGATTCCGGTGGTGCGGATCATCCAGCAGAAACTGACCCCGAAGACGCCGGGCAAAACCAAACGCGGAATCTGATATATTGGGCCTGAATTTCCCGACGGATTTCCCAGAGCATGGAGACAGTAATGAAAGCGAAACTTGGATTGTTGATTGCCTGTGGCGCCGGGCTCGTGGTGTCTGCGCTTCCCGGTCTTTGCCCACCACTCGTTTGCGGCCGAATACGATGCCAGTAAGCCGGTCGAATTGAAGGGAACGGTGGCGAAGGTCGAATGGACCAATCCGCATGCTCGCTTCTACGTCGACGTGAAGGACGCCAACGGCAAAGTGCACCACATGGAATTTCGAGCTGGCCAGTCCCGAACGTGCTCACCCGCAATGGCTGGACCCGGCACTCGCTCCAGGAAGGCGATGAAATCACGGTGCAGGGTTCGATGGCCAAGGATGGCTCCAACCTCGCCAACGCCCGCACGGTGACTCTGGCCGATGGCAGGAAAGTCTTCGCCGGGTCGGCGACCGACAGCGACAAGAAGTAGGAATTTTTCTATGAAAAAGTGCTGGGTTCTCCTACGCCGTATTGGCGGCTTGCGATTGTCCTCGCCGGCGCAGCACCTCCGCCTGCGCGCATCGCCGGCCCAGAATGCGGTGGCGCCCGCGGGGGCAGCGTGGATGCCGCCGCAGCCTGCGGCCAGCGAACGCCGCAGGCAGCCTCCCGAGCGGGTCAAGGGTCCCACGCCTCATCTCGCGGACGGCACAGTCGATCTCTCCGGCGTCTGGAACGGCGGCGGACCCATCGGCGATATCGCGCAGGGCATGCCCAAAGGCGCCGTGATTCCCATGACGCCCGCGGCAGAGAAGATTTTCAAGTCGCGGCAGTCGAAGGACGATCCCGAAGCGAACTGCCTGCCGACCGGGATTCCGCGCATTGCGCCGTATCCATGGCGCATCGTCCAGACGCCGACCCATGTGTTCTTCCTGTTCGAGGGCAACATTCACAGCTTCCGGCAGATCTTCATCGACGGGCGCAAGCATCCGGACGATCCCGACCCCACGTGGTACGGGCATTCGATCGGGCACTACGAAGGCGACGCGCTGGTGATCGACACGATCGGGTTCAACGACAAATTCTGGTTCGATTTTGCAGGGCATCCGCACACCGAGCAGCTGCACACCATCGAGAGGTACACGCGCAAGGATCTCGGCAGCTCGATGTGGATACCGAGATCATCGATCCGGGCGCTTATACGAAGCCGTTCGACCTGCACTTCACCGCTACTCTGCGGCCGAAGGAAGAACTGATGGAATACATCTGCCAGGAGAACCAGCAGGACGCCAAGCACATGGTCGGGTTCGCGGGCCTGAACTAAGCCCGCAGATTCTTGCGGGGCCAGGCATTCGTGCCTGCCGCCGGGTTTCCACCCGGCGCGGAGCGTTACGAATGCTCGCGCTGCATCCCGTTTTTCCCGGAGAGCGCTGCACATTAATCGTGAAACTGCTCTAACCAGCCAGCCCAGGTACTCCGCCCGCCGTTTTTGCGGACCTCACGGCGCGCAAAACCGCCATCGCCATAGCTTCGGCCGCCGCGACTCCGACCTCGATCCACCGTAGCGCGCTCCTTGCCCAGCGAGATGGCGAAGGTGATGTCGCCATCCGCCATCGTATTAACGGGCGAAATCGTACGCGCGACGCCGAGGCTGCCGAGCGCGGCCAGTTTGTTGGTCTGAACGCGGTCGAGGCGCGCGTTGGTCGCGACAATGCCGATTACGGTATTCCCGCCGCGGCCCGGATTCGGGCCGTGACGCATGATGGCGGCGGAGTCGGCGAAAGTCGCGGCTGTTGGCTGAAACGCGCGCACCCGCGATGATCTTGCCCGGTGCGCGGATCGATCACGTCGCCCAGCGCGTTCACCGCCACCAGCGCGGCGACAATAGCTCCGTTTCCCAGCATGACGGAAGCGGTCCCGATCCCGCTTTTCATCGCCTGCTTCATGCCGAAGATCTTGCCGACCGTGGCTCCTGTGCCGGCGCCGACATTGCCTTCGGCGACCGGTCCGGCGCTCGCGGCCAGCGCTGCTTTCTCGCCCATCTCGCGGGTGGGACGGACGTCCGGGCGTGCCGATGCCGAGATCGAAAAGGATCGCCCCGGGAACGATGGGAACATGGGTCACGCCGGCGTCGTAGCCGATGCCGCGCTTCTCGAGAAGATTGCGCACGCCCGCAGGTAGTTTCGAGACCGAAGGCGCTCCCGCCCGAGAGCACGATGGCGTGCACGTTCGGCGCGACATGGCCGGGATGCAGCGTGTCGAGTTCGCATGAGCCGGTGGCCGAGCCGCGGATATCGACGCCGCCCACCGCATCCGTGCCGCAAAGCACAACAGTGCAGCCGGTGAGCGCCATGGCGTCGGTTGCGTGGCCGACCAGGATGCCGGGAACATCGGTCAGCCCCTTCATATCCATGCCTGTATGCTAGCATCGCGAATAGTAAATCGCAAGTGCTTGATTTTCTGAAGGGCCCGATCCAGGCAATTCAGGAATTTTACGAACTGACCGGCCGGGCCCTCCGGAACGTCTTCCGCAGACCCCACTACGTCGACGACATTCTGCTGCAGATGGACACGATCGGCGTGGGCAGCATGCCGATCGTCCTGCTGACCGGCTTTTTCACCGGCGCCGTGATGGCCCTGCAGATGGGCCGCAGCCTGCAGCAGTACGGGCAGACCGGGCGCACTGGAGCGTTCGTCTCCATCATCCTGGTGCGCGAACTGGGGCCGGTGCTGGCGGCGGTGATGGTGGCCGGCCGGAATGCGTCGGGTATCGCGAGCGAACTGGGGTCGATGAAAGTCACCGAGCAGATCGACGCCATGCGCGCGCTGGGCACGGATCCGGTTCAGAAACTGGTGACGCCGCGCATGATCGCGACGGCCTTCATGCTGCCGTGTCTCACCGTGATCGACGACTTCGTCGGCATGGTCGGCGGCTGGGTTATCGCGGTACTGATCTTCAGGCTGCCGACGCGGCAATACTGGACGCTGATCTGGCAAGCGCTGGTATGGAGCGATGTCGGCGCAGGGCTTGCTCAAGCCGTTCATTTTCTCGTTCGCCGTTTCGCTGATCGGCTGCTTCTACGGGCTGCGCACCACCGGCGGCACGCAGGGCGTGGGCCGGGCCACCACGCAGGCGATGGTTGGCGGCTTCGGTGACCATCTTCATTCTGGATCTGTTCATCAGCAAGATCTTCGTCAGCCAGACCGGCGGATGAGTGCAGGATGAACGAAAGATGAGCGACAGCTTAGTTGCGATTCGAGAAAGTCAGCGTCGTCTTCGACGATGGCACGCGTGCGCTCGACGACATGTCGTTCGATGTGCGGCGAAGGCGAAACGCGGATTCATGCTGGGCGCGGCGGGCAGCGGCAAAGACTGTGCTGCTGAAGACCGCCATGGGCGCTGAATCGCGCCGACCGCCGGGCGCGTGTTTCTGTTCGATGAGGACGTCACGAATAAGCCGGAAGCGGAGCTGTTCGACGTCCGCAGCCAGATCGGCATGCTGTTCCAGGAAAGCGCGCTGTTCGATTCGATGACCGATCGCGCAGAACGTGGCCTATCCGCTGCTCAACCAGAAGGCGATCAGCATGCCGCGCGAGAAAATGGAACCAGCGGTGCGGGATTCGCTGCGGTTCGTGGAACTCGAACACACGATGGACAGGTATCCGAGCGAACTTTCGGGAGGCATGCGGCGGCGCGTCGGCGATCGCGCGCGCGGTCGTGACCAAGCCGCCGCTGCTGCTCTACGATTCGCCCACCGCCGGCCTCGATCCGATCACCGCGCACACCATCATGGCGCTGATCATCAAAGAGCGGGATGTGGACAATACCACGGCCCTGGTGGTCACTCATCGCTATCAGGACGGGAATCTGGTGGCGAACTTCCGCTACAATCCGGAAAGTGGGCGGTTGGACCCTGTCGATCCGGCCGGTGCGAAGACGTCGGGGACCAATACGTTTTCATGGTGCTCCGGGAAGGGCGTCTGGTGTTCGAAGGAAATCAGACGGATCTGGAAGCGTCCGCCGATCCGTATATTATCGAAGTTCGTGAAGCGTCCGGAAAAGGACGCGGCGTAGGCTATGGCATCACAGGAAAGAGTGCAGTGGGCGCAGTTGAAGGCCGGGATCGTCGCCGCGGTGGCGATGGTGATCGCGGGTGTGCTGATTTTCCTGCTGACCGGCCAGAGCAATGTTTTCGGCAGCGACTTTCACCTCGCGACCTACATGGAAGATTCGGCCGGCATGGCGGCGAACGACCCGGTGCGCCTGAACGGAATTCTGGTGGGCCACATCGGGAGCATCAAGCTTTCCGGGTCGCGCGATCCGAAGAGAACCGTTGCAGATCGATATGGTGATCCGGGAAAAGTATCTGGATCAGATTCCGGACGATTCGAAATCGGCCATCAGTTCTGCCAATCTGCTGGGCGATCAAGTACATCAACATCACCAAAGGGACGCATCCCAAGCATGTGGAGCCGGGCGGCGAAATTCAGGCGCTGCCGACGCAGGATATTCCCGCAGATCATGGCGCAGAGCTCGGCTCTGCTCGCTCAGTTTCAGACCATTCTCGGGCGCGTGGACGGGCTGCTCGCCATCGTCGAGAACGGCCAGGGCAACATCGGCAAGCTGATCAAGGACGATTCGCTGTACGACCGCGCTGAATGCGACCGCGGGCGAGCTGGAGCAGCTGGTCAAGGACGTGAAGAACAGCAACGGAACCATCAGCCATCTGCTGTACGACGATCACGCTTTACAACGACATCCGGAAGCCGATTCAGCGCATGGACGACATGCTGGCGCAGGTGCAGCAGGGCAAGGGCACGCTGGGCAAGGCCATCTACGATCCGCAGCTTTACGACGAGGCGCAAGCCAGCCAGTCACAGAAGCGAAGACACTGCTCGACGAATCTGAATGCGGGCAAAGGCACGGCCGGGAAAGCTGCTGACCGACGACGAGATCGTATAAGCAGCTGAATCTGGTCAGCTCAGAAGGTGAATACCGCCATCGACAAGATCAATTCGGGCCAGGGGACGATCGGGCAGCTTGCTGGTGAATCCGCAGCTCTACGACTCGCTGACCGGGGCGACGCGCGAGATGAACGAGCTGATGAAGGACGTGCGCGCCAATCCGAAGAAATTCCTGCGATCAAGCTGGCTATTTTCTGAACCGTGCCCGTAAGGAAGCGGCGGGAACACCCTCTTGCGAAAGCTCATCGTCAACGCCGACGATTTCGGCTTCACGCGCGATGTGAACGAAGGCATCGTCGAGGCGCATCGCGACGGCATTCTGACCGCCACGACGCTGATGGCGAATGGCGCGGCGTTCGACCACGCCGTGGAGCTGGCGCGCGCAGAATCCGTCGCTCGATGTCGGATGCCACCTGGTGCTGGTGCAGGGCCAGAGCGTGCTGGATCCCGTCGCGCGCGCTGCCCGCGACGCTTGCCGACACTCGTGCGCGCGCTGCTGGCGCGGCAAGCTGGCGGTTTACGATGAGCTGCGGGCGCAGGTGCGCAAGATCGTCGGGGCGGGGATCCGGCCGACGCATCTCGATACGCACAAGCACACGCATCTGCTGCCGCCTGTGCTCGAGGCGGTGGCGCGGGTGGCGCGCGAGTTCGGAATTCCGTGGGTGCGGCGGCCGTTCGACTTCGGCATCGACCGCGGCGCGCGGATGGAGAAGAACGTCATCGGGATGGGGCTGCGCATGCTGCGTCCGCGGTTCGCGCGCGCGCTGGGCGATCTGAAAATGACCGACCACTTCGCCGGGTTTCTCGTCACGGGAACGCTGCAGGAGAAGAATCTGATCGAAACGATCGAGCGGCTGCCGGAAGGGCTGACGGAATTCATGTGCCATCCGGGCAAGATGAGCGACGAGCTCGAGTCTGCCTCGACGCGGCTGAAGCAGAGTCGCGAGGTGGAACTGCGGGCGCTGGTGTCACCGGAAGTGCGGCGCGTGATTGAACAGCGCGGGATTGAGCTTGTGAATTACAGGCAGCTTAACTGACCTTCGGCCCGAGGATGTAAGCGTAGATCAACAGCGCGAGGCCTACGGAAACCGGAATCATCCCGAGCACGTGAATGGGCCCGGGGCCGGGCGCGGCGCCGAGAAAAATCATCAGCCCGACTCCAACAGCTACAGTGACCAGCCCTCCCAGCTTGAGGCCTTCGCGGCGGCGGCGGTCGTCGTTGGCCTGGTCGAGGCGGACGTGTTCCTGGACAGAAGCCGGCGTGGCGCCGGGCATTTCCATAACCTTTCGCAGCGTTTCGCTTCTGTAGTAGGCTTCTCTTTCCCGGCGCCGGCTGACCGACCAGGTGGCCACCGAGAGGAACGAGAAGAGAGCGATGGCGCCGAGGCCGAAAAATCCGAAAACATCAATGTGTTCCATTCGAAATGCTCCTGATGCTGCAACCGGTATGACAATGCGCCGGGCACACTGGTTGCGTTTTCTCGAGGGAGAACAAAATGCAACCCGAAATGAAATGAGGCGGTCATACCGCGTGGAGCGACAGTGGCGGCTGACGACGATCTTGCCGACGTAGCGAGGGTGCTGGCGGGCGAGATTGCGGCGTTCGAGAATATCGTGCGCCGGTGGCAGAGTCCCCTGGTGAATCTGGCGTACAGGTTCTGCCGCGACCGGGGGCGCGCCGAGGACATGGCGCAGGAGGCGTTCCTGCGGGCGTTTCGCGCGCTCTCAACATGGCGCAGAGACGGCGCGTTTTCGACATGGCTCTTTGCGCTGGCAACGAATCTGTATAGGACCGAGCTGCGGCGGATTCCGGTGAACACTCTGCCTTTGCGCGACGTCACTTCTCTGACGGAGGTCCGGGCAGCGGACGACGAAGATCGCGACCGCGCGGTGCGCGCCGCTGTCTACAAGCTGCCGGCGAAGTATCGAGAGGCAATGATCCTTTTCTACTTTCACGAAATGAACGTGGAGCAGGCGGCACGCACTCTGGGTCTGCCGGAAGGTACAGTGAAAGCAAGGCTGTCACGCGGACGCGATATCCTGCGGGGGAAGCTGCCACGGCTGCTGACGCTGACGAAATTCAGGGAGGCTCTGTGAGCAACGAAGAAATTGATCGGGTGCTGGCGGCTGATGAGGACATCGTTCCGTCGTCGGGCTTCGCGTCGTCGGTGATGGACGCCGTACGGCGCGACGCGGAGGCACCTCCGGCGATTCGCTTTCCGTGGAAAAGGGCGCTGCCGGGATTCATCGTGTGCATGTTGGGGGCAGGGTTGCTGCTGGCAGGCGGCGGGTCGCACGGTGCCGTCGAAGTTCACATTGACGCCGCGACCGGCTGGATGATCGTGGCGCTGCTGGTGGCAGCGCTGTCGGTGGTGTTGTCAATGGGGCGGAGCGTGTGAGATGAAGCGATCGATTCTGTGCGCGTCGCTGTTGGCTTCGGCGGCGTGGGCTCAGTCGTTTGACGTCGCATCCGTCAAGCTCTCGACAAACGAACCGGGCAAACCGATTCGGGTGGCATTTCGCGGCGGCCCGGAAACTGACGATCCGGGGCGTGCCACTTTCGAGAATTTCACGTTGTCGAACCTGATCGACGTCGCTTTCAAAACCGATGACAATCATGTCTCGGGTCCGGACTGGATGATGGGCCAGACAATGTTCAATATTGAGGTCAAGGTACCCGCGGGAACGTCGAAGGACCAGTTCAGCGTGATGATGCAGAATCTGCTGCGCGAGCGTTTCCATCTGGCTTATCACTACGAGAAGAAAGAAGCGACGACTTACGATCTGCTGGTGGCGAAGAACGGGCCGAAGTTCAAAGAGTCCGGGCCGCCGCCGAATGCGCCCTCTGGACCATCGCCCGCCCCCGGTCCTGCGAAGATCGGCCCGGATGGTTTCCCTGTCCTGCCTGCGGGCCGCGGCATGGCGATGATGAGAGGCGTCGCGCGCATGCGCCTGCCAGGGACCATGGCGGAACTGGCGGACTTGCTTTCAGGGCAGGTGGGAAGTCCCGTCAGTGATGCCACCGGGTTAAAGGGGAAGTACGACATCGGCCTGTACTGGTCGACCCGCCGGCTGGCGGCAGACGCCGGTGACGATCCCGGGCCCTCCATCTTCGATGCGGTGCAGGAGCAACTGGGGCTGAGGCTTCAGGCGAAGAAGGCACCGATCGACGTATTGGTAGTCGATCACATCGATAAGACCCCTACTGAGAACTGAGAGCGAAGGTGACGTCGATCTCGGTAATGACTTCGACCGGCTGGCCATTGAGAAGCGTGGGCTTATAGCGCCACTGCTGAACCGCGTCGAGCGCCGCTTTCGTCAGCATGGGCGGTCCGCTTAAAACCTGCAAATGACCGATGATTCCATCGCGTTCGATGATCGCCTGAATGCGGACTGTGCCCTGGATGCGAGCCGCTATCGCGATCCGCGGATAGGCGGGGCGTGGGCCGAAGATCAGCTTGCCCTCCTGGACTGCGCCACCGACATGTACCGGGGCGGTGAGAGTCGCCGGGGGGACGGGCGGCTTTAATGCGGCGGTCGGCGGTGCTGCCGGAGTGATCACCAGCGTGGGTACCAGTCCGTCGAGCACATTCCCTGATGTGCCGGATACAGGAGCGGACGTCAGGCCGGGAGGGTCGGGCGTCATGTCAATCGTGCGCGGAACGATGGTGGGAACGTGTATCGTCGGTGCGGTGAAGACGTTTCTCGCGGCGGGAGCGGCCTGCGTGGCGGTTTGCTGCGCCGCGGGCCTCTCGCGAAGGTCGACCTTTTCGACCGGCAGAGTGAGATGGATCTTCGCGGGGAGATCGAGTGTCGGCAGGCGCAGCAGCGGGACAATCAGTGCTGCGGCCACCAGACCTGTCTGCAGAATGACTGATACCGCGACGGTCCAGGGACGACGCGTCTGCGCCTGCGTGTTCACGAACGTTTGATCGAACATTTTCTTCGCTGGAGTAGACTCCGCGAATTGGTGAGATGTTCCGGAACGTTCAGCCGCCGATCGAGTACATCGGGCGCGGCGGGGCGACGAACTTCGTAGAGTTGATTTGGTGTCCGATCCACTTTTCGGAAACGTTCTGCTTCATCGCCGCGATGAGCTGTTCGTCGGGCGCGTTGGAACGGAGGAGATGTTTCACATCCGTCTCTTCAATGGCGAAGAGGCAGTAGCGCATCTTGCCATCGGCGGTGAGCCGCAGACGGTTGCAGTTCAGACAGAACGGCTTGCTCACCGAAGCGACGAAGCCGACTTTGCCGCCGCCATCGGCGTACGCAAATTCAGTGGCGGGGGCCCGCGGATCGGCATCGGGCACTCCGATGAGTGGAGAGATTTCGCGCGAGAGTTGCGCGATGATGTCGTCGGCGAACAGCACCTTTTCGCGGTCCCAGATGGACTGCGCATCGAGCGGCATGAACTCGATGAAGCGTGGTTCGAAGCCGCGCTCGCGGCAGTAGTGGGCCATCGGGAGGATATCGGGCTCGATCAGACCTTTGACGGCAACGATATTGAGCTTGATTTTTTCAAAGCCCGCGGCAACCGCGGCATCGATGCCGGCGAGAACGCGCGGCAGGTCGTCGCGGCGTGTGATGCGTTTAAAGCGCTCGCGGTCCAGCGTGTCGAGATGGATGTTGAGGCGGCGCAGGCCGGCGTCCCAGAGAGCCTGGGCATGCTTCTCGAGCACGACGGCGTTGGTGGTGAGCGCGATGTCGTTGATATCGGGTATGGCTGCGAGTTTCCCGATCAGCCGATGCAGATCGCGGCGCAGCAGCGGCTCACCGCCCGTGAGCCGAATCTTGTGAATGCCCTGCGTCACGCCGATGCGAACGAAGCGCTCGATCTCCTCGAAGGTCAGGATGTCTTCGCGCGGCGAATATTCCGGCGTTTCTTCCGGCATGCAGTAGAAGCAGCGGATGTTGCAGCGATCCGTCACACTGATGCGCAGACTGTCATGCAGACGGCCGAAATTGTCGATGAGAGGCACTTCGCTTACGCCTCTACTTTACTGCCAGCATGCGCTCGATGGGGATGAGGGCGCGCCGCATGAGGTCGTCGGACAGTTCGACACGCGGTTCCAGATTCTGCAGCGCATCGCGCAGCTTTTCCAGTGTGTTCAGGCGCATGTAAGGGCACTCGCTGCAGTTGCAGTTCTCGTTCCTGACATAGTGAAACTTTTTGCCGGGCGCAACTCGTTCGAGCGAAAAAGTGACGCCGCTTTCGGTCATGACGATGAACTCAGGCGCGGGGCTCGCGCCGCAGTATTCGATGATGGCGGACGTGGAGCCGATGAAGTCGGCGTGGCGCAGTACCTGCTCGGTGCACTCGGGATGCGCGACGACGACGGCTTCGGGAAACTGCGCTTTGGCCTCCAGCAGGCGGCGCGCCGGGAAAGTCTCATGCACGATGCAGGCGCCCTGCCAGATCTTCATGTTGGCGCGGCCGGTCTGCTGTTTGACGTAGTTGCCGAGGTTGCGGTCGGGCAGAAACAGGACCGGTTTCTCCGGCGCGATCGAGTTAACGATCCTGACCGCATTGCGCGATGTGCAGAGAATATCGGACTCAGCTTTGATTTCGACCGACGTGTTGATATAGCTGACGATCACGTGGTCGGGGTTCCGCTGCTTGAATTCGCGAATGGGCTCGACGGGACAGCCCTCGACGAGACTGCAACTGGCAGCCTTGTCGGGCACCACGACCACCCGGGAGGGATTGAGAACCTTGGCCGTTTCCGCCATGAACCACACGCCGCAGAAAGCAATGACCTCGCCTTCGGCCTCACGCGCTTTGCGGGCCAGTTCCAGACTGTCTCCCACCACATCGGCCAGTTCCTGAATTTCGGCTTCCTGATAGTGGTGGGCGAGCAGGATGGCGCGGCGCTCGCGTTTGAGGTCAAGGATCTCCTCGGCGATGGTGGCACACTGCGCAGTCATAATGGGGGAGGCGGCTTGTATACCATCTTATCAACGCTTCTGTAACAAAAGCCCTGCAACAAACGCATGCGCGTACTGCTGATCTCTACTTACGACCTCGGTCATCAGCCCTTCGGGCTGGCTTCACCGGCTTCATTCCTCCGCGAGGAGGGCCACGAGGTGACGACCGCCGACCTGTCGCGGGAATGCTTTCCCGAGGACGCCGTTCGGGCGGCGGACTGGATCGCATTTCACCTGCCGATGCATACGGCCACTCGGCTGGCTATCCCGCGAATCAAGGCGGCGCGCGCACTCAACCTGCCTGCGCGAATCTGTTGCTATGGCCTTTACGCCCCCGCTAATAGAGAGATGCTTGAGAGTCTTGGCGTGACTCACGTGATCGGCGGTGAGTTCGAAAAGGCACTGGCGGATCTGGTTGCAGGCCGTCCCGGCAAAGAAGGCGTCGTGTCCAATGTCGTGCCCAATGTGGTATTCGACCGGCAGCAGTTCCGCGTGCCCGATCGCCGCGGCTTGCCTGTGCTGCAGGAGTATGCGGCTCTGATCTCCGGCGGGGAGCGGAAGACGGCTGGCTACACGGAGGCCAGCCGCGGGTGTAAACATCTCTGCCGGCACTGTCCGGTTGTGCCCGTTTATGAGGGACGCTTCCGTGTAGTGCAGCGCGAAGTGGTGCTGGCCGATGCGCACCAGCAGATTGAGGCCGGGGCGCAACATATCACGTTCGGTGACCCCGATTTTCTGAACGGCCCCGGGCACGCGCGCGCGATTGCGGAGGCTTTCCATGAAGAATTCCCCGGCGTCACGTACGACGTCACGATCAAGATTGAGCATCTGCTGCGGCATCGTGAGATGCTTCCGGTTCTGAAACGCACCGGCTGCTTATTTGTTACGAGTGCGGTGGAGTCACTGGATGACCGCGTCCTGGACCTGCTGGCCAAAGGACACACGCGGGCTGGCTTTCTGGAGGCGCTGGAGCTGACGCGCGCGCATGAGTTGACCCTTGCGCCTACGTTCGTGCCGTTCACACCGTGGACTTTGCGGGAAGACTATCTGGATCTGCTGGCCACGATTCGTGATCTGGGGCTGGTCGAAAACGTCGCGCCCATTCAGCTGGCGATTCGCCTGCTGATTCCGGCCGGATCCAAACTGCTGGAGCTGGAGGATCTGGCGGTCGGGCCCTTCGACGCGGCGGCGTTGTCGTACCGGTGGGCAAATCCCGATCCGGAAATGGACGCTTTGTGCGCCGATTTGCAGAAGATTGCGGGCGGATGCGGATCGCGCACGGAGATCTTCGGGCATATCTGGGAGCGGGCCTTCGGAGTCAAGGCGGAACTCCCCGCCGGCGGTTCTGCGATTCCGCGCATGACTGAAAACTGGTACTGCTGTGCGGAACCGCTCGAAACTCAGTTTGTGCCGGTCTGAGACTTACAGGACAACGCCTTCGTACTGATTTGGCCCGCCTGATGGGCCGCTGACTACAAAATCCCGGGCTCGTGTTCTGTCAACCGGACGGCTCGACCCTTGTGCCGCATCTGGGTTTCGCAGACCATTCTAAGGCGTCTGAAAAAAGGAGGGATTCAGAAGGCATCGCTCCAGAAGATGCCCACACGCTCGCCTCGGCTTTGGTTTCCAAACGCGTCCCGGTCCCGAAGCCTCCGCCAGGCTGGGGTCACGCCGATATCAGTTTCACTGCGCGAATCTACAGCCACCCGCTGCCCGATGACGACAATGCGCGGCCGACGCGTGCGTGACATCAAGACGCGTGGGACGGCCCTGATCTCTCTATAACTGCGTATATAGAATGAGTTGTCTGGTAGCGCTAACGGGAATC
>CAVPVO010000003.1:0-1914746 GCA_963709215.1 Terriglobia bacterium | reverse complement strand
ACGGATTCGGCTGCTGACAAAATTGCTGACAAGGGTTCGGGAGCATTTACCTACTGACGAAAAATCAGGATGTTGCCCGAAATCCGGTTCAAATGGAGGGGTCAAATAGAGCCACAGCGCAATTGCCTGGCAAATTAGGCAAAATGTTTGTATCTTCTAAATTGGCCTGGTATATTAGGCGCTTGGAAACGCTGATCTCCATAGGCGAGCAGATCGCCGGAGCCGCAAAAAGCTCAAGCTTAGCCAGCCGAACTGTCGCGCAAAGCAGGGATCAGCCGCGCCACGCTCGACGCGCTTGAAAACGGACGCACAGGGGAGCTGGGCTTTTCGAAGCTCACCAAACTGCTCGCCGCGCTGGGCTCGAGCTGAAGCTCCAGGCTGCGAGCTCGCAGCGCCCCACCCTCGACGAACTCCTGCAAGAGGAACGCGATGATCAAAGTCTGGACCGACGCCGCTGAGTCGGGGTTGCTCGACCGTCACGGTGAGCGCGGCAGCACATTCGCCTACCTGCCGGCCGCGGCCGCGCCGCGCGCGGTATCCGTTACGATGCCAGTGCGCCTTCCCTCCTGGAGCGTGCCTTTCGGCCTGCCTCCTATTTTTGAGATGAACCTGCCGGAAGGCTTTCTGCGTGAGCGTCTGCGGCAACGCCTTCGCGAAAGCCACCGGCAGCTTTGACGAATTCGACCTGCTGTCGGTCGTCGGGCGCTCGCAGATCGGTCGCATCCGCTATACCGGAGATCACGAGCAGTTGCACGAGGACGTACCGTTCCAGTCGGTCGAGGAAATTCTCGAACGGAGGCGCGGTGCCGGCTTATTTCGCTACCTGATCGAGAAGTTCGCGTCCTTCTCCGGCATCAGCGGCGTGCAGCCCAAAATCCTCGTGCGCGACGAAAACGCCTTCGCGGAAATGGAGCATACCGGCGAGCGACTCGCGCAAGGCTACAAGGGTGCAACACACATCGTCAAGCTGTGGGAGCAGAACGAATATCCTCAGTTGGCAACCAACGAGTATTTCTGCCTGACGGTCGCGCGGAAGTGCGGCCTCGAAGTGCCTCCCTTCCGCCTTGCCGAAGACGGCGCTGCGCTGGTTATCGATCGTTTCGATTTACGCAGGGACGGCACTTATCAGGGATTCGAGGATTTCTGCGTACTCAACGCCCGCCGAACCGACGAAAAATATCGCGGAAGCTACGAGACCTCTGTGATGAGGAGCTTCGGACAGTTCGCGAATTCCACATGGTCTAACGAGGATACGGAGAAGCTCTTCATCCTGCTTGCGCTAAACTGCGCGCTTCGCAATGGCGACGCGCATCTGAAGAATTTTGGAATCGTCTATGACGACGTTCTGGGCGAAGCACGACTTGCCCCCGTCTACGATCTCGTGACGACATCTTTGTATCTGGCCAAAGACAGCCTGGCGCTGAGCCTTAACGGTACGACCCAATGGCCGATCGCAAAAGCACTCAGGAAACTTGGCGAAACACGGGGCGGCAGTAGCCCCGCAAAGATCAGACAGATTCTACAGCGCATCGACGAAGCGATTCTGGAGACTTCTGAACAAGTTCGTTCCCATATGAAGGAGCATCCGGAATTTGCCGAGATTGGGCCACGGCTTCTGTAGGAGTGGGAAAACGGCTCGGCTACCTCGCTGCGCGGTTGAACTCTTGCTGCTTCGCGCTCGAAGCGGTCGCTGAATTGTTGTGACGAAATCTTGACGGCAAAGTCGCGAGACACCTCCCGCCCGAGGGCTGCAAATGGGGTTTCAGACTGAAGCAAGGCCGCGCAGGAGGGGACTACGCGCAGCTCAGAGGATTTAGAGTGCGGATGGGTGGGTCGCCAAGCGCGCAACTGACGCGACACTGTTGGCGATCACATCCCCGGATTCGACGGCGCCGACGCTGAATTACGAGGCGCTGGTTTGGAGGCTTCGCAGCCGGTGGGATTGATACCACTCAATCGTCTTCCGGAGACCGACATCGAACGGTGTTGCTGCGCGGAAGCCAAAATCGCGTTCGGCGCGTGTCACATCAAGACACCGGCGCGGTTGGCCGTTGGGCTTCGTGGTGTCCCATGTGATGCGGCCTGTGAAACCGGTCATGGCCGAGATCTTGCTGGCTAACGCAGCGATGGAAATCTCGATGCCGCTTCCAAGATTCACAGGGTCGGGCTCATCGTATCGCTCCGTGGCCAGAACGATGCCTTCCGCGGCGTCCTCGACATAGAGAAACTCGCGGGTCGGCGAGCCGTCGCCCCAGAGGACGACCTCGTCTTGGCCTTGATCGACGGCCTCTGCGCACTTGCGGATCAGCGCCGGAATCACGTGGGATGAGTCGAGGTCGCAGTTATCGCCCGGCCCGTAAAGGTTGACGGGTAGCAGGAAAATAGCGTTCATTCCGTACTGCTGGCGGTAAGCCTGGCATTGGACGAGCAGCGCCTTCTTGGCGATCCCATACGGCGCGTTGGTCTCCTCGGGATATCCGCTCCACAAGTCGTCCTCGCTAAACGGTACTCGCGTGAACTTCGGATAAGCGCAAATCGTCCCCAATACGACCGTCTTCTCCACGCCATGGCGCCGTGCGGCCTCGATGAGATGGATGCCCATAATTGCGTTGTCGTAGAAGTAGCGGCCTGGATTGGCGCGATTTGCGCCGATTCCACCCACGACCGCAGCGAGGTGAATTAAGACCTCAGGTCGATGTTCCGCGAACAGGCGCTCAACGGCATCGATTCGAGTGAGATCGTATTCCAGGTGAACCGGAACGAAGATGTTGCGGCAGCCCATTTGCTCCAGGCGCCGGATCAAATGGCTCCCGAGAAATCCGGCGCCGCCCGTGACCACGATCCGCTTGTCCTGAAGACCAATCATCATTGGTTCCCCCCGGCGGCCACCGCAAGCTGAAGCGCATTGGCGCCGCCTTTGAGCCGGGCCTCGACAGCCTTCATGTCGGCCTCAACCATGATCCGAACCAACTTGTCGAACGTAACCGTCGGCTCCCAGCCAAGCACCCTCCGGGCCTTCGAGGCGTCCGCGAGCAGGTAATCGACCTCCGCCGGACGGAAGTAGCGGGCGTCAACATCCACATGCTCCTTCCAGTCCAGACCGGCATGCGCAAAGGCAATCTCAATGAATTCACGGACAGTGTGGGCTTCTCCCGTGCCCACCACAAAATCGTCCGGCGCTTCTTGTTGCAGTATCAGCCACATCGCGCGAACGTAGTCCGGAGCGTAACCCCAATCGCGGCGCGCCTCCAGGTTGCCCAGGTACAACTTCTGCTGGACGCCATATTTGATGTGGGCCACCGCGCGCGTGATCTTGCGCGTCACGAAGGTTTCGCCGCGGCGCGGAGACTCGTGATTGAATAGTATGCCGCTCGACGCGTGAAGCCCATAGCTCTCCCGATAGTTCACCGTGATGTTGTGCCCGAAGACCTTGGCGCAACGCGTAAGGGCTGCGCGGGTGGAACGGCGTGGCCTCGCTCTGGGGCGGCGGCGCGCTTCCGAACATTTCACTGGATGACGCCTGGTAGAAGCGGCACTTAACGCCCGTGCGGCGCATGGCTTCGAGCAGACGAAGCGTGCCGGCAGGCAACCACATCGGCGGTGAATTCCGGAACCTCGAAACTGACCTTCACGTGGCTCTGTGCGCCGAGATTGTAGATCTCGTCCGGACGCAGATCGTACAAGAGTGTGGCGAGCGAACTGCCGTCCGTCAAGTCGGCGTAGTGGAGAAAGAATCTGGCGTCGGCCTGGTGAAAGTCCTGATAGATGTGATCGAGCCGGTCCGTGTTGAAGCTGGAGGCTCGGCGTTTGAGGCCGTGGACCTCGTAGCCTTTGGCAAGGAGGAACTCGGTCAGGTAGGAGCCGTCCTGGCCGGTGCAACCGGTAATTAAGGCAATTTTCATATCGTGTCTCACTTGGTAGCTAAATTTTGACCAGCTCCCAGCCGGCGGATGAAGGCCTGAAAATACAGGCGAAAAACAGGAAGAGCTAGAATCGCGTCTGATTACCGGCTTCGCATGCAGCTCAGTGGACGTATTACGGCGGCGGGAGCAGAGCGTGACCAATCCGGAAGTGGTTTCCGAGTACGGGATCGGAGGTGGCTGCATCGAGGGCCAGCTGTCCACAAAGTCGATCCGACGACATTCATTGTGATGTACTCTCCTGCTGTTTTTATTGGGATTTTTCCCAAGTCAAATATAGGCGAGAATGCGATATTTAAGTAATGAATTTACAATTACGATGTTCGAAACGGCACCGACGAACCCCTGTTAACTGCGGGCCTATTACTGAGATATTCGGTTGCTTAAAACATAAAATGGACCATGCCAAGGGAGCGTGCACGGAATTCGCTTGTAAACAAACGAGCGATGCCAGGGAAAGGTCGCGTGGCGTATTATGTTCTCGTGAACGTACGAGATCTGATGCGCAGAGACTGGGATCGTCGGGCACAGACCGACGCCCACTTCTACGTTGCGTTCGGGCGTCAGAATCAAGCAGAGGAAGACTTTCTCGCGAGCGCCGCCGACGTCATGCCGATGTTCGAACGGGAGTTTGAGCGTTTGGCGTCCGGTCCGGCGTCTCAGCGCCGTGCTCTCGAGATTGGCTGCGGGCCCGGCCGACTGATGGTTCCCATGAGCCGTCACTTCGGAGAGACTCACGGCATTGATATCTCGGAGCGAATGGCACAACTCGCTAGGGAGCGCCTGAGGGCAATGCCCCATGCCCACGTGCACGTCTCCTCAGGCGACGACCTCGATCTTTTCCCCGATGCACATTTCGATTTCGTATACTCCTACATCGTCTTCCAGCACATTCCCAGCCGGGAGATCGTCCTGAACTATCTACGCGAAGCGAAGCGCGTGCTCAGGGCTGGTGGTGTCTTGTGCTGCCAGTTGCGCGGGGTCGCGCCGCTTGCCTCGGAGCTGTCACGAGAGTCGGAGACGTGGACTGGTTGCTACTTCAGCGCCGGCGACATGGCGCAGTTCGCGAAGGAACAGATCTTTCCTCTCGTAGCGATCTCCGGGCTAAGCACGCAGTATATGTGGACCACGTTCCGCAAGCCGAAGCCTGCTCTGGACGGTTACCAATCCGAGGGAGTGTTTGTTAAAGATGTCACCTCCGCGACGGGGACAGGGAGATGCGTGCCTGCCCGCGGTCCCGGCGCTGCCATTAGCCTGTGGATTGAAGGAATGCCAGAGTGGGCGAGCCTTGCAGATTGCACGATATGGTTCTCGGATCGCGAGGAGATGGGTTGCTACCTGTCGCCAGTCTCCGAATCGGGGGGCTGCCAGCTGAACTCTCGTCTGCCCGAGGATCTCGTCCCCGGCGAGTATGAAGTGCGGTTGCGTATCCTCGGCCAGCCGGTGGCGAATGAACACACGATTTTGGTGACGGTGCCGCCGCCCCGGATGCCGCGGGTCCTGTCGGTTACCGACGGTATCAATCTGACTTCCCGATACCGCGTGGAGACTGGGGGTGCGAAGGTTGTGATAGAAGATGTGGCTGCTCCCGCGGGTGTCTCATTCACCGTCGCTGGCAAGCCGGTCGAATTCGTGCAGTTCGAATGCAAGGATCCGATCACCTCCACATACGAATATGCATTTCATCTCGCGGATAAGACGCCTCGCGGTAAAGGGCGGCCTCTCAGCGTGAAGATGGACGACCAAGAATTAGGCCTGATCGAACTTGAAGTCGCCTGAACGCTACGATGCACGTTCCGAGCATCACAAGCAGGCTGGCGATTATGGTCCATCGAAGCTCCGGCCCGCCGTCATAGTTCAGCGTAACGGTGCATGGTCCGCTACACCGGGGACGCACTACAATGAAACCGAGCCCATCGCTTACTAGGGTTTGTGGCTGACCGTGAACCGCTGCGTGCCAGCCGGGAGTGTACCGCACTTGGACCGAGAGTGCCGCCCTGGCCCGTGGCTCGACATGTACTTCGGCAGAATGGCGATCGCGCCAAACCAACGGCGCTTCGGGCATGCCGGCATCGGCCAGGGCTGCCACATAAGGGCGAAGCTCCGCCACGTCCAGCCCGTTGGCTGGCATATGCCGCACAAGAGCTGTTTCAGGAATGAGGTGCGCCAACGACGCGGACCGCGACGGCACGCTGTAAATAGTTTCGTCGCCTTCGTGCCAAAGCACGGGAAGCACCCCCTCGAATTTGCGCGGGTGCCGGAAAGGCTTATAGTATTCAGAACTGTCCGGCCCAGGAACCGATATCGCGTTGGCGCCAAGCGCCTTCAGCCAGAGGATGCTGATTGCCGCGTCTTCCGCGCCCGTGTTCTCACCGGTATAAATCGTATAAGTAGCGATGCGTGTCAGGAAACTAGGCTGCATCGGATCGTGTCCGCCATGCAGTTGCGGAGTATCCGTGAAATCGTTGAAATGGAACGACCATGCACCGGAAATCATGACGCGTTTGTTGTTCATATGGGTATCCATCCACTGAGCTATCCGGTACGGCACGGTGGTCTTGATGTCAACATTCCGGATTACCGCACGGGCATAACGTCGGTCGTGTATCAATACCGCTAGGGAGGCGGCTAGCAGTAGGCTCGCCACAACCCAGCGTGCCGTCAAAGAAGCCCGCCAGCGCGAGAGGAGTGCCTCACCACCGAACACACCAACCATACAGAGGCCGATGTCCATCGCTTCTTGGTAACGCGCAGGCTGGGGCACGATGTAGATTGCCGCAAAGACGCCGAGCAGTACGATGCAGCAGAGACACCAGGCGTAGAGCGTGAAATACCGGACGTGGGCTTCTAGGCGGCGCGTAGCCCACCAAAGCGCCGCGGCGCCGGCGGCCATAATCAGAACTCCGCCCATCGACCGTGAGGTGAAATGATAGTCGCCCTCGACGGTCGGTGAGTTCAGGCGAATAGCAGCCAGCACTGAGGGTGGGGCCAGCGGCGAGATCCATGCGTACGCCAGCACCCCCACGCTTGCGAAAGTGAGGGCGTTTCGCCGGAACAGTTCCGTACGCACGGTAACGAGCAGGCACATGCATGCAATAAGAAGGATCATGGCACCGAACGCATTCGCCAGCACTGTCAGGCCAGCGAAAACAGCCGCGAGGACTCGGTAGCGGAAGCGATTGCTTGTGAGGGATTTGTAGAAAAAGAGTATTGCCAGCGGCAAGAACGCGAGTGAGGTGATGTGGGGGCCTTCGCCATATTGGGCGAGAATCTGGAGCCGACGAAGATTCCACGCGCCGCCGACATCCTCGCGGATACGTGGAACGAGCCACGCGCAGGGCGAGAAGAGTGAGAATGCCACCGCCGCCAGGAAGCTGACGTGCGTTCGCCCTGAAATGGTGCGCGTCATGGCGTAAAGAGTGACTGGTCCGAGACAGAAGAATGCCGCTGAGACACGGTGGAAAGCGAACCCCGCGGAGGCACCCGAGAGCGCCGAATAGGCTCCGGCCATCAGGTGGAGCAGCGGTAGATATGTGTTTTGGAACGGCAGACCGCAATCCCAATGTGGCCACCACAGAAGGTCCGCCGGATGCGCGGCGATCTCACGGGCAATGGCGATAAACGTTCCCTCGTTCGATTCGAGGTAGGCAGAGTATTCTAGTCGAAACAGCCGGAATACGATTAGGACGTTAATCAGCAGAAGGAATGCGGGATACCAGAAAAGTCGTAGGTATTTGGGGGAGACCGCTGGTTTCATTTTTGTGATGGTGATTCAGATGATATACACTCAGTGCCGTGAATCTAATGGGCGGAATGGCCATCCGGGAGCTTCATTGCTTGTCGTTCTTTTCAATCTGCTTATTCAGATTATGCGGAAGTAAACCACGAGACTCTGGATAACCACTGCGCCTCCGATCAATCGTAGCAGGCCTTAACGAAGAGACACACTGAGTTATCTCATGGCCTGGCGCGCGATCGACATGGAGCGCTCGACTGTTTACCGCACCAATTCACGCGAGCGGTCTCGCATCCTGTCTGCGTCACCCTCGCGAAATACCTTCTCAATGATTGCAGCCTCTTTGGATACATCACGGCTCAGGCTGCTTCCGAGGCCGCTCGCGCGATTCGTGTAGATTTGGGCGTCGTATCGCGCGCGTGAAACTGCGACGTACGCGAGACGTGAGCTGATTAGTTTGTCGTGGGCGTTCTCGCTGTCCACGTGAATCAGAACGCGGTCAGCGGTCACCCCCTGCCCGCTGTGACTGGTTACTGCGTACCCATGGTCGAGGTGCTGATGTTGTTTCATGTCAAACGTCAGCTCACGGCCGGAATCGAGCCGAATTCGAATAGTTCCGTTAGACTCGATCTCCTCAATGTTGCCGAGTTGTCGGTTGGCTACGCTTTGTTCCTTGAATGGCATTGTGAACTGAACTCTGTCCCCGGCGGAGAACAGGCGCTCGGCCTCGCGGTGCACGGTTACTCCCTGGAGGCGTCGCGGATCGTATGTGGTCTGGGTGTCGTCGCTCCGCTTCACGGTGAGTAAGTTCTGGTCGCGATCCACTGCGGCAACGCGTGCGTAATCGCCAGCGGCGAAACCGGCGGCACGACTGCCCTTTGAATACCGGATCACGTCGCCCACCTCGTACCGTGCTGCCCATCGGCGGTCGGCACCAGTCAGGTCCTGGCGGGGAATCAATACCGTTTGCCGGTGTTCGGCCGCCGATACCGCGCCGCTCCGCTGTAGCTCACTGTGAATCAGCCGGTTGATCTCCACGCGGGATGCATTGTCGGGCGAGACGACGAGAGTATTCACCGGAGACCGTGCGTATTCAGTCGCAATCGCTCTCATCCTCTCCTGTGGGTCGCTGAATTCGTGCACCCGCCCCTGCGAATCGAGGCTCGTGATCCCCTCGACTACCTCTCCGCGTGCGAGTCTCTCGACCACCTCCTTCAACATCGGATCTTTCTGCCTGACGATCTGGTCGAGATACGCAGTCGGCATTCCGGCATCCTGCAACTGCTCGAACGGCCTCCCGGCTTCCACACCCTGATGCTGCCGTGTGTCGCCGACGAAAATTACTCGCTCGTTTTCGCCGAGTCTCTTGAGAAATTCATTGACCTGCTTCGTGCTCATGAGGCTCGATTCATCGACGAAATAGAGACGACGGCGCCGCGCGTTCCGCGCATCGTTGCGGAACGCAAGATGATGCTGCAGCGTATCGGCGGAAATGCCCGCCTCTTCGAGTTGTTGTGCAGCTCGCGAGGTCGGCGCGAGGCCTCGGGTCTCGTACCCTTGCTCTTCTGCTGATTCGCGAACCGTCGCCAGCGTCGTCGTCTTCCCGGTACCAGCGGTGCCCTGAAGTCCGATCACTTGATCACGACTCGTAAGGATTTGTTCGACGACCATGCGCTGACTGGCATTCAGGTGCGCAAGCTTCGCAGGCGTTCGCTCAATTTCAAGTTCGGAGACGATAGCGTCGATGTTCTCCCTGCCAGCCCGCATTCGTGCGATGTTGTCGCGCTCCAGCCGAAGCATCTCGCGTGTAGTAAACGATCGCCCCAGCGACATCGTGTCGCCTCTTTCGACCTCAACGAACTCGCCATTTCGCTGGCGCGCGCCAAGATTCGCACGCACCTCGGAGATTGTTGCCCGCCCCATCGAACGTCTCAATGCGTCGCGCATCAGATCGCGCTCGTGAACTACCGCTTCGCGTTCCATATGGTGGTCGCGCGCCCACGTCACGGCTTCCCCGGCGTGCTTCTGTCTATCAACCGCAACGGGTTTGACCGCGCGGCTGCGGCTCTGTTCTACAATCCACCGCGGCTGATTACCATACGCAGCCGCCATCTGTCGGTGGCGATCGAGCGTTTCGTCGGCGCTCAGCGCGGCTTTTGCGTCTCGCGTTCGGTGTGCCGCGATCTGCGCTGGCCCGGCGCCATCGAGCCCCTGTTGCTCAAGATGCGCTCTGATCTGCCGACTCCGTGGGCTGCTCGCTTCGAGGTATTCAGCGCTGTAACCTCTGATCTCGGGCGCGCCGTTCTTTCCGGCGTCGAGATCGTATCCGAGCTCCATCAGGCGAGCAGCCATTTCCGACTGATAGACGCTGGTGGCGAATTGCTGGCTCTTGTACAGCTCGCGTGGCTGTATGGCGTGCGTCGTCCCGTCCGCCGACTCGGTCACGTTGAAGAAGACCACGTGAGTGTGCAGTTGCGGCGCGGAATAGCCGCCAACTGGCCGGGCGCTGTCGTGGTCGAATTTCGCAACGGCCCATTTCCCGGTAGTCTCCGCGGCGCGGTTGCCTCCCAGCCGGGCCTGAACGTACCGCTCCAGTTCGTCCACAGCGATGCGGACGCTTTCACGGTGCGCGTCGCGCACGCGTCCGTCGCCGCCGACAAGAGCCGTCAAGGACACGCTCTTCGGTGCGCTGAACGTGGCGTCCCATCCGGCCCGGTGTTCCATCGTTTTCACCGTCTTGCCGTACCCGTTCTTGTACTCGAATGATTCGCGATGGCGCACCAGTTCGGCCCCGGTTTCGGGATGCTGTCCGTTCGCGAGGCGCGCAAACTGCTCTTCCGTCACCTCGCCGCGAAGACCCCATTCGGCTGCCAGACTCCCCTGCCACTCGCCACGTATCTGATCCCGCTGCGTGTAATAGCTCTGATCCGGGAAAGTGAATTCCCTCCGGTGGTACGCCTGCGCCTGACCGGCGCTCAGCGGTTTTGAGATGGTCACCATGACGAGAACGATCAGTCGAAGATTGCCTGTCGCGCGGGGTCTTTTTCCTGCCGCTCTCGCGGCGCGCGGTTGTTCGATCGTGGTTCTGAGGTGGTTAAGGCCTGCTGCCCAGTGCCGAGAGCCGATGCGGCTTTCGATTTCATGACCGGCAACAGCGTGTCCATGGCGCGCGGCAGGAATCCGGGCTGTTTTCGCTCTGGCGGAAGCCACGCGAAACACATTGGGACGACCAGATTCCGTGACTTCAAGTAACCGCTTAAATTGGGCAGATTCTGGATCGCCGAATCGGGGACCAGCGGTTCGATTGAGCGATCAAGATGGTAGAACCTGCGTTTGCCGGAAGCGTAGTACGTCACTGTCGGCTCGGGGTCTCTCAGGTATTCGACTTCGATATTCCCGATGACTCCGCTCACCCATTCTGCGCATCGAGGTTCGCTGGTGCGTAGGAAGGCTTTCGTCATCGGGCTGCTCAGGATTGCTTCAGCGTCCTCCCCGTACTTCGCCTGAATCCCGGCGGGGCTGCGCGCTGCAATGACGACGCGAAGATTGGCCTTCCGGCCTTCGCTCAGCGCCATCGGTAGCTGCGGAAGACGTTGCAAGGTTTCGAGGCTATCCAGAATCAACCATACCGGGCGCGCGCCAGCTTCACCGGAATTCACCAGTCGAACGAGCAGAGCATCAACCCAGAAACTGACGAGAGGGCGTAAGCTATCTCGAATCTCGGGACGGCCCGGAAGGAAAAGCCAGCCCTCGCGCTCCAATGCCCAGGACGCAGCGCTCCATCGGCGCGTCGTTTGAGGTTCGGGCGGCAGGAGATGAAAGGCCGCTGCTGCACGACTGAACAGCGACCGGACCCGTGCCCGCTGCTCGACGCGGTCGGGTGAGAGATGGCCCGCCAGTGGGGTCCCGGCGACGAGCTGATCGATCTCTTCAAAATGGCTCATCCACGCAGCCAGCTGTTGTGGTGTCGGGCGCTCGCGAAAGATCAGCCAGCCAAAGATGCTTCGCGCCGTGTTTACGGCTTCGGGATCGTCTTGCGGCTGGTCTGGGAACAGAGCCCTGGCGAGCGTCAGCGATTCCGGCGCGAACCGGATTTCATCTGCGGGCGTCCAGTAGGGCATCCGCATGTCCACAGGGTTGAGAAGGAAGTCCCCTTGATCGGGATCGTAAAACTGAGGTGTGAACTCCAGCGCCGGATCGTAAATCGCCGCCGTTTCACCACGGGCGCGAATCTGGGGAATGAGTTGCCGAATCAGCGATGTTTTGCCCGTGCCCGCATCGCCAAGAAACAGAATGTGCTGTTCCTCATCAACGCGCGAGAGCCGGATCGCGCGCGGGCCGGGCGGACGTTTTGCTAGGCGCTCTCGTTGTTCGGCGATACGCTCCCGAATGGTCGGCGCATCGGCAGTCTCGAACCCCAGCGCGCCAGATCGTTTCAGGCGATTGAAATCGAACCGGGCCACGTGCCTCGGTCCTTGGCGGACGCGTCCGGCGCGCAACTCGCGGACCTCGCTCCAGTCCAGCCAGAACGCCAACGGAACCAGGAACATCATTCCGAGTCCGAAGAAACCTGGCACGCGCGTCAGGTCATGAAGACTCAGTCCGCGATAAACGACCTGCCTCAATTGGTAGTGGAGCTTGGTGTAATTGATGTCGCCAGCGTCGACCCATTCCAGATTTTGTGCGCCCCGATCCCGAGCACTCTTTGTCAGGTTGTAGCCGGTGTCGGATTCCGGCGACAGCGTCACCTCGGTGTCGTCGGCAAGCATTCGGCGATGATTGCCATAGTCCACCAGGAGTACCCGTGCCTTGCCGGAACCGCCGCGCGCCGTATTCAGGTATGTGAAGATGTACTCCCGTTCGAGGGGCGTCCATGCTTGTGCGAAATCCCACGCGACGAGCACGAGCGGAAAAAGCATGGCTGCCGCCAGCGTCGCAATCGTAAAGATGGGTTTCGGCGCATTGACCTCCTGAGTTCTGACGACGTTCATTTCTGACCTCCCGCCGCAAGTGCCCCGCGGCCGTTCGCGTGACCGGTCTGAATCTGCTTCAGCAGTTCGACGGCGCGTTTGATCTTCGTCGCGTCGGCGCGCTCGACGAATCCGGCCATCTGATCGTGCGTCACCTTGCCTTCGCTCGTGAACGTGTAAACCAGATTGCCGACGATGGTTCGAAGTCCGATCAGCTCGGCAAGTACGGCCTGCTCGATCGGAGTTCCGGCCGGATGACGGGCGACTTCGAGAAGCACGTCGCGGCACCATTCGCCCAGCGGCTTGCCGTTTAAGTCGGCGATCTCCTGGAGTTTTGTGAAATCGGATTCGGATACGCGAACTCCGATGCTCTTCGTGCGGAACTGCGACCTGTCAATCATGCTGCAATACCTCGATTCCCCCGCAGCACAGTGAATCAACGCGTTAACGTATGCGAGCGCCGTGCGCCGCCGGTAGCAGCGCTCTCGAAGAATTCCTTTCCTCAAAATGTGTTCGCATACGTAAGCGCCACGTTTCCATACGCCACCCTCGAAGGGGTGACGTGTCAAATCATTCAGCCGGTGCGAAGCACCGTCCGGACTCAAACCTCTCCATACGCCAGCGCCAGCTCGCTCAATGCGGGCTCCAATTCAGCTAAACTCATCGCCCTGTCGAACGCCTTGTGCAGATCACGCCACTCCTCTTCCGTGAACGCGAGCAACACGCCCTTGCCGTGTTCGCGAAAAAACAACGCATGGGGCGACGGGGCCCCCGTCTCGTTCGGATGCCCGAAAAAGTAACGCCCGTTCCATGTCCGCCTCGGCGTGACAGCTTTCACCATGCCGTGAAATTCGCGGATCACCGGATAAGGTCCCAGCGGATAGCAGATGCGGTGGGCGCCGAAGTCGACCATCATATGCAACTCACCGTCACCGTCGATAAAACCGTTCACTTGAATGTCGTGCTCCTTCACGGCGGGAATCTGCGGTGGAAACAGGTCCGGCGTTTCCCATGGCTTCCGCTGCTCGCGGATGGGTCGGTGCTCGACCAGCCAATGGCCGCGGGCCGCAAGACGAAAGAGCACGGGGAGGAAAGGTTGCAGTACCCGGTTCAGGCTGTCCACGCCTTCGATGCGCTCGTCGCGGAGTGCGACGTAGATGTTGCGGCCGGCAAACGGCGGCCGTGCCGTGCCGTCCGAATTCCGGAGATCGTGGATCGTCCGCCGCACGGTGGCCGGTACAATTTCCGCGCCCTGCTGTCCTGCCGTCAGTATCTTTTCGCCCTGTTCAGTCCACCCGGAGAGATTGCCGACATAGTAGTGGTCCAGCTCCGGAGCGTGCCGGAGTCTGAGCCCGCGAACGGCGAGCAGAGCTTCGAGAAGCTGCGCGAACGACTCGCGGCTGGGCAGCTCCGGGTCGGACGTGGGCGAATCGCACCCGCTCTGAACATATTGCCCAAGCACGGTCCATTCGGCGCGGGTCAAGGGTTGGTTATCGGTCCACTTGCGGCGAATCCCCAGCAGAGCGGCCGTCGGATTCGCCAGCAGATCGGTCGTTTCGAGCCGGTCGTCGAGGCGATTCTCGATGGCGCTTTCGAGCAGGAGTTTGGCAACGTCGGATACGGACAGCGATTCGCCGCGGGTATCGGAGAACTGCTGCCGCGCCCGGTCGAGAAACTCGCGAATTCCTTCCGAGACACGGATGGATAATGTCTGTTGCTGGGCCTTACGGTCTCTGAACACGTTCTGGGGAGATTCTGACACAGGGCGGAGTCGATTGCAAGTTGGTATTGACTCCCGTATCGATACAACTTATACTTGGGGATGTTTCTCTTGCCGGGTTGACGTATGACCGGTGATCGCTCCTGCTATCTTCCGAACCAAGCCGAGCAGCTATCGCGCTCCGACACGCATTCTTCCGACGCCGTTCAGCTACCGCCCGACAAACAAAATCCACCGACACTTCCACGCGGGAGTGGCCGGGCATTGCGAGGCAAATATGATTACGCTCCTGACGGAAGAAGACGTCGCCAAACAGTTGCACATCAGCGTCGCCTCCCTGCGACGATGGAGACTTGAACGGCGCGGGCCTCAGTTCATCAAGGTCGGTTCGCTCGTTCGATACCGGCCGGAAGAACTGGAGGCATGGCTCGCCGCCCTCCCAACCGGGGGAACGACTGCTGGAGCTCTTCGGCAATCGAGAATGAGCGCGGCAAGATAAAAAGCTCAAGTGGATTCCCGGTCACTCCCGGACGGACAGGACGGGGTTAAGATCACGGCAGGCAAGCATGGGTGTATTCAAGCGGAACGATGTCTACTGGTATGAATTCATCTTCGCCGGAAAACGCATTCGGGAATCGGCGAAGACGAACAGTAAGACAGTCGCAAAAGAAGCCGAGAAGGATCGGCGTCGGGCGCTGGAGCGTACGCTGGCGGGTCTTCCCGCTGAGAAGCGGACGGACCGTATCCAAACCGTCGACGACATTGTAAAGCGTTACCTCCGACACTACGGTTTGAACCACAGACCGAAGTCCGTCGCATTCGCCAATGGACGCCTTGCGCACGTCAGACGGCTCATGGGATCGACCGTTCTACCCGACCTGACAGAAGATGCAATTCGGGATTACATACGAACCAGGGTTGCGGAAGGCGTCTCTGGGCGCACGGTGAATATGGAACTGGGCGAACTCAGCCGAGCGATCGAAAAGCCGTGGTCAGTGCTGTGGCCCAAGGTACGGAAACTTGAGGAGCGGAAAGATGTCGGGAAAGCTCTTTCAATGGAAGATGAATCCAAACTCCTGAACGCCGCGCTGAATCAGGCGTCGCCTAATCGGTCGCAGACGCTCGCGACTTTTCTCAGGGTTGCGCTGCTTACCGGGATGCGATCCGGTGAGATCACCAGCCTCACTTGGGGCCAGGTTGACTTCGCGCGGCGCACTTTAACTGTGGGCCGAGCGAAAACTGCTTCCGGCACGGGGCGCCAAATCCCCATGAACGCCCAACTCCTCGCAGACCTCTCCGCACACGCGGAATGGTTCACCAATCGATTCGGCGAGACTCGCCGCGAATACTACCTATTCCCCTTCGGCAAGCCGACACCACACGATCCTACGAAACCCATTACGGACATTACCGGTGCGTGGGAAGCGCTTCGCAAGCGTGCGGAAGTTCAGTGTCGCTTGCACGATCTGAGGCACACGGCGGCGACGAAGATGGCGGAGGCCGGCGTTCCCGAGAGTACGATGCTGGCTCTGATGGGGCACATGAGCCGCGCCATGCTGGAGCGATACTCTCATATCAGAATGGCCGCCAAGCGGGACGCGGTGGAAGCCCTGACGATCGGATCACCCAAGAAGAAAACTTCGGAGGTGACACCGGCGAAAACTCCCCCACCAGGCGAATCGGGGCTGATTCAATAGCGATTATGGCGAACGTGGTTCAAGAAGTTTGTCGAAACTGCGCGAGATGATTTCCACGCCGCGCAAAAGCCGAGGGGCGGTCGAGGGCTTCCGCGGTTCCGTATAATTGAACCAGAGGCGATTTGTGCAGAGCGATTACATTGAAGAGCGCGACGGCGGCTACTACGTCGCGGGGTCCCGCATCTCGCTGGATTCGATTGTGTACTCGTTCAAAGAGGGGCTGTCCCCTGAAGCGATTCAGAAGGACTTTCCGCTGCTGAAGCTTTCGCAGGTCTTCGGTGCAATCGCCTTCTATCTGGACCATGAGTCCGAAATCCACAGGTACCTGGAAGACTCCCGGCGTGAATTCGAAGGCCGCGGAGTTCCGTTGTCCGTAGCAAACCCCGCGCTTTGGGAAAAAATCCAGCGGGCCAGAACACACGCTGGCGAGTCCAGTAGTTGAGTCTGCGCTTTCAGGCCGACAACGACCTGAGGTTCGCCATCGTCGAAGCCGTGCGGCGGCGAGAGGCATCCGTTGATTTCCGATCGGCGCAGGAGTCCCGTTTGCATGGAGTCGGCGATCCTGAATTACTTGAGATGGTGGCCAGCGAAGACAGAGTTTTGGTGTCGCATGACCGGCGAACAATGCTTCGTCACTTTCGTGATCGCCTCCTGGCGGGAAAGACGAGTCCGGGTCTGCTCATCGTCGCACAAGACGCAGCGATAGCCGATGTGATCGAAGCGTTGCTCGTCCTTTGGGCAGCGGCCGATCCCGACGACATGCGGGATCAGGCATTTTACATTCCTTCCCTCACGCGACACACGTTCGCAGCGTAAGAGGTATTGGCCTTACACTCACCTCAGCAATCAGAACGCCGAGCGGAAGTCAGCTGCGTATCTGCAGTCGCGCGCCTCGGTGATCACCTGAAAATCCGCCAACGGAGCAACTGATCCGGGACACAGTCGTTATATCCTGCTGGGCGCGGCTGGGGCAATCTTTTCTTTTGGTGGCTGTGACCTCGCGGCTGTACCATGCCATTCCCGGCTTTTTCAGGCGATAATGACGAGCGGGATTAATGCCGTTCCGTGAATGCTTGGAGAAATAGACCGAAGCTTGCCGTCTTCGTATTGATCTGTGCGGCCCCACTGATGGGCGGGACGATCGAAGGCCGGGTGACAAACAGTGTCACAGGGGAGCCTGTCGTCGGCGCCAAGGTCCGGTTTCTAGACCGGCACAGCTTCGTCTATTCAACAACCACGGACGTCAGCGGCGCATACCAGCTAAGCGGCCTCGACGACGGTGAATACCACGGCGAGTTTTCGAGGGAAGGGTATCCGGGTATGCTTCTCGGCCTTTGTGCCGCTGATGTTGCAGGATAGAGAAGCCTCATTTCCCTTTTAACGGGGATGTCCTGACTTCGGACAACGGAATGGTGAGCGTGCCGATCTTTCCAGTCGCGAGATTGCTGATCGCCAGCTTCAGATCAGTCGCGTTCAGCGGGATAGTGATCTGTTCGCGCCAGGTGTACCCGTCCTGCAACATCGCCGCATATGTTGCGGGCCTCAGATGGAACTTGATGGTCTGCGCCGTGACGACGCCGTCCGGTTTACCGTCGGCAGCCGCAAAGCGCGCTACGAATTCCGCGCTGCCTGTCATTTGCCCTTGCTTCGACTCGAGATTCAGGTTCGAGATATCGAAGATCACCGAAAGATTCAGGCGGCTCGGCCCCGCGCGAGTCGCCGAAGCCGAGATGCCTATCGCCGTCGCGTCCACCTGACGGTTCATCGCGAGAAGCACATCGTGAGCCGGGTCCGGCGATTTCGGCGCAGGGGCTTCGATCGAATAGCTGAGCCGATAACGCAAGGTGACATCCGGGCGGCTTGCACGTACTGAAATCCGGTGGGAGGAAGCTTCGCGGGTCTGATCGGACCCGTAGAAGCCGAGCACGTAACTGGTGCGTCCGTCGTTGAGTGCGTCCTGGATGGCGACGTCGAGATCTTCACGGTCCGTATACGACTTTCCACCTGTCGCAGCAGCGAAGGACTGGATCCCTGCCGCGCGTTCCCTTTTGAAGACTTCTAACCCAATGGTCGAACCAAGCGTATCCACGGGATAAATCACCACACCGGCGTCGATCAGTTTGCGCAGATTCTGCGGACTAAGCCGGAAGTCTGTGGTGAGCCAGATCAGATTCTTGCGCCCGGGGATACCGGCAAGATGATCGGCGAGTTGGGAGACTTGAGCATCGGCAAGAGCATTCTCTATCTGACGAACGGTATTCACAGCCGCGGCGGCGTTGTCGGCTGCTACCCGAGCCCTGAAAGCCTCAGCCGTTTCGTGCCGCGTTATCGTGGGCGGCGCTTGGTCTGCTCCCTTTTCGGCCGTTACCGGAGGGGCATTGTTGCGAGCGGCAATGTTCTCCCTGTAATCCGGATCGCGCCGGGCTTCGATAACGGAAAGCTCGGGTGTGCTCCCGACACCTGCACCTCCTTGGCATCGACCAGCGGAGGGCGCGAATGCCTGAAGCTGCGCAAGAACGGAATCGCGGTCGGTAGTGAACTCGCGCACAACCTGGAGCCGGCAGGACAGCGCATAGATGGCAGTATCGTCGCCCGGCGCAATCGCCTGCAGCGCCGTTAGCGCCTTGATTCGCGCGCGACCTGTATTCCCGAATGTACCGTTGTCGGGACCGACATTCAGGCTGTCGAAAAGCAGAACGGTATGCGCGACGGCTCTCTCGGCAAGGCGATTGGTGAAAGTACCGGGAGGTGGCAGGGACGAAGGAGTTGTGGAATCAGGATTCTGCAACAGAAACAGACGGAGTTCCTGTTGTTTGTCGTTGTCGAAAATCTGAAATTCGTCGCGTCGGAGATTCGTAACGGGCCTGCCATCCTTGTCCTGCGCAATGACGCTCACTTGGACCAGTTGGGCCGATGCGCGGAACACTGCGTCCTGGGGCACCCCGGTCGCGATGTCTGATTGATCCGGATATGGCGGTTCGGTCTTCCCGGAGGGCGGCACTATAACTGGCGGAGCAGCAACAACCGGCGTTTCAGGCAACACCTCCGCCGATGGTAGTTCAAGGAGTGCGGCGTCCTTGTTCTCCGGTCTGGCGGCGTTTTCCGGAATCGCCGTATTCAGCGTGGCGATAGTTGCCGGCTCAGGCGTTGCGGCCGGAACATCGTTACGGCCGAGATCATGATCGAACTCCACCGTGGAGTCGGCGGTGAAGCGGTGACACGAGTTGAATTGAGCACCGATGAACCATCCGTTTGACGTCATTTCAAAGCGCATGGTGAAACCCGACGGCAGCAGATACTGGCCGCCCGCGATCTTTGCGATCTTGTAGTCCAGCGCGAGCGTCAGCGCTCTGTATTCGGAGTCAGCGGGAATCCCGGTGCATTTCATCTCGATCCGGACGACAGCCCCGGTCTGGCGATCGGAATAAACGAGTCCCTCGAAAGGCACCCTGACGCTGCCCCGTGCTCCCACGAGTTCGTACCCGCTAGATTGCGGTACGCGGAACGCGAAGACATAGACCCGGCGCCCGTCCAGCGCGGCCGCGCGCGACCAGCGAACATTTGCACGGGTTTTCGGGTTGAAGATTGTGTCGAGAAGGTTTCCAAAATCTCCGTGCGAGAGCGGAAAGATCCGCGCCCGTTCAGCGGCGGACGGTTGATTTTGGTTGATCTTCGTAACTGTGCGGACTTCCCGGCCCCTTACGAAACTGATCTGCTCTTCGATGACGTCGACCCGGTATGCACTTCCGACGGGGCCACCGACCAGCCCCGATGCTCTGGTCATCATCTGCCGGGTGACCTGGGTACAGGTATAGTTGGGCAGCCTTGCCGTGTAGTTTTGAGCGTATTCGCGAGCGCGGTGGAGCGCCACGGACTGTCCCGCGACACTTAGCACACCCTTCCCAATGTTTACCGGCGAATCCTGCCCTATCGCAGTGCCAATGGCAGAAAGCAAAGCAAAGAAGGCCGCAGCTCGCGTCATGGAACCTCCAAAAGCTCAAACAGGACGATGTTCTGCCTTGCCGCAAAGCCTTCTAGCAGCAGGTATGGGCGAGGCGTGTCCAGATTTTATACGATTTGTAATCGTGTTTCATACAGGGCACGGCGTAGTTGTTCAGCGTTCGAGAGCACACGCTGGCGAGTCGCGTAGTTGAGTCTTCGATTTCCTGGCCGACAACGACCTGAGGTTCGCCATCGTCGAATGGCCCTTACGGGCATTCACCTCAGGGAACCAGCACCGTCTTTGCGAGTTGGGAATCGACGCGGAAAATTCGGGGGGAGTCCCCACAAAAGTCCCCACACCCAGCGAATTCGGCGTGTATTGTCGGTCTTCAAACTACTGATTTAAAGTGGTGAGCGCGGAGGGAATCGAACCTTCAACCTACTGATTAAGAGTCAGTTGCTCTGCCAATTGAGCTACGCGCCCGAATCCGCTATTCTAGCATCCGCCACCGAGCTTCCGCCACGTAACTTCCGTCGCACAATGCCGCCCCCGCACAAATTTGCTCCCTTTTCCTCTATCCTTTGTACGGCGACCACGTTTCTCGCCACACCATGCATCTGCTCCCTACTCACGATGAAGTGGTGCGCGTCCTGCGCGACACCGGCGCTCTGCGCGACGGGCATTTCGTTTACCCGAACGGCCTGCACTCGAACGAATACCTGCAGGTTCCGCTCGCCATGCGCTACTACCAGCACGCCAAAACGCTGAGCGTCGGGCTCAGCCGTCTGCTGCGCGCCAATCCCGAAATCCGCGCCATGATTCCCGAACTCTCCATCGTCGCGCCCGCCACCGGCGGTCTGCCTGTCGCGTACGGCATCTGCGAAGCGCTGCAGGCCAAACGCGTCTACTGGGCGGAGCGCGATTTCGAAGATCGGCCTTTCCGCTTCCGTCCAGTTCATCGAGCCGCAACCCGGCGAACAGGTCGTGCTGGTCGACGACATCCTGCGCACCGGCAACCAGCTCACGGAACTGAAGACGCTGCTCGAAAGCTATGGCGCGGTGGTCGTCGCCATCGCCGTAGTGGTCTATCAGCCAAATCCGCGCATGCGTTACGTTCGGGGATCTGCCGCTTCTCTATCTCACACGCCTCGAAGCCAGCTACTACGCCGATGCGAAGTCCTGCGAGCTCTGCAGGAAGTCACGTGCCGATCGAAAATGTCTGGGTTTAAGCTCGTTAATTTAGTATCACAATTCATTCATAAGTAACTGCTTGTTATCAGCTGGATACAGCTGAGACAAGTGAATTGCTGAACGCACAGTGCAATTTGTTACATAACAGGTTGCGAATGGGGCAAATACGTACTTCTCGTGCTCAATTTTCCACAGGCTTTTCCACAGGGTCGGTTGAAAACTCACGCCGGGTGTCAAAAGCTCCAGTCGGAAGCCTCAGGTGCGTCCGGTGAAGCTGACCGCGGTCGACTGGTCCATCATCGCCGCTTATTTTCTCTTCAATCTTCTGATCGGCTTCTATTACAAAAGCAAAGCCGGCGCCAACACCACGCGAGTTCTTCCTCTCCGGCCGCAATGTGCCGTGGTGGCTGGCGGGCACGTCCATGGTGGCCACCACCTTCGCCGCCGATACGCCGCTGGTCGTCACCGGTCTGGTCGCGCGCAACGGCATCGCCGGCAACTGGCTCTGGTGGAACATGGTCGCCAGCGGCATGCTGACCGTCTTCCTCTTCTCCCGGCTGTGGCGCCGCTCCGGCATGACCACCGATATCGAACTGGCCGAACTGCGCTACTCCGGCAAACCCGCCGCCTTCCTGCGCGGCTTCCGCGCCGTCTACCTCGGCGTGGTGATGAACTGCATCATCCTCGGCTGGGTCAATCTCGCGATGGTCAAGATCCTGATGCTCGTGCTCGGCGTCTCGAAGGATCAGGCGCTCTGGATCGTCATCGGCATCATCGCGCTCACGTCGTTCATCTCCACGCTCTCCGGCCTCTGGGGCGTGCTCGTCACCGACCTGTTCCAGTTCGCCATCAAGATGACGATGGTGATCGTGCTCGGCGTCGAGGCCGTGCGCGCCGTCGGCGGCATTGACGCCATGAAGGCGAAACTCGGCGGCGACGGCAGCCCGTTCCTCAGCTTCGTGCCCGATCTCCACTCCGTCTGGATGCCCGCCGTCACCTTCTTCGTCTACATCGCGGTCAACTGGTGGGCCACCTGGTATCCGGGCGCGGAGCCCGGCGGCGGCGGCTATGTCGCGCAGCGCATGTTCAGCGCGAAGGACGAGCGCAATTCCCTGCTCGCCACGCTCTGGTTCAACATCGCGCATTATGCGCTGCGCCCGTGGCCGTGGGTTGTCGTCGGGATGGCTTCGGTGATTCTCTATCCGCATCTCGCCGGACCCCGAAACCGGCTACGTCCGCGTGATGATCGATTACCTGCCGGCATCGCTGCGCGGCCTGATGGTGGCCGCCTTCGCTGCCGCCTTCATGTCGACCGTCGGCACGCAGCTCAACTGGGGCGCGAGCTATCTGGTCAACGATTTCTACCGCCGCTTCGTGCAAACCGGCCGCACCGGATCGGCACTACGTGCACGCATCGCAGATCGCCACCGTGCTGCTGACCATCATCTCCGCCGTCATCACGCATTACATGGATTCGATCGCCGGCGCGTGGAAGCTCCTGATCGTCACCGGCGCGGGCACGGGCTCCGTGCTGATTCTGCGCTGGTACTGGTGGCGCATCAACGCGTGGAGCGAAGTCTCGGCCATGGCCGCCGCGTTCGTGGTTTCGATTCATCCTGCAGACTGCGTTTCATCTCGACAGCGACGACCCGGTCCAGTTCGCGCACATCATCCTGATCACCGTCGCGATCACGACTGTCGTCTGGCTCGCGGCAACGTTTCTCACCGCCGCCCGAAACCGATGCCACGCTCGTCGGGTTCTATCGGCGCGTGCGGCCCTCCGTGCCGGGCTGGGGGCCCGATCGCGCGCCTGGCGCCGGACGTTCAGGTCTCGCAGCGACCTCGGCTGGAATCTGCTCGACTGGCTCTGCGGCTGCGCCCTGATCTACGGCGCGCTTTTCGGAATCGGTAAGATCATTCTGAAGGATTTTGCGGCCGGCGTCGCGTTTACCTCGCGTCGCGGTCGTCGCCGCCGGCATCATTTCACTGGGATCTCTCGCGCCGCGGCTGGGCGTCGGTCATGGAGTAAGAAATGTATGCGATTCTCATTGATCAGCTCTTATCACCTGCGCCGCGTTCGCCCAGCAGCCCACCGGGCGAAAAGCTCGCGCCCTACTATCCGACTCCGGAAACCATCGTCGAGCGCATGCTCGATCTCGGCCAGCTCAAAGCCGGCGAGAAGATGTTCGATCTCGGCAGCGGCGACGGCCGCATCGTCATCATGGCCGCGCAGCAATATCACGCCGATGCCACCGGCGTCGAGCTGGATGCCGATCTCGTCGACATCCAGCACCGGCGAAGATCCGCCAGCTGGGTCTGCAGAAAACCGCCAACATCATCTACGGCGACATCCTGAAGCAGGATTATTCTTCGGCCGATCTGATCACGGTCTATCTGCTTCCCGAATCCAACCTCAAGCTGCGCCCCATTCTCGACAGCGCAGTTGAAGAAAGGGTACGCGCATCGTGGCGCACGATTTTCGAAGTCGGCGGCTGGACCCCGGTCAAAGACAGTTACCATCGCCGACGACGGCGAAGGCCGCAGCCACACGCTCTTCCTCTACATCCATTAACAGGCTTTCCGACCGTGACCGTAGAGCGGCAACGCGAACTTTCGCAATCAGGCTCGACATGAAAATCGGCATCACCTGCTATCCCACCTACGGCGGCAGCGGGATCGTCGCCACCGAGCTTGGCCTCGAACTCGCCAACCGCGGCCACGACGTTCACTTCATCACCTACGCCAACCCCATCCGCCTCGATCCGGTCATCCCGCGCATCCACTATCACGAAGTCGAGGTTTCCAATTATCCGCTGTTTCAGTACCCGCCCTACTGTCTGGCGCTCGCCTCGCGCATGGCGGAAGTCGCCGAGAGCTATCAGCCTCGATCTGCTGCACGTGCATTACGCGATTCCGCATTCCATCTCCGCGCTGCTGGCCCGGCAGATGATGGCGCCGCAGCGGCGTCTGCCCTTCATCACCACGCTGCACGGCACCGACATCACGCTGGTGGGCGCTCGACCGTTCCTACTACGGCATCACGAAATTCTCCATCGAGCAGTCCGACGGCGTCACGGCCATCAGCGAAGATCTGCGCCGCGACACCGTCGAGAAGTCTTCGGCATCGGCAACGAAATCCGCGTCATCCACAATTTCGTCAACTGCGACACCTACAAGCCCGATCCCGCGCGCATTGGCTGCGGCAGCTTCGCGCCCAATGGCGAGAAGCTGCTGATCCACCTCTCGAATTTCCGGCCCGTGAAGCGCGTTCTCGACTGCATCCGCATTCTCGCCGAAGTCCGCAAGCACGCCGACGTGCGTCTGCTGATGGTGGGCGACGGACCCGAGCGCGGACCCGCCGAGCATCTGGCATGGACGCTGGGCGTCCAGCAGCACGTCGAGTTTCTCGGCAAGCAGAACCACGTCGAGCGGCTGATCCGCTCTGGCGCACGTGCTGCTGATGCCGAGCGAGATGGAATCGTTCGGACTGGCCGCGCTCGAAGCCATGGCGTGCGGCGTACCGTGCCGGTCGCAACGCGCGTGGGCGGCGTTCCGGAGCTCATCACCGACGGCGAGGATGGCTTCCTCGAAGCGGTGGGCGACATTCCGACGGCTCGCCGCACGCGTCACCCAGCTGGTGACCGACGAGTCTCTGCACGCCCGAATGGCCGCCGCTGCGCGCCGCACCGCCATCGACGCGCTTCTGCACCGACAAGATCATTCCGCAATACGAGGCTTATTACAAGCAAATTTTGTAACATTGTCCGCGTAGAATAGAACGGTGCGCGCCGCCGGAATTTTATTTCTGATCGCAGGAGCTTCCTGGGCTCAGGTGCAGAACGGAGCGGATACAGGCGCGGGCGTGAGCACCACCATGCTGGCGCCGGGATCGCAGGCCGCCGTCAACTACTTTCCGAACGCCGGCAGTCCTCCCACATCGGCAACGGTGTCGTTTCTGCCCGTCAATACGACGACGCCGATTCCCGCGCAGATTGTCAGCGTGTCCCCGGCCTCGATTACCTTCATCGTTCCGCCCGGTGTATCTTACGGCCCGGCGCAGCTGATCTATAAGCCGGGCAGCCAGGCAACGCAGTGGACAACGGTCACCATCGCGCCTATCAGCTTCGCGCTCTACCGTACGGGTCCAGTGGGCCCGCTGATTGCGCCAATCGTGAACCTGGCGGGTTCGGGAGTTGCGAGTGGTTTGACGAGGCCGGCACAGCCGGGGTTTGGGGTGGAGATTTTTGGATCAGGTCTGGGCGCGGTGCCGCCGAGCCGGATTCAGGTGACGCTGGGCGGCGTTTCGCAGCCAGTTACCTACGCGGGCACACCGTTGGGTTTGCCGGGACTGACTCAGATCGACTTCGTCGTCGCGCCGGGCACTCCGGATGGCTGCTACGTCCCACTGGTGGTGACTTACGGTACGCAGTCCGTCTCCTCGTTCCTCAGCAAGACTTCGGACGGCATGCCGTGCCATCATCCATGGGGTTTGTCGACGCAGGCTCTGACCATGCTCGACAACGGCGGTTCGATCAGCGTCGGTGAAATCCAGCTGAACACCGGCATCGAGGCCGCGGCTTCGAATCGGGCCTCGCGCCAGGAGAGCGCACAGATCCTCCCTGCCGAATTGAACGCCGCGCAGATTGCATCGAGCTTTGTGGGCAGTTCGGGCAATTCTGCCCAGCCCTGCAGTGTGGTCACCGAGGCGGGCGCGGTTTTCGCCGGTTTTGGCGGTTCGAGTTCAGCCGGGCAGCTTACGAACTCTGCCGGCACCATCACGCTCCCGTACACGAGCCCTCAGGCACCGGACTCACCTCTCAGCAGCCTGCCGCCTCCGGTAATCTCCGCGGGCCCGTGGAATTTCAAAGCCACAGATTCTTCCATCTTTCCGGCCGGAGCGTCGTTCACGTTCACTCTGCCGCCTCCCGTTCAGCTGTCCGCCGGCGCACCGATTGTCATCAGTCACACCGAGAGCTCAACCGTCACGTGGAACGGCTCCGCGTACGATTCTTTCGCGACGCTGCAGCTGAATCTGACTTCATTCCTTTCCCCTGTGATCTCCTGCTCGGTCCCGGCGCAGTCTGGAAGCATCACGATTCCGGCCAGCCTGCTGGCGTCTTTCCGGCCGGGGGCAGCCGGAGTACTCTCGGTGTCGGTAAGCGAAACCGGCTCAGGCATACCTTCGGCGGATTTCACGCTCGACAACGCGCCCGTCCTCGCTCTCGCGCAATGGTCCAGCACCGACACCAGACCGGTGGATTTTCAATGAAATCGGCGCTGTTCACGTGCCTGTGGCTGGCGTCGGCCGCCGCCCTGGCGGCGCAGAACGCAACGGTAGAGAACGCGGCGGTGTATCAGGCATCGAGAGAGTATTTTATTACTCTCAACTCCCAGCTGGTGACCGATATATTCTTCGCCCCCGCTGCTTTTGAAACAACCACGACCAATATCATTTCGCCGCGTATGCTGGCGGTCCTCACTTACCCTGTGACGAACCTTATCCCGAATCCTTTCGCCGCTCCCGTGCCCCAGCCCGTAACCGCGACGCTCTATCTTCGTCCAACTGGCTCGACGACGCTGATTCCCGTCAACGTCAGCAGCGCCGTCCAGGGCGCCGTAACTTTCGTCGTCCCAGGCTATGCGCCCCTGGGTGGCGCCGAACTGCTTTACCAGATCGACAACGGCCCGACCCAGTGGACCACGGTCACAATCGAGCAGTCGAGCTTCGCCTTTTTCCGCACCGGCATCGGCGGACCCGCCATAGCGCAGTCGATTCCATCGAGCGGCCCGGGCTTTACCGTAGGCCTCGCGACTCCCATCCAGCCCGGCCAGACGCTGCTTCTGACCGGCTCCGGACTGGGCTACGGAACCACGGTGACTGCGACCATCGGTGGCGTGTCCGCACCGGTGATCTACGCCGGCCCGAGCGGCACCGCGCCCGCCGGCAACGATCAGATTCAACTGCAGGTACCGCAAGGCGTAACGCCCGGCTGCTACGTCCCCGTCGCCGTCACGTTGAACGCAGTCACCCAGACCACGACCATCAGCGAAACCGCCGACGGCTCGCCGTGCCAACATCCCTGGCAGCTTTCCCTGAACGACATGAAGACGCTCGACAGCGGCGGCTCTCTCATCGATGCCCCGATCGACCTTGAAACCGACCTGAGCGTCGTGACCGCAGCCGCCGGCTCGCGAAACGAATCGGCATCCATGTATCTGAGCACCATCAGCGGCGCCCAACTGGCGGGTTACTTCCAGCCTCCCCCGCTTCCGTCCGGCTGTATCTCACTCACCGAAGCCAACGTAGGATTCATCGGTGCCGCATTCACTGTGGCGATCCTGGCCTCGGCGCCCTCCCCACCGCCCATACCCGACATCGGTTCTTCCGTGACCCTGCAAAGCCCGACGACCGCGATCCAGCTCAAGAGCGTGGTAGCGGGGGACTATTCAGCGCAGAATCTGCCGCCCCCCGTCGACGGGCCGCTCAGCAACCTGCCCGCGCCCGCGATTGCGGGAGGCAAATGGACATTTCGGTCGAGTGGCGGCGCCGATCTCCCCGCGTCTTCATTCGGATTCACGCTCCCCGCACCCGTTCAGCTTGCCGGCGGCGTGCCGGTCCTGATGAATCATACGCAGGATCAGACGGTCTCGTGGAATGGCGCGGCTTTCGACGCCGGAGCCACCGCCGGCATCAGCCTGCAGGGCAGCGGCGCGATTTCCTGCACCGCCCCCGCCAGTGCGGGCACGGTAACGATCCCGGCGGCTCTCCTCTCCGGATTCAACGCCAATACCATCGGGACGCTGACGATCAGCATCAGCGAAGCAGGCGCGAATCTGCCGCACGCGCAGTTTCAGACGAAAGAAGGAAACACGCTGCTGCTGTTCGTTCCATCCTCAAGCAGCGATTCGCGCCCGGTCTTCTTTCAGTAGTACCCAACTCTCCGTGCCGCTTGCGAAGGGTTTCCGAACCGCGACCGTAAGGGAGCGGCACCGCGAACTTCTAGTTCTCGAGATACCGGATCAGCGGATCCAGTTTCGCGCGCAGCTTCTGCTCATCCCGCGTGTGACACTCCCATATCTCAAAAACGCGCCACCCCGCTTCCCGCAGCGCACGCCGGTTCCGCTTATCGCGCTCGGCATTGGAGCGCCGCTTGTCGGCCCAGAACGTCTGGTTCGTGGCCGGCACCGGTTTGCCGTATCGGCAGCGATGCATGTGCCAGAAACATCCGTGCACAAACAGCACCGCGCGCGCGCCGGCAAAAACCAGATCGGGCTTACCCGGCAAGCCTTTCCCGTGCAGCCGGTAGCGCAGGCCGATAGAGTGCAGCAACTTTCTCACGCGCAGTTCGGGCGTCGTATTGACGCCGCGAATCCGCGACATGTTATAGCTGCGCTGCTCCGGGGTGTGAACGTCCGGCGTCAGCTCGACTTTTTCACCGTCAGTTCAATCGGCATGCCGGCCGCATCCACGTCGAATTTGATCGTGTCGCCCGAAACCACGCCCTTATAAGTCAGCGTGAACGGCATGCCGCCGAAATCGAAGGTGATCGAAAACGAAATGTTCTTGCCGTCCACCATGCCGTCTTTGATCGCCACGTCCCCACCGTCCGGTCCCATCGTGGAACCAGTCAGTTTGGCGCCGTCCGCTTTGAAAGTGAAACCGACCGGGATGTCTCCCATCGGCGTCGACATGCTTCCCGCCCACTTGCCGTCGACGTCCGCCGCGAACGCCGAAACCGCCAGAAGAAAAAATGCTGCCAGCCCCGTACCGAACTTCATCGCCAGTCTCCTTTTCTGTAAGACTACAACGTTTGCGTCAGATCAAAGCGCCGCATCGAGCTTCGCCTGCGCGCGCGCCATTTCTTCCATGGAATCTGGATTACTCTTACGCAGTTCCTCGCGCGCCTGTTCGATATTTATTTCCTCTTTGGGCTGGGCGGCATCGGCCAGCACACGCACCCGGTCGTCCCGCACTTCCACGAAACCGCCGTAGACCGCAACCACCTTCTCGCCGGAGCCGATCCGGTAGCGCAGCACGCCCGGCTTCAGTGCCGACATCAGCGCGGCGTGGCCCGGCAGGATTCCGAGGTATCCATCCAGCCCGGGCAGTTGGATCTCGTCCACTTCTTCACTGACCAGCAGACGCTCCGGACTGACCAGTTCCAGCTTCAGCATTACTGCCCGCCCATCTGCCTGGCCTTCTCGATCACGTCTTCGATCGTGCCCTGCATGTAGAACGCCTGCTCGGGCAGTTCGTCGTACTTGCCTTCCACGATCTCCTTGAAGCCCCGGATCGTATCCGCCAGCTTGACGTACTTGCCCGCGATGCCGGTGAACTGCTCGGCCACGTGGAACGGCTGCGAGAGGAATTTCTGAATCTTGCGCGCGCGCGCCACGATCAGCTTGTCTTCGTCGCTCAGTTCGTCGACGCCCAGAATGGCGATGATGTCCTGCAGATCCTTGTAGCGCTGCAGCACGCCTTTCACCTGCTGCGCGGTGTTGTAGTGCTCGTCGCCGATGATGCGCGGATCGAGAATGCGCGAAGTCGAAGCCAGCGGATCGACCGCCGGATAGATGCCCAGTTCGGCGATGGAGCGCGACAGGTTCGTGGTGGCGTCGAGGTGCGCGAACGCGGTGGCCGGCGCCGGATCGGTGTAGTCGTCGGCGGGCACGTAGATGGCCTGCACCGAAGTGATCGAGCCCTTCTTGGTCGAGGTGATGCGCTCCTGCAGTTCGCCCATTTCGGTGGCGAGGTTCGGCTGATAACCGACGGCGCTCGGCATGCGGCCCAGCAGCGCCGACACTTCCGAACCCGCCTGCGTGAAGCGGAAAATGTTGTCGATGAAGAGCAGCACGTCCTGACCTTCTTCATCGCGGAAATATTCGGCCACCGTCAGGCCGGTCAGACCGACGCGCAGACGCGCCCCGGGCGGCTCGGTCATCTGCCCGTAGACCAGCGCCGACTTTCGATTTGGTCCAGTCGTGCGGGTCGATGACGCCGACTCCTGCATTTCGAGCCAGAGATCGTTGCCCTCGCGGGTGCGCTCGCCCACGCCGGCGAACACCGAAACGCCGCCGTGCTTCATGGCGATGTTGTTGATCAGCTCCATGATGATGACGGTCTTGCCGACGCCCGCGCCGCCGAACAGGCCGATCTTTCCGCCGCGCAGATACGGTTCCAGCAGATCGATGACCTTGATGCCGGTCTCGAACATTTCGAGGCGCGTCGACTGATCTTCGAACGAAGGCGCCGGGCGGTGAATCGGATAACGCTGCGCCGTGTTGACCGGCCCCATCTTGTCCACCGGCTCGCCGAGCACGTTCAGCACGCGGCCCAGCGTTTCCTTGCCCACCGGCACGCTGATCGGGCCGCCCAGGCTGATCGCCTTCATGCCGCGCACCAGCCCGTCGGTCGGCTGCATCGCGATGGTGCGGATGCGGCCTTCGCCGATGTGCTGCTCGCGTCTCGCAGATGATGTCGATCGGTTCGGGAACGTCGAAGCCTTCGCTGATGATGCGGATGGCGGTGTAAACTTCCGGGATCTGGCCTTCGGGGAACTGGCAGTCGACCGCGGGGCCGGCGACCTGCACTACGTGTCCGATCGTTTCCGTCGCTGTTGCTGTTGCCATAAATCTTCCTTATTCCTCGGCTGCGGCTCTTATTCCTCGGCTGCCGCCGCGCCGCTGACCACTTCGATGATTTCCTTCGTGATCGCCGCCTGACGGACGCGGTTCATGTTCAGCGTCAGCGAGTCGATCACGTCCTTCGCGTTCGACGATGCCTTATCCATGGCGGTCATGCGCGCCGCCTGATCGGCCGCCACGGTTTCCAGCATGGCGCGGAAGACCGCTACTTCCACGTAGCGCGGCATCAGCCGGTCCAGCATCTCGACCGGCGATTGCTCGTAGATGTAATCCACCTGCTGCTGCTTCTGCTGCGCGGGATCCAGTATCGACGCGGCAGCAGCTGCATCACGGAAAGCCTCTGCGCCATCACGCTCTTGAATTCGTTGTTGAGCAGATAGACCGCGTCCGTCTCGCCCTCGCGTAGCGCCGGATGACTTCGGCCGCGATCGTGCGCCGCGTCCTCATAAGCTCGGCGTGGTTCAGAACGTTGATGTGTTCGGCCAGGATCTTGCGTTGACGCCGCCGGTAATAATCGCGCCCTTTGCGGCCCACCAGCGTCAGCGCGATCTGCGCGCCCGGATGCTCGGCGAAAAATCGCTGCGAGGCCTTGAGCAGGTTGGAATTGAACGCGCCCGCCAGACCTTTGTCGCTCGTGATGAAGAACCAGATCGATGCGCTTCGCTTCGCGCTCGACGAGCCACGGGCTTTCCGACGCGCGCGCGTCGGATTGGGCCGCCGCCGCCAGATCGGCCAGCATTTCGCGCATCAGGTTCGCGTACGGCCGCGCCGCAATCACGCGGTCCTGCGCGCGGCGCAGCTTCGCCGCCGAGACCATTTTCATGGCCTTGGTGATCTGCTGCGTGTTCTTGACCGAGCGGATGCGCCGCCGGAAATCGATCAGACTCGGCATCTTGTTTATGCTTCGAAGCGTCTAGGCTTTTGCCGCCGCCGCTGGCTGGCGCTCCGCTGGCGAATCGCTTCTTCAATTCGTTGATGGCGTCGGTCAGATCCTTTCGAATGCGTCGTCGAGCACCTTCTTTTCGCGGATGGCCTGCAGAATGGCCGGGCTGCGAATTTTCGAGGAATTTGTAGAGTTCGGTCTCGAACGCCCGGCAGTCTTCCACCGCCAGATCGTCGAGCAGACCCTTGGTCGCCGCGAAGATGATCGCGACCTGCTTTTCGACCGGCAGCGGCGAATACTGCGGCTGCTTCAGAATCTCGACCAGCCGCTTACCGCGATTCAGCTGCGCCTGCGACGCCTTATCGAGATCGGAGCCGAACTGCGCGAAGGCCGCCAGTTCGCGATACTGCGCGAGATCGAGCCGCAGCGGGCCGGCCACCTGCTTCATGGCCTTGATCTGCGCGTTGCCGCCGACGCGGCTCACCGAAAGACCCACGTTGACGGCGGGCCGGATGTTCGAGTTGAACAGATCGGATTCCAGATAAATCTGGCCGTCGGTGATCGAGATGACGTTGGTCGGAATGTAGGCCGAAACGTCGCCCGCCTGGGTTTCGATGAACGGCAGCGCGGTGAGCGAGCCGCCGCCCTTCGCGTCGCTCAGTTTCGCGGCGCGCTCCAGCAGGCGGCTGTGCAGATAGAACACGTCGCCGGGGTACGCTTCGCGGCCCGGCGGACGGCGCAGCAGCAGCGAAATCTCGCGATAGGCCGCGGCGTGCTTGGAAAGATCGTCGTAAACGCAGAGCGCGTGGCGCCCGCGAATCGCGGAAGTATTCGCCCATGGCGCAGCCGGAATAAGGCGCCAGATACTGCATGGGCGCGGGATCGGAAGCGCTCGCCGAAACCACGATGGTGTATTCCATGGCGCCGTAATCTTCGAGCGTCTTCACCACCTGCGCCACGGTCGAGCGCTTCTGGCCGATGGCGACATAGATGCAGATCACGTCGCCGCCCTTCTGGTTGATGATGGTGTCGAGCGCGATGGCGGTCTTGCCGGTCTGGCGGTCGCCGATGATCAGCTCGCGCTGGCCGCGGCCGATCGGAATCATGCCGTCGATGGCCTTGATGCCGGTCTGCATGCGGCTGCTTCACGGGCTGGCGGTCGATGACGCCGGGCGCGATGCGCTCGATCGGGTTGGTCTTGTCGGTGACGATGGGGCCTTTGCCGTCGATGGGACGCCCGAGCGCGTCCACCACGCGGCCGATCAGCGCCTCGCCCACCGGCACCGACATGATCGTGCCGGTGCGGCGCACTTCCTCGCCTTCCTTGATGTGCTGGTATTCGCCCAGCAGCACCGCGCCCACCTGATCTTCTTCGAGGTTCATGGCGATGCCGGAAACGCCGTGGCTGAACTCGATCAGCTCGCCCGCCATGACCTTGTCGAGGCCGTGAATGCGCGCGATGCCGTCGCCGACCGACATGATGGTGCCGACTTCGCTGACATCGATGGCACGCTCGTAGTTCTCGATCTCGTGCCGCAGAATGCTTGTAATCTCGTCTGCCCGTATCTGAGCCATAAAATTCCGTCCCATATGCCTAGTTAGCCGAGAGCCGCTTGCGCATTTCGGCCAGCTGGCCCCGTACCGATCCGTCATATACCTTTGAACCGATCTTCGCGGTCACGCCGCCGATCAGCTCCGGATCGACCGCGAAGCGCATGCGCACCGGCGCCCCGCGAGTCGTACTGATTGCCCTGAAAGCTCGCCCTGCTGCGCCGCGCTGAGATCCAAGGCCGACCTCACCTCCGCGCGCACGAAGCCGAGCCGTTCGTCGAGAAACGTTCTCGAACGCGTCGCATCATCTGAGCCAGCGCGGCGACGCGCCGGTGATCGCTCAGCACCAGTATGAAATTGCGCATCGTACGCGAGGTCCCGAGCTTCTCCGCGATATCTTTGATGACGGCGCGTTTGCGCGCCACCGGCATGGCCGGCGAAGCCAGCACGCTGCGCAGATCGGAGGACTCTTCAACAGCTTCGGTAACAGCGCGCAACTGCTCGATGCTGCATCCGGGGACTCACGTCCGGACGACGGCGACAGGACCACATCGGCCAGAGCATTCGCGTAACGGTTGACGACTGCGGAAGATATCATCGGGGATCGCTTATTCGAAGTGGATGCCGCCGTTGCGCGACAGGTCGGTGACAGAAGCCCTGTACCAGCGCAGCCTGCACCTCGGGCGACATGCGCGCGCGGACTTTGTTTTCGGCCAGTTCGATGGCCAGTTCTAGCGGCGGCGCGCTGCACTTCCACACGCGCGCAGCTTCCCGGCGGATTCGATTTCATGTTCCGCCTGGGCGCGCATGCGCGCGATTTCAGCTTCTGCGTCGCGCCGAATACGTTCCGCTTCGCGGTCGCGTTCGGTTTTCGCTTCTTCCCGCATACCCGCGATTTCCTTTTCCAGATTGGCCAGTTTGGCCTGTACCTCGGCCGCGCGTGCATCAGCTTCGGCTTTGGCTTTTTCGCCCGCCGCCAGTCCTTCCTTGATTTCCTTCGAGCGCGCTGTCAGCAGCGGGGCGCCGTATTTCGAAGTCAGCCAGGCGATTCCGCCGCCCAGGATGAAGAAATTGAGTACGGTCCAGATAATAGATATTTCTTTAGGCCCGTTCTGCGTCTGTTCCGCGAGCATCATGCGGACTTCCTCCGAATCATGCGGCATTCCTCCGGATGAGGATGGCGTCTGCGATCTGAGTGGCCAGCGTTTCCGCCTGCGCTTCAAGGCTCGACCTCGCGGCATCGGCCTCGTTCGCAATCGCCAGCTTGATTTCCGCCACCCGGGCGTCGGACTCCAGGCGCGCCTGCCGTGTCAGTTCGGCCTGCTCGTCGCGGAATTTCTTCAGAAAAGTCTCCTGGTCGCGGTAGATTTCGCTCTGCGCCTTCGCCAGCGCCGTCCTGGTATTCGGCGATTTTCGAATCGGCGTTCTTCAGACTCGCTTCCGCGGCCTGGCGCGCGCCTTCGGTCAGACGGAAGCGTTCCGCCAGAACCTTCTCGAGGGGCTTCAGATAAAGGAACCGGACGAAGGCCGCGAGGATCAGGACCAGCCCAAAAGTGGGCAGGCCTTCGAGTATGATCCCGGCCAGGTCGTGCAGAGTTTTGTCCATTTTTGAGAGGAAACGGGGAACTGCGAAAAACGGGTAACTCTTAAGCTAACACAGGGACTTTTGCCGCGACAAAGCCCTTGGGAGGGCGAAGCGCACAATGCGTTCGGTTCGGACGACCGGGCCGGAATGGGTTTGCCGGGCCATCCGGTCGAGGCCGCGTCTCATCTCTTTCATCGGACCGGCGAAGCGCTACTTCAGCTCCTTCATCATGCCCGGCACGCTCCACTGCTGCTGCAGGCTGTTCGCCGCCCAGCCGTAGTTCGCGGTCATGTACTTCGCCACATCGTCCTGCTTCTTGCCCGTGCGAATCAGTGCGCTGACATTGTTTTTCAGCTTGTCGACGTTGTCCCGGTAGGTCTTCAGGCCGGCCTTGTTCGTGACCGCGCCATGGCCGGGGATTACGGTGTCGATGTCATAAGCCGCCATAGCCTTGTCCAGCGTACCCGCCCACTGCGCCAGACTGCCGCCGCCGTTGTAGTCGATCAGCGGGCTGGTTCCGGCCATCAGATCGCCGGTATGGAGGGTCTTCGATCCTGCGGGAAATACACAACTGCGTCGCCATTAGTGTGGCCGCGGCCGAAGTACTTCGCGCGCACTTCCTTGCCGCCGAGGAAGATCGACGTTTCGTCGGTAAAGACGATGCGGGCCGGCGAAACGGGCGGGCCGATTCACGTTTCCGAGTTGCTTGTGCTCCAGAATGTTCGTGCGTGCATTGGCCGTCGAGATCATTTCCGCCGTAGGCAGAAACTTCGCATTGCCGCCGCTGTGGTCCTGATGGTAGTGCGTGTTGATGACGTACTTGACCGGCTGCTGGCTGACGGTTTTGATCTGCGCCAGGATCGCATCGTGGTCGGCGTCGAACTTGTCGTCGACGAGAATGATGCCTTCGTTCGTGACCAGCACGGCGACGTTGCCGCCGTCGCCTTCGATCTCATAGAGATCGTCGTGGACTTTGTTGATCTTGAGCTGCGGCGGCGCGCCCTGATTCTGCGTGTACGCAAACCAGGCGAGCACAAAGAAAAGGATCGCGGCTCCGGCGCGGGCGAACAGTCTGCGGATCATAATCTGGAGACTATATCAAAGTTAGTGGGGCCAGGCATTCGTGCCTGCCGCAGGGTTTCACCCGGCGCGGAGCGTGACGCATCCCGCGGGAAATACCGCTCATCACCCGTCGGTATCAGATAGAGCAGGATGGAGCTTCAGTCACTGTCACCTGCGCCTTCAGCAGCTTGGGTCTTCGCCCGAATACTGGCCCAGAACACGCCCAGCGAATAACAACAGGTCGCCCAGGTTGGCATCGTTAGCAGGTCCGAGGCTGCGCCGTTCAGTGAGAGTGGATTCCACGTCAGCAACTCGCTGAGGGCCGCTCCGGGCCCGGCGGCCGTCGCGCAGAACGCCTGCCACGGTGATGCAGAGAAGGGGAATCCAGATAAAGAAACCGCCCGAGCCAGCCGCACTGCCGGAAGCCTCTTGAATGAAAAATCCCTCTGCCATCCCCACGATCGAATAACAGATGAGCCCGACGACCCAGTTCCCCTCATGAGTTCCGGTCACGAAATCAAGAAATTCCACCAGCGCCGAACCCAAAACAGCGGCCAGCAGGGGAACCGCAATAATCTGCGCTACAAACAGCAGGCCAGAAAAGCTGTCGCCGTCTTCTGGCACTGGCAGCCCTACTTCTTCGGTTTCGCCGGATCGTCCGTCGCCAGACTGCTCGCCGGTCCGCCATCTCCCTCAGCGGCGCCGGAGATAATGCGGCCGTCAGGCAGGGTGACGCGGCGCGCGTCGATAATATGCGAGCCGTCCTTCGCGGGATAGCCGTCTACAATCAGCGTGTCGCCCAGCTTCACGTCGCCCTTGCTCCAGCCGCGCCGCGTAAGCGCCCCCGGCCCGGCGCCTTCACAGCCCCAGTTAACGACATTGCCCTTGTCGTCCTTCACATCGATATAGAAGTACGAATGGGGATTGGTCCACTCGATGCGCGTGATCGTGCCAATCAGCCGCATCGACCGGCTGCCGTCAAATTCCGCCGCAAACGAATGATGCGCCCAGGCAGGAAGCGAGGCGAGAAGTCCCGAAGCCGCGAGCAGAAAGGGAAAGATTTTGGTCCGCATGGAAGGGCCGCTCCTGTTCGATAATACTTCAGGTTCGATAATACGTCAGGAAACCGAGGGAGGTGGAATGGTACGACTGATTCTCGCAACAGCAGCGCTGGCGGTGGCCGCTTTTGGTCAGTCGCGCCCGGCCCCGAAGACCGCCGACGGCCATCCCGATCTCAACGGCTTCTGGCGCGGCACGCGCGACACCGTGCCCGGCGGCAACATCGCGAAGGATCTCCCCGGCCTCAAGCTGCCGTTCACGCCCGCCGGCGAGGCCGCGTGGAAACACAACGTCACCGCCACCATCGATCCCGAAAGCCTCTGCATCATCGGCGGCATCCCGCGCCACAATGCCAGCGGCCTGCCGTTCCAGATTGTGCAGAGCCCGCAGTACGTCACGTTCCTTTACTTCTATTCCTATTACCGGCTCATCCCGACCGATGGCCGCAAACACGAAGCGGACCCCGACCCTTCCTTCTTCGGCGACGAGGTCGGCCACTGGGAAGGCAATACGCTCGTCGTCGATTCCGTCGGCTTTAAGGACACCCAGGTGTGGGCCGACGAGAACGGCGACCCGCACAGTGACGCCCTGCATGTTGTCGAACGCTGGACGCGCCCCGACATGGACCACATCCACGTCGAAACCCTGATCGAGGATCCGAAGTTTTACACCAAACCGTTCACCTATTCGCGCACCTGGGTGCTGGGCAAGCCCGACGAGCACCTCTACGAATATTCCTGCGCCGAAAACAACGTCGACCGCGACCATCTTGGCTTCGGACCTGGCCCGATCCGGGCAGACGGCACACGCGGCTATGACAACCCCGCGCCCCTGCCGCCACTGCCCGCGCCGGCCGGCAAAAAGTAATTTATCCCACGCGAATCCGCGCCATTAACAATGCTTACGAAACTCCTGCACGCGTCGGCGGGTTTAACCCGTAAGGCATGCGGATTGAGCACAAAGTCGACGTTCCGCCCCCTCGCTTCGTGCTCGTTCACTATCACATCTTTAAGAACGGCGGCACGACCCTCGAATCCGTCCTGCGCCGCGAGTTCGGCCCCGCCTTCGCTACCGTACACGGCCCCGCCGATGGCTCCCTGCTCGACGCGGCGTGCCTGACCCGCTACCTTCGGCGGCATCCGAAGATCGGCGCCGTTTCGAGTCATCATCTGCGTTATCCCAAACCCGAAGTCCGCGGCTGGGTATTCTTTGATTGCTGCTTCATCCGTCATCCTCTCGACCGGCTGCTTTCGCTCTACAACCACTTCCGGCGCACCGATTCCGTTGACCCGGTCTGCATGCGCGCGCGCCGTCAGCCGCTGCGTGAATTCATGAAGCAGATGATCGACGAGTTCCCTCACCTGGTCAGTGACGTTCAGGTCACTCAACTCGCCAGCGGCGGAGCCTTCACCCGTCCGGCGAACCAGGCCGACCTTGATCGCGCCGCCCGGATACTTTCTGACATGGCCGTGCCCGGCGCCGTCGATCTCTTCGATGAAAGCCTCGTCTCCGCCGAGTATTTCCTCCGGCCCGCGTTTCCCGCCCTGCGGCTCCATCATCGGCCGGAGAATGTGACCCGGCCCGCCGCCCCTCCTCCGTCTGACGAAAACCTCGCCGGCCTGTGGGGCGACGACGTACATGCCGATCTCCTGCGCCTCAATCGCTTCGATCTCGAACTGCACCGCCGCGCGCGCGGCGAAGTGCTGGGCCGGTTCCTTCTGCTTCCCGGCCGCGAAGCCCGCCTCGCGGAGTTTCGCGCCAGAAATGCTCGTGAGCTTCGCGCGGCGCGCCAGCAGCCCCGGATCGCGGTGGCGCGCCGCGCTTGACCTGATATTTTAGTTTAAACTAAACTGTTCAGGTGGACGCCGCTGTGCTCGATGCCATTGCTTCGCCGCGCCGGCGTGAAATACTACGCCTCGTCTGGACCCGCGAGCAAAGCGCGGGCGCGATTCATCGCGCCATGCCCGATGTCACGTTCGGCGCCGTGTCGCTCCAGCTGCGCGCGCTGGTCGAAGCCGGTCTTGTCGAAGCCCGCCCCGAACAACGCAATCGGTTTTATCGCGCCCGCCGCGAAGCCCTCGGCCCTGCTGCCGAGATGCTCGAGCGCATGTGGGACGACGCGTTGTGGAAGCTGAAGCTCGCGGCCGAACTGGAAGAAACGCGCCGCGGGCCAAAACCAGGCAGAAAGAAAAGACCCGGCAAAAGGAAAAAGCAGAAATGACGCCCCTGCCCTGCACACTCGATCGCACCATCGTTATTCAGGCCTCGCCCGAAACAGTCTTTCGCTACTTCACCGACTCCGCGCGCTGGGCCGCCTGGTGGGGCGCTGGTTCGGCCATCGATGCCACGCCCGGCGGCAGGATTTACATCCGCTACCCGAACGGTGTCGAGGCGTCAGGCGAAGTCGTCGCTGTGGAACCGCCCAATCGGATCGTTTTCACCTTCGGCTACGCCAGCGGCAAGCCGATGGCCCCCCGAGCCTCGCGTGTCACGATTCGCCTCGCACCCGAAGGCGCCGCGACCCGGCTGCATCTGATGCATGAATTCGCGTCACCCGAAGCTCGCGATGCCCATATCGGCGGCTGGCGTTTCCAGCTTTCGATCTTCGGCAACGTTGTCGCGAACGAGGTCTTCGCCGACGCCGAAAAGTCCGTCGACGCCTGGTTCGACGCCTGGGCCATCGCCGACAATCAAGCCCGCGAAACCGCTCTCTCTGCCCTCGCGACCCCCGATGTTCGTTTCCGCGACCGCTACGCCGTTCTCGAAGGCCTCGCCGATCTCTCCGCGCACACAGAGGCCGTACAGAAATTCATGCCGGGCGTGCGGATGGCCCGGAAAGGCGCCGTCAGGCAATGTCAGGGTGTAGTCCTCGCGGATTGGGAAGCGACTGGCATGTCGGGGGTTAATGTCTTTGTCTTCAACGCACAGGGGAAGATCGAATCCGTTACCGGCCTCACGAATCCAGCCGCCTGACTGGCCCTTCACGTGCTCCACAAACGCCTGTAAGGAGGGTTCAACTCATGACCCTGCATATGCCGCACATGCATCTGCCTCACGCAGTGCACGTTCCTGCTTCGTATTCTTTGACCGGTATCCTGCTCGGCGTAGTAGGGCTGCCTGTTTTGATACTTGGCAGCCTGTTCCTGATTGTCCGCGCTGTAGCCGGACCTTAGCGTACATCGCGTACATCCAACTTGACATCGGCGTACACTGCATCTACGATAATACTGTGACCGGTGTGACGCAGTTCCGCAAAGAGCTATTTCAACTCGCAGATAAGGCTCTCCGTGGTGAGCCGGTTCAGTTTCTCTATCGAGGGGTGGTTTTCACGGTGACGCCGGAGACGAAGAAGCCAAAGCTGGCTAACCTGGTCGGGCAGCCCGTCCTCGCCGCGGGCGTCGATCTCGAGCAGGCAAGCAAGGATTTGCTCGCCGAGATGGAAGCGGCGTGGAAAGAAGACTGGTCAACTCTTGAATAATCGCGCGTGCCTGCCTATCTCGACACGCACGTCGTGATCTGGCTGTGCGAGAGCAAGCTGGCGAAGCTTAGCCCGCCTGCTCTCGACGCCATCAACGATAACGATCTGCTGATCTCGCCCGCGGTACTGATTGAGCTGAACTTCCTTCTTCAGATCGGCCGCATCATCCGCAATCCGCTCGACCTCGCCAGGCAGTTACGCACGCAGCTCGCCGTCCGCGTCTGCAACCATTCCTTCGCCGACCTCGCTGAGACCGCGCTCTTTGAAAGCTGGACGCGCGATCCTTTCGATCTCATGATCGTTGCCCACGCCAAGGCCAACAACTACTCGCCGCTGGTGACGCAGGACGAAAAGATCCGCGCCCACTATCCGAAGGCCGTCTGGTAAGCAGCTGATTGCGTTCACAGCGTTTCGAGCCGCTCTGGCGACCTCCGTTTTCCAACCGTTCGTGCTACCTTGCAGTCGATGCAAAACACCCGTCGCAGGACCAGATTGGCTTCGTTTGTTCCGTTCCGCCCCAATCCCCTGCCTCCGCTTGCGGAAAAACGAGATTTTGCCAAACGAACCCAGCAAGTTGTTGAAAACACGTGAAAGCGCCCCATCAACCCGTTTGATAGAATCCGCTTTCCACTCTCCCGAAAGGAGGCCCCGATGCAGACGAAGCCGCAGACGAAGCCGCTCACGCTCCGCAGCTGGCTCAATCTCGCCACGTCTTTCGTCATCCTCACCGTGGCCTTCGCGTTCGGCCTTTTCTGCTGGCCCGCGCTCTACCGTCCGCTCACGCGCGCTTACGGCTGGACCTTCGCGCAGGCCAACGCCGGCGGCTCCATCGTCCTTTTCCTCATCGGCATCCTCTCGCCGTTCGTCGGCACTCTGGTCGATCGCTTTCAGCCGAAACGCGTCATTCTCGGCGGCACATTTCTCATCGCCACAGCCCTCGCGCTGCTTTCCACCATCCACTCGCGGCCGCAATATTACGCCTATTGCGTCCTGCTCGGCGTCGGCGCCTCCGCGGTTTCCATTCTCCCGACCTCCATCCTTATTGGTCCCTTCTTCTCACGCCGGCGCGGACTCGCCGTCGGTTTCATCAACGCGGGCATCGGACTGGGCGGATACATAGCGCCGCGCCTCGCCACTGCCCAGATCGCACAGCGCGGCCTCTCCGGCACTTTTCTCGTGCTCTGCGCCTGCATGGCGATTCCGTTCCTGTTGACGCTGATTGCGGTGAAAAACAATGCCGTCGCGCCGCGCCTGCAGACATCCGCGCGCGTTCCCGCCATGTCCGAACTCACGCGCATGCCGATGTTCTGGATCTTCGGCATCGCCCTCTTCTTCAGCGCGCACGCCATGCTCGGCGTACAGCAGAATCTGATCTCGTATCTGACGGGCGCGAAGGTTTCACCCAAAGACGCCGCGCAGATTCTCGCCATCGCGCTCGCCGCCGCCGCACCCGGCAAACTGATCGCCGGCTTCCTCGCCGACCGCATCAACGCGCGTGCCGGAATGATCTTCAGTGTGGTCTGCGTCGCTCTTGGCGTTCTCGCGCTTCTAAACACGCCGCCCGCATCCGACATGGTCTACGGGCTCGCCATCATCTTCGGCATGGGCTACGGCGGCATCTTCAACGCCGCGCCCACCATCATCTTTGAATACTTCGGCACCCACCAGGTCGGCAAAGCGCTCGGCCTCTTCTACGTGTTCTTCGGACTCGGCACCGCGAGCGGCGGCGAACTCGCCGGATATCTCTTCGACGAAACGCATCGCTGGTCCGTGCCGTTCGCCGTCGACCTGGCGCTCGCATGCGTCGGGCTCTTGTTGCTTCTGGTCAGCGCGCGCCAGACCCGCGTGGCTGTTGTCGCCGCCCCCGCTCTCTCCACCACATGAAATCCAACCTCATCTTCGAAGGGAAATGCTGGAAGTTCGGCCACAACATCCCCACCGACCTGATCACGCCGACGCACATCATGTTCCGCACCGCCCCCGAGATGGCGAAGCACGTCCTCGAAACGGCGAACCCCGATTTCCCGAAACACGTGCAGCCCGGCGACATTCTCGTCGCGGGACGCAACTTCGGCTGCTCTTCCGGACGCGCCCTCGCCGCCAAAGCCCTTAAAGCCACCGGCATCGGCTGCATCGTGGCTGAGCTTTTCTCGCGGACTTTCTATCGAAACGGCCACGAAATCGGACTGCCTCTCCTCGAAGCTGCCGGCGTTCACGATCTCGTCGAGACCGGCCATCGCCTTCGTGTCGACATCGTGCGCGGCACTCTCGAAAACCTGACCACCGGCAAATCGCTGCAAGGCACGCCGCCTTCCGAATTCCTTCTCGAAATGGTGCAGACTGGCGGCCTCATCCCGTTGCTGAAGTCTGGATCAAAATTCTTCCCCGGCATCGCCAAATGATTCTGCTCAACAACGACGAAGTGGAGCAGGCGCTGACTCCGCAGGACGCCATCCTGTCCACCGAGATCATCTATCGCGAGCTCGCCGAGGGCCGCGCCGTCAACCGCCCCCGCAGCCAGACGTACTTCCCCGCTGAATCGCAGGAGCACCCCGGCTTCAAATACCGGTTCAAGTCGCAGGAGGGTGCGGGCGTCACGAGCGGCGTCTGGGCGCTGCGCATCACATCCGACATGGCCGGCTTCTCGTTCACCAACGGCGTGAAGCGCCGCCGCATCCTTCCGGTCGCGACCGGCAATCGCTACTGCGGGCTCGTCATGCTTTTCGATCTCGAACGCATCGAGCCCATCGCCATCATGCCCGACGGCGTCATACAAAAGGTCCGCGTCGCCGCGCTCAGCGTGGTCGGCGCAAAGTATCTCGCACCCGCGAATCCAAAGGTGCTCGGACTCTTCGGCAGCGGATGGCAGGCCGGCCCGCATCTCGAATTCCTCTGCAGCCAGTTCGCTTTCGAAAAAGTCAAGGTCTACAGCCCGAACCAGGACCACTGCCGCGAATTCTGCGCGAAGATGTCCGCGAAACTCGGCCGCGCCATCGACCCCGTCGGTACGCCCAAACAAATCGTCGAAGGCAGCGACGTCGTACAGGCCGCGACCGCCGCTTGGGACGCCGTCTTCGACGGCCACTGGGTCGAGAAAGGAATGTACGTCGCCTCCATCGGCGGCTCCGACGGCAGCAACAAGCGCCGCGAGATCGACGACGAAACCATCCGCCGCGCCGATGTGTACGTCGTGCACTCGAAGGAAGTCGCCCGCCTCGATCAGTCCCCCGACGTATGGGAGGTCGCGCAGAACGGCATCAAATCCTGGGATTCAATCGAGGAGATTCAGGACCTGGTGGCGGGCACAGTCAAGGGCCGCACCTCCGCCGATCAGATCACCGTCTTCAACAACAACACCGGCGCGGGCACGCAGTTCGCGGCAGTCGGAGCGGCTGTGTTGAAACGCGCCCGCGACATGGGACTCGGCCGCGAACTCCCGACCGAATGGTTCACAGAGGACGTGTCCCCCTGACACCCAGGCTCGGGCTGAACCGTGACCGTAAGGGAGCGGCAACGTAAACTGCCATGCAAATCAACCAAACCCGTCTGACTCAGCTCCAGGATCTGATGTCGGAAAACAACTGGGACCACCTGCTCCTCTACGGGCACACCTGGCGCAAGGATTATTTCCGCTGCCTCGTGAATTTCAATTTCCAGGGACCGCACGCGCTCGCCGCCGTCGATCGGTCCGGCGAAGTGAAAGTCTTCGTAACCGATCCATGGGATGCTGAAGCGCTTCCCGGATCAATGTTCGCGCACCGACCTGGCGCTGTATCAGGACAAGCGCGCGGTCGCTATCGCCGGCAGAGAAATCATGCCGCAGTGCTTTACGGACGCCTGTCACACCTCAGCGACGTATGCCGTCGAAGAGCTTCGCCGCGTGAAGACCGCCGACGAACTCGCACGTATCCGCCAGGCCGCCGAGCTCTCCGATCGCGGATACCAGTACTTCGCGCAGGTGGCCGAACCCGGCATGGCCGAGTACGAACTCGTCGCCGAGACGGAAGCGTTCCTCAAGAAGCACGGTGCCGAAGACAACTTTCAACTGATCGCATCAGGTGGCACTGAGGTCGTCGGCATGAAACCGCCGACCGAACGCAAACTCCGGACCGGCGATTCCGTCACTACAGAGCTCACGCCGCAGATCGACGGCTACTGGGCGCAGATCTGCCGCACGCTGGTGATCGGCGAGCCGAACGAAGGCCAGCTCAAAGCCCAGGCGATCTTCGCCGAGGCGCGGCAGGCTGCGGAGGATGTTCTGAAGCCGGGGGTGAATATCGCTGATGTAGCAAAGGCCACCAACGACGTCTTTCGCAAATACGGTTACGGCGAATACACCGGATCGAAATACACGCGCGTCCGCGGACACAACCTCGGCCTCCATCCCGACGAGAATCCCTACGTGCTCGAAGATGTCAACTACACAGTAAAGGAAGGCATGGTGGTCATCTGCCATCCCAACACCTATCTGCCGCTCTCCGGCTACATGGTTTTCGGCGACACGCTGCTTGTCACCGCCGACGGCTGCACTTCGCTCAACTCGACCGAAAGGAAGCTCTTCCACAAATGAAGCGGGGCCTCATCACCTGGGACAAAACTGAACTCCCGCCCGCCGTCTTCGAGCAGCGCCTCGCCGTCGTTCGGCAGGAACTCGCGAAGCAGGACCTGCCCGCGCTCGTGGTCTATTCAGATGTCTGGCGATCCAACCAGGGCCGCTATCTGACGAACTTGATGCCCTACTGGAATCGCGCTTTGATTGTGGTTCCGCGCGAGGGCGCCCCGATCCTGCTTTGCGGTCTGTCGCCGCGCGTCTATCCGTGGATCAAATCGGTGACGATCATCGACGACATCCGCCCCAACCTGAACATCGCGAAGCTTCGCGAGGACAAGGTCTGGACAAAGATCGGCGCCCTCGATCTTCCGCTGTTGCCCTGTGATCTCGCGATACCGGACGCGGTCAACGTACCCTGGAACACCATCCATCCCGAACCCGACCCAGCCGAACTCGCGATGTATCGCCGCGCCGCAACGTTGGCGCGCGAAATACTCGAAGCCGAACTCGTCGCCGGTGACCAGGACATCGTTCCGCGCCTCGAACTGAAATACCGCCGCGCCGGTGCGGAAGACCTCGTGATCCGCAGCCACAACGGCTCAACCTCGGTCGCGATGGAATACCGCGGCCACTGGGTCAAAGTCGCGCGCCCAGCGGTGCCCACGCATGCAGAGCTTCTCTCCGGCCCTTATCCGTATGAGTACGCCGTCGAATCCGCGCTCACGCCCGGCGCCATCTTTGCGCATAACGGCAATACCTACCGTCTCGGTCCCGACGGTCCCGAACTGCTATGAACGTCATCGAGAAAATCCTCGCCCAAGCGAGCGGCAACAAAGAGGTCCGCCCCGGCGACGTCGTCGTCGCCAACGTCGATCTCATGGTGATGCACGATCTCAGCTCCAACTTCGTCATGAAAGTCTTCGAAAACGAAATGGAGAACGCCCGCATCGCAGACCCCTCCCGCGTTGTCTTCGCCTTCGATCACAACTTCGCCCCTGCCACACAGGCCGCCGCTGAAGCGCTCGCCGCCGTCCGCAAATTCGCCGCGAAGCACGGCATCAAACACGTCTTCGACTGCGGCTGCGGCAGCGTCCATCACGCCATCATCGAGAGCGGCCTCTGGAAACCCGGACAAGTGATCATCGGCTGCGACTCGCACACGCCGATCTACGGCGCGCTCGGCGTTTTCGCCACCGGCGTCGGCAACAACTCCATGGCCGCTCTCGGATTTCAGCACAGCCTCGGATGGTTCCGCATCCCCGAAACCATTCAGATTTTCTTTCACGGCGAAACCGGCCCCGCCGTCACACCGCGCGACATCTCCCAATACGTAGTCGGCCGAATCGGCGAAGACGGCGCGATCTATAAGGCTCTCGAATACGCCGGCCCCTGGATGCAGTCGCTCCCCGTCGAAGACCGCATGCTCTTCCCGCTGCAGTCGATCGATGTCGGAGGCAAATGCGGATTCATCAATCCCGACGAAAAGACGATCGCATTCGCCCGTGCCTTCTCAAACTCGAAAGACTTCGACATGCCGGCGAACGATCCCGGCACGAAGTATACCGATGTCCTCGAAATCGACGTCAGTAAGATCGAACCCCAGATCGCCTGCCCTCCGACGGTCGGAAACGTCCGACCTGTCGAGGAAGCCGTCGGCATTCCGGTCAACATCGCAGAGGTCGGCGGCAGCACTGGCGGACGCATCGAAGACATCCGCGCCATCGCCCGCTACTTCGCGAATCGCAAGGTGCATCCCGACGTGCGGCCTGCAGATTGTTCCCGCGTCGCGCGGCGCTTACAGTGCGGCCCTGCGGGAAGGTCTGTTCCAGGTCCTGCACGACGCCGGCGCCAACATCTTCCCGCCCAGCGCGGGTTCCAATCAGGCGTTTAACATGGGTGCGATGGCCGAAGACGAGGTGATGATCTCGACGCAGGCGCGCAATTTTCCCGGCCGCAACGGTCACCCGAACGCGCGGCACTATCTCGGTTCGACGCTTACGGTCGCGGCCTCCGCCGCGTACGGACGCATCACTGACCCGCGTGAAAAGTAAATATACTTGGAGTCGAAAATGAAACGTCTTCTCGCAATGCTGGCCCTGGCGGTTGGCGCATTCGCCCAGCAGGGCCATCCGCTCACCGGCACATGGACCGGCGACTGGGGCGCATCTCCCACCGACCGCCATCAGGTCACCTTCGTCCTCAACTGGGATGGCAAGAAGGTATCCGGCGTCATGAACCCCGGCCCCGATTCGGTCACGCTCTCGAGCGTCTACGTCGATGTCACCAACTGGACCGTGCGCATCGAAGCCGACACCAAAGACCACCAGCACATCGCCGCCGAAGGACACATCGAAAACCTCGGCTCCTATCACCGCACGCTCAACGGCTCCTGGCATCAGGGCGCGGCGAACGGCGATTTCCGCCTCACGAGAGACTGATGAGGAAGCTGCTCGCGTTCTTGCTCCTCTCCGCTCCTGCCTTCGCGCAGAGCGGCTTCACGGCCACTTACGATCCGGACCGCACAATCAAACTGAGCGGCCCGGTAACGCGCATCGAATGGGCGAACCCGCATGCGTTCGTCTACGTCAATGTGCGCGACACCGCGGGCACCATCACTCACTGGGCCGTCGAAATCGGCAACCCGCTCGACCTCGAAGCCGAAGGCTGGAAATCAAGCGCCGTCCATATCGGTGACATCCTCAACGTCGACGGCATTCTCACGCGCGACGAAACCCGCCAGGCCTTCGCGAAGTCGGTCACTCTCGCCCGCACCGGCGCGAAGCTGTTCGTCATGTCTAATAAATCGCGCCCCGCCATCACCCAGCCCACGCCGCGCTGGCCCGACGGTCATCCGCGCCTCGGCCCATTGCCCGGCAAGACCGGCTACTGGGGCAATGCGTCCGCCGCGAGCCTGGTCGAGCAAGCAGCATTACGATCGCTATGAACGACGAAGGCCTGCTGCACAATCTCGCCGATACCGATCGCGTCGCGCCCTTCCAGCCATGGGCCAAAGCCGTCTACGAATATCGTCAGCGCACGCTTCTGCGCGACGATCCTTTCACCCGCTGCATCCCCGCCGGCGGGCCGCGTCAGTTCCAGACGCCGCACGGCTTTCAGTTCGTCGAGCAGCCGCAGATCGGGCGCATTCTTGTGCTCTCCGGCGGCGGCGACCGCAACTGGCGCGTCATTTACACGGACGGCCGGCCGCAGGGTCAGGCCGATGAAGCGGTGCGCACTTACTACGGCACTTCAACCGGCCACTGGGAGAAGGACACGCTGGTTGTCGATGTCGTCGGCTTCAACGAAAAATTCTGGTTCGCCAACGGCGGCCTGCCGCACACCGAAGGTCTCCACCTGACCGAACGTTTTTCGCGCCCCGATCTCAATACACTGAAGTATGAGGTCACCGTGGACGATCCGCAGACTTACACCCGCCCCTGGACCGGCGGCTGGAATGTGCAATGGGTTCCGGACAAAGATATCGATGAATACTTCTGCGAAGAGGGTTACCACTCAAAGGGTCTTTATGGACAAAATTAAGCGATTAACACTGGCTCTGGTTCTCACCGCCGCGACGGCCTTCGCGCATCACTCTTTTGAAGCGGAGTACGACGGCAACAAGGTCACCACACTTACCGGCATCGTGACGAAAGTCGACTGGGCGAATCCGCACGCCTACATCTTCATCAACACGGAGGACGCTTCGGGCGCGACGAAGGAAATCCGCTTCGAGCTCGGGCCGCCTTATGCGCTGGTGCGCGGCGGATGGAAACGCGACACCGTGAAGATCGGCGACAAGATCACGGTGGAAGGCGCGGCGCTCGCGAAAGATCCACGCAACGCCTGGGCGGGCGCGCTTCCGACCACGTTCCTGATTCCCGCAGGCAGCAGCCAGAAGCTGCCCACGAGATAGCCGTGCGAATCACGATCTGCGTCCTGTTCGCCGCGACTGCGTTGGCGCAGCAGCCAGCCACCGAGCCCGCGCCGCGGTTTGCCGACGGCCACGTCAATCTCGGGTCCGCGCCGGATAAGAAAGGCTACTGGGAAACGCGTCCGGCTGGCGGCGGATTTCGTCCCACGGGGGAAGTGCCGTACCAGCCGTGGGCAAAAGCTGTTCACGATTACCGGCAGAAGACCCAGTCGATTGAATCCCCGTCGGTCGACTGCAAACCCGCGGCCGGACCTTCCTTCTTCAACTCGCCCGGCTTCGAGTTTGTCGACGTTCCCGAGCTGAAGCGCGTCTTCATGCTGGATATCGCGGGTCCGCATTCGTGGCGCGTCGTCTACATGGACGGCCGTCCGCACCCGCCGGCCACCGAACTGCGGCCGACGTTCTTCGGCCACTCCATCGGGCATTGGGAAAACAACGACACGCTGGTGATCGATTCGGTCGGCTTCAATGAGAAACAATGGCCGCTTGGCGCGTATCCGACCACCTCGCAGCTGCATCTCATGGAACGGATCTCGCGTCCGAACATGAAGTCGCTCACCTACGAGGCCACTATCGACGATCCCGGCGCATACACAAAGCCGTGGACCGGGCGCTTCACGATCACCGAGAAGGGACAGAACTCGTGGATCGCGGGCGGCGAAATGTTCGAATACATCTGCGAAGACGCAGGCCGCTAGAGAGAAGGCAGAGGAGCGAATCGAATGCCCCGGACCGTACGCTTCCACCAGCTCGGCGGACCCGAGAATCTCGTCATCGAAGACCTGCCTTTGCGCCCGCCCGCCGAAGGTGAGGCGAAACTGCGCGTCGCAGCCGTCGGGCTCAACCGCGCCGAATCAGGCTACTATCACGGCTTCTATTTCGAACAGCCGGTGCTGCCTTCGCGTCTGGGCTACGAAGCGGCGGGAGTCGTCGAATCGGTTGGGCCGGACGTGGATGCATCGTGGGTCGGGAAGAAGGTGTCCACCATCCCCGGCTTTTCGCAGAACAAGTACGGCGTGCTCGCTGAGGAAGCCATCGTGCCGGCGACATCGCTGCGCGAGTATCCCGCGAAGTTCTCGGCCGCGGAGGCGGCTTCCATCTGGATGCAGTACCTCACTGCCTGGGGCGCGCTTATTCACTACGGCAAGGCTGGCCCCGGCGATTTCGTTCTCATCACCGCGGCTTCGAGCAGCGTGGGTCTCGCGGCGATTCAGCTGGTGAAGGACGCGGGCGCCTCGGCCATCGCGACCACGCGCACCTCGAAGAAGCGCGATGAGATTCTCGCGCTGGGCGCAGATTATGTCATCGCCACCGCCGAGGAGGATCTCCCAAAGCGCGTCGCCGAAATCACCGGCGGCAAAGGCACGCGCATCATCTTCGATCCGGTGGCGGGCCCGTACGTCGAAACACTCGCCGCCGCGGCAGCGATGGGCGGCATCATCTACATTTACGGCAACCTCTCGCAGCAGCCGACGCCGTTTCCGCTGATGCAGGCGTTCCCGAAGGCGCTCAGCATGCGGACGTATTCGATGCTGGAACTGCACCCGCAACCGGACGTCATGCAGGCGGCGACGAAGTATATCTACGACCGCCTGGCCGATGGCCGCCTGCAGCCGAAGATCGCGAAGACGTTCCCGTTCGCGCAGTCCGCCGATGCGTATCGATACCTCGAATCGAACGAACAGATCGGCAAAGTCGTCATCACGCTGTGACGACTCTCGACCGCATCACGCAGATCGCGCTGAAGCTGCCGGAGACCACGCGCGAACTGAAAGGCGACCACGCGGCCTTCAGCGTTCGCAAAAAGATCTTCGCCTACTTCCTTAACAACCACCACGGCGACGGCATTGTCTCCATCTGCGGCAAGACGCTGCCGGGAGATCACACGGCCCTCGTCACATCGGACCCGAAGAAGTTCTACCTGCCCGCGTACATTGGTCCGCGCGGCTGGGTCGGGCTGCGCCTCGACGTGGGGAAAGTCGATTGGGAAGAGGTGGCGGAACTGCTCAAGGGCAGCTATCTGCTGACGGCGAAGCGCCCGAGGATCGGAAGCGTCACGCGCCAGTAGAAATCGAAGTGACGGAAGATCGATTCCGTCGGGAACCCCGAGATTCTGAGCTGCAGCGAAGTGCAGTGCCCGTCCGCCGGCACCAGACGAAATTCGATGTTCGTGTAGTTCTCCGCTTTGTCGCTGAGTCTCGATACAGAGCTGAGATGACTGTACGCAAGGACCGAATTCGGCTCGAAGCGCAGCACAGTGCCTTTGTTCTCGAAATTCACATGATGCCGGCCCGTGATGGTTATGGAGCTGCCGACCTGCCAGTCCGTGATGATCTCAAGCTGCATTTCCGGTTCCCCCATCCACTGCTTCATCAGACCGGGATCGGTCAGGGCGCGCCAGACTGCCGGAGGCGCAGCGTGGATCGTGACAGAGGTATCGATCAGCCGCGCGGTCATCGCCGTCGAGAGGATTTCTATTCAGTGGTTTTCGAGGCGATTTCGGCAGTGATGGAGCGGAGGAATTCTTCCACACTGGTTGGCCCCAGATCGCCGCGTTTGCGATGACGCACGGCAACCTGGCCGGCTTCGGCCTCGCGTCCGCCGATCACCAGCATGTAGGGCACCTTCTGCAGCTGCGCTTCGCGGATCTTCAGGTTCACCTTCTCGTTGCGGTCGTCGACGGTAACGCGCACACCGGCGGCCTTGAGCTTCTCTTCCACTTCATGCGCGTATGACAGCTGCTTGTCGGTGATCGGCAGAATCGCCGCCTGCACCGGCGCAAGCCAGACCGGAAACGCTCCGGCATAGTGCTCGATCAGAATGCCGAAGAAGCGCTCGACCGATCCGAACAGCGCGCGATGCACCATCAGCGGCCGATGCTTCTTCCCGTCTTCGGCGATGTATTCGAGTTCAAACCGGCGCGGCAGAGTGAAATCGAACTGCACGGTCGAGAGCTGCCACAGACGCCCGATGGCGTCGACCAGCTTCACGTCGATCTTCGGGCCGTAGAACGCGGCTTCGTCCGGGAATCACCGTGGCGTGGATGCCCAGGCGGTCGCAGGCCTTGCGCAGCGCGCCTTCGGCGAGCTCCCAGTTAGCCGGCTCGCCATCGTACTTGCCGCTCGCGCCGCCATCCCAGGTCGAAATCTCGGCCTTGTATTCGTTGAAGCCGAAAGTCTTCAGCGTGTCGGTGGCGAAGTCGAGGCAGTTCACGATCTCGTCTTCGATCTGCTCCGGAGTGCAGAAGATATGCGCGTCGTCCTGGGTAAATCCGCGCACGCGCAGCAGGCCGTGCATGGTGCCGGAACGCTCGTAGCGATAGACAGTGCCCAGTTCGCCCAGGCGCACCGGCAGATCGCGATAGCTGTGCTGCCGGTCGCGATAGATCAGGATGTGGCCCGGGCAGTTCATCGGCTTGAGCTGGTATTCGGCGTCGTCCAGCTCCATCGGCGTGAACATGTTCTCCGAATAGAAACCCGCGTGGCCGGAGGTCTTCCACAACTCGCGGCGCATCACGTGCGGCGTATAGACCAGCGAATAGCCGCGCTTCAGATAGGCGTCGCGCATCCAGTCTTCCAGCTGCTTGCGGATGATGCCGCCCTTCGGATGGAAGAAGATCAGCCCCGGCCCGGCGAGTTCCTGAATGCTGAAGAGATCCAGCTCCTGGCCGAGCTTGCGATGGTCGCGCTTCTTCGCTTCCTCAAGCTTGGTGAGATACTCGTCGAGCTCTTTCTTCGTGAACCAGGCGGTGCCGTAGATGCGCTGCAGCTGCTTGTTCTTCTCGTCGCCCTTCCAGTAAGCGCCGGCGATCGAGAGCAGTTTGAACGCCTTGATCTTCGAGGTGTCGGGGACGATGCGGGCCGCGGCAGAAATCGATGAAGTGCGGACCCAGCGTGTATTCGGAAAAGATATCGTCCGCGCGCTCTTCGATGAGCTCGACCTTCATCGGCTCATTCATCTTGCGGTACTTCTCGAGGCCTTCGGGCTTCGCGATCAGCTGCCGCTCGTAGGTCAGATTCTTCGCCTGCAGCTCCCACATCTTCGCTTCGATCTTTTCCAGATCTTCGGGAGTGAACGGGTCCGGGCGGTCGAAGTCGTAATAAAAGCCGGTCTCGATGGGCGGGCCGATGCCGAGTTTGGTCTCGGGGAAAAGCTCGAGCACGGCGGCGGCGCAGAGGTGCGCGGTCGAATGGCGATAGACGAAAAGCGCGTCCGGGTCCTTCGGCGTCAGAATCTGCGACCTTCGAATCGCTTTCGAGGGGGCGCTTCAGGTCGTAGAGATTGCCGTTGACTTTGGCGACGATCGCGGCGTCGGCAAGGCGCGGGCTGATGCTCCTGCGCGATATCGAAGGGAGAGCTTCCGGACGGCACTTCCTTCGACACTTCCGTCCGGCAGGGTGACTTGAATCGAACTCATATGGCCTGGTTTGGGGGCATTTACGTTGCCGCTTGCTTACGCGCGCGGTTCAGAAGGTGTTTTCTGCTTATCGGGCGGCGAGCAGAGCGCGCAGCCGGCGGGCGCGTTCCGGAGCGCGCAGCTGGCGCAGAGCCTTGGCTTCGATCTGCCGGATGCGTTCGCGCGTGACGTCGAACTCCTGGCCGATCTCTTCGAGCGTGTGCTCGCGCTCGCAGCCGATGCCGAAGCGCAGCCGGATCACCTTCTCCTCCTTCGGAGAAAGCGTCTTCAGAATGCCGGCAGTCTCGTCGCGAACGTTCGATTCGATCACCGCATCGACCGGCGAACCCACCCAGCGGTCCTCGATCAGATCGCCCAGCGCCGATTCGCCGTCGCGGCCGACGGGCGTTTCGAGCGACACCGGATCGCGCGAAATGGTCTTCAGCTTCTGGACTTTTTCCACCGGAATATCCATCCGGCGGCTGATTTCTTCGTTGGTCGGCGTGCGCCCGAGCTCCTTTTCGAGCTCACGGGAGGCGCGCAGGAACTTGTTCATGCTCTCGTTCATGTGAACGGGAATACGAATGGTGCGCGACTGGTCCGCGATGGCGCGCGTAATCGCCTGGCGAATCCACCAGGTGGCGTAAGTCGAAAACTTGTAGCCGCGGCGGTATTCGAACTTGTCCGCCGCGCGCATCAGGCCGATGTTGCCTTCCTGAATCAGGTCGAGCAGATGCAGGCCGCGGTTCACGTATTTCTTGGCGACCGAAACCACCAGGCGGAGGTTGGCTTCGACCAGATCCTTCTTGGCGCGCTCGGCTTCCTGCTCGCCATGGCGGATGACGGTGAGCGTATGCTTCAGATCCTCGAGCGAGGCGCCGGCGCTGACTTCGCGCTTGCGGATTTCGCGCTTCAGCTCGCGGATGCGCGGCTGCTGGGCGGCGGCGTTCTTCACTTCGAGCTTCTTCAGCTCGCGGTCGAGATGGTTCAGCTCATCGACGGCGCGTTCGATTTCGCGCGTGAAATCCCGCCAGCGGCTGGAAATCCACGGCACAGCGCGGATGGCGAGCGAGGTCTCGACCAAGGCCCGCGACATCTTGATGACCAGCTTGCGGCGAGCGCGTTTGTTGGCCGGCGGGGCGTTCTCCAGCTTTTCCTGCAGCTGGATCTGCTTTTTGTGGCCGTTCTGAATATCGACGAAAATCTGCCGGATCTCGGTGCGCTTCTTCAGGTCGGCCGGCGTGCCTTCTTCGATCTCGCCGCCGATATCGACCATGTTGTCCAGATCATCCGGATTCCTCTTGAGCTGTTCGGCGAGCTCAACCACCGCCAGCTGCACCAGCGCCGATCGGCTGATGGCCTTCTGCATCCGCAGTTTGCCGCGCTCCATGCGGCGCGCCAGATCAACCTCGCCTTCGCGGGTGAGCAGCGGTACCGCGCCCATTTCGCGCAGGTATACGCGGACGGGGTCGTCCGTGTAAATCGATTCCTCGACCTGCTGCTGGTGCGGATGGAGGAAATCGCCTTCCGCGTCCGCATCGAAGAACTTAGTAGCTTCCTCGTCGAAGTTGATGCCTACGGGCGCTTCGCGCAGAAACTGATCGTCGTCGTCATGCGCCATGGCGAGTCACCCTCCCTGAATCGAATTCGAAAGCCATTCCCGCACCACCGGGTGCAGGGGCAACCACACGGAAACCAGTCATCTCTTTTTCTTTGTTTAACCCAGGAAGGCCACGACCAGGCATCGTAAACCGCGAAGAGCTACGAAGACCGAGGAAACCACGCAACTCCCGAGTCTCAATCTTAACACAGCCAGGCTTCAAATGATCCCCCGAATTCGAAGGGCCCCAACCCGCCGCTAAGCCGTTGGATGCTTTGGGGATGCGTTAGGTTGCGGGCTTCCAGCATGACGATTTGCTTCAGCGGCCAGCCGGCTGTGCAAAACCCGAGTTGATGTCTCGCCAGAGTATCAGGTTCGCTCCATCCCTACTGTGAAGACGAGCGGAACGTCGCGCGGGATACGGACTAAGGGGCGAAGGGTGGCCTCCGGCCGCGTCGTTCACTGCTATCACGCCTGCAAGTAAAAAAACGAAGCCATTGAAGTATTAAGACCCTTGGATTCAGTCGGTTGCGGCACGGTTGGCCTGTTCTGGAGCACATGCGAGCCCAAACCGGCGAACGCTTGCGCCTGGAGGGCAAAGTCAACTGGCTTGTGCGTCGCCGGTTTTTCGAACAACGCCTTGATCTTCAACGCTACCGGTTTCAGACTCCCAACCGGCGTTTCCACACAGGCTGTCAGCTTCGGGATTGGCGGCATACCCCCGGTTTGAAACCGTTGCGAACGTCTGGCGATTTGCGTTCGCTGTTCGTCCGGAAACCGTCCATCCGAAACGCTCGGCCGATTTCGCCGCCGTTCGGCAACCGTGTTTATCGCGGCACCGGCATTCTTCTACAAATGCCGCCTCATTTGTCGATAAGTACACGTGAACAGACAAAGAGAGACCCCGTCGCGTTGCGCTCGCGCACCACGCGCAAAGGGCGGATCAATAACCGTGACAAACATAGACCCAGCACAGGCATTGCCTGGATTTGGCCGAAAAAGATGCCACCGCCTCACACCGGCAAAGATTTTCCTGCTCGGTTGGTTGTCAGTCGGTACGGTTTTCTCCGCGACCAGAGTTACCGTTCCCAGCGAGTTCGCGGCCACCGCCTCATCTCCGCCGGAAATAACGTTATCCTGGGCGGCTTCTTCGGGAGGCATAGGCGGTATCTCCTACGATCTCTACCGAAACGGCACTCATTACGCTTACACAACCTCCACTCACTACAAGGACGTCAGTGTCTACCCCGCGACTTCATATTCGTATCAGGTGTTTGCCGTGGACAATATCGGTGAACGTTCACCTTCATCCAAAACCGTCTCCGCGACGGTGCCCGCGCCGAAGGCGGGGATTACACCTCCCTCGCAGGCGTTGGGGTATACCCTGACTTACGCCAGCGACTTCACCAGTCTCGATATCAGCCAGAACTGGACCGGCCAATTCCACGACTGGTACACCTCGGAGTACGGCGCCGTGAAAGCCGTATCATCCGCGCGCACTTCGATCTCAAATTCCGGGCTTTCGCTCGATTGGCTCGCGGGCGACGGCACAAACGATTCAGCCGTCGCTTCATTCGACATCGGCGGACGCACGGGGCGGGCGTTCCGATATGGATACTTCGAGGCGCAAATGAACTGGAGCCCGGCAACGGGTGCCTGGCCGGCATTCTGGTTACTTTCTCTCAACAGCGCAACGAGTAACGGCCAATGGGGAGAACTCGATGCCTTCGAGGGTCAGGGACTGCTGCCGACTATGTTCTTCGGCACCGTCCATAACTGGACTGCAGTCAACGGCGCGCGCACTTCAACGCAGAACCCGCAAAACTATTTTTCGCTGGGACAGGGTAACGAGTACACTCAGTGGCACAAATATGGTCTGCTGTGGCAGCCAGGCTCGATCACGTGGTATTACGATGACAATCCCGTGCTTACGGCGCCCGAGCCATCGATTATGGGTACCCAGGATGTTGAACTGATCCTCGATATGGCAGAGGGAGTCAACTGGATGCAGGGGAGCACGACCGGCGTGACAGCTGCCGATTTGAGGCTCAACGTCGCGTCGGTTCGCGTGTGGCAGCGCGACCCATCCATTACAACAATTTCAACCAATGGGATTGCCTTGCGCGGCAACTAGTTTTGGTGCAGGGCAAATTCTGATCGCCGGGCGGGTTCAGAAACCCGGACGTCAACTGCCCACCGGCGAGTCAGTCAACGGCTGCCGGCTGCAGCGCCGGTGGCGAGAAATGCCTTCGCGTGAGTTATTTCGGCACGGGTGGTATGGAGGCCGTTGTCCGTCACTTTGAGCAGAGTTGTGTAATGCCGGCGGGCCCTGGTCTTCTCGCCTGCGGCTTCGGCGGCCATCCCGGCGTTGTACAGGCCGTTGAAGCGGTTGGGGCTGAGTTCCAGGGCACGTTCGTATTCGACGAGGGCATCCCTGGGGCGTTTCAAATCCAGCAGCATGTCGGCCAGCATTTCGCGTACGGGGATGTCGACTTCTCCCTGTCCGACCTTGTCCTGAAGATCGGCAGTTTCGCGCATCAGGCCGAGGGCCGTTGCGCTGTCACCCTGGGCATATGCGGCCCATGCGCGAACCGTGCCGGTTTCTATCTGCGGCCCGGTGCCTTCCGCGAGATATGCGCGCGGACCCTTCTTCACTTGTTCCATAAGGGCTTCGAATTTCGCGAGGTCTGCCTTCGCGGCGGCGCCGTCCTTCAGGTGTCCCTCTGCGATGGCGTGCCCCCAGTACGTCATAGTCTGAACGTCGGCCGGGGCGCCGGCGGCGGGCGGCATAGCGGCGACCGTCTTCCAGTCGCGGCGTTCCAGGGCGTAGATGACCGGGAATTCTGTGCTGTACGAAGGCACCATTGTTTCCATGCCGTCCCCGGCCATGCCGGGCATTGCCGCCATGTGTTTCAGAATCGCAGCGGTGTTGTCGAGGAGAGCTTTGGCGGGAGCATCCTGCCCACTCTGCAGATAGGCGTACAGCAGGAAGTCATCCGGATGGAGCTGGTCGAAGCCTCCGCCGCGGTTGCCTTCGGCTGCCTTCTGTGCGGCCGCCACGGCGGCGAGGTTGGCCTTAATATCCTCGGGCCACATGCCGAGGCGGGCAAAGATGTGGCCGCCCATGTGGGCAGCGTGCGCGCCGGAGGGCGCAATGATGCCGTAGCGTTCGGCAGCGTGAAGTCCCTGCTGCGCCATGGACGGGTTGTCGCATGCGTGGATGATGTAGTGCGCAAGGCCGGGATGATCCGGGTACTTTCCGAAGAGCGGCGTCAGCAGGGCGAGTGCCTGATGCTCTTTGTTGAGGCTGGTGTCGTCGGGCGCGACGTCGGCAAGTAGCGAGAGCGCACAGAAAGCGGCGGCGTCGATATCGTCGGGATAGTGCTCGTGGAGCGCGCGCATGGCGCCGGAGTACAGATCAACGCGCTGCTGGTACTTCAGCGGGCCGGGCTTATAAAAGGTCATGAGGGCGGATATGTATTCCTTTTCGCGCGCGGTCTTCGCGCCAGCCGCCTTCTGAAGTTCGGCCCAGCCGCGGGTCATCACAGCGTCGCCGGGGTGGTTCCAGATCTGGTGGTAAAGGCTCATGGCGATTCCCCAGTGGGCTATGGCGCAGGCTGGATCAGCTTTCAGGATCTGTTCGAATTGGCGCTGGGATTCCTCGTACCAGAAGTCATGCAAAAGGGCGATGCCGCGGTTGATTGCACCCTGCTGCGATGCGACGCAGGAGACCGGGAAAGAGACGGTGCCGAGGCGCTCCGGCGTTTGAGCCAGGGCCGGAAGAACGGACGCGAATGTGGCCAGCAGGGCGGACCGGAATCTCATAGCCACCGAGTATAGCGGGAGTGGAACCAGGTCCACCCGACCTGGATTGACACAACCTGGATTGGCCGGGGAAGGGCGTAAAATCGGGATGGAACTCTCCAAGTGCGCGCGATACTCCCGCGGGTGGCACCAGTTGCGCTATGGCTTTTATGGAGCGCTGGTGATTCGGTGCGTGCGGCGTTGCCGGCTCGCCCCTTTACGGTGGAGAATTACGACGCGAACATTCGGGCCGATCCTGCTCAGCAGCGCCTCTACGGAGAAGTCGCCATCCGGTTTCGCGGCCGGGGAGACATTGCCGTTTCCGCGCTGGAATTCGACGCAGACGGGCTGAAGGTCATGAGCGTCAGGGAAGGCGAGGCTCCGCAGTCGTTCGAGCAGAATCGACGATCGCTGTTTGTGGCGCTGATACGTCCCGTCCACCCGGATGAGGAGCGCAATATCACGGTACGGTATGAGGCGGGGCCGGCGTCTGGTCTTAAGTTTTTCTCCGATCAGATCGTTGCATCCGATGTCAGCAACTGGATGCCTTCGAGCGAGCTCTCCGGAGAACGATCCACGCTGCATCTCACCCTTACCGTGCCGGGGGATATGAAGGCGGCGGCTAGTGGCAGGTTGAGCGACACCCGTGCTGGTGAGGGACAAAACATCACGGAATGGCGCCTCGATTCGCCAACGGAGCCCGCGCGGTTTGGTTTCGCACTGGGCTCGTTTGTGGAAAATTCGGCGGACGCCGAGGGTGTCAGGCTGCGGGTGTTGGGGGCCGGCACGCGGTTCGTTGACCTTGCCGGGGCAGGGATACGCTATTTCGCCGAGCGCACAGGAAAGCCCTATCCAGGGCAGGTATACACGCAGGTCTTCACCCACGCCGACGCGGCCGGTTCGTTTGCGGCAGGGCTGACGCTGCTGCCGGAAGCCTACGCGCGCAAGCTGGAGGAGCAACCGGACGATCTCTGGCTGCTGGCGGATGAACTCGCGCATCAATGGTTTGGTGTCGCGATTACCCCGCAGAGCTGGTCGGATCTCTGGCTGACTGAGGGCGTCTCCGCGTTTCTGGCGGACGCGTTTTTGGGACAGAAGTTCGGCAAAGACCGTTTGGATCGGGACCTCCGGCGTTCCCGGCAGATATATGATCAGCTGCGCACCGAAGGCCAGGACCGGCCGCTTTCCTATGACGGCTGGACGACGCGCCAGGAGGCGGACAACGGAATTCCCGAATCCAAGGGGGCATGGTTCCTCTACCTGCTTGACCAGTTCGTGGGAGACAGTGCGTTCCAGGACGGGATCAGGCTGTACGCGAACAATGAATGGGGCCACGCGGCCACGAGTGAAGATTTTCAGAGGGCTTTCGCGCCCGGCGGGGGTGCGGGCAGAAAGGACGCGGGGAAGAAAGGAGAGTCCGCGGCGCGCAAAGGAAATTCGAAGACCACATTGGACAACCTTTTCGACATGTGGGTTTATGGAATCTCCGATCAGACCAAGGGCAGGAAATCCCGCTAGCAGAATCCGTAAAGTTCAGCGCCGGGCAGAAGCCCGGCGGCGGGCTGGAAAGCCTGGCCCCACTAAGCGCCAAGCTGTGAGATGAGAAACTGAACCCGATGCGGTCAGGGTTGTATATTCCGCTCCTGGTGCTGAGCCTGTTCGCAACCGCCTCGGCGCATGACATTCCGAACGACGTTGCGGTCCAGCTGTTCGTTCATCCAGCGGGCGACCGCCTGCAGTTGATCGTGCGCGCGCCGCTGGCGGCCATGCGCGATGTGAACTTCGCGACCACCGGCCCTGGGTATCTCGACCTGACGCGTATCGATGCAATGCTCCGTGAGGCGGCGACGGTCTGGATTGCGGGCGCAATCGACGTATATGAGGACGGCGCCCAGCTGCCGCGTCCGCGTGTAAGCGCCGCGCGCGTCTCGCTGCTGTCGGACCGGTCGTTCACGGCTTACGATACGGCTCTCGCACACGTCATCGGCGCGCCTCTGTCTGCGGGAACGACGCTCTACTGGAATCAGGCGATGCTCGATGTGCTGCTCGAAGCGCCGATTCACTCCGAACACTCCCGCTTCGCGATTCATACCGGACTGGCACGCCTCGGCCAGAGGGTCGTGATCGGGATGCGCTTCGTGCCCGCACTCGGCCCCACCGGTCAAAGTACCGTGCGGGCGTTTGAACTCACCGGCGATCCGGGCATCGTGGAGCTCGACCCCACGTGGCATCAGGCTGCATGGCAGTTCGTCCGGCGCGGATTCTTCCACATTCTCGACGGCACCGATCATCTGCTGTTCCTCTTCTGCCTGGTGATTCCGGTGCGGCGTTTTCGCGCGCTGATCCCGGTGGTGACCGCATTTACTGTGGCGCACTCGATCACACTGATTGCGTCCGCATATGATCTGGCGCCTGGCGCGCTGTGGTTCTCACCGCTGATCGAAACGCTGATCGCCGTTTCGATCGTATATATGGCGCTCGAGAACATCGTGGGTGCGAGTGCCGCGGGCGAGGGGCCGTCGGTCCCCAGGTGGATGGTGGCGTTTGGATTCGGGCTGGTGCATGGCTTCGGGTTCTCTTTCGCGCTGCGCGAAACGATGCAGTTTGCCGGATCGCATCTGCTGAGTTCCCTGCTCTCATTCAATATCGGCGTTGAGCTGGGCCAGCTTCTGGTGCTTGCGGTTGTGATTCCGCTGCTCGGGCTTCTGTTCCGATTTGCGGTGGCGGAGAAAATCGGCACGATCATACTTTCGGCGCTGATCGCACATACAGGCTGGCACTGGATGCTCGACCGCTGGGACCGCCTGCGTCAGTATCGCTTCGAATGGCCGGCACTCAACGCGGCTTTTCTCGCGGACCTGGCGTTGTGGCTCATGGTGGCAGTGGTGCTCGCGGGGGCAGTCTGGCTGCTGTCCACCTTGCCGTCGAATCCCCCTTTGACTTTGCGTGCGACGCTTAATAAACTCAGCCAGCAGAAAGATTTATCCCGGAGGTCACGTGTCGAAACGGAACCTTAAGACAGCCTCGTCGCTCGCCGCGCTCCTTGCGGTTCTCGCCATCGCTTACTATGCACTGGAAAGGCGCGCTATCGCAGGAGCCGCCGGCGTCCAGGCCCCGCGTTTCGAAGTCGACCCCATGTGGCCCAAGCCGCTGCCCAATCACTGGGTTATCGGCAACACGATCGGCGTTTCGGTCGACGCGCGCGACCACATCTGGATCATCCATCGCCAGGGCTCGCTCGAAGCTATGGAGGATTACGCCGCCGCCAACCCACCCGGCGGCAAGCGGCAGAAAGGCGTGGTGGAAGCCGAATGCTGCGCACCCGCGCCGGCAGTGCTCGAGTTCGATGAAGACGGCAACCTGCTCGCCAACTGGGGCGGCGCCGACGGTCCGGGCTACGACTGGCCCGATTCCAATCACGGCATCACGGTCGATTACAAAGGCAACGTCTGGATCGGCGGCAACGGCCGAGGCGCCGCGGTTGCGCCAGCGCCGGCGAACGAGTCGCAGAATACCGGCGGGGGTCCCCGCGGACCTCACTATCACGACAGCATGATCCTGAAGTTCACGCAGGACGGCAAATTCCTGATGCCGATCGGCAAGCCCGGCGCAAGCAAAGGCTCGAACGACACCGAGAACCTCGGCCTGCCCGCCAAGATTTTCGTCGATCCGAAGACCAACGAAGTCTATGTCGCCGACGGCTACGGCAACAAGCGCGTGATCGTCTTCGACGCCGACACCGGCAAGTACAAGCGCTACTGGGGCGCCTACGGCCACAAGCCGGACGACACGAACCTCGGCCCCTATAAGCCCGATGCGCCGCTGGCCCAGCAGTTCCGCAATCCGGTGCACTGCGCCGAGCTTTCGAACGACGGTCTGCTCTACGTCTGCGACCGCGTCAACGACCGCATTCAGGTCTTCAAACCCGACGGAACGTTCGTCAAGGAGAAGGTTCTCTACAAGAACACGCTCGGCGACGGCTCGGTGTGGGACATCGCCTTTTCAAAGGACCCGGCGCAGAAGTACATCTTCCTCGCCGACGGATCGAACGAGAAGATTCATATTCTCGACCGCGAATCGCTCGACGTGCTGACCAGCTTCGGCGACGGCGGACGCCAGCCCGGCGAATTCTACGCCGTGCACAGCATCGCGACGGATTCGAAAGGCAACGTCTTCACCACCGAAACATACCGCGGACAGCGCGTGCAGAAGTTTGTGAATAAAGGCCTCGCGCCGGTGACCAAAACGGATCAGGGCGTCGTGTGGCCCAAGAGGGGTTAAGTTAGGATATGCTACTTCGGCCTTTGACTCTGTTCGTCGCGGCGGCAGCCATGTTCGCGGCCACGCCCGGCCCGAACACTCCCGCACCCACTTTCGCGAAAGATATCGCGCCCATTCTGCAGGAGAAATGTCAGGATTGCCATCGTGCCAACGCGATGGCGCCCATGTCGCTCATCACCTATGAAGAAACACGTCCGTGGGCGAAAGATATCAGGCGCCGCGTGCTGGAGCGCTCCATGCCGCCATGGTTTATCGACAAGACCGTCGGCATTCAGCACTTCTCGAACGACATTTCGCTGAGCGCCGAACAGGTCCAGACAATCGTGCGCTGGGTGGATGCCGGAGCGCCGCAGGGCAGCCCGAAAGACATGCCTCCGCCGAAGACGTGGGATGACGATAACGGCTGGAAGCTCTCGAAGCAGTTCGGGCAGCCGGACTTCGTGCTGAAGTCCGACGACTACACGATGCCCGCGAAGGGCCAGGACGTCTGGTTCAAACCTCTGACCTCGATTCCGGTCACCGAGCCGCGCTGGGTACGAGCCGTCGAGATTCGTCCTTCCACGCCGGCTGGGCGCAGAATTACGCATCACGTTCTGGCGCGCCTGGTTCAGGAGGAGGAGTCCTCGGACGGCGCGGGGGGCATGCTCATGGAATGGGCCATCGGGAAGAACTACGATGTCTACCGCCCCAATACCGGCAAGCTTCTGCTGCCCGGATCGCACATCTGGTGGGAGCTGCATCTGCACGCGGTCGGCGAGCAGATTCGCGATCATGCCGAACTCGCGGTTTATCTTTATCCAAAGGGACAGGAGCCGAAATACCGCACTCGACTGACCCTTTTTGCGGCCACGCCCCAACGTTAACGGCCCACTCGACATCAAGCCGAATGCCATTAGCGAGACCGAAGGTTATCACGTACTGCCGGAGCCGGCGCGCCTCGAAAACTTTCCAGCCGCACATGCATCTGCGCGGCAAGGCGATGGCGATGGAAGCCATCCTTCCCGACGGCACGCGCGCAGACGCTCAGCTACGTCGACCACTTCAACTTCCAGTGGATGACGAACTACATCTACGCCGACGACGAGGCTCCTGTTCTGCCCAAAGGCACGATCATTCACGTCACTGCGTGGCATGACAACACGACGAACAACCCAAATAATCCCGACCCCGATCAATGGGTGGGATGGGGCGATCGCACGGTCGACGAGATGGCGCACGCGTGGGTGAACGTGACCTACATCTCTGAGCAGGATTATCAGGACTGGCTGGCGAAACACAAGAAGCCGGGCGCCCTTTCGCAACGCGCCGGCAACTGATGTACAAAACGGGCGCAGTTCTGCTGGCATGCGCGCTGGCCTGTGCCGCGCAATTGCCGCTCGAGCCGAAGCACGACTCCGGCCAGAGCGTGACGGCCGCATACGAAGGCTGGTTTCACAATGACGACGGCACGTTCAGCCTGCTGGTCGGCTATTACAACCGCAATCAGAAGACAGGACCTCGATGTGCCGGTTGGTCCGAACAATAAGATCGAACCCGGCGGACCCGACCAGGGCCAGCCGACACATTTCGTTCCCGGCCGGCAGTGGGGCATGTTCACGATCAAGGTCCCCAAAGATTTCGGCGATAAGAAGCTCGTCTGGACACTCACTGTAAACGGCCAGACGACGCAGGTTCCCTTCAGCCTGAATCAGCTCTGGGAACTTTCGCCCTTCGTCGATGCCACCGGCAACACGCCGCCGTATATCGGCTTCTCGGAAAGCGGCCCTTTTGCTTTCGGACCACGCTCCGTTCGCGGCGAAATGAAGGCCACAGTCGGGCCAACCTCTCTCGATCACTGCCTGGGTGGCGGACGATGCGAAGCTCGTGCCGGGGCAGAACCCGCTCATCTCGCGTCTTCCTCCGGTGAGCGTCACGTGGACCAAATTCCGCGGCCCCGGCGATGTGACTTTCAGCAATTCCAAACCTCCGGCGGCAAAGACCGCGTTCACTCCCCCGCCTAACGCCACGTTCACCGGCAAGGCCACCACAACTGCAACTTTCAACGAGCCGGGCGAATATATTCTGCGCATCGGGGCCAACGACTGGACCGGCGAAGGCGGCGGCGGATTTCAATGCTGCTGGACCGGCGCCTTTCTGAAGGTTACTGCCCAATGAGATATCTATTGGTCTTTGTTCTTGCCCTACAGCTTCCGGCTCAGTCCACAAACAGTGGTGACTGGCCCTATTACACCGGCGATCTCAAAGGCACGCGCTACTCGCCGCTCGATCAGATCAACGCGTCGAACTTCAACAAGCTCGAAGTCGCCTGGCGATTCAAGACGGATCATCTCGGCCCGCGTCCCGAATACAAGCTCGAAGGAACGCCGCTCGTGGTCAAAGGCATGCTCTACACGACGGGCGGCACGCGCCGGTCCGTGGTGGCGCTCGATGCCAAGACCGGCGAGCAACTCTGGGTCTATCAGTTGCGTGAAGGCAAGCGCGCGGCCATCGCGCCGCGCCAGCTATCCGGCCGCGGCGTGTCTTACTGGACCGACGGCAAGGGCGACGAACGCATTGTGTTTGTGACCACCGGCTATCGCCTCGTCGAGCTGAATGCGAAGACCGGCCAGCCGATCGCGGGCTTCGGCAAGGACGGCATGATCGATCTCAAAACCGGCATGGTCAGCGGGACGGGCAAGCAGATCGATCTCGAAGAACGGCGAAGCCGGCCTGCATTCCACGCCGCTCGTCGTGAAGGATGTGGTCATCGTCGGGTCTTCTTTTAAAGAAGGGATGACCGTCGTCACGCACAACAATACCAAGGGCCTGGTGCGCGCCTTCGACGCCCGCAACGGGAAACTGCTCTGGACCTTCAACACGATTCCGCGCCCCGGCGAATTCGGGCAACGAAACCTGGGAAAACGGCTCGTGGGCCACGAATGGCAACACCGGCGTCTGGACGCAGATGACGGTCGACGAAGATCTCGGGCTGGTTTATCTGCCCGTGGAATCGCCGACGTCCGATTTCTATGGCGGCGAGCGCCCCGGCGACAACCTCTTCGGCGAAAGCCTGGTCTGCGTAGATCTGAAGACCGGCAAACGCAAATGGCATTTCCAGATCGTGCATCATCCGATCTGGGACTACGATCTTTCCTCCGCGCCGATTCTCGCGGATATCGTGGTGGATGGCAGGCCGTCAAAGCCGTCGCCATGCCCAGCAAGGAAGCGTTCCTTTACGTGTTCGACCGCGTGACCGGCAAGCCCGTCTGGCCCATCGAAGAGCGCCCGGTTCCGCAGTCGGACGTGCCGGGCGAAAAAACGTCACCCACGCAGCCTTTCCCGACGAAGCCTCCGCGCTATGCGCGCAACTTCCTTGATGTTCCAAATGATCTGATCGATTTCACGCCCGAGATGCGCGCGCAGGCGAAGGACATCGTGGCGCGTTACAAGACCGGCCCGATGTTTCTGCCTCCCATTGTCGGCGATGCCAAAGGAATGCTCGGCGCCATGCAACTGGGCAACGCGAGCGGCGGCACGAACTGGCCCGGCGGCGGATACGATCCCGAAACGCACATCGTTTACGCGCAGGCGAATCAGTCCGCGGTTTCGCCGATCTCTCTGCGCACGCCCCCCGCCGGCTTCTCCGACATTCGCTACGTGCTCGGCCGCAACGATGCCGAATTTCGCGTTTCCGAAGGGCCCGGCTTCGGCACGGCAGCGGATGCTCCGCAGGCGGCGCCACGGCGTCCGGCTGCGACGCCTCCACCCGCGCCGCCTGCAGGCGGAGGCCTGACCGTGCAGGGACTTTCGCTGGTGAAGCCGCCCTATGGCGTGATCTCGGCGATTAACCTCGATCGCGGGGATATCCAGTGGCAAGTGCCTTATGGCGAAACACCCGATGCGGTGCGCAATCATCCGGCGCTGAAAGGCATGAAGATCGAGAACACCGGTCAGCCGGGCAGCGTCGGTCTGGTGGTGACGAAGACTCTCGTCATTCTGGGCGACAGCCAGATGACTTCGGTCGCGCATCCGCGGGCGGCTATGCTGCGCGCTTACGACAAAGCCACCGGCAAGGAAGCGGGCGCAATTCCGATGCCCGCGCCACAAAGCGGCTCGCCGATGACTTACGCGGTGGATGGCAAGCAGTACATTGTTGTCGCGGTCAGCGGCGGCGCTTATTCGGGCGAGTACATCGCTTACAAATTGCCGGAGCAGGAATGACCGAGCCAACCTTACTCGTGTTCGCTGCTCTGATGGCCTTTCAGCAAAACACCGGTGACGGTGTCTACACGGCCGATCAGGCCAAACGCGGTGCGGAGCTTTACGCAAATCAGTGCGCCTCCTGCCATGGACTCGCGCTGACCGGCGGCGAATCCGCCCCTCCTCTCACTGGCGGCGATTTCATGTCCAACTGGAATCAGCTGACCTTGGGCGATCTCTTCGAGCGCATCCGCACGACGATGCCGGCGGACCGCCCCGGCACCTTGACTCGCGCCCAGACCGCCGGCATTCTCGCGCACATTCTCAACGCCGGCGAATTTCCCGCCGGCAATGCCGAGCTCAGCACCCAGACCGAAGCTCTCAAACAGATTCGCATTGACGCCTCCACCGCTCGCCGGTCTGTTCCGACTCCGTACACAACAATCGAGCACTGGGCGAAGCTTCCCGCGGGCCGCACGTGGGGCTCAACCAGCGCCGTCGATATCGACAAGGACGGCACAAGCATCTGGGTCGCGGAACGATGCGGCGCCAACAGCTGCGAAGGCAGTGATCTGCCGCCGATCCTCAAATTCGACTCCGAAGGCACGCTGGTCAAGAGTTTCGGCGCGGGCATGCTTCTTTTTCCGCACGGCATCTGTGTCGATGCGGACGGCAACATCTGGATCACCGATGGCCATGTCAAAGACGGCAAGGGCTTTCAGGTTTTCAAGTTCAGTCCTGAAGGCAAGGTGCTGATGACGCTCGGCGGCCCGGACACGTTCAACGAACCGAACGATGTCGCCATCGCCCCAAACGGCGACATCTTCGTCTCCGACGGTCACACGCCGCAGAAAGGCAATGCGCGCGTGGTGAAATTCACGAAGGACGGAAAGTTCATCAAGCAGTGGGGCGGCCATGGCTCGGCGCCCGGCCAGTTCGAAGTGCCGCACGCGCTTGCCTTCGATTCGCAAGGCCGCCTCTTCGTCGGCGACCGGGCCAACAACCGCATCCAGATTTTCGATCAGGACGGCAATTTCCTCGCCCAGTGGACGCAGTTCGGCCGTCCCAGCGGCATCTACATCGATAAGCAGGATACGATCTATGTCACCGATTCGGAATCCACCGATCGCGAAGGATATGGGCACAACCCCGGCGTGAAGCGAGGCATTCGGATCGGCAGCGCGAAGGACGGCACGGTCACCGCATTCATTCCGGACCCCTCGCCCGGTACCGGCGCGACAAGCACGTCGGAAGGCGTCGCGGCGGACGCGGCAGGCAATGTGTATGGCGCCGAAGTGGGCCCGAAAGATTTGAAGAAGTACGTGCGCAAGAATTAACGGGCAGCTAGACCAGCAGCGCCATCCATAACAGCAGTGGCGAGAGCACCGTGGTCAGCAGGCAGTAAAAACACCAGGAACCGAGCCGGGCCATATCGTACACACCCAACACGTTCGCCAGCACCGCGAGTAACGCGAAGCTGCGGACCGAGTAGCGCACCCACATCGTTTGCGGCCCGAGAAACGCCAGCAGGATCAGGAGCCCATACATCACTGCGGCGATAAAGCCATCGGGAATCCCGAAAGGTCGCGCAAATGGCGCGTCTGCCACGGCTTCGCAACCGTGTTTCAGCAAAGGGCAGCTCATGTGTTCGATCGCGCGGATCTGGTAGGCGCCCACATATAACATCGCCGACGCACTCACGGCCGAAAGACCAATCAACGTGTTCTTTGCTGTCAGGAGCATCGGTTCTTGTGGGCGGCGATCAGACTATAGCCCAGCAAACCGCGCTGAATGGCTTTCAATGCGGCGCGGGCGAAGTCTTTTGCCTGCCCGAGATCCGCCCCGGGCAAATCCATCTTCTTGAGCCCGATCATCAGTTCGATGCCGAGGAGCCTGCCTTGAACATCACGCGCCATTTCGGCCAGAGCCTCGTTGTGAGGCTCAATCGTCATTACATCGAAACCAGCCGCAGTCAGATAACCCGCGTACTCTTCGACCGGGCGGGCATCGGCGATGCAGGCGATCCAGGCGAGCAGTCCTTTGAGATCCTCGGGCAACGGCCCCGTGCGTGTCAGGTCACTCAGGCCGATTGCGCCATCAGGGCGAAGAACACGGGCAAATTCCGATGCGGTAGCGTGCTTATCGGGAAACGTACAGAAGGCGCATTCGCAGATAACGGCGTCAAAGCTGCCGTCCGGAAAGGCCAGGTGCTCAGCATCGCCTTCGACGAACGACGCCAGGGTATCGACCTGCGCCGCGGCGGCCCGTGCACCGGCTTCGCGAACGGCTTCCGGGCCAAAGTCCACACCGACCACTTCGCAACCGAACCGTTGGGCGAGAAAGATGGCGCTCTCGCCTTTACCGCTCGCCACGTCGAGAACGCGCAATCCGGGACGCAGGCCCAGCTGGTCACCCAGCCGGGCGGTGAGCCGCTGTCCACCTGGATGGAGGGAGTCACCGAGCAGCATGCGCGCGAAGTCGCTTTGATAAGCGGCGGCACAGCAGCTTTTCAGCGCGGCGGAGTCAGCGGGCTGAGTCATTCAACTGGACCAAATCCTGGACGGGCGCCGGGCTTTCGTCGCCGAATGCGAACGAGACGGGCTGGACCTGATACTTCGTGCCGGCGCGGCGCGCGGCCTGGCGCTGCTTCTCCTGCTGAACCAGCTGAGTGCGGGCCTGTTCACGATAGCCGACCGTGTTGTACGCGCAGAATGGAATCTGCTTTCCGCCGGGCAGCAGAAACTCCTTGCAGCACTTCATGAGGTTCTTCTGGTTGAAGGTCCAGGGGTCCATGAAGTCCTGCAGCATGATCATGAAGATGAACTTCGACATGGCATTCACGTCGAGGCCGCCGTCGGGCAATCCGCAGGCGGAACAGGAGAAGGAAAACTCGCGCGCGACTTTTTCCGATCCGAGCACTGCCGATGATGACCACAGACCTTCGAGGGCGCGTCTGATTTCCGCGCCGAGATCGGGCATCACGCGGTTCGTAATGTAGTCGAGGTAATCGTCAACGTTCAGCAGGCGTGGAAGCGGAGTTACATTGCGCTGTTCATCCACGTAGGCGTAAGTGACCGAGTTACAGGTGGGGAAACAGCAGGGAACGGGGACGAAGTCGGTCTTAAGGAACAAGCCTTCGGTCTGCGCTTCGATGAGCGCGATGATGTCGGGATTGGTTATGCGCCGCCCGGGATCGTGGCGCATATGGCGTCCGGCGTGGAAGGCGGGCTGAAAGTTGATCCCTTTCACGGCGGGGTGATCGAGGCCGAAGCGGACGATCCGGCCGATCTCGCCCTCATTCACGCCGCATTCGATGGCGGGAACGAGTATCACAGTGCATCCGATCTCCGCCAGGCGGTCGAGTGCGCGGAGCTTGGCGGCGAGGATATCGGGCTCACCGCGAATGATGCGATAAGTTTCGCTTTCGAAGCCGTCGAACTGGAAATAGATGTTGGGACGCAGCTCGGCCAGTTCAGCGAGAAAGCGGTCGTCATTCGCGATGCGCCTGCCGTTGGTGTTCAGCATCACGTTGGGGATGCCGCGCTGCTGTGCCGCCCGCATCATCGGAATTATCTGCGGATGGATGGAAGGTTCACCACCGGAGAACTGCACCAGCTGCGGATTACCTTCGGCGGCTACAAAGTGGTCGAGAATGTCTTCGACTTCTTCGAGCGTCAGACTGAAGCCCGGACCGGCCTCGGCAAAACAGAGCGGACACGCCATATCGCAGGCGCTGTTGACCTCGATGATGCCGAGACAGGTGTGCTGCTGATGATCGGGACACAGACCGCAGTCATGCGGGCAGCCGTTTTTGATTTCGGCGGAGAACTGAAGAGGAATCGTGCCGGGCTTATTGAACTTCGACGAGTCAGTATACAGCCGGGCGTCGCCGTAGATCAGAGCCTCGAAGGAGCCGTGATCGGGGCAGCGCTTCCGCATGAAGACCTTGTTGTCGCGGATCAGAATGTGGGCGTCGATAACGCGCCGGCATGCGGGACAGATGCTGCGGGTCAGCTCATAGAATACATAGTCGGCATCTTTTTTAGGATCGGACGAAGCGGGCAGAGCGCGGACCGGAGTCTCGAGTGGCATTGCTCATTTAACTTTAGTCCTTCGGCCGGGGCTCTATTGCCAAAGATCCCCAAGTGTGTCGAGGCCTGCCTTCCCCTGTCGAATTCCATTCGCCGCCGCCGCCGGACGCCGCCCGAAATCCATCAGATTGCTGCCGAACGCGGCAAAACTCTGTGCATCCGGGCTGATAATCTCCACCCGGCTGCCGGAATCGCGCAGGGCCTGGAATTCGCGCTCCAGGGGACGCCCGAAAGGCGCCGGAACGGCCTGACCGCTGATCGAAACCACAACCACAACGTCGTGACCCTTCGCCAGATCGGCGTTCGTCGCCGACCGCATCCCGCCATCCATATAGCGCCGGCCGTTGATTGTTATCGGGGAGGCAATGCCCGGGACGGCGCAACTGGAAGCGATCGCGCGCACCAGCGGCACTGCGGAATCGTTATCCCAAACGATAAATTTGCCGCTGACGGCGTCGACGGCGGTACACGCGAATCTGCGCACGGGCCAGGGCTCTGCGGGAAAACCCGCCAGGGAAACCGCAAAACTCGCGACGAATTCCTCTTCGCTTACCCCGGGTGTCTCGAGAGCCCACGCGCCGATCTCCCGGCACACTTCTTCGTTCGGACGAACGCCGGCGTAGGCGTCCATGATCTTCGTAACCAGCACCGAAAGGTCAGGCGGCTTCGACATGGAGGCGCTGGGTGGCGGTGTCGGTTCGGCCTTCCCCGTAAATGGCGCCGCCAGCGCGGCCGGTGTGCGTCCCAATGCAATTTGAGCGCCGACCACCGATCCCGCGGACGTGCCGACAATGAAGTCTGCGCCCGAAAGATCGATGCCGGACTCGGCCAGTCCGGCTATGAGCCCGGACTCCCAAGCTATTCCGACCGGCCCGCCACCACCCAAAACCAGTGCCTTGCTGCGCATGTTTCTCTCCCAAGGGAGAGTATCACCGCGACGTTACCACCGTTACGTTACCTGGGCTGCGCGACCGGCCGCATCGACTGTAGCTGCCGGTTCAGGTAGAGAAAGCCGACGGTAGCCCCGATCCAGATCTGCCAGTGGGAGAGAAAGCCGTTCTGGATGACAAAGTCGTTGGTCCAGCCGAAGTCGACGCCCATGCGCCAGACGCCGAGCGAGGCGCAGCTGATCGCGGCCATCGTCAGCAGGTCGGAACCCAGCTTCACGTAATCAAGATGTTTCGGTTGGGCTGCAACGGCTGCGATTTGCTGAGTCATAACGTCCACCTAGTGTCACCAGATGTGTGGGCGTTTCGAAACGATTCTATTTACCGACCAGGTGCGGAAGACTACGGTTGTTTTCCGCACAAACGAACTCGATCAGCTCGGTGTTGGGCATGAGGCGCTGCGTCAGCTTCACGGTCCAGGGTTTCGTAAAGGTTTTAGGGTCATCGACGGTGATTTCGATTTCGAGATGGCCGAAATCGGGACGGCGGAAACGCTCAGTAAGCTTACCGCCTTCGCGCATCGGCGTGCCTTCTTCGTCGATCCAGCTCATGTCGCGAAAACCGATTGAGTTCACGACCAGGGTGTCGCCATCCCATTTGCCGACAGAGTAGCCGTACCACCAAGGTTCGGGGTCGACGGGCAGCGACCGGCCGTCGGTGAAGATCTGGCGCAGGCCGTCGTTGGCTTCGTAGATGATCAGGACCTCGCCGGGCGTCTGGATGATCTTTTTCGGTTGCGGATGGCTATGCAGCTGGACAGGGTGAAGCGGAAGGCAGTGGGCGTCGGGATGATCTTTCGAATTCTGCTCGGCGCGCTGGCGGCGCAGCTCGGCGGCCCAGGGCTGGAAGGGCAGGCCGCCTTCGAGCATGGAAGGCAGGTTCTGGAACGGGCGCATTTTGGGGTCGGGAGGCATGCCGCGGTCCCAGACGCCGGAGAGGTCGGGATGGCCGTCAGCGGCTTTGGGCGCGGGCGCGCTAAGGTCGACCTTCGCATTGGGCGGATATGAGGGCCACTGGCCTAATACCTGGAGCTGCGCCAGCGGCGCGCAGAGCAGAGCGAGAAGCGCTACGCGATTCATTTGCCCACTAAGTGCGCATCGCTGCGTTCGTTTTCGCCGCAGACGAATTCGATGAGCTCGGTGTCAGGCAGGATGCGCTGATAGACGGTGACGGTCCAGGGCTTGGTGTAAGCTTTCGGGTCGTCAATGGTGACTTCGATTTCCAGATGGCCGAAATCGGGGCGGCGGAAGTTCTCGATGATTTTGCCGGTTTCGGTAAGCGGGCTGCCTTCCACGTCGAGCCAGCCGAGGTCTTTGAAGCCGATGGATTCGACGTGCAGCGTATCGCCTTGCCACTTGCCGACCGAGTAGCCGTACCACCACGGTTCGGGGTCCTTAGGCAGCGGGCGGCCGTCGGTGAAGATCTGGCGGAGACCCGAATTCGCTTCGTACATGATGACCGTGACGTTCGGCGTCTGGATCATTTTGCGGGGCTGGCCGTGGGTGTGGAGCTGCATGACGCCGATGGGAAGACAGTGGGCGTCGGGATTATCGATGCTGTTGGACTCGGCGCGTTTGCGATGCAGTTCGGCGGCCCAGGGCTGAAAGGGAAGGCCGTCCTTAAATGAAGCGCCGAGGTTCCAGAACTGGCTGGTGCGTACGCTGGGCGGAATAATGTCGGGCGGGGCGCCGGGTTTGGCGGGTGCGGGCGGCGGAGGCGCGGGCGCGTTCGGCGGACGCATGTACTGCCAGACGCCCGAGAGATCGGGATGGCCGTCGGCGGTGCGCGGTGTGGGGCCTTTCATGTCGATCTTGCCGTCCGGAGTGCGCGGCGCGCCCGCGAGTTTGTAGTTGGGCCACTGCGCGCAGAGGCTTGATGCGCCGAGGAACGCCAGGGCCAATACTGAACGCGCACAACGGACCCTTCGGCCTGTGCGCTCAAAAGCAGCTTCAGTTCTCATAAACGATGCGACCTCCCACGATGGTCATCGTTGGTTTGATGTCTTTGATCTGATCCGGCGGAACAGTGAGGTAATCGCGATCGAGCACGACGAGATCGGCGAGCTTGCCGGGCTGGATTGCGCCGATGTTGTCTTCCTGAAAAAGCAGGAATGCGTTCCGGCGGGTGTGCGCGATGAGCGCGTCTTCGCGGCCGATGGTCTGGCGATTCACCTTCATGCCGCCCGCCATTTTACCTGTAACGGCGAGGGTGAGGGTGGCGAAGGGCATGGAGAGATTGGCGGCGGTGCCATCGCTGCCGAGTCCCCAGACGATGCCGCTGTCCTGGATTGTTCTGAATGGCGGCATGTCGTAAACACCGTCCTCGAAGAGTTCCTTCATGATGCCGCCGTTCTGGACGGCCCATGGATGTACGGCCGCATACATGCCGAGCTTCTTCATGCGCTCGAGCTGCGCGGCGTCGATCTGGTTGACGTGCGCCAGTTCCCAGCGCAGGCCTTTGATGGGGTGCTCCTTGTTGATGGCTTCGATCTGATCGAGAAAAGCGTCGATGGTGTTGTGCAGTTCGGCGTGCACGTGCAGGGGAAGCCCGGCGGCGCCGATGGCGGTGGCCATGCGCTTCCATTGCGCGAGCTGATCGGCGGGCGGCGTGGAGTGAACGGCGAACATGGGATCGTGCAGCGGGGAGTAGACGGATTCGCCGAAGAAGACGTGGTCGACCCAGTCATCGCCCTGGAAGAGCTTCATTTTCGCGATCTGCGGCAGCTGCTGATCGACCTGCTGCGGCGTGGCTGCGGCCGTGCCGTCGATGCAGAAGATGCGGAGCGAGAGCTTGCCCTGTGCCTTCCACTTGTCGAGGATGTCGAGCATGTTCTGGTCGCAGCCGGGGACGCCGAAGGTGGTGAGGCCGCGCGCGTTCATATCTTTGAAGAGCACGGCGGTGGCGGCTTCGAGCTGATCGGGGGAGACGCGGGGCATCTGGCTGGCGACGACGCGTGTGCCATTGATATCGCCAGTGACGATGCCGGTGGGCTTGCCGGATGCATCTCGCTGGATCGAGCCGGGGAGGAAGTTCGGCGGGTCGGGCTGGCCGGCCTCGATCTTCAGGAGGGCCAGCGCGCGGCTGTTAAGGAAGACCTGATAGTAAGACTCCTGCAGGGCGACGGGATTGCCGGGCGCGAGGGCGTCGAGTTCTTCGCGCGTGAAGGGGCGCGGGTCGTCGGTGAACTGCTGGTGGGTCCAGCCGCCGATGTTGTAGACCCACTCGCCGGGTGCAGCGGCTTTGAGACGTGCGCGGAGGAGGTCCAGAGCCTGTTTGCGGGAGTAGATGCCGTCGAGGCGGACTTCCTTCGTCCAAGTGGCGGCGGCGCGCAGGAGGTGCATGTGGTTGTCGATGAAGCCGGGGACGACGGCGCGGAGGTGGAGATCGATGCGGCGCGTGTTGGGGCCGGCGAGGGCGCTGATCTGCTGGGTGGAGCCGACGGCGATGAAGCGGTCGCCACGGATGGCGACGGCTTGGGCGACGGCGAAGCGGTCATCGACAGTGATGATCTTGCCGTTGAGGAGGACGGTGTCGGGGGCCTGGGCGAGGAGCGGGATCGCGGCGAGGAGAAGAAAGACGGGCCACGGATAAAAACGGACCAAAACAGATAAAGAAAACGTAAACACGTTTGTTTTCAATGGGTGGCGGGTTCGTTTGGCAAAAAGCATTTTTCCCCAAAGGCCGATCGGAGAATTGGCCACCGATGAACACCGATGAACACGGATGGGGGATGAGGTCTGGTGCGGCATTTCTCTCCTAAGTAAGCGCCCGCAAAACGGAGCCTGAATCGCGGCTTTCGCCCCGGCGATTGGTTCGTCGTATCGTGGGCCGCGATCGGCCCTTTGCGGGCTGCTCATGCGGCTTGATTGTGACATATGATTTTGGGCTGGGGGGCGCATGCGGGAGAGAAACCCTGATTCGGTATGGGATATAAACCAGCCGCGATGTTGAACGGCCTGGCGGCGGTTGGCCTGCGTTACATTTAATCACTCGGCGGGGCGTCACGTCACCCTGCCTGGCGGAAACTAATCCGGCTCTGTTGCGAAGAAGGCGATTTCTTTCATTGGGTAATGCTTGCGGTTTCGAGTCCATAACGAAGCGCCGTTCGCCATCGCACCGGCAGCGACGAGGGCATCCGCCACTTCCATGGCATGGCTCCTGCGGTACTGGCGGAGGTAAATCCCGGCCTGATGACCAACAGTCTCGTCGATCGGAGCACACGTCAGTGCGCGAAACAGCTTTCGCAGAGCCTCGTACTCTTTTGGCCGGGCGCCTGCGCATAGTTCGGCGACGCTGACGGGCGAGTAGAGCACTGCACCGTCGGAGTCACTCAACTCCATCCATCTGTCCACGATAGCCGCGTTCGTGCCGCGAGAGACCTCAATCAGGATGTCCGAATCAACGAGAACAGGCCTCATTTCTGAAGGCGGCCCAGCCGGTCGCTCCGGCGAAGGTTGCGAATGTACTGTGCGCTGTCAGGCGTACCGGCGGTCCGTTTTCTGCTGCCAACGAATTCCCGCATGGCCTCTTTTTGCTCGTCGCGCCTGCTGAGGTAACGCTCGCGAGCGGCCTCCCGCACCAGCTCTGAGATGGTAGTCTTCCGGCTTCGGGCGCGGGCGTGAAGGGCTTCCCAAAGCGGATCGTCCAGGTAGAGCTGTGTACGTCTCACGATGTATATCATACATCGTTTCGCCTGGGCGCGTCACGTCACCAGGGCTGCCGGCGGAAAGTACGGGTAGGCCCGGAATAATGAGAACGACCGATTCGATCCCAGACGATCTCTTTGAAAGTGCGGAACGGCGTGCGCGGTTGATGCAGAAGTCGCGGAGTCAGCTATATAGCGATGCGGTCCGGGGGTATTTGGGGCGTCACGCTCCGGAGAAGATTACAGGCGGTCACAAGGACAGGTTCGCTTATTCCCCCGCCCGCCGGCGACTCGCTCACAGGGAATGGTGATCTCGCCAGGTGAGGTAAAGGCGGTCTCGTCGATTCGGTCGGGAATGTCTCGAAAGCAAGAACCGAACTGAGATTGATACGCTCCGCCTCGGCGGATTCCGCGTTTTACGGCCATGTGAACTGGCACCGAGATCAGCGGAGACAACAAGCGGACATAGAATGTTTTATTAACAGTTGATTGATATGGACTCCAGCGGTCTTGCCGAAGGAAATGACGGGTTAGTGTGCCCGGAGGTCCGCCGCTGGGCAGAAACGAAATATCGCCTGATCGGTCTGTATGACGAGTTGTTCGCCACCGGCATGAAAAAGAAGTGGGACCAGCGCGTGTATCTGGATCTCTATTCCGGGGCCGGATACAGCAGGGTTGCCGGCACAAACTTGTTTCTGAAGGGATCGCCGCTCATTGCCTTATCCGTCGATTGCCCATTCGACAAATACATATTCTGCGAGCAAAGCGATGAGTTGCTGACGGCGCTCAAGGCGCGAGTGCGGCGCATCGCTCCCACCGCGAACGTCGCCTATATTCCAGGAGATTGCGATGCGGAAATCGAAAAAATCTGCAAGGAGATACCAAAGGGGGCGCCGACCAATAAGGTGCTGGGCCTGTGCCTAGTAGACCCGTTCGATTTCGGCATCAAATTCGAGACGATTAAGCGGCTGTCGAATTTTTTCATGGATTTTCTGGTGTTGCTGGCGGTCGGCATGGATGCGGGCCGGAATTACGATCATTATGTCGACGGGAACTCGCCAAAGGTGGATGAGGCCTTGGGCAACAAAGAGTGGCGGGAGCGATGGAAAGCCCAAGCAACGAGAAAGGGTGAATTCCGGCAATTCCTCGCGACAGAATTCTCGGCAAGCATGGAGTCGATCGGATATTTGAAGCAGCCGCTTGACCGGATGAAACAGGTCAGATCCGATGAGAAGAACTTGCATCTTTATTACCTCGCGCTATTCTCAAGGCATCAGCGGGCATACGAATTCTGGGATGAAGTGTTGAAATACAGCACGGATCAAATCGGCTTCGACTGGTAGAAAAACGATGTCACTGGATTCCAAGATCGAATGGACCGACGCGACGTGGAACCCTGTTCGAGGCTGCACGAAAATCAGCCCTGGGTGCAAGCACTGCTATGCAGAACGGTTTTCCGAGCGATTCCGGGGGGTGAAGGGCCATCCCTTTGAGCAGGGATTCGATTTGCGGCTTGTTCCCCACAAGCTCGCGGAGCCATTGCGGTGGGGCGAACCGCGAATGATCTTCGTCAACTCGATGAGCGATTTGTTCCAGGATGGCGTGCCGATTGAATACATTTCGCGCGTGGCTGCAACGATGCAGCTTGCGCGCTGGCATACGTATCAGGTCCTCACGAAACGCGCGGAACGCATGCGGGAACTCCTTTCTGGTCCGCTACAGGAGGCTGCGCGCGAGGAACATATTTGGTGGGGCGTTTCCGTGGAGGATCGTAAGTATGGCCTGCCGCGGATAGCTGATTTGCAGACTGCCCCGGTTTCCGTCCGCTTTCTTTCAGTCGAGCCGCTGCTCGAAGACCTCGGGAAGATTCCGCTGGAAGGCATCTCATGGGTGATCGTTGGAGGAGAAAGCGGCCCTGGCGCCAGGCCCATGAAAGAAGCCTGGGTGGTTTCCATCCGCGAGCAATGCAAAGCCGCCGGTGTTCCGTTCTTTTTCAAGCAGTGGGGTGGCGTGCGCAAGAAGGCAGCAGGGCGAACGCTACGGGGCAAAACTTATGACGGATTTCCGAGCCGGGTCGAGCACCCTGTGCTGGCCGCAAGTCTGCGGTTGCAGCATGCCTCGGAAATAGAAACAAGCGGATTGGTGCACCTCGCATTGGCGTAAGCCTCGTGACTTGTCACGATGTCTTGTCGTGGCGATAGGCGGCACTCGTTATAAGGTGGCCGGGGATGCGAATGTTCAATCTTGATGAGTCTTCAATCGAATCGTTAAGGAAGCTTCCAGAAAGCGGAATGGGCTTCCAGTTCGTGGACCTTGCCGTCTGAGGCCACCGGAAGCCATTTTGGGTGTTTAATTCGAAAAGAGCGATTGACCTATCGCAGATTTCCCTTGAGTCAGGAGATGACCCGGCTGTCATTCTCAGAAACGAAATGTTTTTTTATGCCGTCGCAACCGGGGCCACTGACGGCCTGTCCTAAGGTTGAGGTCAGAAGACATGAGCAATACAATTGGCGACGGTATGGTTGCGCCGGCGCTCGCCGGAGGCATCACTTCCTATTTCTACATGAAGCACCAGGCCCGCCAGAAGAGGCTCGAGCTGATTCATCAGGAGCGAATGGCGGCAATGGAAAAAGGAATCCCCTTGCCGGAGTTTCCATTGGAGCCCGCCGAGCAGCGACGTCACACGGATGCGCTCGTCGTCCCGATCCTGGGTATGGTTCTTTTCACGCTTTCGATTGGAGCTATGATTGTGCTGTTTCTGAATCTACCAGCGTCCTCACGAAGCTTCTGGGTGGCCCCGATACCAATCGCCTTTCTCAGGCTATCGGATCACCTGGTGCTGAATATCCTTCTCATTTTCATTGCAACTGAATTCGAGGATTTCCGTGCCGAGCAGCAGATGCATCTTCTGCGGTGTGGTCGTCCATGGCTTCACGAAAGCCTTTGGATCGTTTATTGTGGCGCGCACTTCGAGGTCTCCGTACGTCGTGCGGCGGAAACGCTCGGTGACATGCAGCAGTTCGCTGGCCGGGCGGCCTTTGAAAGTGTCGAGCCAGGTACGGTCGTTAAAGCCGGAGGTGTCGACGATCAGCGTGTCACCGTCCCAGCGTCCGGTGGAGTAGCCGAGCCAGGATGGGTTCGGATCGGCGGCGAGCCTGCGCCCGTCGAGAAAGATCTGGCGGAAGAGCCCAAGCTGTTCGTAGAGGATCACGATAAGCGTGGGAGTCTGAATGATCTTGAACGGGAACATGCCGTTCGTATTGACGCGCGGCACACCATGCGGAAGGCACTGGGCGAGGGGATCGTCGGCATGGTCGCGTTCTTCGCGCTTCTTCTGGAGGGCCTGCGCCCACGGGGTGAGAACAACATCCTCAGGCGGGAGACCGGCGGCGAGGTCGCGGAAGTAAGTTTGATCTTCGGCTTCCCAGATGCCGGAGAGGTCAGGCTTGCCATCGGCCGCTAAGGGAACTTTGCCATTGAGGGGAATACCGGCGGCCGGATAGTTGACCCACTGGGCTGAGGATGTGAGGGCTAGGCCCGGGATCAACAGGAATAAGAGGCGGCGGCGTTCCACTACTTTCCGACCAGGTGCTTCAGATCCTTTTCGTTTTCGTCGCAGACGTATTCGATCAACTCGGTGTCGGGGTTGGCGGTGAAGGTAAGCCTGACAGTCCACGGCTTGGTGTAAGCCTTCGGGTCGTCAATGACCATCTGGACGTCGATGTGGCCGAAGTCGGTGCGGCGCAGCTTTTCGGTCAGTCGCAGCGCTTCGGTGCCCGGGTGGCCGCTATTGTCGAGCCAGTTGTTGTCGACGAAGCCCTTCGATTCGATGACGAGCGTGTCGCCGTCCCAGTGGCCGACAGAATAGCCCATCCACGCGGGGTTGGGATCTTTGGGGAGCGGGCGGCCGTCCATGAAGATCTGGCGGTAACTGTGGAGAGCCTCGTAGAGGATGATGATCTCGCCTTTCGAGTTGAGGATCTTGAATGGATAGGGGACGACGTTTTCGCGCGGCACGCCGGAGAGGACGCAGTAAGCCTGCGGGTCGTCCTTGCCTTCGGTGGAGACGCGATGGTTGTAGAGCGCCTCGGCCCAGGGCTGGAAGGAGACTTCGCCAGGCTTGAGGTCTTTGGCGATGTTGCCGGTGTAGCCGGGCTGGGTGGTCCAGACGCCGGAGAGGTCGGGATGGCCGTCGGGCGTGTGAGGCACGGGGGCGGAGAGGTTGGCCTTGCCGTCTTTGGTGCGGGGTACGTCGGGGGTGGGGTAGGTGAGCCACTGGGCCTGCATGGCGGCAGCAAACAACAACGCCGTTACAAGGGCTGGCTTCACGGCCACGTAGTCTATCAAAGTTTGACTGCGCACAACGCGCGGCATTACTAAAGAAAAAGCGTGGCAGGCTGTGCGCTCGTTTTCCGAAAACATGGATAGAATACGGACTGCTATGACGCGGCTTTTTCTTTTCGCATCGTTCTCAGGTCTGTGGCTATGCGCGAGTATGTCGGCACAGGGGCTGCCGGCGGGTAACGGAAAAGACATGGTGGCGACGGCCTGCACGGCCTGTCACGCGGTCACGCTGATTACCGATACCGGCCACACGGCTGCCGACTGGAAGCTGCTCGTGGAGCGCATGGTGGCGGCGGGCGCCGAGGTGCCGAAGGCCCAGATGCCGGTGGTGACGGAGTATCTGACGAAGAATTTTCCGGAACGCGATGTGCCGAAGGCGGTGCTCATTCCGGGTCCGGTGAAGGTGACGTTCAAAGAATGGACGGTGCCGACGATCGGGTCGCGGCCGCACGATCCGCTGGCGACGCACGATGGCTATATCTGGTATACGGGCCAGTATGCGAACGTGCTGGGGCGCGTCGATCCGAAGACGGGCGAGATCAAAGAGTTTCATCCGCCGACGAAGGGTTCGGGGCCGCACGGGCTGGTCGAGGACAAAGACGGCAAGATCTGGTTCACGGCCAATTCGAAGGGCTACATCGGCAAGCTTGATCCTAAGAACGGCGAGTTCTTCGAATACAAGCTGGCGGCGGACGCGCGCGATCCGCATACGCCGATCTTCGATCGCAAAGGCGTTCTGTTTTTCACCGTGCAGAATTCGAACAAGGTGGGACGGCTGAATCCGGCGACGGGCGAGATCAAAATCGTGGATTCGCCGACGAAGCCGTCGAATCCTTACGGCATGGTGGTGGATTCGAAGGGGACGCCGTACTACTGCGAATTCGGCGCGCCGAAGATTGCGGCGATCAATCCGGACACGATGGCGATTCGCGAGTGGACGCTGCCGCATGCGGATTCGCGTCCGCGGCGGATTGCGATAACGGCGGACGACGTGATTTACTACGCCGATTATTCGCGCGGGGTTCTGGGGCGGCTGGATCCGAAGACAGGCGCGATTAAGGAGTGGGCGTCGCCGAGCGGACCGAAGTCGCAGCCGTATGGGATTACGGTGGTGGATGGCGCGGTCTGGTACAGCGAATCGGCGGTGAAGAAGAATACGCTGGTGCGGTTCGATCCGAAGACAGAGAAGTTTCAGACGTGGGAGATTCCGGCGGGTGGCGGCGTGGTGCGCAATATGATGACGACGCGCGACGGGAATATCGTGATGGCGGAGAGCGCGCTCAATATGGTGGCTCTGGTGACGATTCAGAAGTGATGGGACATTGGGTGTTCTATCGGGACGCCGGGTGGAAACCCGGCGGCAGGCTTAAAAGCCTGGCCCCACTAATCGCGTTTTGCGCAGCGGTTGGCGTGGCGCAGGGTGCTGCATGCACCGGACCGGTTGCGCCAGTGAGAGGGCCGGCGTGGAATGGATGGGCCGATGCGGCGAACACGCGGTTTCAGGATGCGAAGGCTGCGGGGCTGACAGCGCAGTCGGCGAGCAGACTCAAATTGAAGTGGGCTTTCGGATTCCCCGGCGTGACTAATGCCGAAGGGACACCGGCCGTGTTCAGCGGACGCGTGTTTGTCGGCGATGCGAACGGCGTGGTTTATTCGATCGGCGCGCAGAGCGGGTGCACCTACTGGACATCGACCGTTGCGGCAGGCGTGAGGGCATCGCCGGTGGTCGATGATGCGGGTCGGTTCGTTTACATCGGCGATCTGAAGGGCAACGTGTATGCGATCGAGGCAGCGAGCGGCAAACAGGTCTGGAAGGCGCGCGCGAGTGAGCATCCGATGGCGGTGATTACAGGGTCGCCGAAGCTGGCGGGTGGGCGGTTATTCGTGCCGGTGTCGGGGCGCGACGAGTCGATGGCGGCGGCGAGCCCGGCTTATGAGTGCTGCACGTTTCGCGGCAGTGTGGCGGCGCTGGATGCGGCGACGGGCCGGAAGGTGTGGGAGTCGTTCACGGTGCGCGAGGAGCCGAAGGTTACGGGTCAGAACGCGAAGGGGGTGAAGACGTGGGGGCCATCGGGCGCGGTGCCGTGGTCGTCGCCGACGATTGATCTGGAGAAGAAGGTCCTTTATATAGGGACGGGCGTGAATTATTCGAAGCCGGCGACGGACACGAGCGACGCGGTTGTCGCGCTCGATATGAATACGGGGCGCGTGCTGTGGACGCGACAGTTCACGACGGACGACGCTTATAACTTCGCGTGCGGCGCGCAGGATAAGACCAATTGTCCGCGGGATCCCTTTGTGGATGCGGACTTCGGGAATTCGGGAATGCTGCATAGTATCGGCGGCGGGAAGCGCGTGCTGGCGATCAGCGACAAGGGCGGCGTGGTGTATGGCGTCGATCCGGATCAGCAGGGCAAGCTGCTGTGGAAGGTGAAGATCGCAAACGGCGGCGTCAACGGCGGAACGATGTGGGGCGGCGCGGCGGACGAGCGCGGCGTGGCGTACATCGGGATTTCCGATTTCACGGCGGGCAAGCCCGAAGTGGGCGGCGGGCTGGTGGCGATTCAGATGTCGACGGGCGAGAAGCTGTGGATGACGCCCGCGCCGAAGCCGGAGTGTCTCGCGATAAAGGGATGCAGCGCCGCGCAGCCCGCGCCGGTGACGGTGATTCCGGGCGTGGCGTTTTTGGGGTCGTGGGATGGGCATCTGCGCGCGTATGAGACGGGCGCGGGGAAGATTGTGTGGGATTTCGATACGGCGCGCGACTTCGAGACGGTGAATGGCGTGAAGGCGCATGGCGGGTCGATCAACAGCATGGGTGCGGCGGTGGCGGGCGGGATGGTTTACATCACTTCGGGCTACACAGGGAACGGCATGCCGGGGAACGTGCTGCTGGCGTTCGGGGCGGGCAAATAAACATGCACGAGTTGAACAGGGTCACGCGAAACCCGGCTGTGATGGGCGGCAAGCCGTGCATTCGCGGGATGCGCGTCACAGTGGGCACGATCGTGGGCCTGGTGGCGGCGGGTCACAGCTATATCGAGATCCTGACGGCGTACCCGTACCTTGAGCAGGAAGACATCCGGCAGGCACTGGCTTACGCCGCGTGGCGGGTGGAAGAAATCGAAGTTCCGTTGCCTGCCGCGTGAAGATTCTCGTTGACATGAGCCTGAGCCCGCAGTGGGTCGAGTTTCTCGGCGAGGTCGGGTTCGAGGCGGTGCATTGGTCGGCGGTGGGACGGGCGGACGCGTGCGATGCCGATGTCCTGGAATTTGCGGCGGAGCGCGGCTGGGTTGTGTTTACGCACGATCTGGATTTCGACGCGCTTCTTGCCGCTAAGAAGGCAGACCGGCCAGGCGTGATTCAGGTGCGCACGCTGGATATTCTGCCGGCAGCGATCTCGGAGATGTTCGTTGACACGATTCGACGGAGTGAGGCGCAACTAGTGGTGGGCGCTCTGGTGGTGATCGATGCGGCGCGGCATACGATGCGGATGCTGGCGATGTGAGCACCGTTTATTCCGTGCCTCAAAATCCGGCTGCTCGTGGCCCTCAAGTGTTAGGATCACGGCCATGGCGATCTACGAGAAATCCACGCGAGCACTCATGCGCCGAGGGTGAGCTGAAAACTGTGTAAACGTTCTCCGGCGACACTGGGAGAACGGAATGAAGAAGACGAAGCGGCCCTCGCCGGTAAGTGACGAACTGATAGACGAGTGGCTTAAGCAGGGGCGAAAGCCGGAAGACGTAAACGAGCTTTTGAAGCAGTTCACCAAGCGGGTGGTCGAGCGCGCCATGCAGGGAGAGATGGCCGAGCACCTGGGCTACGAGAAGCACGATCCGGAGGGCAACAACAGCGGCAACAGCCGGAACGGGGTGACCTCCAAAACCCTCAAAGGGGATTTCGGCGAAGTGGAAGTGGAGACGCCGCGCGACCGGAACGGGGAGTTCGAGCCGCGGATGGTCAAAAAGAACCAGACGCGCTGGGCCGGGTTCGACGACAAAATCCTTTCCATGTATTCGCGCGGCATGAGCACACGCGACATCCAGGGACACCTGGAAGAGATGTATGGGGTGGAAGTCAGCCCCAGCCTGATCAGCGATGTGACCGACGGCGTAATGGAGCAGGCGCGAGCCTGGCAGAACCGGCCGCTGGACTCTTTTTACGCGATTGTGTTTCTGGACGCGCTGTACGTGAAAATGCGGCACGAAGGCCGGGTGGAAAATCGGGCGGTCTACGTGGCGATCGGCATCAATCTGGAGGGCCGGAAAGACGTACTGGGGTTATGGACCGGCGCCTCGGAAGGGGCAAAGTTCTGGCTCGGTGTGCTGACCGAATTGCGGAATCGCGGCGTCAAAGATATTTATCTGGCCTGCGTGGACGGACTGAAAGGATTTCCGCAGGCGATTGAATCGGTCTTTCCCCACACCCAGGTGCAACTCTGCATTGTGCATATGATCAGAGCCAGCCTGAACTACGTCACCTGGAAAGATCGCAAGCAGGTGGTGGCGGATCTGAAACCGATCTACAAAGCGGTGACCGCCGATGAAGCCGAGCGTCAACTGACGCAATTCGAGGAAGAATGGAAGTCCCGGTATCCGGCGATCAGCCGGCTTTGGCGTGACCACTGGGAGCGGATAATACCGTTCTTCGCGTTCCCCGAAGAGGTGCGGAAAATCGTCTATACCACCAACGCCGTGGAGTCGCTGCACATGAGCCTGCGCAAAATCATCAAGACGCGCGGGTCGTTTCCCACCGAAGAAGCTGCCTTTAAGCTGCTGTACCTGGCCTTGGTGCGGGTGGTGGCGAAATGGGAAACCGTGCAGCACTGGAAGCAGATGCTGAACTACCTGGACACAATGTGCGGCGATCGCATCCAGGAAACGGGCGGCCTGCGCTAAAAGCAAAACGCTCAAAGCCCACCAGCAGGATGGGCGCTCCTCCCGCCGGAACCGCCCGTCCGCATACCGGTCGATAACAGAACGGTGCTCGCGCGCAAGGGTTCGCTCCGCCGCGCCGAAGCGGCGCGCCCTTGCGCCCTCCGCTCCGTTCTGTCAGGATGGTTTCGCGACGGGCGGCTCCGGCGGGATGAGCTAAGAAACGATTCTCTACGACCGGAACCCGAAAGCAAATCACGCCGCGAGCCGTTTACACGGATTCGCTCACACCTCCCATGCGCCAAATGGTGGGCGACATGCCGATCGCTCCAGGTCAGATCGTAACGAAGGATGCTGTTCTCAACTGGTATTCCACGCACTATCCCAAGATCAAGGAGTCGACCGTTGCGGCCCATCTGATCCGTCTCTCGACAAACGCTCGTACCCGCCTGCACTATCAGGCAAAACCCGGTGAAGACGATGTGTTCTTCCAATTGGACGGGAGCCACTTTCGGTTGTACGACCCGTCCAGCGATCCACCGCCGATACAACGGGGAGTCCAGACTCCTGATGTGGTCGCACCTCCCGCAACGGATCTAAGCGGTGATGAAGGTGACCCGCGCGGCAGCGAATTTGCGTACGAGTCCGATCTTCGAAATTTCCTTTCGAAAAATCTCAGAGTTCTTGAGCAAGGGCTTCGTCTATACGAAGACGAAGGGATAACCGGTATCGAATTTCCAGTCGGCGGCCGCTTCATTGATATTTTGGCGCTCGACGCAAAGGGTGCTTACGTAATCATCGAGTTGAAGGTCTCGCGAGGATACGATCGCGCCTTAGGTCAGCTTCGTCGTTATATGGGCTGGATCGCGAGAAACCATGCTGATCAGGGTCAGACCGTCAGGGGAATCATCGTGGCAAGGGAGATCAGCGAGGACCTTGTCTTAGCCTGCGCCGGACTCTCGGATGTTGAGCTGTTCGAATACGAAATGTCGGTTTCGGTCAAAAGGATTGAGGGTTGAAGTTCCTGCGGGATTGTTTCCAGATAAAGCTCGACGGCTTCCCGGATATTCGTCATGGCTTCTTCCAAGGTTGCGCCCTGCGACTGGCAGCCCTTAAGCTCGGGACACCAGACGTAGAAACCAGACTCGTCCTTCTCGACGACAACGCTTACTTTGTGCGTCATATCACCAGTTTAGCCGGACTCTACTTCCACGCCGCGTAAACCGGCTTGCTGACTAACTGCGCCGGATTCGCGCCGGCCTTCGGGCGGAACTTCTGCACACGGCCGCTGTCTACCTCAGCTACATAGAAGTTGCCGTCCTGATCGACGCTGAACCCGTGCACGCCCCAGAAGCCGCCCGCGAAGTCTCCCCAGATACCCCATGAGTAAAGGAAATGTCCGTCGAGATCGTACTTCAGCATGCGCGATGTGCCGCGGTCGGCGGCCCAGAGCGTGCGGTCCGCGCCGATGTAAATGAGATGGATGTCCGATGGGTCGTCGCCCATGCTGAATTCGTAGAGATACTTGCCGTTCTCGTCGAAGACCTGAATGCGCTTGTCGCCGCGGTCGTTGACGAAGACGCGGCGCGTCTGGGGGTCGACCGCGATGCCGTGCACGTTGCTCATGTAGCCGGGGCGCTTGTCGGGAGGCGTGGCCTTCATGCCCCAGTCGAGAAGAAATTTGCCGTTCTTGTCGAACTTGGCGACGCGCGTGCCGTTGTAGCCGTCGGCAACGAAGAGCGTGCTGTCGGGCAGCCAGGCGAGGAACGTCGGACGGTTGAAGTGCGTGCCGTCGGCGCCCGCGACTTTCGGCGTGCCGATCGTCTGCACCAGTTCCTTGCCGTCATGGGTGAATTTGTAGATGGCGTGCATGTGGTCGTCGACGATCCAGACATGCTTCTCGGGGTCGTAGGGATTGATGGCGACGAAGTGGGGGCGCTGCAGGATTTTGTCCCACTGGGTCCAGCGCTCGACGATGTTGCCGTTCGCGTCGGCGATGACGATGCAGTTCTCCCATTTGGCGTCGACTCCGAGGGTGCCGAGCCAGCCGTCGGTGGGGGCACCGGGGAGCGAGCCTGCCGCGCCGCCGCCGGGAAGCGAGGCGACAGTGGCGTCGCGCCAGGGAAGGCGGCCGATGGGAAACGTGATGCTGGGGCCGAATTCGGGGAGGAGCTTCGTGGGCGGACGTTTGATGTTGGGCAGTTCGCCGCGGAAAAGCATGAAAATGCGGTTCGGGCTTTCGGCGTAGACGCTTTGGCCGGCTCCGTAAGTCCATTTTTCGTTGCCGGGGAGGGTGCTGATGTCCTTCGGCCAGCCTTTGACGACGTCGTAGGCGCCGAACATGGCCTGTCCACCTTTCTGTGGCCCGGCGGTCTGGGCGTGGAGGGCGGCGGCGGTCAGGATCAGGACGAGGATCGGCTTTCGCATGACAGCGAGGATACTAGCGCCGGAGGCCGCAGGCAACCGGCCCGCGAATTATGCGATAAATGAAGATGCTCAAGGAGGCATAAATGGTCAACCGAACAATCGCGCTGGCGCTGCTGGCTGGTTTCATGGGCGTGTCGCTCTATGCGGCCGGCCCGGTGCACGTGATGCTGAAAGACGCGGACGGCAAGGACGTCGGCATGGCAATGATCACAAGCAAGGGCACGGGCGTCGAGATCGCGCTCGACCTGAAAAACCTGACGCCGGGCGAACATGCGGTGCACATTCATCAGATGGCGAAGTGCGAAGGGCCGAAGTTCACCACGGCGGGCGGGCACTTCAATCCTGACATGAAGCAGCATGGCCTCGACAATCCCATGGGGCCGCACGCGGGCGACATGATGAACTTTACGGTGAAAGCCGATGGCACGGCGAAGGTTACGGTGGACGACCCGCGGGTGAATCTGGGCACGGACGCGCACTCGCTGTTCGCCGGCGGCGGCACGGCGCTGATGATTCACGCCAAGGCCGACGATATGAAGTCTGACCCGGCGGGGAACGCGGGGGATCGGATCGCCTGCGGAATGATCACGAAGTAGCCTGATACGCCGGGCGGAGGCCTATAACCCCCTAAGTCGCAGGGATAACTACTGTTAGCGACAGAAGAATTACAATCAGAAATTGCAATTCCTGATAGGCTGCAATTGCATGCTCAGATCAGGAATCCGGGACGGCGGTGAAGTCTACAGCCTCCCACGTCGCGATGGCATTAACTGGATCACCACAATCGTAGTGGTTCTCTTTCATATTGGGGCTATCGCCGCATTATTCAATTTCAGCTGGCCGCGCTTTTGGACAGCTGTCTTCCTCTATTGGGTGGCCACAGGGCTCGGCATCAGCATGGGCTACCACCGGCTACATACGCACCGCGGGTATAAGTGCCCGCGCTGGCTGGATTACTTCTTTGCGCTCTGCGGCAGCCTGAGCCTCGAAGGCGGACCGATTTTCTGGGTGGCGGTGCATCGCCTTCATCATCAGAATTCCGACCAGCCGGGCGACCCGCATTCACCGCGCGACGGCGGCTTCTACTGGGCGCACATGGGCTGGCTGATAACAGGGGCGAGCAACCACAACAATACGCGGCTGATGTCGAAGTACGCGCCCGATCTCGCCAAACAGCGCTTCTACACGATACTGAACACCTGGCACTGGGTACCGCAGGTTGTGCTGGCCGGGATTCTGTTTGCGATCGGCGGTTGGCCGCTGGTGCTGTGGGGCATTTTCGTGCGCGTCACGTTCGGGCTGCACGCTACCTGGCTGGTCAATTCGGCGACGCACATGTGGGGGCGCCGCCGGTTTGCCATTCGCGACGATTCGCGGAATAACTGGTGGGTCGCACTGATCACCTTCGGCGAGGGCTGGCACAACAATCACCATGCGCATCCCACCTCGATCCGGCATGGGCTGGCCTGGTATGAGATCGATCATTCGTGGATTCTGGTCAATATCCTCAAGCGCCTCGGACTGGTTTGGGATCTGAAGGTCGCGAAACTGGACCATCAGATCGCCGAACGCGAAGCGGCGTAGCGCTCTTGGAAACCCCATTCGGGAACCCCATCGGGGCACCGGCCGCCCCGGGGGGGCCGCAGGCACTACCGAAATAAAGGTATCGTATCTTACACAAGGTACGATGTCATCCGGCAAGGTGTTGAGCGATCCAGAAAAGTCCCCCGGTCGCCACGGCCTGAAGGCGTGGGCGCGCTATGGATTTGCCCTTGCTGCCTGCGCGGGCGCCATCGCGCTGGAAGTCTTTCTCGACCGGGTGTTGGGAGAGTCGCCGCATCCGTTCGTGATGTCGTTCGCGGCGATCCTGGCAAGCTACCTGTGGGCGGGCGTCGCGCCAGTGCTGATGGCGACGATGCTGCTGGTCATCTGGTCGGCCTTGTACCTTCTGCACGATGGTGTTTCGGCGGCGGGCACGATTGTGCGCTGCACCGTATTCCTGGCCGAAGGGTTGCTGCTCAGCATTGGGAGCTCGCGCATATGGCGCAACATGCAGGATGCGACGGGCGGCGAATCCTGGCACCGGCAGCTGGTGGATAGCGCGGCCGAAGGCATCTGGGTCAATGACGATCAGGGAGTGATCACGTACGCCAACGCTCAGATAGCGGAGATGCTGGGCGTCCCGCAGGGCAAGCTGGCCGGCCGGAAAACCGAGGAGTTCTTTATGCCGGAAGATCTCGCGGTGGAGAGGGTACGGGCGGCGAACCTCAGCAGCGGCCACCACCTGCAATTCGACAGGCGCCTGAGGCGCGCGGACGGCGCCGAAATCTGGGTACTGGCCTGCTGCAGCCGGATCCCTTCGGCAACGCCGGCGAACCGTAAGCCGGAGACGCTCGCGCTGATGACGGATATCACGGAACGAAAGCGCGCGGAGTTTGCGCTGCGCCGGTCGGAGGAGCGGTTCCGCAGTCTGTTCGAAGGCATTCCGGTTGGCGTTTATCAGACGACGCCCGAAGGCCGGGTGCTGTGGGCGAATCCTGCGCTGGTGGAAATGCTGGGATTTGCCAACGAGGAGCAACTCAAGGGCGCAGACATAGCGCGTGATCTCTATGCGGATCCGGCGGTGGGGGAGCGGCTGCGGCATCAGCTGGAGCGCGACGGAAGCTGTCGGAACGCGCGCTGCGAAATGCGGCGGCGCGATGGAAAGATCATCGCGGTGACAGACATCGCGCACGTGGTGCGCGACAGCGATGGCGCCATCGTGCACTACGAAGGGGTGATCGCCGGGATTGCAGCCGACGGGAGTGAGGGCTCCGGGCAGAGCGCGGGGCAGGGGATGGACGGCGAGACCATTCTGCTGGTCGAAAGTGAACCGCTGATTCGGGAACTGAGCCGCGACATGCTGGAACGCCAGGGTTACCGCGTGATGCTGGCTGCCAACGCCGACGAAGCCGAGCGGATGGCCGGCAGCGCGGCGAGTTTCGATCTGCTGATCACGGCCGCGCGGCTGCCGGACATCGCGGGCGCGGAACTGGCGAGCCGTCTGCGCCGGGTGAATCCGAAGCTCAGGGTGCTCTTTGCAGGCGGGGCGGGCGAGGACTGCATTGAGAGGCCGTTCTCGGCAGAAGCGCTGGGGCGGAAGATCCGGCAGGTGCTGGGGCAGGATTCCGCGCGGCTTACTTAGAATACGGCGGCTATAATCGGAGCATTACGGCATTCTTTGAAAAGAAGCCACGCGATTATCTTCTGCTCCTTTTCCCGGCGCTGATTCTGATCACGATCGGCTGGGTTTTGGTGTGGTCGAACCACTTTTCCAGTGGGTTCCACTTCAACGATTTCCCGACGATTGTCGACAACCAGTCTGTCCACAGGATCTCAAACGTGCCGCGCTTCATTACCAATGCGCGGATCTCGAGCGCGGAGAAGGATTCCGCTTTTTACAGTCCGCTGCTTTCAGTCTGGTTCGCATTTGATTACTGGGTAAGCGGCCCGCGGCCCTTCCTTTATCAGCTGGAGAACTGGGTCTGGTTCGGCGCCGATGTGCTGATGATGTTTCTTCTGTTCCGGGCGATCCCGGGCGTTAACGGCTTCGCCGCCGGATTTGCGGCGTTAGTGTTCGGATTGCATCCGGCCACGGCCGACACCGTGAATTACGTGCTGGAGCGCGGGATCATCTTCGGCACATTCGGAGTCGTGAGTGGTCTGGCGATCTTCATTTACTGGCCGTGGCGTCTGCCCCAGAAACTCCCGCTGACGCTGAAACGCGTGCCGCAGCACGGCCTGGATGAGTTTCTGCGGAATAATTACCAGCGCCTCGGGAGTATCTACCTGAAAGTCATTCACGCGCCTTCGGGACTGTACCTCTGGCCCGTAGTGCCGGCGCTGCTGGTGGAACCGGCTACGGCGGTCTTCGCTCCGCTTCTGGCCCTGTACATCGCGATGTTCGAGCAGAAGCGGACGCTTCGTAATGCGATTCCCGCGGCAATCGTGTGTGGCGTCTACTGGATTTCGCAGCTCATCCTGACGTGGAATCTGGGCGACTTTCGGCGTACGCCGGCAGCTAACTACCTGTTTACCCAGCCCTGGGTCGCGCTGCGGTATCTGGCGAAGTTTCTGGTTCCGGTGAATCTGAGCGCGGATAGCGATCTTTCCGCGTTTGCGCATTTTTGGGATCCCCTGGCTCTGGCGGGATTTGCGGGAGTGGCGCTGCTGGCATACCTTGCCGTGGTCGCCGGGCGCTCCGCGAAATGGCGTGTGGTGTCGTTCGGGATCTGGTGGTTTCTGATCGCCATGCTGCCTGATGCCATCCGGCCGCAGAGTGAAGTGGAGGCGCCGTGGCGCATGTTCCTGCCCTTCGCGGGGCTGGCGCTGGCCGTGGCCGGTCTGGCGTCCGTTGTGGTGGAAGCTCTGCCGCAGGCAGATCCGGAAAAGCCTCGGAGACTCATGCCGGCTTTCATCGCAGGGACGCTGGGGATCGCTGTTCTGGCGGTTCTGGGGTGGGGTGCCTATCAGCGCAGCGAGGTCTGGGATTCAGAAGCCGGGTTGTGGCGCAGCACGATGGAAACCAGTCCGCACAACGGCCGCGCCATTATGCGGTACGGACTCACGCAGGTGAACGTACAGGGCGCGGCCCCGGCGATCGATTATCTGCGCCGCGCGGCGGCGACGACCCCGCGCGATCCGCTGATTGAGATCAATCTGGCCAAAATTCTGGAGCGGAACGGCCGGAGCGCGGAAGCCGAGACCGAGTTCCGGAGCGCGATCGCCGATGGTCCTTCCTGGTCACGCGGGTATGCGGCCTACGGCGAATGGCTGCTGGCGAAATCCAGAACGGATGAAGCGCAGAAGATGGCGAAGAGGGCGCTGGACCTCGACTCTTACGACAATACGGCGCGGCGAACCCTGATGGACGTCTTTGCGCAGAACCATCAGTGGGAGCAACTGAGGCAGTTCGCCGCCGATACGCTGAAGCGCGAGCCGGGCGATCCGGACGGGGAGCGGTCGCTCGAAGTGGCGCAGTCCGGTCTGGATCACATCGACAAAACCGCGCTGGCAGCGAAGTATGAACCGACGGTCGACAACTATCTGGCTCTTTCCGTCGAATTTTTCAATTCGCAACGGTATCAGGAGTGTATTGACGCGGCGAAACAAGCACTGAAGATCAATCCGAATCAGGCGGAGGCTTATGCGAATCTGGCCACCGCTTATCACACGCTGGGGAAACTGGACGAGTCGCTCGCCGCGCTTCGGCAGGAGATCCGGCTGAACCCGAATCTGCCGAACGCCAAATCGAATCTCGAAGTTGTTATGGCCGAGATGGCACGGCGGGACGAGGCTAAACAGCCGGACGCTCTCCCGACCACCAGCGAGCCGAAAAAGTGATGGCGCCCGCGGCCAGCCATCCGGCCGCGTATTCCGGCTGCGCACCCCAGCGGACCGTGGCCGAGTGCATCAGGCCAAGCCATGAGAAGGCGGCGGCGATAACGCACCAGAGGGCCGCGCGCGTGAATCGGCGGTCGATGGCCTCGGCGAGCAGGGATGCGACGACTAACACCAGAAACAGAAATCCGTTGCCGAGTCCCTGGATGGATGACCAGTAGATCGACCGGTTGAGCGCCGCCCGTACGGCGGGATTTGCGGCAGAGAGCTGCAGCGCCGGGAGCGCGGAGTTCAGCGCGGTGGCTACAACAGCGCCTGCGGGAAGTACGAAGCCGAGCAGTACGGCGCTGAGGTATTTCGGCGCGACGCGGCGGATGGTGGCCATGCCGACGCCGATCGAAACGTAGGCGATGATAGCGGCGAGAATCGGCCAGGGGAACAACTGCGAGACGAAAATCGCCAGGCCGCTCATCACGACGAGCAGGAACAGGATCGGCGTCCAGAACGCAAAGGAAATGCGCGCGCCGATGGCTTTGTACGGCGGATGAACGGCGTAGATGACCGGGGTAATCACGCTGCCGGCAAGGCCGCAGACCAGGGTGCCGAGGCCATCCCAGGCGAGGATGCCGCGCGGGTCGTAATCGTCGCCCGCGGCGGACGCACCGGCGACAGAGGCGATGTCCTGGAGCACCTGATAGATTGCGATGGGCGCGATGACAGAAAGGTAAGGCAGAGCGAGACGCATGGCGTGCAGGGGCGCGCCCTGATATGACCACGGCGGCGTGAAGGCGAAGCCCTGCCAGACCGGATGCAGATAGCCGATGCTCAGTGCGGCGATGAGCGGGACCAGCCAGGCGACGAGAAACGGCGGAATGCGGTATTTCGTAATGGGCACGCTGGCAAGCGCGGTCAGCAGCACGATGGCTAGGGCGATCAGGCCGATTACGGGTTGGTCGAAGATGCGCTGCAGCAGGACGAGCGCGAGGTAGCTGTACATCGCGGCGCCGAAGACGGTCATGGCGGCGGCGGGCGGAATGAAGTTGCGAATGGAGCGCGCGAAGGGCGCGGCGGCCAGTTTGATGAGGCCGGTCCAGACGACCGCGGCGGCGCCGGTTTGCCACGCGCGCCGGGCGTCGTGGCTCTCGAGATAAACCGGCAGCATGATGGCGAGCGTGTAGGCGATGATGGCCGGCACGTTGTTGCCGTAAACGTGCGCGGTGACATCCGGGCGGTTTTCGCGCCGCGCCAGCTGCAGCGCCATCGAGACCAGCCCGAGTGAACCGACGAGAAAACCTATCGCGTAGCCGGGCAGCAGATGCGCGGCACTGAAGGCGAGCGGGATTCCGGCGGGGAGCAGCAGAAAAACGGGGATCACCATCTGGGCGAGATTGAATCCCACCTGCATGAGCGTGGTGTCGATGTCGCCGCGCGTGAGCGTCCACCAGCGCGGCATCAAATCTTATAAGCCTCGAGCGATTCGGGGGCGAAGATTTCCTGCGGGGTGAGTTGACGCTTTGAGAGACCCTGCTCGTAGTGGTAGCGGAGGAACGTCGTCAGGGCAGGCACGTTGGTTTCGTAGCCGTAGGGCCAGAAATCGCGGCCCATGAGGGCTTCGGTCTCTTCCACGTGGCTCGTAAGCCAGGGGAGCATGTGCATCAGGGCGCCGGTTTCGCGCAGGTCGTTGTAAACCTCGCGCTGGGCGGCGAGGAACGCTTTCATGAGCGACTGCACGACCCAGCGGTTGCGCTCGTAGACATCGCGGCGGATGGCGATGATGTGCATCGGCGGGAAGATGCGCGTCTTGCGGAAATATTCGCGTTCCACGGACGGGTAATCGGGGAAGAGGCGACGCACTTTGTTGGGGCCGTTGAAAAAGCTCGACGGGGCGCGCGCGGTGTAGAGGGCGTCGATCTCGCCGGTTTCGAGCATGTGGGAGAGCGTGCGGTCCGGGGGAATCGATTCGAGGCGGATTTCGGGCGGGAGCGAAAGCGGAATTTTTTCCGTACGGCCGGGTTGCTCCTCGCCGCCGCTGAAGTACGTGACGCTGTCGACTGGAACGCCATACTCGTCGCTTAGAATGCCGCGAATCCAGACGGGCGCGGTCATCTGATATTCGGGATTGCCGATGCGCTTTCCGATGAGATCCTTCGGTTCGTGAATGCCGCTGGCGGTGTTGACGTAGATGCAGGAGTGGCGGAAGTATCGGGAGGGGAAGATGGGGATGGCGATGAACGGCTGGTCTTCGCGAAAGCGCGAGAGCGTGTAGGAGGAGAGGGATAGCTCGGCCACATCGAACTCGCTATGACGAAGCATGCGGAAGAAGGTTTCCTCAGGGCCGAGGTTCAGATACGTGAGATCGATACCGTCCGGGGTGACGCGCCCGTCGGCCAGGGCGCGCGTGCGGTCATAGTTCCAGCAGGCAAGCGTGAGCGGCAGCTTCGACATGAGCCTCTCATTCTATGCCGGGTTTGAACGTTGACTCAGTATCGGTTCCCATGTAGGATCGTCTCGTTCCTATGCGAGCGCCGATGCGAGTCTTAATACGTAGTTCCTTCCTTGTTTTTGCATGCATTTCTCTGGTCTGCGGCCAGACTTATAAGCCGCCGCGCATGGCGGACGGGCATCCCAACCTCAACGGCATTTATGAAGCCCTGAACACGGCGAACTGGAACCTGCAGGATCATCCGGCGTACGCGGGTCCGATGTGGGAGATGGGCGCGATCGCGGCGGTGCCTTCGGGCAAAGGCGTCGTGGAAGGCAACGAGATTCCTTACAAGCCGGAAGCCGCGGCGAAAAAGAAAGCGAACTTCGCCAGCCGGCGCACCGACGATCCCGAAGCCAAGTGCTACATGCCGGGGATTCCGCGCGCGAATTACATGCCGTATCCGTTTCAGATCGTCCAGACCAACAAAGACATTCTGTTCGTTTACGAGTACGCGAGTTCGAACCGGCTGGTCAATATGGGCAAGCCGATGGAAGCGCCGTCCGATACGTGGATGGGGACGAATAACGGCCGCTGGGAAGGCGACACGCTGGTCATCGATGTGACCGGACTGAACGGCCTGGCGTGGTTCGACCGGGCGGGGAATTTCGGCAGCGACAAGCTGCACATCGTCGAGCGGTGGAACCTGACTGATCACGACCATCTGAACTATCAGGCGACGATCGAGGATCCTTCGGTGTACACGCGCGCGTGGAAGATCAGCATGCCGATTTACCGGCGCGTGGAGAAAGATGCCCAGCTGCTGGAATTCAAGTGCACGGAATTCGCCGAGCAGCTGCTCTACGGGAAATACACGAAGGGCGGGGGCGGAGGTCAGAAATGATGCGGGCTGCGGTCTCTGGTTTCATACTGGCCGCGCTGACCTGCCGCCGCAAAGCTACACCCCTCCGAAAACACCGTGGGGCGATCCCGATCTGCAGGGCGTGTGGCCAGGCAACATGGGCGTGCCGATGCAGCGACCGGCGAGTTTTGGCGATCGCGCCACGCTGACCGAAGACGAGTTCGCGAAGAGACAGGAGCAGGCGAAGCGGCAGGCGTCGGCGGATGCGGAATCTACAGCGGCGAGCGACTCCAAAGCCGGAATCGGCCCACCTTCTTATTGGGTGGAGCGCGGCAAGCCGACCAAGCAGGCATCGCTGATTGTCGATCCTCCCGACGGAAGGCTGCCTCCGCTGACGCCCGAAGCGGAGAAATATCGCAAAGAGGCGAAGCTGCCGGGGGCGTGGGGCGGCAAGGCCGATTCGCCGGCGGACCTCAACATCTACTACCGCTGCATTACGCGCGGATTGCTGGGGTCGGTAATTCCGGTGGTCTACAACAACGGCAACCAGATCCTGCAGGCGCCGGGGTACGTGGTTTTTCGCAACGAGATGATTCACGAGAGCCGCGTCATTCCGCTCGACGGGCGTCCGCATGTGAGCCCGGACATTCGTCTCTATATGGGTGATTCGCGCGGGCACTGGGAAGGCAGCACGCTGGTGGTCGAGACGACGAATTTCACGGATAAAGACGCGATCGGCTCAAACGGCGCGGGCTATCCTGGCGATCCTGGCTATCACAGCGATCAGATGAAGATTATCGAGAAGTTCACGCGTACCGGGCCGAAGACGCTGGAGTACCGCGCCACCGTAATCGACCCGAAGACCTGGACGAAGCCGTGGACCATGCTGATTCAGCTGGAGCGGAACGACGATTATCAGATCATCGAGTACGCCTGCCATGAAGGCAACTACGCGATGAGCGATATTCTGAGCGGCGCGCGCGTCGGGGAACAGAAGTAGCCCGCGAAAAGTTCTAACATAGGAGAAAAGTTCATATGCGCAAGCTGAAATATTCCCTGGTCCTGCTGCTGGCCGCCGCCCCTGTGTGGGCGCATCACGCATTCGAAGCCGAGTTCGATCAGAACAAGCCAGTGACGCTGGTCGGCAAGGTGACCAGCATGGAGTGGATCAACCCGCATTCGTGGATCCACATCGATGTGACCGACGAGAAGGGAAACGTCACGAGCTGGATGGTCGAGTGCGGCAGCCCCAATATCATGCTGCGGCGCGGGTTCACCAAGCACTCACTCGAACCCGGCACAGAGATTTCGGTGAAAGGCTATCAGGCGAAGAACGGGACCAACCGCGCCAACGGCAGCAGCGTTACGTTCAAGGACGGACACAAGCTGTTCGTCGGCGGTTCGAACCCGGATCTTCCGGATGACAAGAAGTAGGAGCAGATATGAACTGCAGAATCCTTTGCGTTTTCGCCCTGATTTCGCTGCCACTGGCGGCGCAATCGATCTCGAGTTCCACGCCCGCGGCGCCAGGCAAGAAATCGAGTTCGGGGCCAAAGGTAAGGCTGTCCGACACGACGCTCGCGGCGGATTCGAAATCCAAATACACGCCGCCGAAGCTGCCGTGGGGCGATCCGGATCTGCAGGGCCAGTGGCCGGCATCGGCGAACATTCCGATGCAGCGGCCGGCCAACTTCGGTACGCGCGCGTATCTGACAGAGGAAGAATTCGCCGCGCGGCAGAAGCAGGCGCAGAAGCAGAGTGAGTCTGACAGCGAAGAGTTCGTGCCGCAGTCGGGTCCGGCGAGCCTCACCATCAATCCCCCGGGCTACTGGGTGGAGCATGGTAAACCCGATCACCAGGCGTCGCTCGTGGTGGATCCGCCGAACGGAAGGATTCCGGCGCTGACGCCGGCGGGTCAGGCATTCGTGAAGAGTCTGCGCGGCGGGCTCGGACCTGGGCAGCACTTCCCGGACAAGGTCGACTCGTGGGAAGACTTTGACTCGTACAGCCGCTGCATTACGCGCGGCACGGTGAGCAGCATGCTGCCGACGCTGTACAACTTCGGCAATCAGATCATGCAGGGGCCGGGGTATGTGGTGATCCGCAATGAAATGATTCACGAGACGCGTGTGGTGCCGACGGACGGGCGTCCGCACGCGGGCAAGGGCGTGACCAGCTACCTCGGCGATTCGGTCGGACACTGGGAAGGCAACACGCTGGTGGTCGAGACCACGAACTTCAACGACCGCACGGGCGCGGGCGGCGCCTACTTCACCGATGCGGCTGTACTTACCGAGCGGTTCACGCGCACGGGTCCGGAGGATCTGAGCTACGACGTCACGATTAACGATCCGAAGACATGGACCGCGCCGTGGACGATCCACATGCCGTATCACCTCGACAAGAGCTATGTGATCTACGAATACGCGTGCCACGAGGGGAACTACATGATGGTGGATGCGCTGACCGGCGCGCGCGATCTGGAGAAACAGGGCAAGACGACGCGCGTGAACAGCAGTACCGGTGGTGCGCCGGCACCTGCAACTGCGCCAGCCCGGCGGTAACCGTGCGCACGGGATTCGCGCTGCTCGTCTTTGCGTCGGCCGTGTCCGCGCAGTGGCTCGACTATCCGACGCCGGGGATTCCGCGGCTCGCAAACGGAAAGCCGAATCTCGCCGCACCCGTGCCGCGCACGGCGGACGGTAAGCCCGATCTTTCCGGCGTGTGGGGTGGTCCCGGCGCGGGCAGTTACGACCGCAACATCGCGCGCGATCTGAAGCCGGCCGACATTCAGCCGTGGGCGGAGAAAGTTTATCAGCAGCGCGTGCTGAACGAGGGCAAAGATGCGCCGCGCGCGAATTGTCTGCCCGATCCCTTCGTCTACTATCACGCGGTGGACGTCGCGCGAATGGTGCAGGCGCCGGGCGTGATAGCGGTGCTTTATCAGGGCACGACGAACAGCGTGCACCGGACGATTTTCACCGACGGGCGGCCGCTGCCGGTGGATCCGCAACCGACATGGATGGGATATTCGACCGGGCACTGGGACGGCGACACGCTGGTGGTCGAGACGGCGGGGTTCAATGATCGCGGCTGGCTGGATATCGAGGGGCATCCGCACACCGATGCGCTGAAGATCACCGAGCGTTTCCGGCGGCGCGACTTCGGGCACATGGACCTTGAGATCACGATCGACGATCCGAAGACTTTCAACCGGGCGTTTTCGCTGCAGATGCCGCAGCACCTGATGCCGGATACCGATCTGATCGAGAGCGTGTGCGAGAACGATCGCTCGGTGCCGCACATGCTCGGCGGGACTTCGGTGCGCATGACGCCGGAGGCGCTGTCGAAATACACGGGGAATTACGAATTTGCGACGGGGAGCCCCGCGGTTATTTCGCGCGACGGCGAATTGCTGTTCCTGCAGATGGGGACGAATCCGCTGAAACTGCCGCTGGTGCCCGATACGGAGAAGGTCTTCATCTCGCGGACGAACGGAGAGCTCGTGGAATTTACGTTCGATAGCAAGGGTGCGGTCAACGGGTTCATCTTCCATCAGGGAGACAACGACCGGAAGGCTGTGCGGAAGCGCTGAACAGGGAGGCGGGCTTTAACCTTCCTGAGATTTTTTTCCGCTTTCGCCTCTACTTTGTTTGGAACTCTGACCCGGTCCGTGCAATCTTTTGGAGTTCCACGTCAACCGATGCTATTCCGGCGTCTGCAGTTTCTTATTTACAGAATCCTGTTCGCGGTGTGGGTCGGTGTGAGGGTTCCGGCAAGCGATATGAGAAGACACCGGGTGCCGCGCCTTCCCCTTTTCGTTGTCGCTCTGGCGCTCGCGTGTGCCTGGACTCCATCCCGGCTTGCAGCCGCGAATCCCTCTGCGGTTGCGCCGACGAGTACGCCGTCGGAAACCCGCTCGATACAAGATTGGGTTACCTGTAACGGTACTGACGAGGCCCGGGGGGTCGCTGCGGCCTTTGCGGCTTCGAAAAATGGCGCGTTTACGCTGGTGGTGGACTGTCCGGTCTTTGTGCACGTGGGGATGGACATCGCCCGCCCCATATTCATTGACAACGGGACCTCCGTGCAGTTCACCGGGACCGGCCTTATTACCACTGATAACGTGTTGATTCCCGCCTTCGTTCTGGCGAACAGCGTGGGAGTAAGTCTGCTGGATTGGCGCGTTCAGTATATTGGCGGACTGCCGGTGAACTGGGATACGGGCGGCTATTACGATAACGGCCTGTTCGTGCCGCAGACCGGGACCCCCGCCCACCCCGCCTACGACCAGCCCGGGTTTGCATTCAACGGCCTTGCTCTGGTGCCGTGGCTTGAGGCGAACCGGGGAATTAAATTCACGCAGGAGGCGGAGCCGTGGGAGGGACCTACCGATACTTCAGCGGTCTTTTACATTGTCGGCGCCACGAGCAACGTACAAGTCACGGGCCTCAGTATGTTTGTTCCACCTGCCGCCACGGGTAGCCAGTTCATTCCGGTGGCTTTTGCATCGAACATCGGGTACAACAATAACCAGAACGTCACGCCCCAAACACCTCTTACCCCCGAGTATCTTTCGGTCCCCGGCAATATCACGTTTTCAGATATCGACCTTGACGGCTATTACATGGGCTGGCAGGGGCAGTTTCAGTACTCTCTGTTCCAGCATATTCGAGGTCATCGATACGGCGACCTGCAGGATGCGAACGGAGGCAATGTCGGAGGGGTCAATAAATGGTTCGCCCCGCCGCATTTCATATACCTGAACAACACCAGCTACGGCGACACGCAGGCCGCCCTGGAGAACCAGGAGGTGCAGATCCTGGACGTGATCGACTATGGCGACCGCGTGGGCGTCGCCCGCGACAGTGCCGCGACCGACCAGGCGGTGATCAGCGGCAATGCACTTTCTCTCAAGATCGGCGGATTCGGGATTGAGGTGAACGGCTATACATCCTACCGCCCGGACGGATTACTCGATGTGCTGACGTGTGACAACATGACGATAGCCAACGTCGTGGCCACCTATGATTCACTGTTCCTCAACAATCTATACCCCGGCATTCGTTTTCCGTTGCCTCCTTACAACCGGCTGACGCTGGAAAACATCAGTCTTACCGACAATGCGGCGCAGACCATAATTGCGCCGATAAGCGGTTCCAGCGCTTCGTCGAACACGGATATCACGCTCGCCAATGTCAACGTGACAATGAATCTCTGGGCCGGAACCACGGCCTTTTTACCTCCTTTCGCGGGAACCGGTAACGCAATCCAGATCACCCACAATTATTCCCAGACAATTACTTTTGCACCCCTCTACGATCAGGTTCTCGAGACCTTGCCATTCACCATAAGAGCGACTGCGACATCCGGCCTGGCCGTCAGTTTGACTTCGAGTACGACTACGGTTTGTACCGTCTCGGGAGCATCCCTAAGTCTCATCGGGGCCGGAACGTGTTCGATCACCGCAAATCAGGCTGGTGATGCAAACTATGCCTCCGCAGCATCAGTGGTTCGGAGCTTCACCGTAAGCAGCACGCGTCGTGGCCGGCGTCTGGCTGCTGAAAAGCTCTTTTCGTTGCCGCTTGCTGACGCGCGCGGTTCAGCAACCCGTGCGGAATCAGCACCTGCTTTTCCGAACCGCTACCGTAAGGGAGTGGCAAGTAGCGTTTTTCAGCAGCCTGCTAACCTAAAGCGCCGCGGGTCCGGGGCCTACTGCGCCGGCAGGCGATAAAAACTTCCGCCCACCGACCGCATCACCGCGCCCCACAGCGCCTGATTGAGTTCCGTCAGTTCGTCCATGTGCACGGGGATCGATTGCACATGCAGGCCCGCCATTTCATCGGCAGTGCCCGGTCCCCATTGCACGCGCTTCGGCGGTGAATTGGGATTGCGCGGATTGGCCGCCGAGTTGTCATAGACGAACTCCATCTCAAGACGCGAATCGGCGGGCAGACGAATGGGATGGGCGTATTGAAACTGATCCTGCCAGTTGAAATCCCAGTCGCGCAGATTGAGCAGCCATTGTTTGCGGCCGTCAGGAAGAATGGCCCAGCCGCGCATCTCGCGGCACAGCAGATGAGCATGCGGAATAATGCCGACGGCGTCGATCGCGACCGGGATGGTGAAGTGCGCGCGCACCACATAATGCGGATCGCCGGCGGGGATGTCGATCTCCTTCGAAGCCAGTCCGACATCGACCACGCGGCGCACGGGCGCCTGATCGGTGAAATAGAAGCCCACCGCAAACTGCTCCTGTTCGGGCTTGCCGTCGGGATGGTAGTGGACCTGCGCCACCAGTTTCGATCCCGCCTGCAATCGGCGGCGCGGCACCGTCGAGCATCTGAATCGGAGCCATACCGGGCGACCAGCCGCCCAGTCCGAGCGTCGGCAGCAGACCCACTGTGCCGAAGCACGGATAGCGGGATTCTTTGGCGCTCATATTCCAGTCGGTGAAAAGCAGCGCGTGATGCACCACGCGCCGGTTCGAAGGCCGGAATTCGACCGCGCGCATGTACCGATCGTGCGTGAGGTTCATGGGCACGATGAAGCACTCATAGACGTCCTGCCCATCGGCGGGAACCTCAAACGGCTCGCGCAGCTGGACAATCAGATCAGGCTTACCCAGTTTCCACTCCGCATCGAACACGGGCGCGGCGGGCAGATTTGCGGGATTGCCTTCGGGCGCGCCATTCGCCACCCAGCGCTGGATGGTCTGAATTTCGGCATCGTTCAGCCGGCGTTCACCGACGAAGTGGTTATAGCCGGGGACGGGCTTCCAGGGCGGCATTTGGCGGGTGCGCGTCACGTCCGCGATGAGCCGCGCGCGCTTCTTCGCATCGTCGTAGGTGATCAGGGGAAACGGCGCGATCTCGCCTTGGTGGTGACACGAGGCGCAGTGCTTATAGAGGATGGGCGCGATATCCCGCGTGAACACGGGAGCCGCCGGCTTCACCGGAGCCGCAACCGTAGCCGCGGCTAAAAGAAGCGCAAGCACAGTCCCAATCTACTACTCGGGACCGGCAGGACCTCCGCCCCGTCCCGGCAAAGGCGTGATATAAATACTGACGGAATCCTGATCAGGATCCGGAGAACAACATGCGCCGAACGACGAAGATTTCCTCTGCGTTTGCCTTGTGCGCGGCAGCCACGCTGGCCATAACGGTCGCGACTGTCAGCAAATCCGCCACCTCCAGCCTGAACTTGTCCGTGGGGAAAGTTCAGCTAACGTCCGCGGGAGCGCTCGCCTTCGGGCCCGACGGGATTCTTTTTGTGGGCGATTCGATGGGCGCGAGGGTGGTGGCGATCGATACACAGGATACGAAAGCCGCCGGCAGCGCGAAGATCAACGTCGAGGGCATCGACACGAAGATCGCGGCGCTGGTTGGCGTGACCCCGGACCAGATCGTCATCAACAGCGTGAAGGTTAACCCGGTCTCGAAGAACGCCTATGTCTCGGCATCGCGCGGGCGCGGGCCGGATGCGGCGGCGCTGATCGCTAAAGTAGACACGACGGGTAAGGTCAGTCTGCTCTCACTCGACAACGTGCCTAACCAATCCGTCAGCCTGGTGGACGCACCCGAGGCTACGACAGGCGCGCGCAGTCCCCGGATGCAGACGATCACCGATATCAACTATGTGGATGGCAATGTGATGGTCGCCGGCCTGTCGAATGAGGAATGGAATTCGGCGCTGCGTTCGATCCCGTTCCCCTTCAGGAACGCCGACAAGGGCGCCACGCTGCAGATCTGGCACTCTTCGCATGGACGCTTTGAAACCCAGGCGCCGATCCGCACCTTTGTTCCTTACAGCATTTCCGGCAAGCAGTACGTGCTGGCTGCCTATACCTGTACGCCCCTGGTGAAGATCCCGTTCAGCGATCTGAAACCCGGTGCACAGGTCAAGGGCGCCGAGATTGCGGACCTTGGCGCGGGTAATCAGCCGATTGACATGGTCCCCTACAAGAAGGGCGGACACGACTACATTCTGATCGCCAACAGCAGCTTTGGCGTGGTCAAGATGAAAGCCGATAACCTCGAGAGCTATCCGGAGATCGCATCGCCGCAGCGCACCGATGTCGCAGGCGTGCCCTACGATAAGATCGGCGAGCTGACGAACGTCCAGCACCTCGCTCAAATCGATGCTTCGAATGTGCTCGTGATGAGCGGTCAGCGCGGTTCCGGTCCGGTCAATCTGAATACGGTTGCTTTGCCGTAATCAAATTGCTGAGACTCAGGCATGCCGGTCTGGCGGCATTCCTTTCTTTGGGGATGCTGGCAGCTTTTTGTATGCCAGCAGCCGGGCAGGACGTTTCCATTCAGTTCGAGGGAGGCGTCTTCCGGGTTTCCGGCTGGGGACCGCCATCGACCACACCTGCGAAAGGCTGGGAGTCGGTGTTTGCCGTTTATGCCGGGGCGGGTGATGTGCCTCCGCTGCTCGGCATGTACGCTGTCGAAAGCGGCGCGCTGGTTTTTCATCCGAAGTTCGCGATCGCGCCAGGCGTCCGCTACCGCGCCGTTTTTCGACCGCCCTCCGGTGGGGCAATGATCGAGAAGGTTTTTGACGGACCGCCGCGGCCTGTGAATCGCGTGGCGCGGGTGGAGCAGGTCTATCCTTCGGGCGATGTGTGGCCGAGCAATCAACTTCGGCTCTACATCTTTTTCTCGGCGCCCATGAGCCGGGGCGAAGCCGCGATGCACATCCATGTAAGGGACGGGGCGGGCCAGGAGCTGAACGGGTCGCACGCAGTTTTCCTTCCTGGCGAAGAGCTCTGGGACCCGGGCTTCCGCCGGCTCACTATGACGTTCGATCCGGGGCGCATTAAGCGCGGGCTGACGTCTAACGAGGCGATCGGACCTCCTCTGGTGGAGGGTAAGAGCTATACGCTGGCGATCGACGCCGACTGGCCCGATGCGCGTGGCGTGCCCATGGTCGAAGGTTTCCGGAAGACGTTTCGCGGCGGACCGGCGGTCAGGGTTCCGCCGGACCCCAAGAAGTGGAACGTTTCGGCGCCTAAGAGCGAAACGAAGGACGCGCTCGTGGTGGATTTCCCCGTCCCGATGAACTACCCTCTGCTGCAGCGCATGTTGCGGATCTTAAACGCGCGCAGCAACGTTGCCGGGACGGTGACTGTTACCCGGCAGGAGACTGAGTGGCGTTTTTCGCCGCAGCAACCATGGGCGGCGGGGAACTACCAGCTTGTCATTGATACCGGTCTCGAAGACCTCGCGGGTAATCACATCGGCCAGCCGTTTGACCTCGACGTCTTCGACCGCGTTACGGAACACATCCGCACCGCGACCGTTTCGCTGCCATTCACCGTGCGGTAGGCTTACTCCACGGTTATCTTGCGCCCCGGCTGCTGAGATGACCGGCTCAAGTGCTCGATGCGATTGTCGATCACCTGACGCAAGCCCTTGAGGACTTCGATCCGGGCGTTCCGGAAGTGCTCGGTAACTTTCGGCGACGGCTCCACCGCGCGCATCAGGTACTTCAGCTCTTCACACAGCTTGTCGATCACCGGATATTGCTTTGGTGGCGGATTCCCCGCGCCGGCGCTTTCGGTGTTTTCCATGTTCTAGCTCTCCCTTAGCTCCACCACCAGTTTGCCATTCTCCAGGCGCGCCCGCGACGGCTGCAGCGCCGCCATCGAGGTGGGAAGTCCGATGTGGCGACGCAGCGTTCCAATCTCCACCACCAGTTCATCGCCTTTCTTAAACAACCCCAGTTCCCCTTTGGAGGCAAAAGGCAGGTCGAGGTGTACTTCCCAGTGGTCCACCAGTTTTTCGAACGTGTAGGGACGCGCGGCGCGCACGACGGCAGCCGGATCGTCATTGTCGGCATACAATACCCGGGCCAGTTCCTCCAGCCTCTCGCGGCCCAGCACCTCATGCGTAAAGAGCGGAACGCGGCGCACGGCTACCGGCGAAAAGTATTCCTCCATCTCGCTGACGATCGTCTGCTGCGAGGCGCGCCACTCCCGGAAGAATACGTCGCTGATCTCACCCGGCAGCAGGCGGTTAACCAGAATGGCATCCACGGTCAGGCCGTGCAGGGAGAAATACACAAAGGTTCGCTGTGTCTCACGCAGGACCATGCGCTCCGGGTTCGTCACCAGGCGCACGCTGGTGATCATGGGATCGGACAGCAGCGCGTCCACACCCTCCAGTTTGCTGAACAACTGCGCGATGTTGGAGAAGTAGTTATCGGGCGGCAACTCCACCGGCGAAACTCGATTGGCGATAGGCCGGACGGCTTTCAGCATAGTGCGCTGCAACGGAAAGATGTGTTTCATGTACCACTCCAGCGTGGTGGGCATGCTGACGAAGCGCAGCGATTCGGCGGTCGGCGCGCAATCCAGCACCAGCACGTCATAGCGGCCCTCCCGCTGATACTGGTTCACGTACATCATGGCGCTCAGCTCTTCCATGCCGGGCAGAATGGCCAGTTCTTCCGCTTCGACGTCGCTGATGCCGGTGGTGCGGAGCACGGCAGAGACGTAGCCGTTGATCTCCTGCCAGTGGCGGCGGATCTCATGCTGGATATTCACTTCCTGAATCTCGAGCGAGGGTAAGATCGCGTACGGCTCGCAGGTGCGCTGGTGAAACAGGTCACCGCCGAGGTTGAACGCGTCGCCGAGACTGTGGGCGGGGTCCACGCTCATCACCAGCGTGCGCTTGCCGAGTTGTGCCAAGCGAACGCCGGTGGCCGCGGCCAGGCTCGTTTTACCTACACCGCCTTTGCCGCTGAAGAGAAGGATGCGCACAAGACCATGGTAGTCGGGACAATCCAGCATGCGAACCCGGGCGCTGGGTCGGGCGTATTACGTCTGTGCCCGGAAGTCTATGCGGACTGCTTTTTGCCACCCTGCTCATGCAGGCGGCGGCATTCGAGGTGGCGTCAATCAAACCAGCTGTTCCGGACGCCAGCGGAAGCTCGGGTGAAGACGGACGAAAGGGTGTGCTCAGGGTATACAACGTCAGCCTGAAGCGGTGCATCCGGTACGCTTATGCGATTGCTGAAGATCAGATTCTGGGCGGTCCTCAGTGGATCGACGAACGGCGGTACGACATCCTTGCCAAGGCCGATCACTCGGCCGATGAACCGGAACTTTTGATGATGCTTCAGCCGCTGCTGGCTGACCGTTTCAAGCTGAAGCTTCACCATGAAACGCGGGTAGTGTCCGGCTATATTCTCACGGTGGCGAAAGGCGGGATCAAGGCAACTGTGGCTGATTCCAGCGGGCGTTCGGGCGGTAACGGGGGCCGCGGCTTCATAGACTCCGGGGCATCTCAACTCTCAGCCCTGACCATAAGACTCTCAGCCTTGCTGGGGCGGCCGGTAGTCGACATGACCAGAGACGAGCGCAAATTCGACTTTCATTTAAGATGGAATCCGGATGAGACGCTGGCTGGTGACGGCCCGGCTACTGACTACCCCTCCCTGATTACTGCCCTGCGGGAACAATTGGGGCTGAAGCTGGAATCGGGGAAAGTTAACGCGGACGTCCTGTTGGTGGATGGCGCCGAGTTGCCGTCGGACAATTAGCCGGATGAAGGAAATGATCCGCATCACGCATCGCCCTACCGGCACGGTTCTGGCCGAGGGTCCGCTGGGCTGGGGCATCACTCCGTTTGAAGGCCACTATTATGTCAGCCGGAAGTACCGCAGGGACGGTATCTTCAAACCCAACTTCGTGCCGGGTTTGTGCGTCTATAAGTTCCTCTATGTGTGGATGGACCTCCTGCTGCCCAACGGCGACAAAGGGAATATAGTCGAAGAAAAGGCAATTGGCTGGATGTACTGGCTGCCGAATCCGCTCCTCCCCTTCATCTGGTTTCGGCTCGCGCTGCCGGGAGATCATCCTCGTCTTGCAGTGGAACGGTTCGCCTTCCATCCCGACCAAGCTCATACTGGTGTTCGTTGAAACGAAGCGTAACCGTTCTGCTCGTTTTCGGCATCGCGTTCGGCTATCTGGAAGCGGCTGTTGTCAGCTACCTGCGGATTCTGCACGAGCCGGCACGACGGCATTTCTATCCGGATCGGCCATCAGGTGAATTGTTCCCCCTCCTGACGCTGGAACAGGTGGGGACGGCCGGGCCGGAGCAGCGGAAGACGCTTTTCGTCGAGATCGGGCGCGAGGCCGCCACCATGCTGATGCTGGCCGCGATTGCGCTGGCCGTGGCCCGCAACGCCCGCCAGTGGACGGCAGCGTTCATCATCGCTTTCGGGGTCTGGGATATCGTGTTCTACGCCGGATTGAAGCTGCTCCTTAATTGGCCTTCTTCGCTGCTCACGTGGGACATTCTCTTCCTCATCCCGGTACCGTGGGTCGGCCCGGTGATCGCGCCGATTATCGTGTCGAGCGCGATGGTCGCCGCGGGAATGTGGTGTCTGCGGCGGGAATCGACCGGCAGACCGTTGCGGATCGATCTGTGGAATACCGCTGGTGTACTGGCGGGAGCTCTCGTGATTATTCTGTCCTTCACTTTGGACTACCGCAACATCATGGCGGGAGGGCTGCCGCACCCGTTCCATTGGGGTGTGTTTGGCCTGGGGCTGGGGATCGGCATTCTGAGTTACGCGTTCGCTCTTATTGCGACGAAATAACCGCGGCCGGGCCGGTCTGTCCTGCGACCGTAAATACAACCGGCACCGCATTGCCCGGCGTCACTCCGGCGGGCATCGTCACGTTCACCTGATAAAGCCCGACCAGACCGGCTACCAATCCCGCGTACGCCACCGGCGCGTTCTGGCCGCCGATTGTCACCGTCACCGGCGATTGTACCTGGGCCGTCGGGCTGGCGGGACTGGCGACACCGTCGGCTACCGGCGGATTCGTGGGTCCCAAACCCGCGCAGTAAATCACCAGCGCATCGCCCGCGCGGGCCGGCGTGGACGACGACACCAGAAACGGCGGAGCGGTGCCGCGAAAATCCTGCACGATCGCACTGCCGCCGCTGGCGAATGCGCCGGGCTGGGCATCCGCGATATTGACCGGCACCGGCGTCGAAAGAGCCAGGTCCCGCTGGATCAGCAGCTGGTAGGGCGTATTCGTATTCAGACCAAAAGGCACGGCTGCGTTGATTTGCGTGGGGCTGACATAAAACAGCGGCGCCTGCTGACCCCCGATGATGACGCTTGCGTTCCCAAGGGTAGTCGGTAACGGGAATTGATTGCCCGGCGCGGGAACGATGTCATCCGCCAGCAGGTTTCCGTAAATTGCGATCAGGCTGCCGGGCGCCAGCGCGGTGAAGGACGAGGGGCTGGCCGCGCTTACGATACCTGCCTGCGTTATCGCGGGAGGGGTCTTGGGGGAAATGACGCCTCCCTGCACCTGGTTTGTGCCTGTGAGGTTCTGCCGGTTATCGGTGGCGGTGATGTTCAGGGTTACCGGCACATTGAGCCGCGAGGTCGCCCAGGTGGCCTGCCATGTTCCGTCATTCAGCGAGCCCAAAGTAATCGGTGGATCGCCGTTGGAAAAGGTCACGGTGATATTTCCCGCGGTCTGCGGGTTGCCGCAATCGTCCAGCGACTGGATTGAAAGCGCCACGGGCCAACCGGCGGTGACGGAGAAGGCTTGGGTGAGCGTGGTGAGGGCGGGGATCAATTTCGTGGGCACGCACGACTGCGAGTTGTCCCTCGGCCGGAGGTCGCGGGTGTTCGATCCTGAAGCCGCGGCGCCGGGAGTGGCGGAGATAACGTTGATTTTGACCGTCTGCACGTGCCCGTCGGAGAACTGGAAGCTTTCAAATTCGGTGTAAGTTCCGGCCGGCAGGCTGCCATTCGTAGACGGCTGCACTACAACGGGTGTGGGCCGCGCCGGATCGAGGGTCGTCTCGGTATCGGGAAGCACCTCATAGCTTATGTACTGGTCTGGAATAAGACTTGCGAAGCCTACAAAAAATGTTTGCGCGGCCGCGCCGATGTTGTAAACAAGAACCTGCTGCGACCCCGGACTTCCTCCGTTCGGTGTGGTGGTGAAAAACAACTCCGAAGGCTGCACGCTGGCGCCGGGATCGGAACCAACCGGCAGCACGGTGAGGAATGCGGTGACGAACTGAGGAGTGTTGGCTGCGCCGGGTGCATCGATGCGGACCAGGCCATAATAATCGCCGGCCGCGAGTCCGCTCACGTTCACGCTGACGTTAACCCGGGGAGCCGCCTGCGAAGCATTGCTCGATCCGCTGGCCGGGGTGACGCTGAGCCAGTTTCCGCCCGACAGGGTGGATGCGGAAGCCGTCCAATTGAGCGAACCTGTTCCCAGGTTGACCACGCCAAACGATTGCGGAGGCACCACGCCCCCTTGCGCCACTCCCGTGAAACTCATGCCGGTCTGTGTCAGCAACACCGCCTGACTGAGGCTGCTGATCGCCAGATTGACGGGCACCGTGATAGTGCCGCCCCCAACCGATTGAACAGTGACAGAGCCTGTATAAGTACCGGCGGGCAAATTCGCGGGGTTGGCGGTGACGGTCAAGGGCACCGGAGTGCCCGGATAAACGTTCCCGAGATTGGGCGTGACCGTAAGCCATGCACCGCCCGTGTTCGTAGTGGTGGCCGCCAGAAACTCGAGCACGCCTCCGCCCAGATTCGAGATTTTGAGCGTCTGGGAACGGGCTGGCGCGCCAGCCGGATAGGTGAAGGACAGATTGGGCTGATCCACACTGAGTTTTGGCGGCAGCGGGGCTCCCACCGTGAAAGTGACAGTGAGGGTCAGGGCGGCAGGTGTCGCAGCTGACGGGACTATGGTGACCGTCCCCGTATACGTGCCAGGCGCCAGACTCAACGGATCGGCTGTGATGGAAAGGAGCTGGGGCGTCAAACCCTGGGTGACACTGGAACTCAGCCAGTTTCCGCCGCTTGCGGTGCTGACCGACACCGCAAAACCAAGGCTGGGGACAGTACCCAGCACCGCTGCGGTCTGCGTGGTGGGCGCGCCCCCGCTGGGGGCGGAAAACGAAAGACTGTTTTGCTGCAGCGAAATGGTGGGCGGCGTCGCCAGCACCACCTGTATCCCCCAAGTGTCGTCAATGTAAAGATTGCCGGCGGGGTCGAGAACGATCCCAAAAGGCTCAAAGGACGCCTGGGTAGCCGGATAGCCATCTCCCGGGAAAAAATCCCCGCCGCCGGCGAAGATCGAGACCACCATCGCAGGCGTCACCTGGAGCACAAGGTCCTGGTCCTCATCAGACACATAGAGATTGCCGGCGGAGTCAAAAGCCAGTTCCGTGGGTGCGGGGGGGAAGTCGCTGCCGTAGTAGCTCGGAAGCGAGACGAAAGTGGTGATGACGCCTTTGGGATTCACCACGCGAACGCTTCCATTCTGGGCGTCCGCGATATAAATATTGCCCTGCGCATCGATGGTCAGTCCGGAGGGGGCGTTGAGCATTGCCTGGCTCGCGGGGCCGCCATCACCCGAATAGCCGGCCGAACCAGTGCCGGCGAAAACAGTCTGCTTGCCCGAAGTATCGATGCGGTAAACAGTGGAATTCGTTTCGACAGCGGCGTACAGGTTTCCGGCCGCATCGAAGACCAGCCCCCTCACATTGCCCGGCAGTTGCGCGTAGGTGGAGATGGTTCCATCGAGAGCCACCCTTCGCACCCGATTGTTCAGGTAGTCGGCAATGTAGAGATTTCCGGCGGAATCGAAGGCGAGGTTTCGTGGATCGTTGAGTTCGGCTTGCAGTGCCGGACCACCGTCGCCGGAAAAGCCGGCAATCCCATTGCCCGCCACCGTGTTGATGATTCCGGCAGTCACCTTTCGTACCCTGCCCCCAAGGGTGTCGGAGAAATATATGTTGCCGCTTTTGTCGATCGCGAGATTCCCGCCGCCCTGGACTGGCGAAGCCGCGGCCGGGACGCCTTCGCCCGTGTAGTAAAACTGCCCGTTGCCCGCGATAGTTGTGACAACCCCACTCGCGGCAATGCGGCGAATCCGTTCGTTGGTTCCATCCCCGATGAACAAATTGCCGAGATTATCGGGAGCAACACTCAGGCGATTGGAAAACTGCGCCGCAAGGGCCGGACCTCCATCTCCGGAGAAGCCCGTGACTCCCATGGATCCCCCGACGGGGGTCACGGTCGAGGCGCCGGCTGCCATCTCCGCGATGAAGCCATCGCCCGCCATGTACAGGCCGCCGTTCTTGTCAAAGGCCAGGCCGCTCGCCTCGATACCCGTCGTGACGGTGGAGATAATGCCGGCGGGCGTGACCCTGCGAACACTGGCGTTACCATTGTCGGCAATATACAGATTGCCCTTGCTGTCGAACGCCAGCCCATATGGCACATTCAGTTCTGCTGCCGTCGCCATGCCGCCGTCACCGGAATTTCCCGGGACGCCCGTGCCGGCTACCGTAACAACCGTGCCGTCTGGCTTGACTTCCCGTACTCGGTTATTGGCAGCCTCCGAGAAATAGATCGCGCCCGTGGAAGCGACCACAAGACCGCGGTCCGGTGAAAGAGCGGCCTGCAACGCAGGAATGCCTTCGCTGGTGGCGTCGCTTCCCCCGCCGGCAATCGTGTTAATGATCCCTTGCGGCGAGACCTGGCTGATTCGGTCCGCCTCGGCGATGTAAAGGTTTCCCAGCGCGTCATAAGCAGCGGCGGTGGGAGAACCGAGCTCGGCATTCACGGCGGGTCCGCCGTCTCCCGTGTGCTGGACGAAGAAGTAGAGACCGTTTCCCGCGATCACGGAAAGGGTACCGTCCGGGTTAATTCTGTCGATGAGGCAGTTCCCTCTGTCAACGATCACCAAATTGCCAGCCGGATCGAAAGCGACCCCGGAAATCGTTCCAAGGGGCGCCTTCAGCGCAGGCTGGCCATTGCCGGTGAATATCCAGTTGCCGCCGACAAACGTCGTGATCACGCCCTGCGGCCAGGCGTTTCCAGCCAGAAGAAGCGCTGCGAATAATTTTCCGGTCGCGCGGAATTTCATTTCTCTCCGAACCTGTCGGGGTGTTTCGCTGGATCGTATATCACGCAGAAAGATTGTTCCACCGCCAACCAGGGGAATGCAACTGTCCGGCGACAAAACCGGCGCTCGCGAAGTGGGGCAGGACTAGTCCTGACGATTGCGCGTGAAGGCGAATTACTTCTTTCGGCTAGGTCCTTTAGGCAATTGTTGCCCACGTTAACTAGTGCTATTGTTCACAAGCAGAGGGAAACCCCGATGTACCTGCGCAATGTAATTCTCGCGGCTCTTGTGTCCGCGGCCGTCGCTTCAGCTCAATACTCACCGTTCATGCATAGGTATGCAGCGAACACGGATCCCGAGTCTTACATCAACATCACCAACACCGGAGCCTATGGCGCTCCGTTGTTGGGGCCCGGGTTCGGCGCGGCAGCCGGCAACATCTGTGTAAACGTGTATGCATTCGACCCGGGTGAAGAACTCATCTCATGCTGTTCCTGCCTGGTGACGCCCAACCAGACCGTTAACCTGGGCGTGAACAGGGACCTTCTGGCGAAAACCCTCACGGGCGTGGTTCCGACTTCGGTGACCGTCTCACTGCTTACGACTCTGGCCGGCGGCGACGGCACTGGCTCCAGTTGCACCAATTCCGCCGCAACGGTGACAACAGCCACACTCGCCCCAGGCAGTATGGCCGCCTGGAGTACGACAATTCACGCAATGCCGAGCGATGGGGGTCCGATTTATTCCACTACAGAGACAGCGTTCACGCCGTCTACTCTGGGCTCGGGTGAAATGGCCAGCATCGGCGGACGGTGCGCCGCCATTCTGGGCAATGGCAGCGGGTTCGGAATTTGCAATTCGTGCCGGACCGGTGCCCTTGGAGCGACGACGCTCCGGTAGTTCTATCTGCTATCGCCCGCGATCCTGTCGAGTTCGGCGAGCGTTTCCGGTGGAAGTTTCAGTGCACCTGCGGCCAGATTTTCGCGAAGATGGCCGATCGCCGATGTGCCGGGAATGAGGAGCACGTTGGGCGCGCGCTGAAGCAGCCAAGCCAGGGCGACCTGCATCGGCGCCACCTGTAGAGATGCGGCAGCCGCGTCCAGCGCCGCCGACTGGAGCGGGGAGAACCCTCCCAGCGGGAAGTAAGGCACATAGGCAATGCCTTGGACGGCCAGATCGTCGATAAAACGGTCGTCGCCGCGCTGGGCCACGTTGTAGAAGTTCTGAATGCAGACAATCTCTGTAATGGTTTGCGCCTCGGCCAGCTGCCGGGGAGAAACTGTGCTGAGGCCGATATGCTGAACGAGACCACGCTGCTTCAGTTCAGCGAGAGCGGCCAGCGGCTCTTCGAAGGGCTCGTCATCCGGAGCGGCGAATCCGCCCAGCCGGAGATTCACGACCTGAAGCGAATCGAGGCCCAGGTTGCGCAGATTATCGCTGACGGCGTCGATGATTTCCTGGCGAGAGCGTGCGTGATGCCACGCACCATCGGCGCCGCGCCGCGCACCGACTTTCGTCACGATGACCAGATAGTCGGGATAAGGGTGGAGGGCCCGCTTAATGATCTGATTGGTTACATGCGGGCCGTAAAAATCGCTCGTATCGATGTGGTTCACGCCTGACGCCACGGCCTCGCGAAGCACCGCGATCGCACCGGGAATATCGCGTGGCGGGCCCCAAACCCGCTTGTCGCCATCCTGTCCGGCGAGTTGCATGGCCCCATAGCCGATCCGATTTACAGTCAGCGAAGTACCCGCGAACGCGAAGGCGCCACCGAGATTCGTCTTTGCTCTCATATAGTTTTCTCCTGCTCGTTCAAAAAGACTCTCCGACCAGTTCCTCGCTCTTTTTCCAGAGCGCTTCGGCGTTATGCGGATCGAGCGCATACGCGCGTACGCCTTCACTGATTGCGCTGATCACAGCGTCATCCGGTACGATCGTGCCGACGTGACAGTTCTCGCAGTAACGGCCGCCGACTTCCTCGGCCGGGGCAACAAAGCCAGCCCAGGCTGAAGTGGCCGCGCCCTGCGGGATCGTCTTCCACTGGAACGGGGGCTTGCCTTCCGCCGCCAGTTGCCGGTTCATCTGATCGATCATCTTCTCGAGTTGACCCGAGTCCATATGACGGCCCAGTTCGGTCCTGATGCCTCCCGGATGGACGGCCGCCGCTCGGACGCCGCGCTCGCGATGCCGCTGGTCGAAAGCGACCGCGAACTGAATGTTGGCTGTCTTCGACCGGCCGTAAGCGACGAACGGATCGTAAGCCGTCCGTTCGAAATTCGGGTCGTCGAGGTCCACATTGGAGAAGCGATGCCCGGACGACGCCAGGTTGATCAGGCGTCCGCCGGCGCGAATCAGCGGGGCAACGCGATTGACTAATACAAAATGGCCGAGGTGGTTGGTGCCGAACTGCGTCTCAAAGCCGTCCACCGTGTGGCCAAACGGAGTCGCCATTACGCCTGCGTTGGCTATGACCCCGTCGAAAGCCTGCCCGCGCGCCAGGAGTTGGTCGGCGCAGTCGCGGACGCTCTTCAGACTGGCCAGATCGAGCGCAATGAGCTCGAAACTGCCACCGTTCGCGGCGGCGTCCTTTCGCACCTGCGCAGTCGCAGCTTCGGCTTTCGCGAGGTCCCTCGCCGCCCCGGTCACCTGCGCGCCGCGGGCCGCAAGAGCTCGCGCTGTCTCTACGCCGATGCCGGCGGACATGCCGGTGACGAGAATGCGTTTGCCGTGCAAATCGATCCCGGACAGAACATCGTCTGCAGTCGAAGTTGCTCCCCATGCTTTCGTCATATCTCGCTCCAGCGCATCTGTTCGAGATCGGCAATCAGTCCGGGCCCTGTTGGGTGCCATCCGAGCCGTTGCCGGGTCAGCGCGCCCGAAGCCGGCATGTCTACGCCCGCGAACATCGCCAGCCAGCCAAAATGAGCCTGCGCTGCCTCCGGAGAGAGGCTGACCACGGGCACCTGCAAGCCCCGGCCGATGACTTCGGCGATCTCGCGCATCGGTAATCCCTCTTCAGCGACCGCGTTGTACCTGCTGCCGGCTTCGTGCGTCTCGAGAGCAAGCCTGTAGAGACGGGCAACATCGCGAACATGCGCCGCCGGCCACCGATTGAGCCCCTCACCGAGGTACGCCGAGACCCGCTTTTCACGGGTCACCCGGACCAATTGGGTGACGAGGCCCTGTTTGACCGTATCGTGGACCTGCGGAAGCCGCACCACCGACACATTCACGCCGAGCTCGGAAACTGCAGCACCGGCGACTTCCGACAATTTGCGCGGATGCTGGTGGTTGGCATCGAAATGGTCTTCAGTTGCGGGTTGACCGGGAGCGGCGCTCCCCATTCCCGTTCCCGAGGTGACTACCAGAGGGCGGTCCGATCCTCTGAGCCCATCTCCGAGGGCTTCTATGGCGAGCCTGTCTTTCTCACAGACCTCCAGGAACTTCGAGAAGTCGTTCCCGCCGAATGCGCTGTGATCGAACGCGCAGTGAATCACGCCGTCCGATTTGGCTGCCCCGCTGCGCAGACTTTCAGGGTTGTCAAGATTTCCCCGATGCACCTCGGCCCCCGCGGCAATGAGAGACCGGGCACCGGCGTCGGACCGCGTCAGTCCGAGCACCTGATGACCCGCGTTGATGAGCTCGGGAATGATGGCAGATCCGATAAAGCCCGTAGCCCCCGTAAGAAATACACGCATGCTGTTTTCTCCTTCCGCTCCGTTCGTATTGACGAATGGTCAACGTGCCTGCTAAAACGGAGTTACTCTCCGCATCTGTAGATTAACGGAGACTATCTCCGGTTGCAAAGTTTTTCTGGGGCATGCCCACGAAACGTAAACAGGCTTCGGTTCGTAAGCCGCGCAGTGACGCGCAGCGGAATCGCGAACGCATTCTGGAAGCAGCGAAGGAAGCGTTCACCCGCGCGGGCGCAAACGCGAGCCTCGACGACATCGCCAGAGATGCAGGCGTTGGACCAGGCACGTTATACCGTCACTTTCCGGCCCGCGAGAAACTTCTGGAGGCGGTTTATCGGACTGAGATGGAAAAGCTGGCCGCGGCGGAACAGAAGTTCGCTGCAGAATTGCCGCCGATAGAAGCGCTGCGGGCCTGGTTGCTGTTGTTTGTCGACTACGTCGCCGCGAAGCAGCTCATCGCGCCGGCACTCAACGCGCTGGTGGGTGATCCAAAGAAAGTGTTCGAGACTTCCTACGCACGGATACAGGAAGCGATTCGCGCACTGGTGAAGCGTGCGGTAAAAAGCGGTGACATCCGTAAGGACCTCGATCCGATGGATCTGCTGAGGGCGCTGATCGGGGTCGCGAACGTGGCCACCAGCCCGGACTGGCAGGAGAGCGCCAGAAGGCTGGTCGACATCCTCATCACCGGTTCGCGCCCGGCCGGATAGGCCCGACGGGGATCAGGACGCGGGGCGACGACCCACCGCGCGCCCAGGCAGGCGTGTGACTTTCGCGCCGTATGCCAGGTTCGAGCCATTCCTTGCCGGGTACGCTTCAACCCTCACGAGGTCACCGCGCCGGTAGGTGTCAATTCTCCAGCCGGCCATGAGCTGCAGGTTCGGACTTCCCATATCCACCTCCCATGTCACGGGCTTGCTCTCGTCCTTAACAACTTCGATATAGAGCCGCACATGCGGGTTGCTCCAGTCAATCTTTTTGACTGCGCCTGTCAAGGTGATGGTTTTTTGGGTGTTAAACTGCGTCTCGAGCGCGTGATGGGCCAGCGCCGCAGTTGGCAGCAACAGCAAACTCACGCCCGCAATCCAAAGAAGTCGTCTGGACCTCATAGCGAAACCTCCCGCTGACCCTCGATGGCACGCTCTGTAGTAGCTGTCCAGCAATCTACCCGACCAGGCTCGTCATGTCAATCAGTCCGCAACATCTGCCCGCAAGTTCAGTGTCGCGCAAAAGTAACAAGTTGGCCAGCGCGACGGTTTTGACCGCGGGTTTGGGGTGCGGCTTAGCAGGCTGCTGTAAAAGCTCTTTTCGTTGCCGCTTGCTGACGCGCGCGGTTCAGTAACCACGGCGGAATCAGCAACTGCATTTCCGAACGCATGATTATTTTTATCTGGTTGCGGTCAGAACTGTTACGCTCATTTTCGGGCCTCAGAATGAGCCGGAATGGCCGCCAGACGAGTCGCCGGATGCCGAAAAGACTGCCCGCTGCCGTTGTGTTGACTGCCATGTTGCTGGCGTTCGGGCTGAGGGTGGCGCCGGCCTATCAGACTGTGTTTACTCCGATCGGAGTATGCTTCCAGGAGTTCGACGCATGGTTTCACGTGCGCGTCATACACAACCTGCTGGCGCATTTTCCCAGGCGCAGTCTTTACGATCCGTACGCGCTGTTTCCGGGCGGGGAGAATGTCGTAACCGGCCCGTTCTGGGACTACGTCGTTGCATCTGTCGCATGGCTGGCCGGCGCGGGTTCGCCCTCGGCAAATCTTACGGACGAAATCGCGGCGTGGCTGCCGGCGATACTGGGGGCGCTGCTGCCGGTTCCGGTGTACCTGCTGGCGCGAAGATTATTCGGCGCGGCCACCGCCATGATGAGCGCGCTCTGGGTGGCGATGATTCCGGGCAGATTTCTGTGGGTCGGACATCTGGGCATGCCCGATCATCATGCGGCTGAGGTGTTCCTGGCTCTGCTCAACCTGACCCTGCTCTGTGGCGCGACCGAGGCGAAGGGAAAGCGCCGCTGGATCCTGGCAACGCTGGCGGGCGCGGCGCTCGCGGCCTTCTTCGGGACTCAGGTAACAGGAATTTATGTACCCGCGATCATCGCCGTTGCGGCCATCCTCAGCCCATCGCTGGCAGCGGTGAGCGCGGTGGCGATCGCGACCTGCTGTGTCCTGCTTCTTCCGGCGGAGGCGATCAGCCCGTGGCGCGAATACCGCTGGCTGTCGCTGGTCGGAGCTCTTGCCGTGACCGCTCCTTTGGCGATGCTGGAGGTGATGGCGCGGCGCCGGAGATGGCCGCGCGCGCTTCTTTACCGCCGGACTGCCGTCGTCACGCTCATCGCTGCCGGGTGTGTCGCGCTGCCGGCGGCAGGACGGATTCATTCGCTCGTTCAGTTGATTGGCAGGTATAGTTCCGGCACGCTGGCTGACCAGGTCACTGAGTTGCAGCCGCTCTTAACTGCCGGAGGCGGAAGCGGCTTCGTCAATCTCTTCGGTCAGTTCGGCCTTGCATGGTTGTTCGCCCTTGCCGGCGTTGCAGTCTTTGCCCGGACGCTCGCGCGGGGGGCTTCGCCGGCCCTGACGCTCTTTTCAGTCTGGAACGCAGTAATGATCTACAGCGTGCTCATTCATCTCCGGATGGCCGCGTACGCCGGAATAACGGTCGCGATGCTGGCGGGGATTTCGACCGCGTGGATCGTGCGGCGCGTACCGCCTCGCCTGATGTGGTTGCGGGGCGTCGCGGCGGCTGGTTTGTTCGCGGCGGTTCTCGGGGTGTCACTGCCGATTGTCTATCTTCAGACCCATGACGGATACGGACCCGACCCGGACTGGTGGGCCGCACTCAACTGGTTGCGATGGAAAACGCCGGAACCGCTGGGCGACCCCGGCGCATGGTACCGCTGGTGGCCGCGGCTGAAACCAGGAGACAAGCCTGTTTACCCGCACTCGGCCTATGGAGTCCTCGCCTTCTGGGATAAGGGTTACTGGATAAGCGGTGTCGCGCATCGCATTCCCTCGGCCGACGGCGGTCAAACGGGAGGGGTGGAAACATCGCGGTTCCTGACTGAAACGCGGGCGGAGGATGCGTTGCGCGAAATGCGCGCGATCGGCGCACGATACGCGGCGCTGTCGCCGGCCTTGCTTCGCTTCCAGATGACTCTGCTGGTACGGGCGGCGGGCCGCAACGTGGACGAGTATCTGCGCTTCGTGTCTTTTCGGGTGCCGGGAGGGAAGACCGCGCGCGGGGTCCTTTATCTGCCCGCCTTCTATCGATCCATGGCGGCACGTCTCTACCTCTTCGACGGACGCGCGGTGGACACGAGGGCGCGCGGCGTCGACGTCTATGTCACAACACCGGGACAGCCCTCCGGAGGCCTTTTCTATCAAACTGTTTCCGCGGTACACCACTTTGGTTCCGCCAGCGAAGCCGGGGACTGGGTCGCGCAGCACCGGGAGCAAACCGCTACACTCGGCAGCACGGACGTGGCACTGAGCTGCTCTGATCTGGAACAGATTCCCTGGATGAGGCTGGCGTTCGAGTCGCAGGGTGAGGGACCTTTTTCGTTCAGCCATCCAGGCCACGTCAAGATTTTCGAGCGCACGCAATGAAGCGGCAGGGGCTTCGGCTTCTTCGCGCCGGAGTATACTGCCCGTAATCGTGAAACAAAGGATGAAAGCGTTCGCGTATTTCGCCGCAGCAGCCTTGATGATGGCGCCTGCGTACGCACAGCCGAAGGTTCAACCCCAAACCGTTGTTTATGAAGGCGCCCGCCTGATCATCGGCGATGGGAGCGCGGCCGTCGAGAACGGAGCTTTTGTCGTCCGCAACGGGCATATCACTGCGATCGGAAATGCAGGCGCGATCAGGGTACCCGGGGGCGCCACGCGCGTCAACCTCACCGGCAAGACCGTTATGCCCGCGATGATCAATGTGCACGTTCACATCGGATACGAAGGATACACCAGCTGGGGCGCACAGAACTACACGCCGCAGAACGTTCTGGACCATTTGCAGCGGGAAGCTTTCTATGGCACCGCGGTCACGCTTTCGGTCGGCAGCAGCCCAACCGACGCCTCCATCCAGTTCCAGCGCGATCAGCGGGCGGGTAAGTTCCCGGCCGCTTCGCGATTCTTCTTCATGCCCGGTTACGCGCCGCCCAACGGCGGTCCCGATGAGGTCCTGCGCGCGGCCACGACGGCGCTCCACGTCATCAACGAAGTGTCGACGGCACAGGAGGCGCGGGCATCAGTCCGCCGGATGCATGACAAAGGAATCACGAGCGTCAAGATCTGGGTGGATGATCGGCGCGGCACCTATCCGAAGATGACGCCTGAGGTTTATACGGCAATCATCGACGAAGCCCACAGGCATCGAATGATGGTTCATGCCCACGCGACGACGCTGCCTGACCAAAAGGCCGTGGTGCGGGCCGGGGCCGACGTTTTAGTGCACCTGGTTCAGAACGAGAAGCTGGACGACGAGTACCTTGCCTTGCTCAGGGAAAAGAAGCCCTGGTGGGCGACCGTGATCGGGCTCGGCGATCCGACGGCAGTCTGCGCCCACGATCCATTCTTCGAACAGGCGCTGCCCGCGAAAGTGATTGCCGCGATTCGCGCTAACCTGGAGCGGCGTCCGCTGACAGCGAATTGCGCGCCGCCGTCTCCGAATGCCGCCGCGCGAGAAGCCATCGTCGCCTACAACTTCCCGCGCATGATTGAGGCAGGCGCGCGGATTGTGCTTGGCACAGACACCGGCGTCGAACCCGGTCACACGTTTGGCTCCGGAGAGCATGTGGAGCTGGCGCGCTGGGTACAACTGGGGCTGACACCGTCGCAGGCGATCACAGCTGCAACGAAGCGGCCGGCGGAACTGATGGGGCTTGCGGACATGGGGACACTCGCCGCCGGCAAACGCGCTGATTTCATCGTGCTCGATGCGAACCCTCTTGAAAATATACTTAACACCCGGCGGATATCGAGTGTTTATCTGGACGGAGTCGAATTTGATCGAGCAGCCTTGCTCGCCCGGTGGAAGAGGGCGGACGCGTCACCATAATGCCCTGCTGAGCCTGGCGCAGATCGGGGCGGCTGCGGTCCGCTTCGCCGCCCAGCGTTTTCTCATCGCCTCGGCCAGGCGTCGGCGATCCTCCGGCGTAAAACGAACCTTTCGCGGCGCAGGCTTTGTTGTCATTCCGCTTTTGCGCTTCGCAAGGCCGGTCGAAGATGATGCCGAAGCCGTTGCTTGGCGCGGTCCAGCAGGGTGCTGAAAAACGCTTCTTGCCGCTCCCTTACGGTCGCGGTTCGGAAAAGCAGGTGCTGATTCCGCAGGGGTTACTGAACCGCGCGGTCATGGGCGGTCTTCCGACGGCGCTCCGAGATCGGCGACGACCTGCCGTAATTGCGCGGGAGATAAACGATTGTGAATTGGCGGGCCGATTCTGATGATTGTCTCCGGCCGCCACAGCTTCTTCCAGCTCTTAAAGGGCCCTCCGCCGCAACAACTGAATGGGTGGCCGTAGAGGCCGCTGACGTGCATGGGAATTACCGGTGCGTCGATACCGTCAAGAATCCGCTCAAAACCGCGTTCGAATGGTCCGATACCCCCATTCCGCGAGATGAAACCTTCCGGGAAGATAGCCACCAGTTCGCCACCCGCCAGTTCCGCATGCGCGGCGCGTAACGCGCGTACGGTCGCCTTGGGAGATCCGGCATCGATCGGGATAGCGCGCAGGACGCGGAAGAAGTAATTAACCACCGGCGCTTCATAGATCGGCTGCCACATCAGGAACCGGACGACTCGGGAAGTTGTATAGCCGACCAGGACCGCATCGGCGTACGAGATGTGATTGCAAACGAGCAGCGCGCCTCCGGCCCGGGGAATGTTTTCGGCGCCTTCTACCCGAATACGAAAAAGCAAAGTCGCCGTGCACCAAAGAACGAAACGAACCAGTTGGATGGCTATCAGGCGTTGTCCCTCAGATCCAAGAACTTTCCCTGCGTTGGCAGAGCACTCCGCTTCAGCCGATGCATGATTCTTTATCTTGCTCGCATCAGGCCGCGGAGCGCATCTGCAGCAAAGCGCTACTCTAACAGTTACCGCCCCGCGTTGAATATTTCGGGGTGCCGCATTCACGGGAGTTTCTGGAAACTCGAAGCCACAGGAAACCGGGTGAGGGCATGGCGCGGACGTTCTTCCGGTCTGCAGCACTGGCACTGCTTGGTTTTGCGGCGACCGCGATTCCGCTCCACCTTCTGCTCCGCAGGGAATTACGGGACGCGCCAGAGGCTGTGCGCGCTCAAGGCTGGCCGATCCGGTTACTGCAGGTTGTTTTTGCGAAGTACATTGATCAGTGGATCGACGTGGAAGGTCTGGAGAATCTGCCGCCAGGATCATATCTGGTCGCGGCTAACCATGCCTATAAGTCAGGCGTGGACGGATTTATTCTGGGCCACCTGCTGGCTACACGCGCCTGTCGGGCACCGCGCATCGTGATGACAGCCGAACGCCGAAGCTGGGTCGTCCGCGCGGAACGCTGGGTGCTTCACCACTATGGGATTGCTCTTCTCGTCCCGGATGGAGCCACCGGCCGCGAGGCGCGCCGAAAAGGGATGTCGGACACCATAGCGGCATACCTGCGGGAAAGCGACCAGCACACAGTGATCATCTTTCCGGCGGGTCGGGCTATTGCCGATCCGTCGCTTCAGTTGAAGGACTGGAGTACCGGCGCAGTGGTTGCCGCCCTCAAGAGTGGTTGTCCTGTGGTCCCTCTGGCAATCGGCGGGCTGCCGCTCGACTGGACGCCGGAGCGCGTGATTTACGCTGCAATCGAGGCCGATGGGCCGAAACCGCCGTTTCAAATCCACGTGCGCATCGGTAAGCCGATCAGGCCCGGGGGTGAACCCCGCGTCGATTTAGAACAGCTGCGCTGCGCGGTCGCGGAGTTGATGCAGGGCATGCCTGGTTTGCCGGTGCCGGGGGAGTCCGATCAGGATTCGGCAAGCTGACCCGTTCACTCCGGATCGTTTTGCAGTCGTCGTGGCACGGTGCCGATTCCGGAGAGAATTGACAGAATGCTCCCCGTGTAACGCAAAGAGGTCACGAACGTCATCGAGGAACGTCCCGCTTGTCTCGGATACATTCGGCAGGGAATCTCGTGAATGCGGCAGCCTTCGCGCTTCAGTTCGATGAGCGCTCCGGCTTCCGGATAGGGGGCGTGGGAATTAGCTAACAACTCCAGGGCTTTGCCCTTGACGCCTATGAAGCCGGAAGTAGGATCCTGGATCGTCTGACCCAGCGCGCCCGCGAGCACATAACGGAGCGTCGCGATTCCGACCGAGCGCGTCAGCGTGGTTTTCCATCGCCCCGGAGCGAGGAATCTGGAACCGATCACAATTTCGGCGCCGGACCCATGGAGCGCGCGCAGGACTTCGGGAATATCGGCGGCTTCATGCTGTCCGTCACCATCGATGCGAACTACGGTGGTGAATCCTGTTTCGAGCGCAATGCGGTAACCCGTGCGAAGGCATCCCGCCAGCCCAAGACGTCGTGGAAGCCGCACCACCCGCGCGCCCGCAGATTGGGCAGCCTGCGCGGTGGAATCGCCGGAATAATCGTCTATCACCAGAACGGGGGTGCCGGGAAGCGCAGTCTTCACGGCACGCACGACGTGGCCGATAGTCGCCTCTTCATTCCGCGCGGGCACGATCACCATTAATCCCTGTTTCATGCGCGAGCCAGCTCCCGGATCCCGATTCGGTGACGCAGCACCAGCTGAACAAATCGGCCGGAGCCGATCCGGCGGCGGCGCACAACCGCCGCTCTCTTCCGAAGCAGCGCCGGTAAATGCATGAGTGTTTCGAGATGGGCACGCGTTACGATCGCACACGCCTCAGCGACCGAAGAACCGAGCCGGGCAAACTTCACGAGCGGACTGGCCGGAGGATTCGTGGTTCGCGATAAGAACCCCGCGGCAGAGCCTTTTCCCGCCAGTGCGTAAAGAAACTGGAAAACGTAGCGGGCAATCGACACGAACGGGACCAGAAGAAGAAGCAGCAGCGGAAAATTCTTGAGTGCCACCCAGAGGCGGTTCCGTTCGACGTAGCGTGCTTTGAGGGCCGAATATGGCTGCGCAGTCCAGGAGTAGCGGTGCGCGACCATCGCGCCGGCAGCGTAGCGGCACTGCCAGCCTGCCCAGACCGCGCGCAGTCCCAGATCGGTGTCTTCGCAGTAGACGAAGAAATCACTGTCGAACATCCCGACCTCCTCGAGCATTTCGCGGCGATAAAGCGCGGCGCAGGCGCTCGGAAAGAGAACGTCCTCGGAGCGGGTGAAGGAGGACGGCGGCATCGACCCTCCGCGCTGTTTGCTGCTGCCGTCAAGGCAAATCGACATACCGGCGGAATCGAGACGCTCCGAGCCGTGAATCCGGATACTGGAAGCACACATTCCAACGCGAGGGCCGGAGTCCATCTCGCTGACCATTTCTTCCAGCCACCGCGGATCCGGCTCGGTATCGTCGTTAAGCGCGGCGATCAGTTCCGTAACGCTCGCTTCGACTGCCATATTGATTGCCCGAGCGAAGCCGGTGTTTGTTCCGGGCCTGAGAATGCGCATCGGAAAGAGGAAAGTCTCAGCGGCCGGCATCGCGGAATCCGGTCCATTGTCAATCACGATCACTTCAAAATCGCGGCAGGTCTGGCGGTCGAGCGCGGCGAGGCAACATTCCAGAACGCCGCCACCGGTAAGGGTGGGAATGGCGACGGTGACCCGCGGAAAGCCGGTGATCATACGCGAGCCTGCGTGAGTGGAGGTGGGTCATAGAGCCACGCTGGACGCGGATTCCTCGGCAGGGTGTCTTTGCGTCCGACAGCGAATATGCATTCGCCGCGCAATTCCCGGGAAAGGCGGAGTGAAGAAAGAACGCCGGAAGCAAAATCGGTACCGGCAGGCTGCACGCCGCCATACGGTCCGGTTTCGACGTGTTCCACGATGAAGCCGCCGGCCTCAAGCAGCATGCCGATTTCGGCGGGAGTGTATTCCCTTTCGTGTTTGTTTTCGTCCCTGCCAAGCGGGTCCGGGTAGCGGTTGTAAAAGCCCGGGTGCGCGCCGTTGAGAACCGCGGAGATCGCCCGCAGGGAAACCACGTTGGGAGTCGTCAGCACCAGAATGCCGCCCGGGCGGAGAACCCGGTATATCTCGCTCATCATTCGCATAGGGTCGCGGCGCAGATGCTCGAGCAGCTCGCAGCAGAGAACGGTGGCGAAAAAGTCGGCGGGATACGGAAAAATGTCGTGCTCGCAGTCGAAAAGATCGATCGCGCAGCTCATTGTTTCTCCGTCGCGCGCGGTCACGGTTTTGAAGTCGGTTCCGCCGTGTCCGAAATACGTACCGCGTACTTCGCCGTAGCCGAGGAGGTATCGAAGGGCGGGGGTGATCTGCAGATAGCATCCCATCTCAAGAATGCGGTCATCCGCCAGACCGGGCGGAATCAGTTGAAGGGTTCGCGCAAGCCGTTCTTCGTGATCTTCGAGATAGCGGCTGCTATCCGCGCTGCCTTGCACCCAACGCCGAAGATACTCGCGGAGGCGCGGCACCGGCATGTTGGCGGCAGATACCGGCAGATTCGCCGGTTCGGCATAAGTGAGAGCAAAATCGGCATAGCGCCGGGCGACGGCGGGCCACACACAGTTCTCCACAGCCCATTTCGCCGCAGCGCATCCGATCGCGGAAGTGAGGCCGGGAGTGCGCAGCAACCAGATCATCGTGTCCCGGAGCACCGGTTCGAGATATGCGTCGCAGGGAATGCGGACGCATGTGTCGTCGGGATACTCGCGCGAGGCTCCGGCGTCGGACATCACGACGGTTCTGCCGAGGCCGAAGGCACGCGCCGAAATGCCCGACGTTTCACCGAACGTCGGCCATCGCAGGTTGAGGACGATGTCGCAGGCGGCGATGTAACCGTCGAGGTCTCGGGCGGACAGATGATCCATGAGGAATACGCGATCTTTGATCCCGAGGTCCTCAACCAGGGAAGCGGCAGGAACCTCGGGATGGGACGTTCCCGCGATCAGCAGTCGCACATCAGGCATATCAGCCGCCAGCATGCGGAAAGCGCGCAGACATTCGGCAGCGCGCTTGTCAGGGCGGAGATAGCCGAACAGACCGATGAGGGGCTGGCCCTCGCGCAGACCGAGCCGGGCGCGCCACCTGGTTCCCTCCACGACTTCGGTCCCAACGCCGTGCGGAATTTGTTCGATGCGCCCGCGAAACCCTTTCATCCGGATAACGCCGGCCGCGTAAGCGCTGTGAACAATGCACGCGCGGCTGGCATCCAGCAGGCGGCGCAGCATGGAAAAGTTGCGCGGCTGCAGGCCGGCGAACTTCGCGCCAGCGTTCCGGACGGATTCCCATTCCTGGCCGAAGATTTCGTATGCGACTTCGCGCAGATAAGCGTCAGGGGAACCGGCGTACATTCCGCGAATGAGATCGTGCAGATTCGGCTCGTGCAGCACCACGATGCCGGGATGGCAAAGAGCCGTTTCGTAGATGCCGGCGTGGAATGGATTATTGCCGATGTGATAGATAACGGCATCGAAGGCCTTCGGATCAAACGAATGCGGCGTCCTGGTAAGAACTTCGAGTTTGACCAGCTTATCCAGTTCCGATACCAGAGCGGCGGCGTAATCGGCCGTGCCCGTGGCAGCGGGCGGCAGAGGCGTGAACATGGCAACGCGGAGCTGTGAAGTCATTTCCGCGCCAGTATGCCGTAATCGCGCGCGCCATAGAGAAGGTTATCCAGTTGGCCGACCACGTCGATTTCCGTCCACGGCAAATGGGCTTCCGGCGGAAAAGGATTCATGCCGGCGCGCCGCGCAATGGCAAATCCGGTGTATTCCAGCATGAAAGTCAGCAGAGTTTCCGGCAGCGGACGCAGATGAGTGGGATCGTTCCAGAAGTGATGCGATCCCATGAGCAGATTGCCCGGATTCGGCGTTTCGATCGCCACTAAGCCTCCGGGACACAGCTTCTGGTGAATCAGATTCAGAAGGCCAAGCAGATATCCCGCGGGAAGATGCTCGACCACGTGAAACATGCTGACGACTCCCAGCGATTCGTCCGGCCGAGCGCTAAGATGGCCGAAAGCGTCGGCAACTTCAGCGCAGAGCCTCTGGCTCCGGCAGTACTCCACGGCCACCGGGTTCGCGTCGATGCCGCACACGGAGTATCCACTGCCTGAAGCCAGAGCCAGCCATTCGCCGCGCCCGCAGCCGATATCCAGCCACGGGGCATCAGAACCGGCACCGGATACGCGGATCATCTGCAGCCACTCTTCGAGCTTGCGGCGCGTGTCGCCCTCCGAGCCGCGAAAGCGATCCTGCAGTGCGAACTCGAAAGCCGTTGGAACGGAGTCAGTGTTACCGGTGGGAGCCGGAGCAATTTTTCGTGCGTCCGCCGATCCTTCGAAATCCCGCGCGCGATGCAGCGCCGCTAAGTCACGGCGCAGTGCGCCGATGGTCTCCATCTGGGTTTCGACCAGTTTGCACAGGCTGCCGATGGTGTTGGTAACTTCCTGCTGAACGCGGTTGATCTGGGGCGTGTACCAGAACAGCATCCGCTGTATTGCGCGAATGAGATGCGCGCCGATACGTGCGCGGGTCGTATTGGGAGCTGGCGGCATCTGCCCGATGAGGCCACGCATCTGGTAGAGTCGCTCGTAGGAGCCCTGGAGGATCGCCAGCTCATTGGCGACATCGTGTGACACGGTGGTCGATGCCCACCCGGAGCCAGCGCTTTCCTGCTGCGCTTTGGCGTGGATTTCACCTACCACTTGACGGATATTCATGATCCCCGTTCAGGGCTATTGTAAGTGCGGCAGCATCGGATGCGTGTAAAAAAAGCGCCTGATTTCTACCGCTCCGGTACCATATCCAAAAGGATTACGCCGATAGGCCCGAATATCCGGGACATGTAAACGTTTTCGAGCGCACTCAATGAACCCCGCGAGCCCGAAGTTCTGCATTGACTGCGCGCCGCTGCTGGTGCGCAGCGCCGGAGTCAGAACGTATATCCACCATTGGCTGCACGGGCTGCGTCAGTGTGAGCCGGAATCGATTGCGACATTTCTGGAGCCGCGTTTCGGAACTCTCGATCACGCCGCCGGCGTCAAGCGCAACTTCGCACAGCTTGCGAAGCTCTGGACGCTGAACCACGCTGCCGGCGGTCTGGCAACGCGATTTGTTCCTTCGTGTTCGGTGTTTCATCAGTCGAATCTGGTGCGATGGCAAACAACCGGCCCGAGGGTGTCCGCAACCATTCACGATCTGACCAGCTGGATCGTGCCCGAGTGCCACACCCGGCGCCAAAGAGACGCCGACTACGAGTTCGCCAACAGAGTTCTGCGGTCAGCCGACGGGCTTATCTGCGTGTCGGAAAACACCCGGCGGGACGCAGAGCGAATACTGCGGCTCGATGCGCGCAAGCTAACCGTAATCCAGCCGGGCGTACCGGAAACCTATTTCAAAGCCGGGCCGCGGGAAGCTGCCGCCGCGGCGGAAGGACTGGATATCCACGGGCCGTACTTTCTTTTCGTCAGCACAATCGAGCCGCGCAAGAACCTCGATGGGTTGCTGGATGCGTGGCTTTCTCTGCCATCCGGCTTCCGGGATCGCTATCAGCTGGTTGTAGCGGGAATGCCGGGGTGGCATGCGGACGCAACATCGCGCCGGTTACGGCAGTTGGCCGACGAAGCGTCGGGAGTCCGCTATCTGGGTTACGTGGATGAGCGCTGGATGCCCGGCCTGACCGCCGGCGCCCGGGCTCTCGTGTATCCCAGCTTCTACGAAGGTTTTGGTATTCCGGTGGCGCAGGCGCTGGCGGCCGGCTGCCCGGTGATTGCCTCGGCAGTTTCCTCACTGCCGGAAGTGGCGGGCGATGCGGGACTGCTGGTCGATCCGCGAAGTTCGGCGGAACTTTCGGCGGCGATCAGACAGATCGGCGAGTCGGATTCACTGTGCGACCGTCTTCGGCTGGCGGGCCGGGAACGGGCGCGGCTGTTTTCGTGGGAGAGAGCGGCGCGTCAGTCTCTCGGGTTCTTTCGCGCGCTCGCTTAGTACTCCCGGCGGCGGTTTCGAGCTGAGTGAGCGTTGCCCGCGCGGCAGCGTCCCAATCGAAGCCGCCGGCGCGGCGCGGACCTTCGACGGCTGCACGAGCTCGGAAAGCCCCATCCCGGGTGATGAATTCGAGAGCCTCGGTAAGCGCTTCTGTGGATCGGGGATCGAACATATGCGCCACTCCTTCGGCGGTTTCACGGAAGGGCGGAATAACTGAGCAGGCGACGGGCAGGCCAACTGCCATGGCTTCAACCAGGGGCAGACCGAAACCTTCGAAAAGACTCGGCGCAAGAAACGCGCTCGCACGGCGGTAAAGGTCGTACAGTTCGCGCCGCGGAATCCATCCCGTCAGATCGACATGGGGGGACAACCCGAGATCGCGAACGCGATTTTCAATCTTTTCGGTCGCAAATCCCTTCAGACCTGCAACCACCAGACGGAATTCCGGATGATCGATACGGAAACGTCGGAAAGCATCGAGCGCTCGCTCGATGTTTTTGTGCGGGTGCAGAGTCGAGACGATCAGAATGAAGGGCTGGGGCGGCTGCAGGACTCGTTCTTGTCCGATGCGGAAGAATTCCGGGTCCACACCCAGCGGAATGACGGCGACTTTACCCTTCGATTGTGGCAGCTTTTCCACGAGGTCGCGGGCTGTGTTGACCGAAACGGCGATCAGGCGCGCGGAGCGGGAAGCCGACCCCGCAAGAAGCAAATTCCAGAATGGCAAATCGAATGAACGAAAAAATTCCGGATGTATCCGGTGCTGCAGATCGTGAAAGACGGTGACCTGCGGACAGCGGGCGCGCAGAGGCGCCGTGAAACCAGGATTGAAAACGACGTCGATGTGGTGCCGTTGGAGTGAACGCGGCAGGAGCAACTGTTCGAACAGAATGCGCGCGGGCCGAAAGCGGGCAGATACGCCGCAACGTATGGCGTGAAACCGGGCTGACTTCGGAAGCAGATCAGGCAGTGTTTCACGGTTGAGAAAAACAGCGTATTCGTTGACCGGATCGATGCGGGCAAGCGCCTGAAGAAGAAACCGGAGGTAGATTTCCGTGCCTCCGACCCCACCGGGCACCAGATACAAAGCGTTAATTCCGACCCGCAGCGCCATTCGGTAACGATATTTCCTTCGTGCCCCTGTTCCCGGGTTGGCAATGTGCCGTGCCGGGATGTCGTGTTTCCATTTTCGCGCACTTTTCTGTCAATAAGAGCGGCAGGGATGTACTGACGAGCGGAATCCGGCTTACAGGAGATGAGTTCCTGGTGGTCTTACAAGGCGATCAGTCGGCAGGCACAGCGCGAGCTGAGAAATTCCAGGAGGCTGCAGAAATAGCTCTTTTCGTTGCCGCTTGCTGACGCGCGCGGTTCAGTAACCCCGGCGGAATCAGCACCCGCTTTTCCGACCGCGACCGCAAGGGAGAGGCAAGAAGCGTTTCTCAGCAGCCTGCCAGGCATACCTTCGCAGGCGGCAGAGAGTTGGCGCTGCAGGAAAGATTATTGACGTGGTGCTTAGCGCATCGATAAGGGTAGAACAAAATATGACACAGCTTCAGGATCCTGACGAAAAAGAGTCGTAAATGGGCAAGATACTCGCCAGTGTTCCGGGCCGAGTTGGCAGGGCGGACGGTGGGAATGACGTGTGAAGTACTGCCGGGGTTTAGCCCGACTACTAAGAGACCCAGTACTCTCGCGACCTATAGTCCTTGCTCGATCTGAACGCCCGGTTCTCCCGCGAGCATTGCGTTATAGAGCAACTCGGGATGGATAACGCTGCTACGGGGAGTTCTGTTCTTGCGGACGAAGGCGCAACATCCGAAAGTATTAGTCCGTTAAGCCTAAGCCGGACGCTGCTCCAATTAACAGACAGTCACAATAACGTTTTAAGCCTTGCCTGAGCCTTTGAATACTACTAGCATGGTTCCTTCTGCGTGACATCCAACCCTTGGGATTCCGAAAGTTCATACGGCGTCAGGCATCCACTCTGCACGTTTCCGGAGCACTTGTCCAGGAAGACCAAATGCAAAGGGGCGTTACGCTGGACGCTGTGCAACCTGACTCTCATGGCGTTTGGCCTGTGCGCTTGTCAGGACCTGTGCGCTCAATGCACTCTTATTCTGTCCTCGACAATTGCCAACCCGGGAGGAACCGTGAACCTTCCCATCTTGTTGTCGAGTTCGGCACCGGCTCCAGCCGGCCTTCAGTGGACGCTATCCTATCCCGCGACTGAGATCTCAGCTGTCAGCGCGACGGTCGGTTCTGCCGCGAGCGGAGCGGGCAAGACTATTCTTTGTGCCTCCGCGAGTGGATCAATGACGTGTCTTATAACCGGCCTGGATACGACGGGCATCGCTTCCGGTGTTGTGGCAAACCTTCAGTTGACTCTTGCGGCCAGCGCAACCACAACGTCAATCGGCATTATCAGCCCGCTGGGAGCCAACGCGACCGGCTCGAGGATTGCGTCGCTTGCAGCGACCAACGGAGTTGTCACGATACCCGCGCTTTCCTCAGTCACCTGTAATTCCGGCAGCCTGAGCGGAGGTGGTACATCGACCTGCACGGTGACAATCAGCCCGGCAGCGCCAGGCGGCGGCTCGACGGTAACGCTGTCCAGCAACAACACGCTGCTTACTGTTCCCGCTTCCGTCACAGTGCCCGCGGGCGCGACGACGGCGACGTTCACCGGCACGGCGGCAGCAACGATTTCCACGGATCAGAGCGGGACCGTAACGGCAACGCTGGGCGCGAGTTCGCAGGCGGCGGCGATCGGCTTGCAGGCGCCGGTGCTCGTCTCAGGCGTGGCCTGCAATCCGACGAGTCTGAGCCAGAGCGGGACGAGTGCCTGCGCGGTGACGCTGACCCAGACGGCTCCGACAGGGGGCTCAACCATTGCGCTCTCCAGTAACGACATGCTGCTGAACGTGCCCTCGTCCGTTACCGTGCCCGCTGGTTCGACAACCGCCACCTTCACCGCGACCGCGGGTGCCACGATCGCGAGCAATCAGAGCGCAACCGTCACCGCCGCACTCGGCAGCAGTTCGCAGACCGCGGCGATCGGTCTTTTGGCGACCAGCGTGGCCTCGGACGGGTCCTTTCTGGTGCGATACGCGGCCAATCTCAACGTCGGCGAATCGTACATCGACATCACCAATACAGGCGCCAATGGCGCTGCGCTTCTGGGCCCCGGCTTCGGGACCGCAACCGGTAACATCTGTGTTAACGTCTACGCGTTTGACCCGGGTGAGGAGCTGATCGCATGCTGCTCCTGTCTGGTCACGCCCGACCAAACGGTTGACCTTGGCGTCAACAGGGACCTCGCGGTGAAGACGCTCACCGGCGTGGTTCCGACGTCGCTGACGGTAAAACTGCTCATCACGCTGGCGGGCGGCGACGGTACTGGCGCCGGTTGTACCAACTCCGCCGCAATGGTGGCGAACGCCACGCTGGCTGCCGGCTCCGCTGCCTGGGGCACTACAATCCATGCCGGTCCCTCGGCGGGCACCTACTTAACTACAGAGACACCTTTCACTCCATCTGCTCTTGGCGCGGGGGAACTGGCCAGCATCGCCGGCAGGTGCACCAGTATCCTGGGCAATGGCAGCGGCTTCGGTGTCTGCAACTCGTGCCGGGCCAGCGCTCTGGGCGGCTCGAATTTGCCCCAGTAGTTCCAGCTCCGCGGGGACGCTCAAATTGCCGCTCGTAATGTTCCCGGGCAGGGACTGCGTCTCCGAAGCAAATACGCAGAATCCTGTGGACAATCGCCAGGTCGTGGGATTCCAGCCCTGTCCGCGTCCGCAAAGCCAGAGCGTCATGGCTCCCACTGAGTGCTCGAAGGGCGTAAGAGGCCGGGTAATTCCCGCGATCGCAGCGATCCCGTGCGGCAGGACAACACGCAGACGCCGGACATCATCCGACTTAAGCAGCGGAATGACGCTCGCACGTCTACTCGCAGCTGCAGATCCATTGGATTGCCACCCCGCCTCCCAGCGCCCCATAAAGTTGCACCGGCGTGGAGCTGGCGACCGCCGCTGCGAACGTTCCGTGGTCGTGCATCCCCGGGCGAGCCCGGCGTCACAGCCCCTTCTGTCCCGGCGCGACGCGAAGATTGTCCAACACCTGCGGCGTCACCCTCAAGGCCTGCAGGTGGAGCGCATCGCGCTCGGCATCCGAGTTCACCGCGCCTTCGAGGCTCACCCACCCGTCCTTCACAATGATGTGTACCTGCGGACTGTCTCCCGCCATGGGCGTCCCCGGCTCGCTCTTGTAGATAGCGCGATACACATTCACACGCAACACATCGTCCCGTCGTGATGACGGCAGAACCTCAATCCTGTTCACTACCGTGCCAACGCCTTTGACCTCGCCCACCGCGCGCCCCGCCTTCTCTTTGAGACCCTCCCTGAGCACCTGCCCCGACAATATAACGCTCGACCCGCGCACTTCGAAATTCACCGTCTCAAACGCCCACTTCAACGGCAGTGCGACCAACCGCTCGTGAACGGACCATTCGAATTCATCCAGCGTTCGGCCTGCCCATCTGTGTTCCTGGGCCTGCACCGCGCCTGCCAGCAGCAGTGTCGCATATACTGCTCGCCCCGCCAGATTCCGATAGTTTCTTCTCATTGGTTTTGTTCCTTTCTCCTTCACGCGCCTGACAGGCAAACGCTGGTCCAGAATTAGACAGGGACGTCCTCTTCGCTCCTGTGAACGGTTTCAGCATTTTGCGAGGGGCGCCCACTGAACTGCGAGACGCTGATGCCAGACCGTGACGAAACCCTGCGACGCACCGCCACCGGAGCGTCCGCTCCCGCGCCGATGCGCCGGCTGCTGTCCATCGGCCTGGCGGTCGCGTTGATTGCCGCTGCCCTGGGCCTCACCCTCACGCTGCAAGGCGTGGTCTCAACTGCGGGCTACATTTTCTTTTACGCCGCGATCGTAACCGCCTCCTGGTTCGGCGGCAAGTGGTCCGGGGGACTCGCGGTAGTGCTGGGCATTCTCACGGTCGCATACTTCTTCGCCCCGCCGATCTATTCCTTCGCGGTAAATCGCGAATCCCTGCCCCTTTTCATCGAGTTCGCAGCGTCCGCGGCTGCCGTCAGCTGGTTCAGCGCCTGGCGCAGGCGGGCCGAGTTCGAACTTCAGAACGCACGCGATGAACTTCAGCTCCGCGTCGAAGAACGCACCGCCGAACTACGGGAAACCAACGAGCAACTCAGGACGGAAATAGCCGAGCGCCGGCGTGCGGAGGATGCTTATTACGAAGCTCAGGCCGAACTCGCGCGCGTCACTCGCATGAGCGCTCTCGGGGCTCTGGCCGCATCGATATCCCACGAGGTCAATCAGCCTCTGGCCGCGGTGGTGACGAACGCCGACGCCTGCGCCATCTGGCTCGCCGCCGATCCGCCCAATCTTCCTGAAGCACGGGCGGCCCTCGAAAGCATCATTCAGCAAGGCACGCGCGCCGGCGATGTGGTGAAGCACATTCGCGCCATGTTCACCAATGCGCCGCCGGAAAGGGTACCGCTGATGATCAACGATCTCATAGAGGCGGTGTGCTCCCTGATGCAGGGCGTCGCCGCCCGAAACGGGGTCTCCGTCGATCTGGCTCTCTCTCCCGGCCTGCCGCCGGCTATCGGGGACCACATCCAACTGCAGCAGGTCATCATGAATCTCATGCTGAACGGTATCGAAGCCATGCATGCAGTCGAAGGACGACCTCGCCGGCTCATGATCACTTCGGGCTTGCGGGACGCCGACGAACTTGTTGTCGCCGTGCGGGACTCGGGCGTGGGAATCGCGCAAAAGGATCTGAAGCGTATGTTCGATCCCTTCTTCACGACCAAGCCTCAGGGCATGGGGATGGGGCTGTCGATTTGCCATTCCATAATCGAGACCCACGGCGGCCGCCTCTGGGCAAGCGCGAACGCCGATAATGGCGCCACCCTTCACTTCACGCTGCCTTGTATGCGCGAGGCGAATTAAATGGATGCCCAGCCCGTTGTCTTCGTGGTTGACGACGATCTCGCCGTGCGTGACGCCATCCGCAAGCTCATCTCATCCGTCGGATTGCGCGTCGAGACCTTCGGGTCGGCAGGCGAATTTTTCAGCCACAAACGCCCCGATGTCCCCGCGTGCCTCGTGCTCGACGTACGTCTTCCAGACGTCAGCGGACTCGAATTCCAGCGTTCTCTTGCCGAAGCCAGGGTTGAAATTCCGATCATCTTCATCACGGGTCACGGCGACATTCCCATGAGTGTCCGCGCCATGAAGGCGGGCGCGGTGGAGTTTCTGACCAAACCTTTCCGCGGCCAGGAACTGCTCGATGCCATACAGGAGGCTATTGCAAAAGACCGCGCCGCCCGCGCGGAACGCGCGCAGATGGATGAGATCCGCGCCCGCTACGACACTCTCACGCCCCGTGAGAAGGAAGTGCTGCATCTGGTGGCTTCCGGGATGCTGAACAAACAGGTCGCAGGCGAGCTGGGTACCAGTGAGTTGACCATAAAGACTCACCGTGGCCGTGTGATGCAGAAGATGGGTGCCGATTCCCTCGCCGATCTCGTCCGAATGTCCGAAAAGCTCTCCCCTTCACCACGTCAAACATAAGCAGGATCGAGCAGGCTCATCCTACCAATGGAGGATTTACGGCCCGCGTGCTTCTCTCTATCATGGAAATCGTGAAAGAGATTGACAAGCGCGAGGCCGCGGAGACGGACTCGGCCGGGCCACGCAGGCGGATCTCGATTGTGGATGACGACGCGTCGGTTCGCGAGGCACTGAAAGGCCTTATGCGTTCGGTGGGCCGGGATGTCGATGCATTCGGATCTGCCGAAGAATTCCTGAATTCGGGCGGCTCCGCGAAACTGCTTGCCTGATTCTCGACATCCGACTGCCCGGTATGGACGGTTTCGAGCTGCAGGAACGCCTGAAGAAGGAGCCGCGGCCGATTCCGATTATTTTTGTCTCGGGGCACGCGGATGAAGCAGCGCGGAAGAAGGCTCTCGCCGCCGGAGCGATTGAGCTCCTGACCAAGCCTGTACGCCGCGGTCCTCTGTTCAGCGCCATCGAGTCGGCGATGAGCAAGCGCACAGGCTGAAGAGTTCGTTGCGCGCGAAACAAGTACGCGCAAATAACTCTATTCAGGGTCCTACTAAGTGAGGATGCGCCGGACAGTAAGAAGCCCTTAAGATTCAGCTAAGAGATTTGTAAGTTAACCATTCAAAAAACCAGGAGCACAGCATGTTGAGGACCTATGACATCGAGAATCGCTACGGCGATCGGCAATCAGCCGGCATCGCACGCGAAACAGCCGCCGGAATCACCGGGATCATCGGTACCAGTCAGGGAATCCGGGCAGTTCTGGAACAGGTGAGCGTGGTGGCTCCCACGGATTCAACTGTCCTGATTCAGGGCGAAACCGGCACGGGCAAAGAACTCATAGCGCGAGCCATTCATGACATGAGCCTGCGCAGCAAAGGCCCTTTTGTGACGCTCAACTGCGCGGCCATCCCCGGTGGATTGCTCGAAAGCGAATTGTTCGGCCACGAGCGCGGCGCTTTCACGGGGGCAGTCGCGCAGCGTCTCGGCCGATTCGAAATGGCCAACGGAGGCACGCTTTTTCTCGATGAGATCGGCGACATGGCTCTCGACCTGCAGGCGAAGCTCCTGCGTGTCATACAGGAGCAGACCTTCGAGCGCCTCGGCAGCACGCGCACTTCGCACGTCAACGTACGCGTGGTCGCAGCAACGCACAGGGATCTGCTTAGCATGGTGGATGCAAAGGAATTTCGCGCCGACCTGTATTACCGGCTGAGCGTCTTTCCTGTCGCCGTGCCGCCACTTCGCGAACGCCGCGGCGACATTCCGGCGCTCGCACGGTTCTTTGTCGCAAAGTATTCCGAGCGGATGAACAGAATCCTCGACGAGATCTCGCCCCAAACCATGGACGCAATGGTGGCCTATGACTGGCCAGGCAACATTCGTCAGCTGCAGAACTTCGTGGAGCATGGCGTAATCGTTTCGAAAGGCAATGTATTTCAACCTGCGCTCAGCCAGCTTCACTCACGGCAGCAGGCGGCGCCCGAAAAGGCCAGCCGTACGCTCGAAGAGGCCACGCGCCACCACATTCTTCAGGTGCTCGAGGAAACCAAATGGGTCGTCGGCGGAAGCCGCGGCGCAGCCGCGAAGCTCGGAGTCGCCCGCACGACCTTGCTCTCAAAGATGCGCCGGCTCGGCATTGAGTCGCTGGCTGAAGAAGCCCGTCAGGGCGTGCCGAGCCGCCCCCAGGCATTTGCCTCGGTGGCTTGAATGAATATCCGGCTTGCGGTTATCCTCGTCGCGGTCGCCACCGCCGGATGCGGCCGGCGCGAACAGCCTGCTTCGGTGGCCTGGGTCTCCATGGCTGAAGCCGAGGCCATCTTCGGGCCGATCATGACCACGGGAAACCACCCTACGCCCAATCAGTACGGCACAGGGGAACGCGTGGGACTTTTCACAGATCGCGACGGCACGATCTGGGGCCTGCCTGTAGCCATCGCGGACGACGGCCAGTTGCGCGTCTGTGCTTCCCCGGAGTTTCGCGCGGCGGGCGCAACCGATACGTTTCCCGCGGATACGGTAATCATTGGCACGACTAATGCACCCACCGGCTGGCGCGACGGTACGGGAAATCTGGAGCTGGTTTTTCGCGACGCTGGTGGCGCGGTACGCCGCCAGACCGTTGCCGGTTCTTATCTGCCCAATGGACCGGTCTGCAAAGCGCCCGCTTCTCCCGGACCGCCTCAACTTCTGGCGTATTACCGGCTGATCCCGGGCGCTCACAACTAAATCCACCACGTCATTCCCATCAAAAAGAGGTGTTATCGCCATGTCTATCTTTCATGACATCGCCATCGTTCTTGCCGCAGGTGTGGCCGCCGGTCTCCTTTTCTGGCGCATTCGTCAGCCACTGATCTTAGGCTATGTTCTGGCTGGACTCATCCTAAGCCCGCTCACGCCAGGTCCGCGCATTCATGACGTGCACACGTTTCAGGTCATGGCTGAAGTAGGCGTCGTCCTTCTGATGTTCTCCGTCGGCACTGAGTTTTCGGTCCCTGAACTCCTTAGAGTAAAGTGGGTCGCTCTTATCGGTGGGCCACTCGGGGTTCTGCTTTCAATCGGACTCGGCGCAGGCGCAGGGCTGCTCATAGGATGGCCGCTGAACCAGGGCGTTGCGGTCGGCTGCATTGTCGCAGTGGCCAGCACTATGGTTCTCGTGCGATTGCTGGTCGACCGCGGCGAACTGAACTCCCCGGCCGGACGCATGATGGTAAGTATCACGCTCGTCGAGGATCTGGCGGTTGTCATCCTCACCATCGTTCTCGCGGGACTTGGCAATGCGGAAGGCGCAAACTACGTGCACATCTTCTGGCAAACCGGCAAGGCGATTCTTTTCCTTGCCCCCATCGTCTGGATTGCCTGGAAGGTGATGCCCCGCCTCCTCTCTCATGTTGCCTCGACAGGGAACGAGGAAATATCAGCGCTTGTGGTGCTCGCGCTGTGCCTCGCCGCCGCGGCCACTACCGAAGCACTGGGCCTTTCACTGGCCCTGGGTGCTTTTGTCGGAGGTCTGCTGCTCGGCAGTTGTCCCGATGCTCACGAACTTTCCGCCAAAATCCTTCCCATGCGCGATGTTTTTGTTGCTCTGTTCTTCATCACGGTCGGAATGCTGATAGACCCTCGCTCGCTCTTTTCCGACTGGCGCGCCCTCGCCGTGATGGCCGGCCTGATTGTTATCGGCAAATTCTGCATCTGGTTCGCCGTCGTCCGTCTCTTCGGCTACCCCGCGCGGACGGCCTTTCGGGTCGGCATCGGCCTGACACAGGTCGGCGAATTCTCCTTCATCCTTGCAAGCGTCTCGCTGCGTGCGGGTCTTATCACTGAGCCTGTCTATAACGCGGCGCTGGCGGCCTCTCTTCTGTCAATCCTGGCCAACGCCGCCCTGTTCAAACTCATCCCGGCCACGCCCGAAACCGTGCAGCAGGACACGGCGGTCGCGGATACGAAGCTGGCTGCCTGACTCAGCGCCCGCAGTTGGTACAGTCTGCGCGCACGACGAACCTCGAAGGGGCAGCGCCGACATAGTTAAACGGATAGCAGGTAACCAGTGTCAGGGTTTCCTGCGCGGCAGGAGCCAGCACCTGAACGTCTTTCGGCGAGACGATCTTCGTGGATACCACGCGGTACTCGATTTCCCGCTCGTGCGTCTTCACACTGATGACGTCGTCGATCCGGATCGACCGCAGCGGCCGGAAGAACGTGTCGCGATGAGCCGCCACGCCGGCGTTTCCGCCATCGCCCGGCAGCGATGTGCCCCGGATGTGCCCCGCCGCGACGCGCAGCTCAGACTCGGCGGTACCTTCAACAACTACGGTGGAAAGATTCAGGCGTGGGATCTCCAGCTTCGCGATGGCCGAGCCCGCTTTTGGATAAGGGCGCGTCGCCGGTTCCACCGGCACCGGAACTTTCACTTCCAGTTCAAGCGCAGCCTTCAACTGCCAGCGCCGCGCTTCTATATGCGAGTACACGCAGTAACTCAGGGCCAGCACACCGGCAACGGCGAAAAGAGCGGCAAGTTTCTTCATCGCGGTGATGCCAGATAGCCCTGCCGTGTGCGGACCGAAAGGTGCATCCCCGCGCGGTCAACTGCAGTGACCTGAATTTTCCGGTACCGGCCATCGAGGTTCCGGTTCGACGGCGAGTATCCGATGGTGTATTGTGCGCGCACGTCGCTCGCGATCTTCCGGCACGCCTCTGCGATCTCTGTGTGCGTGCGAGGCAGGAACGCCTCGCCGCCGGTGAGTCGCGCGAGCCGCCGCAGCAGGCCGGGATTCCGGTCCGGATTTTCTTCATCGAACAGCCCAATCGTATAGATCGTGGCATCCGATGCGCGGGAGTCCCGCACAATCTCTTCCAGCCGGTGATGGCTGGCGTCGTCACCGCCGTCGCTCATCAGGATGAGTACCTTTCTTTCGCGGTCGCTCTTCTTCAGGCGGCTAAGACCGGCGTCTATTGCGTCGTATAGAGCGGTCTCTCCGTCCGGCGCAACGCCCTCGAGCGCTTTTTCCACCTCGGCGGCTGAGCCTGCGGACAGTCCTCCATCCGCGGGATCGACTTTCACGTGCTCGTTGAAATGAATCACAAACATCTGATCGAGCGGATTGCTCGTGCGCGCGAATTCCAGCGCCGCCGCCGTGACTTCGGAAATTCTGTTGCGCATGCTGCTGCTGTTGTCGATCACCAGGCCGACAGCCACCGGTACATCTTCGTTGGTGAACAGACTGACAGCCTGCGGCCGCCCGTCTTCCGTGACACGAAAACTCTCTCTGTCAAGCCCGGAAACAATCCGGCCCGCCGCATCGCGAACGCTTGCCTGAAGGACGACAAGGTGCGTGTCCACCGAGATCACGGGGTCTGTCTCCTGAGCATGCGAGAGCCAGGAGGAAATGCCCGGCACCAATAAGAAAGGCGCCCGGAGAATCAAAAACCTCCGGGCGCCACAAAAGGAAAAGTCGGCCATGTGCAACTCCGTAGTGTTTTACTTCGATTTCACCGCGACCAGCCGCAGCGTCCCGGCGGTGCCGATCGACAGGAGTCCGATCATTCCGATAAGGGGCAGCGCGCTCCCGGTGGCAGGCAATTCACCGGGAAGCCCGTCGTGCGGTGAGGTTTCAAACGCCTGGGCGAGTTCCACCTCCTCGCCATCCGGCTCCTCGGCATGGATCGGCGCGTGATTCAAAGCCACAATCATTACGCTGGGTGGCGCGGCCGGCGGTGCTTCAGGAATCGACGGGACGGGGGTGTTATTCGCGGCGGCCAGTTTCACAGCTTCCGTTTTAGGGTAGACAAACTCGTGCCCGAAGTTCTTGCCTGGATAGAACCATCCTTTGAGAGCCGGCGGCGAACCCGCGGGACGCTCCTTGAATGTAACGATAGTCTTCTCCGACGGGATGGCCCGGTAGTCGGGAATTGTCAGAAACATACCGTAAGCGTGATTCTCGTCTTTATTCATCACCTGCACGATCTGGCGGTTGGATTGAGAGTTGATCAGCTTGAACACATATGTTCCCGCGGGCAGAGTGTAGCCCGGTATCTCGACCGGCGCGCTGAATGCGAGTATCGTTTTTTCGTTCCATGGATCGGCGTGGGCTGTGGGCGCGAGAATAACGGCGCCGGCCGCGGCCAGCAGACTGAGTGTAAGTTGCAGTTTCAATGTGTGTCTCCTTTGAATGAGTTGCCGAACTAAAGTGCCCGGCACTCAGCGAAAAGGCACGCACCATGCCATGCCGCCCCTTATCCAAACAAAGGAGAAAACTCCCGGAGACAGATCCACGTGACGGAGAAAGACTACACCGCAGTCGCGCTGTCGTCATAGACAGCTGCGTAACCACCCTGAATCCGATCGTTGACACGCGGGCGCACAATTGCGTCTCTGTGCCAGCATGAAGAACTCTGTTCGTGTCGTCTTGTTATCCTTACTAACAATCAAAACAATGGTCGCAGCCGAATTGGCCGCGCCTCACTCCGCAGTGCTGAGTTTCGACGAACTGGTCGCGCTGTCGCGAAATGAGACGCTCGATCCCGCTCTCGCCAACAAGCTGCAAAACGTACTCGACTCCACAACCGTGGAGAACAATGGCGCGGACCCGCCGCACCGGCCTTTTGTCGAAGGGCTGGGGCCGGTGGTGCGGGTTGCGGCCTGGAACATCAACCATGGCCTCAACTATGATCAAGTCCGCATGGCCCTCTCCGGGGCGGACGAACTGCTGCGCCCTGCCTCCGGACCATCAATCCAAAGCCAGCTCCGCATTCTGCGCGATGCGGACGTCATCCTGCTTAGTGAAGTCGACCTCGGAGCGAAGCGCACCGACTATCGTGACATCGCCAAAGAGCTTGCCCACGCGCTCGGGATGAACTATGCCTTTGGTGTCGAATTCGCTGAAGTCGACAAGTTGGAAGACCTCGGACTGGAGTTGGTGGATCTTGACGATTCCGCTCCTGGCCGCCAGATGAACGACCAGCTCCGTCCGGACCCCGCGCGCTACCGCGGATTAGAGGGCAATGCAATACTGAGCCGCTATCCGATCCGCAACACCCGCATCGTACGGCTGCCGATATGTCACGACTGGTTTGAAGGCGAGCTGGCCGCCATATCGGCGCTGGAGAAGGGCAAGCGCATGGCCGCCAACAAACTGTTTCTCGCGCGTATCGAGCGAGAAGTCCGTCGCGGCGGACGAATGGCTTTGATTGCCGATCTCACGATTCCCGGCATACCGGGTGAGACGGCTACAGTCGTCTCAGTGCACCTGGAGAACAAGTGTAAGCCAGACTGCCGCGCTGAGCAGATGGACGCTGTGCTGGCGGCTGTTCGCGGCATAAACCACCCGGTCATTCTGGGAGGCGACTTCAATACAACCGGTACTGACGGAACACCGACAACGATCCGCCGCGAGTTCATGCAGCGAGTGAAGAACTACGAATTCTGGGCGATGCAGGCGCTTAAGTGGGGCACCCCGGCCGGTCTCCCGCTGCTTGCCTCCACACCGTTAGCATATTTAAGGACCTACAAGGACCCAACGTCGTTTCATGTACCGGTGATCTCCGGAAACAAAGAGGCGAAGCTTTTCCGCAAACTGGAAAGGTTCCGGTTCGCGGACGGACGAGCGTTCGACTTTCGCGGAGACGAAGAGCACAATCCGGATGGCAAGCGCGGGACTCTGGCTAACAGCAATCAGCGCGCCGGAAAAGGATTTGAACCAACGTTTACTCTGAGGCGGGATTTCGGCGGGCTCGCGGGGCGCTACAAACTGGACTGGATGTTCGTCAGTCCATTCATCGCGAAAACGCGCGGTGCACATATGAGCTACAGATTCGCGCCGCACCACCCATTTACCATGCGGGAGTTGAACAACGCGCTCGAAGACGGAATTTCAGACCATGCGCCGATCACGGTCGACCTGCCGTTCGAAGAACCGGAGTAGCGCTCGCGCATCCGGTTCTCCGTTGCAGTGTTTGTCACTCACCTCGCTTGTCAATACCTATCGGGGTCCTGGCCAGTTCCTTCCGGCACTTCCCATGTCCGCATACTCCGGCTCAAAGGGCCGGCGCCTGACACCGCCGGTCCCCTGCCGCTTCTGCAGCGCCGCGTCGATCAGAAAGTACTCCATCATGTTCTCCATCGTGACCAGGCCGACGACTCGCCCCTGACGCACCACCGGCATGGTAGTCGAACCGCTTTCCCGCAGGCGCTGAAATGCCGTCTCCAGCATTTCATCCGCCTGCGCAGTCGGAAACTCCCAGTGCATCACGGAGGTCACGGGATACTCGGGGCCATAGGCGGAGAGGCCGACGAGGAGATCCGCGCGCGTTAGAATTCCCATTGGCCGCCCCCGGTCGATCACCGGAAAATCGTGCTGCCATCCGCCGAGAGTCAGCTGTACTGCCTGCCCCAGCGTGTCCGCGGAGTCGAGTATTCCGAACCCGGTTACCATGGCGGCGCGCAGCGGCGTTCCCGACAGAACTTCCTTCATCTGCGCCGTACCAGCCTCCTGACTGGCTCCGATCCACACGAACAGGCCGATGAATATCAGCATCGGATTACCGAAAAATCCGACGAAAGCAAACACCAGCGCCAGTCCCTGTCCGGTCAGAGCCGCAACACGGGTCGCTTTGGGATGACTCATGCGCGACGCGAGCAGGGCGCGCAGGATACGCCCGCCGTCCATCGGGAATGCCGGAATCAGGTTGAAAAGAACCAACCAGACATTTGCGACCAACAGCCTCTCGACCATCGGTCCCGCAGCTACTCTTATTCTCGTCAGCGGTTCCCATTGGTGGTTAAGAGCTATCCAGAAGTACAGAACCACCGCTATAGCTACGTTGACCGCCGGACCGGCCAGCGCAATCCAAAGCTCCTTGCGCGGCTCTTCCGGCATGCGTTCCAGCCTTGCCAGGCCGCCGACAGGCAGCAAGGTGATGTCCGCGGTCTGAATGCCGAACTGCCGCGCCGCCATGGCGTGACCCAGCTCATGCAGCGGGACGCATCCGAAGAGGGCGACGATGAAACTCATCGCCGCCAGCATCAAGTTCAAGCCGTGGCCGGCCAGCCAGTAACTTATCGCAACCCAGCCAGGTAAAAGTAAGAAGGCAGCGTGAATGCGGATATTAATTCCCGCAATCGCGCCGATGTTCCAGGACCACTTCATATCGTTTTCTCCTGAGAAAAGTAAGTGTCAGCTGAAGCGCTGACACACGAACTGAAAGGCAGGTCCGTGCCCACGCCACCCACTCTCATTTGCCATGGTTTGTGACTCAGCGGGCAGCAGCTCCCGGATCTGTCTGTCGCACGCTTTCGTCAGTCTGAACCGATCTCTGCCAGGTTCCTAACTCCTGTCGCGGCCTAAAGCGCTGAGAAAACGGCATCGCACGGCCTCGGGCTCTCTGGCCCGTCAGATGCCATTGCAAAGGCAGTATGAACGCAAAGACGCAATGGTTTCTTTCGACGTCGCTTCTGGCTTTGTTGACTCAGCCTCTGTCAGCGAACACGGAATCCATGCGGGCGACGATCGGCGGCGGGGGCGGTGAGAGCGGTCGTTGTTCCGTTCAGGTAACAGTAGACGGCTCGGCGGAAGTCGAGATCTCCGGTGACATGGGCTCGCTGAGAACCACTGGCGGCGCGCCCGCTGCGTGGCGCAGTTTTCACTGCACCTCGCCGATTCCCGTAAATCCGCAGAATTTTGGCATCGGCCGAATCGCCGGCAGAGGTTCCATCCGTCTGCTGCAGGACCCACGGCGCACTGGAGGTCGCGCTGTCGTCCGTATCGACGATCCGCAGCGCGGCGCGGGCGCATACGCCTTCGAACTGCAGTGGAACGAGCGCGCCGTCGGATGGCCGCCACCGCCGCCGCTTCCGCCGAGGCCAGGCTGGGGCGGTGTCCCCGGCGGTTTCTACGGCTCGAAAGCCATTGAGAACTGTAAGGACGCAGTCGCGGATCGCCTGCACCGCGATGGCTATCGGCACATCAACTTCGAGCAGGCTGTTCCGTCCAGCAGTTCTGGCTCTGGCGACTTAGTCACCGGCGCCGTCAACGGCAGCTGGGGATACGACATCCGGCGCTTTTCGTTCTCGTGCTCGGTCGAATTCGGCTCGGGAAGAGTTCGTAGTGTCGACGTCCGTGAAAGCCGGCGCTGACATGAATAACCAATACCAAAGAAGGAGAAAGACGATGAAATCAGCACTTACTTACCTGGGTCTGGTCTCGGTTCTGTTTGCCGCGACCCTTCCTGCTCTCGCCAAAGACATTCAGATTTCGGCCGGAGTTCCCATAACAACCGTCATTACAGCCAACGTGGACGATGGCAAACGCGCCCCTGAAATCCAGCAGGCCGACGTGTCCGTGAAGAAAGGCAAGCAGCCGCTTCAGGTACTCGACCTGGTGGCCGCGAAGGGCGACCGCGCAGGCCTTGAGCTTTTCATTGTGATAGACGACGCCAGCACTACCAGCCTCGGGATACATCTCGAGGATCTGCGCAAATTCATCAGCGCTCAGCCGGAGACGACTTATGTCGGCGTCGCCTACACGAGAAACGGGGTCGTTCAGGTGGCGCAGGACCCGACGAACGATCACGCACGGGCGGCCCGCGCGCTTCGCCTGCCCATGGGTTCGGCCGGTGCTTACGGCAGTCCTTACCTGTCCCTGAACGATCTCATGAAGCGCTGGCCGGCCAGCCCAAACCGGCATGAAGTCCTTCTGGTTACGGATGGACTCGATCGCGCCCACCGTGAGCGCAACGCGCTGTTGAATCCCGACGTGGACGCAGCGGCGATGGCCGCGCAACGCGCCGGCACCATGATCCACACTATCTACTTCCCGGGCATCGGCCACTGGCATCGCAACTTCTTCGAAGCCAACAGCGGACTGAACGCGCTGGCGAAGCTCTCGGACGCAACCGGAGGCGAAGCTTATTCGCTGGGCATTCAGGGGCCGGTCAGCTTTGCGCCTTACCTCGAAAGCCTCCAGAAGGTTCTGGACAATCAGTACCTGCTGACCGTGTCTGCGAAACCCGATAAGAAGGCCGGGCTGCAGTATATATCGGTACGAACAGAGGTCGCCGGCGTCGACTTTTCAGTCGCAGATGCCATCTGGGTGCCAGCGGCAAAGTGAGCCTTGCTGGTCGGCGGCATCGGACTGTTGGAATACGGTCTGATGTCGCCGCCAGTAGCCGCGAGCTAACAAGCTGCTGAAAAAGCTCTTTTCGTTGCCGCTTGCTGACGCGCGCGGTTCAGTAACCCCTTCGGAATCAGAACCTGCTTTTCCGAACCGCGACCGTAAGGGAGTGGCAAGAAGCGCTTTTCAAGCAGCCTGCTAAGTCCTGGACACTATAACCCGCGACCAATACCAGCCGGTATCCGGAGACACGGATCGACCCGAAGCATTGTTAGTTTTCGACAACGCTGCGTAGCGGAGAAAGGTGCTTGAGAAAATACGGAGCCTGGTGTGGACGCTGGTTCATCAGTCACAACTGCCTGTGCCGCAACAGGACGTTGCAGGTGCGCCAGCCGGGCACCAAACGCGACGCCAACGGGAACGGGTAACTTCCGCAAAAGACAAACCGGACCGCCGTCTTCGACTCGGACGAAACCGGGCGCGTATTCACCTTCCGCTCGTCGACGCCCACCGAAACGATCATCAGGCATGTCTGATGTGCTGGACGCCGGTTCGCAGCAGAGTGAACAAGAACGACCGTCAGCGAGCCCGATCGTATTGAGCATCGCCTTCCGCAGCGCTGAGGATAAAGTGCGTCGTCCGGCCACTCGAATCCAGATGGAACTCGATCGTCCCGGCGGTCGAATCGAATCTGGTCTCGCTCTGCGGAATCAGCGGAAAGTCCTTCATGTACAGCTGTCCCTGCTGCACACTTACCTTTTGATCAGCACCGAAAAAATCTCTGGAGGTAATGACGCCGTCGCGAAACTTATATTCGCCCACGTACCTGTCCAACACTGCCGGACTGGGATGCGCCGCCGCTTTCGCCGTCCCCACCAGATGCTGGGTATCGCGCTCGTCCTCGTTGCAGACATACTCCAGCATGTCCCCATCCGCTGCATAGTGGACCGCCACCGACATCGTCAACGGTCTGGTCAACACCTCAGGATCATCGTAGGTCGCCTGAACCTGCATGTGTCCGAAGTCGGTGCGGCGGAATTTCTCAGTCACTCGCAGCCGCTCAGAATGCGGATGACCCACCATATCCAGCCAGGTTTTGTCGTTGAATCCCCCCGTTTCCACCACGAGAGTGTCGCCTTCCCAATGCCCGATCGAGTAGCCCATCCAGGTCGGGTTCGGATCTTTCGGCAGTTCGCGCCCGTCCGTATAGATCGTTCTGAAATTTCCGAGTTCGTACAGCAGCGCGATCACGCCGGACGACTGTACGATGCGATAGAACCGCGTCGATCCCGCCGCAAAAATCGCCTGCGGACCCGGCGGCAGGCAGTGCGTCACCGGATTGTCGTGCCTCAGGTTTACGGCCCGCTGCAGGAACAGCGCCTTTGCCGCCGGACGGAAGATGTCTTCATCCTTCACATCCTGGATCACGTCGAATCGATAGGGAGTCAGTTCGGGCTGCCACAGCCCGGACAGATCAGGTTTGCCGTCCTGAGTGCGAGGCGCTGGCGCCGTCAGGTTCGGTTTACCCTCCGCGGTGCGTGGAATCCCCGGAGTGGGCAGATTCAGCCACTGAGCCACGGCTGGCGCGGTAAGAACTATGGCGAGGGCGATGGTGCGCATCGGCTAAAATCATAAACCTACAGGCTCACCGAAACCAGCGGGCTCAATGCCGGCGACCCGGGCGTGATGAGCTATGAGCCTCCCTGGCTCGACCGGCTTTCTTTGCCCGAGCCGCCGTGCGTTTTTCCGCCCGGGAACTCGCCGCTTGTTGCGGGCGTGCCCCGAAGGGTCTGGCAGGCTGCTGAAAAGCGCTTCTTGCCACTCCCTTACGGTCGCGGTTCGGAAAAGCAGGTTCTGATTCCGCAGTGGTTACTGAACCGCGCGCGTCAGCAAGCGGCAACGAAAAGAGCTTTTTCAGCAGCCTGCTAGGCTGACAATTATGCGATTGCCAATTTTAATTTTCGCCGGGCTGACTGCGTTTGCGCAATCGACCCCGTCCGTGGAGACCGGGAATATTCCCGTGAAGCTGAATGTTGAACATCAACCCAGCTTCGGGCCGATGGACGCCCCCGTTACGATCGTCGAGTTCGGAGACTTTCAGTGCCCGTCGTGCAGGGCGGAAGCGCCGTTGCTGCGCGAGCTGATTCCTGATTTGTTCCCCAACAACGTGCGCATTGTGTTTAAAGATTATCCGCTGGAATCTATCCACCCCTGGGCGCGCGCGGCATCCATCGCGGGACGCTGCGTTTTCCGGCAAAATCCGCAGGCCTTTTGGAAATTCTACGACTGGGACTACGAGCATCAGGACGATATCACGGTTGAAAACCTCAAATCCAAAGTTCTGGCATGGGCGGCGGGGAACGGGATCAGGCCAGATCAACTGGAGGGCTGTATCGACGGCAAAGCGACGGATGCGGAAATCGCTCAGAATATCGGCGAGGGAAAGGCCGCCGGGGTGCGAGGCACGCCGACGCTTTTCGTGAACGGCCTCAAATCAGCGAGTTCGCAGATGCCGGCATTGCAGCAAATGATTGAGAAGGAACTTGCCAGACGCGGTGCGAAATAATTCCGGAGTTCTCTGCGTTCTCACAAAGGTAATCCACTAACCCGGAAGGAACGATAGCAGTGGACCGGTTATGTCAATACGGCAAGCGAGTCAGCGGCACACCGACCGAAGGCCACGCCAGTTCCACCACCCGAACCTGCGGTACCTTCGCCGATACGGGTTCGTTCCCATCATTCGCAACCCGGGGCATGGGCAGCCCTTAAACACCGGACTACGAGGCATTCTGGCGCACTGCTCACATTAGGTCACGACTAATCGAAACGCTTGAGTTCCGGGAACAAAACGGGAACAAATTCCGTCCATTGAAAAGCAGTACGATCATCGAAAGCAGCCGCACGAAGACGCCGGCCGCCACGATTCTCATTTTGCGGCGTCTTCCCCATGCGATCGCGGCCGCTATGCCCAGGAACGCACAGCAGAGACCTCGTGCCAGAAAGCAGGACCAGCAGGGCGATCCCGACGCATTTCTCAGGAGCCGATTCAATGAGAAGGCTTTTTTCCACTCCGATATCCATCGTTGCGCTCGCGGCGCTGTCAGGCGGCGGCATGTTCGCGCAATCCTTCACCGGCACGTGGCAAGGCGCGCTCAAAGTTCCCCAGGCGCCCAACGGCGAGCTTCGCATCGTCCTGAAGATCTCCACTACCGCCAACGATAAGCTCGCCGGCGAATTCTACAGCATCGACCAGAGTGGCCCCGCCCTCCCCGCCACTACTCTCACCGCGAGCGGCTCCGCGATCAAAATGACCCTCGAGCGCATCAATGCCAGCTACGAAGGCAGGATGACCCCCGATGGCAAAACCATCTCCGGAACCTTCAACCAGGGTGCGCCGCTGCGCCTCGACTTCACCCGAGCCACTCCCGAAACCGCATGGACCATCCCGGAACCTCCCCCGCCTCCCAAAGCGATGAATCCCGGGGCCGACCCCTCTTTCGACGTAGCGACGATCAAGCCGTCTGATCCCAACAGCCCCGGCTGGAGCCTCGGAAGGGATCAGGAGGGCATCTTCCACACGCAAAGTACAACCATGGCCGATCTGGCCAGGTACGCTTTCACGGCGCACCTGAAACAACTGGTCGACCTCCCTGCGTGGGCCGATACCGAGAAGTTCGACATTGTGGGGAAGCCTGATACGCCGGGTTTTTCGAGCACGGAACAGATGCGCACAATGGTGCGCAAACTTCTGATCGAGCGCTTTTTGCTCGCGTACCACAAGCAGAAGAAAGAAATCCCTGTGTACGCTCTCACCGTGGCGAAAGGCGGACCGAAGGTCAGGCAGGAAACCGCGTCCCTGCCCGGTCCCGCTTTCGGCGGAGCGCCTCAGCGCGGATTCCAGGGCCGCAGCGCCACCATGGCCGAGTTCGCCAGCATCATGCAGTCCCAGTTCATGGACCTTCCCGTAGTCGATCAGACCGGCCTGGGCGATACCCGCTACACCTTCACCCTCAAGTTCACGCCCGATCCCACCATGCGGCCCTTCGGCGGAGCTTTCGAGGCTCAGGTGCCTCCGCTCTCCGCCGAGGACGCTCCGCCCGACCTCTTCGGCGCCCTGGAGCAGCAACTAGTACTGTGACCGCCTAAAGAGATTCCTTACGTGGCCGGAGCCTGTAAATCCTGATAATCTTTCAGAAGTGCGACCCCTCGCCTTCCTGTTGCTGGTTCCGGCGCTGCTGGCACAGCGCGAAAGAACAACCGCACATCCCCGTCAGATTACAGTCCCGTTCGTGGGATGTGCGGCATCCGGTCAGTTGGAGGATTTCAAGGCGCCTTCGGGCACTCCCCACTTGGTGACGATCAGCGCGGGGGAAGCGCAGAAACTGGCATATTACAGGGCAGCAATCGATCTTGGTGTGCTGGCCCCGCGCGGCTGGTATTGCGGAGGTTCCTCGGGCTCAAGTGGCGACGCCCTCTGGCTCAGCCCGCAACCAATCGTGGCCGGATGGAAGGGCTTCCATGGACCGGCCATCGAGATTTACCACATATCCGCCGGTGCTTCGGGCATGTATGAAGTGGCAGAAATTTTAGCGAGAGTGTTTGGGGAGTACAAGGAACAGGCCGCGCCCGTATTGGCATTGATTGACCGTCCTGTTCCCTCTGGCCCCTATCCGGAGGATGTTCTCACGTACAGGAGCAGGTCGCTTGTTGAATTTAGAACCCCACCTCAGACAGAAGGACTGGGTACTCACTCCACGTGGCTCCTAAAGAGTAATCTGCCCGTCTCGGGCGCTGTCATTATGCTGGGAAAGCCAGCTAAAAACGGTGAAGAATTGCCGGACTTGCTACTTGTGGCGGTGCGGCTCCCACCTGCTCTACAACAACTCACACCAGTAATCGTCAGGGATGCTGAACGTGAGGCGGCGCTTCCGGCGCAGTGATTTCTCAGCTATGTTGCTGCCGGCTTGAGCCCGCTTCCGTTGTAGCCGAACTTGCGCCTTGCGGCTCTGCGGCTGAATCTCCAGTTGATTTTGACGCGGTCGCGGTTCATACGGCGATTCCAGGCGCGGCTCTGTAACCGTAGTGACTTGAGATCGGAGATTCTGCGAGTTCCGAGGCATTGCCGGGAGAAGAGGCTGATTTCGATTTCCGCTTGGTTGAGCCAACTCCCGTGGGTGGGCGTATAGTGCACGGTGAACCGTTCCCAGACTTCGTTGCCGGTCTCAGGGCCGAGCAGGTCGGTCAGGGACTTGCGCCGGTGGATGTTGAGATTGTCGACGATCAGATGGATGGTCTTGGCCGCTGGATAACACAGAGCGAGTTCGAAGGCCACCTTTGCGAACTCGAAGCCGGAACGGTCGGGTGTGGCGAAGGTAAAATGGCGGCCGGCTTTCGGCTCTACGGCGCAGAAAACGTTGGCTGTGCCGTTGCGCTGGTATTCGTTGTCCTGCCGGGCCTCGCGTCCCGGCTTGGCCGCTGAGGCAGGGCGGACATCGGCGTGCAGCGTTATCGGTTTTTCGTCCAGACACACCACTGGTTCTTCCGGATCATAAGGTCGTTCATAGACTTCCAGAACGTCCTCCATTTTGGCGACGTAATCCTCATTGAGTTCGGCCACGCACCACATTTTTTTCCCGCCACGGCTTGAGGTCGTGGCTGAGGAGCAGAACTCGAATGGTTTCCCTTCCCACGCGAGGTACCAGTCGTCTTTTGACGGCTTCTTCAGCCACCAGACGCACCGTCCAGCGGGCGAAGCCCTCCGGTGGATTGCTGCAGACCATGGCAATGATCCGCTGCTTCTCGCTGTCTTCCAGCAGCGCATCGGCCCCTGGCCGCTGCTTCTCGTACAGCGCCCGTTCCAGTCCGCCTTCCTGATAGCGATGGCCGATTTTGCGGATTGCCTGCGCGGTCAACGGCACCATGCCAGCGATCTGCGGCGCACTGACTCCTTTGGCCAATTGCAGAAGAGCCACGGCTCGTAGAACGACCCGGACCTGCTGAACCCCGCCGCTCAGCAGCTTCTGCAATGTCCTTCTGTCTTTGCTGCCGACCTGAATGCGTAATGCCGCGCGCGCCATACCTCAAGTATGGAGCAAAACATTTCCAGATGAAATTGTATTATTAGAAATTCTTCAGGCGGTCAAAGAACTAGGCCTCCGCCTGCAGAAGACGAAAGCTTCAGTCGACGTGATCGTCATCGACAAAATTGAAAAGCCCTCCGCGAATTAGGCCGCGTCCGGAAAATCTGCCCTGTGGACTGCACAAATGACCTGAAGCGGCACGTCGCAGTGAGAATTAATCGAGACGATAACCCGACCGGAGGCATCAACGCTCTTTTCGTTGCCGCTTGCTGACGCGCGGTTCAGTAGCCCCTGCGGAATCAGCACCCGCTTTTCCGAACCGCGACCGTAAGGGAGTGGCAAGAAGCGATTTTCAGCAGCCTGCTCGTGTTGTGTTTCCGAAGTTCCTTCACCATCTCCGGATGCAGGGCGGTGAGCGTTGCAAGCGGCCAGCGGGGTTAACAACCCCGCTAAGCGGGGTTAACAACCCCGCTCTCGGCTTTGGCCAATTGACTAGATAAAGAGCATGGAAAAGCATTTTTGATGTTCCATGTTGTAATCCTGTCTCGTTTCTGTTAGCTAGTTATATAACTAGATATTATACCGAAAGGATCTTCCACTATGGGTTTCCCCACCAAAGTCCAGCTCATCAGCCGCAAGGCCAGCGAACAGTGGTACATCAACTTCCCCTCCGCCATCGCGCAGGCGATGGAGTTTTCCAAGGGTGAGACCGTCGAATGGGTCATCGAAGACAAAGCCCTTCTGGCGTTGCGTCGCCTCGAAGCGCCGGCTCCGGTTCTAAAAAAAACTCCGCCGGAATCCTCCCTCAGTTCGAGCAGCTCTGGAAGCGGTGCATCCCCGCCTTCGACCAGCAACGTGTCTCCGACCGTGCGCAAACGCTCGCGATGAGTTCGCTGCTCTGTCTCGGACGCCACACCGTGACCGGTCTGCTCACCACCTCCGGTTCCCAGTTTCAGGACTGGAGCGCCACCTACCGCCTCTTCTCTCAGGACCGTGTCCCCGTACCCGAAATCTTCTCTGTCGTCCGCCGCGCCATCGCCGGCCAACTGCCCGCAGGCGCGCCGTTCCGTGCCGTCCTCGACGATTCATTGTTACGCCGCTCCGGCACCCACACGCCGGGCGTTGGCTGGCGGCGCGATCCGCTCGGGCCGCGCTTCCAGACCAACTTTGTGCGCGCCCAGCGCTTCCTCCAGATCTCCGGTGCCATGCCCGGAACAGAGGGCGCATTCCGTTTGGCTCCTATTGCCTTTCTGCACACGCCCACGCCGCAGAAACCGGATGGCAAGGCTCCCGCCGACCAGGTGGCGCAATACCGTCTGGACGCCAGTTCGTCTCGCCTCAGTCTGCGCGCCGCCCAGCAGATGATCCAACTCCGCCAGTCTCTCGATCAGGACCCCGGCGGCCGGGAGCGTACTTTGATACTCGCCTTTGACGGCGGCTACACCAACTCCACCGTGCTCAAACAGATTCCGCCCCGCACCATCTGTATCGGGCGGATTCGCAAGGATGCCAAACTCTGCTTCACCCCGGATTCGGACCTTATGAAAGCGCGTGGTCGGCGTCTTCGCTACGGCGCGCCAGCCCCTACTCCCGAGCAGTTCCGCACCGACGACGCGGAACCCTGGGAGACCATGACTTTCGCGCATTCCGGCGTCTCTCACCCGCTGCGCTTCAAACGCCGCCAGAACATCATGTGGCGCACCACCGGAGCCGGACAGATTCTGCAACTGATCGTCATCGCGCCCCTTGCCTACCGCCTGCGCAAAGGCTCGAAGCTTCTCTATCGGCATCCCGCCTTCCTCATTTGCACCGACTCCGGACTGGACCCCCGCCAGATTATCGAAGCCTACTTCCAGCGCTGGGACATCGAGGTGAACTTCCGGGATGAAAAGACGCTCCTCGGCGTGGGACAGGCGCAAGTGCGAAACAGCGTATCGGTGGAATCGGCTCCGGCGTTCGCCGTCGCCGCTTATGGCATGTTGCTGGTTTCCGGCCAGCTCGCCTTCGGCAACTCCGGCCACGGACTCCTGCCGCAACCCAAATGGGCTGCCAGTTCCAAAGGTCCTCGCACCTCAACACAACAACTCATTCATCAACTCCGCGCTGAAGTCTGGGGCCGCGGTCTCGGTATCGAACGTTTCTCCCACTTCGCGTCTAACCTGCCCACCACGCCGAAGCCTGAGAAATGCTCTTTCCCGGTCGCTTCTGCCATCTGCTATGCCAATGGATGAAATCCAAAAGGCCAAAGCCGAGAGCGGGGTTAACAACCCCGCTGCAGGATGCCATCCCGCCCCACATCAGGCAAGAGACTTCAGAGACACAACACCAGAGACGGATCCAGCCTGATAATCCTGAACGGCCGTTCAACCATAGCTGACGCAAGTCAGTTTGTCTGATCAGGAAAGCGACCAGATTCTGGTCCGTTCCAGACTTCCGCCCATAACAGATCAGGATTTCGGATCGGTATCCGGCTGCAATCCCGGTTTGCAGCGTGCCAGCACTTCGCGGATCCTGGCTGTCAGTTGCTCGGGACTGAAGGGCTTCTGAATAAAATCGATCGCGCCCGGTAACCTGACTCCCTGCGGCTCCGGCGCGTGCTCGGCATAGCCGGACATCAGCAGTACCGGGGTGCCGGCGCAGTGGTCCTGTATCCGGCCTGCCAGATCTTTGCCGTTGCCGTCCGGCATCAGGACGTCGGTCAGAACAATATCCAGCGACTCCTGTCCACTCAGAACGATGCGCATTGCTTCGTTCAGGCCGGATGCCAGCACCACCCGGTATCCGTAGGTTCTGCAGAGCCTTTTCGACATAACCCCGCACCCATTCCTGATCTTCCACTACCAAAACCGTCTCGCGGCCCCTGCATGCGACCTCAGGGGACGGCGGCTCAGGTTCGACTGCAGAATGCTCGATCGCGGGCAGGTAAACCCGGAATGCAGCGCCCTGCCCGAGCAAACTTTGAACTTCAATCCGGCCTCCGCTCTGCCTCACGATGCTGTCGACGATCGAGAGCCCGAGGCCAGTGCCTGTGTCGGAGTTTTTGCTTGTGTAGAAAGGTTCGAAGATGTGTTGCAGGGCTTCCTCCGTCATGCCTTCGCCGTCATCGCGAACCGTCAGAACTGCCCAGGCGCTGGAAGCGCCGTCGTTGCCGCGCTGTTCCACTGCGTCCGTTTCGATCCAGACGCTGCCTCCCTGCGGCATCGCATCGCGGGCGTTGGCTACGAGATTCATTAGTATCTGCTCCAGCTGGAGGGCATCCGCATAAGCAACGGGTTGCGCATTAAACCGCTTGAGTAACGCGATGTTATCGCCCGCGATCCGGGTTAGCAGCGGCATCACTTCTTCGACAACACGATTAAGTTCGAGCGCTCTTGGCTGGACCCGCTGCCTTCTGGTGAAACCCAGCAGCCTGCGAGTGAGATCTGCTGCCCGCTGACCTGCCAGCCGGATCTGCTCGATTGCTTCCCACGAAGGGTCTTCCCGCGCGACAAGGGTCGACAACAGGCCACTGTAGCCATTGATCACGGTCAGGAGATTGTTGAAGTCGTGAGCAATGCCTCCTGCTACCTTCCCGACCGCTTCGAGTTTCTGCGCCTGGTGCAACTGACTCCGAAGTACGGCCTTCTCGTGTTCGAGGTGCACGCGCGCCGTCACATCCCGGACCACGCTGAACAGCGCCGGCGCACCTGAAGGCAATCCGACGACAGCGCGCGACACCTCGACGTGCAGGACTTCTCTCTCGGCGGGCTCCAACACTCCCTCAGTACGCGGGTCAAATGCGCCGGAACGGACTATGTTGCGGCCCGGGGCCAGCACGTCGCTGCCTGCCTCGTCGCGACAAAAGGGAACGGGCTGACCGGGGAGGCTTTCCAAAGGCTTCCGGATCATGTCCGCGAATGCGCGGTTCGCGCGCAGGATGATTCCCTCGTCGTCGCACAGGACCATGCCGTCCATCGACGCGTCCCACATGAGCCTGAGCTGCTCTTCAGACCGGTACAAATCGGCGCGTGTGATCTCCAGTTGCTCGATCTTCTGCTCCAGCTTGCGCACCAGACGTTCGTTGTAGAGAGCGATGCTTTTTCCGCCATCGTCGAGATCCACATCCGGGACCGGTATGTTCTGCGCCGCGCCCTCTCTGAAGACTTCCTCAATAATGGCCAGGAACGCTTCACGCGAGGCAGGTTTGACAACGAAGCGCGAGGCTCCCAATGCAAGTGCCAGGTCCTCATCCTGCTCGCTGGTGTAGGTTGCGGTGTAAAAGATGAACGGGATGCTCCTGAAGCGGGCGTCGCTCTTGACAGTCCGGCAAAGCTGAAAACCGTCCATTCCGGGCATCAGGATGTCGGAGACAATGAGGTCGATCCCCCCGGCCGCCAGATGTTCGAGCGCTTCGATGCCGTTATGCGCGCTCACCACATCGTGACTGTGGGAGCGCGCCGTTTTGGCGACGAGGAACAAATTCTCGTCGTCGTCATCGACACTGAGGATGCGCATTACTGGCTTTTCTCCACGTGGCGGGACCCGCCGCCCGCGTTGTCTCCTGATAAGATTAGCGCCTTTCCGCAGTCAATAATTTCTGAGAGGCATTAATGTTGCATATCGGGAGCGTTCGCGCGGCCCGCCCGGGCATGTCGTTTCCAGATAGTTTCCGGAATGCCGGTATTACAGGAAGTATATGTCCGGAATGCGAACGTGCTCTTCGCGCAGGCCGGAAATTCTGTTGGATTAAGCTATAGGGGCAGTGATTCCGCTGGTGCGGTTCTACTGATTTTAAGGGTTGCCAGCATTAGAAATGGTCGCGATGGTTCCGTCAAACCTGGTGATGTTTACGGAAAACGGCTCGTTGTATGTGCAGGCCTTGTTTCTGAGGAAGCTGAGCGCAATGGCCTCCCCCAGCAACAAAGAGGTGTCCGTATCGCTCCTCCAGTGGATCCCGGCGTGAATTCCGTGACCAAAACTGACGTTGTGCCCGAGCTTATTGAGTTCGCCGTTGATTGTGAGCTGCCCTGCATCTGCGCCGGTGTAAGGCATCAGGGAAAGCCCGTCATCGGCGGGCACCACCGGATCGGGGATTACGAAGGAACCGTCGAAGATAAATTTCAGCACGGTGATACAGGCGCCCGCTACCGCACCATGGCCGGTTGGGTAGGATGGATGCGCGGGGGAGCCTTCCGGAAATGCCTGTGAAAGAAGCCATGTCCCGTACTTCTGGAAGCTCTGCTGAAGTCCCTGCGAATTCAGAATAACCTCACTCAGCCTTACGTCGGTTTCGTTCCCCCGTCCGGTTTTGAGCAGATGAACGATGCCTCCGATGGCCTCCGGTCGCGGGCGAAGATGCACAAACCATTTCTGATACCACACGGCATTGAGAGCCTTCACCGCAACCTGTTCGATGGTCGCGGCGAAGTCGGGCCAGCCAAATGTGCCGAAGCCGTTTTGGGTCTTCGAGTTTTTGTAAGGATTGCCGGGATTGAAAGGTGCGCCTCCGGGAGTAAAGCTGCCGGGAGGATTGCCATTGATTCCGGCGAGCACCAGGAAGGCTACAAAATACTCCTGAAAGAGCACATCCATGTGCGTCACCGCCGCGAGGTCCCGTCCGGTGCGCCGGTAGCGGTATTGCGGGTCCATCTGGTTCCGCAGCCCTGTATCCACGCCATTCTGGATATCCAGCCAGGAGGCGAAGTCGGTGCCGTAATCGATATTCGGCAGATAAGTCCACTGTTGCTGGCCGATGGGTTGGGAGCCGAGGAACGTGGGCTGAAGGAGAAATTGAGAGACGTAAGGCCCCAGAGTTTCGCCCGGGAAAGCTCCGCGGAACAGCAGGCTCGGTGTCACCTGGCCACTCCTGTTCCTTGGACCCTGATAGGCGGGCTGTGAGCCGAGTTCGGCGGCAGCCGCTTCGGCAAGCCCGTTCGATCCGTAGTCTGTAAAGGGTACGTCACGCAATAGGGAAGCCCAGTAGTGTTCAAGCAGCTCTGTGGCATTCTGGTCGCTGGCCACTGTTGGTGCGGGAGGCACCTGCGGCTGGCCAAATTGCACGTTATCCGGCAGGTCGAGGACGTAGCACAGCCCGCCCTGAGGACCGTTGAGAGTGCGCGTGCCGCCCATCGTGATTTTTTCAAAGTCGGAGAACTGTCCGCTGTTCAGCGCTGTTTCAAGGGTCGCGAATGCGTTGAGATTTACACGCCCATAGGCATCGTGCGGCAGAGCCTTGGTGTACGTGCCACCCTTGTCGCGGTAGAGAGCCGTATCACCGTTGTTGAAGTTCACTGCCGGCCCCATGAGGGCATCCTGAGTTGCCTCTCGAAAACGGAGTTGGAAGGCTTCCGTAATCCGGGTGTCGGTGGCGGCCGGCGGCAGGGCCACGCCGGAGGGCGAGGGGACGAAACCGCTCGACGCGGATTCCGCTGCAACCAGCGAAGGCGTGGCGAGTGCCGCTGCCGCAGTGCCTGCAGCGGCGCCCAGCTGTCGGGCAAAGGCCCGTCGGCTGGTCGTTTTCGAGATTCCTTCGGAAGGAAGAGTTTCTTTTTCGTCCATGCTGCCACCGTCTTTGGAGTTATCGTTTATCTTTTTCAGTCGGGTTTCCTCGGCTTCCCAGCTTCCGGCAGTATACGGCAATTGTCTCGATTGCGGCCCGATTTTGCACGCGCGGCATCGCAATCTGTACTAGTACCCACGAGAAATATGAGCCCCCCTGGGGCCAGCGCGGCTTCTTCTATGAAACCTGGGTATGAGACCTGGGCGCACGGCGCCCCCGAGTGGTGCCGCATGTCCGTCAATGCCGCCGACTGCCCACGCATCGCGAAGGAATTTCTCGAAGAGCAGCGCGCCGCGATGGGTGCCGAATCCTTTCGTCAGAGCACATGTGTCAGTTCACCTCGAGCGGCACGGAAGTCTTTGACCGCGCCCTCGTTGAAGCCGCCATCGATTACGATCTGGAGTCGCTTTGAAGCGCACAGGCCGACGGGGCCCGTTGTGCGCAAAAGGAAATAGTTAATGTTTTACATCGGCGTCGATCTCGGCCAGAAGCACGACCACTCCGCCATCGCTGTGGTCGAGGAGGAGAACCCCGCGTCTACACCACCGGGAAACCCCATGCCCCCGGAGTCTCCTCGTCCGTAGAGTCGAGCGCATTGCTCTCGGCGCGCCCTATCCGCAGGTCGCCGGGCGCATCCGTGCTCTGACCCATGAACACCCTTTCTACGGCAGATGCGCCCTTGCCGTCGATGCCACCGGCGTGGGTGCCGGCCGTCGATTGTCGTCGATATGCTTCGCGAGACTGGCCTCGGCTGCGACCTTGCCGCGGTAACTATCACAGGCGGAGAGCGCGAATCGCGCTGTGGCTATCTGCACCTCAGTGTTCCGAAACGGGACCTGATTTCCGGCGTTCAGCTGGCTCTGGAGAAGGGTCTGCTTCGCATCGCGGGCGGCAGGAAGGAAGCCGGATCGCTCATCGGCGAACTCACCGCCGTGCAGGTCGGCGCTTCCACGGGTGAGCACGACGACCTTGTCCTGGCGCTGGCGCTTGCCTGCTGGCGTGCCCGCCGCAAACCGTCTGGGGAGGTGGCCGTCTCCCCGGCATCTGATGTCTTCTCTCTCTTTCTCTCATCCCTGCCTCTTGTCAACCCCGCTCTCCGCTTGCAACGCCACCGGTCCACCCCCCGCAAAACAATAACGGAAGTAACGATAACTATGAACAATAACCCGTTATTAACAAAATTCGGTCTCCGGACAGCGCGACTTTTCTCCCAAACAGTGTTCCCATTAGAAGTGCAACACCAATCACACTCGGTTACTGCCATGAAATTCTTTATACCGGCAGCGCTGCTTCTTTCCGCTGCTTCCGCCTTCGCCCAGACATCGCAACGCGCCGCCGCGCGCTTTCTCGACCAGGCCACCTTTGGTCCAACGCCTGCATCTGTGGCCGCGCTCGAAAACTCCACCATCAGTGCCTGGCTCAACGCCCAGTTCGCGCTGAAGACCTCCGATCTGCCCGACCAGCCGATCCTCAACTCCGCCGGCACGAACAACACCGCTCTCGGGCCGGTGAAGTCGGCGTTCTTCCAGAACGCGGTGTCCGGCGAGGATCAGCTTCGCCAGCGCGCGGCATTCGCGCTGAGCCAGATCTGGGTCGTGTCGCAGACGTCCGGCGTATCGTCCGCCTACGCCTTTCCTCCTTATTGGCGCATCTTCCGCGACAACGCTTTCGGCAATTACCGCGACATTATTCAGGCCGTCACGCTCAGCCCGGCCATGGGGCGCTACCTCAACATGGCCAATAACAACAAGGCCAGCACGGCGCATAACACGGCGCCCAATGAGAATTACGGCCGCGAACTCCTCCAGCTCTTCACGCTCGGCCTCACGGAGCTGAACATGAACGGTTCGCCGGTGCTCGATACGCACGGCAATCCGGTGCCGACTTACACCGAAGCGATCGTTCCCGACATGGCCAAGGTGCTCACCGGCTGGACCTACCCAACCGCTCCTGGCGCCACCGCCAAAACCAACAATCCCGCATACTACTTCGGGCAGATGTTCGCCGTAAACGCGGAGCACGACACCACATCGAAGCTGATCTTCGACAACATCACGATTCCGGCTGGCGGCACGGCGACTGTGGATCTCAACGCCCTGATCGACGCCCTGATGGCCCAGCCGACCTTGGCGCCGTTCGTCAGTCAGCAGCTGATTCAGCATCTGGTCACCAGCAACCCCGAGCCGGGTTACATCCAGCGTGTCTCGCAGGTGTTTCAGAACAATGGCAGCGGCGTTTCGGGCGACCTGAAAGCCGTCATCACCGCCATCCTCACTGATCCCGAAGCGCGTGCCGCAGATGATCCCACCACAGTGGAAAACCCGAACTTCGGCCACCTGCGCGAGCCCGTCCTCTTCATGTCCAACATTCTGCGCGGTCTCAATGGCACGCTAACCGCAACCAACTCGATCAACAATTACACCGCCAACATGGGCGAAGATCTCTTCAACGAGCCCAGCGTATTCAGCTATTTCTCGCCGCAGTACCGCACCGAAAAAGGCCTGCTCGGCCCCGAGTTCCAGATCTATTCCACCCAGACCGTTGCCGATCGCGCCGATGCCGTCAACTCGATCCTCTACGGCAAGCTCGACTCAACCACCACGGTCGACCTCACGCCTTTCGTCAGCCAGGCGTCCAGCACAAACGGGCTGCTCAACTACGTCGCATCGGTCTTCCTGCACGGCTCAATGTCGCCCGCGCTGACGCAGGCCGCGACGTCTGCCGTGAACGCGCAGACGACGCCTCTGGCCAAAGCGCAGGCCGCGCTCTACGTCGTGCTGACGTCGGGCGAGTACAACGTAATTCAGTAGCCGCAACGGGAGAACATACATGACTTCACGCAGAGGATTCATTCGCATAGGCGCCGCCACGGTTGGCACCCTGGCGCTTCGCCCCTTCGGGCTGATCCCGGGTCTCGCCGCCCAGAGCGGGCCGAATTATCAGGCGCTGGTATGCGTCTTCCTGTTCGGGGGCAACGACTCAAACAACACAATCGTGCCCATGGACAGCGCGAACTTCAGCGCCTACACGTCCATCCGCGGCAGCCTCGCGCTCACCGCCAGCGAACTCGCCCCGGTCACCAGCGTTTCGGGCGCGCCCTACGGCTTCCATGGAAAGCTCCCTGAGCTGGCCAGCCTGTTCACCAGTAAAGAGCTCGCGGTTGTCGCGAATACCGGCCCTCTGGTGCAGCCGCTGACCAAGGCGCAGTATCAGAACAGCCAGGCGCCCATTCCGAACAACCTCTTCTCGCACGCCGACCAGCAGGCCGCCTGGCAGAGTTCCATCGCGCAGGGCCACAGTCCCACGGGCTGGGCCGGCCGCGTCGCCGATTATGTCGCCGCGCAGAACATCAACTCCTCGGCGTTTCCGACCTTCTTCTCGGTGGCCGGCAATTCGCTCGAAGGCGCCGGCGTTTCGACGCAGCCTGTCGCGCTGGCGCCGGGCCAGTCCCTGACTCTCTCGGGATTTCAACTCTTCGGCCGCATCGCAGGCCCGCCTCAACGCGGTCAGCAGCCTGCTGACAACGGAAAGCGGCGTCTCGCTCGTGCAGGCTGCCAACGACACACTCTCCCACAGCATGAGCGATGCATCCGCGCTGGCCTCCGCGCTGGCCAAAGGCACCGCGCTCAAGACTACTTTCCCCACCACCTCCCTCGGCAATCAGCTGAAGCAGGTGGCGGAGATCATTCAGGTGCAGTCGTACCTCGGCATGCGCCGCCAGATCTTCTTCGTCTCGCTCGGCGGTTTCGACACCCACGCAGGCGAGCTCGAGGCGCATAACAATCTCTACCCGCAGGTCAGCCAGGCGCTGGCCGCGTTCTACAATGCCACCCAGGAACTCGGCGTGGCGCAGAACGTTACCACGTTCACCGAATCCGACTTCACCCGCACCTTCCAGCAGAGCACTACAGACGGCAGCGATCACGCCTGGGGCGGACACCATCTCGTATTGGGCGGCGCCGTGCAGGGCGGCCAGATCTACGGAAAGTTCCCCACCTTCGAGCTCGCCGGCCCCGACGATGCAGACGTGCGCGGACGCTGGATCCCCTCCACCTCGGTCGATCAGTACGGCGCGACGCTCGCCTCCTGGTTCGGCCTGCCCGCCAGCGCGCTGGCCACGGTGTTCCCGAATCTCGCGAACTTCCCGACGTCGAATCTGGGCTTTCTTGCCTGAGCTTTCTTGCCTAACCGCTGACCCGTCTGTAAAATGACGACGGGTGGTGGTGACAGCACAGCAGTACGGCTTCGGACCATTTACAGTCGATACAGCGGGCAGCCGGGTACTTCGCGACGGTGTGCCCATGAAGCTGCGTCCGCAGACGTTTCTGGTTCTGAAGACCCTGGTTCAGAACACCGGCCAGTGGATTTCCTGCGAGCGGCTCATCGCCGAAGCCTGGGACGGCAACCACGTCTCCCGGCACACCGTGTCGGTTACGGTGGGCGAACTGAAGAACGCGCTTGAAGAGTACGGCGAGTGGATCAGCTGCCGGCCGAAGATCGGGTATCGTCTCGAATCGCCGCGCTCCGACGAGCTCATCAAGACCGGCTGGCACTTCTGGAACCGCCGCACGCGCGAGGGCTTTGAGAAGGCACTGGAAGCGTTTCAGCAGGCCGCGCAGGAGAACGAGTCCGACCCGCGCGCCTACGAAGGCATCGCCATCTCCTGGCTGATGCCCGCGACCTACGGGATGAAGGCGCCGCGCGACGTCTATCCGAAATACCTTGAAGCGTTCAACCGCGCGGTCGAGCTGGGCGGCATGACATCCGATCTGCGGGGCATGCACGGCCACGCCCTGCACATGTTCGAGCGCCGCCTGCCGGAAGCCGAAGCCGAGCTGCTCGCATCGCTGCAGGATAAGCCGAAGTCCGCCACTGCCTACATCCGCCTCGCCATTCTCTACGCCACCATGAATCGGCTCGAGGAAGCGCTCGATGTGGTCAATCAGGCGCATCTGGTCGACCCGCTCTGGCCGCTGTGGCCCGCCACCGAGGTCATCGTCCGCTTCTGCCGGCGCGAATTCGATGAAGCCGCGCGCTGCGTCAAAGCCGCTCTCGAACTGCACCCGTACCTGTTGCTCGGCCGCGCCTTCTGCGCCCAGGCTCTGGAGTATGCGGGCTGTACGGGCGAAGCTCTCGAGCAGTATCGGTTCGCCCGCGTGGTGTTTCCCGATGTCCCCTGGCTCGGCGCGCTCGAAGCCGCGTGCCTCGCACGCAACGGGCGCCAGACCGAGGCACGGAAAATCCTGCAGGAGCTCGAACGGCGTCGGAAGAGCGAATACGTCGACGCTTACTACATGACGCTTCTCATGGAAGCCCTCGGCAAGCGCGATGAAGCCTTCCGTGAACTGGGGCGCGCCGTCCAGGAGAATTCAGCCGCGCTTTACATCCTCGATGTCGACCCGCAGATGGACTCGCTGCGTGGCGACCCGCGATTCAAAGAGCTGAGAAAGAAGCTGAACGCTCCACCCAAAGCCAGCTGACAAAACCCATTCCCCGGGCGGTATGATCTCAATGTGTCAAAGCCGTTCCTGATCACTTTCGGCGCGGCCGTGGTCGTCATCGCCGTCCTCGTCTGGGTGGGCTTCGCAAACACGAAGGGCAATCATCTCGTACCCACCGGCTCCATCGGCAAGGTCCGCACCGTCAAAGCCTCCGACGAAGGCACCTTCATGGTGATCGACTTCAACGTGAAGAACGACTCCGACGTCGATATGGTTGTGCACAGCATCGAAACCTCGGTCGACTTTCCCGACGGCAGCACCGCCCCGGGCTCCGCCGCCTCCAGCACCGACATCCCCATGGCGTTCAAAAATTACACGCTTCTCGGTGAACAGTACAATCCCGTCCTGAAGGACCGCGACATCATTCCCGCGCATCAGCAGGTCGACAGAATGGTCGGCATCAGTCTCGATCTGCCCTTCGACAAGGTCGAGACGCGCAAAGACGTGAAGGTGCGCATCGAGGATGTGACCGGACCCGCGCTCGAGATGACAAAATGAGATGACGAAATGACCTTTCTGCCCCTGCTCGCCGTCCTTGCCGTGCAGGTTCCGGCCGGCACCGAACTCAGCATTCGTCTGAGCGATAAAGTCTCCAGTGAAGCCCCCACCCAGCCCGCCGCCGTGCATGCGGTCCTGATCGCTCCCGTGATCATCGACAACGCGGTCGCGATCTCCGCCGGCGCGCAGCTGACCGGTGCGGTGAAACAGGCCAAAGCCGTATCCGGCAACACTGCGGCGCAGTTGCAGATGGTCTTCTCCACGCTCGTCGACGGACCGCAGCACGCGACCCTCTCAGCCATCGTCAGCGGTATCGATAACGCGCGCGAGAAGGTAGACGACAAAGGCGTCATTACCGGCATCGTGCCCAACGAAACCTTCAGCTCGCGTATCGATCAGGGGATCGGGAAACTGCAGTCGAGCGACAAGTTCAGCGCTCTGGCCGACCTCATCTCCGGCGCCAAACAGGCCCTCAAAATCGACGACGCCAATCCCAACATCGACTACGACCCCGGCTCCGAACTGACCATCCGCCTCACGCAGCCACTCGAATGGCGCGCGGGCGATCACGGCCCCACCTCCCACCTCCAGCCGTTCCCCAATCAGGAGGGTCTCGTGGCGCTGGTGAATCGGCAGCCGTACCGCACGGTTGCCCAGAAACCGCCGCGGCCATCCGACATCACCAACATCATGTTCCTCGCCACCGAGGATGAACTGCGCGCCGCGTTCACCAAAGCCGGCTGGTTCGAGCCCGCCCGGCTGAACACCCAATCGAAGCTCGAGACGGCGCGCGCCCTGATCGAATCGCGTGGCTATAACGAAGGGCCGATGTCCGTGCTGTTTCTCGACAGCCGTCCGCCGGACCTGGCTTTCGAAAAAGGCAACAACACGTTCGCCGCGCGCCACCATCTGCGCATCTTCCGCCGCCCTGAGACCTTCGACGGCAAGCCTGTCTGGGTCTGTTCAGCCACCCACGACATCGGCATCGACTTCTCCGAGCGCGACCGCACGTTCACCCACAAAATCGATTCCGAGATCGACCACGAACGCGCCAAGGTGGTCAACGATGTGCTCTTCACGGGGGTGGTGCGTTCGGTCGCGCTCGTCGGCCGCCCGGATATTCCCCAGGACGCCACCAACGCCACGGGCGATTCACTGAACACAGACGGCGGTATGGCAGTGCTTCTGTTGCAATAAAAAACGGGTCAGGATTCTTTGCCCGGCAGGAACCTTCTCACGCCCAGATCGTAGAGCGCACCGCCGATTACGCCGCCGACGAGAGGACCGACGATCGGCACCCAGAACACTTTCGGGCCGTCCGTCAGGCCGTTGTTTTTGAAGCCGGCGATCGCCGTGAACAGGCGGGGTCCGAAATCGCGCGCCGGGTTGATGGCGTACCCGTGCAGTGCCCCGAACGACATACCGATGCCCACGACAATGGCGCCGATCAGAATCGGCGTCAGATTGGCCTGCGGCGGCTGATTGCGGTTGTCGATGATCGCGAAGATCAGGAAAAGCAGAATGGCCGTGCCGATTGTCTGATCCAGCAGGCCGGCGGAGAGCATGTCCGGGAAAGCCGGAAACGTCGTGAAGACGCCGGCGGTGTGATCGAGGCCGGGGTCGGCCACGTGAAACTGCGGCCGGTAGTTCCAGTAGACGATGGCAGCCGCGGTGAACGCGCCCAGTGTCTGCGCGATCCAGTAAGGGATCACTTTCACCCAGGAGAAGCCGCGAAACATGGCGACTGCGAGCGTGACCGCCGGGTTCAGATGCGCGCCTGAAACCCGGCCGGCGACATAGCAGCCCATCGTGACGCCGATGCCGAATGCAAAGTTGATGTTGGTAAATCCACCGTTGACAACCTCGCCGGGAATGCCATGGCCGAAGAGCACGACCATGGCCACCGCCCCATTACCGATAAGAAGAAGAATCAGTGTTCCAAAAAATTCGGCTGCCAGCTCCGCAAGCATTCAGTCTAGGCAACCTTCCGCAGTTTGGTGACGCGGCCGATTTCAACCCACTCCGCCACGAAGATGTTGCCGTTGTGATCGAAGATCGCGCCGTGCGGCTGTACGAACTGGCCGGGCACGAAGCTGCTGCGGTCTTCCGTCGTGCGCGGCGGATTGGGCACAGTCGGCTCGCCGAGATGCAGAATGATTTTGTTGTCTTTGTCCAGCAACGTCACCCGCGCCTGGAGATCCGGCACCACGATGGTGTCCTTGTGGGTATGGAAGTGGCAGGGCGATTTCGTACCCGCAATCACGTCGATCGGTGTGTCGTCGAGCTTGTACCGCACTATGCGGCTGTTGCCGCGATCGGCGACCAGCAGAATCGGGTTAGCGGGATCGCGCAGATCGACCATGTTGCCGTGGGGGTTGTTCATGTTCTCGATCGGCACATCGCGGGGAACGCCGGGCTGACCGGGAGGGGGCGGGTTGGCCGGCCCTCTTCCGCCGCCACCGGCGCGGCCTGCTCCGCCGCCAGGAACGATCGTTGCCTGTGTTCCAAGGCTCGGGGCGCCATCGCCGCGGCCCGGAGCACCTTCGCCGCGTCCGCGTCCACCACCCGCGCCGCGTCCGGCACCGGCCGCAGCGATCGGCGCGGGGCCGCCAAAAACGTTCTTCAGCTTCGGATACGCAGTCGGGCTGTCCACCGTGTAGTGGAACATGTAATACGAGCCGTAGCCGTCACCCACCCAGAAGTCGCCGTTCGGAGCGATTGCGAAATTGGTCGGACGATAATTCAGGCCTGCCGCACCACCGGGACCGGTCGACCCGGGACCCTTCTGATAGATCGGCGAATCCTGCGGATAGCCCATCGTCCAGATCTCTTCGCCTTTCAGCGTGCGCTTGGTGACGATGCCGTGCTTCTCGTCGCAGAAGTAAAGATATTCGGTCTTGCCTTCCTTGCTGAGGTGCATGCCGTGCGCGCCGCCGTGGAACATGGGGCCGAATGAGCGCACAAACTTGCCCTTGTCGTCGAACACGACAACGCTGTCGAGGCTCTGGCTGGTCTTGTGCACCGTGTGGTGGATGTAGATATGGCCCTGCGCATCCTCGCAGACGCTGTGCGTGTTGCCGTATTTAATGTTCGACGGTAATTCGCCCCAGTCGTGGATGCACTCGTACTTGTGTTCGCCATCGCCGAGGATTGGCAGCTTCTTTCCGGATTTATCTTCAGCCTTGATGAACGGGGCTACCGCGCCAATGGCGCCAGCCACCAGAAAACCGCGTCGGGTCGTATCCATTTCAAACTCCTTACACTGAATTGCTGCCAGGCGAATACCGCTAAATCGCGGCAATGAAGATTGTATCTAACGCACTTACCTTCCGCAGGGCGAATCTGAGATAGCAGAAGTTACCAGGCCCTGGGGAGCCGGATATAAGACGGGTCGAGCTGGCTAACCGACGGGCACCCGAGCAGGATCAGTGTTCGTTCGATGTCGGCTTTCAGAATGGCGATGGCGCGCGCCACGCCGGCTTGCCCCGCGGCGGCGAGACCGTAGCCGTAAGCGCGGCCAATCAGAACGGCCTTCGCGCCCATGCAGATCGCTTTCACGATATCGGCACCCCGGCGGATGCCGCCGTCGACCAGTACTTCCACCCGCCCGTTCACCGCTTCGAGAACTTCGGGAAGCGCGCGCGCAGTGGGGAAACAGGTGTCGAGCTGGCGGCCGCCGTGATTCGAGACGATAAGACCATTGGCACCGGCATCGACCGCGCGTCGGGCATCTTCCCCGGTGATGACGCCCTTGACGAGTATGTGGCCCGGCCAGACTTCGCGGATCCATTTGAGATCGGCCCAGGTCACGACCGAATCGCGCAGGGATTCCTGCACGCTGATGGCCGGCAGCGGACCTTTGCCGGGGATCATCACGTTCGGGTAGTGGGTGGCGGCGTAGCGGTCCATTAGAAAGCCAGCGGTCCAGCGAGGGCGCACGATAACCTGGGACGTATACGGCAGCATGGCGAAGAGGCTCTTGCCCATCAGCTGCGGCGCACCGTTGCGGTAGTCGCGCTCGCGCAGGCCAGGACCGTTGGTGTCGATGGTCAGAGCGAGAGCCCTGAAGTTGTTCTTCCAGGCGCGGGCGAAGGTGGCCTCGGCGACGGCGCGTCCGCCCGCCAGATAGACCTGATACCAGAGCGGCGTTTTTGATACAGCCGCGAGTTCTTCAAACGAAGTTCCGGAGAACGTGGAAAGGGTGTAGGCGATGCCGGCGTCGCTGGCGGCCCGCGCGGCGCCCAGTTCGCCTTCGGGATGGAACATGCGGCTGGAGCCGAGCGGCGCAAGAATCATCGGCAGCGCGAGGTCGAAGCCGAGGACGGTGGCGCGCGTGTCTGGTTTGGGGGTCGCGACGGCATTGCGGGGACGGAAGAGAATCTCGTCCCAGGAACGCCGGTTGTCGCGCATCGTGACTTCGTCTTCGGCAGCGCCGTCGATATAGTCGAAGACGGCGCGCGGGAGGCGACGTTGCGCCAGCTTGCGGAGATCGGAGATGTTGACTGCGCGCTGGAGATTCAAACCGTCAGCGTCAGCGTACCACCCAGGCGATATAGCTCACAGTGTTGATTCCCCTGTAGGTCGCCACGATCTGCCAGCAGCCGGGCTCAGGAATTGTGATTCCAGTCATCATTGCCATATTCGCGGGAATCTCGTCATCATCGAACAAAATCCCGTGGGCGGGCGGAGCTTCGATGATCGGCGAAGGGGCGTCGACCCGTTTCGCAATCACTTTGAGGTTGGGATTCAATTCGGCTTGCCACTGAAATCCTCTGCGCCAGTACACAAGCTTGGCGGAGAGCCTGTTGGCGTTTCCAACGTGAAGAGGGCCGGGTTCAATATAAGTCCAGAGGGCTGCCGTGCCGTACCAGAAGCCATTGCCGGCCGGAGATGTTACATAGGGCGCCGGAGGCTTGAATGCCATTGCCGGCGCATTCGCAGTAGCCGGGCAGGTTTGCTGCGCGAAGGACGCGACTCCGAGGGCAAGGGCCAGGCTGACTGCTCGAAACATACGTCCTCCCTGAGTTCAACGTAACAAAAAAAGGGCAGACGGCGAAAACCGTCTGCCCGGAAAAACTGATTCGAAGATTTTTAGTGAACCGACTTGTGCGGATCGATGACGAACTTCGTCGACGCGCCCTTGTCGAAGTCTTTGTAGCCCTTCGGACCTTCGTCGAGGGAGATGACCTTGACGTTGACGGCCTTGCCGACGTCGATCTTGTCGTGCAGGATCGCCATCATGAGCTGCCGGTTGTACTTCATGACCGGGCACTGGCCGGTTGCGAAGTAGTGCGATTTCGCCCAGCCGAGGCCGATGCGGATGCTCAGATTGCCCGTCTTCGCCGCGTCGTCGATGCCGCCCGGATCGTCGGTAACGTAGAGTCCGGGGATACCGATCGCGCCGCCGGCGCGCGTGATGGTCATCAGCGAATTGAGCACCGTGGCCGGAGCTTCCTTCGTGGCGCCCGCGTGCCCGTGGCCGCGTGCTTCGAAACCAACCGCATCCACGCCGCAATCGACAAGCGGCTCGCCGACGATCTGCGCGATCTGGTCGCCGACCGAAGCGTCCTTCGAAACGTCAACCGTCTCCCAGCCGTTGGCCTTCGCCTGCGCCAGCCGCTCGGGGATCAGATCGCCGACGATGATGACTGCGGCGCCGAGCAAGCTGTGCACCGGCCGCGCGCGGCCAGACCGACCGGGCCGCCGCCCGCGATATACACCGTCGAGCCCGGTCCGACGCCAGCCGTAACGCAGCCGTGATAGCCGGTCGGGAAGATGTCGGAGAGGCAGGTGAGGCTCTGGATCTTCGACAAGGCCTTCGCCTTGTCCGGGAACTTCAGCAGATTCCAGTCGGCATAAGGAACCATGACGTATTCGGCCTGGCCGCCCACCCAGCCGCCCATGTCGACGTAGCCGTAAGCCGCGCCGGGACGCGCCGGATTCACGTTCAGGCAAATGCCGGTTTTGCCTTCCTTGCAGTTGCGGCAGCGCCCGCAGGCGATGTTGAAGGGAACGGAGCACAGGTCGCCGACTTTGATGAATTCGACGTCGCGGCCCGCTTCGATCACTTCGCCGGTAATCTCGTGACCGAGAATCAGACCGTGCGGCGCGGTGGTGCGGCCGCGGACCATGTGCTGGTCGCTGCCGCAGATATTCGTGGTGACGATTTTGAGGATGACGCCGTGATCGCATTTGCGATTTCCGAGGGCCAGTTTGGGGAAGTCGATGCTCTGAATCTCGACCTTGCCGGGGCCCATGTAAGCCAAACCACGATTGGTTGCCATATGATTTTCCTTTTGAGTTTGAAAGTTCTTTCAGGTGCCGTTGTGCAATATATCAGAAGGCCGCGGCGTATCAGAAGGCTGCGGCGCCTGCTTCGGCAACGGCGTGATCCTGTTCGCCTGAACCACCGCTCACGCCAATCGCACCTACTACCTTGCCGTTTTTCTTCAGCGGAATGCCTCCCGCGAAGATCATGATCTTTCCGTCGTTCGATGCATGTATTCCGAAGAACTGCCCACCTGACTGGGAATGAGTGGCGAGGTCCTTCGTGGAAATGTCAAAGGCGCGGGACGTGTAGGCCTTCTTCTGCGAGATGTCGATGCTGCCAATCCATGCTCCGTCCATGCGAATGTGGGAAACGATATTGCCCCCCTCATCCGCCACCGCGATATTCATCGGCTGCCCTATTTCGGAGGCTTTCTTTTCGGCTGCCGCGGTAACTCTGCGTGCATCAGTTAACGTGACCTGAGTGCTCATGGGATTCGCCTTTCCGGTTATTCACCACGAGCTATACTACAGGAATTTTCTCCCGCGAAGCGTGCAGCCGAAGCCGTTTCCGGCGTCGTCCGGCGTATGATGGGAGGGTTCCGCACATTCATCCAAGGAGAATCCATGAAATCCAGGTTGTTATTTCTGACCATGCTTGCGGGATCGGCCGCACTCTACGCGCAGTCGAACCCGCTCACCAGTGCCGTCAAACAGAACTATAACGGCGTAAAGAACAATATTCTGAAAGCTGCCGAAAAGATGTCCGATGCCGACTACAGCTTCAAGGCTGGTCAGGGAAGCCGCTCGTTTGGTGAGATCGTGACCCATATCGCCGAGGTGCAGGGAGTGCTGTGCGCGGGCGCTAAAGGCGAGGCCAAAAAGTTCGACGTGTCGAAGACTGACAAGGCATCCGCGGTTGCGGTCCTGAAGGACACGATTGCCTACTGCGACGCCGCTTACGATGCGCTGACCGACGCGAACGCCCTTGACATGGGCAAGATGTTCGGTGGACGCGACGCACCTAAGATTACCATCCTAGACTTCAACGTGATTCACGACAACGAAATGTACGGCCAGATGGCTGTTTATCTGCGCGCCAAGGGGCTGGTGCCGCCCTCGAGCGAAGGTCGCGGTCCGATGAAGAAGGAGTAAGGCGCGTTTGGGGCATAATACCCAGTACGGTGCGACTGATCGGCCCCGCTCTGTCGGCTTTTGCCGTGCTCGTCTTGCCAGCCGGAGTGTTCGGCCAGACAGCCGTCCAGACCGAACCGCGCTTTGAAGTCGCATCCATCAGACCGAGCCCGGCGGCAGCGGGCGGCACGACCGTCTACAACCCCACCCCCGACAGGTTCGCGGCTGACAGCATTACCACCCGCACGCTGATAGCGTTTGCATGGGATCTGCGCGTATTTTAGGTGTCGGGTGGTCCCGGCTGGCTGGACTCCGAGCGATACGATGTCGTCGCAAAACCCGAAGGCGATGCCGCGATCGAGCGCATCCGCAGCATGGTTCGCACGCTTTTGGCGGAAAGATTTCAGCTCCGGGCGCACCATGCTGCCAGAGAGATGCCCATCTTCACGCTGGAGATCGCGAAGGGAGGAGCAAAGATCCGGGCGGCATCACCCGGAGAGGGACCCGACATCAGAGGCCCCCACGGCCATCTGACAGCCAAAAGAATTACCGCCGAGATGCTCGCCCGCATTCTTGCCAACGAACTGGCGAGGCCGGTAGTCAATCGCACCGGTATCGAAGGCGCCTTCGATGCAGACCTCGAGTGGACGCCTGAGCAGGATACCGATCCCGGACCTTCCATCTTTACTGCAATTGAGGAACAGCTTGGAATGAAACTGGAGTCGAAGCGAGCACCGGTGGACGTGCTGATTGTCGATCGTGTGGAGCGGCCATCTGCTAACTGACCGCTGACGTCACCTTCGCCTCACTCGCGGGTTCAGGTCGTGCTCCGGAGGTCGCGCTCCAGCTTCCAGGCGAGAAACAGACTGGCCAGAACAAAGCCGAGAAACAGATAAAAACCAGCCAGTATCTTCGAGCTGTCAAGCGGGATGACAATCTGTGCGCCGGGACTCTGCAGGCCGCCGAGGGCGGTCGAGATGACGCCGTTGAATGCGACGTACGACATGAAGATCGCGAGCGCCATCACGTCCGCCATCGACCATTTCGAGGAGTCGAGCGCGAAGAACTTTGCGATGCGGAACCGGCGCAGCCAGTCGAGCCGCATCAGGCAGATGGTCAGCGTCAGGATCTTCAGAGTCGGGAAAATCACGCTGAACGTCAACAGCAGCACGGCGACGATCGTCATCTCCGGCTTGCCAATATCAAGAAGTGTATGAAACACCTCGAGCACGGTCTTGCTCTGGTAATAGAGGATCTGCTCGTCGAACGAAACCGGCTGCCCGAAAAACGTGAACGCCACTCGCGAGATGCGCGCTTCCACCTCGAGCATGGGCGACAGCACACCTCCGGCCAGAAGCACGATGCAGAAGAGCAGCGCAACCAGCACATGGAACCACCGCAGCGGCGTGCGCCGGATGAGGAGCAGCATGAAGGCGAGCGCAGCGGCGGCAAGAGCCATCAGGTACGAGCGATTGATGCCTTTGTCGGCGTCCCTGATCCGGCTCGCGAGTTCCGTGCGGCAGGCAGGGGCGTCGGCGCAGCTGTAGCGCTTCAGAATGGTGTTGTAAGTCGTCATGTCGACGGAGCTGAAGGTGGTTTTCGCGCCGTCGGCGATGATACCGGCGAGGTAGTTCTTGACCGCCTTCTTGTTGTCCTTGCTGCCGAGTTCGGCCAGCACGACGCCGGCGAACTGCGGGATTTTCGGGCGCAGGCCGTTGATCATGTTGCCGATCAGCATGGCCGTGGCCTGCGCCGCGAAGCCGGGCGGGGGAGCGCCCGGTGCGGGCTTCGGCGCCAGCTGATCTTTCACCTGGTCGAGCAGCCGGTTAAGCGACCTCTCGACCATGGGGCGCAGGCTGGCGCGATTCTGCGCGGTGAGATCGAGCGCGTCGATTTGTTTGTCGAGGATGGGCAATATCTGTGCCACCCAGCGGTCCGCGTTGAACAGGCCGTATCGGATGTGGCCCATCTCTGCGAGATCCATGCGCAGGAGGCGTCGCGCGGCGAGGGCGTCCCACGTGCGAAACGTAAACAGGATGACGGGAACGAGCAGGAGCAGCGCAATCGGGACGCGGATGTCAAATCTGCGCGGCGAGCCGTTGGAATCCATTCGAAGCCGAGACGATTATAGCGGGAGCAACAGGATCGTACATAATGATGCAATGCCAATGAAACTCACTCTCGCCGCACTCGCGTTCACTGTCGTTGCGTTCGGCCAGGCCATCGTGCCTTACGGCACCGCGATCAACGCAGAAGGCGCGAAAAAGATCGCCGCGGCCGCTATCGCCGAAGCGAAGAAGAACAACTGGGCGATGGCGGTTGCAGTGGTAGACACCGCTGGCTACCTCGTCTACTTCGAGAGAATGCCCGAGACGCAGTTGGCCAGCGTCGAAGTCGCCCAGGAAAAAGCCAGGTCGGCAGCGTTGTTCCGCCGTCCCACCAAAGCGTTCCAGGATGCGGTGGCCGCGGGCGGGGAAGGTCTGCGCATTCTCGGGCTCAAAGGAGCCGTACCGGTCGAGGGCGGCATTCCGCTCATCGTGGATGGAAAGATCATCGGCGCGATAGGCGCTTCCGGCGGCAGCAGCGATCAGGATGGGAAGACTGCTCAGGCCGGCGCCGCGGCGATGAAGTAGGGCGGCGTCCGGCGCGGTGCGATCACGGCAACGGTCCGCGGAACTGGCTCAGTGCCGCGTGGACGTAGCTGCCATCGGGAGGCCCGCGAACGAGGCAGGGATGGCGCACTGGCAGGCTGGTGAAAAACGCTTCTTGCCACTCCCTTACGGTCGCGATTCGGAAAAGCGGGTGCTGATTCCGCAGGGGTTACTGAACCGCGCGCGTCAGCAAGCGGCAACGAAAAGAGCTTTTTCAGCAGCCTGCCAGGGGATATCGGGACGCTCGTGATGAACGCGAGTAAACCAGCGCCCGGCCGCATAAAGCGAACAACAGCATCCACCTGTACGAACGATATTGCTGAATCGAGAGCGCCCTTAGAGAGGCGCTGATCAGGCAGTCGATCCTGACGCGCCGTATACGGTCCGGGTGCAGGAACCACTTCGAAGCGGCACGATGGATAGCGGCCAGGTCCGCGTCCGTTCCAGGGAATCAAACGAAAGGCCGAGCAGGATGCACACGACCCGCGACATCGCCGCGCTCCGACGAAGAACGCTCCGTAAACGACGAGCACGCCGCTGAACAGGAAAAAATTCAGATGCGCGGGCGCCGGGAAGCGGACCTTGTCAGTTACCCTGCCCGCAGGCCTGTCACTGCCGCGCCGGAATCACCTGAGCCGGCGCGGGCTGAGGAGCGAGTTCCGCGGGCAATGGAAAGCTGCCGTCGTAAGGTGGCCAGTTCGGCACCGGCTGATCGTTTGGCGGATAGTACATCGCCGAATAGACGTGGCGGATTTTGTTCGTGTCAATCACAAACCATTCGGCGAATGCATTGCGGCGCGACATCGAGCCAGGCCGCCGGATGAACACCGCGTACGCGAGCACGATCTGCGCCTCTGTATCGACCAGCGGGAAGCGTCGTGCGACCACGTTCGACAGATTGAAATTCTGCAGACCAGCGGCGCAGGAGCCCGCCGGACGTGCTCCGGGAACCGGGGGCGGCGGTGGCGGCGAACCCGCCCGCGCATCGGGATCGCCGGAAACGGTCTGTCCGTTTTCCACGCGCGAACAGCCCGGATGCGCCATGATCATGGAGCCGTCGTGCGCGGTGATGCCGTCGAAGTAGCTGTTGGTGATGGCGATGAGTTCCTCGCGCGACAGGCGTTCTTTGGCCGGCACCAAGCGCTGCTCGATCGGATGCATGGCAAGGTTTTCGGGCGAGAAAGCGTAGGCCTGTGGTTTGCCCTGCGCATCGAACCCGTTGATCCCGGCCGCGACGCGGCGCGCGATGATCCATTCACCTTCGGTGATCTTCCCGTCTTCCACGCGAATTCGGACCGTGGTGATGGTGGGTTCTACGCCTTCGTTGAGCACTCCGAAGAAGGCCGCCTGTTCGGAGACCGGATCGTAATAGCGGCGGTCAACAGCGCCGATGGTGGTGATCGATTTCCAGGCGCCTTCGCCGAGCTTGACCAGTTTCGCGTTTTCCGTCTGGCGGTAGCCGAGGAAGAGCCGCACGGCGGCGGGGTCGTGCCTCATGATGGCCTGCAGGTACTGATCGAGCGAGGTCTTCAGGCACGCTCGGTCGCAGGGAGCAGCGACGGCCGGCAGCACAGCGGCGAATGTCAGGAAGAGGAGGCGCATCGGGGATTCTCAACCATTGTGCAACTATTGGGCGAATCGATGTAGGCTGGAACGAACGGAGAATGCATGAAGAAATCGTTCCGGGCGGTCCTGGTGGCCGGTTTGTTCGCAACCGCGGCGAGCGCGCAGGACACAAAGAATGGCGGCACGCTGTTTAAACAACAGTGCGCGTCGTGTCACGGTGAGCGCCTCGAAGGACGCAGCGGACCTCCTCTGGCTGGTGGTGACTTCCGGTCCCGGTGGCCCGCCGCCGATCTGATCAGCAAGATCAAGAACACCATGCCGCTGGACAACCCGGGCAAACTCAACGCGGGACAGGCCGCGGATCTCGCCGCGTTCATTCAGCAGGCCAATCCCGTGACGACCAGCACTGCCGCTCCCGTCGGTCCGAAGTCCGACTTTCCGCCGGCCGCGAATCTGCAGCAGCTGATGCGCGGCATCATGTTCCCGAATTCGAATATCATCTTCACCGTGCAGACCCACGATCCCGGCGAAAAGAGGAAGCCGGGCAACGTGGGCGACGGTGGCTTCAACTGGGCGCAGTGGGGCACAGATCTCTACTCCGGATGGGACATCGTCGACTACGCCGCGCTCGCGCTCGCCGAGTCCGCGCCACTCATGCTGACGCCCGGCCGGAGTTGCGAAAACGGCAAACCGGTTCCGGTGGACGATCCCGACTGGATCCGGTTCTCGAAGGAAATGGCGGAAGTGGGGCGGGCGGTTTATCGCGTTTCACAGACAAGAAACCAGGAGAAGGTCAGCGACATGAGCGGCGATGTCGCGGATGCGTGCCTGCACTGTCATCAGATGTTCCGCGATCGGCGGAGGGGTGGCAGAGGCGCGGCCGGTGGTCCGGGGGCCGGTGGCAATGAACTGCGCTGCACAAAAGGTCAGTAGGCGTTGCTTGCCATCGGACGCCACGCGATGCCGAAGCGCGGTGAAAAGGCGTTTTTCTGCGGACGAACCAGACCGCCGCGATGTTTTCGCCATACGCGAAGCAGGGTACGGTGTCGTTGCTGTTGCGGCTGGACGTCAGCGTCGCGGAGTTGTTGAAGCGCGTCGCGAAACTGTGGCTCCATCCTGCCGATGCGCTGATGCCCGTGCCGGTTGCGGGATCGCGAAAACCAAACAGCTGCTCGCTGGATAATTGCGCCCCTGCACCTGGACGATCCGGTAAATTCTGCACGCTGCCGCCAAAGGTGGGGAGCGGGAAGTACGGCAGCAGTCCGAGTGCGACGGGGCTGATGCGCGACTGCGGAACTGTGTTGTTGGGGAACGGTGCACCGCTCAGCGGATCGTAGATGGTTACAGGCTGATTGTTGACCAGCGCATCGGAGAAATCGCCCCCGCGCTCGGCGAGGCTGGGAACCCAAGATGCCTGATTATAAGGATTGCGGCTGCGCGTGCCCGGGCAGGTGAAGTAAAAACTCGCCCGCTGCCAGTTCACGATTTTGGGGATCACCACCCGCCCGCCGATGTTCAGGCCGAACGATGCGTTGTCCGATGACGGTTTCGCCGATTTCTCCCCGTTCAGCGAAAAGGGCGCCGCGTTGAGGCAGGAGTTGGCGAGATTGATAAAAACCGATCCCGTGAGCGCCTGCTGCTGGTTTCTTCTGCGATTGCCGAAGCTGTTGAACTGCGCGTTGCAGGGGCCGCGGCGATTCTGATTCTGCCCTCTGCCGCCGAACCACCGGCGTTGCCCGTGTCACCGAGGCCGTCGGAGAATCCGCCGTTGATCGCATTGACGCGATGTTCTGCTGCATAAGGGAAGCGGCGGCGGTGATGTCGAGCTTCATCGGATCAGCGCCGGCGTGAATTGGAGCGAGAGCGAACCGGATATAGTCTGGCTGCTGAAAAATGCTTCGCGGTTCGGAAGTTCGGACGCTGATTACTGAACCGCGCGGTGAGCAAGCGGCAACGAAAAGTACGCTTTCAGCAGCCTGCCGGTCACAGATCGGGATTGGTGCGGAGAAGATTTGAATAACTCCTTTCAATCTGAAGACTTAGGGGACAGCCACCCGATGTTCCCGAGGCGTTGTCACCGGCTGGACTCTTCCCCAAAAATGCATGCATTTTTGGCCCGTAATGCATTCCTAAATAATTCTGATATGCCTGTTGACACGGGATTTGATCGATTATAAAATTCACAAGCGATAGTTGCTTCTATTTCCCGCCTTCAGGGGGCGGATTTTCCGAACGGGGGTTTTCATGCGTAGTTGGTTTATGAAGTTACTTGTGTCTTTGTGCGTCCTGGCATCGGCAGCACTCGCCCAGGTCGGCAACGGCACGATCACCGGAACGATTACCGACCCGGCCGGCGCCGTGATTGCGGGCGCAACGGTCGAAGCCACAAACACGGGCACGGGCGTGGTCTACAGCGCTGTCTCGACCAGAGCGGGCGACTACACAATCAGCAACCTGCCGGTCGGCGGGTACTCAGTGGCTACCAAAGTCACGGGCTTCAAGAATTATGTCCACACCAATCTGACTGTGGACGCCACCCAGATCCTTCGGGAAAACATCTCGCTGCAGGTCGGCAACGCCACCACGGAAACGGTGACAGTTACGGCGGAGGCCTCGCTGCTCAAGACTGAAAGCTCCGATCTGACCCATAACGTGTCGATCGATCAGCTGGACGATCTCCCTCTCCTGGGAATCGGCACCGCGAACTCTGGTACGACCGGGGTGCGCAATCCGTATAACACGCTGCAGACTCTGCCGGGAGTCAGCTCCTATGCCAGCAGCGGCCAGTTCACCCTGAACGGCCTCGGCGGCAACATGACGGAAACAATGCGCGTGGACGGGCAGGATGCAACCTCGCGCCTCTTCGGAACCTACGACTATACACAGATGGGCCAGCCCAGCGCTGACGCGATTCAGGAAATCGCCTACCAGACCAGTAACTACGCGGCGGAATACGGACAGGCGGGTTCGGTCGTTATCAATATGACGATGAAGTCGGGAACCAACACCTACCACGGCACCGGATTTGATTACTTCGTTAACGAAGACCTGAACGCAGCCGATCCGTTCACGGAGAACACCGCCACGGGTGGCGGAAAGGTGAGGCCGAGAAACCGGCGCAACGATTTCGGCGGCACGTTGGGCGGCCCGATCCGCATCCCGAAACTCTACGACGGCCGGAACAAGACCTTCTTCTTCTTTAACTACGAAGAATATCTGGAAAGCACGTCTTATGCTTTCACTGACACGGTACCGACTGCCGCTTTTCTGAAGGGCGATTTCTCGGCCATATCACCGAATGGCACTTGCACTCTGTGTTCGGCGCTCGGTATCCCGACAACGCCGATCACGACCGATCCGGCAGGCAACCCCGTTTACGCGAACGAGATTTTCAATCCGTCCACGCGCCAGGCGAACGGCACCGCGACGCCGTTCCCGAACAACATGATTCCGCCGAGCCTCTTCTCTCCGGTTTCACAAAAGTTTATTGCGCTCTTCCCGACGGCGACAAACGGCAACACCGCACAGAACTACAGTGCCACTGTCGCCGGCAACCGGTATTCGGCCATTCCGTCGGTGAAGATCGACCACAATCTGTCGGACAAGGACAAGATCTCTTTCTTCTACACGCGAATCAACACATCCAGCCAGATTTCGTCGCCTCTCGGTAATGCGGATGGTCTGCCGCTTGAGATCGGCGGATATCGCGGTACGTTCATTCCGACTTACCAGATCCGGCTGAACTACGATCGCACTCTCAGGCCGAACCTGCTGCTGCACGTAGGCGCTGGTTTTTATCACACCCGCTTCGCCGACAATGCCCCTTTCGAAAGCTTCAACCCATCTCAGTTCGGACTCAGCAACTTCCTGATCAACCGCCAGTTCCCCAGCGTCACCGGAATGTGTGTGTATCCGATCGCCGGAACGACCTGTACCACCGGGGGCCTGGGCGGCATGCAGAACATCGGTACGTCTGGTCAGATCCAGACTCTCAATTTCGAGGAAAAGCCCACGTACACAGCGAGCGCCACGTACGTTCGCGGATCGCATACGTATAAGACCGGCCTCGAATTCTACTTCCAGAACAACTTCAACGGCAGTTTCGCCGGCGTGACGCTGGCAACCGGTACGGGTCCGACTTCGGAGCCGTTTACGCCGACCAACAGTCTCAACGGACAATCCATGGGTTTCGGTTTCGCCAGCTTCCTGCTGGGGGACTACCAGTCGACCACTCAGACGCCGCAGGAGAACTATCGCCAGGGCCAGCTTCAGTATGCAATGTACCTGCAGGACACCTGGAAAGTGAACCGCAAGCTGACGGTCGATTACGGCCTTCGCTGGGACTTCGCCGGGCAGAACAAGGAACAGTATGGCCGTCTTGGCGAGTTCAGTGCCAGCGTGCCGAATGCCGATGCAGGCGGAATAAACGGCGGATTGGTGTTTGCCAGCAATACCAGCAACTACTACCCGAAGACCTATCCCTATGCCATCGGACCGCGGCTTGGGGTGGCCTACCAGATCACACCGAAGACGGTGTTCCGCGCCGGATATGGCATTAACTATCAGTTTATCGGCGGCACCGCAGGCGCTGTTGTGGCCAGCAACGGAGCGTACCCGCTGTCCGGAATCAACGCTTACGTCAACGATCAGACCCCGGGCTTTATCGTGCAGCCCACTTTCCCTGTTACCAATCCGAGCCGGTATCCGCAAAACCCCGTATGCGGTGGAGTAATTCAGCCGGCCAGCGCCACCTGCACCGGCGTGGTTCCGGGCCCGGCCACTTCAGGCGGCGGCGGACAACCGACCGTGGTCGATCAGAATCAGCTGCGGCCGCCGCGCATCGCGCAATACAGCATCGGTATCCAGCGGGAAATCACGGGCAGCACCCTGATCGAGGCCGCATGGGTCGGAAACCATGGCGTGTGGGAGCAGGGCGCCACTTTCGGTGCCAGCGGACCTCTCGCATATCTGAGCCAGATTTCGCCGGCGACCTTCGCGTCTTACGGCCTGTATCCTTACCCGGGAACCGGTCCTTCGGGATACAACTACGAGATTCCTGGCGACACTTTCAATTCGACGACCGGCAAGTGGAGCATCTGCGTGCCGGGCAACGACTGCGATCGCGCACTGCTCAGTCTGCCGCTCACCAATGCCGCCGTGGATGCCAAACTGAACGCTGCAGGCAAGTCCATCCTGCCCTATCCGGGATTCGGAGGCACCACGCTGCTCAGCCGCCTCTATCCGTATCCGCAGTTTGGAAATCTCACCGTGACCGGCTCTCCGACTGGCGATTCCATCTACGATTCACTGCAGATCAAACTCACAAAGCGGCTTTCGCACGGTCTCCAGGCTTCTGGCTCCTATACGTATGCAAAGGGCCTTGTCCGCCAGATTCCCGAGGACATCTTCAATTCCGCGGGCAGCCTCTGGACCCTGCAGCAGATTCCGCCTCAGACACTGACGTTCAACGTGACCTACACCGTACCAAAGTTTAAATTCTTCAATAAGTGGGAAAACGCGATCACCGGCGACTGGCAGGTGGGCTTCTTCGCCAGTTACCAGAGCGGCATTTTCCTGCTGCCTCCGGTCAGCACCGTGAATGCGGAATACCTCGCCAGCGAGGATGTCCGCGTTCCCGGACAGCCGTTGTACAACGTGAATATTAACGATATCCACAGTTACAACCCCTATACTCAGGTGGTGCTGAACCCGAACGCCTGGGCGCCGTGCCCCACCAACAGCGTCTGTGGCGGAGCCTACACCAGCTCAACAGGCGTAGCTACCGCGGAACGGCTGTACTCCGATTTCCGCGGACCTCGCCAGCCCAGAGAGAACGCGAACATCGGCCGTCACTTCCGGATCAAAGAGAAATACGACTTCTATATTCGTGCTGAATTCGTGAACATCTTTAACCGGACGATCCTGCCCAACCCGATCACCACCCTGCCGGCGACGCCGGTTTCGCATAACTCGCTGGGAATTCTCACCGGCGGATTCGGCGTGATCAACACATACCAGGCACCGGGAGCCTATCCGGCGCCGACCGCCGGCGCTACCGCGCTCCTCGGCCGTACGGGCACGATCATCGCCCGCTTCCAGTTCTGATAATGAGGGGAGTGCGGTTCCTCTGCATTCCCCTTATTCTCGGCCTGACGATTCTCGGCTTACATTACGGCGGCGTGGTCCCTCAGGGCCTCGCCGCCGAAAGTTTTTTTCGGGCCACATTTACGCCTTGGGCGAGCGCGAAGTTGGCACTCGATGCCGCGCGTGAGTCTCTGCCCCCCGAACTCCACAATTCGGATGAGAGCCGCTGGAATGCATGGGCACGGAAGCAGGACAAGGCGATTCGCGCGCGGCTTCAACAGGGTGATCTGGATTCCATGATCAATCTCCTGCTCTTCGGGACATCGTTCACGCGCCAGCCGCGGATCGCCATGGCGAATATTAACGAGGCCTCGAAGAACGGGGTAATACGGGCGCGCGTGGACGATTTTGTCGCCGGTCTGCGCGACCCCGGTAACAACGAACGCCTGCTTTTCGTGAAAGAACTTCTGCGAAACGCCGGCGCCGATCCGGCCGACTCCGGGCCGGCGGGCGTATTCATCTACACCAATCTGCTGCGTGTGCTGAAGGAGAGGCAGACCCTCGCCGCGAAAGCCGGGGCCGCGCACCCGGATTCAGCTCTCGACCGCCTGTCGCTCTTTCGCGATCGCGGTGTTTCCCTTGATACGGGCATCCTGCCGGACTTCGCCATCGAACAGACGCTGCGCGATTTGAAGCAGCGCGGCATCCTGCGCGAAGGCCAGCTGGAGCGCGTCGCAGTCATCGGTCCGGGCCTCGATTTCTCCGATAAGAACGAAGAGTCTGCATTCGACTACTACCCGCAGCAGACCCTGCAGCCCTTCGCGCTTTACGACTCTCTGGTGCGCCTGGGACTTGCCGGAAGCAGCCGCGTTGCCGTATCGGTGTTCGACATCAGCTCCCGGGTTCTCGATCACATGCGGCGCGCCCGTGCCGCGGCGGCAAAAGGCTCTGCGTACGTCATTCAGCTCCCGCACGACGTGGCCCGCCCCTGGCCGCCGGAACTCAACGCATACTGGCGTGATCTCGGCGATCGTGCAGGATCCCCGGCAACGCCCATCCGTCCGCCGCGGATTTTTCAGGACCTCGAAACCCGGGCCGTGAGCATTCGCCCGGAGGTTGTGCTCGCGTGCGACCCTGTCGATCTCAACATCGTTCTTCAGCGCTTCGACCTTGCCGCGGGAAACCGGTTCGATCTGATCATCGGCACCAACATCTTCGTCTACTACGACCCGTTCGAACAGGCGCTCGCTCTCGAAAACGCGGGCGCGATGCTCAAATCCGGCGGCCTGTTGCTCACGAACGACCAGCTGCCCGAAGTCTCCGGAGGCTCGATGCGGCAGGCCGGCGTAACCGACGTTCGTTACAGCTCCAAGGATGCAACCGCACACGAGGCCGTGGGCTGGTATGAGAAGCGGTAGTGTTGTGTCTCTGAAGTCTCTTGCCTGATGTGGGGCGGGATGGCATCCTGCAGCGGGGTTGTTAACCCCGCTGGCCGCTTGCAACGCTCACCGGCCTGCATCCGGAGATGGTGAAGGAACCTCGGAAACACAACACGAGTTACTTCCGCAGCGTCGGCCGCACCGCATTCATGCTGGCGATGATCGCCGAACCGTTGCTGAGCAGTGCAGTTATCTCGGTTGTGATCAGCCCGCCCGGCAGCGCGAGCGCGAGAGCCACCGTGTTCATCACCGCCACGATGGCGTAATTCTGCCTGATCAGTTTCACGCCGTCGCGCGAAATCTCGATCGCCCGCACCAGCTTCCAGAGGTTATCCTCCATCAGGATGATGTTGGCCGATTCGTGCGCCACCTGCGCCCCGTGCTTCATGGCAATGCCGACGTCCGCGAATGACAGAGCCGGGGAGTCGTTGATGCCGTCGCCGATCATGGCCACTGAATGCCCCTTGCGTCGCAGTTCCTCGACGAATTCCGCCTTCTGTGCAGGCAGCGTGTCGGCGACAAACTGCGTGAGCCCGAGGCGGCCCGAGACAGCGCGTGCCACCGTGGCGTTATCGCCGGTCAGCATCACCGTGTTCTTAATTCCGAGCCGGTGGAGAGCCTTCACCACATCGTGGCTCTCCGGACGAATCTGGTCGGCATAGGGAATCAACGCCGATACTTTGCCGTCGATGGCCAGCATCAGGGATGAGTAACCTGCCTCGTTCAGTTCCTTCTGATCGCGCAACGCCGCGGCCGTGTCGATCGCGCATTCGCGCAGAAAGCGTCCGCTGCCCAGATGCAGGTAGTAGCCGTTGATGCGCGCTTCAACGCCTCGTCCCACGCGGTACTGCACATCGGCGCATTCGGGAACTTCGATCTTGTCGCTCTCGGCACGCGTGCGAATCGCCTCGGCCACCGGATGCTGCAGACGCGCCTCAGCCGCGGCGGCCAGACCCAGCAGTTTGCGGGCAGGGAAGTGGCGCGTGTTGTAGCAGATCAGATCCGTGACGTGGGGCGTTCCGGAAGTCAGCGTGCCGGTCTTGTCGAAAACAATCGTATCCACCTCGGCCAGCTTCTCCAGATGCGCGCCGCTCTTGATCAGAATGCCCTGCCGCGCCGCATACGTCATGGACGCCAGCACCGAAGTCGGCGCGGCCACGCGGATGCCGGTGCCGTAATCCACAATCACGATCGACGTGAAACGGCTGATGTCGCCGAATACCGTTGCCATGCCGACCGCCAGACCGAGAGTCGGCGTTACCAGGCGGTCGGCAAAACGCTCCGCATGATTCTGAATGCGCGTTTCCCCGATGGGTGCCGACTCCACCAGCTGCACAATCTGCGCCGCCGTGGTCTGCGATCCCACACGCGTGGCGCGGACCGTTATGTAACCTTCGTGCAGAGATGTGGCCGCATAAACGATCTCTCCCTCGCCGCGCAGCACTGGCAACGATTCGCCGGTGATCATCCGCTGGTCTATCGTGGCGTGACCACTGACAATTTCACCGTCCACCGGAACGATCTCGCCCGAGTGCACCACGATCGTGTCTTCCACGGCCAACGTCGCCACCGGCACCGCCACAATAGCGCCGTCGCGCATGACCCACGCCATCTTCTTCTGGAACTCGAGCAGTTCCCCGACCGCCCGCTTCGATTTCGCCGCCGTGAGATCGCGAATCCAGTCGCCCAGGCGGATAAGCCAGATCACGATGCCGCCGGTAACGAACGCGCCCTGCAGCATCGACACCGAGATTGCCAGCACGTCGAGAAAATCCACGTTGAGACGATGCTCGTGCGTGACCACACGCCAGGCGCGTTTTCCGATCGGCCGGGCGTTCCACAGCATCAGCGGGACGTTTACCGCCGCGATGAAAGGGCTCACAAAAAAAGCAAGGCCAAGCGAGATGGTCGGCAGCACCAGAGGCCACTGCCACCAGGGTTTCCGCTGCGCAGGCGCCGGTACCTCAGGACCCGTCGCAGATGCCAGCGCGGTCTCCGGTGCGGGCTCGATCAGCTTGCCGTGCGACAGACGCCGCAGCGTGCGCACCAGGTCGGTGATGGGCCCGGGGAGCTCGTGATCGAACTCGATGACCACGGAACAGCAATGCCGGTTCGAGCGGACGCTGTGGATCGTCCCCGCAGGCACCATGCGCGGCAGGAAGGTTGCGGGGTCGTGGCCGGATGCGAACAGCTCCGGTGCCCGGAAGCGAACCCGGCCGGGTATGAAATGCCTGATCTCAACCAGCATGCCTGATCAACGCAGTACGTTCAGTGCGGGCGCTTGCTGCCGCTGCTGCCGCTGCCGTTAACGGGTGCAGCGTCCCGCTTCGGGTTGCTCTTCGCCTCGAGCGTGGGATCGTTGTGCGGACGATGCGCGTTCAGGTCGATGAAGTGGTTGAATGAGAAAAGCCCAAGCGTCATCCATACCGGCGTGGCGGCTGCAACACCCAGTTCACTGAAAACGCCAATTGCCAACGCGAGAGGCGCCAGAACCTTGAGATCGACCGTGTTGTTAGTCGCCTTCTTCACGCCGCGGTCGAACCGGTAGAACATATCGAGAATAGCTTTCGCGGTATGCGAGTGATCCGCGAGAAAAACGGCTTCCTTCTCGATCATTTCATCCATGTGTCCCAGATCGGCGAGCTTCGGGCACTCCGACATGATCACATCGTGATGCGACTCGTCCGACGTGAGATGTTTGTGCAGTTCGTCGTGGGCCGCATGGTCGTACGAAATCGTCACCGTGCCAAGTGATTCGTTGACACTGACGTTGCTGACTCCGCCTACGGATGACAGGGTCCGGCGAATTTCTTCCAGCGCGGCCGGATTTCCCTTTGCGGAAGGGACTCTGATGCGCATTCTTCCGGGAGAATGATGCGCGAGATGTGCGGCGTGCTTTTTTCTTCCGCTGCTCTTCGTTTCCATTGCCGGGGTTTGCATTGCCACGCTAAACCCGTCTCAGAGTATTTAATCAGGATACCGGAGACTTGGTTTCTGCTTTGGCTTCCGCAACGATGTCCTGAATCTGTTCGCCAGCCTCCGCCATCGCCTCTTTGGTTTTGCGTACCGCGCTGTACCCTGCGCGTACCGTGGACCTGAGCCACGGACGCATCTTCGGCCCGATCCCCGGCAGGAATGCCGCCGCCACGCCGATCAGCATTCCCGGCAGCAGTTCCGCCGAAATCAGCGCCACACCCGCACCCACTACGACAATGGTCGCCGCCTTGGCCGCAATGTCACTGCCGGTGGTGGTGTCCCCGCTGCTCTCCGTCACCGGCGGGAAAACCGCCTCGTGTTCGTCGTGATGCGAATCTTCCCCGTTTGCCGCCGCGCGTTTTGCCATAGATCAATCTTAGGTGAGATGGGTACTCAGAATAGCAACGCTGGCGTTACATTTTGATGAACAGGCTTTCAGTTGTGTTCCGGAGCTTGCCTCAGCATTTCAGCATAGGCCTCATACATCCGAAGCACCTCCCGCTGTCCGTATTTCCGCTCCAGCTTCCGGATAACAAAATGGGCCGCCGCCAGTTTCTGAAAGTGAGTCATGAAAGCCAGATTCACCGCGGCGCCCCCTATAGCGCCGACCACCGGTATCGCGCCGGCCGCCACTCTTTCCGACACCACGAGTCCAAAACGCGAGCCGATAGCCGTGAGCAACTCCACCACCACCGGCAGCGACGTCTGCGATGTGCCTCGGGCGGCCACTACCTCCGCCGCCTGACTGACGGTCTTTGCCAGAAACGCCCGTACCGCGAAGTAAGTCGTCTCGTTTGGAGCGCTGCGCCGCGCATCCCGATGCGGTCCCAGCGCGAAAACCTCGAGGCAGGCGAGACGCGCTGCGGGGGCCACCAGATCTTCGCCATGGCGCCGCGCAATTTTCGCGAAAGACCGCAGCATCAGCGCGGTGGTCAGCGGCAGTTCCACCGTGAGCGCGGGCAGACCGATGAACCCGCTCAAGCCTCCCGTCACACCGGAAGCCAGCGTGAAAACCGGCAGGGCTGGTTCGGGGAAACCAGAATCCATCTTATAGAGCGCCAACTCCAGCGCCTTGCCGAGCGCACCGCGCACCGCCCGGTTGATCTGCGTCGTCACCGGCGCCGGCAATTTGCCCATCAGCTTCGTGATTGGTTCTCCAGTCATCTCGGCGATACGGCCGACGAAGCTCTCGCGCTCCATCGCGCGCGCCGCGTGCCACAGTTCTTTCTGATCGCTGAGCGGAAGCGCGGTAGTGTGGATGCCGCCAGGCATGTTCAGATCCGGCCCGTGAGCAGCCGTTCGGTCCAGCTGGGCTGCTCCGGGAGGAAATGCCGCACCGCGGCCACTAAGTAAGGGCGCGATTGCCTGTTCCAGTACTCGTTGAACCCTCCCTGCGCCATCTCCCGCGAAGCGGACGCATAATGATCCAGAAAAACGCGGCCCACCACGGACCCGGTTGTGCCCGCCGCGGTCGCCGCCGAACGCGAGAGCCATCGGAGCTGCTCCGGCACCGCCGAAAGCGCCGCCAGAGACATCGCCGCCGAGACGCTGAAAACAGATTTCCCCACTTTCCCGCTCACATCCTCGAGGCGGCTCCACGTGTCGCGCAACTCCTGTGCGGCCGGCAGCTGCGCGGGACGCAGTCCTGCCAGGTTTGTCCGGAATTGCTTCCACTCGGATCGCAGACCTTTGGTGTTGAGCGGAGGCATATTGATGTTGAGCGCCAGATGGGTGCTCGTGTCCTCCAGCCCTTTCAGCAACTGGTCCACGTTGCTGAACTTCACCGAGGAGTCGATCAGTCCCTCGGTCTTGAGCGCGTCTCCCGCTGCGGAAACAAGGCTCCTGCCGGCGTGCGTAACATCCCCGAGCGCCGCCAGCACCCAGACCGGCGAGAGGTAGAACGTGAGGATGCCGATCATCTCGATGCTGGCGCCGACGGCGTAGCGGCGGATCAGTTCTTTCGCGATGGGGTCCGTAGGCGAATAAATCCCGCGCACGTCGCCCAGCTGCTCGATCAGCACGCGCAGACCGATTCCGCCAGTGGCACGCCAGAGCGCCGCGTCGCGTACTTTGTCAGGCAGCATCAGATGGCTCACGCCGCGCAGCGCGCCGCCCACCAGACTGCTCGCCGAGCGCACCGTACGTTCCGGCAGAGATACCGCATAAAGCCATGGAGCCGCGTTCATGCGTCGATTATCTCCCGGACGGCCCCGGCGCGGTTATTATGGTTTGGACCTACGGGAGGGCTCGATGACGAAAATCTGTACCACTGCGACCATGCTGTCCACGATGCTGCTGCTGGCGGGCGCAGCCCGCGCCCAGGTGTCTCTCGACTCGGTGCGCGTGGCGGCCAAAGACACCATCGCCCTGGCGAAGTTTTATCAGGCGGCGTTTGGCATGCAGGAGGTCAATCGGATCCAGAACCCGGGCGGCACGGAAGTCTTTGTAAACTTCGGCGCCACGGTGGAAGCCGCCAAGGCCAACAAGAGCCCGCTGCTGGTGCTTTTTCATCGCGAAAACGACGATCTGAAGGACCCGATCCCGCACATCATCTTCAATGTGAAAGATGTGGCTGCCACGGCCGCAGCTGTCAAGGCAGCTGGTGGCACGATGCAGGGCGAGCCGCATCCGTTCGGCAACACGGGCATCGTGATCGGCTTCGCCATTGATCCGGTCGGCAACCGGATTGAACTCATTCAGCGCAAGTAAGCCTGCGTCGCGGCAATGCTTCCGCGCTTCATTGCGATGTATCCTCCCAACGCCCCGCCGAGCAGTTTGAGCACGTGCGCGAACAGATAGGCAGCGGGCTCCGGCTTTCCCATCGTCATCGCGATATAAATCACCGTCGCCACCACGCCGACAAGCGTGCCGTGCAGCAGCCGCCGCTGTTCCGTTTTCCGCGCGATCCACAACCCGAACGCAAATGTGGCAATGAATGACGCCGGCGGCGCGCTGTATAAGAGACTGTCCTGTCCGGCGACCAGGCTCAGCGGTATCACGATCACGAAGACGAGAAGTTCGGCAAGGAAGCCGCCCAGCAGAATCCAGCCCCAGCGCATGCTCAGGATTTTATCGCTTTTCAAACGCGGTATTGCGCGTCGCTCACCTTCTCCATCCAGTCCACAACTTTTCCGTCGAGCCGCTCCTGGATAGCAATGTGCGTCATAGCCGTGGTCGGCGTAGCGCCGTGCCAGTGCTTCTCGCCGGGCGCGAACCATACGACATCGCCCGGCCGGATCTCTTCCACCGGTCCGCCGTCCCTTTGCGCCCACCCGCAGCCCGCCGTGACAATCAGCGTCTGGCCGAGTGGATGTGTGTGCCATGCGGTGCGCGCACCCGGCTCGAAAGTGACGCTCGCGCCCTGCACGAAAGCCGGATCAGGCGCCTGAAACAGCGGGTCGATCCGAACCGTGCCCGTAAACCAATCAGACGGTCCCTTACCGGAAGGCTGCGCGCCGACTCTCTGGATGTTCATGCCCGCAGTTTACCGAAGCGACGCCATATCGATCACGAAACGATACTTCACGTCGCCCTTGAGCAGCCGCTCGTAGGCTTCGTTGATCTGCTGGATGCGGATGAGTTCGATATCCGAGGTGATGCCTTTCTCGCCGCAGAAATCCAGCATCTCCTGCGTTTCGCGAATGCCGCCGATCGCCGAACCGGCGAGCCGCTTGCGTCCCATGATCAGATTGAACGACGACACAGGTGACGGCTTTTCCGGCGCGCCTACCAGCGTCATCGTGCCATCGCGCTTCAGCAGGCTTATGTAGGCGTTCAGATCGTGTTCGGCGGAAACAGCGTCGAGAATGAAATCAAAGCTGCCCGCGTGTTTCTGCATGGCTGCCGGATCGCTCGACACAATGACCTCATCGGCCCCCAGTCGCACCGCGTCAGCGGTCTTTCGCGGCGACGTCGTGAACAGCGCGACGTGCGCGCCAAATGCCTTCGCGAATTTCAGCCCCATGTGGCCGAGTCCGCCGAGGCCGACGATTCCCACTTTCTGTCCCTTGCCGACGTTCCAGTGCCGCAGTGGTGAATATGTTGTGATGCCGGCGCAGAGCAGGGGAGCGGTACCTGCGGGATCGAGGCCATTGGGGACACGCAGCACGTAGTTTTCATCCACCACGATGCTGTCCGAATAGCCGCCGTAAGTGACGCCGCCGAGAAATTTGTCCTCACCGTTATAGGTCAGGGTCAGGTGGTTCTCACAATACTGCTCGTCGCCCGCCAGGCAATTGGCGCAATGGCGGCAGGAATCCACCATGCAACCCACCGCGGCAAGGTCGCCTTCCCTGAATTTCTTCACGCCGCTGCCCACCTTCACCACGCGCCCGACAATTTCATGACCCGGCACGACCGGATAAACCGTCGGCATGACGCTGTGCCATTCATCCCGCACCTGATGCAGATCGGAATGACAGACGCCGCAGTATAGAATTTCGAGCTGTACGTCGGCGGTGCGCGGGCTGCGCCGGTTGAGTGTAAACGGAGTCAGTCCAGACGATGCGCTGCGGGCCGCGAATGCCTTTGCAGCAAATGTGGCAGATGCCGCCTCTTTTTGTTTAATTTCGGTTTCGATCATTTGCCCTCTTGGACTAACGATTCACTGCAGGGTCTTTCGGTCGCAGCCAAAACGCCGGGTGTGTGCCGCCTCACACGTTATAAACTCTGAGCTGGTACAGGAGGGCATTAATGAGGATCCCGCTCGCATTTTGTGTTGTGCCGCTGACCATCGGGGCATTCATCGCGCTTGCGCAGAGTCAGGAAGACAAGCCGCACATCCGTGCCCTGTCGCACGCCATCCACGCGGTCAACGATCTGGACACGACGCTCGCGTTCTACCGCGATGTGTTCGGCCTCAACGGCAAGCCGCAGGATTTTCCCAATCCCGCTGTGCCGCTGCTGACCAATGCTCCCGGCGTGACATTGCGCATGTCGATGCTGGCGCTGCCCGGTAACATGCGTTTCGAACTGACGCATTTCAAGGGCCTCGAACGTAAACCCGCGCGCGCCGCTTATACCGATCCCGGCGCGGCGAGCATCGTCTTCTATGTGCGCGATCTCGACGCCGCGGTTGCCGCCGCCAAGAAAGCAAATGCGCCCATAGTGACGACGGGCGGCATGCCGGTTGAAGTCATGACTGCCAAAGGCAAAGCCCGGTCGATCATCCTGCGTGACCCGGACGGTTTCTTTGTCCAGGTCGTTCAGGAAGCTCCTGCGGCTGGCGCTCCCGAAGGCAATGTCCATCGCGTTTCGCTCGCCTACACGATGGAGAGCCCCGATGCGACTGCGAAGTTCTACACCGGAATGCTGGGCGTCGACCTAAGCGGGCCGTCCCCATTCGCGAAGGATGCGGCCATCGCGAAGCTCGTGGGCGCTCCCGAAGGAGCGGAATTCCGCAAGCTGACCGGCACGCTGCCCGGCCCCAACGCATACGTGGAGTTCACCGAGTTCCGCGGTGTGCCGCACACGAAGTTCCATCTGCGCGTGCGCGATCCCGGCGCCCCCGCCATGGCGGTTCAGGTCAACAACCTGCCGGGCATGATCGCGCTGATGAAGGGTGCAGGCGTCAACGTGCTTTCCGCCAACGGCGAGATTGTGGACTTCGGCGGAGGCACCCACACCATCTTTGTGGAAGATCCGAACGGCATGAACATCGAAGTGTTCGAGCGCATGGGTCCGCCGCCGGGACGCGGCCGCGCCAACTGAAAGCCAACGTAATCCCTCCCGGACGCGTCATTAATTGATGTGCGGGGGCGGCTGGAACTCTGTGTGCGGGCGTGCCGTCTACACCGCCGTGAGGGATTTATGCGATTGAAAGGCTTTGTAGCTGTTCTGTCTTGCGCCGCTCTGGTCAGTGCCGCGGAGTTGCCCGTGCGCACGGTTGTGCTCTACAAGCACGGCGTCGGATATTTCGAACGCGGTGGCACTCTGGGACCCGGCGAGTCGGCGCGTCTCGATTTCAAAGCCGAAGAAATGAACGACGTGCTGAAGTCGCTCACCATCAATGATCAGGGCGGCAAGGTGACCGGCCTGCGCTACGATTCCAGCATTCCGCTCGAGCAGAAGCTGGCCGATTTTCCGTTCCGGATCGAAGACGGCCAGCCGCTCAGCGCGGTGATCGATCAGCTCAAAGGCGCGCGCATCGAGATGGAGTTCGGGCCGCAGAAGACCGCGGGCGCGATCGTTTCCGCGCGCCTGATTCCAGGCGATAAAGACCATCAGGAACGCGAACAGCTCACGCTTCTGATGGATTCAGGCGAACTGCGCAACGTGGATCTCGCCGCGGCCACCGCGATCCGCTTCACCGATCCGAAACTCCAGTTGCAGTTCAAGGACTATCTCGCGGCGCTGACCGGCGCGCGCTCGAAGGACAAGCGCAGTGTCTATATCGATTCCACGGATTCGAAATCGCGCGATGTGCGGGCCGAGTACATCATGCCGATGCCGGCGTGGAAGTCGAGCTACCGGCTTCTGTTCGGCGAGAACGGCGCGCAGCCCACGCTCGAAGGCTGGGCCATCGTCGACAACACGACCGGCGAGGACTGGACGAACGTGAGGTTGTCGCTGGTGTCCGGCAAGCCGATTTCGTTCATCAGTCAGTTGTATCCGCCGAAGTACATCGCGCGGCTGGGCGCGGAACTGGCGGAAGATCAGCCAGTCGCGCCGACGGTTTATACGGGTGCGGTGCAGAGCAAATTGCTGGACCGCCGCCCCCTCAGGCAGCCGCCGGGCGTGGTGGCGGGGGTCGGCTGGGGGTGCTCGCCGGCTCAGATTCGCGTGCCGGTCACTGCCCAGCGTTCAGGCTGCAAACGGCAAGCAGCAGTCTAGCTCCTGCAGGCACCGCCACCGAGATCGCCGATCTCTTCGAATACGCCATCGCCACTCCGGTCACCGTCCGCAAAGACGAATCGGCCATGATGCCGTTCCTGCAGCAGAAAATCTCCGCGCGCAAGCTGATCATCTACTCCGACTCCAACGCGGCCCAATCCTTTCAACGCCGCCGAACTGACCAACAACACCGGCAAAACGCTCGACGGCGGCCCCATCACCGTCTTCGACGCCGGCACTTACGCCGGCGAAGCTCTGGTCGAAACCGTGAAGAACTCCGACAAGCGCTTCATCAGTTACGGCGTCGATCTCGGCACGCGCATCTCGACCAATCTTGATTCGCACAACGATACCGTCCGCGAACTCCACGCCCACAACGGTCTGCTGATCACGAAGCAGCCCAGGTGCAGAAGAAAACCTACACCGTCCACAACGTCGATGCGCGCGCGAAAACGCTGATCGTCGAACATCCGGTGCGCGCCGGCTACAGCCTGATCGATACCGCCAAGCCGATCGAAACCGCGCGCGACGTCTACCGCTTCGAAATTAATCTCCCGGCCAGCGGCTCGCTCGATTTCCCGTGACCGAAGAGCACGTCTACGATACCGCAGACGCTCGGTCTCATCGCTCACGCCGGATACCTGCTGACCTACATCCGCAACAAAGCCATCAGCGACGCCGCGCGCCGCCAACTGCAGCAGATCGCCGACCTCAAGACGCAAATCGCCAACACCGACGCCGAAAAACGCTCCGTCACCGACCAGCAAAACAGCATCGCCCGCGACGAAGAGCGCAACCGCCAGAACATCGCCAGCCTTTCGAGGTCAGCGGCCAGCAGCAAATCGTGCAGGACTACGCGCGCAAGCTGAGCGATCAGGAAACCCAGATCGCCAAACTGCGCGACCGCGAGACCGCGCTCGACCAGCAGCACGCGCCCTCCAGGCGCAACTGAACGGCCTGATCGAAAAACTCGATTTTTAAACGGGTTACTGCTCACGCTACATTGGTTAAGTGCCCCTCGACGACGCACTCCGCGATGCCGCCGAGCGGCAGGGAGTTCAACAGGAATTCTGGGACATTTTCGGTCACCGCCATGTAACCGCGCCGGAAACCAATCGTGCCATTCTGACGGCGCTCGGCTTTGACTGCTCGTCGGAGGAATCGCTCGCTGCCTCCATCGCGCGCCGGCGGAGCCGCCGAGAAACGCCGCGCGCTGCCGCCGTTCTCGTGCGTGAGCGAGAACGAGCCGCTTGCGCATCACCGTGAATTCCGATCTGCCGTTTCTGGAAATTGTCACCGAACAGGGCGATCGCATCACCGTATTCGCATCGACAATGGCATCGCGCGGTCCGATCTGCAAACTGCCGCTCGGTTATCACGACGCGCCGCGGCGCGCAATTGCACCATGCGCCTGATCGTCACGCCGGATCGCGCCCATGCGCCCGCACCCGGCAAAGCACGCCGGTCTCGGCATCACGCTCTACGGCCTGCGCTCCGACCGCAACTGGGGTGTCGGCGATTTCCGCGATCTGCGCGATCTGATCGACTGGGCCGTGCCCGACGCTGCACGTGGATTTCATCGCGCTCAATCCGCTGCACGCCATCCACAATCGCCGCCCGTACAACACCAGCCCCTATCTGCCGAACAGCATCTTCTACCGCAATTTCATTTATCTCGATGTGGAAGGCGTGCCCGGCTTCGACCGCATACGCACGCGACTTCGAAGACGCCGAAACCTGCGCGGATCGGCGCGGCTGCGCGCATCGCCGATCGTCGAATACGAGCAGGTCGCCGCCCTGAAACGCCGCGCGCTCGAACTCATCTTCGACAGCCGATCCCGCCCGGCCCCGACTGCGAACAATGGATCGCCGGCGAAGGCGATCTGCTGCGCCTCTATGCCACCTACTGCGCGCTCGACGAACATCTGCACGCCGCAGAATCCCGATCTCTGGGTCTGGCCCGACTGGCCCGAACGAATACCGCGATCCCGCCAGCGCGGCCGTCGCGCGAGTTCGCCGCCGAACACGAGCGCGAGATTCTCTTCCACGGCTGGCTGCAGTGGCTGTCGACCGGCAGCTCGCCGCGCGTCCAGCAGCACGCGCGCGACGGCGCGGCATGAGCATCGGCCTCTATCACGATCTCGCGCTCGCCACCGACCGCTGCGGCGCCGATCTCTGGGCGCACCGCGAATTCTTCGTCGCCGGCTGCCGCGTCGGCTCGCCGCCCGGACGATTTTTCGCCCACCGGCCAGGACTGGTCGTTTCCTCCCCCCGACGCCGCGCAGCCATCGCGAGGATGGCTATCGGCTGTTCGCCGAATCCATCCGCAAGTCGCTGCGGCACGGCGGCGCGCTGCGCATCGATCACGTCATGCGCCTCTTCCGGCTCTACTGGATTCCCGAAGGCCACAACGCGGCGCACGGCGCTTACGTCCGCGATCGCGCCGACGATCTGGTGCGCATCCTCGCGCTCGAAAGCGTGCGCAACAAGGCCGTGATCGTGGGCGAAGATCTCGGCACGGTGGAGCCCGAGGTGCGCGAAACGCTGGCCGGTTTCGGCATTCTCAGCTACCGGCTGCTTTATTTCGAGCGCAGCTTGAACGGCGAGCGGTTTCAAGTCGCCCGGAAGAGTATCCGGCACAGGCGCTGGCCTCCATCGACCACGCACGATCTCGCCACCATCGCCGGTTTCTGGACCGGCGAACGATATCGAAGCCCGCCTCGCTGCCGGCACCATCGATCGCGCCGCCTTACGAGTCGCAGATGGACGACCGCGCGCGCGACAAGCAGCGCCTTCTCGATGCCCTGTTCGCCGCCGGTCTGCTGCCCGCCGATTACGACCGCCGCGCCGAGCGACATCCCCGAGCTGACCGGCGAACTGCACTACGCCATCATCGGCTTCCTTGCCAGCACGCCGTCGGTGCTCTGGCTGGTCAATCAGGAAGATATGACCAAGGAACCGGCGCAGCAGAATCTGCCGGGCACCACCGCCGAATATCCCAACTGGAGCCGCAAAATGCGCTGGTCCATCGATGATCTGTCCACCCTCCCGGAAGCGAGCGATTGCGCCGCCATGGTGCGGGACTGGATCGAGATCACAGGCCGGGCGATCTACGATCTTTGTAGGATCAGCTGTCCCGTTTACCGTCGTTTACACTTAATCACGATCTACATCTGTAAAAGTAGGTAACAATCAAGTTTACCTGTCGTCTCAACGAAGATCGGCTCCCGCTTACAACTATGCAAACGAAGGTTTGGATGAGGTTTCAGACGGTACTGCTGGCGCTTGCAGCGCTCGTGCTGGCAGGTGGCGAGCCGCGCGAACAGTATTGGCGCAGAACGTCGGTTCGCTCCGCGGAACCGTCACCGATCCTTCGGCGCGCGGTCGTCCCCAGCGCCACCGTCGTCGCTACGGGCAACGGCATGTACGCGCACTGTCACCAGCGACGGTCAGGGGCGATACACCCTGCCCAACATGCCGCCCGGCAAGTACAACATCCGCGCCGATGCCGATGGCTTCGTCACTTACTCAAAGCCGACGTCGACGTCCCCGCCGGTCAGGCGAGTGCGCTCGATATCGCGCTGCAGATCGCCGCCGAAGCCCAGCAGGTCAGCGTCAGGACCAATCGGCGGCAGCCGCGCTTTCGGTCGATGCTTCGAGCAACGTCAGCGCGCTGGTTCTGAAAGACGCCGACCTCGACGCGCTTGCCCGACGATCCCGACGATCTGCAGTCGGATCTGGAAGCGCTGGCCGGCCCGGCCGCCGGCCCCAACGGCGCGCAGTTCTTCGTCGACGGTTTCAGCGGCGGCCAGTTGCCGCCGAAGAGTTCCATCCGCGAAATCCGCATCAACTCCAATCCGTTTTCCTCCGAGTTCGACAGCCCGGGCTTCGGACGCATCGAAATCCTGACGCGCCCCGGCACGGACAACTATCACGGCCAGGCGTTCATCAATTACGGCGATCGCGATCTTCGACACGCCGCAATCCGTTGCTCACAACCCCGCTGGCCGGCTACAACTCGCTGCTCGGGACATCAACATCGGCGGTCCGCTGGGCAAGAAGACTTCGTTCTTTATCGATTACAACCGCCGCGCCATCAAGGAGAACGCGCTGGTGGTCGCCAACGTCCTGGGGCCGGCGCCCAATTTCGCCGGAATTGCCCCTCAACTCCGCAGATCTTCACACCAAATGCGCTGTGGCAGATCAGCCCGCGCATCGATTATGCGATCAACCAGAACAATACCCTGGTGGTCCGCTATCAACCACACGCAGTCTTCCAACTTCGGCGGCGTGGGCAGGCTTCGCCCTTCCCACCCAGGAAACGCAAAGCTATATTCGCAACAATCAGGTGCAGATCACCGAGACTTCGGTCATCGGAACGGTGGCGGTGGATGAAACCCGTTTCCAGTTCCGCGACAACCACAACGATGCGGATCGGCCTCGGCAATTTCGAAACTCCGGGCATCAATGTCATCGAGCGCGTTCAACTCGGGCGGCGCCCCTTACGCAGCGAACGACAACTTCAACAAAGGCTACGAACTGCAGAATCTCCTCGACCACGACGCGCGGCAAGCATGCGCTCAAGGTCGGATTCCGCGCCCGCCAGACCGACCAGACCACGATCTCCAACAGCAACTTCAACGGCACTTACTCGTTCCTGCCGCCCAGTCAGTTCAGCACCGTACCGCAGTGTCCGGGGGCAGTGACCTCGCTCGACGTCTATCAGCAGACGCAGCTCATGCTGTCAGAAGGCGTGCCGATCGCCACCATCCTGGCGGAAGGCTGCGGACCCAGCCAGTTCACCCTTAGCAGCGGTATTCCCCGCATTCAGGCGCGTCAGTTCGACCTTGGCGTCTTCCTGCAGGACGACTGGCGGGTAGCGCCGAACCTGACCGTCAACGCCGGGCTGCGCTACGAAACGCAGAACAACATCGGCGATCATCTGGACCTCGGTCCCCGTCTCGGCGTCGCCTGGGCGCCGGGCGCCAAGGGCAAACAGCATCAAAGACGGTGATCCGCGCCGGCTACGGCATTTTCTTCACGCGCTTCAGCGTGGGCAACGTTCTGAACGCGCTCCGCTACAACGGCTTTACCCAGACCAACTACATCATCACAGCGGGCTCACAGGCCGCGCTGCAGGCTCTGTCTTACTATGCGCTGTCCCCGGGCGCCACTCCCGCGCTTCCGCCCACTTCACTGCTCACCGCGGAAAATCAGGCTGTCTACCAGATCGACCCCTCGCTCCGTGCGCCTTATATGGGTCAGTTTGCTTTCGAAGTCGATCGTCAACTGCCGGGTAGAACCCAGCTGTCGATCAACTTCGTGAATACGCGCGGCGTTCACCAGCTGCTCGAGCGGGATATCAACGCGCCTCTGACATTCGGCCCCGACGCCTATGTTCCGCCGCCGCAGGGAAGCAATGTCCCCGTCACCAGCGTGAGACCCTTCGCGGGAACCGGCATCAACGGCGCCAACGAAGACATCTATCAGTACGAAACCAGCCGGCATCTTCAAGCAGACGCAGCTGACGATTAACGCGAACTCCCGCGTGAACTCGCACATTCAGCTGCAGGGCTATTACACCTATGGCCAGGCGCACACCAACGCCAACGGCTTCCCGATGAACCAGTACAACCTCAATCTCGACTACGGCCGGGCCGCCTTCGATATCCGGAACCGCGGCTACTTTGGCGGCGGCATCGGACTTCCTTTCAGGATCAACCTGAACCCGTTCCTGACCATTCAGTCGGGTGCGCCGTTCGACATCACAACGGGCCAGGCGTTCGACGGCGATGGCATTCTCAACTCGCGACCCTACTTCCAAACCGGCGGGTCATGCGTCAACAATCCGGCGAAGGGGCTGTACAAGACTAACTTCGGATGCTTTGCCACTTCCGGTACGCAGCTCGTCCCCGTCAACTACGGCGACGGGCCGAGCCAGATAGCGCTGAACTTGCGTATCAGCCGCACCTGGGGCTGGGGCGAGCGCGCGGGCAGCACGAACAACCCGAACGGCGGCGGCTTCCCCGGCGGTGGTGGTCCTCCGGGTGGCTTTCCGGGCGGTGGCGGCGGCCGTGGCGGCGGTGGCTTCGGCGGCGGCGGTGGTGGCCGCGGCGGACGGGGTGGCGGTGGTTTCGGCAACGTCAACGGCAACACCGGCAAGCGCTACAACCTGACGCTCAATGTTGAGGCGCGCAATGCGCTGAACCACGTCAACTATGCGGCGCCCGATGGTGTGCTCGGTTCGCCCTTCTTTGGTATTTCGACGGCTCTCAATAACGGCGGTGGCGCCGGGTTCGGCGGCAACAACGGCTCGGCTGGCAATCGTAAGGTCCAGGTACAGCTCCGCTTCCAGTTCTGACTCGGCCCGGAGCCGCAGCTAAACTGGTTCCCATGCAGCCCGAAATCGGCTCCGTTTGCCAGTCGCATCTGGAATTCATGAAATGGGCGGATGAGCAGCTCTATACCGCCCTTTCGAACGCTCCCGCGCACCAGCTCAGCCAGGACCGCGGCAGTTCGTTTAAAAGCCTTTTCGATACTCTCAACCACATCTACCTGGCGGAACTCATCTGGATCACCCGCGTCGAGGGCGATCCCGCCACAAAGATGGAGGACTTGCCCGCCCCCGCGGACATCGCGGCCCTCGGCGAAGCCTGGCCCTTGCTCCATCAGCGCTGGATCGACTGGGCAAAGTCGCTCGACGACTGGTCGAACATCCTGACGATTCGCGGCCGCTTCGGCGAATTTGCAGTGCCTTACTGGAAGCTCGTCATGCATCTGATGAATCACGGCAGCTACCATCGCGGGCAACTCGCGACCATGCTGCGCCAGGCAGGCATCAAGCCGCCGGCCACAGATCTGATGATGTTCTACCGCTCCAAACCCTAGGCGATGCTTGCCCTCGAGGTAGCGGTGGTGCTCTTTCTCGCCACCGTGATCCGCTCGGCGTTCGGCTTCGGCGAAGCGCTGGTGGCAGTACCGTTGCTCGCCTTCGCGATTCCCGTGAAGACCGCCGCTCCGCTCGCCGTGCTGGCATCCATCACCGTGGCGCTCGTGGTGGTCGTGCAGGACTGGCGCCACATCCACATTCGCAGTGCGGTCGGATTGGTCGTGCCGGCGTTCTTCGGGATCCCCGTCGGCCTGATTGTCCTGAAGACCGTCCCCGAGCCGATAGTGAAAACGGTGCTCGCCATCCTGATCATCGGTTTCTCCGTGTGGTCGCTCGTACCGCACGCGGCATTTGAACTGAAGAATGAACGACTGGCGGGCGTCTTCGGTTTCTTATCGGGAGTGCTCGGCGGCGCCTACGGCGTCAACGGACCGCCTCTTGCAATCTACGGCTCGCTGCGCCGCTGGGCTCCGGCCAACTTCCGCGCCACGCTCCAGGGATACTTTCTTCCCGCCAGCGCAGCGGGCATGGCGGGTTACTGGATATCGGGTCTCTGGACTCCGGCCGTGAATCGGTTCTTCCTGCTCTCACTGCCGGGCGTCGCCCTCGGCATCTTTCTCGGGCGGCTGATCAACCGGCGTCTCAACTCGCGCCAGTTTGTTGTGTATGTTCACGTCACGCTGATCGGGATTGGCGTTGTGCTTCTCGTGCAGGCGCTGTAGCCGGCTTCAGTCCGGCTCGCCGCGCCGCTGGTCGCGCATCATCCAGAAAAGATCGAGCACGTACGCCGCGATGACCGCGTCGCCCAGAAAGACCGCGACCCGTCCCGCCGGCAGGATCTGTACGACCGCCCACAGCAGAAACGCCCCCGCCAGCAGCAGGCGTTTCAGCAGCAGTCCGCGCGCAGGCCGAATCCGCAGCTGCAGCAATGTGTATCCCAGCCCCGCCAAAGCCAGCGGCAGGCTGCTGATGTACGCGTGCGTTTCCGCGGGCAGGAACACGCTCAGCAGCATCAACACGCCCGCGCCGATTAACGAAAGGTATGCCAGGAGTCCGACCAACTACGAAGTTAGCGCATGCCTCCACAGGGAGGCATGAAAGCCGCGTGATTTTGTGGGGCGGATTGTCTATCCGCGGCCGATTTGCCAAATCGGCCTCGTCGGACCGTGACTAAGCCGCTTTTTCGAGCACTACCAGTCCCGTCGCAGTATTCGAAATCGCAATGTGGTAGTTGCTGTGAATCTTCTTCACGTTTCCGCCGAGCGCGCCGCGCATCGTGAGCCACAGAATAAATTCCGCACCCTGCGCGCCGGCTTCTTTGATCAGGTCGTGCATCGAGATCTTCGCCAGCTCCTCCGGCCGGTCGACAATCTCTTCGATACACCGGAGATCGAACTTCTTGTTGATGAACCCGGCGCGCTCGCCATCCAGTTGATGCGACATGCCGCCCGTGCCGAGGATCACCACTTTCATATCGCGCGGATACGACTCAATCGCGCGCCCGATCGCCTGGCCGAATTTGTAACATCGCGCGGGCGACGGCAAAGGATGCTGCACCGTATTGATGCACACCGGCACCGTCTTCATATCGCCATAAGTGTTGCCCTTCCAGAACAGCGCCATCGGCACCGTGAAGCCGTGGTCGACCAGCATCTCCTGGCACGTAGTCAGGTCGAAGTCCTCGGCCGCCACGGAATTGATGATGTGCCACGACAGTTCGGGATCGCCTTGGAACGGCGGAATCGTGGGAATCCCCCAGCCTTCGTCGGCATTGCGATACTCCGGTGCCGCGCCGATCGCAAACGTCGGCATCTTGTCCAGAAAGAAGTTCAGCCCGTGGTCGTTGTAGATCACCACCGCGACATCCGGCTTCTGTTCGTCGAGCCACGCGCGTGCTTTATCGTAGCCGTCGAAGAACGGCTTCCAGTACGGATCGCCGCGCAGTTCATCCTCGCGCGGCACCGCGCCCCCGATGGCCGGTATATGAGATGTGGTCAGACCGCCGATGATTCGCGCCATTTCCGTCCTTATGCGTGCGATTTGATAAACGCCTTGAACTCGTCCACCGTCATGCCGGTCTGCTGTGCCCCCACATCCTGCACGTTCAGATGGAAGATGCCCACGAACTTCGCCAGATAGTAAATGTTCCCGCCGGCGTGAATGCAGCCGAGCACGTTCCGCTCTTTAACCGCCTTGCGCTGCGCGTCGTTCAGACCGAACTTCGTGCAGTAGGCGTCTTCGTCCCGCAGGAACTCTTCGCGGTTTCGCGCTTCGTTGAACGAGTAGCACATTTTGTTCAGCGCATAGCCCTTCATGGCGGCCTCGCCGTCGAAGATGTAGGTGCCCGGGATCGGTTCACCGGCCAGTCTGGCGTAGCTCATTTGGCTTTACTCCAATAGGCCGGCAGACCGGCCTTGGTGTCACGCAGGATTTCGAAAACCGCCGTTTTGTCGGCATCGGACAGGCGCGTGTTTTTTCCCGTGAGCGCGTCGTAGAGCTTCCGGTACACATCGGCTCGTACGGACTCCGGCAGGCTGTCGAAGGCGTCGCTGTAGATCATGTAGCTGAGCGGATATCGGAACAGCCTCTGGTGCAGATCGAAGTCGCGCAGGGAACGCCCCTTCGCATCGCGCGGACCGCGCTCGGGGAACGTCTTCGTGAAGGTCGAAACCCCCGTGACATCCGCCTGCAGCGGGAATTCATCCGCAAACAGCATGTAGGTCACAAGCGCGTTCAGATCGCCCTCGTACCGGGCGCGCGCGTCTTCGTGAGATTTGCCATCGAATCGCCCGTCGTGCTCGGCGACCCGTGCCTCCCACCCCACGCGGATCATCAGATCGGTCATGCGCGTCTGGTGTTCGAGCGTCATCAACGCCACAATGTCGCTCGTCGCGCTGAGATATCCCGCCGGATCGAACTTCTTCGCCAGACTCGTGAGATTCAGCGTGCCGTGCGTGTCCAGAATCTCCGGATGATCGCGCTCATGCCCCACCGCGTTGCCCAGATGGCGCATGTCGCCGTGCGTCCCCGTCACGTACCATCCGCCCCAGCGATCTTCAAAGCGGCTGCGATGATCCGTCAGCTGCTGCGCCCCCATGAACGCCGGCATGCCATCGGCATCCGGAAAGACGGACGCCACCAACAGTCCCGGTATCCCGAGCGTCCCCTTGCTTTCGTGGCATTGCAGGCAGACGTCGCGGCGATCGAAGCGCGGCGGGTCGGCCTCCTGATCGAAGCTGTAGAAAATGATGCCCTGCTTCGGATCGAGGTCCGCCACCTCCAGGAGATTGCTGCCGCGCACATAACCCACCGTGACATCGTCGCTGAAGTATATGGCCCGCGGGTTGTGCGGCGAGATGCGCGCGGCCTGAAAGCTGGTCTTCGAGAACACCATCACCTGCGAGTCGGGATTGACGCCCAGCGCGCCCAGCAGGCCTGGCAGAAACCCCGTACCGCCGGGGCTGGAGGCCAGTTTCACCTTTCCCGCCTGCATGTCTTTGATCAGATGACTGACACGGTCGTCGAGCGCCCCCTGGTAGTAGCGGATCGCCGGGTGGTCAACCGGGGCCAGCGCTTCGTCGATCGTCTGCGCCTGCGCGAGCCACGCGCCGCCCGCAACGAACACGGCAATGACGGCGCCGATACGGCAGCCGTGCGCCGCTCCCTCACGGTCACGGTTCTGAACCGCGCGCGTGAGCAAGCGGCACCGGGAATCGCGGGTACGCCAATTTTCGCTGCCTGGCACCAGACTCCGTCTTGCGGGCGACCACTCAGTAGGCAATGGCAACCCCGCTGCACGCAGATGTCCAGCGTAAAAGCCCCGAAACACACCGCCTCGGCCCTCTGACATGGGGGCTTTGACGCAGGCGCTGCGTGACTACACCCTCGTTTCGCACCCACTTCACCAGCAGCACCACGCCGACACACGGATTTCCGGCCAATCCCGTCTGGCTGTTCATTTGCATCTATCCCCGCACGGTTTCATTAAGGAGCGCGCCGCCCGTGAGGATGAACATTTTCGTTGCCCTGTTCGCGATGACGATTCCGGGACTCTCCGCGTTTGCCCAGACACCAAGGGCCGACATCCGCGAACAGCTCGAAAAGTACTGCGTCGACTGTCATAACAAGGATCTCCGCAAAGGCGGCCTTTCCCTCGACACGCTCGACTCCGCGAAGATGGCCGAGCACGCCGAAACCTGGGAAAAGATCGTGCGCAAACTGCGCGCTGGCATGATGCCGCCCGCCGGCAATCCGCGGCCGGACGCAGACGACTACGAAGCCCTCATCCGCGCCATGGAGACGCGAGCTCGACCGCACCGTCGCGGTCCGCCTGCCCGCGCCCGGACTTCATCGCCTCAACCGCGCCGAATACACCAACGCGATCCGCGACGTGCTCGGCCTGCGAGGTCGACGCCTCCGAATTTCTACCCTCCGACGACTCCACCCACGGGTTCGACAACCAGGCAGGCACCCTCACCGGATCGCCGGCGCTCATCGAAGCTTACCGGTCGGCCGCCGGCAAAATCGCCCGCATGGCGGTCGGCGACGTCTCGACTCCCGCGCAGGCCGTGTATCGTGTCCCGGAAGATACCTCGCAGGACTATCACCTCGAAGGCCTGCCTTTCGGGACCCGCGGCGGACTGGTGGTGAAGCACGAGTTCCCCGCCGACGCCGAATATGTCCTCAAAATCTGGCCCGTCAACAAGGGCAACATGGACAACAACAACGCCTTCGGTGAAATCCGCGGCGAACAGCTCGAAGTCCTGCTCGATGGCGAGCGCATCAAGCTGTTCGACTGGGATCGCGAAGTCGGCCGCGGCGCGCCCGTGCATCAGGGCACGCAGGACCTGCGCTTCCCCGTGAAGGCCGGCCTGCACACCGTCGGCGTGACGTTTCTCGCCACCAACAACGCGCCCGGCAACGATCTCGACCGGCACTTCCTGCGCAGCACAATCGAAACCGGCGGTCTGCCGGGCTTTTCGTTCTATCCGCACGTCGGCTACATCCGCATCGACGGCCCGTACAACGCGAAGCCAGGCGCCACCGATTCCCCCAGCCGCGCGACATGATTTTCATCTGCCAGCCCGCGCGCGCGGAAGGTGAGAAAGCCGAGAATGCCTGCGCGCAGAAGATCGTCGCGGCGCTGGTGCGGCGCGCCTACCGCCGCCCCTCGACGACCGGACGATGTCGACAAGGTGATGACGTTTTATCAGAAGGGCCGCAACGGAGGAAGTTTCGACAGCGGCATCGCGACGGCGATCCAGCGCGTTCTGCTGGATCCCGACTTCATTTTCCGCAAGGAAGCCGAGCCGGCCAGTCTTGCCCGCCGGGCACGAAGTATCGCGATCAGCGATATGGAGCTGGCCTCGCGCCTGTCGTTCTTTCTGTGGAGCACGATTCCCGACGACGAGCTGATCAACCTGGCCGAGCCAGAACAAGCTGCACGATCCGAACGTGCTCGAGCGCCAGGTGAAGCGCATGCTGGCCGACAAGCGCTCCGAGCAGTTCATCGACAACTTCGCCGGCCAGTGGCTGAACGTGCGCGGCGTGGCCACTCAGGCGCCGGTGACGCATGGCCTTCCCCGATTTCGACGACAACCTGCGCCGCGGCTTTCAGCGGGAAGCGGAGCTGTTCTTCGGCAGCATCGTGCATGAAGACCACAGCGTCATCGATCTGCTCGACGCCAACTACACCTTCGTCAATGAGCGCCTGGCCAAGCACTACGGAATCCCGAATGTCTACGGCAGCAACTTCCGCCGCGTCACGCTGGGCAAGGATCTCGATATGCGCCGCGGCCTGCTGGGCAAGGGCTTCCTGCTCGAAGTTTCGTCCCAGGCCAGCCGCACATCGCCCGTGCAGCGCGGCAAGATGGTGATGCAGATATTCCTCGGCGTCAGCCCGCCCAATCCGCCGCCCAACGTAGTTATCAAGATCAATTCCACCGAAAGCGACGTGCATGGCGCAGCCAAGCCCACCATGCGCCAGCAGATGGAAATGCACCGTGTCAACGAACCCTGCAAGAGCTGCCACGCCATCATGGACCCCATCGGCTTCTCGCTCGAAAACTTCGACGCCGTCGGCGCCTGGCGAACGCTCGATGCCGGCAGCCCGATCAATCCGAACGGCGTCCTGGTCGACGGCAGCCAGCTGAACGGCGTGACCGGTCTGCGCGAAGCGCTGCTCCGCTACTCGCCGCAGTTCGTGCGCGTCATGACCGAGCGTCTGATGACGTACGCCCTCGGCCGCGGCGTCGAATACTACGACATGCCGCTCGTTCGCGGCATCGTGCGCGACGCCGAGCCGGGGCGCTGGAAATTCTCGGCGCTCGTCATGGGCGTCGTCCGCAGCGAGCCATTCCAGTTCAATACCAAGGGTCTGACTTACGGGTCGGAAATCGGCGGAGGCAACTAATAATGTTCATCACCCGAAAGCACATTTCGCGTCGCGCGGTTCTCAGAGGAGCCGGCGCCGCGCTGGCCCTGCCTCTGCTCGATGCCATGCTGCCCGCGCAGACGCCGCTCGCGAAAACCGCAGCCGCCACGCCCACGCGCTTCACCGGCATCTTCGTGCCGCACGGCATGGCGCCCGGCTGGTGGGTGCCTGAGAAGACCGGCACAGGCTTTGACTTCACGACTATCATGAAGCCGCTTGAGCCGTTCCGCGATCACACCACGATCCTCAGCGGCCTCTGGTCGAAGTCGGCCGAACCGCCGCCCGGCGTCACGGGGGCGGATCACTGGGTCGCTGCCGCCTACCTCTGCGCCGAAAAGCCGAAGAAAACCGCCGGCGCGGACATTCGCGACGGCATCACCATCGATCAGCTGATCGCGCAGAAAATCGGCCAGGACAACCTGCTGCCCTCGCTGCAGCTGGGCGTGGAAGACCCCGGCGCGAATTCCAGCAACTGCGGCGAAGGCTACAGCTGCGCCTACACCAATTCGATTTCCTGGATGACGCCGTCGAAGCCTCTGCCTATGGAAATCAATCCGCAGGTGGTCTTCGAGCGCCTCTTCGGCGATGGCGCGACCACCGCGGAACGCGCCGCGCGGCGCGAACTCGACCGCAGCATCCTCGACGCCGTTCTCGACGATACCTCAAACTTCAAGCGCAACATCGGCCCGGCCGACCGCAACCGCGTCGACGCCTACATGGAAGATGTGCGCGAAATCGAGCGCCGCCTCGAGATCGCGAAGAAGGCCTCCAGCGCCGCCCCCACCACGAGCGTCCCCAACGGCGTGCCCGATTCCTTCGACGAGCACATCCGTCTGCAGTTCGATCTGCAGGCCCTCGCCTTCCAGGGCGACATCACGCGCGTCAGCACGCTGCTTTATGCGCGCGATCTCACGGCGCGCGTTTATCCCGAAAGCGGCACCAACACCGGCTTCCACGCCGCTTCGCATCACGCCGAAAACCCGGAGCGCATCAAGGACTACTCGAAAATCAACACCTACCACATCAAGTGCCTCGCGTATTTCGCGCAGAAGCTGAAGAGCATTCCCGACGGCGACGGCACCCTGCTCGACCATTCGCTCATCCTCTACGGCACCAACATGGGCGATTCCAATCAGCACCTGCACTACGATGTGCCGCATGTGCTCCTGGGCACGGCTTCGGGCAAGCTGCAGGGCGGGCGGCATCTGGCGTACCCCTCGCGCACCACCACCACGGGCAATCTCCTGCTGAGCGTCCTCGATTTCTACGGCATCCATCAGGACAGCATCGGCGACAGCAACGGCCGCCTGAGCGGTCTCGTTTAGGGAGCGGGAAATGAAACCAATTATTGGATGGATTCTGTTAGCGCTCCCGCTCTCGGCGTGGGCCGGTGTGAGTCCCGCGGTCAGTCCGGTCGCCGATGCCGTGATGAACGGTGACTCTGCAAAGCTGCAGTCCCTGCTTCGTGAAAAGGCCGACGTCAACACTCCGCAGGCAGATGGCGCCACGGCGATTCAGTGGGCCGCCTACCGCGACGATCTCGACATGGCGACCCGCCTGATCGCCGCCGGCGCCAACGTCAAAACCGCCAACCGCGAAGGCGCGACGGCCTTGCAACTCGCCAGCCTGAGCGGTCACGCCGCCATGATCGAAAAGCTCCTCCAAGCGGGTGCCGATCCAAACGAAAAAGGACCGCACGCCGAGACGCCGCTCATGTTCGCCGCCCGCAACGGCAACGTCGCGGCGCTCCAGGTCCTGCTCGACCATCAGGCCGATGTCAACGCGAAAGAAACCCTGCGCGGCACCACGGCCCTCATGTGGGCCGCTGAACAGGGCCACGCCGCCGCGGTCAAACTGCTCATCGATCACAAAGCCGATCTCGCCGCCGCTTCAAATCCCGACGCGAAGGGCGGCACCGCCTATCTTGCGCCTCCCATCCAGTCGCGTCTCCGCTCCGAACGCGGACCCAACGGCCGCGCCCGCACTCTGCCTCTCGGCGCAAAATCAACCGGCGATCCCGCCGATGACTTCCTCGCCGCCGCCGACGCCGCTGCCGCCAACGCCGCGTTCAGCCGCAACCGCAACAACGACGGCGGCGGACTAACCGCGCTCGTCCTCGCCGCGCGCCAGGGCGATCTCGAAACCGTGAAGACGCTCGTCGCGGCCGGCGCCAACGTCAACCAGACCACCCGCTACGGCTGGACCGCGCTCCTCACCGCCACGCAGAATCGCAACTATCAGATCGGCCGCTATCTGCTCGAGCACGGCGCCGATCCCAACATCGCCAACAAAGGCGGCTGGAATCCGCTCTACATCGCCACCGACAACCGCAACATCGAAGGCGGCGACTACCCGGTCCGTGCGCCCGACATGGACCACCTCGAATACATCAAGCTGCTGCTCGACCATGGCGCGAACGTGAACGCCCGCGTATGCGGCGTGCAGTCCACCGACAAAGTCTGTAAAGGCGACAGCACCGAAACCCGCACCATCTTCACCATGCAGTGGCTCTATGAGGACGGCGCCACCCCGTTCTGGCGCGCCGCGCAGTCGGGTGACGTGACGCTGATGAAACTGCTTCTCGCCAAAGGCGCCGATCCGCAGATCCGCACCGCGCACGACGTCTCCGCGCTCGCCGTAGCCTCGGGTATCGGCTGGGTGGAGGGCATTACGTTCGAATGGTCGGAAGCCGAAAACCTCGAGGCCGTCCGTCTGTGCCTCGACTCCGGCATCGATCCCAACATCGCCGACGACGAAGGCCGCACCGCGCTCCACGGCGCCGCGCACAAGGGCAGTAATGATGTGGTGAAGCTTCTCGTCGCCCGTGGTGCGAAGCTCGATGCGCGCGACCTCGGCAGCCGCGACACGGTGAACGGCGCCATGCTCGGTGTCACCTGGATGCCTCTCCACTACGCCCAGGGACTGGTGCGCGTCGGCGTACAGTCGGCCATCCCGCATCCGGAAACCGAAGCGCTGCTGCGTCAGCTGATGACGGAGAAAGGCCTGCCCATCCCGGCTGACATCACGTCGTCGATCTGCCTGACGAAGGGCGTAAACGGCTGCCAGTGAACTGATCTTAGTGGGGCCAGGCTTTCCAGCCTGCCGCCGGGTTTCACCCGGCGCGGAGCGTTACGCATCCTGCGGGAAATAACGTTTCGTGCGGGGGTCAGTCAGCAGTCGGACTTTGCGCGGCGTGGTCATATTCGATTCCAACGACCCACCCTGAATCATCCTGGCGGCAGTTCCTGACAATTCCGTCCCGCGAGGCGTTTCGCTGAACCACGCGAACGCGTGTTCCGACGACGATCGGTTTGGGAATAACAACGCTGGCGCCCTGTGGTGAACTGTCCTCCTGAACGCCCGCCAGGGTCCGCTGTTCTCCGTCAAATGAAGCGACCACTTCGACACGGGATATGACCGTGCGTCTGGGAGTCCGCCGCTCGTCATCGCTCCCCGCCCCCATCTGCTCCAGCGTCGCGGCCATTTTCTCGAGCTGGTGGTCGGAGAGCGCAATCAGTTGTGAATGCCTTTCGTCGGGCAGCATACTGCGTAATTTCGCCAGCATTTTTGCCCGTGCGGAAATCCGGCTCATATAACCACAGTGCCATTTAAACGGGCGCGGCGGATATCTGGTCAGAATTACGCGGGGTTTCTACACAAAAGCGATGGCGCGTCCGGCGCAGCCAATACCCAGCCACAAAAACAGCGAAAGCGCCCCGACGACGAATCCCGTGCCGCGCGAGACCTGATCCGCGCGCGTCATCCGCCGCACCACTGTGAAATGGAAAGCGATCGCGGAAAAGAGCAGGACGATCTTCGTCCAGAACGCGATGTTATCCAGCGTCTTCATGGCTTCCGACAGATAAAGCATCGTGCCCGTAACCAGGATGATCGCGAGGCTCCAGTTCAGGTACGGAGTCACTTCTCTGGTAATGCCGTTAACCGTCCAGCCCTTCATCAGCAGGCCCATCAGGCGCAGACTGATCACCACGACGCACCCGTACAGCATCGCCAGCGACAGAATGTGGATGGTCTCGATCATAGGGAACTGCCACGTGCCGCTGCGCACCCACGCGCCCAGCATCGTGCTGTCACACCACTGGAAGAAAGGTCTGAAAAAGTGGATTGGCATGTTCGGATTCGCTTTCGGGATTTAGCTGCTGTAGGCGAACTGCCGGCCCAGCCAGATCACGGTCGCCCACAGAACAATGGAAACTGCGCCCGCCATGCGCGCCTTCGCCGGCGGCGTGTCGTCGTTGTCCCAGATGTTCATCCGGCGATAGATGCCAGTGTGGAAGATCAGCGCGTTCAGGCCGGCAAACACAAGGAACAGCAGCTTGAACCGAAACCACGGGTTCCGGTACGACTTTTCCGCCTCTGCCCAGAACAGCAGCGAACCCGTGATGAATACAACGATGAACCCGCCGATGCTGAAAGGCAGCACCGCGCTCAGCACCTTCGATGCCGGGTCCTTCTTCATCATGAGTCCCATCAGACGAAGATCAGTGAGCACGATGGTCCCGGCCGACACACCGATCGCCAGCAGATGAAGGCCCTCGATGATCGGGAACACCAGCACCGATTCGCGGATCGCTGTGCTGGATACGCTGTTGTTGATCCAGTTGCAAAGTTCGTAAAGAGAAGACATCGGATTCGCGGGAAAAGCGAGGCATTTCGCGGACCAGGACGGGGCGGATTCAGCGGATTGATAATGCAGGAGATTGGGATGGCAGCCTGCGCTGCCTGGCGCACTCATTGGGGTAAGAGGCGCAGACCGCGCGAAACACAGCACGCACCGCAAGGGCCTGACGTCCGCATCCTCAACAAAAAGCCTGTCCCGGGCTTCTTCATCAAAACGGTGCGAAGCTTGCTCACCAAAACTCCATTCGCGCTTCAGTTCAAGGAGAACTAATGAAGAACCGCCCCGTCGCCATTCCGCTCGCCCTGCTAGCCGTCGCAGGGATCGCCGCTGCTCAGACCCATTCGCTGGCCCCGCCCACCGGGAAGCAGACTTCCGCCGAATACTATAAGAACGTCACCTCGAGCACTCTGAAAGGTCTCACCCCCAGCGATTTCCTTGGCGCCATGGGCGTCATGACCGCGGCTCTCGGCTACGACTGCTCCAACTGCCACCCCGGCGCCGGCACCGATGCCATGGACTGGGTGACCGACAGCAATTCGAAAAAGGTCACCGCGCGCCGCATGGTCGAAATGGTCGCAAAGATCAATAAGGAGAACTTCGGCGGCGCGGCCCAGGTGACCTGCTTCACCTGCCATCACGGCCTCGATCTGCCGACGCAGTCGATCCAGCTCGACAAGCTCTACGGCGAGCCGCCCGACGAAAAGCCCGATATGGTTCAGAAGGGTGACGGCGAGCCCCCCGCCACGCAGATTCTCGACGATTACATCAAGGCCATGGGCGGCGCGGCGAAGCTCGCGGCTGTGAAGTCCTTCATCGCCACCGGCAAGAGCGAAGGCTACGGCGGCCTCGGCGGCAGCGCGGCGTTCACACTCTACGCTCAGGCGCCCAACCATCGCGGCATGTGGATCAACTTCCCCGAGCACCCCGAGCGCGGCACCAGCGCCTGGACCTATGACGGCACCGCCGGCTGGATCAGCCAGCCGCGCGCTTATATGCCGCACTATTCGCTTGACGGCAACGATCTGGCGGGTGCGAAACTCGACGCCATGCTGGCTTTCCCCGCCGAGATCAAAACCGCGCTCACCAACTGGCGCGTCGGCCTCGAGGACACGCTGCATGACCGCACCGTATACGTCCTGCAGGGCAGCGCGCCGGGCGGCCTGATCGGCACCCTCTATTTCGACAAAGAGACTCATCTGCTGACACGCTACGTGCGCCAGACTCCGTCTCCCGTCGGCCGCATTTCCATCCAGCAGGACTACGACGACTACCGCGACGTGAACGGCGTGAAGTTCCCGTTCAAGTACTCTTTCCTCTGGCTGGACGGCCGCTTCACCGCGACCATCAGCGAGGTTAAGCTGAACGCTCCGGTCGAAGCCGCCAAATTCGGCAAACCGTAAGGCCTGCGGTACCCGCAGTACTCGCCATACCCGTAATTAACCTGGATGTAATCCGCGCAAGTTGTGAAATCATTGTTCTAGTCGTCGACCAGAAATTTTAGTCCCGAGGTGTAACGAAACTCACTGCCGGATCACTGCCTCATTTGGAGTGAACGCAGGAGGAGTTTACACCGGCGGTGGTTCCTGGAAAGAAGGGTCGTCACGTTGTCTGCAAAGATTTCCACGACCGGCGCATCGGCAGTTCGGCAGAGAGCGGTGCCCGAAAAACCGACCGTCGAGTCGGATTCGCGAGAAGATCGGAAAGATGGAAAAGATGAGATCGAATGCACGCGTACCGTTCTGGATCCGGTAACCGGCCTCGCCTGGCTCGATTCGGATCAGGTCTGCGCCATTTGTGACAACGAACGGCATCTGGGACACGCCGTCAAATTGCACCAGTGGTACGCGTATGACGCCACTCGCCCCGAACCCGATGGCGATGGATTCGCTTTCCTCGGAGCGTTTCCGGAACGCGAGCGGGCCAAGGAGGCCATACAGCAATCAGTCAGCGCTCTGATGGGTCTCGACGGCCCGAAAGTTTTCCAGTAAGGCCGGCGTCAGATTCGTGATCGGCAAAGTATTCGTCGCGCAGCCGTAGACACGCTGCCCGTTCGGGCGCGCTGAGTGTTTTCAGGCGCGCCCTCCCCGCGTTGAACACCGCCCGCGACGACAGCTTCAGCTGCACCAGATTGTCCCTGTCACCTCGCGGCAGCATCAGGTAGTACTTGCGGCAGTCGAAACTGCGGCAGAGTAGGGGACGGCGCTCGTAAATCGTGCATCCGCGCTCGCCGAGATAACTGCACCAGCCCTTTTCGTCCGTTGCCAGAACGAACACGGCGCTCCCGTCGGCGCGGTGGCCCGCGACCCGGTGCGCGTAGGATTCCACGTCGTCGCCTTCTTCGGGATGCAGCACCAGCCCCTGGCCGCTCCGGCAGCATTCCGTGCAGCCGTCGCACGGCACAGTCGTGGTATCGCGGGTGTTTGCATCGCTCGGGGCCAACTCTGATTATCGATATACTCGGCGCATGCGCCACGCCCGCATTATTTTTTTCACCGCCATTCTCTCTTCATCGGCTTTCGCTCAGCCCGCCGGCTCACCGAAGCTTGGCGCCAATGCACCTGACCTGGGCTACAAAGAAGTGCCCGATTGGCCGGCCCCGGTTCTCAACGCCGCGGGCACGCCAGGCGGCCCGTGGAATTTCATTCAGGTATCCGGTATCGCGGTAAACAGCAACGGCAACATCCTCGTGCTGCATCGCGGCGCACACCCCATCATGGAATTCGAACCCGGCGGCAAATATGTGCGCTCCTGGGGCGACGGCATGTTCAGTGAAGGCAAGGTCGGCGCCATCGCGCCCGCCGACCGCGTTCCCGGCCGCGCACTTTACTCCGCCATCTACGGCCCCGCCGGATGCGATTCCTGCGGCGCCCACTCCATCCGTGTCGATCCCGAACACAACATCTGGGTGGTCGACGCGCCCGGCCACGTCATTTACAAAATGAATCAGCAGGGCAAGGTGCTTCTGCAGCTCGGTCACAAGGGGACTGCCGGCGCCGGCCACGACACGTTCAACCTTCCCACCGACGTCGCCTTCGCCCCGAACGGCGACTTCTATATCTCGGACGGCTACGCCGGTAACCGTGTCGTGAAGTTCTCGCACGACGGCCGCTACTTACTCGAATGGGGTACGCGCGGCACCGATCCCGGCCAGTTCGAACTCCCGCACGGCGTCCAGACCGACGCCGAAGGTAAAGTCTACGTCTCCGACCGCGAAACCCATCGCATCGAAGTCTTCGATCCCAACGGCCGCTTCATTACCGAATGGCCGGTGCTCGAAGCCGTGTCCGCCCTCGTGATGACGAAGGACCAGAAGCTCTGGGCGGGCGCGGTGCTGCTCAACCTTAAAGGAGAAGTGCTCGGCCGATTACCAGGTGGCACGGCTGCGGGCGGACATGGCGTCGCGGCCACGGATTCAGGCGATGTGTATCTGGCGCAACTCAGCGGCAAGGTGCAGAAATTCGTGAAGCCGTGATGCCGTTCAAAGCTGCTTTCGTCCTGTTGCTGGCTGGTTCTTGCCAAGTGAACGTTACGGCGCAGCAACAACCTTCGCACCCGTTCATCCCGATCTGCGATGTGCTGCGTAATCCCTCTTCGTTCAACGGAAAGGTAATCGCCGTCAGGGGCGAGCGCCTTGTCGGGGGACACGGCCTTTACCTCCGCGGGGAAAACTGTTCGGACATATTAACCACGAAAGGGTACCGCTGGCCCCCAATGATATGGATTGTGAACATCAAAGAACGAATCGAACGCCAGGGATACGATTTTGAGCAATATAACCAAGCGATTCTCGACATCGACCACGCAGAGCGCGCTGCGTTGCAGCGGAAGGGACCTGCAGCGAAGATTGCGCGGGTCGAGGTTACCTTCGTTGGATTATTCGAAACTCACAGCGATTTTGACAGCGCTGTATTCTACAGGGTCGACGGCAGCAGTGCAGGCGTCGGATTCGGCCCGCTTTCTGGTGCTCCCGGCCAACTCTTTATTCAGTCCGCGCAGGATATCACCGTCGAATTCGAAGGCAGTTTTGAAACCAACAAGCCGTAGAAAAGCCAGCCGTAATGCCTCACCGCGTTGGAACGGAGGCCGCTGCCGCTGTGGGCGCCGTGCGGGCGCCATCACGATCCCACTTCCACGCCTGAAGCGTACCCACGTTCTTGGCCTCGACGGGCTCCATCTCCGTGAACGGGTGCTTCGTCGAGTGGCGCAGCCCCTGGAACAGCGCGTTGCTCACCACCATCTCGCCCGGTTGGGCGGCGGTGGAAAGCCGCGCCGCCATATTCACCGAATCGGCCACCAGCCCCAGATGCGACCGGCTGTAGGACCGCAGCGGCACCACCAGCAGATCCCCCAGCGCCACACCCGTATGACAGCCCGCCACCGGCTGAATCCGGTCGGTGAGCCGCTGCCATTTGTTCGAAACGGATCTGCCGATATCCATGATCGCCGCCGCGCATTCGATCGCCGCGTCCAGATATCCGGGCCACACCCCGGGCACGCCGAAGACTCCGATCACCGCATCGCCCACGAACTGATACAGCATGCCGCCGTGGTCGATCACCGCGCGCCGGCTCTTGGTGTAGAACGACGCCAGGACCTGCTCCACGACACCCTGATCGCGCGTATCGCGCACATAACCGGAAAAGCCGCTGAGGTCGACCATCAGCGTGGCCACATCGGTATACAGCCCCGTACGAAACACGCTGGTTTCGCAATAGTCCGGCTGTTGCCGGAGGCGGTGGATGGTCCAGCAGCCGAAGTGCCACTTGAGCGACGCTTCGGCGGGCGAATAACTGTACGTTTCCCCGAATGCGTAGACGCCCTTCACCTGTTCGATCGCCCCGCGCAGCTCCGTTAAATCCTTGCGGCCGAAACCGGTGATTTCCGTCTGAAAATACTTCCGCACGAGTTCGCGCACCCGCCCCGCGTCCCAGACTTCGATCTCAAGCGATGGATGGACGTTGTCCCTGAGCATGGAGGCCAGTCTCGCGCCATCGCATTCGGGTACGCCGCTGGCCACGATGACCTTCGCGGCGTCTGTAGTAGCGGGCGTCAGCGTCGCGTACTTCGCGGCGAGCCGCTCCACGATCTCCTCGCATTCCTGCGTCCACTTGACTTCAACGAAGTACGGCCGCGCGCCCGGAACAGTGACACGGATATCTGCGAACGCGTCCGGCAGCCCCAGATCGAAATCCTGACGTATGCGGATATTCTCAGCCGGAACGCCTTCAGCGAGGTGCTGAAACCGGCAGATATCGCAGCACAGATCCTCCATGAAGAGACGCAATTCCATTGCGTCGGCGTCCCATATGCTCACTCCGGTCCTCCAGAACTCAGGTGATCAATATTAACAGGGAGTTTCAAATTCAGGAGGAGTGGCGCGCCGGTATTTGTTCTGGAAAGCCCAGAGGACGATTTCAGGAGCGAGGGAGTTCCTTGCGGAACTCCCGCCCGTGAAGTACGCGAAAGCGGACAACGCAGGACATATGCCTGGCGTCTCCCGTTTAGCGCGAAATCAGACTGCGTATCTCAAACAACCAGCCTGAACGCGGCGTAACCCAGCAGAGCGCCCGCGCCGGAACCCACCAGCACGTCGCTCAGAAAATGCATCCCGACCACCACCCGCGAAATCGCCACATTCGCCGCCAGCATCAGCAGCACCGGCATGATCTCGGGATAGAACGAACCGAGCGACAGCGCCACCGCGAACGCGGTCGTCGAGTGGCCCGACGGGAAAGAGAACCGGTCGCGCGTGACGATATTCGCCCAGCAATGCGGTTCGATATCGCGCGGACGCGCGCGGCAAACAATGCGCTTCACCGTGTGGAACATCACGAATTCCGCCGGCCACCGCGCAAGCCGCGGCTTCGATCGCGCGAAACCGCTGCGCGTCGGCGGAAAGCAGTACCGCAATCCCGATCAGCCCCCAAAGCCAGCCATCGCCCGCGCGCGTGGCCAGCAGCATCCACCAGCGCACCCAGCGCGGCGCGCGCCAGCGGTTCAGGCGGCGCATCAGGCCGTATCCGGCGCGGATAAAGTCGATATCGCCTGCGTCTTGTCACAGCAAGCCTGCCATCACAAAGCCGCCTCGGGCGAACGCCGACCGGATCCACCGGCCGGTTCTTCTGACCCCAGTACCAGGCAAACGCCATTTCGCGAAAATAGTTCGCCAGCGTCACCATGGGCGCGACCGCGAACAGCCCCGCGCCCAGCGCCATCCAGGGCTTCGTGCTGCATCAGCGATCCGCCGATGTCGAAAACCGCCGAAGTCAGTTTCAAATAATCGCCCGATTCACCGATCGCGACGCTCTGGCCGCGGCGCATGCCCGCCAGAAACTCCTGCGCATTGCGCGCCCCGGGAACTTCCGTAAAGGTCCGGGCCACACCGGCCAGCGTATGCGAATCGCTGCCGCCGACCACCGGCTTGCCGATAGCGGCCGCGCGAAATCGTCCGCCAGCCGGTTCGAGCACGTCAGCATCTGCCCGTTGAGTGTTTCAACTCCGTGAAAATCGCGCGCAAAAATCGCGAAATCGTCTTCGGTGCGCGGCCCGGTCAGGCTCGAATACAGGTGATTGACCGTTACAAACAGCCGATTCTCCAGCGCATACGCCAGCAGGCTTTCGATGTCGTCGCGGCGCCGCTGCAGTTCGATATGGTCGTGCTCGCTGATCCCGTAGACGCCGGCGTGCATCTCTGTGCCGCTGGGCATCGTGCAGGTGACTTCTTCGCTCAGAAAGAAATCGGGATAGCGCCGCAGCTCCTCAACTGCGTCGATCGAATCGTGATCCGTGACCGTGACGAGGTCCATGCCGCGCTGTTTCAGCCGTGCATACAGCGCGTGGGGCTCGTTATAAGACTCCAGGCATAACGCGCGTGAGCACCGGGACGGTGCACATGCCCGAGTGAACCGTGTGAACGTGGAGGTCGCACCTCATGCCCCCGTTGTAAACCGCGAGCCGTTACAAATCGGTGATTTCCACACGAAACAATTGTGAATGAGGATGATTTAATCCGCGGCTTAACCCCTTACTATCCCTCTGGCGGCCGGCTCGCACCTGTGTCCGGCCGCGATGGTACCCTCGACGTATGCGCCTCGCCCTGCCGCTCGCGGCTCTGTTGTCTGCCTCGGTTTTGATGATTTCGTGCTCTGAAAATTACCTCGACAAAGCCGCAAAAGAACCAGGCGCCGTCAAGACACCGAGCGGTCTCATTTATCGCGAATTGCGCCCGGGCACAGGCGCCTCCCCCAAAGCCACCGACATCGTGAAAGTGAACTACCGCGGTTCTCTGACCGACGGCACCGAATTCGACAGCTCTTACAAGCGTAACGAGCCCATCTCCTTTCCCCTGAACCACGTGATCCCCTGCTGGACCGAAGGCCTGCAGAAGATGAAGGTCGGCGGCAAATCGCAGCTCGTATGTCCTTCGGCCATCGCCTATCGAGAAGAAGGAAGCCCGCCTGCCATCCCCGGCGGCGCCACTCTCATATTTGAAGTGGAACTGCTGGGCATCGGCCCGGCCTGAAAAACTCTGCAAACGCGGGCGCCCTCCCGCGCGTATTAACAGGAAATGCGGCTGGCAGCGCTCTTATTCGTCGCTATCGCGGCTTGGGGCGCTGAACCTTCGCCCGACGCGCCCGACGCCCTTGCCATCATGCAAAAGATGGCGGCCAACACAGATGCCGCTGCCGAAGCCCGGCGTCAGTACGTCTACCACCAGCACGTCCGTTCAGGTTTGTCGAAAACCAACAGTCAGATCATTTGCAAAGAGTCGCGCGAGTACACCGTCATCCCGCAGGCAAGCACCACAGAAAGGAAGCTGGTCTCCTTCGACGGGGAATGCCGCCAGGGGAACAAAATGGTTCCGTACTCTCCACCCGGTCAGGTGCAACCGGGAATGCGCGAGAAGCCTGCCACAGCCGGCGACCGCCTGGCCGCCCAGGTGACTTCCGATCGCGAGAGCATCACCGGCGTGATTGACGACCTGGCCACCGATCCAAAATCCCGTGATGGCATTCCACGACAGTTGTTTCCTCTGAGCGCCGCGGAGATTTCGCGCTACCAGTTCAGGCTCAAAGGCGACTCGACAATCAAGAACCGCCGCGCTTACGACATTCTGTTCCAGCCCATCGACTTGAAAGGCACCTGCATCGACATCGATGAACATGGCTGCAGCCCCTGGAAAGGCGAAGCGTGGATCGACGCTGAGGACTTTCAGCCCGTCAGAATCGACACGCAGTTGGCGAAAGGTGTCCCCTGGGCCTTCCGTGTGCTGATGGGCATCAACATCCGCCAGCTGGGGTTCTCGCTGAACTATCAGCGGGTCGCGCCCGGCGTGTGGTTTCCCGCGACCTATGGAACCGAGTTCCGCATCATGGCCTTCTGGGCCTACAAGCGCACGATCACGCTGTCGATGGAGAACACCGATTTCCGGAAGGCTGATGCGCAGTCGACGGTAGAGTTCGAATTGCCGGAGCCTTAGTGCGTCAGATCGTAAACGAAATAATTCATCGCGATCCGGTACGCCAGCGACGCCCACTTCTCTAAATACCGCGCCTCATCCGAGTGCTCCCACGCATCGCCCAGATCCATGTTGTGGCAGATCGCGACCATGATGCGGCCCGTTGTCGTCGCGTATGCCGCGCCAGTGCGGAATCTTTCCCGTCGGTCCTTTTTCGTAGGTGATCCCGGTGTCGAAAAACTGCGCGCCGGGTACCTGAAAGCGGTCGCTCAGATCGTAAATCGTGTGAAAGATCGGATCGTTGTTCGGGATGTCGTCAATTTCCCGGTCGGGAAAAACCTTGCTGATTCCGGCCACGAAATTGGCCCACTCATTGATGCCGTCTGTCATGATCCGCGGCGTTCGATCCGTGAAAATCGTCCACCATCAGGAATCCCCCGCGCAGCAGGAACTCGCGCAGCTGCGCCGCATGCCGGTCCCCCAGCTTCCAGTGGCCGACTTCCACCGCATAGAGCGTCGGGTAGTTGTACATATCGTCGGTGCCGTCGAGGCTGACCACCTGCTCGACCGATCTCGACTCAATGCGGGTCAGCCGGCGCACGCCTTCCAGCAGATGCCGGTCCGAGCGCGGATAATCCATCGTCCAGTAGCCGGGAAACGGGCGGCCGTCGCGGTAATCAGAGCTGCGTATCCGGATAGCCGTAGATGTCCGGATAGCGCAGCCGCGCGCGCGTCCATTCGGCTTTCTGCTGGTAGTCGGTCGGCAGAGGGAAATCTTCGTACTCGATAGCCGGCCACTCCCGGAACGGCTTCTGCGCGAGCAGCACGCCGCAGATAACCAGCGCGAGAACGCCGAAGCGCATGACTGGCGGAGACCATGCATAGATCATCAGTGCGTCATGGAATACATGACGTAGTTCACTCCGATGCGTATGCCAAGCGCGGAATATTTTTCCGGATAATCCGGATCGTCCGCCCACTCCCAGGAATCGCCCACGTCGGAGTTGAACGTCATCGCCACCATCACGCGGCCCTTGTCGTCGTAAATGCCGCGCCAGTGCGGCGTCTGACCGCCCGTTCTTCGTTGCGGCACAGGCAGTCCCGGCGCGAGGCCCCACTGGCCGGGAATCTGATAGCGGTCGTCCAGATCGTAAACGATGTGGAAAATCGGATCGTCGTTCGGCGATCTCGACGATCTGCCGGTCGGGAAAAACGCGCTGCATGCTTTCAGTGAACCGGTTCCACTCCTCCGTTCCCCAGAAATCGTCGAGCATCAGGAATCCGCCGCGCAGCAGATATTCGCGCAGCGCCGCCGCCTGGGCCGTCGGTCAGCTTCCAGTCGCCCATTTCGCCGGCGTTGATCCAGGGATAGTTGAAGGCATCGTCGCCGTCGTCCAGATTGACGGGCTGCTCGACCGAACGCACATGAACCCGGCTCAGCCGGCGCAGGGCCGCGCGAAATGCCGGTCGGCGCGCGGATAGTCCTGCGTCCAGCTCGTCCCGCCCTCGCGCCAGTCGCCGCGCCGAAGCGCCGAAAGCCTCCGAAACGCGCCTGCGGATGCTGCGGATACATCAGCCGCGCAAACACCCATTCGCGTCTGTTCGCTGAAATCGGCAGGCAGTTCGATGTCTCGTAGGGCTCCATGCTGGTCAAGACGCGGAACGGGCGTTTGGCTGCGAATGCTGCGGTCAGGAGCGCCGCGCCGGCGCTGATCAGCACGAGCGCTTTCCGGCTTTTCATGACTACCTGCCTGTGAGCATAGCAGGTAGCGCTGTAGTTATGCCGCCGCGCGTGCCGCTTGTTCTTTCCGAACCGCGCGCCCTCTGGGTCCGTCAGCAAGCGGCACGCTACCGCTGATTGGCTTTCAGAATCTTCTTCCGCAGCCGAATCGACTTCGGCGTCACTTCCACCATCTCGTCCTCGCGCACGAACTCGATCGCCTGCTCCAGATTCAGCAGCCGCGGCGGCACCAGCCGGATCGCTTCATCCGCCGTCGACGCGCGCATATTCGTCAGCTTCTTTTCTTTGACGATATTGACGTCGAGATCCGCCGTGCTGCGCGTTCTCGCCGACGATCATGCCCTTCGTAAACCTCCGTGCCGGGGCTGACGAAAATCTCGCCGCGCTCCTGCAGATTGAAGATCGCGTTGCCGGTGGTCTTGCCGGCGCGGTCCGCCACCAGCGAACCGGTCGGACGCATCGGAATCTCGCCCTGCCATTCGATGTAGCCGTGGAACAGCGAATTCAGAATCGCCGTGCCGCGCGTGTCGGTCAGAATTTCGCTGCGCAGCCCGATCAGCCCGCGCGACGGAATGTGGAACTCCAGCCGCACGCGGCCCGACCCGTTGTTGATCATCTTGCTCATCTTGCCCTTGCGGCTGCCGAGCTTCTCGATCACCACGCCGATGTAACGCTTCGGGGCAATCGATGACCAGCATTTCCACCGGCTCCATCAGTCTTGCCATCGATCGTCGCGGGTCAGAATCTCCGGCTTGCCCACCGCCAGCTCGTAACCTTCGCGCCGCATCATTTCGATCAGAATGGCCAGCTGCAGTTCGCCGCGCCCCATCACCTTGAAGGTTTCCGGCGTGTCCGATTCCACGCGGATCGAAACGTTCGTCAGCAGCTCTTTATCCAGCCGGTCCTTCAGATTGCGCGAAGTGACGAACGTGCCCTTCCCGGCCCGCGAACGGCGACGTATTCACCGTGAACGTCATGCCGATGGTCGGCTCGTCGATCTGAATCGGCGGCATCGGCTTCGGCGTCTCGGCGCTGGTGATGGTTTCGCCGATCGTGATGCCTTCCACGCCCGCGATCGCCATCAGATCGCCCGGCCGCGCGATGGTTTCATCCACGCGCTTCAGGCCTTCGAACGAATACAGCTTGGTGATCTTCGTCTTCTGAATCGTGCCGTCGAGATGGCAGATCGCCACTTCATCGCCGTGCCGCAGCGTTCCCTGAAACACGCGGCCGATGGCCAGGCGGCCCAGATAATCGCTGTAATCGAGATTGGCCACCTGCGCCTGCAGGACCGCATCGGGATCGCCGGCCGGCGGCGGAATGTTTGCAATGATGGCTTCGAACAGCGGCCGCAGATTCTCCGAAGGATCTTCCAGCGACGTCTTCGCGATGCCAGTCTTCGCGTTCGCATAGAGCACGGGAAAATCCAGCTGATCTTCGTCGCGCGTCCGAGATCGATGAACAGATCGTAAATCTCGTTCAGCACTTCCGGCGCGCGCGCATCGGGCCGGTCGATCTTGTTGATCACGACGATCGGCTTCAGGTTCGCTTCGAGCGCTTTCATCAGAACGTAACGCGTCTGCGGCAGCGGACCTTCGCTGGCATCGACCAGCAGCATGACGCCGTCGACGATCTTGAGCGCGCGTTCCACCTCGCCGCCGAAATCGCTGTGGCCGGGCGTATCGACGATGTTGATCTTGGTGCCGTGAAAGCGCACGCCGGTGATCTTGGCAAGAATGGTGATGCCGCGCTCGCGTTCCAGATCGTTGGAATCCATGACGCGCTCGGCGACTTCTTCGTTGGCGCGGAAAATGCCGCTCTGGCGGAGCATGGCGTCGACCAGCGTGGTCTTGCCGTGGTCAACGTGCGCAATGATAGCGATGTTACGGGTGTTCTCACTCATTTGCGGAGTCTTTTCGTAGATCTGATTTATTCTTCGTGAATCGACTTCGGCCGGTTGCAGCCTCGCCGCAAACCGCGCCGGGTAAACGCCGGCCAGCACCGTTACGGCCCAGACCAGCAACAACGCGCCCGCAAGCAGCAGCGACCGGCGGATGGAACTGAATCGTCCATCCGAAGCTCTGCTTGTTGATCACGTAAATCAGGACCAGCGAAAGCGCCATCCCGAGCGCCAGACCCAGCAATCCCGCCAGCAAGCCCGAGCAGCCCGGCTTCCATCAGGATCATGCGGCGGACCTGCCCGGTCGCGGCCCCCAGATAACGGATCAGGCCGATTTCGCGGCGCCGGTCCAATACCAATGCTAGCAGCGAGTTCGCCGCGCCCAGCATCGCGACCACGATGGCCACCGCTTCGAGCGCGTAAGTGACGGCGAACGTGCGGTCGAAAACTTCCACCGCGCCGCGCCGCAGAACTTCGTTCGGCGCGATCATCAGCGGGATAATCGCGCAGCCGGGCTTCGAGATCGCGGCGGACCTTCGTGGCATCGGCGCCGGGCTGCACATAGACCGCGATGTTGGTGACCGGCTGGTCGGGCAGGTACTTCAGCAGCGTGGCTCGGTCCACCAGCACGGAGCCGCGATCGCTCGAATAATCGTAATAGATTCCGGCAACGGTGAGCGCCACGATGCGCGCGCCCAGCGGAATTTGCAGCACATCGCCTGTGCGCACATGGTGTTTGTCCGCGAAGGGCTCGGTGACCATCGCCCGATCTGCCGGCAGTGACGGAGAATCGTCGCATCCCGAGAGAAACCGCAGCGACCGTGCGCGGCGCACGATATCGATGTTCGTCGCCGCCGAACGTCGCCCGCGTCCCCTCGTAGCGGAACTCGAACGCCCGCAGCGTGTCGATCTCGGCCACGCCCGGAGTCTGCCGCGACAATCTCCGGCACGGCGCGGCGATCGGCGGATAGATGCCCGCCGTCGGCCGGTCCCTGCGGCGCGCATGTAGATATCGGCGCGCAGCTGGTTGTCGAGCCACACCTGCACGGTTTCGCGGAAACTCCCCACCATCACGCCGACGCTGACCATCATCGAAATGGCGGTGGCCAGCGCCGTCACCACGATCGACGTGCGCGCCAGCGACGCCACCAGGCTGCGCCCGGCGATCAGCCCTTCCGCGCCCCCGATGCGCTTCAGCATGCCGCGCAGCAGCGACATCACGCCGGTAACGAATGCCGGCGCAACCATGGCCGCGGCCGCCACTGCGAACAGCGTGGCGACATAGCCGAGCACCGGCCGGCCGTCGATGGGGCCGAACTGGCACAGGATCGCCGCCATCGACGGCCGCGACCGCTGCGATGAGCAGATCGCGCCGCACATGAAGTCTGGTTTCGTGTTCGACGATCGGATCGCCGCATCGCTTCCGCCGGCGCCACGCGCGCGGCCTCCCGCGCCGGAATCAGCGCGGAGAAGAACGCCACGCCCGGTTCCGGTGACGATCGCGCCCAGCATCGACCACGGGCGACAACGCAATCGGCCCCGGCGTGCTGGTCGTGAACAGCGCGTTCACCGTGTCCGAGATCATGCCCAGCAGCGCCGCCGCGAGCAACGCGCCCCAGCACGATTCCGAGCGCCGATCCCACCACGCCCAGCATGGCGGCCTCGCCCAGAAAGATCAGCCAGCACGCCGCGCGAACTTGTCCCGAGCGCCCGCAGAATGCCGATCTCCGTGCGCCGCCGCACCACGCTCACCGCAATCGTGTTGTAGATCAGGAACGCGCCCACCAGCAGCGAAATGTAACTCAGGATGCGCAGATTCCAGCGGAACGCCCGCAGCATGCGGCGATTCTCTTCGCTGCGCGCGCCGGGCGTCTCCACATCCCAGGTCGCGGGAATGGTGGCTTTGATCTGCCGCTCGACGCCGGCCGCATCCTCGCCCGGCGCCAGAAACACCTCAATGCGGTCGAGCTTGCCGTACATGTCGAGCAGCCGCTGCGCCGCCGCGATATCGATGCCGATCCACTCCGTGTTCTGCTTCGGAGCGATGGTCCGGATCGTGAAATCGCCGCTTGGTCGCGGCCCTTGCAGCTCGATCCGGTCGCCGTTCTTCCAGATGCAGCCGCTCCGCCAGATCGTTCGAAACGATCGCCGTAGTCTTCGAGCTTCTCCGGATCGAACCGTCTCGCCGGCGCCGGCGCGCATTCGCGATGAAATCGATCCCATACAGCGTGTCGACCCGTGCCCCGCAATCACCACCGGCTCTTCGATCACCGGCGAAAACCGCGCATTGACCGGCAGCGCCGCAAGCTTCGCGATGTACGCTTCGTCGACGCCCCCATTGGCCGTGATCTCGTAATCCACCTTGCCCACCAGCGTGGTCAGCGACGATTCGAACGACCCCGTAGCCGCATCGCCCGAAAGCTCGATCGCAATCACCACCGCCACGCCGAGCGCAATCGAAAGCAGTGTCAGCAGCGTGCGCGTGAGATCGCGCCGCAGCGGCCGCAAAATGAGCCGGCGGAAGAGCTTCATCTGCCTTCGACGCTTTCGATCCGCCCGTCGCCCATGCGCACCCGCACATCCGCAATGGCCGCCGCTTCCGCGCTGTGCGTCGCAATCAGCACGGCCGCCCCGAACTCATCCGCCGCGCGCCGGATCAGCTTCAGGATGACGTCCCCGCTCGCGTTGTCGAGATTCCCCGTCGGTTCGTCCGCGACCAGGACCGCCGGATCGTGCACCAGCGCCCGCGCAATCGCCACCCGCTGCATCTGCCCGCCGGAAAGCTGATAGGGCAGCGCCCGCGCCTTCTCGCTCAGCCCCACCCACCCCAGCCGCTCCCGCGCCGTGGCTTCGGTCTTCTTCGCGCCCGCCAGCAGCAGCGGCAGTTCCACATTCTCCAGCGCCGTCAGCGAAGGCAGCAGCTGAAAAAACTGAAAAACGAATCCGATCTTCCGCCGCCGCAGCTCCGTCAGTCCGGCATCGCCGAGCTTCGACGTCACCTGCCCCGCCACGCGACACTTCGCCTGTCGTCGGAAAATCCATCGCGCCACAGAGATTCAGCAGTGTGGTCTTGCCGCAGCCGCTGCGCCCGACGAGCGCCGTCACCTGCCCGCCCGGCATTCGAGCGAAACCCCGCGCAGCGCTTCCACCCCGCCCGCATACGTCCTGGTCACATCGCGAATCGAGATAGCCGGCAAATTCCATCCTCACATGCGTTGCGATACGATCTAACTGCGCGATGATCCGGCGTTGCCTGCCTTTTTTATTAGCCGCATCGGTGGCGTACGGCCACGACATCATCACCACCAAAGTCACCTTCGACCGCGAAGTCATCCGCCTCTTCAATACGCACTGCATCTCGTGCCATCGCGAAGGCGGCACGGCCTTTTCACTCGAAACCTATAAGGTGGCGCGCCCCTGGGCCAAAGCCATCGGCGAGGAAGTCCTGCAGCGCCGCATGCCCCCGTGGGGCGCAGTGAAGGGCTTCGGCGATTTCCGCAACGATAAAGGTCTTACCGAAGAACAACTCGAGCTCATCGTCGACTGGGAGGAAGGCGGCGCGCCGGAAGGCGAGGAAAAAGATCTGCCCCCGCCTCCGAAGCTCGTGCCGGAGCCGGTTACCCCGCATTCGCCGAAGGAGTTCACCGTCAGCGGCGATCTCAAACTGACCCGCGCCTTCCGCCTCGACGGAATACTGCCGAAGACCGTACCCGACGGCGCATCCATCCAGATCACCGCCGAACTGCCCGACGGCAGCGTCGAACCCCTGCTCTGGCTGCGCAACTACAAGCAGTCCTTCGCGCACCCCTTCCTGCTGCGCACGCCGCTCGATCTGCCGTCCGGCACCGTCATCCGCGGCGTGCCGGCGGACACGAGCATTGCACTCGTGCCATGGAAGCCCTCCCACGCGAAAAAATGAGACAGCTGCGATACTGAAGGTAACAGACGACTTAGCCAAACGTGAGTTTCAAAACCCCGCTTCGGCTTTTAAGCCGGCTTGTCATTTTCATCGCCTGCCTCCTGGCGCTGAGTTCCTGTGCCCACAATCGTCCGATTGCCAACGCTCCGCACGCGTCGAGACTGCCAATTCTGACCGCGTCGAAAACGGAGTTGCTGGAGCGCGTCTCCGCTTTCTACGATTCCATTGATTCGCTCAAAATCACCGCCGATATGACGCTTTCCCGCGGCAGCGTCTACAAAGGCGAGATTGTCGACCACAGTGGCTTTCAGGGATTCATCGATTTCCGCAAACCGGGCGACATCCGCGTCGTGACAAAGCTGCCTGTTGTCGGCACAATGGCTTTCGTGATGGTGTCGAATGGCGGCAAATACCGCGCTTATATTTCAAACCAGAACCGGTATATCGAAGGCGACGAGAATGCGCCGGCAACTTCGGCCAGCCAGATCGAAAATATGCGCCCCGGGGCCTTCCTGTCAGCCCTGCTGGTCAAGCCATTCGATTCGACAGGCGACATCACCCTGCTCCTCGACGACACGAACGAGCAGTATTCCCACTACATCCTGCAGAGCCTGCGAAAGCTGGACGGCAGCAATCTTGCGGTCCTGCGCACTGTCACCTTCGACCGCGTGGATCTGCGGATCATCGAACAGCGCGAATTCGCCCCCGACAGTTCGATCGTCAGCCTGACGAAATACGATGGATGGAAGAATTACTCCGGCATTCACTTCCCGTCGCAGATCCAGATCATGCGCTACCTGGAAGAATACGGCGCGACGCTCGACATCTCGCAACTGGAGATCAACCACACACCTCCGGACAGCACCTTTGTGCTCGAACGCCCTGCGGGAAGCACCTTACAGATCATCGGCGGCAATTAGTGTTGTGTCTCTGAAGTCTCTCGCGTGATGTGGGGCAGGATGGCATCCTGCAGCGGGGTTGCTAACCCCGCTGGCCGCTTGCAACGCTCAACGGCCTGCATCCGGAGATGGTGAAGGAACTTCGGAAACACCAGCACTTAGTGGGGCCAGGCATTCCTGCCTGCCGCCGGGTTTCACCCGCCGGGTTTCACCCGCCGGGTTTCACCCGGCGTCTCGGCTTTGGCCTTTTGGATTTCATCCATTGGCATAGCAGATGGCAGAAGCGACCGGGAAAGAGCATTTCTCAGGCTTCGGCGTGGTGGGCAGGTTAGACGCGAAGTGGGAGAAACGTTCGATACCGAGACCGCGGCCCCAGACTTCAGCGCGGAGTTGATGAATTAATTGTTGTGTTGAGGTCCGAGGACCTTTGGAACTGGCAGCCCATTTGGGTTGCGGCAGGAGTCCGTGGCTGGAGTTGCCGAAGGCGAGTTGGCCGGAAACCAGCAACATGCCATAAGCGGCGACGGCGAACGCCGGAGCCGATTCCACCGATACGCTGTTTCGCACTTGCGCCTGTCCCACGCCGAGGAGCGTCTTTTCATCCCGGAAGTTCACCTCGATGTCCCAGCGCTGGAAGTAGGCTTCGATAATCTGGCGGGGGTCCAGTCCGGAGTCGGTGCAAATGAGGAAGGCGGGATGCCGATAGAGAAGCTTCGAGCCTTTGCGCAGGCGGTAGGCAAGGGGCGCGATGACGATCAGTTGCAGAATCTGTCCGGCTCCGGTGGTGCGCCACATGATGTTCTGGCGGCGTTTGAAGCGCAGCGGGTGAGAGACGCCGGAATGCGCGAAAGTCATGGTCTCCCAGGGTTCCGCGTCGTCGGTGCGGAACTGCTCGGGAGTAGGGGCTGGCGCGCCGTAGCGAAGACGCCGACCACGCGCTTTCATAAGGTCCGAATCCGGGGTGAAGCAGAGTTTGGCATCCTTGCGAATCCGCCCGATACAGATGGTGCGGGGCGGAATCTGTTTGAGCACGGTGGAGTTGGTGTAGCCGCCGTCAAAGGCGAGTATCAAAGTACGCTCCCGGCCGCCGGGGTCCTGATCGAGAGACTGGCGGAGTTGGATCATCTGCTGGGCGGCGCGCAGACTGAGGCGAGACGAACTGGCGTCCAGACGGTATTGCGCCACCTGGTCGGCGGGAGCCTTGCCATCCGGTTTCTGCGGCGTGGGCGTGTGCAGAAAGGCAATAGGAGCCAAACGGAATGCGCCCTCTGTTCCGGGCATGGCACCGGAGATCTGGAGGAAGCGCTGGGCGCGCACAAAGTTGGTCTGAAAGCGCGGCCCGAGCGGATCGCGCCGCCAGCCAACGCCCGGCGTGTGGGTGCCGGAGCGGCGTAACAATGAATCGTCGAGGACGGCACGGAACGGCGCGCCTGCGGGCAGTTGGCCGGCGATGGCGCGGCGGACGACAGAGAAGATTTCGGGCACGGGGACACGGTCCTGAGAGAAGAGGCGGTAGGTGGCGCTCCAGTCCTGAAACTGGGAACCGGAGGTGGTGAGCAGACCGGTCACGGTATGGCGTCCGAGACAGAGCAGCGAACTCATCGCGAGCGTTTGCGCACGGTCGGAGACACGTTGCTGGTCGAAGGCGGGGATGCACCGCTTCCAGAGCTGCTCGAACTGAGGGAGGATTCCGGCGGAGTTTTTTTTAGAACCGGAGCCGGCGCTTCGAGGCGACGCAACGCCAGAAGGGCTTTGTCTTCGATGACCCATTCGACGGTCTCACCCTTGGAAAACTCCATTGCCTGCGCGATGGCGGAGGGGAAGTTGATGTACCACTGTTCGCTGGCCTTGCGGTTGATGAGCTGGACTTTGGTGGGGAAACCCATAGTGGAAGATCCTTTCGGTGATATCTAGTTATATAACTAGATAACAGAAACGAGACAGGATTACAACATGGAACATCAAAAATGCTTTTCCATGCTCTTTATCTAGTCAATTGGCCAAAGCCGAGCCGCCGGGTTTCACCCGGCGTCTTTCACTTCAGGTCCTGCACCGGAATATCGAACTGCGCGGTATTCACCACGCCCTTGCGCTGGAACTGCACCCACACCCGATACATCTTCTCGCGCGGAAAATATACATTGAACTGCATCTCCGGACCCCCATCAGCGATGAACGGATGCGTGTGAATCAGGTCGATCAGATCGTCGCTCGCGGCCAGCATGTGACCCCACGCGCCGATGTACTTCTCGATCCCGTCCGCCGGCTCCAGGTGAAAGAACATCATCGTCTTCTGCCCGGAAATCGGCTGCGGCGGATCGGTCGTCAGCGACACACGCAGGTTTCCGCCCTGTTTAGCCGAATAGTCGCGGGTCAGCGACGGCGCCGGCAACTGCGGCTGCCCCGGCACAATCACGGTTTTCGCGATCAGCTGCGGCGTTGCGCCCTCGGGATAGAAATCGGCCAGCACGCGATACAGCCCCGCCTGCGGAAATGCCAGATCGTAGCGGAATTTTTTGTCCTCGCCGAAAACCGGGTGATCGTGCAAAAAGAATTTCAGGTCGCGGCCGACCACGAACATGTGGAACAGCTTTTCGTGGACGATCTCGAAGTGTTCAATCTGCCGCGCGTTCTGCGGATCGCGCACGGTGAATTCGAGCTCGGTTTTCGCCCCCGGCTTCGGCACACGCGGCGTCAGCTTCAGATCCACCGGAAACTCCACCGGCTCCGGAATCCCCGCCTTCAGCTTCATCCCGCAGCGTGAACAGACCCCCTCTTTGTTCGACCGGACGTCAGGATCCATCGGGCACTGATAAACCACGTCCTGTGCCCGTAGTGCGGTTCCGCCCAGCGCGCCCGCTGCCAGCAGGCCCTGCAGAAACAATCTCCTCGTCTTATGTTCCGGACTCGACATTTAGTCTGTCCCCCAGCTTCCGTTTCTATTATGCTTTACAGCAGGGGGTTTCCCAATGCGCAAAGTTTACGCGCTTCTCTCTCTGGCGGCTGTTTCCCCGCTCCTTCCGCACGCATCCGCTCAGTCGGTGATTGCCGCGCGCTCCGGCGTCGTCAACTTTTCCGAAGGCATCGTTTTCATCGACGGCCAGCCGCTCGATCGTAAGCCCGGCATCTTCATGCGGCTCCCGGAAGGGTCCACGCTTTCCACCGAAGGTGGCCGCGCCGAGGTGCTGCTCACCCCCGATACCTACCTGCGCATCGGCGCCGACACCAGCATCCGCATGATCTCGACCGATATCGACGACACGAAGGTCGAGCTTCTCTCCGGTTCCGCCATTCTCGATTCCGCCCAGGCCCCTGCCGGCTCGTTCGTGAAAATCGTTTTCAAAGGTGAAACCATCCGTCCGGTGAAGCCCGGGAATTACCGCATGGATGCCGAACCGCCCCAGCTCCGCGTGTTCAAAGGTGAGGCCGAGGTCTCTCCAAACGATGCCGCGAAAAAGGGCGAGCCCGTCACGGTTCTCGCCGCCCAGCTCATGCCCCTCGATGGCTCTCCCGTTGTGAAGCGCTTCACCCAGGGCACGGATGGTCTTCTCGACATCTGGTCGGACGAGCGCGGCTCGCTCATTGCCAGCAACATGGTGAACTCGCAGTCGATCAGCGACCCTCTGCTCGACAACGGTCCTGCCGTTCCTGACGATCTGGCTTCCTACATCGGTTACGGCGGGCTGCCGCCTTCGACGAGCGGTCTGGGTACCTATGGCTATCCCGGTGTCTATCCGACTTATCCGGGCTACGGCTACCCCGGCTATCCCGGCTATTACGGAATCTCGCCGTACCCGACTCTTGCGACGCTGCTGATCCCCGCGTACCGCCGTCCGACGTCTATCGTGCTCTACTCGCCGCGTACCGGCTACACCTCTTCGATCTATACCGTGCGCCCGGGATACACGGGATACACCGGATACTCAGGCGGCATTTCATCGCCTTCGCGCACATTATTCACGCCCCGGCCGGCTACCACAGTGCCGCGCATCGGAACACCGGTGCACGTTGGCGGTCGTCGCTGAGGCGCGGCTTCAAACCCAGTTCATTCGCGCCCGCAATTCCGTGATGTGCGCCGTGTGATGTCGCGCATGCCACGCCATCGCCCGCACCACGTTCTCGACGCTCAGTTCGCCCCACTCCGCGTTCTGGAAAGTGCGTGACCATTGCTCCGGCTTCAGCGAATCGAAGAAAATCCGCCAGCGCACGCTGATCCCCTCGAAAATCTGCAGCGACGGCTCGACGGGACAAGTACGCGCATCGGCCAACTCCGCCCAGAGCTGCTCGGCGTAGGGCTTCGTCATCGGCACATCTTCGGTGACCGCGAGTTTCGGACGGATGTACCAGTTCGTATGCGCGTCCGCCAGGTGATGCACCACCTGTCTGACGGTCCAGCCGCCAAGCCGATAAGGAGTATCCAGCTGCGCATCGGACAATCCGGCCACCGCGGCCCGCAAATTCGCCGGCGCTTCCGACAGCTGCGCGAGCCAAACCGGACGATCCTCCGCGCGATACGGCTCTTTGAAATCGAATCGTCCAACGGGGTAACGCACATCAAGGGAGGGCGTCATAAGGGCGATTCTAGCAGGGCCTTAGTGGGGCCAGGCTTTCAGCCTGCCGCCGGGCTTCTGCCCGGCGCTCGGCTTTGGCCAATTGACTAGATAAAGAGCATGGAAAAGCATTTTTGATGTTCCATGTTGTAATCCTGTCTCGTTTCTGTTATCTAGTTATATAACTAGATATCACCGAAAGGATCTTCCACTATGGGTTTCCCCACCAAAGTCCAGCTCATTCAACCGCAAGGCCAGCGAACAGTGGTACATCAACTTCCCCTCCGCCATCGCGCAGGCAATGGAGTTTTCCAAGGGTGAGACCGTCGAATGGGTCATCGAAGACAAAGCCCTTCTGGCGTTGCGTCGCCTAGAAGCGCCGGCTCCGGTTCTAAAAAAAACTCCGCCGGAATCCTCCCTCAGTTCGAGCAGCTCTGGAAGCGGTGCATCCCCGCCTTCGACCAGCAACGTGTCTCCGACCGTGCGCAAACGCTCGCGATGAGTTCGCTGCTCTGTCTCGGACGCCATACCGTGACCGGTCTGCTCACCACCTCCGGTTCCCAGTTTCAGGACTGGAGCGCCACCTACCGCCTCTTCTCTCAGGACCGTGTCCCCGTCCCCGAAATCTTCTCTGTCGTCCGCCGCGCCATCGCCGGCCAACTGCCCGAAGGCGCGCCGTTCCGTGCCGTCCTCGACGATTCATTCTTACGCCGCTCCGGCACCCACACGCCGGGCGTTGGCTGGCGGCGAGATCCGCTCGGGCCGCACTTTCAGACCAACTTTGTGCGCGCCCAGCGCTTCCTCCAGATCTCCGGTGCCATGCCCGGAACAGAGGGCGCATTCCGTTTGGCTCCTATTGCCTTTCTGCATACGCCCACGCCGCAGAAACCGGATGGCAAGGCTCCGAGCCGACCAGGTGGCGCAATACCGTCTGGACGTCAGTTCGTCCCGCCTCAGTCTGCGCGCCGCCCAGCAGATGATCCCACTCCGCCAGTCTCTCGATCAAGACCCCGGCAGCAGGGAGCGTACTTTGATACTCGCCTTTGATGGCGGCTACACCAACTCCACCGTGCTCAAACAGATTCCTCCCCGCACCATCTGTATCGGGCGGATTCGCAAAGATGCCAAACTCTGCTTCACCCCGGATTCGGACCTTATGAAAGCGCGTGGTCGGCGTCTTCGCTACGGCGCGCCAGCCCCTACTCCCGAGCAGTTCCGCACCGACGACGCGGAACCCTGGGAGACCATGACTTTCGCGCATTCCGGCGTCTCTCACCCGCTGCGCTTCAAACGCCGCCAGAACATCATGTGGCGCACCACCGGAGCCGAACAGATTCTGCAACTGATCGTCATCGCGCCCCTTGCCTACCGCCTGCGCAAAGGCTCGAAGCTTCTCTATCGGCATCCCGCCTTCCTCATTTGCACCGACTCCGGACTGGACCCCCGCCAGATTATCGAAGCCTACTTCCAGCGCTGGGACATCGAGGTGAACTTCCGGGATGAAAAGACGCTCCTCGGCGTGGGACAGGCGCAAGTGCGAAACAGCGTATCGGTGGAATCGGCTCCGGCGTTCGCCGTCGCCGCTTATAGCATGTTGCTGGTTTCCGGCCAACTCGCCTTCGGCAACTCCAGCCACGGACTCCTGCCGCAACCCAAATGGGCTGCCAGTTCCAAAGGTCCTCGGACCTCAACACAACAATTAATTCATCAACTCCGCGCTGAAGTCTGGGGCCGCGGTCTCGGTATCGAACGTTTCTCCCACTTCGCGTCTAACCTGCCCACCACGCCGAAGCCTGAGAAATGCTCTTTCCCGGTCGCTTCTGCCATCTGCTATGCCAATGGATGAAATCCAAAAGGCCAAAGCCGAGCGCCGGGCTTCTGCCCGGCGCGGAGCCTTACGAATCCCGCGCGGTACACCGTTTTTCCCTGCAGAAACTGCTCTAGACTGAGGTTGGTGAGAGCGACCTTGTTCGCCGCGCTGGCGCTGGCCCAGGTGGCCTTTGCGCAGACTTCCGAGGACGAACTGCGACCGAACGCGGTCTCCGGGCCTCCTCTGCTCGTCCAAGCCGCCATCGAGAATGCGAAATCTCTTGGATTGAGTCCGGGCGTCAATCTGACCTACCACTTCGTCTTGTTTCAGGGCACGCCTGAGCCCGCCTCTGTGAATGTAAAGAGGGGCGATGCCTTCGACCGCTTCTTCCTGCGGATGTTCGGCCTGAAGACCGAAAAGGTCGTTCGATATAACAAATGCGTGGACGGAGTCGCTCGGCCGAACGACGTCAAGGTCGCCGGGGACACGATAGAGATCTGGATCAACGCAGGCGCAATGTGCGCCATAGCAGACTGACCATCCCCCGTCCCGCCCCCCGCATTTCGATATATCATTCCTGAAGGATGCCTTCTCTCCACCCCCTCCGCCGCGCCCTGCCTCTCGCCGCGCTCGCCGCCGTCGCCCTCTGCGCCGAGACCGCCGTCGACACCACAAACTGGACCGCCGCACAGGACCACCAGAACATGATGGACCAGCTCGGCATCAAAGCCCTCCGCCCCGGTCCCAGCGGCAACGAAAGCGCGCCCAACCACGCCAACTACGACGAAGCCACCGCCAATCCCTACCCCAACCTGCCCGACGTCCTGACGCTCAAGAACGGCAAGAAAGTCACGACGCCCGGCCATGTGGTGGAATCAGCGCCGCCCCGAAATCGTCGAAGATTTCGATCGCGAAGTGCTCGGCCGCGTCCCCGAAGAACGTCCCCAAAGTCACCTGGGAGGTCACGAAGACCGCCGAAGCCAGCCTCGGCGACCACGCCGTCATCGGCAAGCAGCTCGTCGGCCACGTCGACAACTCCGCCGATCCCGACATCAAGGTCGATATTCAGATGACGCTCGTGGTCCCCGCCAACGCCAAAGGCCCGGTGCCCGTGATGATCATGTTCGGCGGCCGCAGCATCCCCGAGGTCGCATTCCCTGCGCCCACATTTCCCGGCCGCGCCGGTGCCGCGCCGTGGACCCGCTCCCGACGCCGCCCGCCAATGCCGACCCGCCCGCCACCGAACAACTCATCGCCGACGGCTGGGGCTTCGCCTCCCTCAATCCCACCAGCATCCAGGCCGACAACGGCGCCGGGCTGACCAAAGGCATCATCGGCCTCGTCAACAAAGGCCAGCCCCGCAAGCCCGACGACTGGGGCGCTCTGCGCGCCTGGGCCTGGGGCGCCTCGCGCGGCTCTCGACTATCTCGAAACCGACAAGGCCGTCAACGCCAAGCAGGTCGGCATCGAAGGCGTCTCGCGCTACGGCAAAGCCGCTCTCGTCACCATGGCCTACGATACGCGCTTCGCCGTCGTGCTGGTCGGCTCCTCCGGTGAAGGCGGCGCGAAGCTGCATCGCCGCAACTGGGGCGAAGCCGTCGAGAACCTCACCGGCACCGGCGAATATCACTGGATGGCCGGCAACTTCCTGAAGTACGGCGCCTCCGAAGCCACCTTCGGCAGCAAGACCGCCGGCGACCTCCCGGTCGACGCGCACGAACTCATCGCCCTCTGCGCGCCCGCGCCTCACCTTCATCAGCTACGGCGTGCCCGAAAAAGGCGACGCCAAATGGCTCGACCATCAGGGCAGCTTCATGGCCGCCGTCGCCGCCCAGCCCGTCTTCCGCCTGCTCGGCGCGAAGGATCTCGGCCGCACCGACGACTACCACACCGCGAAAATGCCGCGCCGTGAACGTCAGCCTGCTCGACGGCCAGCTCGCCTGGCGCCAGCACGACGGCGGACATACCGACGCGCCCAACTGGAAATATTTCATTCCCTGGGCCGACAAGTTCCTGCAGCGCGCGCCTGTCCGGCTTCGACTTCAGCCTCCCGCTGATGCGGGCGGCGCTCCTCTGCTGGCGTGCAGCGCAGCGTCAGCGCAGACGTTCCCGCCGACGTCCCGCTCGCGCGTTCCGACAAGAACTCGCAGCTCGCCCACCAGCAGCTTCTCGCTAAGAGAACCCAAGGCCGCATCGACGTCTATTTCGAAGGCGACTCCATCACCCGCCGCTGGGGCGCCACCGACTACCCGCAGCTGCTCGAAAACTGGAAGTCAGAATTTCTTCGGCTGGAACGCCGCCGATTTCGGCTGGGGCGCCGACCGCATCGAAAACATCCTCTGGCGGCTCGAGAACGGCGAACTCGACGGCGTCAACCCCAAAGTCATCGTCCTGCTCGCCGGTACCAACAACGTCGGCAATCGCATTCCACCCGAAGGGTCCGCCGCCGTCGTCGACAACGTCACAAAAGGAATCGCCGCCTTGCTGCGCGTCGTTCAGGACAAAGCGCCCGGCGCAGTCATCGTCCTGACCGCGATTTTCCCGCGCAACGACAACATGGCTGTGATGTCCGAAATCGACCGCATCAACGCCGATCTCGCCAAAATGACCGCCGGTGGTCATATCCGGTTCCTCAACATCAACGACAGGCTCGCCGACTCCACCGGCAAACTCCATGACGGTATGATGAACCCCGACAAGCTTCATCCGGCCCTGCCGGGCTACCAGGTCTGGGCCGACGCCCTGAAACCGGTCTTTCGCGAGATCCTCGGCCCGCCCGCTGCCGCCGACCACGCACCCCCGCCCACCGGCGATCCTTCCGCGACAGCGAGGCCATAAGTGCGCGCTCAAGCCGTGGCCACTCACGTGCTTCGTGCAGTTTGTTTATTTACCTGCAGTCGCGAGGCAGATATGTACGCGAACAATCGCATTGAAGATACTCAGATGGAAGCTCTCTCCACGAGGGCCGATGCGATCAGCCGCTGGCTCAGAGAGCACGCGCCTTACTGTGAGGCATCCCAGAAACACCTGGAGGAGGGCACAGCCGAACGCGCGTACTGGCACTTCGGCTACGTTAGAGCCATCGAGGATTGCCTGCGTCTGCTCACATCAGCCAAATAGCTCGCATCTCGGGCATTTCCAGGCACTCTTCACCGGTCGCGCCGGATGCGCGGGGTTGCTGTGCGGCTTCAGATCGTGCCACAAATGGCACTCCGCCGCAAACGCCTCCTGTTCTGAAGCACAGAATTCAAAATTAAAGAACCGGTAAGCGCCGACATAGACGTGCAACTGGTTATTCACGTCAATGTCCGAACGGCCTGCGAACAAGTAATCGGAGTCGGCAAAACCCTGCCTGGAAAGCACGAAAACTCCCGCCCGGCATCGCTCGACCTCCCGGTCGATGGCGCCATCGTTCAGATGAAATGGTCCCTTCAGGTCGCGCAGCTGCGTCATTGCCGCAACCTCCCCGCGGGCCAATCGGCGTTGCGCCCGCTCGGGCAGACTGATTGCTGCCTCACAAATTATAAATATTATCGTATTGCTCTGCGCAATTCCGCGCGAAGACTGGAAATTGGATAAAAATAATATTAATTAAGCTGCTTCACCGCTTCGCGCGCTCTCAATGAGCATATCCGCCACCTGCGGGGTCACGCGCCCGTACGGCTGTCCGTCGAGCATCGCGGCAGGCGCCTGCGCACAAAGCCCCAGACAGTACACGTCGCGCAGCGTGAACGTTCTGTCAGTCGTGGTTTCACCCAGCTTCACGCCCAGACGCTGTTCCACATGGCTGATCGTCTCGTCGCAGCCCATTGACTGGCACCACTCGGCGCGGCACAGCCTCAGCTCATGTACGTTAATCATGCAAAGCTACTTATATCCCACTGGCGTCTTTGTGGGGCGGGTTGTCAACCCGCGGCCGATTTGTCAAATCGGCCTGGCCGCGCGCAGCCCCGCAAATCTACTTCCTCAGATGCGGCACATCTTTCTCATTATCCGCGCACACAAAATCGAGCACATCCGTATCCAGCGCGATCACCTGATTCAGCTTCACCGACCACGGCTTCGTATACGCCTTCGGATCGTCCACCGTAATCTCAATCTCCATGTGTCCGAAATCCCGCCGCCGGAACCGTTCCGTGATCTTCGCCGCATCCGTCAGCGGATTTCCGGTGCCATCCAGCCAGATACCGTCGCGAAAACCCATGCTCTCGACCACCAGCGTGTCGCCTTCCCATTTGCCGCTCGAATACCCGTTCCACGACGGATTCGGATCCGCCGGCAGCGGCCGTCCATCCGTATAGATCTGCCGATAGCTCGTATCGAGCTCATTCAGAATCACCAGCAGCCCGGGTGTCTGCAGCATCTTTCGCGGCCCGTTCCATGTATGCAGTCTCACCGGTCCGATCGGCGCGCAGCGCGACATCGGATCGTTGACGCGCTGTTCGGTACGCCGCGTTTTCACCAGCTCCGCGGCCCACGGCTGATAAGGCAGGCCTTCTTTGATTCCCCCTGCGATGTTGACAAACGCATCGGAAACCGCCGCGCACCCCGGAAACTCCGGATTGCCTTCGCGCTTCGTTTCCATGATCCAGAGACCCGAAAGATCGGGCTTACCGTCTGCCGTGCGCGGACACGCCGCCCCCAGATCAGGCTTCCCGTCCTTTGTATGCGGCACATTCGCCGTCGGATAATTCAGCCACTGGGCGGACATCGCAGAACAGGCCAACACCGCGAAAACGAGAACCCGCATGGGCGCAGTATACCGTTTTCTTAGTGGGGCCAGGCGTTTCACCCGGCGCTCGGCTTTGGCCTTTGAACGCGCAGGCCGATCACTTCTTAGCTGCGCTTGTCGGCCGCCGCGGCCGGCGAGCTCTCAATCCACATGATGTTGGGGCCGTCCCCCCGCGAGGTCACTTTCGGGTCCGCCACCGCATCGCCATGGAGCTCATAGCGAAAGACCACCCAGACCTTCTTTCCGGCGCACTCAGGTTTGATTCGCGCCGCGTGGATCGCCTTCTCCACCGCGGGTACCAGCAGCTTCGGAGCTTCGCTCCACGCGGAAACCACCTGGGTTTCCACTTTCTCATCGCCGCCCTGCGCGTTCGTCGTTGTCCACGTCCAGATGGAGCCGTCCACGTGCGACGCGAGCGCAGTCTTTGGAAATTCAGGGGCGCTCAGGTTTTCGAAACAAGCCAGTCCATCGGTGCCGGACCCAGTTGCCTGTGCTCTCCCGTTTGCCGCTGTCAGGAGCGCTATCGATGCGAGCAGAGAAATCACGCGCATAAATCTTCTCCGTAGATCGTTGTTTTTCTGAACCATGGAGGACGGCGCCCGTCTCTCCACGAGCGCCGCCGCGGTTGCTTATGCGCTGAGGGCTTTCTGACCTTCGCCGACCTGGATGCGGATCTGCTTCGGCTTGCTCGCTTCCGTGATCGGGATCTGAATGTCCAGGATCCCGCTGTGCAGGCGGCAGTTCACATGATCGGTGTCGAGGCCGCCCGGCAGCGTGACCGCCGTGTAGAACTTCCCGTAAGCCAGCTGCGTGAAAGCGTTCTTTTCGAAGCCTTCCGGCGCGCGGCGCTCGCCTTCGATGACGAGCTGGTTGTTCTGCACGGTCACCTGGACGTCCTTCTCCCAGACTCCCGGCAGAATAGCCCGCAGGTTCAGATAGTTTTCGTTCCAGCCGGATTCGAGCACCGGGCTGAAAGTCCAGCTATGTTCGCGGTTAGTGGCAGCGCCCGCGGGGGCCTGGCCGTAAAAGCTATCAAACATCTGATCGACAGAGCGCCGGAACTGATCTAACGTCTGTCGAACATCGTTGGTGAAAAGTGTGCTCAACATGAGTTTTCTCCTTGACTATTCGTTAGATATGGGCGAGAGGGCGGGAAGGTGCTCGCTGCGGCGGAAGACTGGAGCCTCCCGGAGGCTCAGGTCCGGCTGTTTACAGCCGCTTGCCGGGAGCAGTATTCCCGGTCCCTCTCAGAGATTTTTCCCGATTCCGATATTGCCATAAGCGGTGGTGCAATGTCAATATCTCAAGTTAGAAAACTTTATCGCAATAGACTAAGATCATATTATGGCTTTGGAATATATCGTCAGAGAGTTTGACGTTCAGGATTCCGGTAAGATCCTGCTTGTGGAGGATTTCCTGAACGAGGTAGGACGCGACGGCTGGGAGCTCGTAAGCGTTGCAACTACGCCCACCGCAAGCTTTACTCACTTGGTCTATCTGAAGCGAGCAACGGTCAGCCGACAGTTGGCAGGTATTGACGATGTTTAGATCATGATAAAATATGCTTTAGTTAGGCTCATATTCAACCTACATCGCTCGGACTGAACTATATGGGTTGTCTGCCACCGGATCCTGCATCGATCATGGCTCTCCGCCAGCTGCGCCATGAGGTGACGCAGCGCGGAGACGAATGCCTTGCCATGCTGCTGGCGGGTGTCGAGATGTACACCGCTGTCGGGCGTGAATGGGAACTTCTTGAAGTCATGCGCAAATTTGCGCACGAGGCCGAGGAAATGGTGCAGAACACTCCCAGCGCGGCGGAGCTCAAAAAGCTGTACGAACGCGATGAACTCTGACCATGGTGCCGGTACCGCGCATAGTACTCGCACCGCGCCCGACGCTTGTAACAGGTAGCTGAATCAGCTAACGTTCGAACAGCGATCCTGGTGTTCCCAGCCTGCTTCGCAGGTGGCCATCAGCTGGCGGGATCGCGCCAATAATGCTAATGTCTGAACCATCGGAGGCACAGCGGACCGTTTATGATCAAATCCGGGCCGCCAGCCGCCTTCACCCTCATTCCGGCGCATGGGCTTTCTTCATGCGCGAGATTGTCAAGTTGCCGCTGGAGATGACCCAGATCGTCTTGCAGGTAATCGCTCTGGGCCAGTGGACAGACGCCGCCGATCCGCTCGAAGCAATCCGCTCGGCGGCAGTCGAATTACACGATAGTGCCTGGCCCAAACCAGGCCACCCACGTTCGATCCGCGGCCTCGACACCTAGCAGGCTGCTGAAAAACGCTTCTTGCCACTCCCTTACGGTCGCGGTTCGGAAAGGCAGGTGCTGATTCCGCAGTGGTTACTGAACCGCGCGCGTCAGCAAGCGGCAACGAAAAGAGCTTTTTCAGCAGCCTGCTAGCGCGACCCACAACGCGCGATCCACAACGCGCGACCCACAACGCGCGACCCATAACGAAGCCAACGAAAATCCCCGGCGTGCCCGCTGTTGCAGGGAGGAGGGGCGGGCGAGGTATTCTCAATCCGCCCCGTGCACAAGTGGGTTTGTGACGGCTGGCTCCGACAAGCCAACCGCCGTGTGCGCTCCTTAAGATTGCAGTAAAACGTCTGTCTTTTCGAGTCCCCACAGTACTGCGACGGTACCAGCGTTTGAACCGCATTGCCCGCGCGATAATAACCACATCATGTCCCGCTACACCTTTCGCGACCTGGCCGAAAAAACCGCCGCCATGCGCGAATTCCGCCGTCTGCGCGATGCCGGCCTCCCAGTCCCCGCGGAGGTTCGCGATCGCCACGTCGACGCCAGCAACGACGGCTACGCCACCGGTCCCGAGCCTGGCGATCGCGTTCCGGATTTCTCCCTCCCCGACCAAAGCGGCGCGATGCGAACCCGCGAGGATCTTACCGGCCCCTCCGGCCTGTTCCTCGTTTTCCACCGCAGCGCCGACTGGTGACAGTACTGCCGCTCCCGGCTCGTCGAGCTGGAACACTCCCGCGCGCTGTTTGAAAAGAACGGCGTAACTATCGCCGCCATCAGCTATGACGCGCGCGAAATCCTCGCCGATTTTTCCCGAAAGTATTCCATCGGCTATCCCCTGCTTTCCGACCGCGCCAGCGAAGTCATCCGCCGCTTTGGCATCTTCAACCTGAACATGGCTCCCGAGCTGCGGGCTTACGGCGTGCCGCACCCGGTCGAGTATCTGATTTCACCCGGCGGCCTCGTCGTGAAGAAATACTTCGTGCCGAACTATCAGCACCGCGTGACCGCATCTGCGGTGGCGCTCGAGCAGTTCGGCGAGACAGCGAACGACGCTCCGGCCGTCACGCTCGAAAGCGGCGCTCTGCACGCGCAGATCGGCCTCGCCTCGCCCCGCGCATTCGCCGGACAGCAGGTCAGCTTCTTCGCCCGCTTCAGCCTGCAGCCCGGCTGGCACACCGCCCCGCCCTCGATCGTTTTCCAAGGCCCGGAAATCCTCCGCCAGGACGTCACTTTCCCCGCACCGGAGATCGTCACCTTCCCGCTGCTCAACGAATCGATGCCTGTCCACAGCGGTTCCTTTGAGGCTCACGGCAGCCTCCTGCTTCGTTTCCCGCTCCCCGACGGCGTTTTGACTCTGCGCGGCAGCCTCGGTTTTCAGCTGTGCAGCGAAACTGTCTGTGAGCCCCCGGAGACCGTCCCCTTCGAACTCCCGCTGACGCTCGAACCCTTTCTCATCTCAGACCACGACCGCAAATCCCGCGTGTAATGGCCAATACGCAAAATAGCGGCCAATGATTCAATGAAACGCTTTTATCCGGAATCTCACGATGTTATAGTTCGGTCCCTGAGGAGAATTCATGGCCGCATCCAGTCTGGCGCTTCCCCGTCCACGCCCCTTCTCTGTCTACATCAGTTACGCATCTGAGGACCGCGACATCGCCAACGCGGTCGCTACCAGCTTCAGGACAGCGCTGAACGATGTTGGTGCCGACGTCCAGCTCGACACAGAGTTTCTCGAGCCCGGATCGCCGTGGCAGAGTCAGCTTGAACAAAAACTGCTTCAGACCAACGTCCTGATCATTCTCTACTCCGGCGTCAGGAAGCCCAGCCACGGATATACGGGATGGGAGATCGGGTACTTCGACCGGATCATGAGAGACGATTCGGCTCCGCGTAAGAAAATTGCGCTCTACCTGGACGTCCCTCCCGACGTTACGGCCCCGGAGCAGGGTATCTGGCTGGGTGTCTCCAAAGAGCAACTGCGCATGAGTCCGGAGCAGTTCGAATCCTCCCTCTGCGTCTCGCCGGAAGAGCCCCTCTGCAGAGAAATTTCGAACTGGCAGACTGAGGTCGATAAGATCATCGCGGCAACCGGCTTAACCGTCCCGCACCGCAAATCTGAGCAGGATCCCGTGAAATGCGTCCGCAATCTGAGGTTGGCGATTTTCCAGCACCTTAGGGAGACCGTGGAAAGCAAGGTCGAGCCGCAGCGGCGGATCACTATCCGGGTAAAGGGTTCCGATCTCGATCCATCCAGTCAGACATTGCCCCCGGGCGCGATACTGCGGCCCGTCGAAGCAGAACTGCGCACCGCCGCCGCCTTGGGCAAGGGCGGGTCGATGAGTTTATTCGGTCTGTCCGACGAGACGATTACATGGAAGGACTTCCTCGAAAAAACGAAGGACAATCGATATGCCGAATCCTGGTGGGATGCCATCGCCACTGTTGTGCTTTCGGCTTTTCCCGACCGCGTGGACGTTGACAACAGCCAGATAATCCTCGCCAGTGACGGCAGGACCGTCTACCGGCTGATTCTGACCACTGCAACAAAATCTTACGATGATTTTCGCGAGTACAACCTCTACTTTGTCGAGGCCCTGCAGCGTCCGGATTCCGGCGATGGCGATACCACGCAACTGCTGAAGGGGCTGGAAATCTCCTGCCGGTTTCGCTCCCTGTTCCTCGAAGACATGAGCGATTTTCTGGGACAGAACCTCCGGCTGACGGATATTCATAAGCTTCCCGAACTCGCCGCCACTCTGCTCACCGAGCTAAATCTGATGCACCGCGACGCGCAGCAGATCGGTCTGGACAAACCAGGGTGGTGGGCTAAGTTTGTCGATATCGAGCAGCTCACCGCTATCGCTGAGGCATACCGGCCCTGCGAAACCCGCCTGCGCGAGATCATTCCTCAGATACTGGCTGCCAAAGGGGATCGTGCGCGCCTCGAACCCCTGCGTCACGAGGCGGCCGACGAGCTGACGAAAATGGAAACAGCGGTGCGGCCCAGAAATGCCGCCCTGCTCCGCGCCATGGCCTCGGCCCTCAACCGTATTGTCGAGAAACAGGATCAGGCGAAGCCGGCGTAAACTTCTGGGTCCCGCCGGGCTTCTGCCCGGCGCCTCGGCTTTGGCCTTTTGGATTTCATCCATTGGCATAGCAGATGGCAGAAGCGACCGGGAAAGAGCATTTCTCAGGCTTCGGCGTGGTGGGCAGGTTAGACGCGAAGTGGGAGAAACGTTCGATACCGAGACCGCGGCCCCAGACTTCAGCGCGGAGTTGATGAATTAATTGTTGTGTTGAGGTCCGAGGACCTTTGGAACTGGCAGCCCATTTGGGTTGCGGCAGGAGTCCGTGGCTGGAGTTGCCGAAGGCGAGTTGGCCGGAAACCAGCAACATGCCATAAGCGGCGACGGCGAACGCCGGAGCCGATTCCACCGATACGCTGTTTCGCACTTGCGCCTGTCCCACGCCGAGGAGCGTCTTTTCATCCCGGAAGTTCACCTCGATGTCCCAGCGCTGGAAGTAGGCTTCGATAATCTGGCGGGGGTCCAGTCCGGAGTCGGTGCAAATGAGGAAGGCGGGATGCCGATAGAGAAGCTTCGAGCCTTTGCGCAGGCGGTAGGCAAGGGGCGCGATGACGATCAGTTGCAGAATCTGTCCGGCTCCGGTGGTGCGCCACATGATGTTCTGGCGGCGTTTGAAGCGCAGCGGGTGAGAGACGCCGGAATGCGCGAAAGTCATGGTCTCCCAGGGTTCCGCGTCGTCGGTGCGGAACTGCTCGGGAGTAGGGGCTGGCGCGCCGTAGCGAAGACGCCGACCACGCGCTTTCATAAGGTCCGAATCCGGGGTGAAGCAGAGTTTGGCATCCTTGCGAATCCGCCCGATACAGATGGTGCGGGGCGGAATCTGTTTGAGCACGGTGGAGTTGGTGTAGCCGCCGTCAAAGGCGAGTATCAAAGTACGCTCCCGGCCGCCGGGGTCCTGATCGAGAGACTGGCGGAGTTGGATCATCTGCTGGGCGGCGCGCAGACTGAGGCGAGACGAACTGGCGTCCAGACGGTATTGCGCCACCTGGTCGGCGGGAGCCTTGCCATCCGGTTTCTGCGGCGTGGGCGTGTGCAGAAAGGCAATAGGAGCCAAACGGAATGCGCCCTCTGTTCCGGGCATGGCACCGGAGATCTGGAGGAAGCGCTGGGCGCGCACAAAGTTGGTCTGAAAGCGCGGCCCGAGCGGATCGCGCCGCCAGCCAACGCCCGGCGTGTGGGTGCCGGAGCGGCGTAACAATGAATCGTCGAGGACGGCACGGAACGGCGCGCCTGCGGGCAGTTGGCCGGCGATGGCGCGGCGGACGACAGAGAAGATTTCGGGCACGGGGACACGGTCCTGAGAGAAGAGGCGGTAGGTGGCGCTCCAGTCCTGAAACTGGGAACCGGAGGTGGTGAGCAGACCGGTCACGGTGTGGCGTCCGAGACAGAGCAGCGAACTCATCGCGAGCGTTTGCGCACGGTCGGAGACACGTTGCTGGTCGAAGGCGGGGATGCACCGCTTCCAGAGCTGCTCGAACTGAGGGAGGATTCCGGCGGAGTTTTTTTTAGAACCGGAGCCGGCGCTTCGAGGCGACGCAACGCCAGAAGGGCTTTGTCTTCGATGACCCATTCGACGGTCTCACCCTTGGAAAACTCCATTGCCTGCGCGATGGCGGAGGGGAAGTTGATGTACCACTGTTCGCTGGCCTTGCGGTTGATGAGCTGGACTTTGGTGGGGAAACCCATAGTGGAAGATCCTTTCGGTGATATCTAGTTATATAACTAGATAACAGAAACGAGACAGGATTACAACATGGAACATCAAAAATGCTTTTCCATGCTCTTTATCTAGTCAATTGGCCAAAGCCGAGCCGCCGGGCTTCTGCCCGGCGCGGAGCTTTACGAATTCACCGGCTTGACGGCCACCATCGCGTCCTTCGTCTTGCCACGCTTTTCACAGAAATCTTCCGTGTACTCGGGCATAAGAGCCGGGATATGCAGATGTCGCCCCAATAACCCGATCGCATGAATCAGGATAATAACCGAAAAGATTTCGTTTGCAAGCGTGATCAGCGAGTAGCCGAAGCGTTGTCCTGCCGCGACCGCGATTCCCATCGATACCGCTGAAATCAGGTAGGCCAGCGCGAGCAGCCGGTTCGTAGCCACTGAGTACACCGCTCCGCCCGCGCGCGCCATAACCATCCCGGTTATCGCCAGCACCACCGCCAGCAGCCCCCACTTCCACAACGACGGCACCCAGACCGCCGGGTTCTTGCCGTCCAGCGCCTCGAAGATTCGCCAGTCTTCCCAGTAATCGAAAACTCCCACCGCGGCGATCAGGATCGTCAGCGCCAACATTCGCCGCGTAAACAGCCGCGCCAAAGCCCAGAGGAAAAACGTATAAATCGGAATGAAGAAGAGGTCGAGCTGGTTTGCCCGCCGTTGTATCGCGATGGCTTTGGGGCCTGCCACGGGATCGCCGCGGTCGAGGACCGCCTCAATATCGCCGCTGCCGCTCGATAACTCCAGCGCAAGCACGGGCGCTCCGATATCGTGCGGGAAGGTGTGCCGAAACGGATAGTCGCGCTGGCTGGAAAGTATCAGCGCCGCCCACACAATCGTCAATAATGCCGCGATACCTGCGACGGCGGTCGATTTCGGGAACATCCGGCGTTACTCCTTATCCGCCGCGGCGAGCATGCATTTTCCCGCCGGATCCTCGCCGTTCACGTAGGCGGCGATGCACTGCAAAGCTGTCTGCTGGCCGGGGACAACGTTATTGTTCCATGTGTCCGGGATACACTGCTGCTGCTCCTGGTCAAGCTTCCATGAGAGAGGCGCTTCGGCGCAGTGACCGGTGCCGTTGTACTCCACCGCCACTTTCCACACGCGAACGCCCTGCGTCCCATAGAACTTCCCGAAAAAGGCCAGCTGATTGTTCGCCACCGAATTCTGCGCGAAATCCCGCATATTGGCGAGACCATTCAGCGGCGCTGTCAGTTGAAATCCCCAGCCCTGGACGTCCGGTATATTCAGCTTCGTATCGTTGAAATGCCGAATCTGCAGGATGAGCACGTCAGGCATCTGTTTTCTGACCTCCGCATCGCCCAGCCCCTCGTCGAGCCACGAGAGTAGCGAATTGATTCCGAAATTGTCGTAATATCCACCGTCCACGAAGTGAAAGCCGGGCCCGAACGGTTCATCGACAGTCGGCCGCGACGCCGGCGCCACGTAAGGAAACGACGCCGAAAGCCGCGCCGCCGTGTTCACGCGAATATCGTAATGTGCCTGCCGCCCCGCCCCTGGATACAGATCGTAGAAGTTCACGATGCGTCCGCTGTCGGATCTTTCGAGCGGAAATCTCGTGGTCGAAAAAACCACCGGCTGACCGCGTTCCACCAGCATAGAGTTGATGATCAGGGCCGGCATGCTGGCCGCGCGCGCCGCCTCGCCCCATTGGGACAGCATCGTGCCGTGCGCGCCGCCCGTGTCGTCCAGGTTATTGATTGCCGCCCATTTTTTCTCCAGTGCCCACCCGCGGTCGATCTCGCGTTTCACCCGCAGCCACGGAATTATGGCGCGCCAGTAATCCGGCACTGTCCAGCCCCACGCCACCTCATCGATGGCGGACCGTGTCGCGTTATCCGGCACCTGCTCCGGCTTGATGTTGCCTGCGAAACTTGCCCCATAGATAATCGCGCCCAGGGAGCCGCCCGACACGGAACTGATCGCCCCCACTGAACTGCGGAAAGCCGTCGGACTTCGACGTTCGAGTTCTGTCAGCACCTCCGCCGTCCAGGCCGCTGCCTGTATCCCGCCACCCGGTGTCGCCACAAAGACCAGTCGGCCGTGCGGGGATCGCAGCCGCTTTCGGGTTTCGCTCGGCTCATCTTTCGGCGGGTGGAGACGCATTGCCAGATATTGCGCGGCGGTCGGCGCATCCGGCCGCGCGTTTGGGAGTTCTTCCACGCGGAAAAAGTGATCGGATTGCGGTACGGAACTGGTGACGGCTGACAGAATCAGCAAAACCCACAATAAAGGGAAGCGATAGCGGTCAAAGAAAAAAGCCAGCGCGGAAAGCGACCAGCAGGCCACGATAAGAAAGAGCAGAACAAACGCCAGCGCCGGAACTCTGGCCGGTTGGGTGGTGATCTGAGATTTGAACAGCCCGATGCCCAGATAAGTGAGGAACGCGGCCGCCCCCAGTGCGCCCGCAAAAACATGACCGGAGAGCAGCTTCAGCGGCTCGTTGCGGCTGGCATCGTGTCTCACCAGATAACCCTGCCCGGCGTGCCGCAAAATGCCGAGCGGCCATTGGCTCAACCCGTTGAATCCGTTTTTGATCGATACCGACCAATCCGATCGCCAGCAGTAAACCGCGTCGAACCCACGTTCCAGCCGCGTGGAAATGTACGCCGGGAAAATCAAATAGGGCGGCGGATGGGGCGTAGTCTTCGGGTCTGTCAATGCAAGCTGCACGATCTTCGCGGCCAGCACGAGGCCGAACGCCGCGGCGAAGCCTGCCGCCTGAAAAAGAATGTTCCACCCACTGAAGGGTCTCGTGCGCATCGCCACCGAGGCATCCAGTACGATCGCGCTGAGGCAGCCGATCGCGAAGGTCAACAGGGGGCGCTTCTGTGCGATCCCGATACGCTTCGCTTCGTCGAAGCGCTCACTGCCGTAGAAAAGTGTCAGATTCAGACAAGACACACAGGCGAATGCCAGCAGAAAAGCGGCGAAGGAGACGATAAACAGATACCAGCCGTCCCCGCCCTGATCGAGCAGATTGCTCATCAGACTGCTGCTGTACGAGACCGGGCCGAGCGTGGCCAGGACCAGGAGCATGATCAACGGCACGCGCAGCAGGAATATAAGCCGCAGCGTGCGTGCCAGCAGATTCCAGTTCATATTCCGATCCTGTAGCGCCGGCGGTCTTGCCGCCGGTGGTTTTATTCCAGGTGCCAACTCTTACCACATCGACTGCCAGTGTGTAAACGGCGGATATCAGCATTTTCTCATTGAAGAATGAGCCTGAACGGAAGGAATCGGGTCGGTAGCGGGGAGTTCCTTTCGGTTTTGGTTTTGAGAGAGGGAAAAGCCGTCGGCGCGGTGGGAATGTGGGAATCGCGCCAGCGATTTCCAAGGGCAGTGGGAAGGGAGGGAAACCTGCGTTTGGTTTTCCTCGCTTTCCATCCGCCCGTCGTTTCCATCGCGCTCTTCTGGTTTTCGGTGAGGGACAACTTCACGCCGTCTGCTTCAGGCGTGCCAACAGCTTTTGCCTGGCCTGCCGCATCGCGATGGCCGCTTCGGTGTCGGTTTGTTGCTTGGCAAACTGCCGCAGTGAATCCATGTTTACGCCCGGCTTCAGACAGCTTTCGCACAGAGGCGTGTGACTGAAGATCTCGAATGGAGTGGCCCAGCGCGGGTAGGTCCGGCGTCGTCTGCCATTGGGCTCCTCCACGATCTTCGCCACCGCGCAGGGCCGGTGAAAGTTGAGATAGGGATTCAGGAATCGGCGATGGAACTGATCCACCGCGCCGGCATACTGCGCTTCGATATGCCCGAAGCCCAGATGCTTGCGCACCACCGCTCCGTTCTTCGACTCCACCAGTCCGTTGTCGCCGGTGCGATGCGCGCGCGATTTGGTTTGTTCGATGAGCAACTTCTCCAGCAGCCGGGAAACGTTGTAGTTGATGAACTCGCTGCCGTTGTCGGAATGAAAGCCGCGAATGGTGAACGGGAACTGTTCCAGCATCTGCTCCAGCACCGGAATCAGCCAGCGTTCGGAGATCTGCGGCGTAGCCGCCACGATTTCCCACTGCGTCAATTCGTCGACGGCGTTGATGTGATACAAACCTTTGGCTCCGTCGCGCTCGCCCTGATGCACGGTATCGATGCGCAGATATCCCGGCCGCCCCTCCGGTCTCGGTTTGCGACGCTCGCCGATCGGTATCGGCGTGGGGCGCGTCGGCTGATAGCTGGTGTTGCGTTTGCGGTACGCCTCCGAGCTGCGGAACCGGTAGATCTGCGCCACCGAAATCTGCGCCAGGCGCTCGAAGGCCGCCTGCGCGTACTCGTGATACTCGCGTTCCAGAATCCGCCGGGTCGCCGGACCGCTCAGATTTCCATGACTCTTGTCCACATACGCGAGCAGTTCCACATCGGTTTTGGTATAGCGGGCGTCGAATTTCCTGCGCTGATACGAAGCCGCCTTCCCCTGGCCGCTGGCCGTATAGCGGGCGATCAGTCTCGTCACCTGCGCCCGGCTCAGACCCGTCATCCGCGCCACGTAGCGCCGCACCAGACCTTTGTCCCGCTTGCTCACCCCGGCGTACTCGAAGCGCACCAGCGTCTGTTCCGTCCACCTGTAGACCTCTGCCCGCCTCTGCCCGATAAATCGCACTTCGCTGCTTCCAGCCAGAAACGCCCGCACCTGCTCCAGGCTCGTCGCTTCCGAATCGTCCATACTGATGATCAATTCCCAGCATCCCGATTCCGTCCTTCAGGCTCGTCTTGTGTGAGAATCCAAGCCCGTTTTCAGGCTCATCTTGTAGGAGAAAAGAGTCGTCCCCGCGGTTCCTTTTCCCGGGTGTACGATAGAGAGAGGGCCTGTTCTGTTTCTCTGATCCGAAGAACGTGCCCCCCCGCGCGAAAAATAAACGTTTTTGCCAAACGAACCCAAGAATTCGACTTAACTGTAATATACTCAATTACTTACGGGTAATATTGAGCCTTCGCCGCTACAGAGGCCTTATCCGTCCGTCCCGTAGCAGCCGGAACCGGATGCCCCGCCATTCCACCTCGCGCCCCGCCATTCCCGCCGCCCACACCGCCAGCCCGAACAGGTCGCGCAGCGGCGCGAGGATCGCCAGATTTCCGAACCCCAGGGCCCGCATCGCAAGTACCGCCGAAATCAGCCGTACCGCCAGACCCAGCGCTGCTATCGCCCGGTGACCCGTTGCCGCCGCCACCATGCACCAGAACGTCAGTTGCGTCACGATATAGCCGAAGTAACCCGCGGTACGGGACACGCGAATCGTTCTCGACCAACGCACCTGATGCTTCCACACATCGCGCCAGGTTCCCGCCCCCAGGCTCGTCTGGACCACGCAGTCCGACAGCACCACCCGCTTCCCCAGCGCTGCGACGCGCGCGCCGAGCTGATAATCGTCAGCCAGATATTCCCGGATCGCCGCAAACCCGCCGATCGCCTTCAGGTCGGACGCGCGGAAAGCCATCGTCGCCCCGAGGGCGAATCCGCCGCTCGAAATCAGCCGCGCCACCAGAACGCTGGGCGCGAACTCGGTGGCGATTCCGATCGCCTCAGCCATGGTCGCGATCGATGAGCCCCGCCCCGTATAGAGGCAGGTCACCATCCCCACGCGTTCGTTCACCAGCGGACCAATTACCCGCCGCAGATAGTCGCGCGGCACCAGGATGTCGCCGTCGTTCACCAGCAGGATTTGATGCTGCGCATACCGAGCCAGGATCTCGAGGGAGCCCACTTTTCCGTTGGGCGCGTCGTTCGCTGTGTCGATCACGCGGATGGGTATCGCCGGATATTCTGCCCGTAGCTTCTCAATCTCCGCCCGCGCAGGGTCGTTGGGATCGGCGGTCCCGAAGATGAGTTCGAACCTCGGATACTCCTGCTCGGCGTGACTCTGAATGGCCTCGTAGAAATGCGGGTCGACGCCCCGCACCGGCTTCAGGATCGACACCGGGGGCGTGAAGTCAGGCACCGCGGCATGCGGCCGAAAACGCAGCGCAGCGATGATCGCGAGCGCATGATAAGCGATCCCGCAGACAACCAGGATGACGGCAATCACTGCGTGATGAATACAACGCCGGCGAGGATCAGCCCAACCCCGGCCCAGCGCCGCCAGTCTACCGCTTCTTTCAGCAGCACGCGCGCAAACAGCGTTTCAGGTATGAACGCCGCCGCCGACATCGGCACCGCGAAGCTCATCGGCGCAATCGACACCAGCTTCATGAAGGAGAAGAATGAAATCGCCATCGCACACGTCGACACGATCACGTAGCCGTTGCGCGCCACCATCCCCAGCGCGCTCCCCACCGCGCCCGGACGGAAATCGTGAATCTCGCCATGCTGCCGCATTCCGAGCGAGCGGAACACATCCCCCACCGTCGTGGCGCAGATCAGAATGATAACCAGTATCCACTTCATTTGATCGTCGATGCCGCCGTCCTGCCCACCAGCGTCACACCCGCGGTCACCAGCACGATGCCGATCCACCGCGCGGGCGACACCACTTCATTGAGGAAGATCCGCGCCGCGAACGCCGTCACGACATAGCTGATCGCCGTGACCGGCATCACATAGCTGAGATCGGCCCAGCTGAGAAGCGCCATATGCGTGAGGGTCCAGACAATGAGCAGAGCCACGCCGATTGCCACCAGAGGATGGAACAGCGCGCCGATGAGCGCGAGCGGCGAATTGCCAATGTCGCCCAGCTGCTGCATCCCGCGTGTGAGGAACGAATTGCCCGCGACATTACTGAGGATTGTGAGTACTGCGAAAAGCCGCGTCTTCGCGGCAAGGTCCTTGCTGCTATTTGGCACAGACTTTAGTCTGTGCTCCGGGCGCACAGGCCGAAGGGTCCGTTGTGCGCTGTCAGGATTAGTCGCCGGCATTCGCCGTGACTGCGTGCTGTTGCCGCTGATCCGCGATGAACTTCTTCCGGCGTGCTCGCAGCGCCATATATTCGCGCGCTTCCTTCATCAGCCTGCGGCGGTCGTGCGCGTTGAAGATCACCTTCCGCACCATCCGCCACACCACCTTCGGCCGGAAGTAATATTCGCCGTAGAACTTCTCCACCCAGTCCATCAGCTCCGCTTCGTTCAGGTTCTCGTACACCACCTTCGGCAGCTGATTCCCGCGCTCGTCCACAATGTTGCCGATCGATATCAGATCGTTCTTCTTCGCGTAATCGTAGAACTCCGTCCCCGGATACGGATGCGCGATCGACACCTGAATCGTCTCGTTATCCAGCTTCTTCGCAAAATCGATCGTCTTGCGGATGCTCTCCCGCGTCTCGCCCGGCAGCCCCACGATGAAGTCGCCGTGAATCACCAGCCCCAGCTTGCGGCAGTTCGCCGTGAAGCGCTCGGCCATGTCGATCGTCGCGCCCTTCTTGATGTTCTTCAGGATCTGCGCATCGCCCGACTCATACCCCACGATCAGCAGCCGGCAGCCCGCTTCCTTCATCGCCTTCAGCGTGTCGTAGTCCGTCGTCACGCGCGACGTGCAGCTCCAGGTGAACTTCAGCGGCTTCAGCTTCGTGCACAGCTCGATGGTGCGGTCTTTGCGGTAGTTGAACGTGTCGTCGTCGAAGAAGATTTCCTTCATGTGCGGAAATGCTTCGAGCGCGTACTTCACCTCGTCGCGGATATCGTCGCTCGAGCGCAGCCGCCAGCGATGCCCCGAATGCGTCTGCGGCCACAGACAGAACGTGCACATTGCCGGACATCCGCGGCTTGTGTACATCGAAAGGAACGGGTTCAGCAGAAACGGCACGTTGTAGTTGCGGATGTCGAGATCGCGTTTATAAACCTTCGTCACCCACGGCAGCGCATCCAGATTCTCGATCATCGGCGCTTCGGGATTGTTAACGACGGCGCCGTTCCTGAGGAAACTCGCGCCGGGGATTTCCTCCAGCGGTTTGCCGTTCGCGTAATCCACGATCTGATAATCGAACTCGCGGCGAATCACGAAGTCGATGGCTTCGCTCGCCCGCAGCGATTTCTCCGGCTCAACCGTGACCGGCGGCCCGACGAAGCAGACCTTCAGCTTCGGATTCGACGCCTTCATCATCTCGGCGATCTTGCAGTCGACCTCGAAGCCCGGCGTGGACGTGAACAGCACCAGCAGTTCGAAGTCGTTCGCCATCGCGACCGTCTGCTCAATGGAGATCTTATGCGGCGGCGCATCGATCACTTTGCTGTCCGGCAGCATGCCCGCGGGGTAGCAGAGCCACACCGGGTACCAGTAGGACTCGATCTCGCGCGAAGCGGGCCAGCGGGAACTCGCGCCGCCGTCGAACCCCTCAAACGATGGCGGATTCAGAAATAAGGTACGAAGTGCCAATCCCTTATTGTAAGCGCACAGTCTGCCACTCGGGCAGGCGTTGTGCGCGTCAGGCAAGGTCAAGCTCCTATGTCAGACCTGGCTCTCGCCACCGCGTTCCGCCAGCCCTCTATCATTTCGAGGCGCCGCGCCTCCGGCATCTTCGGTTCGAAGCACCGCTCCACGCGCCAGAAAGCCTCCACTTCATCCGTGCCGTACCAGATCTTCTCGGCAATTCCCGCCAGGTATGCCGCCCCGAGCGCCGTCGTCTCGACATCCACCGGACGCACCACACGCTTGCCCAGAATATCCGCCTGGAACTGCATCAGGAAGTTGTTAACCGCCGCGCCGCCGTCCACCCGCAGCTCGCGAATCGGTTCGCCGGAATCCGCTTCCATGGTGTCGATGAGATCCTTGCTCTGCAGCGCGATCGACTCCAGCGCAGCCCGCACCAGATGCGCCCGCCCCGTCGCTCTGGTGAGGCCGCTCACCAAACCGCGCGCGTTTGAATCCCAGTGCGGCGCACCCAGCCCGACAAACGCCGGTACCGCATACACACCACCCGAATCCGGCACGCTCGTCGCAAGGTCCTCCGTCTCCCTCGCGGTGCGGATCAGCCCGAGTTCATCGCGCAGCCACTGGATCACGCCGCCTGCCACGAACACGCTGCCCTCGACCGCGAACTTCGGCCTGGTTCCCCCTGCCGCCGCCCGCGTTGCCAGCAGCCGGTTCTTCGAATGCGGTAAATTGTCGCCCGCATGCGTCAGCGCAAAGCATCCCGTTCCGTAGGTGTTCTTCGAAAGCCCCGCGCGAAAGCAGGCCTGTCCCGCCAGCGCCGCCTGCTGGTCGCCTGCGATACCGCTGATTGGCACCCCGTTCGTCAGCAGGTCCCCGGTCATTTCGCCTACCCGTCCCGACGACGGAACAATCCGCGGCAGCATCGCCCGCGGCACTTCAAACAGACTCAGCAGCGCGTCGTCCCATTGGCCCGTTTCGAGATCCATCAGCATAGTGCGCGAAGCGTTGGTCACGTCTGTCACGTGCGCCTTGCCCGCCGTGAGCTTCCAGATCAGCCACGAGTCGATCGTTCCGAACAGAATCTCGCCGTTTTCCGCTCTCGCTCGCGCATTCGGAACGTTCTCGAGAATCCACCGAATCTTGCTGGCGGAAAAGTAAGCGTCGATCACCAGCCCCGTTTTGCGTTCCACCCACGCGGCATCTTTCGATCGCGCCAGCTCTGCGCACATGTCCGCGGTTCGCCGGCACTGCCACACGATGGCCGGGGCGATCGGTTCACCGGTACGGCGATCCCAGACCACAACGGTTTCGCGCTGGTTCGTGATCCCGCACGCGCCGATGTTCATCTCCGACCGTTCCACTACCGTCTTCACCGCTGCCATCTGGGCTTTCCATATCTCCGTGGCATCCTGTTCCACCCAGCCAGGCTGCGGAAAGTACGACCTTGTCGGAACGGCATGCATCGCAATCCGTTCGCCCCGCTGGTTGTAAAGGGCGGCGCGCGCACTTGTGGTCCCCTCGTCGATGGCCAGCACAACCTTGCTGCCGGGAACATTCATGCGTATGATTATGCCCCATCAATAGCGCAAGGGCGCGGACGTGACCCGTTTTGCGCGTGTTCCTCAAAAGAAACGAACCTGAAACCCTGGGCGTTCCCGGCTCGGTTATCATGAGTGGAGCCCGCCTATGTTCTTTCGCCGCGAACGCACGAAGCACCTGACTTTTGACGATCACATGAACGCCGCGCGCGCCGCCGGATTCCGCACCGAATCCGTCGCCGGCGGCAAGACCCGCGTCGAGCGCAACGGCGTTGCCGCGGTATTCGAAGCCGGGCCCGATGGCATCCCTCAGGCCACCGAACGCGCCGGAGTCGTGATGGGCAAGGAAATCGGCACGCTCACCGACGGCGGCTTCCAGAAGTTCTTCACCACCCCGAGCGGCAAACGCAAGCCGGCTCTCGCCGAAGAGCTGAAAGAGATTCACAACTTTCAGGAGGATCTCCGCGAAGCGCTCAACCTGGTAACTCTGTACAATGAGGCGCTCGGCACCGTCTCCAACCTGTACCTTTACGATCGCGTCGAGGACCGCGATTTCGGCAAACACAAAAAACCCTGGCAGGAGGCTTAAATGGCGAATCCCTTCGTTCACGTCGAGCTGAACTCGACGGATATTGAGAAATCGAAATCGTTCTATGGTCAGCTCTTCGACTGGAAGCTCGAAGACGTGCCCATGGCAGATGGCACGACCTACACCATGATCGGCGTTGGTGAAGGTACCGCCGGCGGCATGCTGAAGAACCCGGTGCCTGGCGAGCCTTCCATGTGGCTGGCTTACGTTCTGGTGGATGACGTGGTGGCATCGACGGCCAAAGCGAAATCGCTCGGCGCCAAAGTTATCAGGGACGTCACCGAAATCCCGGGGATGGGGTGGTTCAGCATCATCATGGATCCCACCGGCGCAGGGTTGGCTCTGTGGAAGGCCGCGCCGCGCACTGCGTAATCGCTACTGCTTCGGTGTCGTCTTTGGCTTCGTACTGCCGTCCGATTTGCGGACTTCGGCGAAATACTGCTGCACATAAGCCTGCACCGACAGAGGAATCTCATCGCGCGTGACGTCGCTGTCGGCGTCACCATGCGCCGCCGACGTGTTCGAATAGTCCGTACGCAGCTTCTGATTTCCCGACTGCACCTCAACCGACGTCTCGCCTGATACCGTAGCCGCGCGCTGCCCGATAATCTCGCTGATCTTGCCCATCGCCTTTAGTTGCGCGGCGGCTTTGATCTCTTTCGAGCCGTCCTGATTGCCGATCCCGCTGCCGCCCTGCTGCGGCGTCTGGCTCGCGTTGTTCAGACGGCCCTGCGCCTGCTGCCCGTTCTGCGCATCCGACGAATCGGGCTGACCTTCGGCATCGGACTGGCTTTCACCCTGCTCCTGTGCCCCTTTACCCGCCTGCCCCTTCTCGCCGCTCGGCGTTTGATTCTTCGCCGACTCCTGATTCTTCTGCTGCGATCCGCCGTTGTCCTTGTTGCCCGATTTCGACAACATGTTCGAAACCGCGTCTTTCAGGCGCGAAAGCAGACTCTCTTTGTTGCTCTGATTGCCGCCTTTACCCGACGCCTGTTTCGAACTCTGCTGCCCGCTCTGCGGGTTGTTGCCTTCCTGTCCGTTCTGATCGTTGTTGGCCTGCTGATCCGGGTTATCGATCGGATCGCCGTTCTGGCCTTCGTTTGAAGGTTCGCCGGCTTTCGTCTGCCCCGCTTTTCCGCTCTGTCCGGCGCCCTTCTGGCCTTGCGCGGACGGGTTCGGCTCGCTCTGCAGCGCTTCGTCGATCGCCTTGTTTAGTGCATCCGGGTCGCTCGGCAGCGGATTCTCGGGATCGGATTTCATTCCGAGCTTCGACATCAGCGACTGTGCTTCATCCATCCACGACTTCGACTTCGGATAGAGCGACTTTGCTTTCGCAGCGTCACGAATAGCCTGGTCTTCGAACAGCAACTGCGTGAGCGGTGCGCGCAGATTCAGGCCATGGCTCGCACCGTAGCGGAGCGCGACGAGGGCGGATGCCAGCACGCACAGAGCCGCCATCGCGTAAAGTGATTTCGGAAAGACAAACGGAACGGCCTGTTCGAGCTGGACGTCCTTTGCCGCCGTGTCAGCCTGCAACCGCTGCGACTCCACGAATCCCGTGGATCTGTCAGGATGAGCGGAGAAATAGAGCGCCGTCGAAAGCGCGTCGTGCAGCTTTGCGTTTTCATCGAGACGAACAGCTGTAGCATACTGATCCGGCGTGCGCTGCAACACGCGCCACACACCAATCGCGATGCCCGCCGCCGCGAACAGCCCCAGAGTCCATCCTGCGAGGAAGCGCGTTCCGAAGATCAGGATCAGCACGAAACCCGCCGCAAACACCGCTGCCGCAAACGCAAGCTGCGCCAGGGATTCGTTCAACAGGAGTCGTTGCCGCGCGCGGCGGACCAAGTCCTCTACCATCGGCTCAGACTTGATCATACTAGTTGACATGAAGCGCAAAGGCCGCCACTCGGGCGGCCGTTTTGCGCGGTCTAATAGATAGTGATGCGTATGTTCGGCAGACCAGGGGTTATCGCAGGGATTCTCGCAGCCGTCGCCGCGAACGGCGTGGCTGCCGATCCGCACTGGATCAAGGCGCGGCTGGGCTCGTTTGAAGCCATCAGCGACGACGGACGGCGCTCTGCTACACAGGCCCTCAGCCAGTTCGAACAGTTCCGCTTTGCGCTCGGCAGCGTTCTGGGGCAGCCCGACCTGCGGCTGGAACCCGCTCTGCGCATCATCGTGTATAAGAACGCACAAGACCTGCAGAACCAGTGTCCGCCGGGTTTGATCACAGGGCGCGACCGAACCATGGCCTGCACCACGGCGGAGGGGCAACTTCCCTCTGGTCTGCTTCGTGAACTGACGCAGCGGCTGCTCGACAACAATCTTTCGAGGATGCCGCCGCCGATTGAAACCGCGCTGGTAACGTTCTTCAGCACCGTGCAGTCGACTGCCGTACACGTCACCTGGGGCGCACCGCCGCCCGCCGCCGAGCGCACGCGGGAATGGGCTCTGCTGCATCGCATCATCACGCAGCCCGATACCTCCGGTCGGGCGCGAAATCTATCTGCATAATCTCGCCGCCGGCATGGAAAGAGGTGCAGCCAGCCGCAATGCGTTCGGCGAAGACAGCGCCAAGTTCGACGCCGAAGTGGACCAGTATTACGCAGCGGGAATTTTCAGTACCGCTGTTGCGCCCAACCGGCCCCTGAATCCCGATCGCGACTTCAACACGACGGCTCTGACGTCCGACGAAGGCCAGCTCATGCGCGCAGATCTGCTTAATGCTGCTTCAGCCGGCATCTATCAGTCGCTGCTGCAGGCGGGAAAACAAACTGCCGAAGCCAACGAAGGCCTGGCGATGCTGGCGCTCCGTGACAAGGATCTGGCCAAAGCGAAACCCTATATGGAAGCCGCCCGCAAGGCAGGGACACACAACTTCGTCGCGCTCACGACATACGCCAGTCTGATCGACGATCCCGCTCTTGCCATCGACATTCTGAAAGAAGCGCTGACCATCGATCCGAAGTATGCTGAGGCGCACTGGGTTTTCGGCGAGAAGCTGCGGGAACAGCCCCCGCGCATGATGATGGAGTGGAAGCAGGCGGTCAGCCTGGCCCCGCGCAACTATGAATGGGCGGCCCAGTACGCGGAGCTCTGCGTGGATCAGAAGCAATATGCCGAAGCCGGGCGCGCCTGGATGGCCGCGGCGCAGGCGGCCCCGAATGCCGATCTTCGCGAGCAGTATCTGAGCGCGCGCAGCCACATTGATGAGCAGCGCCTCAACGCAGAAGATGCGGAGCGGCGCAAAGAAGCCGCGGCGAAGGCCGCCGAAATCGATCGCCTCAAGAACGAAGCCCGCAAAGAACTGGCGCAATTGGAAGCGCGCGCCAACGCTGACCCGCTGTCTGCGGAGGAAAAGACGAAGGCCGTCGAATGGTTTGACGACAGCGGTACGCAGAAGCTGACGGGCAGTCTGGTGCGGGTGCAGTGTTCCGGTAAGCAACTTCGTCTCAGCGTAAAGAAAGATAACGGGGAGACGGTCACTTTTCTTGTGCCCGATCCGAAGCAGTTTGAGATCCGGAACGGAGACTCGCTCGCCTGCGGGGTGCAGAAGCCGATGCGAGTGAGCATTTCGTTCAAGCCCGCGGCCCCGAATTCGGCCCCGAGTTCGAAAGACGCTGGCGAAGCCACTCTGCTCGATTTCCAGCGCTGAAGGAGCGCACAGCCCGCCACTCGGGCGGGCGTTGTGCGCGTTCAATTTTAGCCAAGCATAGTCAGCGCGGCCTGCAACTCGCCGCGCGTGTGCTCGTCACCCGTGGCGCTGGTCACTTCGATGCCGCGGCGGTAGAGACCTTTTGCTTCGTCGACGCGGCCCAGTTTTTCGAGCGCCTGTCCGCCGTGAAAGTAAGCCGCGGCATAGTTGGGATTGTGCTCGAGCAGTTGCATGAAATGGTCGAGCGCGGTGACCAGATCGCCCGATCTCACATACTCCATCGCGAGACCGTAGCGGCTGAAGCTGTCGGCGGGATTCCGGTCCACCATCGACAGCAGTATCTCCAGACGATTGGATGCCATGAGCACTTGCTACTATAGCGTTCAATCATGGCGTGCCCGTTGTTCCTGCCTTCATCGCCGCTAGCCGGATTCAGCGATCTCTATGCGGGCGAATGTTCGGCTGCCATCGGCGAGAACATCCCGGCGCGCACCTTGCGCCAGTGCTGTAACACCGGTTATGCGCGTGGGTGCTGTGAACGCGCGGCGCGCTCGGAGGCCGATGTGTTCCGCTTCGCGATCAAGGCGAATCGGGGAGGCGCCATCGACGTGGCCTGGTCGAGCGAGCGGAATCATCATCCGGTTGCCGTCGGGCTCCTGACAGTGAACGGCGCGGCCGCGGCAGATGCGTCACCACTGGACCGGCAGGCCCGTGTCTACGCCGACGCGTTCCTGCGTCAGATCGGCGCCTGATCATGGAAGGGCGTCGCGTCAGCGAATCGACGGCGGAGTATTCAGAGCTCGCACTTCCCAACGACGCGAACGTACTGGGTAATCTGCTGGGCGGCAAGATTATGCACCTGGTCGATCTGGCGGGCGCGATCGCGGCGATGAAACATTGCCGCAACGTCGTAGTCACCGCTTCAGTCGATCACATGGACTTCATCCATCCGGTGCGCATCGGCCAGTGGGTGCGGCTGCGGTCCAGCGTGAACCGGGCTTTTCGGACTTCGATGGAAGTCGGGGTCAAGGTCTGGGTTGAAGACCTGATCAAAGGCGAGCAGCAGCACGTGTCGTCGGCTTATCTGACCTTCGTGGCGATCGACGCCGAGGGGCGAGGCGTGCCGGTGCCCGCGAGCATCCCCGAGACCGACGATGAGAAACGGCGCTACGCAGAGGCCGGCCAGCGCCGGGAGTATCGGCTGTCGCAGCGCCGCGGTTGAGCGTGTACCAGGTTGCACAAATTCGCGTGTGCCGCTCCCTCACGGTCACGGTTCCGAACCGCGCGCGTTAGCAAGCGGCACCGAGCAACCGCGAGTACGCGAACTTTTGCAAATTAGAAGTTAACCTTCTTCGCCCTTATGCATGTACTTAATGTTGCTCTTGTAGAGCAACAGATTCGGCTCGCCGTCCCGGTTCAGTTTCAGGCAGGAGCGGTCGTACCACTCGATAACGCCCTTCAGCACCTCGCCATCCTTCAGCGTGATGACCATGGGCGTTTTCGACTGCATCTGCTTGACGTAGTAAAAATTTTCCGCGTTGGTTTGATCCGGCGGAACCTGCCGCTTCTGTGGCGGGGGGGACTTACGCGGCGCGTCCCCTTTCTCCTTGAATTCGTTGAATGACGGGCGGATCAGCTTCCGGTTGCCGGATTCCACGCGGGTTCCTTTCTGCGCTGGAAGGCGGGATGCTCCAGCCGATTGACTCATTGATAACACACCGCTTCAGGCGGATCAAACGCGCCCTTCGTTACACTGAGGCAAGTGCGTTTCGTTCTTTTGCTGGCACTTGTGCCGCTTGCGATGAGCGCGGCCCCGGACCAGGAGATTCGCGAGGCGATCAACCGCGCGATACCGCCGATCGAGCGTTCGGCGGCGGTCTTCGCGGCGAAGCGGGCGTGCGTTTCGTGCCATCACAATATCCTGCCGATCCTGCTGGCGGATGTTGCGCGCACGCGCGGCGTGCGGTTCGATCCGACCGTGGTGGAGGCCGTCGAGGCGAAGACGTTCCGCTCGCTCCGCGGGCCCAAGGCGCTGGAGGACGCGGTGCAGGGCACGACGCTCAACGATCCCACGCCCAACGACAGTTTCCTGCTGATGGCGGCGCATTCCGCCGGTATAGAGCCCGATGCGGTTACCACGGTTTACGCACGGCGTCTGGTTCACTGGCAGCGCGACGGGCATTGGATCACGTCCGACTTCCGTCCTCCGCATTCGAGTAGCTATTTCACAGCCACGGCCAGTGCCGTGCGGGCCATTCAGGAGTACGCGCCGGAAGAGCATGACTGCATCGAGCGCGCGCGACAGTGGCTGGTGCGCACGAAGCCTGCTTCGACGGAAGATGCGGCGTTCCGGCTGATGGGTCTCACGTGGGCTGGCGCGGCGCCAAACGAAGTCGGGAGTGCGAGCCGCGATCTTCTCGCTATGCAGGATCGCTCCGGTGCATGGCCGCAGATTGCCGGATATCCCGCGGATGCCTACTCGACCGGCGAATCGCTGTTCGCACTGCATGAAGCCGGTGTTGCATATCCGGACAAGGCATTGCACTTCCTCGTATCGACGCAGGCGAACGATGGCACGTGGCACGTCCATACGCGCATGCTTTCGCCCGCGGAAGTAAGTCCGCCTTATTTCACGACCGGCTTTCCGTATGCGAAAGACGAGTACCTTTCGTATGCGGGCAGTGTGTGGGCAACGATGGCGCTGCTGTCCACGATGCCACAGGTGGCGGGAACACGCCCGTCTGTGAAGGGCATTTCGCTGGTCGTGCCCGAACCCAAAGAGACGCTTAAATTTGCCGCGATGCGTGGAGACATCGAAACCGTCAGGAGGTTTCTGGCGGCGGGCGAGGAGCCGTCGGCAGAGGCGCTGTCCCAGGCCGTTACATTCGGATATCCGGACATCGTCAAAGTCCTGATCGAGGCAGGTGCGCCTGCCAGGGCCACCGAGAGTTCCGGTATCAATCTGCTCCACTGGGCGGCGATCGCCAATCGTCCGGCGGTGATTCCGGTGCTGGTGAAGGCAGGCGTTCCGATCAACGCGAAGGACGAGAACCAGTTCACGCCCCTGATGTATGCCGCAACGATCGACTTCGGCGACCGGGCCGTCTGGAATGCGCTGCTCAGGGCCGGCGCCGATCCAAACGTGCGCAATGCCGATGGGCGCACGGCAACCGAGCAGGCGAAGATCTTCCTGAAGTCGAAATACTGATAGTCTGTTCGGTGTCATGCGCTGCCTCCTCTTGCTGACTCTTGCCACGACTGCGTTCGCTCAGACGCAGAAGGTCATGATGCCTGAGGACCTGTTCCGAAGGAATATCGGCACGAAGGAGCAGCAGCACAAACAATTCCCGCCGCATAAGATCGCGGGCAACCTCTATTACGTCGGCACGGAGAGCCTGGCGTCATTTCTCATCGTTACGCCCGAGGGCAACATTCTCATCAACAGCATGTATGAAGCCGACGTACCGACGATTCGCGATTCCGTCGAAAAGCTCGGCTTCAAATTCAGCGACGTCAAAATCCTGCTGGGCAGTCACGCCCATGCCGATCACATGGAAGGCGATGCCATGGTGATGGAACTGACCGGCGCAAAGCTGATGGCGATGTCGGAAGACATCCCGGCGCTTTCGAAGATCACGCCGGGCGGCAAACCGCATAAGATCGACCGCGTGCTGCACGACGGCGACACGGTCACGCTGGGCGGGATGACGCTGACAGCTCACCTCACGCCCGGGCACACCCGCGGCTGCACGACGTGGAGCTTCAAGGTCAGCGAAGGCGGGCGTAATTATGACGTGGTCATCATCGGCAGCGTCGGCGTAAACCCTGGCTACCAGTTAGTCAACAACAAGGACATACCGGGTATCGCGGACGAGTACATGCGCAGCTTTAAGGTGCTGCGCGGTCTGCCGTGCGACATTCCGCTGGGGTCGCATCCCGCGATGTACAACATGGCCGAAAAGTACGCGCGCATCGGCAAGGGGCCGAATCCGTTCATCGATCCCGAAGGGTACAAACGCGAGATCGACATCAACGAGCAGGCCTTCACGCTGCGCCGCGCGGAGCAGACGAAAGCCACAGGCAATTAGAGCGGTTTTAGTGGGGCTAGGCATTCGTGCCTGCCGCCGGGTTTCCACCCGGCGCGGAGCGTTACGAATCTAGGTCACCGCGATCGCGCTCACCCTCGGCCCGGGGAGAATTATGCCCGTCAGGTTTAGCGGGTCTGCCGGGGCGATCCCAAGATCTTCCGAAATCTCCTGCCGCCGCACCGAGCGGAGCAAATCGATCGCTTCGGGTCTGGCAAACTGTTCGCCGGTGAAGCCGGAGACGAAGCGGCCGCCGCGGATTTCCCCCTGCGCTTCCATGCGCCTCAGTATCGGCAGAAGCTCGCGCCACGGCGGGCACACCGATTCGCGCGCCAGCAGATCGCGAAACAGCACGCCCCAGCGGAGAAGAAGCTGCGCGGCGAATTTCTTCGTTCGGTCGTCCGGCGCGATGACTGTAGCGGAGCGAGTAACCAGGGCCCAACGGCCGGCTGCATGACGCGGGCGGCGGGTCTGTCCGCGTCCTTCGCCGCGCCGCCGCTTCGGGTCGATCAGGGCGCGCAGGTTTTCGAAGCCGTCCGCGGTGACGAGTCCCCCGGCAGTGAGCTCCCAAAGAGCATCTTCGACTTCGCTGGGCAGACGGCGCGTTTCGCGCACAAGATCGCTGAAGAACGAAGCGCCGCGCGCCGTGAGAACATCGAGAACTTCGCGGGCGGCGTGCGAAAGGCCGACGGTTTCGACGAGACCGAACGAAGGGTCTATGAGCCAGTCGGCGTCTTCGCGGGCGAAGAAGCTGATCGGCGCGATGCGCGTGGGCCGTACATGGCGGTCGGCGGACTGCAGCGCCGGATGCGGCGAGAGACGCGCCCACGCAACTTCGCCCGAAAGACAGAGGTCATCGAGATTTTCGGGGCTGTAGTCGGCGATGCGGCGCGCAAGGATCGATTCCTCCCACGCCGAAGCGGGGATTTCAAAGCCCTGCAGCTGGCGCACGATCTGCATCGCGCCGTCCGCGCCGTGCAGCTGCGTGCCCGGCGCCAGGTGCTGCCAGCGCGCGAGGAACTGATGGAACTGCGCGGCCGTGACGGGCGCAATCTCGCGACGCAGTCTTCCCAGCGTCAGGTGGTGAATGCGCGCCAGGATGCGGCGGTTGCAATGTTCGATTTCGCCGGATTTATTTCTATAGCGGCCCTGGAAAACCTGCCCTTCGGATTCGAGCGTCGCGAGGGCGATTTCGACATCGCCGATCGAAATGCCAAGCCGGGCGGCCAGTTCGGTGGACGTGACGGGGCCGAGGCATTCCATCCATCCGCGGACGATGGCGAGGATATCGTCGATTGCGTCGCGGCGTTCGGTGGCCACCCAGAATCGTGAGTCGTGCCGGGAGTCATACAAAGCCGCGCGGCCGGTGGCGTGCAGTTCGTCGAACCACGCCTGCCATTCGGGTAGCGCGGGGCCTTTGATGAAGGTCAGAAGCGCGTCGTGAAGTTCGTCGGCGTTGCGCGGGTCGGGCCAGACTTCCGCGGCGACCTCGTCGATGGCGGTGGGATCCAGAATGCCGTTGGCTACTTCGGTGCGCGATGTGCTGCGCAGTTCGACGGCGCGGGCGCGGCGTTCTTCCAGAGGCGCGTCGTCGAGGAAGGCGTATGGGTTGGCATTGAGGATTTCATGCGAGAAGACCGAGGGCATCGGGTTCTCCACCGCAACGCGCCGGATTTCGCCGCTTTCGAGACGTTCGAGGACGCGGCGCAGACCGTCGACATCCATGGCTTCGCGCAGGCAGTTGTCGATGGTCTCGTTGACGAGAGGATGGTCGGGGATGCGCGGCGGGCCGGTAAGATTTTCGGCACACGCGACCTGATCCGGGAATACAGCGGCGAGGAGATCCTCGGCACGCATGCGCTGGATGGGCGGAGGAACTTTCGTGCCGCCGCGGAAACGCAGAATCATGAGCGCGCGGCTCGCGTTCCAGCGCCAGCGCAGTCCGAACATGGGCGCAGTGAGGAGCGCTTCGCGGAGCACGTCCTCGACCGTATCAGAGCTGAGGAATTCGAAGACGGTTTCGAGCGGGAAGGCATGCTGCTCGCTCAGCGAGATGACGATGCCGTTGTCCGTGGCAGCGGCCTGCAGTTCGAAGTTGAAGGTGCGGCAGAAACGTTTGCGCAGAGCCAGGCCCCATGCCCGGTTGATGCGGGAACCGAATGGTGCGTGGAGGATGAGCTGCATGCCGCCGGATTCATCGAAGAAGCGCTCGGCCACGACGCAATCGGTGGAAGGGAGCGCCCCGAGGGACGCAGTGCCTGACTCGACGTAGGCGAGGGCCTGCTTCATCGCCCCATCGTCGAGAAGATCCGTGAGCTTCGCGATTTCCAAACGAACCTGACTGACGGCTGCGGAGAGTTCGATGGAGCGGCCGGGGGCTTCGCCGAGCCAGAAAGGGATCGAAGGTTTCGCGCCGTGGGCGTCCTCCACACGAACCTGCCCGCGGCCTACGTGACGGATGCGCCAGGAGTGTGTTCCCAGCAGGAAAACGTCGCCGGTGAGGCTTTCCACGGCGAAATCCTCATCGATGGTGCCGACGATCTTGCCTTCGGGCTCGACGATCACGGAGTAGGCGGCGGTGTCGGGGATCGCGCCGCCTGAAGTGATGGCGGCAAGACGCGCGCCACGCCGTCCTCGTAATCGGTGATTGATCTGATCGCGATGGACCAGAGCGCCGCTGCGGCCTCGCTGCGTCGTGATGCCATCGGAGAGCATCGTGACCACGGCCTCGTAATCGCCGAGAGGGAGATTGCGATACGGGTATGCGGTGCGGAAAAGATCGAAAAGCTCGGCTTCGCCCCAGTCCTGACACGCGGTCTCGGCGACGATCTGCTGCGCGAGGATGTCGAGCGCATTCTCAGGGATTTCGATTTCTTCCAGTGCGCCGCCGCGGATCGCGTGGATGATGGCGGCGCACTCAATGAGTTCGTCACGCGTGGTGGGGAATAGAATGCCGCGAGGTTTGGCGCCCACCCAGTGTCCGGAACGGCCGATGCGCTGCAGGGCAACCGCGATCGAGCGCGGTGAGCCAATCTGGATGGCGAGGTCGACAGTGCCGATATCGATGCCGAGCTCGAGTGAAGCCGTGGCGACGACAGCGCGCAGTTGACCGTTCTTGAGACGGGTTTCGGCGTCGTGGCGCAGGGCGCGCGAAAGGCTGCCGTGGTGCGGGAGGACGGCGTCGGGGCCGAGGCGCTCGGCGAGTGCATGGGCGACGCGTTCGGAGAGGCGCCGGGTATTGACGAACACCAGCGTGGTTCGCTCGCGGAGGATGTGGGCTGCGAGGCGGTCGTAGATCTCGTCCCACATTTCGCTCGTGGCGACGGCGCCGAGTTCGTCGTTGGTGATTTCAACGCAAAGATCCATCGCCCTGCGGTGGCCGATGTCGATGATGGCGGTGCGCGAATCCGAAGCAGTGCCAGCCAGGTAGTTCGCTACCACTTCAATCGGGCGAACAGTGGCAGAGAGTCCAATGCGCTGCGGGTGATTGGCGACATGGTCGAGACGCGCGAGGGTCAGAGCGAGATGGGCGCCGCGTTTATCGTCGGCAACAGCATGGATTTCATCAACGATCACGGTGCGGACGGTGCTCAGCATCTTCCGGGAACGCTCGGCCGTCAGAAGGATGAAAAGAGATTCAGGCGTTGTGACGAGAATGTGCGGGGCTTCCTTGCGCATCCGCTGGCGATCGGCCGGGCTGGTGTCGCCGGTGCGCACATTGGTATGGATGGGAGCCAGCTTCGCGCCGCGCTGGACGGCGAGTTCAGCGATTTCCGCGAGAGGGGTGTCGAGATTCTTTCGAACATCGTTGGAGAGAGCTTTGAGGGGCGAGATGTAGAGGACGCTGGTTTCGTCCTCCATCGCGTTTGCGCGGGCGGCGCGGACCAGTCCGTCGAGACAGATGAGAAAGGCCGCAAGGGTCTTGCCGGAGCCCGTGGGGGCGGAGATGAGAACATTGCGCCCCGTGCGGATTTCCCTCCAGCCGGCTATTTGGGGCTCGGTGGGTCGGCCGAAACGGTTGGTGAACCATTCGGCGACCAAAGGATCGAAGTGATCGAGCATCACCTGATTATTATCGCGCGGCGAAGAGAAGGAGAATGCGCCGCGCTTTTCGGCGGCGCCATCGAGATCCCCGCGAAACGTGGGACACTGAAGGTGACTGGGCGCGCCCAGGAGGTTGGTCAGTGAAAATTCATTTGAACAGGTTCTCGATTTGGATGGATGGCGAGAAGGCATGTTGTTCGCCAGGATCGATCGAGGAAAACATGTCTGACGTGTTGGACTTCATTCGCGTCGCCGAAGAGTGGCTGGCCGCCGTCCAGGCATCGCAGTTCGCGCGAAAACAGGAACCGGTCGTCACCCGAGCCTGACGCCGGCCTTGTCTGCGACGGCGGCTTGAATCTGCCGCCGATAGCGCCGGCTGATCGGCAGCGCGCTTCCGTCATTGAGCAGCGCCTCGTATTCACCGCTGCGGTTCAACTGCAAGCCGCGCACCCGCGCGAGGTTCACAATCGCAGACCGGTGAATCCGGCAAAAGGCATTAGGATCCAGATCCTGCTCGAGCTCTGACATGCTTCGCCGCAGCAGATGTCTTCTCGACCCGACGTGTAAACAGGCGTAATAGTCCGCGGCCTCGATCCAGTCGATATCCGCCGCCTCAAGAAACAGAATCTGACCGCCGCTTTTTACCGTCAGCCGCCCGCTGCCGGGCGCCCGCCGATGATGCCGGATCTTCTCCACGGCGCGGCTCAGCGCAAGCTCGAACCGGCCATCGTCGAACGGCTTCAACAGGTAATCCAGAGCGCCGGCTTCAAAGGCCTTAAGAGCATATTGGTCGTAAGCGGTGACGAAAACCACCGCAGGCGGAACATCGCGGCCAAGCATTTCAAGAACGTCAAACCCGTCGCACTCAGGCATCTGAACATCGAGGAAAACAAGGTCGGGCTTCTTCCCGCGAATCTCTTCGAGCGCCGCCATCCCCGATCCGCATTCTCCGGCAATTGCAACGTCAGTATGGCGCCGCAGCAGAACCCGCAGATTCGTGCGCGCCAGAGGTTCGTCGTCAACAATCAGAGTTCGAACAGCGGCCACTCAGGCCTCCCGGAACGGCAAAGAGATCGAGACCTCGACGCCGTGGGGTTCCTCATTCCGCATCGTGAGACTGAATGCGTTTCCATAAAGACTTCGCAGGCGCGTTCGAATATTGGAGATCCCCGTGCCGCCCGAAAGCGTTCCATGGTCCTGCGACAGTTTCGGCCCGTCATTGTAGACGTTGAGCGTCAGCGTCTGGTCAGAACGAAATGCGCCAATGCGAATCCGCCCGCCTTGCGCGCTTCGCGCGATTCCGTGCTTGATCGAATTTTCCACGATCGGCTGGAGAAGCAGGCTCGGGACCTGTGCGCCGAACAATTCCCTGGGTACATCCACGCTCAGCCGGAGCCGCTCGGCAAAGCGAAGCTTTTGTATCTCCAGATATTTCCCTAGAAATTCAATCTCCTCTCCCAACGCGACCTCATGCCGGTTCGGGGACTCCACCACACGGCGCAGCAGATCGCCAAGCTCGGCGATCGTCTCAATGGCGGCGTTGTTCCTCTCTTCGCGGATAAGCGCTGCCACGCCATTCAGGGTATTGAACAGAAAGTGCGGCTCGATCTGGCGGCGAAGGGCATCGAGATGGGCCCGTGTGAGCAGTTCGTTGAGCCGCGCCGTCTCGGTCTCCTTGAGACCAAGCCGCTCCCGCGAATCGAGTACCGAACCAATTGCCACGATGGACGCGTAGAGAATCAGGAAGGAAACGGCGTGGCTGAGGAATCGAGTGGTTGTCAGACTCACGAAGGACTGAGGCGGCGGATTCCAGAGCCACGGGTTAAGCAGGATTTCAAGGCCCGCAGTCCAGGCGGCGGTAGCCAGACCTGTCGCGGCACATGCTGCGAAGTGAAACAACCACCAGAGAGCGGATTTCAACTCGAGTGGCCGCCTGCGCTCCAGCTGCAAAATCAAAGGACTAGCCAATGCCCACGGCAGCCACGAAAACATCAGAGTGAAAAACAGGCTGAACCACGCGTGGTGGTGGCCTTCGGCGCGCATCGAGAAGACCGTATCCGAGGCATCGAACGTGCCGATCGAAAGCCAGACCAGTGCAATCCAGAGCCATGCCGATGTCGGTCGTGACCGGATGCCGTGTCGCGCGTCCATAATCACATCGTAGTGGTTGAATCGCTGTCAAAGCACTCGATTTGCAGCCGGCAACCGGTAGCGTGCAGGGAGCGGTCTGGCGCTAACGGGTTGAATTCCGCAAAACTATGCATATGCGAACAACAACGAAAATCTTGATCGTCGCTCCGGTCGTGCTGCTGGGCTGGGTTGCCTTGCCTCAGGCCACACCCGCTCAGAAGCACGCACCGGCGTACACCGGCGACGGCCAGCTCCGGCTTCCTTCGGACTATCGCGAATGGGTGTATCTGTCATCGGGATTTGACATGAGTTACAGCCCCGACGCGCAGATGGATCATCACATGTTCGACAACGTCTTTGTGAATCCTGAAGCATGGCGCGCATTCCAGGCGACCGGGACGTGGCCGGATAAAACGATGCTCGTTCTGGAAGTTCGGGGCGCGGAGGGAAGGGGCTCGATTAACCAAAAGGGAAACTTTCAGAGCGCCGAGGCCATGGGTCTCGAGGTGCATGTGAAGGACGAGACGCGCTTTGCGGGCAAGTGGGCGTTCTTCGGCTTCCCCGCCAGTGCCACGACATCAAAGATGATTCCGGCGAAGGAGAACTGCTATAGCTGCCACGCCGATCACGGCGCCGTCGATACCACCTTCGTCCAGTTCTATCCGACTCTGAAGCCGATCGCGAAGCAGAAGGGGACGCTCGACGCCGCATATCAGAAGGAGGAGGCCAGCCGCTGATCGCGTTGAGGATTTATGCGTTCAGAATTTCGAAGCAGCGTTCCAGGCTCTTGACTGAGTCATTACCCATGGCAGGCCGCCACTCGTGGGCCACAAATCCGGTGTATCCCAGATCAGCGATCGTGCTGGCGATGAACCGGAAGTTGAGTTCCTGTTTGTCGTCGATTTCCTGGCGGGTGGGCACCCCTGCGACGTGGATGTGGCAGATGTGACCAATGTTCTCGCGCAGCGTCCGGGTGATATCGCCATCCATGATCTGCGCGTGGTAGATGTCATACAGGATTTTCACGCGTGGCGAATTAACGCGCTTGCATACGTCAAGTCCCCACGCCGTATGGTCGAAGACCTGATCGGTACGCTGGTCCGCGGCGACCTTCGAGTTCGTGATTTCCATGCAGACGTTGACGCCCTTTTGTTCGGCATAGCCCTTCACCCGGTTCAGTATGGCAACTGCGTTATCCGCGCCTTCTTCCCGCGACATGCCGCGACGTTCGCCCGGAAGTGCAATGAGGGTCTGGCATCCGACGCTGGCGCACATGTCGATACCGGCATGCGTGGCTTCTTCAATCTGGTTGTGGATTTCCCTGCGGATCAACCCGTTTTGAAAACTGGTTCCCGTGCCCGTCATCATGGCCGGCAGCAAGCCATTCTGCGTGAGAATCGGCACCTGCTGGGCGGTGGGCAAATCTACGCCCTTGAATCCAATCCGCGCCAGAATCTTACATCTTTCCTCGAAAGAAGTCGTCGAGCCCGTCCAGACAGAGGCCATCACGCTTTGCCTGATGCGGGTGCGCGGAGCAGCCGGCGTTTGCGCGAACAATCGATCCGCCGAAAGTGTAACCAGGGGCGCAGCCATGCTGGCCAGGAATGTTCTTCGTTCCATGCGCGCCAATACTATCATGCGTGGCGCCCGGTGAGCGAAGCCACTCCGGCCTCTGAAAGAATGTCCGGATGCACGTCATAAACATCGCCGAACTGGGAAGGGCCGCGGTTTATAGTGAGTTTCTGCGAGTGCCTGCGTTGAGTCTGGGGCTTTACAGGCATGATGCCGGTACGAGCGTTCCGCAGCAGCCACATACTGAGGATGAGGTGTACTTTGTCATTTCGGGCCGTGGCATGATCGCTATCGCCGGTATTGACCACGCAGTGACCAGCGGTTCTGTAGCGTTCGTTCCGGCTGGCACAGCTCATCACTTTCATTCTGTGACGGAGGAGCTCCAGGCTCTGGTTGTCTTCGCTCCGGCTGAGGGCACTATGCACCAGGCGATGTCTAAGCCACCGGCGCAATGACGCGCCGTGTCAGCTCAGGGATGAACGCTTAGCCGGCGATTGTTTCTTATTGACGACAGTGCGCGGCCTGACCACTTCGCCTTCGGGGCGCTCGGCGCGGGCGATGGCGGCTCGTATCAGGTCGCGCACACCGGCAGCGGACAGGTCGGACTGTTGCGCGATGCGGATGTGGCGAATGCGCTTGCCCTCGCCGCGCAGCAGGCCGGTGGGGTCCGGGAGGAATGCGCCGAAACTGAAGCCGAGGTTGACCCAGGCGGCGTGGGTCGTGGTGAAGAGGAAGGAGTCGCCGGGGCGGCCGGTAAAGGAGAAGTGGTCGGCGATGGTGTAGACCTCGTAGATGAATTCGCCTGGCCGCGGAGTGCCGCAGGCATGAATTTCTTCCAGGATCACGCGGCGGGCATCAAGGGCAAGTTGCCGGATGGCGGCGGGGCAGCGCTGCAGCAGGCTGAGGTAATCGGGATCGGGTGGATGGAGGCCACGGGGTTCAGAGCAGGCGTTCGAGTTCCGCGATCAGATAGTTCTCGCCGACGCGGCCGCTCCGGTAAGTGCGGCCGTCGAAAAAATACCATTGCGCGGTGTCGTTGCGCGGACAGTAAAAAATCATCTGTTCGTCGATACTGCCGTTTTCCAGAAGGTCCTGATTGAAAGAACGCACGGCGCCGCGGAGCACGTAGGGGTGGCGGAAGTCGTCCTGCTCGTAGAGCTCGGCGGTGGGGGCGAACTCGATCTGCAGAATGCGTCCGCGGAGGTTGATCTGAAACAGATTCACCCCGCCATCGTTGTAGCTGCTCTCGTGAAAGGCGGGCGGGTCGAGCAGCACGGCGGGCTCCGACAGCTTCTCGTTCACCTTGCCCACGAAAGAGCTGCAGATGCGATAGAGATCCATGGCGCCGTGCAGGCGAAGCCGGTCGACCTCCGCGCTCTCGGCAATCACACGGCGATCCGACTCACCGATCGCTTCGATGGCGGCTGCCAGTCGGGTCAGCCGGTCCTGACGGTTCTTTTTCCACTTCGCGGCCAATCCAAACAATTTTTGCCCTCACTATATCCAGAATATTCCGTCCGGCGAGCGGAACGGCGTGCCGGTGGCCGGGGTGATGGCGCGTCATCTCACTGGCCAGATGCAGATGGGTGGAGGTCACGCGGATATAGCGAACGCAGAGTCTTCCATTTTGGCCGCCAGAACTGTCCTGAACCAGCCAAAGATCACCTTCACCGCAGGGGCCGGAGCGAAGCTGCGGGTTCTGATCGAGCAGAACCAGATCCCGAACTGCGAGGCGGGCGGGCAGGGCGAGGTCGGGACCAAGGCGGGCGGCGAGGGGGGCGACCAGGTTGTGGAGCAGGCGGTCAGGAAAAGGATAATAGCCGCCGATTACGGTAAGAATACCGTCGGAGGCGGGACCGATTCGGTTATGCACCAGCGGAATTGCGCGTACCCCCGGCCCGGGTTCGGCGCACGAACGCCACAAGACGTCGGAGACACGGAGGTCGAGGGCCTTCATCAGGCGGTCGGTCAAGGCGGGCGAGAGCAAGCGTAAATTATTCAAAACATGATGAATGTGCGGCTGAGAGATGCCGCTGAGACGAGCCAGCCCCCGTTCGGTGAACTCACCACCCCGCACGCGCACGCGGGCAATGTCGATGAGGCACTCCTGCAGATCCTGGAAATACATCTTCCTCCACGAAAGGAATATATCCTTCGTAAGTAAGGTTATATTCCCCGGAGAAATATGTAAACAAATTTTCGCAAATTGTTAGAATTAGTGAGAAGAATTCAAATCACAAAATATCATGCAAATTGATGATTTCAGTGAAAACGGGCGGTGCAGCCGGGAAATAAAATATGTCCAAGGAGGCGGGAGCTGATAGAAATGAATTCCCGGCAGTCGATTTGATTCATTTGTGTCATCGGGAGGGAAGAATGAGTTTTGAGTGGAATCGTTCGGAGACAATCGCGGCAGCCAAGCAGACGTGCACGCAATGCCAGGGGATCGGATTGCGTGGTAAAACGTCCAGGACAGGTTCGGAGATGCCCTGCAACTGTGTGCTGAGGGGAATTTTCCGGATGTGTTATACCCGGTTTCGGCTATGCCTTGCCAAAGAGAAGCGCATGAGCCATGCACGGTTTGAAATCATCGGCGGCCCCGAGCGGCGGGCCATATGGGGGCGCAAGGACGAAGAGTACGTCGCCGATTTCTGTCTCGTCAGCCGGCGTGTGCTGAATGAACGGGAATACAAAATATTCCGCCTGCATTTCCTGCTGGGGGCAGACTGGCGGCTGTGCTGCCGAAAACTGGAGATAGACAGAGGTTCGTTCTTTCACGACGTTTACCGGGTCGAGCAGAAGCTGGGCCGCGCATTCCGGGAACTCCGGCCCTACGCGCTGTTTCCGCTGGACGAGTACTTCGGGCCGGTGGTAAGGAGGGAATTCTCGCCGCAATCGGCGAAGCTCCTGCGCATGCCTTCAAACGGGATCGGCCGGCGTCCTCTGATACCGCCGCTGAAGCAGGCGGCCTGAGCGGAGCCGGAGCGGCGTGTATATGGATTGCGCCGCTCCGGCAGGGATACGGCCAGGGAGTGCGCCAAGCAAGGAGTGCGCCAAACAAGGAGTGAATCAAATCCGATTCCACGATAGACGCGCTGCGATGCAGATATTGTGAAACCTTAAGTGACGCTGCACCGGACTCTGGTTCGTCTCACTGGTTTACCCGCATGGAGTATGGTGATCAACCTTGAGCTGCCGACCCGTTTTTATGAACCGCAAAGAAGACGGCAGCAATCCGGCTGAGCGGAAACCTTCGAGGAGAAACTGCAACCCTTTGTTGGGCAGATTCAACTGCTCCCCTAAGCTTTGGTCCGATCGGCTGGCAGCCGTGCAATGGGCAAATTCTTCACATTTCGCAATATCAGGCGTTGTTTGCATTGATTGGCACCAACTTCGGCGGGGACGGCAGAACGACCTTCGCTCTGCCAAACCTGAAAGGCCCTGCCGAGAGCGTAGGCTATTACATCGCGCTGGAAGGATTTTTCCCGTCGCGATCATAGCAGTGGTTGTTAATTCCAACCCTCGCCCCACACGACGACCGCAACTCCGCGCTCACGATTCAGGCACTGGCTTCCGCGCCGCCGACCACATCACACCGGAAGCGAGCGGGGCAGCGTCGAGTCCTGCTGCAGTTCGAATCGGGTTCGAAGCCGTCCCGACTACATGCCCATGAATCCCGTGTGCTTCCGTATGAATTTGTGGAGTGCCATCGAACTGACGCCGGCCCCATAAACAACGTCACCTTTTGCATTGGCGCTCACGCCTTCCGCCAGCGCGACCGCCGGATTCGCCGACGTATCCGGAATAAAGTACCTGACCTTACCGTCCTTCGCGCTGCCGATGCGGATGCCGCGCTTCACGCCGGGGTTCGTCATTTGATCCGACTGCGAATCGACCGCATACAGCATGTCGTTTTTTGAAATGTACAGCCCGCTGGGCCGCCCGAACTGCTTCCATTGCGCGATGAAGTTCCCCTCCTGATCGAAGATCTGAATACGGCTATTCCCCCGATCTGCCACGAACAACCGGCCCTTCGAGTCCATCGCCATGCTGTGCAGCGTGTCGAACTCGCCAGGACCTGATCCTTTTTTTCCCCACTCTTTGAGGTATTTGCCCTCTTTCGAAAACTTAACCACGCGCGCATTCGTATCGCCGCCGTGTCCGTCTGCGACGAAGATGTCGCCATTGGCTGCGATCGCCACGTCGCAGGGACCATTAAACATAGCCTGCCCGTTCCCCGGAACGCCGGCCTTGCCCAGCGTCATCAGAACTTTTCCGTCGGGACTGAACTTAATTACCTGCTCGCCTTTGCCGTCTTTCGCGTTCTGATCCGTCGTCCAGATGTTGCCCTCGGCATCGATCTCCAGACCATGCGGCTGCACGAACATTCCGTTGCCGAAACTCTTCAGAAATTTTCCCGATGCATCGAACTCGAGGATCGGCGGCTCGCTGCGATGGAAGACCCAGATGTTGCCGTGCGCGTCGGGTTTCACCGAGATCACTTGTCCCCATTGCACGCCCGCCGGGAGCTGCGCCCAGTTCTCCGCAGGACGAAAGGGATTCGGCAGATTATTGGCAGCGCCGGCATCCGTTGCTGCATAGGAAGTGCCCTCCAGCAGAATGGCCAGCAGGATAAAGAAGCGCAACAGCGATGGCGACATTCGGTTTCTCCTTTCGGCGAAAGGCAACGATATCACGGCATAAAAGCACCGTGCAGCAAAGATTCAAGGCGGCGCCTGATGGTAGAATCCTGCCGATGCTTCTGAAACTCGCCCCGGTTGTCGCCCTCGCGATCGGCGCATGGAGTGTCCTGGCAACCGCGGGACCGTCGGACCGGGTGTCGACCCTCGGGTCAAGAGTTGAACAGCTTCAGGCCCGCGTGGAAAGCGTCGAGTCCATTCGCGCCATCAAGCGCCTGCAGTATGCCTATGGACACTACGTCGAACTCGGTTTGTGGAATGATTTCGCCGATCTGTTCGCCGAGGATGCCGTCACCAACTACCAGTCGGGCGTGCGCGGAAAGGATGCCATCCGCAGGCTCTTCTTTGAGCAGGTCGGGCAAGGGAAGCTCGGCCTCGCTGATGGCCGCATCTACCCGCACATCCTGTTCCAGCCGGTGATCAACCTCGCGCCGGACGGTCGATCCGCGAAGGGGCGATGGCGCATCCTGGCGATGCTGGGAGCCTACGGAGGCTCGGCCACATGGTATAGCGGCGTTTACGAGAATGAGTACGTCCTCGAAGACGGCGTGTGGAAGATCAGCGTGATTCACTCGGAGCCTAAAGTCACGGCAGCATACGCCGCCGCCGGCTGGAAGGATTCCGGAGTGCACGTCCCGTTTCACTACACTGCCGCCAGCGTCAGCACACCGATCCCGGATTCAGGACGCAGGAGCGCCGGGGCCGCGAGCGGCATGGCGCCCTCGGTCGCATCGCTTGCTGATCGCGTTAACGAACTCGCACAGCGCGCCGCGCGGCTGAACGATCAGGCCGAGGTCACCAATCTTCAGGACAGCTACGGATACGCTGTCGATCGCAAACTCTGGGATCAGGCGGCGGACCTCTTTGCCGGAAACGCAACTCTGGAGCTGGGGCTGCAAGGTGTCTACGTGGGCAAGGCCAGCATCCGGCACGCTCTCGATCAATTCGGTCCGCAGGGGCTCCGCGACGGAGAGCTGAACGATCACGTCTACCTGCAACCCATCGTGTCCGCCGCGCCGGACGGGCGCACCGCGAAGGCGCGTGGCGTCGAGTTGATCATGTCCAGCGCTCCCGGCGGCCGAAACGGCGAGTTGAGTGAGGGCTTCTTCGAGAACACCTTCGTCAAACAGGACGCCGCCTGGAAGATTCAGTCCTTGCACTTCTATCCGCGCATGATCGTCGATGCCGCGGCAGGCTGGGCGAAGAGCGCGAAACCTGCGCCCGGTCCCAGCAAGGAATTTCCTCCGGACCGCCCGCCCACCGCTTCTTATGAGATCTATCCGAAATTCGCGGTAGCTCCGTTCCATTTCGATAATCCCGTGACCGGAAAGCCGCCCCGGTATCCCGAAGGGGTCGTGGCCGGGGCGAGGCTGGCTCCGGCCGCTGTGGAGCCCGTGACCAAACCGGCAATCCGCAACGCGGCGGAGTTGGAAGCGCGTTTGGCGAGAGTGGAGCGCAGTCTCATCACGGCGGAAGCCTATGACGCAGCCGAGAACCTGATCGGCGCCTACGGCTACTATCTGGACGAATCGCCGCGCGACCTGGTCGGCCTGTTCCTGCAGCGCGGTCCCGAGAGCACCGAAGAGAATTCCATATTCGTGAACCAGATCCTGCAACCGGTGATCGACATCGCGCCGGACGGCAAGAGTGCCAGGGTTCGCGCACGCCTGTTGAATCTCGGCGGCACTTCCGGAGGCGCCGGCTACTGGAGAGCGGGCGCGTTTGAAAGCCAGATTGTTTGGGAACAGGGCAAGTGGAAGTTCCAGACAGCGCGTTCCACCGCGGGCTGGTCAGCGCCCTATCCAGGCGGCTGGGCTCGAATTCCTTAAGCATCTCCCTGAAACAACCACGAAAAGAGGCACCCAATGAAGATTAGGAAATATGTACCGTCCATGATGTTTGTGGCCGGGATTCTTGTGGCGACGCCGGTGGCCTGGGTAACCCTGCGCGCGCAGCAGCAGGCACCGGCACTCTCCGCGCTGGATTACGCAGAGATCGGTCAGCTCGTCAACCGCTATGCGCACGCCATCGACACTTGCTTCAACAATGGCTATGATTATGCCGATCTTTACACGGCCGACGGCACTTTCACCGACTATGTGACCGACGAAGGCTACGCAAAAAAAGGCCTGGTCCGGGCGCATGGCCGCGAGGAACTCGCCCGCGCCGCCGGGGGCGGCACGCTGGGTTGCAAGAACGTTGGCTGGAATGGCTGGAGTCATCTTATGCTGAATCACGTGATCACACCGGCGCCGGGCGGTGCGCGCGGCCGCGTTTATCTGGTCACGATTGGATCCAAAGGCCCGAATTCTTTGGAGCGTTTCGGAGGCTACGAGGACTTTTACGTTAAGACCTTCCAGGGATGGCGCATTCAGTCACGCACGCATGTGCGCAACAAAGCCTGGTCCAACCCGTTACTGCAGTCGCCGGATTTGAATTAGGACTGAATGCGTACCACGCTGCTCGGTTGCGTCTTAGCCCAGGCACTCGTGGCACAGACTCTCAGCGTACCCGCCGGCCTGCCCGGCTGGGCCTTCAACATACCTGACAAAACCCAGCCGTCCGCTGTACGTCCGGAAGGGATCGTCCGCGTTAAAGGCAGCGCGAGGGAATACGAGGCCGCCCGGATTGCCGGCAATGCGAATCCGCCGGATTGGTTTCCGGAAGAACATGGTCCGGCGCCGCCCTCCGTGAAAGGTGGTCCCGGTATCTCGATGGCTTGCGGGTCCTGCCATCTGATGTCCGGTCAGGGTCATCCCGAATCAGCCGATCTGGCCGGGATGCCCGCTGAATACCTGATCCGGCAAATGGCGTACTACAAAGACGGATCGCGCAAAGATGACGCGCGCATGGGACCCATCGCAAAAGCCACCTCCGACATCGACGTTCGCCAGGCAGCTGAATACTTCGCGGCACTGAAGCCACGAATGTTCGTGAAGGTGATTGAGTCGGCCAACCCGCCGCGGACCTTCATCGCCACCGCCGGTCGTCATCGGCAGCTGCATCCCGATGGAGGAACAGAACCCATCGGTCACCGCATCCTCGAAATCCCGTCGGACCCCCTCGGGACGGAAATACGTGACCCGCATGCCGGGTTCATTGCCTGGGTGCCGCCCGGCAGCATCGCCAAAGGGGAGGCGCTCGTGAAGAGCGCAGAGTGCATCCTTTGTCACGGCGACAGACTGACAGGTTTGGGCGAAGTGCCGCGTCTGGCCGGACTCCAGCCTTTATACATCGCACGGCAGTTGTTCGATATGCAATATGGATCGAGCGCGGGCAAAGCCGCCGCGCTAATGAAGAGAGCCGTTGCCAACCTCAGCGAGGACGACATAATCGACATTTCGGCTTACCTTGGGTCGCTCCCGCCACAGTGAAAGCTTTCCCGCTGAACGCGTGCGCCGCTTAAAATAATACTTTGAACGATGCGGCCGGGGAATCCGGGGCAGTGGCTGTTCTGGCCGAGAAGCCATCGGTCGCGCGTGACATCGCGAAAGTACTGGGAGCCACCACCAGGGGCGAAGGCTACATGCATGGCAATGGCTACGTGGTGACGTGGGCCATTGGACATCTGGCGTCGCTCGCGCAGCCGCATGAGATCCGGCCGGAGTGGAAGGTCTGGCGGCGCGAATCTCTGCCGATGCTGCCATCCTCGTGGCCGCTGGTGGTCTACGAAAAAACCAAAGATCAGTTTGAAGTGGTGCAGGAAGATTCTGTCTTCGCCGCGCGTGGGCCGCGTGATCTGCGCGACGGACGCGGGGCGCGAAGGCGAACTGATCTTCCGCTACATCTACGAGGCCGCGGGATGCTCGAAGCCCATTGGCCGGTTGTGGATTTCTTCGCTCACGCCCGAGGCGATCCGCAAGGGCTTCGATGCGTTAAAGCCGGGCGAGCGATTACGAGCCTCTGGCCGATGCGGCGCGCGGGCGCAGCCGGGCCGACTGGCTGGTCGGGATGAACCTTTCGCGCGCTTATACGCTCACTTATGGCGATGAGTTGAGCGTGGGCCGCGTGCAGACGCCGACGCTCGCGATGGTGGTGGAGCGTGAACTCGCGGTGCGGCGGTTCGTGCCGGAGGATTATCTGGAAGTGGTCGCGACGTTCCGGCCCACCGGGCGCCCGGAAGCTCAGAGTGACGCGGAGTCTTATAAGGGCACCTGGGTCCGGGACGCGGCGGATATTCAGAAATCGGCCCGGCTGCCGGCGGTGGGCGAGGAGGGTGGCGTCGAAGCAGCCCTGATCGTGAAGCGCGCGAAAACAGGCGTGGCTGCGATTGAATCGGTGAAGGCCGAGACGCAGCGCATGGGGCCGCCGCCGCTTTACGATCTGACGGAACTGCAGCGCCATGCGAACCGGCTGTTCGGGTTCAGCGCGCAGCATACGCTGGATATCGCACAGGCGTTGTATGAGCGGCATAAGCTGATCAGTTATCCGCGTACGGACAGCCGGCATTTGTCGCAGGATGTGGCGGCGACGCTGCCGCGGATTGTGCAGACAGTGGCGGGCCCCATACCGCGAGCTGCTTGCGCCGGGGACTGGCGAAAAGCCGCTGGGGCGCAGGTATCGTGGATGACACGAAGGTCACCGATCACCACGCGATCATCCCTACCGTGACTTCGCCGGAGCGGGCGGACTTGTCGCCGGATGAGGCGAAGATCTACGACCTGGTGTGCCGGCGCTTGCTGACATGCTGGCATGAGGATCATGTGTGGTCGGTGACTACGGTTATCACGGCGATCGTGAACGGCCAGATCACCGACAGATACCACTCGTCGGGGAAGGCTGATTCAGCAGGTGGGCTGGAAGGTGCTGGATTTCCAGACCGAGAGGAAGAACGCCAGCAACCGGAGGCGAAGGCGGGAGAGGAGGCTTCGGAAGAAGAGCAGCAGGCTCTGCCGCCGGGGCTGGCGCGGGGGCAGGCACAGGATGTGCTGGATGCGGAGGCGGTCCGCAAGAAGACGCGCGCGCCGAAGAGATTTACTGAAGCCACGCTGCTGACGGCGATGGAGACGGCGGGGAAGACGCTCGATGAGAAAGAGCTGTCGGACGCGATGAAAGAGACGGGGCTGGGAACGCCGGCCACGCGCGCTTCGATTATCGAAGTGCTGCTGAAGCGCGAATACATTGTCCGGAACGGGAAGAATCTGGAGGCTACGGACAAGGGCATCCAGCTGATTGAGGTGGTGCATCCGGAAGTGAAGAGTCCGGCGATGACGGGGCAGTGGGAAGCCTACCTGAAGCGGATTCAGCGGGGCGAGGCGGAGTTGGAGCCGTTCCTGCATGGGATTGAAGACTATGTGCGGGATGTGATTGGCAAGGTGGGGCAGATTCCCGCAGTTCCGCAGCGCGGACGTTCGAGCTGCGGCAGTCCAACACGCCCGCGCCTGCCCGACGCGATCTGTCTGCGGGCGAGCCTGTGGTGGCAGCGGAGGGCGAGCCTTTGGATGCGCTTCTGCATCGCGCGTTTGGGTTTGCTTCCTTCCGGGCGAATCAGGAGGAAGTCTGCCGGACGGTGATAGGCGGGCGGGACGCGCTGCTGGTGATGCCTACCGGCGCCGGGAAGTCGCTGTGCTATCAATTGCCGGGGCTGGCGCGGGGCGGCACGACGCTGGTGATCAGTCCGCTGATTGCGCTGATGGAAGATCAGTACGCCAAGCTGCGGGAACGCGGGTTTGCGGTGGAGTGCATCCACTCGGGGCGGGACCGGGCGGCGTCGCGGCAGGCGTGCATCGATTATCTGAACGGGAAGCTGCAGTTTCTGTTCATCGCGCCGGAACGGCTGCGTGTGCCGGGGTTTCCGGAGATGCTGGCGAAACGGAAGCCGGCGCTGATCGCGATTGACGAAGCGCATTGTATTTCGCAGTGGGGGCACGATTTTCGTCCCGACTACCGGCTGTTGGGCGGGTATCTGCCCACGCTGCGGCCGGCGCCGGTGATCGCGCTTACGGCGACGGCGACCGCCATCGTTCAGCAGGATATCTGCAACCAACTGGGGCTCGATCATCAGGCGAGCTTTATCCACGGCTTCCGGCGCTCGAATATCGCGATTGAGGTGGTGGAGACGAGTCCCTCGCGTCGACCGGACCTCGCGCTCGAGTTGCTGGCCAATCCGGATCATCGTCCGGCGATTGTCTATACGCCAAGCCGCAAGCAGGCGGAGAGCGTGGCGGCGCTGCTGTCACGGAAGTTTTCGACGGCGGCGTATCACGCGGGCCTCGACGCAGACCGGCGGCATCGCGTACAGGATGGTTTCCAGAGCGGCAAGCTGGAAGTGATCGTGGCGACGATCGCGTTCGGAATGGGAATCGACAAGGCGAATATCCGCTCTGTAATGCATACCGCGCTGCCGGGGAGCATTGAAGCCTATTACCAGGAGATCGGCCGCGCCGGTCGGGATGGAGAGCCGAGCCGGGCCATCCTGATGCATTCGTACGCGGACCGCTATACGCACGACTTCTTCTTCGAACGCGACTATCCGGATGTGCAGGTGCTGGATGGGATCTACGAGCGGTTAAGGGCGGAACCGCAGCCGCGCGAGGTCATCGAGAAACAGGGCCGGGTGCCCGCGGACGTGTTTGAAAAGGCGCTGGAGAAACTCTGGACGCACGGCGGCGCGACGATCGATGCGGCGGATAACCTCGGACGAGGTATGAAAGACTGGCGCGATTCGTATATCGCGCAGGGCGAACAGAAGCAGGCGCAGATTGAGGCGATGATCCGGTATGCACAGAGCCATCAGTGCCGGATGTCGAGCCTGGTGCAGCATTTCGGAGATACGACGGACAGCCGGAAGCCCTGCGGGATTTGCGATTTCTGCGCTCCGGAAAGCTGTGCAGCGCAGGAATTCAGGGCGGCGAACGAGACGGAGCAAACGGTGGCGCGGGATGTTCTGGATTCATTGCGCAGGGGCGGCAGGACGTTAGGGAAACTGCATGCGGAGTTGTGCTCGAAGAATGGGCTGGACCGGGATGCGTTCGAGGAACTGATGGGCGCAATGGCTCGGTTGGGTCTGGTCCGGCTGGTGGATTCCGTGTTCGAAAAAGATGGGAAGGAGATTCCGTTCCGTAAGGCGAGCCTGACGCGCGACGGCGAGTCTGTAGACAATGACGCGGCGTTCGAATTGACGATTCGCGAGACCGCGCTGGTGACGGAGAAGAAGGGTCGGCGGCGGAAGGTTACTGCCGTTGCCAGGAAAGCGGCGAAGAAGAAGAGGGGCAGGGAGCCGCTGCGCGGGCCGGCAATCGATGCGGAAGCCGGGGCGCGCGACTCGATGACCGAACTGATGCTGAAGGAGTGGCGGCGCGCCCAGGCGAAGAAGCTGGGGGTACCGGCGTTCCGGATCATGTCCGATCGGGTGCTCGTGGCGATTGCACACGATCAGCCGAGGAGCGCCGCGGAATTGCTGGCGATTCCGGGGATTGGGATTGCCACTGTCGAAAAATACGGGACGCAGCTCTATCGCATTCTGAACCAGTCGCGGTGAACCCGCCTGGTGCCCGCAGCGGTTGGAGATTCACGTCATCGGTATCGATCCGGGCAAAACTCTGTTGCATCTGGTTCGGTCGGATTCGACCGGAAGAGTCGTCATCCCCACATGCTGCCGGCACACGAGCTGCCGCCGCTGTTCAGCTTGGTCCGGGATGTGATGGCGCGCTCATGCGTTACACTTTTTCGCCTGCAACGGGGCGGATGATGGATGCCATGGAAGGAAAGCTCTGTTATGGACGAAAGAATGCGCTTTATAAACGTGCGTGCCGAGCTCCGTGGTGCGGAACCTGACCTCACCCGCCCGCGCCATGCGCTCAACATCGAACAGAGCGACATCGGAGACGCGCAGGCCTGTATAGATTGAAAGAGAAATGAAGTCGGCGACATCGTCGCTGTTCCATTTGTGGCGGTGCGTATTGCTGTACCTGTTGCAAGCCTCCTGCATCCACTCGCTGGAATGCAGCTGCTGCCGATGACCAGCCTTGCACTGGCGGAGATGAAGATGATGGAGACTGAGCGCCACGGTCCCGTTGCAGCACATTGCACCATGTGCGCGGCTCAACGGATGTAGCTTATTGAAAATAAACTGGCGGAGAGGGGGGGATTCGAACCCCCGGTAGAGCTTTAGACCCTACGACGGTTTAGCAAACCGCTGCTTTCGACCACTCAGCCACCTCTCCGTTGTTTTTGGGGCCTGATTTCAACTACTTGCAGTCTATGTCACTATACCATATTTGCCTTTTTTGCCCTTCTGGGAACAACTGTCACTACTTTGTCACTGGTACGCAACCGCTCGACTGCCCGGCGCTTCGCGTCGTCATTGGAATGAGCGTAGCGCAGCGTCGTGCTGATATTGGAATGGCCGAGCAGGTCTTTCACGGTCACGATGTCCACGCCGCCCCGCGTAAGCCGGGAAGCGAACGTATGCCGGAACATGTGCCACGTAACCTTACCGAGTCCGGCGCGCTTTGACGGCAGCGGCCAGAGCGCCCTTCACATCCTTGAACCGGTCGCCCGTCATGGGGCTGTAGAAAACGTACGGTCCATGGCTGGATGCCGAACCGCGACTCGATCACTCCGAACGCCGCCTCATTGAGCGGGATGCTCAGCGGCTGCTGGTTTTTCTTCACCATCATCTTTAGGCGTCTTTGCTCGATATCCACTTCCTCCCATTTGAGATTGAAAATTTCATTGCGTCCGGAGTCCGATATTCAGAGCGAACAGGATCATCTCACGAAGATAAGGCGGCGAAGCAGCGAGCAGCCGCCGCTCGTCGTCCTCGCTGAGCGTCTTGAATTGCAGGTTGTTTTCCGGCAGGAACTTCACCCACCGGACGGGATTCGCGCCGTGATGCATTCCCCATCGCTCGGCCATGTTGAGCATGTGCTTGAGCAAGGCGGTCTCACGGTTGACGGTCGCCGGAGAAACTTCCCTGGACGCGGTGCTGCTGAAACTCCTCCACCCGAAGAGGGGTGATGGATTCCAGATTCGGCGCTCCAAGAAAGCTTTGAAGGTTTCCGTACATCTGTTCGTCCCGTTTCCAGGAACGCTTGTGCGTCCTGGCGTAAGCGATATATCGCTCCCACAATTCCGGCAGCGGGACATGAACGGGTTTGACGTACACGCCACGCTGCGCTTCTGAGATTCGCAAGGCCACAAACTTCTCAGCCTCACGTTTGTTTGCGGTGCCGGTCGATTCCTGCACCCGCTGCCCATCCGCGTAAAAATCCGCGTACCAGATCCGGCCTCGTCGGTAGAGTGCCATTTGATTGACTCCTTCTACCTCTTGCCAGCCAGATCCATTGTAGTCGGAGTGGGGCAGCGAGGCGAGCACTTCCTCGGGATCGAATCGCAAACAGCGCCCCGCTTTGATGTAGGGGATTCGCTTCAGGTATACCCAGTTGTAGAGCGTGCCTTTGGCAATTGACAATCGCGCAGCCAACTCGTCGATGTCGATGAGAACTCGCGGAGGGGCAATGAGACTGGTCATGCTTCACCTCACGAGGAAACGGTCTGTGACGGTCGTTTCGATTATTCGCTGTGAGCCGGGAGTCGGCGGAACGGTTCCATAATGCAGAGGTTTCCAAATCCTCATCGCCGCTTCAAACAGCGCCGGAAAGCCGCGATCATTTCGATCCATGTCTGGAACTCCTTCCGGAAACGGCCGACGGTGGCATATGCTGCGTGACTGACGAGTGCTGTGGGCCGGCCAATTCCCCTGGCGCGGTAACCCACCAGTGGAAGAGCGCTCCCAGAAGTACGCCAATCAGCAGGACCAAACCCAGATAGATCCACTGCACCCTGCGCATCTCAGCATTCCAAAGGTCGATTGATTTCTTCGCAGAATCCGCAGCTGCGGTGACGCTGTTCAGCACCCACGTCACATGGCTTTGCGAATCCTTCATTTGTAATCGGAACTCGGCAAGCGCGTGATTCTGGCCCGACACCACCTGCCGGAGCCTGTCTCCTTGTTCTTTGAGCTGCCTCCCGGCCTCCGATACTCCGGACTCCAGGAATTGCTCCTTCACGCCATCCACGATCTCGGTTGCGAGTGCCGCGGGGCTCAGACCTTGCGCGATTTCTGCAGGCAGGCTACTTAACCGGCCACTGAGCTTCTGGTGATAGACAGCGGTCGTTTTTGCTGCCGCAGTCATCTCCTCGATGAGACTGCGAGACAGCGCGGTCAGCTTTGCCCTCTCAGCGGCAATAAGCTCCGGCGTGACGCGGGTGAGTAGCGCGAGGTATCCCATCGAATATGCCAGGTGCGCGACCTCGTCGTCCGGCGGAAGCATGCGCAGCCACGGGCGAACGTTCTTGTACCAACCGAGGCGCGATTCCTCCGGAAGGAGGCCCGCCACCTCGTCAATCCATTGCAGATCTCGTTCGGTGTTCGGCAACGGACCGGAAGCTGCTGCCGTGACGGCGCCGGTCTCCCGAATCGGAGTTACCGTCGGCTGTTTCATGGCAGGAAGAACTCCTTCGCCTTTTCGAACTCCAGAAACAACCGTCGACGGTAGCTCTGCGCCCGGATTACAAACGAAGCGTCCGACACGGGGAATTTCGCGCCCATACATATAAGGGCTCAGGACGCCGGTTTTGGACAAATCTGTCGATTAAAAAGAAACAGCTGAGGCGGCGACTGGTTCAGTCGACCTTGGTTGATGTCGGGTTTCGCCGCAATTTAAGAGGCTCGTCTTCCTCGTACGAGAACACCGGCTGCGGTGCTTCGGCGGGAGTTCGTTGCTTCAACGCGGCGATTCTTTGCTGAACATCATCATCCGCCGGAGTGTTCTTCAATGGCGGTGCTGAAACACGGCTTGGCTTGGTGGATGACTGCTCTGCGGTTGAAACATCGCTTCGTTTTCCCCGCCTCCGGCGGACGCGGACGAAGTCATGGATTGTACTGGGAGCAACCGTGATCGCCAGGTGGTCCTGGAAGAACTGCGCAATCTCGCGGTAGGTTAGGCGCTTTCGTCGCAAAGCGCTGATCACGTCCGCGTGAGGTTCCAGTTTGGACCGAGGCGGCTTTTCCGGGATTTCCTCCAGCAACTTGTTGATACGTAGATCCAAAGCCCATTCCTGGGAACGAATCCAGTCTACCCAATTCAACCCGAACAAAGCCGAATTTTGTTCGGTAAAATTCGGCTACATTCGGTTCCGTTCGGTATTTTCCGTCCTTCCTATCGCGCTAGAGGGGCCGAGAGACAGCCCAAACGCGGCCAGCGGCAGCAAAAAACCGGTAGTGGAACATAAAGGGTTGTCGGACAGTGATATCGGTTTTTCGGTGCTAACGGACTCTGGGTGAGCAGTCTCCTCCGGGGGACAAAAGAGCTGAGGTGTCGCCCGAACGTCCGACTGCAATCCGGGCGGGTTTTTTGTCCGAAAAGTCTCTGCTGAGCGGTTATATGTGGAGGATATTTCCAATGCCGAAACGAGCGGTTAGAATCCACTCCGACCTGGACCAACGGATGCAGAAGGCGGCAAAGGAGCGCGGCTATCGGACTGCCAGTGCCTTCATCCGCGCAGCGATTGACCGTGAATTGAAATCACGCAGCGAAATGGCGGGGATGGAAGAGCAGACCGCCGCCAGCTTCGACCGGCTTGCCAAAGAATTGCGCCGCGTGCTGCGCGGCCAGCAGGCGCTGTTTGCGCTTGTCGACGGACTGACCAAAACCTTCCTGACTTGTGTGCCGGAGCCATCAGGCGAGGCAAAGGCAGCTTCGGTTTCCCTGGCGCGCGATCGTTATGCGCGGCTGATGAGGACCGCCGGCTACGCGATGGCGAACGAGTCTCTTTCGGCAATGCAGGAGTTGGTGGCAAATGCCGATCAGTGACGAGGATCGGGAGTTCCGGCTACGACCGGGAAAGCCGCGGGTTGCCCGAACCAAGGGCGCGGGCAATAGCTGGACACCGGGATTCAGGATGCTGATGCACTATGCCCGGCAGAGTCGAGGAGCCCGTCCTCAGGGCTCTTCGAGCGGCATGCGCAGTCTCCCGCACCGGCAGAGGTGTGCGGTGCGAATCACGTATTTGAAGAACAGGACCAAGGGGCAGTGGCGCGCACATGGACGCTATCTTGAGCGCGAGAGCGCCGCCGGCGGTGAGGCCGGATTCAATGCCCGCGAGACAGACGTTAACATCTCAGCCCGCTTGCAAATCTGGCAGGCGAGCAAAGATGAACTGCTTTGGAAGTTCATTATCTCTCCGGAGTTTGGTGAGCGTGCCGACCTGCAGCGGCTGACACGGGATGTGATGCTTCGCGTTGAGGAGGATGTCGGCACTTCGCTCGATTGGGTCGCAACGGTCCACCGAAATACCGAGCACCCGCACGTTCATGTCGCAATGAGGGGTGTCGCTGCAGACGGGAAGACGCTGCGGTTTAGCCGTGATTATGTGAAATGTGGCGTCCGGGAGATCGCGGAAGAGCTTTGCACTCGACAGATGGGATTCCGAACGACGCTCGACGCCACCGAGGCTGCACGCTGGGAGATCAATGAAACACGACTCACGTCTCTGGATAGAGTCATTCTCAAAAGGGCAAGAGTCAGCGAGTACGGCCTCGTGTTCGTTCAGGAATCCGAGAAGGCGCGCCCCCAGACACACCACGTATCAGCACGATTGATTGCTTTGGCCCGAATGGGCCTGGCTGAAAGCACGGGCCAGGGATCATGGCTTCTTCGATCCGATATGGCGCAGGTCCTGCGCGCCATGCAACGGGCAGGCGATCGGCAAAAGACCCTCGCCGTGCATGGGGAATTGCTTTCGGACAAGCGTTTACGCGCCGAAGTGGCGGACTGGCGCCAATTCACGTCGGTCGAAGGCCGCATACTCGTGCACGGCGAAGATGAGCATTCCGGAAAGGGCTTCCTGATGCTGGAGGCCACCTCCGCGAGGGTTTTATATATCCCCTACACCGAAGAGATGGAGGAGTGCCGCAGCCTTGGCGGGCTGAAGACGAATTCGTTCATTCGATTGCGGAGGGTATCAACGAAGGACGGGCTGAGGATAGAGATTGAGGACCTGGGACATTCAGAGGCAATGCTGACCAACCGTCCCCACCTTAGGGAAAAAGTTGACGAACTCCGGCGACAAGGTCTTCATCCCGCGGATGATGGATGGGAAGGATGGCTGGGGAGATATCAGAAAGCCCTTTGCGAAGTAAACGCCGATCATGATTTGGTTACCAGTAAGCAAGAAATCAGCAAAGAAGTCCGCCGAAAGCCACGGTCACTTGAACGATGAAGACAGGCGTGCCCTTTGCTGTTAGCGTCAGTTTAAGACAACAGCAGGAGCGCCATTTTTGACGCCGGGAATAGCGCCAGTCTGGTCGTCGGCGCACACGAATGCGCAGCGCCCACCGGAATGACCGCAGCGAGGAGCCGGGGAGCCGACCGCACGAACACCCTCAGTCGATAGTCCGACCTCCCGCGCCGTCAGCAGGAACAGGAACACTGAAATGCCCGTCATGTCTGGTGTCCGACAAGACCGGTACGATCACGAGGGAGAGTTTTCCGGCGTTGTCGACCTTGCCCGCTATGCAGTAGGCCACGCTGGGCCGGATGAGTTGGGCTTTGATGAAGTCGTAGAGCCGGTAAACGCGCTGCGTGTCGAGGTCCCGCAACTGGAACACCGCGCATAACGGGCACCCCGTCCGCGAGAGCAGAAACAAGTGATTGGCGCTCAGCATGAACATTAACCTTGGGAAGAGGCGGCGTGAATTGCGCGACAACCCAATTTAGAAACTGATTTAGAGTAGAGGCATCGGGATCTATCGGTCCGATGTATTCTTCAGGGCGCAGCCAAGCACCGCGCCCTGCCATCGTCAGCGATGAGTCCAGCCGGCTATTCCTTGGTGCCGTTCTCCAGCGCACACCTCCGTTTCACCGACCGATTTCCTTGGTGAGGTCGGTTATAACCTTACGTCAACTGAAAAAAATGCGAGACACCTCGCGACACAAAGGCCGCCGCGCCGCTTCCCCTGCGCGATTGCCCTCAGTGCTAACATTTTGACCGACGGGAATGCGGGTATTTCTCACCGGCGGCGACACTTTTGCCGCGGGCGAGATCTCGTTTTTAGGAATCTTCGTAAAGCGGTCCGCGGCGAGCGTGCGGAGGCAAATGGCATCGATCGCCCGCTCGCGTTTTCGGCCAACCACTTCGCTGCCACGTCTAACGTGGTTGAGCCTGCAAGAGCTGCCGCAGACTCCCTAGCTCGAAGTCGCTGGGATGTCGGCTGTTAACCGAAGGGTTGTAGGTTCGAATCCTACCTGAGGAGCCAAACTTTTCAAACACTTACGAGCGGCCGCCCTCCCCGAAAACCCCCTTTTCTGCCGGACTGTGGGGACTTTTGTGGGGATGCTCCTTCAATATCCTTAAATACTGTGGGGAGTCCTTAGCAATATTAAGGGCTGGAGTTCGGCCCAAAAACTGCCGATAAGAAAAACAGTGAGGACGGAGGCTGCGTGGAAACAACCGCGGTTATCCATAGGACTCACTTGGGTCGAGCACGAGTGCTCGGCGCGGTTTGTTTCGTTTTTGGGCGGATCGGCTCATATGTAGCCGTCTGCCCATGTTTGTTTGCACCCTGCATAATTCTGACGAGTCCCGAGACGCGGCCCCCGCACTCAATGCTGATGCGCAGGGATCGTATACTCTTGGTTGATGTCGCCGGAGCAGGAGCAACTTGTCTGTGATGCGCTTGTGCGACTTGGTCCGTTGGAGACTCAGCTGGGCCTGCACACCGAGGGTGTCCGTATAACTCAAAACGTCTTGCAGTGCTCGCTGGACGAGGCTCGCTCTGCGCTCAACGAGTTGCGCGTCCGCAAGCAGATCGAGGAAACGACCACACCCATCGAGAATCCTGACGCGCCCCACTTTCGTTGGATACGGCCCGGAACGCACCAGTAACCCTGCGTGCGCTGTGAGCACGGACCGGCTCACATTTTGCCGGCTGCCCGCTCTTGTTTCCTTCGACGAGTTTGACAGCAAGGCTAGTTCAGGTCTGGTGTCTGCAGGAGCGGATTGTGCCACGCCTTGTCACGCACATGAGTGCGCGATTTAATGCGCCAACCGGTCGCCGTTTTCACGTAAACATCTTCGTAGCCGCCATGACGCTCGATGCTGCCCGGGCCTTTGATTCCCATCTGGAGCAGATAAATCCTGCCGGTCGCACCTTCGGGCGAGGGAGTGATCACCTGGTTCGCCATTATGTGACTCCAGTCCGTCCAGATCAGCTTGGTCTTGCAGCCCCGCGATCCGCCACCCACCAGAGTTGCCAGCGCATCGCGGCCCTTCGCCAACACACGGCCGCCCTGCTTGAAACCATCGTCGGTGTTCTTGTCGATGAAAACACCGTCGGACGTGAACAGATCCGCATAGTCGTAGCCGTTGTTAGAGCAGGTATCGATTCCGTAAGCGTAGCGATTCGTGAGTTGCGTGATCTGCTCGTAATCGATCGCCGAGAGCGAAGGCGCCGAGGCTGCCGAGACCACCATCGCTTTTTGCTGGACCCAGACTGTTACCCAGGCGCCTATCGCCGCACCGCATGCGAGCGCGGCAAGGAACTTCCATCTCTGCATCGAGTTTCTCCTAGGGGAATCTTACTTTGTCGCTTGGGTGCAGATCAGAACGGCATCGCAAACAACCGCCCCTACCGCCTCTTATCGCCACTCGATGCTTTGAAACTCGTTTGTTCAATCAGACACACGGACGCAGTATAGTGGCGGTCGTTGAAGATTCCGAGACCGAACCGCCACTTTTGATTTCTGATCTGCCCCAACGCCATTTACGCGGTAAACGCGGTTTGATGGTCAACGAAGCCTGCGGTGGGATCTCTGTTCGAGCCGGAATTGCCGCAACGCCCTGCGGCGATTTGCTCGGTGGGCCCACCAGCGCTGAACCCGCTCCCAGAATGCTGATACCAGTGAGTCTTCGCGCGCGTATTTCATTCCAATAGGCTAAGGCCGCACTGGCTGAAAAACTCGTCCCCCGGGGCTCGAAGGTACCAAGGCGGTACTGCTTTGTCGCATCGATTGTTCCAGGCCAACTGATTCATTCCGCACCGAATTCCCTGTTCGCACTATCTCCGTTGAACATTCCTTGGCAATAGATAACTCCATATATCACATCACTTTACGGGCGTCGAGTTCGAATCTATAATTGGGCTTGTTGTCGGGAGAATCGGTGAACATCGACATCCAGATCGAGCGCTGGCCGATCGAGCGGCTAATTCCCCGGGCCAACAACCCGCGCACTCACAGCCCGGCGCAGATCGCCGCTGTAGCAGCTTCGATCCAGGAATTCGGCTGGACGAATCCAGTTCTGGTTGGCGCCGACGATGACATCATCGCAGGACACGCCAGAGTTCTTGCGGCTCGCAAACTCGGTATGAAGGAAGTCCCGGTCATCTTGTTGAAGCACTTGTCGGAAGCGCAGCGACGCGCGTTGGTGATTGCAGACAATCAGTTGTCAATCACCGGTGCCGGCTGGGACGCCGAGCTACTTCGTATCGAACTGGCCCTGTTGCAGGATGCGGATTATGACCTGAGTCTCGTGGGTTTCGATGATGTCGAACTCCAACGGCTGCTCGAGGCGCAGGATGCCGCGGAAGGGCTCACCGACGAAGATGCCGTTCCTGAACTGCCCGAGACACCGACCACAGTTCCCGGGGACTTGTGGATACTCGGCGACCACCGCGTGCTCTGCGGCGACGCCACCGTATACGCCGACGTGGAACGGCTGATGGGAAGCAACGCGTCGGATCTGGTGTTCACAGACCCGCCGTACAACGTTTCGTATGAGGGCTACACCGAAGATCGGCTTACGATTCAAGGCGATCGCATGACGGCGGAACAGTTCCGGGAATTCCTGCTCGCGACGTTCTCGAGCTATCGCCGCATCGTCAAACCCGGAGCTTCGATATACGTGTGCCATTCGTCATCGTGGCAGAGGGAATTCCAGAACGCACTTGAGGCGGCCGGATTCGAGGCCCGCTGTCAGATCATTTGGGCCAAGAACACGTTTGCCTGGGGATTCGGCCGCTACAAATTCCAGCACGAGCCGATTTTCTATTGCCATGTCGCCGGTCAGAAAGATGCCTGGTACGGCGACAAATCGCAATCAACGCTGTGGGAAGAAAAGAAGCCCGCCGCTAACCGAATCCACCCCACAGCGAAGCCAGTCGAACTCGTCGAGCGGGCGCTTGTCAACAGCAGCAAGGCCGGCGACATCGTCGCGGATTTGTTCGGGGGCTCAGGCTCGACTCTGATCGGGTGCGAGCGCCGCGGGCGCAAGGCGCGACTAATGGAACTTGACCCGAAATACGCCGACTGCATCGTTCGCCGCTGGCAGGAATACACCGGAAAACAAGCCACGCTCGACGGCGACGGGTGTACCTTCGACGAAATCGCCGAGGAGCGAATTGGAGCCGCGGCATGACCCAGAAGATCTCCCGGCGGCTGGAGGAACTGGAGAAGATCAGCGCCGCGGCAGCTGCTCGGCGGTCACTGAAGAACTCAGACTACAAGCGGACGATCGCCGACATCATGGAGCACGTGCACGCCTGGCACGCTGACCCGGTAAATCAGAAATGGCTTGCAGAACAGCCACCCGACTTCCTTCATCGTCGTGTCCAGGCATTTCGGGCGCAGTTGGCGGAGAGGGTATCCCGTCATTCACGATCACTTCCAACAGGAGGGCTTTGATGGATGGAGTTCTGTCGGCGCGAGATCGCCGCCATCGAGGAGCTGTTGCGGGCGGGGCACCCGGACGTTCACGGACTCTGTCTGGCACTGGTGGATTGGTCAGAGGAACTGCGGATTATCGAGGAGGAAGTGTCCCGCAGACGAACCGCCGATCAGTAGGCTTCGATCTCGGTGACCGTGGCGTATTCGCCGGTAGCGCCCTGCGCCCAGACCAAGTAGCGGGCGGGGCAGAGTGGATCGGCACCTTGCTCGATGCGGCGCATCCGGTTCCGCATGTCGTTCGCGGCGATCTCGCGCCCCTCGCGGATAGTCGAAACCGTTGCTACCGGTTGGTAAGCCCCGGCCTCGGATTCGGCTACCAACATACCGATGCCAAGATCGGTGGTTTCCTCGATGACTCTGCTGCGTCCGTTGGCTGCTGTCATTGGATTCTCCTCGCAGATACATTCATCGCTCTGGTTACGAAGACACGCAAGCGAATAATCGCACTCACAACGAGAAAAGCCGCCGAAGTTGAATCCGGCGGCGGGGGAGGATCAGCTTGGCGCTGGTCAGCTTTTGATCGAGTAGACGCGTTTGTCGCCGACCTTCTCGCTGGTTACGACCAGCCCGTGCTTCTTCGTCAGGGAGCCCCCGGCGCTCAGCATGGCCCGGGTTGTGTGTTTCAACCAGCCCATCGAGGTCATAATCTCCTCAAGCTTTGCTCCGCCCGGGCGCTTCAACATCGCGATCACCTGGCTGGTCTTGCTCCCCTCGCGCGGCGCACCGGCATCTTCCCCGGGCGCGGCCACGGAGGCCTTCTTTGCGCGGGTGGCCTTCTTTTTCGGGGCGGGCTCCACCGGCGCCACGTCGGGCGCCTGTGCCGCAACGGTGGTAGAAACGGCGGCCTCCGTGGACGCGGCACTGACTGTTTCCGGTTGGGCCATTTCGCTGGATTCCTGCTCGGCCACCGGGGTCGTCTCGGGAACTACGGAGACCGGCGCCGTCTCGGAAACCGGCCCGGGTTCCTCCCCCGCACTCGGGGCAGCCTGGCCAAGGTTCTGAATCGCTTTCCAGATCCGGCTTACCGCGGTAGCCCGATCCTTGAACTTGGCGACAGGATTCACGCCCGGCAGGCCATTCCAGATTTCGACCAGCCGGGACATCGGCCAGTCGCCAGCCAGCTTCGACAGCGCGGCTTCGGTGCCGACGCGTTCGGAGTTGGGGGCCGCGTCGGCTTCTTTGGGGGACCCGTAAACGGTGATGTTGTTGGTTTCATTTTCAATCGTGAAGTGCTTCATTTTCAGTCTCCTAAGGCGGATTCGCTCCGCGTCAAGACATTCATCGCTCTGGTTCGAACTACAAGCAAGGCAAAAGATCAAAAAGGATCCAGTCGAGGCGAACGTGTGGCGATTCGTCGCTTCCCAAGCCGCCAGATGTTCACAGGTATTCACAGATGAAGGGTCACGGCGCAAAATTCAGCCGGAAAAAGGAAGAGGCGATCATCGCGCTGCTGACACAGCGCAACGTGGACGAGGCCGCCAAATCGATCGGCATTTCCACCCAGACGCTTGTTCGCTGGATGCAGGTCCCGGAGTTCGACAAGGCCTATCGTGAGGCACGCCGGGCTGCCTACGGGCAGGCGACCGCACGCCTGCAGCAAGCGACCTCGGCAGCCGTGTCCACGCTGCTGAAGATCATGGTGGACGCGAACGCTCCGCCATCGACGCGCGTGCGGGCTGCCGACAGCGTGCTCGACCACGCGAAGCAGGCGATTGAGATCGAGGACGTGGAAGTACGAGTCGCGGCGCTGGAGCAGGCTGCGGAGTTGTCGAAGCAGAGCCGATGACAACGATCAACACGCGCCGGCGACTCGAAGCGCTCGAAAGGGGCCTCAGCTCCTGCGACCTCATCGTGCTGCTCATGCCGGACGGCCACACGGAAACGCTCCCCGGCCACGACGTGGTCGGTCTGCTGGGACGAGCCCTCGACGGCGACCGCACGCCCGAGATGGAACTGATCGCCCTAAGCGTCAGCTCGACAGAGCCAGACGGCGCCCATATGATCGACTTGGCGCGCGCGCTGTTGAACGGACCAGCCGGAGCTTCTTGGACACCCGGATGAAGACCATTTTCAGAAGGATTGACCGGCTTGAGGACCGTTACGGAGCGCGTCTTTCAGATCAGCCCAGGGTTGCTGTGCGCCTCCTGATTAGCTACCCGTGGAAGGGAGCACTGAACCTGGCGGAGTCCACGTGCAGGCGGATGCTCACCGAAGTGGGCAGCGTGATCGAAACCGTTACGCTCGAAGGCGATGCCGCCGGGATCAGCAAAGAGGAACTGGATCGGTTCGTAGCCGGTTTTCCGATCATTGACGAAAGGGCGCGATGAGGGCAGTCATCAGGCGGCTCCGCAACCTGGAAGAGATGCTTGTCCCCAGGGTTGATCTGGAGCGCCAGCGCCTGGCCGACCTACTTTGGGAACGACGCCGGCGCCGTTTGGAAGCGAGTGGCCAGAGGATCGAGAAAGAGGAATTGGACTGGGGGAGCCTGAGTCTCCCTCCGGGCACGCGCCTGAATAGCCGGGAAACGTTGCGCTTAGCCCTCCAGTTGCGCCGGGAACGTTCCAGGCAGGTGCAAAGTGCCCGGGAGAGCGAGAGTGGTGATATCCGGCCGCCGGCTTGAAGATCGATTGGCAGCGCGACCGCGGAAAAGAAGAGCGTGATCGCCAGGCCGCGATTACAGCAGGAGAGCAGCATTGACTCGCAATATCCCTCGCCGTCTTGAGCGGCTGGAAACCCGCGCCAAAGAAGTTGCGGCCGCCCGTCCAGAGCCGCACACGCTCTGCTTCGTTTCTGTGGACCACAAGGTGCACAGCACATACGAGATGGGCACCGGCAAGTGGACGCACTTCGACCCGCCACGGGACCGAGCGGAATTCGGGCCGATGGTATAGCGGCCGGCGACGGCGGCGTTTTGGGGCCTAAGGGCGGCCATGGCCAGATGCCTAGCATTTGCCGGCGGTTCCGCCTTACTCGGAACACGAGACCGAATGATCAACGGTAGGGTTATCAAATCGGTCGCTCGCTTCGTGCTGGCCCAACCCGGTGATCGGTGATCCCTCCTGAAAAGTACTTTACAATGTAATGGATGTGGATTGTTCTGGGCGTGTCCGTAGCCGGGTCGGTTGGGTTGCTGCTTCATGCTGCAGGTCGCGCGGTGTCTCCCATTCTGGTTGTAATCATGGTCGCTTGGGTTGCCGCCCCATTTGCCGCACTCGTCCTGATGCGTCACCGGATGAACAACGCGGTGGTTCTTTCGGTGACAGTGGGTTCACTTATCGTCTATGCTATCGACGCCGTGAAGCAATTCAATTCAAAGGCCGCGTTCGTTTATGTGGTCGTCCCCTTCGGAGCGTGGTTGGTAATTGCCGCAATTCTGCTGATCGGGCGGATGCAAGACCGCTTCGCGCGCAGGCTCGGCAGGTCGTTCATCCGTTGACCCGAGGTCAAAAACGCCTAACGATATTTGTTGATATCGTTCCGGTTACAGGGCGCGCTTCCTGGCGAGGTTCTCACAATGGGAGTTCGCGGGCGCGACTGTCAACTTCGACGAGTGGGCCTCATGTGATCATGGCGAAGCTAAAGCGCCGGTCGCTGATTTAAGATTGCAGTTGATTTTCACGATAATACGTAATACGATGCATCGTGAGGCGTAATAGTGGTTGATCCCGGACTCCTTATTCTGGCCAGCCTGGCCGATGGTGACAAACATGGCTACGGCATGATGCTCGATATTCAGCAGTTCGCCGGCGTCGAACTCGGCCCGGGAACCCTGTACGGCGCCATCACGCGCCTTGTTGAGAGCGGCTGGATTCGTCCCCTGGAATCCGATGACCGTCGGCGGCCCTATCGCATCACCCCTTCCGGCCGCACTCATCTCCAGGCGCAGATGACCGGCCTCAGCCGGGTTGTGAAGACTGCGCTAGGGAGGTTGAAGCACGCATGAAGCGCTGGATCGCGTTCGCGGCGGCGTTATATCCGCGGAAATGGCGCGATGAGTACGGCGAAGAGTTCGTCGCGCTTCTCGATGACCTCGAACCTCGCTGGCGTGTATTCGTGAATGTTTTGGGAGGAGCCATCCGGATGCAGATAACGACTGGAACCAACTGGCTGAAGCTGGCGGCCGCGACGGCGGGATTCGGCGCAATTGTGGCTGCCGGAGCGAGCTTCGCGGTCGCGCCGCAGTACGTGTCTTCGGCGGTGATCAGCGTCACGCCGCAGCCCGATCCAGTCCGACCTGCTTCTCAGCAGGAGATACGGAAACGTGCCGCTGAGCGCGTCGCGGGGATGGAAGCCGAGATCCTGAGCCGCACCAGCCTCTCCCAAATCGTTCAGGATCCCTCTCTCGACCTGTACAAAAAGGAGCGTTCGCGAATACCGCTGGAAGCCGTCCTGCGGCAAATGCGCGACAACATCAGGATTCACGCGCGCCCGTCATCAAATGGTGGCCTAGCGCCAATCGTCTTTGACATCTCCTTCTCCTATCCGGATCAAGTTAAAGCGCAAGCCACCGTTCGCGTGTTGGCCGCCAAATTCACCGACTTTAACGTGGTGAGCAACGCGACCCGGGAGACGGTGTACCGGAACCTATGGCACGATGAGGCTGCCTTGGCTGCCGCCTTGCACCACACGAAGGTGACGGTGCCACCGCCGCCGGTGGGAGACACCGCTACCGTTCTCGATCCGGCGAGTCTGCCGATGCCTGTGGGACCCAACCGCATGGTGTTTCTGGCATGGGGTCTGGGCGCGGGGCTGCTGTTGGGCCTGCTGACGGCGCTCGCGATGCGACGGCCCCGCGGCCTATGGCAACTCGGCGCATTTGCCGTGGCGGGCTGCGTCCTAACCGCCGCTGTATCGTTTTTTCTGATTCCCGCCAGGTACACATCCACTGCCGTGATGGAGATCAGTCCTGCGATAGTTACCGAAGATCCGCTCGCGACGCCTCCGCGCGTCACCCCGGCTGCCGACTTCCTCCGCGAATGGGAACCGCGGATTCTGAGCTTCCGGAGCCTGTCGGCGATCATTCAGGATCCCCGAATCAATTTGTATCCCGGGGAACGCGCCCGGAAGCCGATGGAAGATGTGGTCCGGAACATGCTGGCCCATGATCTCCGCATCGCCGAGTTGACTCCGGCGTCGGGAGCGATCGCAGCACCCAACGCATTCACTATTTCCTTTTCGTATCCCGACAGGACTAAGGCACGCGATGTTGTGCAGGCGCTGATAACCGCGTTCGTGGATCAACGCCTGATGAAACAGGCGGCCGACGCCTCGCACGCGAGCGACACGCGTCGAGATATCTGGCAGCGCAAGGCGGACGAAAACCTCGAAGTTCTTGATGTACCGTCCCTCCCGACAACTTCGGGGCATTCCACACGCCTGACGATCGCCGCGGCAGGACTCGGAATCGGATTACTGGTCGGGGCGATCGTACTTTGCTTCCGCAAGCCTCGCGCAACTTTATTACCCGCATGAATTGTCGCCGGACCTGCCGCCGAAGCCCTCTGGCCAAGCTCCCGCATCGCGATAAACACCTCCACTTCGCTGATCAACCCACCCGCGTTAGCCATGTGCGCGACATTCTTGGAATTCGAGAATGCTGGTTTCATCACTCATTGGTACACCTTTCCGAAAAGCGCAGCATTTAGCGTGATCTTCGGGGCGAACTGAGACCGTGCGGAATTCGGAACCGGCAGGGAAAACAGCTTCCGATATGTCGCCTTAACGGCCCGTCGTAGCAATAACGAGGGTTGGTAAACGCTGCGCGACCAGGCAGGAACGATCGACGCGGAAACACCCGATCCGCTTGACTCGCAGCCGCAAAATCCCTTACGCTGATCTACAGGCGCACAAGGGCGCTTCCAGTCCGCGGAAAGGGCAGTGCCCACCTTATCCGGCTAGAGTTTGTGGTAACGAAACTTCTTTCAAGCCTGATTAGCGCGGACTCCAGGCTCCAATTGGAAGGAGCTTCGTGTGCCCGATCGAACTGTACCGCCCAATCCTGACCTTGCACAATACAAAAGGCAAGCTAAGGAATTACTGAAGGCCTGCGCGGATGCCCAGCCTGAGGCGCTGGTCCGCATCCGAAATCATCATCCTCGGCTGAAGCACGCTCCCGACCTGGAAACCGAGCGCATGGCTCTCAAACTTTCTGACGCGCAGCTAGTCATCGCCAGAGAGCACGCCTTTGACAGTTGGCCCAAGTTTGCGATGCACGTTCGCAGTATTGAACTGGCCCACCCGTCCGGGTCCTCCCCGCTTGCCGGTCGATTCACGCGCTTTGCAGAAGCGATCCCGATAGGGGAAATTGAGCTGACCGCCGAGATTTCGATTACGGCCAATGGCAAGGGATTGGTGCTCTGCGTGAATGCGGCCGGCAGCAGCCACTATGCAAGAGCTCATGCCGCAACAGACGAACTCCATCGCGCGGGCATCGGCACGGTCTTGGTCGACTTGCTCACGGAGGAAGAATCGACCGACGACCCGATCGCCGAAAGAGTTCAATTCGACTTGCCCTTATTGAGCGGGCGCATCAATGCGCTCAGAGACTGGATTGCGCAGCAGCCAGACCTCAGCGAATACGGCCTAGGCTACCTCGGCACCGACACCGGGGCATCCGCTGCTTTGTGGGCAGCTAGCCGCGCCCGCAGTTTGCCGAGAGCCGTTGTTTCCTTGGGCGGCCGGCCCGATCACGCGGGGCCGCGGCTTGGATACCTACAAGTTCCCACGCTGTTCATAACAGGGAGCAAGAGCCCAGCACTGCTCGAAATGACACGCCTTGCCTATTCCGTCATTCCCCGCGAAACCACGTGTGACCTGGAAGTGATTACCGGTGCCAGTCATGGCTTGCAGGAAGAGGATGCCTTTAGCAGGGGCGTCGAACTCGCGCGGGCTTGGTTTGAGCAGTTCCTTGTGGCGTAGCAGGCAGGCGCTGTATTTCCCGGCAACAGAAATCAACTATTGGGAGGAACGTTTACGGCTATGGATGTAATTCCGGAGACTCATCGCGAGCTGGCGCGCTCGGCTCTAGCTGAGGCCTTCCGGCCGGGAAAGGACCCTGTGATTCAGCCGGTTGTGGGTGGCGCTTCGGGCGCTTTGACGTATCGCATCGAGGTGAATGGAAGGTCCTATTTGATGCGACTAGAAACACGTCGCGGCCCGCTGCGCAACCCCCATCAGTATACGTGTATGAAAATCGCTGCCGATGCTGGAATTGCGCCCGCGTTGCGTTACGCCGACGACGCGGCCGGCGTGGCCATTCTCGACTTCATTGAGCAACGTCCGCTGCAAGACTATCCCGGTGGAGCCTTGGGATTGGCCACGGCCGCCGGAAGACTGGCGGCGCAACTACAGCAGACCTCTGCGTTCCCCGAATTGGCTGACTACCTCGCGATTCTTGAACGCATGCTCGCGTACGCCCAACGTATGTTCGCGGCCGGGCTGCTGGAACCTCACTTGGAGGCATTCCAAGGAATCCGCGCCGCGTATCCTTGGGATTCAGCGAAGCACGTCTCGAGCCACAACGACCTCAATCCCGCTAACATCTTGTTCGACGGTCAGCGGCTGTGGATGATTGATTGGGAGACTTCAGGTAGAAACGATGCTATGACCGATATCGCCATACTGGCCGAGAATTTTGCACGAACGCCAGAATTGGAGGAAGCGTTGGTCAGGGCCTGGCTTGGGGGTCAACTGGACCCCTGCGGGCGGTCCCGATTGATGTTGATGCGCAAGTTGACGCGACTTTACTACGCGGGAATCCTATTGGCCACATCGGTGACGGCAACCGGAGGAGCACCGATCAATGATCTTGCGGCGCCGACGGAAGCGGAGTTCCGCGCCCTGGTAACATCGGGCCAGATTCAGGCAGGTTCCGTGGAAACAAAGAAGCTCTTGGGCAAGATGATGCTGGCAGGTTTCCTCGACGGAACGCAAACGGAGGCTTTCCATAGGTCGCTCAACGAAATACGAGATGAGTGATGGCAATCAAGCGTCCCGTCCGGCATTGTCCAACCGGGGATCGATCACGATCAACGGCGCAGCGTTTAGCTAGCGATATTACGAGATATCGTGCCGCTTCGTCCGTCGAGCAACCGGGAATTCGAGGTATTTTATATTCATGGCGAACGCGGCGAGCGGGGGCGTTGAGGGAGGCATCGCGGCTCTGCTTGAGCGGGAGGTTGACTCTCTGTGATCCGCGCCATCGCGCTGCTGGTTTCGTCTACATCACTGCTCCTGGGACAAACGGGCGGCATAGTCGAGGGGCGCGTCGTCAATAGCGTGACACACGCGGGCATCGACGGTGTCGACGTCGTGCTGCTTACGCAGGATGCGAGCTACGAAGTTACCACCGACGCCGCGGGCGCGTTTCGTCTTTCGGGTTTGAAGCTGGGTGAATACACCGCAACATTCGGCAAGATCGGATTCTCTCTTCCGTTGGACGGGCTTTTTCCCCGCCTGCCTCCGCCGGTACAAGTTGCCGCTGGCAACACCCCGGCACGAATCGATGCGGAAATGTCGCCCTGGGCAACCCTGTCAGGCCGTGTACTCAATAGCGATGGAGACCCGGTAGCCGGCATCGAAGTTCAGGCCAACCTCGGGAGAACAGTAAACACCGACAGCAACGGAAAATTCGCGTTCGGGGACCTGGAACCGGGTGCTTACACGCTTCTTGCGAGACCCAATCAGGCAGAGACGGAAGGCCTTGTGCCGCTGCCCACATACTTCCCGTCGGCCGTAGATCCGGTTCAAGCCGAACCGATAAAGGTTTCGGCTGGCGTCACTTTGGCAGGTCTTGAAATTCGCCTCCGATCTGCACCTGTATATAAAGTGCGAGGGAAGGTGCTTGACCAATTGGGTAACCCGGCAGCCCGGGCGTCGATCAGCCTTACAGGTTTGAGGATCGCGACAGGCTGCGTGCGTTTCGCGACTTCCAACCGGAACGGCCGTGCGCAGATCGTTATAGGCCACGACTGCTTTGCCGGCGTTGCAGGGACCCAAACCCGCACCGACGACGAGGGTGCTTTTGAATTCCGAGGTGTGCGCACGGGCGAGTGGTCTGTTCGCGCGGATTACGAAGGTGCCTGGGATGAGGCGGGCAATATGCCGATGATTCAGCTGGGCAATAGTCGGGTGTCGGTAGGTCACGAAGACATTGACGACCTGCACGTCAGGGTCGCGGCGCTCGTGCCTCTTCAGGCAACGGTGGATTGGAGCGGCGCGCCCACAGACGATGCGCTGCGTAAGGCCAGTCTCACGTTGATTTCAGAGGACGGATTTGGTGGCAACAAAGGTATCGTTACGGAGCCCGGTCAGCCGCCGGCGCTGGTATCGCCGGGACGAACTTTGATTACGCCCGGTCAGCCCGTGGACGGCTACGTTCTGACGTCGGTGCTGTTCGGCGACCGTGAGGCGCTGGGCGAGGTCGTTGACATAGAGGCTGGCGCTCCGCCTTTGCACCTTGTCTACAAGCACACGATCAGCAGCATAAGCGGGACTGTAGAGAAAGGTCCGGATGCGACGGTTCTAGTGTTTCAGACGGCGACTGAGGGAGACATTATCGTGAACGCGTACCCGTGCCATCGAATCGGCCCAAACGGAGCTTTTGAAGTCAGTGGCATGCCGCCGGGAGATTATTATGTCGCGGCCGTCGATCACCTGACACCCACCATGGCCATCGATGCAGACGGAGTTCAACGGTTGGCGCAAAGCGCCCAGAGCGTACACGTGGAAGCCGGCACTTCTCGGCAGCTTCAGCTTGCGGTAACGCCCTGGCAGAGATAGCTTGCCAACCGGTAGGCCGACGGTACTCTCGATTCGACAACTCACGGCTTCGCCTACCGGCTACACCCTCGATCAGTCGGGTAGCGTTTACCTTCACACGCGCAGTAGAGATCTGGAACCTAATTCCTCTGTTGGTTGCCTTCCCAGAACGAAACGATATCCGACGCAAGCCTGGCAGTTCGTGCGCTAAGGACCTTCTTGTCTTCCCATCCGACGAAATCGAGTATGTGTCGGGTTCGCAGGTGAACCGGTATGGTCGAGTAGTTGATGGGATCGATCCTGATGGGGAGGATTTTGACCCTGTCCAAATTGAAGATCTGTGCCGTCCGCAACTCTTCAAGGACGCCGTGGGACTGGATGCTGTTTTCGGAAAGCACAACGATGACGAAATCGCACGACTGGATTGCGGTTCCGATCCTCTCCCAAAAAGGCTCTCCCGCTTTGAGGCTTTTTTCATCGAGCCATACCTTGAATCCGCGTCGGCTCAGGGCCTGCGCGAAGTGCCTTACGAATCTGTCCTTGTCCATGTGTGAGTGAGAGATGAACACTGAGGGGAGCTGCGGCTTTTTCGATGGCTCCACAAGCCTCAGCAGCGCAGTCTGTGACTCAGTCGCACTCGGACGGGCGGCTGGGTTTACCGAACACATCAGCTTCAGAAGATCTAATAGCTCTTTTGGAACGCCGGCCCCCTTCAACTTCTGAGCAGGGTCAAACTCTTTAACCGATTCAGAGAAAGGCTTTTCTGACGTGTAATGAGGCTCAAGCGGGATAGCTGCGGTCGAGTAGTCGGCCCATCGTCCCGTCCGAGAGATTAACTGCTCTTGGCGAAACATCAATGGGTTTTCCCCTGCCAGCAACTCGTACACGAGTACACCCATTGCGAAGATGTCACACTTCGAATCTACAGTCTCGGATTCCAGAAGCTCCGGGGCGACATATCCCGGCGTACCGAAACGGTCGAAACGATCCCGGTCGTCTGCAGCCGAGCCAAGGTCCATGAGTGTTAGCTTCCAGCCGGAGTCGATAGCGAAATTGTCGGGTTTGAGGTCCAATTGAAACAGTCCAATCGAACTGTGTATGTACTCGACGATGCTGCAGACTTGGATGCCGATGTCCACCACGGTCGACCACTTTGGGGAGAGCCCCCCGCTTTCTTCCACGAGATGCCTGAGAGTTCGGCTGCCAAGGAACTCCAAAGACATCCAGGGACGATTCGAAAGCGCATCCGTCCCAAAATCAAGAACCCGAACGATCCGTGGGTGCTCGACCTTCGCGAGATATTTTGCCTCCTTCAGGAGGATTGCCGGATTCAGATCGAGATCACGAGTTTGCCACAGTTTGAGGGCTGTAATTCGATCAAGTCTCGTGTCAGTCGCCTTGAACACCACGGAAGTGTGCCCCGCGCCTAAGAATTCGTCGATCTGGTATCGCCCTTCAAACCATTCACGAATATCGACGGCGCATGTCTTCACGCCAGGGTGATAGACACCGTCGATCCAGTCCTGAACGGATCTGTACCCCTCTTGACGCATAGGCTCTACTTTACAATCTTTCACGTCATATGGCGACTTGTTGAACGTGACTTGCACAGGTAGTGTGAACGCCGTTTAGGCGCGCGCGTCTGCGGGAATCCGGTTCCGCATGGAACGCGAAACAAAATTGTAGAAACAGTGCGCGCATTAAACTTAGGCCGGCGGCCGTCTGGGAAGACTACCGATATTAGCGGTTAACGCCCGGTGACAAGTGTTCTTCGAGAGACCTGCGACTTGCGCATGCTTTACGAGCCGTCAATTCAGGTGCTGGTGGTTTGGGGGCCCACTCGACCGGGTTGTCGCTCTTGTATGTCAATCGTTGAGGGCAGTTCCAGTTTCCATCAAGTCTTATCTGCCTGGTGGCGGCAGGAGTGGATCGCGCCCCGGCGGGAGGTGTTGATCGACGGCGTTCAGCATGAAGCCAACCCTGAAGTAGTCGCCCATGATCATCATCAACTGGACCGTGCGTTGACGCCCGAAATGGCTCACCATCTTTTCCCAAAGTTCACTGCTGACTCGGTGTTCGCGGAACAGTGCGCGCCCGAATGTGATCAGCGTCGCGTCCGCGTCAGATAGCCCCGCCACGTCCCTGTTGTACTTGACTACATCGATGACCGGTTGCTCCAAGCCCTGCCGGCGACCCGCCGGCTCGTGCGATGACCATTCGTACTGTTGGTCGATCTCCCTTGCGGTAATCAGGACCGCGAGCTGAAAATATCGGGGACCTACCGGGCTCTTCTCGCCTGACGGGATACCGAGGTCGCGTTCCCTCGGGCTGTAGATCGTGACGTGGTTCGGCCCCGGACCGGGCGTGTAGGCCCTCGCGGCCAGGAGACGCCGCCCCTCCTCGTCCAGGTCTCCCGCGGTAACGGGGGGCAACCGCGAGAGCGTCACTGGGTCGATGTCTCGCGGCAGCGAGTTCGGGGCCTGAGCGACCACCGGAATCGCAGCAAACAACAGGACGCACAATCGGATCCTCATAGAAGCCAACCTTCCTTATCCTGATGACAGTACAACTTCAGCAGCCGACCTGCTTTGCCGCTGCCCGCAATAATGTGGCGAGCATATCACTCCACGAGGGGTCTGGATTTTCGTCGCCTGATGTCAAGGTTCAGGCCGACGCCGGCGATCATCAGGCGCTCGGCCATGCAAATGGGGGCGCGGGCGAGAAATCAGCCGTTCTTTGTACCCGTTCTCACGCTTTTCTCGCGCGCAGCCCCATCGCCGGTGGCAAACGTGCAAATAAATTCCTGTGGAACCAAAAGTGCCGCCCAAAGACCCAGATCCTGATCCGCCCGGATTCCCGCCAACTCCGGAACCTAATTCCGACGAACCCGGCCCTGACGCGTACCCGATCGGCGATCCCGATAGTCCCGCGCCACAGCGCATGCGCGCATCGCGCTTGACAATCCTGGCGATCGTGGCTGTTGTCGCGGTCTTTCTGCCCGCGTGCCAGACCCAACAGCAACGAAATGCCGAACGCGAGCGTGAACGGCGGGCCGCGAATACTGCCGCCTATAGAGCTGGCGAGGCCGCGCGCCGCCTTGCAACGGAAGCCGAAAAGGCCAGCGCAACGGCCGCCCGCAAACTCGACGAAAGTGCCCGCAAAGCGCGCGAAGGGTGGCGCGAGGAAGCGCGCAAAGATCAAGAGCGTAGAGACCACGAAGGCACCGGCCATTGACGAGAACCTCTGGACAAGAATCTACGCGTCCCGAATGATGGCACAGTCAGGCTTAGCTGAATTTCAATTCCCAGGACGCTCTCGAAATCTCTATGGGGCTGCTCCTGCCCGTCTCGATCGCGGCCAGGCCTCATTCTCGGATACATCACTTATAAAGCACAGATCAAATGGTACGGAGACGACGAGGAGTCTGCCCGCATCAAGGCCTTCACTGTCGGCCTATTGACCGCGATTCCCACGCCGCTGCCGGAATTGCTGGACATCCCGGCCGGTTTGATCGGTCTATTCCACGGCTGGAAGCGGCATCGCTCGGGCGATTCCAGTGCTCGCGTACTGAGCTAAACAAGGACCAAGTTTGGAACTGCGAATCGGTGCTGGCTCCGCCCACCCGCGTCGCCACTGCGAAAGGAATCACTAACTACAGCTAACTGGCGCAATCCACCAATTCGTGATGCAATTCAGCTGTGATATCGGTGAAGGTGCGAAGTTGGGTCGGCGAGGTTGAGGCATACCTGCAGGAAAGATATGATCACGTGCGTCGGGCAAGCAACCAGAACGACCTTCCGGCGAAGCTCGCCGTGAACCCAGCACTTCACGAGGCTGAGGCGGAGCATTTCGTGCGGGGGCTGGAAAGGGTGTTAGCGATCATCTGAAAACGTATTTTTCTGGACCGGCGAGGCGGACCTTGCGGCAAAGCGGTTCAGTTTGAGGCGCAGGTATTCCAGATAGTTTTCGGGCATGGGATGAACGAGGAGTTCATCGATGACGGGCTGGAAGTAAGCCAGCGAGCGGATCGGCGGCAATGGCGGCAGGTCCGCCGGTCGGATCAGTCGGCGCAACGAACCCAGCAGCAGGGCCGATTCGACGATGCGCAGCGGGATGCCGCGATCGTGCAGACGGCGAGCCTGTCGGTGGTCCTGAAGGCTGGCCGACAAGGGCGTCTCCGGCAGTTCGACGTACGCCATGACGACAGCGGCCACATAGGCTGCCGAATCGGATTCGGGCGCGAGGCAGTCATTTCTTCCTCCGCCGGGCCGCCGTTTCCAGTTCGCTTTCGCGGACCCGATAGCTGTTGCCCTCGATCACGGTTACGTCGGCATGATGGAGCAGGCGATCCAGCAGCGTGACGATGCAGGTGGCGTTGGGAAAGACCTCGTTCCACTCTTTGAATGGTCTGTTGGTCGTGAGGATCACCGGCTTGCGTTCGTAGCGGCGGTTGATGACTTCATAGAGTAAGTCGGCAGCCTTGTCGTCGAAGGACAGATACCCTACCTCGTCAACGCATAAAAGTCCGACGTTGGCATAGCTGCGCAGCTTGCGGCGCCGCCCTTCCGGCGTCTGGCGATGCAGGTCTTCGAGCAGCGCCGGCGCGGAACGGAACAGCACCGAACTGCCCGCCAGCACGGCCGCATGACAGATGTTCTGAGCGATCATCGTTTTGCCCAGACCGTTGCGGCCCACCAGAACCAGGTTGCGCGATTCGCTCAGAAAGTCGAGCGTAAGCGCACGCTCGATCACGTCGCGTTCGATTTTCGTCGGCCAGTTCCAGTCGAAGTCCGCCATCGGCTTGAAGCCTTTGATGCCGGAGTATCGAAGCCGCCGCTCCATGCTGCGGCGCGAACGCTCTTCGGTTTCGGCGCGCACGAGTTGCTCGATCAGCTGCTGAGGAGACCAGCGGTTTTTCGTCGCCCGCGCCAGAAAGTCGTCGAGATCCGCGGGTATGGCCCGCAGGCCGATCTGGCGGAGTTGCGCGGAGACGTTTGCCGGGGACTCGGGCGGTGATAATTTCCACTCGACCCGCAGGCTCGGAGCGGACCGCACCATGATGGGCGTGTTCAAGGTTCAAGGTGCACTTCGGCGACTTCAACGATGCCCATGAGGTTGTCAGACAAAGAGATCAGGAGATTCCGTGGACCGTGGACAGCGATGCGCGAGTAGCATAGTAGTGCAAACGACCGTCTCAACCGTCCCTACCGCCACTCAGAACGGGAGAGCCCAATCGATCAGCGAGATACAAGGCCAGGAATCAGGGACGGTCATCCCGTAGGGTTGGAGATGACCGCCAATCAATCGTCCCTTGACCGTCACCAGGGAGCTGAACGACATTAACGCGTTCAACGCGGTTGGTTCGGCCCAAAAACTGCCGATACGAAAAGCAGCGAGGACGGAGGCCGCGTGGAAACAACCGCGGTTATTCAACAGGACTCGCTGGGCCGAGCACGAATGCTTGCTCGGTACGGTTTGTTTCGTTCGTGGGCGGATCGGCACATGTGGCCGTCTGCCCATTTGTTTGCCTCAATCGCCACCTCCGGACCAGCGACCAACAGCGTCGTGGTTCCGGCGTTTGCTTTGGCGAAATAGGGAATTCCCATGGACTCGCGCTGATGCCGAGCTGCTCGTGTCTCAATCTATCGGTGCGTTCTTGCTGCCCGGAGGTCGCCCGCGCTTCTTCGGCACCTTCGAATCCTTCGCGGCGACGAGCCAGGCCGGGGGCCGGCCGCGCCGTTTTCCTCCCGCGGCAGCGCTCAGACGCTCGAGGCTGAAGATCGCTTCTTAGACCTGAGCGCGCTCGGCGCTCAGTTCCTCAAGCATTTTTTGGATGTCCATTTCGTGTCAGGATAACTCAGCTCTGCAAGCGACCCTCTCAACCGTCCCGGCCGTCATCCGAGTCAAACGAGGCGAAATGAATCAGTGTCTTACCGGCTGGCCCTCGGGGACGGTTTGCTGCGTGACGTTCAGCGGCGACCGCCGCCAATCGTCCCGACCGTCATTCTCGGTGTCGAACGACATACGACATTAACGCGATTAACGCGCTTTGACCCTTCGGACCATATTGGTTTTGCTGGTCAGGACGTTATCGAAATCGGCCTCATCGGACTTTGGCGCTATCCTCCCGATCCGTTGCCCGACACGTGCGCCTTTAGCGTGGTTTGGTGATTTGGACGACGCGGATGCCTGTGTCCGGGCTTCGGAACGCTGATGACCAGGATCGCGCGGCGCGGCCTTAATCTCGCGATCGAGTTCAAGGAAACGTTCCCGCTCAGGCCAGCGTGTGTAATCGAGATGTTCACCGAGCGATCTCCACCGGGCACGCGGCAACGGTTGAAGATTGCTCAATCCTTCTGGATCTTCTACACGTTCTTCCGCAGGTATCGCAGCAGATCGAATCTCCGCGTCATCGTCTGCCAGTTCCTTGAATCTGTCGGTTGTCACGTTCGGGGTTCCTTCCGCGAACCTAATCGTTAAAGCAACAGTAAAGCGGAAGAGCCGCGGCTTTCGAGCCCACCGGTACCATGTCTGGTACCGCGTCTGACTACTGGACGCCCAGGGACAACGAGGACAACGAGGACAAGGCCGTAAACGCTGGCGTTGGCGGTGTCCCCAGTTCGATCTGACGTGGCGGGGACACCGGGGACACACAGAACGATCCCGCAAACGACCGTCTAAACCTTCCCTACCGCTACTGAGGCCCGCGCGACGAACCGAATCAGCCATTTGCCAGCCGCCTGGGACGGCTGCTGTGTGAGCTTCAGGATCGGCCGCTCCTCGTGGGCTTCGGTCATTCCCAATACTGACGGAGGTACGACATATACGCGCTTTGGCCGCAGGACTCACTGGTACCGCTGGAACAGGTTAGACGGGTGGTTAGTATTGACCGGGAAGTGTGCCGCCCGTAGACTTCCCCTTAGAGGACCAAGAAGATTACGGGTAAGAATTGGAGCCGCAGCCCGAAATACGGCTCCAACTCTGCAAACGCACCCAGTGTGATCCCGGACGCCCTATGAGCTGCCCTGAATGCGAGCGCCTGCTGGCTGAACTTGAGAGTCGGGAAGAAGTTTATTTCGATGCACTGGCGCGGGCGGGGACGGACGCGGAGAGGCTGAATCCAAACCGCTACCTTCATCTTCGAAAAGCTGTGCGGGACGCCCAGCTTGGGGTGGGCTTAGTGGTGGAGGATTTCCAAAAGCACCAGGATCGGCATGCGGTCGTGAGATGAACTACCGAGAGTGCGGTCGTCGTTCTCCCGGTTTCTCCTCACTTAACCGGACGCTTGAGAGATAATGCAGCGCACTCGTTAGCAACAGCTAACTCCATTTATCACATAACTTTACAGCAGTCGCGGCCGTCTCTATAATCGGGACTTGTCGGCCAAAACCAAGTCTCGGAACGCAGTCAACATCGACATCCAGATCGAGCGTTGGCCGATCGAACGCCTCATTCCGAGGGCCAATAAGCGTTGACTTTATTCGTGGATGAAATTTACCTCGACGGTCGTGCTTGGCAGTCTGCCGACGACTTTTAGACGACGTATCTGGCGGGAGTGGGAGCGCCCGAATGGTATGGACGGAATCTCGATAGACAGTGGGACTTCCTGACCGGGGGAGTTATCATCCGCCCTTCTCTGTCTGCATTCTTGGCCTCGCGCAAATGGGCCCGCAGGCAGGGCTAGTAACGGAACGTTTTTGTCTCTCATAGAGATTGCCAGGTCAGAGGACGCATCGCGGAGCTCCATCTGACGGCGAGCCGATCTATCCAGTAACGGATAGTTTGGTGAATGCCTTTATGCCCCTCTGCGCCACTTCCTCAAATCGTCCAGCAGGTCCTCCACGTCCCGCCGCAGTCCTTTCTGCGAAAGGGGAACAGCGTTCAGACCGGGAAGTGTCACGAGATCCGGTGGCAACTCGACCCGGGCCGGCATTTTGGCCCCTCCGACCAGACATGGAATCACCCATTTCTTGAGACGAAGGGCTGCGGCGATCTCAAGTCTGACCCAATCGTCCTCCTCGCAAATTCTTGACATTGCACCCTGTTTCGGACCAGACCATTTTTTGCCGATCAGCGCCAGCAGAATATCGCAGGCCGCGACCGTCTCTTCAATTTTCTCCGAGAACACCATGCCAGGACCCAACGTGTCCGTGTCGCGAAATATATGCACGTCGGGCACCTCGGCCTTAAGGCAGACGAACAGAAAATCAGCGTAGAACGAGCTGTCATCCCGCCGGTAAGAGATAAATATGTGCGGTCCGCCAGAAACTCTCGCGACAGCCGGCACAGAGGACGCGGCCGCGAGCACCTCAGCTTCCGCCGACCCGGCGACGATTTGTGAGAACTCCCGACGCAACGTCTCCGGCTCGATTTTACGCATCTCGCTGCTGACCTCAAACACAACTCTGGACAGATCGTTATCGGCAACTAACGCGAAGGCCACAAACCCTGTACGAATAACCGTCGAATTTAATTCGAGGGAGCCATAATCCCAACCTTTGACCAGCGCGTCTGTCAGCAGGGAGTTGATTGACGGCGTTCGCGAGTTTCCCGTTTTCAGGCGATCAAGCGATCGCGCCAATTCCGCCGATAATCTGGCCTTGTCGACGCCGAAGCGCTGCGCGATCCGGTCAAAATCATTGTCCGTCGACTCCGTTAATTTGAGAAGAAGGTGTTCCACCTCAATCTCGTAGTGGCTACGCGAAAGGCAAAGTCCCGCCGCGGCTTCCAACATCGCACGGAGCGTCGGGTTCAGCTTCGCGACCAGCGATCTCAAATTGACAAGCATTGATTGAAGACGTTACCGTAGGGCGAGTTGTTATCCACAATCCATGCGCCCGCAGGATTCATCATCGCCGTATCGTATCAATATCGCGATTGATATCGGACCGGACGGCCAGCCGCTTGAGCTGCCCTTTGTCATCGGCGTGATCGGTGACTTCAGCGGCAGGCCGGCAAGCCCGCTCGCCGCTCTGCAGGACCGGCGGTTCGTGGATGTCGATCTCGATAATCTAGACGAGATCCTGCATGGCTGTTCTCCCCGCCTTACCTTCAGCGTTGCCAATACGCTCAGCGAGGATAGTGGGAACACAAAGCTGAACATCGAGCTCGGATTCCGGACGCTTGACGACTTCTCGCCGGAGAGCGTTGCGCTTCAGGTTCGGCCGCTCAAGACACTGCTGGAACTACGCCAGAAGCTTGCGGATCTCAGAACCGCCCTCCAGGCGAGGGACGGTCTCGGCGAACTTCTGCAGGAGACAGTGAATGACCAGGAAAAATTAAAGCAGCTGCGAAAGGAGGTGCGCGGGGACACGCAGTCAGCCGGTCTGCAGCCTCAAAAAAGCGAAGTGGTACCAGCCTCTCAGCAGCCCGCGCGCGTTGCCCGCGCGAACTGGAAGGAACCTGCCACGGCTCCGGAGCCTGGGATATGGTCGACCGCAACCGGTCCCGAAAGCACCTCTATTCTTGACCAACTCACGGTGGCGCCGCGGTCTCATACTCAACCTGAACGGGAAACGCGCCGCAATCTGATCAAGGAGTTCGTGTCCGAAGTGGTTGACCGTAACGGTTCCGATTTCCGGAACGTGGAAGCGATGATCAATCAGCGCATCGCCCAACTCGACCATCTGATCTCCGTGCAGTTGAACGAAATCCTGCACCATGTGGACTTCCAGTGTCTGGAGGCGAGTTGGCGTGGGCTGCGTTTCCTGCTTTGGCGTCTTCGTAAGACCAGCCACGTCAAGGTTCGTGTGCTGAACGTTGGTAAGAAGGAACTGGCGAATCAATTCGAACGAGAGCGCGAGCGGTACACATCACCGGTCTCTCGTAGAATTCTCGAAGAGGCGTTCGCAATGCCCGGCGCCGCTGCATTCAGTCTGCTGATCGGCGTTTTTGACGTAAGCCACGCACCGGGTGACGTGAACCTGGTGGACAGTCTCGCCCGGCTCTGCGCCGCCGCGCACGTCCCCTTTCTTGCCGCGGCTTCACCAGACTTACTCGGTTTCGAGAGCTTCACCGGGCTCGTGACAGCGGGGATGCTGAATAAGACCTTTGAATCGCCGGAATGGAGCAGGTGGAACTCGTTCCGCGCCCGGATCGAATCGCGATATATCGGGCTGGTCCTGCCGAGTATGATGATGCGGCCACCCTACGGCCGCGATTCGCATCCGATTGAGGGCTTCAACTATGAGGAGGGGGTCGACGGCAGCGATCACCTGAAGTTCCTTTGGGGAAGCGGCGCATGGGCCCTTGCGGCGCGGTTCGCATTGGACTTCGACCGTTACGGCTGGTGCGGTGCGCCCCGCGAGTCCGGAGACGCCGGCGAAATTCGGGATCTTCCGCGCTACCGGTTTCGCGCTGAGGAGGGTGGCATCCGATCTAAAGGTCCGGCGGAGATCGGGATCGGCGACAAACTCTACTTAAGTCTCCGCGACCTGGGTCTTATCCCCTTGTGCGAGATAGCAGAAACCGATTCGGCCGCCTTCTACGAAAGCTGGTCGTGCCACAAATCCTATATCGCTCCCGACGCGGATCTGCCCACAACCTACGAGTCCGCCCAGATCGACTGTATGCTCGACACGAGCCGGATCGCGCATCATCTTCATGCGGCTCTTTATGCGTCGCGCCAGAAGTTCGCGAACACAAAGGAATGCGAAGAGTATCTGCGAAAGTGGATTGCTCCCTATGTCGTGCCTGACTACGCGCGCGGCACCGGCTTCGAGGCGGCTTTTCCGCTTCTGGAGGCGGATTTCCATCTGGTGGGCGCGCCAGACTTGCGTAGTAAATCGAAACTCGAGGTCTCCTTACGGCCAAAACGCCCGGGCGCACCTCTCGTCGGGCGGGTGGAGATCACGGTCGAACTCGCGCTGCCCTGGTCCTTAACGCAAGACCAGCCACCACAAAGTCGCGTAGTGTCACGCTTGCCCGCCACGATGCCGACAATCTCGTTCGAATCGCCGAACAGCGGTCAATGCGGTCGTGATCTCTTCATTCGCCGCTTGCTTATGGCAGAAGGTTCGCTGACCAGTCGGAGGCTTGACGTCGCCATCATGATCCTCGAAGATCTCTGCGAACAGATCGACCGTTATCACTTAGATGAGTGGGAATCGCCGCGGCTGGTGACGCAGGTCTGGGATCTGCTCCGCAGGTGTTACTTGCTTTCGTCTCCGGCGCCTGAAGCTGCCGAACGTTCCGGCGCCCTTCTTCGACGCATCTGTCGGCTCGACCCGGCACGGGTACTTGAATAGAAGGAGCGTCTCAACTTATTTAGCCTGGCAACCTAACGGGAAATCATGCAGAAGCGTGTTCGCCACCGGGAACAGCCTTCCGATATTCACCATTAACGCCCGCCTGAAGATAGCTCAGATCGCGAGGCTCACGGGCCGCAGCTCGGTGTTCCGGCCCACCGGATCGAGGAGGCTTATATGCTTTCTATCATGCCGTATCTGCCAAAGAGAGTGTCATCTGCCTCGGAGGACATGCGCACGCTGGGCACCAGACTCAATAGCCTGCGAGTCGCTTGCATCATGCTCGCCGCACTAACGAGCCCTGCGGCGTTTGCGCAGCAGAAAGTCGACACCGTGGTCACGAACGGCAAGATCCTTACCGTCGACAAGGACTTCCGCATCGTCGAGGCGCTGGCGATCAGCGACGGTCGCGTCGTCGCACGCGGCACGACCGCGGAGGTAACGAGCTATGCAGGTCCCGATACAAAGGTTATCGACGTCAAGGGCGCGACCGTCATCCCGGGCCTGATCGACAACCATTTCCATTTCACTCGCGCTGTCGAGCGCTGGCACCAGCAAGCGCGCTTCGAGGGCGTCGACTCGCGCCGCGAAGCGCTGCGGATTCTCGCGGCCAAGGCCGCGAGCCTGAAGCCGGGTGAGTGGATCATGGTACAGGGCGGCTGGACGCCACGACAATTCGCCGATGCGCCGGGCGGCTTCACTCTGGCGGAGCTCGATGGCGTTGCCCCGACGAATCCACTGTTCGTGCAGGAAGGTTATAGCTTCGTGTACGCCAACAGCCTCGCGCTCAAAGCCGTTGGGTTGAACCCAGCCGATGGAGCACGCCGCAGCGCCACGGGGCTGGTGTCATTTCAGCCCCCTTATGCGCTTTACGATGCGATGCCGCCGGCCTCACCCGCGCAGCTCGACCAGAACCTCACCGATTATATGCACGAACTGAACGCAACCGGACTCACCGGCGTTTACAGTCTGGGTCAATCAAAGTACCTGGCCGAGCGCGCCGCCAAGGGGCCGCTGCCGCTTCGACTCTGGGAGACCTTACCGGTTTTCGCCAACGATCCCGCATCAGCAACCCAAGCCGCGGCGCTAATTGAACGGAGCCGCCCCAACCAGTTCGATGGCCAGTACGGCATTTTTGGTCTGGCTGAGGTTCTCTATGGGCCGTTCTTTGATCTGGCGCCCCGCAAGGAGCCTTGGCCCGCCGAGATCATGAACGAGTATGGCAAGCTTGCGACCGCCGCAGCGCATGCCGGCTGGCACATCCACGAGCACGTGATCAACAATTCAGCCGTGACAGATCTGCTCGATACCCTGGAGCGGGTGAACAAAACCCAGCGGATTGATCGTCTTCGTTGGACGCTCGGCCACGTCTACGACATTTCTCCCGCCAACATCGCGCGCGCGAAAGCGCTGGGCATGACGCTTGGTGTCCACGGCGCGGCGATGCAGGCTACCGCTCACATGCCGCTCAGAAAGATCGCCGACAGCGGCATCGTGTTCGGCCTCGGTACGGACGCGACGATTGTTTCGCACTACAGTCCATTCGTGACGCTCGGTTGGGTGGTCAGCGGTCGCGACGTTGGCGGCAACCGCGTGCTGGACGAGACGCTGACGCGCGAGGAGGCGCTCATCGCGCACACGCGCTCGAACGCATACTTGTTCTTTCAGGAGAATAGGCTCGGCTCTCTTGAAGTCGGTAAACAGGCTGACCTTGTCGTGCTTGATCGCGACTACATGACTGTGCCTGCCGTCGACATCAAGCACATTCATCCGACACTGACCATGGTTAGCGGGCGTGTGGTCTTCAGCGCCGCCAAGTAGTGTTCCGGCCATGCGCTCGTCATCTACCGTCCGCCGAAACACCTAACGATATATCTAGATATCGTCCCGGCTAAACGCCTCTTCGGTCGGTAAACGCTGCGCCGTTGGCCATTACTGTCGCATGTCCAGGAGGAAAATGAATAGGATGCTGGGACGGTTTCTTTTGGGGGCAGAATCAACTCGTGCAGAGGCCGTGCTCCGGCGACTGGCACAGCACCGCATCGACGGCTGGGCGCTCACCGGTGGACTGGCGGCAGGAATTCATTCGATCGTAACCGGCCTGCAGTCTTATGAACGATCGATAAGCGATCTTGATTTCATCACCGAGCGGTTCGAAGACGTACCCGAAACTCTGGGGAACGACTTCCTGTTTCGTCACGTTCACCCGGGCGCCCAACACGGTCAAACAATGATGCAGCTCGTTGATGCCGATGCCTGGCTTCGAATCGACTTGTTCCACGCTGTCGGCGCGACCTTGAAACGCGCAAGCCAGATCGAGCTCGCTGCGGGCACGTTCACGATCGTTGCGTTGGAAGATCTGATGGCCAGAACAGCACGCTTGCTGCTGGACCTTGCGAGTGGCTTGCCGGTTCCGGCCAAGCATGCCGCAGACTTCCTGCTTTTGTCAGCCATGCCGGGGTTACGTGACGTACAGCCCGCGTGGCGCGACCATCGGAAACCTGACCAACCGGAATCATTCATCGAGGTGTCGAAGATCCTGTCTGAGCTGATCCCCAAGCAACGTGAACTTCTCGTAATTCCCGAATACACTCAGGACACTCAGACTAAGTGTGATCGGTGCATGCAAGCCGACTCGTTTCCTCTGGCAGACCCACACGTCATCCTCGCGGTGCTGGGCTACTGCTGATGGAGAGTCGCAATATGTCGCGTAGCGTTTACCTTATGGTGTGCCGCGGGGGGATGAGCTTCACGCGAACGCCTCCCGATATCACGGCTTGAACGCTTGCCAGTGCTCCGTGGGATTGAAGAAATCAGCCCTTACGATCGGGATCGACGGCCCGGCAGCCGGTTGGCATCAGTGGCCGCCGCGTCTAAGCGGGCCGCCAGCGCGGGGAAAGCTGGGGTGGGGCCGTTCCATCGCAGTTGCTCCACATCGGCAAAAAGCGAAATGTCGGTTCGAAGCGTAGCGAGAGTTCGGAACAGCAGCGCATGGTCGTGCTGCCGCAAGAGCGTACGTGCGAGCGCACTGGGGTTCGCCACATTCACGCACCAGTCGCGCCAGTCCTTTGGGATGGATTCGATATGGCCGAACCTCGCGAGGACCGCAGCCGTGGATTTCGCTCCCCACCCTGGCAAACCAGGATAACCGTCAGCCGCATCGCCGACCAGCGCCAGGTAGTCGGGGATCGACGCCGGCGCAACACCAAACTTCTCAATCACACCGGCTTCGTCGCGCATCGCCCGCGTCTGTCGATTCAACTGCACGATACGGCTTCCGCGCACGCATTGAGCGAGGTCCTTGTCTGGCGTGCAGATAATCACCTGCTCAACCCGCGTGTCACGAGCGGCCGTTTCTGCCGCTGCTGCCAGAGCGTCGTCCGCCTCAAACTCGATCATCGGCCAGACCACGACGCCGGCTGCGGCGAGAGTTTCCTCCAGAAGTGGGAACTGCGCCAGGAGGTCGGATTCGATGTTTTCGCCGGTTTTGTATCCCGGCCACAGTACATTGCGGAACGATTCGATAACGTGATCAGTCGCAAGGGCAACGTGCGTCGCGCCATCGCGGATCATGCCCAGCACTGACGCGAGCACGCCTCGGACAGCGGCAACCTCGGAACCATTCTGATCCCGTGCGGACGGGAGGGCATAGTAGTGCCGGAACAATTCATAGGTTCCGTCGACCAGATGGACGCGCACGCCTGCCCCTAATACAAGGTATAGAACCCGGGCCGCTTCAATCAAACAGGCGAGCCGATCTCTACGGCAGGGGCGACCCCTGGCTGAAGCAATACAGAGTGCCGTCGAAGGTTGGCACATAGACTCGCCCGCCCGCTACGGCAATGCCGCTGAAGTGCGAAAAGCCATGGATGATGTCACCGCTCGAATACAGTACTTTGCCGGTGGCTGCATCCAGAACATACAGAGTTGAATGTGAAGTGCGACCGATCCGTTCTGCAATGCTGTATTGCGATCCGCTGAGCGTGATCTGCGCGGGATCGTCTCCGTCCGCCACAACAAAGATCATGCCGTTGGCATAGATCGACGGGGTGGGAAGTTTCATGTTGACCGAATTCCATGCGGGCGCGAGAAAAGGCTTGCCATCTTTTTTCTCCACACGGAACGCCATGACACTGCCATCTGGAGTGTCGCCGTACGTGTTCTGAAACCCGGCGCCCGTCGCGGGCGGACCGTTGGCGGGCGCGACCAGCCAGCGCGCACCCGATGAATCCTGCCAGCTCGTGAATGCGCCCCAGAATCCCTTGCCGCTGAGATTGGCCTCGTCATTGGCCAGCTGGCCGCTCCGATAAAGAGGCGTGCGATGATCGGCGCCTCCCAGCGACTTCGCATCGAGGAGGAAGATCACGCCTTCCTTCCCGGCAGCGGCCACCAGTTCCCAGCTCTCAAAAGGAAACACAACAGGGCTGATGTTCCCCATGTCGAGGTCCTTTTTGGTGATCCACGCGCGATTCGACGGCGTGTAATAGTCAGCCAGTTTCAGATCTCTTCCTGACAGCGAAATCACCGAGTCCGAATACAGATGATTCGCTGGATCGTAGGGACCGTCTCCGGTCTCGAAAACCACATTCCCCGAACTGGTGACAGCGACGCCTGCACGTCCCCACACACCGGAGCCGGAAGCGCCGGTCTGTAAGTAAGAAACCTTGCGATCGGCGTTCGAAAGGTCCATCGCATAGACGCCCGAAGTCGTTCCATTGCAGCCCTGCGATGTTGTCGTGTAGAGCATGCCATTCACGGTATTTAGGCTCCACATTTTGGCAAAAGCCGGGACGAACCGGATGCCGGGAATCAGATCCTCGCCGCTGATGATGTTGTAGGCGTGCAGTCGGCCATCGCCAGCCAGAACATACACGGCCTGCTGCCCGGCGATCTGCCCCAGAACGGGTGTCGATGTGAGCCCGTTGGGACACAGCCATGTGGACGCGCGCTGCGGAGAGCCATCCGTCGCGAGGGTTTTCTGCCAGTGAATCTTCCCGGTGTCCGCATCGACAGCAAACAGTTTTCCCGATGACCCGGCGACGATGACCAGATCGAGCAGTCCCTTATCGGTGTAAATCTGCGCGCGCGCCACGGGCGCCGTCAGACCGTGCAGGGCCATGGGAGCGTTATCGAGTCTGATGCTCCATTCCAGTTTGAGTTTCGGCGCGGATTCGCGTGTGATCTCGTTTTCTGTTTTATTCCAACCCGTGCGCTGCGGATCGCCGCCGAACGCAGACCACACCCCGCGGCTATATTGGCCGAGCGCAGATGCGGTGAACAGCACTGCAATGAGCAGGGGTCTCATTCGGGAGAAGTATATCGCCGATTAAGCCACGTTTGGACAGTCATTTCGGCCGGGGCCTGCGGCTCCGCTGAAACTGTTCCGGTCAAGCCGCGCGGCTGCCCAATATACCTGCCGATATTAGCGGTTATCAGGGCGTTAGGAGCCGGCCGATGTTATTGGCTGGCAACGAAGATCTGGAATGTATTGCTGTACGGGCTTGAAGCGGAGGCCACCGAGACAACAAAGGAGTTTGGGGGAGATTCGCCCAAGTTGAAATTGATCTGCGTCGTGCCGGCGATCAGCAGGGGCGCGGGTCCGGCGTAAGTGGTCTGGGTAGGGGCGAGCAACGTGACAGGACAGCCCATATCAACGCAGGTGAGTGTCCCCAGCGACACCGCGCCCGCATTGACTGGCAGCGGTTCGCCCACCAGCGATCCGTCGGGTTGTGACGGGCGGATGGGACCGAGACCCGTTGCCCAGATCGCCACGGTGGAATTCCGCGGCGCCGGGTTGGATGCCGAGTTCATAGTGCCATCCTGATTCAGCACCGCAGCGTGCACTCCATCCAGGGTAAACACGCCCGGCGCGGACTGTGCCACTGGCTTGGCCAGACAGTTCGTCTGAACATCGTTGTAAGTTACACAGATCTGCGTGGTCGGCCCTGACACAGACGGAACCGCTACGTTCACCTGGGAGTCCTGCACCCAGAGGAGCGGTGCAGCCTTGCCATCGAACGTCACCCGGGTTCCTCCGGCCTCGGTCGGGAACGGACTCTGTAGTGTCGCTGCAGGTGCAACTCCTAGTTCGGGTCCGAGACTGTTTCCATATAGTGTCACCAGTTCACCTGGAACGACCGCCATGTTCGTAATGAACGAGGCGGCATTCACCACGCAGGCGAGCGGTACGGTTTGTGCGCTGGCATTGGGGGAAAGGTTGATGAGCGCGAACGATGCCGGCGAAACCTGTGGGCCATATGGATACTGCGGAAATGGGCCGGCCTGAGTTGGATGAAACGTCGTGTCGGCCACATCCAGAACGAATACGGAGGGGCCGCCAATGGCAAGAAGCCCGAAGGCAAACTGAGTGTTGGTGGCGCCGGGGAGATAGGTAATCTGCAGAACCGAGCCATCGGGCGCATATACTCCCAGCCAAGCCGCGCCACACGGCGCGAGGCTGTTCCTCACGGGAGTTCCGAACGCGGCCGTATAGCTTGTAAGGTAGGCATTGCCGGCGGCATCGAGGAGCAGATTTCCGGGCGCCTCTGCTTTGGACGAAGCGGGTTCCGTCTGCGAAGGAATGGTCTTCGAGAAGACGACGGTCCCGTTTGGATCAAAACGCTGCAGAGATCGGTTGCCGTTAATATCCGTGCCGTAGATGACTGCGTCGCCCCCTGCCGCCACAGAGATGCCGGGGCTCAGCGATCCCAGCGGGGGCGTAAAAGTTACCCAGCCCGGGTTAACTGGACCGAGCAACGCGAACGTATCTGAAGGGTATTCCCGAAACGCGACGAGGATATAGGAACCGGTCGGGTCGACCGCCAGCGCCTCCGGAATTCCCGGAATCTGCGGAATCCCGAATGTCGAGTCAATGGCGCCGGCGACATTCAGTCGGATGACACTCGATCCACCGAGCACGAACGCACGCCCGGCAGTGTCGACCGTCAAACCGGTGACGGCCGTGATCGGGAAGGTCCAGCGAATGGTTGTCCCGTCGGCAGCGAGTTTCTCTACTGACGTTGGCAAACTCAGATAGACCTCGCCGCCGGGGTCGACGGCCATGCTGCGGGCGAAGACACCGAGGCGATTCTGCCATACAACGGTCTTCCCGTCCGCACCATATTTGGTTAGACAGGAGGGACCGTTGCCAGCATATGTGGCTGTACATGGCGACAGAATATAGAGCGCCCCGGTGCCGTCGGCGGCGATTTGAAGATTATTGCCCACACCATAATATGGCCCCCATTCGCTGAAGTTGATCCCCAGCAGAAAGTCCGTTGGCGCGGCTAAACCAGCCGTTGCACCAAGCAAGAGCAACACGAATCCTCTTTGCAACACAGACTGTCCCGGGCAGATTGAATTCCGAACAAGAGCCTTATGAATCCACACGTATGCGTCCAGGGTTGGGTCGCCCTGGCGCATATGTGAGACATAAAGACGCACTCAGAATGGTGAAGCGGGCAGAGCGAGTCGTTGCGATCAGATCTCGTCAAATATATCGGGCATTTTAACCGGCAAATCGATCTGACAAACTGGTAGCAGCCGGCCTACATCCCCGGCATCGGCACTGCTTCCAGTATTTCGATGGAGGCGTTTGGTATATGGAAGTGCGGGTGACCTTCCATCAGCCGAGTTGCATCTTCCATCGACGGAGCTTGCAACAGCGAGTAGCCCGTAATGGTGCTCTTTCCTTCCACGCTCCCCTTCGCGGTGACCGTGCGCAAATGGTCGAGCGGCGCTCCCATGTCTACAATCGCGCTTTTCGCCTTTTCTTGCCACGCCTGCCATACGGCCATCCCCGCCTTTATCTGCTCGGGCGTCGAATTCGCCATGTTGGCTGCGGCGGAGGGACTGCCTTCCGGCACTCGGTAAAGGACAACAAACTTTTTCATATCTCTGATAGGATACGCAATTTGGGTTTAACGCCGTTAACCCATTCGCAACAAGCTAAGCCTGGAACCTCCCGATATCTCGCGTTAGCGTGCCATCTCAGTTCTCTGAAGGCTTCTCTATATGGTCCACCACCATCACATCGGCCTGTGCCCTCACCGCCTCCAGCTTCAAACCCATCTGCTGCTGGATTGCTGTAAAGAGATCCGGATGCGGCGCGTTCTCTCCGGCGGGTGGCACCTTTACCCCCAGCCCGGAAAACTGAAAGTCGTCGGGCGTCCAGTCCAGCTGAAAATCGTACCGCCCCTCAAGGCCGGTCTGATCGAGGACGGGCCGGTCCAGCACGAACCCCTGCATGAAGTTTCTGAAGTTCTCCATATTCGCGCTCCTGCCCACAGCAGAGCCCAGCCCGCGCAGTCCGAGCCCGGCCAGCTCGTCCTGGTTGATGCTCTTCGTCATCTTCGAACCCGTCTTCGCCACGGTGAGGACATACACGGGAAGTTCCCGCTCCTCCATATGGAAGACAAGATGGAAGCGATCCGCCAGCATCTTGCGGAGCATGATCCTGTATTGGTCCAGACTCGGTACACCTTCGCCGTCGGCTTCGCCTTCGGTGTCGTATTTATCGCTTTCCGCCCACGAGGGCGCACCCACAATCTGCCGCAGGTGCAAACGGTAAGCCAGCGTGACCAGCTCGATGAAGCCCTCATTGTTCACTGTGAAATGACGGCCGCGCATGCCGAAGCCTTTGTCCAGCCCTTCGCGCCGGCTGGGTTTGATGGTGACCACTTCAAACGACGGGTCGGCATTCGCCGCCATGGGCTTCGGTTTCGGCGCGGCTTCCGGTATTGCCCAAGCCGTCTGTGCTGTCGCGAGTTCGAGGGCCAGAACGAGAGATGTCTGACCCTGCGTCCACGTCCCCGCGATCGTCTTCCCGTCCGGGCTCATCTTGCCTTCAAATCCGGCGCCAAGACCCGGAATCCCGATTTTGACGACGTGATCCCGCAGCGTCACTGAACTCGCGGGAAACGCCTGTGCTCCCTGATCGATGCTGAACATCTCGGCCTTCAGCGTGCCGGTGTCAGCGGTTGACACCTTGAACACCACGCGGAGTTCACCTTTAGGGGCCTGCGGCACCTTCAGCGTTCCCTGCCACGTCCCTGGCAAACTCTGTGCGAACAGCGGAAGAGCGGACAACAGTACCGCCGCCAATATCCTCATAAAGGGATTGTACGTGAATGAAAGGTCGCCCGCGCAGATTCGTTATGCCTGGAAATTCTACGTTAAGGGGCGAAGTCGAAGTTAGCGATACTACCCCTTATCAAGTACCGTGCTGCTACAGCCGGTCACTGCGCTCACGCGATCAATTCTCAGACGGCCTTTCCACCTTGTCGATGACCATAACGTCGACGGGCGCCCTGGCCGGTTCCAGCTTCAATCCCAACTGCTGCTGAAAGGCCGCGAACAGATCCGGAGCGGCATCGGGATTATCGCCCGCAGGAGCCGGAGGGCCACCAAGAAGGGCCGCCATAGCCGCATCGGGTGTGAAGTTCAGCGTGAAGTCGTACCTTCCAGTAAGACCTGACTGATCCACCACAGGTCTATCCGTCGAGTTTTGCAACACAGCAGTGAATTGCGACATCGGCGAGTTGTGGAAGCTCATGATCATTCCCGACGGATTTCTTCCGAAACCCCATCCGGGAATGCCTTTCGGATCGTCCTGGCTTTGAGAAATTTTCGCGCCGGTTTTGGCGAGCCTGACCGCGTATACCGGGAGTTCTCTCTTCTCGAAATGGAATTTGAGCTGGAAGCGATCGGTCAGCAGCTTCTGAATCATGATCTTCATCTGGTCCACGTTCGGCTGGCCCGGCACATCGGGCTCTCCCGCCATGTCGAATTTCTCCGTTTCGGTCCAGGAGGGTCCACCGGTAAGCTGCTTCGGATGGAGCCAGTAAGCCAGGTTGATCAGAGCGTGCACCGTCACGTTCGTTGTAATCACCTCGGCGCCTCGTAACGTTATGATCTGCTCCGGATGGGAAGGATCGCTCGGTTTGATCGTCGCTACCTCGAACGCGGGATTCGCATCGGGCGACATCCGTTTCGGCGGAGGCGGAGGTTCAGGAATAGCCCACGCGGTATCGGGCGTGGCGCGCGCCAGGTTCAGGGGCAACTGCGCGCCTTGGGTCAATGTCCCCGTGATCGCGTTTCCGTCCGCGCTCAGCTTCCCTTCGTACTTGCCATTGATGGCGGGGATTGTCACTCTTACGGCCGTACCGTCCCGTGTAATCGTGGTCGCGATAGGCGGAGAATACTGGTCGGCAGTGCGGATCGTAGCCGTTAGTTTGTCATTTTCCGTCGCGATCTTAAACACGAGGCGCACCTTCTGCAGGCCTGTCTGCAACGTGCCCTGCCAATTACCGGTTATATCCTGGGCTTGCAGCGCTGTTCCAAACAGTACCGCGAGAGCCATCATCCACAACATCAACGTTTTCATCGGCAACCTCCTGTCAGGTAGCTGATCAAATGTGCGGCACTTTGAACGATGGCCCCCCGCCGGCCTGAGCCTGCCCAGCAGATAAGATCCGTCGCGTATTCGATCAACCCTGCCTGAACGCTGCCATCTCTGTGCAGACGCTAAAACCACGGCGAATGTTCCGTGCATCACGAGGTTCACGTTCGTCGGGTTGCGGCGTGGGAACGAAGTTGCTGTTCGACGCAACCGGAGCTAATGTCCTGTTAGCTTCCGTTATTGTCAAATAACAGGTGCGAAAAGACTTATAGCTCATGAACGAACTGGTGGTTGCCGACCGCGATTCCGAATGGCGCCGACTCAAAGCGCTGGTGCTCGACAGCGTGTCGTCCCCGATCATACGCCGCGTGTACAATATCGGCCTCGACGAATTCATCGCCTGGTACACCGCGGAGCAGCGGCCCGCGGGATTCACGAAGGCGACGGTGATGGCGTGGCGTGTGGCGCTCGAGGCGCGCGGGCTCGGACCGATCTCAATTAATGTCAGAATCACGGCCGTCCGGAAACTGGCGGTCGAGGCGGCCGACAACGGGTTGCTCGCCCCGGTGCTGGCGGCGGGGATTGCCCGGATAAAAGGCGTCCCGTCCCACGGCGTCCGCGTCGGGAACTGGCTGTCGCTCCGCCAGGCGCAGGCGCTGCTGAACGCCCCGGATGTTCGCACGAAAAAGGGGCTCCGCGACCGGGCCATGTTCGCCACGTTGCTCGGGTGCGGGTTGCGCCGTTCCGAACTGGCAAACCTGACGGTGAAGCATGTCCAGCAGCGCGACAACCGATGGTGCATCGTGGATCTGGTCGGCAAGCACGGACGGATAAGAACGATCCCGATGCCGGCCTGGGTGAAGAACGCAATCGATGCGTGGACGGCGGAAGCGGGTGTTGCGGAGGGCCACCTGTTACGGCCAGTCAGCCGCGGGGGATCGCGTGTCTGGCGATCGACTCAGCGAAAAAGTAGTCTGGCAAATGCTCAAGCCATACGTCGCGGCCATCGGCATTCCGCATGTCGCACCGCACGATCTTCGACGGACCACTGCGAAGCTGTGCCGTGCCGCGGGCGGGGAGTTGGAGCAGATCCAGATGCTGCTCGGCCATTCTTCGGTTCAGACCACTGAGCGGTACCTCGGCACGAAGCAGGATCTGGCGAACGCGCCAAACGACGCGATCAAGCTGAAGCTGGCGGTTTGAATAAGGCCACGAATCTCACAGGACGCAAGCGCGTTTAAGCCGGGATAGCTTCATCGTCGTTTCTCTCAATCTCGAAGAGCTGGTTGAATTCGTTGGAGGCCAATTAAGTGTTTCAGACTGGCTGGCATCAGCGACCGGAAGCATACACTGAGAAGGTCAGGCAGCTCGTTATCCTCGTCAACTGACATCGCGGGATTAGCGGGTACGGATCATCAGCCAGAATCGAACGGATCGGGAAATGAGCATCGAGTTTTGGCAGTTTCCTAAATCGGCGAGCAAGCGCGACTTGGTCGGGTGTTTGCGGAGCTTTGGCTTCGTTACAGGCAAGAACCCATTCCGGCCGGGCCCTCCCGGAACCGTTAGCGCTTTTTGGTCGGAACCCGAGGACTTCAAATCAACGAGTGGGATTGACGCCTCGGTCTTTCCTCTCGATGACGGGGCCAAGAGAATTTGGGAAACATCGGCCGATTGGGGGCTCCGCACGAGGACCTCGATTTGGGCCACTACATTCGATAAGGCGGTTCAGAACGAAGTTGCTCGCAAAGTACGGAGTACATACGGCGGTTACTTCTACAACGATGCTGCAGGACGTTGCAGATACACGGTAGTTGAGAAGCGGGCGAGTTCCCCGGCGAGTCGTGGAATCTACGCTGTTCTAGCGCGGGTTCAGTCAGAATTACGGAACCTCGAGTATGCGCTACCGAAGGAGGAGATTAACGCGGTCAGCACACCGACGGGGGAAATAACACCTGAGAACGACGAGGCTGGGATTCTCAAAATCGTTAAGCAAGCCGATCCAGCTCGCGTCCTTTATAATGCGCTTGTTCCTTTTCTCGTCGCCTGTCTGGAACATTTCTTTCGGGATACATTCGAAATCCTGCTGAGGTACGATCCGGCCGCACTAAAAAGGCTGGAGGGCCAGAACAAGAAAATTGCATTCGCCGAAGTGCTTGGCATTCGTCGCGGTGATATGGCAGTCGAACGCGTCGTATCTAGTTGGTACAGTTTCCAGAACATAGATAGTATCAACAAGGCATTCGATGAGGTTCTAGGTATCAACGTGTGGAAGTTCCTACGACGGCGTAAACGGGTAAGGGATCGGCTCCCCATTATGCGCTCCTTCCTCGATGGGCTCATTTCGTCCAGGCACGGCGTCATCCATCACTTCGAGTTGGATCGGAACCTAGATCGCAAGACCTTTCTTACGCTTCTGGAGGGCACGGAAGCGCTAATTCAGCTTGCCGCGGCTGAAATCGAGAATAGACTCGGCATCACGATAGGTCCCGGCTAGTGTTGTGGGGCGCGCCAATGCGCCGCGCGTCCCAATCGATTAAAGGGGAAGAACAGGCCCGAGAGGGCGTTATTCCGTATTATCGCTAGCAATTGTGGGCTGGAACGTCGGGCCATGACAGAACTGGGTAGACCGGCCCATCGAGAGCCGCTTCACCATGCTCCGAACAAATCGGCCACACACATGACGTAAGGAGCCGGCACTTCTTCGACCGCACGATTGAATGCGCCTACGAATCGATCCCAGATTTCGCGTGGAGCCCCAGTTGATGCCTGGCGCGTGTTCCAGTCATTTTTCTCGTACCACTCCTTCAACCACGCACTTTCCTCCGCAGAAAGAGCAGCGAATGCCCGTCGTTTGACCTCGTCGGCTTTCGCCGGCCAGTTCCAAGGTCCGTCAGCCTTCGGTCTCGTCGCAGTCTCGAGCCTGTTTAGTCTGCGGATGATGTCCTTCATGCTCCCAGCGTATTAAACCACGGAACATTTTGGGATAGACTTGTTCTCGGCCGCCTAGCTGGGCCTCATGAACCCGGCGAAAGGCACCCGCCCTCGGCGGCCCTCTTCTCAAAGTGGCGGGTCTGAATGCGGGGAACAGTATTTGAGACCGAATTGGCATCTCTTTCGACGCCTCGCGCTTGCGATTGAGGCAGCAGGCAAGCCCGGACTGCCGGAAATTCCGGGATTCAGTGGCGACGAGATCGGGTATCACGCCTACCTGATGGTCAACGCTGGCTTGGCGAATGGACGTTCCGTGAGAAACACAGGCCATCGGAGCGAGTATTACTTGATTAACAATCTCACTCTGCCAGGCCACGAATTCGCGGAACTGGCGCGCGACGAAGACGAATGGAGTCTGGCACTGGCGGAGGCGGAGCGATGTGGAGTCGTCACGTTCGACGATCTTCGGCAGTTGATCAGGGACCGTCGACGCTGGAACGCCGGATTGAATTTGCTGCGTCAGACGCTGCCGCCTTTCGCAGTGGCGGTAAAAAGAGTTCTCAGTTTCTCACTGGATGATCACAGTCAGCCTCTGACCGTCTACCCGAATCCAGCACCGCAAAAGGTGCCGGGCTGGGTTCGTGACACGAACACTTTCAAGGTCGCCAAGAGCTCCGGGGATTTGTGGGAGGTGCAGCCAGAGAACGGTCCTGCCAACTCAGGCGATATCCGCGCATCCGGAAGCGAGGCCGGTTCCAGTGCTAATAACAAGTTTCTCCATGAGAAGATGGCGCCCGAGAACCCGAACTACGATCTCGTGAAGAGCTACGGTTTGAAGGCGTGGGCGGACTCATTCGCACTGGAGGCGAAGGGCTTCTCTGGTGTGGCATCGATTAGCGATTTTGTGAACACATCAGTTGCCGGGATTGAAGATGCCATCAGAGTCCACGCAGAATTTAAGGATGACAATCTTCTTTCCGAGATTTGCGCTGAAATCGACAAGCTGGTCGGAGCGTCAATTGAACTTGTCAGCAGTGCACTCCTGGCCGAACGGGAGCGGCTGAGCGAAGAGACAACGCAACGCGCGATTTACGAATTCTCGAATCGAGTTCGCCGATTTGCTTCTACAACGAAGGAAGGGTTGCTCCGGCGCGAATTCGCAAAGAAAACGGAACCATCCGGGCAGCGCGTCGGGTCGACAGGCCCAGAGGCCAAAGTTGATGAGGAGGATGCCTTCCTTGCCGCTTTCGAGGAGACTGCTGCGAAGTCTGAGCAAGCATTGGCTGCAATCCAGGAAAAACTCAATGCATCAAAACGGCGAGTCCTGTATCAGGATCTGCAGTCCACAATTTGGACCCTGTGGCAGGTCCGGCCCGACGACATCACCGTCCGCGACGTAAACCGCGCACTGTATCTATTGAGCAAGAGAAGCGAAGGAGGTGTCGAGCTCGATCGGGCGTCATGCGAAGCGCACGGCATCGACTATCAGGGGTTGGTGACCCTGTTACAGGCTTCGATCGCCCATATAGGTGACATGTCCCCCGAGCCGAAGGTCCCAAGGATATCCGCGCTCCGTGCAGGGACCGACCAGCCCACGAAGAAGCCGGGGGAGGCGACTTCTCCAACCGGTCCGAGAAAACGCGGGCGACCGGCGGAGATCGACATCGCCAGGAAGGAAGCAGCACTGGCAGCCCGGGAGCGCGGCGATAGCTGGAAGGAAGTCGCGAAGGTTCTCTACGACAGCAAGTACCCTACGGAACAACAAGTGAAAAACGCGCCCAACGTTCTGAACCACTACAAACGGAACCGCGTGCAAGGCCGAAGCGCAAGTCGCGATGCGTGAGTACCGCGCGCGGGCAGGCAATACCAACACGCGAGGGCAGGCCGAACCCTACACGGAACGTGAGGTGAATGCGAGCCTCGATCAAGCCTACTCCAGTTCCCCACGTGATCCCTGGAAAAGACGAAACTCGGTTCCGCAAATGGTGAAGTTGGGCTGGCGAAGAAGCGAGACCAGTCTGAACTTATCATCAGTGCGGATTTCCCTATTCTAGATATATACGTGGGACACCCGGGTGTCCCACTAGTGGTTCACCCGGGTGTCCCACTTTCCAATAAGACATTCTCACGAATTCCGGATGAGGTCAGGCAAGATCGGCGACTTCGACCCAGAGATGTTGTTGTCTACTCCGTTCTCGCTGGAGCTTACCGAAGCGGTCCCGTATCGATCGGAAAGCGGAGGCTGGCAAAACTGGCCCGATGCGCAGAGCGGAAGGCGCTCGCAAGCATCGACGCGTTGGCGGCAGCGGACCACATCCGAAAGGAACCGACTAAGCGTGGCCAGCGCGGCCAGTACGTCCTGCTCTCGCCGATCTTCCATCAGAAGGACTCGGCGGTCGCAAGGATTTCTGGATCGGCCGGAGCGCCCGGCGGCCAATCAGTCTCCAGACGACAGCCGCGGACCGAAGTTATCTCGATGCCCCGGAGGACCGGACAGCGATGAGCGGCCCAATCGGCCTAACCGTCCCCCCGGGTTCGGGTGTTCGCCGCCGATACCAGCCCGATCCCGCCGTCACTGAAGATCTTGTGGATGCGCTGTGCCGGCTTCTGCTTGAGATGCCGGAAGACGCGGCCGGAACACCAGGCGAAGGCGCGCAATTCGACTTGCTTTCAGACTCGCAACGAGCGAGGAATGTGTCCTGAATGGCCGTCGGCATTTACGTCCGTGTTTCGACCGAGGAGCAGAGGGAGCGTCAAAGCATCCAAACGCAGCGGGAGTTCGCGGCCCGGTACTGCGATCTCCACCAGCTTCACGTCTTCGAAACCTACGCGGACGACGGCGTCTCCGGGACCGTTCCGATAGAGCAGCGGCCCGGCACGACTCGCCTCCTTACTGATGCGCGAAAAGGCAAATTCGATCAGCTTCTGGTCTATAAGCTCGATCGCCTTGGCCGCGAAACGTTGCTCATCCTCAAGGCAGTCGATGAACTGAAAAAGCTCGGCGTGCGCGTGCGAAGTATGACCGAGGAGTTCGATTCGGCGACGGCGGCCGGCAACCTGATGCTCACTTTGCTTTCGGGATTCGCGGCGCACGAGCGGGAGGTCATACGGGAGCGATCGGTCGCAGGAACGAACCGTTTGGCGGAAGCGGGGGCCTGGCTGGGCGGAATTGTGCCCTACGGGTACCGCAAACAAGGCGAAAAGGCTCAAGCGCGAATCGTCCCGAGTGAGGAGCAGATTCCCGGCTTCTCCATGAGCGAAGCGGATGTGGTCCGCACGATCTACTGCATGAGCGGAGTGGAGAAGAAGTCCTGCCAGAAGATCGCAGATTTTCTGAATCGTGCCAGCGTCCCCTGCGGTTCGTCGGAGCCGGGGAAGCGCAATCGACGGCTTGCCCCCATCTGGCGCCCGTCCCACGTTCGAAACATGATCATCAGCCGGACGTACATGGGCGAGCATCTGTTCGGCAAGAGAGCCCGGAATAGGAACCGCAAGGTAATCGTCCGCGAGGTGCCGGCGATCGTTTCTGAGCAAACTTGGCAGGCCGCCCAGCAGGTTCTCCAGGCGAACCGGATCGAGGCTTCGCGGAATACCCGCCAGCCGTACCTCCTCCGGGGGCTCATCAAATGCGGGCTGTGCGGGCTGACATTCTGCGGGATGAGGATTAAGAGGCAGAACGGCCACTACTATCGCTGCAACGGACGCCAGCAGGCCCGCGGGCTTTACGGGATCGACGGCAAGAAGTGTCCCGCGAGAACGCTGAATGGCGGTTACGTGGAGCGGCTGGTCTGGGCCGATATTGAATCCTTCCCCCGCAACCCCGGCGAGATTCTGGAGAAACTGCGCCAGCGTCTCTCAATGCAGGATGGCGAGCGTCAGCGCCGCCAGCAGGAACTCGACGATCTTACGGGTCCAGCAGAAGAGCTCGAACGGGAGCGTGTCCTCGCGTTGTTCCGGCGCGGCAGGATTGACGACGCAACGCTCGACCAGCAACTCGATCAGGTCGATGCCGAAGCGGCGGATCTGCAGAACGACATCGAAGCTGTAAAGCGGGAGCTTGTGGCCGGAGATCGGACGGCTCAGCTGCAATCGGCTGAGGCCCTGCTGGAAACGCTGCGGAAGCGGCTCGCCGGTCCGGTTCCATATGAATTGAAACGTCGGATTGTGGAAATCCTGGTCGAGAAGGTCGAGGCTAACACTGTCGAACGCTGGGGAGTCGATCAGAGCGAGATCACGATCAGTTACCGATTCAGCCAGCCGGATGAACCGGCGCCGCTCGTGCTGCCACGGTCTCACCGTCTGAATCGCAGGCAGCAGCCCCCGGACGAGTGAATTCCGTCGGGGATCATCTGTTGCGGAGACGGCTGGTCCTGAAGCTGTTGCAACGCCAGGTCGCGGAACAGATCGGCGTGGACAAAACGAGCATCGCCAACTGGGAAGCGAATCGCTCGAAGCCAGGTCTGTCGTATATGCCGGCGATCATCCGGTTTCTGGGCTATGATCCACTGCCCCCGGCGCGCGGATGGGCGCAGCGCCTGGTGCGGTGCAGGACAGTGCTCGGCATCTCCCAGCGAGAATCTGCCGCGCAAATCGGCGTTGACGCCTGCACGCTCGCGCGCTGGGAGCGTGGCGAGCGGGAACCCTCTGGGGTATTCGCCTCTGCGGCGCTGCGCTTCGTCGGCCCGTTGGAGCAATTCGACAGCAGCCGGACCGCGTTAGGCTGCGAGGAATTCCTTCACAGCGCGGGACCAGAATCGTGAAGGTGTGGACAGCCGCGAAAATCAGTCTGATCTGATTCCCGCCGTGAACCTACTGATGCAACGGGAATCCAGATGGCAACTCTGCCTCAAGACTGATTCGTTCTCCAGTGATGGGGTGGTGGAACTTCAGATATTGGGCGTGCAGGAAATATCCTCCATCGCCGGGGAGGCCGGGGAGATTCCGAAGAGGCTGGCCGGTTAAGCCGTATAGAGGATCGCCTACCAGGGGATGGCCGATGGATGCCAGATGGATTCTGATTTGATGAGGGCGGCCCGAACTTAGGCTTACCTCAAATGTTGTGCTGCTGATGGTGCGCGAGACTACCTTTGCCGATGACTTTGACGGTTTGCCACCTGGGTTGGCGGCCCACACGGAACCGAGGAGCGGGTGCGGTACGAGACCGATGGGTGTGAGGATTTCGTAGGCGTCAAGCTGAGCCCTGTTTTGAGCCAGCGCCCGGTAGATTTTTTGAATTTTGGGCGTGTTCCAGTTTGCGAATAGATCAGATGCCGCCTGCGGTGTTTTGGCGAACAGAACGATGCCGGTAGTGGCGCGGCCCAACCGGTGGACGGGATTTGCGTTAGGGGTTTGCTTTTGCACCAGGCGCAGGAGGGTGTTTTCCAAGAAGCCGCCGCCGGGGAGGGTGGGCAGCCCGCTGGGTTTATTGACGGCCAACAGATGGGGGTCTTCAAACAGGACTTCGAAATGCTGCGGGGAGTCTGGTTCGATCCAGGGTGGGCGGTTCCAGACAAGGGTTTGGCCTAGAGTGACCGATTCGCTACCGGTGGCGGTGTAGCCATTGAGGGTGACTTCGCCGTTGTTCAGTCTTTGTTGCCAAGCTTGTGGAGTTGAGTGGGGGTAAAGGCTTGCCAAGTGGGAGAGCAGCGGCTGTCCATGATATTTGCGGCCGATGATTGTTGCGTAGGCGTAGCCCCGGTTGAGCACGTCGTTTGAGTGTAAGCTATGGCATCTGCGGCGCGGCGGCCGAAAGTGTTTGTGTCCCGGGTCCGGTGATTTGCTTCGCCCGGCGCGCGGTGTTTAGGCTGCTCGCGTTCATCTCATGAACGGGTCTCGGTTCCGGGACGAATAAGACGGTGTCAGCATCGGAGAATGCGTCTAAAATGACTACCAGGTCCTTATCCGGCCAAGGCGTTTGAAAAATGACCAGCAGACTGCAGAGAACCAGAACTTCCGAACGTGTCACCAAACTAAGTTATGTTGGTCGGAGCCACGAGAAACCATCCACCTGAGTAACAGATCATGACCTTTTGGACAAATCCAGCGCTTCGCTCAGTCGTGTCCCTCTTCATCGCAGGTTGTTTCGGCCTGAGCGGCGCGGGCGCGATCGACAGCGCAGTCGCCGACGCCGCCATGAAGGGCGATACAGCCGCCCTGCGGACGCTCTTTCAGAAGAAAGCGGATGTCAACGCTGTCCAGGCGGACGGGACGACGGCGATCCAATGGGCCGCCTATCGCAATGATCTCGAAATGGCGGACATCCTGATCGCCGCCGGCGCCAACGTGAAGCTCGCGAACCGCGACGGCGCGACGCCGCTGTGGCTGGCGGCGGAAAACGGCAGCGCGCCGATGATCGGCAAACTGCTCGAAGCCGGCGCTGACCCCAACGGGCGAACCCTGAACGGCGAAACCCCTCTCATGATGGCGGCCCGCAACGGCACCATTGCCGCTCTCGGAATTCTTCTCAACCACAAAGCCGACCCCTCATTGAAAGAGAACCTGCGCGGCACCACCGCGCTGATGTGGGCGGTTGAGCAATCTCATCCCGAAGCCGTTAAATTTCTGGCGGCCACGGCGCGGATGTGAATGCGGCGTCGGCCCGGACACGCGGAATTCGCGCCTCAACCTTGCGCCCACCGTGCAGGAAAGAATCGTCCAGGACAAGCTCATCGACGCGTTTGCCAACGGCAAGAAAGGTGCAACTCACTCCCGGCGGCCCTCTCCTCAGCCTCGAGGACCTTGCCGATTCTATGGCCAGTCCGGCAAAAAAGACGGCGGCGGACTTACGCCGCTGGTTTACGCCGCGCGCGAAGGCTGCCTTCAGTGCGCGCAAATCCTCATCGACTCCGGCGCCCGCGTCAATCAGGTCACGAACTACGGCTGGAGTGCTCTGCTGACCGCCACCCAGAACCGGCACTATAAGCTCGCGGATTATCTGCTGGATCACGGCGCCGATCCCAATCTCGCCAACAACGGCGGCTGGACGCCGCTCTATCTCGCCACCGACAACCGCAATATCGAAAGCGGCGACTATCCCGTACGCAAGCCGGATATGGATCACCTCGACTTCATCAAGCTCCTGCTCGCCAAAGGCGCGCGCGTGAACACCCGCATCTGCGGAGTGGAATCGTCGGCGAAGCGATTGCAAAGGCGACACCACCGAGACGCGCACGAATTTCACCATGCAGTGGCTGAGCGAGGAAGGCGCCACGCCTTTTCTGCGCGCCGCGCAATCCGGCGACGTTGACGCTGATGAAACTCTTTCTCGATCACGGGGCAGATCCGAAAATCGCCACGGCGCACGGCGTGACCGCTCTCGAAGTGGCGTCCGGCATCGGCTGGGTGGAGGGAATCACGTTCGAATGGTCGCCGGAGCAAAGCATGGAGGCGGTCAAGATGTGCCTAGACCTGGGCATCGACATCAACAACGCCGACGATGAAGGCCGCACCGCTCTGCACGGCGCCGCGCACAAAGGCCGCACCGATGTCATCCAGTTGCTGGTCGATCACGGCGCCAATCTGGAAGCCCACGATAAAGGGAGCCGCGACACCTTTGCCGGAGCGATGAAAGGAATGACGTGGATTCCGCTCGACTGGGCGCGCGGTCTGGTCCGTGTAGGAGTGCAATCCGCCGTCGCGCACCCCGATGCAGAGAAGCTGCTGATCGCGCTGATGAAAGAGCGCGGCCTGACGATCCCGCCCCCGCCTGGTTCTTCGATCTGCCTGACCAAGGGCGTCAAGGGTTGCCAGTAGGATTTCGATCTCCCAGTGCGTTGTGTCGTCCCGCCGTGTTTCACGCTGCTCGCATTTGTCCTATGAACGGGCAGGGGTTCATGTCACAAACGCGACTTGAGCCTGAAGGGCGAGTGAGTACGCGTCTGAGCACCAAACCACACAGGGGTTGCGCAACGGTTCCCATAGGTCGGTTCATCCATCACCCCCAGGGGGCGAGGCTCGGCGATTATTTTCCGTTCGGCAGGACGGTGGTGATGCGGCCGTTGACGATGGGGTTGCGGTCTTCAGGGCCACCGCAGGTTTCGGGCTCGGCGACCCAGGTGCCGAGCTTCATGCGCGTGTAGTAGCGGGTGAAGGTCCAGGGTTTGGTCAGAGAGACCGGGTCCGTGATGGTGACGCGGTTCTCGATAGTCTTGGGGTCGATTTGGGTGTAGCGTTCGAGATAGCGCGCCTGGTCGCTGAAGACGAGCGGAGTGGTGTCGGCCCAGAGGCCGGGTTTGACGGAGATGGTTTCCACCACCAGCGTTTGGCCCTCCCAATGACCGATGGAGAACCCGCGCAACGTAGGCCACAGTTCGTCTTCGGGCGGGAATTTGCGGCCGTCGGTGTAAATGTGGCGCGATTCTTTGTCAACCAGGATCCAGGTCTTGGCGGGCGTGACGATGAATTCGTAGTCGAAAGGCGTGGCGATCAGGCGCGGCATTCCGGCAGCGCAATAGAGGGTGTGAGAATCGACTAGCGGGTTGGGGAAGTTGGGATCGCCTTGGTGCTCGGCGCGGACCAGGTTTTCGGTATACTTCTTTTCCCACTCGGCATTGTACGGCGGATTGTCGCGCATACCGGGAACGAACGTTCGGCCGTTTTCGACGGAAATGAGCGCAGGCGAACCTTTGGTGCGCCAGACGCCGCCCCAGTCAGGGAGCGGGGACGATTGCTGTGCAAGACATGCTGTGGCCGCGATTGCGGCAAGTAGGAAATAACGCATGTCAATTCCCCGTGGGCGAGCCACCCAGTTTTGTGCCGTCTTCGAGCGTGCCCGTGACAAACGAGCCGCCGGGCCTGCCGTCGCGCAAGGGGTGCGAGACGATGGTGATCTTATCGCCGGGCTTCAGCGTCTTGGGCTTCCACCCTTGGCGGATCAGGCTAGTGGGAGAGCTCATCTCGATGCTCCATTCCGCTTCGGTTCCCTTGTCGTCCGTCACCATCAACTGAATCCAGGAATGCGGGTTCACCCATTGGAATTCCTTCACTGTACCGGTGATGGTGATGGTTTTCTCCATGTCGAATTGGGCGAAGGAGTGATGCGCGGCCGCGAAGGCGGCGGTGAGGAAAAACGCTAAGAGGGCGCGGTTCATAGAGAGACTCATTCTATGCGATTCCGAGTTAATGCGTGAAGCCGCCGTCGACCGGATAAGGAAGCGGCGTTTCGATATTTTCGATGACTTGCAGCCGGCCATCCACGATCTCGAACAGCTCGGCGAGGCCGGTGGCGCCCGGCGGATTGCGTTCTTTGTGCTGGATGAAGCCGTAAGCCAGCACCACGCCGCGATCGACATCGACCAGCGGGAAACGGCGCTGTTCGACATCTAGCCTTTCAGGCCAGGCGAGTGTTCCAAAGCAAGTGGCAGCTCCGCTGTCGTTCGATGGGTTCCCGGAGCGCTTTCGACCGGGCAGAAGGCACGGGTTCGCCCCGCAGAGTGCTACCCGGAACTCACTTCGTATCCCGCTATGCAGCGAACCTCGAGACCGCGTTCACGTCACCGTCAACTGATACAGACACGCCGGCGGGCGAGTACCGCAAGAAAACCGGGCAGTGGTGATTCCAAAGCACCTTGATCAAATTACAGAAGTGGACTCTCACCAGTCTTGTACGCGCCGCCCGTCTGTTGACGACTGACCGCGCGATTTGCTAACAAGAAGCCAGCGCTTCGATGTTGCTATTTTCAATGGCGAAGCGCACCAAAGCAGCCGTAACCAGCCCGAACATCGATATCCAGATCGAGCGCTGGCCGATCGAACGCCTCATTCCGAGGGCCAATAACCCTCGCACGCACAGCCGGGAACAGGTCGCCGCCATTGCAGCTTCAATACAGGAATTCGGCTGGACGAATCCGGTTCTGGTTGGCGCCGACGATGACATCATCGCAGGACACGCCAGAGTTCTTGCGGCTCGCAAACGCGGCATGCAGGAAGTCCCGGTCATTTTGCTAAAGCATTTGTCGGAAGCGCAGCGACGCGCTTTGGTTATCGCAGACAACCAGTTGTCGGTCGCGGGCGCAGGCTGGGATGCGGAAATGCTCCGTATCGAACTGGCCCTGTTGCAGGACGCCGATTACGATCTGAGTCTCGTCGGCTTCGACGATGTGGAACTTGCCCGACTGCTTGAAGCACAGGAAGCCGCGGAAGGTCTGACCGACGAAGACGCGGTCCCCGACATCCCCGAGACACCGGCCACGGGTCCTGGCGACCTCTGGCTCCTCGGCGACCACCGCGTGCTCTGCGGCGATGCCACCGTACCCGCCGACGTGGACCGGCTCATGGGGAACGTCGCGGCGGATCTGGTGTTCACGGACCCGCCGTATAACGTGGACTACGAAGGCTACACCGAGGGCCGGCTGAAGATCAAAGGCGATCGGATGACGCCCGAGCAGTTTCAGCAGTTCCTGCTCGCGACGTTCTCCGGCTACCGCCGCATCGTCAAATCCGGCGCTTCGATGTACGTTTGCCATTCGTCGTCGTGGCAGCGCGAATTTCAGGATGCGCTCGAGGCGGCCGGATTCGAGGCCCGCTGTCAGATTATTTGGGCCAAGAACACATTCGCTTGGGGATTCGGCCGTTACAAATTCCAGCACGAGCCCATTTTCTATTGCCATGTCGCGGGCCAGAAGGACGCCCGGTACGGCGACAAATCCCAATCCACGCTGTGGGAAGAAAAGAAACCCGCGGCAAATCGAATCCACCCGACCGCGAAGCCTGTCGAGCTAATCGAGCGCGCGCTGGTGAACAGCAGCAAGGCCGGCGACATCGTTGCGGACCTGTTCGGCGGCTCAGGCTCGACACTGATCGGGTGCGAACGCCGCGGACGAAAGGCGCGACTAACGGAACTCGACCCGAAATACGTCGACTGCATCGTTCGCCGGTGGCAGGAGTACACCGGAAAGCAAGCCACGCTCGACGGCGACGGGCGTACCTTCGACGAAATCGCCGAGGAGCGAATTGGAGCCGCGGCATGACCCAGAAGCTCTCCCGGCGGCTGGAGGAACTGGAGAAGATCAGCGCCGCGGCAGCTGCCCGGCGGTCACGGTCACTGAAGAACTCAGACCACGAGCGGACGATCGCCGACATCATGGAGCACGTGCACGCCTGGCACGCTGACCCGGTAAATCAGAAATGGCTCGCAGAACAGCCACCCGACTTCCTTCATCGTCGTGTCCAGGCATTTCGGGCGCAGTTGGCGGAGAGGGTATCCCGTCATTCAAGATCAGTTCCAACGGGAGGGCTTTGATGGATGGAGTTCTGTCGGCGCGAGATCGCCGCCATCGAGGAGCTGTTGCGCGCGGGGCACCCCGACGTTCACGGGCTCTGCATGGCACTGGCGGACTGGTCTGCGGAGTTGCGGATTATCGAACGCGAGCAGAGACAAGAAAAGCCGCCGGGGATGAATCCGGCGGCTGGAAAGGATCGGCTTCGTTCTGGTCAGCCCTTGATGTAGTAGCGCCGCGTCTCGCCGACCTTCTCGCTGATTACGACCAGCCCGTGCTTCTTCGTCAGGGAGCCCCCGGCGCTCAGCATGGCCCGGATTGTGTGTTTCAACCAGCCCATCGAGGTCATGATCTCCTCAAGCGTTGTGCCGCCTGGGCGCTTCAACATCGCGATAACCTGGCTGGTTTTGCTCCCCTCGCGCGGCGCGCCGGTATCTTCCCCGCGCGCGGCTACGAGGGCCTTCTTCGTGCGGGTGGCCTTCTTCTTCGCGGCGGGCTCCACCGACGCCACGTCCGGCGCCTGTGCCGCAACTGTGGTAGAAACGGCGGCCTCCGTGGACGCGGCATTGACTGTTTTCGGCTGGGCCGGCTCGCTGGCTTCCTGGTCGGCCATCGGGGTCGTCTCAGGAACCTCGGAGACCGGAGCTACCTCGGGAACCGGTTCCTCGGCCGCGGCTTGGGGAGTCTGGCCCAGCGTCTGAATCGCCTTCCAGATCCGGCCTACCGCGGTAGCCCGATCCTTGAACCTGGCGACAGGGTTCACGCCCGGCAGGCTGTTATAGATTTCAACCAGCCGGGACATCGGCCAGTCGGCTGCGATCTTCGCCAACTGGGCTTCGTTGCGGAACCGCTCGGCGTTTGCCACCGCTTCGGCTTCCTGCGCGGAGGCGTGCAGCGTGATGTTGTTTGTTTCGTTGTCAATCGTGAAATGCTTCATTGTCAATCTCCTGGTGCGGTGATTACCGCGGTCAGCACATGGATCACTCGGTTCGCGAACACAAGCAAGTTGTTTTTCGCGAAAAGATCAGTGCTGGCGAAGGTGTGGCGATGAGGCTGGAGCAGCCCAGATGAGCAAAGGTGAGCGCTGATGAAGGGTCACGGCAGCAAACTCAATCGCAAAATGGACGCGGCGATCATCGCTCTGTTGACGCAGCGCAATTTGGAAAACGCAGCCCGCGTGGCTGGCATCAGTCTGGCGACGCTGCGCCGTTGGCAGGATCTGCCGGAGTTCGACAAGGCCTTCCGACGCGCCCAGCGTAAGGCATTCGGGCAGCAGATTGCCCGGCTGCAACAGGCGTCGTCCGCCGCAGTTATCACGCTGCAGAAACCGGTAGTCGACACCAATTCGCCCCCGGCGGTGAGGGCTCGCGCGGCGTACTACATCATCGTGCTCGGCAATAAAGCCATCGAAATTGACGATATCGAGCAGCGGCTGACGGAACTCGAACGCGCTGCAGAGGAGACCAGGCACGCGCGATGAACGCACTCGCCCGCAGAGTGGCGAGGCTCGAAAAGCGGGACTCCGCCAAACAGAGCGATGGCTGCACGTGGGAAGAGTTCTGCAGGCGTCTCTGGCGAGACGATCCGCAGCGTTACCGCGAGGAGTCGCGGGACCCACAGAACTGGATGCAACGACACTGGATTTCTCAGTTCGAAGCTGAGGATGTGGCGAGGTGCAGCAGATGAAGGACCGCGGAGTTCGAGCCCTCGACGGCGACCGCACGCCAGAGATGGAACTGATCGCCCGAAGCGCCAGCTCGACAGAGCCAGACGACGCCCACATGATCGACCTCGCGAGGGCGCTGCTGAACAGCCCGACCGAAGCCCCGGCAGGGTCGCGATGAACCGAACCGTCTCTCGCCGTCTTGATCGGCTCGAAGGGCGCGCCGCAGTCGCGTCCAGAAAATGGTCGCATTCGGCGCGAATCCTATTGGTTGACCCGCAGCAGGGGTGTACTGGCGTGCTCGTAATGGAGACCGGCAAGCCCAACAGAAAAGAGCCTCCCACCCCGGAGGAAGTAGAGCGGGTTCGTGCCGACCTCGAACGGCACCGCGCGGGCCGGAAAACAGCTTCCGATATTCGTTGATATCACTTCGGATTTGCTCGGCGGAGTCTTTGATCCCCGAAACACTATCTCCGGCCGACGCCCGAAAGCTGGACGTGCTCCGCCGGTCTGAGCACTTTCGCGGAACCTGGGTGTGGGTATTCGCCGAGACGGCGGGAGGGGGGTTTCGTGGGGCGACAGAACGAGCAGGGCGGAGATGGACAATTTGGCCTTGCGGGCTTCCTCCGAATACTCGGGGTCGAACCTCTTGATAGGACGGGGCGGCACGACGACGCCACCCACGGTCGAGACTGACGCAACAGCCGGGACTGGAGCCGGCTCCGCCGTCGGAGTGTTCTCCACACAGCGGAAGCCTCTTCCGTTCGACCGCGAGTCCGCTGTCTCGCTGAGACCTCGGGTCGACGCGCGTGACAACCGTGAGTCCATACCCGCATTCCCACCGCGCAAGTTCAGAAGGCTGCTGCTTGCGCCAACATCCACGTACTCCCACACGTTGCCCAGCATGTCGAACAAGCCGAAGGCATTGGGTTGTTTCCGGCCCACTGGGTGAAGACTCCCGCCGCTGTTTCCGCGATACCACGCCACCTGGTCGACGCCTCCGTAACGGGACTCGGCGGTTCCCGCGCGGGCCGCGAATTCCCATTCAGCCTCGGTGGGCAATCGTCCGCCAATCGCCCGGCAATAGTTCGCGGCGTCAGCAAGCGTCACGGATTCCACTGGCAGTTGATCCCCTTTTTTCGAGCTCGGGTTAGCCCCAGTGACATGTTGATAAGCGGCCTGTGTAACCTCCGTCTGACCGAGCCAAAACCCACTAGCTATACGCTCCAGGTGCGATGGCTTCTCGTTGGGATAACACTCGGTGTCACCGACCGAACATCCCATGGTGAACATTCCCGGCGGAATCCATAGGTAGCGCTGACGGTCCACCGGGTTTATTTTCGACTTCCCAGTCGCGTTTTCTGTTCCGGGTAGATTCGCCGGCTGCCGGCTGGGGCTATCTGTGCTTTCAACGCGTGCAGAAGGCTGAGCCACCGCAAAGTCGCCCGGCTCGGGTGCGGTCACAGCCGAATCCTGAATGGAAGTTGAAGCTGCCTCCTGTTCCACGGTGCTACCCGGCGTCAGGAAGAAGACATAAACAGCGGTTTCAAGGTCTCCCGAATTCACTTCGATCCGTATGCGGTCACCAGGGTGTATGAGCGAATCACGGATCGGCTTGCCATCCTTACCCAGAAACTCGGTTCTTGCTGGCAGCCGGAAGCGAAGCACTCTGGCCGGAGCAGTTTGCACGAGCAAATCTTTTTCGGCGAGTCGGCGAACGTTCCCCTCGAGAGACACGAGGGCTCGGCCGCCGATCTGCACCTGAGCCCAGACGCAAAACGTTGACAAGAGGCAGAACAACAAACCAAGAAATAAAGTTGACAGAGGTCGCTTCGACATGAGGTTGGTTTATTCGGCCGCTGACCTTCAGAGTAAGCGGAAATTCACCTCGACCGTGGCTTTGGCCCGGACTGCATTGCCGTCCTTCGTCGCAGGCCGAAAACGCCAACGACTTACCGCCTTTACTGCCTCTTCGTCCAGCCCAAGACCGAGGCTCTTCACTAATTTGAAATTGCTCGCGTAGCCTTCGGGCTCGATAACCATCGAAAGGACGACCGTCCCGGCGATCTTCGTCATGCGAGCCCATTCCGAATACTCGGGATCCCGCTTGTAAACGACCGCGACTGGCGTGACAGATTCTCCAGGCCGGGAGTTCGGCGGAGGATCACTTCTCGCTTGCGGACCCATCGATTCAACTATGTGAGCGCGAACGGGGAAAGCGCGATTCAGAAAATTCTGTGATTCGGCAAGGTCACCAAGTTGTTTCAAAGCGTATCCTTCGAGTTCAAGAGACATTGCCAACATTTCGTCCGGAGGCCCGTTCTCATAGATGGCTATCGCTTTCCGGTACAACGGCTCACTTTTCTCGCGCAGAGTTTCCAGATGCTTGCCGTCATAGAGAACAAAACCTAATAGCACATATGCTTCCGCGCAGTCGGGAGAAACCGAGTGCGCAGCGTCACAGCCTTCGGCGGCTCGCTTCAAATGGCTCACACTGTCCGGCCGATTCCGGAACAGAAGCGAACGCCCGAGATCTAAATCCTTTACTATCTTCTGGGGCGTTGTTTCCAGAGTCGGTTCAGCCAGTGGAGCAGGCACAACAACCTTCCTTTCGGCGGTCTGAGGGGCAGGGTGAACGGGCGCAGGCGCAGCTTTCTCCGAATTCGAGCCAGCGGGGCCCGGTCCGGAATGAAAGTCACTCAACTCGGGCACCACGACGCGCGCGCTATCAACTGGTAACAATGCCGATCCACGTGCCGAACTGCTTGCCGACGAGATGAAGATCACGTTGATAGCGGTCTCTACATCGCCCGAATTCACATCGACTACAATCCGGTCTCCCGGATGTATCAGCGAATCGCGGAATGGCTTACCGTCTCTTGCGCGAAACTCAGTACCCGCCAGCAGCCGGAAACGAAGCACCTTGTCGGTATTGGTCTGAAGCAGGAGCTCCTTCTCAGCACGGACGCGGACGGTGCCCTCAACGGAAACATCGGGAAACAAGGCAGGCTGCGCTCTGACATTGAAGCTGCCCAGGGACATCATAAAAGGCAGCAAACCCAACGCCACTCCGGGGACAGGGAATCGAAAGGACTGGAAAACAGAAGAGCCGCGTAAACCCGTAGCTTTGATCATCTGAAATCTCCGTGCCCTCATTCATCTCGCAAGACCAGAAAGCGCCCGACGGCCCCAAAATTCCAAGCAGAGCCGATTTCCAGCATACAACTCTTGAAGCAGGCCGATTGAACCCAGGTCTGGTAACCCAACAAACCGAACGTAACCCGAAAGGGGCAGCGCTAAGGGCATTCAGCTCGTGTCCAGTTAACGTGTGGTGAACCGCTCGGCAAAGAAGTTGGGCAGAGCGGCGGAAAATGAAGACGCCGCCGAACGCGGATCGGCGATGATGGAGTCCGTTGTTTTGTTAGGTCACTCATACAGCTTGTCGGATGTTGCGGGGCTTTCCGCGAGCGGACCGGGATTGGGGTTCTGAGCGTTGGCGCCCGATGCTGCAAAAGCGACAGCGAACGCCGCAGCACACAGATTTCGCATTCCTTATCACTTCCCCCTCTGCGCCATCGTCTATGAATCCCTCCACGATCAGAACAGCCAGGCCCGGGCACTCCGCGCGCAGATATTGGGCGGCCGTTTCCCCCGGCATGGAGTTAATGTAGGGGCGAACGATCAACAAATCCGGCCTCATCCTCTTCACACGGTCGACGGCTGCACCCAGGTTACCCGCGTTCACAACCAGGTATCCGGCACGTTCCAGCGTTTCGTGAAGTACCGTCCGCATAAGCCGATCGGAATCCAGAAGCAGGACGGTGGCGGTCGCCGTGAACGTATCCGTCATATTCGTTCTTCGCGGGCAAGGAATCAGCCTGCAAGCAGCATTAATCCATTAAGGGTATCGCGTTTTCGGTGCCGATCATTTGTGCCGACGCGGTGTTCCCGAAACCTCCCAGCCTAAGCCGGATGCTCGAAACGGTCATGTCCGGTTTGCCGAGCGGGGAAAACGGGCGGCCCGCGAATCTCGGCTATCCCTTCGGAGCGTGGATAGGCGCACGAGCGCGCCGTCCTCTACGAGTGGCCGCGTTATCCACCCGTCACCTTCGCGGCTAGGAAGTGGTATTGTGGCCGGGACAAAACCGACGCGTTGTAGAGGCTCGCGAGCGCACCGGGCTTCACGTTCGCCGAGGTGTAGAGTGGAGGGGTGTTGGAAAGCGGGCTGCTCAGGTAGTGCATCGCGATCCAATGCCGGGCTTTAAGTGACGTTTTTGAGGAGCACCCCAAAGACAAAGTTTGAGGAGAGAACGCTATGGCCTTCTGGAAGTCAGTTGTTTTGTCTGCGATCGTATTCGCTGCGCTTAGTTCTGTCATACCCGCACATTCACAGGTCTCTGTAGGTGTGAATATCGGAGTTGCGCCCGTCTGTCCATATGGATATTTCGATTACGCGCCGTATGACTGTGCTCCGTATGGGTACTACGGGCCGGATTGGTTTGTTGGCGGCGTCTTTATCGGTGCAGGCCCCTGGTTTCACGGCCCCGCGGGTTTTCATGGTCACGTGGATAACCGCTTCGATCCGCATCACGGATACAAAGGCCCCATGCCCGGACGTGGTGCGGAGGCATTCAATCATTTCCAGGCGAATGAGGCGCGCGACGGCCGCGGCCACGTGGTAGCAGCACCGAGCCACGCTGGTGGTGGAGAACACGCGCTACCAGGATACCGCGGTGGTGGCGGACGCCGCTAAACTAAGCGGCTGCTAAAAAGGGCTGTTTTAGCTGCGCTCCGAATCGCGGTCCGTTTTTGCGTTATTGCCGGCGCGCGTCACCGAATCGGCGCGTTTGTGCGCTTCCGATATAACGAGATATCACGCCTGTCGGCCGACGCTCCCTCGAAAGCCGTTTATGAACGAGAACGTCCATTTCGCGCGGTTTTTCCCACATACGGCTAAACGATGCTCTTTCGTGGTGTGACGTGCGGGCCGTGGGGCGATCTACACGGCGGTTGCCAATGAGATTCTCATCACGACTCTGCCTATTGAACGGCAAACGCCACAGCATTGGAGACGAATCCGTCGACGTTCAAAACCAAGCTATACATCGTCCCCGGCGGAGCTCCTGGTGTCGGCGGAGGCGTCGGCAGGTTCGTGATTTCAAGATTGACCTGATCCAGTCCATCGAATTGGAGTTGCGGTCCGGCGTACGAAGCCGCCAGGTTTATGGGCGATGGGCCCCCAAGCCCCGACGCACCATAGCGTAGCGTTGCCACCACAGGCGTGAGATGGTTGCGGATTCCCGTAGCGAACAGCTCAAGGAAAACCCGGCTGCCTGCGGGCCGTGGAATAGGCGTCACATTGCAGTTCGGCACTGGGACGGTCTCGCACGACGCGACGAGAATCGAAGGTTGTGCCTGCCCGGCGGCGTCGTACGTAATAGCGTAAGCAGCCGGATAACGTCCGCCTTGGAATGCAACGTCTACTTCCGTGAAAATCGCGGGCACGACATTCCTCACCAGCGCGGACCCGGTCAGAGGGGCGCCGCCGCCCTCGATTGTCAGCGCGGCCAACCCCGTAGCCGTGCCCGGGGGGATCTCCAGGTTGATTTGCGTAGGCCCGACGTAGTCGAGCGGCGCCGGACGCGTTATACCGGCGCTGTCCAGCACATTCACCGTAACTCCTCCGAGTTGTGTGGGAAGCGCTCCTCCTCCCGACTGAGCGAGGCTGAACGGAAAACTGCCGTAGATTGTCGCGAGGGACGCTGGAGCCACACTGGTCATGAGGTCGGCCGCGGACTCGGGAACGAAGGTCAGCGGAGGGCTAGCGCCGGCGTCCAGGAATATCGAGATTCTGTTGCCCGCTGAGGCTACCACGAGATCCGGGAGACCGTCGCCGTTCAAATCGGCGGACGCATACGCGGACACGCTGCCGGCAAAATAGTCGACCGCGGCCTTTCCTGCCGAATGAAACGTCCCGTCGCCGTTTCCCTCCACGATTCCTATTCCGGCTGGCGTCGCGTCGTCGGCAATGCCGAGACCTTGATTGCCGCTGCCGGTCCAGTCCCCCACTACGATCCATCCCGGATTCACGTGCCCCAGGTTTACGCTCGGTGCGGATCGAACACTTCCGTCGCCGTTGCCCAGGAAGATGAGTGTGGTTCCGGCGTCAACAGCGAGGTCCGGAATGTCGTCATGGTTAAAGTCCGCTGCTGCGATGAAGTTGGGAGTCTGGGCCAAATTGGCGACCGATAGAGGCGCCGCGAACGAACTGTCTCCTTTGCCGAGCGCAATATAGACATGACCTGCTACAGGAGGGGGTGGCCCGAATCCCGCCAGGGCTTCGCCGATAACCGCGATATCCGGCGCTCCATCCCGATTGAAATCCGCGACCGTCACTCCCACAGCGTACTCACTCGCAGGAAGATTAAACACAAGTTGGGAACGGAACGCGCCATTGCCGTTGTTCAAGAAAACTGTGACGCTCGCGATGAGCGGAGCGCTGTTGTTTTCAGTCAACAGCACCATGTCGGGGCGGCCGTCATGATTGAAGTCTGCCACGTCGAGCAGTTTCAGATTCGGAACGGGAGGCAGGAAGCCGCCTTGGAATGTGACCTGGTAACCGGACCGGAAGGTGCCGTCACCATTGCCGAGCAGAATCACGACGCCCGCGCTCGATCCCAAACCTCCTGCGTAAAGAGCTAAGTCAATGTTCCCGTCGCCGTCGAAATCCGCCGCACTCGACGCTAGTATCGACGAGCCGTTCACTCCCCCGCCCGTAGGGACGAAAGTCGCAAAAGATCGAAACGTCCCGTCACCGTTACCCAAGGCGACGGCGATACCCGAGCCGCCGCCCATCACCACATCCAACTTGCCGTCGTTGTTTAGATCGGCGATGACAACCGCCGGTTGTTCCCCGAGTACGGAATAGTTGAGCGGGTAGTCGGTCCTATAAAACAGAGCGCCAGGCTGCGCGAGCACAGGGCCTGCGAGGGCCGCCAAGAGCATCGTGAATATGACGAGCGATGAGAAATGCCGCGGTTCGGCGGCGATGCGCCGAGGTGCCTTCTGAAACGTGAACATCCGGAGACTCCTTCCCGCGGCTCTTGGCAAGCGGCGCTATTTTTCGAGAGCCCGATAAATCAGTGTGCTTCCCGGATATTGCGCGCCAGTTTCCTCAACCGTTCGATATCCGTAACAGTCAGCGCTATGTGGTGAACGGCGGTGTTTTCCATACTGGCAATCGACAATCTACCATCGCGTTGCCGGTCGCGCCAGCAGCCACGAGTCGCGCCCGAGACGTTGGACACGCCGGCTCTAACGATATCCGGGCTTAACGCGACCTGGCTATCTCTTCCATGGCCTGGACTTGGTCAGAATCCAGAAGATCATCAAATGTGAAACGATTACTAATGGTGCGTAAAACGTATAGACATACCAAATGGTAGCTAAGTTGAAGGTCGGTACGTTCAACTGCACGACGCCGCGTACTCCGTTTAGCAAATCCAGGAATCCCCACGTGTTGGCCACCCACACCAGAGGAATGGCGATACGCCAGTTACCCCGCAAAGCAAAGATGGAGGCGAAGGCCAGCGCCGCTTCCAGGAGATCTCCGTAAGCTGCATTGGAACGAAACTCCCCGGACAGTTTCGGATCGACCATACCCGCAACTAATAGAGTCATTCCCACATAGCGGGGCACATGCACAAAGAGCAGCGGAATGAGGGCAGAGCTACGAGATAATTTAGTCAGGTACGGCCAAACGTACCACTCGGCGACGATGCCGAAGACGGCAACGCTCGTAAGAAGTTGCAGCCAGAATATTTGAGCCGACCCCATTTTCATCTAACGTTGGGTTTTCGTAATCTCAACCACGCGCCCGCTGATCCCACACCGGATAGTCGACGTAGCCATGTTCGTCTCCGCCGTAGAAGCTCGCCTGGTCGGGCACGTTCAATGGTCCGCGGCGTCTTAAGCGTGTGGGCAGATCGGGGTTCGCCAGGAAGAGCCGGCCATACGCCACGGCATCGGCAGATCCGTCCGAGACCGCGCGCTCGCCCCGCTCGGCATCGTATCCTCCGTTGGCGACATAGAGCCCCTTCCATGCCGAGCGCAGGCTCCCGAAAAAGTCCGCATCGCAATCAACGGGGATAGCGTCTTCCACGACATGCAGGTATCCGGGCCGATGCTCATTGAGCACATCCACAACGCGCGAGAATGTTTCCTCTGGATTTGCATCGCCCATGTCGTTGAAGGTGCCGAGGGGAGAAATACGTACTCCAACCCGACCCGGTTCCCAAACCTTCAGGACGGCCTCGACGACCTCACCGAGAAAGCGCGCCCGGTTGGCAGCACTGCCACCGTACGTATCGGTGCGTACGTTCGACTTCGACCGGAGGAACTGGTCAATCAGGTAGCCGTTGGCTGCGTGAATCTCCACGCCATCGAAGCCGGCTGCCCGGGCATTCAAAGCAGCGCGACCATAGTCCTCGATCGTGCCCCTGATCTCCGTCAGGCTAAGAGCTCGGGGCTCTGAAACATCGACGAATCCTGTCTCAACGACGGTCTGAGCGCGTGCCCTGACTGCGGAAGGCGCCACCGGGGATGCGTCTCCCGGCAGGAGACTGCGGTGTGAGATCCGGCCCACATGCCACAACTGAAGAAACATTCGCCCGTTCGACCGGTGTACTGCATCGACGACCTGCTTCCAGGCGGCGACCTGTTCCTCGGAATGGATACCTGGGGTGTTGATATAACCTTTTCCCATGGCCGAGATTTGCGTCGCCTCCGAGACAATCAGGCCGGCGGATGCACGCTGGCTGTAATACGTAGATGCCAACCGGCAGGGCACCCCGTCTGGCGCGGCTCGATTTCGGGTCAATGGCGCCATGAAGACACGGTTGCTGAGTTTCATGTCGCCGAGAACTATGGGATCGTAGAGGTTCGTCACGCTCGCCGCTCCTTCCAAACCCCAAACGCAGTGAGCAACGCGAGGAGGAGAACAACCCCGGGAATCACAGGGGGCTTAATACCGAGGGGAAGAACGTTAGCAGGCACATCAGGCTGCAGGTGGACATAGATCGCCACGCACATCTGAACAACGAGCATCAAACACGCCAGCAGGAGGAGTTGACCTCTGCTTTTTCCGGTTAAGGATCTTCGAAGCCAAGGCAGTACGAGCAGACACCCGACGACCATTTCCCCCAGCTTGCCGGCGAGAATCGACTCCTTGGGTAGATGACTCTGTTGAATCTGGATCTCAAACCATCCACGGAACGGCTCGAAGAATTTGAGGAATCCGAAGATGAACATCAGGACTCCCAGGAATAGCGATGAGGCCTTGATTTGGCGAAGGGACATTGTCTTAACTCTCGGCTTGAAACGCGGGATCCAATTCAGTCGGGGAAATGTGATCCAGATAGTTGCTCATCGTCTTGAGAGCGACGCCGATGAGAACCTCAAGTATTTGGTCCTTACGGTATCCTGCGGCCAGGAAGTTCTCGATCGTCCGTGCTCCCAGATGCCCACGCTCGGAAACGATCTCCCTCGTGAGCACCACAAGTGAGTTGAGCTTTGGATCTGGCAGCGGCAGATCCGACCTGACGGCGGAGACGACCTCGGCCGGCACGTGGAGGAAGGCCTTCAGCACCGTGCTGTGCGCCGCCGTGCAATACCTGCAGTTGTTTTCAACGCTGGCAGCGAGCAGAACGATCGAGCGCTCCACGGCACTCAGGCTTCCCTTGTCAAACACGCTTTCCAGACCCAGGCAGCCCTCAAGCAAAACGGCGGAGTTTGCGAACACCCCGAAGAGGTTTGGAATGAATTTAAACGACTTCTGGATCTTTTCCAGAAGTGGACGAGACTTCTCCGGGGCAGCTTCCACGCCGACGGGAGCGAAGAGATTGGTTTGGGTACTCATACAGGGGGCTTCCTTTCTCGGGATCGAACGTAGACAGACGTGTCTGTCTTGGACACGGATTAATTATAGACAGACAGGGCTGTCTCACGTCAAGATGAATTTCATGGGGAAGAGCCGGAACCTTGATCCGCGGAAGAGAATTCTGGAGGTGGCCGACCGGCTCTTCTACGCAGAGGGGGTCCGCGCGACCGGCACCGAGAAGATCATGTCCCTCGCCGAGGTCGCAAAGGCGACGTTTTATCGGCATTTCGCAAGCAAGGATGCCCTCGTGCTAGCGCACCTCGAATACCGCGATCAAGCTCTTTGGGACTATCTTTCTCAGCCCACTCCCCCAAAGGATCTGCGTGAGGCTCTGAGCAAGTTCGAACAGTATGTGAACTGGCCCGAAGTTATCGGCTGCCCGTTCCTTCGTATCGCATCCGAATTCCCGGATACTGCCCATCCGTTCCACCGCTTGGCGATCGAACACCAGAACAAGATTGTTGACTATCTCGCCGGCCTGCTGAAGCCGTTCGCGATTGACAGAAAGGCGGCCGCGGCAGCGATACTTGGCGTCATCAATGGCGCCTTCTCCATTCGAATGCTCTATGGGGCTTCGAGGGAGATTATGCTTGTCTCGTCCGCGGAGGCGGTGCTCAAGAGCTTTCAGAGCCCGCGAGCTCAAACCCGCAGATGATTTGACGCAAAACGCCATGTGGTGTGTCGCGACCGGTCAAGAAATAGCTGCCGATATTAGCGGATAACGCTCCGCGTTGGGCCCGGGCGGCCGGTTGTTTTTGTATACTACCGCCTATGAATATGGGTACGCGAGCGCTGGTGATGGGCGCGTGGAGCGTATGGACCGCGTTCTTCCCGTCGTCCGCACCCGCCGAGGTAACTCGCGTCGAAATCGCAACCACTACTCCCTGGCTTGGTGGCCGAGTTTTGGGTGAGGCAGGTCCCTACGAAAAGTTGCAGGGGCGAGTCTATTTTGAGGTCGATCCCCAGAGTTCCACGGGCCGACGTGTTGCTGATATAGCCCTCGCGCCGCGCAATCTGAAAGGCCGAGTTGAGTTCTTTAGCGATTTCGTGGTAGTTCGCCCTCATAATCCGGCACGCGCGCGGCACTCGGTTCTGCTCGAAATTCCCAATCGGGGTGCGACCCAGGCCGACGGCTCGCTTTTTTCTGCGGTCCCCGGACAACCATTTGACTTGATGAATCTGGGCGCGATAACTCTCAGTGACGCTTTTCTCTTCAAACAGGGATTTACGGTCGCGTGGCTGGGCTGGCAGTTCGATCTTCCGAAGGGCGCCATACGGATGGAAGCGCCGGCAGCGAATGTGAACGGCCTGGTACGCCAATCCGCCATCGCAACTTCCGCCGGAATTCATCTGTGGCGGCTGGGTGGCGCAAGCGACTACTGCGCGGCCGACGCCGCGCAGCCGGACGCACAACTCCTGGTTAAGTCTCACTTTGACGAACCCGGTCGCGCCCTGCCCCGGGCAAGTTGGGCGTTCGCACATATAGTCGATGGGAAAGTAACTCCAGATCCCTGCGCGGTCGTTCTGCAGGATGAATTCGAGACGGGCCTTTTCTATGAGTTGATTTATCGGGGCGTCCATCCTCCGCTGGCGGGACTCGGCGAGGCGGCTGTAAGCGACTTCGTGTCGTGGCTCAAGTTCGGCGGCGTGGCGTCGCCGGTACGGGAGCACCCGGCGACCTTATCCCGCGTTCTTGGCTACGGCTATTCGCAGAGCGCCCGGTTTCTGCGGGATTTCCTGTATCGCGGCTTCAACGCGGATGAACGCGGCAGGCAGGCATTCGACGGGCTCTTCATCGCCAGCGCTGGGAGCGGCCGCGGGAGCTTCGACCACCGCTACGCGATGCCTGGAGAGGCAGGTAACTCGGTGCTCAGCGATCTGCGCCCGGTCGATCTGTTCCCCTTTACCGATGGCATCGAGACAGATCCGGTTACGGGCATGCGCGATGGTCTCCTGCGCCGGGCGGAATCATCGCACACTGCACCGAAAATCTTCTACACGTACAGCTCTACGGAGTATTGGGCGCGTGTAGGTTCACTCGCCTATACGACGGTAGACTGCACACAGGAATTGCCTCTGAGCACTCGTGCCCGGCTTTATTTTTTTGCCGGGACGCCACACTCACACTTTCCGTTTCCACCAACCCGCTCGGCCGCATATGAGAACTATGGCAACTTCGCCAGCGCCGATTGGTCGTTTCGGGCTTTATTGCTCGATCTGGATGCATGGGTAGCAAAAGGGGCGAAGCCGCCTGATTCGTCCTACCCTCATCTTGGCGCTGACCTCGTAAGCCGCGATCGGAATGAGTTTCCCAAAGTTCCGGGTGTCGAGTTTCCGCCGTACATGCCGCGTAACTGGAGGGCGGATTACGGCCCGGATTTTCTGACCAAAGGGGTAATCGTCAATGAGCCGCCCAAACTGGGGCAGCCGTATACCGTCCTGGTGCCACGTGTAGATCGTGACGGCAATGACTCCGGCGGCATCGCCTTACCGGATGTGGCTGTTCCGCTGGGTACATTCACGGGCTGGAACTATCAGTTCCCGAAGCTGGCCAACCTTGATTACCTCTCGGGACTCGTGGGCAGCTTCATCCCATTCCCGCTGACCGCGGAGGAGCGGAAGGCCTCTGGCGATGCGCGCCGGTCGATTGCAGAACGCTACTCCGGCCGCGACGACTATATCGAGAAAGTGCGGGCAGCGGTGCAAACGCTAGTGTCGAGGCGGTTACTCCGGGCGGAGGACGTGAATGCGATCGTGGAGCAGAGCGCGGCGCGGTGGGATTATCTCACGTTCCCGCGTCAGTGAACCATAGCGATGCTTTCGGCTTCTTGACACGGCGGAACCGGATTGAATGCCGCCAACATTCGGCAGGTTCGTTAGCGATATTAACCGATATCGGCCCATGCTTGCAAACGTGCGACTGGAGTCAGCTCGGAAAAGAGGGAACAGGGTAGTTACGGCTCCTCGTACGCTGCGACGCTTTTCCCCATCAAATACTTGTCGAACCAGCCGACGATGTGCTGCAGTCGCTCGACGCGGTGGACCGGCTTGCCGGATCTCGATAGCTCGTGCGTCTCTCCGGGGAACCGCACCATCACAACGGGGCGCTTGAGATATTTCAGCGCCCGGAACATCTCCTCGCCACCATCAGCCGGAGGCGTTCGTAAATCCGATTCCCCCTCGATCAGTATCAGCGGGGTCGTGATCTTGTCCACGTAAGTGATAGGCGAGCGGCTCTGGAAATCCGCGGCCGATTCCCAGGGAGCGCCGTGAAACCAGGCCGGTACGACGATGTCCGCCGCGTACCACCAGCCACTCCAGTCCGCGATAGAGCGCTGCGAGACAGCAGCCCTGAATCGGCTGGAATGCCCAATGGTCCAGTTCGTAAGCACACCGCCGCCACTGCCACCGGTGACTCCCATCCGCTGCTCATCGATCCACCCGCGCTTAATCAACTCGTCCACGCCCGCCATGAGATCCTTATAATCGTCGCCGGGGTAGCGGTACTGGATGATGTTGCCGAATTCCTGGCCATACGTTGTGCTCCCGCGTTGCCGCTCTTGCCGTGAAAAAAGTGATGGAGCGGGCGCACCTCTCCGGAACCATCAAGCTGTGGCCCGGTGTGGCGGAGGAACTACTGGGGGCCAAGGCGTACTATGTGCGCGCGGGAGTCTTCAAGGATGTCGACATCGTACTTTTTTGTCACGTGGCCGCGAACCTGGGCGTATCGATCGGCCCGACGACGTCCAACGACCTGGTATCGGTCGAATACACGTTCAAAGGTGAAAGCGCCCATGCGGCGGCCGCCCCATGGCGGGGCAGAAGCGCTCTCGATGCGGTGGAACTAACGGACGTTGGCTGGAATTTCCGGCGGGAACACCTCAGACCTGCGACCCGCGTTCACTATGTGATTACAAACGGCGGCGATCAACCGAACGTCGTGCCGGCGAACGCGACGGTCTGGTACTACTACCGCGAGGCCGACTACGACCACATCATGAATCTCTGGCGGATCGGCGACAACATGGCTCAGGCGGCCACCCTGATGACTAACACGACGTACTCCTCGCGTGTGCTCGGCACCGCGTGGCCAGGGCACTTCAATGTCCCGGTCGCCGAAGATATGTACGAGAACATCAAACGGGTTGGCTTGCCGCAATGGTCTGAGGCGGACCAGACGCTGGCCAGGCGTTGCAGAAGGAACTCAAAATGCCCGAGCGTGGGCTCGCAATCAAGATTCCCGAACTGCGCAGGCCGAAGCCGCCCGAGGATTCGGACCAGGGGGACGGGGCGGGAGCCATCGAACCAACCGGGGGCGGCTCCGACGATATCGGCGACGTGTCCTGGGCCGTCCCAACCGTCACCCTGACCTACCCTTCGAATATTCCCGGAGGACCCGGGCACAACTGGGCGAGTGGCGTCTCGATGGCGACTCCCATCGCGCACAAAGGTGTGATTGCGGGCGCCAAGGTGCAGGCGATGACGATGCTGGACATTCTTCTGAATCCGGAACTGGTACAGAAGGCGTGGGATTATTACAACAACGTCCAGACCAAAGACATGAAGTACAAGAGCCTGCTCAGACCCGAAGACACGCCGGCGATCTGGCTGAATCAGAAAATGATGGAAGAGTACAGGCCGCGTATGAGAGGGTACTATTACGATCCGTCGAAGTACGACACTTACCTGGATCAACTGGGCATCAAGTACCCAACGGTCAGGACTTCCAACTTGCCCTGAACGGGCAGGGGCTCTATCTGGCGCAGCCAAGGAAACACACCGAAAGGAAGTACCACCGGGAAAGCCAAGTATACCTGGTCGGAACCTACGATGAATGCGTTATACTTTTATCGATCTGGGACCTAAGTAACCAGTCGCCTTCCGACCCCGTCGGTCACATTTACTTCGTCGTTCGTCCAGTCCGGAAATCGAACGTATCCCCCGTGTGTCCACATTCGTATTGTTAACTCGTCCTTAGTCGCGAGTGGGACTTAGCTCGGGACGCGCTTCGTTTGAATGGAGAGGCAAGGCTATGAAATCCACGCTGTGTGCGCTTCTTTATTGCGTTGTTCCGTCTTTCGGCAGCCCCGCACTTTGGGCGGCCGAATTCACTTTGCCCGCCTCCCCGTCGACTGTGGTCTGGGGATATTATGCGGCGCGTTCCAACCCGGCGTTGACGGTCAAGTCGGGAGATACGGTGCGGATGCAAACGCTTTCGACCTGCGCTCCGGAGCGGATGCAGTCGGCCGGTGTTCCAGTACCGCAATACGATCTGGACATTCATGCGCAGGTGAAGGACAAAGGCCCGGGCGGTCATATTCTGACCGGGCCGGTCGCCATCGAAGACGCCGAACCCGGAGACGTTCTCGAGGTTCAGATTCAGAAGATCGACATCGACGTTCCGTTTGCGTGTAATAGCTTCGGCCCCGGCCGCGGCTTCCTGCCCAACGACTTTCCGTATGGACGCACAAAAGTTATTCCATTGGACCTGACGCATATGATTGGCAAATTCGCGCCCGGTGTCGACATTCCGCTGCGTCCGTTTTTCGGCAGTATGGGAGTGGCGCCGGAGGGTGGCGGACGCCTGAGCAGCGGGCCGCCGTGGATGCATGCGGGCAACATGGACAACAAGGAACTGATAGCTGGCACAACGCTGTTCATTCCGGTTCATGCGAAGGGCGCGATGTTTGAAGCTGGCGACGGGCACGCCGGACAAGGCAACGGCGAAGTGGACATTACCGCCATGGAAACCTGGTTGACGGGAACGTTCCGGTTTATCGTTCACAAAGATCAACATCTGCTGTGGCCGCGCGCGGAAACACCGGCCAGCTACATTTCGATGGGATTCGACGAAGATCTAAAGGTCGCTGCCGAGATCGCCGTTCGGAACATGATCGATTTCCTGGTCGGTGAAAAGCATTTGAGCAGAGACGATGCCTATGCATTGATAAGCGTCGCAGTCGACGTCGATATCACGCAGTTGGTTGACGGCAAAGTGGGGGTGCATGCGATATGCCCGAAAAGCATTTTCGGCCCATGAAACGGTGGCTCGCGCTGCTTTCATATCACTCCTCCTGCTCGCCCAGAGCCCGGATGACGGCCTTCTCCGCGAGTTTCACGAGACGGCATTAGGCTGCGATTTGACAACCTTCCATAATCGGCGTTACTCCCTTACCATTCCTCGTTCGGGTGGGAATGCTGTCAGTTCCCCGCCTGCGCTCCGTTGGTCCCCGCGCCTGTCTGCATACCCCGAAACTGAAAAACTAATTCTTCGCCGCCGACGTTCGGCGAGGGCCATGGGGAGGTCAGCATGCCGAAACGTCTCGTGAAGTATTTCCGTTAGAATCCGTGGGTCTTCTCGCAGTGTGCCTTTTGGGCGCTGCGTTGTTCACATTCACCGCGCCCGCTTTCGGGCAGTCCACGGGCGCGATACAGGGACTGGTTACCGACCCGTTCCGGGGCGATTGTTCCAAATGCCGCTGTGACGGTCAGCGATCCGGCCCTCGATGTCAATCGGACCCAGGCGACCGATTCTGCAGGCATCTACTATGTGCCATCATCTCTGCCTGTCGGGACCTACAGCGTCGAAGTGAAAGCCACAGGTCTTGCACCGACCGAGGCGAAGGGCATCGTTCTCGACGTCGGCACAACGGTGACCCAGGACTTCAAGCTCACGGTTGCCTGTTTTGCGCAGGTAGTCGAAGTCCAGGAGACCGCGGCTCTGGTGGACACCAGCACCACGTCGCTCGGGGCCGTCGTCAATCAACTTGCGGTACAGGAAATTCCACTGAACGGCAGGCACTTCACCGACCTGCCGCAGATGATCGTAGGAACGGTTACCGGCCCGCGGTCGGCAACCTGACTGTGCCACTGCGCGGTCAGGGGACGTTTTCGTTCAATTCGGCGGGAGGCCTCGAGGACACTGTGAACTTCATGGTCAACGGCATTAACAGGAACGATTCGAACAACCAGCAAGTCACGTTTCAGCCGACGATCAATACGATCAGTGAATTCATCGTTGACAATCACACTTTCAGCGCCCAATACGGACGCAATTCCGGCACCATCGTCAATGTCGCCACGCGTCCTGGCGTAGATGCGTGGCATGGCGAAGCATACGAGTACCTGCGGAACGATTTCTTTGACGCCCGCAATTTCTCTAACCCCACCAACGTCATCGTAAACGGCGTTCTTGCGCCCAGCAAAGAGTCGCAGTTCGTCCGCAATCAATTCGGCGGTGACGGCGGAGGCGCGGTCAAGAAAGATAAGACGTTTGTCTTTCTGAGCTATGAAGCACTGCGGCAGCGCCAGGCTGTACCCCTCTCTTCGACAACCCTGAGCGCGGCGCAGGTCGCACAGGCGCAGGCATCCAGCGACCAGTTCGTCAAAGCCCTCCTGCCCCTCATTCCCACGGCAAACGAAGGGACGAGGCAATATGCCTTTTCGATGTCGGCGCCGGTAAACATCCAGCAGGGCACTGTGAACTTCTGTCAGGTTTTTTCGGAAAACCAACGCTTCAACGCGTATTACGCGGTGCAGGCGGATCAGCGCGATGAAGCATCCAGCACCGACGCCAACAGCTTTGCGGGAATGGGCGACCACCGGACCGGCCGGCGTCAGCTGATCGCGTTGAACGACACCTGGGTGATCAGCTCGACGCTGGTGAATGAAGCGCGTCTCGGCGGCAACCACATTCCCTATCATTTTCGCTCCGTACAACACAGACAACCCGGCGGCCTTCGGAATCGACAGCGGAGTTTCGGGGCCGGTCGGCATCCCACAGATCACCGTGTCCGGCGCATTCGAATTCGGCGGCGTCAACAATTTTCCGCAGGGACGCGGCGACACCACTTCAGTGCTTTCGGACACCGTGAGCTGGGTCCACGGCAAGCACACCATCAAGTTTGGCGGCCAGGAGCGTCTGGAGCAGTCAGATAACTTTTCCGCCGCACGGTGGAACAACCGCGTCAAAACCCTTGGTGTTTGAACCGCTGGAGTTGGCGTTGAGCGAAAAGCAAACCCCCGACTGGTTGAAAAATACTGGAAGCGTGAAGAACTGAAAGAAGCTTTGGAGCCGGTTGCGCTGCGTGGGAGGAGCCGTTCGGGACTTTGCACCGGAATGCTTTGATTGAACCTCAGGCCATCTGTGAGCGGAACAATCTTCACTCTCCCGGAAAATTGCCTGTATGGAATAGACAACATGTGGCTTAGGGGACATCGTAGTGACAGTGGTTCTGACAACGCGTCAGCGTCGCCCAGTGTCACTAAAGTGTCACTACAGCCGGGTCAAAACGAGTGAAATGCCGTGAAAACAAATGAAGAGGCGCTGTCGGCAAGTCCTTGGCTGGAAAGAGGATTTGCTTGATTTGGCTGGAGTTACTCGAGGGTCGACATCGGTTTAGCAAACCGCTGCTTTCGACCACTCAGCCACCTCTCCCGATGGTTGTTGCAGATCGACGAATACAATCCGAGCTTTGTTCACGATGGTAGCACGGCGTGCGCTAAAATTGAGACAAGCGTGCACCCGTAGCTCAGCTGGATAGAGCGTTTGCCTCCGGAGCAAAAGGTCAGAGGTTCGAATCCTCTCGGGTGTACCAGATAAATCAATCAATTACCGCCAGCTTCGGAAAACTGAGTACCATAAGGTCGAATCTGGGTGGGCAGGGACCTCGCTGCACAAACAACGGGCAGTGCCCACGGCCCTTGGCGGCTGGCGAACAACCCGGCACTTTGCTTCGCACTGCCCAATGCTTACTTCGACTCGCTCGGGATTCCAGGATTGACTGTCTCCCGATAGCTCAACCCGCCGAACCGCCGTATACGGACCCGTACATACAGTGGTGTGACAGGGAACGCTGGCGACGACCTACCGATGTCATTGGACTGGTCGTCGGCCCTTGAACAGTTCAAAAGTAACCTTCGACCCGGCTCTCGCCATCCGTCAGCCCATCGTTGCAGCGATGAGCAGTGCTCCCCTCCTTCGGATCCCACATTTCGCCCTGTCATGGGCGCCCAGGTTGAAGTCAATTCCGCCTTCACTGAGTGCCAAACCGGAACACTAGACCCCTGCGAATTTCGCCTGCCGGTCGCACTAACTGGCTGAGTGATGTCCTTCGTCCCGATGATCGCGATCCTCGCCCTCTGTTCAGCAGCCGGGGCCGCACCCTTGAGCACACTGGGCTACCACAACGCCTCACCTCCCCGGCAAGTTCCGGTCATCGGGCACGATCTCAGTTTCAATCCGGACACAGTTGAGGAGTCTCTCCCGGAAGAACCGGAGATCGATCGGGTCACTACGGGCGTTGAAAGTGTTGTGCTGAGCGAAAAGGAACTCACTAACCGCGTACCGGCAATCCATGAGGTACCGGCATCCAATCCACCGCCGATCACCACGATCGCGCTGGGTTTCACCTTCCTCGGGGTGGCCGGATTAATACGCCGGCAGCGCACCGAACGTCGCCGCCTCCACCGCCACACGGTGGTCCGGATGCGCGCGATTATTGCAGCACGGTAAGCGGTACCGAAGCTTCCGTCGTCTCCCAGAGCAGGGCCAGCGTTGCTCTGTTGCCGCCCTCGGGTCTGACCTCGAAGCGCAGCGTTTCCACCGGCGCCGCAAGGGTCTTCAGGGTCAGCTTCGTGTGCCCGAAATCTTCCGCTGCATCATAGTCAAGATGATTCTGCCCGGTCTGCTTATTGACGATCAGCGTCCACTCCTTCTCGCTCGGCATCACCCAGATGCTCCACGCGCCCTTCGGCAGCTTCAGACTGCCGAACTGCAGATCGGCCTCCGTCGTCACGGCGGTTGCCACGTTCGCCCCGGGACACCACACCTCGCCAAACGGCACCAGCCCGCCGAAGACCTTCCGCCCGTGCATCGACGGTGCGTAATACTCAATCGTTATCTGCTTCCCCGCGATCTTCGCCGACGTTTTCGCCGGGGGACTGGTATATCGCTGCCCGAACCCCGCGCCCGCCAGCGCCACAATGGCTCCGATCGCCAGTACCATTCTCTGAAGCCGCATGAAAAGCCTCCGTGCCTATCCTACCGAATGTTCCATCTGCAAACCGTGAGAGAATACGCGCAGAGCGCATAGGCCAGACCGAGCCGGGCGGCTGCGATGGTGGTCAGTCCGTTGTGCGCGATATTAGAACAGAGTAGAGGCTAACCACGATGTTTCGCTCCGCGTCTCTTTTCGTACTTCTGATCTCACCCGCTTTCGCCCAGAAGGATTTTCCTGACGGCCCCGCCAAAGATTACATCAATCGCATATGCCTGCAATGTCACGAGCCCGCCCAGCTTCTCAGCCAGCACAAGTCTGAGAACGACTGGCGCGCCACCATCCAGCGCATGTCGCAGAAGGGTATCGTGGCGCCTGCCGAGCAGTACGACGCCATCACTGCCTACATGATCAAAAACTTCCCCAAAACGGAAGACACGACGAAGATTAATATGAACAAGGCGACTGCCGATCAGATGGTCGCCGCCGGGCTGGGCCTCACACTGGATGAAGCGAGAGCCCTGGTGGTCTACCGTGACAAGCACGGCGAGTATCGCGAATGGGGCGAGATGCTGGTGGTCTACGGCGTCGACGGCCGCAAGATGGAAGCCGCCAAAGACAAGATGAGCTTCTAGCAGGCTGCTGAAAAGCACTTTTCGTTGCCGCTTGCTGACGCGCGCGGTTCAGTAACCCCTGCGGAATCAGAACTTGCTTTTCCGAACCGCGACCGTAAGGGAGTGGCAAGAAGCGCTTTTCAGCAGCCTGTTAGTCCCGCGTGGGGCGGGATGTCAGGGGCACCCTCAGGGTCCGCGGGGTTTGTCAAACCCCGCCGGTGGTTTGCAACGCGAGAGGCCTTATGTCCGAAAACCGCTCATTGGTTGAGCCAGATCTTCTCATTCGCCCCGAATCGCGCGACCAGTCGCGGATACATTCGCTGCACGAAGCAGCTTTCGGCCGTCCCGACGAAGCGAACCTCGTCGACGAACTCAGAACCGAAGGCGTGGTTCTCCTCTCACTCGTTGCCGAACGCGGCGCCGATATCGTCGGCCACATCCTGTTTACCCGGATGTGGATTGACACCATCGGCGGGCGACCCGAGCATTGCCTGGCGAGACGAAACTCGGCTAGACCAAAAAAGAGACCAAAAGAGAAGATACCCGCGGCCGCACTGGCACCTGTCGCCGTGCTTCCCGAATTCCAGCGCCGGGGCATTGGCACAAACCTGATCAGTCGCGGCCTCGATCTGCTGCGGCACGGTTTGTTTTCTGACAAAGCCGAGCGCATTGTCATTGTTCTCGGCGAACCCGCTTACTACAGCCGCTTCGGATTCACGGCTGAAAAAGCCCTCCCTCTGGAGAGCCCCTTTCCTCCGGACGCCTTCATGGCTCTCGAACTGAGCCCTGCGGCTCTGAAGGGAGTGTGCGGCAGGGTGCGATACCCGGCCGCATTCGGACTCGCTGCCGTGCCCTGAGTCCGTTCAGCTGGTCCCCACCAACTCCGCGTCCACCGGCTCCTCAACTCCCACCAGCATCTTCAGAAACTCCCGGCCCGCCCGCGTGAATTTCTTTTTCCGGCGATGGATAATCCCCGTTGGCCGGACCAGCTCCGGCGCGTGCAGTGGCACCGACACCAGCCGTCCCTGCTCCACTTCCGCCAGCATAGTCCGCTCCGGCAGAATGCTGATCCCCGACCCCAGCACCACGGCTTCTTTGATGGATTGAATATTGTCGAACTGCATCACGATTGATATCGTCACGTCGTGATCGCGTAAAAACCGGTCGAGCTCGCGCCGGATGATCACTTCCTCGTCGAATGCAATGAAATCCTGCCCGTCGAGATCCGCCGCCACCAGCATCTCGCGCCCCGCCAGCGGATGCGACGGGTAAACTGCCACCGTCATCCGCTCTTCACGCCATGGAATCACCGTCAGATCCCGCCGATGCTCCGGATAGCTGATAAACCCCAGATCCGCCTCGCCCTCGAGCACCGCTTCGTAGACCTTATTCGGACGCAGCAGCTCGAGGTGCAGCTGCGCGCCGGGACAAACGCGCAGAAACTCTTCGCGCAGCTGCGGCATTTCAGAAAGCCCGATCGAATAAATCGACGCCACGCGCACGCTGCCTTCGGCGTCGGCCTTGATGCTGTCGAGCGCGGCGGTGAAATCCTCCTCGCGCCGCAGCACGTCGCGGCAGAGTTCGGCGTAAAGCTTCCCGCCCGGTGTCAGCCCCAGCGGGCGCGTCGACCGGTCAAGCAACTGCACGCCCAACCGCTTCTCCAGTTCCTGAATATGCTGCGTAGCGGCGGACTGGCTGATTCCGTTCATCGCCGCCGCCCGGCTCAGACTGCGCGCATGCGCTATGTCGCGGAATAGCTTGCAATCCCCAAAGATCACCACACGCACTATAGCATAAGCTGCTTTAATACTGCCAGCGATCTGAAATTCAATTCAGTGATACTGCGCGTTGGCGCCCAAGCGAAGTAATCGCCTGAGCGAAAACCGCGATCCAGGCTCCGTTCTGCTGACTGCTCGCAGATTTTTTGTGGAGGCCAGGGCTTCCGCTCTGCAGTCGGATTCACCAGTCGCGAAACTATTCTAAAGCGCTGTTACCCAACTCGACACCAGGCCCGCTTTCACCACTGCATCGCCGCCGCGAAAATTCCATAACTTACGCGCCGGTATCGCTGCGCAGGCCCCGAAAATCGATCGCGTTTGCGGCCGCGTCCTTTCGGTGCAGGTGATTCGCGGCAGCTGGTCCAGCCAGGTGCGTATGTTTTCGCGGATTGTGGCGATATCCACCAAGTCCGGGGCCGTTTGCCCCTGGCGCAAACTGCAACCAGTACGGCACAAATGAAGGAAAGTGCCGGCGTGGAATCACAACCGATCCAAACAAATTTTTCCTCCGAATCATCTGATAACAATAGCCGGGCCTCCACTCGCACCAAACACGACCGAAAACCAGGTGGATAATAGATCGGACATCGGACGTTTCCCGATCTGCTTTCGGCGGACCGACGTCGCCGAAAAGCGTGTTTTTGCCAAACGAACCCGGCTAAGTGTATGAAAAAAATGTATTCCGAAAATACAGGTGCCCCCGGGCCTCTGATAATCCCCGTTGGTTTGGTTTTATACAAAATAAGCAAACCGAATACTAATGGCGCTGTAAAATTCGATTGCATGATAATGCTTCGATCTGCTAATATTGGGAAACTACCCGAGGAGCCATGACTATGTCCGGACTGCCCGAGCCCCAGGGACTCTACCACCCCAGCCACGAGCACGATGCCTGCGGCATCGGCTTTGTGGCCAACATCAAAGGCCAGAAATCCCACGACATCATCGAAAAGGGGATTCAGATCCTCATCAACCTCACGCATCGGGGCGCCTGCGGCTGCGATCCGGAAACCGGCGACGGCGCCGGCCTGCTGATTCAGATCCCGCACAAGTTCTTCGCGCGCGAAGCCGACACCGCTCGGCTTCACCCTGCCGGCGCCCGGCGAATACGGCGTCGGCATGGTTTTCCTCCCGGTGGAGCGCCATCAGCGCCTGCAGACCGAAGGCATCCTCGAGCGCATCGTCCGCGAAGAAGGTCTCACGCGTGCTCGGCTGGCGCGATACGCCGATCGACGGCAGCGCCATCGGCCGCGTCGCGCGCGCCTCGCAGCCTTACATCGAACAGGTCTTCGTCGGACGCGGTGCCGGCTCCACGTGATCACCGACGAGCTCGAGCGCAAGCTCTACGTGGTCCGCAAGCGCGCCGAAGCCGAAGTCGCCGCCAGCCGAAATGGCCGATCGCGGCATGTTCTCCATCCCCTCGCTCTCCGCCCGCACCATCGTCTATAAAGGTCTGCTGCTCGCTCCGCAGATCGCCAACTTCTACAACGAACTTTCCGATCCCGATGTCATCAGCGCGCTCTGCCTGGTGCACCAGCGCTTCTCCACCAACACGTTCCCCACCTGGCACCTGGCGCATCCGTTCCACTACGTCGCGCACAACGGCGAAATCAACACCGTCAGCGGCAACGTCAACTGGATGCACGCGCGCCAGTCGGTGCTGCGAGTCCGATCTGTTCGGCGACGATCTAAGAAGCTCTTCCCGATTATCCAGCCCAACGGCAGCGATTCGGCGGCGTTCGATAACGCGCTCGAACTGCTCGTGCAGTCCGGCCGCTCGCTGCCGCACGCCATGGCGATGCTGATTCCCGAAGCCTGGGACAACAATCCGCACATGGATGACGGAAGAAGGCGTTCTACGAATACCACTGCTCGCTGATGGAGCCGTGGGACGGCCCGGCCGCCATCGCCTTCACCGACGGCCGCGTCATCGGCGCCACGCTCGACCGCAACGGCCTGCGTCCCGCGCGCTATCTGGTCACCAAAGACGATCTGGTGGTGCTGGCGTCCGAAACCGGCGTGCTTGCCGGTCAAGCCGGAAGACGTCGAGCATGAAGGGCCGCCTTGCAGCCCGGCAAGATGTTTCTGGTCGATCTGGAACAGGGCCGCATCGTCTCCGACACGAGATCAAAGAACAGCTCGCCAGCCGGCAGCCCTACGCGCGAATGGCTGGAGGAGAATCAGATCACGCTCGACAAGCTGGCCGAGCCGGCGCGCGTGCACGGCTCCGATCACGCCACCATCACCGCCCGCCAGCGGGCCTTCGGCTACACCGATGAAGACCTGCGCTTCCTGATGACGCCCGATGGCGGTCAACGGCGAAGAGCCGATCGGCTCCATGGGCACCGATACGCCGCTGGCCTGTCTTTCCGACAAGCCGCAGCCGCTGTTCAATTACTTCAAGCAGCTGTTCGCGCAGGTCACCAATCCGCCCATCGATCCCATTCGCGAAGAGATGGTGATGTCGCTCGTCAGCTACATCGGCAAGCGAGCGCAACATCCTGGCGGAGACGCGCGAGCACTGCCACACGCTGAAGCTGCCGCATCCGATCCTGACCAACCGCGATCTCGAAAAGCTGCGCCGCGTCTCGCAGGGCGATTTTCTCGCCACCACGCTGCCCGCGCTCTTCCCCGCCGCGGAAGGCGAAGCGGGCCTCGAGCGCGCGCTCGACGGTCTCTGCCGCCGCGCCTCGCTGGCCATTCAGGACGGCTACACGATCCTGATCCTTTCCGACCGCGGCGTCGATCGCGACTACGCGCCGATCCCCAGCCTGCTCGCGATGACCGCCGTGCACAATCATCTGGTGCGCGAAGGCTCGCGCACGCAGGTCGCGCTCATCATCGAATCGGGCGAGCCGCGCGAAGTGATGCACTACGCGCTGCTGATCGGCTATGGCGCGAGCGCGATCAATCCCTATCTCGCCATCGAGACGCTGGAAGATCTGGCGCTGCGCGGCTATCTGCCGGAAGGCGTCACCTTCGAAAAGGCGCTCTATCAACTACATCAAGGCCATCAATAAAGGGCTGCTCAAGGTCTTCTCGAAGATGGGCATCTCCACGCTGCAGAGCTATCGCGGCGCGCAGGTTTTCGAAGCCATCGGCCTGAACAAGGACGTCTGATCGACCAATACTTCACCGGCACGGCCTCGCGCATCGAAGGCGTCGGGCTCGATGTTCTGGCGCGCGAAGCCGTCATGAAGCACGAGCTGGCGTTCCAGCCGCTGCACGGACGCTCGATACGGAACTGCCGGTGGGCGGCAGCTATGCCTGTCGCGTGCGCGGCGAATATCATCTGCTCAATCCCGTCGACCGTCAGCAAGCTGCAGCACGCCGTGCGGCAGAACAGCTTCGAGACTTTCCAGGAATACACCGACCTGATCGACGAGCAGAGCCGGCAGCTCTGCACGCTGCGCGGCCTGTTCGAATTCAAAGCCGGCGACGCCGTGCCGCTCGAAGAAGTGGAGCCGGCCGAGCGAAATCGTCAAGCGCTTCGCCACCGGCGCCATGTCGTTCGGGTCCATCTCGAAAGAAGCGCACGAAACCCTCGCCATCGCCATGAACCGCATCGGCGGCCGCTCCAATACCGGCGAAGGCGGGGAAGACGAAGCGCGTTTCAAGCCCGACGCCAACGGCGATCTGCGGCGCAGCGCCATCAAGCAGGTGGCTTCCGGCCGCTTCGGCGTCACCGCGCATTATCTGGTCAACGCCGACGATCTGCAGATCAAGATGGCGCAGGGCGCGAAGCCCGGCGAAGGCGGCCAGCTGCCCGGCCACAAAGTGGATGAAGTCATCGCGCGGGTGCGCCACTCCGTGCCCGGCGTGGGCCTGATTTCGCCGCCGCCGCATCACGACATTTATTCCATCGAAGATCTGGCGCAGCTGATTTACGATCTGAAGAACGTCAATCCGAAGGCGCGCATTTCGGTGAAGCTGGTGGCCGAAGTCGGCGTCGGCACGGTCGCGGCGGGCGTCGCCAAAGCGCACGCCGACGTGGTGCTCATCAGCGGCCACGACGGCGGCACCGGCGCTTCGCCGCTCACTTCGCTCAAGCACGCGGGCGCGCCCTGGGAACTGGGCCTGGCCGAAACCCAGCAGGTGCTGGTGATGAACGATCTGCGCAGCCGCATCCGCGTGCAGACCGACGGCAAACTGCAGACCGGCCGCGACGTCGCCATCGCCGCGCTGCTGGGCGCCGAGGAATTCGGCTTCTCCACCATGCCGCTGGTGGCCATGGGCTGCATCATGATGCGCAAGTGCCATCTGAATACCTGCCCGGTCGGCATCGCCACGCAGGATCCGGTGCTGCGCGCCAAGTTCACCGGCCAGCCCGAAGCACGTCATCAATTTCTTCTTCTTCATCGCCGAACAGGTGCGCGCAGATCATGGCGCAGCTCGGCTTCCGCAACATGGACGAAATGGTCGGCCGCGTCGACATGCTCGAAACGCGCGACGCCGTCGAGCACTGGAAGGCGCGCGGCCTCGATTTCTCGATCGATTCTCTACAATCCGCCGATGCCGTCGCGCATCGGCCGCCGCTGCACCACCAAGCAGGATCACGGCCTCGACGAAGCGCTCGATTATCAAGCTGATCGACCACGCGCGGGAAGCCATCGACAACCGGACGCCGATCGGAAATCAAGCTGCCGATCCGCAACGTGCACCGCACGGTGGGCGCCATGCTTTCGGGCGAGATCGCGCGCAAGTACGGCTCGGCCGGGCTGCCGGACGACACGATCCAGTTCCAGTTCACCGGCTCGGCCGGCCAGAGCTTCGGGGCGTTCCTCGCCAACGGCGTCACGCTCGAACTGGAAGGCGATGCCAACGATTACGTCGGCAAAGGCCTTTCCGGCGGCCGCATGATCGTCTATCCGCCCGAAGACTTCCACCTTCGTGCCGGAGGAAAACATCCTGATCGGCAACGTGGTGCTCTACGGCGCCACCAGCGGCGAAGCCTTCTTCAACGGCATGGCGGGCGAGCGCTTCGCCGTGCGCAATTCCGGCGCCACCGCGGTGGTGGAAGGCCTGGGCGATCACGGCTGCGAATACATGACCAACGGCCTGGTGATCGTGCTCGGCAAGACCGGCCGCAACTTCGCCGCCGGCATGTCGGGCGGCATCGCTTACGTGCTGGACGAACCGGGCGAGTTCGCCAGCTACCGCTGCAACAAGGCCTCGGTCGATCTGGAACCGGTTTTCGATCCCGCCGATCAGCAGATTCTGCACGACCACGATCTACCGCCATTTCGAAGCGACCGGGCAGTCCGCGCGCCAAGTGGATTCTCGAAAACTGGAACGCGATGCTGCCGAAATTCGTCAAGGTCTTCCCGCACGAATTCAAGCGCGTGCTGAAGAAGAGCGCGCAGGCCGTCAGCCGCGCGTAGCCGAGATGCGCACGCAGCGCATGTCCGCGACCATGACCGCTGGCGGCGCCGACGGGTCAGCTACCATGGGTAAAGTCTCCGGCTTCCTCGAATACCAGCGCGAAGTGCCCGAGCGGCGCCCGGTCGCCGAGCGCATCAACGACTGGTTCGAGATCTACAATCCGTTTCCCGAGGAGAAGATCCGAACTGCAGGGCGCGCGCTGCATGGATTGCGGCGTGCCCTTCTGCCATACCGGCTGCCCGGTCACCAACATCATTCCCGACTGGAACGATCTGGTCTGGCAGCGGCCGCTGGCAGGAAGCCATCCGCGTGCTGCACTCCACCAACAACTTCCCCGAGTTCACCGGCCGCATCTGCCCCGCGCCGTGCGAAGCCGCCTGCGTGCTCGGCATCAACGAGCCGCCGGTCACCATCAAGAACATCGAGAAGACCATCGTCGACCGCGCCTGGGAGGAAGGCTGGATCGTTCCCGAGCCGCCGCCGCTGCAGCACCGGCAAGCGCGTCGCGGTCGTCGGCTCCGGGCCCGGCGGGCCTCGCCGCCGCGCAGCAACTGGCGCGCGCCGGCCACTGCGGTCACCGTATTCGAAAAGGCCGACCGCATCGGCGGCCTGCTGCGCTACGGCATCCCGAATTTCAAGATGGAGAAGCATCTGATCGACCGCCGCATCGACCAGATGCGCGCCGAAGGCGTCGAGTTCGAAGTCGAACGCGCACGTCGGCGTGAACGATTCCGGCTGACCGATCTGCGCCGCGATTTCGACGCCATTCTGCTCGCCGCCGGCGCCGAGCAGCCGCGCGATCTGAAAGTCCCCGGCCGCGAACTGAAGGGCATCCACTTCGCCATGGAGTTCCTGCCGCAGTCGAACAAAGTCTGCGAAGGCGACACCGTGCCCGATCAGATTCTGGCCACCGGCAAGCGCGTCGTGATCATCGGCGGCGGCGATACCGGCGCCGATTGCCTCGGCACCTCGCATCGCCACAAGGCGCGCGCACATCTCGCAGTTCGAACTGCTGCCCAAGCCGCCCGACGACCGCGCGCCGCAGACGCCCTGGCCGCTCTGGCCGATGCAGCTGCGCGTCGAAAGCTCGCACGAAGAAGGCGGCGCTGCGCGACTGGAGCGTCTCGACCGTTCGCTTCACCGGCGACGCCGACGGCAATGTGAAGAAGCTGCACGGCGTCCGCGTGGGCGCGCCGCCGAAGTTCGAAGCCGATTCCCGGCACCGAATTCGAGATGGACGTCGATCTGGTGCTGCTCGCCATGGGATTCACCGGCCCGGTGCGCGGCGGGATGATCGAAGATCTCGGCGTCGCGCTCGATGCGCGCGGCAACGTCGCGACCGACGAGCGACTACATGTCGTCGGAGCCGGGCGTGTTCGCGGCCGGCGATGCGCGGCGCGGGCAATCGCTGGTGGTCTGGGCCATCGCCGAAGGCCGCAAGGCAGCCCGCGGGGTAGACGAGTTCCTCATGGGACTCTCCACCCTGCCCGAGTAAACCTTAGCCCCGGTCGGACTTATTCGATCGTTCGCCCCGGCGCAGCCCGTTAACGGTGAGCCAATGGCGCGTTCCCAGCAAAAGCAGCAGTATTGTGAGGAGGATGATTAGCGTCTCTGGGAAATCCAACATGTCTATGGCCCCGATAAAAACTTTCTATGATAAGCCTACTGCCCATCAAAAAAACATGCAAGCCTTATTTTTGCTCCTCGGTACTCTAATCGCCGGGCGAATGAAACTACTTTAGTAGTTTTATGGGCTTCAACGGTCTGCGCGTCCTTTCTCTCGAAAGCCGGCGCGCCGAAGAAATGTCCACTCTGATCCGCAAACAGGGCGGCGATCCCTTCGTCGCGCCGTCCATGCGCGAAGTCCCTCTCGAACAGCACGAAGAAGCCTTCGCCTTCGCAGACCGTCTGCTACGCGGCGAATTCGATTGCGTCATCCTGCTGACCGGCGTCGGCACCCGGCTGCTCTGGAAAACGCTCCTGACCCGCTACTGCCGAGGACGACCTGAAGGCTGCCCTTCAGAAAACTGACCTCGTCGTGCGCGGTCCCAAGCCCTCCGCCGCCGTCCGCGAACTGGGGCTCGTCACCGGATGTCCAGATTCCCGAGCCGAACACCTGGCGCGAACTTCTGGCCGTCATGCAGGCCCGTCCGGAACACGCGCCTCGCTCTGCAGGAATACGGCGAGTCAAACCCGCAGCTCATCGACGGCCTGCGCGCCGCAGGGCAAGCAGGTGACGCCGGTCCGCATTTACGGCTGGGACCTTCCCGAAGACACCGCGCCCGCTCCGCGAAGCCGCCGCAAAACTCGCCGCCGGCGAATTCGATGTCGTGCTGCTGACCACCTCGACCCAGATCGTCCACCTGATGAAGATCGCCGCCGAAGAAGGCAATCGCAACGCAGGTACTCGAAGCGCTGCGCGTCCGCCTTCATCGGCTCCATCGGCCCCACCACCAGCGAGACTCTCGAAGAGTACGGACTCAAAGCCGATTTCGAGCCCAGCCATCCGAAGATGGGCCTGCTCGTCAACGAGTCCGCCGCGCACGCCGCCCGCATTCTCGCGGAACAAGCGATAATAAGAGAATTGTCCCAGTGTCGTCATCGCCTCTGAACGTCCATCTCGACCACTACGACGGCCCGCTCGACCTCCTGCTCGACCTGATCCGCAAGCAGCAGATCGACATCCGCGACATCCCCATCGCCACCATCACCTCGCAATACCTCGAGTTATCTCGACAAAGCCCGCGAGATGGATCTCGACATCGGCGCCGAATTCGTCTTCATGGCCGCGACGCTGATCCACATCAAGTCGCGCATGCTGCTGCCCACCGATCCCGCGCTGCAGAAAGAAGGCGAGACCACGGAAGACCCGCGCGAAGAACTCGTCCAGCGCCTGCTCGAGCACCAGCGCTTCAAGGACGCCGCCGAGATGCTGCAGCAGAAGCGCATCATCGAGGAAAACGTCTGGTCGAATCCGCAGATCAAGCAGTTCGTCGCGGAAGACGACAACCCCGGCCTCGCGGTCAGCCTGTTCGATCTCATCAAAGCCTTCGGCGAAGTGCTGGAACGCGTCAAGAGCCGGCCGGTTTACGAAGTTCAGGACGAAGAAATTTCGGTCGGCGACATGGTGCTGCACGTCCGCTCGCTGCTCGATGCCACGCAGAAGGACAAGCCGCTGTTCATCCTGCGCGTGATGGAGCAGCAGCGCAGCCGCCGCGCGATGATCTGCCTGTTTCTCGCCGTGCTCGAAATGGTGAAATCGCAGTCGGTCGAGATTCTGCAGGCGGATCTGTTCGGCGAAATCGCGCTGGCCAAAGGCGAGCGCTTCACTGAGGTCGAAGCCATGCCCCCGTCCACAATCGAAGAGGAATATAAGTAGCAGATGGAATTCACAGGAAATACTTTCGGCAGCCCGTGGTAGTATCCGCAGAAGAGCTTCTGCCCGAAGCACCCGCCGCGCCGCGCATTCAGCATGGAAGACGCCAAGCTCAAGGCCGTGCTCGAAGCCATCATCTATGTCACCGATGAGCCGCTGTCGCTCGATCAGATCTGCGCCGCCATCGAACAGCCGCGCGACCGCGTCATCGAACTGCTCGAGCAGTTGACCGCCGATTACGAGCGCCCCGAGCGCGGTCTCAGCATCCGCGAAGTCGCCGGCGGTTTCAAGATGACCACCAAGCCGGAGCACCACGAAGCCGTCCGGCGCTTCGTGAAGAATCTCAATCCGCCGCTCAAGCTTTCTCTGCCGGCGCTCGAAACGCTGGCCGTGATCGCTTACAAGCAGCCGATCACCGCGCCCGAGATCATGGAAATCCGCGGCGTGCAGGGCGCGGGCGTTCTGAAGACGCTGCTCGATCGCAAACTGATCGCGACCGCCGGTCGCAAGCAGGTGGTCGGCAAACCGATCCTCTACAAGACGACCCGCGAATTCCTCGTGCAGTTCGGCCTGAAAGACCTCGCCGAACTTCCGAGCCTCAAGGAATTCCAGGAACTCGCCCGCTTCGACACCGAAGACGGTACCGAGCCTGCCGAACCGGTGCTTGCCGCTTCGGCGCTCGCTCCTGAACCTGAACCCGCGCCGGCGCCCGCGCCCACTGAAGCAGAATACCGTGAGCCGCCGAATAAGTGAGCGAAGAGCGTCTCCAGAAAATCCTCGCGACCGCCGGCATCGCCTCCCGCCGCAAGGCCGAAGTGCTCATCGTCGAAGGCCGCGTCACCGTCAACGGCAAGACCGTCGTCGAACTCGGTTCGAAAGCCGATCCCGGAGCGCGACCACATCAAAGTCGACGGCCGCCTGATCCGCCAGCCCGAGCACTTTGATTACATCGCGCTCAACAAGCCCGACAGCGTGGTCAGCACCGCCAGCGACCCGCAGGGCGCACCACGGTGCTCGATTTCCTGCACGGCGTGAAAGGCCGCGTCTATCCCGTGGGCCGCCTCGATTATCACAGCGAAGGTCTCATCCTTCTTACCAACGACGGCGAATTCGCCAACGCCATCACCGCCGCGCGCAGCCACGTGCCGAAGACGTACCTGGTCAAATCGAAGGGCCAGCTCACACTCGAAGCAGGAAGAGCAGTTCCGCACCGGCATTCCGCTCGAGCGGACGCCGCACCGCGCCCGCCGGTCTGCGTCTGATGCGCCGCGGCGACAACCCCTGGTACGAAGTCCGCCTGATCGAAGGCCGCAACCAGCAGATCCGGATCATGTTCAAGCACTTCGGGCCATCTGGTCGAAAAGCTGCGGCGCGTGCGGATCGGTACGTATCGAGCTTGGCTCCCTGAAACCCGGTGAGTTCCGGCACCTGACGCCCGAAGAAGTGCGAAAATTGATGCGGATGGCAACCGAGGGAACAGCCGGTGGCAGGCGAGAATCTTCTTCGAAACGCTAAAACGATCGCGGTGGTGGGCCTTTCGAGCCGCCGCTCGCGGCCGAGCTACGGCGTCTCCGAATACATGCAGTCGAAGGGCTACCGGATCATCCCGGTCAATCCCAATGAGACCGAAGTCCTGGGCGAGAAAGTCTTCGGCACGCTCGACGAAATTCCCGAGCACGTCGACATCGTGGATATCTTCCGCCGCTCCGAATGCGTGCCCGAGATCGTGGATGCGGCCATCCGCATCGGCGCGAAAGGCGTCTGGATGCAGGAAGGCGTGGTCCACGACGAAGCCGCCGGCAAGGCGCGCGCGGCCGGCCTCGAAGTCGTCATGGACCGCTGCATTCTCAAAAGAGCATCGGAAGATGCTCGGTCGTTAGCGACTCAGCTTACGGGTGCGGGGAGTAGAATACGGTTTTGAACTCCCACCAGCACGTGACCGCGTTGATCACAGGGGCCGGGCGCGGAATCGGCAAGCGCCTCGCTATCGGATTCGCCAAAGCCGGCATGCGCGTCGGGCTCCTCGGCCGCAGCCAGGCCGAACTCGATCTCACCAAACTGGAAATCGAACATGCCGGCGGCAGCGCGCATCGTTTTCGCGCCGACGTCAGGGACTACGACCAGGTCTCGGCCGCCGTCGATCGCATGACGGATACCTTCGGGGATGTGCACGTGCTTGTAGCCAATGCCGCGGTCCTCGGGCCCATCGGGCCCTTCGCGGAGCACAAGCCGCGCGACTGGAAGGAGGTCTTCGAAACCAACGTGATCGGCGTCATGAACGCGTGCCGTAAAGTTCTCCCGCAGATGATTCAGGCGCGCAGCGGGAAGATCATTGTGATCGCCGACAGTTCCTCGTCGACTCCGCGTCCTAATTTCGCGCCATACAGCGCGAGCAAAGCCGCCGTGGTGCGATTCGTCGAAAGCGTCGCCGAAGAAGTGCGGAATCACAACGTGCAGGTCAACTGTTTCTCGCCCGGCGGGGCTTACACCAGCATGACCGACGAAATTCTCGAAGCCGACGAGCGCGCGGGCTATGTCGAAATCGAGGAAGCCGAGCAGATCCGCCTGACGGGCGGCGTTCCGGCCGAAAAACAGATTCAGATTGCGCTGTTCCTCGCTTCGGAACGCTCCAACCACCTCACCGGCAAACTGATCGACGTCACCGACGACTGGAAGAAACTCGAACGCGAGAACACGCGTCACGACGCCTGGACCCTCCGGCGACACATGAAATAGGTCATGCGCACTCTGCTCGCTGCCATCGCAGCTCTGCCTCTCATCAGTGCATCCGCCTTCGGATGGGGCTGCGAGGGACACCAGATGGTCGCGCTGATCGCCCGCGCGCATCTCACTCCGCAGGTGTCCGCTGAAGTCGATCGCCTGCTGCGCGCCAACCCGATCGATCCCGCTCTGAATCGCTTCTGCAAAGACCGGCCGGCCGATCTGATGGCCGACTCCGCCACCTGGGCCGACGACGTCCGAAACAGCGAAAAGACAGGCGACTGGCACTTCATCGATATTCCGCGCGCGGTCGACTCCGGCGATCTCATGCAATGGTGCCAGCCCTCATCCGACGGTAAACCGAGCTGCATCGTCAGCGCAATCGACGCTGAAAGGGCCATCCTCCGCGACCGCAGCCAACCGGATGCCGCGCGCGCCAAAGCTCTGCGCTATTGATCCACTTCGTGGGCGACCTCGCGCAGCCTCTGCACGCCGTCGACAACCACGACCAGGGCGGCAACTGCACAGAGATGACGTTCTTCGGCGCCGAGAAACCGGAGCACCTCCACGCCATCTGGGATTACCGCATCATCGCAGCGCGATCTCGACCTGAAGAAGCAGACGATTGCTCAGTACGCGCAGACGCTCGACAAAGAATTCCAGGGAGCGGATGCGAAGATCGATGTCCTTGCGTGGGCATGGGAAAGTCACGCGCTCGCGCTCGACACCACCTATGCCGCGCTGCGTCCACCGATCCCCGTTGCTTCACCAACAGCCGGCAACGCCGACCAATCAGCCTGCACGGCGGAACGCGCCTCGGTCGCCGCGCTGCACATCGCCATCGGCGACGACTACGTGAACCGTGCGCTGCCCGTGATCCGCAAGCAACTCGCAGTCGCCGGGTACCGTCTCGCCGCTCTTCTCAACCAGACTTCAATAGGCAGTTTCTTCAGCAGCGCCTTCGCTTCGCTGAACTGCGGGAAGAGCTTCTCGTGCGCCTTGAACTCCGGCGTATGCACGCAGCGCCGCGCGCCGCTGTGATCCACCGGATAATGCAGATGCAGCATCTCGTGATACATCACGTACTCGAGCGCCAGCCGCGGCGCGCGCGCATCGTCGAAAATCCGGCTGATGACGATCATGTTGTGCGACGGATCGAAGTGCCCCAGCCGCGTGCGCGAGCGGAACGTGGCTCCAGCCCAGCGCCGGACGCGCCATCATCCCGCCGAAATACTTGCGCATTCAGCTCCTCGAAGATCTGCTCCAGATTGTGCACCGAGCCCTCCGGCCCCGCATGCGCCTTCCGGCCGCGCGTCTGCCGGACCAGGCTGATCTGCCGGCGCATATCTTTCCGGTTGAGATACAGCCGGTATCGATGCAGGTATTGCCGCGCCGCCGGCTGCCGATAAAGCTTTCCCAGCAGAATATGCGCCAGCGCCTCGGTCACCGGCGCAGGCGCGCCTTCGAGCAGATCGGTGATGCGAACCCGGATCGCGCCGTCCTGCAGCCGCACATCGCTGTTGGCATTGGCGAATCGCTTGTACTCCACCTCGATCGGCGGCATCGCCGTGCGCGGCCGAATCTCGCGATGCACGCGCCGGAATATCTCCGCCGCCGATTCGAAGAACAGCGAGCTCGCGACGTTGACGGGCTTGAGTGAAAGCTCCTCCATCATGAAACGGGCGCCGGCCCCAGCCGCACTCCTCCGGCAGGCACTGACGGAAGATAAACAATCCCGCCCGGATCGGCAAACTCTTCGGTCATCTCCTCCGCATCTATCTCCACGTGATACCCGCGCTTCGGTTCCAGCCCGACGATGAATACAGAAATGCCGAACACGGCCATGCCATTTTCGGGCTCATCCTGCGGTGAGGGCGACGGAGGCGGTTCCGGCACGGTAAATTTGTTCGCCGCCCGTCCGAACAGTACAATCGCCGTCTCCAGATTCAGCGGCTCGCGCGCCGCAGCCGGATCCACCCGCGTCACTTCGCCGTCCTTGAACAACTGCAGCTGGCCGCCGAAGAAGCCGGCCCACGACGCATCGTCCTCCCACGACGACCGCACAAACAACTGCCCGCCAATGTCGTCGTGCAGCACCAGCGGTACGTGATAGTAGCTCAGCCCAGGCTGATACGGATTCGCCCACAGAAACTCATACGGGATGCCATACGGACCGCGCAACAGAAACTTGTCATTCGTGACCCAGCCCTGCAGCAACTGCGACGATGCGGCGTTCGCATCATAAGCCACCATCGCCAGTTCCGCGGCGCGCGAAAGTGCTGCCTTGCGCACGTCCGGCCCGGAACTCTGAATCGTTTCATCTGCCGGGATGCGGAACTCATTCTCGTCACCCGGCCACGGCGCCGGATAGTGCGCCAGCAGATGCACCAGCGGATACTGCCGGAACCACGCCGGAAATGTGTCCCGCAGATCGAAGTTCAGGTTGTCGCGCACTACATGCAGAATCTCGAGCATCGCGTAAGCATCCGCATTCGGCACGCTCGACTTCGCACTGCGCAGCGATGCGATCAGCGTTCCGTTCCAGAATCCGTCGTAGATCGCCTCGATTGCCTTCTGGCTGACGTTCGCCCGATCCTCAGAAAGCACCACCGCCGCAAACAATCGCGACCGCGCCTCCGCCATCGTCCTGACTGCTCGCTGGTCTGTAACCGCGCGTTCCAGCTTCGTTAACAGTTGCCGCTTGTCGTCACCTGATATCAGGGATTCACACCAGTCGGCCACAATCGCCATCTGGCGAAGCTCCTCCGGCCGGGTTGCATCCGCCGGCCCCACGGCCCACGCTACGGCGCGCGTGCCGGCCTGCCGGTCATCCGCCACCTGAAACCGCATCGCCTGCACCCACGGCAGTTCTGGAAAGGGCGCGCTGGCCGACCACAGCGTTTCGAACTGATCCCATCGCAGCGACCGCCGCTCGCGCTCGCGCTTAAGCAGCCTCAGCTTTTGCGGGCGCAGCAGCAGCCGTGGACTCTCCGTATAAACGCGAAACGTCTCCGGTCGACTCTGGCCCCGAAGATGCAGAGCCACGAAGGCAGTGGCACAGCGGAGAGCCTCGCGGCGCGTCATCGCTACGATTCTGCCATATGTACGAACCCGTTGGTATGATGTGAGATCAGCCTTGTAACGCCCTGCGGAACCCCGCAACCTGCTTCACCTCACGGGCGTCACAGGGAAACTGGACCGAATGAAAAGCCTTCAAATCGTTATCGGCCTTCTGGTGGCCGCCGGCACTGTAGCCGCGCAGCAATACAACATCTCGACCATCGCCGGGATCGGCACTGTGATGGGCTATTTCGGAGACGGCGGTCCGGCCACCAGCGGTGAACTGGATTATCCGTTTCGAATCACTGTCGATTCGAAAGGCAACTATTTCATCGCGGACTATTACACCTACGTGATTCGTGAAATCGCCGGGCCCGGCACCTCCGCAGCGGGCACAATTATCACGCTGGCGGGCAATGCGACCTTCGGATTCCAGGGCGATGGCGGCCCCGGTTATCAGGCGGAGCTTTCTGACGTGCATGGTCTCGCCACCGATTCGAAGGGGAACCTCTATATTGCCGATACGTTCAACGGACGCGTCCGCAAAGTGACTCCGGTGGGATCCTTCACCCTTCCGACCACCACCAACATCCCGACCGACGTCATCACCACGTTCGCAGGCAACGGAGTCCACGGCTATACAGGCGACGGCGCCGCCGCCACGAACGCGGAGCTGGCGCAGCCCTCAGCCGTCGCGGTGGATTCCAGCGGCAACGTCTACATCGCCGACTTTGGCAACTATACAGTGCGGAAAGTCGACACCAGCGGTAACATTACCACCATCGCGGGAACCGGTGTGCCTGGCTACAGCGGCGACGGCGGCCCCGGGAACAAAGCGCAGCTCACTTCGCCGTATGCGCTGGCCATCGACTCATCCAACAACATCTACATTTCCGATCTGGGCAATGCCAATATCCGCGAGATCACGAACGACGGCAACATCCACACCCTGGTATCTGGCGTCTCGACCGACAGCATTGCCATCGATGCTGCGGGCAGCATCTACTTTGCAGACTCCTTCACGCACACCGTGCGCAAGATTCTGCCGGGTGGCACGCAGTTCATCATCGCGGGCATTCCGGGCAACCCGGGCTTCTCGGGTGACGGCGGCCCTGGCACCAGCGCGCAGCTCAATCAGCCCCACGGCGTCGCCCTGGATTCTGCGGGAAATGTGTACGTCGCCGACAGCGGAAACGAAGTTATCCGGCTGCTGACGCCTGTCGCTTCGTCTATCAGTCTGGAAAGCGCCGCCAGCGGCAACGGAGTTTCGATTTCTCCCGGCGAGATAGTCAACATTTTCGGCACCGGGCTGGGTCCGGCAACTCCGGTTTCCGCCGCCCCGGTCAATGGGCTCTACGCCAAACAACTGGCTGGCACGACCGTAACGTTTAACGGAGTCCCCGCCGTGGTGTTCTACACTTCCGCCACGCAGGTTTCGGCTATCGTGCCCTATTCGATGCCGATCGGCGCTGCGGCACTGTTCACTGTCAGCTATCAGGGCCAGTCGTACACCGCCGCGGATGCGCTTCCGATTGCTGCCGCGGCCCCCGGTATCTTCACCGCGAATTCGAGCGGCATCGGACAGGTGGCGGCGATCAATCAGAACAACACGATCAACTCTCCCAGCGCGCCCGCGCCTGAGGGAACGATCATAGCCCTCTACGTCACCGGTGAAGGTTTGACGTCGCCTGCGGGCGTCGATGGCCAGATCACCAGGAGTCCATATCCAACCCCCGTCATGGGCGTCAGCGTGACCATGAATGGACAAAACGTCCCGGTTACGTATGCCGGCGAAGCCCCTGGGCTGGTCGCCGGCGTGATGCAGGTGAATGCGCTGATCCCGTCGAATATTCTGTCAGAGTTCACCACTCTGCCAGTCGCCGTGCCCGTTGTGGTAAAGGTAGGCGTGATCTCAAGTCAGGCCAACGCCACGATCAGCGTCGTTCAGTAACGCCGGCGATCTTGTCGCCGGTTCTTTTGCCCCTCAACTCCCCAGAATCTCCATCATGTCGGGGCCGCAGATGCGCGTCAGTTCCGTCTGAAATTCGCGGTCGGGACGCACCTTCGCCGGGACATCCAGAATCACCGAGAAATCCCGCGCCGCTTCCAGACGCAGCCGCACCTGCGTGTCTCCCGGCTTGCGCTCGAACAGCTTCTGCAGTTCCTCCGCCCGGTCGATCCCGTTGCGGCCCATGAAAACCTTCACGCTGATCAGCGTAGGCAGCGCCACCCGCGCGTTGTCGAGCGCCACGATGTCCTGCACCGAAATCTTCGTCGGATTGCCTTCTTCCGGCAGCGCCGAGCCGCGAATCAGCACCGCCTGATCCTCCATCACCGCCGGCGCAAGGCGCTCATACTGCGTGGTGAAGACCATGGCATCGATGCTGCCCGCGCGGTCTTCGATCACCAATCGAGGCCCACGGCTTGCCTTCGCGATTGCGCCGCCGCTGCACGCCGGTGATCATCCCGCACAATGCCACCTCGTCGCCCTTTTCGAGCCCCTCGAGCTTCGTCGAATCGTGCGTGGCCAGCTCCGCGATCTTCTCTTCGTAGCTATCCAGCGGATGCCCGGTGACATAGAACCCGAGCATCTCTTTCTCGCCCTGCAGCTTCTCTTTGCAGCGTCCAGTCGTTCGCCTTCGGCAGCGCGGGTTCGGGATGCTCCTCCGCCAGGCCAGCCGCCAAACAGACCCGCCTGCCCGCTAGTCGCGATCCTTCGCCGCGCGATTGCCCGCTTCGATCGCCCCATCGAGCGCCAACAGCAGTTGGGCGCGCGTGCCCTGCGAGCAAATCCATCGCGCCAGCCTTGATCAGGCTCTCAATCACGCGCCGGTTGATCGCGCTCATATCCGACGTGTTCGCAGAACTGGTATATCGAACTGAAAGCTGCCCCAACTTCGCCGCGCGCCTTGATGATGGCTTCCACCGCGCTCTGGCCCACGTTCTTCACCGCGCCCAGACCGAATCGAATCGCATCGCCTGCGCGTCGCGCACCGGCGTGAAATTGTCATTCGCTCGCGTTCACATCCGGCGGCAGCACGCGAATATTCATTTCGCGGCACTCGTTGATGTACTTCACCACCTTCGCGACGTTGCCGGTTTCCGACGTCAGCAGCGCGGCCATGAAATCCACCGGATAATGCGCCTTCAAATACGCCGTAACAAACGCCAGAAACGCATAAGCCGCGGAGTGCGACTTGTTGAAGCCGTAGCCCGCGAACTGCTCCATCAGGTCGAAGATCTTCTCGACCTTCTTCGCGGGATGCCCGCGCTCAGCCGCGCCTTCGAGGAAGCGCTCGCGCTGCTTCGCCATCTCCTCGACCTTCTTCTTGCCCATGGCGCGGCGCAGAATGTCGGCATCGCCCAGCGAGTAGCCCGCCAGGCGGCTCGAAATCTGCATCACCTGTTCCTGATAGAGGATCACGCCGTAGGTCTCTCTCGAGAATCTCCTTCAGTTCGGGCAGATCGTACTGGACTGGCCTTGCGCCCGTGCTTGCGCTCGATGAAATCGTCGAGCATGCCGCCCTGAATGGGGCCGGGCCGATAGAGCGCGTTCAGCGCGGTCAGATCTTCGATGCGGCTGGGCTGATAGCGGCGCAGAATATCCCGCATGCCCGGCGATTCGAACTGGAAGACGCCGCTGGTGAAGCCCTTGCAGAAGATCTCGTAGGCCGCCGGATCGTCCAGCGGCAGATCCTCCAGCACCATGCTGCACGCCGTGCCGCTTCTCGATCATCTTGAGCGCATCGTCGATCAGCGTCAGCGTCGTCAGCCCCAGAAAATCCATCTTGAGCAGCGCGAGCTTGTCGAGCCCGTTCATGTCGTACTGCGTGACAATTTCGTCTCGGTTGGTCTTGTAAAGCGGGACCAGTGTTTTCAGCGGCTCCGGCGAAATCACCACGCCCGCCGCGTGCACCGACGAGTTGCGCGCGAAGCCTTCCAGACGCGTGCGCCACGTCGAGCACTTCCTGTCACGCGCGGATCCTTGCTTGGCCAGCTCGCTAAATCCCGGCTCGCTGCGCGATCGCGTCCTTCAGCTTGATGTTCAGAACGTTCGGGACCAGCTTGGTGATGCGTCCACGTCCGCGAAGCTCATATCCAGCACGCGGCCCACGTCCTTGATCGCCGCGCGCGCCCCCAGCGTGTTGAACGTGATGATCTGCGCCACCTGCTCGCGGCCGTACTTCTCGGTGACGTACTGAATCACTTCGCCGCGCCGGTTCATGCAGAAATCGATATCGATATCCGGCATGCTGATGCGCTCCGGATTGAGGAAGCGCTCGAACAGCAGACCGTACTGCAGCGGATCGATATCCGTGATCTGCATCGCATAGCCCACCAGACTCCCGGCCGCCGAACCGCGCCCCGGGCCCACCGGAATGCCCTTCGATTTCGCGTAACGGATGAAGTCCCAGACGATCAGGAAATAGCCGGAGAACTTCATCTGCTGGATCATCCCGATCTCGCGTTCCAGCCGCTCGACATACGCGGGCAGATCGTATTTCAGCTTGCCTGCCGCGCGCAGCGCTTCCAGACGCGGACGCCGTTTCTCAAATCCCTGCCGCGCGACGTACGCGAAATACGAATCCGTCGTGTGACTCTGCCGGAATATCGAAGCGCGGGAACGGGTCTTTGACTTTTTCGAGCTTGACGTGGCAGCGCTGCGCAATCTCCCACGGGCGATTCACCGCGTCTTCCAGTTCGCCGAACAGCGCCATCATCTCGTCGCGCGATTTCAGATAGAAATCCGGATGGTCCCAGTGCATGCGATTCGGGTCGGACATCGTCTTCCCCGTCTGAATGCACATCAGGATTTCGTGCGCGCGCGCGTCTTCGCGGCGCAGATAATGCGAGTCGTTCGTCGCCACCAGCGGGATGCCGGTTTCGATCGACAGCCGGTTCACCTGCGGCGTCAGTCGCTTGTCCTGCTCCAGCCCGTGATCCTGAATTTCGAGGAAGAAATTATCTTTGCCGAAGATGTCGCGATATGTGTACGCCAACCGCCGCGCGTCGTCGTACTTGTCCGCAAGGATGGTCTCGTTCAAATCGCCGCGCAGGCAAGCCGAGAGACAGATCAGCCCCTTCGAATGCGCCGCGAGCATTTCTTTATCGATGCGCGGCTTATAGTAGAACCCCTCGAGAAAAGCCGTGGAAACCAGCTTGATGAGATTCCGGTAGCCTTCCTGGTTTTCGCAGAGCAGCACGAGATGGTTGTAGCGGTCGGTGTCCGAGCGCGTCTTGTGCCCCTGCTGCGACACATACACTTCGCAGCCGATGACCGGATGAATGCCTTTCGCTTTGGCGGCATTGTAGAACTCACGGCGCCGAACAGATTGCCGTGATCGGTCATTCCGACCGCGGGCATGTCCTGCGCCGCGACGACGTCCATCAGTTGATCGATTTCGCACGCGCCGTCGAGGAGTGAATAGTCGGTGTGGTTGTGAAGGTGAACGAAGGGAGTCTCGGCCATGGAAGGTTGTTCAGAAAATGTCTTCGGGGGAGACGACTTCTATTCTATCCGGCGGGACAGTAAACTGGCAGGTGCATGAAGAAGACTGCATTGGTCCTGATTCTGACGGCGCCCGCGCTCTTTGCCCAGCGATCTCAGCTGGGCAATCCACCCAAGCCCAAGCCGGCCTTCCCGCAGCAGACCGACGCGCCCGCGCCGAAGACGCCTTCGCCGAAACTCACCGTCGAGACGATTACGACGCGCCTCAACGGTCCCTGGTCACTCGCATTTCTTCCCGACGGCAACTTCCTGGTCACCGAAGGCTCGGGCACCATGCGCATTGTGCGGAAGGACGGAGTGGTGTCCGCGCCGATCGCGGGCGTGCCGCCGGTTAAAGTGGTCGCCGCGCAGGGACTGCACGATGTCGCGCTTGACCCCGACTTCGCGCGCAATCGCACGCTCTACTTCACCTACTTTGCGCCGCCGCCCGGCGAGGCGCCCGCCATGTGGCCGAACGAATTCTTCTATCAGCAGGTCTGGACGAAATCGCTCGCCGAGCGTCGCACGATGAACCTTGGAATGGAGCGCGTCGCCAGGGCGAAGCTCAGTGAAGACAACCGGCGTCTCGAAGATCTCGAGGTCCTCATCGACGGCGGTGGCGAGCGACGTATCGTCATCGCGCCCGACGGTAAGCTCCTCGTCACCGGCGCGGACCGCTTCCGCTTCTACGACTCCGATCTCGACGGCGTCGAACACGACTTCACCGATAACCCAGATATCCGCCGCAATTTTTCCGGCCGCGTCATCCGCATCAATAAGGACGGCTCGATTCCGAAAGACAATCCCTGGCTGAACCGCGCCACCGTGCTGCCGGAAACGTTCGCGCACGGCTTCCGCGATCCGGAAGGCGCGGCGATCAATCCCGCGACCGGCGAACTCTGGGCAACGGACCATGGTCCGCAGGGCGGCGATGAAATCAACATCGTGCGCGCGGGTAAAGATTACGGATGGCCCGATGTATCTTACGGCGTGCAATACGATCAGCAGCGCACCGACGGCCGCAAAAACGTGCCGGTCGGCAACAGCCGCAACCGCATGGAAGGAGTTGAAGAGCCCGTGTATTTCTGGGTGCCGTCGATCGCACCGTCCGGCATGATGTTCTACACCGGCAGCGTCTTTCCCGAGTGGAAAGGGAATCTGTTCGTCGGATCGCTCGCAGGCACGCACCTCGTCAGGCTGGTCCTGGACAACCAACAACACGTGATCGCTGAAGAAATGCTGCTCTTCGATCTGAAGCAGCGAGTGCGCGACGTACGCCAGGGCCCCGACGGCGCAGTCTATCTGCTGGCCGGGAACGGGCTGCTCCGGCTCACACCCAAACGGAATTAAGGAAATGGGATTGCCTGGTCTGCGTCGCACGCAGAGCTGCAGACCAGGCACGTTCAGAGGAAGCGTCCCGCGGACGCATGCGGAATGGACTTAGTGCGTGAAGTCCAGCGCGGTTGTCGTTCCCGCAAGATGAATCTGGCTGACCTTGATCTTGCCGCCGTCTTTTGTGGATTCGATAGCTGTATCACTGTACTTCGTCGGGGAAGTTTGCACCGTGGCCGTGGTCTCGAAGCTCTTGCGCGTGCTTTCGTTAACCAGGGTTACCTTTGGTCCGTCGTAGCTGAGCATGTAATGGCCGCTCTCCACCTCCATAGGACCGAGGACCGCTGGAGCGTCGAAAACCACTTCATACTTCTTCGTACCGGCGAACATTAAACCCGCGATTGCTGCAAACAGAAGGATCGTTTTCTTCATACACAGGAGATGTTCACAACGGGACGAAGGTTGCCCTTTTCACAATAAGAATGCGTTATGGGGCAGTTACTGAATGACGATCGAATCAAATGAATTGCTTATTAACTGATGTTAATAAGCGCACAGGCCGAAGGTCCGTTGTGCGCGCGATATCAGTAAGCCACGCGGTCTTTTTTCTTGTCAAGTCCCGCGGACTCAAGGCCCGGCACTTTCTTCAGATCGTCAACACTCTTAAAATCGCCGTGTTCGGTTCTGTATTTCACAATGGCGTCGGCCTGCGCCTGTGAGATTTCAAGGACACTCACGAGCTCAGCGGCTGGTCCTTTATTCACATTCACCTGACCGAAATATTTCGTCAGGTACTCGTTGATCTGCGCAATTTGTTCGTTCGTCGCCGAAGCACCGCGCGAAACCATGTCGTCGACAATGTACGACCAGCCCTGCTTGGTGGCGCGCCGCGACGACACCAGGTCGGTGCCGTGGCATGCGCCGCAGACCTGATCCACAAGGTCCTTGCCTTTGCCTTCGGGAAGATCCTGCGCTTGCGCGAGCGGGCCGCACGCGGTGATCAGAAAAGAAACGGCCAGAAAAGGGACGACCAGAGTCACATGCTTCATAGCTTTCTCTATCGTAAACCGTCCCCTCATACGCTGCCGCAGCCCGCTACCAGAGCCGCGTTGATGCGATGTCCGCTCCGTCCCGAAGAGCCCTCAGCTTCAGCCACACCACCGGCTCGATCACCCATTCGCGTCCCGTGAACGTGCCGAAGCCGCAGTCGCCGCCCGCCATCACGCGCTCCCGATCGCCCACCGCTGTCACCGCTTCCTCCACGCGGCGCGCCACAACCTCCGGGTGCTCGACGATGTTCGTTGTCGAATCGATAACGCCCGGGATCAGCACCATCGGCTGCGGCGGGCGGTTGGCGCGAACCGCATCATATTCGTGCTGATGCCGCGGATTGGCGAACTCGATGCTGAGCCCGCCGACCTTCGCCTGATAAAGCACCGGCAGAATTTTCGCCAGCGCGACATCGTGGATGTGCGGCCCTTCCCAGTTCCCCCAGCAGCAGTGCAGGCGTACACGATCCGGCGGAATACCCGCGATGCCCTTGTTGAGGGCCGCCACATGCTTCTCGATCGCCTTCACGAAATCCGCATCAGACAGGTCACGGTAGAACATCGTGCGATCCATCGCGAGATCCGGCGAATCGATCTGCAGGATGAAACCGGCCTCGGCGATGGCGCGATATTCATGGCTCATCTCAGCCGCCAGCGCCATCAGATACGACTCGTGCGAGTCGTAATGCGCGTTAAACATCGTCGTGGAGATGATGCCCGGCGATGGCGCGGTCATGAAGCATTCGCTGAAACCAGGGTGCGCCGCCACCGCGATCTTCAGACGATCGATCTCGCGCCGGATGTCGAGCGTATTCAGGTAATGAACCTCAGCCTGCGCTTCGGGGGCGTTCTGCATGCGGCTGCGCTTCGGAAAACGCCGTTTCAGATCCTCGACAAGCTCGGGAAACTCTTCGTAGTCGCGTCCGCGCCGCCGCTTCGATTCCCCTGCAAACCCCGACATGCGCTGCGGAATGTAAGTCTGAAAGCCAACCCGCTGCTGCTCGCCGTCGTTGCCGATGTCGATGCCGGCCCTGACCTGCTCCTCGACCACATGACGAACCGCGCGGTCCATCTCGTGATCGAGGGCCGTCCTGTCGATCGCGATACCCTCCTCGCGGCTGACCAGCAGGTTCGCGAGCGCTTCATTGCGCGGCAGACTGCCGACGTGCGTGGTGAGAATGCGATTTCTGCTGCTGGTCACTGCGCTGGTTCGATTCGCAACACCGCGCCTTCCTTCTCGTCGGTGAGCACATAGAGCAGACCGTCCGGACCCTGCCGCACATCGCGCATACGCTGGCGCAGATCGGTAAGCAGCGACTCCCGCCGCAGTTCCTCCATCTTCTGGTTGAAGAGGATTCGCTCCAGATGTCCCGTTCCCGGAATCTCGCCGGTACGCAGCGACCCTACGAAAACATCGCCCTTCCACTTCGGCAGCTTGTCGCCGGTGTAGAAAGTCATGCCGGAAACCGCAATAGCGGGAACCCAGATCACTATCGGTGCTTCGAAGCCCGCATGTCCCGGCGGCGCGTTGTGCCACGGCCCTGGATAATCGCGGCCATAACTCACCACCGGCCAGCCGTAGTTGCGCCCCGGCTTCAGAATGTTGATCTCATCGCCGCCGTTGGGGCCGTTTTCGTTCTCCCACATTTCGCCGGTCCCCGGATGCACGGCCAGTCCGAGCGAACTACGGTGTCCCAGCGTATAAACTTCCGGCCGCTTGCCTGACTGACCGACGAACGGATTATCACTCGGAACCGTGCCGTCATCCTTGAGCCGCAGCACCTTGCCGCCGAGCGTGTTCGCATCCTGCGGATCGTTGCCGGTCGTCGTCATGTAGAGCATGCCGTCGCGGCCGAATGCGATGCGCGACGTGCCTGCCTGGTCCATCGCGAAGATATCGTGCACATCGGTGAGAGCCTTGCCGTCCCAGTGGCCGCGCGCGAGGGCAACGACTCTCTTCTTCTCGTTGAGAGGTTTCGTGTACGTGAGATAAACGAACCCATTTTCGGCGAAGCGCGGATGGAGGACGACATCCATGTAACCGTGCACCGCGCCCGGCGCGCCCGATTGCCCTGCCCAATAGGATGCCGGACCGCCGGCTATCGGCTTCGGATCCAGCTTTCCGTTACGAATGATCCGCAGCCGCCCGGCTCGTTCCGTCACCAGCATGCTGCCGTCCGGCAGGAAGGCCAGGCAGAACGGATATTCGAGGTCTCTCGTTACCGCTGTAACGCGGATGCGCTGACCTTCCCCCGTGTCGTATTCAATTGGCAGTTGCGGCAGTTTGCGGTGCGCCAGTCCGTTGGGTGCGACGGGAATGCCTCCCGCAAACGGCACGTTTTGCTGGCTGAAAGCGGCCGCCGTTGTCAGGAGAACAAGCAGTGAGAGTTGAATCTTCATGATATCGATGAATGATCCTATCAGTTCCCACAGCCGGCGGTCGAGTCCCCGGAGTCTGAGGCAAATGTAAAGTCCTGTACGAGGATTGCTGCGCCGGCCCGTCCAGCACGAACGCGGGGCGAAGGCGCTTTGTAATGAGCTTCCTAAAGGCCTGATACTTGCCATATAAGCGCGAGGTCTTTATGAAACGTCATCTATTTTCAGTCATCGCGCTTATCGCTGCCGGCTTCGGCCTGGCTGTTGCCGAGGTACATACGGACTACGATCACGCCGCCGATTTTCGGGCGCTGCGAACCTATTCGTGGATTAAGGTTGATGCCGGAAATTCCCTCTGGACCGATCGCATCCGTATGGATGTCGACCAGCAACTCTCGAGCAAAGGACTCACCGTGCAGCCCTCGGGCGGCGATGTACGCGTGAGTGCTCTCGGACGTGTAACTGAGCAGCAGTCTTACACCACGTTTTATGATGGCATCGGCGGCGGCTGGGGATGGCGGGGCTTCGGAGATACGGGATTTTCCACAACAACGCCGGAAGAAACCCCGGTGGGAACGCTGACGGTGGACATGTTCAACGCGCAGACGAAGAAGTTGATCTGGCGCGGTGTCTCCACAAAGACCCTGTCGGAAAAGCCTGAAAAGAACGAAAAGAAGCTGGAATCGGCGGTTGCGGAGATGTTCAAAAAGTTTCCGCCGAAGGGCGAGTAACCCCACAGTTCCGGTAGTTGCGGTTGTGTGTCTGCACCATCGTTCAGGGCACCAGGTTCCCGCAGCATTATCGCTGCCCGCCAGAGCAGCTGCGCGGACACCGGTTCATCCCCGGCGGCAAAAACCTGCGGGAATCGCCCGTTGCTCAAAGCGCGGGCTTTGCGGCGATTGATATCCTCGTCGGAAAGAGCCGCAATGAAACTCTGACGTTGCGCCTTCCAGTCGCCCGGCGCTGAGGTGAGCATCAAGATATGGCATTAACCGTAGCTCAATTGACCGAGCGCCTGCTGGAATCGTATGAACGCGAGGGCGGGACCAATCATGTCGACGGCACGAACCTGCCCTCGAAATACGCCGTCGCCGGGATCGCCATCGACCTCCTGCGTCTGTTGTTTCCCGGATTTTTTGACGAGAGGCCGGTCCACTCCTCCGAAGCCGGCGATGTCGCCAGTGCGCTGCTTCACAGTGTCCTGGCCCGCCTCGAAAGTGAAATCCGCAAAAGCCTCAAATACGCCGCCCGGCAGCCAGGCGATGCGGATCCGCCGAAAGCCGAGCATGCGCTCACACGCAGGTTCCTCGGCAATTTGCCGCACATCCGGGAACTGCTCCGCACCGACATCGATGCGGCCTTCAACGGCGATCCCGCCGCCTTCAGCCGGGAAGAAGTGATCGTTGCCTATCCGTGTATCGAAGCGATCGCGGTGCAGCGGCTCGCGCACGAACTCTATCTCGCGAACATCCCGCTCATTCCCCGCATCATGACGGAATGGGCGCATTCTCGCACCGGAATCGATCTGCATCCGGGTGCCCGCATCGGCACGCACTTCTTCATCGATCACGGCACCGGCACCGTGGTGGGCGAAACGGCCGTCATCGGAAACCAGGTGAAGTTGTACCAGGGTGTCGGTCTGGTGGCGAAGTCGCTGGCCGCCGGACAGGCGCTGCGCGGACAGAAACGCCATCCGACCCTCGAGGACCGGGTAACAGTTTATGCCGGCGCAACCATCATCGGCGGCGATACAATCGTCGGGGCGGGCAGCACCATCGGTGCCAGCGTCTTCCTCACGAGCAGTGTTCCCGCGAATTCGCGGGTCGTCCCGGAGGCGACCAGAATGAGAGTGACCCCGAAGTATTCGCTGGAAAGCGGCGCGTTCGACTATCAGATCTGACAGGCCCGTCAATATCCGTGAGCGTTGCCCGGCTTTCAGGAACTCTGCCATCGTATGAAGGCACCACCGGCACCTAATCGTTTACACCGGCGGATCCGCTTTTAGCGGCGGCGAATCGCGTGGTCGCGCGGCCCCTGCAAAGGGCACATATGAAAAGGCTTACCCGTATTGTATTGCCCTTTTGGACACTACCAATTAGGACAATACCAAAATAGCCGCTCATCGACGTATAATTCAGCCCGGGACTACACGCGGAGGTGTTCATGAAATATGTATGTGCGACAGCAATTGCCCTGTGCCTTTCGGCGCTGGCTCCATCTCCGGTGTTTGGACAAATTGAAGCGTCCTACCTGTCGATTCCGCCAACCCAAACGAGCTATCTGCTGGTGAGCTCACAGCGTGTTACACGAAGTCAGTTTTACTACACGTATCAGGCAGTTCTCGTAAATACCGGCCCCGCGCTTCCGGCCGTGACCGCTACCGCAACCAGCCTTGTCCCGAATGTAAGCCTGGTCCCCGGCCAGGGCTCCATCCATTTCTCTCCCGTGCCCGCCAACAGCCAGGTGACCAGCATCGATACTTTTACGATTTTGGTCAACTCCTTTTCGTTCGTCCCGTCCGACCTCCAGTGGTCATTCCTGAACCCGGTTGCGAAACCAGGGCCGAATCAGACCGCGGCCGTGAACAGCACAGTTACCCTGAACGGCAGCGGGTCGACGACCGGCGCCGGCGTGGGCGCCCTGAAGGTGGGCTCCCTGACGTATAGCTGGACCCTTACCAGCGTTCCTCCCGGGTCAATGGCGGAGCTGTCGAACGCTAACACGATTATCGCGACCTTCGTGCCGGATCTTGCCGGAACTTATATCGCCCGGCTTACAGTAACCGACGGTTTTGGAAGCGACAGTGCCACTGTAACTATCAGTACCGAAAATTCGGCGCCCGTCGCGAACGCCGGTCCCAACCAGACGGTCGCGTTGGGATCGACGGTGCAACTGAACGGCAGCCAATCCTTTGACGCGGACGGCGACCCACTGCGATATTCATGGTCCTTTGTCAGCCTCCCTCCGGCAAGTTCGGCAATATTGTCCAATCCCCGCGGCGTAACCACTACGTTCACAGCGGATGTGCCCGGCACGTACATTGCCCAACTGGTCGTCAACGACGCCACACTCAGCAGTCAGCCGTCTACCGTGACGGTAACCACCGGGAACACTGCGCCAGTAGCGAACGCCGGCCCGAACCAGAGAGTTAACGTCGGGGCGCTCGTACAGCTGAACGGCGCGGGTTCAACCGATGTGAACGGAAATCCGCTCACGTATCTTTGGACCCTGAACACAACTCAAGCCCCTGGAAGCAAGGCAACGCTGAGCAATCCGACCAGCATAAGCCCGACGTTCACCGCGGACGTGCCGGGCATATATGTGGGGCAGTTGATAGTAAATGACGGTATCGTGAACAGCCAGCCGGCCACGGTAACTATATCCACCAACGCTGTGCTCGCACCGACCGCCAATGCCGGAGCCAACCAGTCTGTTGCCCCCGGCGCTACGGTACAGCTCAACGGCTCGGGCTCAACCGACCCTCAGGGATTGCCGCTGACGTACACGTGGTCGTTGATCACTCTCCCTGCCAACAGTAGTGCCGTATTATCGGCCGGCAATATCGTGAACCCCACGTTCGTCGCCGATCAATCGGGAACGTATGTAGCGCAACTGACGGTAAGCAATGGATACCTGTCGAGCACCGTCCCCGCAACCGTTACCATTGCGACTACGGACGTGCAGCCTGTGGCAAACGCCGGGCCGGCGCAGACGGTGATTGCGGGAAGCGCCGTGACCCTGGACGGCAGCCAGTCGTCCGACCCGAACAACCAGCCGCTTACTTATTCCTGGGCGCTTCTCAGCGTTCCGGCGGGCAGCAATGCCGTGCTGACCGGCCAAGCCACGGTAAATCCCACTTTCGTCGCGGATGTTACTGGCGCCTATGTCGTGCAACTGATCGTCAGCGATTCGTACGCGAGCAGTAGTCCCTCAACAGTCACCATCACGGCTACAAAACCGACAATTACTTTGTCGCCGAATTCGCTGAACCTCTCCAATTCGCCGGCAATTCTCACGCTGACGCTGAACCCGCCCGCCAGCGCCAACAGCCCGGTTGTAGTCAGCCTGAGCGGGTTCAACTCCGCGGTCATCTCAGCTCCGAACTTCGTCACGGTTTCGGCGGGCAGTGTCAACGTGACGGTAACGCCGATCGCGATGGGCACCACTGAGGTGCTCGCCTCTGCATCGGGATACCAGTCCGCAACCGCTTCGGTGATGGTCACGACGCCATCCATATCGATTGCGCTCAGTAACAGCACACCAGCCGTGGGTCTGACACACACCGTCAACGGTACGGTCACACTCAGCTCGCCGGCTCCGGCCGGCGGTACGATCGTCGCCCTTTCCGCCGATCCCTCAGCGACGGGTCAGGTCAGTTTCAATCCTTCCAGCGTTACCATTCTTCAGGGAAGCACTGTCGGCACTTTCAGCCTCACCGGGGTGGCTCTAGGTTCGACGACTATCACGGCAAGCTCGTCCGGCTATAACAACGGTACAGCGACCGTGCTGGTGGTAGCGCTTGGAGGTATTGCGTTTCCGCAGGGTTCGAGCTTGACGGTCGCGTTCGGCCAGTCGGTTCCGCTTAACGTGCAATTATCGACGCCGGCACCTGTCGGCGGTACTACGATATCGCTGTCGAGTACCAACCCGTCCATTCTCATCGTCACGCCGACCGTCTTCATTCCGCAGGGCTCCACCACTCCCATTGTGGCGCCGCTGGTATTCGGGGCTGCAGTCGGATCGGCGAGCATTACTGCGTCGTCCGGGGGCTACACGGGGAACAGTGTAAATGTCAGTGTGCTGGCCGCCATCAGCTTATTGCCTCAGACCATTTCCGAGGTTGTGGGCGCGTCACAATCTGTCATCGTACTTCTCTCGGCTCCCCCACCCGCGAGCGGCCTCGTGGTGAACTTCAGCTCGAGTAACACGAATGTTGCTGCCGTGACCTCGAGCGTCACTATCACCGGCCAAAGCGCGGTCGTGCAGGTCACGGGTGTGGGCCCTGGCGTTGCAACTGTCACCGCGAGCACGACCAGCCCGTTCTTCGCTGTCGCAGGTGCAGGCGTATCGGTGACGGTTACTACGGGACCATAGCCCGTGGCAAAAACCGCCAACGCAGGACTGGCAGGCTGCTGAAAAAGCTCTTATCGTTGCCGCTTGCTGACGCGCGCGGTTCAGTAACTCCTGCGGAATCAGCACCTGCTTTTCCGAACCGAGACCGTAAGGGAGTGCAAGAAGCGTTTCTCAGCAGCCTGCTAGCACCTCAAGTACCGACTAGCACCTTCGGACAATAGCATTTGTCGTGATCGCCTGCTAGCTTTGCGAGAGGCTCGCTGCATGATCTTCTTCAACAGAGGTCCTGCAGAAGCAGGATGCTCAGACTTCGGGGGGGCTTATGAAATATAGATATACTGCGGCAATCGCCATCGCTCTGTCGGCGCTGAGCCCATGTCCAATGGTCGGGCAGGCCTCGAATCTGTCCATACCGCCAACGAGCTCGAGTTATCTGTTGGTCAGCCAGACGTTTGTCACGCGAACCCAGTCCTATTACACCTATCAGGCAGTTCTTGTAAACAATGGGCCCGCGCTTACGGGCGCCACCGCTACCGCAACCAGCCTTTCCTCCAATGTAACGGTGGTTGCGGGCCAGGGTACGCTGCACTTCTCTGCCGTGCCGGCGGACGGCAAGGCGACCAGCACCAATACCTTCACAATCCTTACAAACGGCGTTTCATTCGATGGGTCCCAGATCAGCTGGTCGTTCAACAGCCCGATTTCCAACCCCGGCTCGAATCAGACAGTCCCCGTCCTCAGCACCGTGACGCTGAATGGCGGAGGGTCGACGAATCCCAGCGGTATCGGTTCCCTGACTTATAGCTGGGCAATTCAATCGGCCCCGGCGGGTTCGACAGCCGCGCTCTCGAACGCAGGCAGCGTGATAGCAACATTCGCGCCGGATTTGGTCGGAACTTACGTCGTCGCTCTCACCGTAAACAACGGTTCTCAGACAGACACAAACACGGTAACTATCAGCACCACCGATGTTCCGCCTGCGGCGAATGCGGGAGCAAATCAGACAGTGGCAGTGGGATCGTTGGTGACCCTCAACGGAACGAAGTCCTCCGACGTGAACAGCCAGCCACTGAACTATGCATGGTCCTTTGTCACCATTCCGAATGGGAGCGCCGCTGCTCTTTCCAGCATCCGATCGCCCAATCCGACGTTCATAGCGGACAAGGCAGGCTCTTACATTGCGGGACTGGTCGTCAATGACGGCACACTCAGCAGTTCGCAGTCTACGGTTACGATCTCCACCGGCAATACTCCACCCGTTGCAGTCGCCACGGCTATGCCGCAGGTCGCTGGCCTGAACAGCCTCGTGCAACTGGACGGGTCGAAGTCAACCGACGTGGACGGCAATCCCCTTACCTACGTTTGGAGTCTGAATACCACCGAGGCGCCGCAAAGCAAAGCCACGCTGAGTAACCCGAATATTGTGAATCCCACTTTCACTGTCGATGTGGCGGGAACATATGTGGCGCAGCTGATTGTCTACGACGGAATCATTTCCAGCCAGCCCGTGACGGTGACCATAACGACGAACACTATCCTTGCACCAACGGCAAACGCCGGTTCAGGCCAGATGGTGACTGTTGGCTCTATCGTGCAGCTCCTCGGCTCCGGAAGAGATCCCCAGAGCTTGCCCCTCAGCTATAGCTGGTCACTCCCCACGGTTCCGCCGGGAAGCACCGCATCACTGTCTGCCGCCAATATCCAGAATCCAACCTTCGTTGCCGACTTGCCCGGAACGTACGCAGCACAACTTGTTGTGAACAACGGGTATCTCAACAGCAGTCCTGCAAGCGTTACAATCACGAGCGCCACTGCTCTGCCGGTAGCCGTCCCGACCACAAACACGCCGAGCGTGCCGCTCGGAACCGCCGTATCGCTGAGCGGAAGCTCGTCATACGACCCTTCTAATCTTCCCATCACGGCATATATGTGGTCCCTCAGCGTTCCCGCCGGAAGCACTGCCACGCTCGCGGGGGCGAATACGGAATTCCCCACGTTTGTGCCGGATGTGGCCGGCACGTATGTAGCGCAACTTATCGTCAAGGACCAATTCGCCAGCAGCATCCCTGCGACAGTCTCGATCTCGGCCGGAATGATGACGATTGCGCTGACGCCGAATCCGTTGAACCTGCCCAACACGCCCGAGCCTTTGACGATCACCCTGAGTCCCGGCGCCGGCGCCAGCCCGGTCAACGTCAACCTGAGCGGCTATGACCCCACAGTGATTTCTCTGCAGTCGAACGTGATCACCATCCCCGCGAACTCAAGCGCCGCCAACGTCACGGTGGACCCGCTGACGCAGGGGAGTACTTCTATAACCGTCACCGCGCCCGGTTACCAGACAAACAACGTTTCAGTGGTGGTCGCAACCCCGACGATCGCCGTCACCTTCGATAACAATGCCACTTCCGTAGCGCTGGGCCAGTCCCTTGGAGCCACAATTACGTTGAGCGCCCCGGCCCCGCAGCCGTCCGGCACGAGCGTGACTCTAATTGACGTCCAGGATCATGACTCCGGCAATATGCCAGGACTGGTCACTTTCAATAGCCCCACCGTTGTAATTCCACCGGGCAGCACAACGGGAAGATTCACGATCACAGGTGCCGAGGTGGGTCCGATCGAGATTCAGGTCGGCTCCCCCGGGTTCGCTCGCCTCAACTTCATCGTGTTCCATGTAGTGGCGGCGGGCGTTGTGCTGCCCGCGAATCTCGTGGTGCCCGCCGGCCAGAGCGCGCCATTGAATGTACAGCTATCTTCGCCTGCGCCGGCCGGGGGCGCCACCATCACGCTGCAGAGCGGTAACACGGGCATACTGACGATTTCGCCGACCACGGTAACTATCAGCGCCGGAGCCACGGCTCCGGCGGTCGCCCCACAGGTGACTGGAGTCGCGCCCGGGTCGACCAACATTACCGGATCCTCCAGCGGATACACCAGCGATACGGAAACCGTGAATGTGACCAGTACCCTCAGTTTGTCGCCCGCGAACGTTTCTCTCACCGTGGGCGGACAGCAAACGATCAATGTAACTCTCTCCGCGCCTGCGCCAGGCGGCGGGTTGCCCGTAGCCCTGGCCTCCAGCACAGGTAACGCGACGGTGTCTTCGAATGTGACGATCGCGGCCGGCCAGTTGAGCACCACTGCACAGGTCACTGGTGTATCAGCCGGGCCCGCTACCATTACGGCGACCACGAACAACCCGCTGGTCTCTACCGCCGGCGCCAGTATATCGGTGCTGGTCGCGACCATTGTGGTCCCATGCCCGGCAATTACGTCGGGTGACGTCAACGTGCCGTTCAACACTCAGGTAACAGCCACCACCGGCACGGCGCCCTACACATTCTCGATCGTCGGCTCGCTGCCGGCGGGTTTAACGCTTAGCGGCACAGGAGCCATAACCGGCACGCCGACAGCACCGGGCAGTTTTTCGGTTAAGGTGACGGATGCCACCGGCGCGGTCGGGACTTCTTGCCCGATCACGATCCATGCCCCGGTCTCGGTAACCTGCCCGACCGCCACTTCAGGGACCGTGGGCGTCGCCTTCAGCAGCGGTCCGCTGACGGTCGCGGGCGGCACTATGCCGTACAGTTACCTGATTGCCGGCACGCTGCCGGCGGGCCTTACGCTGAACGCAACCAACGGAGCCGTCAGCGGCACTCCCACGGCCTCCGGCAGCTTCTCCGTTCAGGTGAAGGACGCCATTGGGGTGGTTGCTGCCGCCAGTTGCCCCATCACTATCGCCACCGCCGGGCCGCTCTCGGTTACATGTCCGGCCTCAGGTTCCTTCCAGGTTGGGGTGGCTGTCAACAGCCCGGCTATCGCCGTCGGCGGCGGCACCCCTCCATACAGCTTTTCGCTCGCCAGCGGGACGCTCCCTGCCGGCCTGACGCTGAACACCACGACTGGCGCCATTACCGGGACGCCCGGCGCCACCGGCACGTTCAACATCCAGGTGAAGGACGCCACCGGAGTTGCGGCTGCCGTCACCTGCCTTTTCACAGTCGGACCGGCGGCGACCCTCGGGATTACTACGACTTCTCTCCCACCGGGAACGTCGGGCGCGCCATACAGCTTCCAGCCGCTCACATCGGGAGGCGTCCTGCCGTTTGCATGGACCATCACCGGGTTGCCCCGCAGTTTCACATTCAACCCCTCCAGTGGCTTGATCAGCGGTACTTCAAGCTCCGGCGCATTCACGGTTACAATTTCAGTCTCGGATTCGAGCAGCCCGCGCCAGACGGCAACCACTACTTTGCCGCTCACGATTGGCTCGCCATCGCTCGCCATCGTCACGACGTCGCCGTTGCCCGGCGCCACGGTGGACATGTTCTATCTCGCTCAGGTTTCCGCCAGCGGTGGGCAGACACCCTATCATTGGTCGGCCAGTAACCTGCCGGTTTGGCTGACCTTCGATGTGAGTGGTTCCATTTGCGGCACACCTGTCAGCCTCTGCGGCACTCCGACCGCTTCGTTCAGCGGTCTGAACACTCTGACGGTTACCGTCGTCGACAGCACCAGTCCTGTGGCGCAGACTGTTAGTCAAAGCTTCTCGCTCACGGTTGCCGCGCAGGGTCGCACAGGCAGGTGACGGGTCTGTATTGAAATTCGCCGGCTCTCGCAGTCAGTTCCAGTAATTCCGGTCGAGGCTGCGGTATTGAATGGCTTCGGCGATGTGCTTCGCGGCAAGCGTTGCCGCGCCGTCAATATCCGCAATGGTGCGCGCGACTTTCAGGATACGGTCGTGCGCCCGCGCCGACAGACTCATGCGCTTCATCGCCATCTCCAGCGTCCGCTCGCCGGATTCGTCCAGCGCGCAAAGCTTCCGCAGCATCCGCGCCGGCATGCGGGCGTTGGCGAACCCGCGCGATTGCTGCACTTCGCGCGCTCGCGCCGCGCGCTCACGCATGTCCGCGGAACACTCAGCCATATCCCGGCTGCGCAGCTCTTTGTAAGGCACCGCCGGTACTTCAATCTGAATGTCGATGCGGTCGATCAGCGGGCCGCTGATCTTGCCAAGATAACGCTGAATGATCGCCGGCGTGCATCTGCATTCGCGCGTCGTGTCGCCATAGTATCCGCACGGACAGGGGTTCATCGCCGCCACCAGCATGAAACTGGCGGGGAAGCACAGCGTCATGTTGGAACGCGCGATGGTGACGGTCAGATCCTCCAGCGGCTGCCGCAGGATCTCCAGAACGTTGCGCGGAAATTCAGGAAATTCATCGAGAAAAAGGACGCCGTTATGCGCCAGGCTCACTTCGCCCGGGCGCGGCGCTCCGCTGCCGCCTCCGATGAGCCCCGCATCTGAAATTGTGTGGTGCGGCGCGCGAAACGGCCGCGTGTACAGCAACCCGCTCCCCGCCGGCAGAACACCGGCGATGCTGTGAATCTTCGTGGTCTCAATGGCTTCCTCGAAACTCAATGGCGGCAGAATCCCGGCGAATCGCTTCGCCAGCATCGTCTTGCCCGACCCCGGCGGTCCGATCATCAGCACATTGTGTCCGCCCGCCGCGGCCACCTGCAGGGCGCGCTTCGCCGTAGTCTGTCCGCGCACATCGCGAAAATCCGGCGCGGACTCGGCGACCGCGGCATTCACCGATCGCACTCCCGGTTTCACCGGCGTGAACCCCTCCGGTTTCGTGACCAGAGCCACCACCTCGGCGAGATGCTTCACGCCGAACACGTTGACGCCTTCGACAACAGACGCTTCTTCCGCATTCTCAAACGGCAGAATCAGATTCTCGATCTTCTGTTCGCGCGCGCACACCGCGATCGACAGCGCACCGCGCACGGGCCGGATCGTCCCGTCGAGCGACAGTTCCCCCACCAGCAGATGCTTGTCCAGACCCTTGCACGTGCCCATCGCACCCAGAATCGCCAGCGCCATGGGAAGGTCGAAACCTGCGCCTTCCTTGCGCACATGCGCGGGCGCGAGATTCACCGTCACTGCCTGATTCGGATATCCGAACCCGGAGTTCATCAGCGCCGATTTGATCCGCTCCCGGCTTTCGCGCACCGCCGTATCCGGCATGCCGACCAGCATGAAGTCGCGCGCCATCCCGCTGCGGTACAGATCCACCTCGACATCGACCGGAAGCGCGTCGATCCCGCACAGAGCCGCACTTCTGGTTTTGAATAACGGCACGATATAGTCTGTGCCGCGGGGTGGCGAAAATTCTCCGGCAATTCGCATTCCCGGAAATCGCCGACGCGACCCCACACGCTGCCCGAAGGACTGGTAACTTATGTTGAATGCGGGCGAGTCCCTTTGTGTGCGCTCTGCTGGCCCTTTTTCTGCCGGGCTCTGCGCCTGTCCATGCACAATCGACCCAGGGCATTCTTCTGGGCCGCGTGACGGACTCAACTACCAGCCTCGGCGTCGCGGGCGCGCGCGTCGAATGCATCAACAGCGAAACCCGGCAGACGCTCTCCACCACCACGGGCGCCTTTGGGCTGTATTCCGTGCCCTCTCTTTCGCCCGGCACCTACGCCGTCACCATCACGGAGAACAAATATCAGTCGCAGCAGGCCCGCTCGGTCGAAGTGCGCGTAGCCAGCCGCGTCGAACTGAACTTCCGTCTGCGCCCTCTTTCCGATCTCTGGGAGGCCGGCCGTTCCGATCTCTTTCGCATCCCCGGCACCACCCGCACGCTCGGCTTCTACGGCCCCGACGTCGACACCAGCCGTCTCGCCGTCTTCACCGCCAACACCGCGACTGCCTCCCCGCTCGAGACCTCGCTGTCATACGTCGTCGATCCCGTCGCCATAGATGATCTGCCGCTCACTGGGCGCGACGTCTACACCATGCTGCTGCTTCTGCCCGGCGTCACGGCCGATACGGGAACAGCGCGCGGCCTCGGCTTCGCGGCCTTCGGACAACGCCCGTCGTCGTCCGACTATCTGCTCGACGGCGCCGACAACAACTTCCTCCTCGCCACCGGCCCCCTGAACGCACCGCCGCCGGAGTTCATTCAGGAGTACCGCGTCTCGACCGGCGACTACACAGCGGAATTCGGCCGCACGTCCGGCTTCGTCGCCAACGCTGTCACGCGCGGCGCCACGAACAACTGGCACATCGGCGGTTTCTTCCATCTTGAGAACCAACTGCTCAACGCCAACGACTTCCAGGCGAATGCCGGCGGCCTCGCGCGCCAGCCGATGACTCAGGTGGAGGGCGGATTCGTTGGCGGCGGTCCGCTTATTCCCCGCAGGCTTTTCCTCAGCGGAGGACTTGACGTCCTCCGCACAAAGGCCCTCGCCGACCCACAGCCGTTTGCACTGCCGACCGCATCGTTCGTTCAGTCGGTCAGTCCCGCCAGCTATGCCGGTGCTCTGTTCCGCGCCTTTCCTTTACCTCTCGCGCCACAGTCGCAGGGAAACGCGGGGCTCGTGCAGATAGCCCCCGAAGCTGATTTCTCGCGCGCCGACGAATACGCGCGCCTCGACTGGCTCGCAACTCCCGCCGACCGCATACTGCTCCGGTTCCTGCGCGACACCATCGATCAGCCGGAGTTTCTCTACAGCCCTTATCCTGGATTCTCCACGCCTCTTCACCAGGCCTCCATCTCGGGAGCGGGAAGCTGGACCCGCCAGATCGGCGCTCGGCTTCAGAACGAATTCCGTGCCGCGCGCTCCGGCGACGCCGTCCGCTTTATCGCGCCCAACTCCGGCGTTCCCGAATTAAGCCTGTTTGCGAACGCCGATATCACGGTCGGCGCGCAGACCTATCCGGTGGTTCTCCCCGGCCCGCAGAATCCATACAATTACCGCAATCGCGGAACTTCATATGATGCAGGCGACACGCTTACCGGAATCGCCGGCCGGCATCTCTGGAAAACGGGCGCCGGATTCTTCCAGCGGAACATCACCCTCAACCTCGCGTTCGACCCAGGCGGCGCGCTGCTCTTTCCCGGCTTCAGCCAACTGGCAGCTGGAATTCCGCAGCAGCTGCTTGTCGAAATAGACCGCTATGCTGCCGGATACGCGCCGGTCGAGCCCGACCGGAATTACCGGTACCGCCAGGCGTATCTGTTCGCCCAGGACAGCTTCCGCCTGACAAACAGAATCACGCTCGATTTCGGCCTGCGCTACGAATGGTACGGCTCCCCCATCAACACCGGATCGATCAAGGATACTCTGATCGACTTCGGATCCGGCGCGAACATCATCGCCTCGTTGGCGGGCGCCGCAGCCGTCACCCCGGCATCAGGGGCGGACCAAACGGTCTACTCCACGGCGGGCCTCAATCTGGCGCCGCGCTTCGGCATCGCCTGGGACATTACTGGCTCCGGCCGCACCACACTGCGCGCTTCGTATGGTCTGTTCTACGACCGCCCCTTCGACAACCTCTGGGAGAACACGATCCAGAACCGCTATCTGACGGTCGGTTTTCAGAACTTCACCGCGCCGCTCGCACCCGGCGCATCGACGCCCGCCGTTGAGGCGGCCGGTACCTTTGAGCCCTCCTCCCAGGAGGTCGATCAACTGGCGTTTCAGCCCGGCCTGCGCGCCCCGCGAATTCAGAACGCTTTTGCCGGCATCCAGCATGCGCTGCGCTCGACGCTTTCGCTGGAAGCCGACACTCGCTTCTCGCGGGGCCGCGGTCTGATCACCACCGACATCATCAACCGCCCGCTCTCGCTCGATCCGTCCACGTCGCCCTCCGGATACATTAACCCCACGCTCGGCCAACTCGACTACCGCGCCAATCAGGGCGATTCGCAGTACGTCGCCTTTACCACCACCGCGCGGTTTAGTCGCCGCAATCTCCTCGCGCAGGCCTCATTCACCTGGAGCCACGCCGAAGACAACCAGAGCGACCCGCTCGCGAACGCATTCTTCAATCTGAATCAGTTCCAGTCGCAGCAGAGTCTCCTGCCTTTCAGATCCGCCTTCACGCAGCAGTTCAACAACAATGCAGACTGGGCCGATTCCGACTTCGATCAGCGTCTCAACTTCGTCGCATATGGAACCTGGTCGCCTTTCCTCCGTGCGCTCCGCAACTGGACCGTTTCCGGTCTCGTCGCCGCGCGCTCCGGCCTGCCCTTCTCGGTTTATGCGATCCAGACCACTGGCTTCATCGGTGACAACATCGTCAACGAGCGCGCCGATCTCCTGAATCCCGCTCAGGCGATGAGTTCAGCTGCCGGTCCGGGCGGGCGATTCTTATTGAACCCAGCCGCTTTTGCGCTTCCCTCCAGCACCGTCGGCACCAGCGGTCGAAATGAATTCAACGGACCGGGGCTGTTCAACTCCGACGTTTCTTTTGCGCGTGCTTTTCGCCTCCCGTTGCCGCGCGAGAGCGCTCTGCTGACACTGCGGGCCGACGCCTACAACTTTCTGAACCACGCCAATCTGAACAACCCGAGCCCGATGAACTTGGCGCTCGGCTCGCCCGATTTCGGTCTGGCGCAGCGCGGCCGCATCGAAACCGCCAGCGGATTCCCTCTGATCCAGCCGCTGCACGAATCCGCGCGCGTCGTCCAGATTCTCCTGCGCCTCGACTTCTAAGCAACGGCTACTTGTAAGCCGCTGGCTCCGACGTAAACGCCAGGCCACTGCCTTCGGGCGCCGAGCGGATACCCAGGGCATAGAGGGCTGTGTTCGAGTCGTACTCCACAACGCCGCCTGCCGTAGCGTTACTCGGAAATGTCGGGTTAAAGGCAGTGTGACTGAGTGGCGCCAAAGTCAAGGTCCGGCTCGACAGCTGATTACCATTCGCGTCCCGGATCACCTCCGTAATATCCGCCATTTGCGTCGAACTCGGGTTCGCCAGCGCCACCCCCAGCGCCAGTCCGCTTCCCACCTGATAAGGAATCTCCAGTTCCATCCCCCCGCCGGTCAACAGCGGCACCGCCGCTTCCTGACTCCATGGATCGTAGCGGAAGATCGCCGTCCCGCCGATCGCCTGACTGCTCATCACCTGCGCCCAGCCTTCAGTCAGTGCCGACGCCGCGTCCGCAGTTTCGATAATCGTCGAGCCGCCCACGGGAATAGTCCCGCTCGCGGTGCCCGACGTCAGCGCCGGAACGTAAGCCGCACCTGTGTCCGTCAGGAAGTTCACCGTGTACTGCGCCGGTACCGTGTCGGTGTTCACCAGCACGATGATGGATCGCCACCCGCCGCCGTCGGCGATGTGGGAAATCGTCTTTGTCGACGCTGGCTGGGCCACAACCGCGTCGACCGACGTGAACGCCAGCCCAGTGCCTACCGGCGAGGACCGGATACCCAGCCCGTAGATACTCACGCTCGAGTCGTACTCCACCAGCCCGCCTACCGTCGCGCCGGCCGGAAACGTCGGATTGAACGCTGTGTGATTGAGCGGCCCGAGCGGTGTCAGGGTTCGGCTCGACAGCTGATTTCCATTTTGATCGCGAATCACTTCCGTGATATTGGCGGTTTGGGTGGCGTTGGTGTTAGCCAGAGCCACGCCCAGCGACAGCCCGTTTCCGATCTGGTAAGGAATCTCCAGCTTCGTGCCGCCGCTCGTCAGCAGCGGTACAGCGGCCTCCTGACTCCACGGATCGTAACGGAAGATCGCCGTACCGTTGATCGACTGGCTGCTTGTGATCTGCGCCCAGCCTTCGCTCAGAGTCGATGCCGCGTCCCCGGTCCCGACGATTGTTGAGCCGCCCACCGGAATAGTTCCGCTCGAAGCGCCGGTGGCCAGTGAGGGAAGATACGACGATCCCGCATCATTCCGGAAGCTTACCGTGTAAGGCGCGGCCACCTTGTCGGTGTTGGTCAGAAGCAGAATGGACCTCCAGCCGCCGCCGTCCGCAATGTGCGAGATGATCTGTGAATTCTGCGTCTGCGAAGCGGTAACCAGCAGATTCACCGACTCGGTTACCGGGGCACAAGGCGATCCACCTTGGCATTGCAGCTGCACCGCTCCGGAGAGATTTCCCGGCGTCAGGTTTGTCGCGCTGATGACCAGCGAAAGCGTGTTGGGGTTGGGTACGGAGGCCTGCAGCCAGCTGTTGCCGGCCACGACCGTCGCAAAAACCTGGGTACCGCCGCCGGCACCAGTGAGCGTAACGTTCGCGATGGTTGCCTGTCCAGCCGTCACTGAAACCGTGACAGGATCTGGTGTTGCTGTCAGCACGATGCCTGACGCGCTCAGGGTGACCTGGATGGTAAAGGTCGGGCAAGAGCTGCCCTGGTCGCAGGTGAGTGTGATCGTTCCGGAGTAATTCCCGGCCGGCAGCGAGGATAGATTCGCGCTGACAGTCAGCGTAGCGGTGGTGGTCGCCTGGTTTGGTGTCACCGAAAGCCAGCTGCCGTTTGGACTCGCCACAGCGCTGAAATGCAGCGCCGGGGAACTGGGAGAGGCGGTAACGGTAACAGTCGCGGTACAGCTCGGACATGACTGACCGGCGTTGCCGGAGAAACTTATGAAATTGGTGCTGGGAACGAGCGATGCACCGCTCGCCAGACCTGCGCACGTCACCCCCGCAATGAGGACAAAGACCGCCTGCCCGAGACGCATTGTTCCCCCGCCTTTCAAGTTTAGTTACGATACCATGCTGGTGATCGGATGCTGAAGCGGTTTTCGGCCCTGTTTCACCTCTTTGTAATACTGTTCACGTCGGCCATGGCCGTCGCGCAGGATAACCCTGCCGCGCGCGGCGTGCGCATCGTTCCGCAGCCGTCCGCTGCCGTGCCTGCGGGCAAGACCTACGCGCTTCTCATCGGCATCTCGCACTATCAGAATGTCGAATCTCTCGAATACGCCGACAAGGACGCCGAACTTCTGGCGCAATTCCTGAAGAGCCCCCTCGGGGGCGTCGATCCGGCAAACATCCTGCTTCTTACCAACGAGCGCGCCACGCGGGCTGGTATCGACGACGCGGTACGCAACTTTGTCGAAGCCAACGCCGGCCCGGCGAACTCACTCATCTTCTTCGTGGCAGGCCACGGCGTCTACCTGAAGGCCGAAGTCGATCCCGATACCAAGCGCACCATCGAGAGCGATCCTTACATCCTCACCTGGGACAGCAATCCGCAGGACGCCGGCACCACCGGCTATCCGATGGACGAATTCCGCCGCATGGTCGCCGAGCAGGCCCAGCGCTATGCCCGCGTGCTGGTGTATGCGGACGTCTGTCATGCCGGCAACATCGCCGGGATCGGCGGCGGCGACAAGCTGGAGCCCGCGGTAAAGCGCGTGTTCGAGGGCCGCGCGGGCGACCTGAACGTCCTGCTGGCGAGCTACAAGAACAAGTATGCGTTCGAATCCGCGGCGTTCGGCGGCGGCCACGGCGCCTTCAGCTATTTCCTCGTTTCCGGCCTGAACGGTTCGGCAGTGCCGGATGAAGACACCCTGCAATGGAACGATCTGGCGCATTACGTCATCGACAAGGTCTATAACTTCACCAACCGCAAACAGAGTCCGAGCGATGTGACGTCGCGCGACGACCTGGTGGTGATCGAAGACCGCCGCCGCCCTGGCATCGAGTTGCCGCCGGCGCAGCCGCTTACGAAAGGACAGGATCGCGAAGCCAGAGACCGGCAGGGTTTTGTGCCTCCGGTGGTCGGCGCGCCTCCCGTTCTGGCGCCCTCAGGACCGGATGCAATCTCCGCTGCCATTGCGCGCGGCGCCGTTCTTCCGGAGGATACGTCGACCGCGTCAGCCCTCGTGGCGCAGCTTCCCGCCGGTTCGCCGCAGCGGACCGATGGCGAGCGCCGCCTGCGCGTGGCCCTCGAAGACCAGGGCCAGCAGATCATTTCGCACTATCTCGAAGGCGATCAGATTCCGCAGACGCGCGCCGATTTCGCCCGCTGCGCGCGGCTCTTTGAAGAAGCAGCGCGTATCCAGCCCGGCATCCCTTTCGATCAGAGCAGGGAAGTCTTCTGCCGCGGACGCGCGCTGATCTTCGACCGCCGCTATGCGGTCGCCGAACAATTCCTCCGCCAGTCGATTCAGCTCGATCCGAAGCACGGCTATGCATGGAACGCGCTGGGCATTTCGCGCCTCGAACAAATTAACAGCGCGCTCACAGCGCCGGCCGCCACCGCTCTGTTCAACGAAGCCGCCGCGGATTTTCGTGCCGCCACGCGTTATGCGCCCTACTGGGCGTATCCCATGCACAATCTCGCGCTGACCCTTTCCGAACGGGGCGATTTCGATGGCGCCATCCGCACCTACCGCGCCGCCATGGAGATAGCGCCGCAGTATTCCTATCTTCCGTACAATCTCGGGCTGCTCTACACGCGCCTCGGCGATCTGGATGAAGCGAAAGGCTGGTTTGAAACGGCTGAAAAAGTTGCCGTTTCCTATCCCCGCCGCCAGAACGGTCGCTGGACCGAACGCGCGCAGACCTTCAACGCGCTGGGAACGGTCGCACTGGAACGCCACGATCCCGCCGGCGCCCGTAAATTCTTCGAACAGTCGCTGGCCGACGACCCCGCGAACGTCAGCGCGCGACAGAATCTCGCGGTGCTTGCGGACGCCTCCCGCGACTACGCGCAGGCCGACCGCCTCTGGCTCGATCTCATACGCGATGCGCCCGATTACGTCGCTGCCCGCGTCGCCCTTGCCGAGTCCCTGACGCGCCGCGGCAACACTGCCGATGCGATCCGTCAGTACCGCGCCATTCTCGACCTGAAGCCGGACTATTCCGGCGCGCACGAAGCTCTGGCGCGCCTGTATCTGGCCTCGGGTGACAATCCGGCGGGCCTGACTGAAGTGAACGCGCAGCTGAGCCGCACGCCGTCGAACCCCTTCTTACTCGAACTGCGCGGCGATCTCGATAGCCGCCTTGGCCTGAAGACCGAAGCCCTTGCCGACTGGCAGAAAGCTCTCTCCATCGCACCGGACAAAACCGCCGCCGCCCGCCTTCGAACCAAGCTGAAGAAGCTGTAACGCCGGCGGTCTCGGCCGCCGGTGCTTTTACTTTCAGTTCACGCTCTCCGCGCTGTACCGTGCGATCAGCCCGGTCCGCACGGCATACCCGTAAATGTACGTGAAGAACCACCCCGCCAGCGCCAGATACGCGATCGCCATACCCCCGGCTGCCGCGAATGTCCCGAAAGCGACGCCGCGTCCCGCCACAATCCCGCGCATCGATTCAAAAACATACGACGGCGGAACCAGCCGCGCGAAAACCTGCAGCCATCCGGGCAGCGCCGACAACGGATAGAACACGCACGCCAGCGGCGACAGCAGTGCCGGCAGCGGCCAGATCAGCCACTCGGCCGCCGGTCCCAGCCGCAGCACGATGGCGCAGCTCAAAATCCCCAGCGTCACCCCGAACACAAACAGCACCAGGACCAGCGGAATAATCGGCAGCCCGTATATGAAAAACGACAGCCCGAATACCACCGACGCGATCACCAGCATCGTCAGCAGACCCACCGTGCTGTTGGCAATGCTGGACACCACGAGGCCGCCGACGTACTCACTGATCGACAGCGGACTGGCGAACACGTTCAGAAAATTCCGCGACCAGACATCCTCGAAAAACGTCGTCGTCACGCCCTGCATCACGCGGATCAGAAAATCCCACATCATCACGCACCCCAGAAAAGCGGGCACAAAATTCAGCCGTGAGGACGCGAGGCCGTTCATGTACCGGCTGAAGAATCCCCACAGCAGCACGTCGATCGCGACCCATCCGAACAGCGGCAGAATGCGCGCCGGACTCCCGCGATACAGATAAAACTGCCGCAGGACGATCGCCGCCGCGCGCTTACCGCTCATGCCTTTCCTAATGTCAGCGGTTCCCGCGCCACCGCTATAAACAGCTCGTCGAGCGACTCCTTCTCGTGTTCCGCCGGCAGCCTCCGCGGGTCACCCTCCAGCAGAATCCGGCCGCGCGACAGAAACAGCACGCGGTCGCACACCTGCTCCACTTCCGACATATTGTGCGAAGTCCACAGCACGCCGCTTGCACCCTCGCGCGTGGCATCGCGGATCATCCCGCGTACATCCTGCGCCACTGAGGGATCGAGCGAGGCCGTCGGTTCATCCAGCAGCAGCAGCCGCGGACGATTCAGCATCGCCTTCGCGAGGCTTGCCCGCGTCTGCTCGCCGGACGACAGCACGCCGCATCGCGTACCCCGAAACCGTCTGAGATCGAATTGCTCCAGAACCTCTTCAATACGCCGCGTGAGATTCGCCACTCCGTAAATCATCCCGAAGAACCGCAGATTCTCGACTACCGTGAGATTCCCCGGCAGCGGCGAATACACCGCCACAAAATTGGTTCGCCCGAGCGCCTCCGAGCGATGTTTCGCCAGATCGATATCTTCGATGCGCACCCATCCCGTGTCCGGCTCCAGCACGCCGAGAATCATATTTATTGTCGTTGTCTTCCCGGCGCCGTTCGGCCCCAACAGTCCCACAATTTCGTTCGGCGCCACGCGAAATGAAATTCCGTCCACCGCCAGGGTGCTTCCGTATTGCTTGCGGAGACCGGAAACAGACAGGACGTCGGGGGCCACGCTTCATCGTAGCCTCATCATCCAGCCTGGCTGCAGGCCGCCGCGGCAGTCGGGATTAATGTGCGGATACCGGGATGGCTGCCAATCCGCCGTTCCCGAAAATGCCTGCGCGCAGCTTGTGCCGACCGGCGAGTGCATTCAGGTCGGCTACGTCGAGGAACACCGGATCGTCGAGTTCGAGGAAGAACATCACGGACGATCCGCTCGGGTTGTGAGGTAATCCCAAAAGATGGCCGATCTCATGAACTGAAACGACGAACATCTCGCGCTCGGTTGGATTCAAACAGGGATTGAACGCGATCGAACCCTGGAACGAGGGCCGGTCCGGGAACTGGGACCGCGCGGCTACGACGGAGCGCCCGCCGGCGGCATCAAACAGTTCGGGGGGGCCGTCAATCAATTGAATCGAGCAATTTCCGGAGTCCACCCGATGCCATTCCACGTCAAGGACGCCGGCCCAGAAATCCATGGCTCGCAGGAATTGTCGCGCCAGAACCGGGTTGGCCGTGGAAATCCTCACAGCCAGATCCACGTGTTCCGGGTTCAGCAAATCGGCATGCCGATCGCAGGGAGGGTATTCACCCGTCCAGTTTGGCGGGGACGCCCCGGCGAAGCAAAAACTCGCCGTCAGAAAAAGGAAGCTCAGACCTGTCAATCCGGGCACATTAGACTCATCGGCGGCAATCGATGTTCTTTATAGTACTTGTCCCGGCGACGCCTTCGGGGACCGAGCGGAATTTCATCTCAATTCTCCAACGGCATTCGAGTTGCAGCGGACCGTGTATTACCGAGCCAATTTATGCGAGCAATATCATTGCGTAACAAAATACTGCCTTTGCTCCTGCTTTTGTCTGAACTCGGTCTTTCGCAGGTATCCCCGCAGAAGACGACGTTGAGCGTGAAGGGCTATCCCGGACGCGCGCCGGTGATTAAAGTAGGGGGCAAATCTTACGTGGAGATAGAATCCCTGGCGCGCCTAACAAATGGTTCCGTCAGCTTTCAGGGTGATCAAATCACGCTGACCATAGCCGCCTCGGTCGCAACTCCGGCAGCGGCCCCGGCAGACCCGCCGGCCAGATTGTCGAAAGGTCTTCTGCAGGCGGGGATCGAAGAGATGAGCGTGATCGAAGAATGGCGGACTGCGGTCGTCGATGCGGTCCACAACAACAACCCCGTTACGGAGGATCGGTTGCAGGGTTACCGAAGGAACGCCGACACCAAACTGGCGGTGGCGTCCACTACGGTGGTCACAGACGCGGATCGAAATGTCTTCTCGTTCCTCAGGAACCTATTTGAAAACACGCAAAAACTGAGCGCGCAGTATGTGGCCACGCGCAAAAGCCTGAGCTACATTTCTCCCGACTCTTTGGATAACGATCCGCTGAACCGGCAGATTCAGAATTGCGCACAAGGCTTAGCCGCGCTGACTGCCAGCGGCCAGTTTCAGGACGTTGCGACGTGCCATTAAGGCTTAAGTAACGAACATGGCGACCGCGGCGACGGCCATGACCGCAGCGCAGATCCAGCCCAGCACAGTCGCGATCGGCGCGTTGATCCGCTCTCCCATCACCGTGCGGTCGCTCGACAGCAGCACCACCAGCACAACCAGCGGGGGCGCCAGCACACCGTTGAGCACCGCCGACCAGAACAGCATCTTCACGGCATTGAGCCCGAAGTAATTCATCCCGAGACCGATCAGCATCGCCAGACCGATCACCGCATAGAAGTGGCCCGCGCGCCTCGGCCGTTCGTTCAGCGAAGCCGACTCCCAGCCTGCGGCTTCGGCGATTGCATACGCGCACGAACCGGCCAGTACGGGCACGGCCAGCATACCCGTCCCGATCAGCGCCAGCGTGAACAGCCAGTATGCGCCTCGGCCCGCCAGAGGCCCCAGTGCGCTCGCCGCCTGCTGCGCCGTCTCGATGTCGCGCATGCCGTGCGCGTGCAGCGTTGCCGCCGTCGTCAGAATGATGAAGTACATCACCAGGTTGGAGTAGAACATTCCGGTATTCGAATCGGTGGTGGCGTCGCGCAGTTCCGGGTCGCTTGCGCCCTCCCGTTGCTCCACCGTGACGCGGCCCATCGCGCGCTCTTCTTCCACTTCCTGCGACGCCTCCCAGAAGAACAGATATGGCGAAATCGTCGTCCCCAGAAGGCCCACCAGCACTGCCATGAATCCGCCCGTCCACTCAAGGTGCGGAATGAAAGTGGCGCGCAGGACCGCGCCCCAGTCCGGCCTGGCGAGGAAGGCAGTGATGATGTACGCCAGCAGCGCCATTGTCAGCCACTTGAATACCCGCTCGATCCACCGGTACGAACCCCAAAAGAGAAGAGCCACGATCAGCGCGGCGAAAAAGGGCGTTCCCAGATACGAGGGGATGCCGGTTACCATGTGCATTACATCGCCCATCCCGCCGAGATCGGCGCCGATGTTGAACGTGTTGGCGACAATCAGCAGCCCGCACGCCGGCCAGAGTATCCACGCGGGATAGCGCCTGCCGATCACGCCTGCCAGTCCGCGGCCGGTGACCAGGCCGAGGCGTCCGCACATCAGCTGTACCGCAGCCATCAGCGGGAACGTGAAGAGCGCGGTCCACAGAATCGGATAGCCAAGCGAAGCGCCGGCCACCGAATAAGTAGAAATGCCCGAAGGATCGTCGTCCGCAGCGCCTGTGATCAGACCCGGGCCGAGTTTGCCGAAGAAGCGCCAGACCGCGTTGTGTTTTTTCGTGCGGCCCGCGTTAGTGAGGGACGACTTCGTCACGCTCAATCTTACCGTCGCGGATGTGAATCACGCGATGAGCGTGCAGCGCAATGTCGTGTTCGTGCGTCACCAGAATGATCGTATTGCCCTCGTCGTGGAGCCGCTGGAAGAGGGCCATGATTTCGTTGCCGGTCGCCGTATCGAGGTTGCCAGTCGGCTCGTCCGCCAGAATGATCGACGGGCTGTTCACCAGCGCCCGCGCAATCGCCACGCGCTGCCGCTGGCCGCCCGACAACTCGTTCGGTTTGTGGCCCATGCGGTCTTTCAGGTCGACCTGGGCCAGCGCCTGCTTCGCCTTTTCGATGCGCAGTCCGGGCGCCGTGCCGTTGTAGATCAGCGGCAGTTCCACGTTATGCAGCGACGTCGCGCGCGGCAGCAGATTGAAAGTCTGAAAAACGAAGCCAATTTCCTTATTGCGAATGCGCGCCAGCTCATCGTCCGTCATCGAACTCACCAGCCGGCCGTTGATGTAATACTCACCCTGTGTCGGCGAATCGAGGCAGCCGATCAGATTCATCAGCGTCGACTTCCCGGAGCCGGACGGACCCATGATCGCGACATACTCGCCGCGCCGGATCTCGATGTCCACGCCCGATACCGCGTTGATGGTCTGGTCGCCCATCACGTACGTCTTCCAGAGGTTATAAGTCCGGATGACGATGCCGTCGCGCTTAAGCTGCTCGCCCCTTTCGACAGCGGGTGCGGTCAGGACGTCTGCCATGAGTTCCCCTTAGTTGCTGCTGCTGCTCGAATTGTTGTTTTGTTTCTGCTGCTGCGGCCGGTTGTCGATCTTGGTCACCGCATCCTGTTTGATGGTGCGGATTGCCTGATACGGGCCGGTGATGATCTGATCGCCGTCCTTCAGGCCGTCGAGAACTTCCACGTCGGTCGAACCCGTGATGCCCTGATCCACTTTGACGAATCTGGCTTTGTTGCCCGCGATCACGAAAACACCTGTCAGCTCTTCTTTGTTGGCTTTCACGGTCGCCGGATCGGGATTCAGCGGTTTATTCGGCCGCGTATCGAGATCGCCCTTCGTCCGCACCGTCAGCGACTGCATCGGAATCGACAGGACGTTCTTCCGCGTCGCCGTAGTGATCTTCGCCGAGCACGACAGGCCGGGACGAATCTCATCCGGGGGATTATCCATCGCAATCACCACCTTGAAGTCCTTCGCTTCCTGGCTTGACGTGTTGCTCTCCGACGCGGCAAGCCCGGTCGACCGCAGGATCGCCGTATGGCCGATCTCGATCACCCGCCCGGTGAACGTCTTATTTGGAATCGCGTCCACCGAAATCTCGGCGCGCTGATCCAGCTTAATGTTGACGATGTCGCTCTCATCCACGCTCACCTCGGCAGTTACGATCGACATGTCGGCGATTGTCATGATCGTGCTTCCGGCGGAACTCTGCACGCCCGGCACCACGGTCTCGCCCTGCCGCACCGGCAGATTGGTGACCAGCCCGTCCAGCGGCGCGACCACGTTGTGCTTTTTCAGAATGTCGTCATAGCGGTTGAGGTTAGCCTGATTCTGCGCAATCTTCTTTTGGGCACCGGCCATCTGCGCTTTCAGCTGCGCCAGCTGTGCCTTTGCCTGCACGATGCGCGACTCGGCTTCGGCCACCGCCGCTATCTGGCCCTCGTAAGCGGCTTTGCGCTGTTCGAAATCCTGCTTGGCGATCAGGCCCTGTTTGTAGAGCTCCTGGCCGCGCTTGAAGTCTTCCTGGTAGCGCTCGGTGTCGGCCTTGGTGCGATTCAGTGTCGCCTGCAGTACCGCGATGTTGTCATCTCCCGCCTTGTACCCGGCTTCGCTGGCTGAGGCATCCGCTTCGGCGGAATTCAGCGCCGCGCGCTGCGCTTCCACGTCGGCGACCGACTGCGTTTCGTCGATCTGGGCGACGAGCGTGCCTTTGCGGACGATGTCCCCTTCCTTCACCAGTATCTTCGTCAGCTGACCGGCGAATTCGGCCCCGAGGTTGATGTAATTGCGCGGCTTGATTTCGCCCGACGCCGTCACCACCGCCGTCAGATCTTCGCGCATCACCTTGCCGGTCTGTACGGTGACCACGCCGCGGCGGCTGTAAGTGACGCTGGCCACCACTCCTGCGGCAATAAAGAGCAGAACCAGGACGCCGATCAGGATTTTCCATTTGGTTTTCAAGGCTGGGGTGCTCCGGTTGTGAATAGGTGCAAATCGTTTAGACGCAAGTTTCCGCGGGTTTGTTCACCGGGAAAGTCCATTTTACCACGCCAAGTCGGTAAGGGTTTGTAAAACCCTGAAAACAGGCGTATTCCTAGCGGAACGTGACTTTTTTGGTGGGGCTCGACTGGCACTGCATCAGCTCCGTCATCCCGGCGGTCAGCCCGTTGCACGCAAGGTCCGTTGCGGCGCGTTCCGCCTGTTCGCGGCTGGTCGAGGCGCTGTTGCCGCACTGCGTCCGGCCGTTGAACGTCACGCAGACCTCGCAGTGCACCTGCGCGTTCCCCATCGTCGAATACATGACCGCTGCCAGCACTGCGGCCACAAAAGCGACCGCCGCGATCACCGGCCATTTGGTTTTCGATTTCGGCATGGTGTTATCAACCTGTAAACGCGCACAACGGCGCCGTCGCCCTGTGCGCTGCCCTGGTGCTCATCCCCCGGCGAAGAAATTCCCCATCTTACGGAATTTGTCGTAGCGTGTCTGCACCGCCTCGTCGGGCGTAAGCGCGGAGAGTTCCCGAACCGAACGCACCAGCTGTTCTTTCAGCAACCGGGCCGCCTCATTGTGATCTTCGTGGGCGCCCCCCGGCGGTTCCGGCACGATGCCGTCGATCAGCCCGAGGTGCAGCATGTCCGGCGCAGCCAGCTTCAATGCGGCGGCCGCCTGCTCCGCTTTGCCCGCATCGCGATAAATGATCGATGCGCAGCTCTCCGGCGTGATCACGCTGTAAACCGCGTTCTCGAGCATGAAAACCCGATTGCCCACACCGAGCGCCAGCGCGCCGCCGCTGCCGCCTTCCCCGATGCACACCGCAATCAGGGGCACGCTCAGCCGGGCCATCTCACGAAGATTGCGCGCGATCGCTTCAGCCTGGCCGCGCTCTTCGGCGTCGATCCCCGGAAACGCGCCGGGCGTATCAAGGAACGTGATAATCGGCCGGTTGAATTTCTCCGCCAGTTTCATGGCGCGCAGGGCTTTTCGATACCCTTCCGGCTTCGGCATCCCGAAGTTCCGCAGCAGCTTTTGTTTGGTGTCGCGCCCTTTCTGCTCGCCGGCCACCAGCACCGGCTTTCCGTCCAGCCGCCCCATGCCGCACACAATGGCCGGATCGTCGCCGAACAGCCGGTCGCCATGGATCTCCTGGAAGTCGGTCAGAATCCGCTGCACATAGTCGAGTGTGTGCGGCCGCTTCGGATGCCGGGCGTTCAGCACCCGCTGCCACGGCGTCTTCTCCCCCAACGGCAGCGCCGCGGCGGGTTTTCCCAGGGGAGATGTCGGTTGTTCCTGCGGAGACATCTCCATCCAGCATAGGTCATACGCTCTTCACCATCGAGCGCCGCTCCAGCTGCCGCTCCGGCACATGCAGATTGAACAGGCACACATGGTCGAGCGCCCACAGATTGGCGAATGGCAGTCCCGCGCCCCACACCAGTGCCAGTTCCCTCTCCCACGGGATCGCCGACCCGAAGACCGGCACCAGGTATCGGAGCGCCCCGAGCGGCCAGCCGAATTCGGGGAACAACTGTATCGCCTGATTTGCCAGATCGAGATTGCGCTGACTGGCTCCGAACGCCAGCGCTTCCACCTTCATCGAATCGAGTCCGCTCGATGGCTGCAGCTGCCATTCCACCGGCAGGTTGACATAGCGATTCAGCTGTCCGCCCAGCCCGCCTTCCGGGATGGGGTAGTTGACGTCGTACGGGAAAAGCACTTCGCAGCGCACCGCCGGATACGCCTCGCGAATGTCCGCCACCAGGGCGGCGACGTAATCGCGCAGACGATTGCGCAGGAAAAGCGCATCGGCCGAACCGTTCACCGCCGGGTTGTCAGTGGGCGTCATGAAGGTGTAGAGCGCCCGCCCCAGCACAGTCTGCGCCGCGGCCACTGTTTCCGCATCGTAGTAGGCCATGCCGCTGCCCGCCGGAGCGGCGAAATACCACCAGAGAAATTCGCCGTACTGCACGTATGGCGTGAGTCCCGCCGCCGACTGCAGCCGGGCGATCTGCCGGTATACGGCCTTCTGAAATGCCAGCAGCTTAGAAGCGCCCACCGCACATTGCATCGAGTTCAGACTCGCGAACCCCGTGGCCGTCGTCACTGCATCGCCATTGGGGAACTGCGCGCCGTAACCCGCCGGAGGGTTTACCAGCTCCATCGAACATGATGTGACTACCGTCAGGCCGGATGCCGCACACTGTGCATAGAAATCGGTGTGCCAGTCGGAGACCGCGCGGTTGATCGGCGACGCCTGCGTGTCGTCAATCACCCACTGCGCGGCCACGCCCGGCGCGGGCAGCGCGGGATTGATCGTCGCACTGCCGCCTTTCGATGTCACGCTGACTGCGAGCGACAGATCCCAGGCCGCCCCCTGCGATCGCGACGTGAGCGTGAGCACCCCTCCCGACGCCGACGCCCACGCTCCCACCAGCGAGCTGTTGATGAAAGCCGCGAAGTGTGTCGCGATGGTCGAGGGCGTGTCCGCGGAAAACACTGATTTCCCCAGCACCGCGCCCGATGGCGGATCGAACGTCAGGAAGATCGTGTCACCCGCCGCGAACGTTCCGCCAAAGATCACCTGGGCGATGGAGAACGTCGCACCCGACGCCACCCGCTGATTCCACCAGAACACCCCCAGATACTCGTTGAGCGGCGCCGCATACCCGAGCTTCGTCAGCGTCCACAGCAAGCGCGACGGCGTGAGCATGTACGTCTGGTTTGTATCGAAGTCGAGAGCGCCGGAAACGTTCGGGCGCGCTGCCAGTGCATCCGGGGCATCGGAAAGCACGGCTGCTTCGAGAAAATCGAAATAAACCGCGCCGGTCTGCGCCACGCGAATGACAACGGTGTGCGTTCCCGCCGCCACGCCGCTGCGCAGCAGGCGTCGGGCGACCAGCTCAGACCCCGTATTCACCCGGCAGTCGAGCCATGTTTCCGCATCGCCGTCAACCCGAATCCCCGCCACGCCGCGATCGCTGTAGAACGTGCCGTTAATGGCGGCGTTGTAGTGCGTGTTCTCGACAATAGACACCGTTGCTGCCGACGCGGTGGTGCCATAAAGCGACGTTCCCATATAGAGGTTGTGCGCGAACTGACAGGAATAAATGAGGGTCACCGAGTCGTTCAGGTCCTTCGCGGCGTTGGCGAAGTACTTCGAGTAGAACCCCGCCTGTTGTACCCATGCCCCGCTGTATACGCACGTGGGGTCATCCTCCTCGATGCGCACACTGCCCGGTCCCGCCACCTGCAGCGCGCTCACCGACGTCCCACCGGCGGATTCAACCAGCTGCCAGTTCGAAAATGCCGCCACCCATTCCGTTGCGGAATACGCCGCCGCATCAGTCAGTGACGGCGCGAAGGTCAGCCAGCACTGCCGCAGGTTGTCGATTCCGAGGGCCGTGAAGTCGAGCGAGACGTTCCAGGTTACCGCCGAGCTCCCGCCGCTCAGCTGGTACTGGGCCTGGTCAAAGGATGTCGTCGCCGGGGACGTCGCCAGCGTATACAGCTGGATCATGTTGCCGTCCCGCCCGCCGCGGGGCGCCAGATACGAGCCTGACGCCGCCGTCGCCGTCAGCGTCAGCCGCGTTGCGCTCTCGACACTCGCGATCGTGTAAGCGGTACTGCCGATCACGAAGGGCAATCCCGCCGTGAGCCCGATGAACTGTGTTCCTGAAACCCAGTCGACGGTGTTTCCGCTGGCGCTCACCGTTCCGTATCGCGCCGCCGTTACCGTGAATGTCGTGCTCACGTGCGGCGTGCCTACCAGGTTGGCGACCAGCCCGTGCGTGGTGTTCGCAAGCGTCCAGTTTGCGGCGTTGATCTGATTCACAAAGAGGGTCGCCAGGTAGGCGGCCGGTGGATCGGTAATCAGCCACAGAAGATAGCCGCTGACGTCCACCATCGCGCCAGTGTTGACCTTGGACGTGAAAGCCACCACGCCGGCCGGTGTGCCGGACGTACTGAATGCCACCTGCGGATCCCCCGCGGCAGCCGCCGCCACTCCAGCCGCGACGACCGCCGCGCTTTCCCCTCCCGACGTCGCGACATGATAGGTGTACGTGTTCGTCCCCACCGAGATCGAGGCCGTGGTACCCGCATCCTGGAAGTAGTAGGTTGCCGTCCCCCTCACGCCACCAGGAGCGGTGTAGTCGAAGGCCAGATTCTCATACCAGAGCGTGATCCGGTCAAAGGCCTGCAGGTTTGCCGCCTCGATATTGATCGTCGCGGACGCCGCCGGAAATACCCCGCCTGCCAGCGTGGCGTTCTCCCAGATCGGGATGTTCGCCGTCGTCCCGTCCGCGCACACCACGTCGAGCGTCGCCCAGTCGATCCAGTTGAATTTTGGCGAGTCAATCGGCTGGATACCGTCCGAATACTCCAGGCTGAAGTTCAATGTCAGCCCGTCGAAATTGAAATCGGGCAGGTATCGGATCGACGGGTGCTCGAACGCGTTGTCCGCGTCGTACAGAACCGCGACCGCAAAATCGCCGGCATCGCGAAACGTTCCGCTGACCTCGAAGCCGCTCGGCGAGGCGTTGTGAATCGTCGCGGCAGCGGCGAAAGTATTGAAACCCCGCAGGTAAACCGTGCGATCGGGTTGAAGTTTGAAAATGCGTTCGGACAAGAGGCAATTTGCTCCGGCTTGATAGTGCCATCGGGCCGCGCAGAGAGCGCGACGAAAAACTGGTGCGCCGGAGGGGCTGCACAAGCGGATTCAGGAAGTTAGCAGCAGGAAATAATTCTGCAAAAGTTGTGAATCGTGAAACTCAGTAAAATTCCTATATTCGATAAGAATTTCCCGTGTCCAAGGGCCCAATCACCCCAAGAGGACCACGCCCGCATCCCCTCCCTCGATCCTGTTGTTGATATACTGCCGCGCATGCGAATGAGCTCGATAATACGTTTTGCGGCGGCGGTGCTGCTTGTCGGCGGGATGTGGGTGGCACACACGCAGCTGGGTCCGCCGACGCCGTCCAGGCTCGATCTGGTGAAGGTCAGGGACGACATCTATGTCATCCATAACGAGCTGGTGCCGGGCAATTCCACCGCGCTGATCACCAATGACGGCGTGGTTCTGGTCGACGATAAGTTCGATGTCGATTACGACGGCATCATGGCGCAGCTGAAAAAGGTCACGAGCAAGCCGGTTAAGTACGTGATCAACACGCACCATCACGCGGACCACAGCGGTTCGAACGCGAAGATGCAGAAAATGGACGTGCAGGTGGTGGCGTCCGAAAAGGCGCGCGCCAACATGGTGGAGGGCAATCAGCCGGGGCTGCCGAATATGGTGTTCGATCATCATGCGGAAGTTTTTCTGGGCGGGAAGAAAGCAGAACTGTTTTATTTCGGGCGCGGCCACACCAACGGCGACATCGTGGTGCTGTTCCCGGCCGAGCGCGTGCTGGCGGCGGGCGACCTCTTCACGAACGGCAAGGGGCTGGCGGAGCTGGTGGATTACTCAGGCGGCGGCAGCGCGAAGGAGTGGACGACGACGCTCGACGGTGTGCTGACCCTGCCCTTCGATCAGGTTGTGCCGGGGCACGGGGCGGTGGCGAGCCGCGCCGAGATGGTTAAGTTCCGCGATTCCACAGCCACCCTGCACAGCCGCGTGCATCAGATGATCGGGCAGAAGAAGTCGAAGGATGATGTGGCGGCGGTGCTGCGGAAGGATTTCGGGTTTGAGGATCTGCATATCAACATGAGCCTCGACGGGCTGATGGCCGAAATGCGGTAGGGTCCGGCCTTACTGCTCAAGGTCGCCAAGATCCAGGTCCGGAAACCGCTCCCGAAGCATTTCAACAACGTCTTTGGAAACGTAATTCGGCCCGTGTGGAGGCTCGATCGGCGCAAATACGCCCAGTTCGCTTTTGGGGGTGACGTAACGGTCGATGGCGGCTGCATCGGTCTCGATATCCTCGGCGTAACCGAGTTCTGTTCCATGATCCAAAGCGCCATGGATCACGTTCAGGTCCCAGAGCCCGCGGTAAGTGATAACTACTCGTTTCCCGGCGGGGTTTTCGTACGAAATTTCACCGGCCCTCCCGAGTTCTTCGGCCTTCGCGAACGCTTCGTCGGGGGAGTCCGCGCGAACCAGCACCTTGTTGGTGTGAACAACATAGCGCGGGTCGTCTTCGACGTGATCTGTTTCGACAGTGATCTGTTCAACAATGTGGGCCAGATACCATTTGGCGTCGGGAGGAATGTAAGACATGAGTCAGGACTCCATCCACGCGACGGCTAACGACACTGGTCTTCCTGATGAATTCATAATGGCGCGAATACCGGTAGTGGCTAATTAAATATAAAACCAGGAAAAATACGGAAGCATTCGATAAAATCCATATTAAGGCTTTCGGGCGGGACAGAACCGGTCCCGGCGCGTGCCTTGCGGCTGGCCGTGCGGCAGCCGGATTGGACAACGAATTTGGATCAGAACGGCGAAAGCCGCCTGCCGTTGGAGTTTGTTCGCTTCACCCGCCTCACGGCCCTCCTGGCTCTCCTGACCGCCAGCGTCGTGCTGGTGGGAGGCTGGGCACTGAACTTCACCCTCCTGAAGAGCCTGATACCGAATGCCCCGACCATGAAGCCGAATACTGCGCTGGGCCTGATCTGCGCCGCCGCCAGTCTTCTGCTCAGGAGCGCACAGGGCGCGAAGCCCCTGCGCTTCGTCATCGCAGTCTCGAACGCGATGGTAGTTGTGATCGGCGCCCTGACCCTGGGAGAATACATCACCGGCCGCAGCTTCGGGATTGATGAACTGCTGTTCCGCGATCCGGCCAGCATCGGCATGGCGCCGCCCGGACGGCCCTCCGAGGTCACGGCCACGTGCTTCCTCCTCATCGGGACAGCCTTGTTCCTGTGCGGGCGGCGCGCCACGGTCCTGCTGAGCCAGTGCCTGACGGTCGCGACAGCCCTGCTCTCGCTGGCCAGCCTGATCGGATACACCTACGGCATCCGTAAATTTGTGGGTAATCCTTTTTTTCCGGGAATTGCCGTACATACCGCTCTGGCGTTCGTTCTGCTCAGCGTCAGCAACATGTTCGCTACGGCAGGCAACGGCATAATGCGGCCCCTCAGCGGCGACGCGATGGGGAGCCGGATGGCGCGCACGCTGCTTCCCTTCGCAGTTGCCGTGCCGCTCGTGCTCGGCTGGCTGCGATGGCAAGGGGAACTGGCCGGTTACTACGACACGGCATTCGGGATGGCCCTGTATACGACGGCGAACATCGTCTGCTTCGCGGCACTGATCTGGATCAGCAGCGGCCAGCTCAATCGGCTGGACGCAGCCAGGGCGCGGGCGCGACTGGATCTTAACGAGAGTGAAAAGCGCGCCGCCGCGGCCCGCCTGGAAGAAAAGTTCCGCCTGTCGTTTGAGCAGGCCCCTGTCGGCATGGCGCTGGTCGACCGGGACGGGACCTGGCTGCGCGTGAACCGCAGTCTGTGCGAGCTGACAGGCTACGACGAACAGGAGCTTCTGGCGCTGAATTACCGCGTCTCGCATCCCGACGATATAGAGGAAACAAACCGGCTGGTGAAGGGCCTGGTGGCGGGCCAGTTCCACTCGTGCCTGCAGCGTAAGCGCTACATCCGCAAAGACGGTCAGATCGTGTATGCGCTGGTAACGGTTTCCGCCATCGGCGGAGAAGAGTCAGGGGAGCCGGGCGGCTTTGTCGCCCACATGGTCGATATGACGGCGGGGGAAATGGCTGAACGGGCGCGCCGGGAAAGTGAAATCCGCTTCCGCGATCTGCTGGAGTCGGCGCCTGACGCGGCAGTGATCGTCGACCAGAGCGGACGCATCCTGCTTGTCAATTCACAGACAGAAAAGGTTTTCGGCTATCCGCGGGCTGAGCTGCTGGGGCAACAGGTCGAAATGCTGCTGCCCGAGTCTTTTCGTGAACTGCATTTGCGGCACCGCGGCGTGTATTGTGCCGCGCCGAATACGCGGCCGATGGGCGCGAGCCGGGAGCTCTTCGGGCTGCGCAAAGACGGCTCGGAATTTCCGGTTGAAGTCGCGCTCAGTCCGCTTCGCGTGAATGATGGGCTGTGGATCGTGAGTTCGGTCCGCGACGTTACCGAGCGCAGAAAAATGGAGGCCGAATATCGTGCAAGCCAGGAGCGGTTTCTGGCGGCTTTCGACCAGACCTTTCAGTTCATCGGTCTGATGAAGACGGACGGTGTTCTGGTTCGCGCGAACCGCACCTCGCTCGAGTTTGCAGGCGTCCGCCAGGAAGATGTGGTGGGCAAGCCCTTCTGGGAGACGCCGTGGTTTTCGCACTCGGCCGAACTCGCCGCGGTGATTCAGCAAGCCACCAGATCCGCAGCGGCAGGCGAAACAGTGCGCCTTGAGGTGACGCATTACGACGCGGTGGGTGTCCTCCACGACGTGGACTTCTCACTGAAGCCGCTGCGCGATGAAGACGGCCATATCACCATGCTGATCCCCGAAGGCCGCGACGTCACGGAGCGGAAGCGCATGGAGCACGAACTGAAAACAAGCCGCGCGCTGGCGATTGAAACGGCGCGCCTGTCAGCCCTGGGCCAGCTGTCGGCAGGCATCGCGCATGAGGTGAACAATCCGCTTGCCATCATCAGCGGTATGGCGCGCAATCTGGTGCGGCTGGCAGACAGGGGAACGCTCCGCGAGGCCGACGTCCGCTGGCACGCCGCCCAGATCACCGAAACCGCTGAACGCATCGCCAAAATTGTGAAGAGCCTGCGCCACATCGCCAGAGACGATTCCCGCGAGGATTTCAGTATCGTTCCGGTGTGCCATGTCGTGGCGGAATGCCTTGATCTGTGCCGGGAAAAATTCCGTCTGCATTCAATCGATCTGATCTGCCCCGAAATAGACCCCGCGCTGACTGTTCTTTCGCGCGAAGCACAGATCGCCCAGATCCTGCTGAATCTCCTGCAGAACGCTTTTGACGCCGCAGGGGAAAGCGCGGGGGAGAAATGGGTGCGCCTGGATGTTACCATCCGGGATAGCTTTCTTCTTCTTTCAGTCACGGACAGCGGCCCCGGGATTCCGCCGGATTTGAGACCGAGAATCATGGAGCCGTTCTTCACTACCAAGCCAGTGGGCAAGGGTACGGGACTGGGGCTGAGCATTTCGAGAAGCATTGCTGAAGCACATTCCGGCAGCCTTGAACTGTGCGCCGCTCCCGGCCATACAAAGTTCGTGCTGACCTTACCGCTGGGGGGAGTTGCAGAATCCAATGGAATCCAAAGCAGACATTCTGGTGGTTGACGACGAGCCTTTGCTGCGGGAGATCATGGCCGAGTGGCTGGGATCCGAAGGTTACCAGGTACGAACCGCGCAGGATGGAATCGAGGCGCTGCAGATTCTGGAACAGAACCGGGTGGACCTGATCGTCACCGACATCCGCATGCCGCGCATGGACGGTGTGGCCCTGCTCAAGAAGCTGAAGGAAGCGGCGGCGGAGTTCATTCCGGCCATCGTGGTTACCGGGTTCGCCGATCTGGGGCGCCGGGAGGCTTACGATCTGGGCGCGGGGGCACTGATCGCGAAACCCTTTACAGACGAGGATCTGGTGTCCGCCGTGAAACGCATACTGACGCCGCGCGAAGAACTCTGGCGGGCGGCCGCGCCGCAGACGAACAGCCCGATGCTGCATAGCGATTTCAACAGCATCGCCTCGGCGCGCGAAGCCGGACAACTGGCGTTCGGGCGCGGCGGATTCTGTTTGCAGAGTACGGCTGCGCGGGCAGAAGGCCCGGTGCGATTCGATCTGAATTTCAGGCGAGAGCCGCTCCGCATGTCAGGGCACGGGTCGATACGCTGGGTCAGAACGGCGGAGACCGAACTCGGCGTGGAAATCAACGGCTTGACACCGGATTGTCTCGCGCAGGGGATACGGGTGACTGTGCAAAGCGGCGCGCGCAGCTACATTCCCGGAACGGCGCGGGGCTGACTATAGCCAGGTCGCCGAAATCGCTGTCCGAACCGTGACCGTGAGGGAGCGGCGCGAGAACTTTCGCAACCGGGCAGCAGCCCGCGAAGAGCCGACGGCACGATCCAACGCCTGTCGTGTAGAGGTGCCGAAGCGCCGGGTACGATTCGCCGAATTGCGTCAGCGGGGTGCGGCTGGCGGACTCACCGCACTCCAGATTCGCGCTGCCAATCCTTCTCTCTTTCGCTACCTTACAACGACCTTGACAGAAACATGGGTTCCCAGCGGAGCGACATCGAGGAAGATGGTTACCGCCCCCGCTGCGGAATCGGAAGCAACAATAGTTAACGATGCAGTCCCTCCCTGCTCCAGATGGCGCTTGTCAAGCTTTGCGCTGACGCCGGCCAGCGAAAAGTTCTCCATTGTTAAATCGACGGGTCCCGGCAGCGCGTTCGAAACCTTCAGGGTCTGCGTCTCTCCAGGCTTCAGTTCAACCGAATCCTTTTCAATCTGCACGGCGTGCATCATAGATGCCAGATCCGGTCTGCCGTTCAATCCGCCGGGTACGGGCGGCTTGTCGGCGGCAGCCTGCGGGTTAAGTTTGCCGAAAGGCGTAACGAGCGCCTTATCCGTGTCGATAAAGTAGACCCACTCGCCCTTCTCGAGCTTCCAGTGGGTCGTCTCAGCCGCTTCCGTGTGAACCGTCTGGCCGATAGCAGGCACCATTAAGGTGACCTTCGCCTTGATCGTCACATCCGCCGCGGTATTTCCCTCGGCCACTTGAACCTTCGTGATCGTATAGTTGTCGATGTTGAACTTACGGCCGTCGTAATAGGCGTCCTTACTCTCGTCCGCCACCATCGCTTCCCCCTGCCGGTACTTCTTCGCTACCTGGAGATCGAAGAACGCCTGTGCCCGAGCGCGCACTGCGGCTTCCGCAGCCGCCGCCTCGGGCGATTGCTGCTGTCCCCACGCGCTGGCGGCCACCACGGAAAACAGGAGCAGGCGATCGATGTATCTCATTGTTGTTGTGACGTTCCTTGCGGCAAATTGGTAGGCGCGGCTGGACTCGAACCAGCGACCCTTAGCTTAGAAGGCTAATGCTCTATCCACCTGAGCTACGCGCCCGGGTTCTCCATGATTCTGCTCTACTGATTGTAGCGACTCAAAAACGCCTCATCGGCGAAGTTGGCGAGTTCCCGTTCGAATTCCCGCGTCCAGGCAGTCCTGGCGCGCTGCTTCAGGTTATCGATCAGCTTCATCTTCCGATTGGCTTCGATGAAGCGATTCATTTCGACCGCCAAGGCCCGCTGTGCGGTGATCATCTGCCCCTCCAGTTCCCGGATGCGCGCCTCCGTCCGCTTCCGGAACGCCGCATACGCGTGCAGAGCGGACCCGTCGGAGCTGCCGTCGACGCGCGCACCAGCCAGATCGCCGCGCCGCGCCTCGATCCCTGCCCGAATCTCCGCCACCCTGGCCGAAGCCGCCGCCACGCGCGACTCCTGCAGACTGACCTCCGTCTCTCTCCAGCGCCTTACCTGTTCCAGGCGAAACGAAAACGTCTTCATTTTTCTTTCGTGGGGCAGGCTTTCCGCGTCTTACGGCAGCGACTGGGCCAGCGTGCCCATCTGCCGCATAGTATCTTCCAGCGCGGATGTGTCAGTCGGACCCTGCCGAAGAAACTTCATAATGTCACTTCGCGAGCGAATCACGGCATCCAGCTTCACATTCGATCCGGAAACGTACGCTCCGAGGTTAATGAGGTCCTCCGACTGTCTGTAAATCGCCAGAGCCTCGCGAATCTTGCGCGCGTTCGCAGACTCTTCCGCCGACGCCAGCTTCGAATGCAGACGGCTTACCGAGTCGAGCACCTGAATTGCCGGATAATGGCCCGCGGCACCCAGATCGCGCGCCAGCGTGATATGGCCGTCGAGTATGGCCCGCACCGCGTCGCAGATGGGTTCGTTGAAGTCATCGCCCTCCACCAGCACCGTAAAGAACGCCGTGATGGAACCCTTATCGAAATTGCCGGCGCGTTCGCAGACCTTTGGCAGCAGGCTGAAAACCGAAGGCGTATAGCCCTTCTGGCTCGGTGGCTCGCCGGCTGCCAGACCGATTTCGCGCTGTGCCATCGCCAGCCGCGTGATCGAGTCCATCACCAGAAGTACATCCTCGCCCTGATCGCGAAAGTATTCCGCGATGGCGAGCGCCACAAAACAGGCGCGCACCCGGAGCGGCGCCGGACGGTCGGATGTCGCCACCACCACCACCGAACGCTTCATGCCTTCCGGGCCAAGATCGTGTTCGAGAAAGGCGCGCACCTCGCGATTGCGTTCTCCGATCAGAGCGATGACGTTGACGCCGGCCGAACTGGATCGCGACATCGAGCCGAGCAAGGTACTCTTGCCCACGCCGCTGCCGCCGAAGATGCCGACGCGCTGCCCCTTACCGCAGGGGAGAAGCCCGTCGATAACGCGGATACCTGTGTTCAGTCTCTGGTCTATATGTGCACGGTCCATGGGACTGCGGGGGACTGCGTGCAGCGACCGCGCCTCCACCCCGTGAATCGGGGGCCCGTTGTCGAGAGGAAGGCCGAAGCCGTCGAGAACGCGGCCGAGCAGAAGGGGAGACACTTCCACCTCGCTGTCGCCGCCCCGCGCGACGATCAGATTGCCCAGCGAAAGCCCGTCGGTCTCCTCCAGCGGCATCGAGAGAACCCGGCCATCGCGGAAGCCGATCACCTGCGTGCGGATGGTGCGCCCGTTGCGCGTGCGGATCTCGCAGAAATCGCCGATAGCCGCCGCCGGGCCGCGGGATTCAACAATCAAACCCACCAGTTTGACCACCTCGCCTTCCATGCGCACAGGCTCCAGTCGGTTGAGCATGGTGGTGTAACGCGCCAGATCGAACGGAATGGAAAGACTCATTTCAAATCACCCCTCGATTCGCTCGATTCTGTCCGTCAGCCCCCGCGCGATCTCTTCGAGCTGCGTGTCAACGGAAGCGTCAATGGTGCCCTCGGCAGAATGGATTATCAGTGTGCCGGGAGCGCAGTCCGGATCCGGGTCGATATGAATGCGTGCACCGCTGTTGCCGGTCAGGGCTGATGTAACTGCGGCCGCGAACTGCGGATGCACACTGACCCGGTACGATTCTGAACGCGTCAGACGATCGAACGCGACGCGCGCCAGCGCGGTCAGGGCATCGGTATCCACATTCAGCTCACGATGCAGGACGCGCTTGGCAATCAGCAGTGCAAGCTTCACTACATCCTGCTCTGCGCGGCGCCGGACATCGGCGCGCAGTCCCGTGATCTCGGCGACCGAACCGTGAAGCCGTTCCAGTACCGGCTGCAGTTCCGCGCGTGCCTGCTGCTCCCCTTGTTTTCGGCCGTTTTCAAAAGCCTCGCGCTTTTCAGCCGCCGCCTGCGCCTCCAGACCGCGGACCCTCTCGCGCAGCGCCGCATCCGCCTCCTGGGTCGGGCGGTCGGTGGGCTTTTCCAGCGCCTCGTGTATGTCGGCTCCGGCCTGATATCCCGCAAGATCGCTGAAGACGAACGGCTTTGCGTTGTCGGCAACGGTGCTCCGGCTGATAACCCTAGACAACATACTGCTCTCCGACGGTTCCCTTGAGCGCGATCACGCCCTCGGCTTCGAGCTGCCGGACCAACGCGATGATCTGCTGCTGCGCTGCTTCGACCTCCCGGATCTTCACCGGGCCCATGGACTCCATCTCCTCTTTGAGCATGTCAGCGCCGCGCGCAGACATCGTCTTCAGAAAGTGATCGCGGAGTTGATCGCTGGTGCCCTTGAGCGCCACCGTCATAACCTTGCGATCCACTTTGGCCGTGATCTCCTTAAGCTGAATCTCATCGATCATCAGCAGGTCTTCGAACACAAACATCAGGTGCCGAATCGTCTCCACAAGGCCGGGATTCGTTACTTCGATCACCTCGAGGATCTCCTTGCTGGAGCCGGAATCCAGCCGGTTGAACATCTCGGCGACCGCGCGCACGCCCCCGTACGACTCGCGGCTGTATTCACCGATGGATTTCAGCTTCTTGCCGATCACGGTCGCAATCTTGTTGACGATTTCGGGTGAAATCTGATCCAGCACTCCCATGCGCAATGCCACGTCCGCCCGGATTTCCGAAGGCAGTGACACCAGCAGCGCGGCCGCCTGCGACGCATTGAGATGCGACAGAACCAGCGCAATGGTCTGCGGATGTTCGTTGTGAATGAACTTGGCGAGCTGCTGCGGGTCCACCTTCTGCAGCGCGTCCAGACTGGCAAACTCTCCGCCCATGGCTTTGGTCAGGCGGTCAACCAACTTCTTGGCGGTCTCCGGAGTAAAGGCCTGGTAGAGCATCTTTTTTGCATAGTCCAGACCGCCGCGCACGCAGAATTCGTGCGCCATGTTCATCTGGTAGAACTCTTCGAGCAGGCTCTCCGCCAGTTCCGAGGGGATCGATTCGAGGCGCGCGATCTCGCGTGTAACCAGCGCCAGTTCATCTTCGGAGAGCTGCTTGATAATCTCTGCGCTCGCCTTGTCTCCGAGCAGCACCAGCATCATGGCTGCCTTCCGGATGCCGCTGATCGTTTCCTGACTGTTCGAAGAGTTGGCGATCATCAGTTCCGCTTTCCCTCGGTATCGCCGATCCAGGTGCGCAGCACATTGGTGACGTTCACCGGATCCTTGATGGCGGATTCGCGAATGTGCTTGACCAGAACCTCGGATTTCCGCGTGGTCTCAGGCAGGCTGAGCCGGGTGAGTTCTTCGGATTCCAGCACAGCCTGTTTCGCCGCGTTCTCAGCCAGCTGTTTCTCCATCGCGTTCTGGGAATTTGCCAGTGCCCCGGCGGCGCCGCCCTGTGCGATGGCTGCTCCGGAGACGTCCTGCGCACTGGCCGATCTGCGCTTAGTCGACATTACAAAGATCAGCCCTCCGGCGAGCAGTACCAGCGCGCCGGCGCCGGAAATCATTACCCATGGCTTCGCCATCAGGCCCACCGGGAGCGGTTTGGCGGGAGGCGACGGGGCCTGCGGCGGTTCCGCCTGCAGCGTATTTTCGAACGGCAGAGTTTCGATGGTGATCTGGTCCCCGCGCTGCTCCGTGAAGCCGGTGATTCCGGCCACAATATCGTGTACGCCCTTAAGTAACTCCGCGGAAGGCGGTACCAGACTCCGCCGCGCTTTGGCGCCTATGCCGTCCCAGCGCACAGTCTGATCCAGCAGTACGGCGGTCGACACACGGCGCACGATGCCCTTCGGCGTGACGATGTGCTTCGCACTGCGCGTGGGGGCATAAGTATTGTTTTCGGTATGACGATGCAGGCCACTGCCCACCGATACGGCGCGGGCCGTCGGGTTCGGCAGATTGGTTGCCGTGCCGGGTGTGCCGCCCGAGTTCAGTCCTCCGGTGGTCTCTTCGCTGATCTGCGAAGTCAGTACGGCGGATTTGGTCGGGTCGAGGGTTTCATCGTTTTCTTCGCTGCTCGAAAAATCACATTCGGTGCTGACACTGGCGCGGAAGCGGTCCGTCCCGAGCAGCGGCGTCAGAGCCGCGTTGATCTTGGCAAGCAGCTCCGATTCGACCTGACGCTGATATTCAAGGTTAGACTCGGCGAGCTGCGTCTCACCGTCACCCTCGGCATGCGGGCGGTTCAGCAGATGACCACCGGAGTCGATGATCGCAACGCCGTCCGGTGAGAGACCGTCCACCGCACTCGCCACCAGATTGGCAATGGCGAACACGCTCGGCTGCGACAGCTGAGCGCCGCCTTTCAGACGCAGAACGACCGTTGCCTTAGACGGCTGGCGGTTGTCGAGGAACACAGACTCTTTGGCGAAGGTGATATGGATGCGCGCCATCTCGACTTCGGAGAGCGTCGCCACCGTACGTTCCAGTTCTCCTTCGAGGGCGCGGCGATAGTTGACCTGTTCGGCGAAGTCGCTCGCGCCGAGATTGGTTCGGTCGAAAAGCTCGAAGCCGATGCGTCCGCTGCGGGGCAGCCCCGCCCCTGCCAGAGCCAGCCGCGCTTCAGCCAGATGCTCGGAAGGAACGAGCACAGCCGCCCCCGTTTCGTCGAGGTGGTATTCGATGCCTGCTTCCCGGATCTTCTGTGTGACGGCGGCGGCATCTTCGGGCGCGAGTGCGCTGTAAAGCACGCGAAAGCCGGTATCGTGCTTCCACTTCTGGAGACCGAAGAACGCAGCGGCAACGAGAATCGGGGCCAGAATCAGCGAAATCTGCTGGGTGCGGCTGAGGGAAAACCAGATTCGCGTTAGTTGATTCATCGTTGCGGCCGAAGATGCGCACCTACATCGGCATCTTCATAACTTCCTGGTAGGCCGAAACGAACTTATTTCTCACCTGCTGGAACATTTCAAGCGAAAGTTCGGCGCGCTGGGCTGCGAGGGCGACTGTATGCACGTCGCCCTGACCGTTGGCGAGGAAATTCATCGCTGCCGATTGCGCCGTCTGTTGGGACGTTTCCACCTGATTAACAGCGCTCTTGAATACGTCGGAGAAGCTGCCGCCCGCGCCGCCGGTGGCCGTGAGCCCCTGCAGTTCGGAAACGGCGAACGGACTTTTTATGCCAAGAGTAATATTCATAAGATTTCTACCGGAATAGATCAATCGATCGCGCGATCATATCCTTCACCGCGGATATGGCCGCCACATTCGCCTGGTAGCCGCGTGAAGCGCTCATCAGGTCGACCATCTCTGAGGCTGGATCGATCCGCGGGAACGCCACGTAGCCGTCGGCGTCGGCATCGGGATGCCCCGGCATGTAACGCCGTTCGGGATCGCGGTCGTCGACGCTGATATCGGACACGGCCACTCCGCTGTTGCCGCCGGCTGCCGCCGAAAGAATGTCGCTGAACGAATTTGCCACCGGAGTTGTGGTAAAGACAGCGTCTTTGCGTTTGTACGGACCGCCCTCCGGCGTTCGGGTCGTATCGGCGTTCGCCAGATTCTCCGTGATGATTTCCGCCCGTGAGCGCTGCGCTTCCATGCCGGAGGCGCTGACCGAAATGGCTCCGAAAAGACTCATGATTGCCGGCCTTCCTCGATAGCCGCGCGTACGTTTTTCAGCTGGGCGCGGACCAACTGCGACGCCACGCTGAACTTCATCGTGTCTTCCGCCAGCAGCCGTGCTTCGCGATCGATGGAGACGTTATTGCCGTCGTTGTGGCGGGGCAGGTCGGGCGTATCGATGACCAGGGTGCGTGCGTCCTCGAATGCCAGGGAAAAATCAACCGGCATCTCGACGTCGCGCGTCAGATAGCCGGGGGTGTCGGCGTTGGCGATGTTTGAAGAGATTACCTCCTGCCGCTGGGAGAGGTAGCTCATAAAGTTGCCCAGTTGCAGACCGGTTTGATCGAGCCTCATGCTGCCGCAGGGTGCAATATGGCAGCCAAATCCAGGTTGTTGGCAATATTGCCGGGGAGAGTCCGGCAGGGCGCGCGAGACGTCAGTAATCTGGCGATTCGCCAAATTCCTGGCGGCTGCGGCTGAAGCGGGCGGCCGCGTTGATCCGGACCAGAGTGGCTGAGGCGTGCGCCCGCGAGGTCTTCGCCGCAACCAGTGCCTGGCGCAGCCGGTCCAGATACTCGCTGGATTCGACAGCGCTGGCGGGCGGTGTCAGGTCACGCAGTTCCAGGGCCAGTTCCAGGGCGTTGTTCCAGTCGCCGCGGCGGGCGCTCTCGCGCAGTTCGGCGACAAGAGCAAATCGATCAGAGAGTTGTGAGTCCATTGCTTTGTGTGCTGTTGGCGCCCGTGTACTGCGCAAACAAGCCTGTGACGTAGCTGACCTGGCTCTCCAGTTCCGCTATCGTCGAATCGGCTTTTGAGATCTGCTGCGTCAGGTTTGTCTGCAGCAAATTCACCGTTGCCTGTTCGTTTGCGACGATGGTCTGTGCGGCGGTGATCTCACCGGCGAAGGATTTCTCTTCCACCTTCAGGGTTCCGGCGGTAGGATCTTCAATGCCGGTCATCAGGGTCGTCGCGGTTCCGAGAAACCCACCCCCGGTGGAACTGCCGAGAGTCGCGAGCAGGGCCGGGAAACCTGCGTTGGCGGCGCTTGTGAACGCGGTCGTGTCCACATTGAGCTGCCCTGTCTCGTCCGAGCGTGATCCCGTAATTAGCCAGCGCGCTGGCCGGCGATCCGTTGCTGTAGTTGCCCAGTTGATCCAGTGCGTCGGTGAGCGTCTGCACGATATTGCTTCCCTCCAGCGCTCCCCCACCCTGACCGTGATATTGCGCAAGTGCGTCGACCGCCGCGTTGTAAGAGCCTGCAAAAGAACTGAAGGACGATGCGAGGCCGGCGGGATTGTCGCTGACCCTGACCGTCGTTGAGCTGCCCGATGCGCTCTGCGCGAGAAGATTTACCGTCAACCCGGTCGAAAGGGTAAGCGTCCGGCTGGAACTGCTGATAGAAGGGGAGTTGTCGACTGAGTAGCTGGCGGGTGCGCCCGGCGTGCTCGATGAGATCAGATCGTGGCCGGAGGAATCCTGCAGATCGATGGCATCGGTCGTAAGCGTTCCGGACTGCAGCGAGAGGCGATAATCGGGCGAACTGGTGGAGCCGACATTCACCAGCGTCGCCTGCACTTGCCCATTGGACTGCGAATTGATCGCGCTGGCAAGATCCTGCAGATCGGAAGAAGCGGGCGTGATGGTGATCGCCGCATTGGTGCCGACGATGAGACTGTAAGTCGTGGAAGTGCTGATGCCCTGTGAGGTGGGATCCGTGACAGGACTCGTTCCTGCATTGCTCAGAGCGGTCGAATAAGCACCGAGATTTCCGACCGAGATCGTGTACGTGCCGGCGGTAGCCCCGGAACCGACGGTGGCGCTGACGGTCGAATCGGACACCGAAGAAGCTCAGCAGGCCGGAGGTCAGTGTGCTCTGCAGAGAAGCTGACGGACTGCTGCAGGTTAGTGAATGCCGTATCCAGCCCCTGCAAATCCGATTGGGTCGTCTGCAGGCTGGTCAGATTCGCCTCATCCGGATCGAGAGGCAGCGAAGCGATTCCGACGGCCCGGGTGAGGACCTGCTGCAGACTGCTGCGTAGTTGCTGACGCCAGTAAAGGTCGGCGGCGCTGTCAGAGAAGCCACTGACGGCGCCGATGTCGATGAGATGTCGAAGAAGTCGCCATAATTCCGGAACGATCGGGCCGGGACCTCGAAGGTCCCGGCCCGTTACATCAAATCAACCGACTTCGAAGCTAGCCCTTCAGAAGCGCCAGGACTGACTGCGGCGCGGTATTCGCCTGTGCGAGAGCCGCGAGCGACGCCTGCTGCAGGACCTGAGCTTTGGTCAGATTGGCCGCCTCCTGGGCGATGTTGGCATCTTTGATGCCCGACTCCGCCGCCGAGAAGTTCGTGATCTGCGACTGCGCCAGGTTGGTGGCATAATTCAGCTTGTTTTCACCGGCGCCGACGATACCTTGCGTCAGACCCAGATTGGTGATGGCCTGCGTGAGCGCCGTGAGAGCAGCAATGGCATTGCCCGTACTGGAGCCCGTGGCGGACGGCGCCGCTATCACGCTACGGCTCCTACAGCCTGCGCCCGTCGTGTCGCGTAGCCGTGCCAAACAGATTTCCCGCGCCGCCGACGCTGGTGTTGGCGGTCACAGTGACGTTGAAGGACGACGCGCTCTGAAAGGAAATGCTGCCGCTGGTGCCGTTCGCGTCGTTCGCATCTCCCGCAGCTGATTCCCGTGCCGTTGAGCGCAGTATTCAGGGTTTGCAGCGCCTGGGTGAGGGAGGTGGCGTTGCGTGCTGGTCAGCGGTGATCGGCGCTATCGGTCCCGTTGCCATTCCCGAATGAGACGGTTTCCGTTGCGCTGCCGCGTGAACGCAACGAAACGCGATTTGCCATTCGCGCACTCCGCCGGCTGTCCAGGTGTAGTTGGAGGTATTGCTCGCTGTTGCGGTAGTCGTCGCGGCCTGTGTACCCGCGGTAACGGCCGCCGACGAGTCGACCCGGTGAGCGTGAAGGCCGTGCTCCCGCCGAACTCCAGTGTTCCGTCGTGGCCGGGGTGCCCGGCGTGCTCGCAATGGAAGCGCTGATGCCATATTGCGCCAGCATCGGTGTTCAACTGACTTACTACGCGGCGCCGGTGATCCCGCCCGCACTGCCCGTGACAACCGCAGTCACGGCGGTGTTACCGGTTGCCGTGGCGACGTTGAAATTGAAGGTCTGGCGTGGCGGCCGCGCCGCCCGAGAGAAACGGTAGCCGCGGTGTTGTTGAGGTTGACGGTGTTACCGGTGAGTGTCGGTTCCTCCACCCGCCACGCTTGTGGTCGCAATGCCAAGCGAGGTCGCGTCCACCGCGTTATTGGCGCCGCTCAGATCCACGTCTACCTGAGAATTGGCCTGCATTATTGCCGCCACCCACATATGTGGTCAGGTTCGTGTTGTTCGCTCCGCCGGCGTTCAGGCCGATGCTCGCCGCCTGGCGATTGATTTCCGTCAGCAGCCCCTGGTATTCGTCGTTCACGGTGGTCCGGTTGCCCGCGAATGTGGACGACGCCGATTCCGTGGCCAGTGTCTGCAGACGGTTCAGAATCGTCGAAATATTGCTGATGCCGCCGTCGGCGATCTGCAGCGTGCTGCCGGAGTTCCCCGCGTTGATCACGCCCTGAGTCAGGGTTGCGATGGTGCCCGCGTATTGGTTGGCCGTCGCGAGACCGGCCGCGTCGTCGCCGGACTGGTTGATCCGGTAACCCGACGACAGCTGCTCAATCGTGTTGTTCTGAAAATTCGTATTGATGTTGACAAAATTCTGCGCTTCGAGAGAAGCGACGTTCGTTTGAATAGATAAGCATTCCTTGCGTCCTTAGCCCGATATGTACCCGTCATCATGCCGGGCCCGGGTTCTCCCGACTCGTTGCGGGATGCCCGGTATATCCTTGCGAAATACATATCGGCGCGCCATCGGGAAGTTTTAGGGCCGACTGAGGCTTCCGCCATTCAGCATCGCAAGGCTGCCCGAACCCCTTCCGGCCCGGCCGTGACCAGTTCCAGCGCCCGCCGGTTTTCCGCCGCCACCGCAATCGTTTCTTTGCGCACCACCGGGATATCGCGCGGCGCCATCACACCCAGCTTTACGCGCGTACGCGATATCTCGATCACCTCGATTTCGATTCCGCCGCCGATCGACGATGTCTCGCCCACGCGCCTGCGCAGTACTAACACTCCCGCCTCCAGCCGCTGTCGGGACAGAGACGGAACGGGGCGGATGCTCCCTCGCGCGGCACGCATTGCACGCCGCGCCGGTTGTGCAGGTTGATCACGATCGACGCGCCCGTGATTCGCCTGCACGGTTCGGCCCGATTGCCGCAGCAGCGCCAGGCACAGAACATCGGCGCCGATCACGGGATCGCTGTCCTTCGGCAGCTCGCAGCACAGAACGCTCGTCTTCACTGAGTTCAAGCCGGAACGACGGGATCGATCACGTATACAGGCAGAGCCACAAAACAGATTTCGTCGCTTTCGAGACTCTGCAGATAGACCAGGGGCCGCTGCGAAGGGATCTCGACCGGGATCATCCGGCGCTGTTCTTCGAAGCCCGGCATCCCGGCCGGGAAGAACAACTCGTTTTCGGATCCGATTCTATCTCGCCCAGCCACGGCGAATGAATCGTCAGGGGCTCGGCGGACAGCGCACAGGCCGAAGGGTCCGTTGTGCGCGGTAAAGAAGAAGATCCGGTCATGCGGCCGGCTCCAGGACCGGTTCCTTGATCCGGAACGCGGCGCGGCGGCCCGCATTCACGATTTCCCCTCGGTATTTCCGCTGTCCGCTCAGCATCAGGTCGAGCGGACGGGCCGTCGGGAATTCAAAGCTGAGAACGTCGCCCTCTTCCAGATTCATCAGGTCGCGCAGCAGCAGCTGGGGGCCGGCCAGCAGCACCTCCGAAGGCAGCCGTGAAGTCCGGAGCAGATTCAGCATGCGCGTCTGTTCCTGATCGGTCGACGCGCTCTTGCGCAGCGTCCACTGCTGGTCGAACTTCTGGCGCATCATCTTGATGATGATCGACGGCATGGCGATATTCATCATGCCGATCGAATCGCCGATGCGGATCTCGATGGCGACCGCGACCACGGCTTCGGTGGGCGCGAGAATCTGCAGGAACTGCGGCTCGGTTTCGATGTTTTCGATCGTGAAATCGATCGGCGTAACCAGCGTCCACGCTTCCCGCAGGTCGCGCAGAATGAGCCGCAAGAGACCGTCGAGCAGAACCTGCTCGATTTCGGTGATCTCGCGCTGTGGCGCTGAACTGCAGTTTGCCGTCGCCGCCCAGCAGGATTTCGAGAATTGGGAAAATCAGCGAGGAGTTGAGTTCGAGCACCGCATTGCCGTCGTAGGGCTTCAGGCCGAGCGAGGCGAGGCAGGTCGGCGAAGGCAGGCATTCGAGAAACTCCGAATACGACAACTGCTCCACGCTGACCAGATTGATGATCAGGTACGAGCGCAGATAAGCCGACAGGCTCGATACCAGATTGCGCACGAAGTTGTCGTGCAGCTGGTGAATGGCGTGCAGCTGCGATTTGGCGATGCGGTCCGGGCGGCGGAAATCGAAAGGCACCGCGCGCTTGCGCACCCGCGCGGTCGGCCGACCGGCCCTGCGTGTTCTGGAAGACTGCATCGATTTCCTGCTGGCTTCAGTTGTCTGCTGGCCATGTTGTTCACCGATTTATTCGCTCTACCCCAGATAGTCGAACAAGGTCTTTTGCTGGGCGATCTCCGACTCCGCGCCCAACGGCGGCCGACTGATCGGCCGACTCCTGGGTGAGGTCGGTCGCGGCCTGGGCGACGTTGGTATCGCGAATGCCGCCGATCTGCGTCTGCAGAGCCGTGACCTGGTTGGCGGCGCTGGTCTGCTCGCTGGTCAGCCGCTGCTCGGCAGCGCCGTAATAAGCCTGCTGCTGGCCGACGTATGTCGACGCGGTCTGCAGCGAAGTCAGCGTCATTCGCGATGTCCGGCCTGATTGCTCGCCTTGAGCGCCGTCTCCAGCGACTGCAGCGCGGCGAATGTGTTGTTCGCCGTGGGTGCTCCGGTCGCGTCCACGGGATCGAAGATCTGCTGCGCCGTCAGCGGCTGATAAACGGTCTGGCCCTGCGGTATTGACGATCACCCGGCTCGCGGTTGGTCTGCGCAGTGAGGCTGTCGACACCGGTCCCGTTCGCAGCTGGCGGCATCGTATTGGTAGGGCGCGGATTGATCCTGGTCGCCGCCGAAGATGTAGCGCCCGGCGACCTGGGTATTCGCGATCGCCACGAGCTGCTGCTGGATCGCCTGAACCTGCGCGGCCAGTGTCTGATCCGTCGCCGCGGTGGCCGTGCTGCTCGGCCCCCTGCGTCGCCAGCGTCACCGCACTCTGGATCAGCGTGATGCCCGACCGCAGCGCACTGGTCGGCGGTCGTCGGCTTCCGTCTGCACGTTGCTCAGATTCGTCTGGTAATGCCTGCACCGCGGCCAGCGTCGAGCCCAGCTGGATCAGTTCCGGGGTCTGCGACGGAGAATCCGCCGCGTCGTTGATCTGGTAGCCGGACGAAAGCTCGATTCTGCGTCTGCAGTCTCTTCCTGCTGCAGGTTGGCCATGCCGTTCGAGGAACCATGCCGTTCCGGGGGATGTGGAGCCGAGTGGTGTCATCTTGTGATTTATCCAGTGCTCGGCGGTCATGAGATTGATCACGTCTTCGGTGAGCTGGTTGAGAATCGACACCACCTGCGCGTTGGCCTGATAGGACCGCTCGAATGCGGTGATGTTGACTGCTTCCTGATCCAGCGACACGCCGCTCTGCTGCTGGCAGTTTGTCTGCGCCGTGGTGAGCGCCGTCTGATCGGCCGTCGATGCGGTGTTCGCATCCGACAGCTGCTGCCCGACTGAAGCTGCGATGGAGCCGAAGTTGCCTTCGGCCGACAGTCCTGAAATCTGATCGCCGGGGGCCGTTGAGGCGGGTAACTCCGCCAGATAGTTCGCCACACCATTCGACTCCGTGGCGCTGGCAACGCCGAGATCGGACGCTGTCAGGCCGGGCGCGAGCGCCAGCGTTCCCGCGGCATTGGCTGGATCGTACGTGAAGATCGGCGTGCCCGCCTGGCCGCCGGACGTGGTTCCGTTGCTGAGCGCTGTATTCACCAGGGTGGCGAAGCCCGCTGCGAGCGTATTGAGGCTGCCCGTTTGCCCGTTACCGCCGATCAGCCCCGCGATGGTGGTGTTCTGTACGTTGAGCAGCGCGCCCAGCTGGCCGGAGAAAGTGTCCGGCGAATTGCCGCCGCCGGATGAGCTGACCTGCGCCCCGGCCACCGCGGCTGTATTGACTGACAGCGTGTACGCCTGATCGCCGAGCACGAGCGGCAGCTGGCCGCCGGTCAGCACCGAGACCGTGCCGTTGGCCGCTGTATCGACCGTGATGTCGACCAGATTGGAAAGCTGGTTGAGATCGTTGCGCAGGCCGGCCTGCACGGAATTGAGGTCAGCCGGGGAGGCAGTCGTCTGCGCATTGAGCTTCGCGATGCTGGCGCTGAGATTGTTAATCTGCAGCGCCGTGTTCTGGATGAGAGTTCCGACCTGCTGTTGCTGCGTGCTGAGAGTCGCGACGGTGCTCTGAAACGTCGAAGCGACCTGGCCTGCCGCGTCCAGAGCCTGTGCGCCTGCAGTCGGGTCGCTCGGCGTGACCGCAAGATTCGCGAAAGCAGTGCTGAATTGCTGGAACGCGGCGAGAATACCCGTCTGCCCCGTAATATCGAATTGCTGATTGATCGGCGTCAACTGCTCCACATTCGTCTGACTGGCGGAAGCCTGGGACGATGCCGCCCGGACGAGTGCATCGGCGAACGCGTCCCCGCTGGATGTCACTGTGACCGTATCTGCCGTACTCGTGTTGTCCCCGGAGGTGTTGATCGGCGCAATATTGGCGCGCTGTGTGGCGTACCCTGGCGTGGACGCATTCGCGATATTGGATTCGTCGACGCCCAGCGCCTGGCTGAATGCGTCGAGGGCGGTCGAAGCCGTCTGCAGCGCTGAAAACAGGCCGCCCATTTATTCGTCCGCGCCTGCCCAACCGGAGCCGGGCGATGCCGAGGCGTGCGCCGCCGCAGTTTGACTGATCAGAGCCCGGCTGATGAGAGAGGAAGGTACGTCGTAGGTGCCCGCCTGCACCTGTGCCGTCAGCTGCTGGATGCGCGTGGCGCGGTCGGCCGCGACGCTCGCAAGCGCGCTCGATGGTCCCGATATGCGGATGCTGTCGGATCCCGCCGAATCGCTGCCAACGCGGCGTGAATCATAACCGCCGGTCGGCGGAGCCGGCGCGGTTTCGTTCGACCGGTTGACTCCCGTTCCCGTTACAGCCGGATCGAGCTGAAGTCTCATGACCGTATCCTCCTCACATCAGAACCGATGCACAGCGCACGCCGCGTCTGGATAGTGCCCGTCGCAGTCGGCCGAGTGCGGTCTGATGCAGCTGGCACACGCGGCTCTCATGCACGCTGAGTACGTCGCCGATTTCGCGCAGGCTGAACTCTCTCCCGTAGCGCAGCCGCACAATCTTTCGATAGCGTTCCGGTAGCTTGGCAACTTCCTCTCCCAGGATCGCGGCGCGCTGATTCTTCGCCAGCACCGCGTGGGGGGAGCAGTCGGGCGCGGCGGGAAGCATGCCTTCCAGATCGGTGCCATCGTCGGCCGTCGATCCCTGCGTCGTGATGCCGGCGCGCACCGATCGCGCATTGCGCCGTACCGCGTCCAGCATTTCACCGCGAATCCGGAGCTTCGCATAGCACCAGAGCGGCGCTCCGTGCCCCGGGCTGTAAGTGCGCTCTGCCTGCAGAAGACCAATATTGCCGGCCTGAATCAGGTCCGACATCTCGACACCACAGCCGCCGGGCAATCCACCCAGAACTCTTGCCGCCATTATCCGCACCAGCTTCACCATGTCAGGCGTCGTTTCCCCGGCATGCGGCAGGCGGTTTTCCCCGGTGTGCACTCCCTGAGGCTCTGTACCGGTGTAGGTTTCAATCGTCACTGGCAAGACAGTGGCGCAATCCGGGCAAACTTCTCAGGTGGTAATGAGTTGCGCCCGTTCGCTCAGACGTGCAGCAGGTTCAGCACCGCGACGCGCGAGCGCGGACTGTCATGGCCCGCCGTAGGCGCGAGCGAAATACGCACTTCGAAATCGTGATCCTCTGCCGTGAACGCCATCGCCAGGCTGCGCAGCCCTAACGTGTTGCGGAATTCGAAATTCCGCCCGTGAATCACCGTTGGCACGCTGATCGCGAGCGGCCCCACTGCGTTCTCAAGCGCTGTCTTCACGTTCCCGATCATCATATTTGTGATCTCGGCGACCACGTCCAGCACTTCGTCGTCGATGGTGGGACCCGGTTCGGTCCCCAGCATGCGGGCGCAGAGCAGGCTCGCCAGAACGGTTGAGCAGCAGAACACGCCCGACCCGCCCCAGTCTCCGGTGATGCCGACCAGCGAGATGATGGCCAGCTCCGGTGCCCTTGTCTCGCCGGCAAGTCCTTTATAGCGGGGCTCAATACCGAGCATGGTGGAGAACACCTCTTGTGTCGATTCCATCACGCTCTTTTCCAACAAATCCTGATCGATCACGAAAACCTCCGGGGATTCGGGCGGCAACTGCTGTTGCTCAATGCATAGATCGGCACAGGATCGGCAATGGTTTATAGAAATCTGCAAGTCGCAGATGAAAAATTTCCCCTAAACTTTTCTCGCCTGCAGTCGATAGACAGACAACCGAAGCGCAACACATGCCCGATACAAGAGAGATTTTCGTATGCGAACGAAATGAATCCGGCACGCTGCTGGGTGCGAGTGATCTGATGCGAGAGGTCGCCTCGAACGTCGCTCTCGTAGCCAACCGCCGCTGCCATGTCCTGATAGAAGGTGAAACAGGTACCGGTAAGGAAGTGGTAGCCCGGGAGATACACCGTTCCGGCAGTCGCTCGCGCGGGCCCTGGGTTGCGGTGAACTGTGGCGCGATCCCCGAATCGCTGCTCGAAGCCGAACTGTTTGGCCACGTCAAAGGGGCGTTTACCGGTGCGGTGCAGAGCCGCGTGGGGAAATTCGAAGCCGCGAACCATGGCACCATTTTTCTCGACGAGATCGGCGATATGCCTTTTGCCGTGCAGTCAAAGCTGCTGCGCGTTCTCCAGGAAAAGGAGATTGAGCGCCTTGGCGGCAACGAACGCATCGGGCTCGACGTGCGCGTCATCGCGGCGACGAACGTCGATCTGGAGGAACGTGTCCGCGATGGTCGTTTCCGCCAGGATCTCTACTATCGCCTGAACGTGTTCCGGATCGCGCTGCCCCCGCTGCGCCACCGCCTCGACGACATCTCCTCCCTGGCGCGGCATTTTGTCGCCAGGGTCTGTGCGAACGAAAGCCTCCGGCCGAAGACCATCGATGCTTCCGCTCTCGACCGGCTGACAGAGCACAGCTGGCCAGGCAATGTGCGGGAACTCGAAAACGCCATCGAAATGGCGGTGATTGTCAGCGGCTCGCGGCCGTCGATCGTTGCGTCCGACCTTCGGATCACGCCGCAATTCCGGCTTGCGGCGGCTGAACCCGCTGAGAGAGTCTCCCTGCCCGCTGGCGGCCTGGACTACCAGCACGCTCTTGAGAGCTTCGAACTCGATCTGCTGACCCAGGCGCTGACCCGCACCCGTGGCAACAAAACCGCCGCCGCCGAACTCCTGCGCCTGAAGCGCACCACTCTCTCCGCGCGGATGCGCGTGCTGGAATCCCGGCTGCCGCGTCTGGTAGCCTGAACCCCGCTCCAAAAATAAGACTTAGTGGGGCCAGGCTTCCTGCCGCGGGGCTTCCGCCCGGCGTGGTTGAGATAAACTGTCTCGCGTAACGCCCACGCCCTTTGAACATGAGATTCCTCGTCCTCCTTCTTCCCCTCGCCGCGTTCGCACAATCCCCGAAATTCGTGCCGCCCCGTCAGCCCGACGGCCACCCGGACCTCCAGGGAGTCTGGCGCAACGCCTCCATCGTCGCCGCCTTCAACGTGGAAGGACAGGAAGCTTTCTATAATGAGCCGGGCGGGAAATCCGTGATCGTCGATCCGCCCGACGGCAAACTGCCTTACCTCCCGGCCACGCTTCAGCAGGCGAATGACAACCACGTGCATCGCGAACGCGATCCCACCGGCCACTGCCATACTCACGGCGTGCCGCGTCTGCTCGTGCCTCCGTTTCCGATCGAGATCGTGGAGGACAGCAGCCACGTGGTTCTTCTCGCCGAAACCGAGCACAGCGTGCGCATCATTCCGCTCGACGGCAGTGCCCATCCACAGGGGTATCGCGCCTGGGGCGGTGATTCGCGGGGTCACTGGGAGGGCGACACGCTCGTGGTTGATGTGAGCGGCTTCAATGGCAGGACCTGGCTCGATCAGTCGGGAAACATTGTCGACGAAAACGAACACGTCCTGGAGCGCTTCACCATGACCGCGCCCGACACGATCGTCTACGAAGCGCGTGTCGATGACCCGACGGTATTCTCAAAACCCTGGACCATGCGCCTTCCGTTGCGGCGTCAACCCCGGGGCACGGAGCTGATTGAATATGACTGTGTCGAAGGGGAGCGCAGTGAAGTACATTTTCCCGGCGCAAAGAAATAATCTCCGGCGCACTTTCCTTCTCGCCGTCCTCGTTGCCCTGGCGGCCGGCCGCGGTCTGCCGCAGAGTGCAGATACGGACCTCCGCGGCGTCTGGATGGCGGAGAACAAAGCCGACGCCGGTCTGGAACGCGCGCACGTGATCGTGGATCCGCCCGACGGCAAAATCCCTTACCAGCCCGGTGCGGCCGCCAGACAAAAGGACAACTTCGCCGCCCGCGCCACCGCCGATCCGGAAACGAAATGTTTTCAGCCCGGTGTGCCGCGCGCCGCTTATCTGCCGTCTCCTTTCCAGATCTTCCAGAACGATCGCGCCGTCTACATCGTCTACCAGGCCACCCACGCGTACCGCATCATTTATCTGAACGGCAGCCCGCACAACGAAGGTCTCGGCTACGCGATGGGCGATTCGCGCGGCCACTGGGAAGGCAAAACCCTGGTGGCGGACGTCGCCAGCTTCAGCGACTCCACCTGGCTGGATGCCGCCGGCGACTACCACAGCGCCGACCTGCACGTCGTCGAGCGCTACACCCGCACCGCGCGCGACACGCTGCTCTACGAAGCCACCATCGAAGACCCGAACGTGTTCACGCGGCCCTGGAAGATCCGCATGCCCCTTCGCCTGCAGAAGGGCGTTCAGATTGTAGAGGACGAATGTGAAGAGGGGGAAAACGGTCGCCGCCATCACGTTCCCCCGTTCAAGCCATCTCCTTAGTGTTGTGTCTCTGAAGTCTCTCGCGTGATGTGGGGCAGGATGGCATCCTGCAGCGGGGTTGTTAACCCCGCTGGCCGCTTGCAACGCTCACCGGCCTGCATCCGGAGATGGTGAAGGAACTTCGGAAACACAAAAACGCTTCTTGCCACTCCCTTACGGTCGCGGCTCGGAAAAGCAAGTGCGGATTCCGCACGGGTTACTGAACCGCGCGCGTCAGCAAGCGGCAACGAAAAGAGCTTTTTCAGCAGCCTGCTGGAGAGTGGGCCAGGGTTTCCACCCGGCGCGGAGCGTTACGAATTCCGCGGCACGCCGATTTTCCTGACGACCTTTGCAAATTTTCGGTCGCCGAGCCACGTAAAATAACGAATCAGAAACACAAGTGGGCGAGACCGAGCAAAAGACCGTGTGGCAGCGATGGCTCCGTCAGCCGCAACGGCTCTGGCTGCGCCGCGCGCTCTTCCAGGTGCATCTGTGGAGCGGTATCGCCATCGGCCTTTACATCTTTTTCATCAGCGTCACCGGCAGCGTTCTTGTCTACAGCAACGAACTCTACCGCGCCGCCACTCCCGCCCCGATCCTCTCGACCAGTTCCGCGCCCCGCCTCACGGACGCGCAGCTGAAAGCCAGCGCCCTGCGCCTCTACCCCGCATACGTCATTGCCAACCTGCAGCGCGCGCACAATCCGGAGGAGGCCGTCAGCATCCGGCTGCGATCTCTCAGAACAGGGCGCGAGACTGCAATGAATCGTCTTTTCGATCCGCGCACCGGCGTCGACCTCGGCGATTCGGTCTCGCCCGGCATCCGCTTCGTATCGAAATTGATCGACCTGCACGACAATCTGGTCGCAGGCAGGCGCGGCCGCGAGATCAACGGTATCGGCGCGCTGCTTATCCTGATGCTGGCGGTCACAGGCATGGTGGTCTGGTGGCCCGGCGTCACCGCCTGGAAGCGCAGTCTGACAATTCCCCGCGGTCTCGGATGGAAACGCCTGATCTGGCAGCTCCACAGCGTGATGGGCTTCTGGACGCTGGCGTTCGTCCTGATCTTCGCGCTGAGCGGAATCTATCTGGCCATACCCGACAGCATCCAGGACTTTGTCGACCGGCTCGACCCCATGGACCCTGCCAACATTCACACGCGCGTCAGTGACCGGATCATTTACTGGCTGGCCTATCTGCACTTCGGACGCATCAACGGCATCGGAATTCCCTGCCACGGGCCCGGCCTCTGCGATCAAGCAACCAAAGCGGTCTGGGCGTTCTTCGGACTCGCGCCCGCCGGCATGTTCGTAACGGGTGTGATCATGTGGTGGAACCGCGTTCTGCGCCCGCGCTGGAAGTAAGGCCCGGCGCTTCGGCGCTGCCGCCGGATTTAACCCGGCCCGGAGCGTAACGAATTCCGCGGACGCAGTTCGCGCGCCTGTTGACCCGTTCGAAAAAGCCGATGTCGCGCGAGGATCGGCCAACTGACCAGCGCGTACGGGGCCAGTATCGCCAGCCAGGACGCAGCGGGGAATTCTCCGTTGCTGTAAGTCTGCAGATCGTGCGCATGGCTCGCGCCGAGCATGACAGCCGCAAGGGTGCAAATCACGGTCGCCGGAGTCATTGCGGGCAATCTCCCGGCAGCTCCGCAGATCGCAGGAATCGCGAAGAGCAATACGACGAGACAAAGAGACTCAGCATTCAGAGGAAGTATCCATCCGGCCGCCGCCCACCACGGCGGATTGCCGCGATAAACGACAGCGCCCGACAGGATGAAGCGAGCCGCGAATGCATCGTGAACCACGATATAGAAGAGCAGCCCCGTCAGCCAGGTGGCGCGCCCCGACAAGCGCCTGAGCAGCGATGCGTTTACGGCCGTCCAAAAAAATATTGCAGCCGCAAGGCAACTCATTTGGATGACGTCGTCGCGGAAGCTTGTCACGCCCGTGTTGTAGTGAACACCGTAACGCCGCCATGCCGCCACCTGTTCGAAGATTCCGACGCTGAGCCCGTACAGCATACCGCTCAGGTAATAGCCGGAGACGCCGACAATGCTGATAAGCGCAAACCAGGGCCGCCAGCTTGTCCAGATGAGCAGCTGGCGTCTCGCCACCAGGCCAAGAACATCGAATATGGGACGCGCGCCTGACACGCCCTGCTCGGCGAGATCGCCCAGAACCGCATCGCGCTCGCCGGGTTCCAGCGCACCCGCGGCGAGCCGCAGAATCCAGTTCATTTGGCTTCCCACACGAGCCCGCGTGTGGCTCGCGTCACGGTCTGATAGAAGGCCGACGCTTCGCCAACACCCTTGCCCGTGACCCGAACCATTCGCTTCGCCCGGCCGCCGCGCTCAGCCGTGGCTTCGCCCATCCAGGTCTCGATGAGTCCCTTCGATTCGAGGCGGTCGAGGGTCGTATAAAGCGCGCCGATGGAGCAGGACCGCTTCGCGGTTTGCTCAATCTCCTCGCGGATCGCCGCGCCGTAAGCGTTTTCGCCGCACCGCACCGCCGCGCTGATGACGAGGTATTCAAATTCACCGAGCACGCGCCAGCAGCTCCTGAATCCTGCCTTCGAATTCAGCCTTGTCAACGACGCCTGAATGCGAGTAAGCAATCCGCCCCTGACGATCGATCAGCAGAGTTACCGGCAGGCTGTTGATTCCACCGAATTGTTGCGCCAGCGGAGTGTCACCGATCACCACCGGATAGGTGATCTTCATTTTTTCTGCCAGGAAGGGCTTCACCACTTTCCAGCCCTCGTCGTCCATCGCGACACCGACGGCGGCGAGGCCGCTCTTCCGGTACTTGTCGGCAAACTCCACATACCAGGGAATCTCCTCTTTGCAGCCAGTGCACCATGTGGCCCAGAAATCGACCAGCACGACTTTACCTTTGTACTTCGAGAGGCGTACCTTGTGGCCGGTCGCATCGACGCGGGTAAAGTCAGGAGCTCTCTCGGTACTGGCATCGGCGAACACGAACAGCGGAAGGAGGCAGGCGAGGACGAGGGACTTTCTCATATGGACTACATTGTGATACTTATGCGCCGCCCTTGTCAACCGGGGAGTCCGCTGGTCATCCGCTAAGGCGTCACGGCGCGAAGATAAGTCAGAATGGCGCCCAGCTCGTCGTCTTTATACGCACCGATTACCGAAGCGTGCCGCCAGTTGCTGCCATCGCTGAACTTCACGGTGCCGGATTCCGCGGATCGCTCGACAGGCGGAGCGGACGTCAGGTCATAAAACAGCGTGCCGCGCTTGCCTTCGCTCAGCACCAGCGCTGGCATGGATTCCCCGCCCATCGCCGCCGTCTTCACATTCGGCGTCGCAAGCGACTTCAGCGCCGCGACGGAATCCGGCACGCGCGCGATCGGCCCCGCCACCGGAATGCCGCGCCCGCCCACTTCGTGGCATGTCGCGCAGCGACCGAAACTGCGTGTCGCTTCGGAAAACAGCTTAGCGCCGCGCGCTGCTTCGCCGGATAGCGCCGGAGCCGAGGGAGCCGGAGCGCCGCTGGAATCGGGGATCGCGATGCCATTCAGGAAGGCCACATACGCCCCCACGGCGATCAGATCCGCACGCGAGAGCTTCGCCGAGAATGACGGCATGCCGGTATCCGGGATGCCGTTGGTCACCACGTTGCGAATGTACGCCGCATCAAATCCCCGCGCGGCCAGACGGGGTGCGCCGCCAGCCACGCCCCGCGCGCCGTGGCAATATCCAGTCGCACACGTGGTGGCAAACACCTGTTCGCCCTGTTTCACAATCGCGGGCTGGGCGAAAGCGGCGCCCGTGAACACGAAAACCAGCAGTCCGCGATTCATCGCGTCCCCTCCGGCAGAGCGAAGACAACCAGCGCCGATCCCTGTCGCCAGTCCTGGCCCGGAAACAGCTCCTCCACCGCCCCGCCAACTACAGATGCCTGCCAGCCCGTTGCTGTCGCGATGTACTCGCGCCCGTTCACCGCATACGCAGCCGCACCACCACGCAAACCAGCCCCCACCTGATAGCTCCACAGCTTATTGCCTGTCTTCGCATCCAGGGCGAAGAACTCTCCCTCGGGATTTCCCGTAAACACCAGATCCCCGGCCGTCGCCAGCATCGATGCCAGCAGCACATATTTATACGGCATCGACCACGTGCGCTTGCCGGTCACCGGGTCCCAGGCATCCACATGGCTGTTTGTCGTGCGCCCCGCCACCAGGTGCATGGGAAACTCGCCGTTCATATAATTCTGGCCTTCCTGCGCCGGACGATCGTTCGGCGTAACGTCTTCGCAAAGCTCATTGACCGGCACGTAGAAGAAACCGGTGCGAGGAGAATAGGCCATCGAATTCCAGCTCTTCGCGCCGCCTGCGCTGGGACAGATCGTAATAGTGCTGCCGAGCCGAGGCTCATTGCGGCCCACCAGTTTGCCGTCTTCGGTAACGCCGGTAATCCAGGTCTTCACTTCCGGGACGTTGAAAACCTGCAGCAACTCGCCGGTCGTGCGGTCGAGCACCGACGTCAGCCCGCTTTTATTCATGTGCACCAGCACCTGCCGCATGCGGCCCTTGATCTGGCGATCCATCAGCAGGACTTCGTACGCGGAATCGAAATCCCACAAATCATCCGGCACCTCCTGGTGATACCAGCGCAGTTTTCCCGTGTCCACCTCGAGCGCCACCACGCTCGCCGTATAGAGGTTGATGTCTTTGTTCTTGTCGGCGCCTGTCGGCACGCGCTCCGCATCGAAGAAATCCGCCGCCGCGTTGCCCGTGCCCCAGTACAGCAGATTCAGCGCCGCATCATAAGACCCCGTGAGCCACGGCGCGCCGCCGCCGAACCGCCAGCTGTCGCCCTTCCACGTATCATTGCCTTTCTCGCCGGGGCCGGGAATCACATACCAGCGCCACGCCAGCCTCCCGTTGCGCGTGAAGAAAGCCGTGATGTATCCGCGGTGTGCGCCATCGCCGCCCGTACCGCCGACGATCACCTTGTCCTTCGCCACCAGCGGCGCCGCCGTAATGTTGCAGCCGCACTGCCGCGCGTCGTCCACGTTGACCTTCCACAAAAGATGTCCGGTTTTCTGATCCAGGGCCACCATGTAGTTATCTTTCGTCCCGAAGAACACCTTGCCGTCGCCTATAGCGAGACCCCGATTCCCCACAAATCCCGGCACATCCGCCGGCGGCTCCGGATAACGTAATTCCAGATCTCGCGGCCGGTCGCGGCATCCAGCGCGAACACGCGCGCCCGCGCCGTGATCAGGTACATGACGCCGTTTTCCACAATCGGCGTGGTCTGCAGATTCTCCGCGTAGTCGCCGGTCTGAAAGATCCACGCGGGCGCGAGCGATTTCACATTCCTTGTATTGACCTGATCCAGCGCGCTGTAGCGCCAGGAGAACTGTGTACCTCCGTTGTGCAGCCAGTCGGCGCGCGTGGCGCCGGCGTCCTGGGCCAGCGCGGACGAAACCATGAACAACACGAGGCTGAAACGCATGGTGTCTATCATAATGCGGGTCGGCAGTTTTTTCCGGCAGATTTGGCGGACAATCAGACTCCACCCGTCCTTTTTCCGAAAAAACAAGCATTTAGAGAATGGAATGTCCCGTGCCATGGAGCGCCCGGAGGTTTATTTCGCACCATGACCGAAACGAACTATTCTCAGACACCGCATAATTCCCGACATCTTCATGTATGGGTCGCCGTTCTGACCGCGCTCGTGCTGGCCGCGGGCGGTTATTCCATCTATCTCGGCAACCAGACGCAGGCGCTGCGCAGCCAATTCACCGCCGCCCAGCAGGACAACGCCGCTCTGCGCGCCAAACTCTCCGACAGCGCCACGCAGCTGCAGAGCGCACTCGACGCAACGCGCCAGGATCTCACCGGAGCCCTCGCCAAAGCCCAGCAGGACGCGAACGACGGCGTGGAGAAAGCACAGACCGCCGCCATCCGCCATGCCGATCTCGCCGCTTCTCAGCTGGCAAAAAAATCTGCCGCCGAAGCCCAGCGTCTCAGCGACGAACTGAATAAGGTGAAAGACTCCGCCACCGAGGCCTCGACCAGGCTGGACGGCATCACCACCGATGTCGGCTCCGTCAAGACCGATGTGGCTTCCGCCAAAACCGCCATCGACGATACCCGTTCCGACCTGCAGCGCGCGCGCGGCGACATGGGTGTGATGAGCGGCCTCATCGCCACCAATGGGAAGCAGATTCAGGCTCTGCGCGATCTCGGCGATCGCAACATCTATGAGTTCACGCTGGAGAAGAACGGCAGAATGCAGAAGGTCGGCGACGTACAGCTTACGCTGCGCAAAGCTGACGCCGGCCACAACCGTTTCACCATCGATGTGCTGGCTGATGACAAGCGCGTCGAAAAGAAGGACCGCTCAGTCAATGAGCCCGTCCAGTTTTACACATTGAAAGCCCGCCAGCCTTACGAGCTCGTAATCAATCAGGTCGGGAAGAATCAGGTCACCGGCTACCTCGCGACTCCGAAAGTGACTCTCGCGCGCAACGACCAGTAGGCGGCTGCTACGAGGTTGCTTCCGCGCACGCTGCCTGCGGGGAATAGTAGCCCTGCCGCCAGTATGCGTGCAACTGCGGGAACCCCGGCGCGTCGGTCTCAATAATGATGTGCCGGTATCGCCCGTCCCAATTCCGGTTCCCGGGCCGATAAGCAATTACATACTGGCTTCGCAGCTCGAAGCCTATCCGGATCGCGGCGTCTGATATATCGGACAGGCGCCGCGCCGGAAAACTCCTGCCGCCACTCTGCTCCGCGATCGTCGCCAGCAGCTCGGGTCCTGTGAACTCCTCCGGCGTGCGATGCCTCGTCGCGGGCGGCTCGTAAGTGCCGAGCGCATACACCTGCACTTCAGCTTCGCGCGCCAAACGCAGGATCTCCGTCTTCGTCACGCGGCTGTGATTATCCCCGCCATCGGACACGATGATAATGGCCCGCCGCGCGTGACGCGCACGCCGCATCCTCACAAACGCGGTCTGAATCGCATCCAGCATCGCTGTCGTCCCCGCCGGCCGCACCCGGGTAAGCTGCTCCGCTATATCTTCGATGCGGCTCGTGAACCCGGTCACCGCCCCGGGGTGCGAGTCGAAGGGCAGAAGGAAGAACTCATCGTCCGGGTTGGCCGTCTTCAGAAAGCGCAGGATGGCATCGCGTGCGAGGTCGATCTTCACCCCCATGCTCCCGCTCGTGTCCAGAACGAATCCGATCGAGGCGGGCACATCTTCTTCGCCGACTGCGTCGATCCGTTGTTCCGCCCCGTCTTCGAAAACGCGGAAAGCCTCCGCACCGAGATGGCTCACCACGCGGTTTCGCGAGTCGAAGACGCTGACCGGAACCGTCACCAGGTTTGCTTCAGCGCGGATTGAGCCGCACTCCGGTGTATTCTGCCGCGCGGGCGACGACAGCGCACCGCAGAGCAGCACAAAAGCAAAACCAGCGACCCGGCCTGTCCGGTTCATTGCCAGTCGAAGTATACTACTCGCAAAGCGCAAAGGGCGCGGACGCGACCCGTTTTGCGCGTGTTTACTTACTTAAACACAGACGGGGAACCTCGCAGCCGGATGAAACGATACAGCGTCTTTGCGGCGCGTTTTGTGCTCGTACCCATGATCAGCGGGCCATTCGTGACGGGCACCGCTTCCTGGCTGGCGCGCGCCCACATCGTTTCGGGCATCGCCGCCATTTACCTGATTCTGATTCTGCTGCTGAAGGCGGCAAAGCACCGGCAGATCCGTGTGCAGGCCGCGCTTGCGCTTCTGCTTGGGCTGACAGAAGCCATTCCCGGCATGCCGCGGCTCCACGCCGCTGTTTCTCCGCTCCTGTTCGCCGCACTGGCGTGGGCCGTGATTTCCCTGCCTGACGGCATGGCGCCCGTACCGGAACAACGCCCGGTACAAATTGCCAAACGAACCCGGGAACGAAGCAAATGGATTCTCGCCGTGCCCGCCGCGGTTGTGCTGCCGATCCTCTATGGTGTGAGTTACCGCCATCAGACGTCCGGATTTCTCCCGCACGTCGGCGCCGCGCTCCTGGTGGCCGGCTTTCTCGTCATGTTCTCGATGGTGCTGAAGGAGCGCCATGCGGCGGACGCGCGACTTTGCCTGGCCTGCAATCTGACGATTGCCGCTGTTCTGGTTCAGGTCGTTTTCGGCATCGGCGCGTTCGTCATTCGCCTGCTCGAAATCGAGAATGGGCTGCTGCTGGCGGTTGTCAGAACCCTGCACTTCACGGGCGCCGCTCCGGTGCTGGCAGCCAGCACCGAGCTTGCGATCCAGTATCGGCGTGGCACAGTAGTGGAACTGGCCGCCTCATAGCGGCCCCAAAGGAAAAAACCAAATGGAACAGGTCTCGATCGTGTTGCTTGGCATCGTACTGCTCGTCGGGCTCTATGCCATTCTGGCCAGTTTCTTCACTGTGCGCACCGCCGAGGTGGCGATTGTCACACGATTCGGGAAATTTCTGCGCGTTGCTGAGGCCGGGCTCAACTGGAAGACGCCTTTCTTCGATCACGTCGCAGGCCTCGTCAGCCTTCGCGTCAATCAAATAACGCTCACCATGGAGACCAAGACAAAGGACAACGTCTTTGTCACCATCCCGATCTCCGTGCAGAATCGTGTGCGCCCGGAAAAGGTTTACGACGCCTACTATCGCCTGTCCGATCCCATTGCGCAGATCAAGTCTTACGTCGAACAGGTGATCCTCGGCCATGTCCCCGGCATGACTCTCGACGAGGTTTTCGCCTCGCAGTCGAGTATCGCCGCCGCCGTCAAACAGGAACTGGATGCCGACATGGCCGCCTTCGGCTATGAGATCGTCAACGTGCTGGTTACCGACATTGTGCCCGATTCCAAAGTGAAGTCAGCCATGAACGACATCAATGCCGCGCAGCGCGAACAGGTCGCCGCCAACGCTCGCGGTGAAGCCGAGAAAATTCTGGTGGTTAAGAAGGCTGAGGCCGAAGCGGAGAGCAAAGCGCTGCAGGGGCAGGGCATCGCCAACCAGCGCCGAGCCATCATCGAAGGCCTGCAGGTATCGATCGAGCAGTTTCAGAAGGTCGTCGAAGGCGCTTCCGCCAAAGAAGTGATGCAGCTGGTCATGGTGACACAGTATTTCGACACACTGAAATCGATCGGTGAGAGCGACAAAACCAATACCCTTTTTCTGAGCCACTCACCTGGTGCCGTCCACGACGTGGCAACTCAGCTGATGGAGTCGATGCTGGTGGCTGAAAAGGCCCGCTGACGTCCGCTCTAGCAATTTTGATTCCATTTCGGGCTCTGAGGCACATTTCTAGTGAGAAAAGTATCTCGCGCGGGCTTATAATGCGGGTATGAGTATGCTCTCTCCAAGACTTCAGCTGAAAGTCGCGCAGAAGCAGATCCTCACTCCGGGGCTGGTGCAGATGGTCACCGTCCTTCAGCTTAACCGTTTGGAACTGAAGGAGATGATCAATCAGGAGATCGTGGAGAACCCGGTTCTGGAGGAGACTACCGATGAGGGAGAAGAGATCACACCTGAGGAGCTTCAGCCACTCCTCGAGGCCGAGCGCTCCGCCGATCCCGCCGACCAGTCGCTGCTCGACGCCGCGGAAATAAAGCTCGATGGCGAGGCCCCGGAAGTCTCCCGCAACGGCGACAATTTTGCCGACGTTGAAGCCGCGGCTGAAGGCACCCCCACGGATACCGCCGAAGCCGTCGAAACCTCCACCACCGACCCCTTCGATGAGATCGATTTCGGATCCTTCTTTGACGACTATCTCGATCCCGGCTATCGCAGCCCCGCGGCCGAATCGGTCGACAAGCCTTCTTTCGAGACTTTCCTTTCGCAGCCCCAGACTCTGCCCGATTACCTGCGCTCGCAGCTCAGCGTAGCCATCCTCGACGACGAGACCCGCGATGCCGCGGAAACGATCATCGGCAATCTCGACGAGGACGGATACCTGACAGCCACGCTCGATGAGATGGCAGGGCAGGGCGCTTACACACGCGTAACCATGGATGCGGCGCTCAAAGCGGTGCAGGGGCTCGATCCTGCCGGTGTCGGTGCGCGTGATCTCAGGGAGTGCATGCTGCTCCAGATCGAAAGCGCGAACGGCAAAGGCGGTGTGGCCTGGCAGATCGTTTCCAGCCACATGCGCCTGCTCGAAACGCGTCAGTTTAAGGAACTTGCCAAAGTCCTCGGCCGCCCTCAGGATCACATCGATATCGCGGTGGCCATGATCCGGCATCTGAATCCCCGCCCGGGCGTCCGCTTCTCCGGCCCCGGCGCGCGCACCGTGGAACCGGACGTTTACTTCATCCGCGAAGGCGACGACTTCCTCATTCAGATGAACGAAGACGAGCTGCCGCAGCTTCGGCTCAACGCACAATACCGCCGGATGCTCGAAAAGGATCAGGGCGCGACGAAAGAAGTGCGCGACTACGTCCGCGAGCGCTATTCCTCGGCGATTCAGCTGATGAAAAACATCGAGCAGCGCAAGCACACCATCCTCCGCGTGTGCGAGGCCATCCGCCGCCGCCAGCACGATTTTCTGCAGCATGGCATCGATGCGCTGCGCCCCATGATGATCAAGGATGTCGCCGAAGAAGTCGGGGTCCATCCGTCGACTGTCAGCCGCGCGGTCGCCAACAAGTACGCGCATACCCCGCACGGCGTTTACGAATTGCGGTACTTCTTCTCGGAGGCCGTCCAGGGACCTTCCGGCGGAGAGACGCCGCTGCTTCTGCTCAAGCGCAGAGTCAAGAAGATGATCGAGGAAGAGGATCCCAAACGCCCGCTGACGGACGACACCATCACGGCGCGACTCCAGTCCGAAGGCATCGATGTCACTCGGCGAACCGTCGCGAAGTATCGTGAAGATATGAAAATTCCGTCGACGCATCAGCGCCGGGTCCGGGAATAAGATCAAATCATAAGGAATACGATGAAAGTAACCTACACAGGGCGGCAGGTCGATTTATCTCCCGCACAGTCTCAGAAACTCACCGCGGAGTTCGAGAAAATCGGCAAGCTGCTGGATAACGGCATGGGTGAAGCCGGCGCGCACGTGGTGCTGTCTCATGAGCGGCACCTCCATAACGTCGAGATCACCGTGCCGTACCACCATCACGAATTGATCGGCGAAGGCTCCGACGCGGACTTATTCACCGCTATTCACGCCGCTGTTGGTAAGCTCGAAAAGCAGGCGCTGCGTGTGCGCGAGAAGTTTCGCGACAGCAAGCGGGTCCCGCGAAAAGAGACCAATGCCCCGGGCGAAGCAGGCGAAGGAGAGCGCAAAGCGGGCTAGCCCCCCGTCCCCCGCATCGGAAATCCGCGCGGATATTTCCGAACTCGTCATCATCACCGGGATGAGCGGTTCCGGGAAGGGCTCGGTGCTGCGCGCTCTCGAAGATCTCGGCTATTACGCGGTCGACAATCTTCCCGTAGATCTGATACCGACTTTCGCCGAACTGGTGCGTGATTCGTCCTCCATCCGGCGCGCTGCGCTGGTGGTTGACGTGCGCGAAGGCTCCGGCCTCCGCCGTTTTCCCGCCATATACCGGCAAATCCGGAACAGCGTCGACGTGCGCCTGGTGTTTCTCGAAGCCGACGATGCATCGCTGATGCGGCGTTTCAGCGAAACCCGCCGTCCCCATCCCTTAAGCGGGGATCAACCGATTGCCGAGAGCATCGTGCGTGAGCGCGCCCTGCTCGGCCCCATTCGCAAGCTCGCCGACCTCACCATCAACACTTCAAAATTCAACGTTCACGATCTCCGCCACTTCATTCACGAGAAATTCGACGGCAAACGCGACCAGTCAAACGTCATCGTCTACCTCACCAGTTTCGGTTTCCGCCACGGCCTGCCTCCCGACTGCGATCTCGTTTTCGACGTGCGCTTTCTGCCTAATCCCAACTACATTCCGAAGTTCAAACAGCTGACCGGCCGCAACGCCGCCGTGGCGCGGTACATCCGTTCCTTTCCGCAGACGAACGAATTCATCGCGCGCATCACCGACCTGCTGATCTATCTCCTGCCCCACTACATCCGCGAAGGCAAAAGCTATCTGACGATCGGATTCGGCTGCACTGGCGGCCATCACCGCTCCGTGATGATCGCCGATCAGATCCAGCGCAATCTCGCGGCCGGCGGCTATCACGCCAAGGTCAGCCACCGCGACATCGCGAAGGCTGTCTAGCAGGCTGCTGAAAGACGCTTCTTGCCACTCCCTTACGGTCGCGGTTCGGAAAAGCAGGTGCTGATTCCGCAGTGGTTACTGAACCGCGCGCGTCAGCAAGCGGCAACGAAAAGAGCTTTTTCAGCAGCCTGCCAGCGCACAGGCCATCCTGTACCGCTGGCGGTCTTGCCGCCGGCGCTTTTACATAGCTAAAGCGATGGATTCAGAGCCGCCTGCACCGGCTCGCTATCATGACAGAGACATGCCTCTTCTCCCTACCTCGCTCGTAGGTTCCTACCCGCAACCCGACTGGCTGATCGACCGCGGGATGCTCAGCAAGCGTATGCCGCCGCGCGTGCGTGCCGGCGAACTCTGGCGCGTCGCTCCCGACTGGCTCGATCAGGCGCAGGACGATGCCACGCTCCTCGCCATCCGCGACCAGGAACGCGCCGGTCTCGACATCCTGACCGACGGCGAAATCCGTCGCGAAAGCTACTCCAACCGCTTCGCCACCGCCCTCGACGGCGTCGACCTCGATAATCCCGGCAGCATCACCAGCCGCAGCGGACACCCCATTCTGGTGCCCCGCGTCGTCGGTAAGATCCGCCGTAAACATGCCGTACAGGTCCGCGACATCGAATTCCTCCGCGCCAACACTGATCGTCGGATCAAGATCACCGTGCCCGGTCCCTTCACCATGTCGCAGCTCGTGCAGAACGATTTCTACAAGACGGAAGAGGAAATGGCGCTCGACTATGCCGCCGCCGTGAACGAGGAAATCAACGATCTCTTTGCCGCCGGCGCGGATTACGTCCAGATCGACGAGCCCTACATGCAGGCTTATCCGGAAAAGGCGCGTCAGTACGGCCTTATTGCCGTCAACCGTGCGCTCGAAGGCACAAAGGGCACCACGGCCCTGCACATCTGCTTCGGCTATGCCGCGCTCGTCGCGGGCCGCCCGGCAGGCTATTCATTCCTTCCTGAGCTCAGCGAATGCCCCGTGCAGCAGATTTCCATCGAGACGGCGCAGTCGAAACTCGATTGCTCTGTGCTCACAAAACTGCCGGGCAAAACGATCATCCTCGGCGTGCTCGATCTCTCGACCCACGATGTCGAAACCCCCGAAACAGTCGCCGACCGCATCCGCCGCGCTCTGCCATACATCGCGCCGGAAAAGGTGATCGTCGCGCCCGACTGCGGCCTCAAGTATCTGCCCCGCGAAGTCGCCTTCGGCAAGATGAAGGCAATGGTGGAAGGCGCGCGTCTGGTGCGCACTGAACTCGGTTCGGGCGCGGCCTCAGGCCTGCATCGCGCCTGACACCGGCGGCGGCCAGTCGAGTTTTCGGTCTCGTTCCAGCCAGACATCGATCTTCGCCGCGATCTCCGGCGGGAACGGCGCCGTCCTGCGCACTTCCAGATCGAGAAACGCGTTCATGCACTCGAAGATCGCCGCCAGTCGATCTCTCGATTCGTTGACCAGAAACATCAGGTAGTGCAGGCGCTTCGCCGACCGCCCCACCAGCCGCGAATAGACTGCGACTGTGTCGCCCGGCATCACTTCATTTAAGAAGTGCGTATGATGTTCAAGATCGACGGTCCCGCTGCGATGCGCGCCATGGAATTCCGGCGTCAGCCCGCAGCGCTCGTGCAGTTCGTCGCCCGCGTCATCGAACAGCGCAACATACCAGCGCATATTCATATGCCCGTTTGAATCGGCCCACGCGTCGGGGACGGTGATACGCAAACTAGGTGGCTGGAGCGCGCGAATGCTCTCCAGCCCAATTTTCGGGGGTTTCAATTCTTGATTTACTTCGTGATCACGTTACCCGTCGTCGCGCTCACGAACGCCTGGTAACCGTTCTTCTCGGTGCCGAAGACGATGTACCAGACCGGGGTCGGAAAGCGCGCCGCCGAGCCCAGCGTCATGTCGACCGGCTTTGCCGCGTTGGCTGCATCTTTCAGCCATTCCGCCGCCTTGCTCGCCGCCGTCTTGTAAGCGGCGTCGGAATCGATCATGAAGTCGCTCGTCTGAAACGTCTGTGCCGTGGTCGTCGGACCGCGCCACGCCTCCGGCGCTTCCGCCTTCACGCCCTTTGTGATGGAAGGCAGCTGATCGGCCACTGCATACGTATACGTGCGCGCCTGCATCAGCGATGCCGAACCGAATACCGCGGTCCACAACGCGGCCTTGCCGTCGGCATTCTTGATCCCGGAGATCTCGCCGCTCTTCAGGCTCAGCGGCATGATATCGGGCGCCCATTTGTGCGCGGGCGTGTACATTTCATAGAACGCTGCCTTCGCCAGCACAGGCTCCGGAGGTCCGGCAGGCGCCTTCTTCGACGCGTCGTCGGTCTTGACCTCGGCGGTCTTGGCAGGTTCCGATGATGAGCATGAAGTCAGGGCCAGCGCAGCGCCTGCGAAAACAACGGCTTTGAGAAATGTCTTGTGCATAACGCCAATTATTCTATGCCAGACGCCGGTCGCGGCGCAGCCACTGCTGAAAAGGTGCCCTGAAAGCTATCCTGACAGGGCGTCCTGACCAACTGTTGCTGCCAACGTGCCGAATGACGACGGTCCGTTTTGCGGGCCTGACTGACGAGAGAACGGGCGGGCGTAACCTAATTGAAATAAACTGATTCGAAGCCGCATGCGTTACGCCGAAACCAGACTGCTGATCCTCCCCGTCCTGCTTTTCCTGTTGTTTTTCGGGATTGAGTACCACGGGACACGATGGCACGCTTTGCTGAACGACGAAATGCATTACGCCCTGCAGACCCTGACGTGGCTGTCCGGCGGATGGCTGTGCATGCGGACCATCCAGGCTTTCGTCTGGCAGCGCAGACAGAAGCATCTCAGCGGTGCGGCGCCGATGCTGCTGCAGCACACCGTCAACATACTCATTTTTGCGCTCGCCACCGCGGGAATCGCGCACTCGGTCTTCAATCAGCCGCTGACCGGCTTCTGGGCCACTTCCGGGGTGTTTGGCATCGTACTCGGCATCGCGCTCCGGGGGATCATAGCGGATTTTTTCTCGGGAATTGCCCTGGAGCTGGATCCCCCGTTCCGGATCGGCGATTACGTTGAGCTCCGTATGGGCGGCGATCCCGTAATTGGACGCGTCACCGAAGTCAACTGGCGCGCCACCCAGATTGTGCCCCGCGATGACACTAACACCATCTTCGTCCCCAACTCCCTGATGGCTTCCATAGCCGTCAACAACGTGTATAAGCCGCTCGGAAACACGCGTTTCGAACTGTTCATTTCATTTCATCAGGCGACTTCTCATGACCGGATCGTGCGCGTCCTCATGAGCGCGATCAGGACCACCACGGGCATTACGCAGGAGCTGGTGACGGAAGTCGTGGCGACAAAATTCAACACGTCCGGGGTCGACTACATCGTGCGCTACTGGCTGCCGCCCGACGTTTCGCCGACCGGGGCCAGGGACCGGCTGATGGCCACCATCCTGGAACTCGCGAGGCGTGACGATCTGTATGTGGCTTTTCCGCGTCAGGAGCTTGTATTCGAGCCCAAACCCTCCGCCGTCACCGATCCCCTGCAGAAGAAGGTCGCGTTCCTCCAACGGAATTCGTTCTTCCGCTCCTGCCTGCCCGAGGAATTAAAGACGATCGCCACCCATATGCACACGCGCCAGTACTCGCCGGGGACCCCGATCGTGAAAATCGGTGATCCCGGGGATTCCATGTTCCTGGTATCGGAGGGGCTGCTGGAAGTCTCTCTGCCGAACGGATCGGAAAATCATCCGCTGGTGGTCGGTAAATTACTCGCGGGCGATTTCTTCGGCGAGATGTCGTTGCTGACCGACGAGCCTCGCGCCGCAACCGTGACCTCGGTTACCGAAACCGTGCTCTATCAGATCCGGCGGCAGCATATTCACGATCTGGTGCGCAATCGGCCGGAAATCGCTGAAAGCATGTCGGATGTCGCGGCGCATCGCCGGCTCCGGAACCTGAACGCCGAACTGGCGCTGGATTCCGACACGCCCAGCGAGGAGCACCTGAATCTGAAGGCGATAATCATGCGGAAAATCCACTCCCTGTTCGCACTGTTCTCCCTGGACCCCGCTTCGAGGGATTGAGCCGAGTCCGGCGGTTCACCGGTAATCAGGGTTCAGGAACGATCTTGCGCCATCTATCTGGCAAGGCTGACGTCCTCTGGGCTGCGCGGCCCCGGCGTGATCATCTGAAACTCGTCATGGCGTTTGCTGACCCTGAGGTGGGTTACCCATTGCCTGAACGGCACCAGCGCCTGTGGCAGATATCTGGAAATCCTGCCGGCGCCTGGCGGAATGTACGCCAAGCCGTGCCCGAGTTAGTCAGCTGCAACAGGACGTTGCGGAAGCAGTATGAAGTGGACTGGATCACGACGGCTGTTCGGTCGCTTGATGCCCGCCAGAGCCGCAAGTTTATCCACCGTCACGCGCCTTCGATTCAGACGCGCCGCGCGCGGCATGGTCACGGCGGCGTCAAAAGCAAGTCCGAGCGCGTGGTCGGAAGCCGGGACCGGTTGTTGTTTGACCAACAGTTGATGGCGTCTGAATTCGGCGCCTACTTCCTCGCGCAGCGCCTGGCATCCGGTGGTCCGGTTGGTGCGAAGCTCCTTCACCCACTTCACCCAGACATCGTGGAGGTGGGCCTGATAGGTCGGCGGACGGTAAGCGGATTTCAGCTCGAACGTCCCGCCCGCCGAGGTCACCATCTCTTTGAAAGTGTCGAGGGCCTGCGCCGTGTCCGGCAGGAGGCCGTCGAGGTCAGCGGGGGCGGATTCGGCGTTCATCTCGAATGCGCGGGCGTCGGGGTCCTCAATCTCGGGAAGTGGCGCCACCTTGCAGCCTGCCAGCACCTGGATGCGGCGGACGGCGCCCAGTTGTGCATCCAGGATCGCCGGCGAAATGGTGCGTTCCGGCAGTATCGGCAGTGCTTCCTCTTCGATGGCCGCAGGCCCCGTTACGGAAGGGAGGGAGTCGGCCGCGTTCAGGCACGTGCAAATGATCGAGGCGAGAAAGACTTGCTTGATGGTCCGATACAAGACGATTCAGTACTCCCGGGGTTTTTCGGTCCCTTCGATTTGTGCCAAACCCCACACTGTAACACTAATGTATCGATGGTTCGGAACTCAGTGGCCTATTCGCCTCACGCTGAGCTGCGAAACGCCTGGTCCTGAACTCCGGGAGATCCTGCAGGTTGATCTGTCCAGGTCGGGTGCCGGAGTCATCGCTCCAGTGTCGTCAGGATAACCCCTGGATGAATTGTCAATGGTGCGGCCGATCGACAGTGACCGCCCCGTGGAGGAAGGTCGACGCCTGATACGGCTTCAAAACACGAGCTTCAACGCGAGTTGCACGGACCGCGGTCCGCCAACCTGATACAGCGGGTTGATGCCGCCATTCTGGCCGCGCAGTCTCGTCGATTCGGCAGGCAGCCTCGAAGCTCCCCTCTTTTGCTGTATGCAGTTCGACGGAAGTTGTATCGCGAAAAGGCCGTTTACATAATATTCAGCGTGAGGCTCACCGTAGCCGTTTGGGCCGTGGCCATCGTGGAGTCGGTCACGCTAAACGTCAGCACTGAGTTCGTTCCGCTGGTCGGCGTTCCGCTTATCTGGCCCGTCTGTGCATTCAGCGTCAATCCGGCCGGCATCCTGCGAGACGTCAAAATCCAGGTGTAGGGCGCGGCCCCGCCAACCGCCGTCAGCACCGCCGAGTAGGGCACGCCTGTTTGGCCGTTTGGAAGCGACGTCGTGGTGATCGTCAGTGTCCCTGATGCGATCGTCAGCGTCAGGCCAGCCATAGCCGTTTGGGCCGTGGGCGTTGTCGAGTCGCTCACCTTAATTGTCAGCGGCGTACTCGTTACGCCGGCAGTCGGCGTCCCGCTGATCTGCCCCGTCTCGCCGTTCAGCGTCAGCCCGGCCGGCAGCAAGCCGGACGCGAGTTGCCAACTGTAGGGCATGGTGCCGCCGGCCGCCGTCAGCATCGCCGAATACGGTACGCCTGGCTGGCCGTTTGGAAGCGACACTGAGGTGACCGTCAGCGTCGCTGATGTGATCGTCAGCGTGAAGCTCACCATGGCCGTTTGGGCCGTGGGCGTGGTCGAATCGGTGACATTGAACGTCAGCGGTGTGCTCGTCACGCTGGTCGGCGTGCCGCTGATCTGCCCCGTCTGTGCGTTCAGCGTCAACCCGGCCGGCAGCGTGGTGCGTGACGCCAAAGCCCACGTGTAGGGCGTGGTCCCGCCGACCGCCCCCAGTATCGCCGAATATGGCGCGCCGGTTTGCCCGTTTGGAAGCGACGCCGTGGTGACTGTCAGCGTCGCTGATGTGACAGTCAGCGTGAGACTCACCGTAGCCGATTGAGCTGTGGGAGTGGTCGAGTCGTTCACATTAAACGTCAGCGGCGTGCTCGTCACGCTGGTCGGTGTGCCGCTGATTTGCCCCGTCTGTGCGTTCAGCGTCAACCCGGCCGGCATCCTGCGTGATGTCAAAGCCCACGTGTAGGGCGCAGTCCCGCCGACCGCCGCCAGCACCGCCGAATACGGCACGCCTGTTAGCCCGTTTGGAAGCGATACCGTGGTGATTGTCAGTGTCGCTGATGTGATCGTCAGGGTAAGGTTCACCGTAGCCGTTTGAACTGCAGGCGTGGTCGAGTCGGTCACATTAAACGTCAACTGCATATTCGTTACGGCCGCGGTCGGCGTGCCGCTGATCTGCCCCGTCTGTGCGTTCAGCGTCAATCCGGCCGGCATCCTGCGTGATGTCAAAACCCACGTGTGGGGCGGAGTCCCGCCGACCGCTGTCAGCACGGCCGAATACGGCACGCCTGTTAGCCCATTTGGAAGCGACGCTGTGGTAATCCTCAGCACGCTCGTCACTATCAGAGTGACCGTGGAGGTGTGCGTGGTGCTCGTGCCCGTACCAGTGACGGTGATCGTATACGAGCCTGCGGCGGCGGTCGAAGCCACTACCATAGTCATGGTTGACGTGCCCGAGCCCGGCGCGGCGATGGACGCGGGATTGAAGCTCACAGTTACGCCTGCTGGCTGACCACTCGCGGACAAAGCAATCGCCGAGTTAAACCCGCCCGAGACCGTCGTCGTGATCGCGCTGGTTCCGTTGGCTCCCTGGGCGACTGAGACTGAAGCAGGCGAGGCCACCAAACCAAACGAGCCCGCCGGCGCCGTTACCGTAAACGCCAGCGTGTTGCTGTCTCCCGCGCTGGTCAGGACGTCGACATTGTGAGCACCAATGGCCAGGTTGGCTGCAAGGTTTAACGTAGCGGCAATCCGCGTGGGGCCTGATACAGTCACATTGCTGAAAGGTACAGCGGAACCGTCAAGTCTCACTTGTGACCCGGCGGTGAAGCCGGTTCCGTTCAAAGTCAGCGGAACGCTCGTCCCCTGCGTGCCGCTCGACGGATTTATCGAGGTGAAAGTCGGTGCCGGGGTTCCGGCGGTGACGGTAAAGGGCACGGTGTTGCTGGTTCCGTTCGCTGTCGTGACGGAGATGTTGTACGTTCCGGCGACGGCTGCGGCGCTGATAGTCAGGGTCGCGGTGATCTGTGTGGTGCTTACTACCGTGATGTTGCCAGCACTGACGCCGCTGCCGCTTACGCCAACGGTTGTGCCCGGAGTGAAGTTCGTACCAGTCAACTCTGCATTTACGGTGACGCCTTGCACGGCGCTTGCCGGACTTGCTGAAGTGAGGCTGGGTTTGCCGGTGAGAGTGGAAAGATAGGTGGCCCAATTACTCTTTGCGGCCGTGGCAAAGGCCTGAAGCTGGGAGTAATCCGAAATCCAGGTGACATACATGAGCCCCGTGACTCCGGGAATGCCTGCAGCCTGTTGCAGTTCCTGGGTGGCGGCGGCGGCGCCCGCGCCCGAATCGTAGTAACCGGCGATGACCTGGTTGAAGTGCGTCGGCTGCTGAGAGTTCAGGCCAGAGAACCACGTGAGCGAGTTTGCCAGATTCGCGAGGTTCCAGTTCATGATGGTCACTTTTGAAGGCACCCCGCTCCACGATCCGGCAAGGTTCCCTTCGACGAAATAATAATTGTTCACGGCATTCGCAAATGGGTCGAACATATCGCCCCAGATGTAGAATGCGGCCGATGGCGCGAGCGAATGATACAGATTGTAGGTATTGGTGACGTGCTGCGCGAGCAGTTGCCCTGGCGCCAGATTTGCCGCCTTACACGCTGCGCAGGAATCCATGTGCCGCATTTCATCGTAGGAGAGCAGATAGCTCATTCCGGACGGCAGGCTGCCTACCAGCGCCTGGGCGTTTTGCTGCAGCCAGTTCTGTGCGCCGGGTTCGGTGAGGCACATGCCGACGCCGCCGCCTGGCGCGACCGGCTGCACCGCATAGTAATCGATGGCCACGGTTTGTCCCGGCTGCAGGATTGTCGTGGAAGGCAGGGTTACGGTGGCGGGAGCGTGATAGAAGTCGCTGAAACCACCGCCGGATGCCAGTTGAGGATCGGCGATCGGATTGAAATCGCGTCCCTTCCTGGATAAACCGTAGCGGGGTTGGCGGGGTTGTAGGCCGTCAGAGGCGTACCGGACCGCCGCAGGACGTAGACCAGAGAAGTTTCTTCCATAATGCGTCGTCAAACCAGATGGTGCCCGAAGATCCGCCCCAGACGCCGAACAGGAATAAAGGCTGCGAGATCCCCCGGCTGTTGAAGGTGAAGTCGAGTTCGGTCCAGTCCTGGGTGGATTGCTGCTGGATGGGAGTATTGAACAACGCAATGTTGGTGGCGGGATCCCACACTTCGATTTGGGCGAAGCCCGAGAAATTCGAGGTCTTGAACCAGATGCGCCCGTGATACTGCCTCCACGGGGTGAGGTTGATCGGTCTGCTCGAAGCGCGAGTTTCCGACTGCGTTGGTTACGTAGCCCGAAGCGTTTCCGGAGTGCGCTACGCTGGGGTCGATTCCCATATTGGGATCGTTCAAGCCGAACCACCCGGTCAACCCGGATTCGAAACCGGGGTTGACCAGTCCCCCGAAACTATTCACCGGCACGAGCGCGGTTTTGGATGCATTCACCGTGAATTGGGATCCGGTAATGTGCTCCCCCTCGGCCCAGTTCGGATTGTTGATCAGCGCATCGTCTGAATACCCGTAGGGCGAGGTCGTTGCCATCGTCTGCATGCCGAGCGATTGAGCGTAGGCGATGAGCTGCTGCATATACGCTACATTATTGGCAGGGTGAACGGTCGATCCCATGAAAGCAAACGTCGCGCTCCAGAATGAGACGCCGGTGTATCCGTAGCTGGCCGCCTGACTGATCTGCGATTCGATAGCGTTGACATCCGCGAGACTCTCCGGATAGGCGCTTTGCCAGTACCACAGCACAGGGGCGCTGCTCTGTGCAGTGGAGCAAGGCACAAACGGAAGGGTCAACAGGGTCAGGAGAAGAGATAAAAAGACAGTTCTGTTACGCATTGGTGTACCGATACATGGGATTCCTTTCAAAATACTCGTGCTGTTGCCCGGGCGAATCAGAGTTCGGGAGTTGGCACACCTCGCTGGCGGTTCGGAGACTTATCTCGGATGAACCGGGGGCCGGCAGAGGCGAGGTGCCACATTCGATCGCAGTATAGAGGAAAACCTGCGTACCATTGAGTCGGCAATCTCGAATGAATTACCCACAGACGCGTCGGCTGCGTCCCAGCTCCTGATCAGGAGCTTATCAGCGAGATGTCACCATCGAAGGCAATCGTTATCGTTGTCGGAACCGTAACGCTGAGTTTATACCTCGCGTTTGCGTCGTTACCGCCGGAGGCACGAAGCGCCTGGCGCCTCATTCAAACTTCTCAGGTCTTCAAACGCGGCAAATGTGTTTTGGCGCGAAAAGGAGCCCGGACCCACAAGGTATCCATTCGGAAATCGCGTCATTTGGTGCCCATGTTGGTGGGAATGCCGCGGGGCGCTCAGTGAAGGCGATGTGGAAGAAAAACTGGTTTGGCGCGAGCAGGCAAGCCCGGCTTCGATTTGCCCAAGGACACGACGATCCTTCGACACAAGTATATCCTGCTTTTGACCGCATGCGCGAAATCGTTTTCACCCCGGCGGCTCGCTGTTTCCGGCGGATGGATCGCGGCAGCTCCCGCATGATCGCGCACGAATTCGGCATACAGCGCCCACATGTCCATGCACACCACCAGGAGCGCCTGGCAGCGTCGTTTGCCATTTTGGGAAAACGGTCGCACCGCATACTCGGTGCGGTCATCTCCCACCCCACAACAGACCCGGCGCTCCAGGTAACACTCCGCCCGGCGCAGACGGAGACCACACCACTCCCGCTCTCTGCGAATGTCGTGCACCTGCCTGCAACGCGGTCGGCAGTCCCCGACGGTACAAGAGCCATTTCCCCAGTAGGTCAATCCGCACCAGCATGCACTCGTCGGGATCTTCCACCCAGGTCACGGTGCGGGCTTTAGCGCAACTGTTTTCTGGATAAGGGTCTCCGTGAGCACCTCGGTTCGGGTCCTTTCGTATGGCCTGGCCGCAAACACGCAATTAACCCGCTCTGGGTGGCTGGCCACCTCGACGGTATACTTCAGGCTATGGCCCCCACTGCGCAGCGAATGAGATCTCCCGCGGCGTTCGTCTTTTAGGAAACGGTGACCACGCGGCTCGATGGTTACAAAAATGGTTACAATCAGTATCTGCGAAAAAAGCCAATCAAGGCAGTAACAACAAGTAAATACACAGTTTGGGCCCTTAGCTCAATGGTTAGAGCAGCGGACTCATAATCCGTTGGTTGCAGGTTCAAATCCTGCAGGGCCCACCATGCGCCGCATCGGGTTCGCGGCGTGGCCGCCATGCCTCCTGACTGCCATCAGTCGCCGGTTCGGGTCGAGCGGTGACGCCTTCACCTTATACACTGGATAGCGAAAGGATCCCCGATGCTTTTCGGTCGCCGCACCGGCCTGATCTCAGCGGCGTTTGTTCTGCTGGCAGGCATGAGCCTGGCGCAGAGATTCAGAGGCCTGGATTTCGAAGGTCACGACGAAGGCCCCGACCCCGTCTTCCCCGCCAAAGCCGAATTCCATTTCATCCGCGTCGAGTACACTGACCTGCCCGAATTCCACCGGGGATTCGGATTTGCCTCGCGCAACGGACGGGGCAATGGCTGGTGGCTGGTGGATTGGCCGGACGCGGACAACCATTTCTCCACAGGCGTGCAGCGGCTGACACGCGTCGAAACCGGCGCTCCTCTCCACATGAGCCTGACTGACGAGCGTCTCTTCGATAACCCCTGGATTTACGCGACTCAGACCGGCTAGTGGGGATTGAACAGCGCCGAAATCGCACGGCTGAAAGAGTATCTGCTGCGCGGCGGCTTCCTGATGGTCGACGATTTCTGGGGACCCGATCCTGAACAGTGGGAAGTCTTCAGGGAAACGATGGCGCACGTGATGCCGAACAAACCGATCTCGGATATCGGGATGAGCGACTCCGTTATGCACGTTCTATACGACATCCAGCAGAAGGATCTCTCGTTCATCCCCGGAACCCGGCATCTGCGCCGGGGAACCGGCGGAACGGTCGTGGTGCAGCAGCCTTCAGGAACGCAGCCCGCCTGGCGCGCCATGTATGACGACCGGAACCGCATGGTCGTCGCGGTGAACTACAACACCGATATCGGCGACGCCTGGGAGTATGCCGATGCGCCCGAATATCCCGAGCACATGACCGCACTCGCGTATCGGTACGGTATCAACTATCTCGTCTACGCGATGACTCATTAAAACGGCGACCCGCTAAGCCGGGACCCGCTCGGAAGGAAACACAGGCGCCCGATCGGCTCTGCGGGTGCGCGCGAGACTGTGCAACCGGTTGTTCAACTTGGTCCGGTACATCTCCTCATCGGCTTTTGAAAGCAGGGTATCGATATCGGCTCCGTCATCGGGCGCGATACTGATGCCGAAACTGGCGTCGATGGAGAGGGCGCAGCCTTCGAACAGAATCGGCTCTTTGATGGCCTGGACGAGCAGATCGGCAAGACGGGCGGCTTCGTCACGGTCACTTACACCCGGCAGGATGATCACGAATTCATCTCCGCCGATCCGCGCCGCATAATCAGTGCGTCTGATTCCGCGCGCAATGCGCCGCGACACATCCCGAAGGACTATGTCTCCGGCCGCATGCCCGTGCTCGTCATTGACTTCCTTGAAGTGGTCGAGATCGAGATAGAGAACAGCGAGCGACGTTCCGCCGGACCTCGCGCGAAGGATTTGAGCGCCGGCGCGGTCATAGAGCGAGGCACGATTCAGCAGCTTCGTCAGAGAGTCGTACTGCGCCCGGAACGACAGCTGGTCGTAGAGGCCGCGGCGCTCAATTGCAAGGGTGGCGTACTGACTCCACGATTCGAGCAGGTACCCATCGATCTGACTGGCAGCCTCCTGGCCGGCAGCGTCGCCCGCGAGGAACGAAACGATCAGCCCGGTCAGCCGCGAGTGCCGCATAATGGGCACCGCCCGGTAGGACCGGTACGGGAAATCCGCGGATTTCGCCATGAATTCCTGCCATTCGGCGGATACGGAAAGGTACCGCGGCGGCTCCGGATGTATCGTCTGCCGAATTGACGCGGTGTCGATGCGGTCGAGAACGCCTGCCAGTCGTTCACCCAGCCCGGCATGGACGGAAATGGGCAATGCTTCCGGCAACTCTATCCTGATTGAGCACACTGACTGCGGAACGTGACTGCTGATGGCGCATGCCATCGTCTGAACGATCTCCGGCAAGGGTTCGTCTTTGGCTACCATCTCGAGAATGATTGTGCGGTCCTGCTCCAGTCTCTCGGCCTGGCGGGCCGCGACGGCTGCAGCCTCGGCCTCTGCCCGCGCCTTTTGCGACTCCGCGAGCATCTGTTTTTCCTGCGTGATATCGATCATTGCGCCCGTCGCCCGCTCAGGTGGAACGGTTGACATCTCAAACCGCCAGTGGCTGCGCACCCATCGAAAATCTCCATCGGGCAGAACCAGCCGAAACTCGTGCTGCATGGTTCCTTCGCGCGCCTTCTCCGGGTCCAGCACGGCCCGCAGTTCAGGCAGGTCGTCAGGATGCACAGCGGATTCAAATTCCTGTGTGCTCAGAGAAACCCGATCGTCCGGGCGCTCCATCAGCCGTGCCAGGCGCGCCGAGATACTGAAGGACTGCTTCGTAAAGTCAGCCTCCCAGATACCGAACCGGGCTACTCTTTCAGCCAGAGTCATGCGCTTGTGGGCGTCGGACAGAGCCCTCTGCGCCCGCGTGCGTTCAATCGCGTTCCCGGCCAGTTGCGCGGCGACCCGAGCCATGCGCAGTTCTTCGGGACGAGGGCTGGCCGTGTAGCGGTGGTAGATTGCGAATGTCCCCAGAACCCGGCTCCGCGAGTCCCGCACCGGCTGACTCCAGCACGAACGCAGGCCGTGGCTCAGGACGAAGTCACGCGCCACCGAAAATTTCGGATCGGTCGCGATGTCTATAACGACCACCGTCTCATTAAGGTGCGCCGCCGTGCCGCACGCGCCAACGTCGGGCCCGATCTCAAGATGGACCAGGGCACCTCGGTATTCCGACGGGAGACTCGGCCCGGAGGCCACCGTAAGGTATCGTCGGCACTCCTCATCCAGCAGCATCACACTGCAAAGCGCCCCCGGCGAAATCCGTTCGATGGCACTGTTGAGAGTGTCCAGGACCTCTTCAATAGGGGCCCCCTGCGCGACCAGCTCCAGCATCCTGCGTTCTTCTTCGATTACCAGCGACGAGTTCGCCAGATCCTCGCGCTCACGCAGACTTTCGCGAAGACGCCGCGCTGCCCGGTACCAGCCGGCCGTCGCGAAGGCCGCCGTTGCCAGAAGCAAGGCCCCGACCGTTAGTACCAGTAGCACCTGCATGCCTTCTGGTTCCTGATCGGCCGAATCACGACAAAACTATAGCTCGGGGGGCGGTACATTTTCCTGCGCCACCTTGCGCTCCCGGGAATCCGTTAGCATGATCTTATGAAGATGCGTCTACTGGCAGCCGCTCTGGCGGCCGTGTTTTCGCTGCAAGCGGCTGAAATTGCAAAGGGCGCAAAGACTTACGCGCTCCTCGTAGGCATTTCGCAGTACGAGAAGCTGCCCCACGACAACTGGCTGCAGTATCCGGATGCCGATGCGAAAGCCCTGAGCGCCCTTCTGGGAAGCCCGCGCGGCGGGTCGGTCCCGGGCGACCAGATGCTGCTCCTCACCAACAAGCAGGCCACGACCGCCGCCATCCGCGATGCGCTGCAGGAGTTTCTGAAAACGAAGCCGGGTAAGGACGACACTGTCTACGTCCTGATTGCCGGCCACGGCACCGTAGACGCCACCGGCGCCTACATCCTGACCTACGACAGCGATCCGAACAATCTTAAGGGCACCGCGCTTCCCATGGCGGAGCTGCATTCTCTGGTCGAGCAGTCGCTAACGAAGACCGGCCACGTGATCCTCCTCGCGGACGTCTGCCGCGCCGCTACCATTGCCGGCCAGAAGACTACGGCCGTCGGGGATGCTGTCAACGGGATAGGCGAGGCGCCCGGCGAGTTGCTTGGCCTGATGGCCGCGCGCCCGCGCGAACTTTCCCTGGAAGGTCCGGAATTCGGCGGCGGCCACGGCGCATTCAGCTGGTCGGTGCTGCGCGGCCTCGAAGGCGAAGCCGACACCGATCACGATGGCTTCGTCACGATCGGCGAACTCATCGATTTCGTCACCACCGACGTACCCAGGCTCACCCACGATAAACAGCATCCCCGCGATTTCGGAAGCGCCGAGAACACCACGAAGCTCACCGACCTTTCGAAGCCGGGCTTAAAACTGCAATAGTTGAAATCCGGACTGTTCAGGCGCTCACGTTCAGGGGTTCGCCCGGCAAAGGACCGAGACAAATACCGTTCTTCGGCGTCCGTGCGTAAGTGCGGGGGTGTTCCTTAAGCTGCTCGAAGAAAGGCTCGAGGCTCCGCAGGTAGTGTTCCCGGCTGCTCCGCACGTGTTCGCGCATCGCCTCGCCCGCCGCTGCCGGATCTCCCTCCACCAGAGTTTTCACCAGGTTTTCGTGGCGGGCTGAATTGCCGGACACCGGAGGCCGCATGGTGCAAAGCCAGGTCGAAGCCAGTGCGCAGGTACGGCTGATCGCGTCGGTCAGAGCCTCACAGCGCGCGCACTGAGAGATGCGACAGTGCAGCTTGGCGTGGAGCGCGAGATAGGTGTGCCGATTGCCTTCCTGCTGCAGAAAAAGCGCATCCACCCTGGCGGCCAGCTGCGTGAGTTCGGCGCGTTCCTCGCTGGTCGCTTTATCCGCGAAAAGGATTGCGGCCTGCACTTCGAGCGCTTCACGAACTGTGTAGTGGCCTTCCACCGCGGCGCGAGTCGGAACGCGGACTCGCGTGCCCGCGCGCGGCCGGCTTTCGAGCAGACCTTCGTGTTCCAGCCGGAGCAGCGCCTCGGATACCGGCAGGAAACTCATCCCGAGTTCGGCTGCGATCTTGCGCCGCGAGATCACCTGGCCGGCCGCGAGCTCGCCGCGGAGAATCCTCTCGCGAACCACGAGGTAGGCCTCATCCGCGAGGCCCTCCGGGCTCTTAACCGCGCGATCTGTGGAGCGGCTGACGGCCATGTCTCAAGTGTAGACGCGCGAGAAAGATCTTTCCGCAGAAAATTTTTGTCAAAGAAGGTAAGGTCGTGCGCGCGATCCGCGGCTACTCGACCGCTAAGCTATCTATATGATTCCAATCATCTTCCAGTAAAAATATCCGACGATACCGGCCACAATCGCCGAGAAAGCATAGACAGTCGCAATCCGGAACAGCTGTGCGCGGTCGAATCCCTGCCGCCCCGTAATCCCCTCAGTCATCGCGATCCAGAAGTTCGTATACGGCAGCCAGAAGGGCGCGGAGCACAGCAGAAGCGGCGCCGTCAGGATCAGCGGCGGGATGCCGGACTTCTGCAAGGGCGCCACCAGCGGCAGGAACACCAGGGGCAAAGCGATAAATGCAGTGGGATCGAGGAAGCGGAGCGCCAGCATCACCAGCGAAAGCACAACCAGGAGCAGGATCGGCGTCGCCACCATCGATTGCACGTGGGGCACCATCAGACCGGCCATCCAGTCCGTGATCTTGTATTCCGGAATCACATTCTGCAGGCTGAAAATGCCGCCGAGGAACAGCATCAGCGTCCACGAAATACCGGTCGCGATATCGGAGTCGCGAATAATCCCCAGCAGCGTCAGCGCCGCGAGACCGAACATCCCCACCATGAACGACGGCAGCTTCGTCGTCACCCACAGCACGATCGACGCGCCCACTACGAGCGCGGTGATCACTTCCGGCAGCTTAAACCCGCCCAGCGCGGCCAGACGCGTGCGCGCGAATTCGCGGGAGGCACCGAGCGGTTTTTCCGGCCGCAGCAGAAGCGGATTGAGTATCAGGATCAGGCCGCACAGAATGATCGTCGGAAGGGTCATCACCTGCGCATACGAACCCTGCGAAATTGGCACGTGGGCCGCGCCGAACATCTTGATCACCACGGGTCCGTTCAGCGAGCCGAGTTCGAACGCAAGTCCGGGGCACACTGCCATCTCGACCACCGTGATCATGATCAGCGCGGTTCCCCGGCTGCGCGGCGCAAGGTCGAGTGACTGCACCAGAGCCCACGCGATGGGCGCCATGATCGCGGTGCGCACCGTCATCGAGGGAATGCCCATCGCGAGCAGCAGCCCGATCACGAAGAACGCGCTCAGAATCCCGCTGTAGGTGCCCGGAAACAGGGACAGGATGTAGTACGAAATCCGCTCCGCCAGACCGGTCTTCTTCATCGCGAAGCCGTAGTAGAGCACGGTCAGCAGAATCCAGAAAGCCGGGTCCGCGTAGCCGCTGAAGGCGCCGGTCACGGTTCCGTTCACCACCCCGAGCGGCCGCACGCCGGAGGCGATCATCAGCGCCATCATCAGGATCGACGCCACGCCGTTGTTCATCACGTCCGTCGCCCACACGACGACGGTGAACGCGAGTATCGCCAGCACGACCTGCGCCGGATGCGTCAGGCCCTGCGGCGTGGGCGCATACGCGATACCCAGCCCGATCAAAGCCGCGATCAGCAGCGGTACCCATTTGATTTTCGGAAAACCGGCTGCCTCCGCGGCCGGGGGCGGCGCCGCGGGGCGCGAGACGCTCGATGTACTCATGAAGATGGCAGTTTATCGCAACTGGACGTCGCCGCGCCAAAGCGGAATGCGCAGTCGGTGATTCTCCACACGCGCCGCCAGTTCATCGGCAGCCAGCGCCGTATGAAATTCTTTCGCCAGAGCGCGACGCGCCGGCTTATCCGAAGCTTCAATCGCCTGCGCCAGCAGCGCTTCGACCTCGGAACCCGCCTGCCGCACTTCTTCGATCAGCGCGCTCTCTGCCTCACGTTCGCGTTGCAAGCGGTCGAACGCGCCGTTCGAATCCGGACCTGCGAATTGCCCGTCGTCGAAAGCCATGCAGTCGAGCGACACCGCAACGCGCACCGCAGTGGCAAGATTCTCCAGGTTCATCGAACTGCGCCTGTCCAGATGGCTTTCGCGCCGCAGCACCATATAGGTGTAGCTCGGCTCGGCACAGACGAACCGCATCGCGCCCGGCATCAGAGTGGCTTTTTCGGGGTGGCGCAGCGTGTCTGCGTAATGCACCACCGAGTAAGGTTTCTTCTGGCGGCCTACCATGTCGAAGCGCACACCGAGCAGCGCGAGAGGCCGCGCGCCGTTGTTCTTCACGATCACCGAATACGGCAGCGCCGGCTGCAGCGCGTCCGGCGGCTCGCCGCCCGCCAGACACGCGATGTACTCCCGGAACTGCGGCGCGTCCGGCCCGATCAGTTCCACGCCCGCCACGCGGCTCGGCTCGATGTGCATGGAGTCTAATGATTGTAAGACGAAGTGACAGGAGAAAAAGCGTTTTCACGTAAGCTCACCGCGCACGTGAAAGCAGCCGGTTGAGCGTCCAAACTGAGTCCAAAGTTGTTGGACAAAGTGCTCAGCGCGATGCCGCGAATCGCCAATCCGAATGTCCTGGTCGGCTTCGAGACAGCCGACGACGCCGGAGTGTATCGTCTGACGCGACGACCTCGCGCTGGTGCAGACTGTCGACTTCTTCACCCCGATTGTCGACGACCCGTTCACCTTCGGGGCGATCGCCGCGGCAAACTCGCTGAGCGACATCTACGCGATGGGCGGCACGCCGGTTTCGGCGCTCTCGGTCGTCGCGTTCCCGGCCGATGGCGACCCCGATGTACTGGAAGCGATTCTGCGCGGCGGCTTAGAAAAAATGCGCGAAGCCGGATGCGCCGTGCTCGGCGGCCACAGCGTTGCGGATCCCGAAATCAAGTTCGGCTACGCGGTCACCGGCACGATTCATCCCGACCGCATCAAGCCCAACGGCGGCGCGCGCGCGGGCGATGCCCTGGTGTTCACCAAAGCGATCGGCACCGGCGTGATCGCAACGGCGCTCAAGCGCGGCATCGCACAGGCGGCCTGGGTGAACGCCGCGGTGGATTCGATGCTGACGCTGAATCGCGCGGCTTGCCAAGCCATGCTTGAGTTCGACGTACACGGCTGCACCGACGTCACCGGCTTCGGCTTTCTGGGCCATGCGCGCGAAATGGCGGTGGCGAGCCATGTCACGCTCGAAATCGAAACCTCGCGCATTCGCCTGCTTCCTGGCGCTCTGGAATGCGTGCGGCGCAGGCGCGATGCCGGGCGGCCTGAGCAACAATCGCGAGTTCGCCTCGTGCGCAGTCGAGCCGGCTACGCCCATCGACCCCGCATTGCTCGATCTCCTCTACGATCCGCAGACCTCAGGTGGTCTTCTGATTTCTCTCTCCGAAGCCGACGCCGCAGCCCTCGAATCGCGACTGCCCGGCGCGCGTTCGGGTCGGACGGGTACTGCCGCGCGACAATAAACCGATCAGACTTTTATAATGAACGACCCGGTCATCATCGCTCTCGACTTCGATTCCGCGGCCGACGCCGACCGCCTCGTCGCTTCGCTCGGCGACTCCGCCGGTTTCTACAAAGTGGGCATGGAACTCTACGCTGCCGCGGGGATGGATTACGTGCGCAGTCTGATCGATCGCGGCAAGCGGGTCTTCCTCGATTTGAAGTATTACGACATCGGCGAAACCGTGCGCCGCGCGACTGCGGTGGCAGCGCGTTCCGGCGCGGAGTTCCTCACGGTTCACGCGGTCGGCCAGGTCATGCGCGCGGCCATTGAAGGCCGCGGCGACTCGAAAATGAAGCTGCTCGCCGTCACGGTGCTCACCAGCTTCGACCAGTCCGACGTCCAGGAACTCGGCTACGATTGTGGCCTTGCTGATCTGGTGCGCCAGCGCGTTCATCTCGCCATCGAGACGGGTGTCGACGGTCTGATCGGGTCGCCGCTCGAAGCCCGCACCATCCGCGCCCAGGCCGGTCCGAAGGCGATTCTCGTGACACCGGGCGTGCGTTCGCGCGGCGCGGCCGTCGGCGATCAGAAGCGCGTCGCCACGCCTGTCGAAGCCGTGCGTGACGGCGCCGACTACGTCGTCATCGGCCGCCAGGTCACGCGTGCCGCGGACCCGCGTGGCGCGCTCGACGCCATACACGCGGAGCTTCAGGAAGCCGTCCAGCATGCCTGAGCAACCTGCCTGATCTGATCCGAAGCGCCTGTGCAGCATATCGATCTCTTCATCGCGCACTACGGCTACTTCGCGATATTCGGGCTTCTGATGCTGGGCATCGTCGGCCCCCTGATTCCGGACGAGACGATTCTCGTGCTTTCCGGCGTAGCCGTGCACCGCGGAGAACTCGACCTGAGCACGACTGTCGCATGCGCCTTCGCGGGTAGTTTTTGTGGGATCACGGTGAGCTACGTGCTGGGCCGCACCGGCGCTGTTTACGCACTCGAACGAATAGAGCCGCTGCGGCGCTGGATGGGCCGCCATCTGCCGCAGGTCGAAAAGTGGTTCGAGCGCTACGGCAAGTGGACGCTCTTCTTCGGCTACTTCATCGCCGGCGCGCGCCACTTCACGGCGCTCGCCGCCGGCATCAGTAAGGTTCGTGTCCGAACGTTCATGGTCTACGCGTACCCGGGCGGTTTCATCTGGGTGGTGTGTTTCATCGCGATCGGCTACTATCTGGGGGCGGAGTGGGAAAGGCTTTCGCGCAGCCTGAACCGAGGCGCTTTGATCGCGGTGGGAATTGCAGCGGCGATCGGTATCGCGGGTTGGTTCCTGGGGCGCCGGAACCAGAGTGACAGCGGCAGAAACGGCGTTTGAACAAACGAAGCCATTTGGGGGCATCGGGTTTGTGGATTCAAAGGGTTGCGCGCCGAGGGCGGAGGCCTGCTTTTCGATGGCCATGTGCGTGGGACTCTCCTTTATCGGTCGCACATATAGCACGGAGATGAAGAAAACTGCGGGCAGAAGCGGCGGCTGCGGGCGGCTCGATGGCGCATAAGATCCGGCAGGCGATCGGGTTGCGGGGAAGGGACGTTTATTTCAGAAAGCTGTTACCGCGATCGGACCGGCGCCGGGCAGAAGCCCGGCGGCAGGCTGAAAGCCTGGCCCCACTAAATCCGTTTTAGTCCGGCTTCTGGTTCCCCGGGAAACCTTCGATCTGCACGAAGCCCGGCTCTTCTTCGCCTTCCTCGTAGTCCGGCGCGAGAATCGCGTAAATCATGTCGAGCTTGTCCTGCAGAGCGCTGTTCTGCTCTTCGAGTTCCCGGATGCGATTGAGCAACTCCTTCTCCGTCGGCATGGTCCTATACCGTCATGATCGCAATCGCCTGTCGCAGACTCTCTTTCGGATCGCGCCCCGGCGCCGGACGATATTCATGGGCAAGGTAACCCGTGAACCCCAGGTCCGCGATCACCTTCGCCACGAAATGGTAGTTCAGTTCCTGCGTGTCGTCGATCTCGTGCCGCCCCGGCACTCCGCCTGTATGAAAATGCGCGATCCACTGGAAATTATCGGTAATGGTCTTTGCGACGTCTCCCTCCATGATCTGCATATGGTAAATGTCGTACAGCAGTTTTACGCGCGGTGAATTGACGCGCTTCATCACGCCGGCGCCCCACGCCGTGTGGTCGCACATGTAGTCCTTGTGGTTCACCGTGCTGTTCAGCAGTTCCATGCAGATAGTGACGCCTTTGTCCTCCGCCTGCGCCTTGACGCGGTTCAGGAAAGCGACGCAGTTATCCGCGCCCTGATCGTCGGCCATGCCGTGCCGGTTCCCCGAGAACGTAATCAGATTCGGACACCCCGCCGCGGCGCACTGATCAATCGCCTCCCGCGTCGACTTCTCGAGCCGCTCGTGGTTCGCCCTGTCGTTGAGCCCGTCCGGGATCGTGATGCTGCTCAGTTGCGGCGATGACATTGTCGGGATGAGCCCGTACTTCTTCAGCGTCGGCCAGTCGCGCGTCTGCACCAGATCGAAACCGACGCAGCCGAGTTCCGCGGCCAGCCTGCACTGTTCGTCCAGAGTCATCTTCGGATCGAAGACTCCCGCCGTGACGCATTGCTTCAGCCGGCCTTTGCGCGGTGCCTGCATCGACTGGATTATACGCTGAATGTATGGGATTCGCTCTGTGGATTGATCCCCACGGCGGCCTGGCCTGGGCGCAGGGCACGCACGAATACCGCCCGCTGGGCACAGCCGTGATCGCGCGCACAGACCAGTTCCGCCACCGCGATTTCCATCGGACGCACCGCCGTCCCCCGCATCTGGAAAATTCTTTCGTGGGATTCTTCGGTTCTCTCGAAGAGGTCAACGCGAGCCTGCGCGGAAATTCAGAGTGGAAGCCGCGATGGACGCCGGGCCATCTGCGATGACCGGGCTTACCCGGCTTGAACCTTCTCTGCAGATTCTTCGGCCGGTGAATTATTCATACCGCGCAATTCCTCTTTCAGAGCCTGGATGTCTTCATCGGACTGATCTTCGACCGCAATGATTTCGTTGCGGGCGCGTTTCACGGCACGCAGCAGTTCGTCGAGCTTCAGATGCATGGCCTGTGTATCGCGCGTTTGCGTGTACTGCAGTATGAACACCATCAGGAACGTCACTACGGACGTTCCGGTGTTGATCACCAGTTGCCATGTATCGGAATAGTGAAACGCGGACCCGGTGCAGGCCCAGACAACGATGATTACTACGCTCCAGATGAATGCCAGCGGCGAGCCCATCCAGCCCGCTGCGGCAGTGGCGAACCTGCGGAAACTTTTCCCCATGGGATCCGGTTTCAGACACTAAAAATGATGAGTGAACAGGGCTATCAGGACAATGATCGTTATCGGAACACCGAGGATATAAAGAATTATCGAGCGCATAAAATGACCTCCGGCGCTCCATGTTGCATATCGAGTGCCAATCCCGGCGACGTTCTGTTCGGGCGTTGGTCCGCGCTCATGCACTAACAGCGCTCATGTGGCCGGCGACCACCCGCCACCCGTCCGGCAGCCTGTGCCAGACACGGGTGTATCGCAGCATTGCAACGACCGGTGCGCCATCCATCACCGCTTCCGCGTTCATGCCCACGCTGACCACGGACGTCTGCCCGAGATGCAGCAACCGATACTCGCCCGGGTCCATGCGCTTGATTCGTAACCGACCCGAGCTATGCATCAACAAATCGTCGCTTTTTCCAACGAGCGTTCCATCGATGCTCGTGAACATCAGACGGTCATCGAGAAGCCGGTCGAGCGCCGCAATGTCACTGTTCAGCTGCGCGTGCCGCAGTTCATTTTCACAGCCGAGGATTTCTTCATCGACACTCATCCTCCCCATGCTCCTCCGCCGGGCGTTTCAATGCGCAGGATCTCGCCCGGCCGGATCGTGAACCGCGTCTTCGACGGCAGTTCCTTCCCGCCCAGCGTGCACTTTCCGGGAGCGCCATCCCCGCCGCCATGCAAGCCATACGGTCCGCGCTTGTGCCGATCCGAGAGAATCGTCACATCGGCGCTTTCTAAAAACTCCAGTTCGCGCACAATCCCGTCGCCGCCCGCGTGCTGCCCAGCCCCGCCCGATCCGCCGCGAATCCGATACCCGCGCACGCACACCGGATACTCATGCTCGAATGCCTCAATCGGCGTATTCCAGCTGTTCGTCATATGCGTGTGGGTGGCAGCCCTCCCTGGGCCGCGCGACGACGCCCCCATGCCGCCCGCAATGGTCTCGTAATAAGCGAAGGCGCGCCCGCGCCGCGTGTCCCACCCGCCGAAAGTGAGGTTGTGCATCGTCCCCGAACTCGCGGCGGGAATCTTCTCCGGCAGCGCCTTCGCCAGCGCGCCCAGAATCACATCGGTGATCCTCTGCGATGTCTCCACATTCCCCGCCGCCATCGCCGCGGGCAGCCCCGCGTTCACCACACTTCGCTCCGGCGCGATCACGCGAATCGGCCGCAGCAGCCCGGCGTTATACGGCACCTCCGCATCGATCAGACACCGGAAGCAGTACATCGCCGCCGACACCGCAATCGCGTAATTGGCGTTCACCGACCCGGCCACCTGCGGGCTCGATCCCGTGAAATCCACATCCACGCGATCGCCCTTCACACGCAGCTCGACCGCGATCCGCACCGGCTCATCGGTCACGCCGTCGTCATCCAGAAAATCCTCGAAGCGATACGCGCCGTCGGGAATCGCGCGCAGCATCGCCCGCGTTACGCGCTCGCTGTAATCCAGAAGCTCCCCCGCACTGCGCCGCACGCGCCCGAGGCCATAGCGCGCCACAATCTCATGCAGGCGCTCTTCGCCACGCCGATGCGACATGACCTGCGCCATCAGATCGCCCTCGCGCTCTTCCGGGGTGCGGACGTTGGCAAGAATCAGCTGCATCACGTCTCTCTCGACGCGGTCATTCCGCATCAGCATCACCGGCGGTATGCGGATGCCTTCCTGATAGATCTCGCGCGCCAGCGGCATCGACCCCGGGCTCATCCCGCCGACATCTGCGTGATGCGCGCGCGACGCCACATAAAACTCCGGCGTCTTACTCTTCCCGAAGAAAACACCCGATACCGCGGAAATGTCAGGCAAATGGGTTCCGCCGCGAAACGGATCGTTGACGATCGCCACATCGCCCGGGCCGAACCGGAAAGCCTCCAGCGCATGCGCCACAGACAACGGCATCGCACCGAGATGCACGGGCATGTGGTCACCCATCGCGATCGTCTCGCCCTTGCGGCCGTAAACTGCGCATGAGTAATCGCGGCGCTCTTTGATGTTGGCGCTGAACGCGGTCTTCCGCAGGACCGCGCCCATCTCGCCCGCGATCGACACAAACAGATTGCGAAAGATTTCGAGGTCGACGGCGTTGGCCGCCGAGCGCCTGATGTCAGTACTTCTCACTTCCCGCATTGGGCCACTTCAATTGCAAATGACGCGGCGCGGAGCCATTCTCCATCGAAACGATGCTCAATCCCGACGGCCTTGCCGTCCTTGGATGTGACGATGCGCCACTCGGAATTCCCGTCCGGCGGTGCGTGCTTCAGCTTCGGCGCTTTGTCGCTCCCGCCGGTGAGATTCCAGCTCTGGCCACCGTTTTCCGACTCGTATGACAGATAGCGTCCGCCGCCGGCGGTTTTTCCCGCATCCACGATGGCCTCACCATGTTTCGGCGAATCGAACCAGAATCGCAGCACCGTCCCCGGGCTGTCCTCTTCCCCGATCGGCTCCTTCCTCCACGACGAACCGCCATCGGTACTCAGGAGAAAGAACGGATCCCGCGGCAACGGATACTGCGTTTCACCCGCAGCCCAAACGGTCTGTGCCGTGAACTCAAGCTGCTCTATCGCCGCACCACGGATGCGCGCGGTTGGCTCTTTCCACGTCGCGGCGGAATCATCGCTCAGCAACAACACCGATGCGAGCGTGGCCGAACCTCCATGCAGATCTCCCGCGACCAGAAGCTTCGGACCATTCGGCGCTACGGAAGTGAGTTCGAGATAGATCGGACAAAGGTCCGTCGCGCTGCAGGACATGCCCGCCGCCGCCAGTTCCTCCTCAGCGCACGCGTAAGGCACACGCATGGGCTCGCCGAGATTCGAAAGAATCACAGGCTCCTGCGCTGCCGCAACACTTGCCATCAGAAGGGGGAGGAAGAAAGGCCTCTTAGGGGGTAAGAGGCGCGGGCGCACATTTGGGTGATAGGGGTGTGTGCGCCCGCTTGTCGTAACGGGGATTTGCCTATGTAGACGACTCACTTTTTTCCCCGGTTACGTGTCACGTAAAAAAAAAATCAACTTTCGAACATTCCCTCAAACAACACGCTGGTCAGGTAGCGTTCACCCGAATCCGGCAGAATCACTACAATCGTCTTTCCCTTGAACTCTTCTGTCTTCGCAATCCGAACGGCGGCCGCCACGGCGGCTCCGCACGAGATACCGCTCAGCATGCCCTCTTCGCGCGCCAGCCTCCGCGCCATCTCGATAGATTCTTCATTTGTAACGAGTTCCACGCGGTCCACTATGCTCAGATCAAGATTTTTCGGAACGAACCCCGCGCCGATTCCCTGAATTTTATGCGGTCCAGGCTTGACCGGCTGTTTAGCCAGCGTCTGGCTGATCACCGGACTGTTGACCGGCTCAACGGCAACCGTGACGATATTTTTCCCCTTCTCGTTCTTGATATACCGCGAGACGCCGGTAATGGTGCCCCCGGTGCCCACCCCCGAGACCAGCACGTCGATCCCGCCTTCCGTGTCGTCCCATATTTCCGGCCCGGTGGTCTTGAAATGAATTTCCGGATTCGCCGGATTATCGAACTGTTGAAGCAGCACGTAGCGCGCGGGGTCGGACTGCACCAGCTCCTGCGCCTTCGCGATGGCCCCGGCCATGCCTCGGGAGCCCTCCGTCAGAATCAGGGTGGCCCCGAACGCAGCCAGCACCTTGCGACGTTCCAGGGACATCGTCTCCGGCATGGTAAGGGTGACCGGATAACCCCGCGCCGCCGCGACGAACGCCAGCGCGATGCCGGTATTCCCGCTGGTCGGCTCAATCAGTTCCTTGCCGGGTTTGAGTACGCCCCGCTTTTCGGCATCCCAGATCATTGCCGCGCCGATGCGGCATTTCACTGAATAAGCCGGGTTGCGCCCCTCCACCTTGCCAAGCATGGTGACAGGCGCGCCGTCGGTTACACGGTTCAGCTTCACCAGAGGGGTGTGGCCGATACTCAGAGAATTGTCGTTAAAGTACATGTCAGATCTCCCAATTTGGCACGAAGCGGCTGTGTTTGTCGGTCCATTCGCGCACCAGCTGCGCGAACGTTGTGGAATCCAGAACACTGTCGATGGCGCAGTCGGCGCGCTCCCAGAGTTCAGCGAACGGCGAATCGGTCTGCTTGCGGAGACGCGCCCGCTCCTCCTGCCGGCCTTCGACGAAGTGGAGTACGTCCCCCACCGAAATCGCTTCCGGACGGCGCGCGAGCATGTATCCGCCCTCGGCCCCGCGGCGGGATTCGACGAATCCTCCCTGCTTGAGGCTGGCGAGGATCAGCTCGAGAAACTTCTGTGGAATCTTTTGTCTACGGGCAATTTCGGCGATCTTTACGGGTTCACCAGCGACGTTAGCGGCGAGGTCGAAAATGGCCTGCAGCGCGTATTCGCCCTTGACGGATATGTTCATCAGGAAGGATTGTCCTGCCGAATTCCCCCGGCAAAACTAGAGATTAGTTGGTTTGATAAGGCCGCGTCAACCGAGCGGCGGGCTGGAGGTGAAGTTGGGAAAGGGGAAAGGAAGGAACAGGAGGAACTGGTTTCGCCGCCCCGGTTCTGCCGGGGCGGCAGGAAACCCAGGGAACTTACTTTTTGTCGGTGGAGTCGGTCTTCTTCTTTTTCTTGCTCATCTTCTTCGTGGTCGAAGTTGTGTCCTGAGCAAACGAGAAGGATACTGTGCCAAGAACGAGGCCCATACCGATCGCCATTGCGAGAAGCTTTTTCATGCTGATTAATTCTCCTGAAAAGAGTTAGTTGAACGGAGGTAACGTCCTTCCGCATGATAACCAACGGCACATGAACACCACCTTAATCGGTGATTAAATTCACTTCATTCAAGAGTTCACCGATTTTGGTTAATGTAGTCAATAACTTGCGTCCGAAACCCTGTACTGTCGTGATACGCTTTCGGCGCATGGGGAATTCAGGTATCTATGAGGAAAGCCCGCTGGTCCCGGGCGGAATTTCGCGTCTCCAGGCGGAGGACCTGGATCGCGTCGTCGACCGGATTATCCGCACCCTGCGCGCGGGCAGGCCTGCCCGCCTGCCTGGGCTCGGAACCATAAGCCCCGGGGCCGAAGGGACTTTTCTCGAGGAGCGCAGCGCACCGCCTGCCACGTCATTGCCGCGTAAGGCGGGGCGTGTGCGCGATGACGAGGCCAAATGACCATTGAGGATCTGAGCAGGAAGATCCAGCGCTCCCTGCGACGCTCGCGGTCTGTGGAAATTGACGGCCTCGGTGTCTTCGAGAAAGATGACAACGGCAGCATTTCCTTTCAGCATTCCTTCCAGCATTCGCGCAAGGCCCGTATCTTTATTTCTTATGCTAAGGAAGACGCGCTGGCCGCCGAGCGGCTTTTCGGCGAATTCACCTCGCGCGGTTTCGCCGCCTGGCTCGATAACCACAAGCTCCTCCCCGGTCAGAACTGGCAGCAAAGAATTGAAGACGCCATCGCCAGCGCCGACTTCTTCATCGCCTGTTTTTCTTCTAAGTCGGTGAACAAACGCGGCGGCTTTCAGGTGGAAATTCGCCATGCGCTGCACTTCGCGGACAGCCTGCCGCTCGACGAGGTCTACTTTATCCCGGTCCGCCTGGACGGCTGCCAGATGCCTCTGCGCATTCAGCGCGAATCGCACTACATCGACCTGTTTCCCGAGTGGAACGACGGTTTCGAACGCGTCCTCGAAATCATCGAGACGCCGAAACCCGTCGCAGCATAATGGTTCGTTGGTGACGCGCAGTCATAAGTCGTACCGTATCCTTCTCGGCGTCATCGCATGCCTGGGCGGCGGACTGATGATCTACGCCCAGACCGACGCCTTCGCCTGGGACGAAGGCTTCCACGCGCTCACCGCCCAGCTCATCACGCGCGGCGAACGTCCCTGGATCGATTTCAATTTCTCGCAGACGCCGCTCAACGCGTACTGGAACGCTTTCTGGATGACGATCTTCGGCCAGAGTTGGCATGTGACGCACGCTGTCGCTGCTCTGATGACGATCGGCGCCACGCTGCTGACGGCGGACTACGTGTTCGTTCGTTTCCCGGTCGAACGATGGCGATTCCCGGCCGCCCTGATGGCTGCACTTGTTGTCGGACTCAATGTGCATATCGTTCAATACGGACCCATCGGACAGGCATACGGGCTCGCGCTGTTCCTCGTGGTCGCTGCGTTCCGCGTGGCTGTCGTTTCGATAGACCGCGAAGGGATCGCGCATGCCGCCGCCGCCGGTCTTCTCTCCGCAGCTGCCGCGGGCGCGACGCAGCTCACCTCCCCGATCTGCCCCATCCTCGCTATCTGGATTCTGATCGAGAACCGACACGGCAATCGCCGGAAGAAGCTGGCGGCATTCATCCTCGGCGCCGCGATCCCCATGCTGCCTGTCGCCTGGCTGTTCGCGCAGGGGCCGCAACAGGCTTTCTTCAATATCGTTCAGTACAACCTGATCTTCCGTCAGGTGGAATGGCCGGGCGCGATCGGGCACGATATCGGCGTTATGCTCTCCTGGCTGCATTCCGCGCAGGCGCTGCTGATCGGACTGCTTGCGCTTGCCGGACTTCTTTCCATTCGCAGCTGGCCGCAGCCGCAACGCGCCGAATCATACCTGTGCGCCTGGCTCGCGCTCGGTGTCGGCGCGTTCGTCTCCAGCGCCCATCCGACCTTCGCGCGCTACTATCTCTTTGCTTATCCATTCCTCGCGATCCTCGTGGCGGCGGGACTCTCGACAGTCTCCACACGCCTCCTCGGTTCAGACAAACAATTCTGGCCGCTGTTCGCCCTCACGCTCCTCTTCTCGCTCGAACTCGGCGACGCTTTGTACGACAAACACGACAATGTAAACTGGCGCGATCTGGAAAAAGTGGCGGCGAAAGTGGATCAGGTCACGGCGCCGGGGGTTCCGGTTCTCGCGGATGAACCCATCTACTTTCTGACGAAGCGTCCGCCGCCGTCCGGCATGGAACTGGCCGACTCGCATAAGCTCGATCTGCCGCCGGAGCGTGCCATCCCGCTGCATCTGGTGTCTGAAGGTGAAATCCTGCAGCAACTCGCCGCAGGCAGATATCCAACCGCAGTTGACTGCGGCAAAGGCCATAAGCTGACGGAGGACGAGTTCAAAAAGTTGTACGCCAGCCAGGAAGAAGGCGACACCTGCACGGTCTACTGGAATTTCAAGCGCTGATGCACTGACCCAGAGGCTACTTCAGCTTTTCGATCCTGCCCCGGATTTCCGCTGCGTTCTTCGCCTGGGGCGACAGCTGCAGATACTTCTCCCATGCCGCGCGCGCCGCTTTCGCGTCGTGCATTTTGTCCTCCGCCTCGCCGAGTTTCAGCCACGCTTCGGCATTGCCGTCGTTCCATTTCGTGGCTTCGAGATAGCGTGCAGCAGCAGCTTTGAAGTCGCCCTTCTTCGAGTAAAACCCGCCGATCTCAACGGCCTTCTTCGACTTGACCGGATTGAACGCATACTTCTCTTCCTCGGTCGTGGCCTTGTCTTCTGGCGGGGGCAGCTGATCGAGCGTTGGCTCTTTGGGGGGGAGACTGTCGCTCTCTTTTGGCGGCAGGCTGTTGGGTTCCTGGGGGGGCAACTGCTGCGCACGCGCCACTGCCGTCGCCGCGAACAGCGCGCTCAAAAGAACCGTTCGACCGCGTGACATAATCCAATTGTATTGCCCTCGCGGTAAGCCGCAGAAATGCAATCCCCAGAAAATCTCCTCCGGGAAAAGGTCGCGCAGCTTCCTCTCGCGCCCGGCGTGTATCTCTACAAAGACGAAGCCGGCAAAGTCATCTACGTCGGCAAAGCCAGCGTCCTGCGAGCGCGCGTGCGCAGCTATTTCAACGAAGACAAGCTCTCCGACATCAAGACCGGCACGCTCATCTCCGAAGCCCGCGACATTGACTACATCCTCGTCGACAACGAAAAGGAAGCCCTCGCCCTCGAGAACAACCTCATCAAGCAGTACAAGCCGCGCTTCAACGTCCTGCTGCGTGACGACAAAACCTACCCCTACATCCGCCTCACCGCCGAGCGCTTCCCGCGGGTCTACGTCACCCGCCGGTTATTCAAAGATGGCTCCACTTACTACGGCCCCTATTTTCCGGGCAACCTCGCGTATCGCATCGTCAACTTCATCCACCGCCACTTCCTCGTTCCCTCGTGCAAGGTGGATCTGCGGCGCTACCATCCCAAGCCCTGCCTGCAGTTCCACATTCACCGGTGCCAGGGACCCTGCGTGGAAGGCCTGACTACCCCCGAAGCCTACGCCGACGCCGTCCGCAAAGTGAAGCTGTTCCTGGAAGGCAAACACAGCGCGCTCGCCAGCGAACTGCGCGGGCAGATTCAGGCCGCCTCCGACGACATGCGTTTCGAAGAAGCCGCCGGTCTGCGCGATCTGCTCACTACCGTGGAAGAAATGGACCAGCGCCAGAAAATGGCGGCCGCGCAGGGTGACGACGCCGACATCTTCGGCTTCTACGCCGAACCTCCGCTCGTCGCCGTCAATCTCTTCCACGTGCGCAACGGCGTGGTGGTCGACCGCCGCGACTTCTTCTGGGAAGATCAGTACGAATTCGATGCGCCCGAATTCTTCTCTTCGCTGCTGCTGCAGATTTATCTCGACCAGCAGTACGTGCCGCACATCATCCACGTCCCGATCGACTTCGACGATCAGGAAGTCATGGAAGAGCTGCTCTCTGAAAAGAAAAACCGCAAGGTCGAGATTCATACCCCGAAGCGCGGCGTGAAGAAGGCGATGCTGAACCTTGCGCAGACCAACGCGAAGCACAGCTTCGATGGGCGCTTTCGCGTTCTTAAACCCACCTCCGCAGCTATCCAGACCGCCCTGCAGGAAGCACTCGGCCTGCCCGAAGCCCCGAAGCGCATCGAGTGTTTCGACATTTCGCACATCCAGGGCACCGACAAAGTGGCGAGCATGGTGGTCTGGGAAGAGGGCCGCATGAAGAAGGCCGACTACCGCAAGTTCATCATCCGCACGGTGGAAGGCAACGACGATTTCGCCAGCATGCACGAAGTGGTGACGCGCCGCTATTCGCGTTTGCAGGCCGAAGGCCAGCCGATGCCCGGGTTGATTCTGATCGATGGCGGCCTCGGCCAGCTCCACGCCGCTGCGGATGCGCTCGAAGCCATCGGCATCATCAACCAGCCGCTGGCTTCCATCGCCAAGCGCGAAGAAATCATCTATGTGCTCGGACAGGAGAACGAACCGGTCGTGCTCGACCGCTTCTCGCCGATTCTGCATCTGATTCAGACCATCCGCGACGAAGCGCATCGCTTCGCCGTGACGTTCCACCGGACGCGGCGTAACGCGCGCACGCTGACGTCGGAACTGGATCAAATCCCCGGCATCGGCGAGATCACCGTTCGAAAGCTGTTGAAGGAATTCGGCAGCTCCGAGCTGGTGAGGCAGGCGTCAGAAGAGGAATTAGCCGCGCGGGTAGGCAGGGCGGCGGCGCGCAAAGTACGAAGTCACTACGATACCCTCGTAGGACAATGACGTCTGTTGTCTCGCTCAATCCCGTGACCATTCGACGCGCGCGAGCCGAGGACGCCGCTGCCTGCGGGGCCATCTGCTTCGAAGCCTTCCGTACCATCAACGCGCAACACGGCTTCCCACCCGATATGCCCAGCGTCGAAGCCGCAGTTGGCGCACTGACCCGAATGTTCTCGCACCCCGGCTTCTGGTGCGTCGTCGCCGAGCAGAACGCACGCATCATTGGCAGCAATTGCCTCGACGAACGCTCCGAAGTTTGCGGCGTCGGCCCGATCACGATCGATCCCGGAGTTCAGAATCAGGGTGTCGGCCGCAAGTTGATGGAGGCGGTTCTCGACCGCGCCCACGAACGCAATGCGCCGTCGGTGCGCCTGCTGCAGTCAACGTTTCACAACAGATCGCTGTCCCTCTATACAAAACTCGGCTTCGAGGCCCGCGAACTTCTGTCAGTCATGCAGGGCCCGCCGATCCGTTCCCGCTTCGAGGGACTCTCGGTGCGCCCCGCCCGTCCCGAGGATCTCGACGCCGCTAATCCGGTCTGCCAGCGCGTGCACGGCCACATGCGCTCGGGCGAGTTGCGGGACGGCATCGCGCAGGGGACGGCCCAGGTAGTGGAACGCCACGGGCGAATCACCGCGTACACCTCCGCGCTCGCCTATTTCGGACACGCGGTCGGCGAGACCAGGCTCGACATTCAGGCTCTGATCGCCTCTGCCGAAACGTTCGGCGGACCCGGCATCATCATTCCCACGCGGGACGCAGAGCTTTTCCGTTGGTGTCTCGAAAATGGGCTGCGGGTCGTCCAGCCGCTCACCCTGATGACAATTGGACTCTACAGCCAGCCCGCCGGCGCCTGGCTGCCGTCGATTCTGTATTGAGAGTACAAGAAGGGCAGGCGACCTCATCGATCGCCTGCCCGCGGTTCGCCGATTACTTTACGACTGAATCGTGACCGTTTTCTCCAGCAACGAATTCAGCCCGCCGACCACGGTGATCTTCTCCACCTTGTCGGCGACCTTCTCCAGCGTCTCGAGCTCTTTCAGGCGCACCAGCAGAGGGTTATCCTCCATCAGTTTCGCCGTGTTGAGCAGCGAGCGCGTGGCCGCGGTCTCCTCGCGCCGGCGGATCAGGTTGGCCTGCGCCTGCTTCTCCGCCGTCACCACCTGGTTGAGAATCTCCCGGATGTCTCCGGGCAGGATGATGTCCTTGATCGCGATCGAACCGACTCGGACCCCGAACACCCCCATCTCCCGGCGCACTTCAGCCGACACCGACTCATCGATGTCCACCTTCTCCGCGAGAATTTCTTCCAGCATCCGCTTACCGAGCGTCTGCCGCACCGCGATCTGAAGAGTGCGGTACAGAAGCTCGCTCACGTCCTTCGCGCCGGACCGCGCCGTCACCGCGTCCACCACCTCGAATACCGCCGAGATGTTGACTCGGATGGTCACTTTGTCCTTCGTCAGGATTTCCTGACCCGGCACTTCGACCGTCTGACGCCGCGTCTCGATCACGTCCACGCGGGGCGTGCCGAGCACGTTCCAGAACGCGTACGTACCGGCCCCCAGTTCCCGCACGAGCTTACCGTCGATGTACAAGAGCCCACGCTTGCCTTCATCGACAAGCGCTGCCGTCATGCCGGATTCCCGGCCGAGACGAGCCAGTGCAGGAACCAAACGCGCAGGCACTTCGGGCGCCTCGCGCACGTCGATCAGATCGAACGTTACGTCGAGAACACCGCGCCAGAAGAGCACACGCTTACCAGGCGCGATCACGCGCGCGACTTTGCGCTCAACCGCGATCACCGCCACCTGCGAGTCGGAGGTCTCGATCACTGTGAAGTACGCGGCCGCAACATCGGGGCGATCCTTCACGATGAAGTCGGCCCACTCGCTGGCGAACACGAGATCGCGCACGTTGAAGCGCTCCTGTTCGATTCCGAACCCGAACAGGTTGTACCCGCCGGGGGCGAGAATCTTCACGAAGCGCTTGTTGCGTGCAATCAGTACGCGCTCGTTATCGCCGACTACAATTCGAGTGAACATAGTTACCTCCTTGTGATGAGAATTCCGTTTGCTGATTGATTGAGCTACCCGGGCCTTACTCCACAACCGTCCCGCGGGCCTCGTCTATAGCGAATTTCCACCGGTTGCACACGACGAACCAGGATCAAAACGCAGTTTCAGACGATGCGCAGGCAGAAAGACTGCTGCTTACAATGAACCGCCGACTGCTCGGTTCAGAGAAAGCTGGAGCAAGCGCCCGGGCTGCTCAGTTGTTGCGTGCGTAACCGTTTTACAGACGGTTGGTGAGAGCGGGAGTCGAACCCGCGGCCCGTTACCGGGCTACCGCTTGGCGGCAGGAAAAAGCCGTCGATCGCCGGCATACGGTACCTCATAGAGGCCGCACCAACGAGGCAATCCGAACCTCTGTTTTTGGCGATCATCGGTCATGTTCTCCAGCCTCACTCAGATTAACCCCACGGCATTGTGGTGGTCAAATAAAATCTTCTTAACACACGCCGATCCGTGCGAAAAAAGAATTAGCCGTATGCCCCGCCGCGCCACCGATTTCGACACTGTGCGCACCTATGCGCGCGCCCTCGGCGAGATCGAAGAAACCCTGACGCGCGGTGCTCCGGCGATCAAGGTCCAGGGACAACTCCTCGCATGGATGCCCATCAAGAAGTCCGTCGAACCCGGTACGCTGGGCGTGCGCATCGGCTTCGACGACCGCGCGGAACTCCTCGCAGCCGCGCCCGACATCTACTATCTGGTCGATCACTACAACGACTACCCGGCCGTCCTTGTGCGCCTCAGCCTCATTCCGCCCGACATGCTCAAGGATCTCCTGCTCATGTCTTGGCGCTTCGTCACCACGAAACTGCCCGCTAAGAAGCGAAAGATGCGAGGATAGTACTCGGTGGGGTTCATGGCCGATCGCATCGAGATCAACGCGGGCATCATGCAGGGCAAGCCGGTAATTCGCGGAACGCGGATACCTGTGGAGCTTCTGCTCCGCAAGCTGGCGGACGGCGCGACGATCCATGATCTGCTGGACGCATATCCCCGGCTGGCCGCTGAAGACATTCGGGCGGCGCTTGCGTATGCCGCCGACACCATAGCGCACGAAAACGTCCTCACGCTCAGTTCTTCATAACTCGGGCCATGCGCTTTCTGGCGGATGAGTGCTGCGACTTCGCGGCAGTTCAGGCGCTCCGCGCACTCGGCCACGATGTTCTCGCGGTGTGTGAGTTTCAAAACCGTTCCGTTGACAGCGAACTCATGGACCTTGCGCTGGCTGAGAATCGGATACTGCTGACGGAAGACAAAGATTTCGGCTGGCTTGTATTCGCGGGACGCCTGAACTCCCCGGGTGTGATTCTGATTCGGTTTCCAGCTTCCGCGCGGAGTTCGCTCGCCGACGCAGTCATGAGGCTGGTAGACGAATGTGCCAACCAGCTGTCAGGGGCGTTTGTCGTGCTTCAACCCGGTATGGTCCGGATCAGTCGCCGGACACAAAACGAGTAGACAAAGAAAGCGTTGACCGAACATCACCAGACGGGATAAGTACACGCGTTCTCCGGATCGATGCTGCCACGCTGACGACGAACGGGAGCAACATCTACATCTTGTAGCGGCCCAGATCCTCGTCGCCCAGATTCTCCAGCCAGCGGCGCAGTTCCTGATTGTTGCTGACCTTCTCCGCCACGTTGCTCGCCAGCTTGGACGATTTCAGTACCGAATCGTCGACGAAGATCGGGCAGTCGAGCCGCAGCGCCAGCGCCAGCGCGTCGCTTGGCCGCGAATCCACCGAGATCAGTTCGCCGTTGCGCTGCACCCAGATCAAGGCGAAGAACGTGTCGTCCTTCAGTTCGTTGACCACCACCTTCTGAATGCCGGCTTCCAGCCCGACCAGAAGGGTCTTGATCAGGTCGTGCGTCATGGGGCGGGGTGTCGAAACTTTTTCGATCTCGAGGGCAATGGCATTGGCCTCATAGATCCCCACCCAGATCGGAAGGACATGCGTGCTGCAGACATCTTTGAGGATCACAATCGGCATGTTCGTCACCGGATCCATCATCAGCCCGCGGATCTTCATCTCGACTTCCATGTGTTTATTACAGCACAGGCGCGGAGCAGGGTTCGCCGTCGACAAACTCTCCGCCAAGCGAGTTGGGTCCGCCGCGCGTGATGCGGACGTGCGCGTATTTGCCGACGAACTGCGAGGCGCATGGCGCACCGGGATGCGTAAAATTGAGCGTCCGGTTGCGCGACGTCCGCCCCGCCCACAGGCCCAGTGCTTCGTTGTGCCCTTCCACGTTGACTTCCTCGATGGCGCCGATCAGCTCCGCGTTCAGCCGAATCTGAATGGCACGCTGCTTCTCCTGGACAATCTGGAGGCGCCGCGTCTTTTCCTCGTCGGGGATGTGATCTTCCATCTGCAGCGCCGCTGTATTCGGGCGCGGTGAATATTTGAAGCTGAAGATCGAGTCATACCGTACTTCATCCATCAGCCGCAGCGTGTCTTCGAAATCCTTCTCGGTTTCGCCGGGGAAGCCGACAATGATATCGGAGGTGATCGAGATGGGTCGCTTCGTGCGCTTCATCCACTCGATCTTCTCCATGTACTGATCGTGGGTATAAAGCCTTCGCATCTCCGCCAGCACGCGCGACGATCCCGACTGCACCGGCAGATGCACGTGGTTGCACAGATTCGGATTGGAATCGATGGCGTCCACAATCGGCTTCACGAAATCCCGCGGATGCGAGGTCATGAAGCGCACGCGCCGGATGCCCGGCACTGAACCCACTTCATTCAGCAGCGTGGCGAAATCCCACCCGGCCGCCGACGGATCGCGATAGCTGTTCACGTTCTGCCCCAGCAGCTGAATCTCGGTGTACCCGGAATCGGCCAGCCGCTTGGCTTCATCGATCACGCTGGCGCTCGTGCGGCTGCGCTCGGGCCCGCGCGTGAAGGGCACCACGCAGTACGAGCAGCTCTTGTCACAGCCTTCGATGATCGTAAGGTAAGCGCGATGCGGATTGTCGCGCCGGGTGAAGGGCGTATCGAACGCCTCGTCCGCATCGAACGCGAGCCCGGTGACGCGCTTATTACCGGTCTCGAGCTGCACCAGCATCTCCGGGAGCTTCGCGTAGCTCGCCGATCCCGCCACCAGACTGACGTGCGGCGCGCGTTCGAAAATCTTCTCGCCCTCCTGCTGCGCCACGCACCCGATGACAGCGAAGACCTTGCTCTTGTCTTTCTTATAATGCTGAAGGCGATTAAAAACCTTCTGCTCGGCCTTATCGCGGATGCTGCACGTGTTGTAGAAAACGTAGTGCGCCTCTTCGACCGTATCGACGCGGGTGTAGCCCTGATTGAGCAGCGTGCCCACGACTTTCTCGGAGTCGTGCGCATTCATCTGGCAGCCGAAGGTTTCGATGTAGAAGGTTTTGCCGCTCACAAAACTCCATTGTAGTCGGCGCTAAAATAGATATGGATGCTGTTGCTGTTCGCCGCCGGCCTGTTGTACGCGAAAACCTATACGGGCGTGATCCAGGACAACAAGCCTGTCGGCGCCAACACGGCCACCCAGTGTCCGGTCATCAGGCCGAAGTATACGCTGCAGACCGCGGATCAGGCCTGGGTGCTGAGCGATCAGAAAACCGCGGCCCGTTTTGTGGGCAGGAGAGTGGTCGTCGAAGCTACGCCGGGCGCGAAGAACGAACTCAAGGTCACCTCGATCATTCCCGCCCGCTGAGAGGCGCCCTGTCACAAATGAAGCACGTGCGTCGTTATTAGTGCGTGGAGACGCTCGGCGAGGCTCTCAAAGACTCAGAAGTTGGCGAACAGACCAGCTTCGAGAGCGTCTTTCATCGCCATTACGAACCGGTGGCGCGCGCTGTCGCAAGAATCGTCCGCGACACGGCCCGCGCCGAAGAAATAGCCGCTGAGGCGTTTTGGAAATTCTGGCGGAATCCGAAAGTCTCGGCCAGCGGCTACGCAGCCGCGTGGCTTTACAGGACCGCGATCCGTATGGCGCTCGACGAACTGAAGAAGGAAGCGCGCCGGCTGCGCCGCGAAAGCGAGCAGCCGAACCGGCTTCCGGCGCAGACGCCGGAGGAGGCGCACGCGGCATCCGAAGAGCGGAATCGCGTGCGTCTTGTCCTCGCTGCGCTCGGTCCGAGGCAGGCCGAACTGCTCCTGCTTCGCAACAGCGATCTCAGCTATGCCGAAGTGGCGGCGGCGCTCGGTCTGAGTCCGGCTTCCGTCGGTACTCTGATCAGCCGCGCCCAGCAGGCGTTTCGAAAGGAATATGTGAACCAGTATGGAGAACCGGACTATGAACGATGAACAGTGGGTGGATCGGCGGGTACAGTCGCTCGGCCCTGCCGCGGATTGGCATCCCGACGCTGCGGCGGCGCTCGCGGGATTGCGGCGACGCGATGCGCAGCGGCAAGGACGGGTGCGTGGGTGGCAGCGGGGCTGGATGTGGTCCATCGCGACGGCCGCGATGTGCGCAGTCGTGATGCTCGGGTTGCCCGCCCCCGCCAAATGCGCGCTGGCGGGAATCGGATGCAAAGGGGTGGCTCCGGCGGTCGCGGAGAGCGCTCTCCCGAAGAGCACCGGGCACGGCGTTGCCAGTTACAAGGAATCGGGGTCACCGTCCGCGCCCGTGACGGTCGAGATCTTTTCCGACTACGAATGCCCTGCATGCGCATACTTCTACACGAACGTGTTCCCGCAGTTTGCCGCCGAGTATGTGAAGACCGGCAAAGTGCGCGTCGTGCATCGGGACTTTCCGCTGCCCCAGCATCCTTACGCCAGGCTCGCCGCCCGCTATGCGAATGCCGCGGGCGAACTGGGGCACTATGACGAAGCCGTCATGCAGTTGTTTTCGCATCAGGCCGATTGGACGCAAAACGGCAACGTCGACGCTGCCTTGGCGCAGGTGCTGCCGCCCGGAATTATGCAGCAGGTCCGGACGATAGTCGGGAAAGACGCGAGGCTCGACGACACGGTGACCAGCGATCTGGCGCTGGTGGCGAAGGAGCAGATCCATCAGACGCCCACGATTGTGTTTGTATACAAGGGCGAGCGGCGAACGGTGAACGGACCACCTGCGCTGACGATCCTGAGAAGTTTTCTGGAGGAAATGCTGAGCGGGCGTTGACGGGCTGCGGCTGAAACCGCCGGCGGCAAGACCGCCAGCGGTACAGGCCTGGCGTCAGCCCTTCGGATCGATGATGAACGTTGGCGCGAACCCCGACGCCGGCGAGTAACTCCCCGGTCCCGACGAAACATAGCTCGAGCACCCGGCCACTTTTCCGAGATACGCCTGCGGCTGCACGTCCACCTGCATCTCTTTAAATTCGAGATGCCCGTAGTTCATCAGCGGAAACACCGTGCGTGCCGGCTTCACGCGCTCCTGCACCACGTACGGCGCACGCAGCGATTCGCGGATCGCCCGCGCCCACGATCCCTCGTCGTGCTCATAGCCGATATAGGTGTGCAGATCGCTGTATTCGTCGTTCGGACGCAGTACCAGCGTCTCGCGATTCACTTTGATGTACTCGATGAGATCCTCGACTGGTTCCTCGTGATACGTCGTTTTACCGAGCCGCACCACGCGCGTCCACGGCAAATGCTCGCGTATGGCCTTCCGCTCAGCGGCGGGGAATTTCGCGGTCAGGGCCTCATCGGTCAGCAGCGCGAACATCGCCTTCTTGTGCGAAAGCTCGGAGCGGAAACTGTTCACCACGCAAACGCGGTGATCGCGATACGCCTGCACGAGCGGATGATTCAGCGTGAAGCGCAGCAGGAATTCCTGCACGCTCAGCCGCCGATAAATCAGATCGATTTCGAAGCCGCCGCTGCGCAGCACGCCGTTGCGGTATTCCAGCTGATCGGGCGACACCAGCTCCGCCTGAAAGCCTTCACTGCGGAAGAAATCGCGATAGATTTCGTATTCGCTGCGGCCGGTCGGATCGCGGAACTCGATTATCGCGATATTCGGCTTCTGCCGCCCGCCCGGTACGCCGTAAGTCGCCGCAAACATCTTGTACGCCTTGAGCAGCGCATTCAGAAACGGCTTCTTGCCGCCCACGCGTGTCACGTTATAGCGCCGCCGGAACTGCTTCACCGGGGGGCAGTCGTAGAACACGTCGGACAGGCGCTCGGCGTACGCGGCTCCCGTCAAAGCGTCCGCGTTATACTGCATGACATGCAGCGACCCGTTCTGGATCTGCAGATCGAGCTGGGCGGAAACCTCGGCCATCTCGTAGCCCGGATCGATCGCAGCCAGCATTTTCTCGGCCGGAAACAACTGCATGCGGGAAAGCAGTTGGGGAGACGCCAGCGCCATGCGCAGCATGCGGTCGACAGCCGATATTAACGCTTCGCCGGTTTTGACCAGATTGTCGTATTGTTTCTGGGTTACAAAATTCGGCCGTAGGAACGGGCACAGAAGGCGGCCACCAGCGGAAAGCTGGCGCGCTTCCATCTCGTCCTGCAGATTTTTCACCCACTGCATGTCGCGGTAGGGCTCAGATTCGAGAATGCGGTGATATCGGGATATCGCCTCGTCGAGCTGCGTCATTATTCTTCTACTATCCGAAAGTTCATCCAGTATGACACAGGAGCGTGAATCCTGTCCGTTCCGGACCGCCCACTTTCACTGCAACATATTGAAAATATTTGTAATTATGTACTTCGTGACGCCCGACTTCTGTGGTTGATTCGCCACATCCCGACCGGATCTGTCACATTTGGTTGGACGCGCAACGGGTAAATTGGTTGCAAAACCGCTTGCGTATCAATGTTATTCCATTATTGGAATATGGGCTACAGTCCGGAGTAGTAGTCGTACCCCTGCTCGGCCCAGTAATCGGCGGGCCGTTTGTCCGTATACTCGATCCGCCCGATCCGCTTGATATTCTTGATCCCGTACTTCACCGGCATCACCAGCCGCAGCGGCGCTCCGTGCTTGTCTGACAAGGGCGACCCGTTCATCTCCCAAGCCAGCAAGGTCTGGGCATGCAGCGCGCTCGGCATGTCAAACCCCACGTAGTAGCCGTTGCCGGGGCACTGCATGCCCACATAGGTCGCTTTCTCTGAACCCGGCGCGTACTTAGCCGTGAAATCCGCCAGCCGCGCGCCGGCAAATTGCGTGACCGTGCTCCACCCTTCCACGCATTTGAAGTCGATGATCTCTTCGAAGCGCGGCAGCGACTGCACGTCAGCCAGCGTCAACTCCCGCCCCTGGCCTTCAAACGGCACGAGTTCCAGACGCCAGGCCGCCACATCGATCGGCTCCTCCATACCCTCCGTGCCGTTTACTTTGATCTTCCCGATCGCCGATGCGGGATACGTCCGCGCCAAGTGCCCTTCGCTGTAAAGCGCGTTGCGCACCACCTTCTCATTCACGCGCAGTACGCTGCGCAGCGGATGCGGGATCTCATCTTCGAGCGGCGAATTGTTCAGCCAGTACCAGCCCGCCGCGGCGCCCACCGCACCGGCGCCGAGCGCAATGAACGAACGACGCGAGCGGCGCGCCAGTTCCTGCTCGGGCGTCAGCGGGGTTTTGTCCTTCTCAGTCGCCATGCGCACTCTCCTCGGCCGCGGCCAGCGGCGCCTCTTTTACAGACGGCTCCCCGGCCAAATCGTATCCGCAAACCATCGCCCGGAAATTGGCCCACCCGGCACGAATCACCTGTGCGATGTGGATCACGAAGAACGCGGTGTATCCCAACATCAGCCAGAAGTGCTCCCAGCGCGCCCATTCATATCCGCCGCACAGCGCGGCGAGCCAGTGCAGCTGCGCCGGTTTGTAAATTGCCAGACCCGTCAGCAGACTAAGCCCACCCATTACCACAATCGCCGAATAGGTGATCCTCTGCGCCGCGTTGTAACGGCCCTGCGGCGGCAAGGGCACTTTGAATCCGGCATCGTGCATGGCAACCTGGACCGCCTCGCGAAACGACTTTCTTTGAGGAACCAGTTCACGCCACTCGCCCGAGATAAACATGTACAGCACATACGCGATCCCGTTCAGCGCGAATATCCACGCAAACACAAAGTGCAGTGCCATGCCCAGCGCCAGCTGTTGCGGGGCGCCGGTCAGCGCGTAGAACCAGTCGGGGAAAAAGTGGAACAGCGTGATGCTGCCGATGCCGATGCGATACGGATCGTAAGCCCAGTAGATCAGCACGCCGCTGTAGATCATGGCCGCAAGGATCGGAAAATTGATCCAGTGAAACCAGCGCGTGGCCAGCTTATGCTTTTCTTCGAGAACCTTCACGAAATCCGCTCTCCCGCCAGCTCTAATTCTACCCGTTTGAGCGGGCACGGCACCGCTGGAGGGTAGTCCGCTGAATCCGGTTGCCTGTTCTGGTGGCGGCCTGGGGAGTGCAGGCCGCCAGCCGATCACATATTGCTCGCTCATCAACTGGTGGTAATCAGTCAATCGCCCGAACTGCTCCCGAAGTTGGTCTGGAAAAATCCGACCATCCTGCGACAGGTGAGGCCTTGTCGATGCGTGATCGCGCTTATGAATGCAATGCTTCGGCGCCTGAGACCGCAGCCACGTCCTGCTGCAGAGAGGCGAGGTCGAGGCCCTCGGGCGAAGTGCCGAGTTTCTGTGAGATCCAGTCGTGGCTCAGAACCGCGTAGGCCTCGTCCATGTAGGCCTGGTAGAACTCCCAGCTCATCATCTTGAGCGCGCCCCAGGTCACCACGTAGAGATTGCGGTCGTCGTAGCCGACGGCCGGAACGCAGTGGCCGTTTTGGGGATCCGGGGCGGCGTCGCCGACAGCCCCCTGGGGCGGGATGACCCATGGCGTAGCGAGCAGGTCGGCGCCTGGAGCGACGGCGAAGTCCGGCAGAGAAACGCCGATGTAGCAGGCGCCAAAGAGACTGACAGAGTCCTTCACCTGAATCGTGGTGCGCGGCTGGAGCTGGGTGAACGCGAGGATTTTATCGCCGCCGATGCCGTTCTTCCGCCAGTATTTGAGGACGTCGAGCATGCTGGCGCCGGCGTCCGCGTCATTGCCCGCGAAATGTTTATAAGCCGAGAGAATCGCGGAATCCGCCAGCGTTTTCTGCTGGCCGGTGTTGGCCGTCCACTCTTCGATCATGTGGCCGGCTGCCGCGCAAGTGCAGTCGCCGTAATTGTCGTTACCCATCATGGGCCACGACGCGACCGCCTTCGAATAGTCGACGGAAGGCGGAGGAGCGGGCAGGCTACTGGTTGTATAGGCCCCGAAAAGCAGCGTTCGGGAGTCGAACTTAGGACGGTGCTTCCCAAGCCGATAGGTTGTTGTGTTGAGCATTTGGCGCCCACACTGTACCCCCGCGCCGCCAAAAATCCGTGCCGAAAAGGCCGGGTTTTCTCGGCAAACAACTGAAACTAATCGTATTTTTCAAAAACGATTCGCTTGCGATCGAGTCCGGCGAGTTTGAGTCGGGAGCGCATATCGTCCACCATTTCGCGCAGCCCGCAGATGTAGACGTCGATATCGCGGCGCTCGCCGACGGTTTCGAGCACAGGCTGCTGCACGCGACCGGTGAGGCCGGTCCAGTGTTTGGTTGGACGCGTCAGCGTCGGGATGTAACGGAAGTTGGGATGGGTACGGGCGAGTGCCGACAGCTCATCGTGATACAGCAGACCGTGTTCGTGGCGCACGCCGAAGATCAGCGTGAACCGGCGCGCGGGGTGTTCGCCGAGGTGCGTGAGCAACATCGAACGAAACGGCGCGATGCCGGTGCCGGTGGCTACGAAAATGGAATCGGAAACGGGCCGGCGGAGTATGAACGCGCCGTACGGTCCTTTGAAATCGATTTCGTCGCCGGGCTGCATGGCGAAGAGGAAGGGCGAGAGATAACCGTCAGGCACGAGATTGGCGCAGAGCGCGATGCGTTCGCCCGGTGGGGAAACGATCGAGTAGGCGCGGGTGATTTCTTCGCCATTGACGCCGGCGGTGAACGAGAGGAACTGGCCGGGGACGAAAGCGGGTCTCCAGTCCGGCGTATCGAACTCGAAGTGGCGCGTGTTGGGGGCAATCTCCCGGGACTCGACCAGGCGGGCTTTCATTGCTTAAGGACCTCGCGGGCGCGGTCGACCAGAATTCCGCTGAGTTCCGGATGACCGTCGAGTGGATCGGCAACGCGGATCGGAACGTTGAAGCGGTGCGCGAGATCGGCGACCAGTCCGGGCAGATCGCGCTGCAGGTGAATGCCGAGCGTGAGGAAGTAGGGCAGCACCAGGATTTCGTCTGCGCCCGCGGCGGCGAGCTTTTGGACGGCTTCTTCCAGCAGCGGGGCGGCTTCGAGGAAAGCGGTTTCATAGAGGCCCCACGCGCCTTCCGCGGCAGCGCGGGCGGCGATGATGCGCACGGCTTCGTTCGCCGAAGCGACGCTCGATCCGTGGCCGAAAACGACAATGCCTGATTTCACGGCTGTCTATAGGATGACGCGAGGCTCGTCTGGTTCCGCCGAATCTTCATCCTCCGGGCCGTCGATCGGGACGTAGAAACTTCCCAGAAAATCGATGAACGCGCGGCTGCGCTTTCGGCCGTTGTTGTGTCCGTATTCGAGGCGCTGCAGGAAGGCCAGAATGCTGAGCACCGTAGCATCGCGGATGGACGTGCTGCCGGTGGCTTCGATCTCGCGCTTCTTCAGATCGGCGAGCCTGATCTGGACTGAATCGAGGATGGCGGCGGCGAAGCTGTTGACGGGTCGTGATTCGTAGTAGAGGCCGGCGTTGAGCGTGCGGTAGGTCTTGACAAGGGCTTCCAGACCCTCGCGGACGTCATAGTCGGTGCAGCTAATGTTTGAACCGCCCACAACGGCCACCCGAGTGGCGGTCTGTGCGCTGCCCTCCAGAGCGCCTTCGTACACAGCGGTACCGAGAAATGCCAGCAGAACTTCGTGCGCGCGCAGGAAGTCCTCGGTAACTTCGATGTCGGCATTCGGCACTGCGTCCGGGTCGAAATCAGGCGGCTTTTCATGCGCGTGCGCTTCCTGCAGGTAGACGCAATCGAGCGGACAATCCACGGACTGTTCGCGTTCCGTGCCGCAGCAGACCGTGCAGATGTCAGCGTGGAGTCCGGGGCAATGGCGGCGTGGTTTGCGGATGCCGCAGATGGCGCAATTCACCTCCCCTAGTATAGGGAACAGAAGCTTAGGAACAGGATGAGAACGAACTTATTTATTAAGGTTCTGGTAGAGCACGACGAGGAAGAGTCGCCCGAGCGGCTGGGCACAGAACTGTGCCGGCTGCTGGAGAGGAATTATGTCGTTCGCGAGGCCGAGTTGGCGAGTTTCGCGACGGTGGAAGATTAGTCTGCCGCTTGCTGACGCGCGCGGTTCAGAAAAGGTGAGGGATCGGCACACGCCAACTTTCGCAATCACGCTCCAGTCGCGAACAGCGTGTCGTAGAGGCGGAGGAAGTAACGGTCGGTCATCCCGGCGATGAAGTTACAGACGTCGCGCGGCGTGGGTTCTGCGAGACTTGTGGCTTCCGGATGCTCCAGAAGGTATTCGAACATGCGGTCGAGTTTCGCGATCGACTGGCGACGGTCCTGTTCGAGCGCTTCGGAGGAATAGACATCCGCCAGCAGTAAGCGCTTCAGCTGCAGGCTGGTTTCGCGCAAGGCCGGAGAGAAACGCGCCAGTCGTGTCGGGTGCCGGCGAACCGATTCCACATCCTTTACTCCGGCGGAAGCGGCAGCTTCGACGGTGCCCTCGATGAATCCGGAAACCTGAGCGTCTATCAGGTGGCGAATGGATTCCTGAAAGCGCTCGCGCTCCGTCGCCCCAGGGAACTGCGTGTCGATGGTGTCCAGTATTTCGGCGTACGCAGGTGCAGCGGCTGCGATCTGTTCCGGAGTCAGCAGGCCTGCTTCGTAGGCGTCGTCAAGATCGGCGGCGTTGTAGGCGGTTTCGTCGGCGAGATCGACGAGCTGCGCTTCGAGCGGCGGGCGCAGGCCGGGCAGGTACTCGTCTAGTTCGGGAATCTCACCGGGTGCGAAGTCGCGCGAGTGTTTAACGATGCCTTCGCGTATCTCGAAGCTCAGGTTCAGGCCGGGAAAGCGCGGGTAGCGATGCTCGAGTGACTCGACGATGCGCAGCGCCTGAATATTGTGGTCGAAGCGCTCGCCGAACATCTGCATGCGGCGGTCGAGCGCTTCTTCGCCGGCGTGTGCGAAGGGCGGATGCCCGATGTCATGTACCAGCGCGAGGGCTTCGGTGAGATCCTCGTTGAGTCCGAGGACATTTGCCATTGTGCGCGCGATCAGCGTGACCTCGATAGTATGGGTCAGCCGATTGCGGAAGTGATCGGAGATGCCGGGCGCGAAGACCTGCGTCTTGTTCTCCAGCCGCCGGAAAGCCCGCGTATGGATGATGCGGTCGCGGTCGCGCTGGAAGGCGTTGCGATAGGGGTGGCCGGGCTCGGGATAGCGGCGCCCGCGCGAAGATTCTACGGGAAACGCCAGATGCCGGAGCATGGTGACGCCGCAGCGAAAGAGTCTCTACTGCGGCAGATCGCTCTCTGCCGTCGTGGCGAGCTGACCCACATCGCCGGCTTGTCCGGCAAGCTGAGAGAGCAGCTTTCGTGCTTCGGCGGGCTTCGTCGCGGCAATGATTTTCGCGTAGGTGAAAGTGGCCTGCGCTTTCGAGACGAGGTCAGTCGGTTTGTCCATCAGGCCCTTCAGGATGGTCTCGGCTTCAGAGAGGCGGTTCTGGGCGAAGTCGAGCTGGGCGAGGGCAAGCTTCGCCAGCGACGCGTAGTTCGCTGAAGCGTGATCCGAGACATCCTGAAACTGCTTGCGGGCTTCGTCGACATTACCGGCGTCGAGCGCCTGGGTGCCCAGGTAGTATTTGGCCACCCAGGCTTCTTCGGAACCGCTGTAGTCAGAGGCGAGCTTTGTAAATGCTTTTTTGACAGCGTCGTCCTTTGCGGCCTGACTAGGAAAACTGGTACCACCGGGAGGCGCAGGCTGACCTACAGGTGCGTTCTGGAGAGCAAGGGCTTCGCCGAGTGACTGTTCCCTCACAGAGGCCTGGGAACCGCGGTAGTAAAACACAGCCGCGACGACCAGAATCACGGCCAGCGCGATGCCGCCGTAGCGGGCGACTTCCTTGCGATGCACCGAAATCCAGTCGAACGTATTGCCCGCTTCGACCGCAAACTTGTCCTGTTTCAGCAGCTCTTTACGCGTGAGATTCGCTGACACGAATACCTCTGGATGGGATGGAACCTTAATGTTAACATGGTGCCCTGCAAGGGGGCCTGGCGAGTGGCCTCTTCCCGAAAACGGCGGATTTATCAGGGCCCGAATCTGGTAGAATTCAGAGTGCGCCTTAAGCACAGAGGCATCGCGAAATGTTCAAAACAAAGAAAGACCTGTCCGTTTCGGTGAACGATCAGGGGCGTTACACGAGCGGCGATGTGGCGCGTATCGCGGGCGTCAGTCTTCGTCAGCTGCAGTGGTGGGACGAACGCAATGTAGTGTCTCCTCGGCAGGAAGGGCACCGGCGCGTCTATCTTTCGAACGAAGTCGTGGAAGTCTCGGTCATTGCGGAGCTGCGGCGCAAGGGTTTCTCTCTGCAGAAAATCCGCCGCGTTCTGCGTTTCCTGCAGAAGGAAATGGGCAAGCGGCTGAGTGATGCGCTGGCAAACGACAGCGACATTCATCTGATCACCGATGGCAGGAACATCTACCTCGAAGACCAGCCGGACCGGATAATCGACGTGCTGAAGAACGCGAAACAACCGATGTTTCTCGTGTGTGTTACCGATCAGCTGCGGAGGTTTCAGGCCCCTGCGGATCGAAAGCCGGTCAAGTCGGAAGGCGCGACAACCCAGGCTTCGCGCGTCAAGCTGGGATAGCCCAGTTGGGATAGCCAGCCATCGGCCTCCGTTGCGATATACTCGCCCACTGGAGGTTTCATGTTCACCAAAATGTTGCTGTGCGCTGCACTGTGTGGCGCGGCTGGACTCGCCGTTGCCGAAGTGCCGCCGGACATCGCCAAAGAGCTGGTGACGATCGGCAGAGGCGTGTGCGTGCCGGAAACAGCGTTTCTCTATGCGCCCCTGCAGCCGAAGCCTCCATACACCGGTGTCACGTTCAGCCGCGATATTTCGTTCGGCCCGGATGCGAAGGATGTTCTCGACGTCGCCGAGCCGGAGAAGGGCGGCGGGTCTCTCCCCGTCCTTATGTATGTGTCCGGCGGCGCGGGCAACAAACAGCAGGGCGGGCCGAACGGCGACGCGTTTTACGACAACGTGATGCTGTGGGCCGTGAAGAACGGCATGGTCGGGGTTAATGTGCAGCGCCATCCGGGGCAGGAGTGGAACGATCCGGCGAAGGCAATCAGCCTGGCTGTCCAGTGGGTGAACGCCAATATCGCCACGCACAAAGGAAACCCGGCGCGCGTATTCATCTGGACGCAGTCGGCGGGCAACATTCCGGTGAGCACGTATGTTGGCCATGCGGATCTGTGGGGTCCGAAAGGAGTGGGTATCAAGGGCGTGTTGTTCATGTCGCCGCCCGCGTTCGACATTCTTCCGGCGCGGCCTCCTGCGGTCCAGGGCGGTGGCGGCGGTGGATTCGGCGCCTGCGGTAAGCCGACCGGCTACGCGGCAGAAGCCCCGGCGGCGCCTGCTGGCGGCGGTGGAAGGGGACGCGGCGGACCCGGTGGAGGTGGACGCGGTCAGGTGGACGAAGCAACGCAGCTGGCGCGCTCGAATCTGCCGGGCATGGTGAGTTCGAAGCTGCCGTTCATGATTGCAGTGGCGGAACTCGATCCGCCGAACATCATCGGGTTCGCGGAGACGCTGCGGGATGAACTCTGCAAGGCGGGCCGCTGCGCGACGTATGTCACGTTCAGGGACCACAGTCACATTTCAGAAGTCATGTCGCCTGATACGAAGGATGACAGCGTGACCGGGCCGATTCTGAAGTGGATCAAGAGCGTGAAATAACAGGACCGGCGTAAGTATTTCGTTATAAATCCGAGGCATTAATCATTAAAAAACGGCCCGGCGGCTGGCGCGGCCTTTATAGTCGATTTGTGCGTTCCATTGCCTTTCGTGTAGCGGCGTTTGCCGCGCTCCTCGCCTTCTGCCTGACCGGACAGACCAGCAAGCATCAATATTCGCCTCGCGACAAGGCGTATTATGCGGATCCAGCGCTCGTCGAGTACGTGAGCCCAGGGCTCAACATCAAGATCACCTCAGCCTCGATTGCTTCCTCCGGTGCGATTACCGTGAATTACACGCTGACCGATCCGAACGGACAGCCGCTCGATGCCACCGGAGAGACGACGCCGGGCCCGATCTCGGTGACATACTTCGCCGCTTATATTCCGCAGGGTCAGACCCAGTATGTGTCGTATACAACGGCATCATCGACGGGCGCCGTTTTGGGGACAATCACGGTGCCAACATTTGAAGAGGGCGGCGGAACCCTGACGTCTCCGGCGCTGGGGCAGTATCAATATACGCTGAAGTCGCAGGCGCCGGCGGGATTCGACCCCACCGTCACGACGACGATAGGGATAGCCGCCAGCCGCAGTCTGACGACATTCAACCTGGGTACGAACTATGCCGGAGCCACGTTCAACTTCGTCCCCAATGGCTCGCCAGTGACGGTAACACGGGACGTGATCCGGACGGCAAGCTGCAACACGTGCCACGACCAATTGGCGTTCCATGGCGGCCATGCGTTTGGCATGGAGCAGTGCGTCATGTGTCATCAGCCGCAGAACCAGGATCCAATTACCGGCAATTCGCGCGACGCAAAAGTCATGATGCACAAGATCCACATGGGATCTTCGCTCCCCAGCGTAATGGGCACTTCGACCACGCCCGGCAAGCCCTATCAGATTGCCGGCTACATGAACGCCCTCAGCAATTTTTCGACGGTGATCGATCCGGCCGATACACGGCGCTGTGCAGTGTGCCACAGCCAGACCACCGGCGCGGCGCAGGCAGCGAACTTCATGACCAAGCCGACGCGCGCGTCGTGCGGCGCTTGCCATGACGACATCAACTTCGCCACCGGCTTCTCAACAGGCTCGGAGGCGAATCACGCCGGCGGACCGCAGCCGGACGACACCCAATGCGCCAACTGCCATGTTCCGAAAGGCGAACTGCCCTTCGACGCTTCGATCCTCGGGGCGCACGTGGTGCCGACCGACACTTCCGCAACCTATCCCCAGAATCCGGACACGCTGCTTGCCGGAATCAATTTAGCCATCACCAGCGTGACGAATACTTCCGCGGGCCAGACACCCACGGTCAACTTCACGTTGAAGGACAACTCCGGAAATAATATTGCCCTGTCGGCGGCATCCCCCTCGTTCAGCATGACCGGCCCTACTACCGACTATGGCAATGTCAACTTCGGAAGCGGTACATCGACCACTCCGGGTTATGTGACGGAGAGCGCGGCCGCAGCCACCTGCACAAATGGCGCCTGCTCGTACACGTTCACCCATGCGATACCGGTCGGCGCGACCGGCACCTACACGATTGGCGGAGAAGCGCGCGAAACCGTGACCGTTCTCGCCGGCACCACCTCGGCACAGAGCTTTTCGCTGGGCGCGGCGAACCCGGTAGTCAACTTTTCGGTGGATGGTTCACCGGTAACTCCGCGGCGCACTGTAGTGCAGCTTTCCAACTGTAATCAGTGCCACGTCGATTTGATGCTGCACGGCGGACTGCGCAACAATACGCAATACTGCGTGATCTGTCATAACCCGTCGAACACCGATTTCACGACGCGTCCGACGGCCACGGTGGCTTCGTACCAGACGCAGCCGAATCAGGGAATCAATTTCTCCCTCCTGGTGCACCGTATACACGACGGGGTCAACGGCGCCTTAGACGGCCAGAAGAACCCGTACGTCGTGGTCGGTCACGGCGGAAGCATCAACGATTTCTCCGGCATTCTCTATCCTGCGATGAGTCCGACGGGATCGGCGACCTACCTGCAGAACTGCAGCCTGTGTCATGCGAACGGGAGCGAACAGAATCTGCCCGTCGGGCTGAACGCGGTGCAGGATCCGCAGGGCTGGATCAATCCGGTGCAGCCGGCGTCGTCCGCCTGCAGCGGCTGCCACACGTCCAAATCGGAGGCAGCGCATTTCCTGGCCAACACGACCACGCTGGAGGAAAGCTGCACGGTGTGCCACAGCTCGGGCGCGGCCTTCGCGGTGGACGCAGTGCACACCCAGTAGGCTTATAAACTAAGGCGGTGGAGCCGTACGATTTCCGCCGCGTATCGCAGACCGCTCTCATACCGGCGTTTGGACGCGGCGAGTACACCGACATTCCGTTCGCGAGGGAGACACAGTCGTTTCTGCGCCAGCGAGGACTGACGCTGGATGGCGGTCTGTGGAGTGAACGCGCTACCCAGAATTACGCGCCGTTCTTCGAGGCGCGCTTCAAGTCCGTAAACCACATTCTGGAAGCACGCGGCGCCACGCAGGTGCTCGAGCTCGCGGCAGGGCTGTCACCGCGAGGGATGGATTTCGCGCAGCGCGGAATCGTTTACGTCGAAGCCGATCTCGCCGAGTCGAGCGAGTTTAAACGTCAGGTCGTGACCGCGATTTGCAGCAATGTGCCGGCGAACCTGCATCTGTGTGCCGCGAGCGTCATCGAAAACGCGGAATTCCGCCAGTGCTGCGCGGCGTTTTCAGACGGCCTGGTGGCGGTGGCGAACGAGGGTCTGCTGCGCTATCTCACGTTTGCCGAGAAGCGGCTTCTGTGTGCCAATGTTCGCGAACTGCTCCTGCGGCACGGGGGCTTCTGGGTCACTCCCGACATCCATCTGCGGCACTGGGCGCAGGGGCATCAACGTGTCGCGTCGCGGCAGAGGGAGACGGAGCAACTCGGGCGCGATCTCGATCCGAATTACTTCGATGATGTGAATCACGCGCAGAAGTTCTTCGAAGAATGCGGCTTCGCAGTGGATTCGCGCCCTCTGCTTGAAGGCATTCGCGACCGCGTGATTTCACTGCCGATGGCGCCGGAAGATCTGTTGGCCGAGCTGAACGACCGGCGCACGTTTGTCCTGACAATCAGGCACTGAAAAGCTTCTTCACGTTGTCCGGCTTCAGCGGCAGACGGCGCGGCGTCTTACCCGTAGCGTCGTGGATCGCGGCGGCAATCGCGGGCGCGGCGAGAGCGTTAGCCGCTTCCGAGCCGCCGCCGTATGCGCCGACTTCAGGGCGATTGATCAGCACCACTTTGATCTCAGGAATGTCGGCCATCTTCAGGATCGGATAAGTGCGCCAGTCGCGTGCCGTGATCCCGCTTTCGTCGAACGTAGCTTCTTCGAGCAGCGCATGGCTGATTCCCATGACCGCGCCGCCTTCCACCTGCCGCTTGAGCTGCAGCGGATTCACGATGATGCCGGGATCGACCGCGATGGTGTACTTCTCGACCTTGACCGCGCCGGTGGCGGGCGTGACAGCGACTTCGCACACGCAGGCCCAGTAAGTGCCGGAGCGGAACATGACGGAGACACCGCGTCCCCGAACCGGGTTGTTACCGGAAGCCACGGCGTTCGGCCGCGGCGATTTGCGTGTCTCCCACCCGGAAGCGTCGCGCACCGCCGTCAGCACGCCCTTCACGCGATCTTCCGTGGCGTGGTCGATGCGGAACTGAATGGCATCAGCGCCTGCCAGGGCGGCGACTTCGCTGACCGCCAGTTCGCGCGGGAAATTCTGCTGGAACTGGCCAGGCGTGCGCATGCTGTGATCGCGCAGGCCGACGGCGATCGGTGAAGCGTGTTCGCCGACCTGGTAAGTGCCGTGTCCGGTCTCGAGCAGATTCTGCGCGCCGTCGTAGATCCACGGGTCCTGGTTATCGTTCACAGTCGAGCCAATGAACACGCCCTTCTCGTTGGGCGCGGCCATGGTGGGAAGACCGGCCAGCACCGCGCCGATGGGACGATCGTCCTGCATAGCGGGCATGTAGTGATCGATCTGCCACGCCGTCAACCTGCCTTTGGCGTCGAGACCGGCTTTGACATCCGAATACGCAGCCGGCGACTGTGTCGACCACTGGAAATCCTCGTCGCGCATCCACTGCACGCGGACGGGCTTGCCAACGGCCTTCGAAAGGATTACGGCTTCGTCCTCGGCGCCGCAGTTGCCGCCGTTCGATCGCCCGTAGTGTCCGGCGCCCGAAAGCGTACGCACGATGATGTTGTCAGGCTTCGTGCCGAGCATCTGCGCGATCTCGCCGCGCAGGGCCTGCGGGTTCTGGTTGTGTGTGTGGATGTGAATCGTGCCGTCGGCGCGCGCATCAGCCACCGCGAGGGTCGGGCCGATGGGCGCGTGTTTCATGAACGGCATTTCGTAAGTTGCGTTGAGTTTCTTTGCAGCGTTCGCCAGCGCAGGCGTGACGTCCCCGTGGCTCTTGTCGCTCTTCGTGACTTTGGTTGTGGTCCAGTCCGCCTTCTCGCGGAAATAGGTGAACAGGTTTTCGTGGCCGGGGAGACCTTTCCACTCGGACCATTTCGTGGCCGCCGCCACCTGCTGCGAAGCCTTGATCGCTTCCCATTCGGTGGGCGCGACCACGCCGACGAGATTGCCCTTCACGACGACCTGCGCGTTGGGGAATTTCGTTTTGTCGAGCGCCCCGACGGAGACAAGCTTCGAGCCAAGCGTCTTCGGATGCACCATGCGCGCGTGCAGCATACCAGGCAGCCGGAAGTCGGTGGCCCACTGTTCTTTCGCGGTGACCTTGGAGGTAATGACGGAATTCCTGAACGGCTTGCCGATGACGGTGTAGTCCTTCACCGGCTTCATCGGCGGATTGCCGGTGACGGTGAGGCCCATCGGGCTGAAGAGATCGCCCATTACCGGAATGGTGAGTTTGAGCTGCTGGCCTTTGACGAGATCGCCATACGAGATGCTCTTGCCGCCGCCCGAAACGACGCCGTTCTTCACAGTGAGCTGGTTCTTCGCCACGCCGAGCTTCTTCGCGGCGACGTCGAGCAGAGCCTGATAAGTGTAGGCAGCGGCTTTGCGAATGTTGGGCGTGCCGCGGCCAAGGAAGTCAAACGCGCCGCTGCCGTCGGGCGTGCGGTCGGTGTCACCGGCGATGACTGTCGTGATGGATTCGGGCGACGCGCTGAGTTCTTCGGCGACGATCTGTTTATACGCGGTGTACGTGGTGCCCTGCCCGAAGTCGCTCTTGCCGGTGCGGATCAGGATAGTGTTGTCGGGATGGATTTCGATCCAGGAACCCGGGAGCGTAGGGTCAAGGGTGTTCTTCGGGACCGCGGCCTCCGTCCGATCCATCAGGCTGAAGCCGACGACGAGCGCGCCACCGGTCTTAACGAAACTGCGACGGGAGAGAACTGGTTTCTGCGTTTTCATCGCCGTTACCTCCCCTTCGCCATCGCCGCGCCTGCACGCTGCACGGCGTCGATGATTGCCGTGTAGCTGCCGCATCGGCAGAGATGCGCCGACGGGCCCGATGTCGTGAACGCCTCCTTGATCTGCGCCACGCTGGCCCGCGGATTGGCTTCGAGCAGCTCGGTGGCTTTGATCATCATGCCGTTCTGACAGAAGCCGCACAGCGGAGTCTGTTCCTCGATCCACGCTTCCTGAACCGGATGGAGTGTCTTCGCGGCGTCGGGGGCGGATAGGCCACGCTGCGCAGCCCAGCGCGCGGGCAGGCCTTCGAGCGTGGTGACTTCCTTGCCGTTGGCGGCGGAAAGGGGCGTGATGCAGGAGCGCACTTCCTTGCCGTCGAGAAGGATCGAGCACGCGCCGCACTGGGCGAGTCCGCAGCCGAACTGCGGACTCGAGATCTCGAGTTCGTTCTTCAGAACGTAGAGAAGAGGGGTGTCGTTCGGAGCCTGGACTTCGCGTTTGACTCCGTTCACGCTGAGAGTTGCCATGGAAACTCCTTGAAAGGCGTGGTGCTGATTTCGGGCCTATTCTATCAACTGCGGGCGGCCGCTTCGAGCGCGCGACGATAACCTTTGAATGCTCATGAGTTCAGATTAGCAGGCTGCTGAAAAAGCTCTTTTCGTTGCCGCTTGCTGACGCGCGCGGTTCAGTAACCACTGCGGAATCAGCACCTGTTTTTCCGAACCGCGACTGTAAGGGAGTGGCAAGAAGCGTTTTTCAGCAGCCTGTTAAATTGACGAAATAAGCTTTTGTAAGTTGTCCAATAATTCTGACGCGTTTCGACGCTCAGAGGATACACCAGCGGAATCCCACCAGCTAAGGTAATATGAATCCCTCGCGGCCCACCCGAGAGTAGCCCGCCCGTTATGCGGGTTTTCTCGACCGAAACGATTTCCCGCAACAAGATGCCGCCGAGCATAACTGCGCCTTCGAACACTACAACAAGCAGAAGCGGCCATATCTGAAGAAACAGGGTGAGACACAACATGCCCCCCAGCATCGTCACCATTGGAACAGCGGCGCTCTGCCGGTAGACCTGGCAATCGGGAGTCTCGCCTTTATGCCACCAACGGTTCATCCGCTCTAAACTAACCCACCCGGCTGACTTCCCCATCCGCCAGCGCCAGCTCCGTCACCCTCACGCCGTTCGCCGCCAGCCGCGACGGGAACATATCCTTCAGCCGGTCCTCGTGAATCGCAATCACACGATTCACGTCCCCGTCCACGCCCTTCACCAACTCCTCCGTCGTCATCACAAGGTTGAACTGGCTGCCCATCGCGAAGCCGATCGGAATGTACTCCGGATCTTCTTTCAGGTACCCGCGCAGGTTCTCCTGCATGTAGACAAGGTCGCCCGCGAAGATCCAGGTGTTCTTCGAATTCGGCGAGAGGTCGTTGCGCAGCCGCACGTACATCGATCCCCAGGTGTGCGTATCGGGCGCGGCATGCAGATCGATGCCCGGCAGCACATCCTCGCGATCGCCGTTCACCGCCACCAGCCGATGATCGCGTGCCAGCGCGACCGTACGCATGATGTCGGCCGGATCGACCCCGCCCATGATCCACCGGAAGCGCCGCTCCAGCGACATCGCCCACACCCACTTCGAAAGCTCGCGCTCCTGGATATAGAACGTGGCCTTCGGGAAGTCCTCAATGTTGCCCATGTGATCGAAATGCGCGTGCGTCAGGAAGATGCGCGATGACATCCTCCGGCGTGATGCCGATCTCGGCCAGCACCTCATGCGGCGGATGCCAGTCGCGCACGCCGTACATGTTCGCCAGCACCGCGCCGTATTCCTTGTGGTTGTAGCCGACGTCGACCATCGCGATGTGCCCCTGGCCTTTGATGACGACGTAGCAATAAGGCAGACGCACCGTGCCCTGATTGTGCGCGCCGTAGACCAGGCCGCTCAGCGGATAGTTGGGAACGTTGGCGAATTCGCAGACCCAGACGGAGTAATTGTTCTTCATCGATGCACCGCGCAGCAGCCTTTATCAAAGGAGATCATCTGAAACCCCGGCAGAGCATGCGATGCCGCCCGCAACTCGCGCATAGGCACCTTCGAGCGGACATCAACCTGATCCCCGCTCCGTGTAAAGCCTCGTTCAGACTTTGCCGCAGCCGAAACCAGATGCCCATGATGCGGCCGCGCGCGCCCCGGGCACGCGAACGCTCCGCAACCCGTCGACGGCACTTCGATATGCCGACTGCGCCGTCAGCAGCATCGGATGATCCGGCGCTGCTCCCGCTCGCCTCCAGCACCAGCAGCCCGGCCAGCTGCGCCGCCACCTGCTTCAGATCCTCGAAGTAAGTCTGCGTCTCAAGGACGTAAGCCGTGGTCTGGTCGTCAATTTCAGATCATCGCATCACAAACGGATTGGGTGCATTGCCCGCGGTATCGATCCAGACGCTCTTGGTCTGCAGATACTCGCGGATGGCTTCGATCCCGTTCTCGCGTCCGATGCCCGATCGCTTGTAGCCTCCGAACGGCGACATGTAACTCACCGCGCGATAAGTATTCACCCACACGGTGCCGGCTTCGAGACGCTCCGACATCGCGAGCGCGCGCCGCATGCTGGTGGTCCAGACGCCGGCGGCCAGGCCGTAAATCGTGTCGTTCGCGATGCGCACCGCTTCGTCTTCATCGTCGAACGGGTATCACCGAAAGCACCGGACCGAAGACCTCTTCTTTTGCGATGCGCATCTCCGGCTTGACGCCGGTGAAGATGGTCGGCTCGACGAACCAGCCCGCACCGCATTCCGCGCGCGTCGCCTTCTCGCCGCCCAGGCGGCAGACTGCGCCCTCATCCTTCGCGATGCGGATGTAATCGAGAACTTTCTCGTATTGCGGCTTCGTCGTGACGGGCCCCACCTGTGTGGAGGCATCCAGCGGATTGCCCATGCGCGCGGTCTTCGCCAGTGCGAGCAGGCGCTCGATGAACTGATCGTGGATGGGCGATGGATCAGTGCGCGCGAGCCGGCGATGCAAGTCTGACCGGTCGCGGCGAAGATGCCGGAGACCACGCCTTTCACCGCATCGTCCAGATCGGCGTCGTCGAAAACAATGTTGGCGGACTTGCCGCCCAGCTCCAGCGTGATCTTTTTGATCCCCTTCGCCGCCAGGCCGTAGACGTGTTCGCCGGTCTTGTCGCCGCCGGTGAACGCAATCTTAGCGACGTGGCGATGCGTGATCAGCGGCTCGCCGACCTCGTTGCCAAATCCGGTCACGATGTTCACCACGCCCGGCGGCAGCCCGGCCTTCTCGAACAGCCGGCCGAATTCAAGCGCCGACACCGACGAAAACTCCGACGGCTTCCACACCAAGGTATTGCCCGCGGCCAGCGCCGGGGCGAGTTTCCATGTAGCCAGCATGAGTGGCGAATTCCACGGTGTAATCGCCGCGATTACGCCCAGCGGTTCTTCCCGCGTGAAGTTGAACACGCCAGGCTTATCGATCGGAATCACGCGGCCTTCGAGCTTGTCGGCAAGCCCCGCGAAATAGTAAAACCACTGCGGAATGTACTTGAGCTGCCCGCGCATCTCGGCGATCAGCTTGCCGTTGTCGGTGGTCTCGATTTCAGCGAGCCTGTCCGCATCCGCCGCAATCAGATCCCCGAGCTTGCGCAGGATCGCACCGCGCGCCGTTGCGTTCAGTTTGCGCCAGTCATCATAAAATGCCGCGCGTGCCGCGGCGACCGCGCGATCGATATCGGCCGCATTGCCGCGCGGGATTAAAGCCCACGGCGCCGCCGTAAACGGATTGACGGATTCAAACCATTCGCCGGACTGCGGGTCGACCCATTCGCCCGCGATGAGCAGCTGATGCTTCTTCATCCCTGATAGCTCTTGATGGCCTCGTGTGCCACGCGGAACGAATCGACGCCGCAAGGGATGCCCGCGTAAATCGCCACCTGCAGCAGGATTTCGCGAATCTCCTCCGGCGTCACGCCGTTGCGCAAGGCCCCGGTTACATGGTTCTTCAGCTCATTCGGCCGGTTGAGCACGCTCAGCATTGCGAGGTTAATCATGCTGCGCGTCTTGCGCGAAAGCCCTTCGCGTCCCCAGCACGCGCCCCAGCAGTATTCGGTGACAAGCTCCTGCAGCGGCCGTGTGAAGTCGTCTGCATTCGCCAGCGCCTTCTCGACGAATTCTTTTCCAATGACATCTTTGCGTATACCGAGCCCGAGTTCGTAAGTTTTCTGGTCCATGTTATTCGTTTCCTTCCAAAAGCGTGAGCAGCGCGCCGGCGTCGGGCTGGTCTTCGAGATTGTCGATGAAGTCTTCCACGGCCTTCGCGTTGCGGCAGACGGCGCGGAAGCGCTCCCTGATCTCGCCGGGGGTCGCGGGCACAACATCAGGCAGCCGCTCCGTTCGCGTCTCGCCGTTCCTCAGCTTCACCATGACTTCGGCGCCCTGCTGCGCGGGATAGCTCTCGGTGAACTCGAAGCCGGGCTCGAGGGTGGTCGCGCGGACAAGGCGTGTAACTTCGGGATCGTCGAGCAGGCGGTAGTTGGATTCGGCGATGCGACCCTGCGCGAGCGTCGCCGCCGCGCAGAATTGGATGCTCATCTTCGCCTGCAGAATTCTTTCGAACGGCCCGGCGAAATCGCAGCCGGGATAAGCCACGGCCGCTGCCGAACAGCGCACGCGAATGGATTCGATCTCGCGGCTCCTCACCCCGTCCTGCTGCGCCAGAATCAGCGCTGCCTGACATGCGGTCTGCGCATAGTTGCACGCGGGCGCGGGCTTGTAATAGACGCTCAGGATTTCCCATGCGCCCTGGAACGCCGCGACGGCGGCCACGCGGTCGATCCGATGCAGCGCCGCGAATAATCCCGACCGGCCATCGAGGGACGTCTCGGAAGCAAACGCGCCGAGCTCAGCCAGTTCAACAGCGGTCACCGCATTGCGCGCCGCAAATCCCGGATGAAAAAACATTTCATCGCCGCCCGCGTATGGCCATTCGTTCAGCCCGCCCGTCGTATTCGCTGCCAGACCGATGGCGCTCACCATCGCGTCCTCACTGAGTCCGAGCGCGAGCGCTCCCGCGGCAGCTGCGGCAATTGGCCCGGTTGTCCCCGTTGGGCGATGAAACTTCACGAACTGCGCGTCGACAAGAGCTTTGCCAATCGCCGCGCCGATCTCGTAGCCGCACGCCGCGGCCAGAATAAAATCGCGCCCGTGAACCGGTCGGCGCTCGGCGCACGCGAGCAGCGTCGGATAAATCACCACACCGAGGTGGCTCACGGCTCCCGTGTGCATATCTTCGCGCACCAGTCCGTGGCCGAGGGTGGCATTGGCAAACGCGGCATCGCCGCTGGAAGCTCGCACCCGTGTGCCGATGATGCTCGCTGTAACCGCACCCGACCGGCCAGCCATCTGAATCGCCTGACAGCCCCACGGCAGATCGCGTGCTTCGAGCGCGCACGACAACATATCGAGCAGCCCGATCTTCACTTTGTCGCGGACGGCTTCAGGCACCTGGTCCGGCGTGACCACACGCGCGGCCCGCGTCAGGCGCCTCGAAAGGCTATTCACGGTGGTTACTTCTTTGCGCCGACGGTGACCCCCGCCCAGCGTTCTACGGTCTTCACCGTCTCGGTCATGTCCGCGTCGGGGCCTTCGCTCGAAAGCGTCACGCGGAGCAGTTGCCGGACCGCCGTACCGACAATCATGGGCACACCCAGCGCTTCGGCCTCTTCGAGACAGAGACGAATATCTTTGTTCAGCAGGGCAATAGCGAAGCCGAAGTCGTAGGTGCCGGGGATCACGCAGCGCGGAATCTTGTCCTGCGTCGCGCTGTTGCGGCCGCTGCCCGCGTTGATGACGTCCATCATCTGCTGCGGATCGAGTCCGGCCTTCACTCCCATCACAACCGCTTCGGACGAAATCGCCATCGCGGTTCCGGAAAGCAGGTTGTTCAGCAGTTTCATCGTCTGGCCCTGGCCCGGTTTTGTGCCGACGAAGAACAATTTGCCGATCACCTGCAGCACCGGCGTAACCGCCTCGCGAATCTCTTCCGGACCCGACACCATCACCGCGAGCGTACCCTTTTCCGCGCCCGCGATGCCGCCGCTCACCGGCGCATCCACAGCGGTGATTCCCTTCTTCGCCAGGCCCGCCGCCACGCGCTGTGCGACCGTGGAGCCGGTGGTCGACACATCGATGAAGATTTTGATTTTCGAGCCTTCGCCGATCCCGTCCGGTCCCAGCGCTACGGCTTCCACGATCGGCGGGGTCGGCAAACTTGCCAGCACAATCTCCGCCACGGATGCCACGGCTTTCGGCGACTCCGCGCGTTTTGCGCCTTTTGCCACCAGCGCTTCAATCACTGCCTCGCTCTTGTCATAGACCGAGACATCAAATCCGGCTTCCAGCAGACGTCGCACCATGGGACCGCCCATGCGTCCGACGCCGACAAATCCCAGCATCTGTTTCGACATTCGGAATACACTCTAACATTGAAGCCCGTGAGCGCAACCCGAACCCTTCGAGATCACCGCCATCAAGTACGCGCATCTGGGAAACAGACACCCGGGCGAAAGCTTCATCCTGGCCGATCCGCACGAATTCGGCCCCGATCTCGACTACTTCGTCTGGGTGCTGCGCCGCGGCGAGTCGCACATGGCTGATCGACACCGGATTTCGCGCAGGAAGCGGCCACGCGGCGTAAACGCGATCTGCTGCGCAACCCCGCGGACGCTCTGCCGCTGATCGGGTATGCATCCCGAGCAGATCACGGACGTGATCCTGACGCATCTCCACTACGACCATGCGGGCAATCTCGACCGCTTCCCCAACGCGCGCTTTCATCTGCAGGATCGTGAAATGGCGTATGGCACCGGACGGTGCATGTGCCACAAGGCCCTGCGTCACCCCTTCGATCTCGCCGACATTCTGGAAATGGTGGAGCACGTGTTCCACGACCGGGCCGTATTTCACGACGGCGATACAGAGTTGGCTTCCGGCCTCACGCTGCATCGCGTGGGCGGGCACTCGGCCGGATTGCAGATAGCGCGCGTCCGGACGGAGCGCGGATGGGTGGTGCTGGCGTCCGATGCGTCGCATCTCTACGCCAATTTCCAGCAGCGCCGGCCGTTTCCCGTTGTCTACAACGTGGCCGAAATGCTGGAAGGTTACAACACGCTTTACCGGCTGGCGGATTCGCCCGACCACATCGTGCCGGGCCACGATCCACTGGTGATGAAGTATTATCCGGCGGCAAGCAAGGAACTGGAAGGAATCGCGGTAAGGCTGGATGCGGAGCCACATGAACTCTCTCCACTGAACTCGCCATCTGGGCGTCCGCCCTCGGCTACGAAGATCTGCCGGATGACGTCATCGAGTCCACGAAGCTGCGCGTGATGGACGTCATCGGCCTGTCGCTCGCCGGCGCCGAGACACCGTTCGGAAAATCCACCCGTGCCGCCGCGCTTGCGCTGTCGCCTGCTGGGCCCGTGCCGCATCGTTGGCACCGGCGACCGCGTCGTCTGTCACTGCTGCGGCGTTCGCCAACGGCGCGTTTTCGCAGGCGCTCGAATTCGACGACACGCACAACGAATCGATCGTGCACATGAGCAGCCCCGCCGTGGCCGCCGCGCTCGCGCTGGCAGAGATCGGCCCTGTCTCGGGACGCGATCTGATCACTGCGGTCGCGCTCGGCAACGAAATCTCCTGCCGGGTCGGCAGCGTAGCTTCCGGCCAGTTTCACAAGCGCGGATTCCATCCGACGGGATTGTTTGGCACGTTCGGCGTCACGTATCTGGCGGCGAAGCTCCTCGGTCTCGATGCCCGCCAGATGGCGCACGCCGCGGGGATCTGCGGCAGTTTTGCTTCCGGACTGCTGCAGTGCTGGGTGGACGGCACGCAGACGAAGTTCCTGCATCCCGGCTGGGCCGCGCAAAGTGCCATCACCGCAGCTACGCTCGCGCGCGAAGGCACCACGGGGCCCGCCGAGGTCTTCGAAGGCCGCTTCGGCCTCTTCGCCTCGCACCTGCAGGACACTGCTGGAACACTCGCCGACTACGGCCGCATCAACCGCGATCTCGGCACGCACTGGGAAAGCCGCAACTCTTCGTTCAAGCCCTTCCCCGCGGCGCACGTGCTGCATCCGTATATCAGCGCGATTCTCCGCCTGCGTGCGAAGCACGAGATTCGGATCGCCGATGTCGAATCCATCGAATGCCCGGTGACGCAGTTCATCGTCGGCATTGTCTGCGAACCCACCGGCGAAAAGTTCGCGCCCGCTTCGGATTCGCACGGGCGGGTCAGTTTGCAATACAGTCTTGCCGAAGCGCTCGCGCACGGATCGCTCGGCAAGAACGCGTATCGCCCCGAGAGTCTTCGCAACACTGAGATCCTCGCGCTGGCGCGGCGGGTGCGGTACTACGTCGACCCCGCGTATCCCGGCCCGGGCCGGTTCAAAGGCGAAGTAACGATCACCCTGAAAGACGGCCGCCGTTTTTACGAGCTCGAAGAGTACAACCGCGGGTCCGCCGAGAATCCGATGACCTACGAGGAGATTCGCGCGAAGTTCGATGAGAACGCGGGCGGGTTTTTTTCGGCGGCGCGGCGCGAGAAAATGGCGATCCTGATTCGCAATCTTGAAGCCCTTGGCGATGCGAGTGAAGTGGTGGAGGCGGCCTGCGTCAGTTCTGCATCCCCCAGCGCCGCACAGTCGCGTGCTCGATCGTTTTGAAGATCAGATTTTCCACCGCGAGACCGAACAGGATCACCGTCAGCAGCCCGGCGAACACGTTGGGAATCAGCAGCTGATTCTTCTGCTCGAAGATGTACCAGCCGATGCCGCCCGATCCCGAACTGACGCCGAACACCAGTTCCGCGGCGATCAGTGTTCGCCATGCGAAGGCCCAGCCGATTTTGAGCCCGGTCAGAATACTTGGAAATGCTGCTGGCAGCAGAATGCGAGTCACGTAGCCCGCTTTCGAAAGCCCGTAATTCATTCCCACCATCCGCAGGGTGGGGCTCACCGCGCGAAAGCCGGCGTGCATGTTCAGCGCCACCGCCCACAGCACGGCGTGGACCAGCACGAAGATAATGCTGCCGTTGCCCAGCCCGAACCAGATCAGGGCAAGAGGCAGCAGCGCGATGGACGGCAGTGGATTGAACATCGCGGTCAGTGTTTCGAGAAGGTCCGCGCCGATCCGTCCCGCGCTGGCGAGGGCCGTCAGCAGGCCTGCGAGAGCCAAACCGATCACGTAGCCGCGCAGCAGCATGCCGATCGAATAGACCGCAGCGCGCGGAATTTCGCCCGCGATGATCGACGCGAAGAGCGCCTTTATGGTGTCGGAGAAGGTCGGGAAGAGCAGCGGATTGTTAAGCCAGCGCGCATAGACTTCCCAGACTCCGGCAAGCACCGCTAACAGCAGGATGCGGCGCGCCAGCGCGTTGTTATAGAACTTCTCCCATGCGCTGAGTGGCTTTTCGACGACATCGAGGCCGGCCTTCGCGATCTGGTTGATGACTTCCGGTCGTGGTTCAGGCATGCTCGAAAAGCATCGATTCGATGCGCGCCTCATCGCTGGTTTCGGGATTGATTTCTGCTCTTACCTGGCCGGGGTGGGCGCTGAGCAGCAGTATCCGGCTGCCGATGCGAAGTGCTTCGGGGATGGAGTGCGTCACGAAAAGTACCGTGAACTTCGTGTCGTCCCACAGCTGCAGCAGTTCCTCCTGCATACGCGCACGGGTGAGGGCGTCAAGCGCCGCGAACGGCTCATCCATCAGCAGGATCTGCGGCTCCATCGCCATACCGCGCGCGATGGCCACGCGCTGCTTCATGCCGCCCGAAAGCGTGTGCGGGTAGCTGTCGGCGAATTCGGTCAACCGCACTTTTTCGATGAAATGCAGGGCGCGGGAGTCAGCCTCGCGACGTGACAGTTTGCCGCTGGCGGTGAGGGCGAACGCGATGTTCTGCTTCACGGTTTTCCACGGCAGTAACTGATCGAATTCCTGAAACACGAACACGCGATCTGGTCCCGGCGCCGTGACCTTCACGCCGTTCAGATGAATCGCGCCCTCGACCGGGCTGATATACCCGCCGACGGCTTTCAGCAGTGTGGACTTTCCGCAGCCCGACGGCCCCAGGATCACAAACCGGTCCGACTCCAGCACGCTGAAGCTCACGCGCCAGACCGCGGTGACCAGGTGATCCGGCGTGCGGTACTGCAGCGTGACGCCTTCGACTCCGAGCAGCGGCGTCATTCAGCTGCCGGGCGCTCCCTGGATGTCCGGGAAGAACATGTCCTTCCACGATGCGGGGCGGTTCCTGATCGATCCGATGCTGTGCATGAAATCGGCGTACTTCATCACGTTCTCGGGTGTCGTGGTGAACTTGACGTGCGGATCGCTCAGCACCTCGACGATCTCTTTCACCGAGAAGCCTTTGTCATTCGTCGCTGCCAGCAGAAGCTCGGCAGCAGAGTTCTTATCCGCCGCGATCATGTGGTTCGCCTCGTCGATCGCCTTCAGAACAGCACCGTAGACCTTCGGATTCTGCTCGCGGAATTTTGTCGTTGTGGAGACCATCGTGAAGGTCGTGGATCCTCCCATCACATCATCGGAAAGCATGATCGTTTTCACGCGCGGGTCTCTCTTTTCGCGCTGCGCGAATGGCGGCGAGGTGAAGTGAGCCGCAATCGTGGAGGAGGCGGCCGATGAACCAGCCAGCAGGGCGATAACAGCATCGGGATGCGTCATCGTCACCGTGTATTTATCGAAGCGCGTCGCCTGGCCGTACTTCTTCTGCGCGTACATCTGCATGATGATCGAGGGGATCGAAACCTTGATCGCGGTGACGGCGATTTTGTCCTTGTCCGTGATGTCGTCGAGTTTCTGCAGGCGGTCGGTGCGTGCGTTGAGGTACATCGGCATCGAGGACATGGCCGCGACCCCTTTGACCTTGGCGGATGAGAACGTGCGGTCCCACAGGGTGATGAAAGCGGGTGGGCCGGCGGTGATGAAATCCGCCGAGCCCGACAGCAGCGCGTCGTTCATCACCGACGGGCCGCCGATGTTGATCCAGCGAACCTTGAGATTCGGAATACCGGCTTCTTTCGCGTGCTTCTCTATGAGCTGATGCTTCTCCATCACGAGGAGCGGGAGGAATCCAACGCCGCCCGCGCCGGTCGGAATGCGCACTTCGCTCACCTCGGCGTGGAGACCGAGAGCGGCGATCAGCGTGATGAGAAGGAGTTTCGACATTCCTGAATCAGTGTATTCACAACCGGCAGGTGATCGATCTTCCAGCACTCCGCGATCAGTGTGTCCACCTGTTCAAGCGGCAGCGCCAGCACAGCCTGGTCGCGAAACTTGTCGTTGAGCTGCGCGTCGGTGAGCGGGCGATGAATGTTGCCCAGAGATTTCTCCACAAATCGCGTCAGCTTCGTGCCATCCGCCAGCTCCACTTCGATGTGCGCTTGATCTTCGGTGATCGAGCGATCGCCTTCGGCAGTCGCCAGTTCACGCACGTGCTTCACTGCGGGTTCGTTCACCGCCGCGTCCGTGTACTCCTGTATGCCCGCCTTCCCGCGCACCAGGCCCACCGCGGCACCATGATAAACGGAGAACTTGCCCTGCAGGCCTTTCGTGATATTGGTCTGATTGCACAGATCCATCACCAGCGGAGCAACGCGCAATCGAACGGCTTTGATCGACGTCGGATCGGGATGATGCTCATGATGAATCTGAATCGCCCCGTCGATCGTCGGATGGTTCACGATGCCGCACGGAAACGGCTTGTAAGTATTGGCGCGCAGTTCCCAGTCGCGATCCAGTCCGGCGGTGATCTTCGCGAGATCGTACTTAGCGGCCTGCACGGCGGCGAATCCGCGCGGACCTTCGAGTCCGTGCTCTCCCGCGGTGAATCCCGCGCGTGCCAGCAGGGCCGAGGCGTATCCATTTTGCGCCGCACGTCCGGGATGAAGCGCCTTCGCCATGGACCCGAACATCTCGCGAATGCCGGCGGCCTGCGTCGCCGCGAGGCCGATGTTCCATACCATCTGATGCCGCGCCAGGCCGAGCAGCTTTCCGATCGCGGTCGCCGCGCCGAACACGCCCGCTGTCCCGGTGATGTGCCAGCCGACATCGTAATGCGCCGGATAGACCGCGTTGCCGATCCGCATCTCGGCTTCGAAGCCCGTGATGAACGCCTCCATGAAGTCGCGGCCGCTAACCGGATTCACGCTCGCGTATGCAAAGAGCGCCGAGGCCACCGGTGAGGTCGGGTGCATGTAGTTCTTCGGCGTCGTGTCGTCGAAGTCGTAGACATGGGAGCTGATCCCGTTCATGAGCGATGCATGCAGGGGATCGAGCTGCTCGGCGCGTCCCAGAATACTCGCCGTGCGCGGTCCGGAAAAAGGTCCCAGCGCCTCGATAGCGATATCGACCGCTTCGTCGCGGCAGCCTCCGAGGGCGCAGCCAAGGTAGTTCACGATGGCCCGCCGGGCCTCGTGCCGTACGTCTTCGGGAACCGTTTCAATCCGGTGAGAAACGATCCACGAGGCCAATGCTGCGGTTTCCGACATGGTGTTTAGTCTATGCGACGGGTTTGCGGTTCGCGCACAACGGGCCCTTCGGCTTGTGCGCCAGAGCCTGCTTGCAAGAGGCCCTGGAGTGCCGCTCCCTTACGGTCACGGTTCGGAGACCCTTTTTGAACCCTAGTACACTAACAGATTGCCGGTGGAAACCACTCCCGATCTGCTTGCGGCGGGCCGTTCCTCAATGGAAACCGAAGCTGCGGCCATCGCCTGCGCGGCGGCGCGGCTCGACGACAGCTTCCTTGCCGCCGTCCGGCTGATTCAGGAGCACTCCGGAAAAGTCGTCGTCACCGGACTCGGCAAGTCGGGCTTCGTGGCGCAGAAACTGGCTGCCACAATGTGCAGCACCGGAACGCCCGCGGTGTTTCTGCATCCTGTCGATGCGCTGCACGGCGATGTCGGCATCTACGCGCCGGGAGACCCGACCATTTTGCTTTCAAAGAGCGGCACTACACTCGAGCTGCTACGGCTCATTCCCGTGCTGCGCGGCCTCAGTTCTCCGCTCATCGGCATTATCGGCAATCGCACATCACCGCTGGGACGCGAGATGGACATCCTGCTCGACGCTTCCGTTCGCGCCGAAGCCGATCCTTACAATCTCGCGCCAACCGCCAGTACGGCCGTCGCCACCGCGGTGGGCGACGCACTCGCGCTGGCAATTCGCCACGCGCGCAATCTGACGCCCGAGGATTTCGCGCAGCTGCATCCCGCCGGTCAGCTGGGCCGCAATCTTCGCGTGACCGTACGCCAGGTGATGCACACCGGCGACGAAGTCGCGTGGGCCACTCCGGCGAGCTCCATGAAATCGGTGATCCTGGCGATGAACCATTGTCCGCTCGGCGCCGCGTGCGTGAAAGGCGAGAGCGGCGAATTGCTGGGACTGATCACCGACGGCGATCTGCGCCGCGCGCTCGAAATAAATGACGACATCCGGCGCGTGAGCGCCGGCGACCTGATGACGGTCCATCCGATAACGGTTCATCCGGACACATCCCTTCAGGATGCCCTTCGCCTGATGGAAGACCGGCCTTCCCAGATATCGGTTCTGCCCGTTGTCGAAAACCATCAATGCGTGGGCCTGGTGCGGCTTCACGATCTCTACCAGACGGAGTTGCTATGAAGTGGGACAACCTACGGGTACCGGACGCATGGAAGGTTTCCAATCGGGAAGCCAAGGAAGTGGTGGCGCGGGAGATTGCGCAGAAGGTCGAGAATGGTCAGGTCATCGGAGTGGGCTCCGGCTCGACTTCTTACCTCGCGGTTCTCGCCATCGCCGAGCGCGTGAAAAAAGAAGGGCTGAAAGTAACCGCCGTCTGCACATCGGCGGAAGTGACGATGGCGTGCGCCGCGCTCGATCTGCCGGTCGGGACGCTGCTGCAGTACCGGCCGGATTTCGCGTTCGACGGTGCGGATGAAGTGGGTCCGGACAAGGGCCTGATCAAAGGCCGCGGCGGCGCGCTGTATCTCGAGAAGATCGTCCTCGATGCGGCGCCGAAGGCTTACATTCTGGTGGACCCTTCGAAGTTCGTGAAGAAGCTCGGCGAGAAGTTTGCGGTGCCGGTGGAAGTGATGCCCGTGGCGCTGCGCATCGTGGAGCGCGAACTGGCCAAACTGGGGGCCACGGAAATTGCCATGCGCATGGCGACAGGCAAGGACGGCCCGATCATCACCGAGCATGGCAGCCTGCTGCTCGATGTGCGCTTTAAAGAGATCGGGAAAACCATGGAGCGCGATATCAAGGCCATCACCGGCGTGATCGATTCCGGTCTGTTCCAGGGGCGCGACGTCGAAATACTGTCGACCAAAGAGTAAAGAGGACGCATGCGCGGGTCCATCCGCCAGCTGGTCCTGTTCGACGTCGCCGATGAGATCCGGCTGGACGTACTGCGCAAAGCCCTCGGCATCGCGGAGTCGGGCCGCAATCCTGCCTTCTCGCGTCCCGCGCCCGACTACGTGCGCTTCGAACGCCCGCCGGTGGTCGAGTCGCTGGCGGTCGATCCGTCGTTCCGCACCGAAGCGAGGGCCAAGTATTACGACTACGGCATCGTCAGCATCGAACTCGATCAGCAGTTTTCGCTCGACTGGCACACGCTGGTCGAGCACTCGGCGAGTGTTCTTGCCGATCCCGGCATCGAGCAGCGGGCACGCGATTTGCTGACGCCGCGCCTCACAAAGGCCGCGGGCTCGCTTGTCAACCCCTATAAGACCTGGCTCGACGAAGACTACGTGATCATCACGGTGATCCCCGAGTCGCCGAACGACACAGCTGCAGACTTGCTCGCGCTGCATGGCGGGGACGTGGCACGCATCGTACGCGGCGAGAATCGGCAGCTTTCGGATACCGAGGTACGCGAGATTCTGGAGGCGAAGCTGTCCTACTATCCGAATGACCTGCTGGTGGCCGGATGGTCCGCCGCATTCGTGTTCGACGATCCCGCGGCTGCCGAGCCGACCATCCAGCTGCTCGAATACGCGAACTCGCAGCTTCTCGAGTTCCGCCATTACGACGAACTGCTGACCGGCCTGCTGGCGGGCGTTTATCGGTCGATCGATAAGGGCACCGGCGTCTGGCGGCGATGGGGCCTGGCAGGCGAAGCGGAGCGGCTCAATACCGTGCGGCTGGATGTGATCGAAATCGCCGAACGCGCTGAGACCGCGATCAAGTTCCTCGGCGACATGTTCTATGCGCGCATGTACCGGCTGGCAGCGCAGCGCGTGGGCGTGCCCGATTACCGGCGGCTGGTGGATCAGAAGGTGCAGACGGCGGGCGAGCTGTATGAGTTCATGGTTGACCGCTTCAACCAGGGCAGAGGATTCTTCCTCGAGGTGATTGTGGTGATCATTCTGCTCATCGAGATCGTGTTCCTGTTTCGAGGGAAGGGTTGAGGGTAGGCTAGAAGATTCATGGCCGGACTTCTTACAGGAAAGACCGCTGTTATCGCGGGCATCGCGAACAAATGGAGCCTCGCGTTTGGCATCGCTGAATCGTTTTCGCGGGAAGGCGCTTCGCTGGTTCTCACGTATCTGAATGAGAAGCAGAAGGAGTCGGTGGAATCGATCACGAGCGGACTTTCGGTGGCGAAGATGCTGCCGTGCGACGTCACGAAGGACGACGAAATCGCCGCGCTGACGGAAAGCCTGCGCGAGCTGGGCAGGCCCATAGATGTGCTGGTGCACAGCCTCGCGTTTGCGAACCGCGAAGACATCAGCGGCTCGTTTGTCGACACCGGGCGCGATGGATTCCTGCTGGCGCAGAACGTCAGCGCGTATTCGCTGGTGGCGCTGGCGCGCGCGGTGGCGCCGCTGATGACGAACGGCGGGTCGATCATGACGCTCACTTATATCGGGTCGATTCGCGCCATTCCCAACTACAACATGATGGGCGTGGCGAAGGCATCGCTCGAAGCGTCGATGCGCTACCTGGCGCGCGATATGGGTCCGGAGCGGATACGGGTGAACGCGATCTCGGCGGGCCCGGTGAAGACGGCCTCGGCGCGCGCGGTGAAGGATTTCTCGACGATCCTCGATGTGGTGAAGGATCGTTCGCCGCTGCGCCACACGACGGAGCTCGGGGAAGTCGGCGACGCGGCCGTGTTTCTGGCCAGCGATCTCAGTCGCGGGGTGACCGGGAACGTGGTGTTCGTGGACTCCGGGATGCAGCTGCTGTAGGGCGCGCAGGACGCAGATTCTAAAGTGGTTATGTCGATTCTTGGGTTCGTTTGGCAATTTCATGATTTTTGTCAACGGCTAACCGCCGGGCAGGAATAGAGCCGCCGGAGCGCCTTCGCAGAGGCCCGTCGCGGCTGAATTGTACCGCTCGTGAAGGCGGATTCGAGGGGTGGTTTGGCGTAAGAGACTGGGTGGATTGGGGAAATGTCTCTGGCAGAGCTGTGATCCCACGGCGTGAGCGATAGAGCGGATTTCTATCGCTCAGAAATCGGCGATATGTGAGCGATAGAATGAAAGCCTATCGCTCATGGGGTGGAATTGGCAGCAGACCGACTGGCCTCGCTTCACCTGGGATGCCGCGCGTCTGGAGAAGTCAGAGCGGGAGTTCCTGAAGGTAAGCGGCGTCTTCATCGGAACCGCGAAGCATCTCGGGCCCGCGGATCACGAAGAGCTGATCGTGCAGGCGATGAGCGCCGAGGCCGTTACCACTTCGCGGATCGAAGGCGAGGTGCTTGATCGCGCCAGCGTGCAGTCGTCAATACGCAGACAATTGGGTCTGGCGACGGATCGGAAGCGCGTGCCCCCGGCAGAACAAGGGATCGCGCAGATGATGGTGGACCTTTATCGCTCGTTCGCGGCACCGCTTTCGGATGAGGTGCTGTTCGCATGGCATCGAATGGTGATGCACGAGAGGCGCGATCTGAGAGATGTCGGGCGGTATCGGACAGGGCGGGAGCCGATGCAGGTAGTGTCGGGCGCGATGCACAGGCCCGATATCCATTTCGAAGCACCGCCTTCATCGAAGGTGCCGAAGGAGATGGCGCGATTTCTCGCGTGGTTCAAACGAACTGCGCCGCAGGGGAGGGAGCCGCTGCCGGCGCTCACGCGGGCGGGGATCGCGCACCTTTATTTTGTTTCGATCCATCCGTTCGAAGACGGGAACGGGCGCATCGCGAGGGCGATTGCGGAAAAGGCGCTGGCGCAGTGCCTGGGGCAGCCTACGCTGACGCTGGTGGCGGCCACGATTCTGGCGCGGCGGAAAGCTTATTACGACGCGCTGGGGAAGGCGAATAAGAGTAACGAGATTACGCGTTGGCTGGCGTGGTCGGCGGCGATTACGATGGAGGCGCAGCGGCGCACGATCGCGCAGGTGGAATTCCTGATCGACAAGACGCGGCTGCTGGACGGGCTGCGCGGACAACTGAACGAGCGGCAGGAGAAGGCGCTGCTGCGGATCCTGCGGGAGGGTCCGGAGGGATTCCGGGGCGGGCTGAGCGCGGGAAATTACGCGAGCATTACCGGGGCGTCACCAGCGACGGCCACGCGCGATCTGGCGGATATGGTGGCAAAGGGGGCGCTGGTGCGGCGGGGGGAACTGAGGTATGCGAGATATTGGGTGAGCGTGCCGGTGAGGACGGTGGAGGAGCCGGAGATATAGCTATTTCACTAAGCTGCGCGCCCGGTAGCGCGGGATCAACCAGCAAGCTGCGGCATATTCCGTAGGCGGATATCGAGATTGGCCCGCCTCTGGTCTGTCAACATTGGAATTGCCGCGGGTTCGACATGAACACGATGATTGAAGCGGGACGATCCTCAATGGTCCGGTTCGGACACTGGGCTAAAGCTGTCGCAAGACGCAGTGCATGGTCGACGAATGGGCGGATTGCCCGCGCCGCCTTCGAAGGGTCGCCGGGGAACTTCTGCCACATCAGCGCGACCGGTTAGTCTGACGGCAGGCACGGCCGGGCCAGAACCAGCCGCGGCCCGTTTGACTTTGGGGCTAGCCGACCATTAGACTGGGCGCGTTAATCATGAAACGCTTCCGCTGCCTCTCCGTGCTTTTTGCATTGCCTCTGCTGGCCAGCAATGTTCGCGTCTATCAGACGAACAGCGCCGGCGATGAGGTCACCATCATCGATCCCGCGACCAACAAAGTCGTGCAGACCGTCAAGGACATCGAGGTACCGCACGGCGTTACGTTCTCGCCCGACGGCAGGCGCGCCTACATCACGTGCGAAGCGGAAAAGACGGTATGGGCCGTCGACACGAAGACGGCGAAGCTGATCGCGAAAGCGCCGCTCAGCGGGCATCCGAATAATCTGTCGATTTCGAAAGACGGCGCGCGGCTGTTTGTCGCAATCGCGGTGGCGCCGGGCTCGGTCGATGTGATCAATACGGCCGGGATGAAGCTGGAGAAGACCATTCCGATCCGCGGCGCGGTGCACAATACCTATGTCACGCCGGACGGCAAATTTGCACTGGCCGGTTCGGTGGCCGGGAAAACACTGACGGCGATCGACACACAGACGCTCGAAAAGACCTGGGAGATGGAGTTCGATCTCGGTGTTCGGCCCATGGCGTTCGAGAAGGCGGCGGACGGTTCCACGAACCGTCTCTTCGTGCAACTGTCGGGCTACAACGGGTTCGCGGTGGTCGATTTCAAGACGCACAAGGAAGTGAAGCGGATCGCGCTGCCGACTGACCCAAGCGGCGGACATGCCGAGGGCGGCGCGCCCTCGCATGGTATCGGTGTGGCGCCCGACGGGCTGACGCTGTGGGTCAACAGCTCGCCCGCGAATGCGGTGTTCATTTACTCGCTGCCCGATCTGAAAGTGAAGGGCTACGTGAAGACGGGTCAGGTGCCCGACTGGATCACGTTCACGCCGGATTCGAGGATGGTTTATATCGCGAATTCAGGCGGGAACACCGTGACGGCGATCGATATGCTGTCGCGCGAGGAAGTGTCGCGCATTCCGGTGGGGCAGGTGCCGAAGCGCAACGGCACGGTGGTCGTACCGTAAACAAAGCTGCCGTAAGCCGACTACTTCGCGGCTTTCACCCAATCGGCGATTGCCACCCAGTCCGCGTCCTTCTGCGAGACGAACTGCCAGCCGCCGCCGTGGAACTGGTCGCCACCGGCGTCGGGCGAGAGCGGATGGATCAGCAGCTTGCTGGCCAGCGGATCGCCGGGCTTCACGAGGTGGACGACGTTTTCGTAGTTCTTCCGCGACTGCTCTTCCGTCCAGCCGCCGCCGGCGGGCGGCATCGGCTGCAGTCGAAAGGCGCTGTTGTTGGCTTCGTGACAGACGACGCAGCGGGCGTGGCCGGGGCGCTTCTTGAGGAAGATCGGCTCGACGCGGGTGCGGTAGGTCTGGAAGTCGAGGCTCTGCGCGAAGGCAATCGTGGTGAGCAGCGCCAGGCCCGCTGCGGCTGTCAGGATTTTTCGCATTTTAGAGTGCGCAGCCCGCGTGGCCGCAGTTACAGGAAATCTCCGTCGTATCCTTCGCGTCCTCGCACGAGGTGCTGCAGTAGTGACTGCCCGGCTGGGCGGGGCAGATACATGCGGGATGGGCACATTTCTTCTGAGTTTCTTCAGCCATAAAGCCTCCAGGCCAGCATGTTATCAGGTCTCGGGAGACAGCGTTATCAGGAAACAGCGTTCATCAGGAAACAGCTGCGAGGCGGGTCTGCGCGACCGGCAGTTCAATCTCGATACGCGTGCCGCGGCCGGGTGCGCTGTCGATGAGCATGCGGTAGTCCTGATTGTAGAGGACCTTGAGCCGCTCCTTCACGTTGCGCACGCCGATGCCTTTGCCGGAGATACCGGCGAGGTCCGTTTCGGCGATGCCGACGCCGTCGTCCTCCACCGTAATGGTGAGCCTGCCGTCGCTGTGCGCGGTGCGGAGGGTGATAGCGCCGCCGTCAACTTTGCCCGAGATGCCGTGCTTGATGGAGTTTTCGATCAGCGGCTGTAGAAGCATGCTCGGGACCATCATGTCGAGCGTGGCGGGATCGATCTGCTTAATGACCCGGAGCTTGTCGCCAAAGCGCACGAGTTCGATCGAGAGGTAGTCTTCGATGAATGCGAGCTCGTCGCGCAGGGGCGAGAAATGGTCCTGATTGCGCAGCCGGCCGCGCATGATGCGGGCGAGGCGCATGATCATGGTGCGGGCCTGTTCCGGATTGATGCGGATCAGGGTCGAAACCGAGTTGAGCGTATTGAAGAGGAAGTGCGGATTGATCTGGCTGGCGAGGGCTTCGAGACGTGCCTGAATCAGGAGGCGCTCCTGCTCCTCGAGTTTCGCTTCGTTGCGGGTGTTGTTCCAGACCTTGAGCGGAAGCGTGACGCAGAAGTAAGTCGACGCCCAAGCCGCCGCGAGGTAGAGGAAAGGGTTGTTCAGATGCGCGATGGTGAAGAGCCGGTCTTTGAAGGCGGTGCCGAGGCCGATCCGGATCAGTTCGGTCAACATGGTGGCGAAGGTGAAGAACACGTGGAACAGGGCGGCGCGAAGCTCGCGGCGGTGGTGAAATACGCGGCTCACGTTGAGGCTGACGGGTTCGATGCGCCAGATGTCTTCCTTGTCGGAGGCGATGTCGCGCAGCAGGCCGCCGCCGATGCCGACGACGGCGAGGAAGGGCAGGGCGAGGAATTCGCCGCGGAACATTTCGGGAATCGCGATCATCATGCCGGCCAGCCAGCCGCAGACGTAGCCGCCCGTGATGCCAGCCAGCAGACTGCCTTCGAGCGCGAGATCGAGGGCCGACCAGGACGGGTTGACGAGGCGGAACACAACGCCGGGCGTGAAGATGCCGGCGAACCAGAGGGCGAGGCGGGTGCGCTGGGCAAGCGTGCGTTCCTCGCGCAGAAGCATGCGCCGGGCCGCGGCAAAACGCACGCCGACGCTGGCGATCGAGGCGGCGACGCCGATCTTCAGCAGCAAGGTGATGAAGTACTGCTGCATGCACCTAATACTTTACGCGCATAAGGTCGACCGACTCGCGCTTCTATAATGAGTGCAAGCCCCCCATTCATGCCGGATCCCGCTGGTTTTGTGCTTTCTCAGGCCGCCGAGGCAGATTTCCCTACTGAGTATGGTCCGTTCCGTATCTACGGTTTCGAGGGCAGAACGGGGGCGCGCGTCGAAGAAGCGGTGGTGCTCACAATGGGCGATGTCACGAGCGGCGCCCCGCCCCTGCTGCGAATCCATTCGCAGTGCCTGACGGGAGACGTGTTCCACAGCCTGCGGTGCGACTGCCGCGCGCAGCTGGAGATTGCGCTGCGCGAAATCGCGGCGGAGGGGCGAGGCCTGATCATCTACGAGCACCAGGAAGGCCGCGGCATCGGGCTGATGAACAAACTGCGCGCCTATCAGCTGCAGGACCACGGCGCCGATACCGTGGAGGCTAACGAGCAGTTGGGGTTCGAGAGCGATCTGCGGAATTATGCGCTGCCGGGGGCGATTCTGCGGCACCTCGGGATTGCCGGCGTGCGGCTGATGTCGAATAATCCGGACAAGGTCAGGGCTTTGGAGGATGCCGGGATCGTGGTGGCGGAGCGGGTGCCCTGTATCGCGTCAGCGCACGAGTCGCGCACGGGATATCTCAAGACCAAACGCGAAAAAATGGGTCATCTGTATTAGCGCCTGATGGCGAAAAGTTGGCCTGTGCCGCTTCGTCGGAGACGCGCGGCGCTACTGAGAATCCGGAAAGTTCAGCGCCGGGCAGAAGCCCGGCGGCAGGCTGGAAAGCCTGGCCCCACTAAACGCGGCGCAGTGTCTTCATCGGAATTGGCGGTTCGGAAACCGTTTCTGGTACCAGGACCGCACCTATAATCTTCGCGGCGAGTTCCGCCGATTAAAGGGCATGAGGGAACGCCGAATCGAAAAACGGCTGCTGTGCGCGGATCTGGTGCGGATCGACTGGAAGGCGGGGACAGTCGAAGGCGTGCTGGAGGATATTTCGCCGCAGGGCGCCAGTGTGGAGACAGAGGAACCGATTCCGCCCGGGGAGTTGGTTTCGATGGGGGATCCCGCCGGACAGTTTGCCCTGTTCAGCGGTCTGGTAACGTACTGCGAGCGCAGGGACTGCGCGTATCTGCTGGGGGTGCGGTTCACTGGTCCGACTGCGTGGTCTCGCGGTATTTTCAAGCCACAGCATCTGACAAACGTTGACGAACTCGGGATGTAATCAGCCCACGGAATCAGGCACCGATATACCGCGCGTAGATGCCGCGGGCGACACCGATGTCGGTGGTGCCTTTGATGATGGCGCGGCCGTCGGGGAAGACGGTGAGGTCGTGTTCGCCGGTGCGGAAGCGGAGGGCAAATTCGTTGCCGCGGATTTCGCCGAGGCCTTCGAGGCGGGAGGCGAGCCGGGCGAGATCGATGGGGCGGCGCCGTTCGTGGATTTGTACGGCGTTGCGGCCGCAGAGGCTCACGGGGGCGCGGCGTCCGGTGAGCCAGGTGAACTCGCGGCGCGCGCAGCAGGGGCAATCCGGGTCGCGGGCGGGCATGGAGCTTTCGCGGACAGGACCCCGCCAGATATCAGCCGTGAAGATTTTGCGGCGCACAGCCGCGGCGCGTCCGCTCAGAATCTTCAGCGCTTCCATGGCCTGGACAGAGCCGATCAGGCTGGTGATGGGTCCGAGGACGCCGGCGGTCTCGCAGGTTGGCTGCGCTCCTTCTGGCGGCGATGGATAGACGCAGCGGAAGCAGGCCGAATCGCCCGGCAGAACCGGCATGGAGATCCCGTAGGTGCCGACGGCCGCGCCGTAGATCCAGGGGGTGGCATTCCGCACGGCGTAGTCGTTGATCAGATAGCGGGTCTCGAAATTGTCGGTGGCGTCGAGGATGACGTCCGCGCCGGCGAGGAGGTCGTCGGCGTTCTCGGGATTGAGGTCGGATATGTGGGCTTCCACGCGGATTTCGGAATTCGCCTCGAGCAGATGGCGCCGCGCCGCTTCAGCTTTGGGCAGGGCATCGCGCGCGTCGGCTTCAGTGTAAAGGAGCTGCCGCTGGAGATTGCTCTCTTCGACGTAATCGCGATCGATGAGGCGGATGGTGCCGGTGCCGGCGCGCGCCAGAAGCGATGCCTGAACGGTGCCGAGAGCGCCGCATCCGACGATGACGGCTGTGGAAGTGCTCAGCTTTTCCTGGCCTTCGGCGCCGAAAGGGGTGAAACGAATCTGGCGGCTGTAGCGTTCGTTGACCACGCCAGACTCATGCTATCAGCCGACCGGCATCAGAACGTTTCAGCGGTAAAATGTCGTTATGGGGTTTCGGCTGTGGAATTCGGTCCCGCGGCACTGTGGATTTCCTGTGCACGTTGCATCCGGAATCGACCGGGAAATACCTCTCGCGGGGCGGGGGTGTAAGAAACCGAATATTCACAAATCGTTTCAACAGACCGGCGGGTTACCTTGAGTTCCGTTGCCATGTCCGCAGGAACCGCCACCGCGCTCGAGCTCCAGAAAGGTCTCCCGGCCAATATCGACGCCGAACGGTTTATCCTGGGCTCGATTCTGCTGGATGACACGCGCTTCATCGACATCGCGGGCATCATAACCCAGGACGACTTCGCGCTCGAAAAGCATCGCCGCATTTTCACGCGCATGAATGAAGTTCATTCGCGCGGGGAAAAGATCGACCGCGTTACGGTGGCGAACGAGCTGCTGCGGTGGAACGAGCTGGAATCGGTCGACGGGGTGAGCTATCTCGTTTCGCTCGACGACGGGCTGCCGCACATCGCCAATCTCGACAGCTACGTCAAGATCGTGCGCGACAAGTCGACACTGCGCAGGATCGCGCTGGCGTCGCAGCAGATGCTTACGAAGGCGCTGCTGGCCGAGGAAGAGCCGGAGCAGATTCTGGCCCATGCCGAAGAGACTCTGCTGAAGCTGGGTGAGAACCGCGCGGCGAAGGGGCTGCAGAATCCGCGCGAAATCATTCAGAACTATGAGGGCGGGATCAACGCGTTTCTGGATCCGAGCAAACGCATCAAAGGTGTCTCGACGGGATTCACGAAGCTGGATGAGATGACCGGCGGGCTGCATTCGGGCGAGTTGATTATTCTCGCGGCGCGGCCTTCGATGGGGAAAACGGCGCTGGCGCTGAACATCTGCTGGCATATCGCGGCAAGGCTTTTCCAGCCGGTGGCGATCTTTTCGCTCGAAATGTCGCAGGAGTCGCTGCTGACGCGTATGCTGTGTGCGGCGGCGCGGGTCGACAGCCAGCGGTTTCGCGCGGGATATCTGAACGAACAGGAGCGGCAGAAGCTGCGCGCGGCGGCGAATCAGATGGTGGAGGCGCCGCTGCATATCGACGACTCGGCGGGCATCAATCTGATGGACATGCACGCGAAGCTGCGGCGGATACAGCAAGGCGGGCAGAAGCTGGGGCTGGTGGTGGTGGATTATCTGCAGCTGATGAGCGTGCGCGGGCGCGTGGAGAACCGCAACCAGGAAGTCAGCCAGCTGTCGCGCGGACTGAAGCTGCTGTCTAAAGAGCTGGGGTGTCCGTTTCTGGTGCTGTCGCAGCTGAGCCGGGCGACGGAGACGCGGCAGGGGGATCATCGACCGCAGCTGAGCGATCTGCGAGAGTCGGGATCGATTGAGCAGGATGCCGATCTGGTCGGGTTCATCTTCCGCGAGGAAGTTTACAAGCGCGATCGCGAAGATCTGCGAGGCGTGGCGGAATTGATTCTGGCGAAGCAGAGAAACGGGCCGATCGGGAAGATCGACCTGGTGTTCCTGCACTCGATGACGAAGTTTGAAAACCGGGCGGAAGATCTGGGGGATCTGCCGCCCGAGTAGATCGGAAGCTCCGCGCCGGGTGGAAACCCGGCGGCAGCGTCGAAACGCTGCCCCACTAACAGGCTGCTGAAAAGCGCTTCTTGCCACTCCCTTACGGTCGCGGTTCGGAAAAGCAGGTGCTGATTCCGCAGTGGTTACTGAACCGCGCGCGTTTTCAGCAGCCTGCTAAGTGGCAGCTGACTGATTAGTGCTTCACTTCGACGGGCGGGGTGCCGTAGGTGTGGAATGATTCGATGGTCTTGAGGCCCCAGGCCTGGCCCTTCTTGCGCTCTTCTTCGGTCCAGCGGATCGGCTTCCAGTCGGGCGCGAGAATCAGACGCGCGCCGGCATTGGCGATTTCCACGCGGTTGCCGCCGGGTTCGTACACATATAAGAAGAACGTCTGCTGAATGGCGTGCTTGTGCGGGCCGGTCTCGATGTAGACGCCGTTTTCGAGAAAAATGTCGGCGGCGCGAAGGATGTCCTCGCGGCAATCGACCGCGAAGGTCAGGTGGTGAAAGCGGCCCTTCGTGCCGGTGTGATCGGCTGAATAGGCGAAGTCGTAGCTCTTGTTGGTGGCGGTCATCCACATGGCGGCTTCGACACCGGTGTTCAGCACGATCTGTTCGGTCAGGCGGAAGCCGAGATACTCTTCGAAGAAAATGCGGTTGGCTTTGATGTCGACCGCCAGGCAGTTCAGATGGTCGAGCCGGCGGACGTTGACGCCGCGGGCGGGATAACGCTGCGCTTGATTTTTCAGGGCCGGCTTCAGTTCGGGCGGAGCCTGATACCACTCGGTGTCGAAGTAGAGCTCGATGACGTGGCCGTCGGGATCTTTGCAGACATAGGTCTTTCCGTGGCCGAGATCGCCGTCCGTCCAGCCCACCTCGAATTCTGTCCCTTTGAGGGCAGCCGCGCGGCGTTCCAGTGCCTGCGGGCTACGGGTGCGGAAGGCCATATGGCCCATGCCTGAGGTCTTCGAAGCAGTGAGCTTGAGCGAATAGCGCTCGTAATCGTCCCAGCCGCGCAGGTAGACGGAATCGCCCTGTGCGCCGCTTTCGGTCATGCCCATGATGTCGATGAAGAAGCGGCGGCTCTCTTCGAATTTGGGCGTGAGAAGTTCGAGGTGCCCAAGGTGGGCAATATCCATGATTGGTTCAGAATGCATGCATTTTTCCTTTGGCGCCAGCCCACAGTCTTTGTGACAGCCGGCCGGGCGCGCGCGTATCAATTCGGGAAGAGGCTATTTGGCCGCGGGCGGCGCTGGTTTGGCGTCAGCCCCCGGAGCCGGTGCTTCCGATTTCGGCTTTGCCTCGCCGTGATGGCAAGTGTAGCAGGTCACGTGCCGCTTGCCGTCGCCAAAGCCGGCATTGAGGTCAGCGGCAATACGCATCATATTGCGCGCCATGTTCTTTTTGGAGTTGTCGTCGCTGGCGAAATCGCCTTGCACGTGGCAGTAGGTGCACTGTACGCCGAGAGCCGTGCGGAATGCATTCATCGTCTGCTGCAGATCCGCGCCCGCCGGCAGAACTCTCAGGTTGGTGGGAGGTGTGGTGGGGAACGCGACCGGTCCGCCGCCGCCCCGGCCGCCGCGCTGGGCGAGCACGCCGATTGAGCAGACCAGGAGAATAAGTACCGTGCGCACGGAGCACATCGTATCAGAACGACGCCTGGCGGGGGCGGGAATATATCATGGACTCGGAACCATGATGCTGGCGCGCGCGGTTTTCACGATTGCGGTGCTGGTGGTGCCGGCCACAGCGCGCGCGGCTTCACCAATCCCGGTCATGCTTCTCGACGGAGAAAGCGCGGGAACGTATCACGCCTGGAAACAGACGACGCCGGTTCTGAAGCGTGAACTGGAAGAGACCGGACTGTTTCAGGTGACCGTGGTCACGGCTCCGCCATCGAACGGCGACATGAGCGGATTTCATCCGGACTTTGCGAAGTTCCGGGCGGTTGTGCTGAACTATGACGCGCCCGACTGGCCGGCGGCGCTGAAGGAGTCGTTTGAAAAGTATGTGAAGGACGGCGGCGGGGTGGTGGTGGTGCATGCGGCCGACAACGCGTTTCCGGGATGGAAGGCCTTCAATGAAATGACCGGCGTGGGCGGGTGGCGCGATCGTAATGAAAGCTCCGGGCCGCACTGGTTTGTGGCGGACGGGAAGCTGGTGTCGGATGCGATGCCGCCGCAGTCGGGATCGCACGGCCAGCGCCTGCCGTTTGCGGTGACGGCGCGCGAACCGGAGCACCCGATTCTGAAAGGCCTGCCGAAGGTCTGGATGCATCAGGGCGATGAACTGTACGCGACGCTGCGCGGGCCGGGCAGGAACATGACGGTGATCGCGACGGCGCATTCCGATCCGGCGAACAACGGCACGGGACGCGAAGAGCCGATCCTCATGGTGCTGAGCTACGGGAAGGGACGGATCTTCCACACGACGCTGGGGCACGACGTTTCGGCGATTAGCTGTGTGGGCTTTATCACCACGCTGCAGCGCGGGACGGAATGGGCGGCGACGGGGGAAGTGACGCAGAAGGTTCCGACCGATTTCCCGACCGCGACGACTGTCAGCACGCGGCAGTAGCGCGTTTCCACAGATCCTGTGACCCCGCAAAATCCTGGCAGGCTGCTGAAAAAGCTCTTTTCGTTGCCGCTTGCTGACGCGCGCGGTTCAGTAACTCCTGCGGCAAGAAGCGTTTTTCAGCAGCCTGCTCGTGGTGTGTCTCCGATAGTTCCTTCACCATCTCCGGATGCAGGCCGGTGAGCGTTGCAAGCGGCCAGCGGGGTTAACAACCCCGCTGCAGGATGCCATCCCGCCCCACATCAGGCAAGAGACTTCAGAGACACAACACTAGAAGGTGTAGCTGAGACCGGCCAGAGGCGTGAACTGTTCAAAGATGCCCCGGGCAGTGTTGTGGGGGGCGGGGACGATTTCCTGGCGCGGGAAGGTCGTAATGTAATCGCGGAACTCGGCACGCAGCATCATATGCGAACGGAGAAGGAACTGTACGCCTCCGCCGACGGTGAAGGCAACCTTCCAGACATCGTTTGTGGTGAGGCTGGCGATCTGAGGAATTGGCTGCGGAAACGGCGCAGGGCCGGCGATGACATACTCTTTGGCGCCCGCTCCGCCGGCAAGAAACGGACGGAAACGGCTGCGACGCGGCCTGAAATGAAAGAGCAAATCCATCGTCAGTGCGTCGGAGTTTCCCTGAATATCGGTCCTGACACCGGGCGCCCGCAGGAAGGGGTGCCCGTCGTGATAGAGATAATCGAACTCGGCCGAGACGTAGTCGGTGATTTCTTTGCCGATGTAAAGGCCCGCGGCGAATCGGTTGCGAATGCCGGCCTGGGCCGTGCCCGCGGAAGAGTATATGGTTCCGTCGCGGTAGACGCCGTAGCCGAAGCCGGCGCCGATTTCGTACTGCTGAGCAAAAGCGGAGAACGGGAGCAGGAGCAACAGCAGGTACTTCATCGGGCGGGCCCGCGCCTCTCAGGGTATCGGAAAAAAGTGGTCAGCGGAACAGTGGGATGATCGGATTTGGACCTGCTGATCGGATTCTCGGGAGTGATGGCGGCCGGGGCGCTGGTGTGGATCAGCGTCGCCCTCGTCGGCGCGATCGTACTGGGCGGGGCCGTGGCTGGAGTGTTCGGATCAATATTTTTCGGGATGAGCCGGCTGGGGAAGGCTGCGGAGCGGAGAGCGAAGAGACAGTCCGCATGATCCCGCTGCTTTATCAATATCAATCCGGAGAAGAGATCATGACCGGAGATCGTGTCCTGCTTCATGGAGAAGCGGGGGAAGTCGAATTTGTACTGGACGGGGATAATAATCCCGACTATGAGGATCTCGAACTGGTTTCCAGATCGTCTGCCTCCGCGGCGGATCTAAAGTAGGCCGCCCGCTCCCTTGACACCCCAAAACCCCGCATGATAGCGTTCACCTGAATCCGGTCCGCGGATAGCATATATTGTTATGAGCCGGGCCCGGTGGCCTGTACGAGAGGTTTTCCATGAAAACGAAGATGGTTCTTACGATGGCGGGACTGCTGGTCGCCGCCGCCCTGCCCATGCTGGCGCATCACTCCTTTGCCGCGGAATTCGACGACTCGAAGAAAGTCATGCTGAAAGGCTCCGTCGTCAAAGTCGAATGGCAGAATCCGCACATCTGGCTCTACGTCGATGTCAAAGACGAAAACGGCAAAGATGTCCGCTGGCAGTGTGAAGGTGGTCCGCCCAACACGCTTACGCGGAACGGCTGGACGAAGGATGCGCTGCAGCCCGGCGATGCCATCACTATCGACGGCCGCCGCGCCAAAGACGGCACCAATACCTGCAACGCGCGCTCGGTCACACTGCCGAACGGCCACATGGTGTTTGCCGGTTCCGCGGAAGACGGTGGTCCGAAGGCGCCGAAGGCCGAAGGTCAGCAGTAGGCGCGTCCGGGAGAACCTAACGTGAACAAGAACCTTTTAAGCCGCATCGCGACCGGTTTCGCGCTGGTCGCGATGTGCGCCGCGCCCGCATTCAGCCAGGGACGAGGTGGAAGAGGCGGTCCGAAGCCGCCCGAGGGGCCGACGCCGCACATGCCGGACGGCAAGCCCGATTTCAGCGGCGTCTGGGCGCGTCCCTACACACCCGATATGTCGATGCAGATACGCGAGGCGAAACCCGGCGGTGCGCTGTATCGCGATCTGCCGAATATTTCGAAGGACCAGAAGGGTCAGGTGCAGCTGCCCTACACGGCTCTCGGCAAGGCCACGTGGGACGCGTACGATCCGGCCAACGGCGACTACACGGGCGCCTGCATGCCGTTTGGTCTGACGCGTTCGGTGAACTCGCCCGATCCGCTGCAGATCATGCAGAACGCGAAGTACGTGGCATTTTTGTGGGAGCAGAATACCTGGTTCCACATCGCGAAGTTCGCCAATGAACATCCGAAGAACATCACGCCCACATGGTTCGGCGATTCGATCGCCAAGTGGGACGGCGACACTTTGGTGATCGACACGATCGGCTTCAACGGCCGCACGCGCCTCGATACCATCGGTCATCCGCACAGCGCGCAGATGCACGTGATCGAGCGCTACACGCGCACGGATCTGGGGCACATCGCGTACGAGATCACGATCGACGATCCGGTGATGTACACGCAGCCGTGGAAGAACGTGCGTACGTTCACGCTGCGGCCCGACTGGGAGATCATGGAATACTCCTGCGAAGAGAATAATAAGGACTTCTTCGAAGGGCACATCAAGGGAACGCAGGATCCAAATAAGTCGGCAGCGTCCAAATAAGCACAACGGCGGCAGGACCGCCGTCTGTACACCCTGGTACGATTAAAACCGGTGCGGTATGTCGCGGCCCTTCTGCTCTGTTGTCTGACCGCGGCGCGGGTTCAGGCGCAGGTTACGGTCAGCGACGTCGAATTCGAAGGCCGCCCCGTCGCGAGAGTGGCCTGGGACCCGCCGACGCAGCCGGTCGACACCGACGACCTCGCAAAAGTTCTTCCGATAAAGACCGGCCAGGCTTATCGCGCGGCAGACGTGCGCGCCGCAATCGAGCGGCTTTATGCGACCGGGCGATATCAGGATATTCAAGTTGACGCCACCCCCGCGGGTGCGGGTGTGGCGCTGACTTTCATTACAAAGAACAGCTGGTTCATCGGGCATGTGAGCGCCTCGGAGGATTTCGCAGAGCCCCCGAGCACGGGTCAGATCGTAAATGCGTCCCGCCTGCAGCTGGGTGCCCGCTTCGACGAAGCGCAGATACCCACCGCGGTCGAGAATATCCGCAGGCTGCTCATCCAGAATGGCTACTTCGATCCGACTGTCGAGCCGCGCATCCGGTACGACAGCGTGCATCAGCAGGCGAACGTGAGTTTCGCGATCCGGACGGGGAAGCGCGCGCACTACGAGAAACCCGAGATCATTTTTGATCGCCTGTCCGCGGGCGACACCACGGTACTGACAGCGGATGCGATCGACAAGGCAACAGGATGGCGGCGATTTCTGATTCCGGGTTATCGCGGCATCACGCTGAGCGGAACGCGGAAGGGTATTGACAAAGTCCGGCTGAAGTATGCGAGCGCCAATCGTCTTCTAGCCACGGTCGTGCTGAACGGTATCGAGCCGGATGAAGGCAACAGGAAAGGCAGGGCGTCGATTGAGGTGAATCCCGGCCCTCCGGTGACGATCACGACGCCCGGTCTGAAGGTTTCGCAGCGAGCTTTGCGCGACAACGTGCCGGTGTTTCAGGAGCGCACGGTGGACGCCGACCTCCTCGCCGAGGGCCGGAACAATCTGCGGGATTATTTTCAGGATCAGGGCTATCCTGACGTGCAGGTCGCATACAAAGAGAGAACGACAGCGAACGGCGCGACGGAGATTTCCTACACGATCGAGCTGGGCAAGCGGCACACATTTGTCTATCTCGGCGTCAGCGGGAACAAATACTTTGACGGGAAGACGATTCGGGAGCGCCTGATCCTGATTCCCAGATCGTTAGCCTTCCGCAGAGGGCGATACAGCGAGGCGCTGCTGAAGCGCGACATCGAGACGATCCGGGATCTGTACGAATCGAACGGATTCCGCGATGCGATGGTCACATCGCGCCTTACCGACGACTACAAGGGGCGCACCGGGGATCTGGCTGTCTTTCTGACGATTCAGGAAGGGCCGCAATATCTGGTCGAGACGCTCGATGTGGAAGGCGCGAAGAAGCTCGACATCTCGCGGATTCGCGCGGCGCTGAGTTCGCAGCCGGGGCAGGTATTCAGCGAATTCAACGTGGCAGCGGACCGCGAAACCATCATCCGCGAATACGGCAGGAACGGGTTTCCCAATGCGACATTCGACTGGAATGCGAGGCCCGGGACGAAGCCGCATACGATCGATCTGAAATTCACGATCGACGAAGGGCAGCAGCAGTTCGTGCGCGACGTGGTGACGCAGGGCCTCAAAACGACCCGGACATCGCTTGTCGAAAAGCAGATTACCGATCTCAATCCCGGCGCTCCGTTGTCGCCCGAAGCTATGGCGGATACGCAGAGGAAACTGTACGACCTCGGAATCTTTTCCCGCGTCAACATGGCGATTCAGAATCCGGACGGCGACGAAGGCGGTAAGTACGTCGTGTACGATCTCGACGAGGCACGACGGTACTCGCTGACCACGGGATTCGGGCTGCAGTTCGCGCGCATCGGCGGCAGCAACGCGATCACGGACCTTTCCGAGCCGGGCGGCGCGCCCGGTGTGGTGCCGCGGGTTTCGCTGGCAGTCAGCCGGCTGAACCTCTTCGGCGTGGGACAGACGCTGACGCTGCAGGGCGTGCTTTCCACCCTGCAGAAGCGCGCGCTGCTGAGCTACGCGGTGCCTAAAATCCTGAGCACACCGAAGCTCGACGCCACGTTCTCGCTGCTGTATGACGATACGTTCAACGTGCGGACGTTCCTGTCGAAGCGCGAGGAAGCTTCGATGAGGCTGACGCAGCATGTCACGAAGCCGATCACGATTTTCTACGACTTTTCGTACCGGCACGTCGGCGTGTCGGATCTGAAAATCAATCCGCTGCTGCTGCCGCAGCTGGCGCAGTCTGTGCGCGTCGGAATCTCGGAGGTCAACGTCATACAGGATCGGCGGGACGATCCGCTGGATCCGCACAAGGGCGTCTACAACACGCTTAATGTGGGACTGGCTACCAAATACTTTGGTTCGCAGACGAGCTTCGCGCGCATCCTGGCACGGAACGCGACATATTACAGGCTGGGCGAAAAAATTGTGCTGGCGCGCGAAACACAGGTTGGTCTGCAGCCGGCGTTTGCGATTCCGGCGAACTCGGAGCCCGGCGACCCCATTCCGCTGGCGGAGCGGTTTTTCGGCGGCGGTGGCAACACGCAGCGCGGCTTTCCGGAGAACCAGGCGGGTCCCCGCGATACGATTACAGGCTTCCCGCTGGGCGGCTCGGCGCTGCTGTTCAACAACACCGAACTGCGGTTTCCGCTCTACGGCGCGAACATCAACGGCGTACTCTTCGAAGACGCCGGGAACGTCTATTCGAGTCTGGGCGCGATTTCGTTTCGCACCGATCAGCGCAACGCAGACGATTTCGACTATATGGTGCACGCGGTGGGATTCGGCATTCGCTACCGGACACCGATCGGGCCATTGCGGCTCGATCTGGCGTACAGCATCAATCCGCCGAAGTACAACGGATTTCCGGGCAACTACTCGCAGCTGGTGCAGTGCTCGGCGGCGAATACGTGTCAGGCGCAGGCGCTGGCAATCAGTCATTTTCAGTTTTTCTTTTCGATCGGGCAGGCATTCTGATGCGCAGACTGATTCTTCTCGGTGCAATGCTGGCGGCAGGCGGGCAGGCCGCCATCGTCGACCGGATCGCGATTGTGGTGGGCGACAAAGTCATCACCGAAAGCGAGATCGATCTGCGCATTCGTCTGAGCGCGTTTCAGAATGAGCAGAAGGCAGACTTCAGCCTCGCGGCGCGGCAGCTGGCGGCGCGCGAGCTGATCGACCAGCGCCTGGTCGAGCATGAGATGGACGTCGGGCACTATCCGCGGCTCGAAGGCGATGCGCGTAAGGCGCTTGTCAGTGAATACGCGAAGGCGAATTACAAAGCCGGGACGGCGGCGATGGACGCGGCCCTGGCGGACTACGGGCTCACGGCGCAGGATCTGGAAGACGACCTGGGACGGCAGTCGGATCTGCTCACATTTCTGAATCTGCGGCTGCGTCCGGCGATTGCCGGTGTCGAACAGGACCCGAAGGTGGCCGAAGAGCGCACACAGCAGGAGCTGGACCGCTGGCTGGAAGATCAGCACATGCGAACCAGTATCCAGTACCTCGACAAGGATCTTTTGAGTAACACGCGCAAGACGGGTCGCGGCGCAACATTGTTCGTGACTCCTCCGGAGGTGCGCGCGGCACCCTTTGCGCTCCTAAGTAATCGCCCGCAGAACGGAGCCTGCCCGGCCCCTTGCGGGCTGGAAATCAGATGACACGACCCGCACGCATAGCGCTGATATCGGCGGGGACCGTCGGGCTGATCCTCGGGATCGCCGTTGTGTCCGCGATTGTCGCGTTCCGCAGCGGGTGGGTGCGCGAGAAGATCCGCGAACGGGTTGTCGCCGAGGCCGAGAAGGCGACGGGGGGAAAGGTTGAGATTGGCGCGCTGCAGGTCGACTGGGAAGCGCTGACGGCGGAGATCGATAACCTTGTCATCCACGGAACGGAGCCGGCCGGCAGCGCGCCGCTGCTCGCGGTGAAGCGCGTCGTCATCGGATTCAAGGTGCTTTCGTTCATTGAGAGGAAGTTCAACGTGGCGAGCGTGCAGGCGGACAATCCGCAGGCGCACGTGATCATCGATACCGATGGCACGACCAATCTTCCGAGCCCGAAGGTGGCGAAAGGGCGAACCGGCCCCGAGGAAATTCTCGCGCTGAAGATCGGCAGGTTCGACCTGACGAACGGCGTGGCGATGATCGAGCCCGCGGGTGGCGCTAACGAAAAAACGCCCTGGAATGCGCGCGGGGGAAACCTGACGGCGAACGTGACCTACGATCGGCATGGTCCGCGATACGACGGGGACATCTCGATTGCGCCGCTCGATTTTGTGTGGAACGGCTACGGGAAATTCGGCGTGCGGGTGGCGGCGCAGGTGACGGCGAAAGCTGCGATGGAAAGGAACCATCTGACCGTGTCAGCGGCTACGGTGAAGTCCGCGCAGTCGGAGGTCGATCTGAGCCATGTGCTGGTGAACGATTTCCGCAAGCCCGTGACTACGGGCGAATACACGGCGCGCGTTTCACTGGCAGAGGCGGACCGGACTTTCCATCTGGTGAATTTCCAGCACAACGGCGTGGTCAGCATGACGGGAAAGCTGCGATACGTTTCGCCGGCAGACTACACAGTCTCCGGCACGATGCGCGGCACTCAGATCGGCTATGGGCCGGTACGCGATATGCGCGTAGCCGGGAACGTCACGGCAACGCCGGACAAGGTGCTGATCGGCGCGCTGGTGGTGAATGCGCTGGGCGGTGAAATGCGCGGCGATGCCGAGATCCGGAAGCTGGAAGATTTTCACATTACCGGGAAGCTGGACCATTTCGACGCGCAAACTCTGGCGGGGCTGGGCGGTGTCGCGAAGCTGCCCTACGACGCCGTGGTTTCCGGACCGTTCGATGCGAGCGGCAAACTGCGGGAGGAAAGCTATCACCAGCTGATGGCCGGCGCGACGCTCGATGTTTCGCCCGCGGAAGGCTCTCTGCCGGTGCACGGAAATGTGACTGCAAAATTCGACGGGATGGCAGACACCGTGGCACTCGGACGGTCATGGCTGGAACTGCCGCACACGCGCGTCGATGTATCCGGCGTGCTGGGACAGCGGCTTGAGGTGCAGTTTCAGTCGCACGACCTGAACGACCTGGCGCCGGTAATGCGCACCATGAAGGTACCGGCGAGGCTGGAGCAAAACGGGTCGGTCGTATTCAACGGTACAGTTACAGGCGCGCTGCGCGATCCGCACATCGCGGGGCACGCGACGGTTCAAAACGGAGAATGGGACGGGCAGAAGATCGATTCACTGGCCGGCGATTTCACAGCATCGCGAACTCAGGCGACCGTGAACAACATGGCCGTGGATGCGAAACAGCTGAAGGCGCGGATCACGGGGTCGATTGGGCTGGCGGACTGGCAGCCGGTCGATGCCTCCGCCGTGAACGCCAACGTGCGGATCACGGATGCCGATGCGGCGAAGCTGCTGGCGCTCGCGGGCGAGAACAGCGTGCCGGTTACCGGAACGCTCAATACAACGGCGCAGATCACCGGGACGTTCGGGGATCCGCACGTAGCGGCCGATCTGACGCTGACGCGCGGACGAATCTATGACGAGCCTTACGACAGGCTCACGGGACACGCGCAGTATCTCAACAGCGGCGCGCAGACGCTCACCGCCGAAGTTGACGCGGGGCGCAAGCGGGTGAACGCGACTCTGCGTCTCGACCGGCAGCACAGCCTCTCCTTCAATGTGTCGAGCAATGCGCTGGCCCTGGCGGACTTCGCGACAGTGCGGAAGATGGAGCCTGATCTCAGGGGCACGGCCCAAATCAAGGCTGAAGGCGCGGTCGAGATGGGGCCGGGACAGTTCGATGTACGCGCGCTGACCGGAGACGTTCATGCGACGGGCCTGGCTCTTGGGACCCGCGCCCTGGGCGACGTAACGCTCACTGCTGAGACGAAGAACGGCGTCCTGACCGCGCGCCTCGAGTCGAACATCGCGAGGTCGGCGATTCACGGCGATGGGACGGTTCGCCTGACCGGCGACTATCCCGTGGACGCGAAGCTGACGTTTTCGGATCTCGGTCTGAGCGCAGTGAGTAAGCTGCTGCGCGCGTCGGGCGAAGACGCGGCCGATCTTAACTTAGATGGCTCGGCGGCAGGACAGGTAACGCTGAACGGCCCGGCGAAGAAACCGGACGAGATCACCGCCGCGATCGACGTGACGCAGTTTGAACTGCATCCGCTGACGGTAACGGGCGGAGTGAAAAATATTCCGGATCTGAGGCTGCGCAACAACGGAGCGATCCGCGCGACACTGGCGAGATCGGTGGTGCGCGTCGAGAGCGCGCGGTTCACCGCGCCGAATACGGATCTGGCGGTGGCGGGCAACATCGCGCTGAATTCGCGGTCGCCGCTCGACCTGCAGGTGAAAGGGACCGTCAACCTGGCGCTGGCCCAGACGTACAACCCCGATCTGACAGCGTCGGGTGAACTGACGATCAATGCCGCGGTACACGGCAGTTTTGCCAGTCCGGATTTTTCGGGCCGCGCTGAACTGGGGAAAGGCGAGTTTCACTACGCCGAGTTTTCCAATGGGCTCGCGAATGCAAACGGCGTGGTTCTGTTCAACGGGACGCGCGCGACGATTCAGTCATTCACGGGGGAATCGGGGGGCGGCAAGGTGGAGGTAACGGGTTTCGCCGCGCTGAACAGCGGTCTCGCGACCTTCCGGCTGGAAACGAAGACGCAGAACGTGCGCGTGCGCTATCCGCCGGGAGTCAGCACGGTCTCCGACTCCAACATCACGCTCGCCGGTACAACGGCGCGCAGTGAGGCGACGGGAAAGGTTACGGTGCGGCGCGTGTCGGTGAATCCGAAAACGGACATGTCGACGATCCTCGCGGGCGCCGCGCAGCCCATGAAGACAACGGCCGGGAACGCGGGCTTCCTCGCGAACCTGAACCTCGACGTGCAGATTGAAACCGCGCCCGACGTCGCGTTCGAAACGAGCGTGACGCAGAGCCTCGAAGCAGACGCGAATCTGCGGCTGCGCGGCACAGCGGCGGCTCCGGCGGTGCTTGGCCGCATCGACGTCACGCAGGGCGATCTGGTTTTTCTCAACAACAAATACACCATCAATCAGGGCGTGATCTCGTTTTTCAATCCCGCGAAGATCGAACCGGTGCTCAATGTCGACCTCCAGACAAAGGCGCGCGGTGTGGATGTCACGATTACGGTGACGGGCCCGATCAACAATCTGCACGCCAGCTACCGGTCGGACCCGCCGCTGCAGTTCGGCGATATTGTGGCGCTGCTGGCGACCGGGCGCAGCCCGACGGACCCGACGCTGGCTACCGCCAACACGGGCCAATCGCTCAGCGTGCAGCAACTGGGAAATTCGGGCGCGTCCGCGCTGGTGGGCCAGGCGATTTCGAGTCCGGTGGGAGGGCCGCTGCAGCGCTTTTTCGGCGTGAGCCGGGTGAAGATCGATCCGCAGCTGACCGGGATCACCGGCAGCCCTGAAGCGCGCCTGACGGTGGAGCAGCAGGTGTCGCCGGAGATTCTGTTCACCTATATTACGGACGTCTCGAGCACGAGCACACAGCTGATCCGGGTCGAGTGGGACTTCAGCCGGCAGTGGGCGGCGATTGTGACGCGCGAAGAGAACGGCTATGTGGGCGTCGACTTCGCGTTCAAAAAGAGATTCAGGTGACGCCGCAGCCCCGGCGATTTCGTGGCCGCTCCTTTACAGTCGCGGTTCGGTGAAACCAAAGAAAGTGAGGGAGCGGCAACGAAATCGCGCTGCTTTACCTCTTACCGGTATAGGTGACTTTCCAGATCGACGCGACACCGTCGTCCGTCACGTAGAGCGATCCGTCCTTGCCAGTGACGACGCCAACCGGCCTTCCCCAGGGCTGGCCGTCCGCGGTGACGAAACCGGTCAGGAAGTCCCCATAGATGCCGTTCGATTTGCCTTTGTTCAGAGGCACGCGCACCACTTCGTGGCCCGAAATGTGGGCGCGATTCCACGATCCGTGCTCGCCGGCGAACAGGTCGCCCGCGTATTCCTTCGGGAACTGATTGCCGTCGTAGAACGTGAGGCCGAGCGAAGCATTGTGGGCCTGCAGGAGAACGTCGGGAACAATCACGCTGTCGATGGTCTTGTCGGCGGGGCGCGGCAGTTTGGCGCGCGTGTCTTCGTGCTTGCCGATGTAGAACCACGGCCAGCCGTAGAAGCCGTGCTCTTTGACAGAAGTAATGTAGTCGGGAACGAGGTTGTCGCCGAGGTCGTCGCGCTCGTTCACGGAGCACCAGACTTCACCCGTGACCGGATTCACGCCCAGACCCACGGGATTCCGAATGCCCGACGCGTAGATCTGGACGAACTTGCCGTCGGGCGTGTATTCGAGAATGTCGGCGCGGCGCTCCTGAGACTGCGGCGTATCGGAAACGTTGTCGGCCGAGCCAACGGAAACGAACATCCGCCGGCCGTCTTTCGAGAACACCACGTCGCGCGTGAAGTGATTGCCGTTCGGGGGCAGATCGGAGATCAGTGTTTCAGGGGCGCCGGTGGCCTTCAGATCGCCGGCCTTGTAAGCAAAGCGAACCACCGAGCCGGTATTGCCGACATAGATCCACTGGGGGTTTTCCGCCGGATAGAAGTTCACTCCGAACGGGCGCTGCAGCCCGGTGGCGAAGACCGAAATTTCCGGCTTGCCGTTGTTATCGCGAATGACTTTGATCTCCCCGCCATTGGTCTCTGCCACGAACAAGTCACCGTTCGGCGCGCGGCGGATCTGGCGCGGGGCCTGCAGTCCATCGTGCGCATAGAGAGAGACGGTGAAACCCGCCGGCGCGACGGGCAGTGCGCCCTCGGGACGCGGAACAGGCCGCGCGAAATTCGGCGTGCCTTTCGTCGGCGAAGGAAGATCGTTGACCGTGATGTGACGAAAGCTGCCGGGCTTCAGATCCTTCGCATCGACCCACACGCCGGAACCGGTGATTACATCTTTGATGCCGTCGGTGGATGCCTGAATCACCCACCCGGCAGCCAGCACGGAGACGCCCGCGGCCATCCAGATCAACTTCTTCATTCTGCTCTCCTTAACGTATGCCTGAAGTTTATCAGAGCTCGATTTCGGCCCCGTTTACGGCATCCGAGCAGCTTATATACTGAAAGTTCCACCCGACATGTCTGAAAATCCGCTGCTGTCGATAAATTTTCATGTGCCTTTCGATCGTATTCAGGCGGGCCACGTTGAACCCGGCGTCCGCGAACTGATCGCCCAGGCGCAGAGCCATATCGATCGAATCGCCGGCGACGATGCGCCGCGGTCGTTCGACAACACGATGCTGGCGCTCGAAAAATCCACGGACAATCTCGACTATGCGCTCGCCGTTGTGCGGCATCTCGAGTCCGTGGCGACGACACCCGAGCTGCGCGCGGCCTGGAACGCCGTGGAACCGGAAACCAGCGCGTTCTACTCGCAGATCCCCCTCAACGATGGACTGTGGAAACAACTGCAGCGCTATTCCGCGACCGCAGATGCGAAATCTCTGGAAGGCACGCGGCAGCGATTCCTGAAGAAAACGCTGGATTCCTTCCGCCGGCATGGCGCGGAACTGGACCCGGCGGGTAAGAAACGTATGGCGGAAATCGACGTGGAGCTGACGAAGATCACGACGAAATATTCCGAAAATGTACTGGATTCGACAAACGCTTTCGAGCTGATTATTACGGATGAAGCGCAGCTGGCCGGGCTCCCGCCGAGCGCTGTCGATGCGGCGCGTCAGAGCGCGGAAAAGAAGAAAGCGGCGGGTTGGCGGTTCACTTTGCAGGGGCCGAGCTACATTCCGGCGATGACGTATCTCGACGACCGCGGTATTCGCGAGCGCATGTACCGGGCCTTCGCAGCGCGCGCCACCGAGCCGGAGCGCGACAACCGTCCGCTGCTCAGCCGGATTCTGGAACTGCGCCGCGAGAAAGCCCGGCTGCTCGGCTTTGCGGATTTCGCCGATTTCGTCCTCGAAGACCGCATGGCGCACAAGGGTGCGCGCGCCATGAAGTTTCTGGAAGAGCTTAAGGCCAAGACCGACCCCTTCTTTGCGAAGGAAAATGCCGCGCTCGAAGCCTTCGCCGGGCAGAAGCTGGAGCCCTGGGATGTCGGCTACTGGGCGGAAAAGCAGCGGCGCGCGCTTTACGATTTCGACGAAGAAGCACTGCGTCCCTACTTCCCGGCCGAGCGCGTGGTGGAAGGCATGTTCGGCATCGTGGAGCGCCTCTACGGAATCGAAGTGCGGCAGCAGACCGGGGTTCCGGTATGGCATCCCGACGTGCGTTATTACGAAGTGCGCGACCGCGACGGCGCGCTGATCGGCGCTTTCTATGCCGACTGGTTTCCGCGCGAATCGAAGCGGGATGGCGCGTGGATGGAAGCTTTCATCACCGGCCACTACATCGGGGACAACCGCTGCGAGCCGCATCTGGGCTGCATCTGCGGCAATCTGACGCCGCCCATCGGCGAGAAACCGGCGCTGCTGACGCACCGCGAAGTGGAAACCATCTTTCACGAATTCGGGCATCTGCTGCATCACGTGCTGAGCCGCGTGGAAGTGCGCAGTCTGGCGGGCACCTCGGTGGCGTGGGATTTTGTCGAGCTCCCCAGCCAGATTATGGAGAACTGGTGCTGGGAACGCGAGGCGCTCGATCTGTTCGCGCGGCATTACCAGACGGGCGAAGTAATCCCCGAAGACCTGTTCAGCAAGATGGTTCGGGCGCGCACCTATCGCGGCGCGAACACGCAGATGCGCCAGCTCGGCTTCGGCTTCGTCGATCTGAAACTGCATCGCGAATACGATCCGGCGCGTGACGGCGATCTGCTGGCTTACGCGCGCGACATCATCCAGCAATTCTCCGCGGCGAAGCTGCCGGAAAATTACGCGATGATCGCCGCGTTTACTCACCTGTTCTCAAGTCCGGTCGGCTATGGCGCCGGCTACTACTCGTACAAATGGGCGGAGGTGCTGGATGCGGATGCATTCACGCGTTTCCGCGACGAAGGCATTTTCAGTCCGGAAGTAGGCGGCGCGTTTCGCGAGAACATTCTCTCGAAAGGCGACAGCGAGGACCCCGCGGTGCTCTATCGCCGGTTCATGGGGCGCGACCCTGATCCCGACGCGCTGCTGGTGCGGTCGGGCCTGGTGGCGTGAAGGTTATCAGTTGACAGTTTTCAGTTGTCAGTCAAAACGCGCGTGTGCGCCATTGATATCCTGACGGTGTACAGAGCTCGTCCGCGGTTTTGAACTGACAACCGATAACTGACGACTGAGAACTGGTCCATGTTCCTCAAGATTCTCGCGCATCCCGTTTTTACCAATCTCAACTTCCACATGCCGATGATCGTGGATCTGTCGCATCCGCTGATCATGCTGACGGGTGAGAACGGTTCGGGCAAATCGACGCTGCTGCATTCGATTCACTATGCGCTGCGCGGAGAACAAACCGAAGGCTATGTCTACAGGCTGGATCGCGGCGACGTCAAAAAAGGCAAGGTGTTCCTGTTCGACGCCGAGCAGCATAATCCGCGCATGCAGCTCGAGCTGTTCAAGGATCAGCCGCAGATGGTCGAGTTTCTGCAGCTGGCGAGCCACGGGCAGGTGATGCTCGCCATGTTCAAAGAGAACTTCCCGTCGCTCGAACGCGGCACCACCCTGCTGCTCGATGAGCCGGAAATGGCGCTTTCCGTGTCAAACCAGCGGCGCATTCTGAAGATGCTGATGGAACTGGTCGATCACAAGGGATTCCGCATCGTGTGCGCCACGCATTCGCCGGTGCTGACGGAAGCGCCGGAAACGTACGTCATCAATCTGGACAATCACGTCAACCGCAACGTGATCGATGAAACGTTCGGGGTCGAAGGCGCCAGCACCATTCAGTAGCCCGCAAAGCGCCGATGGCGGCCCACGATGCAACGAAGCAACCGGGCTCAGGCTCCGTTTGGCGGGCGATTACTTACAGCAGACGCGCGGCGTTCCTGAGAATCCGTAAAGTTCAGCGCCGGGCGGAAACCCGGCGGCAGGCTGAAAGCCTGGCCCCACTGTCAGCGGGGTTTGATCGGCCAGAAGATTTCGGTCTTCCAGTCGGCCGGATCCGGATAGTCGGCAGGGTCGGTGACATAGACCTCCCATGGCGCGCCCGCGGACCTGAAGCCCTGCTCTTCGATCCACACCTGCAGCGCGGCGTGAGCTTCAGTGAGTTTGTCGTAGGCGCCGCTGTGAATCGTAGTCGCGACCGGGCCGCCGGGGAGCGTTTCGGCACGAACGTCGCCTTCCGTTGTACCGGGTGCCGCAATCGGCATACCCGCCTGCATGGTCATCATGCCCGGCCCCCATTCGACATAGCGGGTAAACGGCTGGCCGGCGAATGCGACGCCTGCGCGCTGGCCATGCCGGAACACCAGGCCGAGCCCTTCCGCCAGCGTCGCGGCGATCTCAGACGGCTTCACCCGCCGCTCGACAACGAGCACGGGCTGCGGCGCGATTTCTTTTCGGGTGATCGAATACGGCATAGTCTCCTTGTGAGTGGTGCTGTGAAAGAACCGCAGGCAGGGTCCGGTGCGGGCCACCGCCGCGGCGTGTTCCTGCTTCTGGTGCGTTGGCGGATCGCCCTCGAAGCCGCGCGTACGATACGCCCGCGGCCGCATGCCGAACCGTCCGCGAAAAGCCCGGCAGAATACTTCGTGGCTGGCGAAGCCGCATGCGATCGCCACATCCAGCACCGAATCGTTCGTCGTGAGAAGCAGAACGGCGGCGCGATCAAGACGCAGCCGCAGGGTGAACTGTTTCGGCGTCTCACCTGCCGCCGCGCAAAAAACGCGATGCAGATGAAACGGCGAGAGTCCGGATTTGCCCGCGAGCGCGGTCAGCGAAAGGTCTTCGTCGAGGTGCCCGGCCGCGAATGCCAGAAGCGGCTGGATGCGGCTCAGCTCTGTCGCCATCGCCATGCACCCCCGGCCCATGCGCACGGAATCGTCATGACCAGCGCGACAATCCAGTTTCGCAGCGGGGCTTGTTCTTTCAGGGAAAACATCGCCAGCAGCGTGAGCCCGGTCTGCACCACGCCCATAATCAGGGCGTGCCCGACCGGCGTCGCGCCGTGCGACCCACGCTGTGACATAGCCGCCGAACGCCACGCACAGCGCCGTGTACACGTAGAGAAACAGGCTGGCCGGCAGATTCTGACCGATGGCGGCGCGCGTCGGCAGGGCCTGCGGAAACATGCCCATGAGCAGCGGGTCGGCGAGGGCTTCGATGGCGAACGATGTGACGGTGAGGGCGGCAATCCCCGCAATCACGGCGAGCACGCTGCGAATCATGGATTCCAGTTTAGTCGCGAACCCGGTGCGGTTCCTGATTTTTCTTGCGGTCTGTTCGTCGACGTCGCGCCAGGGATAAAACTCATTCGAGACGTATAACCAGGCCTTTGTGGAAAGCCTCGCACTCCCCGATGATTACGCAGAACGGAAACGCGCCGCGCTCCACCATGAGTCCCAGGCCGCGCGCGTCGGAGGGAACGTCGAAGCGACGGCTGGTCGATTTGGATTCACCCGCCTGGAGAAGAGTGTTGAGGGGAATCTCAGCTCCGGTGGGAATCGGGTTATAGCGCTTCCAGTCCGAGTCGACGAGATAAACGTCCTTCGCCGCCAGTTCGCGTTGTGCCACACGGCGCGCGCGGCTGAAGATCCGCAAGTCGACGTCGAGCCGCGTCACTGCGTTCATGGAGGTGCGCTGGACTCCTGCAACCGCGATGCACCAGTCGTCGCTGCATGCGGGATCACCCACACGCAGGACCGGTTGCTTTGACAACGCCGTAGCCGCGTAGACGAATGTGATGTATCCGGCGGCGCAGATGGCGAGCTTGCCGAGCGCCGTCAGGGCGCGCGCCCGGCGGCCGCGGAAGAACAGAACAATTGCAGTGATAAGCGTTCCCGCGGCAATCAGAAAAAGCGCGATGAAAAGCAGATCGAAGACGGTCACAGAGGAACTGTACCGCAACTACTCTATATTGTAAAGTACTTTTCAGATCGACTTTTCAGCCGGCAGCCGCGCGATATGACGCCGGACCATCCAGCTCAGCCATCCGAAGAACAACAGCGTGAGCGTGCTGTACGGCGCGAACGGGCAGAACGTGGAATAGCCGAGATCGCTGACCTTGGGTGCCGACGAAGGCATCAGCGTTGCCGCCGCCAGCACGAACAGCGCGATGGCAACAATCAGAAGCACGGCGCTGAGAGTTTGACGGGACAAAGGAACGCAATCAGTGTAACCTGAAGCCCTGTGGCGATGCTCGCGCGGTTGCTCGACACACTGGAAGCCCACTACGGCCCGCAGTGGCCTGCATGGCCCGCGGATCCGTATCAGTTCCTTCTATGGTGGTACTGCGGGTATCCCGCGAGCGAGACGAAATGCGCGAAGGGGTGGGAATCGCTGAAGAAGAATATCGGCGTTGAGCCGCGCCGTATCCTTGCGGCGGATTCCGCGAAGCTCGCGTCAGCACTGATGCCCGGTGGACTGTATCCGGAACAGCGCGCCCAGCACCAGAAGGGGACCGCCGACCGGGTTCTCGAAGAGTTCGGCGGCGATCTGTCGAATGCGCTGCAGCGATTGCCGCTCGATAAAGCCCGCGCGGCGCTGCAGACGTTTCCGGGCATCGCCAAACCGGGGGCAGACCGAATCCTGCTGTTTGGCGCCATCTCACCCGTCGCGGCGGTGCCATCGAACTCGACGCATGTTGCGGCGCGTATTTTTCAGGGCGGCGGAAGCGGCAATTACAACCGCGAATATGCTGAGGCGCAGCGAAAGATCGAACAGGACATCCCGCCGGCATTCGACGCGCGGCAGCGGGCGTACCTGCTGCTCAAGTATCACGGGCAGGCGATCTGCAGACGGTCGTCGGCACTGTGCAGTGCCTGTCCCGTGGCACCTTCCTGCGCTTACGCGAAGGCGAAACGAAAGGCGATAGCGGTATAACATCATTCATGTCCCCGAGGTTTGGTTTTGTGTTCGCATTCCTACTCGCCCTGACCGCGTACGCGCAGAGATTTCCCGTACCCGAGCCGCCGCGGCCCGTCACCATCACCGCAATTCCGGGAGTCATCGCGGCCGGCGCGAAGTGGGACCTGGTCTGGCAGGGCCCCGAGAATGCTGACGGCCTCATCGCATACAAAGGCGGCATTCTGTTCGCGCAGGAGCAGTCGAATCACGTCATGCGGCTGGACGAAAAGGGAAAGGCCACTGTCTTTGCTTCCGCGAACGGCCCTGGCGCCGTGGCCATCGGCCCTCCGCAGGATCGGGTGGCGGTGGTTGAGCGCACCTGCACCGATCCCGGCGGCGCGCCGGAGCTCTGCAAGCAGCCTACCGACATAGCGGTCGTCGCCCCCGGATTCCGCCAGATGATTGCGAACGCCTTCGACGCCAAACCGTACGGCCGCCTCAACGACATTATTGCGGACCGAAAGGGCGGCCTCTATTACACCGATGGCCCCGTACCCGGGGGAAAAGCGTATCATCTGCCTGCCAAAGGCAATATGCAGGCTTTCGGCGAAAATCTGCGCACCAACGGCATCATGCTTAGCCGCGACGAGAAGACGATCTACGTCACGAATGGTCCGTCGATCATGGCTTTCGATGTCGCGAAGGACGGCTCCGCGAAGAATCCGCGCGAGTTTGCGAAGCTCGATGGCGGCGTCAACGGCGACGGCATGGCCATCGACGCGGAAGGCCGCATCTATGACGCCACCAGTCCCGGTGTGCAGGTCTTCAGCCGCGAGGGGCAGTTTCTGGGCCTGATTCCGACGCCGCGCGTTTCGATCAGCATCGCGTTCTCAGGACCTGGCAAGAAAGTGCTTTACGCGGCTTGCACCGGCGCGCTGGGGCCGGATGGCAAGGAGATCACAACCCGCGAAGGCATTCGGAACACCGCGATGAGCATCTACAGGATTCAGATGGAAGCCGAGGGCTTCAAGGGGCGCGCGAAATAAGGCGGCGCGCGAAATGCAGAGATCTGGCAGGGATCAGCCGGCGATCTTAAGGCCCGATTGGCCGTTGACCTCCGGGCGCAAAGATGTAATGTGATGCGCTTCGGGATGAATCTGGCCGGTTCTGAATTCGTATGTTTCGAACCGCATGGCAATCCCGAGGCCGTCATTTCGGACTACCGCGCCTTTGGTGGCCAGCCGCAGCGGAATGTGCTTGTCGAGCAATGCGGGCCATGCCAGGTACGCCTCCAGACTCTGCCCGGGCAATACCGCCTCCGCAGTAACGAAAAACACGCCCCCGCTGCTGACGTTCACGGTCTGGGTCACCATCCAGTCCGACATTTTTGACGATCCGAGCAGGCGGTATTTGATCGTCAGTCTCAGCGGGAAACGGACGCTGTCCCGGCGGTCCGGCAGCCCGAGCACCCGATCGCCATATCGCGGCTGACGTTTCATGCGGACCAGTGTACGGGAAATCCCCTCAGGGTAGCTATCGGAAGAAACCTGGTTCGGTACTGGACCCCATAGTCAGCAAAGCACTTAAGTACTACGTACCAAAGCGCGCCAAGGCCTTCAGAATGAAACCACTGATCTTATCCATTTCGAGCGCGCGAATCTTTTGATGAATGGCGGGCGGCCAGCCGTCCATCCAGCGCAGGTAAGATTCGTAGTGTTCCCTGGTGCCGGCGCGGCTGCCGGTGCGGCTCTCGATCAGTTCCATCCAGCGCACGGCCAGAGCCTGCGCCGTTTCGTCTGCCGGATCCTGATCACACGCCTCGCCGATTTTGAAATACAGATCGACGGTGGCGAGCGCAACCCGTGATTTTTCCTCCGCCGTGAAACCCTCGGCTCCGGAGCCCAGACGATCTCGCCGAAACGCTGTTTCCTCTGGGCGGCAAAAGCGTCGGCAATGAACTGCGAGATGTCTTCGAGCGGGAGCGCGGTGAATCGGTTCTGCACGGCTTCCGGCCACCAGGTTCGGTCGTTCCACGCCTTCAGCAGGCCGCCATGCACCTGTGGGTCGCCGCCGGAGTCGCGCAGCCGCAGCTTCCTCCAGCGTTCTGCCAGCGCCTGTGCACCGGGACTGGCCGGATCATCGGCGAGCACAGAGGCGATGTCGCCAAAGAGGTCGCTCCACGCGCGCGAAGGCCAGTCGCGATGCCGCGCCTGAAAACGCACCCACGCTTCGCCGCGATAGTAATTCTTCATAAACCCGGTGGCGTCGAGCTTTTCGTTTTGCATCTGAATAGCCTCGATGATTTTCTTCAGGAGCGCTGTCCCCGGAGGTTGACCGGAGTCGAGAGCCGCCTCAGCGCCGGCAATGGCGGAGATGGCGGTATCGAGATGGCGGCGCTTCTCTTCCAGCACGGTCCGCTGCGCGTGAAGGGCCGCGGGAAGCCGGGGGGCTTCGCCTTCCAGCAAAATCCGAATCTGTTTCAGCGGCAGTCCCAGAAAGCGCAGCGCTACGATCTGCTCGAGCCGCTCGAGATCGCATTCCGCATAGATCCGGTAGCCGGAATCCGTGCGCCGTGGTTTCAGCAGACCGAGGCGGTCGTAGTGGTGAAGCGCCTTCACCGTCACCCCGGCCAGCTCTGCGAACTCGTGGATGCTGTACCGCACGGGTTCATTCTGCAGTCTGACGCCGGGTCAGAGTCAAGCTTCGTTTGAGGCAATGTGAAATCATTTACCGAGGAGCCACCTCGTTTGAGACCGATCCATTGCCTGATTCCGCTCGCGGCTATTCTCCATGCGGCTATAGCGCTGGCCGCCGCCGACCCCTGTGCCGACTCGCGCAACCTGAAGCTGGTGAACGGAAAGATCGTCACGATGGACAAAACCAATTCCGTCGTTTCGTCCGTCACGATTCAGGAGGGCGTGTTCGCGAACACGACGAAGGCAAACACGACCAAGCCTCTGCCGTGCACGAAGACCATCGATCTGCACGGCCGCACCGTGATCCCCGGGATCATTGACAACCACAATCACATCGTGCTGCTGGGGAATCGCCCCGGGCATGACACACGGCTCGAAACTGCCGGCTCCATTGCGGACGTCGAGGAGTTGCTGACCGCGCGGGCCAAGGCCGTGCCGGCCGGTGAATTCATTACCGCGATGGGCGGCTGGAATCCGGCGCAGTTCAAAGAGAAGCGGCTGCCCACGCTCGCCGAACTGGATAAAGCGACGCCGGATCATCCAGTGCTCGTGTATCTGTCATTCACCGGTCCCTGCGCCACCAACACGAAAGGCAAGGCGTTCTTTGCATCGAAAGGCATCGCGGTGAGCGACACCGGCCAGATCGCCGCCAACGCGCCGTCCCTCGCGGCGCTGAACGCGCTGCGCGCCACCCAGACTTTCGAGGATCAGAAGCGCGGCACGCTCGATGCGATGGCTTACGCGGCGCGCGTCGGCGTTACCACCAGCGCCGACATGGGCGCCTTCGTTATTCCCGGCACGCCCGACGTGCAGGATTCGTTCACCTTCGACACGCTCGCCAGCAGCAATCCATTCCGCATGTACGACGCGTTTCTCGCGCTCCATAAAGACCGGAAAATGTCGATGCGGCTGCGCGTCTTCTGGCTCACGATGGACAAGGACAACACAATCCCGCTGCTCAAGGAACGCATCCTGAACACGTTCCCGGAATTCGGAGACGACATGATGCGCGTTTCCGGCATCGGTGAGTTCGCTACCAACTGGCCGCTCTTCGGCACCGTGACGGCGCCGCCGAATTATCAGACTGCCCTTGAATTCATCGCGCAGCACGGCTGGGCCTTTCAGCAGCACAGTCTTTCGCCGGCGGAAGATCAGCTGACCGTGTCGACGTTCGAGGCGGTGAACAAAATTACGCCCATTGCGCCGCTGCACTGGTCGATCGCGCACGCACCGCGCATCGACAGGCCGCTCCTCGACAGGTTGAAGGCCATCGGCGCGGGTATCGCGGTGCATCCTTTCGAATATCTTGCCGGCGGCAGCGGCGGCGGGCCGCCCCTGCGCACCATCATCGACAGCGGCATTCACGTCGGCGCAGGCTCCGATTCCGCGCAGATTTCGACGCTCAATCCCTGGCTGATGATTTACTACATGGTGACCGGAAAGAACGCCGCCGGCGAGGCCGTCAATGCCGGTCAGCAGATCACGCGCGCGGAAGCGCTCCGCCTCTACACGGCGGAGAACGGCTGGTTCTTCCACGAGGAAGATAAGATGGGGTCAATTGAACCGGGGAAGTTCGGGGATCTGGTGGTGCTCAGCGCGGATTATCTCGATCCGAAGAAAGTCCCGGATGAAGCGATTCGCAGTCTGAAGTCGGTGCTGACAGTGGTCGATGGCCGCGTGGTCTACGACGGGACGAGGTAAATTCGAATGGCGAAATTCGTAATCGCGCCGCACATGCGGCTGCAGGAGTGGGTGGCCGAAGAGAAGGGCTACTTCAAAGCTGAAGGGCTTGACTACGAGTTCCTTGAAGAATTCGTATCGAAAGACGGCAACAAGCACGATCTGGGCGACAAGGTGGGCGCCTACCAGACCTTCGAGAAGGGCCGCCACTCCGACATCAGCTGCGCCTGCCACTGGACGGTCAACGTCGCCGCGTCCAACGGACACGGCAAACTCTACGCCGACGTCTATTCCGTCTCACCGGCCGGCATCTTCGTACCGCCGGATTCGCCGATCAAAGAACCGGGCGATCTGGCGGGAGTGCCGATATCCGTCGGCTTTCAGTCAGGCAGCCACTACGCGACGATCCAGGCTCTCGAGCCGTACCTGAAGCCGGAACAGATCAACCTGTCGTTCGCCGAAGGCATGCTGTTTCATCGCATGGGTATGCTGATCGACGGCAAGGTGCCGGCGGCATCGCTCTTCAGCGGTCCTTACTACTTCGCCGAACAACTCGGATTCCGCAAGGTCATCGACACCACGTTCATGATCGCCACCATGATCACGGGCAGCCCCGATCCCGACGACGTCAGAAAATATTTCCGCGCGCTGCGCCGCGCGCAGACCGATATCGATCTGCATCCCGAGCGCGCGACGCATCACTATAAGAAGGAATTTCCCGAACGCTACTGGCCGCAGATGGACACGCGGCGCTGGGGGCCGGGCGAGCGGCTCGTCTTCGAACCCTATTCGCGTGACGCATACGAAGAGTCCTTCCACTGGATCGCCGAGCATGAAATCTTCGCTGAGGGCAAGATGGGCTCCTGTGAATACGACCGGGCAGTAGTCTCTCTGACCGCGTGAATCTTCCCGGCAAGTGTGCACTGATCACCGGTTCAGTCGGCGGACTGGGCCTTGCAACGGCACACCGTTTCGCAGCGGCGGGCTGCAACATTGTGCTCAGCGGCCTGGCGGAGCCGGCGCAGATCGCGCAGGCGAAGGTGGATATAGAAGAGAAGTACAGGGTACGTGGGATTCACTCCGGCGCCGATCTTCGTCATGCCGATGAAATCGGGCAGATGTTCACGGCAGCGGAAGAAGCCTTCGGCGGCGTCGACATCGTGGTCAACAATGCGGTGGTTCGCTGTGCGGCTCCGGTGGAAGATTTTCCCGTCGCCGCATGGGACGAAGGCATCGCGGTCAATCTCAGTGCGGCGTTCCATACGATTCGGCTCGCGCTCCCGGGGATGCGCAAACGCGGCTGGGGACGCATCATCAATGTGTCGTCGATCTACGGACTGATCGGCGCGCCCAACCGCGTCAACTATGTGACATCGAAGACGGCTCTGATCGGTCTGACGCGCGCTGTAGCACTCGAGGTGATCGACGATAACATCACGTGTAATGCGATCTGCCCAGGCTCGGTGCTGACGCCGGTGCACGAGGCAACGATGCGGAGATGGATGTCGGACGAAGGACTGTCGCGCGAAGCGGCGGAGCGGCGCTTCCACGCGGGCAAGCAGCCGAGCGGGCGTTTCATCTCTGCGGAAGACGTTGCCGAGTTTATGGTGTTCCTTTGTGGACCCGCCAGCCGCGACATCAACGGGGCCGCGCTGCCTATGGAAGGCGCCTGGTCGATTTCTTAAGTTTGACAATTTGCAAACGGCCGGGCGGATTGACAATCCGCCTGCAGGATGGCATCCTGCCCCACACTAACGCTGCGGCCGCTGCTTTGCCGAGATTGACCGTATGATCAGCTTCCCCTTGCCGCTCTCCGCCAGCGGCTTCCCCTGCGCCACCGCAGCATCGATCAGCGCCGCCACCTCCGGCTGGTCCAGCACAGCCGCCGACTCCAACCGGATGAATCGGTTCTGCGACCCGCTTCCCTGCAGCACGTTGTGCGGATCGGGCAGTGTGGCGCCGCGATAGAACGAGAGCCCGACGCCATTCCGCCCGGCCGCTATTGAAACGATCGTGTCGCTGGTCCGCTCGGTCGGCGAATATCCAATCACGAAAAAATTGTAGTTGTCGTAGACAATCTCATTCGTCGTTGGCAACCGCTTTCGCAGCGCCTTGCGCACGGCGCGGATTACCGCCTGGTTCTTCGTATCGAACTTGTCGATGAACTCCTTAAGCTGCGACTCCATCGGGTTGTTTCACCGCCGTAACACTCTGTTTGCGTCCGACCCACCACCACAGTGCCGTCCCCAGAATCGGCACCATGCTCAGCGAAATGAAAATCGCCGGGTACAGATGGCGGTCAAACAGGGGGCCGTAAATCTTGATCAGGATCGCCACCACAGCCGAGTACGCCGCCGAGCCAATGCCGCCCACCATACCGGTCTGATTCCGCGGGTAAGCGCGCGCGCCCAGATGCAGCGACATCACGATGAACCCTACCGCGATGAACATCGACCACGAAAACAACGCCAGCACCACGGGCCACGAATGAACTTTTGTCATGACGGATGGCACCAGCGCGAGGATCGTGAGCAGAATGTAGAGACGTACCGGCCGCGGCTCCTCGCGCACAAACCGATCGGCGATCCAGCCCCAGAAGTAATAGCCGAGTTCCCAGATCAGCGCGGGAATCCACAGAACCTTGCCGAGCTGATTCTGCGAAAGCCCCATCACTTTATTGAGGTAGAGCGGGCTCAGATAAATAGTCTGCCCCAGGCCGGCGCCGCCGAGTCCGAAGTTGATCACCAGCAGCCAGAAGCGGCGTTCCTTCATGTTGGGCCACGCGATTCTGCCGGTTTTCCGCGGCGCCGGCGGCAGCAGGGGCGCGCGCGCCACAAACCACCACAAACTCAGCCAGGCCAGGCCCACCATGCCGGTCACAATAAACGCGGCGCGCCAGCCGAAGCGCAGTGCGACCGGCGTTACGATGAGCGGCGCGACGATGGCGCCTACGGAAGCGCCGCTGTATGAGATCCCCATGCCGCGGGACTGTTTGCCCGGAGGCAGCGAATCGGCCGCGGTGCGCAGTCCTCCGGGGAACGTGGCGCCTTCCCCGAATCCCAGCAGCGCCTGGGCAAATATGAAGCCCCACATCCCGTTTACCAGCGAATGCGCGCCGCTGGCCACGGTCCAGAGGCCGACGGCGATCAGCATGCCCAGCCGCAGCCCGACGAAATCGAGCCACGAGCCCCACATCAGATTGCCGATCATGTAGGCGACGGAAAATCCGAAGACGGCATTGGCGTAACCTGTCGCGCTCAGACCCGTGTCGTGCAGAATCGTCGGCGAAAGCACAGAGAACGCCTGGCGATCGATATACGAAAGCCAGGAGCAGGTCATCATCACGAGGACCGGCACCCAGATTCGCAGGCCTGCGGGCCGATTTTGCGGGGTCAATCCCGGAGTCTATCAGAAGCGCCGGAACCCGCCTGCGCGAATCGGTATTATTCCTGCCGTAGACCCCGTTTGAAGCGCGAGCCGTGATATATTCCTGAACAAAAGTCAGAAATCAATCGGTTTTTTCCAATTCCGCCAATGAGGGTTGCCACCCATGAATAAACACGTTGCGGTTTCAGTTGTCATGGTTGTCTTTTGCGCGGCAGCGATGGCGCAGACCGTGTCTTCGTCCCAAATCAGCGGGACAGTGCGCGATTCCAGCGGCGCCGTTGTGCCCGCAGCGCACGTTACCGTAACCCAGACAGATACGGGTCTGACGCGCACGGCAGACAGCGGCGCGGACGGTGTCTTTGTGCTCCCGAGTCTGCCTGTCGGGCCGTACAAGCTGGCCGTGAAGAAGGAGGGATTCAGCACTTTTGACCAATCAGGTATCGTGCTGCAGGTGGGAAGCAGCCCGACGTTCGAAGTCACGATGCAGGTTGGCGCAGTTTCGCAGGAAGTCGCCGTTGAGGCCGCCGCCGCGATGGTCGAGACCAACAGCAGCGGCGTGGGACAGGTTGTGGAACAGCAGCGTGTGTCCGACCTTCCATTGAACGGACGGCTGCCAACTCAGCTGGTCACCTTGTCCGGCGCAGCCGTGGTTGTTCCGACCGCGAATTCCGGCCAACTCATCTCGCAGAAGAATTACCCCAACGAGGTGTCGATCAGCGTGGCCGGCGGGCCTGCCAACGGTCTTACCTATTCACTCGACGGCGGAACGCATAACGATCCTGTGAACAATGAGGGTCTGCCTCTGCCTTTCCCCGATGCGCTTCAGGAATTCAAAGTCGAAACCAGCGCGCTGCAGGCGCAATACGGCCAGCACGCGGGCGGCGCGGTGAATGTCATAACCAGATCCGGCAGCAATGCATTTCACGGCGACGCTTTCGAGTTCCTCCGCAACGGCGATTTCAATGCGCGCGATACCTTTGCTCTGGCCCGCGACACGCTGCGCCGCAATCAGTTCGGCGGTACGTTCGGCGGCCCGATCGAAAAGAACAGGCTTTTCTTCTTCCTCGCCTATCAGGATACGATTCAGAAATCCGACGCCTCGAGCGGCTTCACCTTCGAGCCCACGCCGGAAATGCTCGCCGGGAACTTCACCGATATCACGTCAGCGGCCTGTAATTCGGGCAAGACCATCACGCTGAAGGCTCCGTTCGTAAACAATCAGATCGCCCCCTCGCTCCTCAGTCCGGTAGCCGTGAAGATGCTGAGCTTTTATCCGCAGCCGATCAACAACTGCGGACAGGTCTATTACAAGACCCTCAATAATTTCTCCGAAGAGGCCGGTATCGCGAAGATCGACTACCAGCTCAACAACAAGCACACGGAGTTCGCCCGGTATCTCGTGAGTCATGCCTTCCAGCCGGCCAGCTACACGGGAACGCCGCTTTCCATCCTGAATGCCGCGCCGGACGATCTGATCAACTCGATCGTGCTGGGCGATACGTGGATCGTCAGCCCGACAGTTATCAACAATATCCGGCTCACCTTTAACCGGGCCGCGATCAACAAGCCCGAGGTCACGGTGATCACTTCGCAGAACCTGGGCATCAACATAACGCCGCCGCCCATCCCGGATAACATCTACATCACGGTTACCGGAGCGCTTTACAGCGCCGGCGCCAACTCCTTCGCGGCGGCCATCCCCACGATGAGCTACCAGACGGCGGACGATCTCAGTATGGTTCGCGGCACACATCAGCTGCAGTTCGGCGTCAGCTGGATCCGTCAGGTGCAGAACGCGACGTTCCTCGGCACCTCCGGCGGCAGCTTTAACTTTACCGGGCAGGTCACGGGTCTTTCCATGGCGGACTTCATGCTTGGCACACCTGCGACTTTCAGCCAGTCGAGCGTGACCATTGATTCGGAACGCCACCAATACGTCGGCCTTTATGCGCAGGACAGCTGGCGCATCACTTCGAAACTGAAGTTCAACTACGGATTGCGCTGGGAGCCCTATATCGGACCGGCTCTCAGCTATGGCCACACTTCCCATTTCGATCCCACGCTTTTTGCGGACAACGTGCACTCCACGGTTTATCCGAATGCGCCCGCCGGAGTGCTCTACCCGGGCGATTCGGGGTATAACGACGGCAACCGGCCCAGCAACATCAAATGGAACAACTTTGCCCCGCGGGCCGGCCTGATATACGATCCTCGCGGCGACGGGCGCATGACGATCCGCGCCTCGTATGGAATTTTCTACGACTTCCCGCACACCCTGTTTTACGACGCGTTCGGCGGGGTTCCGCCCTGGGGACCATCGGTAACCATCCCGACGCCTGTGGGCGGTTTCGCAAATCCGTTCCAGGGTTATCCAGGCGGCAATCCGTTCCCGATTGAACTGACGAAGAACGTGCCGTTCCCGCAATCGGGAAATTATCTTACCGTGCCGCTTGACCTGCACACCACGTATCTGGAGCAGTGGAACCTCTCGATTCAGAAGCAGATCGGTTCGAATTGGCTGATTTCAGCAAGCTATCTGGGCAATAACACGATTCACATGTGGGCGCCGCTCTCGCTGGACCCGTCGGTTTACATCCCGGGCAGCTGCGCGGCCGGACAGTACGGTCTGACCGCGGCCGGTCCCTGTTCGTCGCTCACGAACACCAATGCCCGGAAGGTGCTGACACTGATCAATCCGTCGCAGGGGGCGCTGATCAATAACGTCAGTACGATTGATGACGGGGCGACGGCAAGCTATAACGCCCTTTTGCTTTCCGTGCAGCACCGCCTCTCGCGCGACTTCTCGGTGGCGGCCAACTACACCTGGTCGCACTGCATTGCCGACCCGTTGACCACGGCCATCGGTGGCAGTTATACCGACCCGAACGACCGCCGCTTTGATCGCGGCAACTGCGGCGGCATCGATATTCGGCAGGTCTTCAACCTTTCGGGCGTTCTGTTGTCGCCGAAGTTCCCGAATAAGACTCTGCAGATCATTGCAGGCAACTGGCAACTGGCGCCCATAGTCGGTTTGCACAGCGGCATACCGTTCACGCTCAGCACCGGCGTCGACGATGCTCTTAACAATCAGGGCAGCCAGCGCCCGAACCAGCTGGTCGCCAACCCCTACTGCGCCACTAAAACTCTGAACTGCTGGATCAGCGCGTCCGCCTTTGCGGCACCGGCCACGGGGACCTTCGGCGACTCCGGAGCATACAGTCTCGTCGGTCCCGCCTATTTCCAGGTCGACATCAGTCTTTCGCGGAAGTTTCCGATATGGCGCGACCGCCAAACACTCGAAGTCCGCGCGGACGTCTTCAACATCGCTAATCGCGTCAACCTGAGCAACCCGGTGAGCACGCTTACCGCCCCCAATTTCGGCAAGATCACGAGCGACATCACGGCGACGGGCAGCGCTTCAGGCGATCCACGGATCATTCAGCTCTCGATGAAATACCAGTTCTGACAGAAGACTGGAATTGCCGGCCCGGCCATCGGAGAATTGATGTTTGGACATCACTCAACTGCAGGAGTGGATCGGCAGGGCTGAAACACGGACGGACATCGTCACCGCGGCGCCGGTCGCGGCGCTGGCCGCCACACTCGATATCGAATCGAAAGATCCGCAGCCCGGCGATGCGCTGCCGCCGCTTTGGCACTGGCTCTACTTTCTGCCGTTTCATCGACAGTCGGAACTCGGCCCGGACGGCCATGCGAAACGCGGCGGTTTTCTTCCGCCGGTCGATCTGCCGCGCCGTATGTGGGCGGGCGGACGCGTCGACTTTCATCGTCCGCTTCGGATCGGCAAAAACATCACGCGCGTTTCGCGCATCGCGGATGTCAAATTCAAAGAAGGACGCAGCGGTCCGCTGGTGTTCGTTCTCGTGCACCACGAGATCAGTGACGCGGAGGGTCTCGCACTGACTGAAGAGCACGACATCGTTTATCGCGATCATCCGCGTCCCTGCGACGCTGCACCATCTCCGCAGGCAGCGCCTTCAGACGCCGCGTGGGAGCGCATCATTCATCCGGACGACGTCCTGTTGTTTCGCTACTCGGCCCTCACGTTCAACGGCCATCGCATTCATTACGATCGCCGCTACGCCACCGAAGTCGAAGGCTATCCCGGGCTCGTCGTGCACGGCCCGCTGATCGCGACGCTGCTGGTCGATCTCGTGCGCGCGAATCTGCCCGCTGCGGTTGTTACGCGATTCGAATTTCGCGCCGCCAGTCCGATTTTCGATACGGGCCCGTTCACCGTCGCGGGCAAAACCAATGGCGATGGCACCATCGATCTCTGGGCGAAAAATTCCGCGGGCGCTCTGGCGATGACCGCGGCGGCGCGCTACGCCTCAGCGTCGCACTGACAACTGAAAACTGATAACTATTGTTGCTGCTGTTGTTGTTGTTCGATCTCGTGATCCGGCCTCGGCGGAGGTGCGGCGGAACTCTCCTGCAGCAGTTCCGCGCCTTCGTCATCGAGCGCCGGCCTCACCAGCACATCCACCGACAGGCTCTGCCCCGCGTGGCCCTTATATACGCCCCGCACCGGCGGCACATCGCCGTAATCGCGCCCGCGCGCCACGAGGATATGCTGCTCATCGACGAAATATCCGACCGTCGGATCGAGTCCGATCCAGCCCAGATCCGGAATGTTAGCCTGCACCCACGCGTGCGATGCCTGCCCGCCGATCACGTTCTCCATGGCTGCGCGCGACGACTCTTCCGGAGCCGCCACCCGCTGCCGCGGAACCAGATAACCCGACACATAGCGCGCCGGAATTCCCCGCTGCCGCAGCATCGAAATGCAGCATATGCGAAAAATCCTGGCACACGCCCGCGCATGTCACCAGAACGTCCTCCACCGAGGAATGCACGTGCGTCGCGCCAGGTTTGTACGTGAACCTGCTCGTTCACCAGCTGTAGCCGCGGTCTCGGCGAAACCTCGCGACACGTGCCGTCGCAGCGCGCTTCAATCTCGTCCACGAAAGTCGCCTGAGTGCCGGCAGAAGCGGACAGTACTGGCTCGGCGCCAGCCAGTCGTAGATACTCATCGCGCAGCGAATCCATGCGCTGATCGAGTTCGTGCAGCGGCACCGGATTCGACGACCCACGCCTGTGTCGGATGCACCAGCACGATCGCCTCGGATTCCACGCGCAGCTCGCGGTGCTCCGGCAGAATGTGAAACTGATGCACCCAGTTGTCGAAGTAATCGAGATGCGCGGCCGGCCGCGAAAACGGTGTGGTGGTCAGGCGGAACGACAGGCAGCTCTGCGTCTCGTCGTGCCGCGGACGCAGCCGCAGTTCGTTGTAACTCTCCGAAACCGGGCCGTCGTAGGAAAACAGCGTGACGTGCGCCAGCTTGTACCGGTTCAGTCGGCCATCCTCAGGCCGACCACCGCGTAATGGAAATAGGCCCGCGTGATCTGTTCGCCGATGCTGCGGCAGGTCTGCTGCAGCTCCGTCAGGAAGTTGTGCAGGCCGCCGTCGAAGATTTCTTCGATGCTGTCGTAGGTCGAGGCGCTCGTGAATTCTTGCCGGTCAGGCGCTCGGCTTCGTTGGCATAAGTGCCGGGCACCGAGCCGCTGATCGCGTGCAGGGAGCTCTGCAGCGCAGCCAGATTGAAGCGCACCGAGCGCGGATGGCGCGCGTCGAGCAGCAGCAGTTCCGCCACCTTCGTCGGCTCGATCTGCGAATACTGGCGCTTGTAAAACTCGATAAGCCGCCACCGATTTCAGCACCGCCATCCATAAATGGCTGCGCGCTTCATTCAGAATCTGCGGACCCTTCGAGCAGCTGGTGATAATGGACGTCGAGAATGCGCGCCGTCATCTCGGCGCGTTCCAGCACGCAGCCCGCCTGCACGAAATGCCAGCCTTCGTCGCGCGCCAGCGTGGCGTCGCAGACGCCGTGAAAACGGTGTCCGCCGCGCTTCACCGCATCGCAGAAGCGCGAGAGGCTTTCGTCGTTATCATCGCGCAGCTCGTGACCTTGTGATACAGGCTGTTGATGTCTTCCCACAGCTCGCGCGAGATGCGGTCGCGGATGGTGCGGGCGTTTTCGCGCGCGCTGCACGATGCACTGCGCCGATGGAATTCGGATTCTCTTCCGAGAAGCCGAGAAAATCGAATGCGGTCTGGGCGCTGGCTTCTTCGTACAGTCTTATAGAAGCGCGCGCGCTCGCCGGTCACCGCGATCAGCGGATCCCAGCGCAGCTTGTACGTGTCCGGAGGCTGCTCCAGCAGCATGTGATAGTTGACGTCGAGGATGCGCGCCGTATTGTCGGCGCGCTCCATGTAGCGGCCGATCCAGAACAGCGAATCGGCGATGCGCGAAAGCATCATCTATTTGTTACCCTTGTCTGCCGCTTGCTCACGGTACGGACCCAGAGGGTACTCCGGTTCAGAAGATCTGCCGAACCGTGACCGTAAGGGAGCGGCAACGCAAACCCGTGTTTCATTCATCACCTCTGAGGACCCAGGTATCCTTGCTGCCGCCGCCCTGCGAAGAATTCACCACCAGCGATCCGCGCTGCAGCGCCACGCGCGTCAGCCCGCCGGGCACGATCGTCACCTTCTCGCCGTCGTAGAGGCAGTAGGGGCGCAGATCGACGTGCCGCGGGCTCATGGCCCCGGTGGCCGCGATCGAACGAAGGCACGCGCGAGAGCGGAATCACCGGCTGCGCGATATAGTTCCGCGGATCGGCAACCAGCCGCGCGCGGAAATCCTCGATCGTCTTCTTGTCCGACGACGGACCCATCAGCATGCCGTAGCCGCCCGATTCGCCCACCGCCTTCACCACCAGCTCCGGCAGATGATCCAGCACGTAAGACAGATGATCCGGGCTTCGAGCACAGATATGTTTCGACATTGTGCAGAATCGGATCTTCGCCCAGATAATACTTGATGAAATCGGGTACGTAGGCGTAGATCGCCTTGTCGTCCGCGACGCCGGTGCCGACCGCGTTCGCCAGCGCGATATTGCCGGCGCGATAAGCGTTCATCAGGCCCGGCACGCCCACCAGCGAATCCGGCGCGAAACGCCAGCGGATCGAGAAAATCGTCGTCCACGCGGCGGTAAATCACATCCACGCGCGTCAGGCCGTGGATGGTCTTCATGTAGACCACGTCGTCGACCACCACCAGATCGCGGCCTTCCACCAGTTCGATGCCCATCTCCTGCGCGAGGAAGCAGTGCTCGAAATAGGCGCTGTTATAGAGCCCGGGCGTCAGCAGCACGATGACGGGACGCTCGCCGCTGCGGGGCGAAAGGCTGCGCAGTATCTGCGCCAGTTCCGCCGGGTAGTGATCCACCGGCATCACTTCGACAGACTTCGAACGCGCGCGGAAAAGTCCGCCGCATCACGAGGCGATTTTCCAGCACGTAGGAAATGCCGCTGGGCGAGCGCGCGTTGTCTTCGAGAACCAGGTACTGGCCGGTGCGCGAATCGCGCACCAGATCGATGCCGGAGACGTGCACGTAAATATCGCGCGGCACGCTGAGGCCGACCATTTCGCGGCGGAAATGCTTGCACGAAAAAACCAGATTGCGCGGCATGATGCGGTCTTTGAGAATCCGCTGCGGGCCGTAGATGTCCTGCAGATAAAGATTGAGCGCCGTCACGCGCTGGGCCAGGCCGCGTTCGATCACGTCCCATTCCGAGCGCGGAATAATGCGCGGACACAGATCGAAGGGGAAAAGCCGCTCGGTGCCGCGGCCGTCGCTGTAGACGGTGAAGGTGATGCCCTGAACGAGGTATGAAAGGTCGGCCAGCTTGCGCCGCTCCTCAAAAACCTCGAGCGGCATCGAAGCGAGTTTTTCGTACATCGCCGCGGCGAAGGCACGCGGCTCGCCGTTGGGCGCGATCAGTTCGTCGTAGAACGTGCCCGGGTCGTAGCCGGTGAAAAGCAACTGGTCCCTGGACTTATCAGACGGTGATGTGGCAGAAACGGCGGTTGACATAGCGATCTCACAGGAAAAGCGGCTATTCGAGCTACCTGGATCGCTGCCGTTTTCGTAACTGTAATTGTAGCGCCGCGGCTGTTTTACTCAGCACAGTGCTTCCAGCATTCGCCACTCGCGCTCGCCGAATTCTCCTGCGATGCGCAATCCGGCCGCTTCGAGCGCGGCCGACACATGCGGTAGGTCGCCCGCTTCAAAGCCGCTCAGAATCGCGCGCCCGCCGGGCTTCAGGATGCGCACCCACTCCGGCGCGAGATCCGCAATCCACGCCGGACTGATGTTCGCGACCACGAGGTCTGCATAATCTGCCGGGATATCACCCGCCGAGCCGACCGACACCGGGATCCCGACGCCGGCCTGCTCGAAATTCTCGCGCGCCACGGCGACTGCCTCAGGATCGCTGTCGTTCGCATAGACCGCGCCCGCTCCGAGCTTCACCGCCGCTTCCGCCAGAATCCCCGAGCCCGTGCCGACATCGACCACCGTCATACCGGCCTTCAGGTGGCGCTCGATGGCTTCGAGGCAAAGCCGCGTCGTCTCATGTGCGCCAGTCCCGAACGCCAGACCCGCGTTGACTTCGATGCGGATGCGTCCCGGCGGTGTCGGATCGTCGCGCCACTCCGGACACACGAAAATGCGCTGCCCGATTTCCATCGGCTTCAGATACTCGTGCGCGAATGCGACCCAGTCGCGCGTATCGGCCGGCGCAACGTCACCACCGAAACGCGATTGCAGTTCCGCGGCGCGCGCGTCGTCATCGAAGAAAGCGCGCAGCCCCCCGTCGAATTCCACGATGCCCGTGGATCCGGCTTCCCAAAGCTCGGCGATCAGCAGCTCCCTGCTTTCGGGCGCGGCGCTGCCTTGATGAGCTTCGCCCGCCGGGCACGCGATGTCTATTGAGAACATGGTCTGGATGAAAATTCAGGGAATCTATGCGGCGGCCGCCACGCCGTTCGATCACACAGGCGCCTTGTACCGCGTCAAAGTCCAGCATAACTTCGACAAGTGGGCGCGCACGTCGCTGGCAGGTTTTGTAGTCGGATCGCTGACCGGGGAAGGCCCGCTGCTCGACGCCGCGGAGAAGCTGGAACTGCTGCGCCTCGCCGTTCCGAGTGTGCCGAATGACCGCACGATCATCGCGGACGTCAGTGAAGAAGGCGTGCACGCTGCGGTGACGCTCGCGCGCTGTTCCGCCGAAGCCGGTGCGCACGCGGTCGTGAGCCTGGTGCCGCATCAGTATCGCAACCTGATGTACGGCCCCGAAACGCAGATGCTCTACTTCCGCGCGCTGGCCGACCAGTCGCCCGTGCCGCTGCTCATCCACAATGCGCCGCAGATGACGGGCGTCGATGTGCTGCCGGAAACGGTGGCGAAGCTGGCGGCGCATCCGAACATTGCGGGCATCATCGAAACCGGCACGCCTGCCTCGCGTATCGCGCAGCTTCGCGCGGTTGCGCCGAAAGAGTTCGGTGTGCTCGCCGGGACGGAGTCTCAGGTCTGGGAATCGCTGCAGTCAGGCGCCAACGGAGCCGCGCTCGCCTTCGCCAGCGCCGCGCCTTACGCCACCATCGCGATCTGGGAAGCCTTCCGCACGCGCGAAGAAGAAGCGGGCCTCGACTGGCAGGGCCGCATCTCGCATCCCTCGATTCTGGTAACAGACATGTATGGCGTCCCCGGACTGAAGCATGCTATGGATCTCAACGGTTACTACGGTGGGCCGCCGCGCCTGCCGTTCGTGCCGGTATCGCCCGACGCGCGGCTTGAAATCGAAGAAGCGTTCCGCGATCTGAAGGGATGAGGTCGTGCGCCCGGCCCGACTACTTTGTGCGGCGGACAGGAGGATCAGCCGACTCCACGCAGTCCGGCGGAATCCCGATGCCACCATAAGACCGCCCGGTCCAGAAGAGTAACCATCCTCCCCAGTCCACCTCCTCCACTTCGTATACGTTGCTCAGGGCGTGCGCGAAGGCTTTCTGGACCTCTGGGGGATGTTGTCTGACATGTTCGGGAATTCGAACGACTCGTACCCAGTCGCCGACGTTGAAGGAACGGCTTTCTGTCACCGTTGATGGCTCGCTGTCCACCTGCGACGCGTTATCCCCGGGCCGCGGCCGTCAGCGCCGCGAGGGCTTCGTCCACGTGCCGCTCCGCGTCCATCTGCGAGGAGAAAGAATGTCGCACGATTCCGTCGCGATCGATCACGAATGTTACTCTCCCCGGAATCAGCCCCAGCGTCTTCTTCACCCCGTACAGCTTGCGCACCGCGCCGTCCGTGTCGCTCAGCAGCTGGAATGGGAGGCGGTGGTTCGCCGCGAAGCTTTTGTGCGATTCCGGCGAGTCGTCGCTGATGCCTAAGACCACGGCACCCGCGTCGCTGAACTTCTCGAAATCATCGCGAAACTTACATGCTTCTGCCGTGCAGCCCGCCGTCTCGTCCTTTGGGTAAAAATAAACCACCACCGCATACTTGCCCAGGTAATCGCTTAGCCGCACGGTCTTGCCGTTCTGGTCGGGCAATGCAAAATCGGGGGCGGGCGTTGCATTCTCGGGTGCAGGCATCGTCGTTCAGTTTAACGTCGTTCAGTTTAACGTCGTTCAGTTTAACGTTTACGCCAGAAGGAAGGGAACTGCGTCGTCGACGATGCGGTCGAGCACGTCGAGCAGCTCGTGATCGGAATCGAGTTCGGTCAGGCGCACGTTCGGATGCTCCACAGCGAAGCCACGCGAGTATTCCACCGGGACGACGTCATCTTGGGTGCCATGAAAGATCCACGCCGGCTGCCCGAAGTGCGGCGCCGCGGGATAGCCGAGCGCGTCCTCGATCAGGCCATAGTGTACGCGGCGCACGCGATTCTCACCATAGTGAAAAACCTCGAGGTAAGCGGGCTTCGGGCCGCGAACCTTCTGATTCCATCGTTCCGCAAACCCAAAAGCCGGAGCCAGCAGGACGAGCCTGACCACCTCAGGGTGCGCAGCCGCGTACAGCGCGGCGAGATATCCCCCCATGCTGGAGCCGATGAGTGTAACCGGCCGCCGCCGAATTGTATCTTCGAGTACACCAAGCTGGCCGGAAATTGTCAGGTGCTCGAAGTCGCCCTGATCCATTGTGGGGATTTCGAGGGCAATTCGGTGGGCGTCGAGGGCTTCGCGGAACCTTTGTGCCTTGCGCGAAGCGGGGCCGGAAGCGAATCCATGAATATAAACAAACATATTAAATATCAGTATTTTACAGTCAAAAACGACACCGCTGGAGGGGGAATTTGACTGGTCACAGTTGCGGGACAGCAAGTCCCGTGTTAGTCTCAGTGAAGGCGATTTCCTCGCTGCTGCCCCTTCCCCGAAGGAAGTGCTTGCAAAGTAGCCTTCGAGGTGGTACAAATGTTATGATTGCTTGGGCGGTAGTTTGTCGCTCGCGTTAAGGTAGGTAACAAGCTGTTTAGGAACCGGTAGTCCGGCCTTCGGTGGTAACAGCCTTCCTGGTGGTTCTTTCAAGAACTTAAAAAATTTCTGATTGGTTTCAAAGGGGTTGTAAAAAGCCCTTGCGCCAAAAGGCGTTTTGAAATCAGTCGACGGCTTTCGAGGCCAGCTGGCGTTTTCCGCGTCGCAAGAGGTGGAAGATGGTCAGTACGGATCTTTGACAATCTGATTGGATGCACTAATTTACTTCGTCAGTGAATCGCGAAGAGGCTTCGGTCTCTGAGCGCGTTCATAATGAACTTTGAGTTCAACCGGAACGATAATTCTCACAAGTATAAAATGAGAGTTTGATCCCGGCTCAGAATCAACGCTGGCGGCGCGCCTAACACATGCAAGTCGAACGAGAAAGTGGAGCAATCCATGAGTAAAGTGGCGTACGGGTGAGTAACACGTGGATCATCTGCCCTTTTGTGGGGAATACCGCTGGGAAACCGGCGACAATACCGCATAAGCTCGAGAGAGGAAAGCAGCAATGCGCAGAAGGAGGAGTCCGCGGTCGATTAGCTAGTTGGTGAGGTAATGGCTCACCAAGGCTGTGATCGATAGCCGGCCTGAGAGGGCACACGGCCACACTGGCACTGAAACACGGGCCAGACTCCTACGGGAGGCAGCAGTGGGGAATCTTGCACAATGGGGGAAACCCTGATGCAGCGACGCCGCGTGAGCGATGAAGCCCTTCGGGGTGTAAAGCTCTTTCGGCAGGGAAGATTATGACGGTACCTGCAGAAGCAGCTGCGGCTAACTACGTGCCAGCAGCCGCGGTAATACGTAGGCAGCAAGCGTTGTTCGGAGTTACTGGGCGTAAAGGGTGCGTAGGCGGCTCTGTAAGTATGGTGTGAAATCTCCCGGCTTAACTGGGAGGGTGCGCTATAGACTGCGGGGCTAGAGTGTGGGAGAGGAAAGTGGAATTCCTGGTGTAGCGGTGAAATGCGTAGATATCAGGAGGAACACCGGTGGTGTAAACGGCTTTCTGGACCATAACTGACGCTGAGGCACGAAAGCGTGGGTAGCAAACAGGATTAGATACCCTGGTAGTCCACGCCCTAAACGATGCATATTTGGTGTGGGCCATTCAGTTGGTCCGTGCCGGAGCTAACGCGTTAAATATGCCGCCTGGGGAGTACAGTCGCAAGGCTGAAACTCAAAGGAATTGACGGGGGCCCGCACAAGCGGTGGAGCATGTGGTTTAATTCGACGCAACGCGAAGAACCTTACCTGGGCTCGAAATGCTATGGACCAGCTTATGAAAGTAGGCCTTCCCGCAAGGGACCGTAGTATAGGTGCTGCATGGCTGTCGTCAGCTCGTGTCGTGAGATGTTGGGTTAAGTCCCGCAACGAGCGCAACCCTTGTCCTGTGTTGCCATACCGAAAGGTGGAACTCGCAGGAGACCGCCAGGGATAACCTGGAGGAAGGTGGGGATGACGTCAAGTCCTCATGGCCTTTATGTCCAGGGCTACACACGTGCTACAATGGACGGTACAAAGGGCTGCCAACCCGCGAGGGGGAGCCAATCCCAAAAAACCGTTCTCAGTTCGGATTGCAGGCTGCAACTCGCCTGCATGAAGCTGGAATCGCTAGTAATGGCGGATCAGAACGCCGCCGTGAATACGTTCCCGGGCCTTGTACACACCGCCCGTCACATCACGAAAGTGGGTTGTACTAGAAGTCCGCGCGCTAACCGCAAGGGGGCAGCGGCCCAAGGTATGACTCATGATTGGGGTGAAGTCGTAACAAGGTAGCCGTAGGAGAACCTGCGGCTGGATCACCTCCTTTCTAAAGAGACCGTGGCTGGAGTCGCTCTGAGTGTACGAGTGGCAGCCGTTCCAGTCCAATCCAGTCCGAAGCTCGTCGAGTCAGTTCGTTCAGAGGCCAGTGGAGTGCTGGAAGTACGTTCCGGACTCTTGCTCAAAGTTCAGGAAGTAGTTAGAGTGGTAGTCGGCTTGATGCCGGCTGCCCTGCATCCAATCGGCCTCGATTAATTTTATTTGGGGCTGTAGCTCAGCTGGGAGAGCGCCTGATTTGCATTCAGGAGGTCGCCGGTTCGATCCCGACCAGCTCCACCAGTTCAGCTCAGGCACAGCAACAAGGTGCTTCTGGCACGGGCCTGTAGCTCAGGTGGCTAGAGCGCACCCCTGATAAGGGTGAGGTCGGTAGTTCGAGTCTACCCAGGCCCACCAAAGTCTTTAGGTTTTGGCTTTGTTAGTTTGAGAAACCGAAGGTGATTCTCCTCCGTCGCAAACCGCGGAGAGACTGATTTTCGGCGTCTTCGAAGTTGTGAGAAGTCTGATCTTTGACAATTGAATATTTGACGGGCATTACTTACTACAAGTAATGCAGCTTCCGCGAGGCGTGTCTGTCCGCAGTCGTAAAGGGCGTGGTAGGGATGAGTCGGAGGCGAAGCGCAAGAATAGAACATTTGGACATTTTGTGTTCGAAATAGATTTTATGGTCAAGCTACTAAGGGCGTGCGTGTGGATGCCTTGGCGCAAAGAGGCGATGAAGGACGTGGTCAGCTGCGATAAGCCCCGGGAAGACGCTAACAGTCTGTGATCCGGGGATTTCCGAATGGGGAAACCCAACCGGTGTGAACACCGGTTACGTTCATCTGAATACATAGGGTGATCGAGCAAACTCAGGGAAGTGAACCATCTCAGTACCTGAAGGAAAAGAAAACAACCGTGATTCCGAAAGTAGTGGCGAGCGAAATCGGAACAGCCTAAACCGAACGATTCGAAAGGAGAGTGCGGGGTTGCAGGACCACAATAATTATCAGGCCGCGTCGGTTACTCCGAAAGGGGTAGCCGACGAAGCCAGGTGGTTACAACGAGGGATAAGAAAGTGTTAATCGAACGGTCTGGAAAGGCCGGCCATAGAGGGTGACAGCCCCGTAAGTGAAAATGCAATCTTCCTTCAAGTGGCTCCTAAGTACCGCGGGACACGTGGAACCCTGCGGGAATCTACCGGGACCATCCGGTAAGGCTAAATACTACTTTGCGACCGATAGTGAACAAGTACCGTGAGGGAAAGGTGAAAAGTACCCCTGCGAGGGGAGTGAAATAGTACCTGAAACCGCACGCTTACAAGCAGTTGGAGGGCTATGGCCGCAAGGCAATGCCTGACATCGTGCCTATTGCATAATGAGCTGGCTAGTTATTCTCAGTGGCAAGGTTAAGCGAAAGCGAGCCGAAGCGAAAGCGAGTCTGAATAGGGCGTTGAGTCGCTGGGAATAGACGCGAAGCGGGATGATCTACCCTTGGCCAGGATGAAGGTCGTGTAACAGCGACTGGAGGTCCGAACCAGTGTTGGTTGAAAACAGCTTGGATGAGCTGAGGGTAGGGGTGAAAGGCTAATCAAATTCCGTGATAGCTCGTTCTTTCCGAAATAGCTTTAGGGCTAGCCTCGCGTGGTCCGTCCTGGTGGTAGAGAACTGATTGGACTAGGGGCCTTCCCAGGTTACCGAATCCAACCAAACTGCGAATGCCGGGAACGTATAGCGCGGGAGTCAGACTGTGGGGGCTAAGCTTCATAGTCGAGAGGGAAACAGCCCAGACCGTCAACTAAGGTCCCTAAGTTCGTGCTCAGTGGGAAAGGAAGTCGGGAGACTCAGACAGCCAGGAGGTTGGCTTAGAAGCAGCCATCCTTTAAAGAAAGCGTAACAGCTCACTGGTCGAGTCGCCCGGTGCCGACAATATAACGGGGCTCAAGCACGATACCGAAGTTACGGGTATCGCGCTAAGAGCGATACGGTAGGAAAGCATTCTGACGCCATCGAAGGTCGACCGAAAGGACGGCTGGAGGTGTCGGAAGAGACTCTGCCAGCATAAGTAGCGAAAAACCAGGTGAGAACCCTGGTCGCCGTAAGTCTAAGGATTCCTGAGAAAGGTTAATCCGCTCAGGGTTAGTCGGTGCCTAAGGTGAGGCCGAAAGGCGTAACCGATGGACAGCAGGTTAATATTCCTGCACTACCGAAACTCGATCAAGACCGATGGGGGGACGCAGACCGTAAGCCTGGTGGCGCAATGGTTTCAAAGCCAGGTGAAGGGAGATCCGGAGAGGCAAATCCGCCGGGTCGTCTGCCAGGAAAATCCTCTAAGGAGAGTCAGGTAACCGTACCACAAACCGACACAGGTGGACGAGATGAATATTCTAAGGCGCTCGGGTGATGGTATGTTCAGGAACTAGGCACATTAGCTCCGTAACTTCGGGAGAAGGAGTGCCCACGCAAGTGGGTCGCAGTGAATAGTCTCAGGCGACTGTTTAACAAAAACACAGGTCTCTGCTAAGTCGAAAACGACGTATAGGGGCTGACGCCTGCCCGGTGCCGGAAGGTTAAAGGGAGAGGTCAGCGCAAGCGAAGCTTTGAACTGAAGCCCCGGTGAACGGCGGCCGTAACTATAACGGTCCTAAGGTAGCGAAATTCCTTGTCGGGTAAGTTCCGACCTGCACGAATGGCGTAACGATCTGAGAACTGTCTTAACATGCCGCCCGGCGAACTTGTGGTCCCGGTGAAGACGCCGGGTGCCCGCCACTAGACGAAAAGACCCCGTGCACCTTTACTATACCTTTTCATTGAACTATGGGGCCATCTGCGCAGCATAGGTGGGAGGCTTTGATTCCGGGTTCTCGGACTCGGAGGAGCCAACGGTGAGATACCACCCTGATGGTTCTGTGGTTCTAACTTACTCCCGTAATCCGGGAGAAGGACAATGGAAGGCGGGTAGTTTGACTGGGGCGGTCGCCTCCTAAATTGTAACGGAGGCGCGCGAAGCTTGGTTCAGGCTGTTTGGAAATCAGCCGACGAGTGCAAAAGCATAAACCAGGTTAACTGTAAGACCAACAAGTCGAGCAGATACGAAAGTAGGCTTTAGTGATCCGGTGGTTCTGTATGGAAGGGCCATCGCTCAACGGATAAAAGGTACGCCGGGGATAACAGGCTGATCGGAGTCAAGAGTTCACATCGACGCTCCGGTTTGGCACCTCGATGTCGGCTCATCGCATCCTGGGGGTGTAGAAGCTCCCAAGGGTTAGGCTGTTCGCCTATTAAAGCGGTACGTGAGCTGGGTTCAGAACGTCGCGAGACAGTTCGGTCTCTATCTGTGGTGGGCGTAGGAGATTTGAGGGGGCTTGCCCTTAGTACGAGAGGACCGGGGTGAACGAACCTCTTGTGTTCCAGTTGTCACGCCAGTGGCATAGCTGGGTAGCGAAGTTCGGTCAGGATAAGCGCTGAATGCATATAAGCGCGAAACCTTCCCCAAGATGAGATCTCCCAACGTAAGTATGAAGAGCACTGGAAGACTACCAGTTTGATAGGACGGATGTGTAAGCGTAGCAATACGTTGAGCTTACTGTTACTAATTGCTCGTTCGGCTTGACCATAAAATTTATTTCTCACGCAAAGTGTTTCAGAATGCGTTCATGCGCGTCAGTCCTTGTGGTAAGTGAGCCCGTCAAATATTCAAGTCAAAGAACTCAACAGGTTCTGTTTGACTCGCGAACAGCGATCAGACAACCCGCTTCTGGGTGACCTTAGCGAGAGGGTCCCACCCGTTCCCATCCCGAACACGGAAGTTAAGCCTCTCAGCCCCGATTGTACTGCACGCGCAAGTGTGTGGGAGACTAGGAAGTCGCCCGGTTAATTCAAAAAGCCCGACCAGAAATGGCCGGGCTTTTTTATTTGTGTGCCGAGCATGTTCGACAGCTTGAAGGTGAAAGTCCTTTTCACAACCTGATGGAGGTGAAAGTGATAGCGAAACGCAAGGGCGTCGTCGTGAGGCGGAGTCTGAAAGAAGCGTGGAGCAAAGGTACGAGCTGATGTACAAGAACCGGATCAGAGGCATGCGGTGCCGGACGAGCTGGCAATTGACAACGAAGTCCATATCCATCAAAGGCACTGGTTGTGAATCCGGCGGCTGCGTACCGAAGGCGGTCGAACTTACCTCGAGATCGGGAGGGCTGCCGTTTGTCCCGTATTCGGGACGGAGGGTCGAGCGATTGACCCTGACCGGGCGGCAGAAGTCAGTCGAGGGCGTAGTAGTCACGCAGGTGATGAAGGCCCGAACGGTCCCCGCAAGGGGTTGATGGGAGTGGCGGGTAGATTGCGGAAAGGCTCAGCGACAAGCGGTTGTTGAAGCATCCGTCAATACGCACCTGATTTCCGCCGGAATCCCAGCCGTAATCGAACCTGCTCAGGCCACCTTCTCCGGAGCGAATCGTCAGCACCACAATGAGGGCGGGGCCAAGCGCATCGCTCAAGGGAACCCAGAGGGCTGCGCCGCCGGCCGCCGCGGCGTAACTGGCGAACAGGAGTCCGCCGACGACGCTCCAGATCAGCCATGTGGCGCGGTCGGGCCGGGCGACGCCTCGAACGATGTCGCGAGCGTACGGAAAATAAGCCAGCAGAGAGATCACTCCCGCCGCGACCCCGGCCGATGATTGCAGGCTGTGCGTCATTTCAGAGTGCCTTCGATCAGGGCCACTCCGCGGTGCCGCGCCGCGGCAGCGAAGACCCTGAGACCTTCGTGCTCGAACGTTTCGTACGAAACTTCCGCCAGCAAACGGCCACCCTGATCGGCAATCGACAGATGACGCGTCACAGCGTTCGTGCAAAGACTGACGACACGCTCGAAGCCGCGAGCCCGGGCTGCGGCGATCACGTGCCGCTCCAGTGCGCGCGCAATGGAGTAGCCGTCGCTGTCGGCTGCCGCCCCGGTGGCCGCGATCTCAAGCACCTGGCCCTCGCGGGGCTGCGCGCATTCCCGGTACTTCTGATTCAGACCGGCCAGGAGATCGAACAGCGGTGTCAGCTTTGGCGAATCCTGCCTGGCGTCAAAGGTGAGGCCGGGGCCGGCAAAGTCGTGCGCCAGACAAAAACCAACGACCCGTCCGGACGTTGGTTCGGTGGCCACGAAAGAGAAGGGTTCCGATTCACAGCGCGCGAGCAGTGCGCGGGCGAACGGCATCAGGTCGTCCGGTTGAGCCTGGAGCGCTGCTGCCATGGGCTCGCGGACGGAGAAGGATTCCGCCAGCAAGTGGAACAGTTCATAGTAATGTGCGCTCGAGACCGGGACGATCTCGATGCCCGGATCGGCCGCGAGCGTACCACCGTGTTCGAGCACGCGGGGCTCGAGGATACGCGCCATGGCCGCCACGGTGAGGGGTTGGGGAATATCGGTGAGCGGGACCCGCCGGCCCAGCATTGCTTCCGTCTCCGTGACGAATTCGACGAAGCTGAGCGAATCACCTCCCAGAAGGTGAAAGTCACTCTCGAGCGATGTCGGTGCGACGGGCAGCAGCCTGCTCCACAGTGAAACGATCAGATCCTGAAGGGCAGTGCCGACAGGCAGAGTGCCGGACGCATTCAGGTGTTGCGATTGAAGCGTCTGACGATCAATCTTCCCGTTCGGTAAAAGCGGCAGCACGTGCAGCGCGGTGATTACCGCCGGCATCATCACCGAGGGGAGTTTCGCGGCCAGCGCCTGCCTTGTGACCTCAACGTCGACGGTGTCGGGAGCCACGAAGGCTGCGACATGCAGATCGTCAGCGCCATCCCCATCCAGCGACGGCGAGGGCCGTGCGACCACAGCGCAGGATGCGGCTCTCCCAACGGCTTGCCGGAGTGCAGCCTCCACCTCGTCGAGTTCGATCCTCACGCCACGCACCTTAATCTGGCGGTCATTGCGTCCGACATAGTGGAGTTCGCCTGCGGCGTTGCGGCGCACGCGATCCCCCGTTCGGAATACCGGCCCGTCTGTCAGGTGAGGCAGAGTCACAAAGCGCGCGTGATTCTCCTCGGGTCTGCCATGGTAACCGCGCGCGATCACAGGGCCGCCTACATAGAGCTCGCCCTCGATGTCATCGGCTACCGGAATTCGGTTTTCGTCCAGAATGAACAACCGGGCATTTGCGATGGCTTTCCCGATGGGAACCGAAATTGGCGCAGGTTGTCCGGGCGGGAAGACGGCGCACGTGACATCGCCGGCAACTTCGGTGCTTCCGTACAGATTCAACACCGTCGCGCCCGGCGCCGCCGCACGAACGCGTGCGAGCAGAGGCGCCTGCAGAGTTTCGCCGCTGGAAATCCACAGCCGGACGGAGGACAATGGTGCCGTGTTTTCTCGCGCGCTTCACGAGCGCGTCAAGAATCGACGGCACAGCCGTCATGCGCGTGACCCGGTGCCGGCTCACGACCGCGGCGACAGCGTCAGGGTTGCCCGTGCTTTCCGGTGGCAGAACCACCAGCGGCACACCCTGCAGGAGCGGGCCGAAAATCTCCCATACCGCATCGACGAAGGTCAGAGTCGTGCGGTGCAGATAGACATCATCGGCAGCAAACGGGAAGTCGCGCCACATCCACGTCAGCCGGTTCAGAGTCGCGCTCTGCAGGCCGATTACCCCCTTGGGACGGCCCGTGCTTCCTGACGTGTAGAGCAGGTAGATCGGTCGTTCGCGATCATCGTGACCCGACCGTTTTACTGGCGCCGGAAATGGCGGGTTCGACAACTCCTCAACGTCGATGATTCGATTCCGATCGAGCACGCCATTCAATTCGGCTCCGCGCCCGGCACAGACCATCAGTTCAATTCCGGCGTCCTCGATAATGAACCTGCGCCGCTCAGGCGGGTCACTCAGATTGATGGGAACATAGACGCCACCGGCCTTTAAGACGGCCAGAATCGAGGTGATTGCGTCGACCGAACGAGACATGAAAATACCGACGTGGCCGCCGTCGCGCAACCCACGCTCCCGAAGCTTCGCTGCGAGGAGACTGGCGGATTTATCGAGAGCGCCAAACGTGACCCGCCGTTCACCGGATATGAGCGCAGTACGTTCGGGCGTGGAATAAGCCTGCTGCTCGAACAGCCCGTGAATTGTCCGGGGCGCTTCACTCGCGAGTGCTTCGCGCGCCGCTTCACGGATGTCTTCGAGTCCCTCCATCACGCGATCCTCATGAGTTCGAAATGAAAGCAGCGCAAACCGGAGTGAGAACCGGCCGTTGAGCCGCGTCGACGAGAGCAGGATGCGCTGCCGCCGCGTAATTGCTTCCAGAAAGCGTTGATTGATGGCGTCGAGTTCTTCCGGCGTCCTGCCCGCCAGAGTCAAACGGAACACGAGCACCGAGAGTTGCGGCGCCGCGACCACCTCGATATCCGGCATGGCCCGCAGCGCTCGTTCCGCCTTGCGAGCGAGCGCCAGCTTCTCGTTGAGATTCTCGCGAAACGGCGCGGCGCCATGCATCTTCAGCGGCAGCCATACGCGTAAGCCGCGCCAGTCCCGCGAGAGTTCCGGGGACAGCCCGCAGAAATCGGTCTCTCCTTCCACATCGTTCATCGCCGGAAGGTACTCGGCCCGCGCGCTGTAGGTCTGCTTCAGCGCATCGAGGTTGCGTGTCAGGAGCGCACCTGTGCCGTAGGGCAGGCAGAGGCCTTTGTGGGGGTCGAGCGTGATGGAGTCGGCACGTTCGATTCCCGCCAGAGTGTTGCGCCCTGTCCTGGTGAGCATGAAAAAGCCACCGTACGCGGCATCAACGTGGAACCACAAGCTCTCGCGTTCGGCAATGGACGCGATGGCTCCCAGCGGATCCACCGCGCCTGTATTCGTGGTGCCGGCAGTACCCACAACCATGAAGGGCAACAAGCCAGCCGCCCGGTCAGCTTCGATCATGGATTGAAGGATCGCGGGGTCCATTCGCCAGTCCGCGTCCACCGGGACCATGCGCAGACACCGTTCGGGGAACCCAGCCAGCATTGCCGCCTTCGCCACCGAGTAGTGCGTTTGCGAGGTCAGATATATGACGCCGTTGCGAAAGTCTTCCGGCAACCGAGTGGTCCGGGCGGCGATAACGGCGGTCAGGGTCGCCATAGACCCGCCGGAAGTAAGAACGCCTCCCGCGCCGGCACCATAACCGACGATGTCGCAGAACCAGCGAATTACGTTGCATTCGAGCTGCACGATGGCAGGCGACATGTAGTAGTAACCGACGTGCCGGTTGACCGACTTGGCAATGAAGTCAGCCAAAGCTGCCGAGAAAATGCCGCCGCCGGGAATGTATCCCACATAGCCTGGGCCCGCGGTGTTAACGCTCGTCGGAATCACGTCCCTGAAGAGCGTGTCCAGGAGCGAGTCGAGAGGCGCGCCGCTTTCCGGAATCGCCTCATGCATCCCGCGCGCTACAGTGCGTCCCCGGGACGTTTCATTAACCCGGCTGGAAGGCAGGCCGCCGATGTGATTGAGGATATGATCGAGCGACGCTGCGACCATCTCGCGCATGGCTTTCTCGCCAGGCTCCAGCGGGGAGTGCGGACTGCTCAACGTCGCCTTCGCGGCTCCACGCCTGGCACGGGCCGCGACCGGCTGGTAATTTTCGAAAGCCTTCTCTGCGACCAGATTGCTCACAGTACCCTCCTTCGTATTTCCACGGAGACCTGGTCTCCCAATGCAGCTTGTTCATCGAGCACCGCGATAAGGTCGGCGCGAGTGGTCAAAGGATTGACCAGCACGGCCCGCAGGCTGACGACCGGGGAAAGCGCGCCATATCGTGTGTTGCTCAGTGTGGTCCGCGAAACAAAGCTCGTGCCGAGGTTACGCTGGACTTCCTGAAGACGCCGGTTTACATCGTCAATCGCCGCGTTTTCCGCCGGAGTTACATTGCCTGACAAAACCTGCTCGCGTAGAGCCGAAGGAATGTAACGATAGACAACAATATTGAGCTGCGGTTCCGCGAGAAGCTCAAAGCTGGATCGTGCTTCAATCGATCGCGCCAGAAAGACAGCCTTCTCAATTCCGTCGTCAATCAGATACTGATAGCCGGTCTGCCCGAGTATATGAAGGGCCCCATGAAGATACGCCGCCATGGCGGGCCGGGAACCTTCAATCGTTCGACGCCCCGGATCCGCGGAACCCGTCCGGATGATGTAATTCGCGGATGTTTCGATCGATCTCGCCGCTTCCGGATCGCGGAAGAGCGAAATTCCGATCCCCATGGGAAGGTAAAGCTGTTTGTGCCCGTCGATCGTGACGGAATCTGCCCTGTCGATACCTTCGAGACGATGCCGATGTTTCCCGGAGAAAAGGACAGGGCCGCCCCATGCGGCGTCGACGTGGAAATGACATCCATAGGCGGCGGCAAGCCTGGCCATTTCCGACAGAGGATCGACCGCGCCGGTTTCAGTTGTGCCGGCAACCCCAACGAGGGCAAGGATAAGATCACCGTCAGCGGCGCTTCGGCGAAGTGTCTGCTCGAGGAGCGAAAGATCGACAGAACCTCGCTCGGTGGCCGGCACACGGATCAGCCCCAGCCTCCCGATCCCGAGCAGGTCAACGGCTTTCTCTAACGAGTAGTGCATCAAAGAAGAGCCAATAACCACGGCGCGCCGGAAGCCGTATGCCCTCAAGGCGTCGCTCATTCCCGCCTGATGAATACCGGCGAAGCCCGGTTTGGGTCCGAGCCGGCGGTTGCGGGTACACCAGAGCGCCGAGACATTTGCCAGTGTTCCACCCGATGCAATCGTTCCGAGCGTACTTTCGGCAAGTTGGACATGGGCGTCGTAGAAGCTCTGTACGCGCCCGAAAACGAGCCGGTGCAGCATCCCGATCGCCTGCCGCTCCTGATAAACGAAGGCGTCCGACGTTTCCAGCTTGACGACGTTCTGGTTGAGAGCGGTCATCAGCCGTCCCAGTGGACCGAGGAAAACCGGCAGAGCCGATGTCATGTGACCGACGAACCGCGGATCATGAATTCGCGCCGAATGTGGCACGACCTCTTCGAACAGATATCTGATGTAGGAATCGGCGGAAATGCCATCGGTCGGAATCTGCGAGTGCGCAAAACGCCGTGCCAGTTCTTCCGGATCTGCTTTACGGCAAGGAGAGCCTGCGAAATGGCTCGCAAGGCCGTCAGTGACCAACTGGTCGATGTCTGTAGGGAGTCCGGACTTTGAAAACAGGTCGAGCGGTCCGGGCGAGTTTCCCCGCGCCATGCGGCCCCAGGCCAATTCGTCGCCGCGACCGTTTGCAAGTGGCAAGCAGGCATTCCGCATCAGGGATGCTGTGTTTCGTTGCATGTCCGAATTCCCTCTCAACTGAAGTAGGCGGGATTGAGGTGGGAAAACCAGAATCGGCGGCTAAAAAAAATTCTGGCGGCAAGCGCGACCTTCCAGGGAATACGTTCGCCGCGAGCGAAACTTCAAAGTCACCAGCAATACCGTGGAATCGTTCTTTGCCCTGCGGAAGCGCTCGGACTACGGTATTCACATCCCGCGCCTGACAGATCTGGCCGATCAGGTCGCGCGCACGCTCCGCTGCTCCCCGCGCAGTATCTTGTATCGGTACTTCGTGCAGCAAGATCACGTGAATCTTTTTCTTACCGAGACCGGATTGGGCGTATACAAGGAACTTGCGCCGATGCGCAAGGATCAGGTCGATCTGGCTAACAAGACGATTTTCATTTCGGACTCGAAGACTCCCACCGGGGTTGCCGAAGTTCCACTGACTGACATCGCCATTGAAGCATTTCGGAGCCAGATCGAAGAAGCCGGGCCCGGCCCTGGCTGTTCCCCAGTCCGCTGAACCCAACCGGGTATCAGACGAACTTCAGGAAGCCGTGGGAAACTGCGCTGCGGAAGGCGGGCATTCCGTACTTCCGGCTGTATGACCTCCGCTCAACCTATGCAACGCGGTTGAGCGCGGGCGGCGTGGCGGACGAGTGGGTGACGCAGATGCTGCGGCAAACCGATGCCAAGGTATTCAAGAAGTATTCGCAGATGAAGCTTCAGATGAAACGGGAAGCCCTGACCAAACTGGATCGCAGTGCCAACGAGAAACGGTGAGGCAAGGGTTTTGATACGGGAATTCAGGATCGAAGGCGTTTTGATACGGTTCTGATACGTTTTTGGGCTCAGAGGACAGCAATGGGAATGAACGGAAACCGCAAACCACTGATTCTGAAAGGTTGGAATGGTGGGCGCGCAGGGACTCGAACCCCGGACCTCCTGCGTGTGAAGCAGGCGCTCTAACCAGCTGAGCTACGCGCCCGATGAAGGCGAATCTCAATTTTAATACAAGCCAAGCTATGCGCTTCGTTAAGCTGGCGTAGATGGACATAAGCGCCGCGCCGCGCGAAATCTACGCTCGAAGTCTCGCGGAACGCACGGAGCGGCTGAAAGCGGCGCGCTCCCGCGCGGAGCGCATCGGGTATCTGCGCCTGTTGGTGTTTCTGGGAGCCGCTGCGATCGTGTGGTACATCTTCCACGGCGTTTCGATCTGGTGGATGGGGGCGCCGGTCGCGGTCTTTGTCGTGCTGGTCTCGCTCCAGGCGAAGTCAGATCGTGAGGCGGAGTGCGCGCGGCGTGCCATCCGGTTCTTTGAGCGAGCTACGGCTCGGCTCGAAAACCGCTGGCAGGGCGGCGGGGAGGACGGCGCGCGGTTTGCCGATCCGCACCATCCTTACACTTCCGATCTCGATCTGTTCGGGCGCGGCAGTCTGTTTGAGCTGCTGTCGACGGCGAGGACGCGGGGCGGCGAAGCCAGGCTGGCGAAGTGGCTCCAGTCGGCGACATCGGCTGCAGTTACGAAAGATGAGATCGCGCGAAGGCACGAGGCTGTCGGCGAACTGCGACCGCTGTTTGATCTGCGGGAACAGATCGCGGTGCTCGGGGACGACTATCGGACGGGGGTGAATCCGGATCATCTCGTCGCGTGGTCGTTGACGGCAGCGCGGCCGTTCGCGGCGTCGGCGCGGGCGCTGGCGCTGGTACTCGCTTTGTCGGCCGCGGCGATGTGTGGGTGGTGGGTATCGGAGGGTTTTGTGAATCCGGACGCGCGGCTCGGACTCGTTCTGGCCGGCGCGGCGGAAGGAGTGCTCGGGCTGGCGGTGCGGAACCGGGTGCTGGGAATCGTCGAAGCGGTTGAAGAACCGGCGCACGACCTCGATCTGCTATCACAGCTGCTTGCCGCGCTCGAGAAGCAGCAGTTTCACTCCCCCCGGCTGGCGGAACTGCGGAAGGCGATCGATGTGGATGGAAATCCGGCGTCGCACCGCATCGCCGGCCTGCGGAGGCTGATTGAACTGCTCGATTCACGCGACAACGTTTTCGTGCGTGCATTCGGGCCGCTGCTGCTGTGGACCACGCAGACCGCCATGGCGATCGAAGCGTGGCGCGCGGAAAACGGGCCGCATGTTGCGCGATGGCTCGATGCAGTGAGCGAGATCGAAGCGCTGTCGTCGCTGGCGAATTATGCGTGGGAACATCCGGGTGATCCGTTCCCGGAATTCTGCATCGGCGGAGAACCTGCTCTTCGATGGCGAAGATATGGCGCATCCGCTGCTGCCCGCGGACACGCTGCGTGCGCAACAGTATCCGGCATCGGGGCGCCGCTGCGCCTGCTGGTGGTGAGCGGATCGAACATGTCCGGCAAGAGCACGCTGCTGCGGACGATCGGCGTCAACGCAGTGCTGGCGCTGGCGGGCGCGCCCGTGCGCGCGACGCGGCTGACGCTCTCGCGCGTTTCCCTCGGCGCGTCGATCCGCACCGTCGATTCGCTCGAAGAAGGCCACTCGCGATTCATGGCGGAAATTCTGCGGCTGAAGCAGATTGCTTGAACTGCCGCCACCGGCGCTGTTCCTGCTCGATGAACTGCTGGGTGGCACCAACTCGCACGACCGCGCAATTGGGGCGCGAAGGCCTGGTGCGGGCGCTGCTTGAGCGCGGCGCGATCGGCCTCGCTCACCACGCACGACCTGTCGCTCGCGCGGATTGCCGATGAGCTGGCGCCGGCCGCCGCAAATGTGCACTTCGAAGACCGCCTCGAAGACGGCCGGCTGGTGTTCGATTACCGGATGCGGCCGGGAGTGGTAGCGCGCAGCAACGCGCTGGATCTGATGCGGGCCGTTGGCCTGGACGTCTGAGCCCACCAGACCAGGCTCGGGCATCGAACAGTGCTATTCTGGAAATTTCATGTCCACGTTTCCCGGCCACGCTCGTGACGCGCATCGCGCCGGGCAAACTCCGGCAGCTGGAAGCCGCCATCGAAACTCAGCATTCGCGGCAAGGCGGAAGCCGTGCGCATGGCGCTGGTGTGCCTGCTCGCGCGCGGGCATCTGCTGATCGAAGACGTGCCCGGCGTGGGCAAGACCACGCTGGCGCAATCGCTGGCGCGCGCCGTCGACGGGTCGTTTCCACCGCCTGCAGTTCACCAGCGACATGCTGCCTTCCGACGTGCTGGGCGTCACCGTATACAACGCGCGCACGGAAGAATTCGAATTCAAGCCGGGCCCGGTTTTCACCAACTTTCCTGCTGGCCGATGAAATCAACCGCACCACGCCGAAAACGCAGTCGGCGCTGCTCGAAGCCATGAATGAGCAGCAGGTTTCGGTGGAAGGCCGCACGCTGCCGCTGCCCGATCCCTTCATGGTGATCGCGACGCAGAATCCGGCGGACCATCACGGCACTTATCCGCTGCCGGAATCGCAGCTCGACCGGTTTCTGATGCGGCTGCGGATCGGCTATCCGGATGCAGCGAGCGAGCGCGAAATCATCCGCCAGCCGGAAGCGCATCACGGCGAGACGACTCCCTGCGTGCTGAGCCGCGAAGATCTGCGCGGAACTGCAGAGCGCGGTGAAGCAGGTGCGCGGTGGATGAGGCGATCGTCGATTACATGCTGGCGCATCGTGGAGCGCACGCGGACGCATGAAGGGCTGGCGCTCGGGCGTGAGTCCGCGCGGGTCGCAGGCGCTTTATCGTGCGGTGCAGGCCAATGCGCGTGATGGAAGGCCGCGCCTACGCGCTGCCCGACGACGTGAAGATGCTGGCGCCGAAAGTTCTGGGGCATCGCGTTGTGCCGGCGTCGCGGTCGTCCCTGGCGATGCGGCGCGGATGCGAACGGCGCGGCAGCCGGCGAGCGCATCATCGAAGAGATTCTCGCGCAGATCGAAGTTCCCCTCTGAAATAACCACTGAATGAAAACTGCAATCATCGGCCTGCCCATGGTAGGCAAGACATCCCTGTTCACGATCCTGACCGGCGTCACGCAGGAAAGCCGCATGGGTTCCACAGCCGTGCGGACGGGCATCGCCAAAGTGCCCGATCCGCGCGTGGATGCGCTGGCGGAGCTTTATCAGCCGCCGAAGATCACCTACGCGACGGTCGAATATATCGATGCGCCGGCCATCTCGAAAGAGAACCTGCGCGATCCCGCCTATCTGGCCAGCCTGCGCGTGGTGGATGCCTTCGCGCACGTGCTGCGCGTCTTTCAGGACGAGACCGTGCCGCACGAACACGGCTCGGTCGACCCGGCGCGCGATTTCGACGACGTCGAAACGGAGCTGATTCTCAGCGATCTGGTGGTGGTGGAGAAGCGGCTCGAGCGCGTGGACAAGGACCGCAAGAAAGATCCGGAATCCGGATCTCGATAAAGAGTACGAACTGCTGGTGCGCTGCAAAGAAGCGCTCGAAGCGAACACGCCGCTGCGCAATCTGGAATTCGACGGACGAGGACGAGAAGCGCATTCGCGGCTTCCAGTTTCTGTCGCAGAAGCCGATGCTGCTGGTGCTGAATCTGGGCGAAGAAGACGCCGCGCGCCTGCATGAAGTGGAAGAACAGTATCGCACCGGGCCGCTGGCCGGCAAAGCCAACACCGCAGTGACGGCGGTCTGCGGCAAGATCGAAGCGGAACTGGCGGAACTCCCTGCCGCCGATGCGCGCGAGTATCTGACCAGCTACGGGCTGAAGGAATCGCGGTCTGCAGCGCATCATCGAAGCCACTTACCGGCTGCTCGGCACTGATGAGTTTTCTGACGGCGGGCGATACCGAAGTGCGCGCCTGGACGATTCCGATTCACAGCACGGCGGTGAAGGCCGCGGGCGCGATCCATTCGGATTTCGAGAAGAAGTTCATCCGCGCCGAAGTGGTGAACTGGAAGAACCTCGTCGATCTGGGCGGCTATCCCGGGCGTGCGCGAGAAGGGCCTGCTGCGACTCGAAGGAAAAGAATACATCGTCAAGGACGGCGACGTGCTGGTAATACGGCACTCGTAAGCGCACCGGCGGCGAGGAGCGCACAAAAGGCGACGAACCAGTCGCCGTAGCGCGTGTAGAAAGTCTGGTCCTGTCGATATCGGTACTGCAGCCGGGCGGCGAGTTCCGTATATTCTTCCGTACTGCGAACGATGCGTCCGGCGGGATCGATGGCGGCCGTGATACCGTTGTCGGTGGCGCGCAGAATCCAGCGGGCGTTTTCGGCGGCGCGCATGCGGACAATCAGCAGGTGCTGATAGCGCGCCTGACTTTTGCCGAACCAGCTGTCGTTTGAAATGTTGAACAGAGCCTCGGCGCCGGATGCGGCGAAGCGGCGCATGTAGCTCGGGAAGACCGACTCATAGCAGATGAAGGCGCCGATGCGATGACCGTTGACTGTGGACACGACGACCTTCGTGCCCGCTTCGAAGTCACTGGCCTCTGCCGAGACTTTGCGGGTGAGCGCACCAAACGGCCACGGCACGAACTCGCCGAAGGGAACGAGGTTCACTTTGTCGTAACGGCTGACGGCAGTGCCAGTCGGCCCCATAAGCAGCGCGGAATTGAGCGGTGCGCCATCCACAGCGCGGGCGATCACGCCGGTCAGCACAGCGGTGTTTGAAGTTTCCGCGACTCTGGCGACACGACCGACGAACGCCGGGTCGGTGTCTTCAAACGGCGCGGGCATCTCGGGCCAGACGATGAGATCCGCCATGCGGGACAGCGCGGGACTCATAGACAGCAGCATGAGCTGGCGTTCGGTCTGATCAACCAGGGCTGGCGTCCACTGCGTTTCATCGTCGATGTTCGGCTGGACGAGAATTGCTGCCGTGTTGCCGCGCTCAGCGGGCGGAATATCCGGCAGAAGCACAAGCGCGGGCAGGAGCAGGAGCCACAGGATCTGCGGATCGCGATTTCCGGAGGATGATCCACGCGACTCCCGCCGACATCAGCGCGAAGACAAAGGAAAGTCCCCAGACACCAGTGACCGGAGCGAGGCGCAGGGGAATCGACATGTTGCTGCCGGCGTTGCCGAGATTAAGCCACTCAAAGCCTGTATACGAGTGCGTCCACTCGATTGCGACCCAGAGAGCGGCGATGGCGGGGAGCGCAAGCGGCGAGCGCATCAGCAAGCCGGCGAGCGCGGCGAAGACGCCCATCTGGATGGCTTTCGCCAGGCAGAACAGGGCAAAGAGGAACCACGCCATGGCGCCGCTGATTCCCGCGTGATGCGCGAGCGTCCACTGAATCCAGTTGCAGATGCCGAACCAGTAGACGACGCCGCAGAGGTAGCCAGTTAGCGAATCGCCATTGCCAGCGCGGTTCGCGCGCGCAGGCAATCAGGAGCGGCGTCAGTGCAACGGGCGCCAGCCAGACGAAACTAAAGCGCGGGAAAAGAAACACCAGCAGCGCCGCAGAGGCGAGCGCGAGGATCCAGTTCAGAAGCCGGGGCAAGTCCGATTATGTAACGGACGGCGGGGGCAGCTACATTTCGAGCTTGCCGTTAACGACCATGTCCTTGAGTTTGAACTTGTACTTGACGTTTGATGTGCCTAATTTGGTGGTGAAATCGACTTCCTGGTCGTCCACAGTAAACACCTTGTCGCGCGGGAAGACGAAAAGCACGTCCATCGTGCGTCCTGGTTTGCCGACCTGTATCAGAGACGGCTTGATGGCTCCCGATTTGGCCGACGACAGAGAAGAGGCTTCCGTGAGACGCTGCGAGACCGCGTCAGGGGGTCCCATCACGAATCCGCCCAATGGGCCCGACAGGACGATCTCGTAAGATTTCGGCTCTTCGCTCAAGACCTTTTGTGCGTCCGCGGATTTGTCTGCCTCCGCGCCGAATTTGCGGCGGACCAGAGCCTGCCGCATAGGCAAAGCCGATTCGAAGTGAGCCATAATCTCGAATGAAGGAACGCCGCCGCCAAATCCATCACCCTGAGGGCCGCCGCGTCCACCGCCGCCGCCCATGGGAGGCGGAGCCACATTCGAACCCGGGAAGTTCAGCGTGACGCTGGCGCTCTTCACCCAGGGCGAATCGCTCATCATCTTCGTGATGTCCTTGTCGCTCCATTCCATGTAAGGCTTTTGCCAGAAGTTAGCGGCCACCAGCGAAAGGGCGGCCAACAGGAGCAGGCCGACTGTTTTCTTCATAGCGATGAGAGTATATCAACTGAGATGCTCAATGAATATCGCTTTCGAAATGGCCGCGTCCGCCATCCGTTTTGGCTTCGGCGCAACACGTGAAGTGGGCGCCGACATGGTCGATCTGGGCGTACGTCACGTCCTGGTGTTCACCGATCCGAACCTGCGGGACCAGCCGCCAGTGCTGACGACGCTTCGAGTCGCTCGAAGACAACAAAGTGCGGTACACCCTTTTTGATCGGGTACGCGTCGAACCGAGCGATGAGTCGCTCGCGGAGGCGATTCGGTTTGCGTCGGCGGGCGATTACGATGCATTCATCGCGGTCGGAGGCGGGTCGACGATCGATACCGCCAAGGCGGCGAATCTTTACAGCTGCTGGCCCGCCGATTTTCTCGATTACGTGAATCCGCCGATCGGGAAAGGCAAACCGGTGCCAGGGCCGGTGAAACCGCTGATCGCGATTCCGACGACCGCGGGAACGGGAAGCGAGACCACCGGCGTTTCGATTTTCGATTACAAACCACTGCGGGCGAAGACGGGAATCGCGCATCGCCGGCTGAAGCCGACGCTCGGCATCGTGGATCCGGAGAACACGCGGACACTGCCGCCTGCGGTTGCCGCATCGTCAGGGCTCGACGTGCTGTGCCACGCGGTGGAATCGTGGACGGCGCTGCCGTTCCGCGAAAGGCCGCGGCCGGAGCGTCCGATATCTGCGGCCCGCGTATCAGGGTTCGAATCCGATCAGCGATCTGTGGAGCATGGAGGCGCTGCGGCTGACCGCGAAGTATCATCAGACGGGCATTCGCCGATCCTTCGGATGACGAAGCGCGGGCGTCGATGATGCTGGCGGCGTCGTATGCGGGAATCGGGTTCGGGAATGCCGGCGTGCACCTGGCGCACGGGATGTCGTATCCGATCGCGGGTCTGGTGCGGAGCTTTCGCGCAACGGGTTATGATGCGGTGGATCATGCGCTGATCCCGCACGGCATTTCGGTGATTGTGAATGCACCCGCGGTGTTCCGATTCACGGCGCAGGCCAATCCCGAGCGGCATCTGGAAGCGGCGGAGGTGCTCGGCGCCAAGACGAGCGGCGCGAAGAAGGAAGACGCGGGGAAGATTCTGGCGGACTGCTATTGCGGGAGTGATGCACGATCTGAAGATTCCGAACGGGCTGCGGCAGATGGGATACGAGGCATCCGATATACCGGCGCTGGTAGAAGGGACGCTGCCGCAGCATCGCGTGACAAAGCTGTCGCCGCGCGCGGCGGGGCCGGAAGAACTGGCGCGGCTGTTTGAAGAGACGCTCTAAAACCACCGCGTCATCAGGACCTTTTGCTCGGTGTAGAAGTAGACTGCGTCCTTGCCGTGCGCGTGCAGGTCACCAAAGAAGGACTGCTTCCAGCCGGCGAACGGAAAGAAGGCCATCGGCGCGGCGACTCCGATGTTGACGCCGACCATCCCCACTTCAACGCGGCTTTGATATTCACGCGCGCTCTTACCGTTCTGGGTGAAGATCGATGTCGTGTTGCCGAACTCGGAGCTGTTGACGAGTTCGATGGCCTCGTCGAGGGTTTTCGCGCGGATTACCGAGAGCACGGGGCCGAAGATTTCTTCGCGCGCGATCGTCATGTCGGGGCGAACGTCCTCGAAGATGGTGGGTCCTACGAAATAGCCGTCGCCTTCTTTGGCGCGCGCGCGGCCGTCGCAGCGAAGCTTCGCGCCTTCGGCGACGCCTTTGTCGATATAGCCGAGGATTTTCCGGCGGTGATCGGCAGTGACAACGGGGCCCATGCCGACACCGTCCTTCGATCCATCGCCGACCAGGATTTCGTTGGTGCGTTCGGTCAGGAGACTCAGCAGAGGCTCGGCGGCATCACCCACTGGAACCAGCACACTGCCCGCCAGACAACGTTCGCCGGCCGCGCCAAAAGCGGAGCTGATGATGGCTTCGACGGTCTTCGGCATATCGGCATCGGGCATCACGACGAGATGATTCTTCGCGCCGCCCAGCGCCTGCACGCGCTTGCCCCGCGCGGCAGAGGTGGTGTAGATGTATTTCGCGATCGGCGTGGATCCGACGAACGAAACGGCTTTCACGAGCGGATGGTGCAGCAGCGCGTCGACGACTTCTTTGCCCCCGTGGAGAACCTGGAAGACGCCTTCCGGAATGCCTGCTTCGACGAGCAATTCGGCGCAGCGCGTGGGCGTGAGAGGCACTTTTTCCGAGGGCTTGAGGATGAAAGTGTTGCGCAGGCGATAGCGAACGGATACATCCACATCGGCACCATGGCAGGGAAGTTGAACGGCGTGATTCCCGCGCAGACGCCCAGGGGTTCGCGCACGGTGCGCGAGTCGATGCCGCGGGAGACATCGTTGAGAGAATCGCCCATCATCAGACTCGGAATTCCGCAGGCGACTTCGACCATTTGAATCGCCCGGCGGACTTCAGCGCGGGCGTCGTCGGCCGTCTTGCCGTTTTCCGCAGTCAGAATGGCGGCGACTTCGTTAGCGTGTTTATCCAGAAGCGCCTTGAAGCGATAGAGAGGCTGCACGCGATCCACGACCGGTGTTTCGCGCCACTGGCGGAATGCGGCGTGGGCGGACTGGACGGCGCGGTCGACTTCGGCGACGGTCGCGTAAGGCAGGCGGGCGATCTCTTCGCCAGTCGCGGGGTTGAAAACCGGGTGCGACGGCCCAGTCGTTTCCACCCATTTGCCATTGAGGAGCGACGGCACGGTTTTGACGTCAGTGGCGATCATCCTTCTATGATGGGCAGAGCGTGTTCGTGCCAGTTCGCCAGCATTTCCCGCATCGAAAGCTCACCGATATTCCGGCGGCGGTGGCGCGTGAACTGCAGTCTGCCGATCTGACGGCGGCCCTCGGCGCAGGGGCGCGGATTGCCATCGGCGTGGGGAGCCGCGGGATTGCCAATATCGGGGAGATCACGCGCGCGACTGTCGACTTCTTTGTGCGCGCGGGGTTCCGTCCGTTTTTGTTTCCGGCAATGGGGAGCCACGGCGCGGCCACCGCTGCCGGACAGGCCAGTGTTCTCGCCCACTACGGTATTTCCGAAGCGGCGATGGGATGCGCCGTGGTGTCGAGCTTCGAGGTGGTTTCGCTCGGGCGCACGGATTCCGGCATTGAGGTGTTTGCGGGGAAGGACGCGTGGGCGAGCGACGGCATCTTTGTGATCAACCGGGTCAAATGGCACACGAGTTTCGAAGGCGCCATCGAAAGCGGCGTCAGCAAGATGCTCGCGCTGGGCCTCGGGAAGATCGCAGGCGCGGAATCGTGTCACGGGCATGCGCGCAGGCTGGGGATGGACCCGGTGATCCGGTCGGTCGCGGGCCACCTCATAACAACCGGCAAGATTCTGGGCGGCCTCGCGATTCTCGAAGACGCGTATCACGACACCGCGCAGGTGACGGCGCTGGCCGCGCGCGATCTGATCGAACGCGAGATTGAACTGCTCGGAATCGTCAAATCGTGGATGGGAAAGATTCCCGTGCCCGCGCTGGATGTGCTGATCGTGGATGAAATCGGGAAGAACATCGCGGGGACGGGGATGGATCTGAAGGTGGTGAACCGCGGCGTGCACGGCCAATACAATCCGTATCCGAACACAACGCGCGTCGAAAGAATCTTCATTCGCGGCCTGTCCGAGCTCAGCTACGGAAACGGCGTGGGAATCGGGCTGGCCGATGTGATTCACGATCGCGTGCTGGAGCGGATCGATGTGAATGCGGGGCGAATCAATGCGCGGACATCCGGCTCGCTGGCGGCGGTGCGGACGCCGCTGCATTTCGCGTCGGATCGGGAGTGCATCGATCTGCTTTGCGCGACAGTCGGCAAGTTCGATCCGGCGGACATCACGATGGGCCGGATTCGCAACACGCTGGAACTGGGGACGCTCGCGCTGACGGAGAATCTGCGGGACGAGATCGCGAAGAATCCGATGCTCGAAGTGACGGGGCCGGCTTCTGCGCTGAGCTTCGATGCCAGCGGGAATCTCGTTTAAACTGACACTGTGTCTGCCGCCATCGATCGCTACGTCAAAGAGAACGAGTCCCGCTTCCTCGAAGAGCTGAAGGACTTCCTGCGCATCCCCAGCATCTCCACCCTTCCCGAGAACAAGGAAGCCACGCATCGCGCCGCCGATTTCGTGGTCGACCATCTCATGGCCGCCGGCATGGAACACGTCGAGCTGATCGAGACCGAACGCCATCCGCTGGTCTACGCCGACTGGCTGCATGCGCCGGGCAAGCCGACGGTGCTCTGCTACGGCCACTTCGACGTGCAGCCGCCCGATCCGCTCGACCTCTGGGAGACGCCGCCCTTCGAACCCACCGAGCGCAACGGCAATCTCTACGCGCGCGGCTCGGCCGACGACAAAGGCCAGATGTTCTCCCACATCAAAGCCATCGAGGCGATCAAGGCGATCTACGGGCACATCTCCGGTCAACGTGAAGTTCCTGATCGAAGGCGAAGAGGAAGTGGGCGGCGATGTCGGTTGCGGAGTACGTGGCGAAGAATCCGGCGAAACTGAAGGCCGATGTAGCGCTCGTCTCCGACACCGAGATGTACGAAGCCGGCCTGCCTACGCTGAACATCGGGCTGCGCGGCCTGGTCTATCATGGAGATCGAGGCCCGCGGGCCGATGCGCGATCTGCACTCGGGTCTCTACGGCGGCGCGGCGCCCAATGCGGTCTTCGGCCTGATCGAACTGCTGGCGAAAGCCAAGGACGCCGACGGCCACATTCAGATCCCCGGCATCTACGACGACGTCGAGCCCCCGTCACCGGAAGAGAAGCAGAGCTGGGAGCATCTGCCATTCGACGAGAAGGAATATCTGAAGACCGAAGTCGGGTCGACAGCGCTCACCGGCGAGCCCGGCTACTCGGTGTTCGAGCGCACGTGGGCGCGGCCGACGTTTGAAGTGCACGGCATCGCGGGCGGCTTCACGGGCGCGGGCGCGAAGACGGTGATTCCCGCGAAAGCCGTGGCGAAGGTGAGTATCCGGCTCGTGCCGAAGCAGGATCCGCAGAAGGTGCTGCGCGCGGTGCAGCAATGGGTCAGTCAGAACACCCCGCGCGGCATTCAGTGCGATGTGCGCGTGCTCAGCTCAGGCCCGGGGCTGATGGTGAATCCGAATCACCCGGCGATCCACGTGGCGGCGCAGGCATTCAGCGATATCTTCGGCAAGCCGACGGTGTTTACGCGGTCGGGCGGATCGATTCCGATCGTCGGCGACTTCGCGACGCACCTCGGCATTCCGACCATCCTGATGGGCTTCGGGCTTCCCGACGACGGTCTGCACTCGCCGAATGAGAAATACTGCATCCGGAATTACTTCGACGGCATTCGGACGGTGGCGCATTTCTTTGAGGAGTATGGACAGAAGTCGTAGGGGTCACGAATGATTAATACAATCATCGTGCGTCTGCCCGACGATCTGGCCGAGTGGCTGGACTCCGCCTCCCGTAAAGCCGGGGTGCCCCGCGGCCGAATCGTCCGCGATCAGTTCCAGCGGGGAAGCCGTGAGATGATCCCGCTGTTGCATCCACCCGGGATGTAACCGGACTGGACCGTGTCCCCGCGATGTGCGCCGTATGAGCGGGATTTATTCAGTGAAGCGATGCTGAGGTCACAATGGTCGGACGGTTTAGAGCTGTTCGAATTAAATCCCGCGACGAATTCGATTGGTTGATCGAACACATGACCCACGAGGCCTATCGGGCCCGTGATAATTGGGATTTCTGGGGCGCAATCGAGAAGGCGTTTGACGAGCACTCGATTGAGCTAAATCAAACACCGGCCTTTTGGGAATTGACTCGCCGTGCGCACCAGGATTCCCTGGCTCTTCGACTTGCGCGTTTGTATGATCCACACGCGACTGCGACTAGCCTCGGTAACCTGCTGCAGACGATAAAAGAGAACTCCTCCGGCTTAGGAACCATATTTCCGGCATCTATAGCAGGCTTGAACATGACGGAACTCGATTCCGAAATCGTTGGCGTATCGGACCAAGACCCAATCGTGGCTAAGCTGTTGCTGATACGAAACGAGTATCTCTCGCATCGAGGCACGCGACACGTCACCAAGGGATCGTTTGATTCTTTGCCAAACCTCGAACGTGACGAAATCTCCGCCTTGATAACGCGAGCCCTGGATCTGCTGTGCAAGTACAGAGAGCGACTGGGATACCCGCTACTTCTTTGGGGTCATCATGAGGTTGACGAGTTTCACAGGCTGCTTTCACTCCTACGCGCAGGAGGCAGCCGTGGGGACGAATGACGCGCAGCTCGCTGATGTACCCCGGCTGAATACTGAGCGGTTCGGTAAGCAAATCGGAGGCTGTTGCCCGACCAGCCCCTGCGCAGTCTCTCCGAAGCAGTAAAGTAATTCGGAGGAGGCCGCGCATGCTTTCCCGCATTTCCATCGCCGCCGGATTATTCGCTCTCACCGCCGCGGCACAGAACGTTCCCAAGTTTGAGCCCGATCCTTTCTGGCCGAAGCCTCTGCCGAACAACTGGATGCTCGGTCAGGTGGGCGGTATTTTCGTCGACGCGCACGATCATATCTGGGTGAACAGCCGGCCGCGCACCCTCGACAACAACGACAAGTACGCCGCGCTGAATCCGCCGCAGGCCGATTGCTGCATTCCTTCCCCGCCGGTGCTCGAGTTCGATCAGGCGGGCAACTTGATTCAGGCATGGGGCGGACCGGGCGCAGGCTACGAATGGCCTGACAATGAGCACGGCATGTTCGTGGACTACAAAGACAACGTGTGGGTGGGCGGCAACAGCGAGAAGGACACGAACATTCTCAAGTTCACGAAGGCAGGCAAGTTCCTTCTGCAGATCGGGCATCACGGCAAGACCGGCGGCAGCAACGACATCGAGAACCTCAACCGTCCAGCGGGCATTTTTGTGTACCAGAAGACGAACGAAGTGTTCGTCGCGGATGGCTACGGGAACCGCCGCGTGATCGTTTTCGATGCCGACACCGGCGCGTATAAGCGCCATTGGGGCGCATACGGCAATAAGCCCGACGACACCGTACCGCGCACGCGCACGTTCGACGGGCCGGGACCCACACAGTTCAATACCGTGCACGGCATTCGGATCTCGAACGATGGCCTTGTCTATGTCGGCGACCGCGTGAACAACCGGGTGCAGGTGTTTACGCCCGAAGGCAAGTTCGTGAAAGAAGGCTTCATCGAACGGAAAACTTCGACGCCGGAAGGCACCGCTTTCGACGTCGCCTTCTCAGCCGACAAAGCCCAGCAGTTTCTCTATGTTTCCGACGGCAGCAATAAGAAGGTGCAGATCCTGAAGCGCGACACGCTCGAGGTGGTTAGCTACTTCGGCGGATCGGGCGGACACGGTACCGGCCAGTTCTACCACCTGCACAGCATCGCCACGGATTCGAAGGGCAACGTGTACGTGGGCGAATCGTTCGGCGAGCGCGTCCTGCGCTGGAATCTGAAACGCTGAGACACCCGAACGGCTACCGGACGCGGAAGCCGTATTCGCGCAGAGTTGTCCCGTCAGCCGCGATCAGACGCACAAAGTAATCGCCCTGCGTCAGGCGCTGTGCCATCGTAACCGCGACACCTCCGGGACCGCCTTCCGCAATGCCGGACCACATCCTTCCACCCGCCCGGTTCAGGACTTCAACGCGAAACGGTCCGCCGTCGCGCGGCGCATCCGTGAGACGGAGATCGTAAGAGCGCGCCGGAATGGTCTCAGCCATCGCGCCGCGCATTGCAGTCAGCTGCAGAGTGGCGAGGGGGGCCGGCTTTGTTCCCCGGGTTGAGAAGATGCCGAGCGCGAGCAGCAGCAGTGCGAATGCCAGCGCCATGGACACGGCTGGCCGCCGAAGCCATACAGTCAGACGATGGCCGGGCTGCGACCAGGCCGGACGGATGACCTGGGTGCCGGCAGTGCGCATGCCCAAAGCAAAATCGCCGATTCCGTCAAGCCGTTCCCGGCAGCCGGCGCAGACGATGAGATGTTGTTCCAGGATGGTATTTTCCGATTCGGGAAGCCTGCCGAGGGCGTACAGCTCGAGCTGTTCCTCTGAGCCGTGCGCTTTCAGGCCAACCCTTGCACCCTCTCCGCGTTCCACCACGATTCGTTCCATTATAGGAAAAGTGCGTAGACCGCAGAATTTTCTCACTACTACTTAATGATTTTTTCTCAAGTTAATTCCGGCTCCGGCGGCGACCCGTTTCCCGAGTTCGCCGAAACGAGCCTTGGCGCGGGACTTCAGCAGCCGGAACTGGTTGTAGCTCAGCCCCATTTCGGCGCAGATGCGTTCCTGCGACTGCTCTAAAACATAGAAACGATTGAGGATTTCACGATCTCGGCGGGAAACCCCGTTCAGGACCTTGCGGGCGATCTCAGCGCGCTGCGTGGCTATCACGCTGCGCTCAGGGTTTTCGCGCCAGTCGGAAAGGGTGAAGAGCGAATCCTCGAAATCCGCCCGCGTGCGGCGCTGATGGACAGCAACGTCGATCGAGGCTGCGATCTGGCGCTTCACCACCGTACGCACGTAGCCCATGAGACGTTCCGGTTCGCGCAGATCGCCGTTCTGGATGGCCTGCGTGACGATGACGAAGCAGTCGTGAACTTTGTCGTCCAGATCCTCGGGCCCGAGATTGCGCAGCAGGAAATAACGTATACCCTTGGCGAAAATGCCATACAACTCGGCCATCGACGCCGAGTCTCCGTGACGGACCCCGTCTACCAGGGCGGTCCAGTCGGGGACAGGAAGTCCGTCGGAAGGTCGTTGCGCTTCCGGCTGCAACTCTTCGCTGTTGGTCCCTGCTTCTTCTTCGGTTTCAGTTTCATTTTCAGTGGTCATCAACATCACTCTCTCCCCAGCACGAAATAAGCGCCCCAGACAGAAGGGTTCGGGTTTCCCGCAGGCTGCTCCCGCAGCAGTTTCCACTGGGCCTGCTGTAATGCGTATGCCGGGCCGGCGCCCGGCCGGGCGCGGAGCGCCCGGTAGAATTCGATCATCATGGCGGCGCCGGCCTCGTCCGGAATGTCCCAGCGAGTGGCGACGACGGAACGGGCTCCGGCCGCGATCCAGGCGCGGGTGAGGCCCATGAGTCCGGTGCCCGGCAGCGTTTCGCCTTCCGCGGAATGGCATCCGTTCAGGACGACGAGGCCGGGAGCGATGGGACGGGCGGCTACCTCGACCGGCCCCATAAGCTGCATCGCGCCCGACGGGTCGAGACTCAGCGCGATCATGCCGGATGAACGCGGCCCCGTGCTCACGATGTGGGTCGCGAAATGGATCACCGCCGGATGTTCAGCGAGGGCGGCGCGGACGTTCCCGATTCCCGCGTCCGTACCCGTCAGAAGCCGTACTCCGGCGCCGTGCCATTCGCGGGCACACGCCCGCAGCTCGGACGAGGTGCCGACAAGGCGGGGCAGGAGCACCGCATGTTCCCCACGCGCACCGTGGTAACGAGGATCGGCGGTGTTGTAGACGGCATCGCCGACGCCGAGGAATGATCCGTCTTCGAAAGGCTTATGCGACGCCAGCATCAATGCCCCGGGAACGGTCTCGAGCGCGGCGCGCTGAAACAGAAACTCGCCATGCACCGTGAGCACCGCAAACGGAAGATCGTAGAGGGGTCCGTCGAGTTCGAGGAGCCAACGGTGGTGGGACAGGTATTCGGGGGCGACGGAACCGAAGAGCATCTGATAAAGATCGCGGCCCATGCCGGAGGCTTTGGCGCTGCCGTCCTGTGTGGCGCGCGCAAAATCGCCAATCGCGGTCTGGAGGGTTTCCCGGTCCGGGATCGGGTAGATGCGGACGCCGCTATGATCGACGGCCCAGAGCCATCCCGCGGAACTCGCGACGTGGAAGCTCAACAGCACGCTGTCGCCGTCAAGCACGCGCCGTACGTGCGTCAGCGCGGGTTCGTTTGGCAGTGGAGGCATCGTGAGCGCATTTGCCGGGGAGACCGCCGCAGACGCTTCGATCTGCTGCAGTTCGGCCTGCATGGAAGCCGCCTGGCTTTGAAGCGCGGGTGAGGAATCGTTCACCATCGAGCGCTCGATGGCCTGATAGCGGGCGAGCTGATCCCAATAGGCAGGGGGGAGATGCGAACGCCAGTCGTTGGCGGCGGGAATCATCGCGCGCAGGCTCCAGTTGCGGTCCTGTTCGGCGGCGTCGAACGTTTCACGCAGCAGCGCGGGGTCAGACGTCTGCTGCGCGAGGCGGTTTCCCGCATCGACCAGGCCGGCGGTGATGCGGCTGAGATTGCCTTCGAGGGTGACGCGGTCGCGGTCGGCGGGAACGATATCGGCGCGCATCCCTGCGGCTATGCGGCGGGCTTCGCGAAAATCGGCCAGAGCGCCGCGCAGATCGTTGCGGCCGAGACGGAATTCACCGCGATCGGTGTAGATGTCCCACTCGGTCGTGATCCCCCGGGGGGTTCGGATGGCGGCGTCGAAGAGGGCGGCGGCGGAACGCGTGTCACCCTGGCGGGCGCGGAGCCTGGCGAGTGGACGGAGGATATTGGAGGCGTCCCTGAGACCGTGCAGGCGAATGAGCCGGAGTGCTTCGCTGAGGGCGGCGTCGGCTTCATCCAGCCGGCCGGCCTCGAGGCAGTCGCTGCCGAAATTGCCGAGAACGCGCGCAGTTTCTTCGAGGTCGCCGATCGCCGTGATTCCGTCGATGGCCAGGCGGTAAACCGGTTCGGCCTCGTCGAAGCGGTGCAGTCTGGCGAGACCGGTGGCCAGTTGATATTGAAGCTTCGGCACTGCGCCAAGATTGTTTTCAGCCCGGTCCTCGCGGCTGACCTTGTGCAGATTCGTCGAGCCGAGAGCCTCTCTGGCAACGCGCACGGCGGATTCGGGATCGCCCATTTCGAGATACAGGCTGGCGAGGTTGTTCGTCGCCGCAAGATATGGCACGTCGAGGCGCGGCGACTCAGCGATCGTTCTGGCTTTGAGGAAAAAAGGAAGCGCGGCGCGGAAATTCAGATGGGCAAGCTCCGCCCCCCCGGCGTTGCTCCAGTTCATGGCGGCACTGTAGAGAGAACCTTCGCGCTCGGCACGGGCGGCAGCCTGCTGAAATGCGCGACCGGCCGCAGTGAACTGGCCCTCTTTGTAAAGACGGATGCCCTCGCCCAACAAAGCGTCGGCCGCCGAGGAGTGATGGGAATCGGTTTGCGGTCGCCATGTAGAGCCACACAGCGTAATCCCGACCAACGCCGGACCGATGATCGCGATAAGGCCCCGAATTGAAAGCCGCACCAGAAAGCTCTGGAAGGGTGACAGCCGTGCTGAATCGTACGGCTTGTCACCCATTTTACCAGAGTCAGGGTCGCTCGCGGCGACTAACCGGGATTAAATCCGGTTTGGTGTCGGCTGATGCGCTTCTGTCACGCATGAACTGCAGTTACTTACAGAAGAAGAAGGCCACCGATGATGATAATCGGTCCATCTGTCATCTGGTTTTCGCTTTCTACTTCTCCGTATGCCGAAACCGGGAAGCGACCCCAAGGTACAGGCGCTAATCCGGGTTCAGCGGCAACCGGAAGTCAAGTCCGTGAAAACAGGACAAATGAAAATCGTGGATCGCTGTCACCGCGGAAAACGCAAAAACGGAGGCCGAGTGTCCGGCCTCCGTCCTTTTTCCAACTTCTGATGTGCCTACTGACTTGAACTGGTGGCCGGTTCGATCGGCTGCCCGATGACGTCGCCTGAAACGACCATTTCCACGCGCCGGTTCTGCTGCCGGCCGGCTGCCGTGTCATTCGAAGCCACTGGGCCGTCTTTACCTAAGCCGACTGACTGGATGTTGGCCGCCGCGATACCGTTCGCTGTAAGGTAATCGCGGACCGCATCGGCGCGGCGCTGCGACAGCTTCAGATTGTAGTCGTCACTGCCGACGCTGTCGGTGTGACCTTCCACATTCAGATGAAGAGTGGGATAAGTCAGCAGGATGCCGGAAACCTTGGCGAGTTTTTCGCGCGCGCCCGGCTTCAGTGTGGCCTGATCGAAGTCAAACAGCACGTCGGAGAGGCTGACGATGAGGCCGCGGGCTGTGTCGCGGGTCTGCAGGATGGCGTCGAGCTGCGCGCGGAGGCGTTCACGCAGTTCGTGGGTGTCTTTCTCTGCAGCGTTGCGGGCAGCCTGCGCGGCGGCAGCTTCGTCTGCCAGACGTTTCTGCTCGGCGACCGCGGCCTCACGAGCCAGTTCGGCATCCTGCTGGGCGCTGACCGCCTTCGCGGTGGCTATCTCAGCTTCGTGTTTGGCGCGTTCGGCTTCCTGCCTGGCGCGCTCCGCGGCGGCGCGCTCGGATTCGGCCTGGGCGGCCTGCGCGGCAGCTTCCGCAGCCTGCTGCCGTGCGTCGTGCTCACGCTGGCGCGCGGCCTGGTCCGCCTCCTCGCGTTCCTTTACGATGCTGATGCGGCGCGCATCCTCGGCCTCCTGGGTGGCCTCACGCGCCACGGTGTCGAGTTCCTTCTGATTACGGCTCACGTCGAATCCTTCGGCGTTGCGCACGTTGAGGTCGGCTTTCGCCATTACATCGGGTGCATACCGGTCGGCGCCCTGCGCGCGGGCGATCGCGATGGCTTCATGCGCTTCGCGCAACTGGAGCGGAACGCGCAGATTGGTGGCGATCGGTGCCAGCTGGCCCGACGAGATATTCATCGTGTACTGGCCGCGTCGCAGCAGTTCATATTTCGCATCGATGACCTCCAGTGTGCCTGCAGTGTCGTGGCGAAGAAAGTTCTCCATCACGACAACATCTGAGGGCTGGCTGACGGAGAAGTATGGCTCAGCCGTCACGATCATGCCGAACGACTGAAGATCCGTCGTCGCATAGAGACCGGCTGTGGTTTTGTCGGCGTCCTTCAAAGTAACCTCTCCGAGACGTTCGGCGCGGCCCTCGGGCGTGATGGCCCAGAGAACGAATGTCAGATACTCCGGGCCGAACTGCGCGGGATTAGACAAATGATCGAAATTCAGAGAGATGCGCGTGGCGCCGGTATTGGCGGTGACGCGCGCTTCGCCGCGCGCCGCGGGCATGAGCGCCGTACCGCGGAAATCGATGTGGGTGGAACCTTCCCGATTGTGATAGTTGACGGCTGACACTGTGCGCGAAGTGACATCCACGCGATAGATGGGTACTCCCGCGTCAGGGTTGACTTTGACGCCCGTCTGCACGGGATTCGGGGCTTGAGCATAGACGGAGATTACGCTCAGTACGAGAGAGCCGGGTAAGAAGTATCGTACATATTTCATCTGCAATCTGCCTCCAAACGGGGGGCACTGCAAGTACTCTGCCGCGAAAGAACCGGGGAGGTGCGATCAGGTACCGTTGGTCTAACAATCGTTTGCACCTTGCTTTTCCACAGTCCCGCCTGGACCATCCATCCACGCAAGGTCTCTTTCCCGACATGGATCTGATACCGTTTGGCCAACTATTCGGCGGCGAAAGTCGGTCCGAAATCGTGCCACTGCGGCTTCTTCAGGATCGTCAGCGCTTGCCTATGCGTCTTGTCAGAGAGCTTGCGACTGGCGGTCCGTCCACGCAACCCATGACCACCACCGCGTCGCCCTGCCTCTTCATCCGCTTGACCAGCCAGCGCACCCACCGAGCGTCGCCTCAACCCGCTTCAGCCAGTGCAGTTCATCTCGTTCCCCCTGGCTCATAGCGATTCGTTCCATCCGTCAATCCTGCGGCTGTCAAGAGGAACTTTCTGCCTGGCTCAAAGCGGAACTTTCTATTTTTGGCCGCGACACCCGCTGGCAAGCGCTTGGGTCTCCTAAGGAAAATGTGATAGAATCCACGACCAGGCGTCAAGAACGGCTTCGGGAGTCGTCGCGGGCAGGTCCGGGAGTTTGGTTATCCGTTCATACCGGGTCATCGTTCAGCTTTGGTTCAGAGGTCAACTTAGTGAAAAAGGAACTTAAATGAGGCAAGTCTCGCTGCTGTCTTTACTTTTATTGTGCGCATCTGTCGGCTTTGGCCAAACCGGCCTGGCCACAGTTACTGGAACCATCACCGACCAAAGCGGAGCTCCGGTCCCGAATGCTCCCGTCGTGGTCCGGAGCTCGGACACGGGAACGACCTTTCAGGGGGCCAGCTCCAGCACCGGAAACTACACCGTCTCGCAGCTACCGGTGGGCGACTACGAACTCTCCGTCACCGTGGCGGGTTTTAAGAAATACACCCACACCAACCTCCATTTGGCCGCGGGACAGACCCTGGGCGAAGACATCGCGCTTCAAGTGGGCCAGACCACCGATTCTGTGACCGTAAGCGCCGAGGCTACCCTGCTGCAAACCGAAAGCGCCGAAGTGGCGGGCAACTTCACCATCAAGCAACTGGACGACCTGCCGCTTCTCACGGTGGCCGCCACCAATGACGGTGTCCGTGACTATTTTGCCGCTTCGCGCCTGCTGCCTGGAGTGCAGTATTGCGATAGCGCGACCTGCCCCGGAGGCGGGAGCGGCAACGCCATCACCGTCACCGTCATCAACGGCACGCCGAATAACTCACTCACGACTCGACTGGATGGCGCCACCATGAACCCCACCAGCTCGCGCCTCGGGGGAGCCACCATGGAGACGCAGTCCTCGACCGAGGCAGTTCAGGAAGTCAATATCCTGACCAGCAGTTTCGCCCCGGAGTTCGGGGCCGGCCTGGGAGCCGTGGTGAACGTAATCACCAAGAGCGGCACGAACGATCTCCACGGCACTGTCTATGACTACCTGGTGAATACCGCGCTGAACGCTACTCCCTCCTACCTGGGAGTGAAAAACGCGATTCACCAGAACGACTACGGCTTCACGGTGGGCGGTCCCGTCTGGATCCCCAAACTTTACAACGGCAGGAACCGGACGTTCTTCTTCTTCAGCTTCGAAGAATTCTTACAGAATCTGCTCAATACCACCACGTACTCCACGGTACCCATACAGGCTTACCGCAACGGTGATTTTTCCAGCCTCATTAACACCGAAAATCGCCTGGTGTCAACCGCGTCCGGTCCCTACGTCGACCCGCTCGGCCGCACCATTCCAAGCGGTACCATCTTCGACCCCAACACCCAGTTCACCGCCCCTAACGGGGCCCTGGTTCGTAATCCTTTCCCCGGCAACATGATTCCCCCCAGCAGGTTCGATCCGGCTGCGGTTAAAATCCTGGCCATGGTTCCGCTGCCGCTGGGCCCGACTGCCAATCAGGCGGGATCCAACTATCTGGCGCCGTACAACGGCAGCCGCAGATCCTATGTCCCATCCATCAAGGTCGATCAAAATCTGGGCTCGAAGTTGCACGCGGCATTTTACTTTCAAAAGACCTCCACCTCTACGCCCCGGACCGGTACCGGAGCCGACAGTCTGCCGAATGACGTCACTGTTTCCGGATATTCCGGAAATGCCGCCCGGACGTACCGGCTTAACCTGGACCACACTGTGACGCCGACTTTGCTGATTCACTACACGCTTGGCTGGAACGACTCCGACTTTCTGTTAGGGCCAGAAGATTTCCTGAACGCTCAGTCGACAGTCGGCGTACCGGGCGCAATCTCTCCTGGCCGCGGTCTCCCGCTGATTGCCACGGGCGCCTCAACCAATGTCGCAGAGGGCGGTATGGGCAATCTGGGACCCCAATATGACCAGCATTTCTGGGAGCGTCGTCCCTCGTTCGTGACTTCGACAACGTACGTGCGCGGCGCGCATACCTACAAGGCCGGCTTTGAGATCCGGCAGATGAGGTATCCCAACTTCAATTTCACGTACACCGCCGGCGAATACGCCTTCGCTACGTATAGCGGCGGCCTCACCGGCGCCGGCACCAGCGGCACTCTCGCCACCGTGGGTAACGTTTCGAACTACACCACGCAGACCTCGCTGAATGGAACCACAGTGTCCTCGGGCTTCGCCGGGTTCGGTCTCGCTTCGTTCCTGCTGGGCGGCGCGCAGACATATCGGCATCAACGCGCCCATTAACCTCCGAACGGAGAATTACCAGTCGGCCATCTTTCTGCAGGACAGCTGGAAGGTCAATCACAGGTTGACTCTGGACTACGGCTTGCGTTGGGACTACGGCACCTACCAGAGAGAACAATTCGGGCGCTATGGAGACTTCTCCGCCACCACCCCGAATCCCTCGGCAAGCGGACGGGATGGCGCGATTATTTATGAAGCCAACTGCCATTGCAGTTTCGCCAAGAACTATCCGTATGCGATTGGGCCGCGTTTAGGCGCAGCCTACCAGCTGGACGAAAAAACCGTCATTCGCGGTGGCGCAGGCATCGTTTACGGTTCTCTCGACGGTTCCGCCGCTACCGGTTATGCATCAAATTTCGCCGCCGCCACGACGCCGGCGTTCGGGCAGATCGCCGGACTGCTCCAGAACGGGATCCCGTCCACCGTGCAGGCGGCATGGCCGACCCTGAATAATCCAGCCGCGGGTCAGGCGCCTGGAGCCGTCGTGTCCGCGCCTTCTCTGCTCGATCAAAATACTGGGCGCCCCGCGCGCCTGACGCAATGGAATATCACGGTGCAGCGCACCTTGGGCAAAGACATCGCCGTGGAAGCCGGGTATCTGGGCAATGTCGGGGTTTGGGAGACAGCGCCCACAGCCCTCCCCACCGGCCTCCCCGCCGGCTACACTACCCTGGATCCGCAAAACGTGTTCAGTCTGGGGCAGCTGGCCGCGCTTGGAATCTCCGGGGCAAACCTCAGCAATGCGACGCTCTCCAGCGCGTTCAATACGAGCATATCGGCCCTGACCGCGGCGCAGAAGGCCGCGCTGGCCTCCGTAGGCCTCACGCAGTTCCTCCCTTACAGCAATTTCCCGCAGAATCAAACGGTCCGCCAGGCGCTGTTACCCTACCCTCAATACACCGGGTCCATATCTCCATTGGGCGCCCCCGACGGGAAAACCTGGTACGACGCGCTCCAGCTGAAATTTACCAAGCGTTTCAGCCACGGTCTGACCGCGAATGCGAATTACACCTTCTCGAAGAATCTGGCTTTGATCGGCACCCCCGATCCCTTTAACCGGAATCTGGGCAAGACCCTAAGCCCCTATGACATCCCGCACCAGTTGCGGATCAGCTTCCAGTACGAGGTGCCGCGCTTTACCTCCGGTATCTTCAGGAACAAAGTGCTCAGCTATGCCGTGTCCGGGTGGGGTACGGGCTGGTATATGAATTACCAGAGCGCCTCTTTGGTGGGCCTTCCCTCCAGTTCCGGCGCCTCGCCCCTCAGCAATTTCCTCGGCTACGGACCGGGCCCGGCGCAATTGATTCCGGGAATGAGTCCCTGGTCCGTGAATTGGTACGACAAGAGCGGCAACCACCACACCACCCCGCTCAACATCAACTGCGGCTGCTTTGACGTGACCACGACCCAAGTCTTAAACCCGGCGGCATTTACGAACGTCCCTGACGGGCAGTTTGCCGCAAATGAAAGCTCGGATCGCTCCTTCCGGGGATTCCGCTACCCGTCGGAGAACGCCAACTTCAGCCGCACCTTCCGCATCAAAGAACGTTACGTTCTGCAGATTCGCGCGGAGTTCACGAACATCTTTAACCGGGTGCAATACGCGATTGCGACAGGCCAGACCTCCGCGATTAACCTCGGCAACTTCTCGACCGCTCCCACTGTGTTCGGTTCCGGCAAGTACAAAGGCTTGTACAGCGGCGGCTTCGGCACCATCACTCCGGAGACGACGGGCGCCGTCAATCCGCGCGGCGGCACGATCGTCGGGCGCTTTACGTTCTGATATGGAGCGACTTGTCAAGCCAAGGATAAAATTCTGGCTTGACGGGTTTTGAATTGGTTGTTCTTCCGGGCTGGACCTTCCTCGACTGAGGAAGATCCAGCCCGTTTTGTTTTGGGAAGGCAGACCAGGTGGCAGCGGCGACAGATAACGACGATTGATCACTCTGATATACGCGGGTCGGAACCGCCGGGCCATGATCCGTCGGGAGCTGCTGCGCAGGCGCGTGCGAGAACTGGCCGCGATCCGCGTGCGCTTGGGATACCAGCGGCTGACCGTCCTGCTTCCGGCAGGCATCCGCGATCCCGACGCCCGCCTCCACCCGATGCAGCGCCGCCAGAATGTACTTTTTCGGCATCTTCAGTCAATCCTCTCTCGTTTCGAGCGGGACTGCTTTCAGCCTTAATTTCTAATCTCCCGTGGATGAGTTTTCGGGGGGTCAGGTCACATCAATCTAAGCAGCTTTGCTCGCCGCGTTCCTCCGCGGCGTCTTTTTCACTGCGGATGCCGCCCTCTTGATTGCCCATCGGCGTTTCATTGCTTCGGCAAGACGTAGACGGCCCTCCGGCGTAAAGCGGATCTTCCGAGGCCCAGCCTTCTTGGGACTTGAGTCAGGCACGCTCGCCGCCGCTTTCTTCGCCGCCCACCGTTTTCGCTGCGCTTCTGCTACGCGTTTGCGCCCTGCCGCGGTCATACCGCCTTTGCGGGTCGCGGGACGAATCGAGGCCAAGGCTGCCGGGGCCGGAGCTTCGGCTGTTTCGATGGCGCGCAGCGCCGCGAGCGCCCGCTCAACGGCTGCTTTCTGCCGTTCCAGTTGGTCGATGATGCCGCCGAAGCTATCTGTCATCGATTACTTCTTCACCTTCGGCGGCACAATCGCGTCTTTGGCGCTCTTCGCGATCCTGAATTTGACGACCTTCTTTGCCGCAATCTTAATTGCTTCGCCGGTCGCCGGATTCCTGCCCATACGCGCTTTACGTTCCACTCTGACCAGGCGACCGAGGCCGGGCACAACAAACAGGCCATTCTTCTTGACCTCTTTGATAGCCGTATCGGACAGGAAGGTCAGCACCTCGCGAGCCTTGACGTTCGGGATTTCACACGCCTCAGCCATTGCTTTTACGATTTGAGTCTGAGTCATTGCTTTTTGAGCCATGGCTAAAGTATATCGAAGTTCTGAAACATTTTGCTTGCCCGATGTTTTGTCTATCGGGAGCCCGTTCATGTTGAGACTCGCCCCCGATGCAACGCCCTTGCGCCTTCAAAAATCATTTCTGTCACTTCGGGCGCCGCACCGCGGCCGGCCGTCTCGTGAGGCAATGGCGAAACGCTTTGAACTCATCTGCTCCAACGGCTACAGAAATTGCCAGACTGGCGCGCCACGCCAGCGGACCGCTTAAGCGACCGCAGTCCTGGAAATCAAGCAGACGCCGCCATCGGTGAGAGTGCCATCCATATCCATTAAGAAGAGCTTGATTTTTCGGGCGCGGCAAGAACCTCGGGCGAAGCGGGATCGGCGGGCGCGAGGTCAGGCACCGGCGGACTCAGCGCCAGCCGAGAGCGGGGGCGACATGAGTCAGAATAGCTTCCATAACATGCACATTGTAGGCAACACCCAGCTGGTTCGGCACGGTTAGTAAGAGTGTATCGGCCTCAGCGATGGCCTCGTCCTTGCGAAGTTGTTCGACGAGGATATCGGGTTCGGCAGCGTAGCCCCGGCCAAAGATCGCCCGCGTATCTTCGTGGATGAACCCGATGCTGTCCTGTTCCTGTGTGCGCCCTCCAAACCAGGCGCGATCGCGGTCATCCATCAGCGCGAAGATGCTGCGGCTGACCGAGACGCGCGGCGTGCGCGCGTGGCCCGCCTCTTTCCATGCTGCGCGAAAGGCGCGGATCTGCGCAGCCTGCTGTACATGCAATGGCTCGCCGGTTTCATCCCATTTCAGAGTCGAGGTTTGCAGGTTCATTCCGAGCTTCGCCGCCCAGGCCGCGGTGGCGTTGGAGGCCGAGCCCCACCAGATCCGATCGCGCAGCCCTTTCGCATGCGGCTCAAGGCGCAGCAGGCCGGGTGGGTTGGGGAACATCGGGTGCGGGTTGGGCCGCGCGAATCCATCACCGCGCAGCAGCTCCAGAAACTCCTCGGCGTGGCGTCGACCCATCTCGGCGTCGCTTTCGCCCGCTGCCGGCCGATGGCCGAAATAGCGCCATCCATCAATCACCTGTTCAGGTGAGCCGCGACTGATGCCGAGTTCGAGGCGCCCACCGGCAATGATGTCGGCTGCGCCCGAATTCTCAACCATATAGTGCGGATTCTCGTAACGCATGTCGATCACCGCGGTGCCGATCTCAATGCGACTGGTTTTTGCTCCGATGGCCGCCAGCAGCGGAAACGGTGACGCCAGTTGCCGGGCGAAGTGGTGGACACGGAAATAAGCGCCGTCCGCGCCCAGCTTCTCGGCCTCCACGGCAAGATCGATGGATTGCAGGAGTGCGTCGGCCGCAGAGCGTGTCATTGATTGCGCTGCGGGTGTCCAGTGGCCGAACGAAAGGAAGCCGATCTTCTTCATGCAGGATGAGTCTATTGTCCTTGTTCAGATTACTGCGTCGTCCATGTACCATTAGCCTTTGATCGACGATTTCTGGTTCAGGGTCAGGGCGGAGAGCATATGAAACGTAAGGTCCTGGCAGTTGTCGGTTTGATATTCGGCGTTGCTCTGATCGCCGCCGTCAGATGGGGCTACAGAATGTTCACATCTCCGCCGCCCTTAATGGTGGATGGCCAGTCGATCGAGAGCCGCCCTCCCGAAAAAGCCGACGACAAGCCAGCCTTCCCCGGCCAGACACGGGCGCCGTATCACAAGACGATCGCTCCGGTGGTTACCACGCTCACCGACAAGCTGAAGGCACCCTGGAGCTTCGCGTTTCTTCCCGACGGCAAAATCCTGATCACGGAAAAGCCTGGCGCGATGCGCGTTCTCGACAGAGCCGGCGCGCTTTCCGCGCCGGTCAGGGATGTCCCGGCCGTGTCCGCTACCGGCCAGGTCGGATTGCTGGACTTAGCGCTCGATCCCGCATTCCCGACGAACCATCGCATCTTCTTTACCTACAGCGAAGCTGTTGGCGACAATGACAGCCATATCGTCGTCGCGCGCGCACGCTTTGACGAAGCGGCCAACTATCTGCGCGATGTCAGCGTCATCTTCGGGACCAAACCGGCGCTGCCGAAGGGCCAATCGGCAAATCAAGGCGGCCGTATCGCGATCGGGCGCGACGGGAATCTGTTCGTAACGATCGGCGACCGCTCCGGATCGCCCCCCTGGCAGAAGGCGCAGGAACTCGACAACGATCTGGGCAAGGTAATCCACATCACGCCCGACGGCAAGCCTGCGCCCGGCAATCCGTTCATCGGTAAAGAAGGCGCGCTGCCGGAAATCTGGTCGTACGGCCATCGCAGCGAGGAAGGTCTGACGATCAATCCGACCACTGGCGAACTTTGGGAAACCGAGCACGGTCCGCGCGGCGGCGATAAACTTCTTTCACCCGAGGCTGGCAAGAACTACGGTTGGCCGGTGTATGTTCATGGCATCGATTATCCGGGGACTACGATCGGCGAGGGGCTCACCGAGAAAGCCGGCACAGAACAGCCGCTTTACTACTGGGACCCGGTGATCGCGCCATCAGGCCTGGCTTTCTGTACAGGCGATTTATTTCCGCAGTGGAAGAACAGCGTTTTCGTAGGGGCACTGCGCGGGAAAATGCTCGATCGAGTGACGCTGGACGGAAAGAGAGTTGTTGCTGAAGAACCGCTGCTGGTGGACCTGCACGCGCGAATCCGTGACGTACGCATGGGGCCGGAAGGCGCGGTTTATGTGCTGACCGATGACGGAAAGCTGCTGAAGCTCAGCCCGAAACAGTAATCGCAGACTCCCGCTGGCCAGTCCCCAGGGAGTAGAACCCCAGGCCCAGCAGCATCGCGAGGAAAGGATCTGTGACCTCTGCGACATGGCCGGGGATCCCTGTCTGGAGTACCTCGATCCCAGCGAGTACCACCGCGACGAAAGCGGTGGCGCGTCTGGTGCTCAGCCCGCCGCGGTGCAGTAACCAGATGGCTCCGCCGTACCGGAACAACTTACCGAGGAGGGTAGAAATGGCATCCTGCCACTGGCCATTCAGAAATCCTCCGAACGGAATCCACAGGAATGTCTGCGCCGGAACTGCAAAGTGAAAAGGAGCAAGTCCACTGAGGGTCACCCCAAGCAGAAGCGCGACGCCGGCGAGGCGGTCGGAGTGCGGCAACCGGCCGAAGAAGCGGAACAGCAGGACCCCAAGAAGCGCTCCGGCGAAATCGGCCGGCAGGGGACTATGGTTGACGATCCCGAACTGGACGGGCACCAGCAAAAGCAAAGCTGACAACCAACGGAACGGCGACCTGGCTCCCGTAGCACACAATAACCGGCCCACCGCTAACCATTCCGCGGCGTTCAACAGCATCGGAACCGGGCTGATCAGCGGTGCATGAATGAGCGCGGCAAACTTAGCCATCCAGTCACGCAGCCAAAGATCGGGAAACAAGGGAAAGAGCAGAAACGACACCCAACAAAAAAGAAGCGCGACGCCGCTTCGGTCACGGAACCGGAACTGCAGTCCCGTGACGGGAATGTCTGTGATCCGCGTGAATGCGAACCCGGCGAGCACGCCAAGGACTGAGCCCAGAGTATTGCTGACAAGATCCACGGTGCTCGACACCCGGTGCGGCGTGAACAGCTGAATCATCTCCATAGTGGCGGAGAGCAGCGCCCCGAGGACAACAGACGACAGCACCGCCAACGCAGGGGATGTAAAGCGTCGTATCGCGAGCCACGCGGACATGCCGAGCGGCAGATAGGTGGCGATGTTGACGGCCACATCGAAAACGAACCGTCGATCCCGCGGGTTGACCGCCCAGGAATGAAGCAGGATATAGAACGGACTCGCGGAAAGGTGACGAACTTCAAAGACCCACGGGTAAAGCGAACCGTAAACGATCAGGGCGATGACGACAATAAGAATCCCGAACAGACCTTAATGGTAATTCGCGTTCGCTGGTCTTAATGTATTCGAAAATACGTTACTGCCGGAAACCACCGCCACGCGACAGCCAGACAGCTGAAAATAGTAAGAGGTCGGCGCGATGCTGCATTCTTACGCCTGCGCAAAGTGCAATGCCACAGAACTGCACCGCTCGCAGGTTTCGAACATATTTGAGTGGTGGCTTGCGACTGTGATTGTTCCATATCGTTGTCCCGTTTGCTGGCAGAGACAGTTCCGCTGGCGATTTATCCGCATCGGTCCATCGACGCAAGTGAATATGGGTGCCGGCTCCTCTCAGGGCGCCCCGAAAAAGGAAGGAACAGGGCAGCGTCCCGGTGCACCCGCAGGGCCGTCGACTGTGATCGAGCGACGGAAAACCAGGGTGACATGCAGGAAGTGCGGATCTTCCGATCTCTGTCGCATCGAAGAACGATCCGGAATCTTCGCGTCGATCATGAAGTTTCGAGGACGCAAACCGCACCAATGCCGGTCGTGCGGTTGGATTTTCTATCGACCCGCCAGGCGCTCGAACGACAACGCGATCCCGTTTCTCCGCCGTGAGCCTCGACCCGATACGGTGGAAGACCTCCCGCGATCTGCGTCCTTATGACCGCTGGAACTGCCGCGCTGGCGTCATGGGCCAACCGTAATCGCGATGCTCGTCGCCTGGCTCGGCGCAGAGTAACCAGTCGGCTGCGTTACCGAAAGAGTCGCGGATCCGGTTGCCCTGGGCGTAAATATCAGGGTCCCGCTATCCGTCCCAGGCGTAATCGTCGTCGTCCCGGAAGAGGATAGAGTTCCCACTCCCGAGCCGGAGTTCTGGACCCGTACGCTCAACGGGACGTTGCCTGCCAGATTCTGCTGCGCAACAATCGTGTTACTACCATCGGTCGAAAGCTGGTTGGTAAACACCATAAATGTTGCAGCACCTGCCGACAGGCTGGCGTTGCAACTGGTCGCACAGGTAACCGTACCCGAGGGAGTTGTTCCGAAAATATCGATGCCCGACGGGGCCAAAGTCACTGTATCCGTTGCGCTCGCGTAGCCTGATGCTGTCGCACTGTAGGTCGCCGTGCCGGACGACTGCAGCCCATAAACATAGTAAGTTGCGCTCAACTGGCCCGGGGGCACCGTGACTGTTATGCTGTTCGCTCCGGGATCGCCGGGGTTGACTGCGAGCTGCATGAGGCCAACGGAGCCTGTGGCAACGCTCAGGGTAACCGGCAGTCCTCCCGCCGGAGCCGGGGCGCCCAGGAGCATGCTGTTCTGGTTCTCCAGATGCTGTCCGACAGTCGCCTGGTTATTTATCTGAATAGTGGCGCCGCTGCTGACAGTCACCTGCGTCGAGCCCGATGAGAATCCGGATGCGGCTGCGGTAATAGTGGCCGTGCCGACCGCAGTGGGCATAAAGGTGGTTGTTCCAGTGATAGAACCACCGCTGATCGTCACTGTCGGGTTGGTAATGATTCCGACGCCCATTGGGTTGCTGGTCACAGTGACGGTGACCGTCTCGTTGGGGGCAACTGCTTCCGGGACGGGGGTGCCGCTGACCAAAGCCGCGGTGGAAACGGTAACCTGAGGGCTCTGACCCAGAATGGTCGACACCGCCTGAACCGTCAGAGTGGACGGAACAATCGTCACCGACGCCGGGAGACTGCCGAAGCTCCCTCCGGATATGGTGTAAGGGACCGAACCCGGGGCGCCTGATCCAATAGCGAAGAAATTCGCGGATTGCGTCTGGTTCTGGGCGATCGTTACGGTTATGGTGCCCGACGTCGCCGGACTGCCGCTACCGGTACTGCATCCCGAACCGGGTGCTGTACTTTCGCACGCGAACTGGAGATTGCTGCTGTTGGAACTCGCCAACGTAACCGTCGTGTTGCCAGGCGCGTTCCCGGTGAGCGAGACCGCCGCCTCTGCCTCAAGGCCCTGACCGACATTCACGACGGGGGCGATGAAACTGCTCTGCTGGACCGTCACGTTGAGTGTCGTTCCGGAAGCCGGAGCTGTGAACCCGGATGGCTGTGTGAGCGCAACCGTGGCGCTCCCGGTGTTCACGCTGCTGGCCGTAAACATCGTCGTCATGCTGCTTGTTCCGCCGATGATTACGATCGAGGTCGGAGACACAGTGCCAACAGTCGTCGGCACACTCGCGATGGGAACAGTGACGGTGGAACCTCCTATCACATTTTCCGTTTCGACAACCCCGCCATTCGAATCGAGCCGTACCGCGGTAACGGTCAAGGTGGTGGAGGATCCCTGATAGGCATTGAAGGGCTCGGCAACTCCGTTTGGCCCCTGGAGCTCGAATCCGGAGGGGGCTATCGTCACGTTGCCGGTGCCGCTCGTGTAACCCGCAAGGGAGGCTGTAATCGTCCCGCTTCCGCCCGCTGCCCCATTGGCCTGGGCGTAGACAGATATCAACTGCGTGCCTGCTTCGATCGGGACCAGAATCTGGCCGCTGCCGGCACTCCCCGCATCACCGATAAGTACCGATCCGCTGGAAGCGATCGTCAGGCAACCGGGGGTTGCCGAGCTGGTGCATTGCGTCGCTCCAACCGCAGGTGCGGGGTTGAACGTGATGGTAAGAGGCACTTCCAGGCCCTGGCCGACAGTGACGCTCGGTACCGTGAGCATACTTGCGGCGCCCGCCACGGTTGTCAGTGAAAACATCTGGCTCACAGTCTGCGCAGTGGGGCTGCTGCTGTCCATGACGGTAATTGTAAAAGTGTTCGTGCCCGCAGTGGTCGGAATGCCGCAGAGGCTAAGCGGTACGCCGCATACGCCGGTACCGCTGATATCGAAGGTGAGCCAGGCCGGCAGGTTACTGCTCGACCAATGGTACGGCGTCCGTCCGCCACTGGCGGCAATTTGGGTCAGGTATTCCACATTGGTCGTGGCATTAGGCAGTGGTGAGGTTGTAGTGATGACCAGCGGTGCAACAGCGATCACCAGCGGGAGGGTTGTGGATGCGACCTGTTGAGGGCTGCTGGAGTCGGAGACGGAGATTGTCACCGAGGATGTGCCGGTGACAGTTGGCGTACCGGAGATCAAGCCGGTGGATAAGTTGCCCGTCAACCCAGGCGGCAATCCGCTGAAGCTCCACGTGAACGGCTGCGTACCTCCCGACACGAGCGGTTGGAAGCTGTAAGGCGTGCCGAGCGCTCCCTGCGGAAGAGCAGTCGAGATAATGGCGAACGAAGCTCCGATGGTGAAGAGGCAACTGCCCGCTGTAACACCTTTGGCGTCCGTCACCAGAATGCTGAAGGAGCCGGCGACCGTAGGTGTGCCGGTGATCGCTCCACTTGTCGGGTTAAGCGTCAGGCCCGGCGGCAGCGTGCCGACGATCGAGTAAGTGTAAGGCGGTGTGCCGCCCGTAACCGTGAAGGCCGGGCTGCTGAATGCGAGGCCGATCTGGCCGGACTTAACGGCCGGGCAGGCTACCACAGGCGCGGCAGCGATGGTGAAGGGGCAACTGCTCGCCGCCACAATCCCGAGGGCGTCAGCTACCTGGATGGTGAACGTACCGGCGGCTGTGGGCGTGCCCGTAATCGCACCGTTGGTGGCATTCAGCGTCAGGCCGGCGGGCAGGATACCGCTGGCCAGCGAGAACTTGTAAGGCGGGGTGCCGCCCGTAACTGTGAGGGCCGGGCTGTTGAAAGCCGCGCCCACCTCGCCCGAATTAACGGCCGGGCACGTGACGACAGGCGCGACAGCGATGGTGAAGGGACAGCCGTTGACCGCGACAACTCCATTGGCGTCCGTCATCTGGATGGTAAAAACGCCAATGGCAGTGGGTGTGCCGGTTATGGCGCCCGTCGAGGCATTCAGCGTCAGGCCGGCGGGCAGAGTCCCGCTGGCCACCGAGAATGTGTAAGGTGAGGTGCCTCCACTGACGGTTATCGCCGGGCTGCTAAAAGTGGCCCCCACCCCTCCCGCGCTGATGGCCGGGCAGGTGAGCGAAGGCGTGGCAGCAATAGTGAAGGGGCAGCGGCTGGCGGCCGAAAATCCGTTGGCGTCCGTCACCTGAAGAGTGAAAGTACCGCTGGCAGTGGGCGTACCGGTAATCGCGCCGGTCGAGGTGTTCAGCGTCAGGCCAGCCGGCAGGGTCCCCTTGGCCGGCGCGAAGCTGTAGGGCGCAGTGCCGCCCGTAACCGTGGGGGCCGGGCTGTTGAAAGCCACGCCTACCTCTCCCGAACTGACGACCGGACAGGTGAGCACAGGCGCATTGGGGTTATACACGGGGAGAATCGCCGAAGTGCTCTGGCCGCTGGTCTGGGTCACAACCAGTTGCAGATCTCCATTGGGTGCGCTCGCCGGGACCTCGAAGTTCACCTGATAGAGGCCGACTGCGGTGGGCGTCAGGCCCGCGAAAAGAATGTTGGTCACGGGGGCGCCGTTCAGCATCAAAGTCGGCGTATCGCGCACATGGGCGAGACTTGCCGAGGGCGAAGCGGTACCCGAGGGAACAGTTTGATCCGTGAGCCCCATTCCCACGAGGTAGAGCACAACTGTCTCATCAGGCGCCGCCGGCGATGTCTCCGTTATGAGACTAACGCCGTCGGAATGCGTCGCGATGACCTGGCCCGCGGGAAATTCGGCAAGGCCCGGCGCATCGTTCACTAACTGAATCGGGTTCGGCATGCTCAGGGCGCCATTCGCGCTGACCATCACCTGATAAGTCCGGCCGGCCGGCAGCTCGAACGGCACCTGCGCATTGATCTGCCCGGGGCTGACGTAATAGAGCGGTGCCGGCATGCCGCCGATATACACAGACGTCTCACCGAGGTTGGTCGGCAGCGGAACAATTGAATTCGGCGTCACCTTTGCGGCGAGGTTGGAGCCGTAAATCTGCACGATGGTCCCCGGCGCGAGAGGAGCGCCCACCTCGGGCGCAATCGCAAAAGCATCCAGCGTACCGTTCTCGTTGAGCAGCGGAGCGGCGTTTGGCGTGACCTGGCCGACGGTCTGAGCGGTCACCGGGGTGAAGCCCGGGGCGGTGGCGGTGGCGACGATGGCTACCTGCCCGGCGGCGTTGCGCGGTGTCCACGTGCCCATATAAATCCCGGAAGTCGTACTCACGGCGTTCAGGGGCAGGGCCGGATCGCCATTGGAAAACGTGGCGAAGACCTGTCCGTTGGTGACGGGTTGCCCGCAATCGTTCAGCAGTGTTACCGCCACCTGGGCCGGCCAGGCAACCGGCTGGGCGAAGTTGTTCACCAGGCCGGTTTGGGTGGGGACGAGGCGCGTGGGAGCGCATGATGTGGCGGAAGCGGCCTCTACGATGAGAGTCACATTGACAGTACGCAGCACCGCGCTGAGCAGGGCATAGGTCACGTTGCCGCGGTAAATGCCGGGCGTGAGGCTACTCGGATTTACCGATATGCTCGACGCGGCGGGCGATACGGCCGTCGTTGTGCCGGAAGCCGGGGTTACAGTCAGCCACGGGCTGTCGGAGGAGGCCTGATAAGTCAGCTCAGCGGATGAGGTGGCAAAGAGCTGCACCGTCTGCGTCGACTGTGCGCCGCTTCCATTGGAGATGAACACGAGTCCTTCGGGCACGGGATCGGGTCGAACGAGACTGGCTGCGGGAGCGACGTTCAACACTACGAGGAAGCTCTGCGGCGAATCGACGACGTAGTTCGAGGCGATCTGAATCGTGCCGTAGTAAGCCCCGGGAGCGAGCGTTTCGGCGTTTACATTGATCGAGAAGTTCACGGCACCGGGGTTGGCGGCCGTTGAACTTCCGCTGGTGGTATTCAGAGTCAGCCAGCTGGCACCCGGAAGCAGCGTGGCGGTCCAGTTCACCGAGGTGTTTCCGGAAATGCTGACCAGGAAAGATCCGTTGAAATTGCCCGGCAGAGAACCAGCCGATGCCTCGAGTTCGATTCCGGCGGGGTTCAGGGTCATGGTCGCGTTCGGCGCGAGGAACAGCGTCACAGGAATGCTGACTGCGCCTGCCGAGGTGTTGACCGAAATGGAACTTTGGTAATAACCGGCCGACAGGCCGTTGGGATTCGCCGTCACCGTGACGGGCACCGCCGGACCCGCCGGGATCGTAGCGGGAACGCCTGATATCGAAACGAAACTGTTCGCTGCCGTGACCGAAGTCACGGTGATCGTGCCGCCGCCGATGTTCTGCAGGCCCAGGGTTTGCGAAACTGCCGGCGGATTCGGGGTTTGGGCGGAGAGCGAAATCAGACTGCTGGTGACTGCCAGCTGCGGGGCTGCCGCAGCGACGTTCAAAGAAACCTGGATGGTTTGGGTGTTCCCCGCACAGGGGCTGGGAGCCGCACAGGCGACGATGATCGAGGTCTGGTATACACCGGCTCCGAGCGAGAGCGCCTGCGGAGTGAGATTGATGCTGATGTCGCCGGGCGTGGTCGCGCCCCCCGTCGCATTGAGCCATGGCACCGCCGGGTTTACGAGCAATGAGAAGTTGAGGAGTTGCCCGACCACGCTCGAGCGCACAGAAACGCTGGCTCCGGCAGGTACCCCGGTGGCGCCGCTGTTGAGTGAAAACGCCAGCGACGCGAGCGAAAGAATCAGATCGGTGTGCGTCCCCTGAATCGTGAGCTGGAATTCAGCTGAAACGTTCAACGCCGGAGAACTGGAATCGGTCGCGGTCACCGTGAACGGGAAAGTACCGGAGGTCGTGGGTACGCCGCTGATCTCACCGGCCGAGAATGTGAGGCCGCCGGGCAGGGCGCCCCTGATCTGGAACGTATAAGGAGCTGTTCCGCCTGCAGCCGTCAGGATCTGCGCAGGATAATCGTAACCGCCAATGCCGATGGGAAGTGGGGAAGCAGTCGTAATGGTGAGCTGCTGCGGTGCCACGGCAATCAGGAAAACAGAGGAAGCCGTGGTTCCCGATGCATCCGTTACCTGGCCAGTGAACTCCCAGGTGCCCGTCTGGTTCGGCGTGCCCGACAGGGTTCCGGCGGAGTTGAGAGAAAGTCCGTCAGGCAATGCGCCACCCAGCACGGACCATGAATAGGGCGGGTTGCCGTTACTGGCGGGCAAAGTCTGCGAGCACGGGACCGACACCGTACAGCCGGTTAAGGTAAGTTGGGTTGCGCCGCCACCCCCGGGTATTTGGACAGGCAACGACTCTGACGATTTTGTGATGGCAAGGGTGCTTGTTGCGTTCGGCCGGGTCTGGGCGCAAACGCAGGCCCCCGTGAGAGTCACGACGGCCAGAATTTTAAGCAGATTGCGAGCCTTCGTGGTCGCGCAAAGCACCTGAGTTGCTGTCATTGAAATTGGCCCCTTGAGCTCGTATCAGAAGTTTACCGGACTGCAGCGGGAAGTGGCTTTAGTACTGGTACTATCCAGCAGGAATTCACCGAGACGACGCTCGTCGCCAACACTCCACGTGCAAGATCCCAAACGAGTTCTTATCTGAATGAAAGCAGATGTGCCGCGGTGTAAGAACACGCAAACGCAGGAGAAGCGGGTTTGAGTCCCTCACTCCATCGGCGCGTAATATCCGAGCCGCCATCTCGCCTTAAGCGCCGGCAGCCCCTTCGGCTGTCTCACCTTCACCTCGACCTTGCGGTAGGTCCCATCGCGCTCATTGTTTGTCGGGTAGTAGCCCAGCACGTACTGGTTCCGCAGCTCAATCGCGATCTTCTCCGCAATCCCCGGCAACTGGCTGAACTCCGACGCGCCGTATGCGCGCCCGCCGGTCTGATCCGCAATCTGCGCCAACAGCTTCGGCCCTGACACAATCTCCCCCGGCAATCCCGCGAAGAAACTCGGCTCAAAAACTCCCATCGCGTAGATCTGCGTGTCGGCCTCCTTCACGATATCTTTGATATCGGTCGCCGTGTATTTGCTGTTGTTGTCGCCGCCGTCCGACACCACCACCAGCGCCTTGCGCGTGTTCTTCGCTTTCTTCATCTCGCGCACCCCCAGCTCGACCGCGTCGAGCAGCGCTGTCAGCCCGCCGGGCTTCAGCGACGTCAAGCGGTCTTCTATATCTTTGATGTGGCTGGTGAACTCCCCGACCACCTCCGCCTTGTCGCTGAACTGAATCAGAAAGGCCTCGTCCTGCGGACTCAGCGTCTTCAGAAACTCCGTAACGGCGGTGCGCGACTTATCCGTCCTGAGCTCCATGCTCCCGCTCGTGTCGAACAGGATCCCGATCGAAAGCGGGGCATCCTCACCTGAAAATACTTTGACCGTCTGCTCCTTGCCGTCTTCGGTAATGCTGAAGTCTTTCTTGTCGAGCCCCAGCACGAAGCGGTTCATCGGATCGGTGACGGTAACCGGAACCACTACCAGCGTCGTGTCGACGCGGATATTCTGCGCCGTCAGCAGCGCGCCGGACGCCAGCAGAACCGCGAATCCCGCCCGCGATAACATGACACCTATTAAGATACCCAAACCGGAATGAGCGCGATCAACATCCTGCACGCGGTCGAAGAAACGCTGGCGGGCACGCCGTTCATCGACATTCATACGCACCTTTTTCCGGCGTCATTCGGCGGCCTCGGGCTGTGGGGCATCGACGAGCTGCTGACTTATCACTACCTCGAAGCGGAACTGTTCCGCTTTTCGCCGATCACGCCGCCGCAATATTTCGCGCTGGCGAAGCCGCAGCGAGCCGACCTGATCTGGCGGACGCTGTTCATCGAAAACAGCCCCGTCTCGGAAGCCACACGAGGGGTCGTCGCCGTGCTGCACGCGCTCGGACTCGACGTCTGTTCGCGTGACCTCAGCCCACTGCGTCAGTTCTTTCGAGAACAGAATCCACTCGACTATTTCCCCCGGGTGTTTCGCCTCGCAGGCATCGACGCGGTCGTGATGACAAACGATCCGCTCGACCCGGCTGAAACGCCTTACTGGCACGCTGACGTCGCTCGTGATCCGATGTTCTGCGCCGCGCTGCGTCTGGATCGCATTGTGAATGATCCCAGCAACCGCCAGCCGCCTTCCGAAGTACGCCGCTTCCTCGACGACTGGTCCGCGCGCATGAAGCCGCTCTACATGGCAGTGTCATTGCCGGACACATTCCAATATCCGCTGGATGACGCCCGTACCCGCCTGCTCGCGGAAGCCGTGATCCCGGCGTGCACGGATCTGAAGATTCCGCTGTCGCTCATGATCGGCGTCCGGCGTCAGGTCAATCCCGCGATTGGGCTCGCGGGCGACGCTTCCGGACGCGCCGACCTGCGCTGCCTCGAAAACCTCTGCGTGCAGTTCCCGGATCAGCGATTCCTGGTGAGCGTGCTCAGCCGCGAGAACCAGCATGAGCTCTGCGTCTACGCGCGCAAATTCAGCAACCTGATGCCGTTCGGGTGCTGGTGGTTCCTGAACAACCCGTCGATCGTGGAGGAGATCACGCGCGAACGCATCGAAATGCTGGGCATGAGTTTCATTCCGCAGCATTCGGACGCGCGCGTTCTCGAGCAGGTGATTTACAAGTGGCGCAACACGCGCCGCACGCTCGCGCCGATCCTCGCGAAGAGCTACGAGCTGCTTGCCGAAGACGGCCGTCCGGTCACACGCGACGATATTCGCCGCGACATCACTCGCCTTTTCCGTACCAACTTTGAAGAATGGACCGGCCTCCGCTCATGAAGAGGTGGGTGATCTGCGGCCTTCTCTTCTTCGCCACCACCGTAAACTATGTCGACCGTCAGGTGCTGGGTATTCTCAAAACCACCATCCAGCACGACCTCCACTGGAGCGAAGGCGACTACGGCTGGATCGCATCGGCCTTCCAGTTCGCCTATGCACTGACCATGCCGCTCGCCGGACGCGTTGTCGACCGGCTCGGCACCCGCCTGGGCTATGCGCTGGCGGTGCTCATCTGGAGTCTCGCGGCGATGTCGCACTCCGTCGCGCGCACCTGGAGCCAGTTCATCGTGGCGCGGTTCGGCCTCGGACTGGGCGAAGCTGCCAACTTTCCCGCCGCGATCAAGACCGTCGCCGAATGGTTCCCCGAAAAGGAACGCGCCTTCGCCACGGGCATCTTCAACAGCGGTTCGAACGTCGGCACCGTCGTCGCAGCGCTGATGGTCCCGGTCGTTGCGTATCGCCTGGGATGGCGCGGGGCGTTTCTCTTCACCGCATCGCTCGATCTCGTCTGGCTGGTACTGTGGCTCGCTTACTATCGCACGCCCGCGGCTGAACGCACGGTCGCGGCGGCCGGAGAACCCTGGGCGAAACTCCTCGCGAATCGCGGCGCGTGGGCTTACATCGCCGGCAAATTCATGACCGACCCGGTATGGTGGTTCTTCCTCTTCTGGATTCCCGCCTTTCTGCAGACCAGTTACCATCTGCCCCTGACCAGCCTCGGTCTCCCTCTCGCGGCCATCTACCTTGCGGCCGACGCCGGCTCCATCCTCGGCGGCTGGCTCTCGACCGGGATGATTTCGCGCGGCTGGGACCTGAACCGCGCGCGCAAGACCGCGATGCTTCTCTGCGCCTGCGCCGCCACGCCGATCATGCTGCTCTTTGCCGTCGAGGGCCTCTGGCCGACGGTCGCGCTGATCGGTCTCGCTGCCGCCGCTCACCAGGGCTTCTCGGCGAATCTTTATACGCTTGTGTCCGACAACTTCCCGCGCCGTACCGTTGCCTCGGTCATCGGACTGGGCGGCCTCGTTGGCGGCATCAGCGGCATTCTGGCGGCGCCCGCCATCGGCTACTGGCTCGATTTCTCGCACGGCGCCTACCGGCCGCTGTTCGTCTTCGGCGGCATCGCCTATCTCGCGGCGCTGGGCGTCATCCAGATGCTTGTGCCCCGGATCGGGCAGCCTGCACAATTGCCACAAGCTGTCGCGCCTTTTGTGTAATCGCCTCGGAATCGCCGGACACAAGCTCGCCGCCGATGCCCAGCGCCGCCGCTCCGGCTTCAAGGAACTGCGCCGCGGTGGCCGCACTCACACCGCCCGTCGGCACCATCGGAATCTGCGGGAGCGCGGCTTTCAGGGCGCGGATGTAGCTCGGCCCGCCCACATTGCCGCACGGGAAAACCTTCACGTAGTCCGACCCGGCGTTCCATGCTGTGATCACCTCGTTCGGCGTGAGACCGCCCGCCATCACGAGAATGCCTTCGCGCTTCGCGTATCGCACGGTCGCGCGGTTGAACCCCGGGCTCACGATAAACTCCGCGCCCGCTTCCACGCATTTAGCTGCCGTCTTCGCATCAAGCACCGTGCCCGCGCCGATCAGCACGCTGGCGTCCATCGACTTCCGCAGTTCGCGGATCACATCGATTGCGCCCGGCACCGTCATGGTGATCTCGACGATCGGTATCCCCCCGGCGGATACAGCGCTGGCGGCCTTCAGCGCGTGCTCATGCGTCGACGCGCGTACCACGGGAATGATCCCGATATCTTCTATGCGCCGCGCGACTTCGCTTTTCGATCTCATCGGATAATCCGCGGGCTGGCGCCTTTCATCACCTGCAGAACTTCCTCGAGCGTTGCCATCGAGGTGTCGCCCGGCGTTGTCATGGCGAGCGCACCGTGCGCGGCACCGCACTCCAGAGACCACGGCAGCGATTCCCCGGTCAGCAGTCCGTAAATCAATCCGGCTGCAAACGAATCGCCGCCGCCCACGCGGTCGTAAATCTCCATATCTTTGCGCGGCGTCGATTCGTAGAAGATGCCTTCGGCATAGCAGATCGCGGACCAATTGTTGCGCGTTGCGGATGTCGTGTGACGCTCGGTCCTCGCGACAACTTTGAAGGCATAATCCTGTAGGGCCGCTTCGACTTCACAGCCCAGACAGGCCGAGAAATCTTCTTCGTTGCCGAACATCACGTCGACGAGCGGCGCGATTCGCCGATTGACAGCCTGTGCCTGCTGCTTTCCCCCGATCGACTTCCACAACGACGGCCGGTAGTTGAGATCGTAGGAAACGATGGTGCCGTGACGCCGCGCGGCCTCGATTGCCGCGATGGCAACCTCGGGCGTTTTCTCCGAGAGGGCGCAGAAAATACCGCCGGTGTGAAACCAGCGGGCTCCTTGTTTACCGAAAATCTCATCCCAGTCGAAATCGCCTGGATCGACCTGCGAGATTGCGGTATGGCCCCGATCCGAGCATCCCAGCGCACCGCGCACACCGAATCCGCGCTCCGTGAAGTTGAGCCCGTTGCGCGCGGCACGGCCTACACCGTCATCGGGCATCCAGCGGATCAGCGACTGATCGACGCCGCCCTGATAAATAAGATCCTGCAGCAGACGGCCGACCGGGTTGTCGACGAACGCAGTCGCAATCGCGGTATCAAGGCCGAAGCAGCGTTTCAATCCGCGCGCGACGTTGTATTCGCCGCCGCCCTCCCATACATCGAAATGACGCGCCGTCGAGACGCGACGGTCGCCGGGGTCGAGACGCAGCATCACCTCGCCGAGCGCGACGAGGTCCCACCGGCATTGAGCTTTGGGTTTGATGTCCATTATTGAAGGAGCAGCTCGATGTAGTCGACGGCAGCGGTCGACTCGATGCGAATCTCATCGCCGGGCCGCAGCGCGACGCCTTCGATCGTGTGACGCGTCGAAGCGGAGGCGTCGATCTTCTTCGCTGGGTAGTAGCCCGGGGCAGTCCAGGTGTCGATGACTTTGCTTCCATTGGTGACTTGTATGTGGGCCCCGACGTTCAGATCGAAGTACTCGACGCGCAGATTGTATTTGCCCGGGGCGCCGGCGAATCTCATCGTGGCGCTGCACGGCGTCGTGGACGCACAAACCGCGACTTTCCCACCCGAGGCGGCTTCCCACGGTGTGAAGTCCTTGCTCTCGTAGCCCTGCAGCGTCATCGATTCCGCTTCGTATCGGCCCGGATAATTCCCCACGCGCCCCTTCGCGTCGGCAATCCCCGACGCGCGCATGGAACCAGTTGGTCACGGCGTCGCGCCACACCTCCGCCTGTCCCGCCTGATACTGCAGTTGCGCCAGCACCTCGTGATAGCGCTCGTCGATCGACGCGCCCTTCGAGCGATTCCCAGTCCTGCACATAATCCTCCACCGCCGCGGCGCCGTCGTAATGCGAATCGTAAATGGATTGAATCACCGTCTTGCCGGAATGCAGCTTGTACGTGTACGGCACGTGATGCATGAACAGCAGCAGATCGTCCGGACACGTCGCGAGGGATTCGTACAGGCGCGCCACCGCCGGCGCGATATTGGCCGATGTAGCCCGTGCCCGTCGCCACGGTGCGATCCATGCCGACGCCCTTCTCATCGGCGCGATGCCACTGACCCCAGCCGTTGCGCTCCGACGCTTCCACGTTCACGCCGTAATGATTGCCGGTGATGTCGGTGAGGGTCTGCAGCCCCAGCGGCCCGGTGTAGTTTTCGTACGTGCGCCAGGAACTGAGCTGCATCGCAGTGATCTCCGGCACCTGGCCGAAGGTCAGCCGCGTCCATTCGTCGGCGATCTGCTGCGGACGTCAGATCGGGATTCCAGGCCAGCCGGCCGAAGCCGTAGAGATTGGCCTGCGAGAGATGATTGCCGAGCCAGTTGTCGTCGAGCCCGATGTTGGCCACGCCCACGAATCCGCCGTGACCAGCCGCTTCACCGGCGTCGGCGTGTCGCATGCATGTCGAAATCGAGCGTCTCTTTCCACATGGGCACCAGAAAAACCGTGTGCCGCGCCTGGCCGATATACTCCTGCGTGATCTGCAGTTCGATCGCTTGATTGGTTTTCTCGAGCGCGCCGAAGAGCGGCGATGCCGGCTCGCGCACCTGGAAATCGATGGGGCCGTTCTTGATCTGGATGACGACGTTGTCGTCGAACTTGCCGTCGAGCGGCTTGAAGTTGTCGTAGGCGGCGCGGGCGCGGTCGTTCTTCAGATTGCTGCCAGTCCATGTGATGGTCGTAGACGAAGCCGCGATAGAAGATGAGGCCGCCGTGCGGCTTCAGCGCGCGCGCCACCACGTTGGCGGCATCGGCGTGGGTGCGCCCATAAGCCGACGGTCCCACGCGGCCTTCGGAATCGGCCTTCATGACGAAGCCGCCGAGATCGGGCACGGCGCGTAGATTTCGTCGACCTTGGACTTCCACCACGCGGCGACGCTGGGATCGAGCGGATCGAACGTGTCGAGTCCGCCGATCGATTTCGGGCTGCCGAAATCGACCGAGAGCACCACCTGCACGCCCCAGGGCCGGAACGCGTCGGCGATGCGCGCGATCTGCGGCGATGAACTCCGGCGTGAGGATGCGCGGATCGGCATTCACGTTATTGATGGAGCAGCCGTTGATGCCGAGCGAGGCCAGCAGGCGGCCGTATTCGCGCACGCGCGTGAGGTCGGCGCGCGCGTGGCCGTTCTCCCAGAAAATCGAGCGGCCGCCGTAGCCGCGTTCGATGGTGCCGTCGAGATTGTCCCACTGATTCACCCAGCGCACCGGTGCGGCCGGCGATTGCTTCTCATCGAGCCTGCCGATGGATCTTGCCGAACGTGATGCGGCGCAGCAGGGCGAACGTTCCGTAGAGCACGCCTCGATCATCCGGCGCAGTGACGACGATGTAGCGAAAGCCCTCCGGTATCGACCGTCTTCAGCCAGTAACTGCCGGCGGGAAGGTCGGCTTTGATCCCCCATGCCGCGGGAAGTTTGTCCATCGTTCCGAGCACGATGGCGTTTGCTTTCGGGATCGTTGTGGCGACGCGCGGCGGTTTGCCTGTCATATCGCGGACCGCGCGGATCACTTCGCTGCGGGCGCTCAGCGCGACTGGCGAATTGTCGAGTGCAACGACCACGCCGGGCAGGGTTACTTCGCGTGCGGCGGATAGCGCAGCCAGGCGTCGTGACCGGTTTCGGCGGCGGCATGCGCGGCAGAGCACGAGAGCTTCAAGAATTAACTCCCGATGCAAGGTACCCTCCATCCACCGCGATGCACTGGCCCGGTGATGAAACTGGCGCCGTCGGACGCCAGCAGGACCGCCGCGCCCACCAATTCTTCCGGCTTGCCGAAGCGGCGCCATGGGCGTGCGCATCAGCATTTCTCTGCCGCGTGCCGTTCCCATTATGATGCGCTTTGTTCAGCTCAGTCGGAAAGACGCCGGGCGCGATCGCATTCACCGAGATGCCGTCGCGCGCCCATTCGCAGGCCAGGCTGCGCGTCAGCGAAAGCAGCGCTGTCTTGGTCGCGCAGTAGGCCGCGACTTCGTGGAATGCCAGAAACGAACCGAGCGACGCGATGTTGATTACGCGCCCGCGGCCGCTCTGCTTCAGCGGTTCGTAAAACACCTGGCAGGCGCGCAGGGCGCCATTGAGATTGGTGTCGAAGACGGCGGACCACTCGGCTTCGCTGATCTCCAGGGCCGGCTTCTTTAATGTGTAGCCGGCCGCGTTCACCAGAATGTCGACGCGTCCGAATGCCAGGAGAGACGTCGTCGCGCAGGGCGTCGATGGATTCGCGGTTCGTGACGTCGGCGGTTGCCAACGTACGCGCCGAGCATCGACCTGCGGCACAGACTTCTTCCACCTGCGCACGGCGCCGGCCGGTGGGAACCACGTGGGCTCCATGTTCGGCGAGTCCGATGGCGATGGCGCGGCCGATGCCGGAGGTCGCGCCGATGACGACGGCTACGCGGCCGGACAGATCGAAAAGGTTGGGCATTTCGGATTAAGAGGCGGGACTTGGCAAGCCCCGCGCAGGTTGGCAACCTGCCCCGCTATCCTTTGGGTCGGCCCAGCGGTCGTTGGGAATCAGTGGGGTCCAGCCGGGGCGCCCGGGATCCTGATCGTAGGGATAGCCGCCCAGCCGCTTGATAGAGCTCGCTGTACTCGCGCAGCTTTTCGCGATCGAGCTTCACGCCCAGGCCGGGCCTTCGGGAACCGCGAATGGCGCCGCCTTCGTACCGCATCAGGCCGCCCTCGATGATGTCGTCGGTCAGGTGATGATAGTGCGCGTCGGCGGCGAAGGAGAGATTCGGCAATCACCGCGCCCAGATGCAGCATGGTGGCGAGCTGAATGCCGAGTTCGCCCGAGGAGTGCACCGCCACGCCGAGCTGGAACGTCTCGCAGACTCCCGCCGCTTTCACGCAGGCGCGGATGCCGCCCCAGAAAGTGGTGTCGAGCAGAATCACGTCGACGGCCGTGTTCGAGCACGTTGGCGGCGAGCTGCTCGAAGTTGACCACCACGGTGTTGGTGGCCAGCGGAATCGCGCACCATTTCGCGCGTGCGCCGCATGCCGTTCAGGCCGAAAACCGGATCCTCCAGATAATCGTTGCGCAGGCCTTCGATGGCCTGGCCGAAGCGAATGGCCTGCTCGGTGGACCAGACGCCGTTGGGATCGAAGCGCAGCGAATCGCCGGGAAATGCCGCCGCCAGGGCGCGATAGACCTCCAGCTCGTAATCCGGATGAAACACGCCGCCCTTCAGCTTGTGGGTGGTGAAGCCGAAGCGGCTGCTTCATGGCGCGCGTGCGTCTCGACCATCTGATCGATGGTGCGCACTTCGCCTTCGCCGGTGCGCGGATTCGGATAGCGGAAGAAGCAATAGGTGGCGAAAGGGACGCGGTCGCGCAGTCGGCCGCCGAGAATTTCGCGAAACCGGCACGCCCCACGCCTGGCCGAGAATGTCGAGGCAGGCGAATTCGAGCGCGGCCAGCACCTGCGTGCGGTTGTTGTAGAGCGACGCGGTGGGATTGGCGATGAGGAAGCGCATCTCTTCGAGCCGCGCGGGATCGTGGCCGACCAGATACGCCTTCATGGCGCGGAAGACGGCTTCGGCCGATTCGCCGCCGCCGCCCATTTCGCCCAGGCCGATCGATTCCGTTGTCGGTTTCGACTTCGACGATGGTGCGCACGAAGCGCCCCCAGTGGCAGCCGTTGGCGTGGCGCAGCGGGGCTTCCAGCGGCACGGTCACGGTGGTGGCTCGAATGTCGGCGATGCGCACGGGGTTGGTCTGAATGTCCATCATAGTCAAAGACGCCGGGCGAAAGCCCGGCGGCAGGCAGGAATGCCTGGCCCCACTAAGGGCCGGGCGGGAGGGGGTTCTGCCGGCGGCGGGCGCGCCAGCAGGCGAGCGCCAGGGCGATGACCAGATCGTCGTGTTCGCCATAGCCGTCCGCGCCGATGCGCGTTTTACCGAAGCCCGACTTTATGCGGACGCTCAGCATCTCGCGCACGAGCGCCCCGGCTTCGGGCAAGCCGCGCGCGACGCGCAGTTCGTCGCGCTCCAGAGCCAACTGGAGACCGGCGATCAGATCCTGCTTGGGCACGCAGTAAGAAGCACCGGTGCGCGATTCCTTCCGGCCGCCCGTGATGGTGACTGAGGTGATCGTACATCCGAGTTGGGCGCGGCGCAGGGAATCCACTACCGGCTCACCGACACCGGTGGCGTCCACGATCAAGGAGCATTGGCGGAAACGCGAGACGATCTGCGCTACGCGCTCGACGACGAGCGGATAGGGCGTGCCGAGGGGGACGCGTTCGAGGAAGCGGACGAAGAGATATGAACCGGTCCTTTCAATAATCGCGATGGCCGTGTTGTCGTGCTTCTGGCCGAGATCAAGACCGATGTAAAACAAATGAAGGGCTCCTTTGTCTGACTAAAGGCACCGGCGACAAGATCGCCGGCGTTACAGGTCGAAGGGTTTGATGTCGTCGTCGAGCATTCGCTCCACCAGCGCGCGGTCGAATACCGACGTGCCCTGGCCCACGAATTCGCACATGTGCTCCTGACGGAAAGTGTCGGCGTTCATCGCGCGCCGCTCCTCTTCGAGAAACGCGGCGGGAATCTGCGGGCATTCCGTGGCCAGCCCGCGCATCCGCCACCATTCCGTGCCGCCGAACTCCCACGTCTCGTAGAAAAAACCGCTTTTGCCGTGCGGCGTGCTCATCATCCAGATGTCGCCATCCGACACGGCCAGCATCGGGCGCAGCGAGTAGTACATTTCGTCGCTCACACGCGCCGCTTCGTCAATCACCAGCATCGATACGGCGGAGAAGCCGCGCGTGGTATCCGGCACGCCCGGAAGTCCGACAATGCGCGAACCGTTCCCCAGCTTCAGCGAAACTTCGTTATCTCCATCGCCGCACGGGACGATCCCCATGTGCAGGGCCATGCGCTTCGCCTTGCGCATCCACTCGGCAGACTGGCGCCGGCTTGGACTGGCGACGAGTACGAGACAATCGTCCCGCGAAGAGGCGCGGTAAAGCGCCTTGGCCGCGGTAACGGTCGACTTGCCCCACTGGCGCGAGCAGTTCAGAATGACGCGCTTTGCATGGGAACGCAGCACTTCGGCCTGGAGGGCACCGGGGGAGAATCCGAGGCACCGGCGGGAAAATTCGGCCTCGTCTTTTTCTCTGCCGTACGGCGTGACTGTGTTCGGAGGCGGCGAAATCATGCGCGGCTCTAATCCTGTGAGACTCATCAGTTCCTTAATCGCGCACAAGGTGCCTGACCACAGGCGCCCGGCTGGCTCACTTTTATCCCGCTGGATAAGAGTGACCATTCGTTTGGCTGGTGGTCTGGCCTGTACGCTTTAACCCGACTGGACGTTAGCACGGGGTCGCTTCAGGCGAGGCGTGGTTTTCCAAGGCGGATTTGGCGGAAATGCAAGAAAATGCGGGGAAATACGCTATGTAAGATTTCCCGGGAGGGGCGGTGAACGGGAATTACGAGCTGACGGTTGCTGGAAGATTTTCCGAAGTTCCTTCACCATCTCCGGATGAGCGGCCGGTGAGCGTTGCAAGCGACCAGCGGGGTTAACAACCCCGCTGCAGGATGCCATCCTGCCCCACATCAGGCAAGAGACTTCGGAGACACAACATTTGGCGGGTTCACTTCGTTTGGTCCGGGCGATTTGCAATTTTCCGCAGACGCCGCTGTTTTTGCTTACGCAGACGGTCTTTTTGGCGTCTTTTTTCGAGCTTTCCATCCGCGCGGATGTCCGCGGACAGCCTGGACTTTCCGGCGCGATGGGCGCGGAGAGCCGCGAGGGAGCGCATGTACTGACGGTCGTGGCGGTTTTCATAACGGCTCATCAGCTCCGACATGCGGGACTGGCTGGTGATGACCTGGAAAGCGCGGACGAGGTCGCGCCCCGGGTCGATCTTCACGAGGCCGGTGGTCTGGCCGGGTGCAGGGTTGGCTGGGTCAGCGCAAGTTTGAGGCGCGGCGGTTTCCAGCGACGCTTGTTGCTGGCGTTCCATTTCCATATCGAGGTGGTCCTTTTCCATCGCGAGCAGGCGCAGACGCCGCCACTCGGAAGTGGCCATAGATTCGACCAGGCGGATCTCAACCTCGTCGTCAGGCTGCAGTTCTTCTTCGTAGGCAGCGAGGATCTCCAGAAACATTTCGCGGGATTCGGCATTGAGAACGATGGACTTGGCGAGGAGGCCATGACGGACGGCGTTGAGGGAAGAACGGGCTTTGCCTTCCGGAGTGCGGGGTCCGGTGGAGAGGGCGGAGTTGGCGAGGGATTTGAGTTTGCCTTCGGGGGTGACGGGGCCGCGGGATTTGGCGCCGTTGGCGCGGCTGGCTTCGATCTGGCGTTCCGTGGGCATAGGGCAAAACCTCAAGAAGATATGGCCACGGATGAAAACGGATTAAAACGGATAAAAGCCAAGATCAAAAGCAGAGGTCCGATAGATTCCGGGCCTACCTGGCGAGAGTATGGCATTCGAAAACGGGGCTGGACAGCTGAGGAGGGGGAAGTGATTGATTCCAAGGGTGAGAAAAAGCGGGAACGGCTGCCAACGGGAGGATGCCGGCTGATTGACGGCACCGTGCGGGCGGGAAGGCATTTGCCGGCCGCGGGAGGTGTTCCGGGAGGTGATGCCGCGGGGGGAACCTCCTGGGTGGGCAGGTGGTCGAAAGGCGCCTATTCTCCGAGCGGGGGACGATCCGCCCGGGGCGGAGCCGACGCGCCTCCCAATGCCCGTTTCCGGTTCCGAATTGGACACTTCACCTAAAATGAGCACGATGCACAGCGGCAGAGAAGAGATCACCGGGCAGCTTTACGAACCGTACCTGTCGGTTTCGGCAATCAAGACCGAGTGCCGTAATCGTGTGTGGGCACCCTCCCGACGAAAATGAAACCCGGCCGCAACGATCCTTGCCCCTGCGGAAGCGGAAGGAAATTCAAAAAGTGCCATCTTGGCAGGTGGCCAATGGGCATGCCTGCGCCCCACGCGTTGCCGCGGAACGGAGCGCATCCCAAACCCTTTTCGCCTTCCCCTTCAGTTCAGTTCGCTCGCCAACTTAACTTCACGCACCTCTATCACTATCAGGATTTCGATCTCAACAGCAGCAACGACCACGCCGGGCGCTTGCTTGACATCCTTCGGAACCACCGCATCTATTGTTCAAATCCTGCGAACTTCAACGATCCGTGGGACTGCAAACCGTTTTTCGATCCGGCGCTCCTCGACGACCCAGACGTGAGACGCGCAAGCGCAGAAGCATTAATCTCCACTCGTACCGGCGGACAGGAATTAGACAATGTTGATGACCGGCTGAGGCGCGACCCAGATTTCCTCAAATTCATATTTCCGAAGTTCTCGGCTAACCTTTCAGAATTCATCACCACTCGATGGGGCGTATATTGCCTCACCCCTGAGCCGGACTCAACGCTCATGTGGTCGCATTACGCGCGCAACCACAAAGGGATCTGCCTAGAGTTTTCGGCCCGCGATAACAAGTTCGCGATGGCGACCCAAATCCTGTACCAGAAGGAATATCCGCAGTTTTTGCTTCACGATCCAAACTCGACCAACATCATGCTCATCGTGAAGTCGGATGAGTGGGCATACGAAAAGGAATTCCGCCTCATTTGCCCGCGCTTTACTGACGTTCGCGCTGCGCCTCTGATCATGGAGGGCGATTACCTTATAATCGGTCCCAAGGACCTCACCTCAATCATCCTTGGATGTCAAATCGAGGACAAGTCGGCAAAGGCTATCGAGGAAATGGTCAGAGCACATGCACCGAAGGTGAAAATCCGCCGTGCCGTCCGCGCGCCGAACAAGTATCGCCTAGTTGTTGAATAGTAATGGGGTAGCGGAGACCGGCAGCGTCGATGATCGAAAGGTTGGGTCCTATGGGACGGTTCAAACAAGCTGAAGTCGATGATCTGCTAGTCGCTTGCCATCGGCGATGTTGCATCTGTCATCGCTTCTGCGGCGTGAAGATTGAGATGGACCACATGTTGCCTCAAGCTGAGGGTGGAGACGATAACATCTCTAACGCTATAGCCGTCTGCTTCGAGTGCCATGCGGAAATCCATAGCTACAACGACAGCCACCCCCGAGGACGGAAATTCAGGCCGGAAGAACTGCACAAGCATAAGGACCAATGGCTCGCAATTTGCAGAGAACGACCATCAGAGTTGCTTGCGGCATCTAGGAACGCAGACGTGGGGCCGCTGCAGGCTCTGGTTGATGAACTAACCTTCAATCATCAGGTTGCAAACGATACTCTCAATATCTGCCCATTCATGATGGACCAGTTGAAACGGGCGATCACCGAAGGCATTCTCTCAATGTTAAGTGAGCAGGTGCGCCGATCTCTTATTGCGGCATATCACAAGATGAGTGTGGCGAACCAAGCGATCCAAAAGGCTGCCTCGGCTCCAGCTGGCGCCTGGCTCGAACAAGAGAATAGCGCTAAGCACAACGTACAAAGCAGTGCGGCTTCTATTCAAGCCGCTCTGCAACAACTCGTTCGGCTCCTCGGGTCGGAATCTGCTGATCAACGTGCGAACTCCTAACCTTTATCAATCCAACGTCCCGTCCTGTGTGATGGCGCCTGCGGCCGTCGGGTACTTTGTGGAGCGTTTCGGACACGTACATATCCCAAAATGCGCCCCTGAGAATCTCTGGGCGGCGCTCTGGCCGGTTTACCGGCTACTCGTAGAGTGCACCGCGACCCGCGCTTCCAACTGGCCAATTCTCCGCATGGGCGACGATCCCCCCGGGGCGGCATTGGCGGGTGCATGCGCGTTCAGCAGGATGAACCCGTGGCTTGGGCACTGTCCGGGCCATAAGCGCCGCGCGCGGTAGAATCGGTCCTGGAGAGCCATCCTGCGGAACTGCTTCGCGACGCCCTTGCCTTACCCCTGGAGGCGCGTTCCGCGCTGATCGATCCCCTGATTGAGAGCCTGGACGCGACCGTAAACGAAGGGGCGACGGAAACGTGGAAGAGGGAGATCGAACTTCGGCTGCAGCAGATTGACGATGGAACGGTGGAACTGATCTCCTGGAGCGCCGCACGAAGGCGCCTTCGCGACCGGCTGGAGCCGTAAGCGGCGAGTCCCAGTGAATCCACCCTGCTGTGCTGGAAGAGCCGGGGACGGCTGTTGATTGGTACGCGCCACGAAGCAGGCGGGCTGCCGGGATGTTTCTTGATGAGCTTGATCGTGCAATGAATCTGATCGGCTAACATCCTGAGCAGGATCCCCGACATGACTTTGGCACCCGCCGCATTGTCCTGCGTCGGTTTCCTTTTGTGATCGTCTTCCGGAAAGCGGTCGCCGGCGTGGAGATCATCGCGATTGCTCACGGTCGCCGCCGTCCGGGCTAGTGGCGGGAGGGCCTCGGATAAGCCATACGCGTTTGTCAGGAGTAATCGCCTAAAGCGGGTCTAACCTGTGGACGGCCGCTGCTTTGCCACCCTGAGGATTTGAACGCGCAACCCCGGCGGCTGTCCGGATTTCGCTTACCCCTCCATCATACGGTCGATCCGATCCGCCCGCCGCCCTCACGCAGCTGTTCGGGTGAACTCCAGAAACGTGCGCGCAATGAATTCACGAAGGCTCTGAGGGCACCTAGCCCTCGGAGCCACAATTATCATCGAATTCGCCTGACCTATAGTCACCCTCAACTTGGGTGGACGGGCAAAACGAGGAAAAATCTCCGAAATGGCTTGGTGGGTGTGGAGCGCGAACTCAACCAAGAACCACATCAAGTACTTTCCCCTTATGAACTTTTGGACTCCATCTTGCTCGCTGAATTCTCGCTCGGCGTTAGAGCGATCTTCGGCAGTCGAAGCGGTCAACCCTAATGTATGCGCAGCGTCCAGGACTATCGAATCGGGGGCGATATGCTCTGGCTTCACCGACAGGGCGCCGTTTGAGAACTCAAACCAGTCTCGAAGCTGAATCTCGTTTAGAAAGGGCCGCTGGCCATTTCGCCGCCACAAAATCACCTGGGCCATCAAGGGGGCGAGTGCGGCCTTGAGCCTAGCGAGCCCGTCATCAAAGTTCTGCCTTAAGGCCGCCGTCTCCTCTGGAGCAAGGTCGACTAAGCCGAAAACCTCCTCCAGCAAGCGCTTCGCTGTTCCGAAAGTGACGACATCATTTTCAATCGAATATTGGTCAGTAACGTAGACATTTTCAGGAGTTCCGCCTGCCGCCTCCAAGAAAGCCGATAGGTCCCGGTCCACGAAGAAACATACTCGCCGACGAGAAAAGCGGGTCCAGTCGAACTCTCCGGCTGCCTCCAGAACTCTACCCTTGTTGCCACCTCTAAACAGTTCCACCTCCCAACCCGCTGGTAGGGAGTGTTCGATGAAACCACGATAGAACATGGGATCTTCCTTTCCCTCGACGTGGCCATACAAGATGTGCGCGTGGGGTCTGTAGCGGAGTAGAAACTCGTGATAGATTACGTTCGCGCTGTCACGTGCCTCCGCGTGTGTGGTCAGCATCGACATAGGATTCATGCGCGGTACTAGGCAGTAATAAGCTCACCAATTGAGCGTGCGTACGAACGTAGTTCGTTCTCGTACGTGAATGGGGAGTGGGTCACAGCGATTAGCCCTCTGCAGAAGCTGCCTTTCCGTATGTCGGATAAGAAGCGCCGCTGCCATGGCACCGAGAGCGAAAGCTCCGGCTCGTCTATCAGGACATAGAATCGCTCCTGGCCGGACAGGTAAAGATGGCTGAATAGAGATACTATCTGTTTTTCACCAGAAGAGAGGTCACCCAGCTCAATCGACCGCTCGGCGTCCTTCTTAGAGACGATAGTAAACCGAAAGGTGGCGCTGTCGTATACAAATGATTTGTCGACTATATACTCTGAGCACAGACGGCAAAAATCTGCCATCGGCTTTTCCTTTGCTCGCAACGCCTCTTGGAACGCCAGTAACTTCAAAAAATAGTGATAAATGATGCGGTCATGCTCTGTCGGTCTGGGTGCGGACCGCGCTGTGTTTATCACGTCAAAGATGTGAGCCTTGTGTTCCTTCGTCAGGATACTGTCTTCGATACGATCGAGCACGGCCCTGACCGTCTCCTCTGACACCTCCGAGATCTCTTTCATCCCCACGCTTTCGTAGTCTCGGTTTACGACGTCCCCGAGATAGCGCAGGGTCAAATTAGTTAGACTCTGGCGGGCAAATTCCTTCAGGTTGCTTAGGGCTCTTTCTATCGCTTGTTGAACGTCCTGCATCCCGAATTCAACCAGCTCGACATCTGTCCCGGCATCAGGCTGCCTTGAGCGCGCCATTGTGCGCCGAAAATCGTCCGGGTCCAATCCCTCGAAAATACTAGTTAGCTCGCGTTCAATCCTGCGGTACGTTGGAAGGTATAGTAACTTTGCGCCCACGGCAGCTTGGATGGCGCTTATCGTCGCTTGGAACGCCTTCTTTGCGGCCCCCGGAGCATCTTCCCAAAGCTCAAGCTGTTTGGCGAGGGCCGCGGCCCGCCCCGCGTATCGGGCCCCATATCTGGAAAGCTCTAGTTCGATACGCTCAAACTCGCCGCGTTGCAGCAATTCCGCGACCCGCGTTCGTAGCGGAGGGGGAATATCAGCTAGTAGCCGACGGTCCACCCCTTTAAATGCCTTGACAAGGTCCTCATGGGTGACGGTGTATTCAACCCCGCCAATCGTCGCCGCGATCGTACCGAACCGGAACGGCACCAGCGCAAGCCAACGCCCGGAAAGGAAGTAGAAGAGTATGCGGAGAAATGTCGTCTTCCCTGAGCCGTTTTCTCCCACGAGAATTAGGGTGTCGTCGGCGATCGCGGCGGTGATCGTGATCTGGCCGTAAAGGCGTTCGATCTTGAACTGCGTCAGCGTCTGTTCCATCGGGGAGCCTTTCTCGCAGCGGTCTACCGGCAAATGTTAACATGCATCTCAGCCAGCCGGGCTCTGCGCACAAGGCTTTGAATCCGGCGGTTCCGAACAGTACCACTCGATGTAGTCGCGAATGGCGTGGTCACACGCGCGTTGCGAACTTGGCGACGTGAGGCTATTGAGAACTGCGGATCTGGACTGTTCGAGGGCGGGGAGACTCAGAACGGTTTTGGGGTTGCGTTTACGTTTTGATTTGGACATGCCGGCATTGTGCGCCGAACACCCTCGGTCAATCACACGTGACGGGCCGTCCATCGTCTGTTTGGCATACGTCGATACCTTGATGGCAGTTGGACGCGGCGCCAACTTTTGGCTCCGAACTCCGACCCGTACCATAAAGTAGATTAGGTGTTGCGATGAGTGCGGTCACGCCGGAGATCATGACGTGGGCGAGAGAGACGGCCGGGTTGTCTCTGGAAGACGCGGCACGCATTATTGGGCTGAAAGAGGCGAGAGGTGAGAGCGGCGCTGCCCGGCTTGCAGGCATTGAGGCATCGGGCGATGTGCCCCGCCCGTTGCTTCTGAAGATGACGAAGGCATACCGGCGTCCGTTGCTGGTTTTTTACCTGAGCCATCCACCGAAGACCGGCGACAGGGGGCAGGACTTCAGGACCCTGCCAGGCGAGGACCGATACAATCCAGAACTCGATGCGTTAATCCGCGACATCAAAAGCCGTCAGGGACTGGTGCGCTCGACCCTTGAAGACGAGGAAGCTGACGATCTTCTCTTCGTCGGCTCGGCGACAATGGATATCCCCGTCGTCGTGCTCGCAAGGCGGATAGCCGAGGGCGTCAAGTTTTCGCTCGGAGCGTTCCGGGCAGAGAAAAACGGGGACGACGCCTTTGGATATCTGCGGTCGCAGATTGAGGCTGCCAGGATATTCGTGCTGCTGCTGGGTAACCTTGGCAGCTATCACACAAACATCCCACTGGAAATCTTCCGCGGTTTCGCGGTTGCCGATGCGTTGGCGCCCATGATTGTTATCAACGACCAAGATGCCAAGACGGCATGGAGTTTCACCGCGCTTCATGAGCTTGCGCACTTGTGGTTGGGAAGCACGGGCGTCAGCGGCGGCGATCCGGCGGTCCAAATCGAGCAGTATTGCAACGATGTGGCCGGGGAAATTCTGCTGCCCAATGCGGAACTGAAGGATTTCCCAAAGGCAGAGAGGTTCGACAATACTGCCGCGGCTATTTCGGCATTCGCCCAGGAGAGGCGCGTGAGCCGATCGATGGTCGCGTACAAGCTTTATAGGGCTGGCAGGATTGCGAAACCGATGTGGGTGGCGCTGTCGGAGCATTTCCGGAAGGACTGGCTTGAAACGAAACAGCGGCTGGCCGAAAAGCAGCGGGAAACTGAAGGAGGCCCAAGCTATTACGTCGTGCGCAGGCACAGGGTCGGGGATGCTCTGCTTGGCCTGATGCGCCGCGCTCTTGACGACGGCGCGATCACCTATACGAAAGCGGGAAGGGTGCTGGGTGTTAAGCCCACCAATGTAGAGCCGTTGCTGGCAGCTGGACCCATACGGGGCATCCGATAAGGTGCTCTATTTGTTCGATGCTAATGTGTTGATCACCGCGGGCAACACATACTATCCCATCGATCAGGTGCCGGAGTTCTGGGAGTGGCTGCATTATCAGGGGATGGCAGGGAACATCAAGCTTCCGCTGGAAATAATGGAAGAAATTCTTGCCCGCAAAAAGGACGATGATCCGCTCCTGGTGTGGATAAAGGATGCCGAGAATAAGAAAGCGCTCCTTCTCGATGAGACCGTCGACGGCAATTTAGTGAACGTGGTTGTGGAGAGCGGCTACGCGGACGATCTGACGGACGATCAGATCGAGGAAATCGGCCGCGATCCGTTCCTGATCGCATACGCAATGTCTGGTGGAGAGCGGTGCGTTGTCACGACGGAAGTGTCGGCGCCGAGCAAAAAACGGCAGAACCGCAGAATACCTGATGTTTGCGACGATTTAGGGGTGAAGTGGTGCAGCCCCTTTAAGGTGAACCGCGAGTTGGGATTCAAGACCGGCTGGAAGGGCTAATGAGTGATTTTTGAGGAGCCTGCAGCGGTTGGCCGCCGTTCATCGATACAACGCTCATAGTCAAGAATGCCCAGGGACGGACTCGAACTCATCGAGAACGGATCTCCGCCAGGTTTTCCGCTTCCGGCTCAGGGCAACCGTCGAATTACTCCCGATACAGCCCTACTAGGACTTATGGCTCGCCCTGGGCCAACAAAGCGCCTGGCATCAGGAATACGATCAGGAAGTATGAGCTCCTGAGCATGCATTAGCGACGCCACAGATGTGATCACGGGTCACATTCAGCGGGGGCCCGCAGCCAGCGAAGTCAGAGAGATGCATTACGCGCCTAAACGTGCACGGCGGCGGCAGGGGATGCGAGGACGTTTGTTGCCGCAACAGGGATCGCGGCTCTATTCTGTGTGTGGAAAGAGTATGCTTCTCTTGTGGAGCTGTTTATGGCGTTCCCGAAGCTGAGATGCCCACCGAGGCGCGCTTTCATTCTCAACATCCTGGCGGCCCTGGGCTACGTGTCGGCGATCACAAGCGCCAGCGCCCAGAATGGCGCTCTTATTGCTGCAGCCATGCGGGGAGATTTACCGCGTGTCAGGGTGCTGCTTGACGCCAAGGCCGACCTGAACGCCAGGGACAGTGACGGAAAGACAGCGCTGATGATTGCGTCGGAGGAAGGTCACGCTGATGTGGTGCGCGCGCTGCTAGCCGCCAGGGCCGACGTGAACGCCTGGGACAACTATGGTGGCACAGCGCTGCTTCTGGCATCGCAGAGCGGCCACGCCGATGTGGTGCGGTTACTGCTGGGCGCCAGGGCCGACTTGAACGCCAAAACCCGCGAGGGCGCCACAGCATTGTATCTGGCGTCGAAGGAGGGTCACGCCGAGGTTGTGCGCGCGCTGCTTGCCGCCAAGGCCAATGTGAACGCTAAGGTTGGCAATGGCGTAACCGCGTTGCTTGAGGCGTCGCAGAATGGCCATGGCGATGTGGTGCGACTCCTTGAGAATGCGGGTGCCGTTCGGTGAACCACAAGCCTGCCGAAGCGCCAGGTTTTGGACCACGGTCAGCAGCAAGAAATCACGCACGCGGGCGAGATACGGGGATCTGGGAAGTGTGCCAACCGGCGCGGTGGGGATCAGGAACGTTAAGTCAGCATCGCGACCGCGACCGCAATTTCCGGACAGGCTATTACAGGATTACAGGCGCGCGGGATCATCCCGCAGGGGGTTCTTCGGGTTTGTCCTGGGGCTGATTCAAGAGGCGCACCACCGCTGCTTTGAGCTGCGGCAGATCGTCGTTTACCGTATTCCAGATCGTGCTTACGTCAACTCGTTCATAGGCATGACGGAGCTGGTTACCGATGCCTCTGATGTCGCGCCACGGCTGATCGGGAATCTGCTGCTCCGCCTCGCTTCCGAGCCGGGTTGCGGCTTCACTGATGATCTGCAATTTGCGCTCTACCGCCGAAACGGCCATCGGATCCGACCGGAAGGTTTCAAAATCCATGCCGGATGTGAACTGCTCGATCAATCCGATTGCGTCTGCGATGTCGCTGAACCAGCGCCGGGAAGGAGGGCTAAAAGACAAGAACCGACTCGCGTTCTACCCTCTCAAGTACCTCCGGCCTCAGCATCTTTCGGTCGGACAAATCGGCTTTAAGCCCAAGGATATCGGTAATACGGTTCTCGAGGTGCACCCTCCCGATCAACGAAAATTTCCTGGTCAGGTCGAAATCGGCGACAACATCGACATCCGATGCATCGCGGACTGCCGTTCCTCGTGCGTAAGAGCCATGCAGCAGCAGATGCTCGACACCAGCTGCCTTCAACTCCCCTTCGTACTCGCGCAGTCTGGATACGATCGCGGCCTTGTCCATCTCGCAATCCTCATTCACATTTTCACTCATCTCAACGCCGCGCGCGCATGTCCGATGGGAGGGATCTGCACCTGCGGAAAACGGTTCGCGTCACGATAAGGAACGCTAAAATCGGCATTGCGCCCGCCTTCCGCCGGGCAGAGGTTCGCCGGAACGGCCACAACACGCAGGGACCGATTGGGTTATGAGGCCACCACTACGAGGCCCAGATGCCGGGCGAACGGATCAAAATCCCGGTCGTTGTGCAGCAGGTCATACCCGCTTTCGATGCAGCGGGTTGCTGTCACGGTGTCGATCGTCTTGCGAAGGGTAACGCCAAGTCTGCGCAATGCGCGAACATTCTTTGCCGCCTGAATCGCGATTTCCTCACCGCCCAGCTCGACTACCGTCAGCGCAGTCAACATCTTTCTGGCAGTATTGAAGTCCCGCTCGTCATCGAATCCCCGGAGGACCTCGGTCAGAATCAGATCACCAATCGCCAGCGGCTGTTCGCCAAGCAGCGCATCCAGTATTTCGGTCTGCACATTTGTCGCTCCCCTGAAGTAATCGATCCACACGCTGGAATCGACCAGAATCAACTGTCGCTCCGCATCGCGTCCAGGTCGCCGTGCCAGGCCAGTTTGCCGCGGAGCCGCCGAATGCCGGCCTGGGTACGCAGGCGAAGTAAAGTTCGCAGCGCTTCATCCACGGCCTCGCGCTTGGTCTTGATGCCGGTTGCGCGCAGCGTATCGCGCATCAACTTGTCATCGATAACGATGTTCGTACGCAGTGATGTGTATCCCTTGGTATGAGTATACACATTCAAGCCGAGAAGCCGGCGGTCGGCCGGTTCAGCACTTCGGCGATGACGCGGCACCGGGAGGCTGCTGAAAAATGCTTCTTGCCATTCCCTTACGGTCGCGGTTCGGAAAAGCAGGTGCTGATTCCGCAGTGGTTACTGAACCGAGCGCATCAGCAAGCGGCAACGAAAAGAGCTGTTTCAGCAGCCTGCAGGGGGAATCCCCGGCCTCGCGATCTTGTAGAGCGATGTTCCACCGGGCTTTGACCGGATTACTCCCGCTAAGGCGGCATCGCGACGCGAACCCGGGACGCGGGATCAGATCAACGGCTGGCGCGCGATACGGCCATGTGGCCTGCCGCCAGGGCAACCTGCGCGACTAACTGCGATCTCGCCCGCTAAACTCGAACTTATGCGACTGCAGCGGCGGTATGGCCCCTGGTCCACATTCAAGACTATAGAGCTGCACCACTACGAACCCAGCAGGGCGTCGATGTGACAGTTTGTCTGGACGACATCGGCCAGCCTGGGTTTCACTTAACAGCTGCGCATAAGCGCATTCACCCGCTTTACGGTTGCGTAGAGTGCCGGTCATGAGCGAGCGCGCGCTGGTCCTTGGTGGTGGCGGAGCGTCAGGCAATGCCTGGGCGATCGGCGTCATCACCGGACTGTTTGACGCCGGGTTGGATGTGCGCCACGCCGATCTGATCATCGGGACGTCGGCCGGATCGACGGTGGCGGCGCAGATAACCGGTACGACCCGACCTACCGAACTGCTTGCCGCCATCCTTTCTGCTGTGCCCCAGCCACGGACGGTTGCGGCCGGATCCAACGCTGGACGCGTTCCCGTTGGGCCGGCGGCGAACCATATGGAGAGGACCGGCGTGATCATCGCGGCCGCTGAAGATGCTGCCGACATGCGTCGTAGAATGGGTGCGGCGGCGCTCGAAACAGATGCGGCGCCGGACGGGTCTGCGCAAGCGCAGTGGCGCGCGACGGTTGCAGCGCGGCTGCCCAGCCAGCGCTGGCCGCAACAACCGATGTTCATCGTGGCTGTCGATGCCCACACTGGTGAACCGGTCATCTTCGACCGTCACAGCGGAGTCGAGCTGGCGGACGCCGTCGCCGCCAGCTGCGCCAACGGCTTCGGCGTCCCTCCCTACGCCATCGGCCGGCGCCGCTACATCGACGGCGGCTACCGAGCCAACGAGAATGCCGATCTGGCAGCCGGATACGCGCGGGTACTGATACTGTCACCACTCAGTGGCAGATCACGGCACCCTTTGGACTGGGGCACCCATCTCGGAGCGCAGGTCGAAGAACTACGCGCGCGCGGCAGCAGGGTCGAAACCATCTTCCCGGACAGCAACTCTCAAACCGCACTCGGCGGTGGCGTCAATATGATGGATCCGTCGAGGCGTCCGCCCGCTGCCAGAGCCGGTTACGACCAAGGCAGAGCCCTTGCCCGGCAGCTCACCGAATTCTGGCGCTGACGCCTGCGAAACCAGTCGACTCGGTAGCGTAACGACACCTGCTCACGGCTCGGATGGCCGATAGGCGCGGCGTGGTGGTTGATGTTCGGGCCGATGATCGAATGCGCGCCGCTTCTGTGCCATCTTGCTGGCGGAGAACTGGACCAGATTCGATTCCTGTTGGGACACGTTTGCATCCAAATAACCGAGCGAAGCACGTGGGTTGCAAACAAAGCTGCGACGAAGTGCCTACCGTCCACTTTGACCGTCAGTCGGCATGGAGCGGAAGTGCGTCCGCGGATTACTCCCCTGAAGTCGGCTACTCATCGGCATTCCACCCCGGGCGCGCATAGGACGGGCACATGACGAACCCGACCATTGAAATTCCGGACGATCTTGCGCGGGGTCTCGAAGGGATCGCGTCGGCGCAGCGGAAGAGCGTTCAACAGCCGGCACTGGAACAATTGCATTCACTCATATCCGAACTCCACCCTGGATCGCCGGAAGCGGTACTGCGCGTGATGTATGAGCCCCCGCACCTTGCTGCCTCCGCGATTGACGAGTTGGACGCCGCCATATCGGCCGGTCGGCTGGGCGTGAGGGTTCCAGTGTTGTGTTTCCGAAGTTCCTTCACCATCTCCGGATGCAGGCCGGTGAGCGTTGCAAGCGGACAAACCCGCTGCAGGATGCCATCCCGCCCCACATCAGGCAAGAGACTTCAGAGACACGACACTGGCAGGCTGCTGAAAAACGCTTCTTGCCACTCCCTTACGGTCGCGGTTCGGAAAAGCAGGTGCTGATTTCGCAGGGGTTAATGAACCGCGCGCCGCAGCAAGCCGATATACTCAAAGATCGCCGCGTTACGGGCGATTTGCGGCGATAGCGGCCCAAGGCCTTGCGATTTTCCAGTCAAATCAATTACCTGATCCTGGCGGTGCTGATCGTGGTGTCCGCCGCGGCAGGGCTGGGGTTGAGTTGGACGGCATTCGGGCAGCAGTTCGATAAGTATGCGTACGATTTTCTCTTCCGGCTGGAGCAGCCGGCGGCGTGGCAGCCATCGTCGATCGTGCTGGCGATCGATAACCGCACGCTTACGAAATACGACGGGCTGACCGGCAGACGCGCGGCGCTCGCCGATGGTCTGGAGCGTATTGCCGGTGCGCGACCGGCAGCGGTTGTGGTCGACATCATTCTCGCCGAACCGCAGCCCGCCGACGACCAGCTCGAAGCCGCGTTCGCGAAGGTCCGCAATCTGGTGCTTTCGAGCGATATGCAGGAGGATGGAAGCGCGTGGGAGGATCCGATCCCGCGTTTCCAAAAATACGCGGCCGCGGTGGGCGAAGTGCACGCCGATCTCGACAAATTCGACGCCGTCAGCCGCGATATTCCTCTGGAAAAAGCCGCCGGCCACGACAGACGGTGGGCGCTGGCGCTCGAGGCATTGCGCGTGGTGCGGGGCGGAGAGATCGTGGAATCACCGGAGGAATTGATCGTCGGATCGGAGCGAATTCCCGCAAGCGCGCGCGAGGGTCGTACGATCCGCATCCGATACGCGCCGATGGCGATGAAAATTCCGCAGGTGTCGGTCGTGGATCTGGACGCGAATCCGGCGCTGGCGGCGCGGTTTGCAGGGAAGGTGGTTTTTGCGGGGGTTACGGCGCAGACGGCGACCGATCGATGGATGACGCCGTATTCGAACGGCATCATCATGCCCGGTGTCGAAATGCACGCCAACGCATATGAGACGCTGGCGCGGCAGATGTTCCTGGGCGATGTGCCGATGCGCGACGTGGCAGCGGTTACGTTCGGGTTCGCGGCTGCGGCGGGGCTGGTTTATGCAGTCGCCGGAGGATGGGTGGCCAATCTGCTGACGCTCGCGATTCTGATTGCATCGCAGATACTGCCGGCTGTTGCGTTCGCGCATTCGAGCGTGTGGCCGTGGACACCGGCGACGATTGCCGTCATTCTCGCTACGGGACTGGGCGCGGCGTGGAGGCACTTCCTTGTCCGGCGCCAGCTGGCACATGCGGAGACGGAGAGGACGCGCTATCAGCAGTCGATGCATTTCGTCACGCACGAGATGCGGACGCCGCTGACGGCGATTCAGGGGTCGAGCGAACTGATCAGCCGCTACGGTTCCATGCCGGAAGCCAAACGCAAGCAGATGGCGGACTGATCAATGCCGAATCGAAGCGCCTTGCGAACATGATCGAGACGTTCCTGAGTGTGGAGCGCATGTCGAGCGGGCAGATGGAACTGAAGCAGGAGCGGTTCGCGCTGCAGGATCTGGTGGAGCGCTGCGCGGAACGGGCGCGCCCGCTGGCGTCTGAACAAGCAGATCGAGATCGAAATCGCGAGTCTGCCGCTCGACGACCTGATCGGCGACCGCGAATTGATGGAATACGCGCTCTACAATTTACTGACGAATGCGGTGAAATATTCACCCCCGGAGACGCGCGTCACCGTTTATGGCGAAGATGATAAAGGCGACCGCGTGCGCGCTTTCCGTCCAGGACCAGGGAATCGGCATGGATGAAAAGGAAGTCGGCACGATCTTCGAAAGTTCTACCGCACGAAACGCGCCGAGCAATCGGGCGAAATGGGAACCGGCATTGGACTTTCCATCGTGAAGCAGATCGTTAATGAGCATGGCGGGACCATCCATGTGGAATCGGAGCCGGGCAAAGGCTCGAAATTCACCCTGACACTGAAACGCGCGTCAGGCGAGTCAGACCACAAATGAGCGAACCTATTCTGCTGGTGGAAGACGACGCCGAGCGTGCGCACGACCATCGTTACGTTTCTCGAGCTGGAAGGCTTCGAGGTGGAGGCGGTTTCGAATACGCGCGATGCGCTGAACCGGCTGGCGGACCGCGAATATCCGCTGGTGATTTCCGATATCTACGTCGACGACCGCACGGGGATCGACGTCCTGATGGCGGCGCAGAAGACAGGATCCGAACTGCCCGGTGATTCTGATGACGGCGCGGGGCATCGATGGAAACCGTGATGGCGGCGACGCGCAACGGCGCGTTCGATTATCTCGCCAAGCCGTTTGAACTCGATACGCTGCTGGAGTCGGTGAAGCGGGCGATCGATGCCGCGCGAGCCGAGACGACGACGAGCTGGAGCCGGAAGAACTGCCGGAGACGCGAGATGATCGGCAGTTCACGCCGGCGATGGTCGAGATCTACAAGACGTGTCGCAGGTGGCGCCGACGGACGCGACGGTGGTGATCGAAGGCGAAACGGGCACCGGCAAGGAACTGGTCGCGCGCATGATTCACCGGTTCAGCAATCGCGCCGCGCATCCGTTTGTGCCGGTGGATTGCACCGCCATTCCCGCGGCGCTGCTGGAAAGCGAACTGTTCGGTGCGATGAGAGGGCGCGTTCACGGGAGCGGATCGCGACCGCATCGGGCGTTTTCGAGGCGGCGAACAAGGGCACGGTATTTCTGGATGAGATCGGCGACATCGACGCGCGCGTTTCAGGTGAAGCTGCTGCGGTTTCTGCAGGAGCGGGAAATTCGTCCGGTGGGGTCGCCGCGCGAGAAGAAAGTGGATGTGCGGGTAGTGCTGGCGACCAATCGCGACCTGCAGAAGATGGTGGAGGACGGGAAGTTCCGCGAGGATCTGTGGTTCCGGCTGAACGTGGTGCGCTGAAGCTGCCGCCGCTGCGCGAGCGGCGCAGCGATGTTCCGCTGCTCACGCATTATTTCCTGAGCAAGTACAATGCGCGCTATAACCGCGACGTGAAGCTGACGGAATCGGGATTGAAGGCGCTCAAGGATTTCACCTGGCCGGGGAATGTGCGGCAGCTGCAGCATCTGATCGAGCGGCTGACAATTCTCGCGCCGAACGAGCGGATCGACGGCGAGGCGGTGCAGGATGCGATCGACGCAATGGAGCCGGGCGGTGCGGCCGGCGAGACGCTGGCGGAGACGGAGGCGGATCAGATCCGGCGCGTGCTGGCGGCGACCGGCGGAAACAAGAGCCGCGCGGCGGCGATTCTCGGCATCGAGCGGAAGACGCTGTATCGCAAGCTGGAGCGGATGAAGCTCTGATGCAACGATTCCATACGGGAGCCGTGACCGACGTATTTTCGGCGGATGTGGCGGCGGCTGCGCAGGCGATGCGCGATCTGGGAATGCGGGGGGCGGAACTGCGCACGATCGGCGGCGCAAATGTCCTCGAGGCAGACAAAAGCGCGATTGAACGCGCGATCGGTGTGCTGCGGGAGAATCACCTGGAAGTGGTGGCGATCGCGTCTCCACTGCTGAAATGTTCGCTCAACGACTGGGAGGAGCAGTCGAAGCTGGCGGAGCGGGCGTTCGATGTTGCGCACATGGCGGGAGCGAAGATCGTGCGGGTGTTTTCGGGGCTGAGGGTGGCGGATCCGGAAAAGAGCTTTGAGCGCGTGGTGGACCTGCTGCAGGATCTGGCCGACAAGGCGGCGGCGCGCGGCCTTGTCATAGGCCTCGAGAACGACCGGGCGTGCAATATTTCAACCGCACAGGAAATGGCCGGCATTCTGGCGGCGATCGACCATTCGAATCTGCAGGTGGTGTGGGATCCGGCCGCGGCGTATATCTCGGGAGAGAAGCCGTTTCCGACCGGCTATCACATGCTGGATGCGACACGCATTGCGCTGGTGCATGCGAAGGACTGCACGCTTGACGGACACAAGCCGGTTTGGGAGCCGCTGGGCGGGGGCGACATTGACTGGCAGGGACAGATCGATGCGCTGGCGGAGGATCGGTACGACGGCGCGATTCATCTGGAGACTTACTGGCCGGGTGTGACGCAGTGCGCGAAGAATCTGAAGCGAATGGTGGAGTCGCCGCTGCTCTGATTTGTGGCGCGGATTGCTTTCAATCCTCCGCCCAGGACCGGATCGCCGCGATTTTCTTCGGCTCCAGACCCTCCAGATCTTCGACCGAAAGGCGCTGCTCGAGAACGAGGCGGCCAAACACCATCGGCAGCACGGAATACCGGTAGTCGTATTTCTGATCGATCTCACGCCGTCGCTCACACAGCCATCGCTCGAGTTCCCATAGCTCCGATGCCGCGCGAATCCGTGCCGCCCTCTCTTTGGTTTCGCGCATAACGGCCTCAAGCTCTGCGTTAAGCGCTTTATTGAACGCCTTCCGGGCTGCGGCCTTTTCAGCCGGCAGCCAGTTCCAGTTGCGCATGGTGTAGCCCCATTGGTATCACAGCTCCGGCCTCTCCGGCGCCGGCTGCAGCTACTCGTGTGGCTGAAAGTTTCCAGTCAGTTATCGGCTGAATTGCTTTTTTGGCGAAGCAGAAACGCTCGCGGATGCCGGGTTTACCGGCAGCAGCACCGGCGCCCCTTTGTCCTTAAGCAGGAACACGATGAACTTGGCTGGTTTCGTGGTGCTGGCGTTCCGGCCAACAGTATGAATATCGTTGGGCCCCTCATAAAAACTCTGGCCTGGCGTGAGCGTGATTTCTTTCCCGCCCTTCACCTGCATGACAACGGAGCCTTCGAGCACATAAACAAATGCATGCGCGTTGTGCCGATGAATCGGATCCGAAGCGCCAGGAGGATACACGACAGTGATCATCAGACCCTCTTTGCCGGGAAAATCCGCGAGATCTTTCGACATGAGCGGGGTGACCTGAGCATCCTGCGCCATAAGGGCGGAGGCCATGAGAGGTACCAGCAATAAAATGCATCGTGAGCTCTTCATGCTGTTTTCTCCGCTGTATTTGCGCCGGCGGTACGAGCCGGCTCGGGAGCTTTTTTCACAGCCTTATAGAGCCAGTCCTCGAAGCGTGTCTCGCCGAGTCGCGCGTCGTCGCCAGGGACCAGCGTCCTTTCGCTCACCTGGATACCGTAATAGCGGGCTTGCGGGTCAGAGATTACTTCGCGCGGATCCCGGCGCGCGGCCAGGTCCCGGCGCGCGAGTTCATCCAGACGAAACTGTTCCGGCCCCCCGATTTCAACGATGCCGTTGACGGGTGAACTGGTTGCGATCCTGGCCAATCCAATGGCTACATCATCGGCTGCCATAGGCTGGAAGAGCGCGGCGGGCAGGCGTACCTGATTGCCCGCTGTGGAGAAATCGGCGATCGGCTTCACGAACTCGAAAAACTGCGTCGCGCGTACGATCGACCAGGGAATCGAGGAGGCTTTGATCAGGTTCTCCTGCGCGAGCTTTGCCCGGAAGAAGCCGCTCTCGAGAAGACGATCCGTTCCGACGACCGACAACGCAACGTGATGTCCGACGCCTGCGGCTGCTTCAGCGCGGATGAGGTTACGGGTTGATGTCTCGAAAAACCTCAGCACGGCGGACCTCCCAGTCAGGGGAGTTTGTTACGTCGACCACCACGGAGGCGCGTTTCAGCGCATCTGCGAGTCCCTCGCCGGTAACGCTGTTGACGCCGGTATTGGGCGACGCGGCCACGACCTCGTGGCCATGCTCCGCAAGCGTTTTGACGAGCTTCGATCCTATAAGTCCGGTACCGCCAATTACTACGATTTTCATAATTGTCCTTTCCTTACTTCCGGCACATTCCTAACCTGCCGGTCTCTATCTCCAGGACTGAAGAGCCTATGTATTCTTGACAATGTTTGCCCGTTGTTTTCAAACGATGTGTGATTGCCGACCGACCCGGTGCTTACGCTTTGGACCCGGCTTCCGGAATGGCCGACAGCCGTGTTTATAAAATGGCTCTATGATCTCGCGCGCTGAAGCCATCGACATGTTCCAGTCCGACGACCTGATCGGCATCGGCATGGAGGCCGACGCCGTCCGCCGCAAGCATCATCCCGACGGCGTGGTCTCGTACATCATCGACCGCAACATCAACTACACCAACTTCTGCACCGAATACTGCAGCTTCTGCGCGTTCTACCGGCCGATGGGGCACAAGGAAGGCTACATCCTGCCGAAGCGAAGTGATCTTCGACAAGATTCAGGAGACCATCGACCTGGGCGGCACGGGCATTCTGTTTCAGGGCGGGCTGCATCCCGATCTGAAGATCGAATGGTACGAAGATCTGCTGCGCGCGATCAAGGCGAAGTTCGATATCTGGTGCCATTGTTTCTCGGCGCCGGAGATCACCAACATCGCGGAAGTCAGCGGGCTTTCGCTGCGCGACACGATCGCGCGGCTGCGCGATGCGGGGCTCGATTCCATTCCCGGCGGCGGCGCGGAGATTCTCGACGATGCGGTGCGCCACCGCATCAGCCGGCTGAAGTGCGGCACGCAGGAGTGGATCGACGTGCACCGCACGGCGCACGCGCTCGGCATGCGCACCACCGCGACCATGATGTTCGGCTGCGGCGAGACGATCGAACAGCGCATGAATCACTTCGATATCGTGCGGCAGATTCAGGAAGACACCGGCGGATTCACGGCGTTTATTCCCTGGGCGTTTCAGCGCGAGCTGACTTCGCTGGGGCGGTTTATCAAAGAAGAAGCCACCGCGGTGGAGTATCTGAAGACGCTGGCGATTTCGCGGATTTATCTCGACAACATTCGAGAACATTCAGAGCTCGTGGGTGACGCCGGGGCTGAAGACCTGCCAGCTGGGGCTGCGCTTCGGCGGCAACGATGTGGGCAGCATCATGATCGAAGAGAACGTGGTGTCGGCCGCGGGGACGCATCATCAGGCGACGGAGGAAGAGCTGCGGCGCATGATCCGCGATGCGGGCTTTGTGCCGAAGCAGCGGGACACGCTGTACCGCACGTATTTCCTGAACTAAGCTTTTTGAACTGAATTTTCATCGAACACCTCTTTTTTAATCGAACACCCTCCGGCGGCTTGCGTAACATGAAGTATGCGCGCTGTGAAGGAAGTTTTTCTCGTTATCGCTGTGGCGGCAATTGCGGTGGCGCAGTCGCCGGCACGTCCCGCGTTTGAAGTGGCGTCGATCCGTGCGTCCGCACCCACTCCGGAGGGCCAGGTGAGCGTCGGGCTGCATATGGACGGCGCACAGGTGCGCGTGGCCCGGCTCACCCTGAGGGATTACATCGGGATCGCGTACCGCATCAAAATCGCGCAGATCGTCGGGCCCGACTGGATTGCCTCGGATCGTTTCGATATATCGGCCACGATACCGGAGGGCGTCAAGACGGCGCAGATTCCGGAGATGTTTCAGGCGCTGCTGGAGGACCGGTTTCAGATGAAGTTCCACCGGGAGAAACGGGAGTTTCCGGTGTATGCGCTGCTGCAGGGGAAGGGGCCGCTGAAGCTCAAGGAATCGCCGGCCGACCCGAATGCGGCGGCGGTTGAGGAACCGATTGAAGTGAAGGGCGGCGGTTCGGTGCAGGGAGTCAATATCGATCTCGGCGGCGGGCGCACGTTTTCGTTCGTGCCCAATAAGATCGAAGTGCACAAGATGACGATGGACCTGTTCGGGCGATATCTGGAACGATTTGCTGACCGCACGATCGTCGATATGACAGGACTGACCGGGCAATACGATTTCACGTTCGACATCAGCCCCGACGACTATCTGCCGATGCTGATTCGGTCGGCCATCAACGCGGGCGTGACGCTGCAGCCCCAGGCGCTCAAGCTGGCGGAGGGTACCACTTCGGCGGGGCTTTCGGATGCGCTGCAGCAGGTGGGGCTGAAGCTGGATGCGCGGAAGGCGCCGCTCGATGTGATTGTGGTGGACAGCGCGAGCAAGACGCCGACGGGGAATTAGCGGCAGCCACGGGCAGCATGCCTGCGGAATTCGTAATGCTCCGCGCCGGGTGAAACCCGGCGGCAGGGCCGAAGCCCTGGCCCCACAAAATCCACTCTCCCCAGCAGGCTGCTGAAAAACGCTTCTTGCCACTCCCTTACGGTCGCGGTTCGGAAAAGCGGGTGCTGATTCCGCAGGGATTACTGAACCGCGCGCGTCAGCAAGCGGCAACGAAAAGAGCTTTTTCAGCAGCCTGCTAGACGTGCGCCAGTGGGTAATGAAGCGATTCCATCAGCCAGTCGCGGTTTTCGCGGACCGCGTCGCGGAGTTTATCGACCAACCTGTCGCGCTTCTCGTATAGCCGGAACGGCTCGCGCTTGCCGTGTTTTTCCATGAGTGCCTTCACGAGAAACGGCATCATCATTGAATAGTCCGCCGGGAGACTCTCGGTGGATTGCTGATAGGTGTCCTTGTCGACTTTGCCCCAGGTGACGGCTTCGGCGGGAAGGCAGGAGGAAAGAGAGCCATCGGTTACCGGAGCCGTGGTGATCTGCACGTCGAATTCGTAGCCGCGCACTTCGGGCAGACCAAGCACCTGGCCGAGCGCGGGCTCGGGCTGCAGGTTGAAATTCTTCGGCACGCCGCCGCCAAGGATCAGCGTCGCGATGGATTTGGCGTCGCTTTCAAAAAGACCCCAGTGGTGATAGGCGCAGGCTTCGAAGACTTCGGCATGAAGGTCGAGATCGAAGGCGTAGTCGGGAATCAGGCCGGATTGTTTCATCGCCCAGAGCTTCATGGAATTGAGGAAGACGCTGCCATCGGCGGGCGCGCCGACGAAGACAGGAATGCCGAGGCGATTGCACGTGGAGAGCAGGCCGGGCTGGACGCGGTTGCGGGTTTCCTGCTGCGCGTAATAAGCGCCCAGGCGGTAACGCAGCTCGGTGCCGGTCATCTTCTTCTGGAATTCGGGGCGCGCGAGGACGGCGGTCAGGAATTTATCCTGATCGAGGAGCACCGCTTCGTCGAAGCCCATGTCCGTCACGCGGATGACGCCTTCGTCGCGGAGCTTGCCGTCGTCGCCGAAGATGGGCACTTCGTAGACGGGATCGTTGGTGTGTTCGTTGAGGCTGCGATGGCCGTCGTGATAGCAGACGGCGTCGGTGGTGCTGATGTAAGCGACCCAGCCGGTTTCAAGCAGCGGAATCAGCCATGCCTGGTGCTGGCCGGAGACGGTGACGGGGCCGGCGATCGAGATGGTGACGGGGCAGCCGGCGGTGAGGGCGCGGTCGAGGATGCTGTATACACGGCGCAGAATGGCGCCGCCGAATGCGGGCAGGCAGTGCTCGAAGATCTCGTGGATGGACTGGCATTCGTCGACGCGGCGGACGCGGACAGCTCTCCTATGGGCGTTGTGCATCTTTTCGATTCTCGCAGGAGCCGGTTACTGAATACGGAAGTCCCAGACCTGGATGTTGACTTTGCCGTCGGTATATTCGACCACGGCGTATTCGCCCTGCGGAAGCGGGTCCTGCGGCCAGATCTTGAAGAGGCCGTTGTCGGAGAGCTGCTTCGTGAACGTGGGGACTTCCGTACGGGTCTCTTCGGATTCTTTGACCACCGGCATCACCGAGATTTGTTCGACGATGCGAACACCTTTTTCCGGCGTGAGTTTCACGATGGCGAAGGGTTCCATTTCGGAAAGCTGGAGAAAGAATTCGGGGGTTGATTCCGTGACGACATTGGGCGAGTGTTCGCCTTTGAGCTCAAGGGTCTGCTTGCCGTTCACGATCGGCACGAAGACCTTCAGTGCGCTGCGGCCTTTCGAGTTGTGGACGGTGGATTCTCCGGCGGGGAAGACGCGAAGTTTGCCATCTTCGAGCCGGTAGACGCCGGGGTCGCGCGGAATCTGCATGATCTCGTGGTGCTGTTCTTTCAGGGCGTCGGCTTCGTCGGCAAGCTCCTGAGCGTGTTTTTCGAGGGTTTCTTTGCGGGCCGTGGTTTCGGCGTCGGTGCGTTTGAGGTCGACGAGAGCGAGCGGGAGTTCTTCCCAGTCGCTGCGTTCAATGCTGTAATATTTCACGCGGTCGCCTTCGACCTGATATTCGCGGACCAGCTGGTAGCCACCGTCTTTGAGGTAGAGCTTGAAATTGGCGGCGCTCAGGGTGAGGGCGAAAACGGCGAGAAGGAGAAGCAGCCGGCGCATACGGTTCCTGATTCGAGTTTATGCCGGAATCGGGGACGCCGGGCAGAAGCCCGGCGGCCGGCAGGAATGCCTGGCCCCACTAAGCAATTAGTGCTGGCATTTGGGGCAGAAGTGTGTGCCGCGCTGCGCGACGACGATACGTTTGATTTTCGTGCCGCATTTGGTGCAGGGTTCGCCGGTGCGCTGGTAAACGCGGTGTGCCAGCTGGAAACTGCCTTTGCGGCCTTCGGCGTCGACGTAATTCGAGACGGACGAGCCGCGGCTTTCGATGGCTTCGGCGAGAACTTCGCGCATGGCTTTGTAGATACGCTCGACGCGGTCTTTGCGTCAGCGACGCGGCGATACGCTTCGGATGCACGCCGGCGCGGAACAGCGCTTCATCCGCGTAGATGTTGCCGACGCCGCGTACGACAGCCTGATTCAGCAGCACGGCCTTGATCGGCGATTCGCGCGCTTTGAGGCGCGCGCGGCGAAATCCGCCAGCGATACTTCCAGCGGCTCGGGGCCGAGAGCGGCCACGCGGTCCGGCAAGCTCCTCGCCGTATTCGATGCGGCCGAACTGGCGCTGATCGTCGTAATGCAGGATGCCGCGGTCGAGAGTGAAGACGGCGTGGGTCCATTTGGTGGGGTCGGCGTTGACGAGGAGCTTTCCCGTCATGCCGAGATGGACGACGAGAAAGCCGCGGTCGAGACGGATCGCGATGAACTTGCCGTGGCGCTCGATGGATCGGATGCGGCGTCCGGCCAGGGCTTCGCGCGGTCTCGTGCGGTGAGCCGATCGAGCACACGCAACTGGCGGAATTCGGCATTCAGAATGCGACGTACCGATGAGCAAGGGGCGCAGAGTGCGGACGACGGTTTCGACTTCGGGAAGCTCGGGCATTCCTCAGGGGAGATCCACTAGATACGTCTTTGCCTTCGATGCGCACCGGGTAAGACGGGAACGCTGAGACCCGGCTGGTGAAGGCATTGCGCCGGTGGCGAATCGAAATGCCAAGGCGTGCCAGGGGCATGTGACCAGCCGCCATCGAAACGCGCCCTGACCGAGCGGTCCGCCGTGATGCGGACAGATGCCGGCCATGGCGCGGATTTCGCCTGCAACGTTGCAGAGCGGCGTAAGGTTCATCTCCCTCGAGGATCTCGATCAGAGCGCCTTCGGGGCAGTTCGTCGAGGCGCGCCGATTTTCGGTCCAAGCCATTTCTTCATTATCATTCACTGTCGATGCGAAAATGGGTCTTCAGTGGATTTTCTCGCGGGTCTCAATCCCCAACAACGTGAAGCCGTCGAGACCACCGAAGGCCCGGTCCTGATTCTGGCCGGCGCGGGCAGCGGGAAGACGCGCGTCATCACGCATCGCATCGCGCACCTGATCAGCGCGAAGCATGTGCCGCCGTCCGCCGTGCTGGCGGTCACGTTTACGAACAAAGCCGCGGGCGAGATGCGCGCGCGCGTGGCAGTCTCTGCTCGAAGAACATGACATCTCGAACGGCCGCCGCTGATCTCGACGTTCCACTCGTTCTGCGTGCGCCTGCTGCGGCGCGATGGCGACGCGCCTCGCGTCCGATCCGTCCCGGCTTCACGCGCACGTTTTCCATCTACGACGACGAAGACCAGCTCGCCATCGTCAAAGCCGCCTACCGGCGCATGGGCCTCGATGAGAAGGCAATGCCGTATCGCGCCGACGCTTTCGCAGATCAGCCAGGCGAAGAGCCAGAAGAAGACGCCGCAGGAGATGTACAGCGAGTCGGCCGATCCGCGCGTAACGAAAGTCGCGGCGGTTTACGAGGAATACGAGAAAGCGCTGCGCCAGGCCAATGCGCTCGATTTCGACGATCTGCTGCTCGAAAGCGTGCGGCTGCTGTGTCACGACGAGGAGACGCGCGAGGCCTGGAATCGCCGGCTGAGCTACATCATGATCGACGAGTATCAGGACACCAACCGCAGCCAGTACGAGCTGATGCGGCTGCTCTCGCAGACGTCACGACAACGTCTGCGTGGTGGGCGATGAAGATCAGTCGATCTACAGCTGGCGCGGCGCCGATATCCGCAATATTCTCGATTTCGAGAAGGATTATCCGGGCGCGAAGATCATCCGCCTGGAGCAGAATTACCGCTCGACGAAGAACATTCTGGAAGCCGCCAGCGCGCGTGGTCGCGAACAACAAGGAACGCAAAGGCAAGTGGCTCTGGACCGACGCAGACGAAGGCGACATGCTCACGCATCTACACCGCGCACGACGCCGAGAACGAAGCGCTGTTCATCGCCGATACCATCGAGAAAATCCTGCGGCAGTATCCCGACCGGCGCGTGGCGGTTCTCTACCGGACCAATTCGCAGTCGCGGCAGATTGAAGAAGCGCTGCGCCGCTACAACCGCAAGTACAACGTGGTGGGCGGCATCAGCTATTACCAGCGCGCCGAAGTGAAGGACATCATCGCGTACCTGAAGCTGGCGCAGTCGCAGACGGATTCGATCAGCCTGCAGCGCATCATCAATGTGCCGGCGCGCGGCATCGGGCGCACGACGGTCGAGCAGGCGGAGAAGTTCGCCGCCGAGAACGGCCTGGGCCTGTGGGACGCGATCGGGCGCATGCTCGAGGAGAATCAGTTCGGCACGCGCGCGCACGCGGCCATGGCGGCGTTCCGCAACATGATCGAGGAACTGGCGGAAGCCGTCGAGTCGAAGCCGCTGAACGAGGCGCTGGCGTTCATCGAAGAGCGCACCGGCTACCGGCAGATGCTGGAGCAGGAGAACACGCCCGAAGCCGAGGCGCGGCTCGAGAACCTCAACGAACTGATGAACGCGGCGGCGGAGGCCGTGGAGCGCGGCGAGACCGCAGCGCGATTTTCTGGATCATGCGGCGCTGGTGGCGCAGACGCGGATGCGATCGACGAACGCTCGCAGATCACGCTGATGACCATCCACAACGCCAAGGGCCTGGAGTTTCCGGTGGTGTTCATGGCGGGGATGGAAGATGGCCTGTTCCCGCACAGCCGGTCGCTGCTGAGCGAAGCGGCGATGGAAGAAGAACGGCGGCTCTGCTATGTGGGGATGACGCGCGCAGAGAAGCGGCTGGTGCTGAGCTGGGCGAAGTACCGGCGGCGGTTCGGCGGCGGCGAGCAGGAGCGGACCATGGCGTCGCGATTCCTGAAAGAGATTCCGTCGAACCTGGTGATGCAGATGGGCGTGGAGGAGGACGAGCGGTCCGCAGGTGGATCTGACGGCCGAGCGCTGGCAGGTGCGGCAGGACGCGCGGAAGAATCTGTATACGGGCAAGACGCTACAACTCGGTGGAGAATGTGGCGCAGTTTTTCAAAGAGCGCGGCGTGAATGTTCCGGTGCGGTCGCGGTTCGCCGCCAGCCGCGCCACGCCCGCCGCAGTTCCGGCGCGCCCGTCCGCGCAGGCCGGACTGTTTGGCGCGATGCCGCCGGTGCAGCAACCTAGATTCCGCCGATTCAGCTCCGCCGGCATCGGCTCCGCTGCCCAAAGCACCGCCCGCCCCAAAGCAGCCGGCGCGAACAGGTACAGTAGTAGAGCATCCTAAATACGGCACGGGAACGATCGTCCGGCGCGAAGGCGACGGCGACGACGCGAAAGTTGTCGTCATCTTCCAGCGCTACGGGATGAAAAAATTAGTGGAGAAATACGCGGGACTCAAGAAAGCCTGTAAAGCGATTACAAGAATGAACACAAAGAACGTCGAGAAGACCGAAGAACGCAAGAAGCTGAAGCGCGCGGCGCGCAAGAAGGCGGCGCCGAAGGCCAAACGCGCCGCGGGCGTGGCGCGCGGCTCGGTGAAGAAGAAGATCCGCCGCGTGACGCAGGGCCAGCGTAAACGCTGACGCCGCAGGGTCGCGACTTGGGCAGCTTCCTCCGGACCCGCAGCATCGACGCGCTGATCGCCGGCTCGGAAGAGCCGGAAAGACGGCTGCGCAAAACGCTGGGTCCGTGGAGCCTGACCGCGCTTCGGCATCGGCGCCGTCATCGGCTCCGGCATTTTCATTCTCACCGGCACGGCGGCCGCCGGGCAGAAGTCTGCAGTTCAAATCGATTCTCAACGCGCCGGTTCTCGATCTGATGCTGAACGGCGGCAACGCGGTTTCCACGATCGGGCGGCCGGGCGCGGGGCCGGCGATTTCGCTGTCGTTTCTGGTGACGGCGTTCGTCTGCAGTTTCGCGGCGCTGTGCTACGCGGAACTGGCGTCGATGATTCCCGATCGCGGGCAGCGCGTACACGTACGCCTACGCGACCCTCGGCGAGATCTTCGCGTGGATCATCGGCTGGGATCTGATCCTCGAATACGCCGTCTCGAACATGGCGGTCGCGGTGGGATTTTCGGCCTATCTTCAACGATCTGCTGGACAACGTGTTCCACTTTCATCTGCCGCAAGCCATCGCCAGTCCGACTGATCGTGGACGGCGCGCGCACGGGCAGCGTGTTTCAACGTGCCGGCGCTGGTGATCCTGCTGATTCTGACGTGGGTGCTGGTGCGCGGCGTGCGCGAGAGCGCGCACGACCAACAACGTGATGGTCGCGATCAAGATCGCGGCGATTCTGATTTTCGTGCATCGGCGCGGCGCACGCCGTGAATACCGCGAACTGGCATCCGTTTCTGCCGCATGGCTATTCCGGGGATGCTGACGGGCGCGGCGATCGTGTTCTTCACCTACATCGGGTTCGATTCGGTTTCGACGGCGGCGGAGGAATGCCGGAATCCGCAGCGCGATCTGCCGTTCGGCATCATCGCGACGCTGATCATCTGCGCGACGCTTTACATCGCGGTGGCGCTGGTGCTGACCGGGATCGCGCACTGGCAGACGCTGAACAGCGCCGCGCCGGTGGCGGATGCGCTGAAGGCGCTCGGCATGAACCGGATTCGCGGCTGGGTCAACGTGGGCGCGCTGGTGGGGATGATTTCGTCGCTGCTGGTGTTTCAGTACGGGCAGGCGCGCATCTGGTTCGCGATGTCGCGCGACGGCCTGCTGCCGCAGGCTGTTCTCGAAAGTGCACACGAGATTCCGCACGCCGCACGTCAGCACCTGGATCGCGGGGCTGGTGGTGGGGATTCCGGCGGGCATCTGGGATATCGATACGTTTGCCGATCTGTCGAATATCGGCACGCTGTTCGCGTTCATCGTGGTTTCGGCGGGCGTGCTGGTGCTGCGGAAGACGCAGCCGGACCGGCCGCGCAGCTTCCGCGTGCCGTGGTGCCCGGTGCTGCCGATTCTGTCGATTGTCTTCTGCCTGGTGCTGATGATGGCGCTGCCGCTGGAGACCTGGATCCGGTTCTTCGTGTGGCTGGTGATCGGGCTGGTGATTTACTTGCTGTTCGGGCGCAGGCACAGCGTGCTCGAGCAGGGGGAAGAGGGATTACCAGATCGCATTCAGTCGGGCGTGTAGTTCAAAATGCCGGGTCCGCAGTAACTCCTGGAAGATCCTCGAACAGCGCGTGCGCGAACCGTGGGGCGTTTCGTAATGCATGCAATGCCTCAACGGCGCGACAACTTAACGCCCTGAGAAGAATTCTTCTCCGGGCCCACTAAGTCCCTGATGAGGATCGTCGAACAGGACCTCCCCAATGGTTTCGTGGGGCGTTCGCCCCGCATCGTCCAGCTGCGCGACCAGATCGAAAAGCTCGGCGTCCGCCGCTGCCCCGTCCTCATTATGGGCGAAAGCGGCACAGGTAAGGAAGTCGTCGCCCGGTCGCTTTACAATGTCGAACCCCGCGGCCAGATGGTCCCCATCGACTGCGGTTCGCTTGTCGGCACGATGATGGAGAGCGAACTCTTCGGCCACGTGCGCGGCGCTTTTACGGGGGCGATCGATTCCAAGCGCGGACTGATCGAACTCGCCAGCGGCGGCACCGCGTTCTTCGACGAGATCGGCGAACTGCCGCTCGAACTTCAGGTCAAGCTGCTGCGCGTGCTGCAGGAGCAGGAACTGCGTCCTCTCGGCTCGCTGCAGCGCATCAAGATCGACGTGCGCATCGTCGCCGCCACCAACCGCAATCTGCAGGCTGAAGTCGCAGCCGGACGTTTTCGCGAAGATCTGTTCCACCGGCTCAATGTCGTGCACCTGAACCTGCCGCCGCTGCGCGACCACAAAGAAGATATCCCGCTGCTGATCGAACGGTTTCTCTCGAAGGCCGGCGGTCGTTTCATGCTTTCGCACGATGCGACCGACGCCATCATGCATTACGAGTGGCCGGGCAACGTGCGCGAACTGATGAACTGTCTCGAGCGGATGATGTCGTTCAACTCCGGCCCGCTGCTGCATTTCGCCGATCTGCCGACGCAGGTCGCGTATTTCAACCGCGCCGCCGCGGCCAACGGGCTGGCCGCCGTCGCCAACGGCGCTGCCACCACCGCCGCGCCTTCACTTCTTTCGCAGAGCGGCGTCATCCCGCTTGTGGAACTCGAACGCCAGGCCATCCGGCATGCGCTCGAACACACGCGTGGCGACCGCACGGTGGCGGCTCAGCTTCTCGGCATCGGCCGCACCACGCTTTATCGCAAGCTCAAGGAATACGCGATCGGGTGACCCTGTATCCTGACCCTGTATCATTGGCATTTTGCGGATTGCACTCGACGCCACCTACAGCATTGGCGACGCACTCTCGGGCGTGGGCGTCTACTCGCGCGAACTGATCAGTGGCCTCGCTGCCACTGACTTCGCCGACGCCTGGGAGTGGTTCTACCGCTGGCACAGTTACCGCCTCGGCCTCTGGGTTCCGAAGCCGCGCGGCGTGAAAACCCGGCTTCTCGCCGACACCTGGGGCAGCCGTTCCGCCGGCCTTTTCCACGGTCTGAATCAGCGCCTGCCGGCAAAACGCTTTCGACGTCAGGTGGCGACGTTCCACGATCTCTTCGTACTGACCGGCAACTACAGCACGCCCGAGTTCCGCGCGCGCTTCGCCACGCAGGCGAAAGAAGCCGCGGCGGGCGCCGAAATCCTCATCGCGGTCTCCGCATTTACGGCCACGCAGATTGAGGAGCAACTCGGCATTCCGCCATCGCGCATCCGCGTGATCCACCACGGCGTGACGCAGCGCCGAATCCCCAGGCGCGTGCGCGAAAACGTTGTCCTGTGCGTGGGGGCGATTCAGCGGCGCAAGAATCAGGCTATGCTGGTGCGCGCATTTCGCGCCATGCCGGACGACTGGTCGCTGGTGCTCGCCGGATCGCGCGGCTTCCAGTCCGCGGAAACGCTGGATGCCATCGCCGCCAGCCCGGCGGTAAAGCGAATTCAGGTGACCGGCTACGTGACCGATGAGCAACTCTCCGACTGGTACGCGCGCGCGCGCATCTTCGCGTTCCCCTCCCTCGACGAAGGATTCGGGATGCCCGTACTCGAAGCCATGGCCGCAGAAATCCCGGTCGTAGCCTCAAACACTTCCGCCATCCCGGAGGTCTGTGGAGACGCGGCTGAGCTGATCGATCCGCACCGCGAAGACGAACTTGCCGCCGCGCTCCAGCGCCTGGCTACGGATGAAAAGCGGCGAAAAGAACTGGTGGGGCGGGGCAGGGAAAGGGCCAGGCAGTTTACCTGGGAAAACGCCGTAACAGATACGCTCGCGGTTTATCGCGAGGTATCTTGAGCCGGAAACTGATGGACTGATAACTGGTAACTGAAAACTGTTACGCGTCTTCGTCGACCGCGATGCGCAGCGCCTTCAGGAACCGCTGGTCCTGCGTTGTGAAGCGAACCTTGCCGGTTGTGGCAATTTCCTTCGGTTCGCCGGTCGATTCCTCCGCCGTGCCTTCTTCTTCGTCCCGGCGGTTGAACCCGATCGTGGCCTCGAGCACCAGGAACACATCATAGCCGGCGCGTTTGATCTCGCCGATCGCCTCCGCTATGCGTTCGGAGTCGGAAAGCGAATCGTTGATCGCATTCCCCAAGTCCTGCATCAAGCTCTTGAGACGTTCTTCCAATTAATTGCCTCCCGCTTCTCCTGAACCATCAGATGCAACTACAGGGCCATTGGTTCCCCGCAGATTCCGCCAGCGTCGGTTCCCTTGATTGTACAGTCGTGTCAAGGCGTCAACAAGTTTAGCTTTTCATTAAAGCTGATACGATCAAATCGTGGCAATGAAGCATATCGGCGATCAAGCCGGAAAGTTTGTCAAACATGTGTTGCCAGCCGCAGTCAAACCCGTCCACTCGCTGTGGCATGAGGTTCTGGGCTTTATTTTCCTTGCGGTTGCAGGCATCGCGGGGTTCAACGTGGCGCGCCATCAGTACCGTGTCGTGCAACTCCTCATTATCGTGCCGCTGATCGCTGTTTGTGTGATCTACGGCATCTCCTCCTTTCTGAAAGCCCGGCGCATCTCCCGCTCGTAGCCGGCACTGGCGATGGAACAGCCCAAAGAGCAACCAGGCCAATTTCCTTACACGCGCGGCATCTATCCCGACATGTATCGGAGCCGCCTCTGGACGATGCGCCAGTATGCCGGTTTCGGCTCCGCTGAGGAAAGCAACCGCCGGTACCGCTATCTCCTGAGCCAGGGCACAACCGGGCTTTCGGTGGCGTTTGACCTTCCCACCCAGATGGGACTCGATCCCGATCATCCCCTTGCTGCCGGCGAAGTGGGGCGTACCGGCGTGTCGATTGCGTCGATCGTGGACATGCGGCGCCTGTTCGAAGGCATTCGTCTCGACGAAGTTTCGACATCGATGACGATCAATTCCACGGCCGCCGTTCTGCTGGTACTGTACGTTCTGGTGGCACGCGAACAGGGCCGCGAACATGGCATCGATGCGCGCCGCCTGAACGGTACCATTCAGAACGACATCCTCAAGGAATACATCGCGCGCGGCACCTATATCTACCCACCGCGGCACGCCATGCGGATCATCACCGATCTCTTCCGCTGGGCGCAGTGCGAGGTCCCCGAATGGAACACGATTTCTATTTCGGGATACCATATCCGCGAAGCCGGCTCGACAGCCGTGCAGGAAGTGGCGTTCACTTTCGCTAACGCCATCGCCTATATCGAACATGCCATCGCCGCCGGTATGGATGTTGACACCTTTGCGCCACGGCTTTCGTTCTTTTTTAACGCCCACTCCGACTTTTTGACTGAGATCGCGAAGTTCCGCGCCGCGCGACGCCTCTACGCCCGGCTCATGCGCGAACGTTTCCACGCAAAAAACGACCGGTCGTGCATGCTGCGTTTCCACACTCAGACCGCGGGTTCCAGCCTCACTGCGCAACAACCCGACGTCAACGTGGTGCGCACGACACTCGAGGCGCTTTCGGCAGTTCTGGGCGGCACGCAGTCGCTGCACACCAACGCGCGCGATGAGGCGCTCGGCCTTCCCACCGAGGATTCCGCTCAACTCGCCCTGCGCACCCAGCAGATCATCGCTTACGAGACCGGCATTCCAGGCGTTCCCGACCCCGTCGGCGGCAGCTACTACATTGAGGAACTGACCGATCGCATCGAGGCCGAAGCCATGGACTACATCCGCCGCATCGACGCCATGGGCGGCACGCTCCGGGCTATCGAAACCGGATTCATTCAGCGCGAGATGCAGAATTCGGCGTTCGAATATCAGAAGGAGATCGAGAGCGGGCGTCGCGTGGTGGTCGGCGTCAATCGTTTTCGGATGGACGAACACGAGAAGGCTCCCGTCTTCCGCATCGACCCGGCCATTGAGCACGCACAGGCGGAAGCCGTTTCGAAACTCCGTGCCTGCCGCGATGCCGCGAAGTGGCGGCTGAGTCTCGCGGCCCTGGAAGCTGCGGCGCGTGGCGCGGAGAACCTGATGCCGCACATCCTCGCTGCGGCGGAAGCCTGCGCCACGGTAGGCGAGATTTCCGACACGCTGCGCGGCGTTTTCGGCGAATACCGCGAGTCGGCTTAGCGCCTGCCTGGCAGGCTGCTGAAAAAGCTCTTTTCGTTGCCGCTTGCTGACGCGCGCGGTTCAGTAACCACGGCGGAATCAGCACCTGCTTTTCCGAACCGCGACCGTAAGGGAATGGCAAGAAGCGTTTTTCGGCAGCCTGACTAAATTGTGGCGGCGACAGCGGCCGGCACTGTTATTGGATAGGCCACGGCGGGCCGATAGACGAACTTACGTTCTCGCAGTCCGAACTTGTGCATCAGCCGGCCGACGTGATCCTGGTCGTAGTGGATGCCGAACTGCCGGTCGATGGCCTTTGCGAGCCGGCCCGTGGTCCAGCGATCGTTCGCGAACCCGTGAGCCATCGCGCCTTCGAGATACATGCGGCGGATGCCTTCCACCTGATCGGCGGTGAGGCGGCTGGGACGTCCCGTAGCACGGCGGCGGCGCAGACCTTCCACGCCCCTGTGCACGATAGAGCGATGCCAGCGGGATGCAGTGGTGCGGCTGACGCCATAGCGTCGGGCCACCTGTGATTGTGTGGCGCCGGAAAGCAGCTCCTTGGCAGCTGCGAGCCGACGGGTTTCCATGTCTTCGCGTGTCAGAGAGCTAAGCGGGGCAAGCATCCTCTCGTTTGCGCGCGAAAGTTAGTCCAGAGCAAATTCAGAATACACCACAACAGAGGCGATGTAAATTGTTTTAACGACTCTTTAAGCGCCGACGCGATAATGCAGGTATGGTTGGACTGGTTGTCCTGGCAGCCTCGCTCCTCGCACAGTCGCCCCCGGCGCGGCCCACATTCGATTCCTTCGAAGTCGCCACGGTCAAACGAACTCCGGCCGACGCGCCGCGCGGCCGCTGGATTCGCATGCAAACCGCGCGCCAGCTTGTGGTTCACGGCTTTCCGACGCGGCTTTTGATCGGCGCCGCTTACAACCTGCCGCCCAGCGCGATATCCGGCGGACCCTCCTGGCTCGATTCCGACCTGTACGACGTTCTCGCCGAAACGCCCGGGGACGTGCGGCCCAACCTTGAGGAACAGATGAAGATGGTCCGCAGCCTGATCGCCGACCGCTTCCGGTTGAAGTTCCATCGCGAGGACAGGGAAATGCCCGTCTACACGTTTTCCATCGCGAAGGGCGGATCGAAGCTGAGGGAAAGCGCGCCTGTCACAACTCCGGAGGGACCGCCGCTGCTGGCCTTCGTGATTGCACCGGACGCAGTACGGTTGCCGGGTCGCAGCGCGAGCCTCGCCGAGATGTGCGCCATCTTCCAGCGCACCGCGCTCGACCGGCCCGTTGTGGACCGAACGGGACTCAGCGGCCGCTACGATTTCGACCTCGAATTTACGCCCGATGAATCGCAGTTCGGCGGCCAGATCAAAACGGAGAGTCCGGACGACGCGAAACGGCCGCCCGATCTTCTGACCGCCATGCAGCAACAGCTCGGACTCCAACTGACTGCCACGCGCGCCGCCATCAGCACCATGGTTATCGACCACGTCGACAGGCCGTCCGACAATTAGCTCCTCGCTATATTAGTGCCAATGGCCGTTGTCGTGGTCGCCGGGCGCAAAGGGGGAATCGGAAAATCCACCATCACGGGAAACCTCACTGCTGAGTTCTTCGCGATGGGTCACACGGTGTCCGCTCTCGACGCCGACCCCCAGCACAGCCTCGCCGCATGGGCAAAACAGGGCGCGGGCATGCTGGCCAAATGCGTGGAGAAGGTGAAAGGCGGACCCGACGACCTGCGCCTGAAGATCCGCGTAGCCCGCGGCGGGGTCGACATGGTTTTCGTGGATACGCCGCCCGGCCTGATGGAGGTAGCCTACCAGGCGATGCTGCTCGCTGACCTGGTGCTGCTTCCATGCGGCCCGTCGCCGCTTGATATCTTCCCGCTGAAGGAAGTTCTGAACCTCGCCCTCAAAGCCCGCGCCGAGCGCCGCTCGAAGAAGCCGCGCATCCGTTTTGTCCCCTCGAAGATTCTGCGCAGCACTACGTTGGGCCGCGAACTCAGTTCGTCGCTCGCGGAACTCGGCAGGAAAGTTCTGCCCGCAATCGGGCAGCGCGTCGTGATCGCCGAGGCGGTGGTCACCGGGCTCACCGTTCGCGAGTTCGCCCCCGGATCCGCCGCGCAGCTCGAATTCGAAGCCCTCGCCAAAGCCGTCGACGAGATCGTTCGCCGCTGAGCGCCCGTCGCTGAGCGCCTACCGGGTACACGCGCAAACGGGTCGAAGCATGCGCAAGAGCCGCTGCCCGACCACAATTAACTTTTGTTGTATGCCTTTGCGCTGTTAGTGAACGGTACGATTGGCGTGGCCGGTCCAGAGGGCGAGCTCTAACATGCGCTTCGCCGAATCCAGGTCAGAAAAAGCCCCCAGGCACTTGAAATCGCGCGCTGCCTCGTCCACGCGCGTGGCGTCGTAAGCGTACCAGCGGTCTCTACGGATCAGATGGCCCAGATGCCGGTCGCCGTCTGCCAGTGCACATACGCGATGCGAATACAGCCAGGTTGCTCCGGGAATGCAGTTCATGGGACGCGATATTTGCACGCGGAGAGCCATTCGCGGCCTCCCGGCAGTGCTTTGAAGACACATTCGCCGCATACCCCGCATGGCTGCCCGGATCCCGCCAGGGGTGACGAATCTTCCTTGTCGCGGGAATTTTCTTCCGGAAGCTTTATATTGCAAAGTTCTTCGGGACACTCTATAATCCCCTTATGGCTGCCGTCCGGCCCATTCGTCGCGCCACAACCGAACCTGTCGGCCTGCATACGCAGGCAATGGACAACCTGCGCTTCATCCGCAGCACTATGGAAAGCGCGGGCCAGTTCACCGCTGTTCCCGGACGCGGCGGTATGGTCATGGGCGCAACGGCTGTCTTCGCCGCATTCGCCGCCCATTTGGCCGCAAATTCCCGCGACTGGCTCCTGATCTGGATGGCGGAAGCCGTCCTGGCGCTCGCCATCGGCCTGGCATTTTCGTATCGCAAGGCGATGCTGAACAGCACCCCGCTGCTTTCGAAGCCCTTTCGCCGCTTCGTGCTCGGCGTGGCCCCGTCAGTGTTCGCGGGCGCTCTGCTCACGATGGTCTTCTATCAGGGCGGCCTGAACCACCTGCTGCCGGCGATGTGGCTGTTGCTCTACGGCGCAGGCATCACGTCGGGCGGCGCGTTCTCGGTGCGCGTGGTTCCGATGATGGGCATGTCGTTCCTCGCCCTTGGCACGGCAGCCACACTCACTCCCGCGAAGTTTGCCGATCCCGTTCTTGCACTTGGCTTCGGCGGCATTCACCTGGTTTTCGGATGCATCATTGCGAGGCAATACGGTGGCTAGTCACAACGCAGCCGCGAAGCAAAAAACGGCCGGCCCGTCCGCCGTCGCGGGCGCGGGCACGCGCGCGCTCGATCGCCTCATTCACGAACGTCTGCGCCTCGGCATCGTCAGCGCCCTCTCGGTCAATGAGACTCTCACTTTCCGCGAGCTGAAAAAGATTCTCGACACCACCGACGGCAACCTGAGCGTGCACGCGCGCAAGCTCGAAGAGGCGGGTTACATCGCCTGCGAAAAGAAGTTCGAGGGGCGCACGCCCCGCACCGAATACAAACTCACCGCTACGGGCCGCACCGCGCTGGCCAGCTACCTCACCCATATGGAAGCCCTGATCCGCGCTATGCGTCACGGCTAAAAAAATTTCTCCCTGAACTTTATGATACAAAGTAATCTGCATGTCGCCATCATCATGGACGGCAACGGCCGCTGGGCGCTCGGGCGAGGTCTGCCGCGCGTCGCCGGACACGCCGCCGGCGCCGAGGCTTTGCGTCGCGTGGTGGAACATGCGCCGGACTGCGGAATCGGCGTTCTCACCGTCTACGCCTTTTCGTCCGACAACTGGAAGCGTCCGCCGCTCGAAGTCGCCGCGCTGATGACGTTATTCGCCGCTTATATCGCCAATGAAACGCCGCGCTCGGTGGCGAACGGTGTGAAGATGTCGATCATCGGTCGACGCGACCGGCTGCCGGATTCGCTCGGTGCCCGGATCGCCGAAGCCGAACGCGAAACCGCACGCGGCGGCCGCATAGAGCTTCGCCTCGCCATCGACTACTCCGCGCGCGACGCGATTCTGGAGGCAATGCTCGAAACCAGCCGCCGATCCGCGGGAGCCTGCGCGACACGCGAGGATTTCCAAAGCTTCCTCGGCGAATCGCGGCCTGTCGATATCCTTATCCGCACCGGCGGCGAGCAGCGCCTCAGCGACTTTCTGCTCTGGGAGTGCGCCTACGCCGAGCTGATCTTCTCGGCTCGCATGTGGCCCGACTTCACGCCGCTCGATCTGGAACGCGCCGTCGGGCAGTTCGCCCGTCGGGAGCGCCGCTACGGTGCGGTCCCGCAGGCCCCGACCGTCATCCACGACCACTGGCTGCGGTGAATCCGGCGGCCATATGCCACCATAGAATTCCCGAATGTCCCGCGGACGCTTCATCACTTTTGAAGGCATCGACGGCTGCGGCAAAACCACACAGCTCCGCAACCTCGCGCAATGGATGCGGGAGCGGGGCCACGACGTGGTAGAGACCGTGGAACCCGGCGGCACGCCGATCGGGAAACAGATCAGGAAGATTCTGCTCGACCCCGCCAGCGCCGACATCCGGCCGCGCGCCGAGCTCCTGCTCTACTTTGCCAGCCGCGCCCAGAATGTCGACGAAGTGATCCGGCCCGCGCTCGAAGCCGGCCGCACCGTGCTCTGCGACCGCTTCACCGATTCCACCCTGGTCTATCAGGGCTGCGGGCGCGGACTCGACACCGAAGTCGTGCGCGATCTCGACCGCATCGCCTGTCGCGGCCTCAGGCCCGACGTCACGATCCTCATCGACATCGATACAGAGACAAGCCTCGCACGCGCCCGGCGCCGCAATGAACGCTCCGGCACCGACGAGTCGCGTATTGACGAGGAAGGCGCCGCATTCCACGAACGCGTCCGCAATGGCTATCTCGCGCTGGCGAAGGCCGAGCCCGGGCGCATCATCGTGATCGACGGCAGCGCCGCGATGGCCGACGTCGGCCGCAGCATCCGGGAGGCCCTCGGTGTTTGACAATTTCCGGGGCAACGCGCACGTCCAATCCACGCTCGAAGGCATGATCGTGCGCGAGCGCATCCCGCAGACGATGCTCTTCGCGGGGCTCGAAGGCCTCGGCAAGGCCACGCTGGTGCGGCGTTTCGCGGCACGTCTCATCGGTTCGCCGGAGAAGATCGAGCAGGACGACCTCAGCCTTCCCGAGAACGTCAAGCTCATCGAGGCGCGCGAGAAACTACCCGCCGAGAAGCGCAACGACGACCCGCTCTTCTTCGCCACGCATCCCGACTTCCTCACCTTCCCGCCCGACGGCCCGCTGCGCCAGATTGGCATACCACAAATGCGCCTTTTGAAAGAGCAAGCCCAGTTCAGGCCGCTCGAAGGCCCCCGCCGCATCTTCCTCATCGATCAGGCCGACCGGGCAGGTGAACAGGCCGCCAATTCCCTCCTCAAGACTCTCGAAGAGCCGCCCGATCACCTGATCCTCATCCTCACCGCCGAAAACGTTTACGACCTTCTGCCGACCATCCGTTCGCGTTCGGTCATTCTGAACTTTTCGCCGCTTTCGAACGATGAAATGCAGGAGTTCGCCCGTACGCGCGGACTCGACAACGCCGACCGCCGTATCGCGCTCTCGGGCGGCAGTCCGGGTGTCGCGGCCACGCTTGACATCGAGCTTTATCAGAAGCGCCGCGCGTCGATGCTGGCGCTGCTGCGCACGGGCGCGGGAGTTTCGTCTTACAATGCGTGGCTGCCGGTTTCCGAAGCACTGGGCCGCAGCCGAAGCGAGAAGCTCGAGCTTTATCTGAAGCTGCTCTACGATCTGCTGCGCGATATTACGGTCCTGCGCGAAGGCGGGACGGCAATCCGCAACTTCGATCTGCGAAATGAACTGGGCGCGCTGGCGGAGAAGGTCTCGCGGCCGTGGCTCATCCATGCGGTAAAGAGCGTCGACGAAATCACCGCTCTTCTGCGCAGAAACATACAGAAAACCATTGCGCTCGACGGGCTGCTGATGGAACTTCGCGGCGCTGTGTAACCAAACGTTTCGACGGCAGTATTCGTCTATGACTGCAATGAAGCTATTGGTTCTGATGTGTCTGGCCGCGCTTCTGCCCGCCCAGGAGTTTGAAGTCGCATCGATCCGGCCGGCAATGGACGACGGCCATCACGATAACGACACGTATAAGGGCCGCTGGGTGACGCACAACCTGACGCTGAAGCGCCTGATCTCGATGGCCTTTGATGTCGATGAAGACGCCGTCGCCGGAGGTCCGGCCTGGGTGGGCTCGGACACCTACGATATCAACGCAAAGATCCCAGCCGAGTATCTGAAATGGACACGCGACGAACTCCGGCATATGCAGCAGAGCCTGCTCGCGGACCGGTTCCGGCTGACACTGCATCGCGAGCCGCGTCAGATTCCCGGCTATGCTCTGGTCCAGGTGAAGACCGGGTCGAAGATGGCGGCGGCAAAGCCGAGCGATGACGGCGATTTCAGCTCGGGCAACAAAACTCTCAAAGCCACCAACGTCACTATGGAGTCGTTCGCCAGAAGCCTTTCGCGGATCCGCGATGTCTCAAAGATTGTGGTCGATCGAACCGGACTGACCGGCAGCTTCGATTTCACAATGGAATGGTCCCCCGCGCAGGCCGAATCCGACGATCACCCAGGCATCTTCACCGCGCTGCAGGAACAACTGGGCCTCCGGCTGGAGTCGACGAAGGTGCCGGTCGAAGCCGTGATTATCGACCGCGCCGAAAAGCCTTCGGAAAACTGACCAGCCGGCTGCTGAAAAAGCTCTTTTCGTTGCCGCTTGCTGACGCGCGCGGTTCAGTAACCCCTGCGGAATCAGAACCTGCTTTTCCGAACCGCGACGTAAGGGAGTGGCAAGAAGCGTTTTTCAGCAGCCTGCTAGCTAGCCGGCATTTCCCTGCACGACGTCGTGAAACAGGCTGGCGCGCGGGGCTCAGCGTTTGATTGGTGCCGCCGGTGTTGCCCGCGCCGTGGTGATGATGGTGGTGACCCCCGCCGACCGCCTGCGCATGATCCTGCAGATTGGGGAGCTAACCACTTTTCGACGCATTCGAGAAGTCGGTCGACAACTGGTTCAGCAGGCTCGCTGCACTGGAGTTCCCCGCCGACTGGGCCGTTGTCGCCCCTTCTTCAGGTAGGTCGCGATTTGCCGGGTCACCTGGGTGTATTCGGCCGGGTTCGATTGCTGAAGCCGCTGCAGCGTGCTGATTAGTTGCGCGAAATGACCGACTGGAGAGCGCTGGCCAAAGCCCGGATGGCGAAGCCCCGCGGAACTCGGAAAATCGTCAGCGATTCTCCGGAACTGGCGCCTGGTCACGCGCTCGGCCCGGCTCGTCCGCCTACGAGGCGGTTTTCATAAACCGTTTCTTTGCAGCTTTTCGGGGCGATTTCGAGGATAGCGGGGGCAGGCAGCTTCCGCATGGAATCCCTCGTGCTGAATGCCTGCCTCTCCACCGGCGAGCACCCATTGATATGCAGGCAGCAGTCTTCGAAATAGCGCGCAAAAAGAAAGCTGGCGAACTTAACATTGCCCGACTGGAGGATTTCTCGCTGCGGCCGGGCGGAGCGGTGAGCGCCCGCATTGTTATAGATCGACCGCAGATCACACTTTACTGTCTGAACGACGAACACCGCCAGGCAGTCTTTGTCGAGACGCCTCCCGACGTGGACCTCACGCAGCATCCTTTTTACTGTCAGGCGCAGTACGAGCACGCCGAACGAATACTCCTGGTCCCCTATGACGCATCAGTCGGCCGGTGTGGGTCCACGCTCCTGAGCCGGGCTTTCGGCCGGGTGGATAGCGTTCAAAGCCTGAGCCAGCCCGATGTCTATACGCAGATTGCGGCCATGCGACCGAAGAATGGCAGCCGGGATGGCGAATTGACTCAGCTGATCCGGAGTTGCACGCGACTTTTGAACAGAAGCGCCGGCCGGCAGGCAGGTGTAAAGCATGGGCCATGCATCGGCGCATCACTGCGCGCGGCGGGCGGATACCTGAGAGCCGCCGATCAAATTGAAAGCTTTATTCGACAGACTGCTGAGAGGGGAGGAAAACGTGCCGCGTAGCCGACGAGGACTTACCGAATCACGCCGCCAGGCGAAAAGGCCGGCGCGCGGGCCCCATGCGCTGCGGGACGCGCAGGGAGTGTTTCAGAATGCCCTGCGGCATCATCAGGCCGGACGGATCGATGATGCGGTGGCGCTTTACGAGCGCGGCCTTTCCCTGAGGCCGGATTCCGCCGATGCCCACTACAACCTGGGCGCAGCGTTGGTAATGCAAGGCAGAATCGATGATGCCGCCACGCATTTCGAACGTGCCGGCATCCTTAACCCCAATCACGTTAACGCCCACAACAACCTCGGCGTGGCGCTCGTGCAGCGAGGCAGAATCGACGCCGCCGTAGCGCACTACGAGCGGGTACTGGCCATCAATCCAGCGAACGTCGAGGCACATAACAGTCTGGGCAAAGTGTTCCGGGACCAGGGTAAGTTCGCTGACGCCGTGGCTCACTTCAGTCGGGCGATTGCGATCCGGCCGGACCACGCTGAGGCGCACTTCAGTCGGGCCGAAATCAAAGCCTTCCGCTATGGCGACGCCGATCTGGCAGCGCTTGAAGCGCTGGCCGGACGGGATGATTTGCCCGCAAGCCAGACCCCGTTTGTCCACTTCGCATTGGCTAAGGCGTTCGAAGATTGTGGAGATTTTTCACGGGCCTTCGGGCACATGCGCCAGGGCAATGATTTGAAACGCCGGCAGATCGATTACGATGAACCGGGTGCCGGCAAACTATTCGAGCGCATCCGTACCGTATTCAACAGCAGCCTGCTGGATCGGTTTCAGGGAGAAGGCGATCCCTCGTCAGTTCCGATTTTCGTGCTCGGCATGCCGCGTTCCGGCAGCACTCTGATCGAGCAGATACTCGCGAGCCATCCCGCCATTCATGGCGCCGGCGAACTGGAAGATCTTAAGATGGCGGTAGGCAGTCTGTTTAGTGCGAACGGCCAGTCGGCCCAGGAACCCGAGTACGCTCCCGCGGTTGACGGCGCGACCCTGCGGCGTATAGCCCAATCCTATCTGGGCCGCCTGCCGGCTCTCCCGGACGGTAAAGTCCGGATCATCGACAAGATGCCGGCGAACTTCCTCAACATAGGCCTGATACGCCTGATTCTGCCCAACGCCAGGATCATCCATGCCGTGCGCAACCCGATCGATACCTGTGTGTCCTGCTATTCCAGACTCTTCGCATCCGGTCAGCTTTTCAGCTATGATCTGGCGGAGCTGGGCCGCTATTACCGGCGCTATGTGGAACTGATGGATTACTGGCGATCCGTGCTCCCGCCGGGCGCGATGCTCGACGTATCTTACGAGGACATAGTCGATGACCTCGAAGGCCAGGCCCGGCGGTTGATCGATTATTGCGGCTTGCCCTGGGACGACCGCTGCCTCACCTTCCACAAAAACAGCCGGCCGGTCAATACCGCCAGTGCTGTTCAGGTTCGCCAGCCCCTGTTTCGCACGTCACTGCAGCGCTGGCGCCGTTACGCATCGGGTTTGGGTCCGCTACTGAATGAGCTTGCCGGCATTGTACCCGGCTGCGCTGCAGAGGGCTGATCGTACAGGCTCTGTTCACCCTCCGGACGCGTCTTCCACCTGCGGTGTATCCACAGCCACTGATCCGGCGTCTCGCGGATCGCCGCCTCAATCGCCGCCTGAATTCGCCCTGTGTCTTCCACCGCATCGCCCGTCATCAGCACTGCCGGATAGAACCGCAGCACATACTTTCGCTCTTTCTCATTCCATGTGGCGAAGCCCGGAATCACGTCCGCGCCGCTGCGCGCCGCCAGTTTCGCGAACGTCAGATTGGCGCAGGCGAGCGTTCCGAAGAACGGCACAAACGCGCCGTTTTCGGGTGAGCTGTTCTGATCCACCAGAATCCCCACGGGCTCATTCTTCTGCAGGGCATGAAAGATTGACCGGGCAAAATCGCGCTTCGACAGCAGCGTATTCCCCGACAGCGCCCGCCGCTTCTCCACGATGTCATCGATGCGTGGATTATCCAGTGGCCGCACCACCACGCTCATCGGCTCCGTCAGCAGCGCGTGGGCGAATGCACTCAGCTCCCAGTTACCCAGATGCGCGGTAGCGAACAGCACGCCTGCGCCGCGATCCTTCGCTCTTTTATAGTGCTCGAAACCTTCATAACGAATCCACTCACCGACGTTTTCTTTGTTGATACGCGGCAACCGCGAAAATACTACCAGCAGTCGGCCGATTGACGCGAACACGCCGTCGATCGTGCGCCGCCGCCAGGCCGCGTCTCTCTCCGGATAGGCGAACGTGAGATTACGTTCGGCAATGCGCCGCAGCCGGGGAATCGCTCTGTCCAGCAGCCGCGCATACCAGGCTCCCAGCCGGTCGGCAACCGAGCGCGGCGAAAGCTCCAGCGAAACGATGACAAATTGTGCGGCCGACGCTTCAAGCGAATTCCGGAATCCGGACCGCTTCGCCAAACTATTCGATCCAGCCGCCGCCCGCCACGAGGTCACCGGAATAAAACACGGCAGCCTGTCCCGGAGTCACGGCTCTTTGCGGTTCGTCGAAATGCGCCTCCGCGCGGGTCTCACTCAGCGGATAAAGCGTCGCCCAGGCCGGCGTGTGCCGATTGCGGATGCGCACCCGAACCCGCGCCGGCGCCTTCAGTCCCGGCCACGAGAGCCACCGGATTTCGCCCGCGATCAGCTTCGGCCGCAGCAGATCGTCGTTCGACCCCACCGTCACCTTCTGCGTGCGTGAATCGGTCGCGATCACGTAGAGCGGCTCGCCAGCCGCAATACCCAGTCCCTTGCGCTGCCCGACGGTGAAATGGTGTGCCCCCGCGTGCCTTCCCAGCGCCTGCCCCTCTGCGTTCACGATCTCGCCCTCGGTTGCGGCCGGCTCGATGCCTTTTTCGCGCAGATAGGCGTCCATGAACTGCGCATAATCGCCGTTCGGCACGAAGCATATTTCATAGCTCTCGTGCTTCTTCGCCACCGGCAGCCTGAACTCCTCCGCCAGTGCGCGCACCTCAGCCTTCGTCATTTCGCCGAGGGGGAACATCGTGCGCGCCAGTTGCTCCTGCGTCAGTCCCCAGAGAAAGTAGGTCTGATCCTTCGACAGATCGGCCGCCGTGCGCATTTCCCAGCGGCCGGTCCCGGCGTTGCGTGTGATGCGCGCGTAGTGGCCGGTTGCGATCTTGTGCGCGCCGACGGAATCGGCCAGATCGAGAAATCGGTCGAACTTGATGAACGTGTTGCAGAGCGTACATGGGACCGGCGTTCGGCCCGCCAGATATTCGTCGACGAACGGCTCCACCACGCTTTTCTCGAACTGCCGCTCCAGATTGACGACATAGAACGGCATTCCGACGTGCTCAGCCACGCGCCGCGCATCGTAGACATCATCGAGCGAGCAGCAGCGCCCGGTGGCCGCCTCCGTCGCAATCTCCGGCAGCCGGCGCTGGTTCCACAGCTGCATCGTCAGGCCCGCGACGTTGTATCCGCCGCGCTTCAGCAGCGCCGCAACGGTCGAACTGTCCACCCCGCCCGACATCGCGACGGCTATTAAATCAGACATGCCGCTCCGCCACGGGCGCGATGCGCCGCAGATGCGCCACCGCGGCCTCAACCGCCTCAATCAGCCCGTCCACCTGGCTCTCGGTATTCTCCGGCCCCAGGGAAAACCGCACGCTCGACCGCGCTTCCTCGGGCGTCAGTCCCATCGCGAGCAGCACGTGCGATGGCTCGACTGCGCCGCTCGAACAAGCCGAACCACTCGAAACTGCGTAACCGCGCAGATCCAGCCCGATCACGATGGCTTCGCCTTCGATGCCGTCGAAACGGATATTCGTGGTGTTGGGAAGACGGTGCGTCGTCGAGCCATTTACCGTGCTGCCGGGCACGCGCTCCAGAATCCCCTTTTCCAGACGATCCCGCAGGGGCGCAATCCCGGACCAGTCGAAGCCAATCGCCGCCGCACACCCCAGCGCTGAAGCGCCCGGCACGTTTTCGGTTCCCGCGCGCCGGTCGCGCTCATGATGTCCGCCGCGCATCACCGGCTCAAGTGTCGTTCCCTTGCGCGCGTAGAGCGCCCCGATGCCCTTTGGCGCGCCGAATTTGTGTCCGCTGATCGAATACAGATCGACGCCCAGCTCGCGCACATTCACCGGCAGCCGCCCCGCCACCTGCACGCCGTCGGAATGAAACACGGCCCGGCTGGTATGTACCAGATCCGCGATCTCGCGCACTGGCTGGATCACGCCCGTCTCATTGTTCGCGTGCATAATCGTCACCAGAACCGTCGACGGCCGCAGCGACCGCTTCAGTTCGCTGAGCTGCACGATGCCTTCGCGGTCCACCGGCACATAGGTCACTTCAGCCCCTTCGCGCTCCAACTGCGCGCACGCGTTTAGAACTGCGGGGTGCTCAATGGTGCTCGTCACCACGTGCTTCTTCAGCCTGCCCGCCGCCCCCGGAATGGCGCGCCGCCCGATGCCGAAGATCGCGAGATTATCCGATTCGGTTCCTCCGCTGGTGAAAACGATTTCCTTCGGGTCGCATCCGATACGCGCCGCGATTTCCCGCCGCGCGGCTTCCAGACGCTGTTTGGCCGCCTGGCCAAAATGGTGGATACTGGACGCGTTGCCCGAAACTTCCACCAGCGTCGCCGTCAGGTCGCGCAGCACCTCGGGCGCGACCGGAGTCGTCGCGTTGTGATCGAAGTACACGTGCTGCATTGATTCCAGTTTACTGATGAACTCCCTTTCCAGACCCGTTATCACGCTGCTGACCGACTTCGGCGCAGCCGATCACTATGTCGGCGCCATGAAAGGCGTCATGCTCGGCATCTGTCCCGACGCGCATTTGATCGACATTTCGCACGATGTCGCGCCCTATGCCATCACCGAGGCCGCGTTCACTTTGGCGCAGGCCTGGACGTGTTTTCCCCAAGAAACCGTGCATCTCGTCGTCGTCGATCCCGGGGTTGGCGGCCCGCGGCGCCCGATCGTCGTCGAAGCTGCCGGGCAGCGCTTCGTCGCCCCCGACAACGGTGTCCTGACGATGCTGTACGACGCCGTTCCCGCGCACGAAGTCCGCGAGATTACGGCGTCGCGGCTATTTCGCCAGCCGGTCAGCCGCACCTTTCACGGCCGCGACATCTTCTCGCCCGTCGCCGCCCATGTGGCGGGCGGACTCGCACTGTCCGAGGTCGGCAGCACCATCGCGGATTACGCGCGGCTGGGTTTCTCCAGGCCCACTCAGATCAGCAAAAACACCTGGTCCGGCACGATCCTGAAGATTGACCGTTTCGGCAATCTGGTTACGAATCTCGATTCCGCCTCGTGGCAGCACCTGAACAGGCAGAAGTTCGAGCTGCGAATCGGCTGGCACGTCGTCTCGCGAGCAGCCGAAACCTATGCGGCGATGCCGGCGGGAGAGATGTGCGTCATCGCAGGAAGTTCGGGACTGCTCGAGATTTCAGTCAATCTGGCCAGTGCAGCTCAGATTGTCGATGCGAAGCCTGGCGCTGCCATCGAACTGCGTCTCAGCTGATTGAAAGCGCCGACGCCACAAAACAAAGGGCCACGGATTTCCGTGGCCCGGTAAGGAGAAGAAGACAACTATCTGATGAAGAAGAGCGCCTCCAGTGGCGCTTTCGGGTCACGAACCTATGTGCCCCGAAAGAGTAGTCTATCCGGAAACGGTGAGAAAGTCACGTCCTTTGGTTCTGGTACAGGCTGACGGGGGCCCTTTTAGAAGAGCAGCCAGACAGTTTAAGAATTCGATTTGCGTCCGCGGCGATAAATCCCCAACCCTACCAGGGAGAGCCCAACCAGACCAAACGTCGCTGGTTCCGGCGTTGCTGTCTTACTCGCCTGGATACCCTGCAGCTTGAAAAAATCGTCGCTCTCATTGAGATCAGCCGCAATCAGAAGCGATGTTACCGAGTTCAAAGTGGCTTGACCGTTCGCGCCGAAGCCCGTGATCCACGACCCGTTTGCGCCGTCGGTGGATCCGATGCCGCCACCGGTGCCTTCTTCTGTCGGGCAGGCGGCTGCGCCGCCACTGCCACATAGTACCGTGGTTCCGCCGGCAACAATCTGCGATTCAGATGAGGGATTTGCCCAGTAAGTGAAACCCAGTGCATCCAGCTGCTGCGTCTGGGTCTGGCTGGACAAGCCGCCGAAGTTTGCCAGCGAGATGCTGCTGATGTTGACGGGCGCGCTGAACGTCAGCAGGATGAACTCGTAATCCCCGCTGTCGTCGATCTGGTGACTCGGAGCGGTGCAGCCGCTGGTGGGAGCCGATGTGCTGTACCCGGGATCGCCGATGCTGCAGATACCGATCCCATTGCCAGTGTACTGTCCGATAACAGCGTTGTTCCCGGATTCCAATGCGGTTCCGGTTGCGCTGGAATCGCTGGTTGTGACGTACGCGGTCGCGGTCACGGTGATGGCGCTTGAGCCGCTGCCTATGGTCTGGGTGAACGGAGCCGAGTTGCTGTACCCGGCAGCACCGCACCCGCTGCTCTGTGTCTGGGCGACACTATAGCCGTTGGGACTGGCCCCGCATTGCGCGAAGTCAAAACCCGACGAACTCGCGGACGCGGGCACCACACCAGGTCCAAGTGCCATCCCGAGCGCCGCCAAGCCCAACACTGCTGTTTTTATCATCGTTTCCTCCGGCTCATCTGCGTGAGCTGCCACGGTCTTTCTGTGGCTTAAATTACACTCTAGGCCTTACGCCCGCGAAAAACACTCTTGTCGGTTCTGGTACGGGCCGGAAGTCAAGTCGACCAGCGATAGGAAAAGTGACAGCGGAAAAGTTCAGATTTCTCTGGGTATCCGGGTTAACTTGTTGACTCTCAAAGGGATCTGCGCCAACTATCGTTCAGTAATGGTACCAACGGCTTTGTTCTATAGCGAACCTGTAATAGTACTTCGGTTGAGATCGATGCTACTATCGTTTTGCATCAAAGACTGGGATCAAGCGCTTCAGCGGCACGGCGGAGGATAGGGTTTAGGATGCAAGCCTTTAGGAGGAACTGACATTTAAATGATGAGCGATAGGATTGCAAGAAAGACTATGTTCACGCTGGTGGCGGCAATTTGCCTGCTCCCCGTGAGCGGATTTGCCTCAACTGCGGTATCGTTTACCCTGAGTGGATTCTCGGCAGCCTCCAACCCGGTGTACTCGGGCACCGTGCTGACAATCGACTACAACGATCTGACGAGCACCGCTGGTACCTGTACGACAGGCTGCGCGGGCACTTACGTGGAAACCTATAACAACACCACGGGAGTCTTTTCACTGACGCAAACCGGAGGTGCCGGTATCTCACTCACTATAAATGAGGCGGCGGGGCTTGTTAACACCAGCGGGGCTGCTTTCTCCCTCTACTCGGCGCCCACTTCCCTTACATTTAATTCCGCTCTCTTGTCGGAAATAGGATTGGGGAGCAACCCTCCTGTCCAGGCGTTCCCGGTTGCGCTTCAGAGCGTCAGCGCTGCGATTCAGTCGTCGAATGACAAAGTGACGAGTGCTGTCACGCAGTTCACGGCTACTCCGGAACCGTCCACGTTCGCGATGCTTGGAATGGCTCTGTTGTGCGGAATTGGCTTCACGGTTCGCAAACGGTCCTTGGCGAACTCCTCCCGGTAGGCTGATTTATCTCCGTCTGGCAACCGCGCTGGAGGCCCTGTGCCTCCGGCGCGGCTGCGATTTCAAATATTCCCGCTCACTCAGTCTGGAAAATTTACGAGGAATTCTATGAAGCGAACCGCAGGTGTATCTGCCGGGCGATTTTTCGCCCTCTCGATTGTGGCACTGGCAAGTGTTGCTATGCCCTGTAGTGCACTGACTCCGCCAGCTCTAACGTTTACCGTTTCCAGCGGCAACACCGGCTCCATAACGATAGACTCAACCGGCGCCATCACGACTACTGGTATTTGCACTTCTTCGTGTTCGGTCACCCTGATGACAAACCCGCCCACCCCCGGCACGATCGATATCACCAGCGCTACGGTCGGGCCCTTCGTTATTACAAACGCGATTCTTGCGTCCAAACCGAATATTGCCACGATCGATTTAGGTCTGGGGACCGTCACCTCGGCGGCGGGAGGAACCCTCACAGTTACGTTCACCGACGTCGGTTTTAACCTAGCTTCAGGTCCCGTAACTTTCGGCATCTCACAAAGCCCCGTGGCCACGAGTTATACGGCTTGGTTTGACACGAGCAACGCTCCTTTCGCGGAGACGACTCAAATCAATACCGTTCAAAACAACACTGCAACGGTCGTAGACAACCCCGTCCCATCAGCGAACATAACGGTGACTACCGTGCCGGATTCCGTTACGGGCCAGCAAGTCTTCACTCTGGGTCCAAGCGGCGGGATATACACCAGTGACTTCGGCGTCATCCCCAGACTCCTGCCGATCTCGTTGACTTGTTCGTCTAACAACTCGGGCACGGTCAACACCCCTTTCAGCAGCGCTCCCGCGATTACCGGCGGCACGGCCCCGTATACGTTCTCGCTTGCCAGCGGGTCCCTCCCGGCGGGCATTACGCTGAACGCCACCACCGGCTTGGTCTCGGGAACCGCCAAAGCTGCCGGTTCCTTCACGATCAAGGTGACAGATTCCCAAGGCAACGTCGCAACCGGCACCTGCCCGTATACTTTCAGCAACGCGACCGTAACTATCACCTCGAGTTGCGTGACGATCAGCGCGGTCAAGGGCGTTCCCATCACATCGACGCAACTCACTGCGTCCGGCGGAACCGGTCCTTATACGTTCAGCGCCATCGGATTGCCAACGGGTATCGTCCTATCGAGCACCGGAGTCCTTTCCGGAACCCCCACCGTAAGCGGGACGTTCCCCTACACAGTCACGATCACGGACAGCCAAAAAAACAAGGGCACCATTAATTGTTCCATCACCGTGACTTCTCCGCCGCCGATTTTGTCCAGATGTGCAGCGATCAACGCGATCCAGAATATGGCTATTACACCCGTGACGCTGACGGCTACCGGTGGCACGGGAACCGGTTACACGTTCTCGGCTACCGGTCTGCCCACGGGTCTCACGATCTCGAGCGGCGGCACGATCTCAGGCACACCGACAGTCAGCGGGACCTATGCCTACGTCGTCACGATCAGGGACAGCGCCGGCAATACAGGTACGCTGAACTGTTCCGTCTACGTGGAACCGTCAAACAGCCAAAATGGATTCACGGTCACCTGCCCGAAGGGTACGGCGGACGTGGGCGCTGCCTACACTTCGTCCGTGGTGGCTACGGGTGGCACTCCGCCTTATACGTACTCCGTTTCGGCGGGCTCACTGCCGGCAGGCCTCACGCTGAACGCCACCACGGGCGTTATCTCCGGTACGCCCACCACTGCGGGCACGTCTGGATTCACCATCAAAGTTGTCGATTCCACCGGCAAAATCGCCTATTCCAGCTGTTCTGGTGCGTGTGCCACCATGGTTACGAGCACGCTGAATTTCAACAGCCCGAGCGGCGACCTCGGCGATTCACATACTTACACGATCGGCACCACGAACGTCACCGCCTACGGATTCATGACCTCAGGATCGCCGACTGCTCTCTATGCCCAAGGCAACGGGATCGGGATCGCCTCCGTTAAGAACCAGCAGACCGATCAGAACAACTTTGTCCAGATCGATCTTACCCAGGCTCTGTCGGCGGGAGCCACAGCCGGCCAACTTCTGCTCCACGGTCTGAACCAGTGCCAGAACGGCGAGTCCTATGACATCTACGGCTCCAACACGCTGGGTCAACTGGGCACGCTCCTGATCTCACAGGGAACCACGAACGGCACATTCTTTTCGATTCCGAGCTTCGGAACGTACAAGTACATCAGCATCAAAGCCCACTCCGGCAATATTCTGGTGGGTGAGCTTTCGTTGACGCTGCCCGGCACTACCTGCAGCATCGTGGTGGCTCCTGCCCTGAGCGTACAGTGCCCGTCGAGCAGCGCAACCGCAGGTCAGTTCTATAGCTCCACAATAGTTGTCACCGGCGGGACCCCTCCTTACACCTTCTCGGTTTCCTGGGGATCTCTGCCGGCTGGCCTGTCGCTCAATACCTCGACGGGGGTCATCAGCGGCACTCCGACGACCCAGCAAACCGGGTCTTTCCAGATCAAGGTTGTCGACAGCAATGGCGCGGTGGGGTATAGCGGTTCTTCCGGGTCGTGCTCGTCGGGAACCACCGTCAGCTACGGCCAGAACGGGTACCCGCAGCAACCGGACGGCGACCGCGGTAACTCGTATACCTGGACGTCGAATGGTCTTCCGCTCACCGTGTACGGTTGGGGTAACGACGGCTCCCAAGCCCATATCTATGCCGGTAACGACTGGAATTCGCCCGGACTTGGTATCGACGGGGGTTGGGGGAACTGGCAGAATCAAATCGATACGGACCACTTTGTACAATTCGACCTTTCCACGCACACTGGCAACACCGGCGTGTGGCTGAATATCAACAGCAACGACCAGTGGGGCGCGACCTACGATGTATATGGCTCCAACACTCCGGGTAGCCGTGGTACTCTGCTCCAGAGCAATCAGAATCCATACGCGACCAACCCGATACAGGTTCCGAACACCGGGAACTATCGTTACCTGTGCATAACCGCTCACTCGGGTCATGTGGTAGTCGGAAACATTAACTTCACCTACCCGGCTAAATGCGCCATCGACGTTGGCCCGGCTTGGGGGCAAAGCGGCTGGGGCAACAGCAATGGGTGGAGCAATGGCGGCTACGGCAATGGCGGCTGGGGTCAGAGCGGCTTCGGCAACGGCAGCGGCCAGAATGGCAGCTACGGCAACGGCGGCTGGGGCAATAGCGGCGGTCAGGGTGGCAGCTGCTGGTAGCCAGCCAGGCAATTCAATCGTGATCAGCGGGGGAGCGGCAAGCCGCTCCCTCATTTTTTTGCTTTACAGCCCAAGCTCCGTGTCGTCGACGATCTTCCCGTCGCTCATATGCAGGATCCGATCACCGAACGCCGCCGCCTCGGCATTGTGCGTAATCATCAGGATCGTCTGCCCCAGCCGGACGTTGAGATCACGCAGCAGGTTCAGAACTGCCCGCGAATTGCGTGAATCGAGATTCCCCGTTGGCTCGTCCGCCAGCAGGATGGTCGGTTTCGTCGCCAGCGCCCGCGCAATAGCCACGCGCTGCTGTTCGCCGCCGGACATCTCGCTCGGCTTATGATCGAGGCGCGCGGAAATCCCCAGCAGATCGAGTGTCTCCTGAAATGGCTTGTCGAACTGTGTGGGCAGCCCGGCAATAAAGAGCGCCGTGCGGATGTTGTCGCGCCCCGTCAGATTCGGCAGCAGATTGAACTTCTGAAATACGAAACTCACGTACCGGCGCCGCAGTTCCGTTCGTCCGCTGTCGCCCGCGGCCGACATATCATGCCCCACCACGCGGATCTCGCCCTCTGTCGGCTGCGTCAACCCTCCGATGATATGGAACAGCGTCGATTTCCCTGATCCCGACGGCCCCACAATCGACAGAAACTCCCCGTGGGGCACATCCAGATCCACGCCGCGCAGCGCCTCCACGTCCACATGTCCCGTGCGGTAGACCTTGCGCAGCCCGCGCACGTGGATGATAAGGTCGCGCCCGCTATTCATAGGCCAGGGCCTCGATGGGGTCCTGCCTCACAGCCAGCGTTCCGGGGAAGATCGCGCCCAGCAGCGCGCCGCCCGTCGCAATTGCACCCGCAATCGGCCACCATTCAACGACGATTGCCTGCGGGAACGACGCCGGCGTCAGCGTATTCAGCAGCCAGCGCGTGCCGAAACTGAAAACGATGCCCATGACGGTCCCGCCCACCCCGAGCGCGCCCGCCTCCGCGAGAATGATCGCCATCACGAAGGCTTTCGAGGCGCCGAGTGATTTGAGAATGCCGATCTCCCGCGTCCGCTGCAGCACGGCCATATACATCGAAAGCGCCACCACGATGAAGCCGAAAAGCACGCTGGACACCAGCACGGTGTCGGTGAAATACTTCAGCAGGGGAACGTTGTCTACCGAGTACAGCGCTTCGATGTCCTGCATCGAGTAGACGGGATAGTCGTCATACTTCTTCTCGAGTTGCTTCTTGACCAGTTCCGCGTTGGCGGGATTGTCCAGCTTGAGATAAATCGTGCTCACTTTGCCAGGTGAACCGATCAGGTCCTGGAGAACTCCGATCTGCACAAAAAGATGCGCCAGCTTGCCCGGCTCCACGATTCCCGCCACGTGCCAGTCGCGCTTCAGCACATTGATCGTCTGGCCCGCGTGCACGTGCTGCTGCCGGGCGTAATACTGGTCGAGCAGAATATCGTCGGGTTTCTCCAGCGGGTGACCTTCGAGAAAAACGAATCCGCCGCTGACCCGATCGAAGGAAGCCTGATCGATGCCGTTCACCGAATCGAACCCCGCACCGCCAATCTGCTGGTAGACCACACCTGTGGCGGCCACCACATGCGGCTCCTTCTCCAGCGCCTCAATGAACTTAGCGGGCATCGGCGCGCCGTTGAGCGAACTCAGAATCGAGCTGCCCTTGGCGCGAAAAATCAGGTCCGCACCCACGCCCTCGCTGCGTTTGCGCGCGTTGTCGAGAAATCCGTTGGTCATGCCGACCAGCGTCAGAATCGATGTCACCGAAAACGCAATCAGCAGCATGCTGAGCAGGGTGCGCACCGGCCGGAAGCTGACGTTTTCCCAGACGAGTTTGAAAATCACGGGGCCTGCTTCGTGGTTCCGATTTCCCGCAGCTGCGCGCCCTCGGGCTGATTGAGCACGAACTTGTCATCGCCGAGGTCGGTGTTCATTTTCATCTCGGTAATGTCGAGCACCACACCGTACTCATCTTTCGGCCGATTGATGTCGATATGCGCGGGGAACATGACGCCGCTGTAAAGCATCCACTTTGAGTACCGCGTATCGCTTACGAGTTCGCCCGACGGCTGGTTCCACACCATCTGCCGGACGATGGTGAGATCGAGACGGTCGAACCACACCTGCCGCATCACCTCGCCCTGGCGCACGAAATTGAGCACGTAAAAAGCGTTGTCTTCGTCGATGAAATCGATCAGCGACGTGCCTTCCGTCGCGGTATCGACCGGCATGATCAGCATCGACGAAAGGAAATCCTGCGGCCGCAGATTCTCCAGCTTGCTCTTTGAGGTGCGCGGGGCATCGTTGGCGCCGGTCTCAAACAGATTCTTCGAGGGTAGCGACGCCTTGAAGCGGCTCCCGTCGGAAACCATGTCGAATGCCGTAGTGAGTACCAGCGGATACTGGGCGAAGATCCGGATGGTGGCCGGCTTCCGGAACAACACGTACGCCCGAACGTCTTTTATTTCAGTAATCTGCCCGGTATAGACACTGCCAACGGATGGCGTCAGATCGGCCTTCGCCTGGAACGACGTCAGGGACTTGTAGAAATCGGCTATCCGCGCGTTGAGCTGATCGCGCGTCGCGTTGAGCAGTTTCGGCGCACTGGCCGCGGTCACGGGTATGCCGTGTCGCTTAATTCCGCGTCGGGACACCAGACACGAACTCAACATCAGGCCCAGAATCAGCGCCAGAGCCACCGGGACGTGCCGGTGCGTATCGGGCATCGTTCCATTGTAGGATGCGGGTCCGGCGTTAGACGAGCGGCTTCGCGTGATCGCCGGTCTGGCTCGTTCATAAGGTGCTGGTCAAGACCGGAGGTGCAGCTGGATTGGCGAAATCCTGACGCCCTCTAAGGTTTACCGGCCGCTTCCCAAAACCGCCGGGAAACCTCCCGCGCGAAACCCTGGTTCTCCTGCCTTCCCAGCCAATCCGCGCTGGCCAAGGCCCGATATTCCTCTCCCATGCCTACCAAGTCAAAATAAACCGGGTTGGTGTTCTCCCGAAAACCGCGCTTAAGTGTAAAGGCGACGTCTGTCAGTTCGCGCGCCAACCCATACTCGGCCGACGCGCAGCCCCCGGCTTCGGCGATCTGTTCGAACGTCTTTTCCGTCGGCGGTTCTGCGCTGAGATTGGCTTCAAAATAGGACAGCAAGAGCACCACGAACCGCCGTTCGGCACCCAACTCTTCGGCCCGAATCATCACTTCCAGCGGCTTCTCGTTCGGCTGGAAATAAGAGTTCAGTCGATAGAACACCTTGTCTGAAAGCGGCATATAAATAAACACGGAACCGAGTGCCTCCACCGTGTTGGCGAACGATTCGGCGAGGATCGTCTCGCCCGCGGCACGCGCGCCGGGCTGAGTCAGAGTGACAGGCAACTCTCGCAGGATTGCAGCCGCCACGCAGTGAGCGGATTCGTGGAAGACATGGTTCGCTTTCAGATTTCCGGCGACAAATCCCGGCGGCAACCGGGCGGCCGGATATTGCTGAACCAGGCGATCGAAAGTGGTTGCGGTGTCGAAGAAGGGAATCGACTTGTCGGCAAGGATCCGAGGCAGCGACATCAGCGGGAAGGACTGGTAATCGCGCCATGACGGCGAGTCGAGCGCGGAAAACGAGAAGCCCAGCCGAAGCACCGCATCCCGGATGCTCCTGAAAACAGGACAATACCGGTAGAGATAGCGGTCCCCGAAAGCCCCGGCCAGCGCATTGTCAGCCGGAATGCAATCAAGCCCCGCCAGCCATGCCAAAGGCACGCCAAACCCCGACCAGACGTTTCTTTCCTTGGTCATCTCCCGTCTGCCTTGGTCATCCCCCGCTTCGTATCCGCCATTATAAGAGGGAGTCGCTTTCGAACCTGGCCCGGACGGGCCCCAGAGGTCATGATCGGTCACCCTGTGCGGCCACGGGTGCTATAATTCGATCACTCGTGGGCCTGTGGCGCAGTTGGGAGCGCGCTTCCATGGCATGGAAGAGGTCAAGGGTTCGAATCCCTTCAGGTCCACCATCAGACACCTCACCGGCGAAGTTGGCTTCGGCTAGAGCTCTGGAAGAGCATCTGCGACCTCTGGGAAGTGCGTGCGGAATACTGGCTTTGATGGCGCTTGCGACGACACCTTGCAGGAAGCATGCCGAGGACCGGAGCGTAGTTAACCAAGGTCAGGAAACGTTAACCAAGGTCAGGAATTGCGCCGGGCCGGGTCCTCATGCATACTTGAGGTTAGCTGCAAACTCTCATGTCTTTAACCGGAGTTGAACCGTCAGAGGATGTGATTTTTCAGGCGCTCCACAAAGAACTGGTGCTGCTTAACCTTAAGACACAGCAGTATTTCGCGCTGGACGATGTTGGCTCGGACATGTGGAAGATGCTGGTAGAACATCATGATATCGAGACCGTGGCGAATCTTCTCAGTGCGGAATACGATGTCGACCCCGGAACGCTCCGGAGCGACTTGGATCACCTCGTCGAGCGGCTTCTGGCGGCTGGGCTGCTCAGGACCGCCCACGCATCTGCCACACAAACCGTGTAATATTGGGCTGGTAATGGTACCTCCACGGTCGTGCCGCTCCAAGAGACACTGAAGATTTGTATTACACTGTTAGAGTCGGGGGAGGCACTGCATGAACATCGAGGTCGGCAGGGACATGGAAAATACAAAGAAGAGCTATCATGCTCCGGAACTCATCGCGCTGGGTTCGATTCCGGCAATCGTGCAAAACCTGTCGGGTAACGGGAACGACGCGAACCAGACGCCTAGCTCCGCCGGTTCGCATTCCTGAGCAGATAGGTGGCGTGGATCCGCGTTAGGTGACTCGGAGGTTAACGGCCCTTCGCAGAGGTATCGCGGGGGCAGTGCAGCATGCTGCATGTGCCTCGGGTGGAGATGACTCTCTGCCATGGATCTCGTCCGTTTCAAGCGTTCTCGACTCAAGCCCCCCGCTAACGGGCAGAAATTATACGCTGCAATCGGTTTGCCTGGAGTTTCGTTCCGTCTCGACGGTCGCAGGACTCTCCATTAGCGCAGATGCGGAATTGCATAACCGTCAGGATCTGCTGCATCAGTTGAGTCTCGAGGCGGATTGTTCCGATGCCGAGCTGATCCTCGCGGCCTTTGCGAAATGGGACGTAAACTGCCCCGAGTTTCTTCTTGGCGAGTTCTCTTTCGCGGTGTGGGATGCCCGAAATTCGCGCCTTTTTTGTTGCCGGGATCACTTAGGTATCCGGCCATTTTTCTTCTGGACCGATGGTTCTCGTTTTGCCTTTTCGAGCGATGCTCTTTGTCTTTTTTCCTTTCCGGGGATCAGTCGCGAACTGAACCGGGCGCAACTCGCGGGGTACGCGACCAATGGTCCGTTCGGCAGCGGCAATCACGAGGAGACGTTTTTCCAGGGGATAATGTCCCTTCCCGCGGCAACCGCACTCTGCTTCGAGAACGGCCGGATAGGGAAGCGCCGCTACTGGAATCCCGGAACACGTGCTGTGCAGGTTCCGGCTCGCCCTGCGGAGGCTTTTGAATCCCTGCGCGAGCTGATTTTCGAAGCCGTGGCTTGTCGCATACAGAACAAAGCCGGCATCACGGCGTTGCTCAGCGGAGGCCTTGATTCATCCTCTTTGGTCGCCATTGCCGCCCGATATCTGGAAAAACGTAACCGGACGGTGGTGGCACTCGCGGCCGTACTCCCGGAGTATGCCCGGCCGCACTGGAGTGACGAGCGTGAGTTCATCGAAGAGTTCCGCGGCTTTCCCAATGTTAAGGTCGAGTATGTAGTGCCTCCTGACGGTGGCGGTCCCTTTGACGATATTGAGGACCCGTCTGTTTTCGCGGACCAGCCGATGCGCTATTCGCGATGGTACCTGGTTCGCGCGTTGCGGGATGCCGCCATCGGCCATAATGCCGACATCATGCTGGATGGCGCCTGCGGCGAGGCTGGACCATCAGGCATGGCGCCCGGCTACAGTTTTGAGCTCGCCGCCCGATTTAAATGGCTTACTCTGGCACGACAGCTCTGTCTGTTTCGTTTCAGAAGTGGTTCCGTCCTGCGAATGCTCTGGCGGGATACCCGGAACCTGCTCGCGCGGACCTGGCCTTCCGAACCGCTGTTCCTTTTCGCGCCGGATTTCCGGAGGTTATGGGAGCCGAATCCCGACCGGGAATACCACCGGCCCGATCACCGTATGCTGGAGCGCGCAGAGATCCGGCGTGTGATGAATGTGCATCAGTTTCGCCGGGCTGTAGCAGCGTCCGACGTTCCCGTAAGTCTGCCTTTCCTCGACATCCGCCTCCTTGAATTCTGTCTCGCCGCACCGGGCAGCCTCAAGGCCAGGGACGGCTATGAACGATATCTGCTTCGCGGGTCTATGCAGGGTGTTCTCCCGCAACGCATCCAATGGCGCACTTCCAAGTGTGCATTCTCACCCGACTATCCCCGACGCTATCGAGCACAGCTGGGAAAGGCGCGCGACTTCGTGGCCGCCATACGCTGCAATGATCCGGTCCGATCCATCGTGGACGTCCATCGCCTTCGGCACTTGCTGGAACATCCCGACACCCCGTACACCAGGCGGCTTCAACTGGTGAGTATTCCCGTCACAATCTATCTGATCTGTTTCCTGCGTCAGTTTCCGGAATTCCGTTCGTGAACAAGAACTATTGCTATCGCGGCTTTGGACTGGCGATTCACTCCGAAATCGAACTGCCGGGACTGTCTCCGGTTCCTGACCGGGATGCAGTGGATGTGGTGATCCGCCGAGACAGCGTGCCTCGGTCCCCCCGGTGCGCAACGCTGCGCGAAGAGCTGGCGATTCACGGTGCTGGTGCAGCCTTTCTAATTCGCGACGGGCGCGAAGTCATCGTTGACGCTCGCCCGGATATCGACCCCGCCTTTCTCGGCGTTTTGTTGCAGGGCCGCGTGATGGCATTCCTGTTCCGTCAGCGCGGCTGGCTGCCCCTGCATGCATGTGGCGTCGCAATCGGGAACGACTGCATCCTGTTTCTTGGCGTCGCGCGCGCCGGCAAGTCCACCACAGCGGCGGCTTTTCACAAATCCGGCCATATCGTGGTCACCGACGACGTCGCGCCTGTACGGGTTGACGACGAACAACGTTGCGTACTGCAGTCAGGCTGGTCCCATGTAAGGCTTCGCGAGGACGCGCAGGCTCTGTTTGAGGGTAGCGCCCTTGCATCCGCCATGCAGGCGGGCAAACGACGCTACGATCTCGGCAGCCCTGAAACGCCTGCCCTGCCGTACCGGCTGCGCTGCGCATATTTGCTGGAATACGGGGATGAGATCCGGGCGGAGCCTGTCGATCCGGCAGAGGCAATCCCGCTTTTAAGTCAGTGCTCATTCATCAGGCATCCGCGAATGGGCAGGGAGGCGCTGGAAGCTCATCTGCGTGACTGCTGCTCGGTCGCCCGCATTCTTCCGGTTCGGCGGATCATCCGGCCGCGTTCTTTGACCCGGCTGCCCGACATGGTTTCTTCTGTCGAGGAGGATCTCCGGCTATTGCAGGCGGCGTCTGACTAACTCAAAGATAGCCGAGTGCTTCCAGTTGCTCCCGCATAAGGTTGTCGCCAGAGAGCCCCAGGTCTTCCGATATGAACTCACTGGCCGCATCGACTGCCTCTGTTCCGCTGCCCCGTGTAGCCGGTTGGGGCTGCATCAGGTTGACCAGTCCCAGCGCCGTGTGTGCGAATCTCATCTGCTCAAAGCGGCGAAATACGCTTTGGCAGGAATCCCTCAGGTTCACCTTCTCCTCCGGGTCGTCCGGGACGTGGAACAATTTCGATTCGTGCGGTTTTTCGAAGTCGTAAATGTATGTCCACTCATCTTCCCGGATGGCCAGGCGATAAGCCACGCTGTTAACGTGCCCCACCATTTCGGTGAATACGGGCCGCGGATTACAGTGATTTTCTTCTGTCAGCGGACGCAGACTCCCGCCGATCATAGCCGGCGGCGCCGCAATCCCGGCAAAGTCAAGCAGCGTAGGCGCAAGATCGAGCAGTCCAACGGGTGTGTCAATCGATTGGTGGCGGCAGCCGGGCACGCGAATCAGCAATGGAACCTGAACCCCTTCCCGATGCAGTTGATTCCACGAATGGTACCAGGTGCCCCGCTCATAGAACTCCTCACCATGGTCTCCAGTGGCTGCCACAATGATCCTGTCCCAATCCGGGCGCATGCGAAGTGCTTCAAGTAAGCGCCCGATCTCCTGGTCGGCTGCAGTAAGGCATTCACGATAGCGGCGCGCCCATCGGAGGCGCATCTCCTCGCCGGGATCGAATGTGCCGTGCGACGGCATGACCTGATGCAGGAAGACGGCGTAGTCGTTCCACGCGTCCAGCAAATCCTCGGGTGCAGGAGGCTTTCCCGTCATCTGGCACGGCCAGTGAGGATCGAGGTAGTGAAGCCAAAGAAAAAACGGCTCATCAGTCCCTCTTGTTTTCAGCCAGGCAAGGGCGTCATTCGTGAGTTCCCGGGCGTCAACTGTGAATTCCGTATCGCGGACCGGAATTCCCATCTCCGCAAACTGCCTCCACTCTTTTTTCGGGTCCAAGGGAGCCCCTTGCGGCAACTTTAGTCCCTGTCTGCGCGCGTCGCGGAAGTGACCGAATCCCCGGTGAAACCCCGTGAGATTTCCACACACCGGGTTCGCCGTAAATCCCGCCGTCCAGTATCCCTCTCCAAGAAAGCATTCTGCCAGAGCCCGACGGGCCGGAGTACTCATCCCGACCTGGCTTCCCCCGTACATCGATGCGTAAGCTGACGACATCAGCGCCATCATCGAGATTTTTGTCCAGCCTCCGGCACTGTATGCTTCGGAAAATCTGATCGATTCCTCCCCCAAAGCCGAAAGGTGCGGAGTCAGGAGGCCAAAGTGATCCGCGCGCAAGCACTCGACGGTGATCAGAACCACGTTGGGCCGTCGCATAGGGCTATCACAAGTCTATAAGCACTTAGTCTGTGAAACAGAATCGCAGCAAATAAAAAAGCTCAGCACGGATGCAACTCCGGCTGAGCCTTATGGAAAAACAGTCCTGATTTGTTAATTTTTGGTCGTACGCCGTTGACGTGCTCGATTCGAGAAAATGCCCCAGAGAGCAACCATCCCAGCCCCAATCCCAAACATCGTGAACGTACCCGGCTCTGGAGTTGCTGTGTTCAGCGACAAGCCGTTAAATACCACTTGCGTTGCTGAGCTGCCCGAGAGGTTCTCAATGCTGACGCTGTCCAGAACGCCGCCGTTCAAGAATAATCCTCCGAGACCGATGTTCTGCACGTCGAAGTAATAATTCCTTCCGTTGGCTGAATTTTGCAGGGCGCCATACGCATTGTTGTAAACGGTAACTGTCGCACCCGGAAGAGTGCCACCCGGGGCGGAGTCCGTACCCGAGGTTTGAGCTGTGTCGCTGGACATATTCGCGCAGGTGGTACCGGGAGCGGTTGTGCTCGGATTAGCCACGTCGCATGGTTGGTTGATGGTGCTCTTGGTGGAGCGATAGTCGATCCCGGAAGTCAGGTCGATCGTATCGTCGATCGCTTGCCCCCCCGAATTCTCACCCGTAACAGTTATCACGATTCCCTGGTAGCCGAATGCCCCAGTACCTTGGAGCAGTGTATAGAGAGACGCGACATTTGACACCCCGCACCCCGTAGTCTGATCGATTCCCGTGCAGCTGCCGAGGTCGATCGAAATTTCTGTGTCCATGTTGGCAGCGTTGCTGGAGAGAAATTGGTCATCACCCCCGGTTTGCGCTGCGAGAATAAACGGCGTACCAGTACTTGGCTCGGCAGCGTTTTGGGGTGTTGAACTGGGCGACGGCGCGCTGGTTCCCGGGTAGACCGCAGTAAAAAGGCTGTTTAGGAACGTGTTGGTGCTCGCTGTTCCAGTCAGATTGGGCGTGCAGTTCGCCGTATTGCAAGTATTCATGTATACGGTCGAGGTGGTGAGATTGACTGGTACCACAGTTCCGGCCACGGCTCCTCCGACCGTCGAGATAATGAGACCCACTAGTGCCACTGTCCTTAACATCAAAAGCTCCTCCGCCGGGCTCGGTAGCCGGTCCTCGCCCAATAGTACACTTCTCAATGCGTGGACGCAACGACAAAGCCACAGTGAAAATGTGCTGTAGTCCTAGTACTGTACATTCGAGAACTACCGAGTTCTGTTAATTTTACGACACAAATAGAAAGTCGGGCCTGCCCGGCCCTCTCTAAACATTCCAGCCCTTCCTGCCGATCCTGTGCGTGTGAGGTTTCGGAACATGTTGAAGCGCACCGCCAGCATTGCATTTATCTTTATTATTTCAGGGCTTGCCGCCGAGGCAGGGGCCACCGCGGGAAATCCCCGGATGCCCTTCTGGTTCGTCGAAAACCGCGGGCAGTTCGATCCGGCTGTCCGCTACATGGGCAATGGACCTGATTTTAAAGCCTGGTTCCAGGATCAAGCGGTAATTCTGCGGCGGGGCGATGCCACAGTGAAAATCGCATTTGTCCGAGGTTCGGTCCCTCAGCAGGTTCGGATCGAACCCGATCGGCCTACCGGAGCGAAGGCCAGCTATCTATTGGGCTCCAATCCGGACGAATGGCGCACGGGCCTTCCGCAGTTTGAGGCGATCCACTACAGCGGCGTGTGGCCTGGCGTCGAGCTTACTTACGGAGCCATACGTGGGCATCTGACGGCCGAGTACAAACTGAGTCCCCGCGTGGATGTTGGTCAGATCCGCCTTCGTCCGGATGCTGCCGCCGAAATTCAGAAGGACGGCTCGCTGCTGATCCATACCGCCGGCGGCGATTTCGCAGAAGAAAAACCGCTGCTTTACCAGCAGGTCAGCGGGGTGGAACGGCAGGTCGCCGGAGGATTCCGTAAACTGCCCGATGGTTCGGTCGGTTTCTGGGCCGGGGGCTACGATACTGCCCTACCGCTCCTTATTGACCCCGCGATCCTGATTAGCGGCTACTTCGGTGGCTCTTCCGAGGACAACGTAACCGCCGTTGCTGTTGATAACCTCAACAACATTGTCGTGGCCGGCTGGACCAGTTCCGGCAATCTCCCCGTTTCAGGGGGTGCGCTGCAGAAAAAATACGCCGGCAGTGTAGACGCCTTCGTCGCCAGTTTCCTTCCAAATGGTGGCGGTCTCAATTACTGCACCTATCTCGGAGGTTCCGGCGAAGATCAGGCGCTCGGGCTGGCCGTCGACAGTTCGCGCAACGTCTACATTACCGGCTGGACTGCCTCCGCGAATTTTCCCCTCGCCAGTCCGATTCAGGCGAGGCTCTCAGGGACGCGTGACGCGTTTGTCACCAAGCTGAACGCCTCGGGCAGCGCGTTGGTTTACAGCACATACCTGGGGGGCTCCGGCAGCGATACCGGCTACGCCATTGCCCTCAACGCCACCCTGCATTACGCGATTGTCGTGGGCGACACCACTTCAACTAATTTTCCCTTGGCTGTCGGCGCGTTCCAGCCTGTTCCTGGCGGTTCGCAGGATGCGTTTGTGGCCATTCTTTCAGCTGCCGGCAACTCACTGTTGATGGGGAGCTATCTTGGGGGAAATGGTGTCGACCACGCCAGCTCGGTAGCCGTCGACCCAGTAAGCGGAAGAATTTTCGTTGGCGGGTATACATGGTCGGCCAACTTCCCAGTCGCCAGTGGCTTTCAACCGCACTCAGGAGGCGGCCAGGACGGATTCGTGGCTAAGATTACTCCTTTCGGAACAGGGCTTGCCTGGAGCACGTACCTCGGCGGATCCGGAGGCTCAGTCGGTGCACCTGAAGAAGTAACCGCCGTGGCAGTCGATTCCTCCTCGAACGTGATTGTCGCCGGAACAACCAGTTCAACCAACTTCCCGGTATCGAGCGGTGTGTTTCAAACGGCGCTTGCCGGAGAAACGGATGGCTTCATTACCCGTTTCACCGCCGGAGGATCCCTTCTGGAATCCACCTACCTCGGCGGCGCTCTCGCCGACACTATCACCGGGGTGGCGGTCGATTTTTACGGCGACGTCTATGTCACTGGTTCAACATCTTCGCTCGATTTTCCGGTTCAGTGGCCAATTCAGGCTGCCAGCGCGGGATCGCTGGATGCGTTTGTCGTCAAGATGAATTCGAGGCTCTCCTCCGTCACGTTCGGCACCTATCTGGGCGGCTCGGGCAGCGATCAGGCAAACGGGATTGCGGTCGATGCCGAGACGTCGATCATAGTTGCGGGACAAACCAGTTCCCCGAACTATCCCGTGACCGGAATTATGCAGAACTTCCTGCCTTCGGTCCTGACGTCCTTCATCACCAAAATCCGACCCAACTTCACGCTCGGCGCGGCCTACTCCAACGCTTCGCAGATAGAGTTCACGGCCGATCCCTGGCATGTCATGACCGACACCGCTTCGACCTTCTTTGGCTTATCCACCGACATCCCGGTCGTCGGCGACTGGACTGGCACGGGGGTAAAACGTGTCGGCATCTTCCGCAATGGAACCTGGATTCTCGACACCAACGGCAACGGCGTCATCGATCCAGCCGACAAGACGGTTATATTCGGCCAGGCCGGCGACCTCCCGGTTGTCGGCGACTGGCGGGGCACAGGGCACGTAGCGCTGGGCTTGTACCGCCAGGGAACCTTCATTCTCGATCTCAGCGGCCACTTGTCAGGTGTACCCACAGGCCTGAGCGATGCCACATATTCCAACTTCGGTCTCTCCACCGACATACCCATCGCGGCCGACTGGAGCGGTTCCGGCACATCAAAAGTGGGTGTTTTCCGCAGCGGAACCTGGCTGGTCGACTATAACGGAGTCGGCATCGTCAGCCAAACCTACACTTACGGCGAGGCGGGCGACATCCCGGTCGTCGGTGACTGGGACAGCTCCGGCAATCCGCCCAAGATCGGCGTCTACCGCTCCGGACTCTGGATCCTAAACTACAGTGGCAGCCACGTTTGGGGTACCCCCGGCCTGACCGAAATGTTGCTTGGGTTCGGCTTCCCCGGCTACGCGCCGCTGGTATTCTGATCCCGAAGCCTTGATCCGTAAGTTGAAGCTTTTCTGGTCCCTCGATCCGGCCGACCGCCGCATGCTGCTGGAGGCCCTGCTCCTCCCAGGGTTCATCTGGCTGAGTTTTCGCGGCATCGGCGTTCCCAGGACTCAGTCGCTACTGCGGCGCTGGGCTGGCGTGGGCAGAGCGAGACAACTCGCGCCCGGTGCGGTGATTCACCGGGCTTTCCGGGCCCAGCGGATCGTCAAACGAAACACCGGCATCGGGGGAAACTGCCTGGTCCGCTCGCTGACCCTCTGGACGATGTTGCTCCGTCGCGGCGTTCCCGCCGATCTGAGAGTCGGATTCCGCAGGCGCGACGGTGCGATCCAGGGCCATGCCTGGCTGGAGCATGGCGGCGCGCCCGTCAACGAAGCGCTCAGCGAAGCCCGGTCCTACGTGCCCTACGACAAACCAGTGACATTCGATCTCTGGCGCCAACTTCGCCACATACGGCCGCGCGAAAATAGTGCACCATGAAGAGTACGAAAAAAATAGCGCTCATCACCGGCGCCAACAAAGGCCTTGGCTTCGAAATGGCGCGGCAGCTTGGACAGGCGGGTGTCACTGTCATAATTGCCGCCCGCGACCCCGGGCGCGGCGAAGCCGCCGCGGCCAAACTTCGTGCTGAGGGAGTGGACGCCCGCTTCCTGAAACTGGACGTTCTCCTTCCCGAAGACCATCGCGCCGCAGCTGCATTCCTGGATCAGACGTTCGGTCGCCTTGACATCCTCATCAACAACGCAGGAGTCCTGCCCGAAGGACTCGGCGGCAGCAAAGCCAGCGCCACGCCGCCCGAGGTCCTCCGCACTACTTTCGAGACAAACTTCTTCGCGCCGATCGCGTTGACCCAGGCATTGCTTCCCCTCATCCGCAAAAGCGTTGCCGGACGTATCGTGAATATGTCCAGCATTCTCGGCTCGCTGGCTCTCCATGCCGATCCCGCCAGCCCCATCTACGATTTCAAAGCGCTGGCGTACGACTCTTCCAAAGCCGCACTCAATTCGTTCACCATTCACCTGGCCCACGAGCTGAAAGGCACGAATATCAAAGTCAATTCGGCTCATCCCGGTTGGGTGAAGACCGACATGGGCACCGACGCGGCCCCTATGGAGATTCCCGACGGCGCAAAGACCGGTGTCGCGCTGGCCCTGCTCGGCGATGACGGCCCCACCGGCGGGTATTTCCACCTCGGCAAGCCAATCCCCTGGTAGCTGGCCACCTTGCGCAAAGCTGCTCTCTTCCTGACTGCCGGGTTCTTCGTCGCTGCGGGCGTTCTCCATTCCGTGCGGCCCGCCCCATTTGTGAAGATCGTGCCGCCGTTCATCCCCTACCCGCTGGTGATGGTCTATCTGAGCGGCGCGGCGGAAATCGCTGGCGGCCTCGGCCTGCTCCTCCGCCCATTGCGCCGCGCCGCAGCCTGGGGACTGGTCGCTCTTCTGATTGCCGTCTTCCCGGCCAACATCTACATGGCCGTCGACCGCGTGCAGGTGACGGCCATGCCGCTTCCCACCTCGCTCCTGTGGGTGCGCCTGCCCCTGCAGTTCGCACTCATCTGGTGGGTGCTGTGGTGTTCGCGCAGCGGCGGCGGCCCGCGGTCACAACGCGCCGCATTTTAATTTTCCCCGCAGCCGGTTGAAAACATTTGCGCGCGGTTCCCCGGTCTGCGGAGATGGCTCAAAAGCGGGTGCACAATGGTGCCGCAATGGAACCCCATTTCCCTCCCCACGCAAGCACCCAGGTCTCGACCCGCAGAAAAGGCGCTCCCTGCCGCAGCCGCTGCGTTAATCCTGATGCGTCCGACATGGAGCTCAGTCTTTTCATCCAAAGCTATCTGCAGGAGTTCAGGCCGCAGAATGAGGATGAGAGCGCCGCGCTCGAATCCATGGTCCGGGCGCACTGGCTGAAGCGCTGCCTCTGGAAGCTCGAAGACGACCTTTTCAGCACCGAAATCCGCGAACTCCGTCTGTTATATCCAGACGCTGCATACAACACTCTGCTCGCACTCGCCTTCTGTTCGCTCGCCGAAGAAGGAGGCGCTCTCGACTTCATCAACCGCGCCGAAGATGATTACGACCGTCAGTACACGCGCGCACTGTCCCGCCTGAAGCGGCTCCGCAAGAAAAACAAAATTTCCAAACGAACCTGAGACCGGAAAAATACTGAGGGGCTTCCCCTGCTTGGCGCCCGCCTGTAAATCTGCAAAGGCAGACAGGTTCCTATAATCGAACTATCCACGCAATCAAAGGACCCCTGTGACCGGTAACGATATCCGTCAGCGTTTTCTCGACTTCTTCCACGCCCGCGGGCATCGTGTCGTGCGCAGCAGTTCCCTTCTGCCCGCCAACGACCCCACGCTGCTCTTCACCAACGCCGGCATGAACCAGTTCAAGGAGGTTTTCCAGGGCCTCGAAAAGCGCGACTACACCCGCGCCGCCTCTTCCCAGAAGTGCGTCCGCGCCGGCGGCAAGCATAACGATCTGGAAAACGTCGGCTACACCCGCCGCCACCACACGTTCTTCGAAATGCTGGGCAACTTCTCCTTCGGCGACTACTTCAAAGCCGAAGCCATCGAGTTCGCCTGGGACCTCGATCACCAAAGACTTACGGTCTTCCCAAAGACAAGCTCTACATCACTGTTTTCCGCGAAGACGACGAAGCCGAACGCCTCTGGCAGCAGGTCGCCGGCGTCCCCAAAGACCGCATATTCCGGCTCGACGAAAAAGACAACTTCTGGCAGATGGGCGACACCGGCCCCTGCGGCCCCTGCTCGGAAATCTTCTACGACTTCGGCCCCGCAGCCGCCGAACCCGGCCGCGAGCACGAACAGTTTCCCGACGACGGCGGCGGACGCTTCGTCGAAATCTGGAACCTCGTCTTCATGCAGTTCAACCGCGACTGCAGCTCCGGCGCCATGACGCCCCTGCCGCGCCCTTCCATCGATACCGGCATGGGCCTCGAGCGCCTGGCCGCGGTCCTGCAGGGCAAGCTTTCGAATTACGATACCGATCTGATCCGCCCCATCATCGACCGCGCCGGCGATTTGTGCGGCGTCGAATACGGCGCCGATCCGAAGATCGGACACGGCGCTGCGCATCAATGCCGACCACGCCCGCGCCACCGCCTTCCTGATCCACGACGGCGTCCTCCCTTCGAACGAAGGCCGCGGCTACGTGCTGCGCAAAATCATGCGCCGCGCCATGCGCAATGCCCGTCTGATCGGCAGAACAGGAGCCATATCTTTATGAGCTGACCGGCTTCGTCGCCGAACTCATGCGCCCGGCTATCCCGAGCTGATGGAATCCGTGCAGCGCGTCGCCCGCGTCGTCAAGGACGAGGAGCACCGCTACGCCACCACCTTCCTCGTCGCCGAAAAGGTTTTCAGCGACGAAATCGCACGCCTCTCCAACGGCACAGTTCCGGGCGCCGTCTCGTTCAAGCTCTACGACACGTACGGCCTCGCGCTCGACGAGCAGGAAGACATCGCCCGCGAGCGCGGCGTCGCCATCGATCGCGAAGGCTTCGAGTCCGAGATGCGCCTCCAGCGCGAGCGCGCCCGCGCCAGTTGGAAGGGCGGCGAGAAGGGCGCCATCGCCCCGGCCTATCAGCAACTGCTCGAAAACGGCCGCACGAAGTTCCTCGGCTATGACCAACTCGACGCCATCTCCACCGTGCACGGCCTGCTGCATGAATCAGCAACTCGTCGACGAGCTCCCTGCCGGTATCGAAGCCGAAGTTGGTTCTCGATCAGACGCCCTTCTACGCCGAAACCGGCGGTCAGGTGGGCGACCGCGGAACTCTTTACAACGCTCACACCGGCGAGACTGTCGCCGTTGTCGAAGACACGCGCCCCGCCGTTCCCGGACTCACTGTCCACAAAATCCGCACCCTTGCGCCGATTCGGATCGGCGACGAACTGCGCGCCGAAGTCGGCGTCCCGGAGCGCTGGTCGACCATGCGCAATCACACCGCGACGCACCTCCTGCACGCCGCGCTGCGCCAGGTTCTCGGCACCGCACGTCAAGCAGGCGGGCAGCGTTGTCGAGCCGCCGCGTCTGCGCTTCGATTTCACCCATTACGCCGCGCTCGATCCGGCCGAAATCCTCGAAGTCGAGCGCCTCGTCAACCAGCAGATCCTGCGCAACACGCAGGTCACCACCAACGTCATGCCGATCGATCAGGCCATCTCGACCGGCGCGATGGCGCTGTTCGGCGAAAAATACGGCGAAGAAGTGCGCGTTGTCTCCATCCCCGATTTCAGCAAGGAACTCTGCGGCGGCACGCACGTCACGCGCACGGGCGATATCGGCGTCTTCAAGATCGTTTCCGAAAGCAGCATTTCCGCCGGCGTGCGCCGCATCGAGGCCATCACCGGCGAAGGCGCCGTCGCGCAGTTCCAGGAATCGACGCGAAGCGCTGCACCGCATCGCGGGCATGCTGCGCGTGGCCGAGCCGGAACTGGTCGAGCACGTCGACCGCCTCATCGCCGAAAAGCGCGACCATCGAACGCCAGATCGACCAGCTGAAAACGAAGTCTCGCCCAGATCCGCCGCGCGCGATCTCGAATCGAAGGCCAAAGAAAAGAACGGCGTGAAATATCTGATCGCCCAGGTCGATGCTCTCGACCGCCAGCAGATGCGCACTCTGGCCGATACACTGCGCAACAAATGGAAGTCGGCCGTAATCGTACTCGCGTCGACCGAAGACGGCGCTGTCTCCATCGTCGCCGCCGTAACGAAGGATCTCACGCAGAAAATCCAGGCCGGCAAGCTCGTGGGCACCCTGGCGCAGGCCGTCGGCGGCAAAGGCGGCGGCCGTCCCGACATGGCGGAAGGCGGCGGCAAAGATCCTTCTGCGCTGCCGCTCAGCGCTCTGCCGAGCCTCGCCGCCGAGGTCGAAAGCAAACTGTGAGTCGGCATCGATACCCGACATTCGACGCCATCGTCATCGGCGCCGGCCCCACCGGTCTCGCCTGCGGCATCGAACTGAAGCGCCGCGGTGTCGAGCGCCATGATCGTCGACAAAGGCTGCGTCGTCAATTCGCTCTACAACTACCCGACGCACATGACGTTCTTCACCACTCCCGAGCTGCTGGAGATCGGCGACATCCCGATGACCAGCATGTACGAAAAGCCCACCCGCACCGAGGCGCTCAAGTACTACCGCCGCGTGGCCGAACACTACAAACTGGATATCCACCAGTACGAGCGCGTCGACGCGATCGACGGCGCCGACGGCGCATTCACTCATTCCGACCACGGATCGTACATGGCGTCAATCACTGCTATCGCGCGAAGAAAATCGTGATCGCAACCGGCTACTACGATGTGCCGAATTTGCTCAACGTGCCGGGCGAGGATCTGGCCAAAGTCATCCACTATTACAAGGAGCCGCATCCGTATTACAACCACGACGTGCTCGTGGTCGGCGCGAAGAACTCCGCCGCCATCGCCGCGCTGGAACTCTACTGGACCGGCGCGCGCGTCACGCTGGTCCATCGCGGCCCGGCGATTCACAAGCACGTGAAGTACTGGATCAAGCCCAACATCGAAAACCGGATTAAGAACGGCGAAATCAAGGCGTACTTTAACTCACGGGTTACGGAGATTCTTTCCGGCGCTGTACGCATTCAAACACCCGACGGCGACGATCGACGTAGCGAACGATTTTGTTTTTGCCATGATCGGCTACAGCCCTGATCTAACTTTTCTCAACGCCAACGGAATCGTGCTCGAACAGGAAACACAGAAACCCCGCACCGATCGCAATGACACTCGAGAGCGACCGGAAGGGTGTTTACCTCGCCGGAGTGATTGTGGCGGGCATGCACACAAACGAAATTTTCATTGAAAACGGGCGCTTCCACGGCCGCCAGATCGCCGACGCGATAGCCGGTCAGCTTTCGTAAATCTGCTGATCCATCCGGATTCGTAATAACAGGTACGGGGTACCTGTTCAATTGGCCGCGTGCGTGCACTCGTGAAACCGTGAGTTCTCTCGCTGAATCTAACTGATTGCCGACCCGGTGGGGTTGAATTAAAGGGGCTATATGCTGAATTCGCTTTTTGAAAGCATTTTTGGTTGTTCGCACAGCCGTACAACCTTTCCACTCACGCCCAGGCAATTCCCATCGGGCGGAAGGCGCGCGGCGGGGCACTTACATCGTGTGTCTCGACTGCGGTAAAGAGTTCGATTACAACTGGAAGGAGATGCACATCGGGGCACCGGTCGATTCACTTTCGATCCAGGCTCATCAGCCGGCCGCCCGCTGATTCGCGGCTGACTGATTTCTATAGCCGCCGGAACTTGTGAAGTTCGGCAACTATCTCGCTGCCGAACGACTGCGCTTTTTTCTCGCCGATACCGCTGACCGCCAGCAGTTCCGCGATTGTTGCGGGCCCTTTCCGGCACAGGTCTGCCAGTGCGGCATCGTTCAGGATCATGAACGCCGGCACGCCGCGGCTTCGCGAAAAATCGCGCAGCCACACGCGCATGTGCTGCAGCAATGCGGGCTCGGGCGCCGCCGATGCCGGCCGCTGTGTCGCCGAAACCGGCCTCGTCCGCAGTGTCGTCCAGTCGAGTGACTCTGCGCAGATGTCGCACGCATCGCAGCGCTCCCACTTCGGCGTCTCGCCGAAATGCAGGCAGATCTGCCGGTGCCGGCAGGCATCGCTCTCGGCAAACTTCCGGATCGCATGATATGAGTCCCAGGCCCGCTGCCTTTCCTGCGCGTCGGCTATCTGATTGTTGAAGTATGCCAGCAGGCCCGCATCGCGCGTCTGCCAGAGAAGCACGCAGTCCGCCGGCGCGCCGTCGCGGCCCGCCCGGCCGGCCTCCTGGTAATACTGCTCGATCGATTTCGGCAGCGCCAGATGAATCACCGCGCGCACCGACGGCTTGTTGATGCCAAGCCCGAACGCGATCGTTCCGACCAGCACGCGCACTTCGTCCGACATCCAGCGTTCCTGGTTGCGCGACCGCTCCTCGTTCTCCATCTTGCCGTGATAGGGAATGGCTTCGATTCCGCTCTTCTTCGAGAAAGCGCACGGTCTCTCCCACGCGCGCGATGGTCGGCGAGTAGATGATGACGGTCGAATCGCGGTACGCTTCCATCGCCGCCAGCAGCATCTGTCCCTGCGTTTTGCCGTCCGTCAGTTTGACGTGATAGTTCAGATTCGGCCGGTGGAAGCTGGCGATGTACTTGTGCGGATCGCGCAGGCTGAGCTGCCGCAGGATGTCGTGCCGCACCTGCGCGTCGCGCTCGCCGTGAACGCCGCGATGGGACACTCGGGAAACAGCTCGCGCAGCCGGCGCAGTTGCCGATACTCCGGACGAAACTCGTGTCCCCATTCGAAATGCAGTGCGCTTCGTCGATCGCGAAAAACGCCAGCGGCACGCGTCCCAGGAAACTCGATGAAATCTTCGCGCAGCAGCCGCTCCGGGGACACGTATAAGCAGACCGGTACTCGCCCTTCCCCGCGCGCCGCATGACGTCCTGCTGCTCGGGCCAGGGGATCTGGCTGTTGAGCGCCGCGGCGGGTATGCCCATCTGCTCGAGCTGCGCCGCCTGATCCTGCATCAGCGCGATCAGCGGCGACACCACCACCGCGGTTCGCCCCGAAACCACCGCCGGCAACTGATAGCAGAGCGACTTCCCGCCGCCCGTCGGCATGATCACCGCGCAGTCGTGCCCGCCGATCAGGCTCTCGACAATGCGCCCCTGCAGCGGCCGGAATTCGTCGTAGCCCCAGTAGCGGCGCAGAACTAGGTCGTTTGAGATTATCCGGCAATTTGCCTGCAGAATGTTCCAGAATTCCGGGAACGACACCGACGCCGCTTCCGGCATTTTCGATGGTCGATTCGCCGTCGCCCGCGCAGCGCCGCCACCGCGAATGCCATCGCGATCCGATGATCGCCGAACGAATCGAACGCCGCCGCGCGGAATTTCTGTCTGCCCGGCACGCGCATGCCGTCCGGCGTCACCTCGACCTGGATGCCCATGCGCCTGAAGTTTTCCGCCGACCGTCGCGATGCGGTCGGTCTCCTTGATGCGCAGCTCCTGCGCATCGCGAATCACGATGCCTTCTTCCGATGCCGCGCCCAGCACGGCCAGCACCGGAATCTCGTCGATCAGCGCCGCCGTCAGCTCCTTCTCGATCGACGCCGCCGCGCACCGGCGCATGCCGCACCTCGATATCGCCGATCGGCTCGCCGTTCACCGATTCGATCGCTCAGCACCTGCACCGGCGCGCCGATCGACAGCAGAAAATCGAGCAGCGCCGAACGCGTCGGATTCAGGCCCACGTCCTGAATCACCAGCCGCGATCCCGGCACCAGCAGCCCGGCCACGAGGAAGAATGCGGCGGAAGACAGATCGCTCGGCACCACGAGTTCGCGCCCGGTGAGCTTCGGCCGGCCCTCGAGCGTGATCACGCGCTGCTTCACCTGCAGATCCGCGCCGAACTCGCGCAGCGCGATCTCCGTGTGGTCGCGCGACCGGATCGGCTCGCGCACGATCGTCTGCCCTTCCGCGAACATCCCGCCGAACAGCACGCACGTTTTCACCTGCGCGCTGGGCACCGGCAGCGTGTAATCGATCGGATGCAGCTGTCGTCCCGTGAATCGTAAGCGGAGGAAACTGGCTGTCGCGCGCTTCGATCCGCGCGCCCATCTGCGCGAGCGGTTTGATGATCGCGGCCCATCGGCCGCCGCGACAGCGATTCGTCGCCGAAAATGCGGCTGTCGAACGGCTGCGCCGCGAGCAATCCGGACATCATGCGGATCGTCGACCCCGAATTTCCCGCATCCAGATCGCGCGCCGGTTGCGTCCAGCCGTCGAGTCCGCGGCCGTGAATCGTAACCGTCGTGCCCTCCTCCTCGACCTCGATTCCCAGCGCCCGCACGCATCCCAGCGTCGAATGGCAATCCGCGCCGGTCGAATAATTGTGAATCTTCGAAGGCCCTTCGGCCAGCGACGCGATCATGGCGTAGCGGTGTGAAATCGATTTGTCGCCGGGCAGCGTAACCACGCCGGAAAGGCGCCCCGCAGGGCGAACGGTCTGTCGCATGAAGCTCCATTGTAGACTTGAATGTTTAGAATGTCACAATTGGCGTCGAAACGGGTTTCGGTTTTCCGGATCATATGAAAGAACTATATTGCGCGTGCTTGGGAAAACGAGAGTGATGGAGCATAATAGCGGTTTGGCCTTTTCCCCCTCGGATCGTCGGAACTGCATGATAGACCTTAATGGCACAGATCTTCAGATCGAGCGCGAACTCGTTTGCCCGGGTCAGCATCGTCCTCGCTCTGGTGACTCTGGCAGCTGTGGGCGGCGCGCTTTTTGAACTGATCGCCGATTCGAACTATGCGACCCGCCAGGGCGACGCGCGGGAACAGCCGATTCCGTTCAGCCACGCGCATCACGTCGGCTCGATGGGCATCGATTGCCGCTATTGCCACACTTCGGTTGAGAACTCCGACTGGTCCGCCGATCCCGCCCACCAAGACCTGCATGAACTGCCACTCGCAGATCTGGATCAACAGTCCGACGCTCGAACCGGTGCGCGAAAGCTTCCGGACCAATCAATCGATCAAATGGACCAAAGTCTACGATCTTCCCGATTACGTTTATTTCAACCACAGCATTCATGTTAAGAAGGGCGTGGGCTGCGAGACCTGCCACGGCCGCATCGACGAGCATGGGCTGACGTAGCAGGAGCCGTCGCTGCAGATGCGCTGGTGCCTCGACTGCCACCGCAATCCGGAAAAGTATCTTCGCCCGCGCGATCAGATCACGACGATGGGTTACGTGCCGTCGGAGCCGCAGGAGCAACTCGGCGCGCGGCTGGTCAAGGAATACCACGTTCAGAAGCTGGACACCTGCTGGACTTGTCACCGATAGCGACCAATGAGTGAAACAAGCAGCGATTCTTTGAATTTGACGTCCATCCGGGCGAAGCTGGAGCAGGCGAAAGGCGCCGGCTACTGGCGCAGTCTCGATGAGCTGACTTCGGTCGAGGGCTTCAAGGATTTCCTGCATCGCGAGTTTCCCCGGCAGGCGTCGGAGTGGATCGACGACGAAGGCCGCCGCAATTTCCTCAAGATCATGGGCGCGTCGCTGGCGCTGGCCGGACTTTCCGCCTGCACGAAGCAGCCGACCGAGTACATCATGCCGTACGTGGAAGCGCCCGAGCAGCTGATTCCCGGCAAGCCGCTTTTCTATGCCACGGCGTTTCCGGTCAGCGGCATCGCCAATCCGGTCCTGGTGGAAACTCACGAATTCCGGCCCACTAAGGTGGAAGGAAATCCCGAGCATCCGGCCAGCATGGGCGCGACCGATGTTCCGACGCAGGCTTCGATCCTTGGCCTGTACGATCCGGACCGGCTGCAGACGGTCAACTTACATCGGTGAAGTCCGGTCGTATCCGTCGTTCCTCGAAAGCTTTCATCAACGTCCTGGAGAAGCAGAAAGCGAAGAACGGCGCCGGTATCCGCATTCTCACCGAGACCGTTACTTCGCCGACGCTCTACGGCGCAGATTCAGGACGTTCTGAAGCTTTATCCGGGCGCGAAGTGGTATCAGTGGGAGCCCACCGGGCATGGCCGCCGCATGGGCGCGCAGATGGCGTTCGGGCAGTTCCTGAATCCGGTTTACAAGTTCGATCAGGCCGATGTGGTGCTTTCGATCGACGGCAATTTCCTCGGCAACGGGCCGGGCGGCGTGCGCTACGCGCGCGATTTCGTTTCGAAGCGCGTATCTGCGCGGCGGCAACACGACGCAGAGCCGTTTCTATGCGGTCGAAACCACGCCGACTTCGACGGGCGCGCAAGGCCGACCACCGGCAGGCGATCAAACCGTCGGAAGTAGTCCGGATTCGTTCGTTCGCTGGCCGCTAGTCTGAGCGGCGGAAGCTGCCAGCGGTCCGCTCAGCGAATTCGAAATTCTATTCCGCGCTTGTGAAAGATCTGCAGGCGGCGAAGGGCAAGTCGATCGTGATCGCGGGCGAAGATCAATCGCCGGAAGTGCACGCGGTTGTCCACTACATCAACCAGGTGCTGGGCAACAACGGCACGACCGTCGTGTTCACCGCAGTCGCTCGAAGCAGAAGCCGGTCGATCAGTGGGCCGATCTGCAGGCGCTGGTGCAGGATCTGCATTCCGGGCAGGTCGATCTGCTGCTGATTCTCGGCGGCAATCCGGTTTACAGCGCGCCGCCGGAGCTGAATCTGCGCGGCGCCATCCAGATGGCGAAGACTGCGCGTTCAGTCTCGGACCGCAACGAGGACGAGACTTCGGAAGTCTGCCAGTGGCTGATTCCGGAAGCGCACCCCTACGAGCACTGGAGCGATGCGCCCGCCTACGACGGCACGATTTCGATTATCCAGCCGCTGATTGCGCCGCTCTACGGCGGCAAATCGGCGCACGAGATCTCTCGCCGCATTCACCGAAACGCCCGAGAAATCGAGCTACGAAACGCGTTCGCGATTACTGGCAGGCGAAGCACACGGGCGCCGATTTCGAAACCTGGTGGAAGCATTCGGTGCACGACGGCTTCGTCAAAGATTCGGCCGCTGCCGGCGGTCAACGCGACGGCGAAGCTGATCCCGGCGTCCGCGAGCTTCGGCGCAGCGGCTTCCGGGTTACGAAATTTCCTTCCACAGCGATCCTTATATCCTCGACGGCCGCTACGCGAACAACGCCTGGCTGCAGGAACTGCCGCGGCCGGTTTCGCGCCTGACGTGGGACAACGCGGTGATCGTCAGCGAGAAGACGGCGAAAGATCTGAACGTCACCGACGAAGACCGCGTGGCGATCGATTACAACGGCCACACGGTTTGGGGCTCGGTCTGGCGCGTGCCGGGTCAGCCGGATGGTTCCATCGCGCTGAGTCTGGGCTACGGCCGCACGCGTTCGGGCCGCGCGGGCAATGGCGCGGGCTTCGATGTTTATCCGCTGCGCACCGGCGTCAAGCCCTTACTTCGTGCAGCGGCGCGACAGGTGCGCAAGCTGGGCGAGAAGTTCCAGCTCGCCGCCGTGCAGCACCACTTCACGATGGAAGGCCGCGAGCCGGTCCATGCCGGCACGCTCGACGAGTTCAAGCAGGATCCCTACTTCTCCGAGAAGCAGAGCGAGACTCCGCCCAATGGCCTGACGATTTTCCCGCGAGATCTTCAAATACGAAGGCTATGCGTGGGGCATGGCGATCGACCTGACGTCCTGCGTCGGCTGCAACGCCTGCGTGGTGGCCTGCCAGGCGGAAAACAATATCGCGGTGGTGGGCAAAGAGCAGGTGCTCAACACCCGCGAAATGCACTGGATCCGCATCGACCGTTATTACAAAGGCGAGCCGGATGAGCCGGAGACGTACTTCCAGCCGGTGGCCTGCGTGCAGTGCGAAGATGCGCCCTGCGAACTGGTCTGCCCGGTGGCGGCGACGGAGACCGATGCCGAAGGCCTGAACAACATGGTCTACAACCGCTGCGTCGGCACCCGCTACTGCTCGAACAACTGCCCGTATAAGGTCCGGCGCTTCAACTTCCTGCTCTTCACCGACTGGGAGACGGAAAGCCTCAAGCTGCAGCGCAATCCCGATGTCACGGTGCGCAGCCGCGGCGTCATGGAAAAGTGCTCCTACTGCGTGCAGCGCATCAACTACGCGAAGATCACCGCGGAGAAGCAGGACCGCAAGGTGCGGGACGGCGAGATCGTCCCGGCGTGCGCGGCGACCTGCCCGTCGCAGGCGATTATGTTCGGCGATCTGAACGATCCGAAGAGCCGCGTGTCGCGAGTGGAAGCGCGAGCAGTCTGAATTACTCGCTGCTGGGCGAGCTGAATACGCGCCCGCGCACCACGTATCTGACGGAGATCCGCAACCCCAATCCGGAAGTTCGGAAGTCGGAGAAGGACAGCTAATATGGCGCAGCCGGTTGAGCTGCCATCGAAAATCGAAGTCGGGCCGGTAATCGACGAAGGCCACAGCCTTGCGTCGGTTTCGGACAAGATCGGCGGCATCGTTCTCAAGCGCAAGATCACGCTCGGGTGGGTCTTCGGCCTGCTGATCGCTTTCGGCGTGCTGCAGTGCCTGATGGCCGGCGGCCACCTGGCTGTTCATCAAGGGCGTCGGCGTCTGGGGCATCAACATCCCGATCGGCTGGGGATTCGCCATCGTCAACTTCGTCTGGTGGATCGGTATCGGCCACGCCGGAACGCTGATTTCGGCGATTCTGCTGCTGCTGAATCAATCGTGGCGCAACGCGATCAACCGCTTCGCCGAAGCCATGACGCTTTTCGCCGTGATGTGCGCCGGCATGTTCCCGGTGCTGCATACGGGCCGTCCGTGGCTGGCTTACTGGCTGTTGCCGTATCCGAATACGATGGACCTCTGGCCGCAGTTCCGCAGCCCGCTGGTGTGGGACGTGTTCGCGGTTTCGACCTACCTCACGATCTCGGCGGTGTTCTGGTTTGTCGGTCTGATTCCCGATCTCGCCACCCTGCGCGATTCCGCCAAGACAGCGCTGGCAGCAGGTGATCTACGGCATGCTGGCCATGGGCTGGCGCAGTTCGGCGCGCCACTGGCAGCGCTATGAAAAGGCGTCGCTGCTGCTGGCCGGCCTGGCGACGCCGCTGGTGGTTTCGGTCCACACGGTCGTCAGCTTCGACTTCGCGGTGGCGATGATTCCGGGCTGGCACACCACGATCTTCCCGCCCTACTTCGTCGCCGGCGCCATCTACTCCGGCTTCGCCATGGTGCTGACGCTGATGATTCCGGTGCGCAAGTTCTACGGCCTCGAAGACATCATCACCATGCGCCACCTGAACAACATGGCGAAGGTGACGCTGGCCACCGGCCTGATCGTGGCCTACGGCTACATGCATGGAGGCCTTCTTCGGCTACTTCAGCGCCGACATCTACGAAAAGTTCATGATCTGGAACCGCATGACCGGGCCCTATGCGCCGTTCTACTGGACGCCTGATCTTCTGCAACATCATCACGCCGCAGTTCCTGTGGTTCGAAGAAGATCCGCACCAACCCGCTGATTCTGTGGTGCATCTCGATCGTCGTCAATATCGGCATGTGGCTGGAGCGCTTCGTCATCGTGGTCACCAGTCTGCACCGCGACTTCCTGCCCTCGAGCTGGGGCATGTACTGGCCGACCGATCTGGGACTGGGCGGTCTATGTCGGCACGCTCGGGTTCTTCATGACCTGTATCTTCCTGTTCGTCCGCGTGCTGCCGATGATCACGATCTTCGAACTGCGCATGCTTCTGCCGGGAGCGCGCGTTAAGGAGCCGGTCGCGCGATGAGCGTTCACGCAATCGAAGCAGTGCAATCCGCTGTACGGCCTGATGGCCGAGTTCGAAACGCCCGGCGAACTGGTGGCGGCGGCGCGCCGCACGCGAGAAGCCGGATTCAAAAAGTTCGACGCCTACTCGCCCTTTCCGATTCATGAACTGGACGAAGCCATGGATCTGCACGACAACCGCGTTTCGCTGTTCACGCTGATCGGCGGCATCTGTCGGCTGCGTCGGCGGTTTCGGTCTGGCGAGCTGGGTGGAAGCGGTGGCTCTGCCGCTGAATATCGGCGGACGGCCGCTGATCAGCGCCCCGATGTTTATCCCGATCACGTTCGAGATGCACGATTCTGATCGGCGGCCTGACGGCGGCGATCAGCATGATCATCATGAACGGTCTGCCTTCGCCCTATCATCCGGTGTTCAATGTGGAGCGTTTTGCCGACGCTTCGCGGAGCAAGTTTTTCCTGTGCATCGAGTCGGACGATCCGAAGTTCGACCGACAGCGAGACGGCCGGTTTTCTGGAGAGTCTGGGTCCGGAAGAAATTGCGGAAGTGGCCCGATGAGAGATCTCGCGAATTGCAGCGATAGCTCTGGCCTGGCGTGCGCGCCTGGCGCGTGGGCTGTTCGCGTCTCGACATGCAGGATCAGCCGAAGTACCGGCCGCAGCGTCCGAGCGATTTCTTCGCCGACGGGCGCAGCGAACGGCAGCCGGTGGAAGGCACCATCGCGCGCGGCGCGCTCAACGAAGATACGGCATTCTACGAAGGCAAGGACGCCGCCGGCAAGGACATCGACAGCCTTCCCGATCGCGGTCGACAAAGCCGTGATTGAGCGCGGCCAGAACCGTTACGACATTTACTGCGCACCCTGCCACGGGCGCATCGGCAACGGTCTCGGCATGATCGTGCGGCGCGGATTCAAGCAGCCGCCTTCGTATCACATCGACCGTCTGCGCAAGGCGCCGGTGGGCCATTTCTACGACGTGATCTCGAACGGCTATGGGGCGATGCTGAACTACGCGGCGCAGGTGCAGCCGCGCGACCGCTGGGCGATTATCGCTTACATCCGCGCGCTGCAATACAGCGAGAACGCTAACATCAACGATCTGCCGCAGGAAGCGCGCGCCCGCATCCCGGCCGCCGGGCGGCAGCCTTCCGCCGCGGCGAGGCGAATGAGCCGCATCGCGCCTCCCGATACGGATTTCGTGAACTTCCCGGCCAAGCCCGCCACGCCGTCCGGCGTTCCCGGCGCGCACGGCGCGGGCGCGGTGCCCGGCAATCAACCAGAAAGAAAATGACGACGACCGAACAAAGTTACGCGACGCCTCCGCAGCTGGTCGACACGCTGAAGAAGTATCAGAACATCGTCGGCGTTCGTCGGGCTGGTTTTCCTTGCGCTGCTGGTCGCCGGGTATTTCATGGTCGAGCCCGCAGCAGTTCCTGCGCTCCTATCTGGTAGGCTTCTGGTTCTGGTTCGGCATGGGCATGGGCTGCCTGCGTCCTGCTGATGACCCAGTATCGTGGCGGGCGGCGCCTGGGGCGTGATGATCCGCCGTCCGCTCGAAGCGGGTACGCGCACACTCTACGTGATGTGGCTTGCTGTTCCTGCCGCTGCTGATTCTGCGCGCCGCATCTCTATTCCTGGGCTGATCCCGCGCATGCCAGCGAAGGCGTCCGACAAGATCATTCAGCCCAAGCATCTTTATCTGAACTCCCGTTTCTATGGGTCCGCTGGGTTATTTACGGCGTGGTCTGGCTCGGGCTTGACTTACTTGCTGAACAAATGGTCGCGGCTCGAAGACGAAACCAAGTCGTGGAAGTATTCGAACAAGCTCGAAAAGCTGAGCGCGCCCGGCATCGTTCTGTACTTCTTCACGATGACCTTCTGCTCGGTCGATTATCTGATGTCGCTCGACGTAACCTGGGCCTCGACGATCTACGGCTTTCTGATCGCCGATGGGCAGGCGCTGTCGGCTATGTGCGTTGATGGTGGCGACGCTGGTTCTGCTTGCGAAGTATCGCGCCGATGGATCATGCCATCACGAAGAAGCACCTGCACGATCTCGGCAAGCTGATGCTGGCGCTGGTGATGCTCTGGGCGTATCTGTCGTTCTCGCAGTACCTGATCATCTACTCGGGGAATCTGCCGCAGGAAATCATCTGGTACATCAGGCGCCTGAACGGCGGCTGGCGGTGGGTTGGCGCTCATCCTGCTGCTGTTCCACTTCGCGCTGCCGTTCTGTGCTGCTGCTGTCGCAGTCGCTGAAGAAAAATCCGAAGACGATTCTCGCCATCGCGATCTTCATCATCTGCATCCGCGTGGTCGATGTCTTCTGGCTGGTCGAGCCGAACTTCGCCGACGTCGATCATCCGGTCGTTCACGATTTCGTGGCTGGACTTCATGGCGCCGCTCGGCTTCGGCGGACTGTGGCTGGCGATGTTCTTCCGAACCTTCCGCAGCGGCCGCTGCTGCCGCTGGGCGCACCGGATCTTGAAAAGGCTTTGAATCATGGCAGAGACCACTAAGACACCGATCACGGTCACGAGCACGACCCGACGTCAATCCCGGACGTCTCGCATGAGACGCAGAGACGTCAACGTCTTTCAGATCTCGGCGTTCGGCATCGGGCTTCTGCTGGCGCTGCATCGTCACGGTGTTCGCGATGTGGGCGATGTTCGATTTCCTGTTCGCACGCGAGGACGCGAAGAATGCCGAGCAACCCGGCGGCCGCATGATGAACGAGCGGCAGAAACTGCCGCCGGAGCCGCGTCTGCAGGCCGAACCGAAGATCGAACTGAAGGATCTGCGCGCCGACGAAGACGCGATTCTGAACAGCTATGGCTGGGTCGATCCGAACAAGGGCATCGTGCGGATCCCGATCGATCAGGCGATCGATATCGTGGCGCAGAAAGGTCTGCCGTCGAAGCCCAGCCCGGCGGGGATGGACAACGACGGCTATCGCACGATTCCGGAGGACTCAAGCAGCGGGAGGACGCTGGAAAAGATTTCGCAATGAAAAAAATGCTGTACATTTCGGGTGTGTCGTTGCTGCTGCAGCTGGCGGCTCGGCGGTTCAGCCCGCGCAGCGCGCAAAGCGTTGTCGCCCAGCCTGACGGCCCCACCCTGAACGGGCCGCGTAATGCGCCCGTCGCGCGATCTTCTGAACATGAAGGGCGTCGACCGGCCGACGCCGCTGACGGAGGTCACCATCGAGCAGAAGCTGAATTCGCAGCTGCCTCTGGATGCGAAGTTCCGCGACGAAAACGGCGCACGACTGTCGAACTGGGTCAGTACTTCGGCAAGCGCCCGGTGGTGCTGGCGCTGGTCTATTACGAGTGCCCGATGCTCTGCACGCAGATTCTGAACGGAATGGTGCGGGCCGCGAAGGTGCTGACGTTCACGCCGGGCAAGGATTACGACGTGCTGGCCATCAGCTTCGATGCGCGCGAGACGCCGAAACAGGCGCTCGCGAAGAAGGCCGTCTACATGAAGGATTACGGCCATCCGGAGACGGCGGACGGCTGGCATTTTCTGACCGGCGATCGTGGATTCGATCAAGCGCGTCACCGATGCCGTGGGGTTCCGCTACAAGTGGGACGTTTATACCGCGACATTTCGCGCATGCCAGCGCGATCTACGTCCTGACGCCGGAAGGAAAGCTTTCGAAATATTTTTACGGGATCGAATATTCGCCGAAGGATATGCGGCTGGGGCTGGTGGAAGCGTCGCAGAACAAAATCGGCAACGCGGTGGATCAGGTTCTGCTGTTCTGCTATCACTTCGATCCGACTTCGGCGAAGTACACGTTCATCGCGCTGGACCTGCTGCGCGTGGCGGGTGCGGCCACAGTGCTGGTGCTGGGGGGATTTGTGTTCATCATGCTGCGCAGAGACACGGCAGAAAGGGCATCGGGCCGTTTAACCGACTATGGAGACCTAAGAGTTTCCAGCTTTTTCCGGAGGCGGCGTCGTCCATCGCCGGCCAGGTAGACGGACTGTACGCGTACCTCGTGCTGGTCAGCGCGTTTCTTCTCGCTGCTGATCGCGTTTCTGGTCGTGTTCTTCGCGATCAAATACCGCCGCACGCAGCGACCGCTGATCTCCGAGCGCCGATTGACGAGCACAGCATCGGCGGCATGGTTCTCGAGATCGTCTGGTCGGTGATTCCGCTGGGCCTGTCGCTGGTCATGTTCGCGTGGGGCGCGAGCATCTTCTTCACCGAGTCCCGGCCGCCGGCCGATTCGATGGAAATCTACGTCACCGGCAAGCAGTGGATGTGGAAGATTCAGCACAACGAAGGCGCGCGCGAGATCAACGAACTGCACATCCCGGTGAACCGCGACATCCGGCTGACGCTGACCTCCGAAGACGTGATCCACGATTTCTATGTGCCCGCATTCCGCACCAAGACCGACGTGCTGCCGGGCCGGTATACGACGGAATGGTTCCGTCCCACGAAGGTCGGCGCGTATCACATCTTCTGCGCCGAATACTGCGGCACAAAGCACTCGGGAATGATCGGCACGGTCTATGTGATGAACGAGGCGCGACTACGACAAGTGGCTTGGCGCCGGCAGCGGCGAAGGTTCGATGGCCGAGCAGGGCGAGAGCCTTTTCAATCAGCTCGGCTGCGGCAACTGCCACCCCAGCGCGATCAACAAGCAGAACGGGCGCTGCCCGAATCTGAACGGCCTGTTCGGCACCACGGTCGATCTGAAGGACGGATCGAGAGTCAGAGCGGACGAGTCTTATATCCGCGAATCGGTGCTCTATCCGCAGGCGAAGATCGTGGCGGGCTATGACGACATCATGCCGACCTTCAAAGGTCTGATTACCGAAGACGGGCTTCTGAAGCTGGTCGAATACGTCAAATCGCATCGGGCCGAAGAACGGGACGCAGACGCTCCGCGCCGCCGGCCGCCGACTCAGACCAGCGGCACGCCGCAGGCTCCGGCGCAGCCGGGTCGGGCGGCGCAACGGCGCAGGCAAATCCGGGGAACCGAGGATACCGCGATAAGTTGCAAGGGAATATCCGTATGATTACCGGCACCTCCTCCAGTAGAAACCAAGAAGAAACTACCTCAACGCAGACCGAAGGGCTGAAGAGCTGGCTGCTGACGCACGACCACAAGCGCATCGCGCATCCTCTATCTGATCGGGGTGACGTTTTTCTTCGCGCTCGGCGGGATATTCGCGGCGCTGATCCGCCTCGAGCTGGCTACGCCGGCCGGGCGATCTGGTGGAATCGAACACCTACAACAAGTTCTTCACCATGCACGGCATCATCATGGTGTTCTTCTTCCTGATCCCGTCGATTCCGGCCGTTCTGGGCAATTTTCTGATCCCGCTGATGATCGGCGCCAAGGATCGTGGCGTTCCCGAGGATCAACCTGCTGAGCTGGTATATCTACATGCTCGGCGGCGTGTTTGTCACTGTACGTCGCTGCTGACTGGGCGGCGTCGATACCGGCTGGACCTTCTACACGCCGTTCAGCACTTCCTATTCAAACGGCTACGTGATTGCGGCCGGGCTGGGAATTTTCATCAACGGCTTTTCGTCGATCCTCACCGGGCTGAATTTCATCGTCACCATCCACCGCATGCGCGCGCCCGGGCTGACCTGGTTCCGGCTGCCGCTGTTCGTGTGGGCGCATTACGCGACCAGCATGATTCAGGTTCTGGGAACGCCGGTGATCGCGGTGACGCTCTTCCTGCTGGTGCTGGAGCGCGGACTGCACATCGGATTCTTCGATCCCGCCTATGGCGGCGATCCGGTGCTGTTCCAGCACATGTTCTGGTTCTACTCGCACCCGGCGGTTTACATCATGATTCTGCCGTCGATGGGCGTGGTCACCGAAATCATCTCGACGTTCAGTTCGAAGAAGCCGTTCGGATATACGTTCATCGCGTTTTCGAGCGTGGCGATCGCGGTGTTCGGATTCCTCGTCTGGGGGCATCACCTGTTCGTCAGCAGCCAGTCGGTCTATGCCGGCATGGTGTTTTCGATCCTGAGCTACGTCGTCGCGATCCCGTCGGCGATCAAAGTCTTCAACTGGACCGCGACGATGTACAAAGGCTCGGTCCGGCTGACGACGCCGATGCTTTATGCGCTCGGGTTTCATCGGACTGTTCACGATCGGCGGCCTGACCGGCTTGTTCCTCGCCTGCCTCGGGATGGACGTGCATCTGACCGACACCTACTTCGTGATTGCGCACTTCCATTACGTGATGGTGGGCGGGGCGATCATGGGTTTCCTCGGCGGCATCCATTACTGGTGGCCGAAGATTTTCGGGCAGGATGTACTACGAAGGGCTGGTCGAAGATTTCGGCCGTCATCATTTTCGTCGGCTTCAACCTGACGTTCTTCCCGCAGTTCCTGCTGGGATACATGGGGATGCCGCGGCGCTATCATGTTTATCCCGCCGGAATTCCAGGTGCTGAACGTGCTTTCCTCGGCGGGCGCCTCGATCCTGGGCCTCGGCTACCTGATTCCGTTCTGTTATCTGCTCTGGTCGCTGAAGTACGGCCCGAAGGCGCCGCCGAATCCGTGGGGCGCGACGGGTCTGGAATGGCAGACTGCATCGCCGCCGCCCACTGAAAACTTCGAAGTGACGCCGGTGGTTACCCAGGAAGCTTACACCTATACAACGGAGGAGGTTGTACACGTTGGCTAGTCACGCGGCGGCATCGCTCGAGCGGCGATCACAGCCGCTCCAGCATCATTTCGAGAACGCGGAGCAGCAGAAGGACGCTTCGACGATCGGGATGTGGGTGTTTCTGGTCACCGAAGTCATGTTCTTCGGCGGCCTGTTCCTGGCGTATTTCGTGTACCGGCAGGCCTATCCGGCGGCGTTCGCCTCGGCCAGCAACAAGACCAATCTCCTGATCGGCGCGGCCAATACGACCGTGCTGATCTGCAGCAGTCTGACGATGGCGCTGGCGGTGCACTTTGCGGCGTCTATCGGGAAAAAGAATCTGATCGTGCTGTTCCTGATTCTGACTCTGCTGCTGGGCGGCACCTTCCTCGGCGTGAAGGCCTATGAATATCACGATAAGTGTGTGCATCACGAAGTGCCCGGGCACAATTTCGATTGCGAAGGCTGCGCCGATGCGGCGCACACGCCGCTGTTTTTCGCGCTGTATTTCGGCATGACCGGGCTGCACGCCACGCACATGATCGTCGGCGCCGTGATTCTGATCGTTCTGATCTCGCAAGGCGGCAAAGGGGGCATACGGCCCGGCATGGCATACGCCGGTGGAACTGTTCGGCCTCTACTGGCACTTTGTCGATATCGTCTGGATCTTCCTGTTCCCGCTGCTGTATCTGATCGACAGGTCGGCAGCCCCCAAATAAGCGAGACTCACCATGGCAAATCATGCGGAACATCACGTTGTACCGAAGCGGATCTACTTCGCGGTATTTTTCGCGCTCATCGTACTGACGTGGGTTACGACTTACGTTTCCACGGTCGATCTCGGCCGCTGGAACATTTTCGTCGCGCTGGCGATCGCTATCTTCAAGGCGTCGCTGGTGGCTCTTTTCTTCATGCACGTCTGGTACAGCACGCGTCTGACGAAGATGATCGTGATGTGCAGTATCTTCTGGCTGATTCTGCTGCTGTTCATCACCATGGCCGATATCTGGACCCGGACGTGGATGGGCGTCCCTGGCCGTTAACAGCCTTCATATAAGGACGCCCACTAGTTTTTCCTTGATCTGATCCGCCGTAAACGGCTTGCGGACATAGCCGGTAGCCCCCAGCGCGACGGCTTCCATTACTCTTCCCTGTCCGCCTTCTGTCGTGATCATGATGACTGGTACGTTCTTGAGATGTTCCATCTCCTTGATCCGTGCCAGCAGCTGCAGACCATCCATCTGGGGCATATTGATGTCCGAAAGGATCAGGCCGAACCCCCGGGTCTTGAGAATCTCCACCGCCTCGGTGCCGTCACCGGCTTCGCGGATCTCACCAATGTTGATATCGGTCTGACGCAGAACCCTCTGCAGAATCTTTCGGATGGCCGCCGAGTCGTCGACGATGAGCACATCCAGTGGCGTATTGGCTGTCATTACTTCCTCCTTGCCAACTATCGGCATTCAGCGAGGCGAAGTTTAGGCGAAAACCTCCTCGAAACAAAATTCAAACAGTTGCCCGGCGAGGTCGATATGAACTCCGCAGGTGGAAATGCCCGGAACTTCAGTTGTAGCCATAAAATCAACCAGGGATTCAGGATGAATCGTTATTTCGAAGAGACCATACGCAACGCCGATCCGATCGATCTGATTCGGCTGCTTTACCAGAGGGCCATCTCGTCTGTAGAGGATGCCAGGGAACACGTGCGGGAAAAACGCATCGCGCAGCGTTCGGCGGCGATCATTCGCGCCTATGTTGTTGTAGCTGAGCTGATTGCATCCCTTCGGCCCGAAGCGGCGCCGGATCTGGCGAAACAGCTGATCAGCCTTTACTCGTACATTCTGCAACGTCTGCTCGATGCCAACATGCAGCAGGCTGAGAAACCTTTGGTGGAGGTTCTGGAACTGCTCAAGACTCTGGAAGAGGGGTGGGCAGGAGCCGCGGCGGCCTTGTCATCAGGAGAAACGGCTACAGGATCCGGGGGGAACCCGACCAATAATTTCAGATGCGTCGAAGGAGAACGCTTCGCAGTTCAGGTCTGAGCGCTTTTGGCCGCAAGGCCTTGGGCAATGATCTTTGACAATCCGAGCCCGCCGCCCCTGGTAACGGCCTTCGCCAGTTCTTCTTCACCGAAGGCCATTGCGGTTGCGCCTGCATCGTCGTCGCCCGTTCCAAGCCAACTGGAGCCTTCTTCACGCATGGAGCGCAGCATCTGGCCGATGAGGAGCGCCTCGAAATCATGCGCCGCTCCCATCTGTTTCTTCGCGTCTTTGTCGGAAGGCGCAGCTGTCATGCGCGTCAGCTCGGTGATTCCGCTTAGGGTGGTGTTGATCGCATCCGGCATCAGATCACCTCGAGCTCTGCATCCAGCGCGCCCGCCGCGCGCAGATTCTGCAGGATCGCGATAATGTCGCGCGCCGACGATCCGACAGCCGTCAGTGCCCTAACCAGTTCTTCGATGGTCGCACCCTGCTGAAGTACCACGGCTTTCGGCGTCGCATCCTTCGCCCGCACAGTGACCTCCGGAACCACCTCGGTCTTGCCCTGCGAGAGCGGCCCCGGCTGGGAAACCTGCAGGACCGTCTGTATTTCGACTGAGAGATTGCCATGCAGGATCGCTACCGGTGAAATCCGCACGTCCTTGCCCATGACGATGGTTCCGGTGCGCTCGTTAACGACGATTTTCGCGAGCGCATCGACCTCAACCTTCAGCTCTTCCATGGCGGCGATGAACTCCGGAATCCGTGTGGACCATCCGTCGGGCGTATCCACATTGACCAGCGCCGAATTTTCCGCGCGTGCCACCGGTTTCTCCACCCCGAACTGCTTGTTGATTACTGCGGCGATCCTCGAAGCCGTCGTGAAATCTTCCGCGCGGAGTTGCAGCCGTACGTGCGCCGTCGGCTCGACGGAGGGAGCCGCCCGTTCGATCGTCGCGCCGTTCGGCACGCGTCCGACCGTTGGATGATTAACCGTCTGCGTGTTTCCGCCGCGTCCGGCCACAAAACCGCCGGTCACCACCGGCCCCTGCGCGACTGCATACACCTGACCGTTGACACCGCGTAATGACGTCATCAGCAGCAGGCCGCCCTGCAGATTGCTCGCATCGCCGATCGCCCCCGCCGTCACATCGATCTTCGTTCCCGGCTGTGCAAACGGAGGCAGCGTCCCTGTCACCATGACCGCCGCTGTGTTGGCCACTTTAATAACGGTTCCGTCCACAGCCACACCCATTTTCTGCAGGAGATTGGCAAGGCTCTGCGTGCTGAAGATCGTCTGCTGTTTGTCGCCGGTTTTGTTCAGCCCGACGACGACGCCATAACCGAACAGCTGGTTGTCGCGCACGCCTTCAATCGAAACCAGGTCCTTAAGCCGCGTCGCTGCCGAAACCGTACCCGCCAGTGCCGCACAAACAATGAATCCGAGAAGTCTTCGCATAATCAGAAAGGCAGCAATCCGAGCAGCAGCCTGTAAAGCGCATTCGGCCGCTTGATCGCGTCGCCCACCACACCTTTTCCATTCAGGCGGATCTCCATGTCGGCGATCTGCGGCGATCCCACGGTGTTCAGCGTTGTGATGTCAGTCGCGCGAATCACTCCACGCACCGTGATCGCCTGCTGCTCGGAGTTCACCTGCAGGTCTTTCGATCCTTCGATGTAAAGCAGTCCGCCCGGAAGCACCTTGACCACGCGCGCGCTCAGCGTGGCATTCAACGTTGTTGTGCGCGTTGTTGAACCTGTTCCGTTGAGCTTCTGGTCGCCGGTCTGGTTCAGCAGATTGGCGAGAGCGCCCGTAGGCGACTTCGGCCCGACCAGCGAAGTAATCGAGGCATTCGCGCTGGAAGCCCGCTCCGTGGTGCTGGCGCCGGTTGCCGCCGCGTTGATGGTCTCTGTCACGAGAATAGTGACCACATCGTTGATTCGCCGCGCCCGCAGATCCTCCGTAAGGTTATCCAGCCGCGATGAGGCGGACCAGATCGCCCCCGGCGCCGGGGTGTCTTCGGCTGAAGGCGTGGCTGCGGTCTTCAGATACTGGTCGAGAGACGTCGCCACGGGTGGCTTCTTCTTCTGATCTTTTTTCGATGTCGAATCTGCGCCGAACCCGCCGGCACAAAAAAAGAAGGGCAGAACAAGCGCAGCAATCGCGCGTCTCGAAGTTGCATCTCTCACAGCCTTTGACCCCACGCAATCACTACAGTGACTTTCGGCCCGGGTTCCAGCCTCGCTTTGAACGTCTTTCCGTTAGCCGGATTTCTCAGCTCGACCATGTCGCCGTCACACGCGTCACCCTCCGCTATTGCTTCGAATCGCACACGAGCCAGGCCGCTCTCCACCACTACCGGCACTGAATCGCCCTTCCGCACCGTCGGCGCTTCCGTCAGTGCGTTGAGCGGGATAATCGACCCGGCTTTGAGCCCGCGCTTCGGTATGCGTCCGGCGACTTCTTCGATACGGGTTGCGGGAGTCACGCGGTCGAATGCCCGCATCGTCGTTTCGATCCGCAGTGACGCGGCACTGATCTTTGCGCCCTGCGCCAGGTCACGGTCGGTCACGACTGCGGTCACCTTGACAGTAACTTCGACCCGCGCCCAAACCGACATGCGACGCGTCTCGGCGTACCTCACGAATCCCCGCCACAGCTCGACGCCATGACTCGACGGAGTCGGAGGCTCAATCCCTTCCAACGGAAACTCAACCGTTCCTGAGGGAACATCCACGGCGGCCAGTTCGACGATCTTCAGTTCGGCTTCCGGCGGAAGCTTGCTCCGCATAGTTGTCAACGCGTCCGCCTCGGAGAACCGGTGCATGGGAAGTTCGAAACAGATCGCGCCGAAGCCAGTTGCCCGAATCCCGTTAGCTCGTGCGACGTGCTCGAGATCGGCCGCGGTGTAAACGCGCTGCGCGCCCGGCGCGGGCGGAAAGCCCACCGTCATTGTTGCCGGAAGCGTGGCGAAGCGCGCATCCGCCATCGCCAGGTCGCGTCCCACAATCCTGCCTCCCGTTATCGGGAGGCAGCCGGCGAAGACAAAGCCTGCGCTTGCGGACAGCAATGACAGCAACCTGATCATGGCGATGCTACCGGGTGAGATTGTTGACCTGTGAATACATGTCGTCCGCGGCTTTCACCACCTTCGAGTTCGCCTCATAGGCACGCTGCGCGCTGATAAGATTCACGAACTCATCCACGACGCTCACGTTCGACTGCTCGACATAACCCTGCAGGACGCTGCCCATACCGTCGGTTCCGCCGGGGGGCCCGACCACCGCCGCGCCCGACGCGTCCGTCGGCAGATAGTAGCTCTGTCCGATCGAATTCATGCCCGCCGGATTCTGGAAATTCGCCAGCGTAATCTGCCCGGCCGTCTGCGCCGCTGTCTGATTGGGAAGCGTGTAACTCACAGTGCCGTCGCTCGCGATGGTAATCGCCTGCGCCGCGGCCGGGATGGTGATCTGCGGCAGCAGCGGATTGCCATTCGTGTCGACAATATTTCCGGTGGCATCGAGCTGGAACTCCCCCGCCCGCGTGTAGGCCGTCTCGCCATTCGCCTGTTTGATCTGGAAGAATCCGTTCCCCTGAATCACCATGTCGAGCGGATTGCCGGTACTCGAAAACGCTCCCTGCTGGAACACGATTTCGTTTGACGCCGCGCGCACGCCGAGGCCAAGCTGCAGGCCCGTCGGCACAAATGTCGTGGCGCCCGACTGCGTACCCGGCTGCACCATCGTCTGGTACATCAGGTCCTGGAACTGCGCCCGGCGGGACTTGTATCCCACGGTGTTCGAGTTCGCCAGATTGTTGGCGATGTTGTCGATGTTCATCTGCTGCGCGCTCATGCCGCTCGCAGCGCTGTATAAAGCGCGGATCATTTGAATTCCCCTTTTAAGAAGAGACCTTTTATGAAGAGACCCTGGCGACCTGTTCGATCGCCGCGCGGTTGAGTTCGTTGCCGATGTTCATGGCCTTCTGGAGCATCTCGAACTGCCGCATGATTGCCACCAGACGCACTGAAGATTCCGCGGGGCCCACATTCGACTGCTCGATCTTTCCCTGCACCACCGTACCCGTGGCCGGTTTCGCCTGGGTTCCGGCAGCCGGAACGAAATAGTTCGCGCCGAATTTGTCCATGCTCTTGCCATCGAACGAGGCCAGCTCCAGCTGACCGATGGGCTGCCCCGCCTGCTGAACTGTGCCGTCGGGGAGCACTTCAACCGGCGTGCCCGGATCGATGGTAATCGCGCCTCCGTCCTGTGCACGCAGCGGGTTTCCGTCAGCCGCCGTCAGCACCCCCGCCGCGCTGATTTTGAAGTTGCCGTTGCGCGTATACCGCACACCGGAGGGCGTCTGCACGCCGAACAGGCCGTCGCCGTCGATCGCCAGATCGAGAGGATTGGTTGTGGTCAAAAAGTTTCCCTGGGCGAAATCTGTCCAGTGGCTTTGGACCACGGGCACGGTCAGAATGTCGCCGGTCTGCGGGTCCGCAGTTGCATCGGTTCCTGTATATATGCTGAAGAATTCGCGGTCGGCTTTGAATCCGCCGGTTTCCACGTTGGCGAGATTGTTCGCGAGCATTTCGAGTGATTCCATGCGTGCCCGCATGCCGCTCGCCGCTGAAGCTGAGATTGCGTCCATGTCTTCTCTGCCCTTGCAGTCGGCGGACCGAGGGAAAAATCTCCGATAAATTGTTCGAAATCAGCGAACTGCTGCCGAAAAGGCCAATGCGGGAAGTCCGGGCCGGCGCCACGTTTTTGCCGCTGGCTGGTGATATCGCCAAAAACGCGTCTGTCCTCGCTGCCGGCACCGGGCTAAGCGGCTGATTTACCGGCAGAATCGATTTGGCGCAGCGCCTGCGATTGAGCCAGGTGTGATTTCGCCGGTTCTCTCCACACCAGCCGCTTCAGCCTTCCCGCAGATGGCGGTTCCGGCCGCGCGCGCCGCATCGTCCGAAGCCAGGCAATCGACGCCTGCAGCAAATCCTTCTCCCGCTCCAGTCACTCCGGGCGCGCCCTCCGTGCCGCGAACTGCCGCCAATCCGGCGCAGGAATTCAGCCAGCCGGCTTTTGATCAGATGATCGAAGATCTGGTGACGGAGACGCCTGCCCAGCCGGGGCCAACCGCAGCACCTCGCCTGACGCTGCCGAAGACGAATCCACTGCCGGTCGAATCATTGCCTCCTTTTCCGATTCCAGCCGCACAAATAACTGTGACGTCGTCCGCCTTGCCGCCGATCGCCGGCCGCCGGGCTACAACATCCACGGTCGGCGCCGCGAGTTCGGCACAGCCCCCGACCCTGCCTGTCGATGTCAATATTCCCGCTCCGCTATTGCCACCTCTGCCTCTGAAGCTCGCGTCACCGCTCCCCGCCGGCGGGACAGCTGAAATTAACCCTGAAATAAAAAGCGATGCGGCCCCACCAATCAAACTTGAGCCGCCAGCCATGCTCGATGTGAAGATTCACCTCGATCAGTCAGCCACACCTGCCGCGCCTTCGGTTACCACGCTCGCGTCCCCGCGGGAGCAGGCCCCGTCGCGGCCCGCCATGGCGGCCACCGCAACAGTACAGCCCGTCGCTTCGGATCGGAACACCGCTTCGGATCGGAACACCGCTTCGGATCGGAACACCGCTTCGGATCGGAACACCGCCTCGGATCGGAACACCGATGGAACGTCGGCAAAACAGCAGGACGCCGGGCGCGAATCCTCCAATCCGGCGGCCGGCCCGTCACGGCCGTTGAGTTCTGCGCCGCCCGCCATAACCAAACCGGCTGAAGCGGACCCCGGCTCGATGCCGCCTCAGACCGCATCCGACGTATCCGGCATATCCGCTGCGCCGCAGCACCAGACCGCAGCCGCGGCAGCCGCCGCAGCACCGGTCCAGAACACTTCAGCTCCGGCGCCGCTGGTCCCCGCGCAGCCTGTCACGCAGTCTGCCCCGGAACCAACGCCGAAACCCACGCCAGCGTCCGCTAGTGCAACGCTGGACCCGATCGACCCACCCGATCTGCCGAAGACGCCGCAGCCGCTTCGATCCATGGCGCTCGAGTTCACACCGGACGGCGCCGCCGACGTCAAAGTCCGCCTCTCAGAACGGGGCGGCGACGTTCACATTTCGCTTCACGGGACGGACCCCGCACTCGCCGGTCGTGTGCGGGAAGGAGTCGGCGATCTTGTTGGGTCGCTTTCAAAGGCCGGGTACGATGCCGAGGCCTGGACTCCTTCCCGCGACCGGCAGAGCCAGGGACGCGAACAGGATCAGCGCCAGTCCCCGCGCCATTCAAACGGTAACGCCAGCGCTGAGGAATTCAGCGGCGAACTTCAAAACTCCGCGCATAACGGACCTCCGGCCTATGCGCTTTAACAGTCATCTCAGGAGAATTCATGAGTCCAACACCTTCCGTAACGACGCCTTCACCCGCTTCCGCAGATACATCCGCGGGGGCTGCCGCCTCGCTGAGCCCTCTCTCCAGTGAAGACACTTTTCTCACTTTGCTCGTGTCGCAGCTCCAGTATCAGGACCCACTCCAGCCTGTCGACAGCACCCAGTTCGTGACGCAGCTGACCGGCTACAGCCAGCTTGAGCAGTTGATCAATATCGACACCAACACCACGCCTGCGGCAGCGGCCGCGGCGACTAAGCCGGCCACGGTCTAGCGGCTCCACCAATTCCACAACGACTTCAGGGATATAAACCATGTCAACAGCATTCTCAAACGCGCTTTCCGGGCTGCAGGCCAATTCTGACGCCATTAACGTTGTCAGCGGCAATCTTGCCAACGCCAACACCTACGGGTATAAGGCCAATACAGTGTCCTTCCAGGAACTGGTGAGCGAGATCGGGAACACCGGCTCCAATCTGAATGGCGCCGGAGTAGTCCCGCTCTCGACGCAGACCTTTTCCCAGGGGTCCATCACCACTACCGGTCAGCCGTATGATGCGGCGATTCAGGGCAACGGCTTCTTCGTGGTACAGGGCCAGACCGGACAGCAGGCCTTCACGCGCGCCGGCAACTTCACGCTCAATGCCAACGGCCAGCTGCTTACGCAGAACGGTGAAAACGTCGAGGGCTGGAACGGCCTCAACGGTGTCGTCAACACCAATGCCCCACTGACCAGCATTGTCGTTCCCGTGGCGGGGCTGCGCGCTCCCACTACCACCACCGAATTCAGTCTGAACCTGAATCTCGACTCGGGGGCGCAGGTGGGCACCACCGACGCGACCTTCAGCTCGCCTATCCAGATCGTGGATTCCCAGGGCCAGCAGCATACTCTGACGGTCACTTATACCGAGACCGCCCCGGGTTCCTGGAACTACGACGTCACCATCCCGTCAGCCGACCTCACCAGCGGGACCGGTACACCGGTCAGCGTGCTGGTTCCCCCCGGCGTCCCCCAAACGCTGACCTTTGATGCGAGCGGAAACCTCACCAGCCCCGCCGCAGGGGCGCCGATACCCATCGCCATCACCGGCTTCTCCGACGGCGCTGCGGACCAGAACATCAACTGGAATCTTTACAACGGCAGCAACGTGCCGCAGATTACCCAGTACGACCAGGCGTCCACGAATCTTGCCAGTTCGCAGGACGGCACGCAGGCAGGCCAGCTGCTTGGCATCTCGATCGGCCAAAACGGCCAGCTCACCGCCGCATACTCCAACGGCGACAACGTGGCTGTCGCGCAGCTCGCCGTCGCTACAGTCCTGAACCCCGAGTCTATGCAGGATCTCGGCAACAACACGTTCGGCGTGACGTCCGCGACGTCAGTCCCGGCCATTGGCGTCCCCGGCACCGGCTCGCGCGGCACGGTGAGCGGCGGAGCCCTCGAATCGTCCACGGTCGACATCGCGAACGAATTCACCAATCTGCTGATCTACGAGCGTGGCTATCAGGCCGACTCCAAAGTCATCACCACCGAGGACCAGGTCATCCAGACCACACTCGGTCTGATTCAGGCCTAAATGACCGCCCTGGAAGAAATCGCCCACATCGACAATGTCGGGATCGAAATCGAGGTGCAGCTTGACAACCGCCATATGACGCTCTCGGAGATTCTTGCGCTCGAATCAGGCAGCATCGTCGAGATGAAACGGTCGGCCGGAGAAAATCTCGACATTTTTATCGGCAAGAAACTGGCGGCCTTTGGAGAAATTGTGATCATCGAAAGCACTATGGGGGTGCGTATCACCGATTTCAACACAGAGCAATAGCCGTCTCTTCATCATGGATATTCTTCAGCCCATAGCCGCCATCGTCCTCGTGATGGCGCTGCTCGCCGCGGTTCTGGTACTTCTCAGGCGCCGCGGCGCCGCCACTTTCCGTCTGCCGGGCGTCTCCGGACCGCCCCGGCGGCTGGAAGTGGTCGAGCGGGTTTCGCTTGGCCCGCAGCACGCGCTGATTCTCGTCCGCGCGGGCGGCCGCACACTGCTGGTCGGAACCGCCCCGAACTCCTGTCAGCTTCTTGAGGGCTCTTTCGGAGAGAGCTCCGCGGGAAGCGGCAAGGGATGAAAAAGCTGCTCGTTTTGCTGGCGGTCGGCATCCCGCTCCGCGCGGCGACGCCGTCCTTGTTACCCTCGCTCCTCCCGGCGGGTCAAAGCTCGCTGAGTACCCCGATGCAGATCATCATCCTGATGACCCTGCTGACGGCTCTCCCGGCCATCATCATGTCGTTGACGCCTTTCCTGCGCATCTCGATCGTGCTTCACTTTCTGCGCCAGGCTCTCGGTACGCAGAACGCGCCGTCGAATCAGGTTCTGGTGGGGCTGTCGCTGTTCCTGACCCTTGTGTGCGTCGAGCCGATGGCGACAAAGATCTACAAAGAGGCATTTGTGCCCGCCGAGAACGGACAGATCACACCGTCGCAGGCCTGGGACGCCGGTTCGAAGCCTTTGAAGGCCTATCTCAGCCGCTTCGTCAGGGAGAAAGACGTCAAGCTGTTTCTCGACCTCACGCACTCTCCCACGCCGCACACTTCCGCCGATCTCGATCTCAGCGTTCTGGCGCCCGCTTACATCCTTTCCGAAATGCGCGCCGGTTTTCAGATCGGCGCGGTGATCTATCTGCCGTTTCTGCTGATCGATATCGTCGTCGCGTCGGTGACTCTCTCCATCGGCATGGTGCAATTGCCGCCCGCCATGGTTTCGGCGCCGTTTAAGCTCCTGCTGTTCGTGCTGGTCGACGGCTGGAATCTTACCGTCGGATCGCTCATGAAAGGCTTCTTCACATGACGCCGGATTTCGTCGCGCATCATGGTGGGGCAGATGTTCATCGCGGCCTTCTTTATTGCCGCGCCGCTGCTGGCAGTCGGTTTTATCACCGGCATCGTGGTCAGTCTGATTCAGGTACTCACCTCCATTCAGGACAGCGGCTTCAACGCGATTCCGCGCCTTATCGCCTTTCTGGGCGGAAGTCTGCTGATGATGCCCTGGATGGTGCACAAGGCGATGTCCTACGCCAGCGACATACTGGGTAACCTGAGCCGCTATGGGCGGTGAGGCGCTCTTCAGTTATACGACTCTGTTCGGTTTCCTTTTCACGCTGGCGCGCATCTCGGGCGTATTCGCGTTTCTGCCGCTCGCCGCATTCCGCGCCGGCTCCGGAGCCCGCGCGCGTCATCCTTTCTCTGGCGATGACCGTGATGCTGCGGTCGAGCTGGCATGCGCCCGTCACCACAGAAGTCTCGGTGGCCAGAATCGTCGTCGGGCTCGCTGCTGAAGTCGGCCCTCGGCCTTGCCATCGGTATCTCGCTCGCCATCGTGTTCGAGGTCTTCCAGATGGCGGCGCAGGCCATCAGTCTGCAGGCGGGACTCGGCTATGCCTCCACGATCGATCCGTCAAGTGGCGCCGATTCGACGGTGCTGCTCACCATGGCGCAGTTGACCGCCGCGCTGCTGTTTTTCGCGTCCGGCGCGGACCGGCTTCTGGTGAAAGCGCTGGCGGAAAGCCTGCGGCTGGCACCACCCGAATCGTTCACGGTGAACAAAACGTGGGCGCTGGCGATCATTCAGTTCGGCGGGACGATCTTCAGTTCCGGGCTGCGTCTGGCTGCGCCGTTAATCGCGCTGCTGTTGCTCGCCGACGTTTCGCTCGCCATCCTCGGGCGTGTTCAGCAGCAGCTTCATCTGATCAGTCTGACGATGCCGCTGAAGCTTGCGGCCACCATGCTGATTCTTGTCGGCGACGATGGCGCTGCAGCCTGGCTTTTTCGAGTCGCTCATGACGACCTGGGCGCATCTGATCGAGGGCATACTCCACTCGGCCCACTAGAAAAACCAGGAGAAGACTCTCATGTATCGCCGCAATCTCCCGCATTGGCACCCGCCCGGAGCCACCGTTTTCGTAACCTGGCGGCTCGCCGGCTCGCTGCCCAGTGTGGCACAGGCTTCAGCCTGTGAGTCCGGCCGCGTCTTTGTCGAGCGTGACCGCCTCCTGGACCGGGCGGCGACAGGACCAAAATGGCTCGGGCGTCCGGATATCGCTCAGCTCGTCGTAAAGCAACTGCGCCAAGGGAGCGGGAGTTGTTACGAACTGCATGCTTTCGTGGTCATGCCTAATCACGTCCATGTGCTGTTGACCCCATGGATCGAACTGGCCGACATCACCCGCGCTATCAAAGGCAGGTCGGCTCGTCACGCGAATACCGCGCTGGGAAGGACCGGCATACCCTTCTGGCAGGATGAATCGTTCGATCACTGGATCCGCCATCCCGCGCAATTCGAAAAAGTGCGCGCTTACATAGAAAACAACCCGGTGCGCGCGGGTCTCGCGCAAGGCCCTGAACAATGGCCGTTTTCGAGCGCGGCCGACTCACAGGCTGAAGCCTGTGCCACACATGGCGGATAACTCTCAAAAAACCGAAAGTGCGTCGCCCCGCCGCCTGCAGAAAGCGCGCACCGAAGGCGATTTCCCTGCCGCGCGCGAATTCGTCTCCGCCGTTCAGTTTTTCGCATTCATCCTCCTCGCCAGCGCTTACTTTCCCGCCTGGATGCATAATCGTCCAGGCCGCGTTCCGGATGGGATTGCGGCAGGCGTTCTCGGCATCTCTCACCCCGAACGACCTGATTGCAATTTTCATGCGGCCTCTCGACCGTCGGTACTGCGTCCGCTCGCCATCCTCGGGCTCGCTCTGCTCGCGATCACGATCCTGTTCCAGCTGGCGTCGACCAACTGGGCTTCAGCCTGGCGCGTCTCGCGCCGAAATTCGACCGCATCAACCCGGCACGCAAACTGAAAGACATGCCGGGCAGCAATCTCGGCGCACTTCTTCCAGGCGCTCGTCATGATCCCGGTGATGTTCTGGCTCACCTGGGCCTGGTGACGCGACCGCCTGCCCGAAATGCTGCGCCTGCCCCTGATGCCGATCGCTTCCGCGCGCCGCCACAGCCGGGCTTGCTGGTGAAAGACGGGATGCGGAAAGCCGGCGTTCGTGCTGCTGGTCCTGGGTCTCGGTGATGCTGTCCGCGAGCGAGCCAGTTACGGCAAACGGCTGCGCATGAGCAAACAGGACCTGCGCGACGAATCGAAAGACACCGAAGGCAACCCGCAGACCAAGGCCCGCATCCGCCGCCTGCAGCGCGATATGCGCCGCCGGAACATGATGCGGGACGTCGCGAAGGCTACCGCCGTGGTCGTCAATCCGACGCACTACGCTGTCGCCATCCGGTACGAACAGGGCGCCATGGCGGCGCCCATGGTGGTGGCCAAGGGCAGGAATTATCTGGCCGCGCGCATCCGTCAGCGCGCCGATGGAAAACCAGGTACCGATTATTGAGAATCCTCCACTCGCGCAGGCACTGTATAAGTCCGTGGAAGTGGGGCAGGAGATTCCCGCCCATCTCTACCGCGCGGTGGCTGAGATTCTGGCTTACATTTTCAAACTCATGGGTAAGACGGGACGTAACGATGACAGCCGGCGCTACTCACACAAGGCCGCCGAGCGCCGCGCAGCACGGTCGAAGCTGCAAGCGGCAAATGGCGCAAAGGCCCGCGGATTTCGCGCTGGAAAGCTCTCAGCGAATTAGCGGTTGCCCGTCGGCTGTCCTCGCCATCGTCGTGGCGCTGATCGCGCCCATGCCGCAGTTCCTGCTCGATCTGCTGATCGTGGCCGACATCATGATGTCCGTCATCGTCCTGATGGTGGCGATGTACATCACCAAGCCGGTGGACTTCAACGTTTTCCCGACCACGCTGCTGCTGCTGACGCTGTTCCGGCTGGCGCTGAACGTTTCGTCGTCGCGCCTGATTCTGCTCAACGGCCACACCGGCGTCAAGCCGCGGGCGACGTGATTCAGGCTTTCGGCAATTTCGTGGTGGGCGGCAACTACATCATCGGCGCGGTGATTTTTCTGGTCCTGATCGCCATCCAGTACGTCGTCATCAACCACGGCGCGGTGCGCATCTCGGAAGTCACGGCGCGATTTCACCCTCGATGCGCTGCCGGGCAAGCAGATGTCGATCGATTCCGATCTGAACGCGGGACTGATCGACGAAGCCGAAGCGCAGGCGGCGCCGCAAGCAGCTGGCGAGCGAAGCCGAATTTTTCGGCGCCATGGACGGCGCCAGCAAGTTCACGCAGCGCGACGCCGTCGCCGGCATCCTGATCACCGGCGATCAACATCATCGCCGGACTGCTGATCGGCGTGCTGCAGCACGGCGTCGACATCATGAAGGCGCTCCAGACCTATACCGTGCTGACGATCGGCGACGGTCTGGTGACCGTGATTCCGGCGCTGATGATTTCGATTTCGGGCGGCATGATCATCACCCGCGCCAGTTCCGAAAACCGCCTCGGCGTCGAGTTCCAGAAACAGGTTTTCGGCATCGCGCCAGCCGCTGCTGCTCGCCAGCGGCGTGCTGGTCGCGCTGGCGATGTTCCCCGGGCTGCCGAAGATCCCGTTCCTGCTGCTGGGCGGCGGCCTGGGCACGGTCGGGCTGGCGCATGAAGAACCGCATCGGCGAGAGCCCTGCCTGCCGATATGCGCCGCCGGGTCGCGCCGAAGGCCGGCCAAAGAGAATCTCGACGATCTGCTGCGCGTCGAGCCGCTTTCGATCGAAGTCGGCGTCGGCCTGATTTCGTTCATTGCCGAAGGCGTCGAATTCGCCGCTGCTGCGCCGCATCGGCGGCATTCGCAAACAACTGGCCACCGAACTGGGGTTCATCATTCCCGCCGTGCGCGTGACCGACAATCTGGCTCTGCGCGCGCGCGAATACTCCATCTGCCTCAAAGGCATTGAAGTCGCCCGCTTCGAGCTGCCGCAGGGCTGCGAACTGGCGATCGCCATTACCGCTGCCGGACGCGCCACCCGAGGGACGGGCGACGAAAGATCCCGCGTTCGGCGTGGCGGCCTGGTGGGTGCCCGCTTCGCAGGCCGAAAGCGTCCGCGCCATGGGCTACACCGTGATCGATCCGCTCAGCGTGCTGAGCACGCATCTGGCGGAACTGATCAAGCGTTTCGCGCTACGAACTGTTCTCGCGGCAGGAAGCCCAGCAAGCTGCTGGACCGCGTCAGCGTCGAAAACGCCAAAGTGGTGGAAGATCTGGTGCCGAAGCTGCTTCCGCTCGCCACGGTGCAGCGCGTGATTCAGAATCTGCTGCGCGAGCGCGTCTCGATTCGCGATGCGGTTTCCATTCTGGAAGCGCTGGGCGAAGGCCGCGGCCGCGACGCGCAATCCGGTGCTGCTGACCGATTATGTGCGGCAGTCGATCCGGCGCGTCGTGGTGAAGCCGTATCTGAACGCCAACGGCGATCTGCCGGCATGGTTCCTCGACCAGCCGCTCGAGCGCTTCGCCGAGGGCGGCGTCGAACATGGCGAATCGAACAGCTCGCTGGCGCTGGCGCCGAATGCGCTGCGCGATCTGCTCGACCGCTTGAGCCGCGGCGTCGGGCCGCTGGAATCGCCGGCCGTCGTGATCACCAGTTCCGTCTGCCGGTATTTCCTGCGGCAGGCGGTGGAGTCGACCATTCCGAATCTGTTCTTCCTGGCGCACAGCGAGGTTCCCGCCGGGATCAAAGTTATTTCCCTGGGAGTGATTCAGTAAATGCAGACCAAAACTTACTTTGCAAGCAGTGTTCCGGCGGCGCTCGAAGTCGCGCGCGCCGGAACTGGGCGAAAACGCCCTGCTCGTGAGTTCGAAGCCCGCCCGCCCGAGGCGCGGCAGTTCGGCCGCCTGGAAGTGACCTTTGCGTGCGATCCGAAGTGAGCAGCCCGGCGGGCATGACAAAGCCCCAGGCTGACAGGTCCGCCTGGACGAACACTCGCCGAACGGCTGGTGATGGCGCGGCTTCTCGCCCGATCTCGCCGCCGATCTGAGATGCCGCCTGCTGCCGGGCAACGCCTCCGATTCCCGATGTCGCCATAGTTGAAGAGCTCACGCAGCCGGATTCCGGTCGGCGCCCTTCAGCGAGATGAAACCGGGCGAAAGCCGGACGCTCGCGTTCATCGGGCCGCCCGGCCGCGGCAAAACCACCTCCCTGGTCAAGATCGCCGTGAACAGGGGATCTCGCCGGCGCATGCCGGTTCGGATCTACTGCGCCGGTCGCGCACGCGATCGGCGCGCAGCGAACAGCTGGCGCGCTTTGCCGCGATTCTCGGCGCACCGTTCCAGGCTTACGACTCGATCGCCGGTCTGCCACGCGCTCTACGGTGAAACCGGCTGGAAAGGCCTCAGCGCTGATCGACACGCCCGGGCATCTCGCCGGCGGACCGAGCCGAGTTTATGGAGCTCAAGAGCATTTTCAGCTCACATCGCGAAATTGAAAAGCATCTGGTCCTGAGGGCGGACGCGAGTTCCGCCGATATGCTTCACATGCGTCACGCGGTTTCGCCGGCTCAGTCCGTCGCGGCTGCTGTTTACGGGGATGGATGAAGCCGTGCGGATCGCGGTCCGTGATCGAAACGCTGATTCGTTCGCGGGATTCCGGCGACGTTCTCCGGGTACCGGCCAGAAAGATTCCGCAGGATATGGAGGAAGTGAGCGCGGAGAAACTGGCGCGCGCTGTCTGGGTGGATGCGCGCTCCGCGCAGCTCCGGACTTGCCGGATCGGCGACGGCTTAGGAGACAACTGTGGCCGCATCGGCTTATCAAATGCAGGCCGATACCGTCAGCGCCGGGGCTATGTCCGAGGACGAGCGCGAGCGGCTCATCCTCGAACACCTGCCGCAGGTGCGCCTCGTCGCGCGCAAAATCCACGAGCGGCTGCCCGATTCCGTCTGTTTCGACGATCTGCTTTCGGCGGGCGTCATCGGCCTCATCCAGGCCATCGACAATTTCGATCCGCGCGCAGAACGTCAAGCTGAAAACCTACGCCGAGTTCCGCATTCGCGGCTCCATTCTCGACAGCCTGCGCGACACCGACTGGGCGCCCCGGCTGAAGCGCAGAGCAGGCGCGCGAGTTCGAAGCGGCGATCGCGCGTCTGGAACAGCGGCTGGGGCGGGTCGCCGGAAGAAGCCGAAATCGCCGGCGAACTGAACCTCACCGCTCGACGAATATCGTCAGAAGCTCACCGAAATGGAGGCTCTGAACATCGGCGAGCTGGAATTTGTCCGCGACGAGAACGATACGCCGGTGCTTCTCAAATACGCGGCGTCGACCGAAAGAAGATTCGCCGGCTGCAGCGCTGGAACGCGCACGAACTGGAACGGCTGATCGCATCCTCCATCGACCGCATTCCGAAAGTTGAGAAAACCGTGCTCAGTCTCTACTTCTATGAAGAGCTGACCCTGCGGGAAATCGCCGAAATCATGGGCATCCACCTGTCGCGGGTATCGCAGATCAAATCGCAGGCCATTCTGCGGCTGCGCACGGCAATGGCCAGGCACTGGCCTGGAGTGAAGGCATGAAGATCGTCCACTATCTGGAGTCGTCGCTTAGCCAGGCCATCGGCAGCATGGCCACGAAGAATATCACGGTGGCGCTCGACACGGCCGCCGCCGCGCCCGACACCGGAAATGCCATCATCTGGCAGCAGCCGTTCTCCGCGTCCGATGCACCCGCGCTGTGGATCGTGGCTGGCAAAGAGGTTTGGGAGGCGCTGGGCAGAATCACGCTCGAGGCCGCCGGCATCGGGGATGCTTCAGAGGAAGACTGCCGGTCCACCTGGCAGGAACTCGTCAATCAGACCGCTTCGGGCATCGCCACCGCGCTCACGGCAGCCCAGTCGCGGGAAATCACAGCGTCGAGGGGCGCCGCGATCGACACCGAACCAGCCGGGGTCTCGTGGCTGGTTTTCTCCATCGCCGACGGAGGCCAATCCTGGCAGTTCAAAGCCGCGTGGACGAATGAACTGGCCGCGCTGGGCGAACCGGCGAAGGAAGAAACCCCGGAGCATCCGGTCGTACGGGACGGAGGCGTATCGAAGACCTTCGATCTGCTGCTCGATGTGGCGCTGCCGATCTCGGTGTCATTCGGAAGAACTTCGCTGCAGATACGCGAAGTGCTGAAGCTCAACACCGGCTCCATCGTGGAACTGGACCGGTTCGTGACCGATCCGGTAGAAGTGATCGTGAACGACTGCGTGATCGCGCGCGGCGAGGTGGTGGTGGTGGACGGCAACTACGGGGTGCGCATCAGCCAGCTGGCGAGCCGGGAAGACAGGCTGCGGACGGGCATGGCGGACGCGTCGCTTAAGAACCGGATATAAAATTCGGCCGTCGGCGGCGTTCCGGACCACTGGCCCGGATCGCCGCCCGCCGCGCCGCGTTACTTTGCCGTCGTGGCATTCGCTGTTGTGTTCTTCGGCGGTACCAGCGCGGTGTCGACATCGCGTAAGCCTTCGACGCAGGCTTCTTCCCACTGTTCGTAGGTCGGCTCGTCGCCTTCCGCAGCTCCATCGCCGCCGAAGAGGCCGCGCTTCATGTCGAGACCGAAGGTCCAGGGCCGGGTGTAGACGGACGGATCGTCGAAAGTGGCTTCATAGCGCAGGTTGTTGGCGTCGAGGAACTTCATTTTGACGACGTGGTGTACCTTGTCGCTTGAGAAGTCGCCGGCGCGGCTCAGGCGTCCTTTGGCGTTGTTGTTGGTGACGTCGATCACGAGCGTGGTGCCTTCCCAGTGACCGCGCGAATCGCCCATCCAGAGTTTAATGTTCGAGCCCAGATGCGGACGGCCGTCGAGCGGAATGATCTGGTAGACGTGTCCGCCCTGGTGCTCGAGCACAACGTAGCCGGGGTACTGGAGAATCTGGACGTCGTGCCACGTGAACTGACGCACGGCGCCGAGCGGCCAGCAGCGCTGCTGGGGATCGATGTGCTCTGGCTTGCTGGGGTCAAAGTAGTTGGCGAGGAGATATTTTTCCCGCTCGCGCGCCCACGGCTGATAGGGGATTTCGCCGTCAGGTGTATCGACGATGCGGCTGGGAGCTTTAACGCGCGCCTGGCCGTTCCGCGGGGGATTGGGGCCGCCGGCAGATCTCTCCCCGCGTGGTGCGCCGGATTCCTGAACGCAGCCGACATTGCCGTTGGTGGGATTCGTCAGGCAACCCATGCCGTAGAATTTGGTGACCCAGAAGCCCTGCACATCGGGCTGGCCGTCGGGAGTGCGTTTGGGCCATTCGGTTGACGGATCGGCGGCGTGGAGAAGGCCGGCCGCGAACAGGCCTGCAATGCAAACGATTTGTCTGATCTTCATTGATTTACTCACGGGTAGTACTGATCGTCGCCGAAGGCGTAGCATTCGTAATCGAGCAGCTGGAAGTTTTTCTCTTTGTGGCGATAGAGAATCAGGCTGATCTTCCAGGGCTTCGTGAAGACCTTCGGATCCTCAATCGTGGCTTCGTAAGTGATGTGGTCGGGGTCGGACAGGGTGTAGCGCTCGACTACGTGCAGGTCTTCGCTGTGGTAGTTGCCGGCTTCGTCGAACCAGGTCTGATCGTTGAAATGAACGTTGTCGACTACGAGTGTGTCGCCATCCCAGTGGCCGCGTGAATCGCCCATCCACCACTCGATTGGCCCGCGCGGGTGGGGGGTGTTGTTCGTATAGATGAAGCGATTGGTGTGAGCGTATTCATAAAGAATGGTGATCTTCGGGCCGTTCGACGCCTGAAAGATCTGAAACGGATGACCGGCGTACGTGATGCGCGGCACGCCCAGCTGGAAGCATTTGGCTTCGGTGTCGAGCGTGTCGCGGTGCTTGAAGTTTTCGTCGCGTTTCGCCAGAGCCGACGGCTTGTAAGGGATGTCGTTGCCTTCGACAATGCCCTGACCGCCGGGGATGCCTTTGCTCGCAGCGTGGTCCTGAATGTTGAAGTTGGCGGTGGTCAGTGTTTGCCAGTAGCCGTTGAGGTTGGGCTTGCCGTCTTCCAGACGCGGAATGGCGGTCTGGGCGTGCGCGGCCGCCGCACAGAATGCGGCCGCAGCCATGAGGGGGACGAGTTGACTGGCCATGCTTATTCCGTTTTTCCGTCGGGCGAAGAGCCACCGGTGAGGAGGTTGCGTCCGTCGGGCAGTTTCACGCTGGTGCCGTTGATGGTGGGCGTGCCGTTTTTCGCGCGATAGCCGCTGACGACTACTTCGAGACCTTCCGGAAAGTCGGTCTTGCGCAGGCCGCGGCGAAGCATCTGATTCGGACTGCCGGTTTCAACCGCCCAGCTGGTTACCTTCCCGCTGTCGTCCGTGACGTCGACATGGATCCAGCCGTGCGGGTTGGTCCATTCGACCTTTGTGAGTTTGCCGCGGATCGAGACCGGCTTGTTGGCGTCGTACTCGGCGGCGAAGGCATGATGCGCGTAGACGGGCGCCGCGGATGCAGCCAGACCCATAACAACGATGGAAAGTGCGAGTGGCTTCTTCATTTATTATTTCTCCTTTTTGGCTGAGTGGCCTTATGAAACGGGACTGCTGTGTGTGCGAACGACTTCTTCGGCGACTCGCGCGAGAGTGATGCGGCGGCTGCGGCTTTCGCCGCGGAGATACGCATAGGCCGAATCCTCGGTGATGCCGCGCTGGGCTTGCAAAAGGCCTTTGGCGCGTTCCACGATCTTGCGCGTGGCTAAGCGCGCATTGGCTGCCTTCAGTTCCGCGCGCAGCTTTTCGGCCTCGCGAATCGACTGAAGACCGGCCGCGATCAGATCCAGAATGCCGATGAGCGGTTCCGGCAGCTGCGGCGGCATCGCCGCGCCGGCGCTGAAATGGAACAGTACCGCCACTTCACGCCAACGGTGAACAAGTGTGGCAGCTGCCTCGGATTCACTGTGAGGGCTCACCGACATGGAAACTGAGTCCGCTCCGAGTTCTGCGGCAATGCGGTCGAGATTGGCGCGGGCGCATTCCTGCGCCTGGGTAAAGATGTCCTCCACTGCGTAAGAAATCCTGTTTCATTAGTCGACCGCGACGGCTTTGTCGGCGGAAGTTACTGAAACCGCGGCAGAACCGGGATTTGCCGGGTTCGTTTGGAAAAAACCGGGCCAATCAAACGTCTGTCGCGGAAATGATCAGAGAGAACGGAACGGGCAACAACAACAGCGGCAACAGCAATAGATGGGGGATGGTGTTCGCCACATAATAGGTGTTCGCCACATAATAGTCTACTCTTTATATAGACTATTGCATGATCGCGTATCAGGCGTCAAGCACTTTCTTTGGCTAAAAAAGCGCAATTTTTCTTGACATTCCTCAGGCGCTGCGAATATATTCAATTTTAGTCTATCGATTAAGTAGATTAAATTTAAACCGGAAGCGCGACCTCCGCTGATCGTCGAAGCGGCTTGTCAGGCAATCCCGGCCGATGCCTCGCGGCGCGGCCCCGGTTCACTCAGACCACACTTCACACAAAGAAGGTTCAGCAGACGTGAGTTTATCCAGGGTTGTACTTTTTCTTTTCCTCGGAGCGGCAGTGGTTTTCGCGCAGGCGAACGACAGTGCTTTGATTGTCGGGACGGTGACCGACCCGACAGGGGCAGTAGTCAGCGGCGCATCCGTCAAATTCCTGCATCTCGCCACCAACGCGACAAACGAAGTGCGAACCGACGAGCGGGGCGAGTTCAGAACGCCGCCGCTGCGCATCGGTGAGTATGTCGTCGAGGCCGACTTTCCGGGGTTCAAGAAATTCAGTCAGCGAGGCGTCATGCTCAGCATCGGTGACGTCAGGCAGCTGGACATCAGTCTGCAGGTCGGACAGGCATCCGAGACGGTGAATGTGGAAGCCACTGCGGCACTGCTGCAGACATCGGATTCGACGGTGGGAACGGTCATAAACAACCAGCAGATCGAGGACCTGCCGCTGAACGGACGCGACTACCTGCAGCTGGCGGCGCTGTCATCGGGCACGATCGCTGCCAGTCAGGGTGTCAGCATCGGCGGCCAGGCCGGAACCCAGGCGGCCTTCCTGCTGGATGGGCAGGACAACAACAACCAGGAGATCCTGACCTCGCATTCCGGCCAGAAGGAGATCATCAAGCCGTCGGTCGACGCGATTCAGGAATTCAAGGTCGTCACCAACGGCTATTCCGCGGAATTCGGCCGCTCCTCGTCCGGTGTTATCAGCGTGGCGCTGAAGTCGGGGAGCAATACGATTCATGGCACCGCCTACGAGTTCATCCGGAACCAGGATGTGGATGCGAAAAATCTGTTCGCGGTGACGCTGCCTCCCTACAAGCGGAACCAGTACGGGGCCACCATCGGCGGACCGGTGAAAAAGAACCGCACGTTTGTCTTCGGCGACTTCGAGATACTGAACGTCGTCACGAGCACCGCGGTGGTGGCTACCGTGCCAACGCTGGCGGAGCGCCAGGGAATATTCCCGGGCACGATCTATAATCCGGCCACCTACAGCGCCGCAACCGGCCTGCGGACGACATTTGCGAATAATACTGTCCCGCAGAGCCTGTGGGATTCTGCCGCCGCGGCGGTTCTCAGCTACATTCCGCTGCCGACTACCGGTGCCGCGGCCAGCAACTATTTCTACAACGAGCCGCAGAACCAGAGCGGGAACAAATGGGATTTGCGGGCCGATCAGATTCTGACAGACAAACAGAACCTCTACTTCCGGTACAGCGAGCAGAACATCTACTACCCGGTCACTTCACCGGTTCCGCCGGTCAACGGAAACTACGAAACGGGTACCGGTTCTCAGTCAGACAACAGCAAGAGCTTCGTCCTTGGCTATAACTACGTTCTGAGCAATAACCTGGTCGCATCGGCCAAAGCCGGATGGAATAACATTTTCTGGAACGAGGCATTCCCCGGCCAGAACCTGACTTCGGGAACCGTGCCGGGAACGGGCGTCTTTCCCGGACTGACCAGCATAGCGATCACGAATTATCAGGCGGTCGGCGTCTCGAACGTTCCCAACCGGGACGACTCACAGAACCGGCAGCTCTCCGGAGATCTGACATGGACGAAAGGCGCACACAGCCTGAAGTTCGGCGTACAGGAGTACTGGCTGCAGACGAATTTCTTCAGCTCGCAGCAGTCGAGCGGCATCTTCAGCTTCAACGGTCAATACACGCGGAATTCTTCCACCCTCGCGGGCGGAAACGCCTTCGCCGATTTTCTGCTCGGGGATGCGTCGTCGGAGAGTCTTTCGAACTATGCTTACCTGCGCTTCCGCACGCCGTACACCGATTTGTTCGTGCAGGACGACTGGAAAATCACACGGCGCCTGACGCTGAACCTCGGCCTGCGTTATGAGCTGCAGCCGCCTCCGGTCGAGAAGCAAAACAAGATCGCGAACTTCGAGCTGGGATCGTCGCCTGCCCTCGTGCTGGCCGGCTCGCAGGGCGGAAGTCTGGCGGACCGCGCGCTGCAGGGAGTCGATTACCACCAGTTTGCGCCGCGCTACGGATTCGCCTATGCGTTACCGGACAACAAAACCGTCATCCGTGGCGGCTACGGAATCTTCTATGCCAACATCATCACCAACGGCGGCATGCAGTCGCTCGAAATCAATCCGCCGAACCACCTGCGCGTCAATCTGTCAACGAATCCGAATGTGCCGTCGCTGTTCTTCAATCAGGGATTTGCGGCCGGCACGCTGGTGACAGCCAACGCCAAGAGCGTCGAGCTGGTATCGTACGACACCAACAGCGTTCCGCCCACCGCGCAGCAGTGGAACCTGAATATCCAGCGCGAGCTGCCGCACGGCATTCTGGTTGAGGCCGGTTATTACGGCAACAAGTTTGACCATGGTTTCTGGCAGCTGGACGGAAACGCGCCACCGCCGGAAGCGGGCAACGTCAATGCTAACCGACCGATCCAGACCGCGCTGGTGCCGGGCCAGGGAACGATCACTTTGGCCGATGTGCTGCGCGAGGCGAAGGACGCCTACAGCCGATTCAATGCGCTGCAGGCGAAGATCGAGAAACGGTACACGAACGGGGTGACGTTCATCGGTTCGTACCAGTATTCGAAAACGATCGCGCTGGGCGACGCGGCGGGTGTGCAGAATCCACTCGACTGGAATGCGGACCGCGCGCCGGCGGCCACCGACATGCGGCAGCATTTCGTCGGGAGCGCGGTCTATGCGCTGCCTTTCGGAAAGGGCCGAACGTTCGGCTCGCACTGGGGCCGCTTCACCAATGCATTGCTCGGGGGATGGAGCGTGTCGCCGATCGTGACGGTGAACACCGGTCTGCCGGTCAACGTGACGGTGCAGGGCGATCCATCCAATACCGGCACCCAAAGCAACACCGGGAACAACGACCGGCCCAACATAGTTGGTACGGTACAGCTGCAGAATCCCACCGTACAGGAATGGTTTAATACCGCGGCGTTCGCGCCCAATGCGAAGTATACGTTTGGCGACGCGGGAAGAAATATCATCCGCGCCCCGGGGCTGGTAAATCTCGACATCGGCGCGCAAAAGATATTCCAGGTCACGGAGCGGGTTCGGGCGCAGCTGCGTATCGAGTCGTTCAACGCCACCAACACGCCCGCCCTGGGTGCGCCGAACGCGGTGCTGGGGAGCCCGACATTCGGGCAGATCACGACGGCCGGGGCCTCGCGCGAAAACCAGGCTTCACTGAAATTGCTTTTCTGATTTGAACCAACGAAAGGATTGAAAACGAATGAAGAAACTTGCTTTCACCCTCCTCCTCGCCACGGCCGTGATGTTTGGCCAGCAGGGGCAAGGAAAAAAAGGACCCGCGTCGCAGGCGCACGTGCTGACGAACGGGGAGTTTGACGATCTGCTGCAGCACCCCGATCAGATCCTGATCATCGACGTGCGGCGGCCCGATGAGATCACAGCTAACGGAGGCTTCCCGGTTTATCTGAGCATCCAGAACAATCAGCTGGCCCAAAGCCTGGCGTGGATACCGAAAGACCGCACCATCATCACGGTTTCGAACCATGCGGCACGTGGGAGCGGGGCGGCGGACATTCTGACCAAAGCGGGCTTCAAAGTGGCGGGGACCATCGGCGCGCAGACCTACGAGCAGGCAGGCGGCAAGATCACACACATCACGGCGCCTCCGCCCAACCCGAACGCGAAGAAGGAATAGCCGATGAAACAGGCGAAAAATAAAATGCTGCTCGCGGCGGCCGGGCTGCTGGCGATTGCGGCGCCTATGTACGCGCATCACGCGTTCGCTGCGGAATACGATGCGCGCCAGCCGATTGTTCTGAAGGGCCGGCTGACGAAGCTGGAATGGACCAATCCGCACGCCTGGCTGCACGTGGATGTGAAGGACTCGGACGGGAAAGTGACGAACTGGTCGGTTGAGTTCGGCGCGCCCAACGCTCTGCTCCGCCGCGGTCTGCGCCGCACGGATTTTCCGGAGGGCATCGAAGTCATCATCGACGGCTACCGGTCGAAGAAACCGGGCGCCGCAGTAGTGAACGCCAACAGCGTGAAGCTGCCGGACGGCCGCAATCTGTTTGCCGGCTCCTCCGGTACGGGCGCGCCGGGCGATACCCAGCAGTGAGGACCAGGACCCACCGCGCGATGACAAGCAGACCGGGCTCTTTGAAAACCCCCCTGCGGGTTTGGCTCCTCGTGGCCGGCGGCGTTTGCTGCGCGCCTGTGGTTGCACAGACGCCTGCAGCGGCGCCGGCCTTTCCGCGCGCCGCCGACGGAAAGCCGAATCTCGCCGGAATCTGGCAAGTGCTGAATCCGTCCAATTACAGCATCCTCGACCACCAGGCGCATCCGGGAGAGCCTGCCGGGCAGAGCATCGTGGAAGGCGACGAGATTCCCTATCAGCCCTGGGCGGCGGCAAAGCAGAAGGAAAACTATCAGAAGCGCGAGCAGCTGGACACCGTAACGACGAAGTGCTTCCTCCCGGGCGTGCCCCGCATTACTTACCTTGGCCTGCCCTTCCAGATCTTTCAGGATTCGAAAGTCATCACAGTCCTTTACGAGTACGCGCACGCCAACCGCGATATCTACCTGGCGAACGCGCAACATCCGAAAGGGCACATCGACTGGTGGATGGGCGACTCGCGCGCCCACTGGGAAGGCGACACGCTGGTTGTCGACGTGGTCGACTTCAACGACGAGACGTGGTTCGATCACGCCGGCAACTTCCACAGCGATGAACTGCACCTGGTCGAGAAGTACTCGCTGATCGACAAGGATCACATCAACTACGAGGTCACCGTGGAGGACCCGAAGGTGTTCACGCGGCTGTGGAAGATAAACACCGTGCTTTATCGGCGGACCGAGAAAAACGCGCAGCTGCTCGAGTACGAATGCTATGCGTTCCCGCTCGAAAAATATTATCCGTAGGGGCAGGTTGCGGTGCCGCTTGCTGACGCGCGCGGTTCGGAAGGTTTCCGAACCGTGACCGTGAGGGAGCGGCAACACTAATGCCAACTGAAGAGGAAATTTCCGATGAGAAGCCAATCGTTCAAGTGGGCCATCATACTGACGGCTACCTTTCTGATTCCCGTCGCGGTCTTTGCGCAGGGCGGTGGCGGCGGTCGCCGGGAAAAGGTAACCCCGGCGCCGTGGCCGCCGGAGCGCCTGTCCGACGGTCAGCCCGACATATCGGGATACTGGGATCCCGCTATCGGCGGGACATACTCGCTGACAAATCCTTCCCGCGGCGGCGTCGGAAAGCAGGAACAGCTGGGCCTTGCCCGCCCGAAAAATCCCAGCCGTATTGTGGACCCGCCCGACGGGCAGATTCCGTATCAGCCCTGGGCGCGCGAAAAACAGAAGTACATTGAGGCCAACATCAACGAACCGGTGAAAGAGGAGTTCATCGATCCGCAGGCCCGCTGCCTGCCCGACGGGCCGATTCGCGCCACGTTCTGGCACACGGTTCATATTCTGCAATACCCAAACTATGTCGTGTTCAACTACGAGGGCAATCATCCGCACCGTATCGTTCCGATCGACGGCCGGCCCGCGCTGGGGGACAACATCAAGCTCTGGATGGGCGACTCGCGCGGCCATTGGGAAGGCTACACGCTGGTAATCGATGTGCGCAACAACAATTCGAAATCCCGGCTGAGCAACGAAGGCGATTTCGCGAGCGAGAATCTGCACATCGTGGAGCGCTACACGTTCATCGACGGCAAGACGATGAAGTACGAGGCGACGCTGGATGATCCGAAGGTCTATACGCGCCCGTGGAAGATCGCCTCGGACTTCCACCGCACCCACACCGACAACACCTACGAGCAGTGGGAAGAGGCGTGCCACGAAGGCGAGCACAACGTCGAGGATTCGCTCGATCTTTCCCGCGCCTCCCAAGGCAGCGAGGCGGGGAGAAAGTAAGTTGGAGAATCAGCGAACGGGGTGCGTTACCAGAAAGCCTGGCCCCACTGAAAAATCCCGACGCTTGACCCTGCGGCAAAATAGACTATAATGTCGATAGAGTAAATAGCCAATGCATCTGCGCGGTTGTTGTTGCTGAAAAAGTTCGAACCGGAGTCTTGTCGTGACAGCGTTCATTCAGCAGCAGCAAAAAGGAGACCGCAGCATGCCCGCATTTGCCATTGAGTCCATCCATCTTGACCGGAGCGCCGTAGTCGGCATTCCGTTAATAGAAGATATTCGGTCGCGCACGGGAGCGGACATTGCCGTCCTTTATCTCATGATGCCCGAGAGTTGCGAGCTTCGAGCGATCGCGGCGGACGCGGGCATCGAGACCCGCGTGGAAAAGGCCAGTTCGACCATCGGTCCGGCCATGAGCTACTGGATCGATTCTCTTGATGGCTTCGCGCAGGGACGCGTGGCGGAGGATCCGTTCTTTGAGCGATTCCCGGAGGCGATCCAGCATCGGCTGAAGCAGCTGGCGATTTTCCCACTTCGCGGCGACGTGCTGCTGGGTCTTCTGGCTATCGGACGCACTTTCGAAGGCCGCTTCGGACAACGGGAGACGGAAGCTGCACAACACACCGCAGAGCGGCTCGCGGCCGCGCTCGGACAGGATTCCGTGCGGCGTATCTGGACCGAGCGCGCGAAGGAAAGTCTGCATCAGCCGGAGCCGGGGTTGCACAGCGCGCGCAAAGGATCTACGATGTTTCAAATCGCGAAGGAGGCAGCGCGAGCTTGAAACGGACGGCTGCAAATGCACTGAAAATGGCCGCGGTGGTCACGCTCTGCGCCGCGTTGTGGGTGGCGATGCCCGCGCATGGGCAGATCGCCGTCACCAATCAGGGATACGTTCCGTTCAGCGAAGAGCCGATCCACTATCGCGCCCCGGCCAATGACCCCGTCGCCCTGCTGCAGAAGCGTCTTGACAAAGGGGACGTGAAGCTCGCATGGGAGCCGAAGCATGGCTACCTGGAGTCGGTTCTGAAGAACCTCAATATTGCGGTCGACTCGCAGACGCTGGTCTTCTCGAAGACGAGCTTCCAGTACAAAAAGATTTCGCCGGCGTTTCCGCGCGCGCTTTATTTCAACGACGACGTCTACATCGGGCAGGTCCACGACGGCAAGGTGATCGAGGTGGTTTCCTTCGATCCCGCGCAGGGCGCGATGTTTTATATTCTCGACGAGCATCAGGCGGAGCATCCGGTTTTCGAGCGCGCCGAATTGGACTGCACGCAGTGCCATGTGGCGGCGGGAACGCGCAATGTACCGGGCGTGCTGCTGCGCTCCATTTATCCCACCCGCACGGGGACGCAGGCGCAGCCGACGCAATCGTTCGCTACCGGTCAGGAAAGCCCGCTCGCCGAGCGGTGGGGCGGCTGGTACGTTACCGGGACTTATGGCGCGCAGAGGCACATGGGCAATGTTCTGGTGGAGGACAAAGATAATCCCGAACAGATTGACCGTGAAGCCGGCGCCAATGTAACCGACCTCTCGAAGAAATTCGACACCTCGCTGGTGCTGTCTCCGAAGAGCGACGTGGTGGCGCACCTGGTGCTGGCGCATCAGGCGCAGATGCACAATCTGATCACGCTGACCAACTATCAGACGCGCATCGCGCTGCATAAAGCCGGGCTTACCGCGGACACCAAAGCCAGCGCGATTCCCGTTGAGGTGCGGGCGCAGTATGAGAAGCCGGCCGAGCAGCTGGTTGAGTATCTTCTGTTTGCGAACGAAGCGCCGCTCACTGACGCCGTCAAAGGCGATTCAGGGTTTGCGAAGGAATTCGCCGCGCGCGGGCCGCGCGATCCGAAGGGGCGCTCGCTGCGCGACTTCGATCTGAGTTCACGCATCTTCAAATATCCCTGCAGCTACCTCATCTACAACGAGGCCTTCGATTCCCTGCCTGTGCAGGCGAAGGAGTTCGTTTATCACCGGCTGTTCGAAGTGCTGACCGGCCGCGATCAAAGCCCCGCCTTCGCGAAACTTACCAGCGACACGCGGCGCGCTGTCTACGAAATTCTGCTGGCCACGAAGCCAGGCCTTCCCGCCGAGTGGAAACAGAAAGGAACATCGTAATGAAAAGCAACAGCATTCGAATTCTGAGCATCGCGGCGCTCGCCGCCGGCTCCGCGGCTTACGGGCAGCAGGCCCTCGACGGCCGATGGGACGCCACGCTGACGACGAAGACCGGCGTAGTGCCGTTCCGCCTCGACATCTCGGGTGAAGGCACGACTCTTAAGGGCACGCTTTACAACGGCTGGGATCCCTTCGAAACCACCACCGGCGCCAGTTTCCAGAATGGCGCGCTGGTGCTGCGCATCGACCACTACCTCACCCGCATCACCGCGACCCTCAAAGACGGAGAGCTGGATGGCAAAGTCGTGTCGCAATCGCGCGCCGATGCCGGCACGTATGCGTTCCATGCGAAGCGGTACGTGGCACCAGTTGCGTCGCCCGACGCGCCGAATGTCGCAGGCTCGTGGGAGATCCCGCTCGACAAGCCGAATGCTAAGGGCGAGAAAACGCAGCGCCTGATTGTGGAGCAGAAGGGGCCGGAGGTTTCAGCCTCGATCCTGCGCGTTGACGGCGACACCGGCGCGCTCAACGGTATTTACAAAGACGGCAAATGGCTGCTCAGTCATTGGGACGGATCGCGCGCCGCCGTGATGGAGCTTTCGCTCAAGGCCGATGGCACGCTCGAAGTGAAGCAGGGCGCCGGGCGCGCCAACGGCAGTCTGATCGCGTATCGCACTGAGGTGGCGCGTGCCAAAGGCTTCGCGCTGCCGGAAGATTACACCACGCACACCACGATGCGCGATCCGAATGAAGTCTTCACATGGAAATTTCCGGACGTGACCGGGAAGATTCTCTCGAACGAAGATCCGCAGTTCAAAGGCAAGGTTGTGCTTGCGATCGTGACCGGCACGTGGTGCCCAAATTGCCACGACGAAGCGCAGTATCTCGTGCAGCTGTACGCCAAGTATCACGACCAGGGGCTGGAAATCGTCGCGCTCGATTTCGAAGAGCCCGAGCAGCAGGACGACCTCGAGCGCGTGCACGCGTTTGTGAAGCAGTACCACGTTCCCTACACGTATGTGATCGCCGGCGCTCCCGCCGAGATGTGGGAGAAGCTCCCGCAGGCGGTGAACCTCAACACGTGGCCCGCGACGCTGTTTGTGGGACGCGACGGCAGGGTGAAACACATCCACACCGGATTTGCTTCTCCGGCCAGCGGCGAATTTAATGCGGAGCTGAAGAGCGAGTTCACCTCGACTGTTGAGCAGCTGCTCAAAGAGAAGGTCGAAGTGACGCGCGCCAGCCTGCAGTAGCGCAGATTTTTCCCGTGGTTCCGGCGCAGAGGCGAGGCAGACCCTTTTAGTCTACTACTTCTATCAAGATTGGGATTTTAATAAAATAATGACGAACCGAACGATTTTTCTCCTCGCCGCTCTGGCCGCATCGACGGTGTTTGGCAGCTACTCGATTTCACTTTCCGCGGCACCGCCGACAGTTCATTTGCTGAACGTTTCCTACGATCCGACGCGTGAGTTGTATCAGGATTTCAACCAGGCTTTCGCCGCCGACTGGAAACAAAAGACCGGGCAGACGGTCGAGATCGAGCAGTCGCACGCGGGCTCAGGCGCGCAGGCGCGCGCGGTCATCGACGGTCTGCAGGCGGATGTGGTCACGCTGGCGCTGGCCGCGGATATCGACGCCATCGTGGATAAGGCGCACCTGATTCATCCGGACTGGCAGACAAAGTTCGCCAAAAACAGCACGCCGTACACGTCGACGGTTGTGTTCCTTGTGCGAAAAGGCAATCCAAAGGGTGTTCACGACTGGCCGGACGTGGTGCGCAAAGGCGTGAGCGTAATCACGGCGAACCCGAAGACTTCGGGCGGCGCGCGCTGGAATTACCTAGCGGCCTGGGGCTATGCGTGGAACCTGTCGAAGCACGATGAGAAGAAAACGCGTGACTTTGTCCAGGCCCTCTATAAGAATGTCCCAGTGCTGGATTCGGGTTCGCGCGGCGCGGTGACGACGTTTGCACAGCGCGGGCTCGGCGATGTCCTGCTGACCTGGGAGAACGAAGCCTATCTCGCACTCGACGAGTTCGGCAAAGACAAGTTCGAGATCGTCAATCCTTCGACCAGCATTCTGGCCGAGCCTCCGGTGGCCGTGGTGGATACGATCGTCGACCGTCATGGCACGCGGCAGGTGGCCGAAGCCTATCTGCGCTACCTGTATACGGACAAGGGGCAGGAGCTTGCTGCGAAGCACTTCTACCGGCCGCGCTCGGAAGCCGTGCTGGCGAAGTACCGCAGTCAGTTCCCGAATATCAAACTGTTCACGATCACCGATGTGGCGGGCACCTGGAAGGAAGTACAGGCGAAGCACTTCGCCGATCATGGAATTTTCGATCAGATCTATCAGCCGAGCTAAGGTGGCGGACAGTAAGTCATGACACTCAGGCGTTCGCACAGCGTGATTCCGGGCTTTGGTCTGACGCTGGGGTATTCGGTGAGCTATCTCAGCCTGATCGTGCTGATTCCGCTGTCGGCGCTGGTGCTGCGCGGCGTGAACCAGCCATGGCCCGCGTTCGCGGCGGCGGTTTTTGATAAGCGCACACTGCTGGCCTGGCGGCTGACATTCGGAACTGCGTTCATCGCATCGGCCATCAACGCGGTGTTCGGGTTGATTGTGGCGTGGGTGCTGGTGCGGTACCGGTTCCCCGGGCGGCGAATCCTGGACGCTCTGATCGACGTTCCCTTCGCTTTGCCGACGGCAGTCTCCGGCATTGCGCTCACGGCCATCTACGCGCAGAACGGTTGGGTGGGCCGCTTTCTCGAGCCGCTGGGTATCAAGGCCGCTTTCTCGCCGCTCGGCATCGTGATCGCGCTGACCTTTATCGGCCTGCCGTTCATTGTGCGCACCGTGCAGCCGACCATCGAGGATCTCGACCCCGCCGCGGAAGAGGCCGCCGCGCTGCTGGGCGCGTCGCGCATCACGACGCTGTGGCGGGTGATTCTTCCCGCCGTGCGGCCCGCCCTGATCGCCGGATTCGTCACCGCTTTCGGACGCAGTCTGGGCGAATACGGCTCGGTGATTTTCATTTCCGGCAACATGCCGATGAAAACGGAAATCGCTTCGCTGCTGATCGTTACCAAGCTCGAGCAGTTCGACTATGCCGGCGCATCCGCGATCGCGCTGCTGATGCTCGTGAGTTCATTCGTCCTGTTGTTTCTCGTGAATGTCGTGCAGTGGTGGACCCTGCGGCCGCTGCGGAGGGAAGCATGATCCAAACTGAAGCAAGCTCTTTGCGCGCACAACGGACCTCCGGCCTGTGCGCTTCGGTGTGGATGCGCCGGGCTCTGATCGGCGTGGCCGTGGCATTCGTCGGCCTGCTGATTATGCTGCCGGTGGTGGCGGTCTTCACCGAAGCATTCCGCAAGGGGACCGGATTTTATCTGAAGAGCATCAGCGATCCACTCGTACTTGCCGCCCTGCGCCTGACGCTGGTTACGGCCGGCATCACGATCGCAGCTAACCTGGTGTTCGGGCTGATGGCGTCGTGGCTGATCGCGAAGTTCAGCTTTCCCGGCAGGAATTTTCTGCTGTCTCTCATCGATCTGCCGTTCGCCGTATCGCCCGTGATCTCCGGGCTGGTCTTCATTCTTGTCTTTGGCGCGCAGGGATGGTTTGGGGAGTTTCTGACCCGGCACGGAATCCAGATCGTGTTCGCTGCGCCCGGCGTGGTTCTGGCGACGATTTTCGTGACCTTTCCGTTCATCGCACGCGAACTGATTCCGCTGATGCAGGACCAGGGGGCGGACGACGAAGAAGCCGCTGTCCTGCTGGGCGCGAGCGGGTGGCAGACGTTTTGGCACGTTACGCTGCCCAACATGCGCTGGGCGCTGGTGTACGGCGTGATTCTCGCGAACGCGCGCGCCATGGGCGAATTCGGCGCTGTGTCGGTGGTTTCCGGACACATTCGGGGCCGCACCAATACGCTGCCGCTGCACGTCGAAGTTCTCTATAACGAATACAACCTGTCGGCGGCTTTCGCGGTGGCCAGCCTGCTGACGCTGCTGGCGCTGGTCACGCTTTTGGTGAAGGCGGCGCTCGAGTGGAAAATTCGTGCGGAGGCCCGTGAGGGAACGCAGTCATGGCTATAGAAGCCCGTCACGTCAGCAAGAGTTTCGCCAACTTCCCGGCGCTGCGCAATGTCAGCCTGCATATAAACGACGGCGAGCTGGTGGCGCTGCTCGGTCCCTCGGGTTCGGGCAAGACCACGCTGCTGCGCATCATAGCGGGCCTCGATTCGCCGGACGCGGATCCGGAAACCAGCGTGCTCGTGAACGCTGACGACATCACGCGCCAGGCGATTCATCAGCGAAAGGTCGGATTCGTTTTTCAGCACTACGCCCTGTTCCGGCACATGACGGTGTTCGAAAACGTGGCCTTCGGGCTGCGTGTGCGGCCGCGGAAGCAGCGTCTGCCTGAACCGCAGCTGCGCCGAAAAGTGAATGAGCTTCTCGAACTAATCCAGCTGGTGCGCTGGTCGAGCCATTTTCCTACGCAGCTGTCGGGCGGACAGCGGCAGCGTGTGGCGCTGGCCCGCGCGCTCGCGATTGAACCCAGCGTGCTGCTGCTCGACGAACCTTTTGGCGCTCTCGATGCCAAAGTGCGTCAGGAGCTGCGGCGCTGGCTGCGCACGCTGCACGAGAGGATTCCGGTCACCACTGTGCTGGTAACGCACGATCAGGAGGAAGCTCTGGAGGTCGCGGACCGAATCGTCATCATGAATCAGGGCCGCATTGAACAAAGCGGCACGCCGGAGGAGGTCTTCCATCATCCGGTGTCCGAATTTGTGGTGACTTTCCTCGGCAACGTGAATCTGTTCCATGGACGTGTGGAAGCCGGACACGCGGTATTCGGAGACACCGCTGTGTGGGCGAACGGCGTCGGCCATGGTGCGGAGGGCAGGGAAGCGCGGGTATTCGTACGGCCGCATGAACTGGAGATTGACCGACTGCCGCGGGACAGACACGCGGTACAGGCCAGCGTAGCCCGTATTCTGTCTGCCGGATCGATCGTGCGCGTTGAACTTGTTCAGCGAAACACCGGCGATGGTGCGGCCGGCTCCGCCGCCGCAGCGATTCAGGTGGAACTCGGGCACGAACGCTACCGGGACCTCAATCTCGCGCCAGGGGATACCGTTTTTCTCAGCGTTAAAGACGCGCGCGTCTTTGTGGGCGATGAGTCAGGGGCCGTCAAAACTCCAAAGTGAAACGCGGGGCTCAGTGAGGACTCGCTGACGCCAGTTTTTCGATTTCGGCAAGCTGCGTCCTGACCTTTTCAGCATCATCGGCGTCGGGTGCGAGCCTGAGGTAAACGCGCAGCTGCTCGGCCGCGCCGCTGTAATCTTTCCGGGCCGCGAGAATAAGGCCAAGCAGATACTCTGGCCGCGGATTCTTGTGCTCCGGGTCTGACCTTAAGGCTTCGCGCACGCTTTTCTCCGCGCCGGCATAGTCTTTGAGGTTGTAATCTGCGACCGCACTGTTGAACCATGCGTCGGGGAAATGGACTGGATCGAGCTTCAGGGCAACATCGAGATACCTTGCGGCATCCGCCCACTGTTTTTTCTCGACAGCCAGCATGCCCAGGTATACCCGCGGTTCGACGAGGTTGCCGTCGGCGTCCAGCGCCTTCTGAAAAGCCTCACCCGCGGAATCATCGGCTTTTCTCTGCAGCCGCAGCTTACCCAGATCCAGCCATGCTTCGGCATATTGGGGATAGAGACCGGCGGCCTTTTCGAAGTTCTTTTCCGCATCAGGATTCCTGCCTTTGCCGAGAGCCTCCATACCCTTATCGAAAGCTCTTCTGGCATCGGCCGGGGCCTTTAAGGAGGTCGGGCTTACAGGCGGCGCTTCAGCCTCCGCGGTACGGTGCAGGATGATCGTCCCCACGTCATAGTTGTCGAAGAAGGCTCGATTGCCGTCGAGAGCTATCACCTCGGAACGATAGCCGGGTGCCGCCGCGCGCAACTGGCAGCCGGTCATGGCCCGTCCATTCCCGCCCGGCCCGTTCCCGCGCGCCTGATCCGGAGAATCCTGCCCGATGTCGTTGCCGGGAATGCCACGAGCCCCGCCCAGGCCCACTGAGCGGGAAGAGTCGTCGCCAGTGAACCCAGGCGTTAAGCTCCATCGAAAATTGAACTGGCCCTTTCGGTCGGTATAAGCAGCGGTTCGCCGGGCGCCACTGCAATCCTGCTCGATGGCTACCCGGTCCGGAAGTTGCCCGCCGTCAGCCACGGCAACCTTGCCGTAGACATTGATCTCCGCAGGCGCGCTTGCCAGCCCAAGAAAGAACAGCACAGGGAAAAGCACCGATGGTTTCATCTGCCGCACTATTCCATCGTCTACCATTTAATGCGCCCGCGGGAATGATGTTTCGCATCGGGTTTTTTAAGACACCACAGAGCCCTGGCCCATTCCTGACACGAACCTGTCAGGTTATGTTCAACAGGGGGGCTTTTTTTCGGCGCCATATGCCCGGTCGTGACGTTTCAGAAATCGCGGCTGAAAGTCCCCGACCCCGTGTGCTCGCGGTCACGGCTGATCTGGGTTTTTATGCCCGTGTCCTGAATGCGGCCGCGGCAGCGCGCTGGCGCGCCGATTGGGCCCGCACATTAACCAGAGCAATTGAGTTATGCAAATCGAAATCGCCGGCAATTGTAATCTACGACTGCGATCTGCCGGGCACGGAATGGGGTTGGGCATTCGATCAGCTGTGCGCTGTCCCGGGCCACCCGCGGATATTGCTGGCAGCTCTCTCGATAGACGAAGAACTCTGGCGCAATGTAATCCGGCGCCACGGCTATGACGTGATCGAGAGGGCGGCAGGTTCGGCGCAACTGAGCCGGGTTCTGCGATTCGCGTGGCTATCCTTTTCTGCAATGAGTTGACCGACGTGACTCTGCGGGTGAGCGAGATGACAGCGGCGGTCGAACCAGTGCAGGCGCTCGGCGGCGGTTGGCACGCGGCGCGGCTTCCCCCGGCATCTATGGTTACTACGCAGGCTGCCGCGCGCCGGGAAGCGGAAAATCCGTAAGATCCGGCGCCATGGCAGGAAGGCTGAACGCGACGAGGTGCCGGGGCCTGCAGGACGTCAGAACCTTGCCGCCCTCCCAGTCCGCAGAGGGTTGACATGGCTCCGAGTTAGCTGACACGATCACGAGATGCAGAAAGTGTCTGTGCGACCAGGGCAGCGGTCGAGGAGCGGCGGGCTGTATCCGTCCGCGGCGGTCTTACCCCTGTCCTGTCTCTTGTTCCTGACATTAGCCGCGGCCAGTCTCGTTACGGCTCAAACCAGCACACCTCGCCGGACCATATGGGACGGTGTCTATACGGAGGCTCAGGCCGCCCGCGGCATATCGGCCTTCGGCCAAAGCTGCGCGGGCTGTCATGCGCTCACGCCCGAAGGCAAGGCGCCGCTCGCGGGCGATCCATTCTGGAAGAGTTTCGCGCAGGAAACCGTGGGCGAACTGGTAGAATTCGTCAGCACCTATATGCCGAACGGCACCCCGGGCTCACTGAGCGAGCCCACCTACAACGATATCGTCGCGCTGATTCTGAAATCCAACGGCTTTCCCGCGGGAACCACCGAGCTTAGTCGCACTACCGTTGCCGATGTGCAGATTGTCCCGAAGGACGGACTTCGGGAACTGCCGGCCAACGCACTCGCTCGCGTGGTCGGCTGTCTGGCCCGGAGCGGAGCGGACCCGGCCAAGAGCGGAGCGGACTGGGTGGTGACGAGCGCGACAACGCCCGAGCGGGCGGAACGCAGTGTACCGGGCGTAGACGACGCATCGAGGCCCTTGGGCACCCGGACGATTCCGCTCAAGTTCGTGCTGACCCGCCTCGATGAGCTGGCCGGATCGCGCGTTGCGGTCAGCGGGATACTGATCGGCGCTGGCGGCGCGGACGGCATAAACGTGACCGGGGTGAAGCGCGTCGCCGAGAAATGTCCCTGACGGGGGCTGCTTAGAGATCGATTCTGCCCGTACTTGCCGGGAGACTGTCGATCTCCGCGCCGCCCACGTGCGCCAGAGCCAGCAGCAGGTTCGAGGTCGGCATATCCTTCGCTACGATGTGCCGGTTGCCTTTGAGCCGGCCGTTGCCGCCGCCCACCATCACGGCGGGTGGATTGTTCCGATCGTGCGCGTTGCCGTTGCTCATGCCGCTGCCCCAATACAGCACCGCAGTGATCCAGCAGTGTTCCGTCGCCTTCTTTCGTCGCCTTCAGCTTGTCGAGGAACTCGGCGAACTTCACGATCTGGTAGGTGGCGATCTTGGCGTACTTCGCGAGCTTCTCCGGATCGTTGCCATGATGCGAGATGGTGTGGTGCTGCTCGGGAATACCGATGTGCGGATATGCGCGGTCGCTGGCTTCATGACCGGTCATGAACGTAAAGACGCGGCTGATGTCACCCTGATACGCCAGGTGCATCAGGTTGTAGGTAATGGTCATGTGATCGTCGAACGCTTCCGGCAAGCCCACCGGCGCTTCCGGATTGCCGGTGATGGTGCCGAGACGGCTTTCCATGCGGTCGAGCTGCTTTTCCACATCACGAATGTTGCCGAGATACTCGTCGAGGATGGCGCGATCGGGCGCACCCAGCGAGCGCTTCAGTTTCGAGGTTTCCTCGGTCACCGAGTCGAGCAGGCTCTCCTTCTCCTTGAGGCGGGCAAAGCGCCGCTCCTTCGAATCCGTCTCGCCGAACATCCGCTCGAAGGTGACGCGCGGATTGATTCCCACCGGCAGCGGGCTCGAATCGTCGCGCCACGCGAGAGTATTGAAGAACGTGCAGGCGAAACCGTCGCAGGCTCCCACCGCGGTACCCATGTCCTCGGTGCCCACTTCGATGGACCGCAGCGGCGTATCGCCCGCCACTTGATCCGCAATGTACTGGTCGATGGTCTTCTTCGACTGGATTTTTCCGAAAGCGTCCGATTTTCCGTCGGAGCGGCTGTTGGCCGGCCCAAGACCATTGAGGAACGCCGAGCTGGCTCCGAGATGGACCGACGATCCCCAGGGCGCCTTCATCTTGCTGACAGTAACGAGTTGATTGCGGAACGGCTCGAGCGGCTGCATCACCGGCTTGAACTCGAAGTCGCTCCCTTCTTTTTCAGGATGCCAGGTGTCGGGCCACACCCCACACGGAAAGTAGACCGCGCCGAAACGGAACGGCGAGGTGGGCGCCGCGGAGAGCGCCGGCACCATCGCGTCCAGGAATGGCAGTGCGACCGTGGCGCCCAGGGTACCACGCATGAACGTGCGGCGCGAAAGGTGCTTCTTCGTGATGATCATGGCTGCTGCTCCTTCTGTGATCCTACATTATTTTTCGATCGTGCAACGAGTAGCCGTGCTCCGCCGGCCCGGCGGCCGATTCAGCCGGTTCCAACTTGGTGCGCATCTGGAAAGGCGCGCTCTCGACAATTCCCATGACAACGGAGGAGAGCCGGTAATCGTTCTGCGCGGCCTTCTTCACGATCCGGCGAACCACCGGCATGTCGTCAGGGCTCCAGCCCGCGGCCCAGCGCGTAAGTCAGCATTCGTTCGGCGACGACGGTCACGAAAGCGTCGGGCCGGCTCAGGATGGCCTCCCGCAGCGCCGCCGGGCCGTTGACCTTCGTGCCATCCGCGAGCGTACCCGCCACATCGAGTGGCGCGCCATCGGGGCCCGTATCGCGCCAATTCCCCACGGAATCGAAGTTCTCGAGCGCAAACCCCACCGGATCGATCACGCGATGGCAGGACGCACAGGCCGGGTTCTTCCGATGCAGTTCCAGCTGCTCGCGAACTGTCTTTGGAAGCGCTGCCACGCCCTTTGTTGCTTTCCTCAAGCGTGGGAACATTCGGCGGCGGAGGACTCGGCGGTGTGTTGAGGAAGGTGCTCAGCACGTACTTGCCGCGGAACACCGGTGAGGTTCTGGTCGCGACGGAAGTCATCGACAGGATGCTCCCCTGCCCCAGCAGACCGCGGCGATTGGGATCGGTGATCTTCACCTTGCGGAAGCGCGGGCCGTAGACGCCCGGGATGCCGTAGTGCTTCGCGAGCCGCTCGTCGACGAAAGTGTAGTCCGCGCTCAGGAGCTCAAGAGCGCTGCGGTTTTCGCGCAAAATGTACCCGAAGAACTGCTCGGTTTCCTTGCGGAATCCTTTGCGGATGTTGTCGTCGAAGTCCGGGAACATCAGCAGGTCCGGAACGACCTTCGCTTCCAGATTGCGCAGCTGCAGCCATTGGCCCGTGAAATTTTCGACCAGCGCGTCGGCGCGCTCGTCCTCGAGCATGCGTTGCGCCTGCGCGGCCAGCACGCTCGGTTCCCGCAGCCGCCCGGCAGCCGCCAGGTCCAGTAGCTTTTCATCCGGGATGCTGCTCCACAGGAAGAAGGACAGGCGCGAGGCCAGTTCGACGTCGCTGACCGGATGCGCGACGCCGGCGCGGAACGCCAGCCGGATCTTTCTCGATTCGATACAAAAAGTACGGGCTCGAAAGAACGCGCGCGACGCCGGCGCGAATCCCATCGTCGAAACTGCCGCCGCTCTGCCGTTGACCGTTTGTAAAACGACATCGGCGCTTCGACGTCCGCCGGAGTGACAGGACGCCGGTAAGCCCGGCGCGCGAGATTTGTGAGGATGCGGTTGGCGCAGCCCGCAGCATTACTATCACTCGCATTACTGGCAGAGGTCTCGTTCGGACTCGACGCGGGATGGCACACAAAAAGCCGTTGCCGGCTCAGACCTTCGCTAAGGCCGAACACATTGTAGGGGCCATCGATCGGACACTGTCCGCAGCTTCGGCATGCCGGCGACCATGTGCATTTCCTGGCTGTCGCGCTTCGACGGCTCCCAGACGTCCTGCAACTGGACCGGCCGCTCTTTCCACGTAAAGCCGACATCGTGGGGACCGGCAGTGACGCGCACGCGTCCGGTCATCCTCTTGTCGATAATTGGCTGCGCCGCGGCCAAATCGGCGCCCTGCATCTCGGTATCCTTGGGACCGCCAATCGGAGCCGAATACACTTCGGTGCCATCCACGGTGATGACGAACGTGTACGGCACGTCATTCCCTTCGACGCCGGCATAGCCTTCCTGAACGCCCCGGACGAGCCGGCCCGACAGTTTGTACTCGGCGTCAGCCGGAAAAACGTGACGGACGACCGTGCCGCCGACTGTTCCGAGCGGCAGGCCGTCGATGTAGCCGTTCTGGCTGAATTCGCGGCTGATCGAATGCTCGGTGGTCCCGGGCCTCACTTGCGGATCGCCGACGGCCATCGCGCTGACGCGCTGCGCCGCGTTCACGTATCCCTCAAGCAGCAGCGGCGACGTTTTGAGCGCCGTCGCGATGTTGTCGAACCCGAACTCCGCGCCGTCGGTCGGCAGCAGATCGGACACGTCAATCTCGACCGCCAGCAGGTCGCGGACTGCGTTGGCGTATTCGGCGCGATTCAGACGATGCACGACGTAGCGGCCGGGCGTGCTCCGGCCTTCCCAGGCGCGATCGAGCGACGCAGCCAGCCAGCCCGTAAAGCTCGCGTACTCGGCTTCGGACGGACGGGGCGAGCCTTGAGGCGGCATCGCGCGCACGCTCAGCTTCCGAAGGACTCTCTCCCAGGTCTCCGCATGGCCTAAAAGATCGTCGAAGGCCGCGATCGAGCCTTACCGGCCCATCCGCCGGAAAAGCCGTGCGCTGGTTGTGACACGCGACGCAGTACTTATCGACGAAGGCGCCGGTACTTGGCCGCATTCGGCGTGGTGCGTGTGCGGCAGCTGCGGTCGAGTCGCTGGCGATCCCGGTTTGCGCGACCAGCAGCTCGGCGATGCCGAAGCATACCAACGCCGCCGCGATTACGATTTTCCTTGCCATGCTCTTCGGGATCGTCATTTCGCGGAGTCACCGCCGCTGCTTTGGGTCCGTCTTTCTTGTCCTTTCGTCGGTGGCTTTCTTGTCCTTGTCGGCGCGGCAACGGCGGAGGCTGCGGCGCCGGATCGTTGGGACCAAGGTGCATCAACTCCCGCAGGGCCGCGATGACCTCCTCTTTCGAATCGCGCTTCGGCTTATACACGTCCAGATCTCCCATGTCGGCGGGGTTCGGAGTTTTGGGCTTTTCGGCCAGCAGCAGGGGTGTCAGATTATCCTTGTTGACGGCGTCCAGCTTTGCACCAGCGGCGGCAAGCGCACGAATCATCGCGACGTGCTCCTCTTGCACGGCCTGGTGGAGCGGTGTAGAGCCGTCGGCCGCCTTAGCGTTAGGATCGGCCCCGGCCGCCAGGAGCAACTTGAGAGCCTCGAGCGGATCGCGGCTGCCGGGCTCGCGGAAGACCGGCGGACCAATGCGGGTGAAACCGGGCCCCCCGGCGATCGGCGCGCCCTGGCCACCTTTTATGGCGGCCATCAAGGGCGTCTTGCCGACGTTGGGATTCGGGCGGCCGGGACGGCTTTGCCGTCTTTAGGCTTGACCTCGCTCGGGCTCCACTCGATCTTCGGCGCCGTGGGCCAGCATCAGCTTCAGCACCTCGACGTCGGCCGCCGTCGGCCGCGCGGTAAAACGGCGAGCTGTTGATCGACGCGCCGCAGCACAGCGTCGTCGAGTGCAACGCGCCGACAAACGGCTTGTTGACGTCCGCGTTCAGGTCGAGCAGCGACTTCACCAGACCTCAGGCTGTCATCTTATTGGGATGGCTGGGTTGCAGCCGGGAGCCGTCGTGCGCGCGCATGTCGATGGTGGCGTCGTGCATGTCGACGGCGAAGTACAAGGATCCGTCGTTAGGGTCGGCGCCGAGGTCGAGCAACTCTTTGGCCAGATCGAACCGGTCGTTGACGATGGCGATGACGGTCGCGGTCGCGCCATCGGCGTTGGTCAGCTTCAGATCGGCGCCGCCGGCGATCAGCGCCTTGGCAACATCTTCGTGTCCGTTACGAACGGCGAACATCAGCGCCGTAAAGCCGCCCGAAGGATGGTCCGCGTTTTTGCGCTCCGTGATCAGTGAGACGTGCGCCTTGAGGTTCGGATCCGCGCCGGCGGCCAGCAGCGTCTTCACCACCTCCAGATGACCTTCGGCCGACGCCCACATTAACGCGGTCTCTTCCTGAAACGGATCCGCGGCGTTGACGAACGAGCCACGAGAAAGCAGCAGTTTGACCGCGTCCACCTTGCCGGTGCGCGACGCAGCCATCAGCGGTGTCTCGCCCTCGGCGTGCCAACGCGTCGGCTCCGCTCCGGCATCGAGCAACGCCTCGCATCACCTCGACGTCGCCGTTGCGGCTGGCCTGGAGAAGAGGGGTTACGCCGTAATGGTTCGCGGCATCAACCGCGGCTCCCGCCGCGAGCAGCGCCTTCGTCATCTCCACGTCCGAGTGAAAGGCCGCCCACAAGAGCGCGGTGGAGCCGTCGTTGGCGGCCGCATTCACATCCGCGTGCTCCTTGATCAGCTTGCGCACCGCAGGCAGATCGTCGGCCTTGGCGGCGTCAGCCACGACGGCGATGTTGGAAGCGGCTTGCAGAAGAGCACTGGGTTGCACCAACGGGCACCCAAACATCAGCGGCAGACACCACCTTATGTACTTCGCGCGTTTCGCACTCGCCCTTCTCGGGGAATCCATCGCTACTCCTCCGTACTCCTCCGTCTGCAACTGCAACAATAAGATATATCGTTGCGACGAGCAGGGCAAGGCCCGCGGTCGTGACCTGTTCGTCCGCCTTGTAAGTCAGTTCGCTCATTTCTCCTCCAGCGACACCTTTTTTTCGATATCCTGAGGCGCATGAAGTCAACGGCAAAGGGCAGGGGAGCCCCACACAGTGCCAGCTCAAAACGGGCCGCCGCGCGCGAGATCAAGCGCCGGTTCCCACCCCTGTGGCTCCCTGCGCTCCTTACGATGATTTTCGCCGGTTTTACGCTGATCCCGCGCGTTAACGCAAATACCAATTTGACGGCTTCGTTCCTGGTGGTCGCGGGCGTTCTGTCGGCGGGGATCTGCGCTCTTTGGCGTAGCGTGGTCCGGACCGGGCGAACCCTGACTTACGAATTCGTTCCCCGGCGGGTGCACTGGGTGCAGATGATCATGCATTCCTGTGTGTATGCCTACTGGGGCTGGTATTGGCGGGAGGTTTACCACGAACTCCCGCTGATCGCCGCCCAGGTGCTCTTCTTATACGTTCTGGACATGCTGGTCTGCTGGTGGCGGCGAGACAACTGGATTCTCGGCTTTGGTCCGATTCCGATCATCCTGAGCATGAATCTGTTCCTTTGGTTTCGCGACGACTGGTTCTACCTGCAGTTCGCCATGGTCGCGATTATCGTGCTCGGCAAGGAATTCGTGAGATGGAAACGCGACGGGCATCTCACTCACGTCTTCAATCCCTCTGCTTTTGCCCTGTTCCTGACATCTGTTGTCCTGCTCGCAACGCGCACTACGCCGATCACGTGGGGCACGCAGATTTCGACGACTTTCAATAATCCGCCGAATATCTATCTCGAAATTTTCCTGCTCGGGCTTGTGGTGCAGGCCCTGTTCTCGGTGACTCTGGTCACGTTGTCGGCGGCGGCCATGCTTTTCGCGCTCAACGTCGTCTACACCGGTTCCACCGGCATGTACCAGTTCATCGATTTCAATATTCATCCGGCCGTTTTTCTGGGCCTGCATCTCCTCGTGACGGATCCGGCCACTTCTCCCCGCAAAAACTTCGGAAAGGCGATCTTCGGCGCGGCCTATGGCGCCGGTGTATTCGTTTTGTACGGCTTGCTGGACAACATGGGAGCGCCGACGTTTTATGACAAGCTGCTGTGCGTGCCGGCGCTGAATCTGACGGTACGGGCTCTGGACCGGGCCAGCATTGCTCTCAGCGCGTGGTTAGCACGGCAGAGGTGGGCGGAAAATTTCCGGCCGCTGCAGGCGCTTTCGGCATGGACTCCGCGACAGGCGAATTTTGGATTTATGGGGATCTGGGTGGCTCTTTTCGGGTTGATGTTTTTCACGGGCTTTCTCGGCGGAAAACACCCGGGCAGCGACCCAGCCGTCTGGGAAAGAGCCTGCGACGCGGGGCGCACGAGAGGCTGCCGGGTGCTGGCCCAGACTCTCGACGTACAGTGTCAACGCAACCTCGCCAGCGGTTGCTTCAATCTGGGAACGCTGCTGAGTGGCGGCAAGGGACTTCCCCGAGATCCCATCGGAGCGGGGCGGAGTTTAAAGCGCGCCTGCGATCTCGGCTTCGAAAGCGCCTGCACCAGTGTTGTCAATCTGGTGAAAACCGACGGAGACGATGTATTGCTGCAACCCTGCAGCCGTGGAGACGGAGCCAGCTGTTTTATGCTCGGATCGCTCTATTACGGGGGCCAGGGGGTCAGCCGTAACCTCGAGTATTCGGCAAACCTCTTCCAGCAAAGCTGTACGGCCGGATTTACGCGCGGCTGCGGACAACTCGGGGAAAGTTATCTTTTCGGGGAAGGCGTTCCCAGGAACATCCTGAAAGCCAGGCAGATTCTCGAAAATGCCTGCGATGCAGGTTATGGGCCGGGGTGCTTCAACGTCGGCATCATGCATCGGCAGGGGATCGAGACGCCGCAGAATGAATCCCTTGCCCTGGCGCGTTTCCGCCAGGGATGCGATCTGGGCGACCGGAACGCGTGCGGGGCGCTGGGGCCGACACCCTCCTCTGCCCGGTAGATTTCCTGCCCCGCCTACTGACCCAGCTGCTGCAGCAACTGTCTGGCCGCGGCGCTCGCCTGTGCATCGGTGCCCTGCGCCGCGATTTTCAAATGCTCCACCGCGCCCGTGGAATCGCCCTGGCGGGCCAGCACAGCGCCCAGTTCGAACTGTGCGCGCCAGAAATCGGGTCGCAGCCGAATTGCCGTCCGCAGTTCCGGCAGCGCTCCCGCCATGTCCCCGGCGTCCGCCAGCAGGCTCCCTAACAACTCATGCCCCAGCGGGCCGTTCGGTTCGGCGTCGATGACCGCCCGCGCCTGCGCCTCAGCTTCGCGCGGCAGATTCAAGTCCCCCAGCAGCCTCGCATAGTCGAAACGCGCTTCGGTGTAATCCGGCTTCAGCTTCACACTTTGATCCATTTGATAGCGGGCTTCAGACACCCTCCCAACGGTGGCCAGAGCCCGCCCGAGGTTCAACCGCCATTCCGCAACGCCCGGCTGAATCCGCAGCGACTCGCGGAACTCCCTCTCTCCGCCCAACCGGTCGCCGGTGCCCCAGAGCAGCAGCCCCAGATTGTTGTGCAGCTCGGGAATTTCCGGATCGAGCGCTACCGCCTTCTCGAGCGCAACCCGGGCTTCCGTCGCCTTATCCTGTTGCCAAAGTGCCCAGCCCAGTCGTCCCCAGGCACGTGGATCGTCCGCTGCCAGAGTGGCCGCACGCCGCAGCTGAACCTCTGCCTTGTTCCACTGCCCGGAATCCGCGAATGCATCCGCGAGCTCGATCAGCCTGGAGGCGGATGACGGATCGCGGCGGACCGCCTCTTCGAAATACGGAATCGCCGCCGCAGGGTTGCCCGCGGCCTTATAGCCTTGCCCCAGCTCCGCATAATAGCCGGGGCTCGCCGGACGATATTGTTCAATTGCATTCTTCAGCCGCGGCAACCCTGCGTCCAGATTGCTCTGTTCACGCACTTGCGCGATCGCGACGATCAAGTCGTTCTCCGCGGTCGAAGCGAGTTTGGCGGGGTAGTAAGGGACTACTTCTCCCCGATAAGAAGAGCCAGGAGTTTCGGCGCGTTCAGGCTTTTCGGCCAGCAGATCCCCGTCGGGCGGGCGGCGCGCAATGAAATGATCTGTCATCACGACATGTACTGCGTCGTCAGTTCGCCGCTTCGGCATGTGGCAGCTCACGCAGTTGGCGTCTGCTTTATGCAATGACACGTTGCTGGCTGACAAGCCCGTAACCGACTGATGGCATCCAAGACAAACCTGGTTATAGCGGGAAGCGGCCTCTTCCCCCCGCGGAATGTCATGCGGATTGTGGCAACTGGTGCAGCGAAGCTTGCTTTCGCCATTCAAGCCACCACTCTGCAGAAAGCACTGCGACTTCCGAAACCGGTAGCCCGCCGCCTGCGCGATTTCAAAGCTGGTGTTCCGGCCCGGCGCACGATCGAAAATCACTTCGAAGTCTGCCAGCGGCTGTCCTGGCCTGTATGAGAACGGAGCACGACCGGAACGGACGATCGCATCAGGCAGCTTTTGATTCGACGTTTCCAGATGGCACTGCAGGCAAACCTCCATCTCGCGATCCGGATCCAGTCGCGCCGGGTTGACAATTGCTGCGCGCACGACTTGCGCGGAAGCACCGTGCGAGGCTTTGTCGACGTGGTCTTGTCCCGGCCCGTGGCACCGCTGGCAGTCGATTCCTTCCGGCAGCGGTTGCAGGTACGTTGCCTGGGCAGAGTCCCGATGCGCACCCTCGGGAATACGCGGATATCCGTTGTGGCAAAACATGCACTCGTAATAGATCGGACGCACCGAGCCCACGTAGTCGGGACGATCGTAACCGGGATTCATCCCCCAGAAGCCGCCCTTCTCCGCGTACCATCCGAGCGGCAGTTGCTGCAGGGTGTTCCGTTCCGTGAGGTGCAGCAGCGTTCGCGAGTGGTTGCCGGAACCCAACACATAATCCACGCGTTTCTCGTCGACATTGGTTTCCCTGCCGTCGAAGCCCTTCTGCCAGCGGCGCTGAAACCAGGCGCCGTCGCGGAAAATCATGCTGAAGAAACTCTCCGAAGCCGCATGATAGAAGGGCTTCGCCACGCTGGGGATGGATTCGGAGGCGCCGAGATCGCTCTGCGCGAGCTTCCGGAACGCTCGTCCCATCCCGGTCTTCCGATATGCAGCGGCGATGGCGGAGTGGCACTGCGCGCACACCGCCGGAGCGGCGTAAAGGCCCGTGCGACGGGCAGTGGCGCGGCCGGCAGGCTGCCACATGGACCACGCTCCACCGCCACCCAGCGCGACCACGCAGGCCGCCAGCGGGAGAATAATTCGCGTAAATTTTGGATAAACAGGCAATTTCAAAACTGATCTGAATGCCACGGGGAATGATGTTCGAGCTACACTGCGCGGCCCTGAGACATTGAGTTTACAGAATCTGCGCACCGCTGACCACCGAGGGCGCCACAACCCAATCAACCACATTGATTCGAAGTATCAACGCCTGACTGTTGACTCGCACGGCTATTTAATATGCAATGGCTGACAATCTGGAAAAGCGCTGGTTTTTCCATTAATAGCGTCGGGGAAGGAGTTCCAAGGGGTGATTATTATTAAGAATATATCAAGAGATTTATTTCGCCTGAGACTCGCAATGCGTAGTCTCACGGCTTTTGCATGCTTGGTCGTGTTTGCAGTTTTGGCGTTTGGCCAGGGCGGGGACGGGTCCATTACCGGAACCGTGTCAGACTCCTCGGGCGCAGTTGCTCCCAATGTCACGCTCGACGTCAGGAATACCGCAACAGGCGCGCTGTTTCACACGGGTACTTCATCCACCGGAAACTATGTGGTCCCGGTCCCGGCCGGCACGTATCAGGTCACGATTACCGCGGCGGGCTTCAAGAAATCGATTCGCTCGAACGTGATTGTCCAGACGGCTTCCGATACTCGTCTCGACGTGACCCTTGAAGTCGGCGCGGTGAATGACACAATCACGGTAACAGAGGAGGCGCCGCTGCTGAAGACGGAGAGCGGCGAAATCAGCCACTCCCTCTCCACTAACGAAGTAACCGACCTGCCCCTTCTGACAACAAACGCAGCAGGCGCATTTGGCAACATTCGCGATCCTCTGCAGGAGATTCTCCTCCTCCCCGGTACCGCGTATTCGAGGGATATATTCACCGGCGATGAGGTTGTCGTCAACGGACTTCCCGCTAACAGCGAAAACATCCGCATCGAAGGCCAGGACTCCACCAGCAACATCTGGAAAATTGAGCAGCAGAACAGCCAGGGCAGCGTCGATGCCATTCAGGAAGTCGCTATCCAGACCAGCAACTTCGCCGCGGAATACGGACAGGCTGCCGGCGGCTACTTCAACTACACGATGAAGTCCGGCACCAACAAATTGCATGGCAGCGCCTACGACTACTTTGTAAACGAAGCCCTTTACGCGGGCCTGCCCTTCACAAACGCCGGTTTGACGAACTCCCTGAAAGACGGTCAGCACGTCCGCAATCGTCTGCGCCGCAACGACTATGGCTTCACTCTGGGCGGCCCGGTTCGGATTCCCAAACTGTATAACGGCCGTGACAAAACGTTTTTCTTTTTCAACTTCGAACAATTTCGTCAGAACAACCTGAACTCGTCCACCCAGATCGACACTCCGACCGCGGCTTACGAGCAGGGTAACTTCAGCACGGCCCTCTGCCAGTCATACGTTGGTGGCGCTGTCGGCGGCGCGGGTGGCACCTGCGTACCCTACCCGGCTGTGCACCTGGCCGGCACGCAGAACAATGCAGTCGATCCGGCTGGAACGACGTTGGTGCAGGGCATGATCTTCAACCCTTACACCACCTATACTTCGGGCGGGCAACAGGTTCGTACGCCTTTCCCCAACAACACAATTCCGATGAGCCTGATGGACCCCGTGGCGCTCAAGATCCAGGCGCTGTTGCCCGCGCCGAACCAGCCTGGCGACATCAACAACCTTATCGTGCCTTCCTATACGAGCTTTCAGCACACCACGAACTTCTCCGTTAAGATGGACCAGAACGTCAGCTCCACGATCAAGCTTTCGGGCTACTACTCGCAGCTGAAGACATTCTCGCCCAACGTTAACGGCGGCATCACGCCTCTGTACCTCGGCGGCGCCGATACCGACCAGTACAACCACACTACCCGCCTGAACTACGATCAGACCATCCGGCCGACCCTGTTGCTCCATATCGGCATTGGTTATTTCGAAACCTCCGAGCCGCACCTTGCTCCGCCCTTCTCGCAGAGCACTCTGGGGCTGACCGGCTACCCGGCCAACAACGTTTTCCCCGATCTCAGCGGCCTCGTGAGTGCGTCTGCAGGGCGGTTATAACGCCGGTTCGATAGGCGCCACCTTCAGCGCCGTTGCGTATGAAGAGAAGCCGACGGCCAACACCAGCCTGACCTGGGTCCGCGGCAACCACACCTATAAAGCCGGGGGCGATTATACGGGGGAGGGCTACCCGACTCCGAGCAGCTGGCGCGCGAACGGAAACTTTACTTTCAACGCCGCCGAAACCAGCGATCCCTGGCAGAACTCACAGATCCTCAGTTCGGCGAACCCGACAGGTTTCAGCTACGCCAGCTTCCTGCTGGGCCTGCCCGACGTACTGCAGCTCAACGCGCCCACGGACGCGCGGCTCGGCTACCATTCCTTCGGTCTTTTTGTCCAGGACAGCTGGAAGGCAACCCGCAGACTGACCGTGGATTACGGCTTGCGTTACGACTACCAGACGTTTATGAAGGAGCAGTACGGACGCACCCAGGACGCGTCTTTCGGCACCTACGACCCCGTCCTTGGCCGGGATGGCGCCGTTCTCTACAACGCCAGCTGTAACTGTCAGTTTTCGCATAATTACCCCTATGCGTTCGGGCCCCGCCTGGGAGCTGCTTACGAGATCGATTCCAAGACCGTTATCCGCGGCGGCGGCGGTATCCAGTATGACGTAGCCGAAGCGCCTAACGGCGTCCTGTACAGCGCGGCGGACTACTACGTCTTCAACCCGAACTCTTATGGAGTCAGCCCGCTGCAGAACTCCGCCAACCCCGCGCAAAACGGTCTCCAGGGTGGCAACCCCTTCGCTCCCGGTAACCCTTTCGGCAACCCGCCGGTAGTTTGGCCTAACCTGAATCAGAACAAATATCCGTTCTATAACAACGGCATCGCGGCTCCGAGTTCGCCATCCATTTTCTTCGACCCGCACAATCGTCCGGGGCGCATCGTCACCTGGAGCATCGGCGTACAACGCGAAGTGATGAAGAACCTGGTTGCGGAAGTCGCCTATGTGGGTAACCGCGGGGCCTATTTCCCGGCTCCGTATATGGGTACAGTCAACTCAAACGCGCTGACGCCGCAGGGTCTTATGTCTGAGTATGGACTCAACTTCAACAGCGCGAGCGACCGGGCGCTGCTCACCGACTCGATCAGTAATCCTGCCGTTCAGGCGCGCTTCCCGCAATTCCAGCTGGTTCCCGTGAACGGCACGCTCACCGTGCCGTCCGTTTACCCTGGATTCTCCGCAAACCAGCCGCTCTACCAAGCGTTACGCGATGTGCCGCAGTGGACTTCAGTCAATGCCTGGATTGGACCGCCTTTGGGCAAAACCTGGTACGACTCCATGCAGGTCAAGGTCACCAAGCGCTACTCGCACGGCCTCCAGGCTGCCGGCAATTTCACATGGGCCAAGGGTCTCGTCAACGGGTCTGCTTCCGACAGCACCTTTTTCCTGACGAATCAGTCCCAGACCGTCGACCTGTTCAATTACGCGGACAACAAACAGCTGAACCAGTACGTCAGACCTTTGGCGATGACGATTACGTTCAGCTATACGACGCCGAGGTTCGCCGCCACCGGGTTCGGCATGAAAGTCCTGTCGCAGGTGGCGCGTGACTGGCAGCTCGGCGGAGTGCTGCGTTACCAAAGCGGCGCTCTGATCGGGCTCCCCGCATCCAATAACGGCCTCACCACACAACTTGCCCGGGGTGGGGGAGGCTCCTTTGGTAACAACTACTTTGACCTGACCGGACAGCCGTTCTTTAATATTCCGAACCCCAACTGCGGCTGCTTTAACCCGCAGACCACATCGGTGCTTAACCTGGGCGCCTTTACCGATGCCCCGGGGGACAGTGGACCACCAGCGCGCCGTTCTACAACAACTTCCGCTGGCAGCGTCAGCCGGCGGAATCGTTAAGCTTAGCCAGGAACTTCCGCGTGGGTCATGAAGGCAAGTACGTCTTCTCGATCCGGGGGGAGTTCTTCAACGTCTTCAACCGCCTGTTCCTGTCGATGCCATCGGTGGCGAATCCCGTTCTTCCGATCTCGACAACCAACTATGGCGGCCAGATCATCAACAATACCGGCTTTGGCAGTATCTCAACTCTGAACGGCGCCGGATCCCAGCCGCGCAGCGGTCAGATCGTTGGCCGGTTTACTTTCTGAACAGCGGTCTTACCCGCTAATACCTGAAACGCCGGCGACGATGTCGCCGGCGTTTTTTGCATGTCTCGCAATGCGATACGCGTGTCTGTTGATTCTGCTGATGACCGGGCTTGCGGAAGCACAGGATGGAGCGGCGCTGTACAAGGCGCGCTGCGCGTCGTGTCACGATTCGCCCGCCGGACGCGCTCCCTCCATCGGCGCCATCAGGCAGATGACAGGCGGAGCGATCTACGCGGCTCTGACGAATGGCGCGATGAAATCGCAGGTAAGCGGCTTGTCGACTCAGGAGCTGTTATCCCTTCTCGTCTACATTGCACCAGCCGGCGACCCGCCCGCCAAGCCTGCCTTTGAAAAGAGCTGCGCAGGGAACGCGCCCCTCACCGCGATCTTCGACAGCAGTGCCGGTGCGATCGCGTGGGGCGGCTGGAGCCCGCGTGTCACCAATACGCGCTACCAGGATGCGCAGGCAGCGGGGCTTGCGGCAGCCGACGTGCCGAGACTTAAGCTCAAATGGGCGTTCAACCTCGGGGCGGTGACGATGGCGCGCGGCCAGCCCGCGGTAGCCGGCAACCATGTATTTGTCGGCACGCTCGCTGGCGATGTGTACGCCATCGACGCGGCCAGCGGGTGCGTCCATTGGGCCTATAGGGCGACGGCGGGTATACGGTCAGGCGTCACGGTCGGGGACGCCAATGGTGTTCCGGCGATCTTCTTCGGAGACCGCAGCGCGGTGATGTATGCCCTGCATGCGGCGACGGGCGAGTTGTTATGGAAGACGCGGCCCGTGGAACATCTGCTCGCGTCTTCCACGGCCACCCCGCAGTTCTACAAAGGCGTCATCTATCAGGGTTTTTCCTCCATCGAAGAGTCGCTTGCAGCGGACCCCGGCACGGCATGTTGTTCGTTCCGGGGCAGCGTTGTCGCGCTCGACGCCGCGACCGGTCGCACCATCTGGCAAAGTTTTACGATTACGGAACCGGCGAAGCCGACGGGGACGGGCAGGCGGCAGGGCCCGTCCGGCGCCGCGATCTGGTCCACACCCACCATCGACGAACAGCGGGGGGCGCTCTATGTCGCCACCGGGGACAACTACTCGAACCCGGTCACCGAAACCAGCGACGCCGTGCTCGCCTTCGATCTGAAGACGGGGAAACTGTTATGGTCGCGACAGCTGACGCAGGGTGACGCCTATAACAGTGGCTGCAACAGCCGGGCGCGCGCAAACTGTCCCGACAAGGACGGTCCCGACTTCGATTTCGGACAGCCTCCTGTTCTGGTGCAGCTTGGCGGCGGCAACCGCGCGCTGGTCATCGCGCAGAAGTCCGGCATCGTGCATGCGCTCGATCCTGACGCAGAAGGCAGGATTCTTTGGCAAACCCGCGCAGGTGCTGGTGGCCTGCTGGGCGGGAGCCAATGGGGGTCGGCGGCTGACAACCAGCGCATTTATGTCGCGATATCGGATGTCGTGGTTCACAGCGTTGCCGACACCGCGGCACCGGAAGGACACCGCATCGCGCTCGATCCGAAAAGAGGCGGCGGGCTGCATGCCATCGACTTGAGGTCCGGCAAAAGCGTCTGGAGCGCCAGGCGAGCGGCGTGCCCTGTCACGCAGGCCATCTGCTCGCCCGCGCAATCCGCGGCCGTTACCGCCATCCCTGGAGTGTTGTTTTCAGGCGCCCTCGACGGCCACATGCGCGCTTATTCCGGCACGGACGGCAGCGTAATCTGGGACTACGATACGGCCCGTGAGTTCCCGACCGTCAACGGAAAACCGGCGCGCGGCGGATCTATCGATGCGACTGGAGCAGCTGTGGCAGGCGGCCTCGTATTCATCAACTCAGGCTACAACCAGTTCGGCGGAATGCCTGGCAATGTATTATTGGCGTTTTCGGTGGATGGGAAGTAGCCCGGCGATCCGGTGCGCTGCGCCATGGCAGGCGGTCCGAACCACTTGGTCAGCGCGTCGGCGAGGCCTCGTTGGATTGCGTCTCCCACCTATGCCACATAGCCGTCGGGCCGAATCAACACGGCTACGGGGCGTCGATCACACGAACTCGATCTGCCCATGGAGTGACATCGAAGCCGCCGGGCTCACCGAGGTTAAGTAATACCGGCCGCGCGTCATGCAGCAGGGAAAAGAAGCGTATCGGGCCCTTGGCGGTGTCGAGATCGGGCATGCGGCGTCCGAGCAACGGGTGACCCTGGCCCAGGTCGTAGTGAATGTCCAGACCAGACATCATCGCGAAGTATCGCCGGCGAGCCTCGTCTGTCTTCAGCAGCTCGGACATCACTTCGCGCAAGGCCGCGACACGATCGTCGCCGCGGTCGACTGCGGTGAGCGCCATGGTGTTGTGCAACGCGCGGGTACCGACCGGATGCCGCTCGCCATGGTAAGTCTCCAGGAGGCTGCGCGGCGATGTCCCATGGACCACCTGGGCGAGCTTCCATCCCGGATTCACCGTATCCTGGACACCGATGTTGAGCCCCTGTCCACCTACAGGGAAATGCACGTGCGCCGCGTCGCCGGCCAGGCCCGCGATCGACGACAGCAACGTCGATTCCCGCCAACGCCAACTCGCCCGCCAGCATGAGCCCTGTGGGACCTCCTCCGGCGATCACCACCGCATGCCCGATCCTCGCCACACCCGGATCGGCATCACGGCCGTCGCATCACGTTCTTCAGCCTCGGTGTTGACTCCAGCCGATGCGCAGCGACGATATCATGTTGTGCAATGCTGCGGCGATTCCCGGTCGTCCTGTTGGCCCTGTCCGGCGCTTTCGGCGCAGATTTCGTGGGCAACAAGGCTTGCGCTCCCTGCCATGCCGCCATCTTTCGCTCCTATATGCGGACGCCGATGGCGCAAAGCAGCGGGAAAGCGGGAACCGAGGACCCGAAAGAGGCCTTCGACCGCGCCGAATTTCGCGACGCGCACGGTGCCTTCTCCTACAAAGTCGGACCGGATTACCGATTTGAATTTGCCCAGCTTAACGTTACCCGTCAGGGCGACAGGCAACCCATTAATGGAAACCGCACACTCGCGTACTTCATCGGGAGCGGCGCGGCGGCGCGCACCTTTCTCATCGATGACGGCGGATTCCTCTTCGAGTCGCCCGTCACGTATTACCGCCAATCAGCTTCCTGGAAAGCGTCACCGGGATTTGAGAGCCTCGACTATCTCTACCTCACGCGGCCCATCCAGCCGGGATGTTTACTGTGCCACGCCAGCGGCCTTCAGGCGAAGACCGGAACGCTGAACGGTTACGCGGCGCCGCCATTTCTTGAAAACGGCGTCTCGTGCGAGCGGTGCCACGGCGCCGGCGGTGACCACATCGCTTCTTATAGTCAGGGCGCGAAGATAGTGAATCCGGCGAAACTCGCGCCCGCCGCGCGCGACAGCGTTTGCGCGCAGTGTCATTTGTCCGGCGAAGTACGCGTGCCGAGGTCCGGAAAGGGAGACAGGGCTCTGACACCGGGCGGCGTCCTGGCCGACGATCTGGCGGTGTTCGTACGCCGCGGGTCGCCCGCCGAACTTAGAGTGACCAGCCACGTGGAAAACCTGGCGCAGAGTGCCTGCAAGCGGGCCAGCGGCGACAGACTCTGGTGCGGCACCTGCCACGATCCCCACACGACGCCCGAGCCCGGCGAGAAGCCGGCTTATTACCGAGGCAAATGCCTCTCCTGCCATCAAACCCGGGATTGTCACGCGGGGGGAGAATCGAGACTGACCAACGGCGACAACTGTATTGCATGCCATATGCCGCGGGGTCCGGCGAGCGACATCCAACACGTCGTATTCACCGATCATTCGATCCGCCGTAAGCCGGCCGGCTCAGCCGTAGCCCCGCCATCGGACTCCGCATTGGTGCCTTACCCTTCGTACACTGCCGCAACGCGAGATCTGGCATTGGCCTACGCAGTGGTTGCGCTGCGGGACCACAACACGGCGGATCGCGAACGCGCATTCTCTTTGCTTAAGCAGGCGGCGGAGCAAGGGACCGCCGATGCCTCCGCACTCGTGTACCTGGCAGAGTTTTATCGCGACGCCAAAGATGATGCACACGCACTTCCGATCTATCAGAAAGTCTGGCGGATGGACAGAAGCCAGTACGCGGCGGCCGCAGCTCTCGGCGCCTATCAAATGCAGCGCGGAAATTCCGCCGCGGCGATCCAGTTGTGGCGGGAAGCTCTGGCGTTGAATCCCGCGATGACTCTCGTACGGGTAAACCTGGCTAAAGCTCTGCTGCGCGCGGGAAATCCGGGCGAGGCGACGGCTGAGCTGGTTCGAGCTCTCGACTTCAATCCTGCGTCGCCGGAAGCGACAGCCCTGTTGAGCCAGATTTCAAAACGATAGCCCTCAATCGGCAAGAGCATTCGGCGGAAGCGCCGCCATGTGACTACTGAGGGCCGCCCGGGTACCGGTACCTGGCACAGAATCAATTCCCCAATAAAGCCAGTCTATTGTGTAACACTTAAGCTAACAATTTGGGATAAATTATAAAAAATTTCCAAATTCATACCAACATTTTACCGGAGGAATTGCTTGAAAATACTTAACCTGATTATGATCGCTGCGGCCCTGCCTTTGTGCAGCTTCGGCGCTGCGCTCACCCTTGAAAATACCGGCGTGAACAGCGATGGGACACTCGCCACTCCCGGCTCAACAGACCAGAACTTCTCCAGCCCGGACGGCCCGATTTACGTGATTTCAACCTACCCCGTATGGGCCGACCCCGGTGGCGTCGCGAGTTACGTTGCTCCGGATCCGATTGACGGCTCCAACTACGATGGCGGCTATTACACGCTCGATTATGATATTTCCTTCGATCTGACGGGATTCGATCCTTCAACCGTTCTGATCGAAGGATCGTGGTCCACCGATAATTCCGGCAACGACATATTGGTAAACGGCCAGTCGACCGGAAATACATCACCTGGTTTCAACGGCTTCACGGACTTCACGCTTTCGGGCAGTTCCGGCCTTTTTACTGCCGGCATCAATACGCTGGATTTCAACTGGTCCAACGATGGCGGCCCCGGTGGAATGGCTGTTGAGTTCTCTTCGGCCACTGCAAGTCCAACTCCCGAACCGGCGTCAATGGCGCTCATCGGCACGGGTCTCATGGCTTTCGGACTGATCGGCCGCGTTCGTCGACGCGCCAAGTCCTCGCCAAACGCAAGGTAAGCAAACTCCCCATGGAAAGGCGTATCCGGCTTCGGGCGTGGTCTGCTGCGAGGCCGGGTTCGCCCGCTTTAAATGAGGATCTGTCTTTAATAAAAAGTCTGGCTTAAATATGAAAATTTTATCTGTATTTGTAAGACCGACGCTACTTCTGGCGGGCGCGTTGGCGTGCGGGCTTTCTGCGCGGGCTGATTCAGTTTCCGTTACCTTCGTCGGTGCCCCTACCGGCGTTAATAATGGCGTGGACTACGTGCTGCCCTATTTGTTGACCGTGAACGGGGTACAGACTGACGCGACCTGCTACGACATATTCGATGACGTAACGGATGGCCAAAGCTGGACTGCAAATGAACTGACTGTGAATCAGGCGGCGGCCGGGGGGCAGTTCAGCCAGGATGCCAATGCGCTCCAGGGTTACGAAGACATAGGATTTCTTTCCCAACAAACGACCAGTTCACCGCAGAATCAAATCGATCTTCAGGAGGCGATCTGGAACGTGTTCGCGCCTGGCACGTACGCTGTCACAGACGGAATGCAGGCCTATTTGAACCTCCTGACAACTTCCGCGTTTACGAACTTTGATTTCAATACAGTTCGGTTCCTCGAAGACGTAAATCAAGGGTCCGGCAGGGCTCAGGCGTTCGTAATCGATCCGCCGGATGCCCCGGAGCCGAGTACTCTCGCGATGATGGGTGGGGCAGCGCTGATGATCGGTTTCGGAGGAATGAAACGAATGAAACGAAAGAAACAGGACTAACGTTCGTTGAGGCCCGCGCCAGCCATCGCAGCGGTCCCGACCCCATCAATGCCAACGGCGGTTCCGATTCCCGCGATCCAGGCCGCCAGCATCGCGTTGGCGGGGATATAGAAATCGAAGTCGACAGAACTATCCAGCAACAGGGCAGCTAGCGCGGCAGCGCAACCGGCCGCGAGCAGGCGTTGTGCCGAGGTGGCGCCGCCGCGTATCGCCCGCACAATACGAAGCAGAATCAGAAGCGCCGCAGCCGACGCGATGGCGAACCCGATCAGCCCCAGTTCGGCGAGAAGCTGCAGATAATCGTTGTGCGCGAAATCCACCAGATACTCCGGAGCAGACGCGCGATACTTCTGAAACACCGAGACATACGTTCCCAGACCGCTGCCGAAGAAACGATAGTCGGTTGTCATCGGCAGGGTTTCTTTCCAGATGGCGACGCGCGCATCGGCTGTCAATGGATCCTGTCCGCCACGTTTCGCCAGACGTTCCAGAAGCGCGCCTGGTACGGACAGAAACACCACCCCCAGAAACACCAGCGCGGCGCAGGCACCTGCCAAGTACCGGAAGCGGCCATCGGCCTTTCCGACGCTGAAGCCAATTGCCAGAACCAGCAGGGAAGCAGTGATGGCGGCGAGACTCATGCGCGACATCGAGTAGAGCGCACCCAGAAAAATGCATGTCGCACAGCCGATAAGCGCGGATGCCAGCAGGACTCGTTTCAGCGATCCGGCCTCACGCCGGTGTTTTCGCCGCACGGCAATCGCAGCCAGCGACAGTGCGACTGGCAGAGTCATCTCGAGAAAACAAGAATAATGATTGGGATTTACATATGTACCCGAGGCTCTCGGCGCTCCGCCGAAGGTTTGCGCGAGTCCCAGTGCCGCCTCGGCTGTGCCAAGCGCGATCACCGGCAGCGTGGCCAGCCAGGGCCGCGGCGCCAGACGCCAGGTGAGTTCGCGGATCAGAAAAAAGATGCATATAAAGCAGAGAACACGCAATAAATGCGCCATGGTCACGGTGGGCGCGGCGCTAAGCGGAACATGGCTGTTGCCCGGGCCAAGCCTGAGCGTTGCATCGTAAACCGCGACCCGCGCGGGCGATAACACCCGGAGCCATGACACGGGCAGGGGCACCAGCTGCAGGGCGACGTACACGGGAAACAGCATCAGAAGCGTGGTGAGGCTCCGGTCGAGAGCCGGCGCCACATCGGTGCGTCTCAGGGGCAGCCAGACGGCCAGGGACAAACCGCATACAACACACAGACAGACGTTCCATTCCGGTGTAGTGACGCCGCCCGACGAGAAAACCGCAAACCCCACAACCAGCGCGGCGCAGCCCAGGTAAACCAGGTCGAGCGCGCTAGTTCTTTTTTCCGTAATAGGAAGAGTAGTAGTCCTTATAGCTTTCGTAACCGTAGTATCCCGCAGTGTTCGGATTCCAGTCGTTCACAACGGCTCCGAGCACGGGAATACCATCCTGCACCAGCCGCTGTTTCGCGGAGACAATCGACTGGCGGGACGTCCGCCCGGCGCGGACGACCAGAACTACACCATCGACCAGAGAACCGATGATGCGGGCGTCGGCAACATGTCCCATCGGAGGACTATCGATGAGGACCACATCAAATTGCCTGCGGGCCTCGTCAAGTAACTGTCCGAGTCGTGGAGAGTGCAGCAGCGCCTGTGCCCCTTCACCTTCCATCCCGCTCGGCAACAAGCTGATCCGCGGAAATCGCGTGGTCCGGCAACGCCCCGAAACTATCCCGGCATCGAGCGGGTCTTTTTCCGCGAGAAGCTCGAGCAGACCCGAATCGTTAGACACATCGAAGATCCGATGCAGTTTCGGCTTCCTGGTATCCCCGTCGATCAGGAGCACCTTGCGGTTGGTCTCCGCGAATGCCAGTGCCAAATTGGATATCACCGTGGTCTTGCCTTCGCCGGCGCCCGCACTGCAGACGATGAGAACATTCGAGCGGTGCCTGCGGCCGGCATGAAGAATCGAGGTGAGTAACGCCCGAAATGCCTCCGCAGTCAGTGTCTGGCTCCGCCGGCGCGCGACGGGTACCAGCGCAACCGCCGGATTCGAATCGCCTTCGAGCGGAAGAGTCACGCCCGCCGGTCCGGCTTTGCCGATGGAGTACGAAGGAATCAGCCCCAGTTCAGTCACGTTCAGATGAAAAGCAGCATCGCCGGGGGCCTCAATCCGCCGGCTCAGCTTCTCGCTTACCGAAACGAAACCGATTCCGCCCAGAAGTCCCAGAAACAGGCCGAGCATCGAGGCGGTGCCGAGGTTTGGTCCGCTCGGGACCGACGGTGGTTGCGCCGCATCGATTATCTGAATGTTGGAAGCCCGCAATGCCGCGCTGATGCCGGATTCCTTTACTTTCTGCAGCAGCGATTCGTACAACTGCCGGTTGCTGTCTACCTCGCGCTTCAAAATGCTGTAGTGCGTGATCTTCCCCGCCTGGTCCGCCAGTACCGCCGCCTGCGCCTGGTAGTCCGCGGATAACAGTTTTTCCCTTCGCTCGGCCTCGCTGAAATCGTTGTAAATGCGCTCCTGGATTTTCTGGCGAGCAGTCTTCTGATCGGCCTCCGTCTGTGCGATCTGGGCCTGGATCTTCTTGACGCTGGGATGGGCGGGTCCAAGCGTCTGCGTGGCTTCGGCCAGCTGGCGTCGCAGGTCCGCAAGCTTCAGTTCATTCGAACGATGCGACGGATCGTCAAGCACCTGAGCGATCGAATCGTACTTGCCGGCGCCGGCAAGTTCATAGCGCGCCTGTTTTTCGATGCGGTCCGCCTCCGCCGCGCTCAGCGCCTTTTGCAGTTCGCTCAGCTTTTCATCGGCAACGTTCGTCTTGTCCTTGTCGCCCGTAAAGACCAGATTCATCGCAGTGGCGTAGCTCTGCAGCTGATCCTCGGATTTTTCCAGCCGGATCTTGATTTCATCGAGTTGCCGCCCCAGCCACTCACCGGTGTGTTGTGCCGACCGCCAGTGGCGTTCGATGGATTGCTCGATGTACTCCTGCGCCAGCGTGTTCAGGAATATTGCCGCCAGCTTAGGATCGACGGAGGAGCACTGGATTTCTATGACCCGGGACCCCCGCGCCAGCGAAGCCTTGACGCTCGCCGCGGTCGCTTCAATCACCGCGTGGCGCGGCGTCGCCTCGCTCGGCGGAAGGCGCAAAGCTTTGCGCCATGCGGCAAACCGGTCTTCGGGAACGTTGATCTGCAGATTCACGTCCGAATCAAGCTTCGAGACCACGCGGTCGAGCAACGATTTCGCATTCAGGATCTTCAACTCAGTGGCCATGTCGTAGTCGGGAAACATACCCCCGGTGCTGGCCGTCGGATTGACTTCCCTCGAGTAAAGAAAATCGTCGTTCGGGGGCTGCACTTCGAGGGAGGTGGAACTACGGTAAATCGGCGGCTGCGGAAGGGTGTACAGGAGACACGCGATCACGCCGAGGAATGCCGCAAAACAAATAGTTGCTTTCCTCTTCAGTCCGATGCGCACGACCTCCGAAACTGTGTCGGCGAAGCTGCGCGTCGTCCACTCCTCGTCCGGGGCTCCGGCCGGCGCTCCGGCCGGCACATAGTAGCCGGTGTTATCCCCGCCCACCGCCGGACGTTGGGCCTCCTCCATACGCATCGGCGCCCTGCCTGTCGGCGAGTCCCCAGGCTTGGTTAATTCAAGACCCATAATAGATATTAGCCGTGTAGTACCAGATTCTGAAGCGGAACATAATGTACTACCGGCACGGTCTGCAACTGATACCAGAGGCGAACTGCAAGATAGAATTGCCGTCGCGAATTATGTTATGTTTCTTACGCCTCATGCAGTGGATTATACCGCCGCGATGATGGGAAGCTGCCCTGTGCCCCAAAATGGACGTTGGGTTCCGGAATTCATACCGCTTTGAACAGGTTTTTCACCTCATCGCGCCTGCCGGCGCTGTTTGGAATCGCTCTCGCCGGGCTGTTGGCGGCAAACTGGCTCAGAACCGGAGCTGTGGCTCCAGTCTCGCCCCAGATACTGGCAAATCACGCTTACCGGGAGCTCTGGTCCGGCCACTATGAAGGCCCGCAGGGCGCGCTTGAAATGTTTCGCGAGGCGTTGACGGCCGATGCGGCTTATGCCTACCGCTGGTCTGATCTCGGCGAGGCGCTGGCCGCCGCCGGTCAATCGGAATCCGCCCGCTATTGTTTTCTCCGCTCCCTTGAACTTGCTCCCGGCTCACCTCAAATCGCCCTGCGGGCGGCGAATTACGAGCTTCGCGAAAACGAAACTGATTCGGCTCTTCGGCTGGGAGGCGCTGTGCTCCGGCTCACTCCCGCGTACGACAACATGGTCTTTAGCTCCTGGATTCGTTTTGCCGGGGATCAGGATCGGATTCTCGACACGGGAATCGGCTCAAACAGCCGGGCGGCAGAAGCCTTGTTCGGTTTCCTGATCGCCGCGAACGATGAAGCGCGACTCAGCGAGACGTGGCGATGGATGGACGCCCGTTCTTACGTAACCACCCCGGCAGCGAAAACCTGGGCTGCCTGGTTGATCGGCCGGCACCGCGAGCAGGAAGCATTTTTGGTATGGAAGCGGCACGTCGCGCTTGATTCCACATACGGCGTGAATAACTGGATCGACGACGCCGGGTTTGAGCATTCGCTGGCGGGACAGGGATTCGGCTGGCGGATCGAACCGGTCGCCGGCGTGAAGGCCGGAATCGATCCGGGGGTCGCACATTCGGGACACTCCTCCCTGCGCGTCGAGTTCGATGGCTCCGAAAACGTCGACTTTCACTCCGTCGCGCAGCGCGTCTGGCTGCAGCCCGGCCGTTACCGGCTCACGGCCTGGATTCGCACCGAAGGGCTTTCAACGGATCAGGGTCTGGCTCTCTCCCTGTTGGGCGTTTCGACCCCTGCGCTCACAGGGAGCCACGACTGGACCAGTGTCGCCGCGGAAATCAGCGTGGGCAAGGCGACCGCCGCTGAAGTGCAGCTGATACGGCAACGATCCTGGAGATTTGATGCCAAACCAGTCGGCAAAGCCTGGATCGACGACGTGGAATTGCGGCGCATCAGTCGATGAGTGAGAAGCCGAATGAGGCGGACTGCCGGTTGGCGCAAAGACCCTTTTGTTGTTATTGTTGAGCTGATGGTTTGGCGTGTCACAGTCCTTGTAGTAGCGGCGGCTTCCGTGATGGTGGCGCGGCCGCAGGGCTCGTCCTCTTCCGTCATTGGAACCATTTCGAGCACCGAGCCGGTCAATATCAACGGGACCCCGATGTCACCGGCCGCCCCTTCCTGGCCGGTGGCGGCGCAGGATGAGGTTGTCACCTCGGCTCCCGCCATGTTCACCACCGCAAATCGTGACATCCTGACCCTCGATGCCAACGCCGCGGCGCGGGTCAACGCTGCCGACAATGGATCGGCTTACCTGTATCTCCGCAAAGGAGGCCTTCGTTTTGATGCCAGCGGGGGCCCGGTTTATATCTGTGCAGGCGGCCTTCTGTTTGTTCCGGCGAAATCTGCCCAGGGAAGCCTGAGACTGAACGCATCCGGTGCGGTCGACCGGAGCCTCGAGCGCGGAACCTTTCTGGAACAGGGTACCCGCGGCTGCGGGCCGGATGTTGCGAAGGACTTCCTTAGCGGCCTGCCGGCCGCGGCTGGCGGAACGGCCGGCGCCCCCGGACCTGCGGGAGGCGGGGTCGGCCCGCAGGCTCCGAACACTCGCACCAAAGTGGTAGCCGGGGTGGCCGCGGCTGCGGCCTTAGCGTTGGGCTTTGCATCCCTTGCTGATGCCTCAGCGCCCACCTGCACTACGGCGAACGGCTGTAATTTCAACCCCGCCAGCATCAGTTCCAGCACGCCCTGAACCCAAGCTCTGTAGAAATTTCTTCCGTCTGCCGATAAGTACCCGTGCGCGGGCTTTGTCGGATTCAGGGAACATTTCTCTCTTTTAATAATCTGCTGATCTCCATCGACGGGCGATGGAATACCTCCACCCGGTTGAAGACGGCGCGACGCATCGTTGGGTGCATAACGTGCCTCGCCCTCAGCCTCGCTACGGTTCAAACGGCGCTTCCGGAAAGCCTCGCGCTACCTGCGAGGGGGCTTCGTGAAAATGTGGATCCGAGTTGTGTCCGGGGGCATATCGACAACGTTGTGGCCGCGCTTGCCAGCCTCTCGATGAAAGAGAACATCGAGCGCTTCACGGGCACGGGAGCCGCGGCGCGCAAACTGGACTCTTTTGAGGCTGAAGTCTCTGTTGACGACGGAGTTGAACATTACACGGGCGTAAGAGGGAAACATCGAACCTACCAGCACGTCAATGAGATCGGCGGCCTTTGGTCGTTCGGCGAGATTGTAACCATGCTGCGTACCACCCGTGACATCATCGATTCATCGGACTGGGACCAGCAGTCGCCCGGTGCGGATGGAGAAGAAGGGGCGGCTGACCAGGTAGTTATAACGTTTCGGAGCCCCGCGGCCAGCCGGCGGTGGTTTGTGATCGCCGAGGGCCGGACTTATTGGATTGCTTTCGAAGGCGCTGTGAGAATGTCGCGGAAGACCGGAGAGGTCGAGCGTCTGACCTGGTCCGCGGGCTTCCTGCCATCCGGTAGCGGCCTCGCGAGCGTATTCTGGGACGTTAACTTCCGCCCTGTAAGCATCGCGGGCGCCGCCTTTATCATGCCGTCAGACAGCGTTTATCGGGTGGTTCGCAAGGGGGTGGACCGGACCACCGAGTGGAATCTGACCCGGTACGCAGCCCTCGGGCGCTACGGGTCCACAGCAACCATCGATTACGTGCCCTAACCCTGGAGGCTGCTGAAGAACGCTTCTTGCCACTCCCTGACGGTCGCGGTTCGGAAAAGCAGGTGCTGATTCCGCAGGGGTTACTGAACCGCGCGCGTCAGCAAGCGGCAACGAGGCTCACGAACTCTTGCGGTTGAACTTGCATTGAGCCTGCGTCGCGTACATCTTGCCGCAGGAAAGAGCCATGGTCTCAAAAGCCCGGTCAAACTCAAAGGCGGGTTTCACATACGGCTTTTTCGCCGCTGGTTCAGCGCGCTCGTCTGTTTGCCCCGCGGGCGCTTGATCCGGCTCCATACCCGATTTTACCCCGGCCGCCTGCACGAATCACTCACCACCTCGATTCGGTGCCGCGCTTTACAATTAGGGAGGATGTTGGCTGAAGAGCGTTATCGGGTGGAACTGGATCTTGCCATCGAGAGCCTGGGAAAATCCGGGAACCTGCGCCTGCGGGTATACGGCTTGAGTATGCTGCCCACCATACGCCCGGGTAGTTGCCTGCTCGTGCGGCGAACGACGCCGGATCAGGTTTCCCTGGGCGACGTCGTTCTGGTGAAAACTCCCGCCGGTTTGCAGCTTCATCGAGTGGTCGAGATTCGGCAGGATCAAACGTTCGTCACCCGGGGCGACAATCACCGGCACAACGACAGGCCGGTAAGCGCCGCCGACGTGCTGGCGAAATGGCATGGGGTTATAACAAGCGAGCCGGATGAGTCGCTGTCAAACCGGAAGTCCCGCGGGTTCGGGCGATTTCTCGCGAGCGCACAGGCCGAAGGATCCCCATCCGCTGGCGAAAGAATGGTCCGCGGGTTTCTGCGGAAGCTCTGCGCATGAACGTCGTTATCGGCGGAACCGGCATCCGCATATCTACAACCGATGCGGCTTTTGAGCAGATTCTGCGGACGCAGTATGCCGGCTTCCTCGATTCCGGTCCAACCGCATCGATTGAACTCTCGGTCGATCTCGTTGCCCCCTGCTCCATGGATCCCGACGCCGATATTCAGGTGCGCAGGCAGGGAGATCGCTGGCTCATGGACCGAGGGGATTTTCACGCTGCATACAATTCCGTCACCCAGTCCGCTGCCGTCGAGCAGAGCGCCAGCCGGTATGGTCTCGATTCTGTCATCCGGATCATACATTCTTTGCACCTGGCCGAACGTTCCGGATTCCTCCTCCACGCGGCGAGCCTCATTCGATCGGACCGGGCATTCCTCTTCGCCGGACCTTCCGGTGCCGGCAAGACAACCATTGCGCGGCTCGCGCCCGCCGAAGCGCACCTTCTCACTGACGAGATTTCATACGTGAGAAAGGATTCAGGCGAGGCTGCTGGTCAGCAATGGAGGGCGTTTGGGACCCCTTTCGCCGGAGACCTCGCGCGTCCCGGAGAAAATCGCAGCGCCCGCGTCGAAGCGTTGTTTCTGCTGCGGCACGGTGCCCGAAATCAAATCGAGCCGGTAAAGGCCGCGGCCGCGGTGCAATCGATCCTGCGAAATGTCCTTTTTTTTGCCGAAGACCCGGTCCTCGTGCGTCGCCTCTTCGACGCAATCTGCGATTTCGTGGATTCGATCCCGGTCTTTGAGTTGTCTTTCCAGCCGGACGTGCGAGTATGGGACCTGATCACGTGACCGAATGCTATCCCAAACGCGCCCCCAATCTCGCCGCCCGCGTGTTTGACGGTGAAGTCATCATCATGAACCCTGTCGACTCCACGCTCTTCAACCTGAACGAAACCGCCGCCGCCATCTGGCTCGCGGCGGACGGCCAGACCACGCTGCGGCGAATCGTGGAACGCGATATTGTGCCCGTCTTCGATGTGGCTTCGGAAGATGCCCTGCGCGATGCCGGCGAGTTCGCCTGGTCTCTGGCGGAACACTCCATCCTGCATCTGCTGTCCACTCCCGACGAGAAATAACCCGATGCCGAATCTCATGGAATCCCTGACCCGGCGGGCTCTCGACCGGAATATTCCGCTCAGTGTGCATGTCGATCTGACCTGGCGGTGCAACGAACGCTGCGTCCATTGCTATCTCGATCATGACGATCCCGACGAGTTGAGTCTCGCCGAAATGCGCGACCTGCTGGATCAGATGGCGGATGCGGGCGTCCTGTTTCTGACCCTCAGTGGCGGAGAAATCTTCCTTCGCAGGGACCTGTTCGCAATCCTCGAACACGCGCGTCTCCGGGGTTTCGATATCAAGCTGAAAACCAATGCCGTCCTGATCGGCGAAAAGGAGGCGGCGCGCATCGCCGAACTGGGGGTGCATCAGGTGCAGATCAGCGTTTATTCGCACTTGCCGCTGGTTCATGACGCCATCACAAAAGCGCCTGGTTCGCTCGAAAAAACCCTGCGGGCGATAGCGCTGCTGCGCGCGCGGCGCGTTCACGTGGTGATCGCGTGCGTGCTCATGAAACCAAACGCCGCAGCCTTCGAGGGCGTCCAGAGGCTGGCCCGCGAACTGGGCGCCGAGTTCACCATTGACCCCACCATCACACCCCATCTGAACGGAGATCGCTCCATTCTCGCTCTGAATATCGGTCGCGACGATCTCCGAACGATCTTCGAAACGGAGTCGCTGGTGGGAGACGTTGCAGCCTTCACTGCGCCGCCCGGACCCGTCAGTGAAGACGTTCTCGACGGAACGCCCTGCAGCGCGGGGCACACCTCCAGCTACATCTCGCCGCACGGAGATGTTTATCCATGCGTGCAGTTTCCGTTGACCTGCGGCAACGTGCGTCAAACCCGCTTCGTCGATATCTGGCGGGATTCAGCAGAGTTCCGCGAAGTCCGTGCGATTCGGGCGCGCGATCTTCCCGTCTGTTCTTCCTGCGACCACGTGGGCACATGTTCGCGTTGCCCCGGACTCGCTTTCATGCAGGGCAGCATGTATGGTCCCTCCGGCGCGGATTGCGAAAAGTCTTTCGTAAGGACCGGCATTCCGTCCGCCGCTATGCGATCGGGAGCCGCCACACACGCGGCCTCCCATCAACTGGTGCAGATCGCCGGCGTCGTTTAGAGAAGTTTCGCAACAAGCGCCAGACCCCTTCAGCGGGCTCCACCGATAAATTCCGAACCGTGACCGTGAGGGAGGCCAAGAAACCTGGCCCGACCGCTCGTTACTGCAGGTCGGACTGGGTCAATTTCACCGCGCAGTTCCCGGTGCCGGTTCCGCCTGTATATTCCGTGCAGGACTGAGTCCCGAGGGTAACGAAATAGATGTTGGTGTTCGAGGGAACGGCATTGACCCGGTTGGGCACATTTACAACATTGTCGATGATGATCCCGCTGGTGCCGCCCGCCTCGGGGGCAGTGGCAGTGGCAGACCCCGGAAATCCGCCGGTAACAGTGAAGAACTGAAGGCACCCCCCGGCTGTCACGGATGAACAATTGTTCCCCACGCTCAGGTACAGCTCATCTTGTTCTGTAGTCTGGTTGAACGCCTCTGTCAGAGGAGAGCAGGACGCGGCCCCTGTTGCGAGGCTCAGCGGGCCATGTGCGGCCGGACCGTTCGTCATGGCGGTTCCCGAGAAAGTGATCGCATACAGTTGAGGCACATTGCCCGCGTTTGTGCCGCAGGCATACAGCAGCCCGGTCGCCGGATTGCTCAGGTAGTCATTGTTGAATGTACCGGCAAGCACACTCTGACTGCCACGGGGTCCGATGATGGCTACGTTGGAAGAGCCGAGGGTCGTTGTCGTCTGAATGACGGAGGAGTTTGTCCCGTCCGGTCCGCTGTTGGAAAAAACGAATACCGTCCCGCTGGAGGAATCCACCAGAGGAGATTCCAAAATCCGGCTTCCGCCCCCTGCATTCAAAACAGGAGAGCCGAGACAGGGCGGGCTGCCAGAGGCGCACGCGCCGCTGGAACCGGAGCCGGTCCGGATGTAATAGAGATTGCCCGTCCCGTCGGCCACAAAAACGTTCTGCGAAACCGAATCGTAAACGGGAGGCGTCATCTGGCGGCTGCCCGGAACGCTCACCGTATACAGGACCACAGGCTGGCCGCCTCTGAATACCGGTGAGATTGCCGCTACCAGACCGTTGTCATCGGAAACGTACGCAATGTCGTTCGCATAGTCGATATACGGTGACGACAATGTGGCTGTGGTAGTTGAGTATTGAACGCTGTACTCGCATGGCGCCACGTCGCCGTTGGTGTTGCAGTTCGGCAGCGGGGCGGGGTTATAGGGCAATCCGAAGGTCGTATTTACGTTGCCAGCGGTCCACTTGAGGATATTCAGGCGTGCCCCGGCTGCATCCTCCACGAACGCAATCTGCGTTCCGTCCTCAGACACGGCCGGCGACGAGTTCAATGGCCCGTTATTTTGTGATGCATTGTAGCTGAACAATGCCGAGGGTGTGGTTCCGAGGCAGTTAGCCGTACCCTCATTGTTGACATAAAGATTATTGAACGCGATCAGGTTAAACGCGCCGGGGTTAGCCGTTGGCAGCGTGTAGATCACGTAGTCGTGAACGCAGTCCGGCGCCGGGTTCCCGACATTGAAGGAATACTTCGCCGGATAGTTAACCAGGTTCGTTAAATTGAGAGATCCCAGCGCCTCGGACCAGTCGATCCGGGTCAACGTCGGCCTCACGGGACGAGGTCTCAAGACGGCAGATTGGTTTGAAGCATGCGTCCGGTTGGCGTAGAGCTTCCGGCTAACCTGCTGCCAATAGCGCGGATCCTGCTCGATTCCGGCCAGTGTTCCTGGGGAAGCGGGAGCTGAAAAGACCACGTGCCTGTGCGACCAGTCGTATGGCTCCCCAACCCGGTCCCCCGGCGCCCGGTCCTGAATCGCCTGCGCGGCAGCCGAAGGCTCAAAAACGTATAAAAGCGAAGCCAGAGCGATTACTGCCAGCTTCATGAATCCAGCGACCACCGTGCTCGCATCCGTTTACGAAGCATAGCACCAGCCATCATCAGGAATCCGGCGGCGGCCAGGCCAATGCTGTCCGGTTCCGGGGCGGACGTACCGTCGATTTCGAAGGCTTCCGAGCAGTACCCGCTGGTCACTTCGCAGCCGTTGGCGGTGCCGGGCTTAAGGTATCCGACGGCGTTCTGCCATGCCGCCGATGGCCCATCGTTCTCGTCCCAGAATGCGGTGTCGTTATCGGTACTCGATGTATTGGAGTCCACCACGGTGAAATCCTGCAGGGTCAGATAATAAACGCCCGGTCCCAGCTCGACGCCGGGCAAAGAAAACGTCTCGCTATGGACGAAGAGGCCTTCGTTGTTGGGCTGGAGACCGACGACCGGTGTGTCGGTCAGCACGGCGTCCGCGCCGGACGCATCGAGAGTACTGCTCTGCATCGTAGGGTCACCCACGATGGACCAGTCTACCGTCCCGCCGACGTCGAACGTATTCGGCAGCCAGACGTCGAACGTTACGCTTTGGAGCGTCGACGCGGCTGTCAGCGAGAACGAATCCGCCACCTGGTAGCCATTGCTGATCGTCCAGGCGTCTTCCTCACCATTCACGGGGCCGTTTGAGTATAAAGTTGCTGCCGGCAGCGAAGCGCTGAGCAGGACAACAAGTTGTGCCGCGGAGCAAAGTGCAAACAGCGTATGTGCTTTCCGTCTCGGGGTATTCATCGCTGGTTTATAGCAATCGCCAGGCTGGGCGACAACCACACGAGTACCAGTACTTCAGGCGCATCGGTCCGCGACGGAAACGCAGTCCTGGCCCATCACAGGCGGAACGTCGTTTTTCCCCCAGCAGTGCGAATGAGGTTTCAGGGAGCTCGATGAGGTCTTGGCTGCGAAAGGATGAAGGCCGCGACGTCCAGGACCTGCGTTTCGTCGAGATCGGCGCGGCCCAGGGGCATTTTCGCGTGAATGAAGCGGGCAAGCATCGCCGCGTCGCGCATTTCAGAAGCGTCGGGAAAACTTTCCGGGCCCCATAGCGGCGGGAAAAGCCAGCCGCGGGCGGGATCGCGTGACGCCGCGAGTCCGGCGCCGTCTTTTCCGTGGCAATCAGTACAGCGCTTTTCGAACAGCCGCCCGCCGGATGCGGGATCGGCTGCGCCATCCCGCGGTTGAAACGCCGGATCGCGGGAAGCTTTTTGGTCTGACCCCGTCGCCGCGCTCTCATCCGCAAGAAATCGAAGCCAGGCGACCAGCGCTGCCACTTCGGTGCTGTGTTCCGGCAACGCCTGCGCATTCATGTTGCGCGTTACGCATTCGTTGATGCGTTGTGTGATCCTGTCGCCCGGATAGTGGCGGATGGCGTTGACGAGAGTCAACTCGCCCGGCTCAGCGCCCGCTTCGAGGTGGCACGATGCACAGGCAAGGCGGTGAGGGATCGTGGCGAGCATGAGCCGTCTGCCGTATTCCGCCGTGGCGCGGTCGGATTTCGCGTGGCCCACCGCCAAGGTTGCGGCAACGGTTACGACGCCGATGGCGAGGCACGAAATGACAGCTGTTTTCATTCGTGTTTGACCACGCCGTGGTCATAGCTTTCGGTGTCCGCGAGAAAGCGGTATTTCGGACGCTCGATCCACCGGCGGAGACTCGGCGAGATGGCCCAGGCGCCTGCGAACGCCATCGCAAAAGCCACTGCGAGCAGAACAATTGCGTCCATCATGGCCGGAACAGACCTCGCACATAGTGAGCGGCGGCGGAGATTTCTTCTTCGGAAAGCTGTGCCCCCCAGGGCGCCATCGGCGTGCCTTCGATGCCGTCGCGAATGGCACGCAGATCGGCTTCATAGCTGCCGCGCTGGATGCGGAAATTTCTCGAGGGAACCGGAAAACGGCTCGCAGCGGGCCCGTCGCCTGCTCCCGTTTCTCCGTGACACTGTGCGCAGCGGTCCGCATAGACGCGAGCGCCCGGTTCCGGGTTTACCGACTCGGGGGTGGCGGGCTTATGGAATCCGCGCACGATTTCCGCAATCGCCGAGAGATCCTCGACAGGCAGGTCGCGCCAGGCGGGCATCGACGTCCCTGCAATACCGTTCCACAGCGCCGAACTCAGACGGCCGGGCGTGTACTCATGCTCTGCCAGATTCGTCGGACGCGGGAGAAGTCCCGCCGCGCCTTTTCCGTTGCCTTCCCCGCGCGCACCGTGGCAGTTGGCGCAATCGCGCGCATACAATCGCAGGCCGCGATTGCGATCCACGGGCGAAACCAGTTTCGGCGCAGCGCCGGCGCTGCGCGGCATCGATGCGCTCGCGTTCAACAGCGGCGCGTCGAACGCCAGATGCTTTTCGTCGTCATCGCAATTGCATCCCGCGCGGGCACGCGCTTCGCCGTTTGCTCCCGCAAGTTCGCGGTTACGCCCCAGGGTTTCCAGATACGCCACCAGGTCGCGAGCTTCCTCTTTAGGGCGATCGGGCGCGCCGTCGAACAACCAGTCGAACGGAGGCATGACGGAATCCGGCGTCATATGGCGCGGATTGAACAGGTGCGCGAAGTGCCAGTCCTCGGAGCGTACCGCGCTCTCGCGCGACAGATCCGGTCCGATGCGCCGGGTGCCCCACAGATGCGGGTAATCGAAGATGGTCTCCCACGCCAGCGTGGCCCGGCCGAAGCGCTGCACATCAGGCTCGGTATAACGGATCTGCTGCGTGTGGCAATACGGGCACCCGTTGTGTCCGTAGATGCGTCGCCCGCGCTCCTCGCTCGCGGTCAGAGGCATCGGATGATCCGGTTCTGTGGCGCCGATCTGACGCTCGAGCGTCAGGCCTGGCCAGACGCCCAGCAGCAGCACCGACATCGCAAAAAAGCCCAGCCCACCGATCCCGGCCGCGAGATAGGACATGCGGAGGAAACGTCTCATGCGGTCTCGGCAAAGCCCGGCGCGATTTCGGTAACCGGTTCGAGGCCGATGGTCGCTTCAATCATTTTCAGTCCGCCGCCGCGCGGACCCACGACTAGGCCGCAGAGGAGTGCCACAAATCCCAGCAGGATCGGCACGAAGTTGACCGCGCGAATCAGCCAATAAGGCTTGGCGGCGCGCACCGAGTCCATCCACGGGGCAGTCGATTGCCAGAGATGCGCTTCCACGAGGCCGGCGATCGTCAGATCGACGAACATCACGGCGATGCCCGCCAGCAGCAGCCAGTACGCCCAGCCGAGAATCATCGCATCGTACCGCGCCCAGGGTATTCTCTGCCAGGCGTGAATCAGTCCGCCCGCCGCGGCGAAGGTCGCGAATCCCAGCATCGCAAGATGCGAATGCCCAATCACCCAGTCGGAAAAATGTACGGCCTGATTCACTGACATCTGCGCCTGTACCGATCCCTGAATGCTGACGATCAGATACATCACCGCCGATGTGCTGACGAAGCGCAGCCCGATGTCGCGCGGAAACCAGCCCGCGCCGCGCAGCGACAGCATCATATTCGTCACGTTGACAAGCACCACCAGACCCAGCAGCGTGGATGCCACGATCGCGCCAATCTGCGCGTCCATCGGAATCACGGAAAAGATGTAGTGGTGGGTGCCATTAAGAGGATAGAGAAAGAACAGCAGCCAGAAGGCGAGCATCGAGACGAAGTGGCTGTATATCGGCCGCCGCGTGGCTGCCGGGATCACGAAGTAGAGAATCGCGACGGCCATCGGCGTCACGAACAGTCCGACAGCGTCATGAATCCAGAGGCCGCTGAACGCCGCCCCGCGCGCCCCCGGGACCAGTTCCGGCACGATGTTCCCCATCGGATACGCCAGCAGCGTGAAGACGAGTGAACCGATGATGTACCAGCCCGAGACGTAGAGCTCTTCGATGCCGCGTGAAAAGAATCCCGGCAGAAACTGGATCGCCACCAGGATGAAGACCAGCACTACGAACGCATCGATGACCAGCGGAAACTCGGCCCACTCCAGCGGCTGGCTGAACCCGGCGAGCACCAGCACCCAGCCCGGCAGAACCACGGCGAAGTTCCAGAGTCCGAAAATCCATTCGCCGAGCCGCGCGCTGGTAACGGGACGGCCGGTCAGCAGTGGAACCGCGTGATAGAGAAAAGCGAAGAAGGCGTTGACAAGCCAGCCGAAAAGGATTCCCTGTGTGTGATCGTAACGGATGCGGCCCCAGTTGAGGGCAGCCGCGTTGCTCGCGATGTCGGGTGCAATCAGCTCGATCGCGGCCAGGGTTCCGAATACAACGGAGATCAGCAGGGTAACGATCGCGGCCAGGCCGTGAGCGAATACCAACCGGCTTTCAACCCGCGGCCGGTTCGCACTGGCGCTCATCCAGAATCAATATTATCGAACGGGATTACGCTCCCGGCTGTCCCACACGCTGCACCTTCTCCACCACGATGGTGAACTTTGCGGCCATTGCGGCGATAGCTCCGACCGCGGCGAGCACGGGCGCGAGGACAAGCCCCACTGCTGCGACGGTCACGGGAATTTCCACGAACGTGTTGCCTTGGGTGTCCTTGATAATAATCCTGCGGACATTCCCTTCCTGCACAAGTTCTTTGACTTTATCCACCAGTTCGTGCCCGAAAACTCTGATCTCTTCGCAGAACGTTTTTGCTGTGCCGTTTTCCATAACCGCCTCCCGTTAAAGTACCTTTTCAACGACCCGCACCGGGAGCGTTACCAGGGCCCAGATGAGCACCAGGACTGAGCCCACGGCAATTCCCACCACCCGGAAGGGGAGCAGGAGTAACCACACAATCGGGTACAGCACCAGCGCAACCAACGCAAGCGGCCAGCACAGGACAAACAGAACGCACCAGATGAGGAATTTCAGCATTCGGCCCCCTGATCTGATACGCATGACGGCTCGACGAAGTTCAAAGGAGGTGCATGCTACACTAATGGACTGAGTCTAAAGAACAATGGCAAATACCTTTGGTGCCCTGAAGCGCGTCCGTCAGACGGATCGCCGCACGGCATTTAACCGAATCGCAAAAACGCGCCTGCGTCACCAGATCCGCGCCATGCGGCACGCTCTGGCGGCCAAGACCCCTTCTCCCGCCGACATCCTGACCGTCATGGCGGCCACCTTCTCGCTTGTCGACAAAGCGGCACGCAAAGGCTACATCAAGCGCGGCACCGCGGCACGTTATAAGAGCCGCCTGCATCATCGGGCGAAGGCCGTGCTCGGCGAAGTCAAGAAGTAGCGGGGCTCTGCTGTCAGCAACTCAGTTTTACGCCGGAGCGGTCTTTTTCCCCGCAGGCTCCCGTATGTTTTCGTACAGAGTAAGCTGGTGACCGATGAACATTGAGATTCTGCTTACCGAAGCGGAAATCGCCGATGAATTCGCCGAGGCTATCGAAGCGCGTGACCTTCCGGAAAAGTTCTTTTACTGGACTCCGCTCTCGGTGCGAACCTGGCAGAACGTAGCGGCGGTCGCCAATGAAAGCCTTCGTCAGACGTGGGACGCGCTCGCGCTCAAATCCGGAGAACTGACCAGGCCTTTTGGCGCGAAGGTGCCTGTCATCAGCTTCGGCGCAGGCGACGGTCTGAAGGATCGCCTGATTTTGAAGGCGCTGCGTGAGGCCGGTCGCGAAGTGAAGTACTTCCCCGTCGACGCGAGCCAGACGCTGCTGGAGACCGCGTGTGCAGGTGCCGAAGACGATGACTGTGAAGTGCTCGGCATCAAGGCTGATATATCGAGTCCCGTCCATTTGCTTCTCGCTGCCGATGTGAGTGAAGCACCGCGGCTTTTTCTGATGGTAGGGAATACGCTCGGCGGCTTCGATCCGCTGGATCAGATCAAGCACGTCGCGGGTTGCCTGCACAAGGAAGACATACTGATTGTTGATGTGCGGATCGACTCGGAGGACCAGGAGCAGGAGGATGCCGCTGAGGTGGAGGCCCGCCGCCGTTTCGTTCTGGCGCCGCTGGCAACCGCCGGGATCGCGCCCGAGGACGGCGAGTTCAAGTTTGTCGAAAACAAGGACGACCGGCACGCCGGGCTCTTCCTTGCAGCTCGGCGGTTTCAGGCTGCGCGCGACCTTACCGTAACTGTGAACGGACGCGATTTGCAGGTAGAGCGCGGCGAGCGCTTTGTCCTGAACTTTCGCTACCGTTTCACGCGCGAGGCATTCCGCTGGCTGTTGACGAAGCACGCCGGACTGAGGATCAAGGGTGAGATTCCCAGTGCGGACGGACGGTTCGTTACCGCGATCTGCACGAAGTGATCGGCCGGTCCGTCCTCACGCGATCTGAAATCCCGCAATGACAGCTCATTTATTATCGGGTATCTGAAAATGGCGGAGGAAGAGGGATTCGAACCCCCGAGAGCCTTTCGACTCTAACGGTTTTCAAGACCGGCGCATTCAACCGCTCTGCCATTCCTCCGTTCATCATCGTACCTGATCCCATCGATTTAGGAGGGTGTCCTGTGCCCACGGTATGCCCTTTTTATCCCGCTTACAGCATGGTATGAGATTGGTCCCGATCGTGCACGAGTAGACAAGCAATGAATGGAAGTAATTTCGGTCATCCGGGGAATGAAGGGCCGGATCCCGGCAGCGTGCGTCGTCCTGCCCGCCCTGACCAGCGGCCTTATTGGCAACGCGCGCATCGGGACTGGCGGATATGGGTCGCGCTGGTCTCTATGCTGGCGGCGATGACGATCTACCTTTTGAGCGAAGACCTGGCATTTCTGCCGCACGGCTAATGGCCGATGACACGAACCAGACCAGGGGAAAACGCAGTACTGTTTGAATCATGGCCTCTACTTCGGTTAAGGATGCCACGCTCCCGTCCGGTCTGACGAGCGAGGAAGCCCGCCGCCGGCTCCAGCAGTCCGGACCAAACGCAGTGGCTGACACGGCCGAGCGGCCGCTGCGCAGAGCGCTCACAAAATTCTGGGCTCCCGTTCCCTGGATGCTCGAAGCGGCGATCGTGCTGGAGCTTGTGCTCGGCAAGTATGTCGAGGCCGGAATCATTGCGGCTCTCCTCGCGTTTAATGCCGTCCTCGGATTTTTTCAGGAAGGGCGCGCCCAGGCAACGCTGGCAGCGCTGAAATCGCGGCTCGCATTGAATGCCGCAGTCAAACGCGATGATGCCTGGAAAACCGTACCAGCCACCGAACTGGTGGTTGGAGATCTGGTAAAGCTGTCGCTGGGGGCGGTGGTTGCGGCTGACGTGCGGCTGACCGAGGGCTCGGTGCTTCTCGATCAATCCATGCTCACCGGCGAATCCGTTCCCATCGAATCCGGCGCTGGTTTCGAAACTTATGCGGGAGCGCTGGTTCGCCGCGGCGAAGCGGTCGCGGAGGTAACGGCCACCGGCGCACGCACAAAATTCGGACGCACCGCGGAACTGGTCCGCACCGCCCATGTCGTGAGTTCTCAGCAGAAGGCCGTTCTGCACATCGTGCGCAATCTCGCCATGGTAAACGGCGTCCTCATCCTGACGATGCTGGGCTACGCTTATGCTCTCAAGCTGCCCCGTGGCGAGATCATTCCCCTGATGCTCACAGGGGTTCTGGCGTCTATACCGGTAGCACTGCCGGCGACCTTCACGCTTGCCGCGGCGCTGGGCGCGCGGGCTCTGGCCAAGCTGGACGTATTTCCAACCAGACTCTCAGCGGTGGATGAAGCGGCATCGATCGATGTCCTGTGCTCGGACAAAACCGGCACGCTGACTCAAAACGAGTTGACTGTAACTGCCGTCCGCGCCATGTCCGGCTTCGACGAAGCGCATGTCCTGGGGCTGGCCGCCCTCGCGAGTTCGGACAGCGGACAGGATCCGGTAGATACCGCCATCCGGACCGCCGTAATGTCAAAAGCCACCGCCGACCTGCCGAAACTGCTCAAGTTCATACCGTTCGATCCGGCGACGAAGATGTCGGAGGCTACTGCGACCGATCGGGGCGGCGCCGGCGTGCGTGTAGTCAAGGGAGCCTTTGCCGTGGTCGCTGGACTCGCGGAAACATCGCCCGATGCGTCTGCGACAGCAGATCAGCTGGAGGCGCAGGGTTTCCGTGTTCTGGCCGTCGCGGCCGGCGCCCCCGCCGCGATGAAACTGGCTGGAATGATTGCTCTCAGCGACCCGCCCCGATCGGATTCTGCCGCGCTGATTACGGAACTGCACACGTTGGGAGTGCGCGCCGTGATGGTTACCGGCGACGCGCCGGCTACAGCCGCCATCGTGGCCCATGCCGTAGGACTGGAAGGAAAAGTCTGTCCGCCAGGGCCGGTCCCCGCCAATGTCCGCCCCGAGGATTTCGCGGTTTTCGCCGGCATTCTTCCGGAAGGAAAGTACAACCTCGTCAAAGCATTCCAGAAGAATGGCCATATTGTCGGCATGTGCGGAGATGGCGCCAACGACGCGCCCGCGCTGCGCCAGGCTCAGATGGGGATCGCCGTATCCAGCGCGACCGATGTGGCGAAATCCGCGGCCGGCATTGTGTTGACGAAGCCCGGACTCGGCGGTATTGTCGCCGCGGTGAAAGAAGGCCGCGTAACGTTCCAGCGCATCCTGACTTATGCTCTGAATTCGGTTACGAAGAAAGTCGTGCAGGTGCTTTTCCTCGCGGCAGGCCTTCTCATGACCGGCCACGCGATCCTGACTCCCATGCTGATGGTGATCATCATGCTCACCGGCGATCTGCTCGGCATGTCCCTGACCACGGACAATGTGCGCCCGTCTCCAACGCCCAACGCGTGGCGAATCGGTGCACTGACGGTCGCGGGTGTCTTCACGGGAATTTCGGAGCTGCTCTTTTGCACAGCGATCCTTGCCACCGCCAGATTCCGCCTTGGTTTTGGAATTGAGACGCTGAGAAGTCTGGCCTTCGTGGTCATTGTGTTCGGCAATCAGGCGACGACCTATACGAATCGTGAACGCCAACGCATGGGTTCCTGTCGTCCAAGCCTGTGGCTGATAGGATCTTCAGTTGTCGATGTGCTGATCGCATCGACGCTGGCGATGGTCGGAATCGCCATGAGTCCTCTGCCCGCAGACGTGGTAGGCGGAACACTCGTGGCAGCGGCCGCCTTTGCATTCATCCTGGATTGTGCGAAAGTCCCGGTGTTCAGGCGTCTCGGGATTGTATAGAGAACCGGCGAGTCACCGGCACACGACGCGCTTTGGAGCTGGACAAATTCCGGAAGGCAGCGTAGAGTCGACGAAGCAACATCCCAATGGGCTGCCAACCGAACGCCGCGCAACCAGGCGCCAGGCCGCCTCGGGTTGATCTGCGGAACGATCGCCAAACGGATAAATCCAGTTGGTCGGGATCTTCTATTGGTGAGCCGCAACCGTGGTTGCCGCCGCATAATCCGCACCGGCTTCACTGGTGGATGAAATGTGCTGGGCTCCCGTTTGCTTCAGCAGTTCCCTGGCGTGAACGATTTTGTCCGAAGTATTGCAGTGAACGGAGAGCAGAACTCCGCCTTCTTTGATTTGCCCTTCGTATCGCTTCGCCTCATATTCGGGGATGCCCATTCCGACGAGTGCGCCAATCAGGCCGCCGACCGCACCACCGGCTCCCAGACCGGCCAGGGCGCTCATGATAGGGCCGGCCGCAATAAATGGACCGGCTCCGGGAATCGCCAGAAGGCCGATTCCGGCCAGCAACCCGAGAGCTCCGCCAATCACTCCGCCAGTAGTAACCCCGGCAGTGGTGCCCTCCGGCGCTTTTGTATTCTTCTCGTGCGCAAAAGCCCGGGTGCTCTGGTTCTGCGGGAGCAAAACCGATATATCGTCGTTCGGGAAGCCTGCGGCCAACAGATCGTCGACGCTCCGCTCCGCCTGTATTTGGGTGTGGTAAATGCCGAACACCGCTGTCTTTTTTTCTTCCATGATTCTGGTTCCTTATGCTTTTTGGGGTGCTTTAATCCGAGAGCGAGCAGCCGTCATGTCCGCAGTCGCAGGAAATCTCGATCCCGTCGGCAGCGTCCGCGCAGCGCTGGCTGCAGTGCTTTTTGTTATCTGTTACGACGCACAGGCAAGCCGGGTGTGCGCATTTTTTCGACTCAACGTTGCTCATGGTGATTTTTTGTCCCGATCAACAGTGGGCAGGAGAAGGGCCGAACATGATTCCATGGGCCGTGTTATCTGTCGCCGGCCTCCTGGTATTCGCCACACCTTGGGCGTGACGACCATATGCGGTCGAATGGCTGCCCGTCGTCAAACCAGGCGAGGCCAGTCGCGAACTCACGCCGCGCCGCGGTATAGTCGCAGCGCCGGCCCCGGCACCCATTCGACTGCACTTGCCGCCACAAAGTCACTTGATGGTTTCGCACCCGCCGGTTGGCAGGCCACGGCCTTCCGATTGCCACCTCTCCGGTGTCCAGAGGTCTCACACATGAAATCTGCCGTATTTACTTTGTTGTTCACTGCTGTGCTTGGCGCGCAGGCCCCGAATCCTGTTCAGACGGGCGTAAGCCCCAATCCGAACGGCTCGGAACCCATCTTTCGGGTTGACGTAACATCCCGATCCATCAGGGCTGTTAACTATCACAACCGTCAGGGCACCACACACATCGATTTTCGCGGGACGGCTCTTATGCCGGAAGCTCGCGGTGAGGCCAGCGTGACCGCCAACACCGGCGCCACGCGCATCTCGCTCAAATTCGACCATCTCTCGAATCCCGCACAGTTCGGTCCCGAATATCTGACCTATGTGCTTTGGGCCATCACGCCCGAGGGCCGCGCCGAACGTCTGGGAGAGGTAACGCTGAAGGACCCCAATTCCAGGAATGCCGGCCTTTACGCAACCACCGATCTTCAATCCTACGGAATGATCGTGACCGCTGAACCCTATTTCTCCGTCAGCCAGCCCTCGGATGTGGTTGTCATGGAAAATTTCCTGCGAAACACTACGTCGGGAACCATGGAAATCGTCGACGCTAAGTACGAGTTGCTGAAACGCGGCCAATATACGATGAACATCAATGCGGGAACCCTGGCACCGATTACCTCCGATCTGCGGGTTCCGCTTCAGTTGCGCGAAGCTCGTGAAGCAATCGCGATTGCCAAAGCGCAGGGAGCAGATCGTTACGCCTCGGACGTGATGGCAAAGGTCGCCGTCAACATGGAAAATGCGAATGGCTATTATCGCAGCCGGAACGAGAAAGAGCTCGATACAGTAGCCCGCGAAGCCACGCAGGAAGCCGAGGATGCGCGCCGGATCAGCATAGTAAAGGAACGCGAAGGCGCCGAGCAGGCAGATAAAGACGCCGCCATACGGCGCGACGAAGAAGCCAGAAACCAGGTTGCCGCAGCCGATGCGGAAGCAGCTCAACAGGCTCGCCTTCGCGCCCAGGCGGATGCGGACCGCGCTGCAGCCGAACGGGAAAAGGCTACCGCGGAACGGGAAAAAAATGAGGCCCTGATCGCGACCGCGCAGGCCCACAGTGCGCAGCAGGATGCCGAAGCGGCTCGTCAGGCCGCTCTGGTGGAGCAACAACGGCTTGCGGATGAGACGGCAGCAGCTCAGGCGGCTCGTTTACAGGCTGAGTCCGCGCGTTCAGAGGCAGAGTCTGCTCGTTCACAGGCGGAGAAGGACACCCAGGCTATGCGTGACCGTTTGCGCGACCAGTTGAATGCTATCCTGGAGACCCGCGATACCGCTCGCGGACTGATCGTGAGTCTTTCCGACGTTCTCTTCGATTTCAATGCGGCGTCGCTCAAGCCCGGAGCCAAGGAAAAGCTCGCGAAGGTTTCCGGTATTCTTCTGGCTTATCCCTCGCTTCGCATGAGCGTGGAAGGCCACACCGACAGCATCGGAACGGACGACTATAACCTGAAGCTGTCGCAGCGCCGTGCCGATGCGGTCCGCGACTATCTCACTTCGAACGGCATCAGTTCCTCTGTCGTTCAGGCGATCGGGCTGGGAAAGGCGGATCCGGTTGCGTCAAACGACGATAACGCGGGACGCCAGCAGAACCGGCGCGTAGAAATGGTAGTAAGTGGCGACGTAATCGGCCAACCGATTCACACCACCGCCAGCCTTGTGCATTAACTCTTCGACGGCAAACACCGTGGCTCTGTCACCCGCAGGGCCACGGTCGTCCCCGGGCGCATGGCTTCAAACGGCCACACATCTGCTTCAGTTATTTGTACCGGAACCGGGATCGACCAGATGAAGTCCTACTTTCGCAGTCTCCTTTCAGCATTCACTCTGACAGCTCTGGGTCTCACCCTCATCGATTGCCAGCCGACTCCCAATGCCGGATCCATTGCTCCACCTGTAACATCCGCGCCGGCGTCAGTCGATCCCGTCGCGAAACTCGTGTTTGCAAGATACCGCTTTGGCTTTTTCCAGCGAATGCGCCAAAATCGAGAGGTTTTTGATGCAGCCGGGCGGGAGCGTCCTTAGACTGGCCTGCACGCCGGCCCACGCGGTTTCGGATTAACCCATGAAAACAGCCGTTATTCTCGACAGCGAATTCACCAGTACTCATCCCATGGAAGCAGTTCTGGACCGGCGCGGGTTTCTCGTATTGCGGGCCGGCACTACTGACGAAACAATCGGGCTGTTGAAAGGCGCCGGCGCTTCGGTTGATTTGGTAATCGTGGAAGTGCCTCTCAGTGGCAGCGCGTCTCAGACGGAAGCTGCCGTTCGGATTCACGGGTCTTCTCCGGAAATTCCGGTCCTGTTGGTCTCCGAGCTGCCTTTGGAGAAATGGCCCACGGTTGATTTCCAGCAGTTCGGGCAACTGCTATCCGGTCGCGTCGATCTTTTGGTGAAACCTCTCTCACAGGCGTCCTTCATGCAGAAGGCGCACGCGCTCATTTACACCATCTCTTACGGGGACTCCAAACGACTGTTCGACGTCGCAACGGCCAGACGCGAGGCCGTCTAAGCGTCCGTACGTTTGGCGGCTCGCGGAAGCGAACGGCCGCACGCCTGCTAAGTACTTCGATAAGAAAGAGACTGCGCACATGAAACGGCATTCGCACTGACTGCCTTAGCAGGCTGCTGAAAAAGCTCTTTTCGTTGCCGCTTGCTGACGCGCGCGGTTCAGTAACCACTGCGGTATAGCACCTGCTTTTCCGAACCGCGACCGTAAGGGAGTGGCAAGAAGCGCTTTTCAGCAGCCTGTCAGGGTTGACTCTGATCGGTTGTCAGTAGGCGCCAGCCGCTCCTGCCGCGACAACCGCAGCGCCTGCTCCGGCGGTGGCGCCTTCCAGCACCACCACCGAGTCGAGCAGCAGCTCGAAGAACACGCTTCCTCTGAGAAGACCGTCACCAAAGAACCGCGCAGGCCCACGACTCTGTGGGCCGAACTTCTGCGCGGCTCCGTCTTATTCGGGTTTGGCTGATACCGAATCGATCAGCTGCTTCGCGCTCTTGCCTCGCGGATTGGTCTGCCAGTTGTCGAGAAGGTTTCCGTCGGGAAGCCATACCGGCAGAGACAGCACAAGATAACGGGCAAGTCCGTTCAGAAACGGTTCATAAGTGTTTCGGAATGCGGCCAGCTTTTGCTCTGCGTCACTCTCATCCGCGAACTCGAGTCCGGCTTCCGCCAGGTCGCGGCGCATCCGCTGATAGTCCTCACACAGGAGCCGATCTTCTTCAAGAGGCAGAGCTCCCGCCTGGAATACGCGTCCCATTTCGATTACGGCCTGTCGAGCCGTCGAAAATGCCAGCCGCGCCCGAAACGTGCGAACCCCCTTGAAGCCTGTCATCAGAAGGGCGCAGGAATCCATGATTGTGGCAAGCGCAGCCAGCCAGGACTGGTTGTCGTGCTGCGAACGATAAAACGCCAACATCGGATAGGAGAGCTGGCTCTCCATGAGTTCGGCGCACCACTGTTGCCACTCGTGCAGCAACTCCTCCAGTTCCGGCAGACTCTGGCCCTCGGCGTAACGTACTAACAGTGTCACGGCTGAAGGCGGCGAACCCGCCGCAGCGTCCAGCATGATTACTTTTGCCTCACGTCGTGCAAACAGCTGGTAGAGAACCGGTAGATAGCCGATGACGACAGCGATGAATCCAAGACCTGTACCCGCCTCCACAACCACGAGCAGCTTTTCCACTCCCGTCCGGGGCACTACGTCACCATAACCCAGCGTGAAAAATGTAACTCCGCTGAAGTAGATTTGATTCGCCCACGAAAGCCTGCCTGCATCGAGCACCCAATACAACGTCCCAAAACCCGCAATCAAACCGCTTGCCCAGACTCCGAGCAACCAGACCATCGAGAGAGGGCCATACAAACTCAGATAGTTGTGGCGCCTGTCCAGGGAGGAGATACGACGCGCAAGTCCCGACCAGGCCAGCCAGGTGAAGCGAAAAAACACGCGCACAATGCGAATCCGGCTCTTAACCCTCCGGGGAAGCAGCATGACCTCAAAAGCGTCATGCAGGATCACGAAGAGAACAAAGACACTCGCAACGACCGCGATCGTTCGTGACATACGGAAATGAGCGGCCCTGGAAATAGAGCCGCTCAAAGCAACCGGTCAGACTCTCTTCACGATAAAGACAATGATCGCGATGATGATTATGGTTCCAACGATGCCGTATCCAAACATTTCCGTCCTCCTCGTCTGTATTCTCGGCATGGTCGTCAGCATTTGAATAGCCAACAGTCAGAAACCATGAGCGTCGTTCAACGGCCCTGCGCGTGCGGGCTTATAGAGATAAAACGATATGAAACACTTTCTGTTTGCCGGCGCGTTACTGATGGCTGCTTGCCTGACAGCGCCCGTGGCGATGATGGCTGACAACCACCATGGCGAAAAACGTTATTACGACCGGGAGCACCGTGATTATCATTACTGGACCGGCGACGAAGATCGTCAATACCGCGCGTATCTGATCGAGCGCCACCAGGCCTATGTTCCATTCGTACGCGTGGATGTTCGTCATCGCGAGGAATACTTCAGATACCGCCATGAACACGGGTTCAAGGTTGAGATTCGGTAGGACGGCGCTCGCAGAATCCGACTGGAAGCGGCGACCACCCGGCACCCATGTCTCCCCACACCGGCCTTCCGGAGCGACCAGAGAAAGATCGGCAGCGAGTGAGTTGGCAAAGAGTCGCTCGCTTCTGGCGCAGGGGTCTCAATTCCAAAGCCGTTATCGTCACTTCCGTTCTTTCGGTTCCGGTCTTCGCGCTGCTGATTGCCGGGGGCGTTTTGTACTATCACTACGCCAACCTGATCGACGCGCAGTTGCAGGGCGGCCCGTTTCGCGATTCTGTCAATATCTTTGGCGCTCCGAGCACCCTGAACGACAGCGATGCCCTGTCCGCAAAAGACGTTGAGGTGGAACTGCGCCTGGCAGGGTATGAGCACACCGGCAACGGCAGGCCGGGCACCTTTAAGGAGTCCGCCAGCGGATACGACGTAATACCGACCATCCGGCCGGACAATTCGCCCGTGCGGATTATCATGGCGGACGCCCACAAAATTCTGCGCATCGAGGTTAATGGCCGCGACGTGAAAACGTGGACCGTGGGATATCCGTTGCTCGAGAATCTTTCGCCGGGCCAGCAAAGGCGGCACATGGTGGCGTTTCAGGACCTGCCGCCGGCGCTGGTCAATGCCATCGTGTCCGTCGAGGATAAGCACTTCTTTCATCACCAGGGTCTCGATCTGTCGCGCATCGCGAAAGCTGCGTATGTAGATATCCGCGAGCACAGTAAAGAGCAGGGCGCTTCCACGCTTACCATGCAGCTGGTGCGCGGGCTCTGGCTGCAGCCCGGGAAAAGATGGAAACGCAAAGTCGCTGAAGCCATGATGACGGTCCATCTGGAGCGGAAGTGGTCCAAGGAAGAGATATTTACCGCGTACGCCAATCTGGTGTTTCTGGGCAGAGAGGCGGCCTACAGCATTCATGGTTTCGCCGAAGCCTCGCAGCTCTTCTTCGGCAGGGAACCGCGCAACTTAAGCCTGCCGGAAGCTGCCCTGCTGGCCGGCATGGTGCAACGACCCAGCTATTTCAACCCGAACCGCAATCCGGAGCATGCGAAAGAGCGCCGCGATGTGGTTCTCGGTTTGATGCGCGACAACAAATACATCTCGGCCGGTGAGTATCGAGCAGCCGTCGATACGCCGCTGCAGGTAGTGAAACCCGCCGAACGCAGCGACCCATTGGGTGCGTCGTGGTTCCTCGATCTCGGTCGGCGATGAGTTGCAGTCCATCGATCAGCCTGAAGACGGGGCGAAGAGCGTCTATACGACGATCGATCTGAACCTGCAGCGCGCCGCCGGCGAAGCCATCGAAACGGGCATGAACGAAGTGGACAAACTGTTGGCGAAGCGTTACGCAAAGGGCGGCCCGCGGGCGGACGCCGCATTGATTGCGCTCGATCCTCACACTGGCGAAATCAAGGCTCTGGTCGGTGGGCGGGATTATGCCCGCAGCCAGTTGAACCGGATCTTCGCCAATCGGCCGCCGGGTTCGGTGTTCAAGCCATTTGTTTACGCGGCCGCCATGAATACCGGAGTCGAGCGCGGAAGCAGGATCCTGACTCCCGCAAGCACGGTGGACGATACTCCTGCGACTTTCGTTTTCGATCGCCAGACCTACCGCCCGGGAAATTTTCACAATGAAGTGTTCGGTACGATGACGCTGCGGCAGGCGCTGGCGAAATCGGACAACGTGGCGGCCGTGAGGGTCGCGCAGTTAGTAGGCTACTCAGCAGTGGTCTCGATGGCGCGCCTGGCCGGACTGAACGGCGATATTCAGCCCACACCCGCCGTCGCTCTCGGCTCCTATGCTGCGACACCTTTTGAGATGGCGGGAGCGTACACGCCGTTTGCCAACGGAGGGGTGTGGGTAAAGCCGCAGGTTGTTTCTTACGTCCAGAATGCGGGTGGTGAAACTATCCACAGAGGACCGGGCGAAACCCATCAGGCCATGGACCCGCGCGTGGCTTACCTCATAACCAGCATGCTCGAAGAGGTAATCCGCTCCGGCACCGCGGCCGGCGTGCGGACACGCGGATTCACCCTTCCCGCCGCGGGAAAGACCGGAACTTCGCACGATGGCTGGTTCGCGGGCTTCACCTCGCAACTCCTGTGTATAGTCTGGGTGGGATTCGACGATTATCGGGAACTGGACCTTGAAGGCGCGAGATCGGCTTTACCGATCTGGACGGAATTTATGAAGAAAGCTGCGCGGCTCGGCGCCTATCGAAAGGCCGTCGAGTTTCCCCGCCCGAGCGGGTTGGTATCTGCGAAGATTTGTCTGGAGAGCGGCAAACTCGCAGGAGATCTCTGCACCCGGACCACAACCGAGGTGTTCATCTCGGGCACGGAGCCGCTGGATAAATGCGACTTACACGGCGTGGCGGCGGACAATTCCCAGCCGTCTTCAGAGAATGCCGCGGGGGCCGAAGTTCATTGACTCGAACGGCCGCGTCCCGCTCGGCAAATCAGCTGTCAATCACCTTGTTATGGTCGGAGGCGACAGCGCTCGAATGCTCGCCGGCTGCATTCTTGAGCCTTTGGCCTTGTTCGATCAATTCATCGCCGGTCTTACGCGCCATTTCCTTCACCTTTTCCGAGACCTTCTCGCGGGATTCGCTCGTCTTTTCCGTGAAAGTGTTCACAGCATCTTTCAGATGCGCGGCCAGGCTGTCGATTCCGTGCAGCACATCGTTCTTATCGAAACTCATCGTTGTGTCCTTCGCACGGCATCGGGCACGTTAATCACCATTGCCGCCGGGCTGCTGCGGTTCTCGTCTGACAGGCTGCTGAAAAACGCTTCTTGCCACTCCGTTACGGTCGCGGTTCGGAAAAGCAGGTGCTGATTCCGCAGTGGTGACTGAACCGCGCGCGTCAGCAAGCGGCAACGAAAAGAGCTGTTTCAGCAGCCTGCTAAGCGCCCTCAGGATTTCGCGGATAGCGGGGGAACGAGTCGTGCTGAAATCCGTTTGCCGAACCGAGTCGGATTTGGTGATCCTGATGCCGGGATTAAACGCGGGCTGACCTTATTTGGTCGGTCGGCGGCCAGCCGCCATATCCACTTCGTCGCCGCAATGTCCAAGACCAGGTACTTTTGTCAGATCAATCGAGGTTCACCGGAGTCCATTTGGTCCCCGGGTTTAACCGGTACTGAAGTTCCTGTTTCAGCCTGTCGACATCCAACGCGGACAGGGGGAGATATCCGTCGATCAGCTGTTTGCCGGAGAGCGCGGGCTTCTCCACGCCCTCGACGCCATGCTGACCCGATTTTGTAAGCATGTGAACCAGTTCGTGCGCGACGACCCGGCCCATGGCCCGCCCGATCAACTGGTCCGCCCTGAACTGGTCGCTGCCGGACATGGCGTTGCGGACGGCATTGACCACGCGGTCGCAATCCACCTCGCCAAAGGGCTGCACCGCGCCATCCACCGTGTGCGCCATCGCGAGTGGTCCGGGCCCGTCGTCTGTCTGCGGCGCCAACTCAAAATCGCAGGCCCCTTTGAAAGTCATGACGACCAAATCGTGGGACGACTCTGCGGATTCCTTCCCGTACATGCGCCAGTCGAGCACGACGCCGGAAGAACTGAGGATCAGGCCCGACTCACGCTTCATCTCACTCAGAGAGGTTTGCGAATGGGGGCCTTTGAAATCGAGAATCACCGTTAGAACAACCGGTGATACAAGCCGAACACCGGCGCCAAGCGGCGCCGCCAAACCGGCAATCAAACAGGCAAAACTCGCAACGCGGAGCATTCTCGAGCAGGGAGAAAACCAGCCACAAGGCTTCGATGCCAGTATAGGCAGAGTTTATGGACGAATGCCAGTAAAGAATTATAGAGACGATTAAAAAAATCGATGTCCGCGTATTTCCTGTGTGATTATAAGCACTTACAATCGTGCAGGCGCAGTCTCTGTACAGGTGAGGCGACTGTCAGCCCACATTGCCAGCCCACATCTCCAGCCCGGTAAGTGTTTGTGGATGCTATCATGCCGCAAAGGAGTGGCAGCAGTGAATGGCCTGGGCTAAATTCCGCACCGCCGGACTCGTTATTATTATGCTTTCGGCGGGTCTGGCGCGCGCTGCCGAGCCGCTGCAGGGGCGGTGGCTCCTGATGCGCCAGGAGATCGGCGGCCAGAAGACCGACATCGACGAGTTGACGCTGCGGGTCATTCCGTCCGGGCAAATGCTTGAGTTCGCCTATTCGGTTCCGGTCAACAATATTCAGTTCGTTTCGCTCCGCTTCAAGGTTCGCCCCGACGGCACGGAAGCCGAGGTGACGAACGCAAACGGGAAAAAGATCGGGACCGTGAAGGTTACCAAATCAGGCGCTATGCAGTACAAGGTCGTGCTGCAGGGAGAGAACAAACCGACGGCTTCCGGGACGATGACAGTTTCGGCCGACGGGAAGACACTCACGTCCGAATCCGAATCGAAGCAGCCCGGGCAATCGGCAGCCACGCGCATGGTTCAGGTATTCGCGCGTCAGTAGGTTCGCGACTTCGTCTCGTCGCCGAAGTTCCTTTGATTTTGCAGGAGGCGGAATCGCGATGGGTTTTCTGCGCGGGTTTGTCCAGCGGCCGCAGCGTGTATGGCTGCGCCGGCTGAATTTCCAGATCCACCTCTGGATCGGCCTGCTGCTGACTGCCTGGCTGATTGTTATCGGGCTGACGGGGTCGATTCTGGTTTTTCGCGAGGAACTGGAAGGGCTGGCGGGGGTCAACCCCTGGCGCGGCGTGCAAGTGAGCGGTCCGCTTGCGGATCCGGTCGAGGTGATCGCCCGCGTACGCGCGGCATTTCCCGAGGCGCGCATGATTTCGCTCTCGGCCCCGACGAAAACGAACCCAGTCTACGTTGCGGTTCTGCAGGGCGGAAACAGAGCGGCCGGATCCGGCAGCGTCGCGGTGCACCCGGTCACGGGCCGGATACTGGGGCGTCTGCCGCGTCGCCTGCCGCCGCACTGGGCGTGGCTTGAGGTAGTCCGCAATCTTCATATAACGCTGCTTGCCGGCGCGACGGGACGCCAGGTAAACGGCGTCCTGGCGGGCTTCCTGCTGGTGGTCAATCTGACGGGAATGGTGGTATGGTGGCCCGGGCTGAGAACCTGGACCCGCGCCCTTAAAGTGGACTTCGCCCGCACATGGCGGCGCGTAAACTTCGATCTGCACCGTGCCGTGGGCTTCTGGACTCTGGCGATCGTTAGTTTCTGGGGGATCTCGGGAATTTACTTCGCATGGTCGAGCGAAACGCGCACGCTGGTCGATAAGGTTTCGCCCATGGTCTCCGCCGTGCCTCCCGCAATTCGGGTCGAGCCACTCCCTGCGCTTCCACCCGGCGCCGCGCGGCCTGACCTCCACGCGATGCTCGCGCAGGCGGCCAGCCTCGATCCCGGGACGACACTGCGCCAGATCGCATTTCCATCCGGCAGAAGAGCGCCGCTCGAAATTTCCATGCAGCGGCCCGGTACGCGGGGCGCGGAGTTTGCAGACACGCTCTACTTCGACCCTTACCGGGGGGACTGTCTCGGCATCTGGAAGCACGGCGTGAACCAGAGCCTCGGCGACTGGTTTATCTGGCTGCAGATTCCGCTGCACTTCGGCACGTTTTGGGGACTCGGCATAAAAATCCTGTGGGCGGCTTTGTCACTTTCGATTCCACTGCTTTGCGTGACTGGAGCGCTTATGTACTGGAACCGCTTCCTGCGCCGGCGAATGCCCGGTCGGCGCCGGCGAGCGCCTGAAACCAATCCGCAGCCGATTCAGGTGAAGGCATGAAAACAACGATGGGGTCCGATGGAAGCGTTCTGATTCGAGGAGATGGCGTGGCTGCTTATTGTTGCGCGCATCTGCTGCATAACGCCGGTTTCCGGGTGGCGATGGAACGGCCCGCGCGTCCGCGAGTCCCCGCGATCATGCTGGGCGACTCGGCGCTGGCATTGATCCGTGACGTGTTCGGACGACCGTCGCTGTTTGCGGAATTGCCGCGAATTGAGAGGCGCGTCGTAGCCTGGGGCAGGGGGGCCGAGCCGGTTTCGGTAGCTCACTCCGCCATCGTTGTTTCAGAAAACTATTTGCTGGAAAGCCTCGCGCCCGGGTTTGAGACGGATGCCGCCGTCTCCCCTGGTTTCACTATTTATGCTTCGAAGCCGTTGCCGGCGGCCGCGACAGAGCAGCGCTTCGGTGCGCGCCACGCTGCGGCCGCGCAGGTGGCCCTGATGGATCAGGCTGACTTGTCCAGCTGCTGGATCGAGTCTCTTGAGGACGGGTGGCTTTTTCTTATTCCCAATCCGGCGGGATCGACATGGCTGCTCGCGGTGGGGGCGCCGCTTGAATCCCTGCTGGAAAGCAGCTGCGTGATTGCTCCCCGGGTGAATCTCCTCCGCGGCCGTTCGGGAGAGTTCGCCACGTGTCCGCGGATACTGTCGCCGCCTGGTGAAGACGGATGGCTGGCTTGCGGGACGGTTGCAATGGCGTTCGATCCGATTTGCGGCGATGGCACCGCGCAGGCGGTGCGCGAGGCCATTCTCGCTGCCGCTGTGGTGCGCGGGATTGCCGGCGGTGGCGATGCGGCCGGCCTGCTCTCGCACTATGAAATGCGCCTGACCGCGGCTATGCTGCGCCACCTGGGTCTGTGCGCGGAGTTCTATCGCACGGGAGGGAACGGACCGTGGTGGCAAGCGGAACTGGAGTCTCTCGGGGCAGGATATCGTTGGTGCGCCGATAAACTGGCCGGCGCCGGCGAGCCGCGCTATCAGTTGCGGGATTTGGTTCTGGAGAGCCGGCGCGGCTGACCCGAAGTTCACCTTGACGGAGTTTTCGGTTATGATCGGTTCTGGCCTGACTGCTCCACGATGCCGCGCGTTTCCACCTGTCAGGAGCGCGTCGTCGGGTCGTTCGCTTTCCTGCTGAGTACCACGCGATGCTTTGTACCAGGCGATGGAAGACTTCCGACATTCAGAGGGGATCGGTTCAAAATGCGATATTTTGTATGTTTAGCGTGCCTTATAAGCAGCTTTAGTCTGGCTGAGAGTGCTTTCGCCCAGACTTCCGCCGCCAATAACTGGAGTCCGAAAGCGGCAGCGGCCTATCTCGACGAGCGATCCTCCTGGTGGATGAGCTGGCCAAAGTCAGCACGCGATCACGAGACGTTCTGTATCTCCTGTCACACGGCCGCCCCTTATGCGCTCGGTCGCGCGTCCCTCCGCGGTCTTCTCGGCGAACCATCCGCTTCACCGAACGAACAGAAGCTTCTCGGCAACGTGATCAAGCGCGTTCAAATGTGGAAAGACGTCGAACCGTTCTATCCCGATCAGACGTCGGGACTTCCGAAAACTTCAGAATCTCGCGGCACCGAATCGATTCTGGATGCGCTGATTCTGGTGTGGAACGACGCGCCTTCGGGCAAGCTGAGCGCCAACGCGCGCCTGGCGCTCGACAATATGTGGGCATTGCAGCTGAAGTCCGGCGAGATGAACGGCTCATGGGCGTGGCTGCAGTTTCACAACGCGCCCTGGGAAGGCGATTCGCAATTCTACGGAACGACCTTGGCGGCGATCGCTGTCGGTTCCGCGCCGGGGGATTATAAATCCGAGCCTCAGATTCAGGATGGCATCAAGCGAATGCGGGCGTATCTCCTGAAAAACATGGATTCTCAGACGCCCGCGGATCGAGTGGCATTGCTCTGGGCATCCGCCAGGATTCCGGGGCTTCTTACGGAAGACCAGCAGAAAACCATCATCGAGCAGACGCTCGCCAAACAGCAGGAAGACGGCGGATTCAGCATATCGTCACTGGTGGGGGGGTGGAAGCGCAAGGACAATACCCCGCTCGACACCAGCAGCGACGGTTACGCCACCGGCCTCGTCGCGTTCACCCTGGAGCAGGTCGGCGCGACTCAGTCTCAAGCGGCGCTGAAACGCGCTGTTGCCTGGCTTTCCCGGAGCCAGAACCCGGGCGACGGCCGCTGGCCGGCTTCTTCCCTGAACAAACAACGGGAATTATCGTCGGACGCAGGCCGGTTTATGAGCGATGCGGCGACCGCCTACGCAGTGCTGGCGCTCGCAAATGCGAAGTGAAAAAGATTCCCTTTAGGGATCGTTTTTTTCTATAAGCGGCATAGCGGAGATTGTTGTTGTAGGCTTCGCTCCGCCGTGTTACTAATTGTGTCTAATCTCCGATTCGCCCTGGTAAGCCGCGAATAGTTCGAGGTCCCCACGCCGGGGGGCCGAGTCCTTCGTCCGGACACCGCAACGCAGAGAACAGACGGACGTCCTCGTGTCGCCGCCCTCTGAACACTTATCCGCATGTCTCAAACGCGAAGGAGTTGTTCACATTGAGTTTCTCCACAATCAGCACTTACAGAAAATCCGGATCCCCGGTATCTTCTTTTTTCAGGCGCGAATCGCCCGGGAGGTTATTGCTGCTCTGCGCGCTCCTCGCAGGGGGATGCTGCGCCGTATGGGGGCAGACTACGTTTGGCACTTTCACGGGAACGGTGAAAGACCCGTCCGGAAGCCTTGTGGTCGGCTGTAAGGTAACGGTCACCAACATCGCAACGGGCGCGCTGCGCAGCATTCTGACGGACGCCAACGGCACCTACGTCGCCGTGAACATGGAACCGTCGAATTATGAAATCACCATGGAAGCGCCGGGCTTTGAGCCGAAGAAGTACACCAACATCGTACTCGAAACGCGTCAGACCATTCGAATTGACGGAGCCCTTTCAGTCGCCAGCCAGGTGCAGGCGGTGCTCGTCAACGAGGCAGCGGAAGCGCCCATCAGCACAGAGGTTTCCAATATCGCGGAGACGAAGGTAGGGCGGGAGTTGAACGACTTGCCGGTGGCCCTGAGTTCACGTGCCTCGGGATCCACCAGCGCGTTCACGACATTGACAACGCAACCCGGTGTCGAAATTGACAACAGCGGTAACGTCTCTGTCGCGGGCGCCAGACCAGCCCAGCTCTCCGTAAGTGTCGACGGCATCAGTTCCATGAGCCCCCGGTCCAGTTCGCCTATCTCTGAACTGTTTCCGTCATTCGATGCCATCGCTGAGATCCATGTTAGCGAGACCAACAACAGCGCCGAGTTCGGAGGAATCAGCGACTTCACGACGATCTCAAAAGGCGGCTCTAATCAGTTTCACGGCGGCGTTTACGAAAACAATCAGAACAACGACTACAACGCGCGCAATACCTTCAGTGCCACGGTTCCCAGACTGGACATGAACGATTTCGGCGGGTTCTTCGGAGGTCCGGTCTGGATACCGAAAATTTACAAGGGGAAAGACAAGACTTTCTTCTTCGGATCGTATGAAGTTCTGCGTCTTCCCGAGCAGGTGGTTCTGGTGCAGAACGTACCCTCGCTCGCGCTTCGCAGCGGCAATCTTTCCGCATATCCGAACCAGATTTATAACGGGAACGGCACGCCGTTTCCGGGCAATCAGATACCCCCGAGCATGATATCGCCGCTTTCGGCGGCAGCCCTGAACTATCTGTATCCTCTGCCCAACACAGGTCCGGCCAACTCCCTGGTAAACAACTACGTCACCAATTTCGGAACGCCCATCAAGAGCGATCAGGGCGACTTCCGGCTGGATCGCGTCCTCACGCCGAATCAGACCATCTTTGCCCGCATCACGTACAAGTACAAACTTGGCGAAACGGCACCAACCCTGTCCGCTTTGAGCGGGCCTACCCTGCAGCCTGAGCACGATTTCGCCATAACCGTGGCTCATAACTGGGTGATCACCCCGACGATGGTAAATGAGATTCGCTACGGCTGGACCGGCAGTCACACGTCGAGCAGCAACAGCCTCCCCGCCGCACAGATCGCCCAGGAACTGAATCTGCAGACCGCCGGACCTTTACCCGCGGGTGATGCTTCGCCGGAATTTAAAATTTCCGGATTTCAGAGTGTTGGGGCCGGCGCATCCTCGATATCCCAGACTTCCACCAAACAGGTTATCGATAACCTGACCCTCACCAGGGGAAAACACACCTACAAATTCGGCGTGGATTACCGCTATCTGACTGCCCTCTATACCAACGTATTCGCCACCGATCGGATGGGAGTCTATACCTTTAATAATTCGGTCACCAGGAGTATTGTCGGCAACGCCTTCGCATCTTTCCTGCTGGGCATTCCGGACAACGACGTAATGGCCACTGTTCTCAACCCGAATTCAAACGGCTACGTCCCCAGTTATGCGGGCTATGCCCAGGACGATTTCAAAGTAAGCTCGCGCGTCACCATCAACTACGGCATGCGTTATGAATATCATCCGATGTTCAATGACCATAACAACAACACCGCCAATTTCCTGCCCGATTACGTTTCGGTGCAGAACGGCGTGACAGTCCACGGCGCCGTGGTGGTTCCGGATAAAGGCTTGTCACTGGTCAATCCGGCGTTCGCCGAGTCGCTTGCTCCCACGCCGATTCTGACGGCGAGCCAGGCCAACGTTCCCCAAAGTCTCCGGTTTTCCCAGAAAACCGACTTTGCCCCGCGGATCGGAGTAGCGTGGCGCATAACCGGCGACAACAAGACCGTGCTCCGGGCCGGCTACGGCAAGTTCATCGAGGGGCAGTTGGGCAATCTGCTGGATGCCGCGTGGGCCGTGGAGGCAAGCGATGTTGCTGCCTTCACCAACACAGTCAGCAACGGTAAAGCGCAATACACTTTCCCATATGCATTTCCTTCCAATCTGGCGCAACCCGGGACGCAGGTGTTCGACCTCTCTTCCAAGATCCACTATCAGGACCCTTTCGTGCAGCAGTGGAACGTTACGTTCGAGCGCGACCTGGGATTCCAGGCGGGCTTACGCTTGTCCTATGAAGGCAGCCATGGATCAAATCTCGGCCTGACGGATAACCCGGACCAGGTTCCGGCCAATACGTCCGGGTTTTCAGTCGCGAAAGCGGCTGCGCCCTATCCCCTGTTGGAACAGATCGTCGAAGAGACCAACGGGGGCCGCAGTAATTACAATGCCTTCACCGCTTCGGTTAACAAGCGGATGTCCAAAGGTCTGCAGTTCCAGTCCAGTTACAACTTCGCCAAAAATCTGGCTGACAACGGCGGTTACAACCCGACCGCTTTTGCTGGCTCGGGGGGTGGGCAGACAACGGATTACTACCATCCCAACCTGGACTACGGCAACGTCGCTTTCACGCGGCGCAATCGTTTTCTGACTACGTTCCTGTATGAGTTGCCGTTCAATCATGCTTCGAACAGGGTTGTAAGAGCCGTTGTAAGCGGATTTGAACTTTCGGGCGTCCTGTTGTTCCAAAGCGGGCCGTTCCTGACTGTGCTGGCCAACGGCGCCGACCCGTCCGGTACCAATTTCGAGAACATCCAGGGCAACGGGCGCGCCGACATTATCTCCGGCGTCCCGGTGGTTCCCGCGAACCAGAGCATCTACAACTGGATCAACACGTCCGCATTCGCAATCCCCGCCAATAACATTGGCCGGTTTGGTGATTCATCTGTCGGCGCGATAACGGGGCCGGGAACAAAGACGGCGGCGCTCTCGATACTCAGGACATTCAGTATTCGAGAGCGAGTGAAACTCCGTGTCAGCGCGGCGGCTACGAACGTCACTAATCATCCAAACTACGGAAACCCTGGACTCACTCTCGGGACCTCATCGTTCGGCATCATCAGTTCGATGCAGACGACGGACGGTGCCGGCCCGCGCTCGATCCAGCTAACCGGCCGACTCACATTCTGAATGAGTTGCCAACCACGATTGACGCATATGAAAACCGATCTTATAAGAGCGTTCTCCCGAGGCGCGGAGTGGCGTCATTCGGTATCGACATGTCTTAAGGAGTCTGCACGTGAATAGAATTCCAGTTGCAATGGTTGTGCTTCTCGCCTTCTGCGCCGCGCCCGCGGCACTGGCGCAAAGAGGAAACAGGCAAGCTGGTCAGGGAACGGCAGGGGCGGCGGCTGATGAAAAGCCCGAAGAGGGAATTCCCGTAACCGACCCGCTTACCATTTCAAAATGCGGGACCTGTCACGCCAAAGACGAGAAGGGCAATCTCAAGCGCATCTCCTGGGAACGGGCGACGCCGGAGGGGTGGGAGGAAGCGATCAAGCGGATGGTGCGGCTGAATGGTCTGACGATCAGCCCGGCCGACGCGCGATCGATCGTGAAGTATCTGGCGACGTGGCATGGGCTCGCGCCCGAAGAAGCCAGGCCGGTTATGTACATGCCCGAGCACCGGATACTCGACGAGACCAATATTCCCAATGACGCGGTGCGGGGCGCCTGCACGACATGCCACGCTTTGGGCCGCGCGATGTCCTGGCGACGTTCCAAAGACGACTGGAAATATCTGGAAAATCTTCATGTAGCCCTGTACGCGCAGGCGGACGCGCACTTCCGCCGCACTCCGGGTCGGGGTGGAGCCGGTGGGGGTGGCGGCGGAGGTGCCGAGGCGCCGGCCGACGGACAAGCCGCGGCGCAGGGTCCTGAACCGGGCGAAGCGGCGCTTGATTTTCTAGCTAAAGCCGCGCCCCTGCATACGCCCGAATGGGCTGCCTGGCAGTCACGTATCCGCGCCCCCCGGATTACCGGAAAGTGGCTGGTTTCGGCAACAGTGGTCGGTTACGGCAAGTATGTTGGCGAAATGGTTATCACGCCGGGACCCGCGGATGACGAATTCAAAACCAGCGTGGTGCTGACATCGCTGAAAAACGGCACTAAGATCTCCAGATCGGGCACCGGGCTGGTCTTTGCAGGTTACTCGTGGCGAGGCCGGTCTAAAGGTGTCACAAATCCAAGTAAGGACCCCAACGATCTTTTAAGTGAAGCACGGGAGACACTTTGGATTTCACCCGATCAGTCCACGGCCGAGGGACGCTGGTTCTGGGGCGAGTATCAGGAGTTCGGCTACGATGTGAAACTCGTGCGGGCTTCCAACGACCCAACGCTCATAAGCGTCGCCACTTACTCCCTGAAGGCGGGATCGAAGGCCACGCAGGTTCGCATCCTGGGAGACAACTTTCCGAATGCGGTCGCGGCGGGGGATCTGGATATGGGCGCGGGCGTGAAGGTAAACAAGATCGTTTCGCACAGTAGGACGGAACTGGTTGCCGACGTGGACGTGGCCGACGACGCGGTTTCGGGTAAACGAGACGTGGGCCTGGGCCGGTCGATCCTGCAAAATGCCTTTGCCGTTTACCACCGCGTCGATTACATCAAGGTGACTCCCTCGACTGCGCTGGCGCACCTGGGAAGCGATGTCCACCCGAAAGGCTACCAGCAATTCGAAGCCGTTGCCTTTGAAAATGGCGTTGATGGAAAGCCGCACACGGTTGACGATGTGGAACTGGGTCCGGTCGACGCAGCCTGGTCCGTGGAAGAGTTTCTGGCCGTGTATGGCGACGACGACAAGAACTTCGTCGGTCATCTGAGCGAGACGGCACTGTTTACTCCGGCCTCGGACGGACCCAACCCCGAGCGCAAGTTCAGCCGCAATAACTACGGCGATGTCTGGGTGGTCGCGAAGGCAAAGAACGAAAAAGACAAGGACGGCAAGCCGCTCACCGGCAGGTCTTACCTGGTGGTTACGGTTCCGACCTATATCAAGTGGGATCAACCTGAGGTGAGTAAGTGACGGCTGCCATAACACGCATTTACAGACTCGGAGAATTTCATTCATTCGAAGCGGCCAAACGCCGGTTCCTCTATCTGGTTCCGGCGGGCGCCGTGTTCGAACTGGACGACGCCGCGGCAAAGCTTATCGAACGGCTCTCCCGGGGTGAAGCAGCCCATGAAGAGTTGATGGAGGAACTGGTTTCGAGCGGCTGCAGCTATGCCGATGCCGATGAGTTACTGGGCGAGTTATACCACTCGCACGTCATTGTCACAGGCGATTCGGTAAAGGAGCCTCTGGCAAATCCCCCGGCCGATTTTCCCGCTGCAGTCACTGGTCATGAACCTGACCAATCAGTGCAACCTTTCCTGCACGTATTGTTATGAGTTCGGCGAGGACAAGGTCGCGACGCCCGAAGGCAAGCCGAAATTCATGGACATCGAAACCGCGAAGGCTTCGGTGGATTTTCTGTTGTCGCAATCGGCCCATCGGAAGTCCGTTCACATCACTTTCTTCGGCGGTGAGACGCTGATGAACTTCCCGTTACTGAAGGAGGTGGTCGCCTATGCGAACGAGCAGGCGACCGCGCAGGGCCGATCGATCGACTTCAGCCTCACCACCAACGCAACTCTGCTCACGCCGGCGATCATCGAGTTTCTCTCCCAGAACCGCATCGGCGTGACCGTCAGCATGGACGGTCCGCCCGATTTGCAGAACAAGTTGCGAGTCTTCGCCAACGGCCGCGGCAGCTACGACATCATCGAGCCACGCGTACGCGCGTTGATCGCGAATCATCGGACGCGCCCCATCACGGCTCGCGTAACTCTGACCAGCGGGCGTAACCGATGTTCTGCGGATTTATCGTCATCTGAAACACGACCTCGGTTTTCACGAAATCGGTTTTGCACCGGTGACGACCTCGCCCGACCGGCTCTATTCCATTAACGAAAGAGGCATGGACGGCGTGCTGGAACAGTTCCATATTCTGGCCGACGAATGGCTGGAGTTTGCGCTGCGCGGCGAAATGCACGGCTTCTCGAACGTCAGCGACACGATCGCGGAGCTGATTCAGGGGGTAAACAAATCCCATCCCTGCGGAGCCGGCGCTGGGGCTTGTCGGCGTTGGCCCTTCGGGCGATCTCGCGCCGTGCCACCGCTTCGTCGATTCCGACACTCATTCGATGGGCCACATATCCACCGGGATCGACCGGGAAAAACAAAACGATTTTCTGACGCGCGGCCACATTAATTCCAAGTACGATTGCCATACCTGCTGGGCCCGCCCTCTTTGCGCCGGCGGCTGCCATCACGAAGCATTCGTCCGGTATGGAGACACGGGTCACGCCAACCTGCATTACTGCGACTGGATTCGCGACTGGACCGATACCTGTCTTCGCATTTACGGCGCGATCAGTGCCCAGAACCCCGATGTTCCTCGAGAAGTTTGCCGAAAGGAAAGCACTTTCATGAAGCATATTCGAGCAGTAAACAAAAAGGCGCGTCGTATCGATGAGATGGTTTCATCGCCCGATAGCCGATGTGGTCGCGCTAGCAGAATGGTCAGCAGCCAGCGGCCGCACGTGCCGATGGGTTGCACGCTATCGTTCTCGCCCGGATGGGAAGTCGATTCTGCCGGCGGCACGGCAGGACTTTGCCAGCCGGTGGAACGCGACATATACGATTGCTATGTGACGTGCTTCTGGCCGGCGCAGGTTCCCGATCACCTGAATAACTATCCCGATTGGGCGAATAAGTGCGCCGCTGCCACAAAAGACTGGCGCAATCTGGATCTGGTATTTCCATAAACAGACCCTTCAACCCTGAAAGCCTTGGACAATGACACCGACCATGAGAATTCTTCGCCTGAGACTCGCTTGTTTCATCGCTGCCGGAGCCTGTTGGGGCTCTGCGCAGGCTTCGACGATTTTTCTGGGCGCTTATCCCAGCGCGCTTCTGGTCTTCGATGAAGGGAAAGGCGCCATCACCGGGCGGATACCCCTTACTACTGGCCTGCCGACAAGCATCCGGCTGTCGAATGACAAAAAAACCATTTATGTCACGACTAATGACCACAGCGGCATTGAGGTGGTTGACGTGGCGACCCGAAAAGTGACCAATCACTTTGTACTGAACTCCGAGACCAAACGCTATCGGTTCAACGGCGGCACGCCCAATCCCGACGGCACACTCTTTTATGCGATTGTCACTGAGATCGACAAACTGGCCGACCACTTCGATATCAGTAAGCCGAAGTACACTGTGATCGATCTTCCGGGGCAGAAAATTCTGAAGACTTTCGACATAGCAAAAGAAGACGAAAACGGAAATGCCGGCGGCGGTCGTGGCGGCGGTTTTGAAATATCGCAACGACGGAAAATATCTGTATCAGTTCCGCGACAAGGTTGTTATCCTCGATACGGCCGATTTCAAGGTCGTGGACCGACTCGACCTCGCCAAGCCGGATGAGCCCGGCCTCGAAAACGTAGGTTTTGGCGGGCGGCTGGACTCCCTCAGCGAGCCGGGGCAGCATATTTCACTGTTCAATGCGGTGGACCCGTATGTTCATAACCGGGTGTTTGGAATCGGACATTTCGATCTGGGATCCCGTCACATGGACTTTACGCCGCTCGGCCCTTCTCCATCCGGCATGACCGGTCTGCAGATCACTCCCGACAAAAAGGACGCCTACACCGTGGTATCGAACGGGACTTTGGGTAACAAGCGTTGCGAGTTCTGGCATTTCGACATGGCGAGCAAAGTAATTAAAGATAAGAGTGAGTTCGCATGCAGGTCGCGATTCAGCTTCGGGATGTCCGGTGATGGCAAGAAGCTCTACATCTATGGCGCCGGCTTCGAAATCGAAGTTTACGATGCCGCAACCCTTAAGTACGAGCGGACCTGGGATCTCAACAACGACGTTACGGGAGCGGGCCTGATTGAAATTAATTAGACCGCGGTTTGCGGTCGTATCGCCTTCAGTCCTCTGGTTACTGGCGGTGGCCGCGCTGCCGGGCGCGCCGCCGCCGGGTTCGCCCGCGGCGACCGGCCGTAAAGCCCTCGATCTTCTGCTGGCGTCGCGATACACCGAGTTCAGCGATTTACTTACCGCTGAAGCGAAGACACTGCTTACTCCGGAGTTCCTGCGGGATCGCGTGGGCGCCGAGGTGAAAAGCTTCGGCAAGGTTGAGTCGATCAGTCAGCCTTTGACTGAGAAATCCGGTGGCGCCGATATTGTAAGCTTCCCGGTTCGATTCTCAAATAAGTCGATCAGCGTTCAGTTCACTTTGAATGCGGCCGGGCAGGTGGCCGGGCTTCATTTTCGCTCGCCGGACGACCCTTTGCCCGCAGTCTGGAAGCGGCCTTCTTACAGTAAACCGGAACTGTTCCGGGAGCGCAGCGTAACCGTCGGCACGGACGAATGGAAGCTTGGCGGAACGTTCACCGTTCCCACCGGCAAAGGCCCTTTTCCCGCGGCGGTGCTGGTTCATGGACCGGGTCCGAACGATCGGGACGAATCGATTCTGGCGATCCGGATGTTTGCGGATCTGGCGGAGGGCCTGAGTTCCCGCGGCATTGCGGTGCTTCGGTATGACAAGCGCACGAAGGTCTATGCAACGCAAATGTCAGAGACGGCTTTCACGCTCCAGCAGGAGACCGTTGAGGATGCGGTCCGGGCTATCGATCTGGTGCGGCACCAGCCGGAGGTGGACGCGAGCCGGGTGTTTGTTCTCGGCCACAGCCTGGGTGGCTATGCGATGCCGCGGATAGCTCGTCAGGATGGGAAGCTTTCAGGCGCGATCGTGCTGGCGGGGAATGCGCGCCATATCGAGGACGTCAGTCTGGGGCAGACGGAGTATCTGCTGAAGGCGAAGGGCGGCGCGTCCGCGGACGAGCAGAAGCGCCTTGATCTGATGAAGGCCGAGGTCGCAAAGGTCAGGAGCCTTGAGGCCGGGAAAGACAATCCGCCGATTCTGCTGGGGCTCCCAACCCCCTATTTCCTGGATCTGAAGAACTACAATCCGGCGGCCGAGGCGCGCCGCCTGGCTATTCCGATTCTGTTCCTGCAGGGGGAACGCGATTTTCAGGTGACCATGGAGGATTTCGGTCTCTGGAAAGCAGGCCTCGCCGGAGCGAAGAATGTCACGTTTCAGAGCTACGTCACGTTGAACAATCTCTTCATCGCGGGAGAAGGACCGGCTTCTCCGGCGGAATACAGAAAAGGTGGCAATGTGGCTCCTGCCGTCATCGACGACATCTCCAACTGGATTACTGCCCGGAAACACTGACACGCCGCCACAAAAGAAAACACTATGACGCGCAGAGAAGTTCTGTCACTGACCGGCTGTCTCATCTCTTCGTCAACTCTTTCCCGTGCGGATTCTCCTGCGGATATCACTTTGCGGCTGAGCGAAGTCTCGATTGAACTGGCTCCGGGGAGAGTCATCAGGACTGTCGCCTATAACGGAGCCGTTCCAGGACCTCTGCTTCGAATGACCGAAGGCAAGAGCATCGCCATCGACGTGATCAATGAAACACGCAATCCGGAAATGGTTCATTGGCACGGCTACCATGTCCCGCCGGAGGTCGATGGCGCGCATGAAGAGGGCACGCCGATGGTTCAGGCGCGCGATAAACATCGTTTCGTGTTCACTCCGCAGCCCGTCGGGACCCGCTGGTACCACGCCCATGCGGAGGCCGGCCATAACCTCACCAAAGGCACCTATTCGGGCCAGTTCGGCATGGCGATCATCGAACCGCGCAGCGAGGCTGGCCGCTACGACCTGGAGGTCCCGCTTGTTTTGCACGAATGGGATCCCTTCTTTTCCTCCGACAGGGCTATGGACGTGGATTACCGGACCTTCTCCATCAACGGGAAAATGCTGGGAGCCGGGGAGCCCGTGCGAGTCCGGAACTCACAGCGGGTTTTATTCAGGATCCTGAATGCGAGCGCGACCATGCAGCATCGATTGGCGCTGCCACGACACAGTTTCGAAGTTGTCGCGCTGGACGGCAACCGCGTTGCGAACCCCGGTAAGGTGCCTCTTCTCGATATCGCACCTGGCGAGCGAATCGATGCGATCGTTGAAATGAATACGCCCGGGATCTGGGTTTTGGGCGAAGAAGACGACAGGCAGCGGAACGCAGGCGCGGGTATCGTTGTTGAGTACGCCGGCGCCACTGGCCCTCCAAAGTGGATGAAGCCGGCCCCTTTCGTATGGGACTACACAGCTTTCGGCGGCAAAGAAACAGCGCCCGCGCCGGCTGCGAGTATTCCGCTGGTATTTGAGCCGCGCTCAGACGGCAACCTGTGGGCGATTAACGGTAAGTCTTATCCGAAGACGGATCCTTTTTTCGTTTTGCCGGGAGCGCGCAACCGCCTGGTGTTCGACAATCGGAGCGACATGCCGCATCCCGTCCACCTCCACCGGCACACGTTTGAGATCACTCGTTACGCGGGAAAGCCGACATCGGGCGTGTTTAAGGACGTGGTGGTTGTTCCCGCGCGCAGCACCGTGGAAGTTGACCTGATCGCGAACGCGCCGGGCCCCTCGCTTTTCCACTGCCATCAGCAGTTTCACATGGATTTTGGCTTCATGGCTCTCATGCAGTACCGCACCTGACGCCGATAAGTATTTCAACCTGGCGACCCCGCTGGCGGTCGACTTACATGTGCACTACGTCCAGGACGGCACGAGCCGGCCGCGACGGCAGAGCCATTCTCCAGGAGGCTTCCAGGGCGGTGAAATCCAAAGCAGGCGAAGATTGCTCGGCTGCTTCGCTGTGGCCGACATTCTCTTCACGCGCAAGGCTCAGGAGAGCTTCCAGGTCAATCTCCTGTATGTACCCTGCTGCGACTGCGCGGATTTTCCACTCCGAGATTAACTTCCGAACCGTCGATTTACCGCAGCCGTATCGCTCGCAAATGGCTTTTACAGGCCAGCCGCGGACGAAGTACAGCTGAGCCATTCGTTCCGGCATCTCCCCATGCTTAATGAATGCGGGGATCTGAGAGGGAAAGCTGACAAGATTCCGCCGGATGGCGGACCGAAGCAACGCGTTACCGACGAGGGCAAGGTTCACAGTTTTGTCACCTAAGCTCGCCACCCCGCGGAGGCGCAGAATTTTGGGACGCGGGGCGAGCAAGCTATCCGTCAGCAGCCTAACACCGCGCCAGCCGGGGAAATCTAAAGAATTCTAAAATCCGGTTACTTCAATTAAAAATTTCAGAATCAATTATTTAAGAGCTCTGAAAAGCCTTGAAAGGCCGGGTCGCCAGTCGCCGCCGACTGCGGGAGCAGCATTTTCCGTCGTGGTAGAGTGGAATTTAATAAGTTCGACAGCCCCAGTTGTCTTCCTTAGGCCCCAGTCGGCCGGCTTACAGATCATCTTTGGAAATCTCAACATGTTGGGACGCGCCGACCTTGTATACGAATTTGGGTCCATCCGGATCGATCTGTCCCGGCGCACAATAGGCCGCAACGGCGAAAACAGCCCGTGTTCGCCCCGCGCATTCGATGCGCTTCTTCTGCTAGTGCAGCGCCGCGGCGAATTGGTGACCAAAGAAGAACTCCTCACCGCACTCTGGCCCGACACTCATGTCGAAGAGGCAAATCTGCCCGTACTGGTCTCGGCCCTTCGGCGGGCGATCGGCGATGATGGACGGAAACAGGAATATATACAAACCGTTTCCAGGTGCGGCTATCGATTTGTGGGTGACGTAAGGGAAATCCGCATCGAAGAAACGGTCGCTCCGCCAACTTCTCCGCCATCGCTTCCCCGTAGTGACGCTGCTGAGGGCGTCATTCCTGCCATGCGTGTGATTTCCGGGCCGCTGCCCTCGCGCTATGCCCGCGTTTCCGTGCTGGCCGTCTGCATTCTCGCCGCCGCCGCCATTCCGCCTTCCGTCCACTGGCTGAATAATGGCGGTTCCAACGCCGTTCCTGTGATTGTTTCCGCACATGCAGCCTCCGTATTGGCGCAGGAGAACGGGCGGCGTCCATCCCCTGACTCCAGGACCGGCGACGCTGAAGTCTGGGTGGAGAAGGGACGGTATGCGTGGAATCTCCAGACGAAGGACGGGTTTCTCCGGAGTATCGAATATTACCAGAAGGCTGTTGCCGAGGATGCCGGGTATGCCTCGGCTTATGCCGGCCTGGCGGAGTCTTATGTAACCCTGCCATCCTACTCGCAGCAAAATAATGATGAAGAGCGCCGTCGCGCCCGGGCTGCGGCGATCAAGGCGGTGACGCTGGACAATAACCTTGCCGAAGCGCACATCGCACTCGGAATGGTGTCGATGATCGACGATCGGAGCTTCGCGGCGGGAGAGCGGGAGTTTCGGCGCGCCATCGAGCTCAATCCGCGCTCACCGCTGGCTCAGGGTGAGCTCGCCTTGTGCCTGGTTGCGGTAGGCCGAACTGAAGAAGCGGTGTCTCACGCGCGCCAGGCCGCCACGTTGGATCCCTTGTCAATCCGGGCGGCCACGGATCTGGGAATCGTGCTTTACTACGGCCACCGGTATACGGAAGCGCAGACGGAATTTGAAGAAGCTCTGAAACTCGATCCTTATTCTTACCGCACTCACGTCAATCTGGGTAAGACCTATATTGCTCTGGGAAGAATTGCCGACGCCCGGCGGGTTCTGGAAGAAGCATCGGTCCTGTCGAACCACGACCCGCTTGCCGAAGGTCTCACGGCGGAGGCAAGAGCCATGGGCGGCGATATAGAAGGAGCTAAGTCCATCCTCGCGGAACTCGAACGACGAGCCCAGACCACTTATGTCGCCCCAATCAGTTTTGCCTTCGCATTCGCCGGGCTGGGAAGAGCTGATGACACGCTCGTGTATCTAAGGAAAGCCCGCGCCGACAGGGCGATCGCGGCCCTTTTCCTGAAGGTGGATCCTAACTGGGACGCTCTGCACATGAATCCGGACTTCCGGGATCTGGTCGGAGACATCAGACTCTCGACGGCCGAGTAAGCCAGACTGGAGCAGCTGGGTCCAGGGCTCACAGAAAGCGGAGGCACACCACGGATGGGCGGCGTTCGATGGGACGTTCACTTCGTCAATCCTCATGACGTAGTGGAATTCGACGTCGCTGATAATAAGGCCACTTGCGCAAATGGCAGGGTGAGTTCTCAAGTCCTGGCCCATTGGCGCGAAAGGGCTGGACAGCGGCGTCGCTCCAGCCCGACAAGCTTATGATGACGGGCTCTCAGGCTACGGACGAAGCGCCTGCCGTGCATGCTACCAGGACTCGATTGTCGAACGGTCAGGAATTTAATGTCGATACCGCAAGATGAGCCGGCGTAACCTCCTGCCGCCAACCGAGTCCAGGGAGACTATAAAATGGGACGCGAAAGGAACCCGGCCTGACGCGAGAATCAATGGGGCAAACCGAAGAATCCGCCACCTCACGCGTTCGTTTCGCGCGGCTGATCGGCTGAATCGTGCAACTCCTGCTTCTGGGATCGCGGCTTATGCTGGCTGCGGTTTTTCTGCTGGCGGGCGCCACTAAGCTCGCCGATCCGCGCGGCTGGCGGCGCACTGTGCGCGACTTCAGCGTACCAGGGTTTCTCCTCGGACCTGTGATGATGCTGCTGCCGCTGGTCGAGCTGTCGGTCGCGGTCGCATTGCTTCCGGCGGCGTTCGCGTGGTACGGGGCGCGCGGGGCGCTTGCGCTGTTGGTCGCGTTCATGGTCGCCGTGGCTTTCGCGATGATTCGCGGACGCAAACCGGATTGCCACTGTTTCGGTCAGCTGCATTCGGCGCCGGTCGGATGGAAAACGCTGGCTCGAAATGCTCTGTTGGGTGTGCTGGCTGGTTGGCTGGCATCGAGACAACCCGGAGATCTCGGGCCCGGGCTGTACGGATGGTACGGCACGCTGGGCGAGGAGGCGGGCAAATTCGCGCTGGTCGCGGCCGGCGCCGCAGTCTTTGTGTTTCTCGCGCTGGTATTGCGATCGCGTCCACGGCCGCAGCCGATCGCAGAGCCCCTCGAAGAAGAAGCGCCGGTCGAAAGAGATGCGCCAGTCGTAGGAGAAGCGCCAGTCGAAGGAGAAGCGCCAGTCGAAGAAGCGGCGAGGGAATCGTCCCCGCGCCCCTCGCCCACGCCAAAGCCCCGTCCCGCACCTCAGCCGCAGGCGCCCGCGAAAGTTCTGCTCGGGATCGGCTTACCAATCGGCACACCGGCACCCGCGTTCGCATTGCCCCGTATGACCGGCGAGAAGCGCAGCCTCGAATCGCTGCTTGGGCAGGGTCGCGATGTGATGCTGGTTTTCTCCAGCCCGGGCTGCAAGGCCTGTGAATCGATTCCGCCCAGCCTCGTGAAATGGGCGCGGGAACTGGAGCAGGTTCCGAATATCGTCCTCATCAGCAAAGGCAAGCCAGAGGACCTTCGTCCGAAACTGAAGGATTTCGGCACGGCGCAGGTGCTGCTGCAGCGCGAATCGGAAGTCGCGGAACTTTACGATTGCATCTCGACGCCCTCGGCCGTTCTCATCGGCGCCGACGGACTCATCCGCAGCGAACTCGCCACAGGCGGGCCGGCTATCAAACAGCTGCTGTTGTCAGCATCGAATCACTTGCCGACGAGATGACGGGCGTCCCGCTCGTTCTCGTCGCACACGAACTCGATCAGTTCGGTGTCCACAACCAACTCCGGATGCAGATGCACGGTCCACGGTTTTGTGTAGGCTTTGGGATCGTCGATCGTTATGTCGACGTCCATGTGTCCCATATCCCGGCGCCGCATACGCTCGGTCAGACGCATGCCATCGCTCGTCGGATAACCCTGTCCGGACAGCCACGCCTTTCCGTTGAACCCGGTCGACTCCACCACCAGCGTGTCGCCGTCCCAGTGACCGGCTGAGTATCCCATCCAGGTCGGATTCGGATCCACCGGGAGCTTTCGACCGTCCGTGAAAATCTGCCGGTACATGTTCTGATATTCGTACAGGACCAGGATCAGCCCCGGCGTCTGCACGATCTTGTGCACATCGAATGCATCCGCCTTCGGGACGCCGCGCGGCAGACACTTCGACTCGGGATTATTCAGTTGATTGTCGTCGATGTTGCGCTGATAGACCTGACGAAACCACGGCTGCCAGGGAATGTCGACCCCGTCGAGATAATGCGCCGTGGTGCGCGCGTTAAGGTGCTCCCAGACGCCCGAAAAATCGGGATTGCCGTCCGGCGTACGCGGCGTTGGAGCCGACAGGTTCGGCTTGCCGTCGGGTTTGCGCGGCAGTCCGGGGGACGGATAGTTGATCCACTGCGCCGCCAGCGGCATGGAGAGGAGCAGGCAGATCGCAGACTTCAACGGATCACCTCCGGACCGCTAAAGCACGCCAGGGTTAGTCAGAATGATGTTGCCGACGGCCGTATTCGAAGCCGGCACATGATAGAAACGGTACGCTTCTTTCGCGTTATCTTCCAGAGCCCCGCGCATGACGTGCCACATCACCAGTTCGATGCTCTCCGCGCCGCCTTCGGTCACGTAAGTCTTGTGCTCGATCTGCGCGAGCTTCTGCGGATCTTTCGTCAGGCCGTCGAGAAATGCCGTGTCGAATTTCGTGTTGATGAGGCCGCAGCGCTCGCCGTGAATCTGATGCGACATACCGCCGGTGCCGAAAACCACGACGCGCATGTCTTTGGGATATTCTTCGACGGCTTTCTTAATCGCACGGCCCAGCGCGAAGCATCGTTTGCCGGACGGTGGCGGATAGGTGACGACGTTGACCGGCAGCGGAATAACCGGGCACGGCCATTCCTTCACCTGACCAAACATCAGGGACAGGGGCACGGTGAGACCGTGATCGACCTCCATTTCGTTCACGATGGTCATGTCGAATTCATTGAGGATCAGCGATTCGACCAGGTGCCACGCGAAGTCTGGATCGCCTTTCACGACCGGCACGGGGCGCGGGCCCCAGCCTTCATCGGCCGGCTGAAATTCTTCCGCGACGCCCAGACAGAAGGTCGGGATGTACTGCAGTGAGAACGCCGAGCCGTGATCGTTGTAAACCTCAATGACGATATCCGGTTTCAGCTGCGCCATGATTTCGCGGGAGCGAACGAAGCCATCGAAAACAGGCTTCCAGTAAGGATCTTCCGTCTTCCCCTGGTCGAGCGCGGCGCCAATCGCAGGTACGTGCGAGCAGCCGACACCGGCAATGATCTTCGCCATTTAAGCTTTCCCTTTCTCTTGCGCTGCCTGCTCCGCCTTGCTGCGATTGCCTTCGATGGAACGTCCGCCGCCGATCATCATGTTGCGGTAGTTCTCGCGCGTCGTACCGGCCATCGACGCCGCCATCATCTCGAACGAAAAGCCGGATGTCGCGCCCAGCTTCGAGACGTAATAGATATTGCCGCCCTCCTGGATCATCTTCAGCCAGTTGCGATCCAGCACGGCCTGACGCTGCTCGGGCGTGAGTTTGAACTTGTCGAGATAGGCCGGCTCGTTGGCGAGGAACTCCTTGCGGTTCGCCTCCTTCATCAGCGACATGCAGAAGTTATTCAGGTTGTAGCCCTTGGCGCAGGCTCGTTTGTCGAACAGATAGGTGCCGGGAATATCGCCGTACTCTTCAGATTTGGCCATGATTTTAGTTTGGGGCGGCGGTCGATCCCGACCGCACATTACATCGTCGCTCTCGACCGCAATTATATCCGGTTGAATCAGCTGTTCGGCGCGTCGTCGAAGTATTCAACGCCCAGCTCTTTCAGCTTCGCACGCAGACCGTACATGTCGAGACCAAGATTACCGGCCTTCAATTGTGCCCGATTCTTCTCTTCTTTGATGCGGCGCTGATCGCCGAGCTTCGCGACTTCCGCGGCTTCGGCGCGCGGTACCACCACCACGCCGTCGACATCCGCCACAATCACGTCACCGGGATTCACCAGCGCACCGGCGCACACCACAGGAATGTTGACCGAACCGGCAGTAGCCTTCACCGTCCCCTGCGCCGAAATCGCTTTCGACCACACGGGAAACTCCATGGCGGTGAGATCTGTCACATCGCGCACGCCGGCATCGATGATCAGACCTGCGCAGCCGCGCGCCCGCAGCGACGACCCGAGAAGGTCACCGAACATGCCGTCGGTCGATTCGGCAGTCGTCGTGACAACCAGAACATCGCCGGGCTGCACAACCTCCACAGCCGCGTGAATCATCAGATTATCACCGGGCTGACAGGAAACCGTGATAGCGGGCGCGCCGATCTTCGCAGTCGGATAGATCGGTCGCATGTAGGGCTTCATCAGCCCCTGGCGGCCCTGCGCCTCGTGCACAGTGGCGACGCCGAGTTCACACAGAAGTTTCATCACTTCTGCATCGGCTCTCTTGATGTTGCGGTAAACGGCAGGCTTCATGAGCGGTGAGTGAAAGGTAACTTTTCAGTATCACAGACGGTCTTCTGAAGCGTCAACAAGGTTATGTTAATCTCTCAAGTTGAATTGAAGACGCCGCGCTTCAGTACCTCAATAATCACCAGGCTCCGGTAATGTCGATACTCGAAATCTGTCAGTGGATTCAGAACTCCTCGGTCGGCACGAACATACGCGAATCGACTTACACGTTTCCCCTGATCGAAGCCTCGCACGTGATCGGTCTGGCCGTTTCTGTCGGCACGATCGCCCTGGTGGATCTCCGGCTCATCGGCGTCGCGCTCAAAGATGAACCGGTGAGCGACGTGCTTGAGCAGTTGCAGCCCTGGACGCTCAGCGGCTTCGCGGTACAGTTCCTCAGCGGCATTTTTCTTTTCTGGTCGGAAGCGGCAAAGCTCTACCCCAGCTACAGCTATCGCGCGAAGTTTGTCTTTATGTTTCTCGTCGGCGTCAACGCGCTGGTGTTCCACAGAACGATCTACAAGTCGGTCGACAAATGGAACCGCGATGTCGTCACCCCGTGGCAGGCGCGCCTGGCGGGCTGGATCGGCATCACCTTCTGGGCGCTGGTGATCTATTTCGGGCGCTGGACGGCCTACAACCTGAAGTAGCGGAAACAAGCGAAATCATGTCCATGCTCGAATTCTTCAAATGGTGCGACGCGACTTGGATCAGCCAGGTCATCCGCAATTCGACTAATATTTTTCCGGTGGTGGAGGTTTTTCACCTCTTCGGTCTCACGCTGCTGCTGGGGATTGTTACCGTGGTCGATATGCGGATTCTCGGTTTCGGCCTGCGGCGCCAGTCCATCCCGGCTGTGGCGAAAGCGCTGGAGGCGTGGGGAGTGGGCGCGGCTCTGCTGACCATCACCACCGGCATCCTGCTGTTTCTTTCGGAAGCCATGAAATGCTACGCCAATCAGGCCTTTCCATACAAGATGTGGTTTCTGCTGACGGGCATCATCCTCTATTTCCTGACACAGCGCAGTATCACAAAGAACACCATGAGCCTCGGCGTGATGAAGGTGGTTGCCGTGCTCACGCTGTTTGTCTGGTACGGCGTCGCTATCGCCGGCCGCGCTATCGCCTTCGTCTGAACGAATGAGCACCGAACCTTACGTCGAGCAGGACCATCAGCCCCATACTCTGCAGTTCGCGATGCCGCACGGGGCGATTGACGCGCACATGCACGTCATCGGTCCGTTCGATCAGTTTCCGCTGTCGCCGAAGGCGCAGTACAAACCGTTCGCGGCGACCTGGCAGGAGCAGAAAGAAATCCTCGTCGACAAAATAGGCTTCTGGGGATTTGTCGTCGTCCAGGCGACCTGCCATGGTACGGATAACCGCGTGGTCATCGACGCGCTCGAACACATGCAGGGCAGGGCAGCGGGCGTTGCCAGCGTCGATGATGACATCTCGGCCGACGAACTGAAGCGCATGCATGCGGCGGGTGTCCGCGGCGTCCGCTTTGCGTTTCTTCCTCATATCGCGAGTGAAACGACGCCGCCCGAAGTCATCCAGCGCGTGGCAGCGAAGATCCAGCCCCTCGGCTGGCATACCGATCTCTACTTTCTGCCGCAGAACTTCGACGTCATGGGGCCGCTGATTCGATCCCTGCCCACGCCCGTTATCATCGATCACATGGGGCGGCCCGACGTGAACACCCCAGTCGAAAAGAACGACTACTTCCAGCGTCTGCTCGAACTGGGCGCGCGCCGCAACGATATCTTCTGGAAACTCACTTCGCCGGATCGCTACACCCGTTCCGCGCGGCCGGAGGACTGGGCGATCGCGCTGCCTTTCGCGCACGCGCTGCTGAAAGAGTTCCCGGGCAACGTCATCAGCGGCACCGATCGTCCGCGCCCGAACATGAATACCGTGATCGTTACTCCCCGCGGCAATCCTCCCACGAAGATGCCGAATGACGGCGATATCGCCAACGAATGGATCTGGCCGGTTGCCCACCGCGATCCGGCGATCCTGCGCCGCATGCTGGTGGAGAATCCGCGCCGGCTTTACGAATTCCGGGAGTCCTGATGCCGCATCTGAGAATTGAAGTCGCTGAGGAATGGCTGCGCGAGGACTTCATCGCCGCGACGGGTTTTGACGCGAAAAAGCTGCTCGATCATCTTGTTCAGGTTGTCGCCGGCCTGAAGATGGAGCATCCTGATAACCTGGGCGAGCAGGTTCCGTTCATCAACCTGAGCAACCTCAAGCATGCAATTATTCCCGTGCATCACGCGCATGTCGCCGGAGACCCCGCAAAACGCTTCCTGCACATCACGATGTCTGCGGGCAATGAGACGCGTGGCAGGACCGCTGAAGTACGCAGGCGTGTCGCGCTGACGCTGGGAAATGAGGTCGACAGGTTCGTCGGCGATATGAAGGATCTGGCGTCGGTCACCGTGCACGTGCTCGACATCGACCGTGAGCGCGGCTACACGACGACCGCCGAGCGTAAGAAACTGCGCGCTCAAGCGAAACCGTAGTACTGGGTTTCAGAAATTCGCGCACGCGTCGACGTCAACGATGCATAGCCGAGTCACGCGTGAGGTGTCAGGAAATGCCAGCGAGTTCTATAGCGCGCCGCGTCCTCCGGCAGGAGCAGGCTAGATGGTGTTCGATATTGCGGACAACGTCGACCGTGGCACATGGAAGAGATAGACGTGACATCTCCCTGTGACGTCGAGTTCAGTCCCAAGCCTGCGCCAAGGGAGGTATCGACATATGCCCAGATCCGCCCAAGATTGGCAGCGGACTTCACCGAGTGGGATACGGAAGAAATTTCGAAGCCTGCTAGAGTCATTATCGGATGCGCGGCTGGGCGAAAATCCTGATCGTTGGCGGGACCACTGCGTTGGTTTTGGCAGGCCTGTTTTACCGCAGGAGCACAGAGGTTACCGCCGTGATAACGGCAGCTTACGTAATACTTGTATTCTTCCAGCTCCAAGTGATGCAGGCCCAGCATGAGGCCGCGCAGGCAGAGCGGAGGCAACTAGCCGAGCGCGAGGAGGCGAAGAAGCCGAAACTTGAATTCACAGATCACTTCGTCCGCCGCACCACCGAAATCGACAATTCCCGTCGCGTCGAACTAGGGCCAGCATGGTACGTAAATGGCACAGTTCGAAACGTCGGGGGCAGCATCGCGAAGACTGTTCAGCCGGTTCTTACAGCCGCTGCCAAGCGACTACCCGACAGGCGCTGGCGCCAGTATGCTGACTGGATTCCCCTTGGCCTCATATGGTGCCTAGATGAAATCAACGCAGTCCGAGGAGCACCGACCCAAGACAGATATCTTGTTCCACATCGGCCGTACATGTTTGACTTGGGGAAGATCAGTTCTTATTCGCCGAATCCCGAGTTCGAACTTCGCACATTGGTCAATCCCACAGCGCAGCAAAATGCCTTTGGCACCGGGGAATACTGTTTTGAGGTGACAGCCTATTCGGAGAATGCGTCGCCCACTCGGAGTTGGTACATCGTGACGATTGCCGATCCTCGATCTCCGAATCCGATATCGGTCGAACAGATGCAAGCTGCGCCTTGGGCAGGCGAACCGTGCGGAACCGCTTCCGCCGGATAGCCACGCAGCTTGAAATTCCTCTCTTGGACGGTGACGGGATTCCCACAGACGCCGGTCCGTAGAAACGTGCGGACTTCTGAAACTGGGTACTCTGTCCCGGGTCAGTCTTTAGCGGCGCGCCCGCTCACCAGCACTGGCCGAACCTTGATATTCTCCCGCACCACATCGCCCGGACTCACGACCACCTGCTGGCCCTTCTCCAAACCACCGAGAATCTCGATCCTGTCGCCATAATCCCGCCCGACCACCACACTTCGGAAGTGGACGACGCTGTCCGCTCCGACCACAGCAACGTGCGGGCCGTCTCCGCGAACCACCAGCGCATCGGCGCGGATGATCATCGGCGGCTCCAGGCGCGGCGTCGTGAAATTCACTTCCGAATACATTCCCGGCAGAAGGAAACCCTCGTTGTTGAGCACCTGCACTTCAGCCAGCAGCGTGCGCGTCGCCGGATCCAGCGCGTTCGCCGTGCGGGTCACCGTCCCCATGAACGTTTTCGAAGGAAGATCCGGAATCTTCAGCTGCGCGGGCTGGCCCACGCGAATCGTGGTCGAATCCGCCTGCGGAACGTTTACGTAAGTTCGCAGACGGTCGGTCTGCGCAATCCGGAACAGCAGCGTCTGACCGTCGGCCACCAGCGCGCCGGTATCCACGTTGCGCAGCGTAATCACGCCGGCGAACGGCGCGCGCACTTTCAGATAGCCCTGCATTTCCGTGAAGCCGCTGCAGATTCGCCTCGGCCACGGAGATGTTGTTTTTCGCCACGTTGACGGCCTTATCGAGCGACTGCATGTTGGATTCAGAAGCGTCGAACTGCGCTTTGTAAGTGTCGACGTCCTGCCGCGCCACCGCCCCCTTCGCCACCAGAGCGTTCCACCGCTCGTAAGTCAGGCGCGCCATATCGCGATTCGTTTTACCCTGCTGCAGATTGGCCTCCGCCTGCTCGAGCGCGGACTTCGCCTGATCCACCGATCGCCTTCGCCTGCTGTACCTGCTGGTCGAGTTCCGGCGCTTCGATCTCGGCCAGAAGCTGCCCTTCCTTCACGCGGTCGCCGATGTCGACGTAGCGCGTCTTGATATAGCCGCTGGCGCGCGCCAGCACCGGAGCTTCGGTTACGGCCTGGATGTTTCCCGGCAGCACCAGCTGGCTTTTCCCCGGCGCCTGCTCGACAACCGCAACGTTGACCGGCGGCAGCGCGGTAATGTCTTCGCGCGCTTCTTTCGCCAGCGCGGTCTGACGGCTGACCTGCGGCAGGTATCCGGCGAAAAACGCGCCGACCAGGATCGCAACCGCGACGATCGCCAGCATCCAGAGCGTTGCCGCCGACGGCCGACCCGGCCTTTCCGGTGCCTGCTCGCGTCCCGGCTGCTGCTGCATGCAGCTGGCGCTTGAGTTCCTCGATCTCGGCGAGCAAGCGCTCTTCGGTGTTCGGTCGTTAGTCGGCGTCTGCATGATGTCTGTCTGCTCTGTTCGATTCGGTCCCGGCTGTCTCACGCAGACAAATAGGCGCTCAGGTCTTCGCGCTCTTCCTCTTCCAGTTTAGTGTCAAAGTCCACGGGCGGCTTCTTCCGCAACAGGCTGTAAACGATCGGCACGATGAACAGCGTCGTGACGGTGGCCAGGATCAGTCCGCCGATCACCGCCCGGCCCAGCGGCGCGTTCTGCTCGCCGCCTTCGCCCATGCCGAGCGCCATCGGCAGCATGCCGATGATCATCGCGGTCGCCGTCATCAGCACGGGCCGGATGCGCGTTGTCGCCGGCGGCCAGCGCGGCGGCGCGTTCGTCCATCCCTTCCAGCCGCTGGTCGTTGGCGAAAACCACCATCAGAATGCTGTTTGCGGTGGCCACGCCGATGCACATGATCGCACCCATCAGCGACGGCACGCTGAACGTCGTCTGGGTCACGAACAGCATCCAGAGAATGCCGGCCAGCGCGCCCGGCAGCGCCGTCAGAATGATGAACGGGTCGAGCCACGACTGAAAATTCAGCGCCATCAGGAAGTAGACCAGCATGATCGCGAAGATCAGGCCGAGCCCGAGGCGGTAGAACGATGTCTGCATGGTGGCGATCTGGCCGCGCAGATCGAGCGTCATCCCGCTGCGGCATCTTTTTCGCGGCCTCGTCCATGATCTTCTGCACCGCCGCGCCGACCGAGCCCAGATCCTGCCGGTCCACATTCGCGTACACATCGAAAACGGGCTGCACGTTGTAGTGATTCACGATCTGCGGCGCGACGCCGCGCGTTGTGGTGGCGACGTTCGAAAGATGCTGCGTCGGGATCGCCGCTAGCCCCGGGATTTCCGTACGCCAGCGTGGTCTGGCTGGGTGACGCGCCCACCCGGCTGCGACCCGTCTCGCCCGCCCGTGATCAGAGAATCTTGCCCAGCGGCGCGATCGGCGTCCGCATCAGCGCATCCAGCGAATCGACCTTGCGCTGCGGCGTCTGCGCGCCGATCTGGTACTGCACGCCGGTGTTCCAGTTGAGCCACTGGGTGGGCGCGATCTGCGCTGTACCGCTGAGCGAAATCAGCAGGCTGTTGGCCACGTCGCTCTGCGAAAGCCCACCTGTCCCGCTTTGTTGCGGTCCACGTTCACGCGGATTTCCGGATAGTCGACCACCTGGTGCACATGCACATCCACCGCGCCCGGAATGCGCGCGATCTTTCGCTGCAGATTCTGACGCCATCGCGTAACCGGCTTGCGGTATTGCGGCCGCGCGATCTGCACATCGATCGGCGAGGGCAGCCCGAAATTCAGAATCTGGTTCGTGATATTGGCCGCTTCGAAATAGAAGGCCACTCCCGGAAAGCCTGTTCAGGCGTTTGCGCAGCCGGTCCTGATACTCCGCGGTGCTCGCCGTTCGTTTTCCTTCAGCGAAGATCAGAATCTCGCCGTCGCCGGTGCCGAGCGTTGGATTGTCGCCGAACGCGAGATTGAAGCCGCCGTTCGGAATGCCGATGTTGTCGATGATCGGTGCCGAGTTCGCTCGGCGGGATCACGCGCCGGATCTCGTCTTCGATCTGCGCGAAGATCACTTCGGTCTGTTCGAGCCGCGTGCCCACCGGCGCGCGCGCATGCAGCCGCAACTGACCGGAATCGACGGTCGGGAAGAAATCGCTGCCGATGAAGTGGATCAGCCCGAGCGAGCCACGCGGCGAACAGCAGCGAACCCGCACAGCACAGCCTTCCGGTGATCCAGCGCCAGGTCGAGCAGCGAAATGTAGAAGCTTCGCATGCGCTCGAACTGCCGGTTGAACGCGTAGTGCAGCCGCCAGATCAGGCCCGTGCCGCCCGCAGTCTCGCCGTGCTCGCCCAGAATGTAGAGCTTCATCTCCGGCCGCAGCATGTAATGCACCATGTTCGGAATCAGCGTTCGCGAAAGCAGGTACGACGCCAGCATGGCGTAAACCACCGCCATCGCGAGCGGCGTGAACAGGATAGCGCGCCGCGCCGGTCAGCAGCAGCACCGGCACAAACACCACGCAGATACAGAGCGTGGAAACGAAGGCCGGCGCCGCGATCTGCTGCGCGCCGTCCAGCACCGCCCGCACCAGCGGCTTCTTCATCGCCATGTTGCGGTGCGTGTTTTCGATTTCGACCGTCGCGTCGTCCACCAGAATGCCGACCGCCAGCGCCAGGCCGCCCAGCGTCATCACGTTGATCGTCTCGCCCGGTCATGCTCGAGCACGATCAGCGAAACCAGAATCGAGAGCGGAATCGAAATGCAGACGATGATGGTGCTGCGCCAGCTGCCGAGGAACAGCAGAATCATCAGACCCGGTCAGGCACGCCGCGATCACGGCTTCGCGCAGCACGCCCTGAATCGACGCCCGCACGAACAACGACTGATCCGCCAGCTGCCGCAGCTGCAGATCCGGCGGAGCCTGCGGAATCACCGTGTTCTTGATCGCCTTCTTGATGTCGTCGACCACCGTCAGCGTGGAGGCCCGGCCGTTGCGCATCACCACCATCAGCGCGCCCCGCTGGCCGTCCACGCGCACGATCGATGTCTGCACCGCCGCGCCGTCGCGAACCTGCGCCACGTCCTTCATGTAAACCGGCGCGCCGTTGACGATCTTGACGCGGCATATCGTTCAGCTCCGCGATCGTGCGCGGGCTGCTGTTGAGCTTGACCTGATAGTCGCGGTCGCCGAACTTGGCGTTGCCGGCCGGCAGAATCAGGTTCTGCAGCTGCATGGCGTTCGACACGTCGGTCGGCCGAAACCTGTTTGGCGTACATCGCATCGGGATCCAGATCGGCCAGGATCGTTCGGAACTTGCCGCCGTACGGATTCGGAACGGTCGCGCCCTGAATGGTCGCCAGTTGCGTGCGGATGAAAGCGTTGCCGTAATCGAACAGCTGCGATTCGCTCATCGTCGGGCTGCCCAGCCCGAGCTGCAGCACCGGCACGCTGGAAACGTCGTACTTCAGGATGTTCGGCGGAAACGTCCCCGGCGGCATTGCCGCGCAGATTCGACTGCGCATTTGCCACCACCTGCGCCTGCGCGATTTCGATGCGGGCGTCCGGATGAAAGTAGACGCGGATCACCGCAACGCCGTTGTACGACTGGCTTTCGATGTGTTCGATGTCGTTGACGCTCGTGGTGAGGCCGCGCTCGAAAGCCGGTCACGATGCGGTTCGCCATCTCCTCCGGCGAAAGCCCGTTGTACTGATAGATAATGCTGAGAATCGGGATGTCGATATACGGGAAAGATATCGACCGGCATCGTCACGATGGAAATGCCCCCCAGGATCACGATCAGCAACGCCATGATCACGAAGGTGTAAGGCCGCCGCAGCGCTAATTTGACAATCCACATGCAGGGGTTAACTCAGATTGTATCGTCTGGAATCCATTCTTAGGCGTGTCAGGCGCTGCAACGGTTACGGGTAACGGTTTCGGATACAATCGGCTCATGCGGCTGATTCCAGCGGTCTGTGTAATGTTGGCGGCGAGTCTGGCGCACGGTCGGCAGGAGCAGGTCTATGTGGCCGCGCACATCGACCCTGGAATGAGCGGCTGCACAATTTTGATCCATTAACATCCGTGGTTCACCTTCCCTTCGCCTACGTCGGTCCCGGCGCCGGATTCGCCTTCCTCGGCTCGTTCTTTTCGATTCTGCTGTCCCTGCTTGCGGGTATCGCTTCTCTGCTCCTGTGGCCGTTTCGGGCGCTGCTGCGGGTGTTCCGGCGCGGCGGGACCGTCCGAGCCGGGGTGATTCTGCTTGGGCTCGATGGTCTTGACCCGGATCTCGTCGAGAAGCTGATGGCGGAAGGTAAGCTGCCGAATCTGGCGAAACTCCGCACCGAAGGCTCATACCGAAGATTACGCGCGGCGGCGTTGGGCGGATGGGCGACAAACGCATTCTGGAAAATCCTCGGTGAAAACTCGGTAGACAGCACGGTTCTCCTGGTCCCCGGCGTGTTTCCGGAGAAGGGCGTCCGCGGACGGCTGCTTTCCCGTTCCGCCGGAGGCCAGATCATCAGCCAACCTGCCTGGTACGTGAACTACCTCGTCCGGCTGCTGGGTCCGGCGTCCATTGCAGACATGGCGCTGCAGGAGCAGGAAGCCCTGTTTTTCAGCGCACTGGATCATCAGAAACGCGGCGTGCTGGCGTGCGTGTTGGAGATCGCGGAAAGCGCCGAGGCGATGTGCGAAGAGGCGGATCGGATCGCCGGTCGGCTGCTCCGATCAATCGATCGGAACACCACGGTCTTCATCGTTTCAGACCAGGGCATCCTCTTCTCGAACCGCGAGCTCGATGCGGCCGGCCCGGCAATGGAAGATCTGGCGCCGACGGTGCTGCGCATCTTCGGCATTCAGCCGCCGGAATGGATGGAAGGAAAGCCGGTCATCCGCTTTGCGTGAAATCGCCTGGCCTGTTTTGTTTCTTGCGCTGACTTCCTGCGGACATTCCCGTCCGGGTGCGAGCGGGAAGCAGGTCATCGTGATCGGTGTGGATGGCATGGACCCCGGCTTTGTCGAACGGCACTGGACCGATCTGCCCAATCTGGCGCGCATCCGCGATCGCGGCAGCTTCTCGCGTCTCGAGACCACGACTCCCCCGCAGAGCCCGTCGGCCTGGTCGACATTCATCACCGGCCTCGATCCGGCGCAGCACGGCGTCTTCGATTTCGTCGAGCGCGACCCGCTGACGCAGCGCACGTATCTGTCGATGGCCGGCACCATTCCGCCGCGCTTTCATTTCCTGATCGGTCCCTGGGATTTGCCGCTCTCGCGCTCTCGCGTGGTTTCGTTGCGCAAAGGAAAAGCCTTCTGGCAGACGCTCGGGGAACACGGCATCCCCGCCACAATTATTCGTATGCCGGTGAACTATCCGCCGGTTGCGTCAGGCGAAGCCCTTGCCGGCATGGGCGTGCCCGATCTGCAGGGCACAGAGGGAACGTTCAGCTACTACACCGACGATCCCGGCGACACGCCGCGCAGTGTCAGCGGGGGCGAAATATATCGGGCGGATCTGGTCGGGGGGCGCGCCGCGCTTCGCATCCAGGGGCCGCCGAATTCCCTGCGCCGAGACCGCCGCGCCACCACGTCGGATTTGCTCGTGGATGTCGATTTCGCGCAGCCCTTCGCGCATTTGACTGTTGCCGATTCAGTCGCCATTGTGCGGGAAGGCGAGTGGTCCGGATGGCTGCCCGTCGAGTTCCCGCTGATTCCGCATGTGGCGTCTGCCCACGGGATGGTCCGTGTATTCGCGAAGCAGCTGCATCCGAGGTTCGAAGTTTATGTCTCGCCGGTTAATGTCGATCCCGAATCGCCGGACCTCCCGATTTCGCACCCGGCGAATCTGAGCCGCGATATTGCCGCCCGCATCGGACGCTTCTACACGCTGGGCATCCCCGAAGACACCGCAGCGATGCGCCAGGGTATTTTCGATCTCCCGCAGTTTCTCGTGCAGACCCGTCTGGTGCTGGACGATGAACGAAGGCTCCTCGACGATTCGCTGGATCGTTTCAACGAAGGCCTCCTCTTTTTCTACTTCTCTTCCGTCGATCAGAACTCGCACATGCTGTGGGGTCAGCACGACGATGAACTGCTGAAGGTTTATCGCGCGGTCGATTCGGCTATCGGTGAAGTGCTGCGCCGCAAGCTCACCGCCGACGTTATGGTGATGTCGGACCACGGCTTCACTTCATTCGATCGTGCCGTCGACCTGAACCACTGGCTTCAGCAAGAGGGTTTACTCCGCACGAATGCCTATGCGCTGGGTCTCAATGCGCTTTACGTGAGAGGGGGTGGCGCCGAACATCAGGCGCTGATCGAGCGAATTCGCGCCGGACTCCTCGCGTTGCGCGACCCCGCAAATGGCCGCGCGCCCATCGAGACGGTGGTCGAGACGCAGGTCACCGGGCCGAATGCCGACCACGCTCCGGATCTGATCGTTGGCTACGCGCCTGGCTATCGCGTCTCCTGGCAGACGGCAAACGGCGGCGCCGACGAGGTCACGTTCAGTGACAACACGGATACCTGGATCGCCGACCACTGCATCAACGCCGCCGATGTTCCCGGCGTCCTTTTCACGACGCAAAAGATTCATCCGGTGAATCCGCGGATCAAGGATCTTCCCGTATCGCTGCTGGCGCTCTTCGGCATCGCGCCGGAACCTGGAATGAACGGACATTCTGTCTACCGATGACCTGGACGCTCATCCCCGTCAGCGTGATCTATGGATTCGCAGCAGCGCTGACGCTCCGCCGTTTTTCCGACCGCCCAGCCGTTCGTGCCTCGATGAATCGCATGATCGCGCATGTCATGGAGTTTCGATTATTCCTGGACACACCATCGCTTATACTCCGTGCGCAGTGCGATCTGCTTCGCGAAAACCTGCGCCTGCTGCGCCTGATTCTGTTGCCGTGCGCGATCCTGGCGGCCGTTTTCATCGCCCTCTTCCCGCAGCTCGATGCCATTTACGGACACGCGCCCCTCAAGCCGGGCGAGCCCTCAGTGATTACGGCCCGGCTCGATGGCGAGGCCAATATCCAGGCCCCGCCGGGCATCAGCGTCGAAACTCCTGCTGTCCACTCAATCCACGATCACGAGGTGAGCTGGCGTGTGCGACCCATCGGAAACACGGCAGGCGAAATCAGGATCCGCGCCAACGGTCGTATCCTGACGAAACGGATTGTCGCCGGGAAGGGCGTCATCAATGGGTACAGCCGCGGCCCGATCCAGATTCGCTATCCGCACAAATCGATTCTCGGCGCACACTGGATGGTGTGGTTCTTTCTGATTTCCTCAGCTGCGGCCTTAGTCTATAGGTAGTGACTGCGCGCACACTCGCCGTTCTCCTCGTTGCGTCGGCAGCCGGGGCGCAGACTCCCGTTATCCTCATCTCGGTCGATACCCTGCGCGCCGACCATCTCAGCGCCTACGGCTATCGCGCGATTTCGACTCCGAACATCGACGCCTTCGCGAAACAGGGGACGCTCTTCGCCAATGCGAACTCGCAGATCCCCCTCACGCTGCCGTCGCACACCTCGCTGCTCACATCCACATTCCCCTTTCAGAACGGCATTGAGGAAAACGGCCGGGTCGTTTCCCCCAGCGCCGTCACGCTGGCGTCGATTCTGCAGTCTCACGGATACGCGACAGGCGCCTTCATTGGCAGCTTTCTGCTCGGCCGCGCGGCCGGGCTTGACCATGGCTTCGATGTTTACGACAGTCCCTTCGGCGCTCCCGCGGCCGCCGCTGAAAGCCCGTATTCCACGCGAGTGCGACGCGATGGCGCTCTTGTCATGGGTGCCGCGGCCCGATGGCTCTCGACGCGCAAAGGGCAGCCCGTCTTTGCTTTCATTCACCTCTTCGATCTGCATGCTCCCTATCGTCTCGGCCAGACACCCGGCTCGGCCCTGCCGGAACGCGTCGGTTATGACGCGGAGATCGCACACGTGGATCAACTGCTCGGCCGCTTTCGGCAGACGCTCATCGAGACCGGCTGGTGGCAGCGCTCACTGGTCGTGCTGGTTTCCGATCACGGCGAAGGACTCGGCGACCACGGCGAAACCAGCCACGGGTTCTTCGCCTACGAGAACACGCTCCATGTGCCGCTCATCGTTCATTGGCCAGACAGCGTTCCGGAATATCCCGCACGCATCGCGCAGCCCGCCGGACTGATCGATGTGGCGCCCACCATCCTTGACTTCCTGCACCTGCCGATACCGCCCTCGTTTGAGGGGACGAGCCTGATGCAGTTCGACAACGCTCCCGCGCATCCCGTCTTCAGCGAAAGTGTCTACACCCGCGACGAGTTCGGCTGGGCGCCGCTGCGCACTCTGCGCCTCGGCCATTTCAAATTCATCGAAGCCCCGCGGCCTGAGATGTACGATCTCGAAAAAGATCCGCGCGAGCTTACGAACATCATTCGGGCGAACGCCGCCGAAGCCACCACGCTGCGTGCCGAACTGACGAAACTCCTCGCGCGCTATCAGCCGCACGAACAACCGACGAAGGCAGACGCTTCCACCACGACGCGCAATGCACTCCAATCGCTCGGTTACCTGTCCGGTCCGCCGCGCCCGACAGCCGCCGGAGGCGCCGACCCCAAAGATCGCATCGCGGAATACCAGCTGTTCGAGAAATCGCTCGACGCGTTTTATGCGCATCGCCTGGACGCCGCCATCGCCGGTTTCCGCCGCGTGTTGGCGATGGACCCCGCGATGACCCCAGCCAAACAGGCTCTGGCCGAAGCGCAGAAGTAATGTGGGGCGGGATGCCATCCCGCGGCGGGGTTGCCAACCCCGCTCTTCGCTATTACACGCGCGCAGCTTTTTGCAACTCAGCCGCGTGCTGCAAAGCCTCCGGCGTGAGCTGCTTCCCGCTCAGCATGCGTCCGATCTCTTCCGTACTCGCCCCGCCCACCAGCTCTTCGATTTGCGCCACCGTCCGTCCGCCGCGCTCGAACTTCTCCACGCGATAGTGATGATCGGCGAAACAGGCGATCTGTGGCAGATGCGTCACGCAGAGCACCTGATTTTCCCCGGCCAGCGCTTTTAGCCGCCGCGCCACGCCGTCCGCCGCGCGTCCGCCGATCCCCGCGTCGATTTCATCGAAGACAAGAGTTCGCACCACCGGCGCGCCCCGCTGCTTTGCGCCGACGAGGCAGGTTTTCAGCGCCAGCGCAATGCGCGACAACTCGCCGCCCGAAGCCACGCGCTCCAGAGGTCTCGGCTCTTCCCCCGCATTCGCTGATACCAGAAACTCCACGCGATCCGCCCCGTTCTCGGACCATGCCGCGGCCTCAATAGGAATGCGAAAGACCGTGCGCTCCATTGCCAGGGGCTTCAATTCTTCTTCCACACTTTTCGCCAGCTTCGTCGCCGCGGTAGTGCGCACGGCCGTCAGTTCCGCGGCAGCTCGCTCGTACTGGCCCGCCAGTTCGTCCCGTTCCCTCCGCAGGGTCTCCAGCCGCTCTCCCGCCGTTTCGACCTCCGCGATCTTCCGCGCCACGTCATCGAGGAACCGCAGAATCTCATCCACCGACCCGCCATACTTGCGCTTAAGCTTTTCCAGCGCCGCCAGCCGCAGTTCAATCTCCTCGAGCCGCGCCGGATTCGCCTCCAGGCGTCCGAGGTAATCGCGCAGCGAATCGGAGACATCCTGAATCGCAATCAGCGCCGGATCAATCGCCTGCCGCATCGCGGCCATCTGCTCATCGACGCGCGCGAGATCATCCAGCTTTTTTGCAATGCCCTTGACGACGGACAGCGCCGACCCGGGCGATTCGTACAGCGCGTCGAACGCCCCGCTGGCTGTCTCCAGCAATCGCCCGGCATTCTGCTGCACGCGTCGCTCGGCTTCGAGTTCAGCATCCTCGCCCGCGCGCAGTTCCGCGCCTTCGATCTCCTTCTTCTGAAACTGCCAGAGATCGAGCAGGCGCAGCTTTTCCTGATCCGCGCTCTCCAGTTCTGCGATCTCGCCCGACACGCGGTTCCACGCCGCATACAGCTCGCCGACCTTCGCGCGTCTGTCGCCCGCTTTCGCAAAAGCGTCCAGCATCGCCAACTGCGCGCTGTTTTCGAAAAGCAGCTGTTGATCGTGCTGCCCGTGGATGTCCCCCAGATGCGGCGCCAGTTCCTTCAGCAGCGACACCGACGCCAGCCGATGGTTGACGTAGACGCGGCTCTTGCCGTTTGCCTGAATCTCGCGATCCAGCAGCAGTTCGCTGTCTTCCGCCTCGAATCCCGCCTGCTCCAGCACCTTGCCCGCTGCAGCGCCAATCTCGAACACACCGGACACCCGCGCCCGCTCTTTGCCGGAACGAATCATGTCGGAAGACGCGCGCCCGCCGAGCAGCAGCCCAAGCGCATCCACCACGATTGATTTCCCGCTCCCTGTTTCTCCAGTCAGAAGATTCAGCCCCAGATGAAACCGTACGCGCAGCCGGTCGACTACCGCGTAGTCCTCCACCACCAGTTCCTGCAGCACTCGATCCGATTATAGACATGAAAGAAACTGCCACTCGACTTATGTCAGAAGTGAGCCTTTTTATGCATGTCGCGCGTCATTGTCAGTGAAAGAACGTAATGGTTTTCTCACGTTTGCATGTTAGATTTGGGTTAGAGGAGAAGCATTGCCGGTTCCGGCTTTTGTTCTGCAGCAAAATGACATTTGGACTCTCATCAGCCAGGGATCGACGCTCACCTACAGCGTCGTTGCCATTCTCCTTCTGTTCTCTGTCTACTCCTGGACGGTGATTTTTTCCAAGATGTCGTCGTTCGGATCGGCGCGCAAGAGCGATCGCCGCTTCATGCGCGCATTCCGCAAAGCCAAGGGGCTCGATGCGGTCATGGCCGCCACTGAAGAATATCGCCCGTCGCCGCTGGTTTCGGTCTTTGATCGCGGTTACGAGGAAGTCAGCCGCCAGGTAAAATCGCGCGGCAACATGGCTAACCGCGAAGCCATCTCGCGGAGCCTGCAGCTGGGTGTGAACGAGCAGCTGGCGCAACTGGAGAATAACGTCGACAAGCTTGCAACCATCGCTTCAGTGTCGCCGTTTATAGGACTGTTGGGGACCGTTCTCGGCATCATTCGCGCCTTTAACAACCTCGGCTCGGCGGGCAGCACCAGCCTGAAGGCTGTTGGACCCGGCATCGCTGACGCGCTGATCGCAACGGCAGTTGGATTGTTTGCGGCGATTCCGGCGGCTATGGCCTTCAACCACTTTGGCCATATCCTCAAGGAAATGGGCGACCGTATGGACGACTTCACGCTCGAGTTCCTGAACCTGATCGAGCGGAGCTTCGGAGACTAAGCTTGGCCATTAGCGTCAACGCTGGTTCTAACCGCGGACGCCGTTCGCGTGGCCCGGCCGCGCTTTCTGAAATCAACGTCACGCCGTTCGTCGATGTGGCACTGGTGCTGCTGATCATTTTCATGATCACCGCGCAGGTCATGGAATACGGCATCGACATCGACGTGCCGAAAACCAAAAGCGTCTCGTCGACCACCCTCAAGGACAACCCGGCGGTGGTGCAGATCGACAAGACCGGGAACACGTACCTCGGCAAGGACCCCGTCAACATTAACCGCATGGTGGACGAAATTCACGCTAAATTTCCCGGGCAGACTGCCGTCTACATTCGCGCCGACGGCCAGACGCCGTTCGATCCCATCGCAAACGTGCTGAGCGTTCTCGGCCAGGCCAAACTGAACGTCAGAATCATGACGAAGCCCGACGACGGCGGCAGCAGGAAGCGTTGACGGATGGACACCGGCTACTATCCAGGCGTGCGCGATCCGATGGGAAAGTCGTTCACCGGCTCCCTGATCGCGCATGGCGTGTTGGTAGCGCTCGTGACGACCACGGGGTTATTCAGTTTCAGCAAAACTCATTTCGGCGACCCGACGCCGAGCAGCGGCTCAGTTGGAGTCGATATGGTCAAGACCATTCCAATCCCGCGGCGCCCCGGCCCAACAAATCCGCTGGCGAATGACTCGACGTCAGTAGTGCCTCAGCAGCCCGCGCCGGTGAAATACCAGAAGCAGGTCAAGCCGGAGCCCGAGAAGGCCATCGAGATCCCGGACAAAACTCCGAAGCCGAAGAAAGTTTCCCCGGAGAAACAGGTACGCGATCTTTTCAAACCACCCGAACCGTACAAGAGCAACCAAGTCTTTTCCAACACACCACAAGCGGCAAATTCACCCATGTACGGCATGCAGGGTGCGGGCGGCATCGACGTCGGAAAAGCCTCGGTGCTGGGCGACCGCTACGGAGCTTACGCCAGTCTGATTCGCGACCGTATCGGACAGCACTGGAATCGCGCCAATCTTCACTCCCTGCCCTCGCAGATTTGCACCGTGACGTTCACTATTCAACGAAACGGTATGGTAACGAACGTGCAGATCAGCCAGAAAAGTGGCGACTATCTTCTCGACGCGTCGGCAACCAGAGCGATTCTGGATTCCAATCCGCTTCCCTCCCTGCCGGCGGATTTTCCACGCAGTGAAGCAACGGTGGAGCTGAACTTCCAGCTGAAACAATGAGACGCATCTCTGTTCTGAAACTGATCTCGATTCTTCTGCTGCTCGCAGCCACGGTATTCGCGCAGGACATTACGGAGTGGATTCGCGGCGGCGGCGGTAAACCCGCGCTCGCGGTGATCGATTTTCGCGGCTCCGGTTCACAGCAGTTCATGTCCGCCTTCAACTCGACACTGTTTAACGATCTGCAGAGCTCCGGCCTCTTCGATCTGAAGCCCAAGGGCATGTTTCCCCTCAACAACCCGCAGCGGCCGGACGATCTTCGTCCCGCGGATGGCGGCCAGGGTTTTGCTCTCGCCGACTGGGCGGGCGCCCCGGTCAACGCCTCTCATCTTGTCTTCGGTTACACGGCGGCGCAAAATGGCAGTCTCGTGCTCTACGGTTACGTCGACGATACGCGTCAGTCGAATCCGCAGTCGGCGCAGCTGATGGCCTCGCGCTATGCGGGTTCCCTCGATGAAGCCGGTGCGATTCACGTCGCGCACGAATTCGCCAACGACATCATTCAGAAATTCGGCGGCAGCGGCTCTCTGCTGGGCAGCCGGATCTACTTCGTTTCCAAACGCACCGGCAGCGACGAGATCTGGGCCATGGACTGGGATGGCGGCAACCAGACGCAGCTGACGCGGCTGAAATCGCTGTCGGCGTTTCCGACGGTTTCGCCCGACGGTTCGCGGGTTGCATTCACCACCTGGGCGCGAGGCACGCCGCGCATCATGATGATCGATTCGATGTCCGGCCGCTCCCTGCCGTTCTACAATCAGGAGGCTTCGATGAATGCCAATGCCAGCTTCACGCCTGACGGAAAGCAGATCTACTATGCTTCCACCGCCGGCGGCCTCGCCCAGATCTTCGTTGCCGACGTGAATGGCCAGGGTTTCCGGCGCGTGTCTCACCGCGATGCCGTCGAGGCCGAACCGAAAGTCAATCCGAAGAATCCGGCCGTGCTCCTGTTCTCCAGCGGGCCCGGCCATGAGCAGATTTATCAGATGACTGCCGATGGCGTCGGCGTGTCGCGTGTGACGAACGGCGAAGGGGAAGCGTCGAACCCCGCATGGAATCCGGACGGGCAGCACTTCGCGTTCTCGTGGACCAGCGGCTACGCCAAGGGCGACTTCAACATCTTCGTCATGGATATCGGTTCACGCCAGTACGTGCAGTTGACGCACGGTGAAGGACGCAATGAAAACCCGAGCTGGGCGCCCGACGGACGCCATCTTGTTTTCGCCTCCAATCGTTCCGGTAAGTCGCAGATTTATACAATGCTCGCTGACGGCACGCAACTGAAGCAGTTGACCACGCAGGGCGATAATAGATCACCTGTCTGGGGCGTTAAGTAAGTTCGACGGTAATTATGACCAATTCCTCCTCCCGACTCTCGCTCGTTCTACCAGTGGTTATGATTCTGACCGCATCGGCATGCAGCAAGAAGGCGCCGATTCCGCCTCCGCCTCCTCCGCCCGTCAGTGGCGGGTCGGCCACGGGCGGCGGACCGACCGGCACCGGCCGTCCCGTCATCGCTGAATTCAGCGTTGAACCCAGATCGATCGAACGCGGCCAGTCCGCCGTGCTGCGCTGGAACGTTACGGGATCGGACAACGTCGTCATCGACCATGGGATCGGCACCGTACCGACCACCGGCACGCAGCGCATCACCCCGAATGACACGACGACGTACAATCTGACCGCGACCGGACCGGCCGGTGAGACGATGGGAGCGGCGACGGTCACGGTGACCGGCCCGGCCGCTCCGACCAACCTGACCGGCCGCAATACGGGTCGTGACACGCGCACGATCGACAAGCGCATACAGGACGATCTGCGCGATGCTCTGTTCGACTATGACTCGAACAACATTCGCGACGACGCGCGCGCCGCGCTGACTTCCGATTCGGACGCCCTCAAGCGCATCTTCGCCGACTTCCCCAAGGCCGTGATCAATGTGGAAGGCCACTGTGATGAGCGCGGATCGGCGGAATACAATCTGGGCCTCGGTGATCGCCGCGCCAGTTCCGCGCGCGACTATCTGATCCAGTTGGGCGTTCCGGCCGACCGGCTAAAAACCATCAGCTACGGCAAAGAGCGCCCCGTGTGCACGGAATCGGACGAGGGCTGCTGGCAAAGAAATCGCCGGGCTCATTTCTCCGGCGGCCAATGAAGGGCACAGGCTTCAGCCTGTGAAATTAGAGTAACTCGCGTAATCGCAGATTCGCAGTAGAGTAAAACTATGAAGCGTTACATCGGTGCAACCGCTCTTTTTCTTCTGCTTACTCCTGGCGCCGGCTTTGCCGCGAGCAAGGAACAGCAGGAAATGCAACGCGACATCGCCCAGCTGCAGGACCAGGTGCAGCGGCTGCAGAGCGCCTTCGATCAGCAGATTGCCGCGATCCGGACGCTGGTTGAACAGGCCCTCGACGCGGGGAACAAGACCAGTACCAACCTCAGCGTGCTGGCCAATAACATCACGCAGACGCTGGATCGCGACCTGAAAGATTCGCTGCGGCCCGTCGCCGGCCTCTCCGCCAAGGTCGACAACGCCAACAACGATCTCTCCGATGTAAAAATCGGGATGGGCGAGATCACCGCGCAGTTGAACCGGCTGCAGACGCAACTGAATGACATCAACAACGCGATCAAAGTAATGCAGGCCCCGCAGGCCCCGCCTCCCCCGCCGAATGGCAGTGACGGCGGCTTCGGGGGCGCCACGGCGTCGGTGCCGCCGTCGGCGAAGGCCCTGTGGACAGTTGCCAGTGGGGATTATTCCAGCGGCAAAGCCGATCTCGCTGCCAGCGAATTCGCCGAGTTCGTGCGTCTTTATCCCGGCGATCCGCAGGCTGCGGACGCGCAGTTCTTCATCGGTCAGGTACACCTCGGGCAGCAGAAGTACGATCAGGCGGTGATGGATTTCGACGCCGTTCTGGAGCGGTTCCCGGAGAATTCCAAAACGCCCGACGCGTACTTCATGAAGGGCATGGCTCTGAAAGGGGCTGGCCAGCGCGACGCAGCAATCGCCGTATGGCGTTCACTGGTCAAGAAATATCCGAAATCCGACAGCGCAGATCAGGCCACTGAACAGTTGAGGGCGCTGCGTGTGACCCCGTCCCCGGCGCGGAAAAAGTAACGCTTAAGAAGCGAAGCGGCTGCGGGCCAGCATGCGGCGCGCTTCGGGGGTCACGCTGCGTCGGCGGAGTACAGTGACGTTGGATGCCTCTGAATTGCTTCCCTGCTCGAAAGCAATTCGCACCAGCTGAGCTCGTGTCCGGACGTTCGTGCGGGCGAACAGTTGCTGCAGTGTGTTCTTGATCGTGCCTTCGGAAACCTCCATCCGGGCAGCGATTTCCTTGTTTGCCAACCCCTGCATCAGAAATCCCAATACCTGTGTCTCGCGGTCGTTTACGGCAATCTGCGCGCCCGCGGGCACGGCCGGACCAGCGGATTCTTCCGAGACGTTCACGATGATCGCGGCCAGCTTCCGCCCCGCCCCCTGCTTCCAGCTGGATAGCCACACGTCCGCATTGAAGGCTTGCTCATTGCCGCGCCAGCCGTTGCAGCGCAGGGAAGAACGGAACTGCGGAGCGCCTTCCCAGCGCAGGGCATGGTGCAGTTCGGGAAAAAACGCCGCGATGGGAGCGCCGCTCAGCTGTCCGTCCCGCGGCTCAAGCAGCTCGACTGCGGACTCGTTGCTGAGTTCGATGAAGCCGCTTTCGTCGACGATCACGATAGCAGCCGGGCTGGTTTCAACAAGCGCTCTGAGTCTTGCTTCCGTTTCCTGAACCAGCCGCCGGTTGCGCACCAGTTCGGCCACAAAAAGTCCGCAGCCGGCCAGCGCGAGAGCCTCAAATGACAGACGCACGAAGGAGGGATCGAGGGCGCTGAAAGCTTCGGCAAGCCATGCGCAGCCTGCGCCGAGAAGGGCGACAGCCCAGCGGGGCAGGAATGCGGCCACGAACATGACCGGGAAGAGGTAAAGGAATCCGAGCGAGACGTACGGTTTGGTCCACCAGTCCACCAGGGCAATCGCTGCGATCAGAGTGCCGCTAAGGGCCTGTACCAGCGTCCGGTTTCGATCAGCCCAGATGCTTTCAAGGGCTACCATAGGCGGAGTATAGGGGGGCCGACCTCAGAAAGGCATAAGATCGGTGTGGTTACCGGAAGCGCGGCCGCAAGAACTTTTGGATCGCACCGAATCAGAAAATGAATCGGACGCAATGGGTTTCCGGCTACACCCGGCTGGCGATCGCGGCTCCGGCCCAGCAGGCTAACAGACCCGCTAAGACACTGGAGATCGCGTACAGGAAAGCGACAGGAGGAGCGGAGCGGCCCAGCGCGAGAACATCCCACTCGAATGTGGAGAACGTGGTGTAACCTCCGAGAAACCCAGTGACGAACAGCGGACGCAGATTCGGATGCAGCAGGTCTTCCCGATCGAACAGCACCAGCAGCAGGCCGATGATAAACGAACCTGTAACGTTGATGAGAAATGTTGCCAGCGGGAAGCGGCCGTCGTAGTGTTCGTTCACGCCGAGCGTGGCGAGATACCGGGTGAGCGATCCCACGCCCCCGCCGGCGATTACGAGCAGGCACCGGATGAACAATGTTCGATTCTAGCGCGCGAACCTTGTAAACTTCGTTTAGTGGTAGTTGTTGCTGGAATGACACCGGGCGAAGTGTGGGGGCGCGATGATGTTCGCCGCATTGCGGACGTCACCGAACGCCAGCTGCGGTCATGGGAACGGCAGGGGCTTGTCGAATCCCAGGAACACTTCGGATTTTCCGATCTCCTCGCGATCCGGACCCTCAAGACATTGCGCGCGCAGCGCATTCCCCCGAAACAGATCCGGCGCGCCATCACGTCGCTGAAATCGGGACTCGACGGCGTGGATCACCCGCTGGCGCAGCTCCGCATCACCGCCGAAGGCCGCAGGATCACCGTGCGCGTTGCGGGCAGCATGATGGAACCGATCAGCGGGCAGCTGCTGCTCGATTTCGACGCCGCGAAGGAGATCGAAAAGCTGCGGGCCTTTCCCGTGCAGACCGCCCCGGCTGAAGCGGCAAGCGACGCGAAGGAGCGGCTGGCGGAGGACTGGTTTCAGCGCGGGCTGGCGCTGGAGGAAACCGGCGCGCCGGTGGAGGAAGCAATGGCGGCTTATCGGAAGGCGATCGAAGCCAATCCGAATGCGTCGGGGGCTCTGGTGAATCTGGGGACGATCGCGTTCCGTATGCGCCGGATGAATGAAGCCGCCCAGTACTACACGCGTGCCGCTATGGCCGATCCCGAGTATCCGCTGGCGCAGTTCAATCTGGCGAACCTGTTCGACGAGCAGGGTAATTTCGAACTGGCGCGCAAGCACTACATTGAGGCCATTCGCCTGAGCCCGCGATACGCCGACGCGTATTTCAATCTCGCTCTGCTCTGCGAGCGCAACAACGACGTGCTGCAGGCGATCGGCTACTGGCAGACGTATCTGAAGCTGGATTCGACGAGTTCCTGGGCCAACGCGGCGCGCAAACAGCTCGACCGCCTCAAACGCACTGTCCGTTCCAAGTAACGCCGGCGGTCTCGCCGCCGGTGCTTTTAGAAGAAGCAGTCCTACCGCAGTTCCTTCTGGATCAGCGGCGAAACCGTCGCCAGGTCGAAAACGCCGTTGTACTTCTTGCCGTTGATGAAGAACGTGGGCGTACCGCCGACTCCCGCGTTTTCGCCCTGCTGTTCTTCGCTCTGCACGCGCGCCCGGTATTTATGCGCGCCCAGCTCAGCCGTGAAGCGGTTTACGTCGAGCCCGATTTCGCGGGCGTAGCGCATGATCGTGCCCGCGCGAAGATCCGGGAAGCCGGCATACATTTGGTCGTGCATCTCCCAGAACTTGCCCTGCGCCTGCGCGGCGAGCGCAGCCTCGGCAGCGAATTCGGCCTGGGCATGGAAGTCGAGCGGGAACTGTTTAAAGACGAGGCGGACATCTTTGGGAAACGCCCTTACAACGTTATTGGCTTCCCTGACAGCCTGCGAGCAGTAGGGGCACTGAAAATCGGAGAACTCGACGATAGTAACACGCGCGTTGTCGGGGCCCTTGGCAGGATCGCCTGTGGTGGAAATCTGCACGGGGTCTTCGAGGACTGGAGGCGGCTCACCGGCCACCCTCTTGATCTCGGCGCGCACCTCGTCGGCATTCTTGCCCTCCGCGAAGAGCTTCATGGCGAGCGACGCTTCCTTGCGGCTGTAACTGCAGGTCGGGTCCTTCATGCGGCACTCCGCCATCTTCATGGCGCAGCCGCACGTGCACGACTCGGTGCGGATGAATTTCATGGCGGCGGCTTTTTTCGCGCCGCTGATGTTGTGCCAGTCGACTCCGGGGATCTCATCGGAAGTACGCCAGTCACCCTGCTGGGCGAGGCAGAGGGCGCCGAGAAAGAGAAAGCCGAATGCGGGTACGCTGCGAAATCTCACTCTGTAATTATCTCCCAGCGGGTCCCGGTTCCGCTCGGTGACGGGTCGCGTTGCTATCCTGAGCGTTTGGAGCAAATTCATCATTGAACCGCATCGTGTTGGCTTTTCGCGCATTTTTTGCGCTTTTGTTCGGAGGCAAGCTGCCCGCCGATCTGGTCGCCGAACTCGGCCTGGCCCCGAAGGTGACCGCACCGCCTCCGCCTCCGCCGAAACCGCCCGCGCCGGAGGTCAAACCGGCAGACGGCGCGCTGCAGCTTCTTGGCATGCTGCAGAGAGAGGCGCGCATTCTGGATTTTCTGATGGAAGACATCGCGCCTTACAGCGATGAGCAGGTGGGCGCGGCGGCGCGCGATGTGCACGCAGCATTCACGCGAACTGCTGATCCGGCATTTTGCCCCTGCGCCCGTGATCGATGCGGTAGAGGGCAGCACCACCAACGCGCCGGACGGCAATCCGGCGCTGGTGAAGTATATCGGCAACGTGCCGGCTGCGGGCAAGCCTCCGGCGGGTCTGCTGCGGCATCGCGGATGGCGCGCCACCAAAGCCACGCTGCCGGCGTTGAACAAGCGCGAAGACCTCGCCGTGCTCGCTCCGGCGGAAATCGAAGTGGAGTAGCGCGTTTGGCTTCATCGCCGCTCACAAAAAGCAGAGCCCGCTATTCGATCGGCATCGATCTCGGCACAACCAACTGCGCGCTGGCGTACGTGGAAGCCGGGGAAGACGCGGTCGGCGAAGTCCGCGTCGCGCCGATCCCGCAGCTGGTCAATGCGAATGAAGTCGCGGCGGAATTCCTGCTGCCTTCCTTCCTCTATATTCCCGGCGAGCGCGATTTTCCGCCGGGTTCGATCGCGCTCCCGTGGGACGACAAGCCGCGCTACGTCACCGGAAAGCTTGCCCAGCGGCGCGGCGCGGAGATTTCGAGCCGCCTCGTGTCGTCGGCGAAAAGCTGGCTGTCCTATTCATCGGTCGACCGCACTGCGGCCATGCTGCCCTGGAAAGCCGCCGAGGGCGCTGGCGCGCATTTCGCCGGTTGAGGCGTCCGCGCGAGTATCTGAAGCATCTGCGCGCGGCGTGGGATGCGGAACATCCCGATGCGCCTTTCGACAAGCAGGAAGTGCTGGTCACCGTGCCGGCTTCGTTCGATGCGATTGCGCGCGAGCTCACGCGGGAAGGCCGCCGAATCGGCCGGGTTCCGGAACCTCACGATGCTCGAAGAGCCGCAGGCCGCGTTCTACGCGTGGATCGAGCGGCATCGCGGACTGGCGGCAGCGCGTCAAGAAGGGCGATCTGGTGCTGGTGGTCGATATCGGCGGCGGCACCACCGATTTCACGCTCATCGCCGTGACCGAGCGCGAGGGCGAACTGCAGCTCGAGCGCGTCGCGGTGGGCGAACACATTCTGCTCGGCGGCGACAACATCGATCTCGCGCTGGCCCACACCGTCGCGGGCGAACTGGCGGCCAAAGGGCACGAAGATCGACGGCTTCCAGCTGCAGGCGCTGTGGAACAACTGCCGCCTCGCGAAAGAAAAGCTGCTCGATCCGGAATCGAAAGCGGATGAAGTGCCGGTCACGATTCTGGGCAAAGGTCCAGACTGATCGGCGGCACCATCAAGGCGAAGCTGCATCGCGAGCAGATCGAGCAGGTGCTCGATGGCTTCCTGCCCGTCGGCGAACAGCACCGACATGCCACAGCTTGCGCGCCGCGCCGGCTTGCAGGAAATGGGACTGCCCTATGCGCAGGACCCCGCCATCACGCGGCACCTCGCGCGCTTCCTGCGGCAGCAGGCTTCGGCCTCGGAGCATGATTCGGTGCGGCGCGGCCCGAGCGGCCTCGCGTGCCCCACGCACGTGCTGTTCAACGGCGGCGTGATGCATGCGCCGTTCGTGCGCGAACGACTGCTCGCGGTATTGAACGGCTGGCTGGCGGATGAAGGGTTCAGGCCGGTGCAGCCGCTTTCCGGCGAAGATCTGATGCACGCGGTGGCGCGCGGCGCGGCTTACTACGGACGCGGCCCGGCAGGGCAAAGGCGTGCGCATCCGCGGCGGCATTGCGCGCTCCTATTATGTCGGCATCGAATCGGCGATGCCTGCCGTGCCCGGAATCCCCGCGCCGGTGAAGGCGCTGGCGGTCGCGCAGTTCGGCATGGAAGAAGGCACGTCCGCTTCGGATTCCGGATCGTGAGTTCGGGCTGATCGTCGGTCAGCCCGCGGAGTTCCGCTTCTTCTGTTCGGCGGCGCGCAAGAACGATACGCCCGGCGCGCTGATCGAAGACTTCGGCGACGATCTGGAAGAGCTTTCGCCGGTGGAAGTGAAGCTGACGTCCGATGCAGCCGGGTGCGGATCTGGTGCCGGTATCATTCGAAACGGTGATCACCGAAACAGGCATGCTGCAGCTATGGTGCGTGGCGCGCGACGGCCGCCGCTGGAAACTGGAATTCAACGTGCGGGAAGCGATTGTGAGACGAGCGGCATGAAGGTCGGCATCGACCTCGGCACCACCAACTCCGCGCTCGCCTGGATCGATCCGGCCGAAGCGGAAGACACCAGTTTTCCGCCCATCCACATTTTCGATATTCCGCAGCTGGTGGCGCCCGAACGCATAGAGCCGCGCCGCACGCTGCCGTCGTTCCTGTTTCTCGAAGAAGGGCAACCGGTCGGCACGTACGCGCGCGAGCAGGGCGCGATTGTGCCCACGCGGCTGGTGCACAGCGCGAAATCCTGGCTCTCGAATGCGGATGTCGATCGCACGGCGAAGATTCTGCCGTGGGATGCGGGCGAAGGCGGACGCGTGCTGTCGCCGGTTGAAGTTTCGGCGCGCTTCCTCAGCGCCATCCGCGAAGCGTGGGATCAGAGCGGGCAGTTTCGGGCCGCTGGCGGCGACAGGACGTCGTGCTCACGGTGCCCGCGTCGTTCGACGAAGAGGCCCGCGAGCTCACGGTGAAGGCGGCCGAAGATGCGGGACTCGCGCAGCTCACGCTGCTCGAAGAACCGGCGGCGGCGTTCTATTCGTGGATCGCGAATAACTTCACGCGCTCGCGCAAGGCTGCTGTTCGACGGGCAGGTCGTGCTGATCTGCGACGTCGGCGGCGGCACCAGCGATTTCTCGCTGATCCGCGTGGCGCGCGACGGCGACAAGATCGATTTCACGCGCACCGCGGTGGGCAAACATCTGCTGCTGGGCGGCGACAATCTCGATCTCACGCTGGCGTGGCTGGCGGAATCGAAGCTCGGCAAGCAGCTTTCCATCCGGCAGCGCAGCGGGCTGCGGCGGCAATGCTCGGCGGCGAAGGAGATTCTGCTCTGCGATCCGCACCGCGAGAGCGTCGAGATCAACGTGCTGGGCGGCGGGATCGTCGATCATCGGCGGGACGCTGAAGACCGAGATCACGCGCGCCGAAGCGCTGGAACTGACGCTGGAAGGCTTTCTGCCGCTCACGCCGCGCGGCGAGAAGCCGAAGGAAGAGAAGCGCAGTCTGTTTCGCGAGCTCGGGCTGCCCTATGTTTCCGATCCCGCCATCAGCCGGCATCTGGCGGCGTTTCTCGAGACCGCCGGACAGGCGCCCGACGCGATTCTGTTCAACGGCGGATTCTTCATTCCCGAAATTTGCCGCACGCGCGTGGCGGATGTGCTGGAAAACTGGTACGGCAAGCGGCCGGAGATTTTCGAGAATCGCGATCTCGATCTGGCGGTGGCGAGCGGCGCGGCTTATTATTCCTACGTTCGCTCCACCGGCGCAGGGGTGCTGGTGCGCGGCGGACTGCCGCGCGCTTATTACATCGGGCTTGCAGACGCGACGCGCCGTGTGCCTGGTGCCGCGCGGCGCGGAAGAAGGCGACAGCGTGGAAGTGGATCGCGAGGATCTGCAGCTGGTCGCCAACAAGCCTGTTGCATTCCGTCTGATCAGCTCGCTGACGCGCACCGACGACAAGCCGGGCGAGGTGGTCCAGTTCTCGCCAGACCGAAGAACTGCATCAGCACGCGCCGCTTGAAGCCGTGATTCGTTTCGGCAAAGGCGGCGAGCGCCTGGTGCCGGTGAAGCTGGGCGCGCGGCTGACGGAGATCGGCACGCTCGAAACCTGGTGCGATTCGAAGATCAGCGAGAACCGCTGGCGCCTGCAGTTCCAGCTGCGCAAAGCGGCGGCCGACACATCGAATCGCGATGCCACGACGCATCGCAGGCCCGCTGCCGTGGTGAGCCAGGAGGCGGCGGACGCGGCGTGCGATCTGGTGCGCGCGGCGTTCAGTGCGGCGACCATCGCGCCGGAAGAACTGCCATCGAAGCTCGAAGCCTCGCTGGGCCTGGGACGCAACTCCTGGCCGGTGGATGTCGCGCGGCGCCTCGCGGACGTTTTTCTTGAGCAGATCGACAATCGCAAACGCAGCGCGGCGTATGAAGTGCGCTGGCTCAATCTGGGCGGTTTCTGTCTGCGGCCCGGATTCGGATATCTGGGCGACGAATTCCGCATCGAGCAGGTGCGGCGCATTTATTCGGCAGGTCCGCATTTTGCCAATCAGACGCAGAACGAAATCGACTGGTGGATTTTCTGGGGTCGCCTCGCCGGCGGCCTGAATCGCAACCAGCAGTCGGACATCGTGCAGCGGCTGCTGCCGTTTCTGCTTCCGAAACCGGGCAAGAAACCGCAGCGCATCAACAACAGCCTGCTGCGCGAAATGTGGCGCACCGCGTCGAGCATGGAACTGATTCCGGCGGCTAACCGCATTCAGCTGGGCGATGCGCTGCTCAAAATGCCGAAAGAAGACTACGTCCTCTGGTGTCTGTCGCGGCTGGGGGCGCGGCAGTTGTTCTATGGTCCCGTGAACCAGGTGCTCGCCGCGTCGGTGGCGTCGCGCTGGATCGAAGCGCTGCTCACCGTTGCGAAAGCCGAAGACGCCCTGGTGTCCCTGGCGCGGCGCACGGGCGATCCCGTGCGCGACGTGTCGGCGGCATCATTCGCGGCTGTGCGGGCTCGCCTCATCGATGAACAACTCATCGCCCAGCTCGAAGGCGAAGCCGAACGCGACGAGCGCGCGCTGGGACGCATCTTCGGTGAAGCCCTCCCGTCGGGGCTCGTGCTCGGAGCCCAGTCCGGAGTTCAGTTGTGACTCGCGGCGCCGTGGCCGCCGTGCGAAATCGCCTTATACAAGACGCCGAAGAGCCAGCCGGCAACAGCGCCATCAACAAACCCGTAACAGGTGCCGAGTAAAACACGGCCCAGCGTCGGTGCCGTGTCGGCTCCCGGATAGATCGAACTCATCAGGCGCAGAAAGTCGGCGCCATAAGACGGAACAGCCATGTGAATCAGGCCGGCGAGTAACATTGCCAGCCCCCACACAACTGCTCCGCTGAGTGTGACAGCTTTAAGATTCATTGTTCCCTCCACACTCGCTTGGACGCGCCACACTCCGTTGTGATACGTCCCACGGTCCGCAACCGTGCTTGCGAATACGGATAATCCGGGTACTACTGCCCTGATGGGATTGCCCTGGCGGATCGCGCGCGCCAAACATAGAACCAGGAGACAGTATGAAACCAAAAGCTTCGATTACCGCTGTAGCTGTATGCGCCATGTTGGCGGCCCTTCCGCTGATTGCCGCACAAGCGGACAAAGGTGCTGCCGGCAAAACCGCCGCGCGGACCGCATGGCGCGCGGAAACGCTCTCCGGGAAGATCGTCGCGGTGGATCAGGCGAAGAATGTCATTGTGGTGAAGACTTCGGACGGCACGCCTTTCGACTTCGACATTACGCATCACACGCGGATCAAAGCCGGCGATCAACCCGTCGCGACGAGGGACTTGTCTGCCGATCTCAACAAGGACGTGTCCGTTAAGTTCGTACCTGAACGGCGCGGAGACGTGGCGGAATCGATCCGAATCAGCAGCTAGCTTGTGTCTCTGAAGTCTCTTGCCTGATGTGGGGCGGGATGGCATCCTGCAGCGGGGTTGTTAACCCCGCTGGCCGCTTGCAACGCTCACCGGCCTGCATCCGGAGATGGTGCGGGAACTTCGGAAACACAACACCAGCCTTCGCGTAGTCTTGTAGGAGGCGTGAAGGCAGCAATTCTCGAATCTCCGAAAAGCGTTTTCGATCTTCCACTCCGGATCGGAAACGAGCAAATGCCGGAGCCGCTCGCAGGGCAGGTCCTCCTGCGCGTCCGCGCGTGCGGCGTGTGCCGGACCGATCTGCATGTCGTGGAAGGCGAACTGCCCGTGGTGCGGCGGCACGTCATCCCGGGGCATCAGATTGTCGGCGACGTCGTCGCGGGCGCGATGCGGGGTAAGCGTGTCGGCGTGTCGTGGATTGGCGGCGTCGACGGCACGTGTCCGTACTGCCGTCGCGGGCTGGAGAATCTGTGCGACGCGCCCGTGTTTACCGGCTATACCGTGGATGGCGGCTATGCGGAATACGCGGTGGCGCGCGCGGATTTTCTCTTCCCCCTGCCGGACGCGCTCGACGATCTGCATGCCGCGCCGCTGCTGTGTGCGGGGATCATCGGGTTTCGCAGCCTCCGTGTGGCGGGCGTCGAAAAGGGCGAGAACGTCGGACTATTCGGCTTCGGAGCATCGGCATCGCTCGCCATTGCTGTGCTCCAGGCCTGGCGCTGCAAGGTCTATGTCTCGACGCGCGGTGAATCGCATCAAAAACTCGCACACTCTCTGGGCGCCGACTGGGTCGGCAGCGAAAACGAAAAGCCGCCGGCGCAGCTGGACCGCGCGATCACGTTCGCGCCGAGCGGAGACGTTGTGGTGGCGGCGCTGTCCAGCCTGCGCAAAGGCGGGGTCGTCGCCATCAACGCCATTCATCTCGACCGCATTCCGCAATTCGACTACGACAGCCTGCTCTGGGGCGAACGGCAGATTCGGAGTGTCGCGAACATGACGCGGGATGACGCCCGTGACTTTCTGGCGCTGGCCGCCGAGATCGGCATCCGGCCGAACGTAACCGTGTTCAGCCTCGATCAGGCGAACGAAGCGCTTGCGGCGGTCAAGAAAGACGCCATCGACGGCGCGGCCGTAATTGTGCCGGCGTAGCCCCTATTCCTTGTCTTTAATTTCGCCGTTCATCAGCAGCACTTCGCCGTCGGGGCGTTTGCCGCTGATCCACATGCCGGCTTTCTGACCATCCTTCATAGGCCGGATGGTGACCGAGAGCTTGTCGCCCGGCTTCAGCGTAGTGCGCGTCCAGCCGCGGCGATTCAGGAAGTTCGGACTCATCCCCTCGACACCCCACGTCTCCACCTGACCCTGATCGTTCGTGACATCGAGCCATACCCACGTGTGCGGGTTGCTGTAGTCGAACTTCTTCACCGTGCCGGTGATCACCTTTGTCTGGGAGGCGTCGAAAATGGCTGCCGAATGATGGGCCATCGCGACACTCGCTCCGCCGGCCACCAGACTTACCGCGACCACTCCCCTGATAACTGCCTGCATCGGTTTATTCATGTCGTTTCCTTATCAAAATATCCTATTTGGGAGACGCCGTGGGGTTCGCCAGGTTGATGCCCGCCTTGCCGCTGGGGTCGACGAAATTCCGGTTGTTCTCCTCACAGACATATTCAGCTATAGTCCACGCGCGATGGCGCTTGAAGACGCGGTTGCCGAGCGAGTACGGCTGCGTGAGCGCGAGAGGATCGGTGATCGTCGTCTCGATATTCAGCGTGTCCGGGTCGGAGAGATGGAAGCGCTCGGTAATTTTCATCTTGTCGCTGTAAGGGAAGTTGATGCCGCGCGGCACAGCCTCGAAGCCCACGGATTCCACCACCAGCGTGTCGCCGTCCCAATGTCCGACGGAGGTGCCGTTGAAGCTGGGGTCGGGATCATCAGGCAGCGCACGGCCGTCGGTATGGATGTGGCGCACTTGCGTGTACGCTTCAATCACCACCGTCACCAGACCGGGCGTCATCAGAATTTCAACCGGATAGGGCTGGCCCATGATGGCGGGCAGGCCGGGAGGAAGGCAGTTCGCGGTCTGGTTGTCTTCGGCGCGCGTGACTGCGGCGGCCATTTCTTTCGCCTTCGCGGCGTACTCCGGAGTCAGCTGCGGCTGCGGTGCCGGCCCGCGTCCGCGACCCGGAGCAGCGCCACGTCCGGCCCCGGCGCGCCCTCCGCCCATCGGGATTTCCCACACGCCCGTGAAGTCGGGCAGCTTGCCGATAGCGGTCCAATCGGCAACCGTGGGCGCTTTGTACTTCTTCGGCGCATCCTGCCCGAAGGCGAACGGGCTCATAAGCAGCGCAGCCGCGGCGAATCTATACATCTGGTGATGATGGAGCATGTCAAATGACCTGAATCATTATAATGACAGCGTTTACGAATGACGGCACTCACGCACTTAAGCGACGACGAAGCGCTCTTTCAGGCGTCGGTGCGCCGTTTCGCGCGCGAGCGAATTGCCCCGCATGTCCGTGCGATGGACGAAGCGGGCGTGTTCCACAAAGATCTGCTCAAGGAGATTTTCGATCTCGGGCTGATGGGAATCGAAGTGCCGGAAGAGCTCGGCGGACAGGGCGGTACGTTCTTCCAGTCGATTCTGGCGATCGAGGAACTGGCGCGTGTCGATCCGTCGGCAGCGGTCATCATCGATGTGCAGAACACGCTGTTCAACAATGCGGTCCGCAAGTGGGGTACACCGGAACAACAGCGGCGATGGCTGCCGCGCGCGGCGAAGGATACGACGGCGAGCTATGCGCTCTCCGAGGCCGGCTCGGGCTCGGATGCGTTTGCGCTTACGACAAGGGCCGCGCGCGACGGAGATGCGTGGGTGATCGCGGGCCGCAAGCTTTGGATCACGAACGCTGCCGAAGCCGGATTGTTTCTTGTGTTCGCGACCATTGACCCGGCGCTCGGCTACAAGGGCATTACCGCATTCCTCATCGAGCGCGAATTCGCGGGGTTCGCAGTCGGGAAGAAGGAAGACAAGCTCGGGATTCGCGCGTCGTCCACCTGCGAGCTGATTCTGGAGAACTCCCGCGTGCCTGCGGAGAACGTACTGGGCGAGGTCGGCAAAGGCTACAAGGTCGCGATTGAAACTCTCAACGAGGGGCGTATCGGTATCGGGGCGCAGATGCTCGGCCTCGCCCAGGGCGCGCTCGATCATGCGCTCGCGTACGCGCAGCAGCGGAAGCAGTTCGGCCAGGCGATCGCGGAATTTCAGGGCGTGCAGTTCGAGCTTGCGGAGATGGCCGTGGAGGTCGAAGCCACGCGGCTGCTCGTATACAACGCGGCCCGGCTGCACGATGCGGGGCGGCCGTTTCTGACTGAGGCGGCGATGTGCAAGTATTACGCGTCGCAGGTGGCCGAGCGCACGGCGTCGCGCGCGGTGGAGATCTTCGGCGGCGTCGGATTCACGAAGGATTATCCGGTCGAGAAGCTCTATCGCGATGCGAAGATCGGCCGGATTTACGAGGGCACGAGCAATATGCAGCGGCTAACGATCGCGAAACAGCTGCTGCAGCGGCGGTGATATCACGGTTGACGCTTGACTCCGACGCCTGCGTCCCGATCACGCCGCGAGCGCCGGGACATGCCTGCCGTTGACGCCAATCTCGATGCGGGGTGTGTTCAGCAGCGTGTTATGAATCAGGCATTTTTTGACGGCGTTCAGGACGCCTTCCGTGTGCCGCGCTTCCAGCGGGGCCGTCGTCACCTCAATGTGAAACGAGGCGAGACGGGCCGGATTGGAGGCTTTTTCCGCTTCCACGCGCGCCCTGAGGCCTTCGCACGAAAGTCCGCGGCTTCGCAGATATTCAGCCGCATAGTAGCCCGCGCAGGTGGCGAGCGCCGCGAGGAGGAACTCCGGCGGCGTCATGCCCGTATCGGTTCCCCCGCTGCCCGCCGGCTGATCGCATATTGTGCGATGCCCGCGGGCGTCCACTTCGAATCTCACTCCGCCGAGATGACGCGCGTCGACCTGAATCATGACAACTCTCCACGCGCAGATATGCATGTTTTCGTCCACACCTGCTGGTTGGAAACAAACGACTTTGCCGAGCCGCGCGTGCGGGAATTGGCGCAGTTCCGCGCTTCGCCGCCGCGCTATCGCAACTGGCCGTCCTGATATCATACCTGGCACTAAAGTTTCTCGATCTCCGCCTGGGTCGCCCAGGCGAGGCGCACATCGCGCAGTCGTGAACACTTTCGTTCATGATCGTGGAATTCCGCAGTAGTCTGGAATTGAAGCTATGCCCAATCGAGGCGCTGATCGCCGCTTCTGGAATGCCCGATTTGCCCTGATCGCCGGTTTTGGCAGCCTGCTCCTGATCATGGCGCTGACCGGCGGAGATGCGCTGCTCGTGCTGCGGCAGGTGCGGCGGGAGGACGACGGAATCCGCCGCCAGTTTCTGTTCCGCAATCACACGCTGAATGAATTGCGATCCCAGCTTTATCTCTCGGGAACTTACGTTCGCGATTATCTGCTGGAACCGGAGCCCGCGCGCGCGAACGCATTCCGCGCCAGCCTCGAAGACGTTCACCGCAGGATGCAGTCCGCGCTTGAAGCTTATGGCCGGCAACTCAACCCGGAAGAGCGGACTCCTTACGCCGCGCTCGAGACCGAATTATCGCGCTACTGGGACGTGCTCGGGCCGAGTATGAACTGGAGCGCGGAGGAGCGGCGCATTCGCGGATACCCGTTTCTGCGGGATGACGTGTTTCCCCGGCGCGCCGCCATGCTCGACATCGCAGGCCGAATCGGCGATCTCAACGAGGGGCAGATGAACGCAGGCAACCGACGGGTGCAGGATCTGCTCGTCAAGTTTCAGACACGGTTGAGTCTGACGCTGTTAGCCGCGCTCGGAATCGGGCTCTTTCTGGCGATTTTCAGCACTCGCCACATCCTGCGCATCGAGAAGAGCGCTCAGCTCCGGTATGACGAGACGGCAGAAGCGCGCCGCCAGCTGACTAATCTTTCAGCCAGACTCGTGCAGGCACAGGAAGCGGAGCGGCGCGCGCTGTCGATGGAACTGCATGACGAGGTCGGCCAGGCATTATCGGCGGTGCTTGTCGAATTGAGAAATCTCTCGATCCGGCTGGATGCCCAGTCGGCCGCAGCCTCGCGGAACAATGTCGAAACCATCCGGGGACTCGTGGAAGGAACGGTGCGCGTCGTACGTAATATGGCGCTTCTGCTGCGCCCCTCCATGCTGGACGATCTGGGCCTGATCCCGGCCCTGCGCTGGCAGGCCAGAGAGATGTCGAAACGGACGTCGATGGACGTCAGCGTCGCCACCGAGCTGACCGCCGACGATCTTCCCGATCAATACAAAACCTGTCTCTACCGTGTCGTTCAGGAAGCGCTCCACAATTGTGAGCGGCACTCGCATGCCACCACGGTGCGGATCCGCGTCGACTGCCGGAATGGCCGTCTGATTCTGCGCATTCAGGACGACGGCGTCGGTTTCCAGGTCCGCCAGGTAAAGGGTCTCGGATTGCTTGGCATGGAAGAAAGAGTCATCCGTCTGGGCGGTACTTTCGGGATCGATTCAGAGACCGGCGGCGGTACCATCGTGACGGTCGAGTTGCCTTTGGCAGACGGTCATGGAAAAGGCCGCGCGAAACTTCCCGACGAGAGTGTCTGCGCCAGTGAATCCGATTCGAATCCTGTTGGCCGATGAACACGTAGTGATGCGGCGGGGACTGCATCTGCTGCCCGATACACAGCCCGGTTTCAGCGTGGTCGCGGAAGCCATCAGCATGCACGTAACCGCTGCGGGATGCGGGAATCAATATCGAAAAGGCGGATCGATCTGCGGCACCACGTCGGGGCCAGGCTCCTCGGGGTTCGGTTCGGGAACCGCGGGCGCCGGAGGGAACGGGTCCGGATCCGGATCAGGCGTCGGTAGTTGAGGATCTGTATCCCGCATTTGCCCTGGCTGCCTGTTGAACTCGATCGCGTTTACTTGCCGATCATCTTTTCAAGTTGTCCCAGCTTCTTTTGAACGATACCAGCTACCTTTTCAACGCGGCCTTCTGCTTCAAGATCGGGATCGTTGGCCAATTTGCCCTCAGCCTCTTTTGCCGTTCCCTTCGCATCGTGAAGGTCGCCCTCAATCTGCTGCCGTGTACTGTTTGTCATCATTTCCTCGAAGGTGCCTTCAGCACGCAGGAGGCCAAATAAACACTCTGATAACGGAACCTGCTTTCAACCTCGGACCAGATACCTGCCCCGTCTTCTGTTGCATATGTCCGCTGCTGCCTGGTGAATCCGGCAAAAAACACCGTGCGAAACCGTCCGGTCTTGCTTCTTGCTTTGCCGGACACTTACGCCGCGGGCGCGTTCTTAACAAGCCGAAACGCGAATCCCACCAGCATTATTCCGCCCAGCGCCAGTTGCCACGCCGACGGCTCGGGAGTGGCCACGGAAACGTCATCCAGCAGGAAATAGCCGAGATCGTTGCCCAGCGTGATATCGAGGACCGACGATGCGTCCGTCACCGTCACGGTGTTTGTATATTCCGTATAGCCCTCAACCGGTATGTCGGCTAAGTGAAACACCGAAATCCCGTCCAGGGTTACGTCAAACTCGTTGGCGCAGGCAACCGCGTTGCAAGTCCCGGCCGCCGCCGTATCCTGAGCCAGAAACAAAGACACAGTATATTGACCGCCCGCAGTCGTGGACAGCTTTTGTGACAGTGTGGTGGCATTATCCACGCCATCGCCGAAATACGCCTGATAACTTCCACTGTTCGGGTAATTACCGTCTGGATCCTGCCCTTCTTCCACCCCGTAAAGGTTACCCTCTTCCCCCGGCACGTCGTTTCCAGCCAGCGTCCAGCCCGTGAAATCGCCCGTTTGGAATCCGCAGTTCTTAACCAGATTCTCAGCCACCTGGGTACACACGTTGACACTCCCGGCCCTGCTTTGCGGGACCTCCAAAAACAGGAAAACCGCTGCGCAAAAAAGTGCGGAAATCATTTTCATAAAACTACTGGTCCTCCGGTCCGGGTATTTTCAGCAGCTGTCCTGTTCACGGCCAGTTCATCACCAGATTGTAAGCATTCACCGATCCAATACCGCTCGGAAAGTCCCAGCCGACGCCGGAACTGTAAGCGGGCTGATCGGTGGCGTTTGACGTGGAGAGTAATCCATAGGTGATAGCCGGAGTCTCAGTCGGCCGGTAGCAATTATTAAGCGCGCCGGTTCTGCTGGCTTTACATGCACCCGCGTTATCGCCTTGCGTGATGTCATAAAAGATACAGGAGTTGCCGGTCTTGACCACCGTGGTCGAATTACAAGCCGCACTGCCCGATGCCCCGTACTCGGTGTTGGCTAACGAGTATAAGACTGTATTCGGGTTTCCCCACCTGCTGCCGGTATGCTGATTCACCAGCGCCTGGATTCCGGCCATGATGGGTGCCGACACGGATGTGCCGCCGAAACCCGCCCATGTATTAGGCGGCCCCGAGCAGGTAAATCCACCGCCTGCCCCGGTGTCGGGATTGGACCAGCAAACCACATAGTAGGCATCAAATATCCCGTTCGATGCGAAGAGCGAAACATCCGGGATATCGCGCACTCCGTCGGCAGGATTTCCGAACAGCCCGCGCTGGTAAGACGGCTTCGCGTAGCCCGCGCAGGTCCCGCTGACAACGCCGCGTGTCGATGCGCTGCCCGTGGCGCATCCACTCGGACCGCCGCTGCCTCCAAACGCGTTGAGAAAATAGTTAAACGGCGACGACGTGCTGGTAACAACGGAATTGTTGCAAAGGTCCAGCGGATCAGTCGTAGTGGTAAGGCCGATCACTCCGAAGAAATTAGCCAGCAGCGCACCCGCGCAGGAGCCGTTCCACGGTATCTCCTGAATGTAAGACAGCGCGGAGTTGTAAGTGTTGCTGTTGGTGGAATTCCAGTAAGTCGCGGGGTTGACGAAATCCGCTGTATAGCTGAAATCGAGGCCGCCCACCGAAACGTTATAGGGCGTGGAGGTATAACCACTGACGCCGATCCCGTGTGTCGACACATTGCCGCTGTCGTCGCTGGCGGCGTCTTCGTCCCCGGACGATACGAAAATCGACACGCCTTCGCTCACCGCCTGCTCATAAGCGTTGTTGAATGCCATGTTACTCGCGGCGCCATTAGCAGTTTCCGCTTCGCCATAACTGATGCTGACCACCGAAGGCAGACTGCCCGCGGGCCCGTTCAGTACGTTCTCCAGCGCGATCAGACCTCCGAAGGTGGTTGTATCGGTACACGCTGCCAGAATGATGGCGGCGTTCGGCGCGGCCGCCGTCGCATACTCGACATCGATAGCCGCTTCGCCGTCATCGCCATAACCAGGGTCCGTCGAGGCTCCCTGGAATCCCGGATTCGTACAAGTTACAGCGCCGGTCGGGCTGATCTGACTCAGACTGCCTGAAGGATAAGGCCGTGCCAGTCCGAAGGTCTTTCTGAAAATGGTCCAATCGTTCACCGAATAAAGATAGGTGTCTTCCACGACCATAATCGACTGGCCCTTACCGCTGATTCCTGCCGCAAAAAGCGGATTGAAGTTGTAAATGGTGGCAATATCCCCGGGCACCAACGCATGAGAGGTGCCGCCGTCCGAATTAGTAAAGGTGAACTGGGGCGCTTTAGGCACGAGCTGCGGCTTAGGGTGAAAGTTATGCAGGGAGACGATGCCGGCCACGGCCGGCCGCAGCGCAGCCGGCATCTTCGGATCGCTCATATTCGCAAAGTGCTTCACTCCATTCACTTCAATGCTGTGAATTTCGGTATGGTAAGCGCTCCGCACCTGTCCGGCAGTGCCGCTGAAATCGACCATGAGCCCGCTCGCCTGCACTCCGTTCACGGCGAAACCCCGCAACTTCAGCCATGCCGTCACCGTGTCTACATCTGCCTTCGCCACCCCGTAATACCGGGCGAACTCTTCCGGGGTCAGCCATCGGTGATAGTTTGCCGATTTGGCGTCGTGCAACTCATCGATATACTGCCTCAGCGCCGCCTCCCGCTCGGGAGACCGTTGCAACTGGAGCAGCATGTGATCCAGCCTGAAGTCATCGGACACTATGCCGCGATCGTTACCTGCGGTCGCTTCAGGTCGGGTATTGCCCTCCAGCGTCACCAGTTTCGCTTCATCCACAGCTTCACTGATGACGGGCGCCGGACGGCCGGCGGGTGCAGCCGAGATCCCAAGCGTGAGACTCAGGATGCCACCGATGAAACTCAGCCATGGTCTTTTCATTAACCCGATCCCCCTTAGTGAACGCAAGATTCGGGTAGTATAGCGCAGTACCACAAATCAGGCCGCTGCAGGGGTTACTGAACCGCGCGCGTCAGCCAGCGGCAACGAAAAAAGCTTTCAGCAACCTGTTAGTGAGGCCAGGCTTTCAGCCCGCCGCCGGGCTTCCGCCCGGCGGTGAACTTTACGGATTCTCACTAACGCACCGCCTCTGCTTAGCCCATACTCAGGCGGACACGCAGACCGATAATCGTCGCAGTATCGCCCCTGATCGGCGCCGCATCGGAGCCGGCGGACTCCGTAAGTTCCCCGATGTTTGCCACCAGACCACACCTTCCCAATGGGACGCCGGCCGGCGAGGTTCGTAAACACCTGGCGCTCCACTGTCCGGTGAAAATGTCTTCGCACGATGCCACCAGCCAACGTCCTTGGGATCAGCCCTGAAAGAAGCTCCCGGCTATGATCGAAAATTCTCCCGACGCGTATGTCGGTGATTGCGGGCTTCGACCCGAAGTTCCATCTCGGTCGTCCTGCAAAGACTGCTCCAGCTGCCGGTTCACCCGCCGCAAGGTGCCATAAATGCCTCGTAATGACTGCCGCCGTTTACGACATTCAGATACGGCACAGGCAGCAAGCGAGGCATTCGCTCCGCCCAGATAGCGAAACAGCGGCAGTTCATGCGCCGTCGCCGTCGATACCGCAAGAATCGCGTTTGCGCCCAGCTTCCTCTTGTTCGAAGTGCCATTTGCCGCGATCATGGTGCGGTCGACGCCGCGCTGATCTTGTGCGTCCAGTCCGATGACGGCACTGGCGATTTGTTTGTTCGCGCAGTTCGACCGCTTCCCTTTCGCCGCTGGATGCGCCGGAGGGCACAGCGGCGCTTACCCGGGTGCCATTGTCCAGAATTGCTTCGGCTTCAACCGTTGGATTCCCGCGCGAATCCAGAATCTCGCGGCCTTTGACCTGCTTGATATCGGTCATCCTTCTATTGTGAGGGTCACAGGCGAACATGTCTGAATTCGCTGTGTAATCATCAGTCGCGCGCGCCGTCATTCGAAGCGTGTGCGACACTCAGACCACAGATCTCATTGATCGTGGTTTGATCTGTGTGTATCTGTGTCCATCTGTGGCTAAACTTTTTTCGCTTTTTGCCAAACGAACCCAAGAATGCATCTAACCCCTTTGTTTCTCGCGATTTGTCCCTTATCTTCCGCGCCCCCAGCCCTGCTCCGCCTCTACCGTTATCCTGTATAAGGTATGTCCTCCCTGGCCGTGGACCTCGCTCCGCCCGAACTCATCGCGAAATACGAGCCTGTCATCGGGCTCGAAGTTCACGTTCAACTCGGCACCCGGACGAAGATTTTCTGCGGCTGCCCCACCAGCTTCGGCGCTGCCCCGAATACCAACGTCTGCCCGGTGTGCCTGGGCCTGCCGGGCGCGCTTGCCGGTGCTGAGCCGCGAGGCCGTCGAACTGGCGATGAAAGCCGCCCTGGCGCTCAACTTGCACCATCCGTCCGGTGTCGCGTTTCGCGCGCAAGAATTACTTCTATCCCGACCTGCCCAAGGGCTACCAGATTTCGATGTACGACGAGCCGCTCGCCGAGCACGGCTGGGTCGATATCGCAGTCGATGGCGGCCATCAAGCGCATCGGCGTCACGCGCGTCCACATGGAAGACGACGCCGGCAAGAGCCAGCACGAAGGCTTCCGCGATTCCGACCCGCTACACCTATGTGGATCTCAACCGCTGCGGCACGCCGCTGATCGAAATCGTCAGCGAGCCGGACATGCGTTCGGCCGACGAAGCTTTCGCCTATCTGACGGAGCTTAAGCAGACGCTGCAGTTCGTCGAAGTTTCGACCTGCGATATGGAGAAGGGCCATCTGCGCTGCGACGCCAATGTGTCGGTGCGGCTGAAGGGCGCGGAGAAATTCGGCACGCGGGCCGAAGTCAAGAATCTGAATTCGTTCCGCTTCCTGAAGCAGGCGATCGATTACGAAATTGCGCGCCAGGTCGCGGTGATCGAAGCGCGGCGGCACGATTCATCAGGAAACGCGCCTGTTCGATCGCCGATACCGGCGAGACCGTCGGCATGCGCAGCAAGGAAGACGCGCACGACTATCGCTATTTCCCGGAGCCCGATCTGGTGCCGCTGCGCATCGGCGAGAAATGGCGCGACGGAAGTTCGCGCCTCGATGCCGGAACTGCCTGCGGCCAAACGCGCGCGCTTCATCGAAGCCTACGGGCTGCGCGAATACGATGCGCAGGTGCTCACCGCAACGCGCGCCATGGCGGAGTATTTCGAAAGTGGTCGCGGAGGTCTCGAAGGATCCGAAGATCGCCGCCAACTGGGTGATGGGCGATCTCGCGGGGCTGCTGAAAGCCGCGGACAAGGAGATCACGGAATCGCCCGTACCCGCGCGACATCTGGGCGAACTGGTCGGCATGATCGCGAAAGGCGAACTGACCGGCAAGCTGGCGAAGGAGGTTCTGCCGAAGATGTTCGAAATCGGGCGAGGCGCCCGCCGTCATCGTGGAGCGCGAAGGCCTGAAGCAGATCAGCGATACCGGCGCGCTGGAAAAGATCGTCGATGAAGTGATCGCCGCGAATCCCAAACAGGTGGAGCAATACCGCAGCGGGAAAACCACGGTGATCGGCTTCCTGGTGGGCCAGGTGATGAAGGCCTCGCGCGGCCAGGCCAATCCCGCGGCAGTCAATGAGCATCCTGAAAACGAAACTGGATTAAGGAGACAGACAATGGCGCTTAAAGAAGGCGACGCGGCACCGGAGTTCAAAGTTCTCACCGATACGGGCGAAGAGTTCGATCTGGCGCAGCATAAGAACGAGAAGATCGTCCTCTACTTCTATCCGCGCGCCGACACGCCGGGCTGCACGATTGAATCCTGCGCCTTCCGCGACACGGTGAAGAAGTTCGTCAAGAAAGGCGTGACGGTGCATCGGAGTGTCGCCCGACACGACCAAAGCGCAGGCAAAATTCAAGGAGAAGTTCGATCTCAACTTCACGCTGCTGGCCGATGCCGAAAAGGAAATCGCCAACAAGTACGGCGTGATGAAAGAGAAGAACATGTACGGCAAGAAGGTGATGGGCGTGGCGCGCACGACTTTCGTCATCGAAAACGGAAAGATCGCGAAGATCTTCAACAACGTCAAGCCCGAGGGGCACGCCGAAGAAGTCCTGGCGTCTTTGTAACGCCGGCGGTCTTGCCGCCGGTGAGCTTATAAAAGGAACGAACAACTTCCAAACTGACTTCGTAAATAAAATTATGGCAACGGCAAGTCTCAACACAACTCTTGATCAGATTCACTCGCTTCTGGCGGCGAAGGGTTATTCCGTCAGCGAGGCCGGAGACGGCGTCCTGCGGATCAAAGAACTGTCCAGCGGGATCACGCTTCAGGCCGTGCTGGCGGGCGAGATTCTGTTTCTTTCGCTGTCCTGCATGTCCGTAAAGGAGTCCAGCCTGACGCCGCTGGTCCTGCGCAAGATGCTGGCTTCCGATAACGGCATCTCGACATCGCATTTCCAGCTTTATACGACCGGCGGCGGGAACGTGGCCGTCACGCTGAACAATTTCTGCAAGCTGCAGGAGATGGGACCGGACGATGAGGACGATATCCTCTCGTGCGTCAGTTTTCTGCTGGCCGATGTGGTGCACGCACAGGACCTGCTCGCGCGCTGACCTGAAATAGGCCGTGGCAAACAGGACACATTCAGGAGGACAAATTATGGCATTCTTTTCCGATCTGTTCAGCCGCGCCGGCCGCGTGGCCCGCGGCGAAGCGAATTCCGGCATGAGCGCGGTTGAGGACGCGACGTTCGAAACGACCGTCCGTCAGACCGTAGCCGATATGAAGACCGAGCTGAACAATGTGGTGCGCGCTTCGGCGATCGGCCATGAGCAATTACAATCAGCTCGACGCCGAATATCAGAAGTACGTCAAGCAATCGCAGGAGTGGAAGGACCGCGCCGGTCAGGCGCTCGACGCCGGCAACGAGGATCTGGCGAAAAAGGCTCTGGCAAAAAAAGCCGAGAGCGACCGCCAGGTTGCTTCGCTGCAGGCGGCGATCGATTCGGCGAAGCAGGCGAGCGATTCGCTGAAGGCCCAGGTCACCGAGCTGAAACATAAGATCGACGAAGGCGAGCGCACCGCGACCACGCTGGTGGCGCGCAAGAATGCGGCCATGGCGCAGCGCAAGGTGTCCGAGGCGCTGGCGGGCGTGGGCAAGGCGGATAATGCATTCGCCACGCTGTCGACTTTCGAGAAATCTGTGGCAAAGGAAGAAGCCACCGCGAAGGCGTTCAACGAACTCGCCAACTCGGGCACTGATGCGAGTCTCGAAGCCGAATTCGCGAAGCTCTCGGGCCATTCGGTGGATGATGACCTGGCTGCCCTCAAGCGCGAGCGCGGCATTTCCGTAACGGTGCAGAAGGAACTCCCGGCCGCGGGTTCGAAGTAGAAGATGTTCTTCGACAAGAAGCCCAGGCCGCAGGAAGATCTCGCGAATCTGAAAGTCACCGACGCGCGTGTCAAAGACGCGTTGTCGGTGAGCGGTGCGGCCGAAGATTTCAGCGATATCGATTTCAACGTCGACCGGCGCGATTTCTATGAAGCGGGCAGCCAGCGTTGGATGGAACTGAGCGGCATGTGGCGGGACCGCCGCGTCACGCTCGAAGTGCACAGCGACGATGTCGTCGAAGTGCGCGGCAATTTCGACGGCCGCCGCATCACGCTCGATGAAATCGGTATGAGCGAAGACGATCTGGCGCAAATCGACGCGCGGCAGAATCAGGCGGATTTTTTCGACTACGACGGCAAGTTCTGGATGTACCGGCAGAGCCGCGAAATGGGCGTGTTCAGCGATGAATCTTCCACGGGCCGCGGTTTCTACGGCTGGGAATTCCACGAACAGGACGGCAAACGCTGGATGGTGATCCGCAAATTCGAAGGTGAGCCGTTTGTCGGATCGATCCGCGTAAAGGTCGAGCCATCCGACGTCACAGTGTTCCGTGGAGCTTAGCGGTATGCAGAACGTTGGCCCCCGCATCAGCAGTAGTTACCGAACCGTGACCGTAAGGGAGCGGCAACGTACCGCTCCTTTTCAACTCGGCAGCGCCGTTTTAGTTGCCGGGGTTCTGCTTTTGGCTGCCTGCGGCGGACTGCCCCGCGCGCTCCGCAGGCAGATCGCCGCGGAACGTCAAAATTTGCAGCAGGCGCAGAAGCAGCTGCAGCATTCGCTGGATACAGTGAAAGCCGATCTGTCCCACTCGCCGGACCTCTTTAAGAACGCTCCGGTTTCGCAGACCTGGCCCGCCCAGCTGGACTCCGCGCGCGCCACGCTCGACCGCGCGGCCGGCGACTTGAAAGACATCGACAAAGTAGCGCCGCAGCGGGCGGAGCAGTTGCTCAGCGAAGCGCGGTCGCTTCGTCAGTCTGCGATTCGCGATGCAGAATCGATCGAGGCCGATGCCGACAACTGGCTCGACTTCGAGAAGAACCAGCCGCACTATCTGGCCGCGATGCAGCGCACTTACGATCAGATTCGCGCCGTCGATCTCACTCCCGTGTCGCAGGTCGTCGAGAAAGCCGAGCGGGACTGGCCTGCGAAGAAGTCGGCGCTCGATCAACGATTAGCCGGGCTGCAGCAATCGGCGAAAGACGCAGATACGCAGTGGACGTCGACCGCATCCGCGCGTCAGGATTCGATGGCAGGAAAGGCGACCGGCGCCGAAGTCGCCACGCTGATTCAGGCGAACGACCAGCTTTCGCGCGATGAGCAGAACCTCACGCATGGTGCGGACGATCTTCGGGCGCAGTCCCGTCAGTTGTACGATTCGTGGGACAAGATCCTCGCCGATCTCGAAGTCGCGCATCATGGCGACGACATGGTCTATTCCGAGAAGATCAACACGGTTCGAACCCACTACACTGACGTCGCCGCTAAGAAGACCGAAGTTTCGAACGATAACAAATGGGTCGACGTTTCCGCGCCGCAGTACCGCGCAGTCGAAAACGATCTCGGGATGGTGATTGCCCACAAGGATGCGGGGCTCTTCGACTCCGAAGCCCGGACCACAGCCCAGCCGCCGGGATTCGCGTATATCGCGCCGCCTTCCGTAGGGTCGAATCAATACGGCTACTGGACGCACGAGGGCGGCCAGAGCGTGTGGACGTGGCTGCCCGAATATCTGATTCTTCGCGAGATGCTCTGGGGCCACAGCTACCGGCCGATCTACATCAATGAATTTAATGGCTACCAGACCGCGCTGCGTGCGGGTCGCACCTGGTACGGCCAGGAGACGCCGAATGCGGCGCCGACATACGGCAGCCACGGCACCTTCACCCAGCAGCGTTACGCAAGCAGCCGCTACGTTCAGTCGGGCGGGTATTCGGGTTCAGGATATGCCAACCGGTCGACCGGGTCAACAGCATCAAGGCCTCAGTCGGGCTTTCTGCCGCGCAGTGCGCCGGAGGAGAGCAACCCGGGCGTAGGCAAGCGCTTCGGCGGATCCAGCGGAGGACAGAGGTTCGGGTCGGGAAGCGGCAGTTCGGGTGGCGGGCAGCGGTTCGGCGCGCCGCGCTCAGCGCCCCGGAGCAGCCCCGGCATGCGTTTTGGCGGACGACGCCGCTAAGTCGGCGAACTCCTCGTAAGGCAGATCCGACCCGAGCCGCTTCAACTCGGCGATGCAGTACGCGTCGATCGCCTTCTGCTGTTCGGGTGTGAGCAGTTCGTCAGAACCACCCTGCTGGCCTTTGCGCATCATCGAGGCGGGCTTGCTCCCGAGGGCCATTTTGCCGGGTGCGAACTTTTCGTCGATGCTCTTCATGTAGTCGAAAGTGGCTTTCCGACACACTTCCTGAATGACTTCTTCTGAAACGTTGATATCGAGAAAGGCGGCGACGCGCCGCACCGTGCCTTCGAGATCGCGCTTCATCGACTTGTAGGAAAGGACAAGTACGTTGGGACGGTTCTGCTGCGCCCAGAATCCTGCCGCGTTGGCCGGCCAGGACCCGCCGAGCATGAATCTGTCCTTCAGAAACAGCCGGTACATGGTCTCAACCGGAGGCATCACCGCGCCCATCGCGGTGTCGCGCAGGAAAAAGTAAGCTGAAACGAAAACATCCTTCGGATCGCGAATAACCGCGATGTAGCGCGCCTTCTCGGAATATGGAATCATTTCCCAGTCGAGATGCGTCTTGACGACTCGTCGGGGTTCGGGCGCGGTCTGCCACGCGAAGGCCTGCTCGAGCGGTATTGCGTAATGCCGCATCGCGGGGCTCATCAGAACAGCGTCGGGCCAGGGCACAACGTCGTGGATGTGATCGAACTCGGCCTTTCCGTGATGGATGAGCTGCTGCACGATCTGCATCATCCAGTTGGTGCCGCTCTTCGCGTAAGTCATCACAAAGACATCCTGCGGTTGCGGCGTATAGTTCCGAAGCGGGTTGTCCCTGGCGAACTGATGCTCGCGCTTCTCCGCTATGGTAGCGAGCATCTTCTCGGCACGGCCGAGCCTCTGCATGGCCCACATCAGCGGCGCGAAAACGAGTCGCGTCATCACGCCCGAGAACAGCTGCATCGCGAACGACGGGGACTGGCGTTTGAAGGGCGTATCGGACATGAACGCTATTCCTTCAGTTCCGCGATCGTAGCGCCGGCGCCGCCTTCGGACTGCGAGGCGGGATAATACTTTTCCACGTGGGGGCTGTGTTTCAGCAGTTCCTGAATGGCGCGCTTCAGTATGCCCATGCCGTGGCCGTGGACGATGCGCACACGCGCGGCGGTGGCCATCACGGCCGCATCGAGGAATCGCTCGACGTGTTCCACGGCTTCTTGTTCGCGCTCGCCGATCACGTTGATTTCGTGGACGGACGGAGTGAGCGCGGGGCCGGAGCGGTACGTCACGTTCTTTGGAAGCTTCGAAGCCGCGGGGATATCGGGAAGCACTTCTTCGATGTCGGTCGCTGCGATGTGCATCTTCATGAAGCCGGCTTCCACTTCAAATCGGCCGTCATTGAGGACTCTACGAACGCGGGCAGGTTCGCGAATGCCTTTCAAGCGAACGCGCGCACCCTCCTCAATCTTCAACTTGCGCGCGGATGCCTCGGCCGCCTGGGGCACAAATTTCTCCCAGTCCTCGCGCATTTCCCGGCCCGCGCGAGCTGTCTGGCGATGCGCTTCGTCGACTGCTTTGCGGCGCTCGGCGGTTTCAGCAATGCGGGCGACGTCTCGTCACCACGTTCCCGCCAGCGCTGCTGCATTTCGTCGAACCGGGTTTCCAGTTCACGCAGTTTCGCGGCTTCGCGCCGCTCCGCGTCCTGAACTATTTTCTGTTCACGCGCTGCGAGTGCGGTGCGCTCGCGCTCCAAAGATGTGCGGAGGCCGTCGGTCTCCTCCAGTCGCCGGTGCAGGCTCGCGATGAGCGTGGTGAGTTCGATCTCCTGGGTGCTGAGCGAAGCCCGCGCCCGCTTCATGACGTCTTCCGGCATGCCGAGGCGCTCGGCAATATCGAGTCCCGGCGGACTTGCCCGGCAGACCGACCTGCAGCTGGAAGTCGGCTCCAGCGTCTGGTCGTCAAATCCCATGGAAGCATTGACCACTGTCTTCGTGTTTGCGCCGTAAATTTTCAGCGCCGTCAGATGCGTCGAGGCGAGCGTGAATGACCCCGCGGCGCGGAAATGATCGACCAGCGCGACTCCCAGAGCACCGCCTTCTTCCGGGTCAGTGCCCGATCCGATTTCGTCGAGCAGCACCAGCGAATCCGGCGTCGCGTCGAGCGCCATTTCGCGAAGCTGCGACACATGCGCGGAAAACGTGCTGAGGTTCTGCTCTATCGACTGGTTATCTCCGATGTCGGCGAGCACCTGTTCGAAGACCGGCAATTCGGCCGCCGCACACGGCACCGGCAGTCCCGCCTGGGCCATGAGCGCGATCACCCCGACGGTCTTCAGCGTCACGGTCTTGCCGCCGGTATTCGGACCGCTGATAAGGAAAGTGCGGCACTCGCGGTCCAGAGTCAGAGTGAAAGGCACGACGCGGCGACGGCTCTTTCGCAGTACGTCCACCAGCAGCGGATGGCGCGCGTTTTCCAGATGGAGACTGTCGGCGAACTTCGGCACGCAGCAGTCGAATTCGATGGCGAAGCGCGCTTTGGCGAAGATGAGATCGAGCGCGCTCATCACGCCGGCGGCGGCGCGGATGGGTTCGCCGTACACGCGCAGCTGCGCTGTCAGCTCCCGAAGAATGCGGAACACCTCGCGCGATTCTTCTTCTTCGAGGCGTACAAGTTCGTTGTTGAGATCGATAGTTTCGAGCGGCTCGAGGAAGAGCGTCTGCCCCGTGGAACTCGCGCCATGGATCACGCCCGGCAGTTTCCGCCGCTGGCCGGCGATTACAGGCACCACGAACCGGTCGTTTCGGATGGTGATGTACTCTTCCTGCAAAATGCCTTCACCGCTGTTCGCGCGCAGGAAGCGTTCAAGCGATTCCTGAATGGCCTTCTTCTGCTTCTCGATGTCCTTGCGCAGTCGATGCAGGTGCGGGCTGGCGCTGTCGAGCACGGTGCCGTCGCCCTGGATCTTCCCTTCCACCGCTTTGAGCAGCGGGCGGAAGTCACCGATACTCTGCGCGCGTCGCGCCAGCATCGGGAATCGCTCTCCGGCGGCGCTAAGAAAGGAGGCGGCATCGGCGGCGCGGTCCAGGAATCCGATCAGATCGAAGATTTCGCGAGGTTCGAGCGCGGCGCCTTCGATGTGCAGTTTCTGAACGAAAACGGTTACGTCGGGCAGGCCATGAAGGTTGATCCGAATGGCTGCGCCCTGTCCGGCGGGTTGCGGCGCGGAGGCCGCGCGCAGATACGCTATTGCCTCACCAGTCTCTGCAAGTGCACTCTCTACAGACGCGCGATCCGTGGACGGTGCCACCTTGGCGAGCTCGGCCGCGCCCATCGGGCCACCAATGTAGCGGGCTACGAGCGCCAGCACCTGCTCCCATTCGAGCGCGTCGCTGTTAACGTTCACTCAACTATTCTCGCGCAGGTAACGGAAGGCCTTCGCAATCACCTCGGGGGTGCCTTCGGTGATCTTCAGGCCCCCGAGATCCTTCTCCGGAACCCATGCCACGCTGCTCGCATCGTCCGCGGCGCATAGCCTGCCGCCGACAGGACGACACAGATAATCCATCAGAACGAAGTGATATTCGAGCGCGCCATCTGCGTCGTAAAGGAAGCGCTCGAAGATTTCGATCAGGCAGACGATCTCCACCTCGAGGCCGGTTTCTTCGCGAACCTCGCGGACTGCGGCATTTTTCAGGAGTTCGCCCGGTTCGACTGCGCCGCCGGGCAGCGACCACCAGCCTCTCAGCGGTTCGCGCCCCCGCTCGACCAGCAGGATGCGCTCGCCTTCGATAATGAGCGCGCCCACGCCGAGCACGGGCTTGTCGGGATACTGGCGTTTAATACTGCAGCGCTCCCTTCACTCCCGGGCGCACGCGATACACGCTCGTGCGGGCCGAGACGAACAGCGATTCCAGATCGCTGCTGCCAAAGGCACAGTTCGACGCGTTCTCCGTCTCCATAAGTGTGCGCTGCAGCTTACCCTGCGGCGAGTAAACCGCGATACCTTTCGCAGCCACGTAGAGACGGCCGTCAACATCGATGCGAATGCCCCCCGGGACGCCCGTCACATTCTTGATCAGGTCGCGTTGATTGGAGGCCGTACCGGCGCGGTCGAGATCGAAGGCGACAACCGCGTGCCGGTCGGAGTCTGTGACGTAAAGCATTTTTCCATCCGCTGAGACCGTGATGCCGTTCGGCCGCGTCTGCCATTTGGCGACAACATCGATATCTCCTTTCTGGCCGATGTGCCAGATGCCATAGAAATCGAGTTCACGCCGATCCACCGCGCTGCCGAAGGCGGGATCGGTGAAATATACGTGCCCGTCGCGGCGCACCACGATATCGTTTGGCGCGTTGAACTTTTTACCCTGATAACCGTCGGCCAGTGTCTCGAGTTTTCCGTTCTGGTCCAGCCGCGTCACCCGGCGGTTCGCCGATTCGCAGATCCACAGCCGCTCCTGCAGATCGTAAGCCAGACCCGAGGCCCCGCCGGTGTTTTCGCGCCAGGGTTTGATCTCCGGATGCACATCGCCTTCGTAGCGGAACAGGGTGTTCCGCCGGACGTCGGCCACGGCAAGAAATCCGGCGCGCGCCCAGGCGATTCCGTCGGCGAACTGGAAATTGGAGGCGATCTTTTCCGCCTCGTAGGTGGGACTGCCGCTGGTGATTTGCGGAGGCAAGCGAAGATCGGTTTAAGGGCGATGGACGACGATCTCGTTATCCACGCTCTTCACACCGCTGACCTTTTTTGCAATCTTTTCCGCCTTGCTCTTCTGCTTGTCTTCTTCGACAGTGCCTTTGAGTATCACCGCGCCATCCTTGACGGTGACCTCGATGGCGCCGCCTTTAACGATCTGATCGGCCGCGAGCCGCGAACGGATCATGTCCGTCAGATAATCGTCCGTCACGGGCTTGCCCGCGGCGAACGTGGCGGTCACGAACGTAATCGACAGCACGAACGAAAGTACGAGGCGTTTAAGTTTCATCTGGCTTGATTTCGTCTCTGCCCGCCATTGTACGCCAGTCGACTGTGTTCAGAAACGCCGGCTTTTCGCGCCAGCCGGCTTCGACTTTCACGTGGAGGTCAAGGTAGATCGGAATATCGAAGAGCGCCTCCATTTCCCGGCGCGCCTGCGTGCCGATCTGTTTCAGCATCACGCCTTTCGAGCCGATGACGATGGCCTTCTGGCCGTCGCGCTCAACCAGGATGGTGGCGAATATGCGGATGATACGAGGCTGCTCTTCCCATTTGTCGATGACGACGGTGACCGAGTGGGGAACTTCCTGACGCGTGGCCTGCAGAATCTTTTCGCGCACCAGTTCCGCGGCGAGAAAACGCGCGGGCTGGTCGGTGTAGTGATCGGGCGGAAAGTATTCGGGGCCTTCAGGCAAATGTTTAACAACCTCGGCGCGAAGTGTATCGAGGCCCTCGCCCGTCGATGCGGAGATCGGCAGGTAGGCTTCGAAGTCGTAATGCCTGCGGTACTCCTCGAGCAGAGGCAGCATGTCCTGTTTAGCGGGCAGGGCATCAATCTTGTTCAGCGCGAGGATGACCGGCGGCATCGTATGGCCGCGCTTCAGGATGCTCAAAGCCTTTTCGTCGTCATGGCTGAACGGCTGGGTGGCATCCACCACAAAGATGAACAGATCGCGTTCTTCCAGTGACGCACGCACCGCATCCATCATCCGCTTGTTGATGGCGCTGTCCGATTTGTGGATACCCGGCGTGTCGATGAAAACGATCTGTGCGTAGGCCGTAGTCAGCACGCCCTGAATGGCTGTTCTCGTAGTCTGCGGCTTGTCTGCGACAATAGCGACTTTCTGTCCGACCAGCGCGTTCAGGAGTGTCGATTTGCCGGCGTTAGGGCGGCCCAGGATGGAGACGAAGCCGGAGACGAAGCCCGATTTGTGTGTCAAAGTCATTCCTCCGCGCCTACCGATTCCGGCGCTTCTTGCGGCTGCAGGCGGCTGAGCCGGACCTGTTCGACACGCATCTCGTCGCTGGCCAGCACTTCGATCCGAACGCCGTCGCGCTCAATCGACTCGCCCGGTTTCGGCACGCGGCCCAGCCATTCCAGTCACGAGACCGCCGATGGTCGTCGACTCGATCTCTTCATCGTTCTCGAAATTCGGGATGATATCGCTGACGCGCGCCGATGTCGAAGTTGCCGGAAACGATGAAGCCGCCGTTACCGTCTTCGGTGACGTCGGAACCGGGTTCGTGTTCGTCGCGAATCTCGCCGAGGATCACTTCGACGAGATCTTCCATGGTGGCAAGACCGGCGGTGTTGCCGTATTCGTCGACCACGATCACCATGTGCGCGCCTTCGGCTGCATCTCGCGCATGAGGTCGTTGACGGGCTTCGATTCCGGGACGAAGCGAATCGGGCGCATGAGCTCGCGAACTTTGCGCGCGGCACGGTCGCTTTCGGGAACTTCGAACATGTCGCGCACGTGCACGAAACCGACCACGTTGTCGATGGAATCCTGATAGGCCGGAATGCGCGAATACTGCTCGTTAACGACGATCTGGTGAAGAGCTTCGAGGTTTTCGTCGGCCGGAATCGCGACCATATTCGGGCGCGCCGTCATGACTTCCCGCACCACCTTGTCGCCGAATTCGACGACGGACTGGATCAGTTTGCGGTCTTCTTCCTCGATCAGACCTTCTTCAGTGCCGGCCGTGATCAGCGCTTCGATGTTTTCGGCCGACGTGGAGGCTTCGGTCCGTTCTTCCTCCGGCGCGGTGATGTCGAGCAGGGAGTGGAGGAAGTTGAGTGCGAGAACCAGAGGACGTATCGCGAATGCGGCGCCGGTGTAGAACGGCATCAGCCTGGCGATCCACCGGCCCTGACGTGCGGCGAAACAGCAGCTGCGGGATCAGATACGCGAAGACCATCATAGACAGCCACGCGCTGATCGCGCTTTCCAGCAGCAGAAGGAAACTGAACGTTCCGCCGTCGATCACCTGGGCCATCGCAGTCACCCCGAACAGCACGAGGCAGGTATGCTTCCAGAGCGAAAACGTCAGCGCGCCTTCTTCGGGGCGAAGATTGAAGCGCTCCTCCAGATCCGACTTGAAGTACTGCAGCGACGGCAGATCGCGCGTACGGAGGCGCATGCTTTCCAGATAGAGCGTCTGAATGCTGGTGAACAGCAGCACCAGCACCAGCAGGACCAACAGCAGCGCAAGGATCATGGCTTTACTCTCTGGGGTTTACTCTGCGCCCGGCTCGTTCAATCAGGCCGTTCGGCAGGCCGAGTTCGCGCGCCAGCGGTTTTCGGCACGCTTCATCTTGCCGGAATCCGCGGCATGGTCCATGCCGAGCAGGTGCAGCACGCCATGCAGCATCAGGATGCGGATTTCGTCTTCGGCAGAGTGCTTCCACTCGCGGGCCTGCGCGCGAGCGCGCTGGAGCGAGATGGCGATGTCGCCGAGGGAATCGTCGTGCCTCCTCGGCAAAGAGCCGCCCGGGAACGAAAGGACGTCGGTCGCGTAGTCCCTGCCCAGAAACTGCGCATTGAGGGACCGGAGCTCGGAATCGTTGGTGATCCGGCAATGGAAGTCGCGGCCGCGCGCCACGCGATCGCGGAGGATTTTCGCGAACGATTGCAGACTCGTGTGGTCGAGAGTGGCCGGCTTGCGCCGGTAAGTTATGAGCGGGTCGGATTTCATGCTGTTCCGTCAGGCCTGTGCCGGAACGGATGGCGTCGCGGCTGTCATCACGGGCGGCGCGAGCGGAACGATGGAATCCATGTGCGGCGCGTCCACCGCCATTCCCTCTGACAGCTTCAGCGAAAGCTGCCGTCCCGCAGTGCCTTCGTTGTATTTTTCGTAAGCGCGCACGATGCGCTGCACCAGGCTGTGGCGCACCACGTCGCGCTCGTCGAACTGCACGAACGAAATGCCTTCGACGCCCTTCAGAATTTCGACGGCATCGAGCAGGCCGGAGCGGCGGCCGTTGGGCAGATCGATCTGCGTGACGTCGCCGGTGACCACCATTTTCGAGTTGAAGCCCTGGCGCGTGAGCACCATCTTCATCTGTTCGGCAGGTGGTGTTCTGCGCTTCGTCGAGAATGATGAAGCTGTCGTTGAGCGTGCGGCCGCGCATGAAGGCGAGCGGCGCCACTTCGATGGAGGCGCGCTCCAGCAGCTTCTCCACCTTGTCCGATTCGAGCATGTCGTAGAGCGCGTCGTAGAGCGGGCGCAGATAGGGATCGATCTTTTCCTGCAGGCTGCCGGGCAGGAAGCCGAGCCGCTCGCCCGCTTCCACGGCGGGCCGGGTGAGAATGATGCGGCTGACGCGCTTGCGCGATGAGCGCCTGAATCGCCATGGCGACGGCGAGATAGGTCTTTGCCGGTGCCGGCAGGACCGATGCCGAAGACGAGATCGTTGCGCTCGATGGCTTCGAGGTAGCGGCGCTGCGTGACGGTTTTCGGCGCCAGAACTTTCTTGCCGAAACTGCGCTGCTGGCCGCTGTTGAAGAGGCGCGCGAAGCGTCACCTCGGGATCGGCGGTGACGACGCGCAGCAGGCTGTTCAGATCGCCGTTCCTGAAAACGGCGCCTTCGCGCACCAGTGCGAAATAGTCCAGCAGAATGCGCTTCGGCACGGGCGACGGACTCGGGCTCGCCTTCGATTTCGAGCGTGTCCTCGCCGAGGCGCGTGCTGACGTTCAGACCGGTTTCGAGCAGGCGGATGTTTTCGTCACGGGTGCCGAAAAGACTTTCGATACCGCGGCTAACCTGAACAGTGGCTTTCATTTTGTTAGAGCTGGACCTCCCGGAAAAAGCTTGTGGGCAGTACTGGCATCAGGCGGTGCGAAGGGGGACAAACGGGTGCTTCGAAGGCTGGGAGCGATACTGCCGCGTCTGCGCGGGGCAGGAAAAAACCATCCAAGCGAAGTATAGCAGGATTTGTGCGGTAAAGAATGTGAAAAAAACCGAGGAGAATGCGGCTTTTTTCGCGGATTGACTGGCTTAGGCCGGCGTGAGATGTCGGTACGGTTACTGATGGTGCTGGCGGCGATTATGCGCCGATCGTCGCATGCGATTGCATTCGGTTGTCGATCTGTACCGTGCTCGAATCGGCGTCCCCGATCTTCGTCGGCGAAGTGATTGACGGAGGATCACCTCGATTCGTGAGAACCCCTGGTATGCCAACCCCGGCCACGCGGGCTTCAGGACGCTGGAGAATTCTCGCGGTGGGGCGCTGTCAGGTTGCCCTTCTGTGCCATAGCGGATCTCGCGCATCTGGGGACGGCGACACTGAGATCAAAATCCAATGAGCGAAGGCTACTCCCAGTACACGAAAGCCATAGCGTTGCCCGTTCCCGCTTCCGACCGGTAGCACGGCACGTAATCGACCAGATGGTATTTCAGCTTCGATTCGTTCATCGCCGAGATCACCGGATACCAGTTCTTGATCTCCGCCGTGCCGACTTTGAACAGACTCTCCGGAATTTCCTCAAGTGCCTTCTCATCGCCGTCCCGCATTGCGCTGAGAATCCTGCGGTCCAGTTCCTCGTCGATGACGAAATGCGTCAGCCCGCCCGACGCCATCACCGCAACCCGTCCCACACCGTCGAAACTCTTAATCGCGCGATGCAGTGCGCGGCCGAGATCAAGGCACCGCTGTTCTTCGGCACGTTATGCGGGAAATGAACGTTCAGAATAATCGGCACGCTGGGCGGCGGCGTGTCGCCGAGAATCGAATGGTAGAGAAATCCATAGGCATGCGGAATGCCGCCGCGCGGCGCCGCTTTCGGCGTCACGTCCGACTGCGCCAGATCGAAATTCTCCGCGGCCAGCGAATCGAGGATGTGATCCGCCAGCGCCGTGTCGCCCGGGATACATCGCGCCTTGCGCCGGTGAATTGCCCGGTTCGGCGATGTTGATTCCCGGCGGGCTGTCCTTCGGGGTATGCTGCACGTTTTTGATCCCGCGCGCCGCGATAAACCGTGATCGACGGCGTCAGGCCCTCGTCGAAGAATTCGCGCTGATCGTTGCCGACGATCACGACGGCTTCCGGCGCGACTTCGGCGAACTTCTTGCGTCAACGACTCCATCGCCGCGCGGCACTGATGAAACCGTTCGCGGCGCGAGTCGAGCGTCATTTCGGCCGGCGAATCCGGGCGCGCGCTCTCGCAGCAGCGTTTCGTAATCCCAGGTCTTCCCGCGATACCAGTGCTTCTTGTTTTCCCGATCGGCCTGCGCGCGCAGATCCCACTGCTCGGGCGGCGTCGAAAGCAAAGGACCGTGCGACGACCCGATTCCCAGAACGATTTCTGCCATAGGGTCCAGTCTACTTGAAGGCCAGTCTTACCTGAAAGCGATCTTCGCCTTGGCGTCTTCTTCGGCTTTGATGCCGGCGCCGAACAGCTGCTCGAAGTAGTGCTCCTTCACGAGGCGCTCCACCACGCTGTTATCGATCACTTTGTGGAAATCGAAAGCCTTCATCTGCGCGCCGATATTCGGCGTCCGCCTGATGCTCGGAAATGTACCTGACCGCGGGCGCCAGCACGTAAGGCACGCGCTCGTACGTGTTAGCCTTTTTGTCGTGATCGTAGATCCGTTCGATGTCGGCCGGGCTCTGCGTGATCATACGCGCCATAGGCCTTAACTGCCATCGCTTTGTCGTCGTAGAGCCGCTTGATGGCCTCGGCCTGCGCTTTGATCATCAGTTCCGGCAGCTTCGGATTCGCCGCGATCGTGCTCTTTTTGAATACGTAGGCCGAGCGGCGCGTAGAGATCGGGATTATCCGCCAGATTGGCGATCTCCTTGAAGCCCTGCGGCTCGATCTTGAAATACGCGGGCGGAGGCACCATGGTGGCGTCGATGCGGCCGCTCACCAGCGCGGCGACGCGCCCGTTGCCGTCGGTACCCAGCGGCACCCATTCGACATCGCGCGGACCGATCCCGTACTTGCCCAGAATCTCCAGCGCGAAGCTGTAAGGCGGATCGCCGAGCTGGCTCACGCCAAATTTCTTGCCTTTCAGATCGCGCACGCTTTTGATCGTCGTTGCGCGTCATCATGGCGAAAAAGCGCGCGGTTCGAGCGGACTGCCCATGATCACCAGCGACGCATCGCGCATGGCGGCCTGCATCGCCTGATCCATCGGATAGTTGGTCATGACGGCTTCACCGCTGACCAGCATCGCCATGCCCGCGGGATGGACGGCGAAGACCAGTTTGGCGTCGAGCCCGTATTTTTGGTAGTAACCGCCTTCTTTCGCCAGGAACAGCGGCCAGTTGGCCGGCGCTTTAGCCGGATAGTTGATGGTGATTTCCTTCAGTTGCGCGGATATGCGGGCAGAGTGGACGCAGCAGCCGCATATGCCGACCGACTCGCGCGAGTCTCATGACCCCGCTCCTCGTATTCGTGCGCCGTTTGCAGCCTGAACAGCTTCCTGCGCGTTGTCTTCGAAGATCAGTTTCTTGTCGGCGTCGCTTAGCCAGTCGAAGGCTTCGATGAGGTAACGCGTCTCGTCGAGCCATTTCCCGGTGAGCGGGTCCTTCACGGTTCCGACGCCGGGCCGTTCGGTGCCGAACAAACAGCGGTCCGCGCCGACCGTTTTGATCAGCAGCGCCAGCGAATCGCTCGAATAGAGCACCGTGTCGTACCAGAGGTTCCGCATGCGCTCTTTGAACCGTGTAGCGCCGGGCACGCGCAGCGACGCTGGCTTCGAAACGCGCCCAGTGCAGAGGGATCGCGCCGCCGCCGTGCGAGAGCAGGATCTTCAGCGTGGGAAAATCCTTAAACACATTCGAATTCAGCAGCGACACCACGGCGATGCTTTCTTCGTTGATGAAGTGCAGCGAGTAAGGCAGGCGGTCGGAGCGGCAACCGGCGGAGTGCACGTGTCCGGGCACATCCAGCTCCACCAGTTTCTCGTACAGCGGATACCAGTAGCGGTCACCCAGCGGCGGAGTTTCGATGCCGCTCGCTTCGCCCGGATCGGGATTGATGAGGCACCCGACGAACCCGAGTTCCTTCACACAGCGCTCCAGTTCCTTCAGGCAGTTCGCCGGGCTCACGCCGGGGCTTTGCGGCAACCCGCACACGCCGCGGAACACATCCGGATACAGCTTCGTCTGCCGCCAGATGATGTTGTTGGTTTCCTCGATGAACCAGTTCACCAGCTTCGCCTGTTCGCTGTGCATCATCTGATAAGGCCGCGGCGACACCAGCTGCATGTCGGTGCCGGCTTCCTTCAGCTGTGCCAGATGCGACGAGCCGCCGAACACCGGCTCGTTCAGCGCATCTTTGATGTCTTCGTCCGACGCGCCCGCGCTGCCGCGCCCGTGCGCGCCCCGATGCGACACCAGGCCCGATTTGTACACGTACAGCTTGTCCGGTGCGGTCACGTGTCCGTGAGCGTCGATGATCATTCTCGTCTCCTCCGTCCCTGAGCGCGCACAACGGAGCGTTCGCATGTGCGCTCCTGCTCAGCGGGGATTATATATCCCTTTGCCGGACGGTTATCAGAGATGCTTCGCTCACTTGGCTACAATCGGGGTACGTTGAATCAATTAACAAATTGAGCCAGATCGAAGTAATAAACGAACCTCGCCCGTTCGAAGTGGAGGAATTGTTCTTTTCCACCACTGATCCAAAAGGGCGGATTCAGAGAGCCAACAGCGTATTTACCCGCATCTCGGCTTACATCTGGGACGAACTGCAAAATAAGCCACACAATGTGATTCGCCATCCGGACATGCCGCGCGTGGTGTTCCAGCTGCTCTGGGATTACATTCAGGCCGGCCGATCACGGCCTACGTCAAAAACCTTGCCCACGACGGACGCTATTACTGGGTGGTTGCCCTCGTGACCCCGATGGCGGGCGGCTACCTCTCGGTACGCTTCAAACCAACCTCGCCGCTTCGCCATACGGTGGAACAGCTGTATAAGGACCTCCGCGCCGTCGAGGCCTCCATTGAAGACCATTCGCACGACCGCAAAGCGGCCATCGCCGCATCGCGCGGCGTGCTCGACTCCGCTTTGCAGAAACTTGGCTTCCGTGACTATGACGAGTTCATGCGGCACGCCATGAAGACCGAAATGGAGAGCCGCGAGGCGAAGCTGCACAGGACCGCGCAGAGTGCCGATGTTTCCTTAGCCGGGCTGGATTCCCTGAGCGCGCAGGCTGCTCTGTTCGACCGCATGGTCCTGGTGCTGGAGACGCTCTTCCGCGACCTCGCCCAGTATGTCGAGATTAGCCAGGGGGTAAGAGAAAAGTCAGCCAGTGTGGCGGATATCTCGGAGTCGCTGCGCGTATTGGCGCTGAACGGCGTCATTGAAGCGAACAAGCTGGGAACCAAAGCCGCGGGTCTGCGCCCCGTTCTCGACTGGCTGCGCGGGCTGAGCGGTGATATCACGAAGCAGAGCGCGTCCTTCTCCGGCGCGCTGAACGAACTGGTCGGCGAAGTGGACCTCGTGGTGTTCGATCTGATGGCCGCCAGGCTGCAGGTGGAAATGACTGCCACCTTTGCCCACGAAATCGCCGATCACGCGACACGTGCTGAAGGTGGCGAAGCGGTCAGCAAGGATGCCGTCTTGTGTCTGCATGCTTCTTCGTGCGAGACCATTCGACGCGCGCTGAAGCGCCTCTTCGTCATGCGCGACCGCCTGCACGTTCTCGGCGCGTCGCAGATGAACCTGATCCGGGCCAGCCACTCACTGCGCCCCATCTATCTGACCGGCAGAATCGAGATGGCGGAGGGTGTCGGTGCCCGGCTTGCATCGGTGTTCGAGGACGTCGGCGGTCAACTCGGCGAAACCGCGGAGAGCCTCAACAGCCTGGGCAAAATTCTGAAGGATCTCTCGGTCCAGCTGACCCGCGGCCTCAGCCACGGCGACGAAATCGAAGCCGCTATCGCCCAGATCGATTCACGCGTCAACGCCGCATATGAACGGGCAATATACTGACTGGACGTGCTGGATAGTGCGACGAACAGGCTGCTCACGCAGGTGGACCGCGCCACGCCCATGGGCCAACTCCTGCGGCGCTACTGGATGCCGATCGCCGCGGTTTCCGAGTTCGACCGGACTTCCGTTAAGCCGGTGCGCCTGTTCGGCGAAGACCTTGCCCTCTACAGAGACCTTGGCGGCACGTTCGGCCTGATCGATCGCCAATGTCCGCACCGCCGCGCCGACCTGTCGTACGGGTTCGTCGAGCAGTGCGGGCTCCGCTGCAATTATCACGGCTGGCTCTTCGATGAGAACGGTCGCTGCGCAGAGCAGCCGTGGGAAGACATCGCGCATCCTGAAGCTGGCTTTCAAAGACAAGATCCGCATCACGGCTTATCCGGTGGAGGCGAAGGGCGGCTTGCTCTGGGCGTATCTCGGGCCGCAACCCGCGCCGCTTGTGCCCGACTGGGAGCCGTTCCACTGGGAAAACGGCTTCGTCCAGATCGTCTTCGCGCATATCCCCTGCAACTGGCTGCAGTGCCAGGAAAATTCGATCGATCCTCTGCACTTCGAGTGGATGCATATGAACTGGAGCGTGCGGCTGGCCGACAAGGCCCGGGCCGTACTCGCCGCGGCATCTGAAGCTGGAGTTCGAGGAGTTCGACTACGGCTTCGTCTATCGCCGCCTGCGCGAGGGCATGAAAGATTCCGACACCATGTGGACCACCGGCCGCGTGTGCCTGTGGCCGAATGCGCTCTATCCCGGCGACCACTTCGAATGGCGCGTGCCGGTGGATGACGAAAACACGCTGAGCGTCACGTGGCCTTTCACGCGCGTGCCGCAGCGAGCAGGAGCCCTATGTGCAGAAGCGGATTCCCTCGTGGCACGGTCCGGTGAAGGACGCCGAGCGGCCGCTGGATCTCGAGCCACGTGATGAATCAGGATTTCATCGCCTGGGTCGGCCAGGGAACTATAGCGGACCGCACGAAGGAACATCTGGGCAGCGGCGACCGCGGCGTCATTCTGCTGCGCCAGCGGTTCCTCGAAGATCTGGCGGCGATCGAACGCGGCGAGGATCCGAAAGGTGTCATCCGCGATCCGGCCGTCAACGTGTGTGTGCCGTTGCCGGTGGCCGAACGCCGTTACCTGACCGCCAGCCTGCCGCGCGCGGAACTTCTGAAGCACCCCATCCTTGGTAAGCAGTACGAAGGCGAATATCCTTTTCAGGCCGGTCAGCCGGACGAGGTCCGCGCTGCCTACGCTGAAGCGATGGGACTCGACCTGTAACGCCGGCGGTCTTGCCGCCGGTGGTTTTACTCAGCAAAAGCCAGCCGCAGGCTGTCAATGCTCCAAGCGCTCACACGTATTCCAGCAGCGCCATGAAGCCGTTATCCATATGCAGCTGCTGATGGCAGTGAAACAGCGTGCGGCCGGGATTATCAGCAATCAGCAGCACTTCTGTCTGCGACTTCGCGCCCACCACGACGACGTCCTTGAACACGCCTGACACCGGCACACCCGCGATCTTCGCGATCTCAAACGTGTGCCGGTGCAGATGCACCGGATGCGCTTCGTCGCTGCGGTTATCGAACACGAGCCGGTAGCGCCCACCCTGCTTCACGCGCAGCGGATCGGTGCCCGGCCATGACTTGCCGTTGACGGTCCAGCGATCGACCTGCCTGTGCCCGATGAACTTTTTCTCGAACACCAGAGGTAAACGTTCGCCCGCGCCCGCCTCCACAGGGCTGCCGAATGCGGCGTAGTTCCAGACCTGATCGGATGGAGGCAGCCAGCGCGACGGACCACTTTGTCCGGCATACTCGAACACGATCCCCATGCCGCGATTGCGATCCTTGTCGGCCGTGTCACCGAAGATCCAAACGCCAGGATTGTTCATTTCGACGACCGCATCGATACGCTCGGCCGGCCCCAGTTCCAGAATCGGCGACGTGCGCGGCGAAGCCAGCGGGTTTCCGTCGAGCGCCGTGACCTGAAACGTGTGCCCCGCCAGCGCCAGCCGCCGGGGTTCTGTTGCGCTCGCGTTCAGAATGCGCAGCATGACACGCTGTCCGGCTTTCACGCGAATCGGATCGCCATGCCCCAGCGCGCGTCCGTTAATCGAATAATACTTGTACGCCGCTTCGAGGAAGCCGTCTTCGTCGCCCATCATCGAGAGATACGGGTCCCACTCCTTGAGCGCCAGAAACACCTCCTGGTCGTACGCGCCCGGATCGCGTGCGGGATCGATATAGAAGATGCCGAACTGCCCGGTGTAGGTGCCCCGATCGAGATTGCGCCCCGCCATGGTGTGGCTGTGATACCAGCGCGTCCCGGCGGGCGAAGCCGCGAACGTGTACCGCGCAGTGGCGCCCGGAGCCACCATCGGTGTGCCTTCTTCCATCGAGCCGTCAACCTCCGGCGCCACGCGCAGGCCATGCCAGTGCGCGAGTTCCGCCACGTTCGAACCGTTGATGACTTCGATGGTGATCTGCTGCCCCTCGCGGCAGCGGATGATCGGACCCGGCGCACTGCCGTTATATCCGATCGTCTTGACAATCTTCCCGGGTTGCACTTCAACACTGACGGCGGATATGCGCAGTGAGTAATCCGGCTTCGGCGCGGGTTGTCCGCGCGCCGTTGGCGCAAGCGCCGCGGCGCCCAGGGCTAGAAAATCCCTGCGCCGCAGGTTCATTTTTTCGCGGCGTCAGCCTTGTCTTCGGCCCGCGCTGCGCTGAGCAGGTTGTGCATCGCGTAATTCCCCTCATGGCACGCGTATTCGAAAATCTGGTAGCCGTCTTCGTGCGTGATCGGAAACGCCACGGTCCACGGAGCCGTGTAAGTCTTCGGATCGTCGACTGTCACCTCGTACCGTATGCTCTTCGCATCGGCGCGCGTGAAGCGCTCCACCAGCTTCAGATCTTCGCTGTACGGCGCTGCGCCGTTGCCGTTCCCGCCGACGCCATTCCGTCCGCCGAGAAAGTTCGTCGTCTCGACCACCAGCGTGTTGCCTTCCCAGTGGCCGCGCGCATCGCCCATGTTGGTGCGCAGGCCCGACGGTGCATGCGGGCTGCGATCCAGCGGAATTATCCGCGTCTCGTGAATCATTTCATAGCGAATCGCCACCACGCCGGGCGCCTGTACGATCTGTGTGCCATTGCCGTAGATCACCGGAAAGATCGAGCCCGTAACGCCGCGCGTGATGCAGCGGTCGTACATGCTGCGGTCTTCCCATGATTCGGGACGCCGGTTGCGCACTGCATTGACCTTCGCGCGGAGTTCCTGTGCTTCTTTCGTCAGCGCCGGGACACGTCCGTCCGGCGGATCGACCACCAGCGAAGTCAGACGCGTCGCCCGGCGGCTGAACTCCTGGAAATAGGCCGGCGCGGCCGCGGCGTTCACGCCCTGTTGCCGCGCCCAGTAGCCGCGGTTCGGTCGGATGCCCTTCCCGACGATCTCCGTCTGGTCTGCGTCGACCGCTTTGGCGCGTTCGGCCAGTTCCTCATCGGTCAGATAACGGCGCGTACCGAACTGCGCAGGACGCTCGAAAGGCACGTCGCGCAGATCGTCGCTCGTCCAGGTCCCCTGCAGATCAGGATCGCCCCACGAAGTCTTCGGCGGCGTCCACTTTTGCTGTCCGGGACACGCGCCTGCGACGAGCAAAAGCGCACAGACCGCAGGTCCGTTGTGCGCATTAAAGATAGACCTCATGCGAAACCTCCTGTCACTTCTTCTTCAGGTCCCCATAGAGCAGTTCTTCGGCAAACTCAACGCACTTGAACTCGGCCAGTTGTGCGTCCTTCTCAATGCGCTTATAAAGCGGCAGGTTGATCTTCCATGCCCTGGTGAATACCTGCGGATCTTCAACCGTCGCCTCATAATTCAGATGCGTGGCGTCGATCGGCGTGAAGCGTTCCACCACATGCAGTGCATCGCTGTGATAATCGCCCGCCCGGTCGAACCAGCTCAGATCGTTGAACCCCTTGGTGTCGACCACCAGCGTGTCGCCTTCCCAGTGGCCGTTTGAAGTGCCCATCCATGTATCCACCGAAGGCTCGATCGGCTTTTCCATATTGATCACGCGATTGGTGCTGGCGTACTGATAAGCCATCAGAATCACTTTTGCCGACTGTACGATCTGGAATGGATACGGCATATAAGTCGCGCGCGGAATTCCCGGCATATAGCACTTCACCTCGGGATCCAGTTTCCAGCGATTCTCGAAGTTGGATTTCCTCTTCGCCAGCGCTTCCGGCTTGTAGGGGATCGCTCCGCCTTCCACCACGCCGCGCCCCGATGGCACGGCGCCGATCGAACCCGTCTGGTAGTAAGGCCCGCCATAAGTCGGGTGATCCTGCAGATCCATGTTGGCCGTGCCGAGCGCTTCCCAGATGCCGCTGATATTGGCGTGACCGTCAGCCGCCCGTGGCGCTTTGTATGCATTTCGGGCGGTAGCCTGTTGCTGGCCCGCCGCCGCGCTGATGAATGCGCCGGCGATGGCCGCCCCTATGCATGCATTTCGGATAAACGAAGTCGTCATTTGTCTCTAAACAGTCTACGCCCGGATGTCCGAAAACGGGCTGCATTGCTTGACACTAACTGAGAACGCGATATAGAGTGCACTCCAGATCAGTTCGGGAGGTCGTTGTGAAAAGAGTTTCAGTCGTCTGCGTCTTGACGCTTTTCTTTGCCCTGGGCGCTGTCAGCCTCAGGGCGCAATTGCAGAACAACGCACAGATACAGGGCACGGTCCTCGACGCCTCCGGTTCCGCCGTTCCCGGCGCTGAAATAAAAGCGATCCAGACGGATACCGGGATTACGCGCACCACGCAGAGCGGCGCGGGAGGCGACTACGTGCTCGCCGATCTTCCCGTCGGACCCTATCGTCTGGAAGTTCGCAAAACCGGATTCAGTACTTACGTCCAGAGCGGGCTCGTCCTCCAGGTCTCCACCAGCCCGACCATCGACATCTCCCTCAAGGTCGGCGAGGTGAGCGAGCAGGTGCAGGTCGAAGCCACCGCCGCGCAGGTTGAGACCGAAGCCACCGGGGTCGGTCAGGTAATGGAAAACCGCCGCGTGCTCGAACTGCCTCTCAACGGCCGGCTCGCTACGGATCTCATCAACCTGACGCCGGGCGTGATCACGCAGGGCGTCGCCGGCGCCGGCGGATTCCCCAATACAGCCAATCCTGCCATCGTCGGTTCCCAGACCAACGGCGTTGCCTACTTTCTCGATGGCAGCATCTTCAACAACCCCTGGGACAACGCCAACCTGCCTTTTCCTTTTCCCGACGCGCTGCAGGAATTCAAGGTCGAGACCAGCGCCCTGACCTCGCAGAACGGAATCCATGCCGGGGCTTCTATTACGGGAGTCACGAAGTCGGGCACCAACTCATTTCACGGCGATGCGTTCGACTTCTTCCGCAACGGCGACCTGAACGCGCGCAATTTCTTTGCGCCAACGCGCGACACCCTGAAGCGCAACCAATATGGCGGCACCATCGGCGGGCCGATCCGGAAGGACAAGGCGTTCTTCTTCTTCGGATACCAGGGCACGCGTACCCGTCAGGATCCGACTTCGGTCAACGCCTTTGTTCCCACGGCCGCCATGCTGCAGGGCAATTTCACGGCGTGCCCCAGCGCCGTGCCGGCTTCGCTCTCCACGCAGCCGAACGTTTTCGTCGGCGGAAATCCAGGCAGTCTGCAGCTGGTTCCTTCGCTGCTCGACCCGGCATCGCTGAAACTCGCGGCAGCCCTTCCGGCTACCTCCAGCCCGTGCGGCCAGACGAGTTACGGCGAAGTTACCAAGATCAACGAAGGCCAGTATGTGGCCCGCGTGGACTACCAAGTCAGTCAAAAAGAGAACGTCTTCGCTCGCTACACAACCACAGCCTACTTCCGGCCTCCGGCCTACAGCTTTACGCCGCAGAATCTTCTTTCGGACAGCCAGGGCGGATTCGACGATCGAGCGCAGTCGACCATCGTGGGCGACACCTATCTTTTCAGCCCGACCACGGTCAATGCGTTCCGCGTCGCGTGGGACCGTGTCGCCGTTCACCGCTCAAATGACGACTCGTTCTCGCCCTGCGACCTCGGCGTGCAGGTTTACTGTGGCTACCTGCCGCATCAGGGCTACTACACAGTGGCCAGCAACTTCACCGTCGGCACGCCCACCGGCACCAGCGGTATCAGTCACAGCAACAGCTATCAGCTGACCAACGACGTGACTCTCGTCCGCGGGAAACACCAGATCACTTTGGGAGGTTTCGCCGAAAACTACCGCCTGGCCTTCTACGGTACGGTCTACGCGCAGACCCAATGGACGTTCCCCAATCTTCCCCAGTTCCTGCTGGGACAGTTCACCAGCAATGCCATCTCTCTGCCCAACGACCTCATCCAGGGCAAATACTTTGTCGCGGGTTATGTCGCTGACACCTGGAAAGTCACCCCGAAATTCACCGTGAACCTGGGCCTGCGCTGGGAGCCGTTCATTCCTCCGCAGTTGAAAAACGGCGCTATTTATAACTTCAGCCTCGCGCGCTTCTATGCCGATCAGCAGAGCACTGTCTACAACAACGCGCCGCCGGGCCTCACCTTCCCTGGCGATCCCGGCTTTCAGGGCCAGTCCGGCATGAACGCCCACTGGGCCCTCTTCGCGCCGCGCGTCGGTCTGGCGTTCGATCCCAAAGGCGACGGCCGCATGGTTATTCGCGCCTCCTACGGCATCTCATACGACTATGCCAACGCCCAGTTGTTCGTCAACACGGCCGATGCTCCACCGTTCGGCGGCACAGTGATCTTCCCGGCCAACACCAACATCGTTCACCCGTGGACCAACGCCTATGCGAGCGATCCCGGCGGCAACATTTTCCCCTACACAGTTAACGCTAACTCGCCTTTCGCCACCTTCGGCACCTACATCGCGATCCCTCCCAATCTGCAGGTTCCCGAGGTTCACCAGTGGAACGCGACCATTCAGAAACAGCTCGGCAAAGACTGGGTGGTCACCGCCACTTACCTGGGCAGCGAGTCCGAGCACCTGCTTGACTCTTATCAGCTCAATCCCTCCACGCCGGTGCCCTGTGCCAACGGTGCCCCTCTGAGCGCATGCAACAACGCCGGAACCGAAAACGCGCACCGCCTGTTCCAGAGCTCCGGGGTGCCGCGCTCCAATCTCATCGGATACATGGATACCTACGACTCCGGCGCCACCTCGAGCTACAACGGCCTGATTCTGTCCGCGAACAAGGCGCTCAGCAAAGGCGTCAGCGCCAATGTCAACTACACCTGGTCGCACTGCATTGGCGATCTCACCGTCGGTAACAGCACCGGCAATGCCGGCGCGGGCCTCGACATCCCCAACAACCGCAACTACGACCGCGGCAACTGCCAGAGTTCTCAGATCGGCGGTGTCTTTTCCTCCGATCGCCGCCAGATTTTCAACAGCTCACTTGTGTACGAAACGCCCCGGCTCTCGAATCACTTTATGGACATGGCGTTCTCCAGTTGGCGTATTTCGGGAATTCTGCGCGCGCAGTCGGCGCCCTGGCTCACGATTTCCCTCGCCACCGACCTGTCTTACACCGGGGACTCCGCCGCCAACCAGCGTCCGGTCCAGGTGCTGGCGAATCCCCTGTGCGCTAACCCAAGCCCCACCTGCTACATCAATCCCGCTGCCTTCCAGAATCCGGCTCCCGGCACACTGAGCTTTATGGGCCGGGACAACGTTCCCGGTCCGGATTTCTTCCAGCTCGATGGGGCGGCCGAAAAGCTGTTCCGGTTCACCGAGCACCAGAACCTCGAGTTCCGCGTGGAAGCCTTCAATCTGACGAACAGCTTCCGCGCCGGCATCGCACCCCCGGCTCTGACGGCAGGCGGCTCCGGTATCAACACTACCTATGGTTCGGGCAAAACGTTCGGCCAGATTACGTCAGCACTCGACCCGCGCATCCTCCAGCTTGCGCTGAAGTACACCTTCTGAAGCCTCCCTCTGGAGTGTGAAATAATCCAGGGCGCAAAGTATGACAAGACTGAGCGTCATCCTGCTGGTTCTGTGCTGCGCCGCATGCGCACAGCAGACGAATTGGTCGTCCTATGGCAACGACCCCGGTAACTCGCGTTATTCTCCTCTGACACAGATAAATACAACGAATGCCGCGAAGCTGGCAAAGGCCTGGGTCTTCGATACCCGCCCCACGCCGGGCGCGAAGGCAAGTCGCCAGAGCCAGGCCACGCCGCTCGTGATCGACGGCGTGATGTACACGGTCACCGTGCACAACAGCCTCGTCGCGCTCGATCCGGAAACCGGCAGACAAATCTGGGTCTACAAACATAATCACGACGGCCGCCCGCCGCGCGGCATCGCTTACTGGCCTGGCGACAGGGACAACCCTGCGCGCATCATCTTCGGAACCTTCGATGGTTTCCTGCTCGCTGTTGACTGCAAGAAGGGCACGCCTGTCGATGGCTTCGGCAATCACGGCGAGATCGATCTGAAGGCGGGCATGAAAGACGAGGTAAAGTATCCGCGCTCTCACTACGGCCTTTCCGCCGCCCCGATGGTTTATCAGAACGTCGTCATAACCGGTTCGCACACGCAGGATGCGCCCAGCCTCGGACCTCCGGGCGATGCGCGTGGCTGGGATACGCGCACGGGCAAGCTCCTCTGGACTTTCCACGCCGTGCCTCGTCCTGGCGAGCCCGGTCATGAGACCTGGCTCAACGACGGCTGGAAAGAACGCTCCGGCGTTAATGCCTGGACAACAGGCTCCGTCGATCCCAAAACCGGCACGCTCTTCATGACTTTCGATTCGCCCGCGACAGACTTATACGGTGGCGATCGCCCGGGCAACAACCTCTACGGCAACACGCTGGTTGCCATGGATGCGCTTACCGGAAAAGTGAAGTGGCACTTCCAGACCACGCATCACGACATCTGGGATTACGACGAACCCGGCCCTGTCACGCTGGTCGACCTCGTGCAGAATGGCAAGACCGTTCCGGCGGTCGTTCTGATCGGCAAGACGGGTCTCTTGTTTCTCCTTGACCGCGCCACCGGCAAGCCGCTCATTCCGGTGGAAGAACGCCCTGTTCCGAAGGGCGACGTGCCGGGCGAATGGTATTCACCGACCGAGCCTTTCCCCGTGCGGCCGGCGCCGCTCACGCGCATGAGCATCACGCGCGACCAGTTGGCCAAAGTAACTCCCGAGCAGGAGAAATACTGTCAGGCGCTTTGGGACGCCGAGGGCGGCGCGCACAACGATGGTCCTTACACGCCGATGGGCACCAGGCCCACCGTTGTTTTTCCCGGCGCGGATGGCGGCGGCAACTGGGGCGGGGGATCGGTCGATCCCAGGCTCGGCTACTTCTTCTTCAACGTGAAGAACGACGGGGCGATCGGCACCATGCAGAAGCGCCCGGTTGCGCCCGGCGCAGTGGATGGCCTGGGTCAGCCCATAGATCCGAATATGTACGCGCGCACGGGGGTTATGGTCGATGGTCGTCGTGTCGGCGCGTTCACCAATCCCCAGACCGGCTGGCCTTGCGAAGCTCCGCCATGGGGTGAACTCAGCGCCGTCGATCTGAACAAGGGTGAGATCGTCTGGCGAATTCCTTTCGGCCGTGTGGATGAGCTCGAAGCCAAAGGTGTCATGAACACCGGCTCATTCAACAAAGGCGGTTCTGTCGCAACCGCTGGCGGCGTCTTATTCATCGGCGCCAGCTATGACAGGCGCTTCCATGCTTTCGATTCGAAAACCGGCAAGCTGCTTTGGGAAACCAGGCTGCCGGAAATGGCGCAGGCCAATCCAATCACCTATATGGGCAAAAGCGGCAAGCAGTATGTAGCGATCAACGCCGACAACCTGATTGTGGCGTTCTCTCTGCCGTAACGCCGGCGTTCTCCGCCGCCGGTGCCTTTACCGAAGCAACGCCAGCCGAAGGCTGTCTTCTTATTTCTTCGCCGCCGCCTTCTCTTCCGCCCGCGCCGCGCTCAGCGAATTCCGCATGGCGTAATTCCCTTCGTGGCACGCATACTCGAACAGCCGGTATCCCGGCTCGTGCGTGATCATCGAACGCCTACCTTCCACGGCGCCGTGTAGGTCTTCGGATCGTTAATTGTCATCTCGTAGTTCATGCTGTGCTCATCGCGCGGCGTGAATCGTTCCACGAGCTTCGTCTCGTCGCTGTAAGGCAGACCGCCGCCGTTGCCGACGAACCCGTTGTGTCCCGCCGATTAAGTTCGTGGTCTCGACCACCAGCGTGTTGCCTTCCCAGTGCCCACGCGGATCCCCCATATACGTGCGCACCTCCGCCGGCGCATGCGGACGCGGATGATCCGCCGGGTCGATCGGAATAATGCGCGCTTCATGAATCATCTCGTAGCGGATCGCCACCACACCCGGCGCCTGCACGATCTCCGTACCGTTGCCGTAGATCACGGGGAACATCGACCCCGCCACACCGCGCGTGATGCAGCGATCGTAGATGCTGATATCGAGCCACGATTCCGGACGCGGCTTGCGCGCCGCGGCCTGCGCCGCCCGCACTGATTCGCCATAAGGCGTCAGCGGCGGAATCCGCCCATCCGGCGGATCCACCACGAGCGAAATCTGCCGCGGGGCTCTCCTGGCGAACTCGGTCCAGTTGGTCGGCACCGCTTTCGCATCCACACCCTTCTGGCGCGCCCAGTAGCCTGCGTTCGGATAATCGCCCTTCTGCACGCTGGTCGCAAGGTAATCGGTTTCCTTCGAGCGCGCGGCATACTCTTCGTCCGTCAGCATGTTCCGGTTGCCGTACTGCGCGGGCCGCTCGAAGGGCACGCCGTAGAAATCGTCGCTGGTCCAGACGCCCTGCAGGTCGGGATCGCCCCAGGAGGTCTTCGGAGGCGTCCATTTCTTCTCGGGCTTCGTCTGTCCAGATATCACCCCGAGTGCGATCGCGCACAGTGTAAGACCGCAAACGAATCGGTCAATCATTGGCATCTCCACCGCAATTATATGCGCGTGAGAGCATAAGGTCCCGCTCGCGGACGTTCTCTGTAAGCGACGCCGCCCGCTCGAACTCCTGTCGTGCTTCTTCTTTCCTGCCCAGCTTGACCAGCAGATCGCCGCGCACACTCCACAGCAGATGATAATTCTGCAGCGCCGGTTCTTCCTGCAGCGCATCGACGATCGGCAATGCCGCTTCCGGCCCGGACGCCATCCCCACCGCGACCGCACGATTCAGTTCGACGATCGGCGAGGGCGCGACATCAGCCAGCATTCCGTAAAGTTCCACAATCCGCGCCCAGTCCGTCTCCCCGGCGGTGCTTGCGCGTGCATGACAAGCTGCGATGGCGGCCTGCAGCGCATAAGGTCCAGGTGACTGCGCCGTCCGCGCCGCCGCGCGCCAGAGCCGCCAATCCGCGATGGATCAGCAGCTGATCCCACAGCCCGCGATTCTGATCGAACAGCAGAATCGGCTCCCCGACGCGCTCACCCGCGCCCGCAATCGCGAAGCCTGAATCTCCATCAGTGCCACCAGACCGTGCACCTCCGATTCGCCCGGCGTCAGTTCAGCCAGAATCCTGCCCAGCCGCAGCGCATCCTCGCACAGCTCGGGCCGCATCCAGTCGTCGCCGGCCGTCGCCGTGTAGCCTTCGTTGAAGATCAGGTAAATCACATCCGAGCACCGACGACAGTCGCGCGGTGAACTCCGCGCCACGCGGCACTTCGAACGGCACTCCTGCCTCGGCGAGCGTTCGCTTGGCCCTTACGATGCGCTGCGCAATCGTCGATTCGCGCGTCAAGAAACGCCCGCGCGATTTCGTCCGTCGTCAGCCCTCCGAGCAGCCGCAGCGTCAGCGCAACCCGCGCCTCCGCCGTCAGCACCGGATGGCACGCGGTGAAGATGAGGCGCAGCAGATCGTCGCCGACATCGTCATCCATGGCGTTTTCGATTTCTTCCGCCGCGGCATCCTGGCGTTCCTCGAGCTCCCGCCCGAGCTCTCGTGCTTCAGTTCGAGCCGCTTATTGCGGCGCAGGTAATCGATGGCGCGATGCTTCGCCGTGGCCATAAGCCACGCGCCCGGATTATTCGGAATCCCCGACTGCGGCCACTGCTGTAGATGCCGCGACCAGCGCATCCTGCGCCAGTTCTTCGGCGATCCCGACGTCGCGCACGATCCGCGCCAGGCCGGCGATGATCCTCGCCGACTCGATCCGCCAGACCGCGTCGATGCTCTCGATGTGTGTCGGTAGCCGTCACGACTACCGATCACACCATCTTCACCTGCTCCTGCGCAACACTCAGGGCCTCAGCTGTCCCGCGGCCTCCTGGACATCCGGCGGGAACTCCGACATCTCGTGCACTTGCCGAATCTCGATGACCTCGTTGTCGAGGCCCGGGCATCGCGACGCCCACTCGATCGCCTCCGCCTTCGATTTCACCTGAATCATCCAGTAGCCTCCCATCACTTCCTTCGCCTCGCTGAACGGCCCGTCGGACACCGTCGGTTTTCCCCCGGAGAACGTCACCCGCGCCCCGGCGGACGGCGGATGCAGCCCGTCGAGCGCCAGCAGCACGCCCGCCTTCGTGAGCTGCTCGTTGTACTTCATCATCGCGGCCACGTGTTCCGCCGACGGCATCGTGCCCGGTGCCGCCGCTTCGTAGCCCTTCGGGATCATCAGCATCATGAATCTCATGGCTATTGCCTCTCGTATTCCATGAACTGATGGATCTCGCATTCGCCGTCACCGGCAATTTGCGAGGAATTTCTTCGCCGCCTCGATGGCTTCCTCGCGCGTTTTCGCTTCCAGAATCGCGAAGCCGCCGGTGAATTCTTTTGTCTCGGTGAAGGGGCCGTCCACCGCTACCTGCCCGCCGGTGGAGGTGACCCGCGCGCCGCCCTGTGCGACCGGCAGAATGCCACCCGTCAGCACCAGCACGCCCGATTTTATCGATTCTTCGATTAGCTGATCCATGCGCGTCTGGGCCTCGGGCCCCATCTGAGGGCCATGGGAACGAAAAACGGAAATATATTTCATGAACGTAATTCTCCTCTCATTGATGCGTCGAACAGAGACCGGCGAAATCGACAGTGCCCCAGGGGATTTTCCTTCGCTGCGTCATCTGGCGCGGTTCCCTCCGCTGTCTCCGAGTCGAAACCTTTTGTTCGTCATCGTTTAACGCGGATGTAATAAGGTCGGTGAGTTGCTTCAATACTCTATGCCTGCCGCTATGCCCGCCACCCCCGCTCAAATAAACCGTCTTCTGGCCGAGTTGAAAGCACTCCGCGCCTCCTGCCTTGCCATGGAAAAGGAGTTCGAGATCCTGATCGCGCAGGTCCCCCCGCGGTCGCGGCGCAGCGTCCAGAACCTCCTCGACTACCTCGCGCTGCGCAAGCACGATCTGCGCGATCTGCAGGTCCGGCTGGCCACGCTGGGGCTCTCTTCGCTCGGCCGCAGTGAATCGAGCACGCTGGCCAGCGTCGAAGCTGTGCTCTCGGTTCTGGAGCACCTCAGCGGCAAGCGCCGTTCCAAAAGGCCACCCACACCGCCTCCTTCGACACTTTCAAAACCGGTCCCGCCACGCTCGCGAAAAATGCCGACGATCTGCTCGGCCCTGCCCCGAAAGGCCGCGCCGTGCGTGTCATGGTGACCATGCCTTCAGAAGCCGCGGAATCCTACGAACTGGTGAAGAACCTGGTCGAGGCCGGCATGGATGTGATGCGCGTCAACTGCGCGCATGATTCCGAAACTGAGTGGGAAGCCATGATCGGCCACATGCGCCGCGCCAATCAGGAAACGGGTAAACACTGCAGAGTGCAGATGGATCTGGCTGGTCCCAAACTGCGCACCGGCCCCTCCACCGCGGATATCACGTGGTGCGCTGGCGGGTGGGCCGGGACGCGCGCGGCGGCGTCATTACGCCCGCCCGCATCGCTCTTGCCAGCAAGAACGCCAGGCCGTCCGTGGATGCGCTCGCTTTGCCGGTACCCGAGAATCTTCTGCGCAAGGCCGCTCTCGGCGATACCGTTCGCATCAGGACAGCCGCGGCAAGAAGCGCGAGCTGAAAGTCATCAACCGCTCCGACGAAGTCTGCCTCTGTACCTGTGAACAAAGCGGATGGGTGCTCAGCCGCGCCGACTGGAAGCTTCTGCGGAAAGGCAAGGAAATCGCCGACGGCCACATCGGCGACCTGCCCTTCGTCGAGGAGCCGATTCGTCTGCACCCGCGCGATTTACTGGTTCTGACCAAAGACGAAAACCGCGCCCCCGCGCCGCACGGCGATCTGCCGCACATCTCCTGCACGCTGCCCGAAGTTTTCACCACCGCGAAGGCCGGCCAGCCGATTTTCTTCGACGACGGCAAGATCGAAGGCCGCATCTGCGAAGTGCATCCCGACCACATGCTGGTCGAGATCCTGCACACCGGCGCAGGCGAGGCGAAGCTCGGTTCGGCAAAAGGCATCAATCTTCCGGATACCGATCTCGGCATCGGCGCCATGACGGAAAAAGACCGGCGCGATCTCGATTTTGTCGCGAACATGCCGATATCGTGGGCCTTTCCTTCGTGCGCCGCCCGGAGGACGTGCTCGATCTGCAGCAGGAACTCGCCGCGCGCGGCAAGAGCAAACTCGGCATCATTCTCAAGATCGAAAGCCGCGCCGGATTCGATCAACTTCCGCTCATCATGATTGCGGCACTGCGCCATCATCCGGTCGGGATCATGGTGGCGCGCGGCGATCTGGCGATCGAAGTCGGTTTCGAGCGGCTGGCCGAAATCCAGGAAGAAATCCTGTGGCTCAGCGAGGCCGCGCATATACCGGTGGTCTGGGCCACGCAGGTGCTCGAAACGCTGGCGAAGACCGGCATCCCTTCGCGCGCCGAAGTCACCGACGCCGCCATGGGCGTGCATGCCGAATGCGTGATGCTGAACAAAGGCGAGCACATTGTCGAAGCGGTCAGCTTCCTCGATCACATTCTGCACAAGATGCAGGCGCATCATGTGAAAAAACGCTCCATGCTGCGCCGCCTGAATGTGGCGCAGATGGATCGCCCCGTGTCGGCAGTGCGCTGACTTACGAAGAGCGGCGAGCGCACAGGCCGAAGGCCCTTGTGCGCGATTACAGAAACATGGCTGGTGGTGGAAAATCACCGAGCCACCGCCCGGCAGGTCTCCTCTACGCCCGCAACTCATTGATTTTCCGGATTGGCGGCTTTGGCATTCCGGCTGCCTTTTATGTGGCGTAAGGAGGCTAAGAAAATGAAAACGAAACTGATTGCGGGATTGCTTCTGGCAGCGAGCTGCGTGATGGCAGCGCCGAGGATTGCGATTGGAGTTGGCGTCGGCGTGCCTGTCGCCCCTGCTCCTGTTTATGTGGCTCCTGCGCCGGTCTATCCGGCTCCGGCCTATGTCGCTCCGGCCCCGGGCTACTTCTACGTGAACGGCTTCTGGGGTCCCGGTCATGTGTGGCATCGCGGCTACTGGGCTCCGCGCGCACATTACGGCTATCGCGGATTCCGTCGGTAACTCCTCGCCTGCGGGGCAGACGAGTTTTATCTCGTCTGCCCCGCCTGGTGATTGATGCTAACCTTCACTACGTCTGCAACTCCACATTGAAAAACTGGTCTACGGCGGTGAAGGCCTCGGCCGTCTCGATGGCGAAGTCATCTTCACGCCGTTCGTTCTGCCAGGTGAAACCGTCGAAGCCGAACGCACCGAATCCCGCCGGCACGCCCAGCGCGCCCGTCTTATCCATGTCGACCAACCCTCTCCCCATCGCACCGCCCCCGCGTGTCCCGTCTTTGGCCGATGCGGCGGATGCCAGTATCAGCACGCCGTCTACGAATCTCAACTCGGATTCAAACGTGACATTCTGACCGAGACCCTCCGGCGCGTGGGCAAAATCGATTTCGACCCCGCGCAGATCGCCATCGAAAGCGCCGAGCCTTTCGGATATCGCAACCGCATTCAGCTGCATTTCGACCGCGGCCGTTTCGGCTATCGGGAGATGAATTCCCGTCAGCTGGTGCCGACCGACCAGTGTCCTGTCGCGTCTCCGAAGATCAACGAAGTTGTCGCGGCTCTCACCCGCCTGGTGCGCGATCCCCGCTGGCCCCGGTTCATTCAGTCGCTCGAAATCTTCACCGATGAGCGTCAGGTGCAGTGGAACGTCATCGAAAGCGACCAGCCCGTTGCAAAACGATTCTTTGAATGGCTTGCCGAAGAGGTTCCAGGCACGGTTACCGGTCCGCTCGACTATCCGGTGAACGAAGTCCGCTTCCGCGTGAGCGGAGATTCATTCTTTCAGGTGAACCGATTCCTTCTGCCGCGCCTCGCAGAAATCGCCATCGGCGAAGCCCGCGGTGAATCCGCCTGGGATCTCTACGCCGGCGTCGGGCTCTTCTCCGTTCCGCTCTCGCGCCGATTCTCTAAAGTGACCGCGGTCGAATCCGGCCGCGCGGCATCCGACCTGCGTCACAACGCTCGCGTCAAAGTGGTTCCCGAGCAGACCGAGGTTTTCCTCGCCAAAGCCGCCGCGGCGGCGGACTTCGTGCTCGCCGATCCTCCCCGCGCCGGGCTTGGCAAAACCGTCACCGCCCGACTTGTCGAACTGTTGCCGCAAAGGCTCGTGATCATCGCCTGCGATCCGGCGACACTCGCACGCGATCTGGCCGCGCTGCAGACCGCATACGAAATCGAAGGCATCACTCTGGTCGACCTGTTTCCGCAGACATTTCATCTGGAGACGATCGTCCGTCTGCGCGCCCGCGACGCCCGGTAGCTTATCCTCAGAACAGTTTGTCAGGAACCATGTCGACATCCTCGGTCCAGGCTGAATTTCTCACCTCCGGAATCGTCCGCCTGACGCGCCCGCAACTGGTCGGCACCATGCTCGGGCTGCTGCTTTCAGTGCTGCTGGCCTCGCTCGATCAGACCATCGTCGGCACCGCGGAGCCGCGGATCATCGCACAGCTTTCCGGCTTCGACCGTTACCCCTGGGTGTCGACGAACTATCTGCTCACATCCACGCTCGCCATCCCGATCTTCGCCAGGCTTTCCGACATATACGGCCGAAAATGGTTCTTTCTCAGCGGCGCCGCGATGTTCATATTCACTTCCGCGCTGTGCGGCGCCTCCGGTGATGCTCACCTTCCTGCCCATCGACGGCATGAATCAGTTGATCGTGTTCCGCGGACTGCAGGGCATCGGCGGCGGCATGATGATGGGGCTTGCGTTCACCATCATCGGCGATGTTTTTTCGCCCGCCGAGCGCGGCAAGTATCAGGGCTTTTTCGCGGCGACTTATGGGCTCGCTTCCATCTTCGGTCCCACCCTGGGCGGTCTGCTCACCGACCACGTCTCCTGGCGCGCCTGCTTTTATGTAAACCTGCCTGTCGGAATCATCGCCATCACTGCCATCTGGCTCGAATTCCCTTACTGGAAGCCGGAAGGTGTTAAGCGCAGCATCGACTGGGCCGGCGTCTGTCACGCTGATCCTGTGCATCGTGCCGCTGCTGCTGGCTCTCACATGGGTGCGCTACTACGGCTGGGGGGCGCCGCGCGTCGAGCTTCTTCTCGTGCTGGCCGCTGGCCATGCTCATTCTTTTTCTCTGGATCGAACGCAGCGCCGTCGAGCCGCTTATCCCGCTCGTTCTGTTCCGTAACCCGGTTATCAGCGTTGCTTCAGTTGCCTCGTTCATCCTCGGCATGGGAATGTTCGGCGTCATCATTTATCTGCCGCTGTTCATGCAGGGAGTGCTCGGATCGTCGGCTACGGAATCGGGTAACCTGCTCACAGTTCTGCTGCTCTCGTCGGTAGTTGGCAGCATTCTCACCGGGCAGATCAATCTCCGTTTCCGCACCTATAAGCCCTCGGCGGTGGTCGGCTCGATCATGATTACTGCGGGCATGGTCCTGTTTGCGCGCATGAGCGGCATGACGCAGCGGCGCGATGTCGTGCTCGCCATGCTGGTGGCCGGATTCGGCATGGGACTGCTGATGCCGGTCTACACCGTCGCCATTCAGAATGCCGCTTCGCGCGAACACATGGGCGCTGCCAGCGCGCTGCCGACTTTTTTCCGTTCCATCGGCAGCACAATAGGCGTCGCCATTTTTGGCGCCGTGCTGCTGGTGAATTATCAGCGCGATTTCCGCCACGACCTGCCCGCCGCGCTGCCGGCTGAGCTTCGCGAACCGTTCTCGAATCCGTTGACGCTGCCCCAGCGATTGCCTGAACTAAGCAGGCTGTTCGCCGGTCAGCCTGGCGGGCCTGATTTGCTCAAGAGCCTCCTGGCGGACGTGCGCGCCGGTCTCGTGCATGGAATCAATCTGATCTTTCTGCTGAGCACCGCGATTATGGCGATCGCCGTCGTGCTGAATCTTTGCCTGCGCAGCATCCCTCTCCGTCACGGAGCGCCGCCGCCTCAGCCGCACCCGGAAGCCTGATCCGGTGGTTTCCCTGCGGGAAGCCCCTGTATTATCGTTGTTGATCATTTTTCAAGGAGCCAGATAAACAACCATGCAAGTCAGCAAGGACCGCATTCTCACCACCCATGTCGGCAGCCTGCCGCGCCCGCAGGATGTCGTCGATCTCTTGTTCGCCCAGGATCGCGGCGAGCCCATTGACGAAGCGCGGTTCGAGAAGGTGGTCGGCGACGCCGTCAAAGAAGTCGTGCGCAAACAGGTGGAAGCCGGGGTCGACATCATTGACGACGGCGAGATGAGCAAGATCAGCTATGCCACTTACATCCGCCACCGGCTGACGGGCTTCGAAGGAGATTCCTCGCGTCCCACGCCGAAGGATCTGGATGACTACCCCGAATACCGCGATCGTCTGGTGAAAGCCGGTCACTCAGCCACTTATAAGCGGCCGGTCTGCAAGGGCGCCATCACCGTGAAGAACATGGAGCCGGTGAAAAAAGACATCACTCGCCTCAAGGCTGCGCTCGAGGGCGCCGCGTACAAAGACGGCTTTATGAACGCTGTTTCGCCTGGAACCATTGCCGTGTTCCAGCCGAACGAATACTATCCGTCGCATGAAACTTATCTCGACGCGCTGGCCACAGCGATGCGGGAGGAGTATGAAATCATCGTCAACTCCGGCCTGATTCTTTCGATTGACTGCCCCGATCTCGCCATGGGCCGCCATTCGCGATTTAAAAATCTGACTGACCAGGAATTCCTTCGCTACGCCGAACTGCAGGTGGAAGCCCTGAATCATGCGCTGGCCAATGTCCCCTCCGATCGCGTTCGCATGCATGTCTGCTGGGGTAACTACGAGGGCTCACACGTGGATGACATGGACTGCAAATATATTTTCCCGATCGTCATCAAAGCCAAGCCGATGGCTTTTCTCATTGAAGGCGCCAACCCGCGGCACGAGCACGAGTGGGCCGCGTGGAAAACCATCAAACTGCCCGACGATAAGATTCTTATCCCCGGCGTCATCGGCGCCAACAGCAACTATGTCGAACATCCTCAGGTCGTCGCCGAACGACTTATCCGCTACGCCAATGTTGTCGGCAAGGAGCGCGTCATAGGCGGCTCTGACTGCGGATTCGGTACCTTTGCCGGCTTTGGATCGGTTTTCCCGCCCTTCTGCTGGATGAAGATGAAGGCTCTGGCTGAGGGAGCCCGCATCGCTTCAGAGCAGCTTTGGGGTAAGTCAGCGGTCCGATAGCAGCAGCTTGGGGACCCAGTAGGTCGTCGGGGCTTTAGTTTCGGGGGGCGGCTCGGGGGTTGGAACTTCGGCGACCTGAGCCTCCACGACCTGAGCCTCCACGACCCGAGTCTCCACGACCTGAGCTTCCACGACCTGAGTCTCCACGATCGGAACCTGCACGATCGGAACCTGCACGATCGGAGCCTGCACGATCGGAGCCTCCAAGATAGGAACTTCGGTGACCGGTTCGTTCCGCGGTTGGGTTTTACGCAGTTTTACGAGCGCATCGAAGGCGGCGCGTCTCACGTCTGGATCCGGATCGCGGATGAATTTGGCGACTCGTTCCGGCGCGTCAGGCGGCGCGGCGCGCTTGAGCAGCCAGATTCCGGATTTCCGGAAAACCGGTTCAGAGCTGTCGAGCAGCTTTGCCAGTCCGGTAAGCCATTCGGGGGCCTCCAGCAGGCCGAGGCCGTATGCGGCGTTGGCTATCACGCGCTGATGGGAGTCCTCGAGCGCGCACAGCAGCATTTCTTTGATTTCGGGCTCTTTGCGTCCCCAGAGCGCCTCGACCAGGTTGGCGCGGATACGGAAATCGTCTTCCGCCATAGTATCCCCGAACCAAGCCAGGCTCGTTGCCCTGCGCCCCAGCACCAGCGCGCATTTCGACGCTACCTGAGGGTCGCCGGATCTGAGAAAGGGACGCAACATGGCAATGAGTCGCCTTTCTTCCCTGGACTCGCGGCCGATCATTCCTCCAAGAACCTCAAGCCCCCGAAAGACCGTTAGTATCGCCGCCACGGGCCGCGACAGACAATGCGATTGCAGATAGCGCACAATCTGCATCTCAAAGCCGGGCACTGCCTCAGCGCGGGTCCGGGCAAGCATAATCGCCTGGTTCACGTTGAATCTCTCAGGGTCACAGACCTTTTCGACGGTTACCGCCATACATCTTAGATCGGCAAATCCGACGGAAACTTTAGTCACGCACGCTTTCCAGTCCCGAGTCACCCCCTTGGTAATACCGCCCTGAGCCAGTCCGATAGTAGCCCTCGCTAAGTCTTGGTAGTGGGTGAGTTATCATCTTGATTGGTTCGCTGAAGAACGATTACACCCAGGAGGGTAAATGGCAGGCAGTCTGAATGAAGTAGTAAAGAAACTTGAGGAGCAAAGAGCTGCTATAGAGAAAGCTCTCGCTGCTTTGCGTGAGTTGGAAAGTCCGGGTGTTGCACCGGCCGATGCCCCCCGTCGCGGCCGCCCGCCGAAGCGCAAGGGCGGCATGACACCGGCAGGGCGCAAGCGGCTGTCCGAAGCTCTAAGGGCGCGCTGGGCTGCGAAGAAAGCCGCTTCCGCCCCGAAGCCTGCAAAAGCAGCACCGCCGGCAAAAGCAGCGCCGCCTGTAAAGGCCGCGGCACCTGTAAAGGCAAAGACCAAAGGCGGTATAACAGCTGCCGGCCGCAAAAAACTCTCCGAGGCTCTCAGAGCTCGGTGGGCAGCGAAGCGCGCGGCGGCGACTAAAAAGAAGTAGCCGCGCTGCTCAGCGTCTGGCTGACGCTCGCCGGCGCGCTTCCATTGGGTTCTTTCGGAACGGGTGAACGCGCAGGTATCTGCGCGGGTCCTGCCGCAGATCGCGCAGCATCGCCTCCATCTGTCGCAGTGAACCGGTCAGCGATTCGTAAACCTGCGCATTCGCCAGCAGCTGACTCGCCTTGCCATTTCCGTGGTTCAGTTCGTCAATGGAACGGCTCGCGCCGGCGAGGATACGTGTAAACTGCCGGTAATTCGAATCGTCCTGCAGCCATGGGCCCCAGCCGCCTTTGCCTGCGTTGGCATCGGCCAGAAACGACCGCAGGTCCCGGATCGCGCGCACGGCATCGTTGTACTGATCGTCGCTGGCAAACGCATGCCCCAGCGTACCCTCGCCGCTCTGGATTCCCGCCAGCGCCTTATCCACCGTGCGGATGAAGTCTTCGATGTCGTTATAAATCTCCAGGGTAAAGAAGGCCTTTCCCAGATCGCTCTGGGGACTGGTGAATTTATGCAGCGTCGTATGGAATGCGTCCAGACCGGAAAGAATGGAATTGTATAACTGCGAACTCTGAAACATCTGGCCGCTTCGCGTATCCGGTGACGACAGTTCAACAAGTATCTGATCCAGCTGCGTGAGGTCGTTATGCAGCGCTTCGATCTGGTGGGCGCGGTCGGCAGCTTCGCGATAAGGCTCCCCGCGCAGCAACGCTCCTTCCCGTACGCCTGTCAGACTCATCCCTTTGGTAATCGCCACAAATTTGTCGCCCACCAGACTGTCGGAGCTGATCGCGGTTTGTGAGTCATCCGGTATTTCTTTCAGGTATCTGGCCAGAATCCGAAGCCGGGCGCGAACCTGCCGCGCCTTGTCGTACCCGCCCGTCAGTTCCACTTTCTGCACCTCGCCAATGCGGATGCCGTTGAGACGAACTTCACCCGCTTCGGCGATTCCCGCCCCGTCCGGCATATAGGTGATCAGTGTCGCCCGGTGCTCAAAAAGGTCTCCGAAACCTCCCGCCAGCAAATAAATCAGCACAGAAGAAAGGAACACCGCGACGATTCCCAGCGTAAGGACTCTCAGCCGCATCTGAGCAGTCGGCTTGATTTCGAGCTGGGCCATCTATGCGAGACAGTCTAGCAGCCGGGCTCGCCAGTACGGCAGATCGCCGGCGGAAAGGTTGATACACTTCACAGACTATGGGGATACTTGAAGTCTTTTACCAGCCAGGCAAACTGTTCTCCAGCCTCGAAAACCGGCGCGCGGCGTGGGTACTGCCGCTCCTGTTCGGCATCGTCCTTTCTGTAGCCACTTCCTGGATCGCGATTGACCGGATCGGTATGGAGAATATCGTGCGGCAGCGCCTCCAGAACTCGCGTGCCACTCCCGAGCAGATGCAGCAGCAGATGCAGTTCGCGAACTCGCCCGTCGCCCTCTACGTCACGATCGGTGCGATCGTCGTCGTCGTTCCCCTCGCCGCACTCGTGATCGCAGGCGTGCTCACGATCTTCGCCCTGATGGGCAGCAAACAGCCGAAATTCAGCACCAATTTCTCAATGGTGACGCTGGCCTATTTTCCCTTCACAGTAATTACAGCCATCATGTCGATCCTCGTCGTGACGATCGCGCCCGACGTGACGACTCTCGACGTCAACAACCTGCTCTCGACGAACATCGGCGCCTTCATGGACAAGGACATGACTCCGAAGTTCCTCTACAGCTTCCTCAGCTCAATGGACGCTCTCGTCTTCGGCGAGATCGGTTTTCTCGCTTACGGTTTCTCCAAGGTGAACCGGTCCACCATGGGGTTTGGGCTCGTCGCCGTCGGCCTGCCCTGGTTCATCTTCGTGCTGGGCAAAGCCGCCTTGAGTATGTTCTTCTAGCCCGCTGCTGCAAAACGCTTCTTGCCCCTCCCTTGCGGTCGCGGTTCGGAAAAGCAGGTGCTGACTCCGCAGTGGTTACTGAACCGCGCGCGTCAGCAAGCGGAAGAAATGAGCTTTTTCAGCCGCCTGCTGGCCCGCGAGTTGCGTGGCTTCCCGCCGGGGTTGTACACTCATGGTTTAGAGAGCCCGAAAATGGCACTCGAGCCCTGCCAACCCGCGGTGCGCCAGCTTTCTTCAGAAAAGCTACCTCAGGGAGGTGCGCCTTCTCGAGTAGCGCTCTAACGAGAACGGCCGCCTTCGAATCTCGTCCGCGGGATTCCCCACGGAATTTTTTCGCTGATTTTTCCCGGACGATTGCCGCATCTGCAGAACGCGCGCTCGCCAAATGGACGCGGGTCCCGGTCTGCGACGACTGCCTCGCGTTCTCCCGAGCCGCTGGACGCCGAATTACTTCTGCGCCGTCTGCAATACGCCGTTTCTCAATGCCTATCCCGCTCGACGAGCAGGGCGTCTGCGCGGCTTGCCGGTCCGGCCTGCGGGGCTTCGATCATGCGGCCAGTTTCGGATCTTACGAAGGCGCGCTGCGCAGCCTGATTCACCTTTTCAAGTATTCGGGGATGAAGCCGCTGGCGCGGCCGCTGGCGGTGTATCTGGAGCGCGCTCTCCCGATCGACGAGCACTTCGACGCCGTCGTTCCGGTGCCGCTGCATTGGCGCAAACGCTGGAGCCGCGGCTTCAACCAGGCGGAACTTCTGGCGCCGGCATGATCGCGCAGACAACGCGGCATTCCGCTGTGTGAACGCGCTGCGGCGCAAACGCGCGACCGCGATGCAGGCAGGCCTCGCCAGCGCGGGCCGCCGCCGCAATGTGGCCGGCGCATTTGCCGTGCGCGGCCAGCCGCACGACGCTCGCGGGCAAACGAATTCTTCTGATTGACGATGTGATGACGACCGGCGCCACGGCCAGTGCCTGCGCGTCGGCACTGAAACGCGGCGGAGCGCGGATCCGTCTCCCTCCTGACCCTGGCGAGAGTAGATCGACGATGGAGATCCTGAGGAGCCCGATGCCGACCTACAGCAGACTGCAGAAACCCGTGCTCGTGCTGAACGCGAGCTACGAACCGATCAACATCTGCGCCGCCCGCCGCGCGCTGGTGCTGGTGCTCAAGGGCATCGCGTCGGCCGAGGAGCATTCGTCCGACCGCGGTGCATTCGCCGCGCCGCGCCATGCAGGTGCCGTCGGTGATCCGGCTGCTCGAATACCGCCGCATCCCGCATCAGACGCGCGCCCTGTCGCGCAAGAACATTCTGATGCGCGACCGCTACACCTGCCAGTACTGCCTGAAGGTTCTGCCCGCCGGCGAGCTGACGCTGGACCACGTGATCCCGCGTTCGCGCGCCGGCGAATCGGCCTGGGAGAACCTGGTGGCCTGCTGCCATCACTGCAATAACCGCAAGGGCAGCCGCACGCCGGAAGAAGCGGGCATGAAACTGGCCCGCCAGCCGCGCCCGTTCAGCCTGCACACCAGCCGTCACCTGATGCGCCTGCTCGGCAAGGGCGACGAGCAGTGGCGCAAATATCTGTTCTATTGATGTACCGCCGGTGATCTTGTCACCGGCCTTTTCTGCCCTTGCTTCCCGGACGGGTGATCAATATTTTTACTACTGCGGCCTATGATGAGAACGTCTCACGGGCGATTCCTTATCTGTCTCTCTCTTGCAGTTGCGTGCCAGCACTTCGGTGCCGGCCCGCGCGCCGAGGGAGCGGAGGGGCGACTTCTCAGCCCTGGAAGAAGCTCCCCGCGAAGGCAGGCGGGGGTGACGTCCGCTCCAACTTCATAGACGTAAGAGTTAAGCAGTCTCCCGTCACCGCTTCAGCGGATCTTCCACCCACGGCGGCGTAGCATCGATCAGCTTCGCCAGCTCCGGCTCGATCTCCTCGACCCGCTGCTTCATCTCCCACGCGATCTCGCGATAGCTGAAATGCCCCTTCACGCCGCTGCGCACGCGCGAAATATATTCCACCTCCGCGAAATCCATCTTGAACAGGAACCGCGACCGCGCGCCGAACGGCAGCAGATACTGGCGCGCCGGATCGGGCAGCTGTCCGCATCGTCTGCGAGCGCCTCGTCCATTGCCGCGCGATACACCGTCTTCCGCGCCGGCCTCGACGCATCAGCGTCCGGCACCTCGTATCCATGCTGCCCGTATAAGCCTGCCGGTACTGATGGCAGCGCCGATGCCGGTGCATATCGCGATACGCGCCGATATCGATCAGCATGTCGAAGCAATACTGGCCGCCGCGGAATCCGCGCAGCAGATCGTCCCGGCTGCCGCGCGATTTCAGCGCCACATCGAGCACTTCCATCTTCCGCGCCCGGCTCCAGCCCCGCACCGTTTCATAAATGGCGCGGAACGGATGCATCGCACACCGGATAAAGCAGCGTCGCCGCGATCTCGGTCAGCACATCGTCCGGCTTGCAGCAGATCCACGCGCGGGGTGCTTCACATGTCTCCGACCGTAAGATTCTGCGCGCGCCCAGAGCTTCAGATCGTCACGCGACTGCCGCAGGTATTCATCCGGCTCGGCATGGCGCGCCAGCGTCGGCGCCAGCGGCTCGGTGGCGTTCTTCGTCCCAAACGCAATCCGGCGGCGCCGCGCAGGCCTGCGCCATCTCCTCGCCCAGTTCCCGCACTTCCGCGAACTCGGAAACCCGCAGCCGCTTGATCTGTTTCTCCAGCGTGCGGATGCTGGTCACCTGGCCGACATTGGTGGGCACGCCCCAGAACAGCAGATAGCGCGCCACGTCGAACGCGCGCGCCGCGATATTGCGGGCGTAGGCCTCCGGCTTCATCGATTCCGGCCGCGGCAGCTTGCTCCGTCAGATGCTCCTTCACCCGCGCGTGAACCTCCGCTATACGCGCTCGAGCAGCGCTTCGCCCGCGGCTGCTGTAGCGCTGCCGGTCCGCGCCTGCCAACTCCGGCGGCGTGATGAATCCGGCCTTCGAGAAATCCTGATAGCGCGACGATTTCGCCTGGCCGTCCCACAGCGTTTCGTCTTCGATCTCGCTCGCCGCCAGTTCGCTGATGCCCTCGAAGCACAGCACCGTATGGCCCAGATCGGCGATCGACTGGTGGCCGTACTGGAAGTAGAAGCTCTCGAGAAAACTCTGCGAATTGTGCGACCGCACCCAGTCGATCGACTGCCGGATGGAATCGGCCGACCGGCTGTACCGCGCGAGCGCATAAGCGCTTTTTTCCGGCGGCATCGGGGCGACAGTGATGACTCGTTTGGTCAAACGGCTATCATAGCGTTTGCCGCTCCGGATCCGCATCAAGAAGCTCCACGCCGACGCCATGATCCCGCGCTACGCCCACGGACCCGATGAAGACGCGGGCATGGATCTGCACAGCGTGGAAGCCGTTACGCTCGCATCCGGGCGAGACGAAACTGGTGCCGACCGGCCTCGCCATCGAGCTGCCGCCCGGGCTATGAAGCGCAGATCCGGCCGCGCAGCGGCCTGGCGCTGAAGTACTCCATCACGCTGCCGAACAGTCCCGCGACCATCGACCCCGGCTATCGCGGCGAAATCCGCGTGATCCTGCAAAACCTCGGGCGCGAGCCGTTTCAGATCTCGCCGGGCGAGCGCATCGCGCAGATGGTCATCGCGCGCTACGAAGCCATTGAGTGGGAAGAAGGCGAACTGGCGGATTCCCGGCGCGGCGAAGGCGGCTTCGGCTCCTCCGGGTAACGCCGGCGGTCGAAGCCGCCGGTTCTTTTCGTTGAGGTTCACCGAATCGGCTCAAACACGATCCTCGGCTTGTCTTTCTTGTTATCTTTCTGTTCTTCCTTCTTCTCGGGTGCCTTCAGAGTCTCAGCGCGATAAGGCCCCAGCTTCGGCGGCCGCGCATCGGGTTCGAGTAACAGCACTGCGCGATCAGGATAATATTGCAGCAGCTTCTGATCTTCGCCGTCGCCGCGATCGCGCGCCCACACCACCCGCGACCCATCGATATCGGCGCCGTTGTACACCCACTCATCCTGAAAAATGTGATTCGGCCAATACCGCACCAGCACCAGAAGCTTGCCGGGTGTCTTAGCCAGCTTCCGGTTGACCTCAACCCGCTTCTCCGGCTCCCGCTGGCTGTAAGTCACATAAAGGAACACAAACTGGATGACGCACAGATACACCAAAACCCGCGCCGCAGCCGGGCTGAATCGTCGCAGCCCTTCCACACTCACCAGAACAAACAGACAAGTCACGCCCGCAACATAGTGAGGCAGGAACAGCGGATAGAAGTTCGTCCCCAGCGCGAACAGAACCAGCGTCAACGCCACCCACCCTGCCCGATAACTCCTGATCCCCGCCGCAAAAACAACAAACGCCAGGTAAAGCGCCGGATAAAAAAAGAACCGCAGATACCGTATCCGATAAATCAGCCTCTCGAAGTAAGTCGCTAAGTCGTCGTACTCCCGCGCCCGAAAAGCCCGCTGCATTTTGTAATCGAGTTCCTGTTCTCGCGTGAGCTCCTTATGTGGCACCGGATGAGCCTGAAACGTGAACGACGCCGGAACGCCGTACTGATACTGACTTTCCGCGTAAGGCAAAGTCGTCCAGTTACCGGTTACCTGCTTATTCTGGACCAGCACGACCGCCACCGCTGGCAAGCAGACCAGCGCCGCCACCAGCACACTTCGCCGCGCCTTCTTCCACTCCGGCATCAGGAAAAACACCACGCTGATCCCGAGGAACACCGATTCGAAAGGCCGGCTCAGCAAATTCAGCCCGAGTCCCAGCCCCAACAGCGCAGCATCTCTCGTCCGCCAATAGTTCCGCAGCCTCGGCAGCGCGCCGCACACCAGGCATCCTGCCGCCGCGGTATATCCTCCTCCCCAGTACGAATTAGTCCATGAGCTGATCGGCCCGAACTCGATCACCGCTATCAGTCCTCCGACCAGCGCCCAACCTGGCGAGGTCCATCCTCGCAGCATCCAGTAACACAGGCCGCAGAACGCCGCAGTCGATAGAAGCACTCCCGCCCATGGCATTCCGAAAACAGCCCAGCCTGTAGCCAGTGCCAGCCCCTGTCCGATCGGATAGATCGAACTGTAAGACGGTGACTGCAGCACAAAGAAGGTCTCGAAAAACTGCGGCAGCGCATGCGGTGGATTCGCCAGACGCCAGTGCCGCAGCGTATCCGCCACCAGCAAATGACCGAATTCGTCGTAGACGTCCGGCAACGGCATCGGGTGCCAGGGCAGCATCGCCAGCCGCAGTATTACCGGAAGCGCCGCCAGTCCGGCCATCGCGACCATCGGACGCTGCGCGAGTTTGCCGCCATAATTCTCAATCCACCGGTGCCACACAATCGCCAGCACGATCAGCGACGCGGCGATCCCAGCCTCAATGAAATCGCCAGTCGTGAAGCCGATTGGATTGTTTGGTGGCAGCGCAGCCGCTAGCTTAGCTCAGGCATCCCATCAAAGCGCGGATGCCCGTCGAGGCGCGACTTGTAAGATAAAATACATTACTACTCTCCGCCAAGTCCCTCGTCCGCTTCCTAAGGACCATCAGTACCTCCCGGCTCTTACCGGCCTGCGGTTCGTGCTGGGTCTTTGGGTTATCCTCCATCACCTGACAGGCAAGGCAATGCTTCTTGATTCATGGAATCAAACTCTGCCTCCCGCGCTGCAAAGCCTGCTGCGCGGCGGTTACCTGGCAGTGCAGAGCTTCTTCCTCTTATCCGGTTTTGTTCTCGCGCGAAGCTACGCCTCCACGCGCTGGAATCGTCACAGCCTGACGCGCTTCGTTATGGCTCGCTTTGCCCGTATCTACCCGGCCTATCTGCTCAGCCTCGTTCTCATCGCCTGGTTCGTCGCCGAGTTCTTACTGAATTCCGGCCCCAGCCTCCACCAGAAAGCCACGATTCTGACCGACTACGCCTTTGTCCTGCAGGGCTGGACCGGCTCGCTCAACGTCGGCTGGAACACACCGGCGTGGTCGCTCTCCTGCGAGTTTTTCTTCTACCTTTGTTTCCCGCTGGTGTTTCTCTGGATGGGTCGCGGCAGTCTGCTGCGTGTCCTGCCGGTTCTCGCGGCATGTTTCTTCACTCCTCTGCTGCTCGCGCGGGAAGGCGTTCCTCAGGTCTGGAAGCCCATCTACCATCTTTCCGATTTCGTCGCCGGAATCGCCACCGCCAGAATCTACGGCGCTCTGATCGAATCGCGCCTCCGCACGAAAACTGCCCGGCATCTCGGCTTCTGGCTCACTGCTGTCGCCTTCGCAGCAGGTGCGGCGTTCATCATCCGGCCACAGGTGCTAGATGGCACCATGATGACTCTGAACACCGTCCTTCGACCGCTCAACGTGCTCCTGCTGATCGGGCTCGCCACCGGCGGCGGATTTATCGTACGCGCGCTCTCAACGGACTTCGCCGGCTACCTCGGCAAAGTCAGCTATTCGATGTACATCCTGCACATCCCGCTGCTGTGGTGGTATTCGCGCTACACGTCCTTCCGCTGGGGGACCGCGCCGCCCGCATGGACGGGATTCCTGTTCATCGCGGCAGTCATCGGCGTCTCCATCGCGGCGTTCGAGTTTGTCGAAACGCCCGCAAATCAAATCATCCGCGACTGGACCGCGGCGCGCCTCACTCCGGCGCGTTCCGATGCTCTGCGCGCGGCCGCCTGATAGCAGTTTCGCTTTCCGAACCGCGACCGTAAGGGAGCGGAACCCTAAGCCTTCGCAGCCTTGCCCGCGAAGTTCGTGTCGGCTTCTTCCGCTGTCTTAAACATCGGAAGAACCGTATTCACCTTGCTGATTTCGAGCAGCACCCCGATGCGCTGGCTGACGCCCGTCATGGCGAATTTTTTTCCGTGCCGCTGCGTGTGAGACCAGTGGCTCAGAATCGTCCCGAGCCCGGCGGAATCGATGTACGGAACCTCCGTCACGTCGATCACCGTGTCCGCTTCGGGAATCTCGCGCAGCTTCTCCTGCAGCAGAAACAACGTCGACAGCGTCAGCGGGCCTTTCAGACGAACAATCGCCGTCGAACCCGAAGCACCCGTATCGCGAACTACTTCAAGCCGCTCTTCCATCTCTCGGATTCTATTACAGACCTGTCAGCGGCCTGTGAATGAGGCTGATTCATGCCTTCTTACTCTCTGCGGCGCAAAAGTCTGCGTCCGCTTCCTCGGCGGTCCTGAACATCGGAAGCACTGTATTCACTTTTGTGATTTCGAGCAGCACATCGATCCGCGGATTCGCTCCGGTCAGCGCGAACTTGTGACCGCTTCGCTGCGTTTGTGACCAGTGGCTCAGGATCGCACCCAGACCCGCCGAGTCAATATAACGCACCTCGCTCACGTCGATCACGGTGTCGCAAACAGGGATCTCGCGCAGTTTCTCCTGCAGCAGAAATGCCGTGGAAAGCGTCAGCGGGCCTTTCAGCCGAAGGATCGCGGTCGCGCCCGTCGCCCCGGACTCGCGAACAACTTCCATTTGGTCCATCAATCGGATTCTATTACGTGGCAGCCGCTCCCGCCGACAAAAAAACGCTTCACGCAGTCGTCACAAAATCAGGATGCAGCTTGGATGTTCCCGTCACCCCTGCTTGTACAATCAAACGAATGTCCATGGTCATAGTTGGTTCTGTCGCATACGATGGAGTCGAAACCCCGCACGGAAAAGTAGACCGCATGCTGGGCGGCGCATGCACCTACATCGCGCTCTCCGCCAGTTTTTTCACCCAGCCGAAGATCGTCGCCGTCGTCGGTGACGATTTCGCCCAGAAAGACATCGATCTGCTCGCTTCGCGCGGCATCGATCTCGCGGGCCTCGAACGCGTCCCCGGCAAGACGTTCTTCTGGGCCGGCGTCTATTCGCAGGATATGAACGACCGCGAGACGCTCACCACCGAGCTCAACGTTTTCGCCGATTTCAATCCGAAGCTGCCGGAATCTTACAAGAGCTCGCCCTATCTGCTGCTCGGCAACATTCAGCCCGCGCTGCAGCGCGCCGTGCAGCGCGCAGATGAACGGCCGCGAAGCTGGTCGGCGGCGACACCATGAATTACTGGATCGCCGATTTCCGCGACCGAACTGCTGAAGACCATCGCCGAATGGGATTTCCTGCTGATCAACGATTCCGAAGCCCGCATGCTCTCGGGCGAAAACAATCTGCGTAAAGCCGCCGCGAAGATCATCGGCATGGGGCCCGAGCATTCTGGTGATCAAGCGCGGCGAGCACGGCGCCATTCTCTGGCACGGCGACAAGCACTTCATGGTGCCCGGCTATCTGCTCGAAGACGTTTTCGATCCCACCGGGCGCGGGCGACTGCTTCGCGGGCGGATTCATGGGCTACCTCGCCGGCGCAGGGTGTCGACCTGCAAGCGCGAAGGATGTCGATGCCAACGAACTCCGCCGCGCCGTGATCTACGGCTCGGTGATGGGCAGCTTCTGCTGCGAGCGCTTCGGCGTGGACCGGTTCCGCACGCTGACGCGCCAGGAGATCGATGCGCCGCTTCGACGAATTCAAAGAATTCACGTCGTTCTAGCGGAGCCGTTCGTCCACGGCTCTCCTCTGTTTCGTCGCGAGCGCGGCGCGTCATGGCCGCCGCCGTCGCGTATCTTTTACCGCACCGGCGCCACGCTCTACTTACGGCGATGCCGAAGCGCATCTCAATATCGCGCGCCGCATCGTCGATTCGCGCACGCCGGGCTGGTCGCAGCTCGGCACCACTGGCTGCCGCTGCCGCATCTGCTGATGATTCCGCTCGTGCGCAACGACTGGCTCTGGCAAACCGGCCTCGCCGGCGCCATCGTCTCCGGCGTCTGCCATGAGCATCGCAGCGGCATTTCCTCTTCGCGGCCGTGCAGCGGCTTTTCGCCAACACCGCCGCCGCCGCGGCCGCCGCAGCCGTCTTTCTGCTCAACCCGAACACGCTCTATCTCGGCTCCATTCCCATGACGGAGCCGGTCTTCTTCGCCTCTCTCTTCGCCCTGCTCTATTTCACGGTGCGCTTCTCGGCGACACCAGGGATGGGGCGCGCTGCTGGGCGCCGGCTCTGGCCGCTCTTGCCGGCAACGCTGACACGTTACGAAGCGTGGTTTCTGCTGCCGTTCGCCGCTGCTTTACATCCTGATCAGCCGCACGCCGTCACCGATGGCCCGCCGTCACTCTCTTCTGCCTCATCGCCGGCGCCGGCCCTGCTCTCTGGCTCGCGCACAATCGCTGGTATTTCGGCGATCCGCTCTACTTCTATCGCGGCCCCTGGTCGGCGCTCGCCATTCAGGGCAACGCGAACTTACCCGGGCCGCGGCGACTGGCGCGCTGGCCGCTCAATATTTCTTCGCCGCCGGACAGCTGGTCGCCGGGTTGCCCGCGCTGCTTCTGGGAGCCGTCGGCATTGCTCGTCGCTCTGATTCGCCGCGCAGTCTGGCCGTCCTTCTGCTCGCGCTCCCGCCGCTCTTCTATGTCTGGAGTATTCACTCCGTCAGGCACGCCGATCTTCGTCCCGACGCTCTGGCCGAACACCTTCTACAACACTCGCTATGCCCTGGCGCTCTTGCCGCTGATCGCCCTCGGGTACCGCCGCGGCTGCGCACCGCATGCCGCACGCTCGGCGCTTTCGTCCTGATCGTTCTCGCGCTCTCGCCGTTCCTGATTCATCCGGCCGAGCACCCTGTCACTTGGCAGGAAGCCGACGTCAATTCCCGCGCCCGCCGCCAATGGACCTCCGAAGCCGCCAATTTTCTGCGCACCACAGCCGGCCCCAACGAAACCTTCTTCACCAGCTTTGGCGACCTGACCGCCATCTACCGTACGCTCGGCATTCCGCTGCGCGATACCCTGACAGGCGACAACGAAGTTGCCTGGGTACGAAGCCGTAGCCCGCCCCGATCTTTTTCTCCACACCGACTGGGCTGTTGTGATGGGCGGCGATGACGTGCAGACCGTCATCGATAAAGCCCGCCTTCACGGCCCGCGCTACGAACTCACGCGGCGCATCACCGTGAAAGGCGCGCCCGCTATCGAAATTTACAGACGCGCACAGGCCGAAGGTCCGTTGTGCGCGTTGAGAAATAGACCTATGAAAATCCCCTTCACTAAACTGCACGGCGCGAAAAACGATTTCCTGATCACGTGCCGTCGAAGATGCGCCCGGCAGCGGATCTCCAGGAACTCGCCATTGCCATCTGCAATCGCCACACCGGCGTGGGCGCCGACGGCTGGATGCATGCTCGATCGCACCCGAAAGCCCCGGACTTCGACGCCACCATCCGCCTCTTCAACTCCGACGGCAGCGAACCCGAACTCTCCGGCAACGGCACTCGCTGCGCCGCTCTACTGCTGGCGCGCGAGGAGCGCGGCTTCGCCCATCCGCATCCGCACCGGCGCGGGCATCAAACATCTGCGGCTCGTCTCGCACGGCGAACATCGAGTTTGAAATGAACATGGGCGAGATCCGAGTGGTGGAACTGCACGCCACGGTCCAGGGCGCGATGCCGTGATCCTCGACGTCGGCAACCCGCAGTGCGCTGTTCCCGGTCGACGATTTCGATTTCGACTGGCGCTCGGCCGGCGCGGCCATCGAACACGACCCGCGCTTCCCCAATCGCACCAACGTTTCGTTCGTCCGCCCAGTGGATCGCCACACCATCGAAGTTCGCTTCTGGGAGCGCGGCGCGGGCGAAACCAACAGCTCCGGCACCGGGTCCACCGGAGCGGCCGTGGCGGCCGTCGCGCGCGGATTTGCCGAAAGCCCGGTCACGGTGCTCACGCCCGCCGGCCCGCTGATGGTCCGCTTCGATGCCGAAAGCGCGTGGTCTCACCGGGCCCGCCGAATTCATTGCGGAGGGATTCTTCCACTATGGGAAAATCGTGAGTTAATGAACGATGAACGCTTCAGACTCAGCGACCGCGGAGCTGCTGGCCGAAAAGATCCGATCCAAGACCGCCCGCGTCGGCGTCGTCGGGCTCGGCTATGTCGGCCTGCCTCTCGCCGTTGAATACGCCGAGGCCGGCTATCACGTCACCGGCATCGATCTCAGCGATGCGCAAGACCGCGCGCGTCAACGCCGGCGATTCCTACGTCGGCGACGTTCCCTCATCTGCCCTCGCGCCCGCTCGTCAGCAGCGGCAAGCTGCGACGCCACCACGGATTTTTCCGTCATCCGCGATCTCGATACCATCAACATCTGCGTGCCGACGCCCCTGCGCAAAACCAAAGATCCCGACATGAGCTACATCGTGGCGGCCTGCGAGGAAATCGCGAAATACTTCCATCCCGGCATGCTGGTGATTCTGGAATCGACCACCTATCCGGGCACCACCGACGAACTGGTGCTGCCCATGCTCGAAAAGTCCGGCCTGAAGGTCGGACAGGATTTCTTCCTTTGCTTTTCGCCCGAGCGCGTCGATCCCGGCAACCCGAAATTCCAGACCAAAAACATTCCCGAAGGTGGTCGGCGGAACCACTCCGGCCTGCACCGAACTGGGGCGCCTTGTTCTACTCACAGGCTCTCGAACACGTGGTGCCGGTCAGTTCCACGCAGGTCGCCGAAATGGTGAAGCTGCTCGAAAACACCTTCCGCATGATCAACATCGGCCTGGTGAACGAGATGGCCATCATGTGCGACGGCATGGGCATCAACGTCTGGGAAGTGATCGAGGCGGCCGCCACCAAGCCGTTCGGCTTCATGCCGTTCTATCCCGGCCCCGGACTGGGCGGCCACTGCATCCCGATCGATCCGTTCTATCTTTCCTGGAAGACCAAGCAGGCCGGCATCGAAGCCCGCTTCATCGAACTGGCCGGCTACATCAACGGCCAGATGCCGCACTTCGTCGTCAACAAAGTGCAGAACGCACTGAACGACGTCGGCAAGCCGGTGAAAGGTTCGAAGATTCACATCTACGGCGTCTCCTACAAGCGCGATATCGACGATGTGCGCGAATCGCCCGCGCTCGACATCATCCACCTGCTGCAGAAGCGCGGCGCCTCGATTTCTTATTCCGATCCGCACGTGCCCGAGATCCGCCTCGAAGACGAGCACGCCTGATGCGGGAGAACGCCGACGCTATGAAGACCGCCGATTGCGTGGTGATCGTGACCGATCATTCCGCCTTCGATTACAAGGCCCTGGTGGCTGAGGCAAGCCTGATCGTGGACACGCGCAACGCCCTGAAGAATTTCCAGTCGCATAAGATCGTCCGCCTGTAACGCCGGCGATCTTGTCGCCGGTTCTTTCGCCACGGGAGACTCCGGCTTAACTCCAGTTGACTTCGCCCGCCGTAAGCGGGATCATTCAAAACAAGAGGTTTTCCACAAATGTTGAAGTCGAGCCGTATCCTGTCACCCGTATTGCTCGCGGCGTTGACGGTGGCCGTTTCTTCCGCGCAGATGGTCACGTCCGCGCACTCCGGGACTCTGCATTATTTCGACGGTGCCGTCGCCATCAATGGCGCGCCGGTCCAGTCGCAGAATGCGCGCTTCTCAGAGATCAAGGAGAACAGCGTGCTCTCCACCACGCTGGGCCGCGCCGAGGTGCTTCTGACCCCCGGTGTCTTCCTGCGCATTGGCGAGAACAGCTCCATCAAAATGCTCGACAACCGCCTCATCAGCACACGTGTGGAAATCCTCTCGGGTAACGCCATCGTGGAATCCGACGACCCGCAGATGGACGTGAAAAACTCCCCTGTCTCGATTATTTATAAGGACTACGAAATCCGTCTGGTGAAGCAGGGTCTGTTCGAAATCGCCGCGCCGGATGCGCGGATGAAGGTCTACAAGGGTGAGGCTGTCGTCAATATCATCGGCGGGAATCTGACCGACCGCGCCACCGTCAAAGAAGGCCGCCAACTCACTTTCTCGGTCGCACTGCTTACGGAAAAGTTCGACGAGAAAGTCGGCGACGACCTCTATCTCTGGGCACGTGATCGCTCGCAGGCCATCTCGGCGGTAAACATGTCTTCCGCGCGCAGCCTCAATCCAAACGGATATGCCTCCGGTTATGGATCCGGGTACGGATCCGATTATGGCTACGGCGCCTGGGGATCCGGGTATCCTTCGGGCTTAGGCGGCTGGAACGGCGGCTGGTATTTCAACCCGTATCTCAACATGTACACGTTCGTGCCGGGCTCCGGCGCCTACTTTAATGCTTTCGGATACGGATTCTTCAGCCCCTCGACCATTTACGCCTTCTACTCGCCTTCGAGCTATTGGTATGGCGGAGGCGGCGCACGCGGCGCGGGTTCCTATGGCTGGTCGCTCTCGAGCATCAATACCAACTCCAGCCGCGCGTCGCTGTCGACTATTCAGCCGCGCAACAGCTCCGGCTTCGGCTCGCCGCGTGGAACGGGCGAATCGAATTTCGGTGGTGGTTCATTCCCGGTTTCCTCGGGTGGAGGATCTGCCTCCTCTTCCTCCGGCGCATTCGGTAGCCGCGGCTCTTCGGCCGTTGGCGGTGGCCACGCCGCCGGCGGTGGCGGACACCGCTAGCGCACAGGCCGAAGGGTCCGTTGTGCGTGCTCGGATAGTGAGCTCTCTGCTATCCTGAGTTTCGCGACCACTCCGGTGGTCCAGCCAGGTCCGGAGAGATGGCCGAGTGGTTTAAGGCGCACGCTTGGAAAGCGTGTATAGGGGAAACTCTATCCAGGGTTCGAATCCCTGTCTCTCCGCCATAACATCTTCAATGACTTACGGGGATGGATCTTCTCCGGCGGGCAATAGCGGGCAATACGGTGTAGAATCAAACCGTGTTGAACCTCTATCGCCGTCACCGTCTGGAGTGCGAAGCCGGGTACCCGGAAGACTCCCGTTCCGGTGAATTTGAGGAACGGAAGAAGAGCTGGAAGCGCTGCGACTGTCTGATTTTTGCCTCCGGCACGCTGAAGGGAAAATTCCGGCGCAAATCCACAGAAAGTAGCGATTGGACCGAGGCCCGGTCCATCGCCACAGTCTGGGAGCAAGTCGGTTCTTGGGCTGATGCTACCAAGCCAGCTGAATCTGTAACAGTTGCGGCTGCAGCGTCCGACGGTCGCATCACCATTGAACGCGCCATCAAGGCCTACACCGCCGAGTTCGAAACCCATGCGGCCTGGAACACGCAGCGGAACTACCGCCTCCAGCTCGCGAAACTGAAAGCGTTTGCGGACAGCCGCGGCTACGTCATGATCGATCAGTGGACACCCAACGATGTGCGCGAGTTCCGCGCCTCGTGGACGGTCAGCCCGCAGACCGCGACGAAGAACATGAGCACAGTCAAAGCGTTCTTCGAGTTCTGCCTGTGCAACGAATGGATCGTCCGCAATCCCGCGCGGCTCGTGAAAAACCCTCGCGGCCGGGATGCCGCCGACCGGCGGCACGAACAAAAACTGCCTTTCTCCGATGAAGAGCTGCGCCGTATGTACGAAGCGTGCGCCACAAAATACGGCCGACAGGAAGTCAAATGGTCCCGCGTTGTTCATCACCGGCAAATCGAAGGGGAGTACGCCCGCTATAACTACAAATGGACCGGTGAGGACATTGCCGATTTCATTTCAGTCTCGGTCTACACCGGTCTCCGGATTTCCGATGTCAGCACCTTCCACATCAGCCGGCTTGAGGCGACCGGCGAAATTCAGGTGCGAACTACCAAAGCCGGCACGCATGTTTACACATGGGTACCGGAATGGTTGCAGGAACGGATTAGGGCGCGGGCAATAAAGCATGGCCCCTCGATTTTCGGCCAGCACGAGACCACGGATATGAACGTCGTCAGCGATGTCTGGCGCCGCAAGCTCAAGAAACTCTGGTCTCTTTGCGGTCCATGGAGCGCCGCTCCCACGCCGCACCGTTTCCGCCACACCTTCGCGCGCATACTCCTGCAACGTCCGGGCGTGACCGTGCGCGATGTCGCCGAGTTGCTCGGCAATTCTGAGCAAATGGTGCGCAAGCATTATGCCGCGTGGATACCGGAACGTCAGGCTCGCCTTACCAAAGTTCTCAAAGACGCTTTTCACGACAGGCCTAAACCGCACCTGGCTGTCGCTCCGCGCAGTCAGGCTTTGCCTTCGCTGAGAAACTGATTCATCGTTTCCTCCCGATTGTGGGAACTGAGTTGGTGACCTGACAGACCGTGTCAGCCACCGTTCAGCAACCGTGTGTGTATCCGCGATGCCGCGGACTCCGGAATGCTGTAGACCGTATGCGCCTTTTTCCGGCCCATCCGGACCTTGATTACGCCTGGATCGTCTTTGACGAGCTTTCGCACGGTCTCTCTCCCTAAACTCCACATCCTGGCGAGATCGCCAACTCGAAAGTGCTTTTCGAAGGCGGTGTTTTCAATCCACATGGCAGCCACCATCAGGTGACGAAAGGCTTCCCGGTCGGTCTTGATCTCCGCGTTGCCCCGAGCTGATTACTCCAGTCCTTGAATGCCATCGAAAACACCATACTTTGTATCGCTGCTTGGGGGATCGCCTATCCACCAACACCGAAGCGCGCACGCCTGCTGATTTCGGACCAATCCAACTCACGGCTGGAACTTTCCTTGCGCGTTGATAGGGGAAACCGCGATCATCTCGGTGCCTGCCCAGTTGTCTTTCCCGAAGCCGCGGCCGCGTGCGGTGCCTGCTGATTTGCGCGCGTCGGCCGAGGCGCCGCCGACTCCGTCGGTGCGACCACCCACCAATAGAAGAGAGCTCCCAGAAGAACGCCAATCATCAACACCAAACCCAGGTAGATCCACTGCACGCGGCGCATTTCGCGATTCCAAAGGTCGATTGATTTCTTAGCGGAGTCCGCGGCCCCCGTGACGCTGTTCAGCACCCACGTGACATGGCTCCGCGAATCGTTCATTTGTTGTCGGAACTCGGCAAGCGCGCGATCCTGGCCCGATACCACCTGTCGGAGCCGGTCTCCTTGTTCTTTGAGTTGCCTCCCAGCCTCCGATACTCCGGACTGCAGAAATTGCTCTTTCACGCCATCCACGATCTCGTTGGCCAGGGCGACGGGGCTGAGACCTTCCTCGATTTCTCCAGGCAGGCTGCTCAACCGATCATTGAGCTTCTGGTGATATGCGGCGTTCGTTTTTGCTGCTGCGGTCATCTCCTCAATGAGACTGCGAGACAGTGCGGCCAGATTCGCTCTCTCGGCGGCTATAAGCTGAGGCGCGCTGCGAGTGAGCAGCGCGAGGTATCCCATCGAATACGCCAGGTGCGCGACCTCGTCGTCCGGCGGGAGCATGCGCAGCCACGGGCGAACGTTCTTGTACCAGCCGAGGCGCGACTCCTCCGGAAGAAGGGCCGCCACCTCGTCAATCCATTGCAGATCTCGTTCGGTGTTCGGCAACGGACCGGACGCTGCTACCGTAACCGCGCCGGTTTCCCGAATTGGAGTTACGGCCGGCAGTTTCATGGCAGCAAGAACTCCTTCGCCTTTTCGAACTCCAGAAACAGGCGTCGGCGGTAGCTTTGTGCCCGGATGACAAACGATGCCTTCTGCAATTCGGGCGCGTTGGTCTTGCGCTGGGCAACCTGCGCGAGCGTGGCGCCATGTTGGCGCGATGCGTTCTCAAGATCCGCCAGCCGGTATTCCATTGACAGAACGACTGGCCGAAATGCGTCTCGGAAGCGGGTGCACTGGTCGCTGTCCCGCCAGTAGGAGAAGTCCGCCTGTGGACTCGTGGAGTTCTCCACGATCACGTACTCCACGCGGTTCTGCAGTCGGGCAGCCCATGCCAAAACGCTTTCCACGCTGGCCGGGTCAGAGGTAACGACTCCGATTGCGGTGAACAAAATTCCCTGGTCGGCGAGGTCAGGATACATCGTCTCAAACCAGTTCAGCGCCACCTGACCCGATCCCGCCCCCATGTCGGCCAGCACAACAGGGGTACCTTCGGCGAGGCAGTCGATGAAGGCGTCGAGGCCGGCCTCCGTATGAATATTGATTTTCCGGGCGAGTCCGTTGAAGTAGTGTTTCAGGCTGCCGCGCGACTTGTTCTCAGTGTCGAGATCCAGAAGTGTGAACGGGATGTCATTGGCGATGAACCATTCCGCCAGATGAATCATGAAGCCGGTTTTTCCGACGCCGCCCTTCCCGCCTTTTGTGAAGACCACCCGTTTGTGCACCGGCGGGCTGTCCGCTGGCGTTCGTTCAGTCTGCTGTGACACGCTTTAACCTCCCGACTAAGACTCCGTCCCTCACTTGAAAGTTGGCGGCGAATAAACCGAACATCCGACACGCCGGAATTTCGCGCCCATACATATAAGGGCTCAGGATGCCGATTTTGGACAGTTCTGAAGATTAAAAAGGGAATACAGCTGAGGCGGGCGACTCGTTCAGTCGATCTTGCTCGGTGCCGGGTTTCGTCGCAATTTAAGAGGCTCGTCTTCCTCGTATGAGAAAACCGGCTGCGGTGCTTCGGTGGGAGTCCGGCGCTTCAACGCTGCGATTCTTTGCTGTACATCATCATCCGCCGGAGTGTTCTTCAATGCCGGTGCTGAAACACGGTTTGGCCGGGCGGCCCACTGCTCTCCGGCTGAAACGCCGTCTCGTTTTCCCCGCTTCCGGCGGACGCGGACGAAGTCGTGGATTGTGCTGGGAGCAACCGTGATCGCCAGATGATCCTGGAAGAACTGCGCAATCTCCCGGTAGGTGAGACGCTTTCGTCGCAAAGCGCTGATCACGTCAGCGTGAGTTTCCAGTTTGGATCGAGGCGGTTTTTCGGGAATCTCCTCCAGCAATTTGTTGATACGTGGATCCAAAACCAATCCTCGGGAACGAGTTTAGTATATCCAATCCAACCCGAACAGAGCCGAATACTGTTCGGTAAAATTCAGCCATATTCGATCTCGTTCGGCATTTTCCGTCATCCCGTTCAGGGTCGAGGTGCGGAGAGACAACCCAGACGGGGCCACCGGCAGCAAAAGATCGGTAGTGGAACATAAAGGGTTTGTCTGACGCCGGGAGCCTTTTCACTAGCCAACATATGTGAAGTCAATGCTTTCCGCTGCGGGACAAATTGGCCCTTGTGTTCGACGAACGTTCGACGCAGGAAATTTGTCCAAAAATGCCCCTGCCAGCCCTTATATGTATAGGGCGATTTTATGAAGCAAAGCGCCGGAACAGTCCGCACCGAACGAGTGGCGGTTAGGTTGACCAGAGAGGACCAGCGTCAGGTTACGGAGGCAGCGAAGACGAGGGGCTTCGCTAATTCCAGTGCGTTCATCCGGGCGGCGATCCGGAACGAACTGAATGGGCGGGCGGAACTGACCGGCACCGAGGAGCACATTGCCGGAGGGTTTGACCGTGTCTCGCGAGACATCTTTCGCGTTGGTCGTGGGCAGCAGGCATTCTATGCACTGTTTGATGCTTTCGCCAAAGTGGTTCTGACTTGTGTCCCGCAACCGCCTGCCGATGCTCGACCTCAGGCGATAGCCCGCGCGAAGGAACGTTATGACCGGCTTGTAAAGTCTGCCGGCCAAAACATGTCAGGCGATGCACGCGCTGCCATGCAGGATCTGGTGGTTCATGCCACGAGCTGACGATGAGAGGGAGTTCCGGCTCCGGCCACTGAAGCCGCGCGTCAGCCGCAATGAGGGTGCGGCTTGGTCGAACGGATTCAAGCTGCTTCTGCATTATGCCCGCAGCAGCCGAAAAACGAGCAACCGCGCGCCAAGCGGAAAAGGAAAAGGGACGCGACCGTACCACCAGCGTTGCGCGGTCCGCTTGACGTATCTGAAGAACAAGGTCCGCGGGCAATGGAAAGCGCACGGACGCTACCTGGCTCGCGAGAGCGCCACATTCGACAACGACGCGAAGGCGGCCGGATTCAATCAGGAGAGCCGCGGGGTCGATATCGCCCGGCAGGTCGAAAACTGGCAGGGCGCAGGCGATGAACGGTTGTGGAAATTGATTGTCTCGCCAGAATTCGGTGATCGGATCGATCTGTCTCGCTTGACGCGCGACTTGGTCACACAGATGGCGAAGGATCTGGGAACGACGCTCGAATGGGTGGCGGTTGAGCACCACAACACGGAGCACCCGCATGTTCACGTAGTAGTCCGGGGGATCAGACGCGATCGCGAGTCTTTGCGTTTGAGCCGGGATTACGTACAGCATGGCATTCGGAGTATTGCGGAGGACTTCTGCACGCGCCAGCTCGGGTATCGCACCCAACTTGATGCGGTTGAATCCGAACGCCGCGAAATCACCGAAAAGCGGTTCACCTCAATTGACCGCCGTTTCCTGAGAGACGCGGGCGAGATGCGCCTGGACTTGGGGCCACATTACTTCTCTGTCATTCGTAATCCGGCACTGGGTGGTTTGAGTGAGTCAGCACGCGTTCGCACGCGACACGATGCCGCGCGCCTTGCCGTTCTCGGACGAATGGGCCTGGCACAATCAACGGGGCCGAGTGCGTGGCGAGTGCGCCGGGATTTCGCGCAGGTTCTGCGCGCGATGCAGCGAACTACCGACCGGCAGAGGACACTCGCGGCGCACGGAGCAGTGATCTCGGACCAACGCCTGCCTATCGAGGTGCTCGACATGGCGCAGATGACATCAATCGAGGGTCGCGTGTCTGGTCCACGGCCAGGATGAACTCACGGGACGCAATTATCTGATGGTCGAAGGAGTCGACGCAAAGGTGTACTTCGTGAACTACTCGCGAGAGATGGAAGAGGCCCGCAGTCGCGGCGAACTGCTGACGAACTCGTTTGTGCGATTTAGGAAGCAGTCCGTGGGTCGGGCCCTGATCGATGTAGACGATCTGGGTGATGCGGAGGGGCTGCTGAGCAATCCGCTTTATCTCGGCGAGGCCGCGCGAAAACTTCTCAAGCGAGGCATTATTCCGACCGAGGACGGTTGGGGAGGTTGGCTCGGGAGGTATCAGGCAGCTATTTGCAACGCCTCCGGAGAGATTGAGGAGCGAAAGAAACGGGCTGTCGTTCCGGGACGAAGGCGGGGCCGAGATCGATCGCCTGGACGCTGACCTGATTCCGCAAGTGAGTGGGATCGAGTGGCGGTCGAATTGCACCCGCCGCATCCTCTTGCCGGAACCTGACATATTCGATGTCGCTATCGTCGGCGGTGGGCTGACAGGGCTTGCCTTGGCCAGGACGCTCGAACAAAAGGGCTTCGAATGCTCGTTGTTCGAGGCGCGGGATCGCCTCGGCGGACGTATTTTGTCGCGCCAATGTCGGGTTTCGGCCATGTTTGTCGACTTGGGGCCAACGTGGTACTGGCCGCGGACGCAACCCGCGATGGCGAACCTTGTAGCGGAACTCGGGCTGACTGCGTTTCCGCAATTCGACGACGGCACCACATGGGTTCTGACCGACCCAAACGAAAAACCGCAAAAACTGGAAAACCAGACGATTCACGAAGGCGCGCTGCGTGTGGATGGCGGGATGGCAAGAGTCACCGAGGCGATTGCGTCCGGACTCGGCCCGGGCCGGGTTGCCCTTTCGCATGTACTCGACGGCCTTGTGGACCGGGGTTCGCACGTGCAGATCCTGCTGCGGACGCCGGATGGCGAGGTGGAACGCCATGCGCGGCGGGTGGTTCTCGCCATGCCGCCACGCTTGATCGAAGAGCATATTCTTTTCTCGCCCGCGCTGCCCGACGAGGTGCAGAGCGCGCTGCTGGCGTCGACCACATGGATGGCGCGTCAGGCGAAGGCGGTGGTCGTTTATGGCGACAGCCGTGATTTCCGGTCGCGAGTCGGGTCCGGGGACGCGTTCGTGCATCACGAACAGGCGGTGCTCAGCGAGGTATTCGATGCCGGCAGTATGGACGGACGCGTGGCGGCACTGGGCGGATTCCTTGCGCTGTCGCCGGCGGAGAGAGCACGGTTCCGCGAAGGCATGGAAATGCTGGTCACAAGTCAGTTCGTGCAGCTCTTCGGTTTGGCGTTTGAGAAGGGAACGATGCACTATCAGGACTGGGCGGCCGAGCCGTTTACCTGCGGCAGCCTCGACCGGCGGGAAGACGCAGCTCCGGCTCATCCGCAGGGGGTGAATCCCCTGCTGAGGAGCGAACTCTGGGGCGGGAAGCTTTGGTTTGCCGGAGCGGAGTTCGCGGCCAGTCAGGCGGGGTTCATGGAAGGCGCCTTGATCGACGCCGGGCGCGTGGTGGAGCAACTGGTGCAGGCCGGCGGCGCCCGGCAACGCTTCGGGATTCAGCAAGTACCGGTAAAAACATGAGCGAGCTTTATGCGATTTGCCGGGCCTCGGCCATTGCCGACAGCCAGGCGGTTGGTTTTGTTCTGGCGAGGGCGGAGGAATCGGGCGCAAAGCCCTGGCCGATTCTGATTACCCGCAAAGGGAGCAAATATTTTGGATTTGAAAACGCCTGTCCGCATCAGGGTGAACGGCTGGATGCCAATCCAGGACAGTTCCTCGACGACGACGGCAACTTCCTGACCTGCGGCCGGCACCGTGCGCAGTTCGATCTCGATACGGGGCATTGCTTCATCGGTCCCTGTCAGGGGCAGCGTTTGACGCCGGTAAACGTCGTGGTCGACGATGGCGATGTCTGCATTTCCGGCGTGCGTCTGGTGGAAGAAGACGGGTTGGATCTACCCGATCCGGAGGCTATGCCGGAGGTGATGATCACGCCGGATTGACGGGCGATGCAGGATTTACTTTATTTCCTGACGTACTCGGGCGTGAGATTGCCGTTGCGTCTGGTGGGTCCGTTGGGGGAACACGAACTCGGCCATCGCAACACTTATATTCGCGCGCGATACGACGGCGAGGGCCGGCTGATCCAGTGCGAAAAGCTGGTCTACGGTGAAGTCGAACTGACCCATCGATACCGGTATGACGCGGACGGCGCGCTGCGCCGGGCCGAGATCACGATCGACGACGAGTGTAGCGTGATGGAATTCGAACCACAAGGAGAGAGTACATGATCGAACTGACCGCCGCCGATGGCAATACGTTTACCGCATATCGCGCGGAACCCGCGGCTGAGCCCAAAGGCGCTGTCGTAGTGCTGCAGGAAGTGTTCGGCGTCAACCGGCACATCCGGAAGGTCGTGGACGATTTCGCCGCGCAGGGGTATCTCGCGATTGCTCCGGCGCTGTTCGACCGGGCGCGAAAGGGCGCGGGATCAGGCGACGAGGACGTCGACCTCGCGGGCGGCGTCGAGATGATCCGACAGGCTGGTGAGAGCGGACCATTCGCAGATATCCAGGCTTCGGTCGATGCGGTCCGGAGCGCGGGAAGGGTTGCCCTCGTCGGTTACTGCTGGGGCGGCTACCTGTCTTACCTGGCGGGGAACCGCGTGGACGGACTGGCCTGCTCGATCGGCTACTATGGCGGCGGCATTACAGGCGCGGGTCAGCAGAAACGGAAGATTCCGACGCTGCTTCATTTCGGCGTGGAAGACCGCATGATCCCTTACGATGGTGTGATTCAGTTTCGCGCAACCCGGCCGGATGTCACGGTGTACTCTTATCCGGCCGGACACGGGTTCAATTTCGAGGAGCGGGACTCTTATAACGAAGAAGCGGCACAGCGCGCGAAGGACCGGACGATGTTCATGATCTCTCAATACGTGCGGGGTCAGGGTCCGGTGCAGCTGAAAAATGCCGGTGCATACCTTTCACAGGAAACAAAGAAAAAGAAGAAACCGGTTGCGCCTGACGGACCGCCCGAGTAAGCGGCGGAGATGTTTCACAGCCGGGGCCAGCTCGCATCGTGCGGATTACCGGCCTGATTTCGCATCCATTCGGCGAGCTTTCCCGGGGCGGCGAAGATCTCTTCACGGGCGCCCGCATCGCCGATGGTTTCTTCAAGCGCGCCCCGCATGCAGAGCAGCCAGGCATCGCGCTCCGCCTCACCAATGCGGAAACCCAGATGGCGCTGGCGGAGGCGCGGATGGCCTTTCTCCGGGGAATAGAGCTTTGGACCGCCCAGCCATTCGCTGAGATATCGCTTCAGTACCTGCTTCACCGATGCGAGATCCGCTGCATGCATAGCGCGGATTCCGGCGGCTTCGGGAGCAGTATCCATCCGCGAATAGAAGGATTCCACCAGACGATCTACAGTCACCGCACCGCCAATGCGCTCGAACGTGGACACTCCTGAGCGCATTTTTTCAGCAATTATTTGCCCATATCGTTTCAATATGTTGACCGCGCCGGATGCGTGGACACCTTGACTAACTAGCAAGCCGGTGTTACTGTTCAGTCACTGGGCTCTGGATTCCCGCGTGAATTCGCCCATCCTGCCACGTAAGCGCACAAGGTCACCAGACTACGCATGCGGTGTTCTCCGCCCGCTGGCCGTCTGTACTGGCGTCAGGGTGAGGATGAGGAGTTCCAGATGGCCACAGCTTACAACGCTTTCAGTGCCGCCGGAAGCGATCCCGCTTCTGCTTCCCGCTGGTCCGAAGTTGCGCTCGGCGGCATATACGAAATCTCCAAAATACTGACACGTCCGGCACGGGTTGAAGTAACGCTCGCGAACGTGATCACTCTACTTTCGAGTTTTCTCGATATGCACCAAGGGCTCATCGCATTGCTCGACGCCGAAGGCGGGCCGGAGCTGGTAGTGGGCGCGGAGTGGAATGAAGAGACATCCAAACTCAACTTCGAAAATCTGCCGGAAAGGGCTGTGGGCCAGATTGTCGTAACGGCGAGTCCGCTGGTTGTAAGAGACATGGCGGCGGATCCGCTCTTCGCGGACTGGCACGCAACGAATCCGGAAGAAGCCGCGGAGGCCGACGATTGCGCGGACGATCGCTCCCGTTCATTCGTCGGTGTTCCGATCAAGGACCGCAACGACGTGATCGGCACGATCACGATCGTCAAGCACAATACCGGCAAACCGCAGGACGGCGGCGATACCGCGGTCGGTCTGGACGAGGATGTGCGCTTTCTGGCAATGGTGGCCAATCTGGTAGGCCAGACGGTGCGCCTGCAAAGGATGGTGGCGCGCGATCGGGAACGGCTCATGGCGGAGCGGCACCGGCTGGAGAAGCAATTGGAAGTGCGGGCGGTGAAGGATCGGAACCTGCCGGTCGCCGGGATCGTGGGTGAGAGCAAGGCGATTCGGAACGTTCTCGAAAAGATTCGGGTGGTGGCGCGCAGCCATCTGCCTGTTCTGCTGCGGGGCGAGTCCGGCACCGGTAAGGAATTGTTTGCCCAGGCGATTCACGATCTGTCGCCGCGCAAGACAGGGCCGTGCATCAAGCTGAACTGCGCCGCGCTGCCGGAAAGCGTGCTGGAGTCCGAATTATTCGGGCACGAAAAGGGAGCGTTCACCGGCGCGATCGCGCAGCGTAAGGGGCGATTCGAACTGGCGGATCGGGGCACGCTTTTTCTGGACGAGATCGGCGACATTTCTCCGGCCTTCCAGGCCAAACTGCTGCGTGTGCTGCAGGAAGGCGAGTTCGAGAGGGTCGGAGGGACACGGACGCTGAAAGTGGATGTGCGTCTGGTCGCGGCCACAAATCGTAATCTGGAGGCGGCGGTTACCAACGGGACCTTTCGCGCGGACCTGTACTATCGGATCAGCGTGGTGCCGATCGCGTTGCCGCCGCTGCGGGAACGGCGGGAAGATATTCCTCCGCTGGCTGCGGAATTCCTGAGCAACTTCAACGAGCTTCACGGAACTTCGCTTTCGCTCAGCAGCGAGGCGGTGAAGGTGCTGTGTGCCTGCGATTTTCCGGGCAACGTGCGGGAGCTGAGAGTTGCGTGCGGCGCACGGCGGCATTTGCGCAGGGATCGTCGATCGTCGCGGACGATTTCGCGTGCCGCAACGACAGCTGCTTGTCGTCGCTGCTATGGAAACCCGAAAAGCCCGCGGCAACCCGGCGGGCATACATTCCGCTTCCGGTCACTGGCGGAGCGCCGAAGAAGCAGGACGAATGGCTCGCGCCTCTGCAGTGCGCCGATGCCGCTCGCGGTACCGGCTGCGAGCGGGGCGGGTTTCTCCGACGAAGGCGTGGATTCAGAGTCCGGCGGACACGTGGAGCGCGGGCAACTGATCGATGCGATGGAGAGAGCGGGTTGGGTGCAGGCCAAGGCTGCTCGGTTGCTTGGTCTGACTCCGAGGCAGATGGGCTACGCGCTGCGCAAGCACGAGATCGAGATCAAAAGGTTCTAACGGCGGCTCTCAGCTGGAGTGTGGCGCCGGTTCGCGCCGGGCAATCCACCGCTTCAATTCCGCGACGTGCTCCGCCTCTTCCGCCGCGAACTCAACAGCCATCACGCGGATCTCGGGATCCTCGGTTGTGCGGGCGATGTCATCGTAGAAATCGAAGCCGCGCTGCTCGCTGTCGAGGCTCAGCTGCATCGCGTATTCGAGGTCCATCAGATAGTGCGACGCTTCCATGGAAGTCGCCTCCGGGCTTTCGCCGTCCGGCCATTCGAATTCATCCGGCCGCATTTCCGGGACGTCGTGATAGCCCGCACGCGCCCTCGCCTGCGCGAGATGCAGGCGCGAGAAGTGGGCGAGCTTGCCGAAGAACGCGGCGCTTTCGTGATTGCCGTAGATCTTCATCGCGTGGGACAGATCGCCCAGCCGGGTCGCCGCATCTTCTTCGAGGCGGATGGCATGAGCGAGGAACTCATCGACGTTTTCGCATAATTACAGTCTAGATCCTGCAACCCACCTTGAGCGTGACCTGAAACTCTTTGACCTGATCGCCTTCAATCTTGCCGGTCTCGCGCACGACCTCAAACCATTCCAGACTGACCCATCGTCTTGGATGCCTCCGCCACCGCGAGCTTTGGCCGCGTCAAAAAAACTGGTGCTCGATGTGCCCACCAACTCGACGAGTCTATAAGTTCCTGCCATTCTCGTTTTGCCTTCCTTTCGAATCCGGCGTTTCAACGGGCTCGCCGGATCCAACGTCCGACTGCCTCCAGCGAGGCCTTCCGAAGCGTTTCCTCGCGCTCAATCCAGCGGCCCAGAATCTCGACGTGCTCCGCCTCTTCTTTGACAAACTCGTTCGCCATAGCGGCAATCGGCGGGATCCTTCGTCGTGCCCGCAACAGCGTAGTAGAACTCGTATCCGCGGCGCTCTCCCTGCATCGCGGCCTTCAGCGCATCCATTCGGGACAGGTCCGGGTCGCCGGCCCAGAGAGAGGTTCTCTCGGGCGTGGCGTGGTCGGGCCAAACATAATCCGGCGGAAGATGCAGCCGAGACGTCGATGGAACCAGCGCGCGACTCGGGCCTGCGCAAGGTGCAGGCGCGAATAGCCCGCCAGCTCGTGGAACAGCTTTGCGACCTCAATATTGCCGCACTCGTCCATTGCCGTTCCCAATTCGTCATAGTGGATTGCGGCATCCTCTTCCAGCCTGACGGCGAATCCGAGAAACTGGTCGAGGCTTTGAATTTCGATGCCGCCCTTGTAAATCTTCGCCGCGAACGACAGGCTGGGGCCGCTGTACCGGGAGCGTCTGGTCGCCTTCGAAAGAAACGACGATGTCTTCGTCGCGCACAAAGCACTGGCACGCGAGGCGGTATCGCGGGGGCATGTCGTTGACTTCGGCATCGCGGATTTCCGCGCGGGTGATCTTGCCCAGCTGGCGCAACACCTCCTTTTCTTTCTCGGTGAGGGCGATTCCGTATCGGACGTTCTTCGCCAGATGATCGACCTTCACCAGGCAGGATCCGCATTCGCCGTCCTGGCAGTCGAAGGGGATGGGAATCTTGTGGGCGCGCGCAACCGCGAGAATTGTGCCGCGGTGGCCGGCGATTGCATATACAGTGACGTCTTTCGCCATGACCGGCGAGGAAAATGTAACGTTGGCCAAGGGTTAGCTCCGTTTCGAATCGCGTTTGCTCTGTGCACGCGACTGGCCAGCCCGTTGCAATGTTCCGCGTGGCCCTCCGGCCGTCAAAAGAGGATTCCAAATATGGCTTATAAGATCGTTGCTTCGCAGTGCACGATTTGCGGCGCGTGCGAGTTCGAGTGCCCGAACGCGGCTATTTCCATGAAACGTGGAACTTACGTGATCAACCCCAAGTTGTGCACCCAGTGCGAAGGGCACTTCGACTACGCCGCATGTGCGCGTCCGTTTGCCCGGTCGAAAATACCTGCGTACCCGCCTGAGTGCTTGTCGCCTTCCCAACAATGTCTCGGAGACCGCGTTTCGCCTGTAAGCATTGCGACACGGCAGTCCGTGTCGGAAAGGCGTTTGTTTTCATGGACCGGCAGTGTTTCCGGTATTGGCAGAGCGATTTGCATTATTGGCGCGCGACGGCGCCGCGTACTGCGCCTCCGGAAACTGAACGCTTAAAGAGCGGCAAAGTGAGCGAGCATGTCAACAGGTCATAAGCCTGCCGGTGATCCAACCGAGCGCATGAGATCATGCAGCAGGTTGCCGAGCACAAAGGCTGCGGTACTCATGGCGGCAGCGGGAAGGCGAGTTGCGGTTCGGGAGCGGGCCAGAACGATCTCGCTCCGGAGATCTGGGAGAAGGTCAAGAATCATCCCTGCTACAGCGAAGAGGCGCATCACCACTACGCGCGCATGCACGTGGCGGTGGCGCCGGCCTGCAATATTCAGTGCAACTACTGCAACCGCAAGTACGATTGCGCGAATGAATCGCGGCCGGGTGTTGTCAGCGAGAAGCTCACACCGGAACAGGCTGCGAAGAAAGTGCTGGCGGTGGCTTCCACGATTCCGCAGATGACGGTGCTCGGGATCGCGGGCCCGGGCGATCCGCTGGCCAATCCCGAAAAGACTTTCAAGACCTTCGAGCTGATCTACGACACCGCGCCGGACATCAAGCTGTGCCTTTCGACCAACGGCCTGATGCTGCCGGATCACGTGGACACGATCAAGAAGTTCAACGTGGATCACGTGACCATCACGATCAACATGGTCGATCCCGAAATCGGCGCCAAGATCTATCCCTGGATCTACTACAAGCACAAACGCTACACCGGCGTGGAGGCGGCGCGGATCCTGACCGAGCGGCAGCTGCAGGGTCTGGAGATGCTGACCGAGCGCGGCATTCTCTGCAAGGTCAACTCGGTGATGATTCCGGGCATCAATGACAAGCATCTGGTGGAAGTGAACAGGGCGGTGAAATCGCGCGGGGCTTTCCTGCACAACATCATGCCTCTGATCTCCGCGCCGGAGCATGGCACGGTGTTCGGACTGAACGGCCAGCGCGGTCCTTCGGCGCAGGAACTCAAGGCGCTGCAGGATAGCTGCGAAGGCGAGATGAACATGATGCGCCACTGCCGACAGTGCCGCGCGGACGCCGTGGGCCTGCTGGGCGAGGACCGCAGCGCCGAGTTCACCACCGAAAAGATCATGGAGATGGAGGTCAACTACGACTCCGATACGCGCAAGGCGTATCAGGCCAAAGTCGAAGAGGAGCGGGAAGCGAAGGTCGCCGCGCGTCAGAACGAACTGGAAACTCTGGCCGGCGAAGATGAGCGACGTGAAGGTTCTGATCGCGGTCGCGACGAAAGGCAGCGGACGCATCAACGAACACTTCGGCCACGCGAAAGAGTTTCAGGTGTACGAGCTGAGCACGGCGGGCGCGAAGTTCGTCGGGCACCGGCGGGTCGATCTCTACTGCCAGGGCGGTTTTGGCGAAGAGGACAGCCTCGACACGGTCATCAAAGCCATCAACGATTGCCACGCCGTGTTTGTCGCGAAGATCGGCGGCTGCCCGAAGGACACGCTGCAGCAGGCCGGCATCGAACCGGTGGATAAGTACGCGCTGGAATTCATCGAGCAATCGGCGATCTCGTGGTTCAAGGACTACCTGGACAAGGTCAAGAGCGGCGAGATCGTGCACGCAGTGCGCGGCGATGCGGATATCCGGCAGGGAGCGTTCATCGCGGCGTAAGAAGAGTCAGAATCAGGAGCAAGATATGGCATACAAGATTGTGGCCTCACAGTGCACGTCCTGCTCGGCATGCGAGCCGGAGTGCCCGAATGTGGCGATCTACCCGAAGAACGGAACGTTTGTTATCAACCCGAAGAAGTGTACCGAGTGCATCGGGCATTTCGATGAGCCGCAGTGTGTGGCGGTTTGCCCCGTGGATTTGACGTGCATCGTTGACACGTCCGTGCCGCGCTATCAGGCGACGGCTACTCGCAAAGGACCCTTCGCCTGCCAAGAGAAGGAGAAACATGAATATCGTGATTACGCCGGCGGCGGAGAAGTTCATCCGGCGGATGGTCCGGTTCGGTGGCGTGCCGGGCGGCGGCTTCCGGCTCGCTGGTGAGCCCGGGCGGATGCTCGGGACTCGCGGCCGAGTTCAGTGTGGAGAGCGTCGCCGCAAGCCCGGCGAAGCCGTGGTCGAAGCACAATGGGCTGAAGCTTTTCCTGCCCGCGGAGAGCCGGCTGCTTCTCGACGGCGTGACCATCGATTTCGCGGATACGCCGACGGAGTCCGGCCTGGTTTTCCGGGATCCGAAGAGCACCGGCTCCGCGTGCGGCACGCATGCGAGCAAGCCCGCGGAGTTGGTGAGTCTGTCGACATTTCGGCGCGAGGAATAAAGCCGTGCCGTCGGCAGTGGAAGCTGTGACGCGGTTGGCCGGATGCTCTGCTGGGAGCGGACCTTCCCGTCGAGGCCGCCCAGCATCTTGCATCGCGCCGGGCTGGCGTATGCGGAGGATGCGGTCGCCGAGCGGCATCTGCGCGAGGCCGAAGCGCTGGCCCCGGATCATGCCGCCGTGTTGATTGCGCTGTACCGGTTCTATTTCTACAAAGGCCGGCTTGCGCGATGCGCTCGGAGATTGCGCAGGGTTTGTCTGGCGAAGGCGGCTCGCGAAAACGGTCTTCAATCCGGACTGGCGCGCAAGTTCGCGCGGGAAGATGGAGACTTCAGCGAGCTACGATGCGCGGCTGGCGCGGTTTTATCTGTTCACGCTGAAGGCTTACGCGTATCTGCAGATGAGGCTGGGTTGTCTCGAAGAAGGCCGCGAGCCGTCATGAAATTACTGGAGCTCGATCCGAGCCGACAAGATTGGCGCGAGGTGCTTCTGAATGTGCTGGAGGCTGTCGGCGAACGCGCGATGAATACTGAGATCGAGGACGACAGCAGACTCGACGAAATCAACGAAGCCCGCGACTGGCAGGGCAAGGAAGTGCGCTGCGAATCCTGCCCGCATCGCGAGTTGCTGGCGAATTCCAATGCCGCCTGCGGCTGGCCTGCATCGCAGACCGCTATGCGCGGCGGATCGATCGCTTTTTCGACTGGAACCCGGAGCTGGCGAACAGCTCGCTGGACGCATCCGTACTTTGAAGTGCGCGCCGTGGCGGCAAAGTATGCGGATGTGGTGCAGCTTCCCGAACTGCTGGACGATCCGGATGAAACGGTTCGCTGGAGCGCGGCGCTGCGGCTGCCGCAAAGCTATCTGCTGCGCCTGATCCACGATTCGCACCGGGAAGTAAGAATCCGTGTGGCGTCGCGGCTGGATGCCGCCGACCTGATTCTCATGATGAAGGACCCGGACTATTACGTGCGCCAGATGGTCGCCGAAACGAATTCCGGGGCACCTGCTGCGGCTCATGATTCGCGACGAAGATCCTGAGGTCCGGCGCGTGGTCGCGAGGCGCATCGATCCGGTGTGGATCACGCCGCTCACGCAGGATCGCGATCCGGCCGTCCGGCTGCGAGGCGGTGGAGCGCTTACCGCCGAGTCAGCTCATCGCATTCGATTGCGATCCGGACTGGCGCGTGCGCTACGAAGTCGCACGCCGCATGCGCCTCGACATGGTGGGGGCGATGCTGCACGATTCCGACCCGATGGTGCGGGAGATGGCGATCCGACTGCGTCTGCAAGGGACGAAGGTCCAGGAAAATGAATATCGCCCGCGACAGCGAGATTGTCGAAATCAACGATCCGCCGGCATTCGATTACGGCGAAAAGGTGCGCTCGCGGCGGAGCATCCGCAACGACGGAACATTTCCGGGCAAAGAGATCGGCGAGATCCTGGTGAAAAAAGGCGACGAAGGCTATGTCGTCAGCATCGGGACATTCCTGCAGCAGTTTTACATCTATGGTGTGGATTTCCCGCGCCTGGGCTACCGCGTCGGGATGAAGCGCAAGGAACTGGAAGCGTGGCGGTCGGGACGGCAGCGCCGTGTCGCGGAGGCGGTATGACGGAGCCGGTTGTTCCCACGCTTTCAATGGGGCCAGCGCGTGCAGGCGCTTCTCGATCTTCACAACGATGGCTCGTTTCCCGGAGTGTCCGCCGGAGAATTGCTGGTGCGCAGCGGGCGATACCGGAGAGATCGTGCAAGTGGGCACGCATATGGAATCGAACACGGCCGGTCTATATGGTGGAGTTCGGGGTGAAGTCAGGCGTTAACCGCGTGGTGGGATGTCTTGAGCAGGAGATCGAATTGGTGTAATGCCATGCCGGCGCAACCTCACGTCTTAAACCAGGCGTGTTCGAACGCAAACAAATCGAGCGGGCGATCGGGAAGAGAAAACGATATCGCTACGTGCGCCCGACGGTGCGGCTGGCAGCCCGAGGGAATCGTGGTGGAAAGCCCTTGTTGTTCCCGGCGCGTCGATCCCGCCGGCGGAGTGGTGGAGATCGCTCTGCTGCAACCTCTGCCTTCCGGAGGCTGGCGGCTCTACCGCAAGGATCACTCCAGTGCAACGATGGGAGCTGCACAGCCTGCACGAACGGCTGGCGGATCTGCTGGAGCCGTTGAAAGAAGATCCGGAGCGGGTGTTTTGGCAATGAGGACAAACGAATGAAAGTTATGATCCGCAGGAATTCGGCAGGCGTGCTATCGGCGTATATCGCCAAGAAGGACCTCGAAGAGCCGATCGTGAACGTGGAGAAAGAGCCGATGTGGGGCGGGCGGTCACGCTGGCGAACGGCTGGCAGCTGGAGTTGCCGGCCATGGGTCCGGAGACGGTCGCTGCCGATCACGGTCGAAGCGCGGCGTCTCAGTGAGTGAGACCAGCGAGTAAGCGATGCCATTGACCGAAGATGCACTGGCGAGGATTCGACGCGGTGCTTGGGCTGCAGGATGCGGATGCGGCATGCGCTGGCCGGGTTCCGCAACGACTTCCCCGGACTCTCGCTCACGCGCTGCGATCTGTCGGACCTTGGAGTGGAAGAGCCTTTCCGCGAGTATCCACGATTCAATCTCTATCTGATCGATGCAAGCGATCATTGCTCGCATCTTACAGCGGACCCGGCGTGCGCCACTGGCGTTGGTCGAGTTGCCCGAAAGCGCATGACTGAGACCAACATCCTGCTTTCCGATCCCGATATTTCGGCGGCGGAACTCGACGCAGTCAGCGCGGTGCTGCAATCGGCGCAGATCTCCGGCGGCCCCGTGGTCGCGGAATTCGAAGCGGCGTTTGCGGATTACACGGGACGCAAGCACGCAATCGCGGTTTCGAGCGGGATGCTGGGGATGCTGCTGGCGCTCAAAGCGCATGGCATCGGGCCGGAGGACGAAGTGATCGCGTCGCCGCATTCGTGGCGCGAGACGGCACATGCGATTACGCTGGCAGGCGCGGCGCCGAAGTTCGCCGACATCGATTATTGGGCGGGCACGCTTGCGCCGGATAAAGCCGAGGCGCGCATCACGCCGAAGACGCGCGCGATTATCGCGGGCAATAACAACGGGCACCCGGCTCCGTGGAACGAATTTCGCGCATCTGGCGAACAGCCGCGGGCTCGTGCTGATCGAGGACTCAACCGAAGCTATCGGCTCGGTCTACCGGGGCGCGCGTGTGGGTGGTTTTGGCGATTGCTCCGTTTTCGATTTCTCGCAGCCCGGGCCGCTCATCTGCGGCGAAGGCGGGATGGTGGTCACCGACGATGAGGACATCGCCGGCACGCTTCGCCGCTATCGGTCATCGTCGCCCGGACGAGCGCTCTTCCGTGGTCATCGGCGCAACGGCGCCATATCAAGCGACGATGAGCGACCTGGCAGCGGCACTGGGTCTGGCGCAATTACGGCGTATCGACGGCATCCTGGCGCGGCGCAAGCGTGTCGAGCGCTGGTATTTCGACTACGTGAAATCGTTTGAGGGAATCAAAGATCCATTACATCGCGCCGGATGTGGACGAAGTTCACTGGTTCCTTTATGTGGTGCACCTGGGAACGCGTTTTTCGCGGTCGAGCCGCGATGCCATTGTGGACGATTTGCGAACGGAGCGAATTGAGGCCGCAGCTTACAGCAGTCCGCTGCACCTGCAGCCCTGTCACTTCGACATGGGTTACCGGCGGGGCGATTATTTCGTAACGGAAAAGGTCGCGGACCGCGCCGTCGCCCTGCCGTTCCATGCGCACCTGACTGAGGATCAGATTGCTTTCGTCGTGGGAACCATGAAGGACGCCTCGATCAATGTGGGCGCCGGTACCGCGATTTATTATGTGAGTTTACAAGAAGGAGAAGTGATAGTGCCGAACCTGACTATACATGCCCTCGGGCAAGACTGTAGTTGCCGAATCGGGGGCGAGCCTGCTCGAAGCCATTCTGGCGGCCGGGCGAAAAGATCACACACAACTGCGACGGCAACGTCGAATGCGGAACCTGCCATGTGTTCGTTCACGCGGGTCGCAAAGGGCTTTCGAAGATGCAGCGCTCGGAGAACGCCAAACTGGACAGCATCGTGGGCGTCAGCTCCAAATCGCGGCTGGCGTGCCAGAGCGATGCTCGGGAGCGAAGATGTCACGGTGGAGCTGCTGGGCTTCGGCTCGGGGTTTTAGAAGGAGGAAGCGATGGAAGACAGTCCGGTGGTGATCCATGTGCGCTTCGCGCCAAACGGCACAGTGAGCGAGATCGGCGAACGTCCTGCCGAGGAAAGCGCCCAGGAATGGTTCAATCGCTTGAGCAACCATACCGGCAACGGCTATCAGCCGCTGTCGGGCGGACGGGCGGTGTTCCGGGTGCCACGCGCGGAGATCGACTTGCTTAAGGCGCTGCGCGCGGGGTCCGCATGACGCCGGGATCGGCACGTGGATGAAATCGTTGCCGGCGCTGGAGAACGGTTCCGTTGTGCCCTACCTTGGGCCGGGGATGCTGTCGCTCGCTCGGCGAGAATTGCGCGCTGCCCGCCGCACCGGAAGATCTCGTGGGAAAATTGACCGCGAAGGCGAGTGTGCCGCACAAAATCCGCAAGAATCTCACGGCGGCGGCGCAGTTCATTGAGAACTTCAAGCATCGCAAGACCGTGAAGACGGCCATGACGGAGGCGTTCCGATCCTCCGCTCCAGCCGACCGCATTGCATCGGCTGGTGGCTGAGGCGCCGATGCTGCCGCTGGTGGTTCACGCGTGGTACGACGATCTTCCGCAGAAAGCGCTGGCGGCGCGGAGGAGCTGGGGCATGGTGCAGGGCATCAGCCAGGCGGAACACTTCGGCGAATGGGTGCACTATTACAGTCCGGACGGCACGTCGGTTCCAGTCGAAGAGTCGGGTTGGGAGACGCTGCTCTATCAGCCGCTCGGATCGGTGGCCCCGGCCGAAAACTACCTAGTGTCGGACTCTGATTATGTCGAAGTACTGACGGAAATCGACATTCAGACGCCGATTCCAACGGCTGTCCAGAGGCTGCGTACGGGCCGGAACTTCCTGTTTCTCGGCTGCCGGTTCGCGATGCAACTCGACCGTTTGTTTGCGCGGCAGATCATGAAGCGGTCTTCGGCCAGACACTGGGCGGTTCTTCCGGAGCCGCCTACGAAAAATGAAGCTCGCTTTCTCGCAGAGCAGAACATCACGCGCATCGATCTGCCGTTGACGGTCTTCGCCGATGCGCTTGAAAGCAGCCTGCACAGTGTGGCAGCGGGCTCATTGTCGTAAGATCACTTCAATGCGCGGCAACGACTCAGTGCTGAAGGATTTGAGCGATACGCTTAAGGCCGAGCTTACCGCCATCAACCAGTATTTTCTGCATGGGAAGATGTGCGACAACTGGGGTTACCGCCGGCTCGGAGCCCACTACCGCAAAGAGTCCATCGAGGAGATGATTCACGCCGAGAAGCTGATTGATCGAATCCTTTTCCTCGACGGCGCCCCGAACATGACCGATATCGGTTCCATCAAAGTCGGGACGAATGTGAAGGCGCAGCTGGAAAGCGACCTTGCCCTGGAGACAGAAGCCGTAAGACAACTCAACGGTGCTATTAAGGCTGCAACCGACGCCGGTGACAACGCATCGCGCGCGCTTTTTGAAGAGATCCTCGTCGACGAAGAAGAACACGTCGATTACCTGGAGGGGCAGCTGCACGCCATCGGTGAAATGGGCATCGAGAATTATCTTGGCCAGCAGCTGCACAAAGGCGAAGATTAGGGTTATTTTCGGCGCAACAGATTGAGGCATTCGATCGTCGATGCCATATCGAGCGCGGTGAACCCATCGAGGCTTTGCAGCTTTGTGTTGGCACCGGCTGCGAGGAGACGTGTCGCAACGAGGTCCTTGCCCGCCGATGCCGCGTACATCAGACAGGTGGCGCCATTGTCATTCTGATTGTCGATATCGATTCCGTTTGCGATCAGGAGTTCGATGACATCGAGGCTTGACGCGACACAGGCGAGCCAGAGGGCATTGTTGCCGTCGGCGTTTCGCGCATGAACGTCCGCGCCAGCGCGGATCAGCTCCGCCACAATCGCAGTGTTTCCCTGGTGGCTCGCTTTCATCAAGGGAGTGGTCATGAGTTCCTTTCGGGATAAGCGGGAAGCGTGGAGATCCGTTCCTCTGTAATCGGGCGGCCGACGGTGAAATGGTAGAGCGACGCGAACCTCCGGTCGCGAAGTCCGATGGCTTCGTGAACGGAGTCGTCGAAATAGCAGCCGATTCCGGTGCCGCGCAGTCCGGATGCCTCGGCTTCGAGGTAGAGCACGTGGCCGACTAATCCGGCTTCCCAGTGCAGTTGCCGGTAACGCCACGGGTCGGGGGAGACGATTGTTTCGAACTCGCTCAGCATGGCAAGTGAGAAGCTGCCGTCGGCGGCGATGGCCTGGTGGCAGCTCAGCGTTTTCGCGAGTTGGCGGCAGTCGCCCTTCTGGAGCAAATAGAGCGGGACGTGCGGCGGTGTCGATTCCGGGCGCTGCCAGAGAAATTCCTCGTGCAGGGCGGATCGGAGTTGTTCTTCGGCTTCGGGACGCCGCACGAGAGCATACAGACCCGGCTCCATGCCTTCGACGCGATGAACAAAGAGCAGCAAGTGGATGCGCGCCGTGAAACTCCATACGTCCCACGGCGCCGCGGGACGCACCAGAAGAGAGTCCAGCAGGCGATGGATAACCTCTCGCTCCATCCTGAATGTAGGGTCAAAGCGCTGCGCGCTGCGGCGCCCGAGCATCACATCCGCGGCGCGCAGTTGTGAGTGCGCGGTCGGGGGCGGGAGGAGTGGCTGGTCCGCTTTTTCGCTATCGCACGGCGAGAGAGCCTGTGTGGCGGCGGCGACGCGATCGACTATGGGCCAGCGGTACATCGGATGCGGATCGATGATGGTGGCTCTTCCTGTCCAGGTTCCATGCCCCGGCAGCGGCGCGGCAGGCGATCCCGATCGGCCCGGCCGGGAAATCACTTCGAGCAGAAGCTCCGCATCCTCTTTCTCGACGCCGCGGAAGTCTCCTTCGCGGTCCAGTCCGAGTAATCCTGCGAGATCATTCTGCGGATAAGAATGCACGACTCTTAAGGTCCACCCCAAAGCGGCGGCTGCGTAACACAGGGCGCCGATCGCATGGCCGATATCGAGCTGACAATAGCGGAATGCGCGCTCTCCGTATTTCCAGGCTTCCCGCCAGTGAATGGAGGAAAGTCCGATCCACAGGCGGCCGCGGGCGGTGTGCCCATACTGGATCGCACATCGATGTTCGAGTGCGTGATCGAGGCTCACATAGTGGTGGAGGCCATTCGCGACGCCGTCGATCCCATAGCAGAGGAGGTAAGCTTCCGTCGGATGCAGGTTTCCGCTTGAAGGGTTGGCGCGCAGAGACCAGCGGTCCGGCCCGGATTCCTTCCATGCCGTAAGTGCCAGGGATAACTGGAGGAGCGCTCCTACCGACTCAATGGAGAGAGGCCGGGGCTGCACCTGACCGGATTGTTGAATGTGTCCGAAAAGTGTCCTTAAGTTCCCTGCACGCAGAGGAAGCGCCGTACGCGTGCTGCCGGAAAATTCGCGAAACGGGTTGGGTTGTTCGGTCCAGTCGAGCGTTTCCGGTCCGGCTGCGTATTTCGACAGTCTGTGCGCGGTGCGTGAATGGTATTCGAAGACCGACTCCTCCGGCGTCACCTAAGAGAGAACCCGGAAGGGATTGAATCCGAGGTCGCGCCCGAGTGCCGTATCCACCTTGAGCCGCACCGTTTCGACGGTAAGCGGCTTGATGATCATGCCGGCGGCGCCGAACTGAAGGCACTTCTGCGCATCTTCGACGGAGTCCACAACGAGCAGCACTTTTGCGCCGGGAATGTTCTGCGCGATCTCGCCGAGCGCGCGTGGCCCATCGTTTTGCAGAATTCCCTGACCGAGCAGGACCAGATCCACCTTGCGTCCGTCGCATTTGGCGATCGCCTCGGAAACGCTCGCGAGCTCGTGGGTTTCGTTCTCGTCGTGCAGCATGAACTGCAGGACGGTGCGCGTGATCTCATCGCTGTCGACGACGAACACACGCTTATTCTCGACCGACCGGGAAATCTCGACGCCTATCTGCATGGCTTCGGCGGCAGCATGTTTCAGTCCATTTGTAAGGTGCAGAAATTTCGACGCGAGCGCTTGTTCCCTTTGCTACAGGACGGCTCTCGTTGTAGGGTTTAAAACAACCAGCGCAAACGCGTTGCAATGAGTGGTTAGTTCAGCAATATCATGCAGTTCCGTCCCGCTCGGCTTCTGGCACGGGGATTGCATACTCACGGGCGTTCAAACGCAATCGGTTCGGGTGAACGAACAAAAAACGCGGGCAGGTGTCCGCGCGGCTTAGAGCATACCTCAACACAGGAGACAACATGGCAGCATTACGGCAGATCGCCTTTTACGGCAAGGGCGGCATTGGAAAGTCTACAACTTCGCAGAACACCCTCGCGGCGCTTGCCGAAATGGGTCAGAAAATTCTCATCGTCGGCTGCGATCCCAAGGCCGACTCAACCCGGCTCATTCTTCACGCGAAAGCGCAGGACACCATACTGAGTCTTGCGGCCCAGATGGGAAGCGTGGAAGACCTCGAGATCGAAGACGTCATGAAGACCGGATACAGAAACATCCGGTGCGTCGAGTCCGGCGGCCCGGAACCTGGCGTCGGCTGCGCCGGACGCGGCGTCATCACGTCGATCAACTTCCTCGAAGAGAACGGCGCTTATGAGGATATCGACTATGTGTCCTACGACGTGCTCGGCGACGTGGTCTGCGGCGGTTTCGCCATGCCCATTCGCGAGAACAAGGCGCAGGAAATCTACATCGTCATGTCCGGCGAGATGATGGCGATGTACGCGGCCAACAACATTTCGAAGGGCATTCTGAAGTACGCCAACTCCGGCGGCGTCCGCCTGGGCGCGCTGGTCTGCAACGAACGGCAGACCGACAAGGAGCTGGAACTGGCGGAAGCGATGGCGAAGAAGCTGGGCACAAAGCTGATTTACTTCGTTCCCCGCGACAACGTTGTCCAGCACGCCGAACTGCGCCGCATGACGGTGATCGAATACGCACCGGAATCGAAGCAGGCGGAACACTACCGGGAACTGGCGCGCAGGATCCACGCGAACGCCGGGAAGGGCATCATCCCCACGCCGATCACTATGGACGAGCTCGAAGACATGTTGATGGAGCACGGCATCATGAAGCCGGTGGACGAATCCATCATCGGCAAGACGGCGGCTGAACTTGCTGCCGACGAAGCGGCAGCCGCCATGGCCGCGGCCTAAGCGTCAATCGAACCGCTCCGGCTCTCGCGGTGAGGGCCGGAGCATTACAACCTTCATCAGAAAAAGGAAACCCATGAGTCTGACCATCACGGAAACCGTCGAAGAAATCAAAGCCAGAAACAAAGAGCTCATCAAGGAGGTTCTGGAAGTCTATCCGGAATCTACCGCGAAAAAGCGCGCGAAGCACCTGGGCACCTTTGAAGAAGGCAAACCGGACTGCGGCGTGAAGTCGAATGTCAAGTCGATTCCCGGCGTGATGACGATCCGCGGCTGCGCTTACGCGGGTTCCAAAGGCGTGGTGTGGGGGCCGATCAAAGACATGATCCACATCAGCCATGGTCCCGTCGGTTGCGGCCAGTACTCATGGGCGGCAAGGCGCAACTATTACATCGGCACGACAGGCGTGGATACCTTCGTGACCATGCAGTTTACCTCCGACTTCCAGGAGAAGGACATCGTCTTCGGCGGCGATAAGAAGCTAGCCAAGATCATGGACGAGATTCAGGACCTGTTTCCTTTGAACAAAGGCATCACGGTCCAGTCGGAATGCCCGATCGGGCTCATCGGAGACGACATTGAGGCTGTGTCGAAGCAGAAATCCAAAGAATACGGCGGCAAGACGATCGTGCCGGTTCGCTGCGAAGGTTTCCGCGGTGTTTCGCAATCGCTCGGACACCACATCGCAAACGATACGATCCGCGACTGGGTGTTCGACAAGCTGACCGGCAAGCCGGTGCGGTTCGAGAGCACGCCTTACGATGTCGCCATCATCGGCGATTACAACATCGGCGGCGACGCGTGGTCTTCGCGCATTCTTCTGGAAGAGATGGGGCTGCGCGTGATTGCGCAGTGGTCGGGTGACGGCAGCATTGCCGAGCTCGAGGCTACGCCCAAGGCGAAGCTCAACGTGCTGCACTGCTACCGCTCGATGAACTATATTTCCCGCCACATGGAAGAGAAGTACGGCATTCCGTGGGTTGAGTATAACTTCTTCGGCCCCAGCAAAATTGCGGAATCGCTGCGCAAGATCGCCAGCCACTTCGACGACAAGATCAAAGCCGGCGCAGAGCGCGTGATCGCAAAATATCAGGCCCTGATGGATGCTGTAATTGCAAAGTACCGACCCCGTCTCGAAGGCAAGAAGGTGATGCTGTTCGTCGGAGGCCTGCGCCCCCGCCACGTCATCGGCGCATATGAAGATCTCGGCATGGAAGTCGTAGGCACGGGCTACGAGTTCGGGCACAACGACGACTACCAGCGGACCACCCACTATGTCAAAGATGGCACCCTTATCTACGACGATGTAACCGGCTACGAGTTCGAGAAGTTCGTCGAGAAGATTCAGCCGGACCTGGTGGGATCGGGCATCAAAGAGAAGTACGTGTTCCAGAAGATGGGCGTGCCGTTCCGCCAGATGCACTCCTGGGATTACTCGGGTCCGTACCACGGGTACGACGGCTTTGCCATCTTTGCCCGCGACATGGACATGGCCATCAACGCCCCTGTATGGAAGCTGGCCAAAACACCCTGGAAGCAGAACACCGCCCAGGCAGCTTAAGACACGCAGTCACACAGGAGGACCTCTCATGAGCCAAAACGCCGAAAACGTACTCGATCATTTCGACCTGTTCCGCGGTCCGGAATACAAGGAGATGTTCGAGAACAAGAGGAAGAACTTCGAGAACCCGGTCGCAGACGCGGAACTGGAACGGGTGCGGGAGTGGACCAAGACTCCGGAATATCGCGAAAAGAACTTCGCACGCGAAGCGCTGACGGTCAATCCGGCCAAAGCCTGCCAGCCTCTGGGAGCGGTGTTCGCGGCCGTAGGTTTTGAGGGAACCATTCCCTTTGTGCATGGTTCGCAGGGCTGCGTCGCTTACTATCGCAGCCATTTTTCGCGGCATTTCAAGGAACCCAGTTCCTGCGTCTCTTCTTCGATGACCGAAGATGCGGCAGTATTCGGTGGCCTCAAGAACATGGTGGAGGGGCTGGCGAACACTTACAACATGTATAAGCCGAAGATGATCTCCGTCTCGACGACGTGCATGGCGGAAGTGATCGGCGACGATCTCAACTCCTTTATCAAAGGAGCGAAGGAGAAGGGGTCGGTTCCGCAGGATTTCGACGTCCCGTTCGCCCACACACCGGCGTTCGTGGGAAGCCACATCACCGGCTACGACAACGTGATGAAGGGCATCTTTGAGCACTTCTGGGATGGCAAGGCGGGAACGGTACCGGCGCTCGAACGCGTGCCGAACGAGAAGCTCAATTTCATCGGCGGCTTCGATGGCTACACGGTCGGGAATCTTCGCGAAGTCAAGAGACTGCTGACTCTGATGGGCGTGGACTTCACGATCCTGGCCGACAACAGTGACGTGTGGGACACGCCGAGCGACGGCGAATTCCGCATGTATGACGGCGGGACCACTCTCGAGGATACCGCCAACGCGGTCCATGCCCATGCGACCGTTTCTATGCAGGAATTCTGCACGGAGAAGACTCTCGCGTACATCCAGGGGAAAGGCCACGAAGTCAAGGCGTTCAACCATCCGATCGGTGTCGGTGCCACGGATCACTTCCTGCAGGAAATCTCGCGAATCACCGGCAAGGCGATCCCCGACGAGCTGGCGAAAGAAAGAGGCCGGCTGGTGGATGCCATAGCGGATTCGAACGCTCACATCCACGGCAAGAAGTTCGCCATCTATGGCGATCCCGACCTTTGCCTTGGGCTGGCCGGCTTCCTGATGGAACTGGGCGCCGAGCCCGTGCACATTCTCTCCACAAATGGCGGCAAGACCTGGGAAGACCGGGCCAAAGCTCTGCTTGAGAGCTCGCCCGTTCGGAAAGAACTGCCACGTTTATCCGGGCAAAGATCTATGGCATATGCGCTCGCTCCTGTTCACCGAGCCGGTGGACTTCATCATCGGCAACACCTACGGGAAGTATCTGGAGCGCGATACCGGCACTCCGCTGATCCGCATAGGATTCCCGATCTTTGACCGGCATCATCATCATCGCTATCCGCTGTGGGGTTATCAGGGCGGACTCAACGTTCTCGTGTGGCTTCTGGATAAGATCTTCGACGAAATCGATAAGAACAGCATCGTGCCCGCGAAGACCGATTACAGTTTCGACATTATTCGCTGATCGCACCTCCCTGTTGCAACCCGGCCCTGTACGCCGTCAGACTGCTCACTCTTTGATAAAGAAAGGACCTGACGACATGGACACTCTTACTGCATTTGGCTTGTTTGCCGTTTCGACGATGCTGATTTCGTACGCGCTGGAGAAATACAGCACCTGGTGGATTCTGGTGTTCGCCTTCTCCTGTGTCATGGGTTCGACCTATGGCTTCCTGCAGGGCGCCTGGCCGTTTGGTGCCGTTGAAGGTATCTGGTCGATTGTAGCGTTCCGGCGATGGCTGGTGGTGAGAAGCGAAGGCACCGATTCGTCTGTCGGGAACGACGCCCTCGAGGCCTGAAGATGAGCTCCCTCTCCAGCAAGATTCAGGAAGTGTTCAACGAGCCTGGCTGCGAGAAAAACCAGGGTAAGTCGGACAAGGAGCGTAAGAAGGGTTGCACGAAACAACTGGCGCCTGGCGCGGCGGCTGGCGGCTGCGCTTTCGATGGCGCTAAGATCGCTCTGCAGCCCATCACGGACGTCGCTCACTTAGTGCACGGGCCGATTGCCTGCGAGGGGAACTCCTGGGACAACCGCGGCGCGAAATCCTCGGGTTCGAGGCTGTATCGCACCGGGTTCACCACCGATATCAACGAGAACGATGTCGTCTTCGGCGGCGAAAAACGGCTCTATAAGGCGATTAAGGAAATCATCGAGAAATACGATCCGCCAGCTGTATTCGTATACCAGACCTGTATACCGGCGATGATCGGTGATGACATCAACGCGGTTTGCAAGGCCGCCAGCCAGAAGTTCGGCAAACCGGTGGTGCCTGTGATGTCGCCGGGCTTCGTCGGCCCGAAGAACCTCGGTAACAAGCTTGCGGGCGAAGCGATTCTCGATCACGTGATCGGCACAGAGGAGCCGGAGTACACGACGCCGTACGACATCAACATCATCGGCGAATATAACCTGTCCGGTGAATTGTGGCAGGTGAAGCCGTTGCTCGACGAGATTGGTGTGCGCATCCTCGCCTGTATTTCGGGCGACGCGCGCTATCACGAGGTGGCCAGTTCTCATCGCGCCAAAGCGGCGATGATGGTTTGCTCGAAGGCGATGATCAACATCGCGCGCAAGATGGAAGAGCGCTACGACATTCCGTTCTTCGAGGGGTCTTTTTACGGGATTGAAGACATGAGCGACTCCCTGCGCCAGATAGCGAAACTGCTCGTGGATCGGGGCGCGCCCGCCGATCTGATCGAACGCACGGAAGCGGTCGTGCGGCGGGAAGAAGCGCGAGCATGGAAACTGCTGGAACCCTATAAGGCCAGGCTCACGGGCAAGCGAGTGCTGCTGATCACCGGGGGCGTCAAGTCGTGGTCGGTGGTGGCGGCGCTGCAGGAAGTCGGACTCGATATCGTCGGCACCAGCGTCAAGAAGTCGACCAAAGAGGACAAGGAACGGATCAAAGAAATCATGGGCGACGATGCCCACATGTTCGACGACATGACTCCGCGGGAGATGTTCAAAATGCTCAGAGAGGCGCGTGCCGACATCATGCTCTCCGGCGGGCGGACGCAGTTTGTCGCTCTTAAGGCTAAGATGCCCTGGCTTGACATCAATCAGGAACGCCATCACGCCTACGCGGGATATGACGGCATGATCGAACTGGTGCGTGAAATCGACAAGGCGCTGTATAACCCCGTCTGGGAACAAGTGCGCAAGCCTGCGCCGTGGGAAACCCCTTCTCAGGTTATCGAGCAGGCTGCCTAAGGGATCTCCATGGCCGCCGTCGTCCACTCCCGGAAATCCTGCACGGTGAATCCTTTGAAAATGAGCCAGCCGATCGGCGGCGCGCTCGCCTTCATGGGAGTCCGGGGCTGTATGCCGGTGCTGCATGGGTCACAGGGCTGTACGTCCTTTGGTCTGGTTGTCTTCGTCCGGCATTTCCGCGAAGCCATCCCTCTTCAGACCACCGCGATGAGCGAAGTGGCAACGGTGCTGGGCGGTCTCGATAACGTGGAACAGGCAGTGATCAATATTGCCACCAGGACCAAACCCGAACTTATCGCCATTTGCTCGACGGGCGTCACAGAAGTCAAAGGAGACGACGTCGACGCGTACATCAAGCTGATTCGTTCAAAACACCCCGAGCTGGCGCACATCGGTTTGGTCTATGTGTCAACGCCGGATTTCAAGGATGCCTTTCAGGACGGATGGTCGAAGGCGGTCACACGCATGGTGGAACAGTTTGTCGTGCCCCCACCCGCAGGCAATCACGGTTCACGTCACGTCAACGTGCTTCCTGGCAGTCATCTGACGCCGGGGGACATCGAAGAACTTCGTGACATTATCGAAACTTTTGGGCTTTATCCGCTGTTCCTGCCGGATCTTTCGGGTTCGCTCGACGGGCACGTTCCCGACGACTTCACCCCCACGACACTCGGCGGCATCAGCCTGCCGGAAATCGCGCAAATGGGTTCGTCCGCGCACACGATCGCGATCGGCGAGCAGATGCGGGGCGCCGCGCTCACCATGGAAGAGCGAACGGGAGTGCCTTTCACCGTGTTCGATCGGCTGACCGGACTCGGGCCGAACGACGATCTGATGACTCTGCTTACGCGCGTCAGCGGCGTACCTGTTGCCGCGAAGTTCCGGCGGCAGCGCAGCCAGCTCGTGGATGCGATGCTCGACGGCCACTTCCATTTTGGCGGTAAGAAAATTGCGATTGGAGCGGAGCCGGATCTGCTGTGGACCATGGCGAGCTTTCTCACTGAGATGGGCAGCCACGTAACCGCCGCGGTTACTACGACTACTTCGCCGGTACTGGAACGAGTGGCCACCGAAGAAGTTGTTATCGGGGATCTGGAAGATCTGGAAAACCGATCCGCGGGGTGCGATCTGTTGATCACCCACTCTCACGGGCGCCAGATGGCGGAGCGGCTGCACCTTCCGTTCTACCGCATGGGTCTGCCGATGTTCGATCGGCTGGGCGCCGGCCACAGAGTATCGGTTGGATATCGCGGTACGCGGGATCTGGTCTTCGAAATCGGCAATGTGTTTATGGCGGAAGCGCACGAGCCGGGGCCCGACACATGGCGGCGGACCGATTTGGCGACCGATGTGCCTGAACACAACCAGCTCGTCAACATTATGGAGGCTGTATGAAGATTGCGTTTGCCACACAAGACCACAAACACGTCGACGCCCACTTTGGCTGGGCTAAGAACATCGCTATTTACGATGTCTGGCCGGAAGGACATCAGTTTCTGACAAACATCGAATTCAGCGGCGACCTGCAGGAAGACGGCAACGAGGACAAGCTTGCGCCTAAGATCGAGGCGATAAAAAACTGCGCGATCCTCTACGTCGCCGCGATAGGCGGGTCGGGCGCCGCGCGCGTGGTGGCGAACAACGTTCATCCCATCAAGGTGAATGAACCGGAAGAGATCACCGTGATTCTGGACAAGCTGCGGGTGGTTCTTGCCGGAACGCCGCCGCCGTGGCTGCGCAAGGCGATGCTGAAGGAACAATCGCGGGAATTTTCGTTTGAAGAAGAGTGAGGCAAAAGATGACTGAAGCAGCAGTGGGCACCGCGGTTCCGTTGGTCGCACATCCGGCGCTGGACACGCCTTTTGTGAAAGAGCTGATCAAGCAGTGGCGCGCGCAGGATGCGCACGGCGCCTGGGACGGGAAGACAGATCTCGACTTGCTCGAGCCCTACATCGTCGATAAAGAAAAGCGCCGGGAGATGCCGATCATGGGCGATCCGGATCCGGACACGCTCTGGCGCATGGAGCTGTTCTACAACGCAGCGGGCCTGGCCATCGAGCGCGAAACCGGCATTATGACATCCCCGATGATGAAACTGCACCATGAAGGATTCGGACGGCTGGTTCTCACCGCGGGCCGCCTGATCGTCTTCAACAAACACCTGCGCGACGTCCACCGCTTTGGCTTCGATAGTCTCGAAAAGCTGTCGCAGGAAGGCGCCAGGCTGGTTACCGCGGCAGTCGAGATGATCAACAAGTACCCGGAGGTCGCCCGCTACTAAGGGCGCTTGACTCAATGCCTGAATCAGATCTGAAAACAGAGATTAAGAAGCTTTCCGCCCAGGCCATGCAGGCCAAGATGGATCTGCACGATCTGTCCGAAGAACTTCCCATAAACTGGCCGCAAATTGTTTCTGTCGCGCAGCGGGCTTACGATGCGTTCAAACTGCTGGAGAGCAAGCGCGAGGAATTGAAGGCGCAGACGGTGGGATGACCGTGCCAACCCTTGCAGCAGAAACCACCACCCGAGACGGGCGCCTGTGGCAGCCCAACTACCTGATGGCGATCGACGGCAAGGTCTGCATCGGTTGCGGACGCTGCTATAAGGTCTGCGGCCGCGAAGTGATGACGCTGAAGGGCATCACGGAGGACGGCGACCTGGTGGATCTCGACGACGAAGAGGACGATGAGATCGAGCGCAAAGTCATGGTGATGGCGGACTCCGGGGCCTGTATCGGCTGCGGTGCGTGCGCGCGCGTCTGTCCCACCGATTGCCAGACTCACGCAGCCGCCGGATAGATTGAAGATCGCGATGGATGCAAACGCCATCTACGACTGGTTGATGGATACCCCCGAGAGTCCTCTCCCGGAGCGCTTTGACGCACATGTCCTTGCATCCGTACTCGCTCTGGCGATCGCGGAGACCAGAGCGAAGGGACTTCCTCTTCCCGAAGCCACTGGCCTGACGAACGCGGCGCTCTCCGCTTTGATGAGTGACGTGTTTCCGCACGGTCTTTCGCTGATCGAGCAAGGTCAGGATACCCCTGAAGACAACCTCCCGGAGGACGAACGTTGTCTACGTGAACTGCTGCTGCATTCCACAACCTGTCGCACGCAGTTCCAGTTCCGGCTTGCGGCGGTTATCGCGCGGCGGTCGATGTGGCCTAACCACTTGTGGCAGGATCTGGGCCTGCGCAATCGCACAGAGCTTTCCGCGTTGATGAAGAGACACTTCGAACCGCTGGCCAGACGTAACTCGGGCAACATGAAGTGGAAGAAATTCTTTTACCGGATGATCTGCCGGGACGAAGGATTTCGACTGTGCTCCGCCCCCAGCTGCGCGGAGTGCGACGACTTTCAGGTCTGCTTCGACGATGAATCCGGTGAAAGCCTTCTGGCCCGCAATCGCCGCAGCGCCGAACTCGTGACGATATCGGCAACGCAACTTTAGTTGCAGATGCGACCTGTCCGAAACGCGACATGTCACTGAAAAACCGCACTCAGGTTATTGCAACAAAGCCTGAATCAATAGCTTACGGAATGGCCCCTGGCTTGCCTTTCCGGTAACCACGAAAGGAACAAACGATGGTTCACTTAACCGAAAGCGCCGCTAATGCTGTCCGTTCTGCAATCGCAGGAGCGGCCGAGCCCATGGACGGCCTTCGCATCATGGTTGAAGCCGGCGGCTGCGCGGGGTTCAAGTACGCGATGGGATTGGTCCCGGGGCCGACCCCGGGCGACCATCTCGTAGAAGATCGCGGCGTCAAAGTCTATATCGAGCCGAACAGCCTTCCTTCGATCGATGGCACAACCATCGATTTCGTTGTGAGCCTGGAAGGTTCCGGGTTCAGCTTCAACAATCCGCAGGCCAAGTCCAGCTGCGGCTGCGGGAAGTCGTTCGGTTAGACGTCGCGCCAACGGGGGATCAGCCAGTGAGCGGAATGACTGACAGTGTCGAGAGCCTCGCGAATCGAGAGTACAAGTGGGGCTTCGTCACGGACATTGAAGCCGACGCCATCCCGCGCGGCCTTAGCGAAGACGTTATCCGCCTGATCTCCGCGAAGAAACACGAGCCGGAGTGGCTGCTGGAGTGGAGACTGAAGGCCTTTCGGCTGTGGCAAACGATGGAGGAGCCGCAATGGGCCAACGTTCACTATCCCAAGATCGATTATCAGAATATCATTTACTACGCGGCGCCGAAGAGTAAGAAGGACGCGCCGAAGAGTCTCGATGAGATCGATCCGGAACTGCTCGATACCTACGAAAAGCTCGGGATTCCGCTGAAGGAGCGCGAGCAGCTGGCCGGCATCGCAGTGGACGCGGTGTTCGACAGCGTATCGGTAGCGACGACATTCAAGGAAAAGCTGAAGGGCATGGGAATCATCTTCGGTTCCTTCTCCGAGGCAGTGCGGGAACATCCGGAGCTGGTTCGAAAGTATCTGGGTTCTGTGGTGCCGCCTTCGGACAACTACTTCGCGGCCCTCAATTCGGCCGTGTTCAGCGACGGTTCTTTCTGTTATGTGCCGAAGGGAGTGCTTTGCCCGATGGAGCTTTCGACGTACTTCCGGATCAATGCCAAAGACACGGGGCAGTTCGAGCGCACGCTGCTGGTCGCCGACGAGGGCGCAACGGTGAGTTACCTCGAAGGGTGCACGGCGCCCATGCGGGACACCAATCAACTGCATGCGGCAGTCGTGGAACTGGTGGCGCTCGACCGCGCGCAGATCAAGTACTCCACCGTCCAGAACTGGTATCCGGGAGACAAGGAAGGCAAGGGCGGCATATACAATTTCGTGACCAAGCGCGGCGTCTGCGGGGAGAGCGCGAAGATCTCCTGGACTCAGGTGGAGACCGGCTCGGCGATCACCTGGAAATATCCCAGTTGCCTGCTGCGCGGAGATAACTCCGTCGGAGAGTTCTATTCGGTGGCTCTTACCAATAATTATCAGCAGGCCGATACAGGCACGAAAATGATCCACATCGGGAAGAATACAAAGAGCACGATCGTCTCCAAGGGGATATCGGCCGGCCATGGGCAGAACACGTATCGCGGATCGGTGAAGATTCTCAAGTCGGCCGAAGGGGCGCGCAATTTTTCCCAGTGCGACTCCATGCTGTTGGGTGATCTGTGCGGGGCGCACACGTTTCCGTATATCGAAGTCAGAAACAAATCGTCGCAGGTGGAGCACGAAGCTTCCACGTCCAAGATCGGGGAAGACCAGATCTTCTACTGCCGCCAGCGCGGCATCTCCGCCGAAGATGCGGTTTCGATGATCGTGCATGGCTTCTGCAAGGAAGTCTTTCGCGAACTCCCCATGGAATTCGCGGTGGAAGCCCAGAAATTACTCGGCGTGAGCCTGGAAGGAAGTGTGGGTTAAAAGCCATGACCTTACTCGAGATCGAAAACCTCTTTGCCAGTGTCGGCGATCGGCAGATCCTCAAGGGCATCGTCCTGACCATCAACCCCGGTGAAGTCCATGCCATCATGGGCCCTAACGGTTCGGGTAAAAGTACGCTGTCGCAGGTGCTGGCGGGTCGCGAGTCCTACGCTGTTACCGCCGGGCAGGTCTTCTATGAAGGCCAGGACTTGCTGCAGATGTCGCCCGAGGATCGCGCGCGCCAGGGCATCTATCTGGCGTTCCAGTATCCGGTGGAAATTCCCGGCGTCAGCAACCTCTATTTCCTAAAGGCGGCGATAAACGCCAGACGGAAAGACCAGGGCCTTCCGGAAGTGGATGCCATGGATTTCATCGCGCTGATCCAGGACAAGCTGGCTCTTATGGAGATGGACCAATCCCTGCTGAACCGTCCCGTGAACGTGGGCTTCTCAGGTGGCGAGAAGAAGCGCAACGAGATTTTCCACATGGCGGTGCTGGAGCCGAAGCTGGCTATTCTCGACGAGACCGATTCCGGACTCGATATCGACGCGCTGAAGCTTGTGGCAAACGGCGTGAATAAGCTCCGCAGCCCGGAGCGCTCGCTGATCGTCGTGACGCACTATCAAAGGCTGCTCGACTACATCGTTCCCGATTATGTGCATGTGCTGGCCGAGGGCCGGATCGTGAAGTCGGGTGGCAAGGAACTTGCGCATGAGCTGGAGCGAAATGGCTATGCCGGTCTCGGAATCTACGATGCCGAAGAGGCGGCCGTGAGCGTATGACGGCCGTCGCCGAACGAACCGACTGGTTGGACCAACTGCGCGAATCCGCGTTTCAACGCTTTTCCGCGCTTGGCTTCCCGACGACCCGGCTGGAGGACTGGCGTTATACGAACGTCGCACCTATCGCACGCACAAACTTTGCGCCTGCGCCGGTGGCAACGGCGGATCCGCAAGCGCTACCACCGTTCACCCGCGGCACTCGCGTGGTCTTCGTGAACGGCTGGCTGCAGATGCCTGTTGCCGTTCTGCCCGCCGGCGTGGGCGCGGGCACAGTAACCGAGGAAGCCAGTGAATATCTCGGGAGATATGCAGGTTTCCAGACAAACGCGTTTGTCGCATTGAACACGGCACGCTTTACGGATGCCGCGAGCGTGCGGATCGCGCGTAACGCGATTATCGAGGGGCCGCTGCACCTTGTGTACCTCACGGTCCCTGGCGCGGAGCCGGTGGCGTCGCATCCCCGCACGCTGATCGTGGTTGACGAGAACGCCAGGTGCACCGTTGTCGAAACTTATCTGGGAACGGGCGATTACTTCAACAACCCGGTCACGGAAATTGTCGTGGGTGCCGGGGCGACGGTGGATCACTACAAAGTCCAGCAGGAGTCACTCGGCGCATTCCACGTCGCCACTCTCCACGCCGAACTGGAGCGCGACGCGCGCTATTCGACGACATCCATCTCGCTGGGCGGTTCGCTTGTGCGGAACAATTCAAGCGTGCGGCTGGCGGAAGGTTCGGAGGCCACGCTCAACGGCCTTTACCTCGTCAAAGGCTCACAGCATGTCGACAATCAACTTACTGTAGACCATGCCTTTCCGAACGCGTCCAGTCACGAACTGTATAAGGGTATTCTCGACGGCAAGGCCACCGCCGCGTTCAACGGGAGGATTCTGGTCCGTAAGGACGCACAGAAGACCGATGCGAAGCAGACCAACAAGAACCTGATTCTTTCCGACGACGCCGTTATGAACACCAAACCGGAACTGCAGATTCTTGCCGACGACGTCCGATGCACTCACGGCGCGACCATCGGCCAGCTGGATCCCGAAGCGGCCTTTTATCTGCAATCCCGCGGGATCGATCAGGACGAAGCGCAGCGCATACTGACTTACGCCTTCGCGCAAGATGTGATTGACCGCGTGAAAGTGCCATCTCTGCGAAATGCGCTCGGGCGGATTATCTTTGAGAAGCTCTATGCCGGCCACGAGTAGCCCTGTGTCCGCCAGCTTCGATGTGATGCGCATCCGGGAGGATTTCCCGGTCTTGAAGCAGACCGTCCACGGCCATCCGCTTGTCTATCTCGACAGCGCAGCCACGGCGCAGAAACCCTTCGCGGTGATCGATGCGATCCGCAGGTTTCATGAAGTCGATTGCGCCAATATTCACCGTGGCGTTCATGAGCTGAGCCAACGCTCCACGGCCGCTTACGAGGAAACCCGCACGAAGGCGATGCGCTATCTGAACTCTGCCAGTACGGACGAACTCATCTTCGTTCGCGGCACCACTGAAGGCATTAATCTGGTGGCCAACTCCTGGGGACGCAGGAACGTGCATAGCCGGAGACGAGATCATCATCTCCGCACTGGAGCACCATTCGAACATCGTGCCCTGGCAGATGCTCTGCGAAGAAAAAGGCGCGACGCTGCGTTTCATTCCGATCGACGACCGCGGCGACCTGATCCTCGAAGAATACGAAAGGCTTCTGAATCCCCGCACCAGAATGGTCGCGGTGTCACACGTCTCGAACGCACTGGGCACCATCAATCCTGTCGGGCAGATCGTCGACATGGCGCATGCGGCGGGAGCTATTGTACTGATCGACGGCGCCCAGGCCGTGCCGCATATGGAAGTGGACGTGACAGGCGCTCGACGCCGACTTCTACACATTCTCGGGCCATAAGATCTTCGGCCCCACGGGCATTGGAATTCTCTACGGGAAAGCAAAGCTGCTGAACGCCATGCCGCCTTACCAGGGTGGCGGCGACATGATCCGCACGGTCACCATGGAAAAGGCCACTTATAATGACTTGCCTTATAAGTTTGAAGCCGGCACGCCGAATATCGCCGGCGGCATCGGGCTTGGAGCCGCCTTCGATTATGTTTCCAAGGTCGGCGTCGATAACATCGCGGCCTAGGAGCACGAACTGCTGCTCTACGGAACCGAGCTGCTGCAGGAGATTCCCGGTGCGCGAATTATCGGTACGGCGCGAGAGAAAGCTTCGGTGCTGTCTTTTGTGATCGAAGACATTCATCCGCACGATATCGGCACTGTGCTCGACCGTATGGGCATCGCTGTGCGTACCGGCCATCACTGTGCCCAGCCGGTGATGGACCGGTTTCAGATTCCCGCCACGACGCGCGCCTCGCTTGCTTTCTATAACACACCTGAGGAGCTCGATCGCCTGGCGGCCGGTCTCAGAAAAGTTAAGGAGATGTTTGCCTGATGTTTGACGATCTGTACCAGGAAATCATCATCGACCACAGTAAGAGACCACGCAACTGCCGCGCGATGGAAGACGCCAATCTCAGAGCCGACGGTCACAACCCTCTGTGTGGCGACAAGCTTCGCCTGTATCTGAAGATGGAAGAAGAAAGGGTCACGGACGCGAGCTTTGAAGGTTCGGGCTGCGCGATCTCGACCGCGGCGGCTTCTTTGATGACGGAGAATCTGAAGGGGAAAACGCGCGACGAAGCCTTACGCCTGCTCGATACCTTCCATGAGCTTCTCACCACGGACACACCGGTGCGCCGCGATCTGGGGAAACTGGTGGTTTTCTGCGGCGTGCGCGATTATCCGGCGCGCGTGAAGTGCGCCACGTTGGCATGGCACACGCTAAGGTCGGCGCTGGCGACCACGTGCGAACTGGTCACTACCGAATGAGCTTGCGAGACCAGGTGATCGCCGCGCTGCAAGACCGTCCGCGATCCCGAAATGCCAGTGAGCGTCTACGAACTCGGGCTCATCTACAGCGATGGATGCCGATCCTGACGGAGTTGTGTCGATCCGCATGACGCTGACCGCGCCGAATTGTCCGGTCGCCGGCTCGCTCCCCGGAGAAGTGGAACGGGCAGTGCGCGCGATTGCCGGCGTCACTGACGTGCGCATGGAGTTGACGTTCGATCCGCCGTGGTCGAAAGATCGAATGTCCCCCGCAGCCAAACTGTTTCTGGGTATGGAAGACTCATCGAGCCCGCTTCGTCAACATCCGTTTGTGAACGGGATGCGACGCGTAGCAAAGCTGACATTCTCCTCGTAGAGCGGTAACAATTCCAGAGAAATCAATATTTTGCAATTGGCACGCTGTTTGCTAATTATGCATCTGCGAGGATTCGTGAAGAGCGCGCATCTATCTCGACAACAACGCGACGACGAGAGTCGATCCAAGAGTCGTCGAAGCGATGCTGCCGTTCTTCACGGAGCACTTCGGGAACGCCTCCTCCAAGCACGACTTTGGAGAAGAAGCTGGCCGAGGCACTCCGCAACGCGCGCCGTCAGGTTCAGGAACTGATCGGCGCCGCGTCCGATCAGGAAATCGTCTTCACTTCCGGTGGCACCGAGTCGGACAACACCGCGCATGCTCTCGGCGCTCGAAACCCAGGCGGGCCGCGACGAAGTGATCACCTCGCAGGTCGAGCATCCGGCGATTCTGGCGCTTTGCGAGCATCTTGAGAAAACGCGGTCGAGCGAAGATTCATCGCGTTCCCGTGGACGCGCATGGGCGCCTCGACATGGAAGCGTATTACCGCGCGCTCAGCCCGAGCGACGGCGTGCGTTTCGCTGATGTGGGCGAACAATGAGACGGGCGTTCTCTTCCCCGTGGAGAATTCGCGGCGCTCGCGCATCGAAGCCGGCGCGCTTTTCCACACCGACGCCGTGCAGGCCGCGGGCAAAGTTCCGATCAATGTGAAGGAGACGCAGATCGACATGATGTCGCTCTCCGCGCACAAGCTGCATGGGCCGAAAGGGGATCGGCGCGCTCTACGTGCGCAAGGGTGTGCGGCTGCAGCCGTTCATCCGCGGCGGACGCCAGGAGCGCGGGAGGCGCGCGGGCACCGAAAATGTTCCGGCGATCGTCGGTTTCGGGAAGGCGGCGGAACTGGCGCGGGAGTCGCTGCAGCGCGACATGCCTCGCCTGCGGGTCTTGCGCGACGCGTCTCGAGCGGCGTTTGCTGGAGCGGATCGACGACGCGATCGGTCGTCGGAGATCGGGATGACAGAGTTCCCAACACGCTGAACATCGCCTTTGAACATCTGGAAAGCGACTCCATTCTTCTTCTTCTGAACCAGCAGGGTATTGCGGCTTCATCGGGCTCGGCCTGCGCATCGGGCTCGATGGAGCCCTCGCATGTACTGCGCGCCATGAAGGTGCCATTGACCTCGGCGCACGGCGCGGTCCGCTTCTCGCTCTCTCGCGAGAATACGACCGCGGAAGTGGATCGAGTCGTGGAAGCCATGTCCCGCCATCGTCGACAAACTTCGGGGACCGGTTCCAGCGACGGACGAACTGCCAAGGAGCTGCGCATGAATGAAGTGCGCGTGAACGGAGTTGCGCATGAACGAAGATCCGATTCCCGTCATCATCAACGATTCGACGCTGCGGGATGGCGAACAGGCGCCCGGCGTGGCCTTCGCCCTGGAAGAAAAAGTCAGGATTGCGCTGGCTCTGGAGCAGGCCGGGCATCGATGAAATTGAAGCCGGCACGCCGGCGATGGGCGACGCCGAAATCGAAGCGATTGCCGCCACGGGCCAGGCATTGAAGCGCGCCAAAGCGATCGCGTGGTGCCGCATGACTCGGGCGGACGTCGACGCGGCGGTACGCACTGGCCTGAAGCACGTCAATCTTTCCGTTCCGCTTTCGGATCTTCAGATTCGCGTCAAGTTCTCGAGCGACCGCGAGGACGTGATCCGCCGCATTCAGGACGTGATTCCGTACGCGCTTGACCGGGGTCTGCAGGTTTCCATGGGCGGAGAAGACGCCAGCCGCGCCGACATGAATTTCGTATGCGGCGCGATGCTGGCGGCCGAAGAGGCCGGCGCCACGAAGTTCCGCTTTGCCGATACGCTGGGCATACTCGATCCTTTCCGAACTCACGACATCTTCCGCATGCTGTGGGCGGAGACGGATATGGATCTCGAATTTCACGGCCATGACGACCTCGGGCTCGCCACGGCCAATACGCTGGCCGCGATCCAAGGTGGGGCAACGCACGCCAGCGTCTGCGTTCTGGGTTTGGGAGAACGTGCCGGGAATGCGGCGCTGGAAGAAGTGGTCGCGGCGCTGGCGGTCATCTATTCACCGTAAGACCGGCGTCGATCTTTCGCGTCTGCCGGCGCTGGCGGACATGGTGGCGTCAGCGGCGCGGCGGCCGATCGATGCGGCGAAACCTATCGTTGGCGACGCAGCCTTCACGCACGAATCCGGCATCCATGTCAGCGCGCTGCTCAAGAATCCGGAAACTTACGAAGCGGTCGACCCGCGCCGGTTCGGCCGTAAGCGAAAGTTCGTTCTCGGCAAGCACTCGGGGACGGCGTCGGTGGCGAATGCGCTCCAGGATCTTGGCCTGACGGCGGATCCGGAGAGCACCGGGCTCATTCTCGCATCAGGTGCGCGCACATGCGACGAATACGAAGCGCGCGGTCAGTCCGGTGGAGCTGCGTCAGTTCCATGCCGATGTCAGCTTGTTCCGGATGCAGCGGAAGACCGAATTAGGAAGAGGAAAGTCATGAACGTGTTCGACGAACTCAGAGCCCTCTCGACAGCGGAAGATTTCTTCGGCTTCCTCGATATTCCTTACGATCCGGCGGTGCTCAACGTGGCGCGGCTGCACATCCTGAAGCGGATGGGCGAATACCTGCGCAAGAACAGGAGTACGCTGGCCAGCGCTGATGAAGCAACCGCACGCACGCTTTGCCGGGCGCATCTCGAGCGCGCTTATAACGATTTCGTCGAATCCACTCCGCTTGAACAGCGCGTGTTCAAAGTGCTCAAAGAAGCGGTGGAGGGACCTTCGGCGCCTCTGGTTCAGATTTCAACCATCGCGCCAGTTGAACACGCGCCGGGTGGACAGACTTAACAGGTACACGCCATGCATATTGTCGTCTGCATCAAACAAGTACCGGACAGCGCGCAGATTCGGGTCCATCCCGTGACGAACACGATCATGCGCCAGGGCGTCCCGTCCATCATCAATCCCTACGATCTGTTTGCGCTTGAAGAAGCCCTGCGTCTGCGCGACAAGGTTGGCGGAAAAGTAACGGTGCTGACTATGGGGCCGCCTATGGCGGAGGACAGCCTGCGCAAGGCGCTCGCATACGGCGCCGATCGCGCCGTCCTGCTGACGGACCGCCACTTCGCCGGGTCGGATACGCTCGCAACCACCTACGCACTGGCCTGCGCCATTCGTAAAGTCAGCGAGACGTGGGCGCCGCCGGATGTTGTGTTCACCGGCAAGCAGACCATCGATGGCGACACAGCGCAGGTCGGGCCGGGCATCGCGAAGCGGCTCGAACCTCAATCAGCTGACCTATGTCGCGAGGATCGCATCTTTCGATTTAAAGGCGCGCGCGATCACCGTGGAGCGCCGCGCTGAAGGCGGCTGTACAGGTGCTTGCTACCAGGCTGCCGGTGCTGATCACGATGCTCGAAGACAGCAACGAGATCAGGCGCGGCACCATGGCCGACGCACTGCGGGCGGCGCGCGCGGAGATCGTCAAATGGAGCGCCGAAGACGCGGGGATTCCCGAACTCTCGCAATGCGGTCTCCGCGGCTCGCCCACTGTGGTGAAGAAGGTGTTTGCGCCTCCGGCGCGGTCGGAGAAAGCGCACCAGATTGCCGTGACGGACCGGTCGTGGGAGGAGATGGCAAGCGACGCGATGCAGGCCATTTTCGCGCGGCGTCCTGGAATTGAGGCCGATCTTCTGCAGCGCGCGGAGGGCTACTGATGAGCACTACACCTCAACCAGCGCCGCGGCCGGCAGGCGGTCGCGCGGCGATGAAGAAGGAGCTGCCGGAGCATCTCAAGGCTTACCGGCACGTCTGGGTTTTCATTGAATACGAGCATGGCCAGATCCATGGGGTGTCGCTCGAACTGCTGGGAGAAGGCCGCAAACTCGCCGATAAGCTGAAGGTCGATCTGGCGGGGGTCCTGATGGGCGCGCCTGGAGACGACCTGTTGCGCGCTTCCGCCGAGTGCTTTGAGTTCGGCGCCGATGTTGTTTACCTGGTTGCGGACCCGGTACTGGCACACTATCGCAACGAGCCATTCACCCGAGCGATGACCGAAGTTGTGAACGCTTACAAGCCGGAGATCCTTTTGCTGGGAGCGACAACGCTCGGCCGCGATCTCGCCGGTTCGGTCGCGACGACTCTGCTGACGGGCCTGACTGCGGACACTACCGCGCTTGCGATTGACGATGAGCGCTCGCTTGCAGCAACTCGTCCTACTTTCGGCGGGTCCCTGCTGTGCACCATCCACACGCTGAACTACAGACCGCAAATGGCGACTGTACGGCCGCGCGTGATGCCGATGCCGGACCGGCAGCCGGGCCGCCTGGGGCGCCTCGTGGAACATCCGCTCCGCCTGATTGAGGACGACTTTGTCACGAAGGTGCTTCAGTTCATCCCCGACCGCGACTCTCAGAAGGCGCAGCTTGCGTTTGCAGACATTGTAGTCGCTGGCGGGTTGGGGCTGAAATCCATCGAAAATTTCCAGCTTGTCAAAAAGCTGGCCGAGGTTCTGGGCGGCGAGTATGGCGGGTCGCGACCGCTGGCTCAGAAAGGCTGGATCACCGCCGATCGGCAGATTGGCCAGACCGGCAAGACCATCCGCCCGAAGCTCTACATCGCCGCGGGTATTTCCGGCGCGATTCAGCATCGGGTGGGCGTGGAAGATGCGGACCTGATCGTCGCGATCAATTCCGATCCCAATGCGCCTATCTTCGACTTTGCCCATATCGGAATCGTGGCCGATGCGGTGGAGCTTCTGCCGGTGTTGACAGAGACATTCCGTCGGCGTCTGGCGCTAAATTGCGTGACGAGCTGAAAGCGCAAAGGCGTAAGTCCGTCTTGCGCATTTTCATCTGGAAAGGGGAGCGACTATGAGCGAGAAATTTGACGCGATCGTTGTGGGCGCCGGGCCCTCGGGCAACGCGGCTGCCTACACGATGGCAATGGCCGGTCTCAACGTTCTGCAGCTCGAGCGTGGAGAATATCCAGGCTCTAAGAACGTCCAGGGCGCGATTCTCTATTCCGACGCGCTCGAAAAAGTGATTCCGGATTTCCGCGACGACGCGCCTCTCGAACGCCACATCATTGAACAGCGCATGTGGATGCTGGATGAGACGTCCTACGTGGGAATGAACTATCGCTCCGAGGACTTCAACGAAGAGAAGCCGAATCGCTATACCATCATTCGCGCGCAGTTCGATAAGTGGTTCAGCCAGCGTGTACGAGACGCGGGGGCGATCGTTCTTTGCGAAACCACGGTCACGGACCTGATTCGGAATTCACAGGGGAAGGTGATCGGAGTGCAGAACGGACCGCGTCGACGGCAACCTGATGGCGGATGTGGTCGTGCTGGGCGAAGGCGTCAACGGCCTCGTCGGCCAGACAGCGGGGTTGCGTCCGGAACTCAAGCCGAATCAGGCGGCGCTTGCAGTCAAGGAAATGCACTTCCTGCCGCAGGAAGTAGTCGAGAGCCGCTTCAACCTGAAAGGCGACGAGGGCGTGGTCATTGAAGCGATGGGCACGGTCAGCGCCGGAGTCTCCGGGCTGGGTTTCATATACACGAACAAAGAATCGCTTTCGATCGGCATCGGCTCGCTGGTCTCCGATTTTGCGCGTACCGGAGCCACACCGTATGGAATGCTCGACGCGTTTAAGAACCACCCGAGTGTCAAGCCGCTGCTGGCCGGGTCTGAGGTCAAGGAATACTCAGCGCATTTGATTCCCGAGGGTGGTTACAAAGCCATTCCGGAGGTGTATGGCGACGGCTGGGTCATCGTCGGCGATGCCGGGCAGTTTGTCAATTCGGTGCATCGGGAAGGCTCCAATATGGCGATGACAACGGGACTTCTCGCCGGCCAGATCATCACGCGGCTGCATAAGCGGCGGGAAGAGTTCAGCAAAGAGAACCTTGCGGCTTATAAGCGGGCGCTCGACGAGTCTTATGTAATGAAGGATCTGAAGAAGTACAAGGACATTCCGGGATTCATTCACAAAAATAGTGAAACCATTCTGGGTGTCTATCCGCGATTGCTCGGGCAGGCCGCGCAGAACTGGTTCCGTGTGGACGGAACAGACAAGCGTACCAAAGAAAAAGAAATTCTGGCTTCTTTTCGAAAGGGCCGGTCGCTCTCGGGGCTGATCGGCGATGCATTCAGGTTTGCGAGGGCCTGGCGATGACAACAGTGGAAACTTTACACGCACCTGTGACCGCACCTCCGGCAAAAGTGGAGGGCAAACTCTACACGAACCGCTATCTGGTGGATGCCGGGCACCCACATATCAAAGTCAAGCCGCATAACAAACCGTCCAGGGCGCTTTTGTCGCTGACTCACACTTGTCCCGCTGGCTGCTACAGCCTGAACGATAAGGGCCAGGTTGAGATAGCTGTTGACGGATGCCTCGAATGCGGCACATGCCGGGTGGTTTGCGCGCCGACCGGTGAGATCGAGTGGAGTTACCCGCGCGGCGGTTTCGGCGTGCTGTTCAAATTCGGCTAGGATGAGCATCAGTGCTGAGAGCGGTTCGGGAACAGATCGATACCATTTTCCGCGAAGATCCCGCGGCGAGGAGCGTTGTTGAGATTCTCCTTTGCTATCCGGGCCTTCACGCCATCCTCGCGCACAGGCTTGCCCACTGGCTTCATCGCCGGCGAATACCGGTTGTACCGCGGATCGTTTCCCAGATCGGCAGATTTTTCACTGGAATCGAGATCCATCCCGCCGCAGTCATCGGACGCCGTTTCTTTATCGATCACGGGATGGGGGTGGTGATCGGAGAAACCGCCGAGATCGGCGACGACGTGCTCCTTTATCAGGGCGTCACGCTCGGCGGCACAGGCAACGAATTGGGCAAACGCCATCCGACTCTGGGCAACCGCGTGGTGGTCGGAAGCGGCGCGAAGATACTCGGGAATATTCGGATCGGGAACGACGTGAAGATAGGTGCGGGCTCGGAGGTTGTGCATCCGGTACCGGATTATTCGACTGTGGTCGGAGTGCCGGGGCGTGTGGTTCGCACCCACAGCAGGAACGGCATCCTGGAACATGGAAAGCTGCCCGATCCCGAAGGCCAGGCGCTTGACGATCTCCGGCGCCGGGTGGCTGAGCTCGAAACCAGTGTACGCGCATTCACTGCAGAACGAGTGATGGAACAAATCGCATGACTGCCAAAACAGGTTTTTCCCGCGCGCTGATCGTTTTGTGTCTTGCCGTTCACGCGCTTGCCCAGACCGCCAATCAGCATCATCACCCGCCGCAATCGACGGATGAGTATGCTACTGTCCTTGAAGACCCCGGCAGAGATGAGTGGCAGAAGCCTCATGAAGTCATCATGGCGCTTAAGCTGAAGCCGACCGACGTGGTGGCCGATATCGGATCCGGCACCGGCTACTTTGCGCGGCGCATGGCGCTGCATGTGGCGAAGGTTTACGCTGTCGACATCGACGAGGGACTTCTCGGTATCACGGCGAAGTCGGCGCCGCCGAATCTTGTGACGGTACTTGCACAGCCAAACGACCCAAAGCTGGCGCCGTCTTCTGTAGACCTGATTGTTTTCTGCGATGTTCTGCACCACCTGAACGACAGGGTGTCTTACTTTCAACACCTGGCGAAGGTCCTGAGACCCGGCGGGCGAATTGTGGTGGTCGACTTTTCCAGGGGAGAGATGCCTCTGGGGCCGCCTGAATCGATGAAGTTAGACGAAGAGACTGTGATTTCCGAGTTCGGTAAGGCAGGCTTCCGGCTGAGCCGTAAGGAGACCTTCTTGCCTTATCAGTATTTTCTGGAGTTCGGGCATTGAGCATCCTTGCGTGCATGAATCGGAAGAACTCGACACGGACGCGAAAGAGCGTGGCGGAATATCGTATCCGAGTTGGCAATACACGAGGAGGGTTTGAATGAAAGTTGCAGAGCGTTTCGCGAACAGCGGTTTGGAGGAGATCAGGGGAGCGTTGGACGGAGGCACCCTGGTAATCTACTCCGTTTCGCGCCCTGTAAGCCCGGACCGGAAAGTGGATCGCAGCGGAGTCCTCGCCACCTTCACTTTCGCAACGCCGGCATTTGTTCCTGGCGTCTCGGATGGCAGTTCAGGTCCGGTATTTGCGGTCAATCCAGTGCCTGCAACAGGCACAGGAACGCCCGGCTTTGCCCGCGCGTTCACGGCGGACGGAACGCCGGTCGCGGACTTATCAGCCGGGCCCGGAAATACGGACGTGAAGTTGAGCGAGGTTTCCACCACTCCGGGCTACCCGGTGACTCTGACGAGGCTCATGTTGTCCGCTGCACCGGTTCTGACACAAAATGCGGCACAGGGCTGAGCCACTTCCCGACGCGGAATTCATTGACTTCGGCGAACTGACGGAGTCGATAAACGATCTGCTGCAGCGCGGAGTCGTCGCCTATCGCCACGATCGTTCTTTAGCCGATTCGCTGTTTCGGGAGGCAATGCTGCTGGCACCGCAGCAGCTGCCTGTCTACTACTGCCTCTATAAGATTCACACTTACCAGGGGAACCTGGACCAGGCTCTCACGATTGCCGAAGCCGGGTTGAGAGAAGCCGCAAGCCAGGCAGGCTGGACCGGGGATTTTACTGACTGGCCACCGACGCCCGCTGGTCTCGCTTGCCCTGGGCGTTTCGCGATCTATACCCTGAAGGCGCTGGCCTTCATTCGCCTGCGCCGCGGAGAAAATGAAGAAGCATGCCGGGTCCTTGACGAGTTATCGCGCCTGGACCCGAGCGGGAGTGTAGGCTGGCCTGTGATCGCGGAGCTGGCGCGGGGCTCCAATGTGTGAGGTCACTCAAATGAAAGACAAAACAATCTGGTTGGTCCTGTTCGTTCTGGCCCTCAGTTCGATCGAAACAGCAAGTTGCAATATCGCGGCGGCGACCAGGCAAACTGAGATCACTGTGTCAGCCGCTACCAGTCTGCAGAACGCGATGGAAGACATCGTGCCTGCATTCGAGAAGGCGCACCAGGAAGTACGGGTAACTTTGAACTTCGGCAGTTCCGGAATGCTTGCGCAACAGATCGAGCATGGAGCTCCTGCGAATGTCTACTTTTCCGCTGCGGGAAAGCCGATGGACGTTCTCGAGTCCGAAGGGCTTCTCGAGCCAGGCACACGACGCGACTTGCTGCGGAACCGCGTTGTTCTCATTGCACCAAAGAACCGGCCCCGCCGAATTAATTTCGCCGCCCTGGCTAACGCCGAGGTGAAGTTGATTGCGCTGGGAGATCCGGGGAGCGTTCCGGCCGGCGACTATGGCAAGCAAGTGCTGACGACTCTTGGCCTCTGGAAGAGCGTACAAGCGAAGCTTGTTCTGGCCAAAGATGTGCGTCAGATACTGACGTACGTGGAAACCGGGGACGCAGATGCCGGTATCGTGTATACGACGGATGCGAAGAATTCAACGAAAGTTGACGTAGTGGAAACTGCGGCGGAGAACACTCACGCCCCGGTTGTCTATCCCGTAGCAGTGGTGAGGCAACGCGCGGGACTGAGTGAAGCGAAGCAATTTTTGGAATTTCTGGCTACGGCGCGGGCTCGCGACACCTTTCTCCGCTACGGGTTCACAATGGTTGGACCGTGAATCCATTTGATTTCTCGCCACTGTGGATATCCATCAAAACCTCGGCGGCCGCAACCGGACTGACCTTTTTGCTCGGTATCGGGGCTGCCCACATCATGAGCCGATATCGCGGTCCCTGGCGCGGGCTTATCGATGGTCTGCTGGCTCTCCCTATGGTCCTGCCTCCGACAGTGATTGGGTTCTTTCTCCTGCTCGTTTTCGGCCGGCGAAGCTTCATAGGACAAGTTCTGGAGCGCATAGGAATTACGATCGCGTTCTCTTGGCCGGCTACCGTGATCGCGGCGACAGTGGTGGCGTTCCCGCTCATGTATCGAACAGTGCTCGGCGCGTTCGAACAGGTTGGGCCAAATCTGCTTGGTGCGGCGCGGACCCTGGGAGCCAGCGAATGGCATGTATTCCGGCGAGTGTTATTGCCGCTGGCCTGGCCCGGTGTCATGGCTGGCACCTTCCTGGCGTTTGCCCGCGCCCTTGGTGAATTCGGGGCTACCATGATGCTGGCCGGGAACATCCCCGGACGAACTCAAACCATGCCGCTGGCAATCTTTTTCGCTGCCGAGGGCGGTGACATGAAAGGTGCGGTGGTCTGGGTCTCCCTGATCGTCGCGGTCTCCTTCGCAACAATCGCGGCGTTGAATTACTGGACCTCGTATCGAACTTCGTTACGCCGGACTGCGCCGCGATCCGCCGCCGGAAGCGATTCCGGTTCGATACCGATCCCGTTCTCGACCGCCGCCTCATCGAGTACCGATCGCCAGATTTCCGGGCGGCTGGAAATAAACATCGAGAAGATTACCGATGGCTTTAACCTTCGCAGCGCGTTTGCAACACGCCAGGGTCCATTGGGATTGTTGGGGTCGTCAGGGTCCGGCAAGAGTATGACCCTCCGTTGCATTGCCGGGCTCGACCGACCCGATCGCGGCCGAATTGTATTGAATGATCGGGTGCTCTTCGACGGAGAAGACATCTGTCTGCGAGCTTCGGAACGGCGGGTCGGAGTTGTCTTTCAGGATTACGCGCTCTTCCCGCACATGACAGTGTTCGCTAACATCGCCTTCGGCCTCGGTCGCTGCTCTCGCGCGGAGCAGCACCGCCGCGTGTCTTACTGGGCCACGGTCGCTCACGTAGAACCGCTGCTGGACAGATACCCTGGCGAACTCTCCGGTGGACAGCAGCAGCGCGTAGCATTGGCGCGCGCACTCGCGATGGAGCCGGATGCCCTGTTGCTCGATGAACCGTTTTCAGCGCTCGATCCCCACCTGCGACGCCAATTGGAAGAGCAACTTAGGGCCGTTCTCTGTCGATACCGAGGTGCTGTCATATTCGTGGGTCACGATCTGAACGAGGCATTTCGTTTGTGTGAGGATCTGGTGGTGCTTTCTAATGGCGCGATGGTTGGAAGCGGGCCGAAACGCGATCTTTTCGAGCATCCAAAGACCCTGATTACAGCGCAACTGACAGGCTGTAAGAACCTCGTTCGCGCCGCGGTCGTGAGTGAGAAGCGACTCAGGATTGACGACTGGAACTGTACGCTAAACACCGCCTCCCCGGTTTCGGGGACGAATTCTTATGCCGGGATCCGCGCCCACGATTTGGAGTTCGTCGAGTCCGAAATCGATGAGAACACGAACACGTTTCGATGTTGGCTCACGGGTGCCACAGAGTCCCCTTTTGAGGTCACAGCGTACCTTCGGCTTCACGCGGTGCCCGGCCCTGGCGATCACCCTCATCTCGAAGCGGAGGTCTCACGGGTCGAGTGGGACCGATTGTCGCGAAAGACCCAGCCGTGGCACGTCCGGCTTGATCCCTCGAGAATTCTTGTCGTGAAGGGTCCGTGATAGATCGGTTTCATATTGGCCTGTCGGGCTGCGGGGGTGGTTTTGAGTCCGTATCGTCGGATGAGATCGTGCAACTTGCCCAGGATGCCGAGCGCTTGGGATTTGATGCAATCTGGCTTAACGAAGAGCATCTGCACGGCAGCAATCTCGAAGCGGAGGGGCGGCGATGCCTGTCGCCACTCATCCTGGCCTCGGCAATTCTTGCACGCACACGAACCCTTCGCGTAGGTTTCTCGGTATTGCTGCTGCCGCTGCATCATCCCATTCGTCTGGCGGAAGACATCGCAACCCTGGATGTTCTGTCCGGCGGACGGGTCGACCTCGGAATTTCGCGCGGCGGGAACGGCCGCTTTATGGCGGCATACGGAATTTCGAGGGACGAAATGGATAAGCGGTTCGACGACACACTGGAGACGGTTTTGAAGGCGTGGAAAGGGCCGATGGATTTTGGCGGCACCATGGAGTCCGTCGAACCGAAACCAGTCCAGCGTCCGCACCCGCCCATATTCGTTGGAACGCACACTCCCGCGACTGTGGAGTGGACCGCGCGCAGTGGCTATTCTCTGATCTGCCACGGAATTACTAACGCCGGCAACGTCCAGCGGTTACTTCAATCTTTCAAAGATGCGGGCGGAGATCCGGGGAAAGTTCCCGTTGGACGATTCGTTTATGTCAGCGAGACGGACAGGAGCGCACGCCGGGAACTGTGGCCTGTCATTCTGAGGCTCACGGCTCGCATGAAATCCGTTGGGCTCGCGAATCGGGCGGCGGTGTTGACAGAGCACGACCTCGAGCCCGAAACGTTCTATCGCGAAATGGTGATTGCGGGCGGGCCTGAAACCTGCACCGCAAAGATTGAGGAGATGCGTCGCGCCTGGGGAATGAATTATCTGAATGCGTTGAGCGCCTTCTTCGGATTCCTCCCTCTGCCGGAACTGAGACGGTCCCTGCGATTGCTCGCAGAGGAAGTCAGGCCGAGACTTCAGGCAGTTTGAACGGATCGCGACCTGTCGGGAAACAGACAATCCGCACCGCGCAGCCAATAAGTCTATAGCGATCAGCGCGATGGAAATGGCATTCCGCTTGCGTCTCGCGTCCACGATAAATTACGTTGTCCTGTTTAAAAGACAACGAATGCCTGCAAGGGGAGAGATGTCTATGTTTCAACGCCGCTCATTTCTAAAGCTTTCGATGCTGGCTCCGGTCTGGGCCCGCTTCCTGTTCGCCAGGCCCACCCAACCTCGATCCGCCACGGCCACGCTCGCGGTATGCGGCGACATCCCTGCTCCGCTGACGCTCCAGGCGGAAGACCTGGCGCTGATGCAGCGAGTCACGGCGGATATCCCGGAGCAGGATGGAACCCCAGTCCAATACGAGGGTGTTCCGTTACGCGACATTCTCATTCGGGCAGGGGCTCCCTTCGGTAACCAGCTTCGTGGTAAGGCCCTTGCGAGTTACGTGCTCGCCAGAGCGCATGATGGATACGAGGTGCTGTTCGCGTTCGGAGAACTGGACGCCGCATTTGGCGACGCGCCAATCATTGTGGCGGATAAACGAGACGGTAAGCCACTGTTCGGCTATCAAGGCGCATTCCGGCTTGTCTGCACGAAAGACAGCGAGCACGTGCGCTTCGTGCGCATGCTGGAAGCGCTCGAAATCGTTCGATTGAAGAAATAGAAAACCAATATCTCCTCGTGTCTTACAAACGCTATGCTCTATCGTTCTATAGCCAACATCGATCATCCGCCACAGTTGGGCTGCAGTCTGGAAGATATTGAGGCCACGGCGCAGGCTGCAGAACTGCCGGCAATGATCGCGACGTTGTGTTCTTACGACGGCTTGTTCGGTCCGCGTCATATTCAGACGCTCTCCCTCGCGGCACACATAGCGGAGGTGCTGCGGGGCGTGGGTCAGCAGCGAACGGCGGTTTCGCTTCTGGAGCGGGTAGCCCGGGATCTTGTGCATTCGGTTGGACGCGCGCATGCGAAGAGAATTTCAGCGCTCAGCACCTTGAGAGATCTGCTGATCGAACAATCTGAGATGGAACGCGCGATCGCCGTGCAGGCCGAAATAGCGGAGTGTTGTCGGATCGTTGCTGGGCCGGATGCACCTGAAACGATCACGGCAACAACGGAGCTTGGGCACTCCTGATTTTGCCGGATCACAGTCCGACCCTTAACCCTCCAGGGTAGCTTTTGCAATAGAAAGGTACAATCATCGAATGGCTCTTTCCGCCAGGAATCAACTGCCCGGCATCATCCGGCAGATTAAGTATGACGACGTTGTCGCGCTGGTTGTCGTGAAGGTCGGTAGCCAGCTTGTCGAAAGCGTTATCGCGCGTAAGAGTGCCGAAGAGCTTGGATTGAAGATCGGCGATTCGGTAAAAGTGGTGGTCAAGTCGACTGAGGTGATGATTCAGAAAGACTGAGTGGCGCAATCCGGCCGAAATTACAGCGGTACCGCCGCACAGGCACGGTTCCCCGGGGGCGGGAACAGAGGGGCGGAACGTGATATTCAATTCCAGACCGCCGGTCTGCATACCATTTGCATACCAGTCGCGAACGCCATGCCGAATTTCCCAGATTACATCGCAGGTTCCCTTGGCGGGCAATAGCGGGCAATGCGCCGCGGCATCGTTGGTAATAATGGCAATTTGCGCAACATGGAATCTGCAACTTGCAGATTCTGTTACCCCTTGAGAAGTTCGAATCCCTGTCTCTCCGCCATAGCGCTTTCCTCGTTCGGTCGCATTCTTTCTCCGCCGGCGGTTTCCGGCCATTGTCGGACACTCATTTTGGCCGTATAGCTCACGGCCTTCTCCAACGGCCGCCGCGAACTGCACGATCGGCGTCGAGAGTGGGACTCAAAAGCCGACCGCTGCCAGCACTTACCCAAACGTGGTAACGGAATACCCCCGGAACAGGGATTCCTCTTTTCTGCCGCAATCATTAGTCTGGACAAAAGATGGCCCGTTGCCTCTACTGGAGTTCGTTCCTGCTGCTCGTTCTCGGTCGTCTGGTGCTGGGCCAGGTGACCGGGGGAACGATATCGGGAGTTGTCACTGATCCCTCCGGGCGGCCTGTTCCGGGAGTTTCGATCGCCGTCGCGAGGCTTGCGACCCGGGAGCTGAGAACGCTTTCCACGGACGCGGCGGGGTTCTACGTCGCGCCCAATCTACCACCGGCGGAGTACGAAATCACCGCTTCACGGAGCGAGTTCGCCAGCCGTACGACGCATGTGACACTCGCAGTCAGCGCCGAGCTGGAGCTGAATTTCGCGCTCCAGCTCGGAACCGTGAATCAGAGTATCGATGTCGCAGAGCCGAACGGGGTCGATCACGTTTCGGCGACACTCGGGGAGGTGGTCAATCAGCGGGCGGTGCAGGAACTGCCTCTGAACGGCCGCAGCTGGACCGACCTGGCAGAACTGAATCCCGGGGTTGCTCCAGTCGAAGCTATTGTCTCCTACACCACTGGTCCGAATCGAGCCAATCGCGGATATGGGACGCAGATCGCGGTGTCGGGCGGAAGGCCGCAGCAGAACAACTACCTGCTGGATGGAATCAGTATCAACGATTATTCTAACGGCGGACCGGGAAGTGTCCTCGGCGGCAACCTGGGAGTGGATGCGATTCAGGAGTTCTCGATTCTTTCCGGAAACTATCCCGCGATGTACGGGAAAGCCTCGGGGGGCGTGATCAGCGGAATCACCCGGTCCGGCACGAATGAGTTCCACGGCGCGGCGTATGAGTTCATTCGGAACAGCGCTCTAGATGCGCGGAATTTTTTCGACGGTCATTCCCCCCCGGCGTTTCGGAGGAATCAGTTCGGCGCGGATGCGGGCGGCCCCATCCGGCGGGACCGCACGTTCTTTTTCTTCAATTACGAAGGCATTCGCCAGTCGACAGGCGTGACCGACATCGTCACGGTTCCCTCCGGGGCTGCGCGCGCGGGTGATCTGTCCACCGGCAAGGTGACCGTCAGCCCGGCAGTCCAGCCGTATTTCGCGTTCTATCCTCTGCCAAACGCCGGGCTGCTCGGCGCGGGCGATACAGGAGTTTTCAAATTCACCGCGCAACAGCCAACCAATGAAGACTTCGCGAATGCGCGCGTGGACCATCAACTTTCGAAACACGATGACCTTTTCGGCAGCTATCGCATCGATAACGCCGAATTCAGCACGCCCGACGCCCTCGAAACGCAGCTCCTCGACAGCCATACCCGCGCCCAGACGGCATCGATCGCCGAGAGCCACGTCTTCGGCCCGGCGGCGCTGAATTCACTGCGATTCGGCATCAGCAGAGACGTGGCCATCGCGAATCAAAGTGCGAATGCGCTTATTCCCGCGGCTGCCGATACGTCTTTGGGAGCACTTCCCGGCCAGTATGCTCCCGGCATCACAGTGCCCGGACTGACCGCGTTCTCCGGCGGACTTGGCGGGGCCGGCACCTATTTTTTCCACTACACATCGTTTCAGCTGTACGACGACTTCTTCCTCACTGCCGGACGTCACTCCATCAAATTCGGCGGCGCGCTGGAAAGGATGCGCAACAACATCCTGGCAAGGTCGGAACCGGACGGGCAGTTCACGTTCAACTCCCTCGCCGGGTTTCTTGCCGACAGCCCGGCCACCTTCAACATCGGTCTGGCGTCGTCGCTGACGCCCCGGGGGCTGCGGCAAACTCTCGCCGCGGGATACATCCAGGATGACTGGCGCGTCGCTCCCAGGCTTACCGTGAATCTCGGTCTGCGCTATGAGATGGTAACGGTCCCGACCGAAGTGCAAGGCAAGCTGTCAGTACTGCGGTCAATCACAGATGCTGAGCCGCATCTCGGCAATCCTTATTTTTCGAATCCGACTCTCAAAAACTTCGAGCCGCGAGTCGGGCTGGCATGGGACCCGTTCGGCACGGGCAAAACTTCAATCCGCGCCGGCTTCGGGATCTATGACGAGCTGCCGCTGACCTATGAATTCGAGTTGCTGTCCACTCTTGTGGCCCCTTACTACATCAACCGAACGGTCAGCAATCTTCCGCCGGGCACCTTCCCGGCCGGCGCTGTCTCATTGCTGAAACCAGCTTCTCTGGCTCAGGCGTATATCGAGCCGAATCCGCACCGCAATTACGTTTTGCAGTGGAACGTGAGCGTGGAAAGGGCTTTCTCCAGGGACACAACGGCCGTGATCAGCTATGTGGGCAACCACGGAGTGCACGATCCCTTCCGCACCGACGACGTGAACCTGGTGCTGCCCACCGAAACGGCTCAGGGATTCGAGTGGCCTGCTCCGATCGGAAGCGGAACCGTTCTGAATCCGAACGCCGGACAGATTCGAGCGCTCTTCTGGGAGGGCAGTTCCCTCTATGACGCGCTGCAGCTGCAGCTTCGCAGACGCATGAGCCACGGGTTGCAGATCGAGGGCGCGTTCACCTGGAGCAAGAGTATCGACGACGGCTCCTCGACGCTCGTCGGAAATGCGTTTTCGAATTCATACAATGGCCCGCCTTTCTTCGATCTGAAGCTGGACCGCGGCGTCTCCGATTTCAACATCCCCCGCATCGCCGTGATTTCCGGGATATGGGAGATCCCGGTCGGAAACGTTAGGGCCCGCCTGGCGCGCGCGTTTCTGCGGGGCTGGCAACTGGGAGGAATTCTGCGGGCATCGGACGGCATTCCTTTCACGCCGCTGATCGCGGGCGATGCCCTTGGGGAGAAGAGCGCAGCACCGGAGGACTTCCCGAATCGCGTGGCCGCGCCGGGTTGCGGATCCGCCGTGAACCCCGGCAATCCGAGCCATTACATCAACACCTCCTGCTTTACCTTTCCCTCGCCCGCGAATCTGCTGGGTGATTCGGGACGCAACATTCTTGAGGGTCCGGGGCTGGTGAACCTGGACGTCTCAGCGGCGAAAGCCATCTATTTTTCGGGCTTGCCGGAGACGGTGCATGCGCAGTTCCGCGCGGAGTTCTTCAATGCGCTCAATCGCCCCAACTTCCTGCCCCCGCTCGACAATCTCAAACTCTTCGACGCGACGGGCCATCCGGTGGCAGGCGCCGGCCTGATTGACGCGACCGCCACCACATCGCGCCAGATCCAGTTTGCGTTCAAACTGCTCTGGTAGGTATGCGCGCGCTGCACATTGCGGGGATTGTGCTGTTGTTCTGGGCAGCGCCTGACGAAGCGAAACTGGTCGCGGCAAACTCCAGCGCGAGGTTGCCGGTTCAGGAAGGGACGGATCTGCTGTTTGTGCCGCTGGCCTTTCGCCCCGGGTCGGTGCGCAGCGCCCACAGTCATATCGGACAGATTGCGGAGGACAGTATTGGTTTCCTCTGGCTCGGCACGGCGGACGGCCTGCGCCGCTACGACGGTTACCGGTTCCGCGACTTCCGGCCCGATGCAACGAACCCCGCCAGTATCCGCGGAGTCTCGATCAATGCTCTTTTCCGGGATCGATCCGGCTCTTTATGGGTCGCGGCCGATGAGCACCTCGACCGATACAACCCGGAAACTGAAAGCTTCTCTCATTTCGAAGAGAAGCCCGGTCTCTTCGAGGGCCCGGTGAACGACATTTATCAGGACCGTTCGGGAATGATGTGGCTTGCGACCAACCGCGGGCTGACCCGCTACGATCCGGCCAGCGGAAAACTCGTCCGCTACACAGGCAACCCGGACGGCAGTTCGACGTTCCGCAGTAATACGATCCGAGCCACGTATGAGACCACGGCGGGCGCTTTCTGGGTCGCGAACACGGAATCGATCGAACTCTTCGATCGCGCAACGGGCAAGGTCGAACGGCGCATTCCGCTGGTGAACCCCATGCGCCGTTACATGACGGCTTCAGTAAATCCCGCAGTTCGATTTCTTGAAGACCACAATGGCGTATTGTGGATCGCGTCCGCCCGGGACGGGTTGGCGATGCTGGATCGCGCGGGAACGCAGCTTACCTTCATTGCGCTGGATCCCGGCGCCGTCCAGCCAGGCGCATGGACGCTGCTGGAGGACCGGACCGGAACCCTGTGGATTGGATCGAACGGCGGCGGGCTCATCCGAATCAATCCCGACAGAACGGCAATAGTGCGCTATCGCAACGATCCCGCGAACCCCGACAGCCTGAGCGCCAACATTGTGCTCACACTGTTTCAGGACCACGAAGACAACATCTGGGCGGGTGTTGCCGGAGGCGTCATGGTGCGCATTCCCGGCCACCGCCTTCCGTTCGTCCGGATCACGCAAATGGAAGGAAGCCACGGCGGGCTGCTGACAGAAGATGCGCAGGCTGCTTTTGAAGACAGCGATGGCATCGTGTGGGCAGGCTCGACTGGAGTGGCAACGCGCATCGACAGGAGCGCCCGGGAGAGTGCCCGCCAGACTCTCGGCCTCGGTGTTTCAGACGTGGATCTGAGCTCGATCGCCGAGGATCCGCGGGGTTTTCTCTGGTTCGGCACGAAAGGCGGCGGACTGATCCGGTTCAATCGGCGGACGCGCGAGTTGACGATCTACCGGCATCATCCTGCCGATCCGAAGAGCCTGAGTCATGACGCCGTATATGGATTGTTCGTCGATGGCGCGGGTGTCCTGTGGGTGGCGACAGATGACGGGCTTGACCGGTTCGACGCGGCGAGCGGCGGCTTTCAAACCTTCAGAGCTCAGGGCGGCGCGCCGGACAGGCTGCGGGCCATCGCCCAGGATCGCGCGGGCGCGTTATGGCTGGCCAGCTGGTACGGCGGTCTGCAGCGTTTCGATCCCGGCTCCGGGAAGTTCCGAACCTATCGCAGCTCGGATCACGCGGGACTCAGCAGCGACGCAGTGGCCGCTGTTCTGGTGGACCGGAATGACGAAGTCTGGGCCGGAACGGAAAACGGGCTGGATCATTTCGACCGGCGAACAGGCACGTTCGATTTTTATTCCGACCGCGACGGGCTGCCGAACAGTAACGTCAACGGAATCGCGCAGGATGCGAAAGGCACGCTGTGGATCACTACCCATAACGGCATCAGCCATTTCGACCCGCACCGGAAAACATTTGACAACTATTACCGCTCCGACGGAATACTCGGTGGACTCAACGGCGTATGGAAGAGCCGCGACGGCGAGCTTTTCTTTCCCGCCGATACGGGTCTGACAACGCTTCGTCCCGATCATGTGCCCGACCATCCGGAAGACCAGCGGCTCCGCCCGAGAATCGTCCTTACCGGCTTTGAGATCGCCGACAGGCCGGTGGCGATCGGAGAAGGCTCTCCGCTCCGCAAATCCATATCGCTCTCCGACACGATCACACTGAACCCCCGCCAGAACTCGTTCTCCATCGAATTTACGGCGCTCAGCTATCTGAATCCTGAACGCACGCGCTATCGGTACCGGCTCACGGGCGTGGAATCCGGATGGAATGAGGTGGATAATTCACAGCGGCTGGCGCGGTACACAACGCTTTCGCCGGGCCGCCACAGCTTTCTGATTGAGAGCCGCACCAGCCATTCCGGGTGGGGCCCCGATGATGCGGGCCTCGAGATCGTGCTCCTGCCGCCCTGGTGGCAAACCTGGCCTTTTCGCGTCGCGTTCATTGCGGCGCTCATTATGGCGCTGTATGCCGCGTACCACTTCCGCCTCCGACAGGTCTCCCGCCAGATGAACATGCGCTTTGAGGAGCGCCTTGGAGAGAGAACGCGGATCGCGCGCGAGTTGCACGATACGCTGCTGCAGGGCTTTCTGAGCGCTTCCATGCACCTCGACGTGGCTGCGGATTCGCTGCCGGATGAATCGCCTTTAAGAGCCCAGCTCGCGAGGGTGCTCGAGATGATGCGAAGCGTTACGACGGAAGGGCGAAACGCCATTCGCGGCATGCGCCATTCGCGCAGCGACACGCTGAACCTGGGAGAGGCGCTGCTGGCTATGCGTCATGAGTTTCCCGCCGCGCCCGATGGCGCGGCCCCGCCGGCACTGCAAGTCACCATTGACGGCGAGGTGCGCGATCTGCATCCGATCTTCCGGGACGAAGCCTATCGAATCGGACGGGAAGCGATCACCAATGCATTTCGCCATTCGGGCGCCTCCAGAATCGACGTCCGGATTGCCTATGGCGTCCGCCGCTTTTACCTGGGGGTTCGCGACAATGGCCGCGGGATCGATCCCGCGGTTGCTGCATCCGGGAAAAGCGGCCACTGGGGACTGCAGGGCATGAAGGAACGTTCTCAGCAGATCGGAGCCAGGCTCCTGGTGCTGACACACAGCGGAGGCACGGAGGTCGAGCTGTCGATTCCGGCAAGCCGGGCCTTCGTCTCTCATTCGGGAACCGGTCGGGGGGGATGGATACCGAAGGGCCTGAAGTTATTCAGAAAAGAGCGAACGAGCGATGAACGAAACAACTTTGCGAATACTGATAGTCGATGACCATCCCCTGGTGAGACAGGGCATCAACTCGATCGTGACCAGCGAGCCCGGCATGAGCGTGGTCGCGGAAGCCTCCACCGGATACGAGGGGGTCGAGATGTTTCGCAGGCACAAACCGGATGTCACGCTGATGGACCTTCGGCTTCCCGATATGAGCGGCATCGACGCCCTTGCTGCGATCCGCATGGAGTTCCGGGACGCGCGTATCGCGATACTCACAACATTCGAAGGCGATGTCGAAGTGCAGCGCGCGCTCAAGGCGGGGGCCAGCGGTTACGTGTTGAAGAGCATGCGGCGGAAAGAACTGGTAGAGACGATCCGCCGGGTGGCCAGCGGGGGCAAGGTCGTCGACCCGGAAATCGCGGTTCAGATATCGAGCTATCTCGGAGATGAGATGCTGACGGAGCGTGAAGTGGAGGTACTGCAAAGGATACCGGCCGGCATGCGGAATCGCGACATCGCCGATCAGTTGTTCATTTCCGAGGAGACCGTGAAGGTGCATGTCCGGCATATCCTGGAAAAACTGGGGGCCAGTGATCGAACGCAGGCGGTGACGATCGCCGTCCGCCGCGGAATCATCCGCCTGTGACCGGCGACAGCTATAACTCGACCCAGGTAGTCCAAAACCGCTGAAACGAGGGATTTTCCTTTCGGCCAAATGCGGTTAAGCTGACACTGCTGCTTCCGAAGGCAGTTTATGTCGATCTTCGCACCGCGCGTTTATTCCTCCGGGTTTCCACGGGGCGTTGCCGGTTTTGGCTTGCTGCTGCTGCGGATCATCGCGGGCGGGGCTTTGATCGCGCAGTCGCTCGAGTGGATGTTGAGCCCCGTTCACCCCCCTGATTTTCCCGCTGGCACGATGATCGGGTTCGCTTTTGGAGCGCTTGTGATGGCCGGATTGTTCACGCGGATCGTCGGATCGATTGCTGCGTTGGGGTCTCTGGCCGTTGCGGCCGGGTATCCGGGAGGAATTTCCGGCGGTGAATACGCGATTCCAGCGGTGATGAATGTGTTAGTCAGCGTCGCGCTGGTGTGTCTGGGGCCGGGTTATTTTTCGGTGGATGCGCGTTGTTTTGGCCCGCGCGAACTGGTGATTTCGGGATCGAATCCGGGGACGGGTGAGTAGAGCCTAGAGCCGAAACGTTCCACTTCCGGGAGAGTGGAAAAGGTGGTTGTGTTACCTCGAAGATCGCGCCCCGAAACGGTCTCGGTCGCCAACGCAGACGACATCATCGGGGAGTCCCTCGAACGTGAAGTTTTCACCGCAGCACCGGGCGGGGTGGCGATTCGGCGGAGACTGCCGTGGCGCATCCGTCGAGCGGCCTGGGGCGAGACCGGTCGACCTCCCGAATACCCTGTGTCACGGCTTTTTCATACAGTCGGCATACAAGTGAAATATTGGACAGATAAACTCAGCACCTTGGCATCTATCCAACTACAAGTCCGAAAGGAAGAAACTGCATGAAGACGATCCGGGGAAGGTTCCGAGCGGCAGCGCTCATGGGAGCGACCGCCTCAGTGCTGGCATTTGCAGGTGGGGCCAGGGCACAGAATCCAAACGCCAACAGCAACTGGCCTTACGCCACACCGAGCCGCCCACCCCTGCTTGCGGTGGTTGGCGACGTGGCATGCCAGCCAGGCACGGAGCCGAGTGGTGAGAAGGCGGGTGAAAACTGCGCCGGGGACACGGCGCAGAATCTGTTGGCATCCCAGGCGGCCACTGCGCGACAGATTGAGAACATGAAGCCTGACCTCCTCGCACTCGTCGGAGATGAGCAATACCAGGTAGGCCAATATTCGGACTTTGAGAACTCGTACGAATTGACTTATGGCGGTTTGAAATTTATCACGCGGCCCGCGCCTGGCAACCACGAGTTTTATGTCGAGCACGGCGCGGTCGGCGTTGCCGGGTACGGCTACTTCTCCTACTTCAACGGCGTCCAGCACAATGCCGATGGAACCATAATGACGGCTACGATCTCCGGCAACCCTGACACCGGCGGTACTTTCACCCAACCCGTGCCGAATTCGGATGGACAGGCGGGGCACTTCGAGCAAACGGGCGGACTCGGAACCACAAATCCGGTGGGGGGCCCAATCGGGGTCGGAGACGGTTGGTATTCCTATAATCTGGGCACGTGGCACCTTATCTCGCTCAATATAGAGTGCGAGACACAGCCGGGCGGCTGTTCGAACACAGGCTCCTGGTTTGCCGCCGAACTAGCATGGCTGCAAAACGATCTCGCCTCGAATAATTCCGCGTGCACACTGGCTTACTGGCACCAGCCCACGTTCAGCGCTACCAACGGCCTCGGCGAAGAGGGCATTACCGCTCAGGCCTTTTGGCAACTGCTCTACCAGTACGGAGCCGACGTGGTGCTGAACGGACACGACCACCTCTATGCCCGCTACCGCCCCCTTGACCCCTTAGGGAATTACGATCCAGTTAAGGGCATACGCGAATTCATCGTGGGCACCGGCGGCGAGACACTCGATCCGGTCGTCACAACCAACACAACAGCCGCCGATCCCACCGGGAACCCGAATTTCAACGCAGAGAATCTCGAGGCGGCAAACGGGCAATTCTGGGGCGTGATGGGCCTGACGCTCAATCCGAGCGGCTACGCCTGGAATTTCCAGTCGGCACTCAAGGATCCGGCACAGACAACCGGTCCGGCTTCTTTCAGCGACCAGGGCAGCGTCGGCACTTGTCACGGCTCGGCCAGCACCCGGTCCAACAGGTAGTTGCCAGTTCGTCTTCGCCGCGTCAGTTAACCTTCCCCACCCTTCGCGAAACGTCGCGGAGGGTGGGGGTTTTTTTTCTGTTTCTGGACCGTCGAGTACAACCGGTCAAGATCGGCGAGGCTCGAGGCATCGCCCTGCACCCCCGTGACGTTGTTGCCAATCGCCGCCACGGCGCGATCCAACGCGTCCTGGCGGCGCCCCGTGAGCGAGCGCCATTCCGGACGTGTCGCCCGTGATCACGGCCACTTTGTTTTCGAGTTTTCCCATATCGCCTTTCAAATCACATGTGGCAATTTCATCGGTAATGCCGAAAAGCCGCATACTCGTCGAGCAGCAAATGATAGCAGCGGAAATGCCGCCCGGTCATATGCCAGTGGAAATTCTACGTCTTCATGTACAGCGCGAAAGCATCTGTCGATGCAGAAAATGACCTGCTTCTCAACAATACCGGTCTTCATATGCATGCCCCTGTGTTAGGCGTAGCGAAACAGCGCCTTGAAACCAAAGTCCATGTGCTGCTGGATATGGCAGTGGAACAGCGTGAGGCCCGGTTGGTCGGCGACCAGATCCACGGTGGCGCGCCCAAATGCCGGAACGATCACCGTATCTTTTTTGATACCGGCGGTGGGCTTGCCGTTGATCTCCACAAGCTCGAACAGGTGCCGGTGGATGTGCAGCGGGTGGGAATCGTCACTGCGATTGTGAAACACCAGCCGGTAGCGCCCTCCCTGACGGAACACGAATTCCCGCTCATGCGGATATTCCTTGCCGTTGACGAGCCAATGATTGATCCCGTGGGGACCGCCCGGCACTTTTTCGAAGACCATATCGACGGTCTGGTCCGGCGCGGGATGCGGCGCGGTTTTGCCAAAAATCGTGTAGTCCCAGCGAGCCCTTTGAGGCCGCAGCCATTGCGCGGGCTGCTTCTGATCGGCGTACTCCACCACAATGCCCAGGCCGGCTTGCCGGGCGACATCGCGGAGATCCCCTAAAATCCACACACCCGGCCGATTCATCTCCACGATCGCATCCACGCGCTCGCCCGGCGCGATCTCAATGAACCCAACCGTCTGCGGCGAGGGCACGGCATTGCCGTCGAGTGCGATCACCTGAAAGCTGTGGCCGGCCAAAGCCACGCGACGAATTTGCGAAGCGCTGGCATTGAGCAGGTGTATCAGGATGCGCTGCCCCGAACGCACGCGGAGGGGCTCTCCGGCGCCCAGCATTTTGTCGTTAATCGAATAAAGAGGAGCGGCGACTTCGAGCCCGTTGGGACGCGGGTCCGGCGTGGCGGGTTTTTCGGGCATCGGATCGCCGGGATCCGCCGCTTGTTCATCCTGATCCATCGTGCTCAGATAAGGCTGCCATTCACGCAGTGCCAGAAAGACTTCCTGATCGTAGAGCCCAGGGTCATTCGCGGAATCGATCATGAGAAAGCCGAACTGGCCGGTGTAGGCGCCGCGATGCAGATCCAGCATGGCCTCGGTATGCGAGTGGTACCATCGCGAACCCGCCGGCCTGGCCACGAACTGATAACGCCGGCGGCCATGCGGAGGCACCGGGGGCGTACCTTCTTCCTCCGCCCCGTCCACGTCCGAGGGAACGAACAAACCGTGCCAATGCACGTATTCCGGAACGTCCGTGTCGTTCACAACCTCTACCGCGATGCGCTGGCCCTCTCGCACCCGCATCAATGGACCGGGGACCTGGTTGCTGTAGCCGATAGTGCTGAGCACAACCTGGGGTGCCAGCTCAACCATCATCGGTGCGATCCGCAGGGTGAAATCCGCCGCCCGCCCGGTGCCCTTCGCTACCGGACGCGGTGGCGGCTGAGCGAATGCGGGTCGCAGCTTGCCTGCCCCCGCCCCGATCACGGTGGCCCCGCCAAGCCGCACAAAATCCCTTCGATTCACTTGCTTCTCATCCCGCCTGCCATGCCAACGCCCGGCGCCCCCGGAACCAAAGCTTGCGGCCACGGAAATGAGCTGGATACCACTCCGGCACAAATAAGCAGAGGGAGGACCGGAACCCGGCCGGAACCAACACAATCGGGCAGGTAATTCTGATTGCGTCTTACTTCCGAACTCCCAGCACGCTGTCCGCGATCTCGCGGAACTCTTCCGCCGTCAGCAGCCCGCGCTTCTCGATGCCCCTGTCCTTCACCAGCCGCAGCATCTCGCCGACCGCTTCGTCTTCCGTGCCCGTGATTCCCATCTGTTCGAGGTTATAGGTGATCGAAGCCTTGCCGCTCTTCTTGCCAAGCACCACCTCGCCCTTCCGCCCCGTCAGCGCCGGATGCGTCCCGAACATCGCCAGCGGTTCCTTCACCACCAGATCCACGCCGATGCCCGACTCGCGCGTGAAGTTCCGATCACCCAGAATCGGCTTGTTCACGGCCGTGGGGAACCCGCTGATGCGGCTCACCAGTTCACCCAGTTCCGGCAGTTTATCGAGCTTGTAATGCGTGTCGTAGCCGTAGAGCACGTGCAGCGCGACGATCAGTTCCTCCAGCGCCGCATTGCCGGTGCGCTCGCCCAGTCCGTTCGCGCAGCTGTGCACGCACTCCGCGCCCGCTTCCACACCCGCCAGCTCCGTCGCCACCGCCATCCCGAAATCGTTGTGTGTGTGCACCTCCACCGGCAGCTTCGTGAGCGACTTCACCAGCCGCACCATGTATTTCATCGCTTCCGGCAGAATGCAGCCCATCGTGTCGACCACGCCCACCGAGTCCGGATTCGAATCCAGCACAATCCGGCTCAGAAGATTGCGCAGATCTTCTTCGCGCGCGCGCGTCGTGTCGTACGGAAAGTAAACCGCGTGCAGCCCCTTCGACTTCGCGTAATTAATGACGCCGACGCTCTTCCTCAGTACGTCTTCCCATGTCCACTTGAACTGGTACTTCAGCTTCGGATAGCCGATCGGCACCTCGATGATCACGCCGTGGCAGCCGCACTCGATCGCCTTGTCGATGTCCGCATTGATGGCGCGCGCGAACGTATAGATCTTCGCTTTCAGACCCAGCTTCGAGATCTTCTTGATCGCCTCGAAGTCCTGCTCCGAAACCGCGGGCATTCCGGCTTCGATGCGGTCCACCCCGATCTCATCCAGCTTTTCGGCGATCGCGATCTTATCCGCAACGCTGAAAACCACGCCCGGCGTCTGCTCGCCGTCGCGCAGCGTGGCGTCGTGGATGCTTACCTTCGCCGGCAGCTGATAAGTGCCGCGTACCTCCGGCAGAAAGTTGTAGGGGCTGACCCACCATTCGTTCTCGCGATAGTATTTGTCGTTCATATTTTTGAATGCCTTCTGAAGCCGCAATTTTAACATCCACGCCGTAGCACAATACTGCTATGAGGTCAGCGGCCGCGCTCGTGCTCTTGCTCTCGTTCGTCGCCGGGGCGCCGGTCTACGCGCACCACTCCACGGCGATGTACGACATGACGAAGGTCATAACCGTGCGCGGCGTCGTGAAGAGCTTTGTCTGGACCAATCCACACACGCGCATTCTTCTCGAAGTGAAGGACGACAAGGGCCACGTGCAGGAGTGGCTGATCGAACTGATGAGCCTCACACAGCTCAAAACCTACGGCTGGACGCCGGATATGGTGAAGCCCGGCGACGTGATCACCTGCACGGGCGGTCGTGCGAAGGATGGCTCGCCCGCCATGCTGACCAATATGGTGCGCCTCGCCGACGGTCGCTTCATCCGCTCGTAATCTTAGTGGCGCAGATCTTAGTGGGGCCAGGCTTTCTACCAGGCTGCTGAAAAAGCTCTTTTCGTTGCCGCTTGCTGACGCGCGCGGTTCAGTAACCCTGCGGAATCAGCACCTGCTTTTCCGAACCGCGACCGTTAGGGAGTGGCAAGAAGCGTTTTTCAGCAGCCTGCTGGCCTGCCGCCGGGATTCCGCCCGGCGCTCTTACAGATTCCGTCTTCAGAAACGAACAGATCTGATACCCTGCCACGAATTTGAACGGCGCCTCGCCCAGCGTGTAATGCCCGCACGGCATCACCACCAGCTTGTGATCGACGCCCCGCTGCCGCACGTGCTCCACCACCTGCCGCGAAAACTCCGGCAGAAACGTCGTGTCGTAAGTCGCATAGAAGAAAGAACGACCGCTTGTTCATCTCCGCGAACCGGTCCATATAATGCACCGGGCTGACGCAGTCCCACGACCGCCCGCAGCCGCTCCAGATCGATCTGGCCTTCGATCCCCTGCCGGATATGCCGCGTCGAAAGGCCGGTCCACACCACGTCGGCGATATACGTCGAACAGTGATTGAACACGTTCACGCGGATCCGTTCGTCGTGCGCCGTCGCCAGAAACGCATAGCAGGATCCAAGGCTGGTGCCCACGATGCCGAGATCCGTATAGCCGCGCTGCTCCAGCCAGTCGAAGCACGAACGCACGTCGATCACCGCCTGGCGCGTGGCGTCGATGGTGCGCCCGATGTTGGCCGAAACCGCGTAGTCGGCGCGCGTCAGTTCCGGCGGCATGCGCCGATCGTGATAAGGCAGGCTGATGCGCAGCGTCGAGATCCCCAGCTTCGCGATCCCCTCGCACAGCGCCACATGCTGCTGCGGGCTGGCGTTCCAGTGCGGCAGCACCACTACCGCTTTCGGCCCGCGCTTGAACCGCGGCTTGGCCGGAAAATACCGCGCGTGCACCGTATTGTTCTCGCGATACGGCGTCTCGACGGCGGACGTAAACCGCAGCCACGAACTCTTCCATGCGGAAATCGGTCGGCGGCGTGTAAGCGAAAAACTTCGCGCTGTCCGCGAAGCGCCAGACGATTCAGTTCGCGGATGCGCGTCTCGGGATCTGCCGCATCCGACTTGACCGGCCAGCCGGCCGTCCAGTCGAGACCCCAGTCAAACGGCCGCACCACGCGGTCCGTGGATCGCGTCGCGAGATCCATCTCCCAGGCGTTCATGCGCCGGCCGTACCACGCCTTCACCATCTTTTCTACTTCCATCTCACTCAACAGCTATGCTGCAATCCTCTGTGGGGCAGGGTTTCGACCCTACCGCAGGGCTTCCGCCCGGCGCGGAGCGTCCGAAATCCCGCCTAAACTCCCACCCTACCATCAGCTTATTTCAAAAACGCTGCTTCCTTCCTCTGTTTCGCCTGCCGCGCGATCAGCGGCCGATTCAGAAACTCCATGAACGGCGTCATTGCTTCGATGCGCGTCACAATCTCGCTCACCAGCTTCGGCGTCGTCGCCAGTTTCGGATCCAGCTGCGCGTCGAGAAGGTAATTGCTTCCGCCGGATCAGGTCCTCCGCCGGATGATCCGCATCGAACCCTTTCGGCACGCGCGTCACACTCTCGCCCTGAAGCTCGCCCAGCAGTTTTTTCACCTTCGGCGCCGCGAACGTCGCGCGAAACTGCTTGTGGTTGTCCGCAATGTACTGCCGGACGGCCAGCAGCACGTCCCGATCCGGCGTATAAACTCCTCCCGCGACCTCGATCTCCGCCGGCGAAACGCGAAAAGTAAATGCCCGCGCCGCCCGCGTGCCTGTCGAACCCGTTCCGCAGCAGCAGCGCCGATGCGAATGTCTTATAAGGCGTTTTGTCCTTCGAGAATCGCGTATCGCGATAGATCCGGTACACGCACTTTGCCGGCTCACCCACATACTCCGGCGCGAATCGCATCATCTCGCGATGAATCGCCGTGACCAGCTCGATCATCGGTTGCCGCACCGTGGCCTCGAATTCGGCTTGCGCGGCGTGAACCATTCGCGGTCGTTGTTCTTCTTCAGCGCGCGCAGAAACGCGATGCCCTCTTTCGGAAATCCCGAAAACGTGCTCTTCATAGCGGCGTCCCTATAATTAAACCAATGAATCCCACGTTCAGGAGACTTTTAAGAAGCTCTCCGCGCTCCCCGCCACCACAGTTCTCCGCGACGTCCCGCTTTCCCGCTACACGCGGTTCGGCATCGGCGGACCCGCCGACATCTTCGTCGAAACGCCCGATCCCGCGCGCTTCATCGACGCCTGGCGCATCGCGCGCGCGAGCGGTCTCGACACCGTCGTCATCGGCGGCGGCACCAACCTGATCGTGTCCGACGACGGCTTCCGCGGCGTCGTGCTCAAGCTCTCGAACAATCGCGATCCGCTCCGACGGCCTGCACGTCCACGTCGAGAGCGGCGCTTCTCTTCAAGCTCTTGTCGACTTCACTGTCGACGCCGGCCTGAAAGGCCTCGAAACCATGACGGGCATCCCAGGTTCAGCCGGCGCGGCCATCTACGGCAACGCCGGCGCCTACGGCCACTCCATCGCGGAGCGTGTCTCGCGCGTGCACTTCTTCGACGGCGTCTCGACGCGCGAATTCACCAACGCCCAGTGCGAATTCCACTACCGCGAAAGCGTTTTCAAGCGGCACAAAGAATGGATCATCTTTTCCGCCGACCTCACCATGGATCCCGGCGACGCCGCCGCGCTGCGCGAAACCGCGGACCGCATCCTCGACATCCGCAACAGGAAATACCCGCCCACCATGAAATGCGCCGGCAGCATCTTCAAGAACTTCCTTCTCGCCGACCTGCCGCCGCGCGTCGTCAGCCAGATCCCCGCCAACGTGATCATCGAAGGCAAGGTTCCATCCGCGTGGTTTCTCGAACAGGCGGGCGCGAAGGGTATGCGTTCGGGCGACATTCGCGTCGCCGACTATCACGCCAACCTGATCTACAACGACGGCAAGGGGACCGCGCGCGATCTCGTCGAAATCATCGCCGAGCTCAAGCACCGCGTCGAACACCGCTGGGGCATCCCTCTGGAAGAGGAAGTCCAGTACGTCGGGCTTCCCGGCGCCGAACGGAACTGTCACAATCTAACCTATGCGCCTCTTCGCTCGTACTTGCCGCTGCGGCATCGCTCGTCCACGCTGCCGACATGCCCTCCGGCGAGAGCCTGCTTGCATCGCTACATCGAAAAGAGCGGCGGCGCCGCAGCCTACGCAAAAGCGAAGACCACTATGATGACCGGCACAGTCGACGATGGCCGCCGCGAACATCTCGGGCACCGTCTCCATCTATCGAGGAGGGTCGAGAAATTCTACACTGGTCGAGTTCGCCGGGCATCGGCAAAATCGAAGGCGGCTACGACGGCGAGACCGCCTGGGAAAACAGCGCGCTGCAGGGCCCGCGCATCCTCGAAGGTGACGAGAAGATCGAAGCCAAACGCGCCGCCATGCTCGCGGTCATCAGCAACTGGCGGCGAGGTCTATAAAGAAGCGCGCACCACCGGCTCCGAAGATGTCGACGGCAAGCCCGCCTGGAAAGTCGAAATGACTGCCGAAGGAAGGCAAGCCGGAAACATTCTTTTTCGACAAGGAATCCGGCCTCTTGGTGCAGACATCGTCCATCCGCACTACGCCGCTCGGCGACATCGCTGCCGAGACCGACATGTCGGATTTCCGCCCTGTCGACGGCATCCTCACGCCCTTCACGCTGACCGAAAAGGCGATGAGTCAGACCATCGTGATGCAGTTCACCAACGTCGCTTACAACGCCGACATGCCGAAGGACCGCTTCGATCTCCCGCCCGAAATCAAAGCGCTCCTCAAGAAGTAGCCCTCCTTCTGATTGCTTGGCTTGCCTTTGTAGGGCCAGGCCTTCGGGCCTGCCGCAGGGCTTCGCCCGGCGCGGAGCTGCACGTAATCGCCCCTCTTACATCTCTTCCAGGAACGTCTTCAGCCGGTAACTGCGGCTGGGATGGCGCAGCTTCCGCAGCGCCTTCGCCTCGATCTGCCGGATGCGCTCGCGCGTCACCGCGAAGTTCTGCCCTACTTCTTCCAGCGTGTGCTCGCTGCCATCCTCCAGCCCGAACCGCAGCCGGATAATCTTCTCCTCGCGCGGCGACAAGCTCTTCAGCACCTCGGCCGTCTGCTCGTGCAGATTCAGATTGATCATCTGCTCGGAAGGCGACAGCGTCGCCTGATCCACGATGAAATCGCCCAGATGCGATTCGTCTTCCTCGCCCACCGGCGTTTCGAGCGAAATCGGCTCCTGCGCGATGCGCATCACGCGCCGGATTTTCTGCACCGGCAGTTCCATCCTCGCCGCCAGCTCTTCGCTGGTCGGCTCGCGCCCCAGTTCCTGCACCAGCTGCGCGAGGTGCGGATCAGCTTGTTGATGGTTTCGATCATGTGCACCGGGAATGCGGATGGTGCGCGCCTGATCCGCGATGGCCCGCGTGATGGCCTGCCGCACCCACCACGTGGCATAGGTGGAAAACTTGTAACCGCGGCGGTATTCGAACTTCTCCACCGCCTTCATCAGCCCGATATTGCCTTCCTGAATCAGATCCAGGAACTGCAGGCCGCGATTGTTGTAGCGCTTGGCGATGCTCACCACCAGCCGCAGATTGGCCTCGATCAGTTCCTGCCGCGCGCTCTCGGCCTCGCGGTCCGAGCGGTTCACCAGTTCGAGCGCGCGGCGCAGTTCGGTCGCCGGCGAGCCGTACTTGTCCTCCAGTTCCTGCATGGCCGTGGCGAGATGGCGCTGCTCGCGGCGCAGTTCCCGCAGCGCTTCCGCGGCGCCGACCCCGCCGCTTCAATCGCCCGCTGATTGCGCGCGATCTGCTGCTCGATCGGCCGCACCTCGTCCACCGCCGCGCGCAGCTTGCAGATCAGATCCTTCACCACGTGATGCTGCAGCGGAATCGCGCAGGCATGCCGCGAAATCTGCACCGCCAGCCGCGCCAGTTCCCAGCGCAGTCCGCCGATTCTGTTTCGGCTTCGTCTGCCGCGGCACCGCCACCATCTTCTGCTTCAGCTGCAGAAATTTCTTGCGCAGCTTCGCCAGTCTCGTCGCACGCCGCGAGCATGGCCCGCGCGCCCGCCTCGTAAGTTTCGTCGGTCGGAATCGGATCGTTGAACTGCAGAATGTCGCGCGCCGCCACGACGCCGCCGCGCACGATCTTCTCCCAGCCTGCACCATCTCCTGAATGATCACCGGGCAGCGCGACAGAATGCGCCGCGTTTTCGTCTGCCCGCGCTCGATGCGCCGCGCGATGCCGATTTCGCCGTCCCGGTTGAGCAGCGGCACCGACCCCATCTCGCGCAGATAAAGCCGCACCGGATCGTGGGTCTTGTCGAGACCTCTCCGAGTCTCGATCGAGATCGTCGTCGGGTTTTTCGTCGATGCGTTCCTCGGCAGCTGGTTGCGCCTCGAGCGTCAGCGCATCGAGAGGCAGTCCGTCCGCTTCGCGCCGGAATCAGTTCGATCGTGTCTTCGAACAGCACATAGCCCTGCTCCCGGCTGACGCGCGCAAGTGGATCGACGGCTTCGAACTTGTCTTCCGCCACTGGATTAGTTCCCTTATCGGGCGACGATTGGATTAATTGTACCTGAATTCGCGCGCGTTATCTTTGGATAGTGTGACGCCGGAACCCGTCGCGTTTCAGGCAATTGTCGCGAGTTCTTCCATCAGCGCCAGCGCCTCCGCCATCCGCCCTTCACGCTCCGCCGCCTGAATGCGGCCGTTCAGATCGCGCAGCCTGGCCTCGCGATCTTCCTTCTGCAGCTGCTTCGACGCAGGCCAGCCCATCTTCGAGCGTCGGCTGATCGCCCGCCCGGCTGTCGAGCACAATCGCCGCCAGCGTCCCCTGCAGCGCTTCGGGAATGCGCGCATGCAGAGTATTGAAGCTGACCGTCTCGCCCGCGTCGTGCATCGCGATGAGCATCTCGTAAATCGGCGCTGTGTTCAGCTGCCGCAACGCCGGCAGCCCGCGCAGCGGGTCGATCAGCTCCGCGCGTGCCGCTTCATCGCTCACCAGCAGCGGCAGCAGAATGCGGTCCGTGGCGCGCGACGCTTCCGTTTTCGGCGCCGGCGACCGCTCCACGCGATCCGCCGCGGCTTTGCGGAAATGATCCAGCACCATCCCCGGCTCGACGCCCAGATACGACGCCAGATCGTTCGCCACCGCCACGCGCTCCAGCTTGTCGTTCAGTCCCTGAATGGCCGGCAGCAGAAACTGAAACGCATCCACGCGCCCCTGCGGTTCGCGCATGTTGAACCTCGCGCGCGCCCGGTCCGCCAGCCAGTAGAAATAAGTCTTCGCGCCCTGCCACCCGCTCGCGATAAGCTCTCCGCGCCGTGCTGCTTGCAGTATTCGTCGGGGTCGAGCCCGCCTTCCAGTTCCACGATCCGCACGCGCACGTTTTCGTCCAGCAGCAGTTTGATGGAACGCTCGGCCGCATTCGCACCCGCCGCATCCGGATCGAAATTCAGATGCAGATTCTGCGAGTGCCGCTTCATCGCGCGGATCTGTTCCGTGGTCAGCGCCGTGCCGCACGACGCCACCACCTCGGTGACGCCCGCCTGCGACGCGCCGATCACATCCATGTAGCCTTCCACCAGCACGATGCGATCGAGCTTCATGGCCGTTTCTTTCGCGCGGTTCAGATTGTAAAGAACGTTCGATTTCTTATAGATCTTCGTTTCCGGCGAATTCAGATACTTCGCTTTGTCTTCCGGATCGAGCGCGCGCCCGCCGAACGCAATCATTTTCCCGGATTCGTTCTGGATCGGAAAAATCAGCCGGTTGCGAAAGCGGTCGTAAAACGAACCGTCGTCGCGCTTGCCCACCAGGCCCGAAACTTCCAGCTGCTCGCGGCTTGAAGCCGCGCTGTTCCAGAACCCGCAGCAGCGCCCGCCCCGAGCCCTCGGCAAGCCCGATGCCGAATTTCTCGCACCGACGCTTCCGCCACGCCGCGTTTCGCCAGATACGCCCGCACCGCCGCGCCGCTCCGGCCCGCCAGGTTCGCGCGGAAATGCTCGGCCGCGATCTCGTGCATCTCGTACAGCGCCGCCCGCAGCCTCGTTTCCTCGTCGCCTGCCAGCGATTGCTTCGGCAGCGCAATGCCATGCTGATCGGCGAGCTTCTTCAGCGCCTCCCAGAACGTCAGGCCCTCGATCATCTCGACGAACTTGAACACATCGCCCTTCGCATCGCATCCGAAGCACCGGAAATACTGATGCTCCGCGAAATCGAAAACGAAGGCGTCTTCTCGTTATGGAACGGGACACAGGCCGGAGTAGCGATTGCCCACCCGCCGCAGCCGCACGTAATCCGAAGCCACGCGGACAATATCGACCTGCGCCCGCAACTGCTCCTTGAACTCCACTTGCGATTATTATCCCGCGAGTCGGAACCTACTCCAGGATTTCGTCGGTAGCACTTGCGTCGCCGCACGCCCGGATTTGTGGGGCCAGGCTTTCAAGCCTGCCGCCGGGTTTCTACCCGGCGCGGAGCGTTCCGAAGCCCTCGCGGGACGTCGTTTTTCCTGTCGGCGCACATAAACTGCGAAACTGTTTTACCAAGCCGAACAACGCGTTGGGATAATCCGAAGAGAGCGACGAGCGTCGCCGTGAACCAAATGGGTCAGGACGGAAGGGCAGCAAAATCAACCTGGTATTTCCACGGCCCCGCAGGCTCGTCAAAAAGCGACATCTGGCAATGGTGGCGAGAGCGGCGTTTCCGATATAATCGCGACCTGTTTTTCGTGGGGATCGTAACGTGGCTGCTCGTAATATTCGCGGGCTCTGCTGCCGTCAAACCCGGCATAGACTTTGAGGAGCCAATCATGATGGTTATCGGCCCGCCTTTCTACGCGATATTCGCCAACTTGGCATACACCGCCGGGCCAATACTCGATACGCGTGTCTATCGCGGAGCTCCGCGAAAGCACTTGCTGAAAGCGGGCTACATCTTCTCGGTTGTGCTTACCGCCTTGCCCGGCGTCTGGGCCCTTGCTGCATGGCTCAGGACGGTGGCGACCGGCACCAGGCTGGGTTGACGGTAACTTGTCTCACGACCGGTGTTTTCACTAAGCGCGGGATGCTTCAGCGACCGGTCATCGCCTCCAGCCTTTCAGGATAGCGAGCTCCCTGCACCTTGATGTTGGAGGCGGCGGCATCGATGTTTCGCAGATCGTCGGGTGTGAGTTCGACCGAAACTGCGCCGATATTCTCGTCCAGCCGATTGAGCTTCGTGGTGCCCGGTATCGGAACGATCCACGGCTTCTGCGCCAGCAACCACGCGAGCGCGATCTGCGCCGGTGTTGCTTTCTTCCCACCGCCAATGCTGCCGAGCAAGTCGATAAGGACCTGATTCGCCTTGAGCGCGTCCGGTGTGAAGCGAGGCAGGGTGCTGCGGAAGTCGGAGCTGTCGAAGGTCGTATGCTCATCGATCTTGCCCGTGAGGTAGCCCTTGCCCAGAGGGCTGTACGGGACAAAGCCGATTCCGAGTTCCTCGATCGTGGGTATCACTTCCTTTTCAGGCGTCCGCGTCCACAGCGAGTATTCACTTTGGAGCGCACTGAGCGGCTGCACGGCATGCGCGCGGCGGATCGTTTGCACGCCCGCTTCGGACAGACCAAAATGCTTCACTTTGCCGGCCTGAATCAATTCCTTCACCGCGCCCGCTACGTCTTCGATTGGCACGTTCGGGTCAACCCGGTGCTGATAGAGCAAGTCGATGACATCTGTCCTGAGTCGCTTGAGCGAGCCCTCTACGGCTTGCTTGATGTACTCGGGCCGGCTGTTCAATCCTGCCGCTCCCGGCCGATTATCGGGGCCACTCACGTCGAATCCGAATTTGGTGGCGATGACGATCTGCTTGCGGAAGGGGGCAAGGGCCTCGCCGACAAGTTCTTCGTTCGTGAACGGACCGTAGACCTCTGCTGTGTCGAAGAAGGTGATGCCACGTTCCACCGCAGCATGCAGCAGAGAAGTCATCTCCTTCTTGTCCTTCGGCGGGCCATAGGAAAAGCTCATTCCCATACAGCCGAGCCCCAGGGCTGAAACTTCCAGGTTGCTCTTTCCCAGTTTGCGCTTTTGCATTTTGTCTCCTTTGTTTCTTCATCTCGAGGTTAAATTCAAACGCCTTCGCGGCGGTAGCCCGATTCTCCCGAGTTATTGCCTGTTTCTCTCGATACCTGAAAGAACTGTTGGTGAAGCTGAAGACAGGAGTTACTCTGAGGCTAAGCGGCGGGAAAATCATTATCATGAAAAATCGCCCAAAAAGTGTCCGTTCGTTGCCCGATCCGGCACGCGGGTTGCGAACGGAGTTGGCTCGCAGGATTGCCTCTTCTATCGGCTCCGCAGAGAAACGAATAACGCATGTTCCCGGCCTGACGCTCACGCGGCGAACGCAACCGATGGCCCCGGCCTCGGGGACTTACGAACCCAGCCTCGCCGTCGTAGCCCAGGGGCGAAAGCGCGTCACGCTCGGCCATACCACTTTCATTTTCGACAAGTCGCGATTTTTGCTGACGTCGCTTGATTTGCCGATCATCGGCCAGGTGATTGAGGCCAGCGAACAGGAACCGTTTCTTTGCCTGATGCTGAAACTCGAAATGCCCCTCGTCCGGGAGCTCCTGAGCCGCGAGGAGATTCCCCTTCCTGAGGTGGTAGAGGACAGTCCGGCCATGGCCACCGGCGACATCACGACTGAGTTGCTCGATGCCTGCTGCCGGCTTATGGATCTGGTGAATTCCCCTCAGGACATTCCTTTTTTGAGCGGCCTGATCCAGCGTGAGATCATCTACCGGATTCTTCAGGCACCTGCGGGAGCGCGCCTTCGTGCGATTGCCACTCTGGGAGATCAGAGCCAGCGAACGGCAAAAGCGATTGCGTGGATCAGAGCGAATTTTACGAAGCCGCTGCGGGTGGAAGAACTCGCGCAAGTCGCGGGCATGGGCGTATCCACGCTGCATAACCACTTCCGGGCGTTAACGGCGATGAGCCCTCTTCAGTATCAGAAACAGCTGCGCCTGCAGGCCGCGCGGGGTCGGATGCTTACCGATGGTCTGGACGCCGCAAGCGCAGCCTTTGAAGTCGGGTACGAAAGTTCCACCCAATTTAACCGCGAATATAGTCGATTCTTCGGCCAACCACCCATGCGGGACATTCGGACGCTTCGCTCACCAACTGCTCCGGCGCTGGGCTCGGTTCAATAGTCGCTAAAGCTGAATCGTGCTCTGCGGGCCGAATCAGAGGCGAAGCTGTGGTTCCGCCATGAGCGCCACTTCCAGCTCTTATCCCGCGCGCGACCTGCTCAAAGATCTCGTGATCTGCGCCCGCCGGCAGCGTCCGGAACACTGATTTTCGATAACAACATTTCACCAGCCCGATCTTGCCCGATTGCAGTCACTTAAATCCGTGCAGTGCATCCAGGCGTCGCCTCAGGGTGCATACTGTTTCCGGAGGAACCGAAGCGCTGCTCTTTTTGAAACCGGAATATGCCTTCTGCAAAATAAGCAGTTTTTGCCAAACGAACCCAGGATCGGGGTCAAGTCCCATGCCCGCAATATGATGGGAGTGACCATTTCATGGACGACCAGGAAATCTACGCAGCCATCGGTGAGGACGGCTTTCGCCGTTTGATCGCCGCCTTCTACCGACAGGTTCCCGGCGACGACCTCCTCGGGCCGATGTATCCACCCGACGATCTTGCGGGTGCCGAGCAGCGCCTGCGCGATTTCCTCATCTTCCGCTTCGGTGGCCCGCAGCGCTACATCGAGCAGCGCGGCCATCCGCGTCTGCGCATGCGTCACGTCCCGTTCGCGATCACCCCGGCCGCGCGCCACCGCTGGATCGAGCTCATGCACAACGCGCTCATCGAAGCCGCCCTGCCGGCTGAAGTTGATTCGATGCTCCGTCAGTTCTTCGACGGCGTCGCCACGTTCATGATCAACCGCGATTAAGCCGCCGCCGCGCCGGCCGCCCGGATCGCCTTCACGGTCAATCCCCAGCCGCCGGCAAAATCGCGCTCGATCTCGAACGCCACGTCGACCGTCTTCACATCGCGCAGCTCATCGGCCAACTCCGCCATGCCCCAGCCCTTCATCATCAGCGTACGTCCGCCCTGCTTCGCCGCGATGCGCAGATGATTCTCTTTCCACACCTGCGGCGGCCCGGCCAGCCCGACATGCCTCGCCCCGAACAGCGGGCGCCTGTTACCCATCCCGAACGGCGCAATCTGTTCCAGCGCGCGCCACAGCCCATCGTTGATCTCGCCGAACTCAATCACCGCTTCTACCTCGACGGTCGGCCGCATGTCTTCCGCCGTCAGCCGCTCCGCCGCCCACGAGCGCAGCCTCTCGCGAAACACTTCGAGCGACGACTCCGGCAGCGTGAGCCCCGCCGCATGCGCGTGCCCGCCGAACTTCGTGAACAGTTCGCGCATACCCTCCAGCGCCCCCAGCAGATGAAAAGCTTCAATGCTTCGCCCCGATCCCTGGGCCACGCCGTTCTCGACCCCGAGCACGATCGCCGGCCGATGAAACCGCTCCACCACGCGGCTTGCCACGATACCCACCACGCCGCGATGCCAGCCGGCGCCCCACATCACGAGCGCCGCGTCACCATCCGTCACGGGCGTTGCGACGCAGCGTTCGAAGATCTCTTTTACGATCGCCCGCTCCGCCGTCTGCCGCTCGACGTTCAGCGAGAACAGCTCCCGTGCGATGCGCGTCGCCTCCTCGCGATCGTCTGTCAGAAACAGCCTGACCGACTGCCCCGCGGTGTCCATTCGCCCCGACGCATTGATTGCCGGCGCGATGCGAAACGCCACCTCAGTTGCATCCGGGATGCGTCCGCCGAATCCCGCTGCCTGCAGCAGTGCCCGCAGCCCCTCGTTGCGCACGTTCCCCAGACCATTCAGCCCATGCTTGACGATCACGCGATTCTCGCCCACAAGCGGCACGATATCCGCCACAGTCGCGATCGCCACCAGCTTCAGAAACGACTCCAGCACGCGATTCAGCCGCGCCGCCGTCCATCCGGCCCCGGTCAGAATGGCGTGCGCCAGCTTGAACGCCACGCCCGCGCCGCAAAGATCGGGATTCGGATAGCTGCAATCCTGCCGGTTCGGATTGATCACTGCCAGCGCGGGCGGCAGCTCTTCTTCCGGCAGATGGTGATCCGTGACGATCACATCCACGCCAAGTTCATTTGCGCGCCTGACCGCTGCTCCTGCGCGAATACCGTTATCCACGCTGATGATCAGCCGCACCCCGCGTGCCGCCGCTTCTTCCACCGCCGCCGGCTGCATCCCGTATCCGTCGTGCAGACGATGCGGAATGTGCCATCCCGTTTGCCCGCCGGCCAGTTCGATCGCCTTCTTCAGCACGACCGTCGACGTCACCCCGTCCACGTCGTAATCGCCGTGAATCTCGATCGCCTCGCCGCGCGAAACTGCCGCCCGAATCCGCTCCACCGCGCGATCCATGTCGCGCAGCAGAAACGGATCATAAAGATCCTCGATCTTCGGATTAAGGAATCGCCCCGCGTTTGTCGCGTCGCGCAATCCCCGCTGATAAAGGATGGCCGCCGCAGCTCCTGGCAGGCCCACCGACTGCGCGAATCGCTCCAGCCCGTCGTCAGTGCGCGGCGCCGGAAAAATCCATCGTTGCGCACCGGCCGAAGCGTCCGTTGTGCGCATCAAAAGCCGCTAGTTGTTGGAATAGTAACCGCCGCCGAGTCCGTCGCTGGGTTCCTCGACATCGTCGTCGAGCGAAATCATGGACGTGATTTCCTCGCATGCATCGAGGAAATCGTCGTACCAGTCCGGCCGCGCTTCGTAGACGTAAAGATGCGAGTTGTGCCCGAATGCGACTTCGAGCGTGCAGGTTTCGCCCACATGCTTCTGCGCCTTCGCCAGCCGTCCCTCCAGTTCCCGCTGCTCCTCGCGCGTGAACTCGCTGCCCATCAGTTCCTCGATCACTTCGTCGATTTCCTCTTCGCCCAGCTCACGCGACGCAAAAAGGATCAGCTTCTCCCCCGCCTTGCGCGCCGTGTCAAGGAACGCGCGATAGTCCGGGCACCGTTCCGTGTCCCACGTAATCACGGCCAGTCCTTCCAGTCCTCCGGCATGACTGCGGAAGACCGCGAAATCCGAGCTTTCCAGATAGCTGAGAATTTCGTTCTTGAGCGCTTCGAGGTTCAGGTCCACGGTTGGTTCCAGAATATCAGCAAATCACACCGGCCACGCCCTTTTCACTTTTCCAGACTTCGCCACAAATACCAGCATGCGATCGACGTATAAGGCTTCCAGCCCGCCGCGATTTTCTCCATCTCCGCGGGCTTCGGCAGATCGTCGAGACCATACGCCTCCTTCATCGCCACGCGGATTCCCAGATCCGCCACAGGCAGCACATCTTCGCGGCGCAGCGCGAACATCAGGAACATCTGGGCTGTCCACACGCCGATGCCTTTCACCTGCGTCAGGTGTTCGATTACAAATGCGTCCTCCGCCGCAGGCAGGTCTTCGAACACCACGCGGCCCCGCTTCGTGTGTTTCGCCAGTTCCCGGATGTAAAGCGTCTTCTGTCCTGAAAGCCCCAGTTTCCGCATCCTTTCCGGTCGCAGCTTCAGAATCCCCGCAGGCGTCAGTGGTCCGTCACCGGCCGCCGCCGCATGCAGACGGCCGTAAATCACACTGGCTACCCGCCCGCTCAGCTGTTGATAGACAATGGATCTGACAAGCGCCTCGAACGTCGGTTCCCGGTATTCCATGGCGAAAGGCCCCACCCGGTCGATGATGGCGGCCATCACGGGGTCCGATTTTTTGAGATGCTTAAGAGCGGAACGCATTCCGCACCCATGCCGTCTTTGTGAATTCTATGAGAACCATCGCTCTCGCTCTCGCAACACTGTTGATTCTACCGGCCGCCCTGCTCACGCTTCACGCGCAGCAGTCTCAGAAGGTCGAGGACAACGACCTCGGTGCGCCCATCTCGGTCGATGTCGACGTCGTAAACCTGTACTGCTCAGTCCGGACGAAGCAGAACGCCCTGATCTCGACGCTCGAGAAAGGCGACTTCACTCTCGCCGAGGACGGCACGTCCCAGACGATCAAATACTTCACCAGGGAAACCGATCTTCCGCTCACCATCGGCCTGCTGGTCGATGTGTCGGGCAGCCAGCGGAATCTGATTGAGATCGAGCGCCGCGCGGCGAGTGCGTTCTTCTCGTCGGTGCTGCGCAAGAAGGACGTCGCTTTCCTCATCAGCTTTGGCGCCGATTCCGAACTGCTGCAGGACATCACCGGTTCCCCCCGTATGCTGCAGGAGGGTCTCAACCACCTGAAGCTGAACACCGGTTTCTCCGGCATTAATGCTGGTCCGGTCCCTACCATGAATCACGCGCGCGGCACCGTTCTCTATGACGCCGTTTACGAAGCCGGGAATGAAATCCTGGCAAAGGAAGTCGGCCGCAAGGCGATCGTCCTGATCACCGACGGACAGGACGAAGGCAGCACTTTAAACATGAAGCAGGCCATCGAAGCGGCGCAGAAAGCAGACGCCATCATCTACGGTGTGCTCTACGTCGACCGTCAGTTCTACGGCCTGGGCGGCTTCGCCGGCGGTTACTCCGGTGAATCCGTGCTGAAACAGATGGCGGATGAGACCGGCGGACGCCTGTTTCAGGTCGACCGCAAGAACACGCTCGACAATGTCTTCGACCAGATCCAGCAGGAGATGCGCACCCAGTACGCGATCGGTTACTCACCGACCAACAGCAGAAAAGACGGGAGTTATCGCAAGATCGATCTGCGCACTTCAAATAAGGATCTGAAGGTGCAGGTGCGCAAAGGCTATTACGCGCTCCCGCCCGTCAACTGAGTCCGCGCTGCGAAATACTGTTCGAGCGCCTGGTCGAGCGGCGGCATTGCCTCGATCCCGTGCTCCCTCAGCCGCGCGTTATCCAGAGCCGAGAACTTAGGTCTGTTTGCTGCTGTTCTGTATTCGCGCTCGTCAGTAGCGGTCAGATTCGCCTGGACTCCGGCGTGGGCGAAGATCATCCGGGCGAACTCGAACCAGGAAATCGGCGTGCCTCCCCCAATGTGAACGACTCCGTCGAGATCTCGCTCGAGCACGTCGATCGAACGGCTTGCCAGCGCCGGCGCATATGTCGGCGAAGCCACGTGATCCTCCACCACACGAAGCGGTTTTCCTTCGCGCGCCAGACGCAGCATCAGCTCCGGAAAGTTGCCGCGTGCCGTGCGCAGGCCGCCCGGTCCGAACACACCGGAAGTACGGATGATGATCGGCCGGTCCAGATAAGCCTGCGCGTAAAGCTCTCCGGCCAGCTTCGATACCGCGTACGCTCCGAGCGGATGCGTCGCATCCGTTTCCGCATAAGGCCTGCCCGCTTTGCCATCGAAAACATAATCGGTGGAAAAATGAATCAGTCGCGCGTCGTTCTGGCGGCAGGCCAGCGCAATGTTTCTCACACCGAGCGCATTGCCCTCGAAAGCTGCTGCCGGTTCCCGCTCCGCCAGATCCACCTGGTTATAAGCTGCCGCGTTGAAGACGGCCGCGGGATCGAATTCCGCAATCGCGCGCTCCACCTCTTCGGCGTTTGTTATGTCGAGTTCGCCTCGTTCGTAACCCCGCACTTCATATCCGCGGCGATTCAACTCACGGCACAGTTCCACCCCGAGTTGCCCGCGGGACCCGAAAACAGCTGCTTTTGACGTCAAGCGCCGATTCTACCAGTGCGCGTGGAACGTCTGCCAGTCGGTGCGAAACAGGATGAAAAGCACTGCCGCGAGAATCAGAACCAGCACAAAGCCTGCCCACGCCAGCCATGGCATCCGTAGGGACGGCGGCGGTTCCGGAGGACTGGCGACAGCCAACTCCTGCGTGCTTTCTTCAGCCGGGACAGTGGCCGCCCGTCGCGCTTCGCGGCGCGCCATAACCTGCGTCAACTGCTCTTTCCCGGCTTTGTCGGCGATCACGATGATTCCGGAATTCTGACTGGTCGTGGTTTCGATCAGCTGTGTTCGAAGCGGCTCCGGAACGTCCTGCACCGAGCGATAAAACCCGCTTTCGCCGCGCGCCGCAATCATGACGGCAGAGGTCTTCATCACTCCGGAAATATTCCGCACCAGGCGCACCCCGCACTCGGGGCACACACCATCAAGTCTCTCGACGTCAGAACGTCGCAGTTCGGCGTGGCACTTCGGGCAGGTCATGCACTGAGCCGTGATTCTCCGAATTGCCCCATGATCACCTGAATGAATCCGAGCGCGGATTTCGGAAGAGCTTTGTCCTTGCGGTAAATCAGACCCAGCTTGCGGATCATCGGCTCCGGCCCCAGCGGAATGGCTTTCAGGTCGCCGGCTGCCACTTCCGCCTGGCAGTTGGATGCCGCCAGGAACGTGACGCCGAGTCCGGCCATGGCGAAACGCTTCATCGTTTCCGACGAATCGAGCTCCATGGAAACCTGCAGCTCTTCTTCCACATTTTCAAACCATGTGTTGAGGCGGCTGCGGGTCATCCCGGTCTGCGGCAACAGAAGCTGATACGGAATGACATCTTCCGCCCGGACTTTTTCCATCCTCGCCAGCGGATGATCCGCGCGAACCACGCAGCGCACCTCGTCACGATGCATGTCGACAACCTGCACGCGCTTCTCGACCACCGGCAGCTGTGTGAGTCCGAAATCCGCGACATTCTCCATCACCGCTTCCACCACGCGGCACCCGTAAGAACGGTTCACCTGCAGCTGCACGCCCGGAAACTGACCCTTGTATTCCGCGAACACCGCAGGCAGCACGTAAATACAGGTCGCTTCGTTGGCCGCGATCACCAGTTCGCCGCGCGGCGAAGTCTCGAGCTCGTTCAGCGCGTTCTGCGCCTGGCGGCGCACGTCGAGCATTCGCTCCGCATACTCGGCGAAAATCTTTCCGGCGGTAGTGAGGGATATCCGGCTTCCGAACCGTTCGAACAGCTCCGCTTTCAGTTCATGTTCGAGCTGGCGAATCTGCGCGCTGATGGCCGGCTGCGTGCGATAGCAGGTCTGCGCGGCTTTCGAGAAGCTCTTCAGCCGGACGATTTCCAGAAATGTGTGGAGCTGATCAAAATCCATACAATTGTCGCCCCTGCCATTAGGGCGAAAAGACGGGAGTCGCCCGGTACGTGATGACGTTAGGTTGTATTTTATCAGAACCGCAGATTCGCCAACGCCTCGCACGGGTTCCGTGCCGATAGCTACAATTGAGTCATCTCCATGAGTCAGATATGTCTGTGAGTCAAGCATGACAGTCGAGATCGAAGGCGTAACCCTTCACCTCGCCCATCCCGATGAACTGCCCGTCCGCTGGGTCGGCCAGGAAGAGCTGATGCGGCACCTCCTCGCCGCCTGGATGGTGGTGACGGAGCATGACGTGCCGATGAATCCGCGCCTGATCGGCAAGCCCGGCGTCGGCAAAACCACACTTGCCTATGCTGCGGCGAAACGCATGGGGCGCGACGTTTTCATCATGCAGGCGACGCTGGACACGCGTCCGGAAGACCTTCTTATTACGCCGGTCATCGAGGGCGCAGGGCGCCTGCGTTATGTCGCGTCGCCGCTCGTCAGCGCCATGATTCTCGGCGGCATCGTGATTCTCGACGAGGGGAATCGAATGAGCGAGAAGAGCTGGGCGAGTCTGGCGCCGCTTCTCGACAACCGCCGCTATGTCGAAAGCATCGTGGCCGGGGTGAAGATCAAAGCGCATCCGAATTTCCGCCTCGTCACGACGATGAACGACGACGCCTCCACGTTCGAGCTGCCCGAGTACATCCACTCCCGTCTGCAGCCGCAGATCCTGATCGATTTTCCCGAGAAGGACGAAGAGTACCAGATTCTCACGCGAAAATCTTCCTTTCGCCGAAGACCGCATTCTGCAGTACGTCACCGACTTCCTGCAGCAGGCGCATGCCGCCGACGAGCGCTACAGCGTGCGCGACGGCATCAACATGGCGCGTTACGCCATCAAACTGAAGAGCCTCGCCACGGGCCGGGAGCACGAAAAGCTGGCACTCGAGACGGCGCTGCTCGAAACGCTGGGTGAGGAGGCGCGACGCTATGTCCGGCGCGACCGGGTCCCCACCTGATTCCCCACCGTCTGACACAGACGTGTGGTCAAGCCTCGTACGAGGCCGGTTTTCTTATTTGCCCGTGGCGCCGGGGCGCATCGAGTTCGCCATCGAAGTGCGCCGCCGCATCCTGGCGGAGCGTCCCGCTGTAGTTGCCGTTGAGCTTCCCGAAACGCTCGAGGACGCCGTATCTCGACTCGATCCAGCGCCTGCCGCAGATTTCCGTCATCTTTTATCGCGATCCGGTTACGCGTTCGCGATTTCCGTCCCGAGAGTGACGCCGACGACCAGTCGATCTATGTTCCGGTCGAACCCGCGGATCCTTTTGTTGAGGCCATCCGCAGTGCGCAGGAAATCGGCGCCCAGGTGGTTTTTGCCGATCCCGACGCCAACGAGCGGCCGCATCTTGCGGACACGTATCCTGACTCGTACTCGCTCCGTTCGATTCCTCTGAGCCGTTACGTGGAGGCGTATCGCGTCTATCCGCAGCCGCGCACCGAAGATCTTGAACTGTTTGCCGCCGGTATTGCCTGGAAGCTGCAGGGCGCCGATCCCTTGGCGCGTGTGATGGTGGTTCTTTCGCTGAATCTGCTCGATCCCGTTCTCGACGCCATGGAAAAGCCGCAGCCGGAGCCCGCGCGCCGCCGTCGCGAGGATATCCAGCTGGTTAACCCGCATCCGGAATGCCTCGGTGAGATTACGTCGGAGTATCCGTTTCTGCAGGAGCGTTACGAGATGTTCCGGGTTGAGATGAAAGAGCAGTCGATGATCGATCGGCCGCGCGCGCAGATCGCCCTGTTCCGCGAGGCAGAGCACGCTTACGTGCTGAACACCGGCGAGAAAATGCACGCCTGGCAGCGCAAGCTGCTCGCCCGCTACAGCCGCAATCTCGCGCTCACCCATCACGACCTCACCGCTTCGCTTTTCGACCTGACCATCGCAGCCCGCTCGATCGTGGATGAGAACTACGCCTGGGATGTCTGGGAGACCGCTTCACGCTATTCCCATCAGCAGACCGGGAGCGACCTCGAAACCGTGATGATTTCCGGCGATGAAGTCTGGCTGAACACGAAACGTATTCGTCTGCGCCGCAGATTGCCCAGCACGAAGCGACGACTCGGCAATCTCGGTCTGAAGCAGCGCAGGAAGGAAAAATTTCCCGGCGAGTGGGCCAGCGAACTGAACGGTGCCAGCATCTGCTCTTATCCGCCCGAGGACATGGTCATCGAGGACTTCGGTCGTTTCCTCAAGAAAAAAGGCAAGAGTGTGCTTTCCGAAGAGCGCGCCACCGTTGAGCCTTTCACCGCCTCGCTGCTCGACGGAATCGATCTGCGCGAGACGATTCGCAACTGGCATGAGGGCAAAATCTTCGTCCGGAACATTCAGAAGATTTATGGCGAAGTCGGCTCTGTCATCGTGATCTTCGACGAAGACTCTGAGGGTCGCTACAACTACATGACCACCTGGCTCGGCGAGCACCAGAACGAGTCCGACATGGCGTTCTACTCAACGCACCCTTTCGAGCACCTGATCGGCCCCGGGATAGGGCGCGCCGAATACGGCGGATTCCTGATGAGCCTGCCCGCGCGCCGCATGTACGACGTCTGGGCCGATCCTGACTACGACTTCGCCGAAACGAAAGCCGAGAGACTGCTGCTCGCCGGGCTGGATTACTCCATTCAGCGGTATGTCGTGTACGTAGCCGCGAAGCCCCCCCGGTCGATCTTCCGGAACATCGCGGCGCGCTTCGGACGCACCATCGTCTACATCCCGATCGGCCAGTTGTCGCCGGTGACAATGAAGAAAATCCGCGTCGTTCACGTGCTCGATGGCTACGATAAACGCGACAACGCGAAAGAATTCATCTGGTAGGATCGTGAACGAGTGATCGCTTCCGACCAACTCGTGACCGCGGTTGCCACAGCCGCGTTTCCCACCGTAGCCGTGCTCATCGGCATACTCATCAACAATCAGCGATTGAACGATTTCACCCACCGATTTAACGACTTGTCACGAGGAATCGATGTCCGCTTCGCCGACACCAATCGTCATATCGATGACGTCCGGGATCTGCTGCGCGGCGAAATGTTCCGCATGGAACAGGTGCTCGACGCCCGGCTGAAACACCTGGAAGAACATCTTCAGCGCTAAGCTGGTCCTTAGTGGATCTCGAAAAACACCTGCTGCGCAAGGTCGGCGAGGCGATTCATCGTTTTAAGATGATTCGCGACGGCGACCGCATTGCCGTTGCCGTCTCGGGCGGTAAGGATTCTGTGACGCTGCTCGAAGCCCTCGTGCTGCTCCAGAAACGCGCGCCGGTCGATTTCACCGTATGTGCCTTCACGGTCGAGCAGGGCAAGTTCCTGCGCCCCGTTGAACCGATCGGCGAACACATCCGCGCTCTTGGTGTCGACTGGACTTATCACACCGATAATCCATCCCTTCGGCTTCTCAAAGAAAAACCCGATCACGGATGCGATCTCTGCAGCCGCTTCCGCCGCCGCGCGGTCTATCAGATCGCGCGCGGCATGGGCGCCAACGTCATCGCCTTCGGCCACACCGCCGATGATTTCTGCGAATCGCTCTTTCGCAACATTCTTTATACGGGCCGCCTCAGCTCGCTTCCGCCCGTGACCTATTCGCGCGAACGGGATTTCCGCCTGATTCGTCCCCTCGTGTACGTCACGGAAGAAATCACCCGCGGCTATGTCGAAAGCAAAGGCGTTCCCGTGGTTCCCTGCGGCTGTTCTCTCCGCACCGGCACTGTGCGCCGCAGCATCCGTGAAACCATTGCCGACTGGGAAACCGAGCATCCGCACCTGCGCGAAAACATTTTGTCTGCCATGGGCAATATTCAGACCGGTCGTCTTCTCGACACGCGCTTTCATGACGCCGGCGGCGCACCGGCTGGCGAAGAAGATGCGTCCTTCGGCGGTTCCGAGCTGCTGCCCGTGCTGCACGACGCCTGAATGTCTGTTCTCCTGACCTGCGACGCGATCTCGAAATCGTTCGGCTCGCGCACCGTATTCTCGGATATTTCTCTCAGCCTGCATGACGGCGACCGGCTTGGCATCATCGGACCAAACGGGGCGGGGAAGTCGACCTTCCTGCAGATCCTCGGTGGCAGCATGCAGGCCGACGACGGATCGGTGTCGGTGCGCAAGGGCGTTCGGCTGGCGATGGTGGTGCAGGACCCGCGCTTCGAGCCCGACGCCACGGTTCGCGACGTAATCGCTGCCTCGGCGCGCGACACCGATGAAAAGGATGTCGTGGTTTCTAAAATCATCAGCCGTGTTGGCTTTGATGACGCCGCGGTGAAGGCCGGGACATTGTCCGGTGGATGGAAGAAGCGGCTTGCCATCGCGGTGGCTCTCGCAGCGGAGCCCGATGTGCTCCTCCTCGATGAACCGACGAACCACCTCGATGTCGACGGTATCCTCTGGCTCGAGAAGCTCGTAACATCGTCCGCCTTCGCATCTGTCTTTGTCACGCACGATCGTTACTTTCTCGAAAACTGCGCTACGCGAATTGCCGAAATCAATCGCTCCTACCCGAGCGGCCTCTTCAATGCTGCGGGCAGTTACACCCGGTTTCTCGAGAAGCGTTCGGAATTCCTGCACGCTCGGACAAAGGAGCAGCAGGCGCTGGAGAATCTGGTCGAGCGCGAGATTGAGTGGCTGCGCCGCGGTGCGAAGGCCCGGACGAGAAAATCGAAGGCCCGAATCGACGCTGCGTTCGATCTGCAGGATCAGCTCGCCGATGTCGCATCGCGGAACCAGAAGGGGACGACGACAATCGACTTCACCGCGACAGGCCGCCTGACGAAACGGCTCCTCGTCTGCGAGGAGATAGCGAAGAGTGCAGGCGGCCGCCTGCTCTTCGAAGGTCTCTCGTTGACGCTCGGGCCGGGGGCCAGACTCGGCGTTCTGGGCGCCAACGGCAGCGGAAAATCAACCTTGCTGCGCATTCTCGCGGGCGAACTCGAACCGGACAGCGGTGAGGTGAAGCGCGCGGAAGGCTTGCGTATCGCATGGTTCGAACAGGCGCGCGACAGCCTCGATCCGGCGCAGTCTCTGCGGCGGGCTCTTGCGCCCGAGGGCGATACGGTCATTTTTCGCGACCGGCCCCAGCACGTCGCCGGATGGGCGGCGCGATTTCTTTTCCCGGCTGACCAGCTCGATCTCCCGCTAAACCGGCTGTCCGGCGGCGAGCGCGCCCGGGTTCACATCGCCCGCCTGATGCTGCAGCCCGCCGATGTTCTGCTGCTCGATGAACCGACGAACGATCTCGACATCCCCACTCTCGAAGTGCTCGAAAGCAATCTTCTCGATTTCCCCGGCGCAATCGTGCTCGTCACGCACGATCGCTTCCTCCTCGACCGTCTTTCGAAAGCCATACTCGCGCTCGACGGTGCGGGTGACGTGGGATTCTTCGCGGAGTTGTCCCAGTGGGAGGAAGCGCGTTCTTCGAAGAAGAACCCGGGAAAAGCGGCCCCGCGCGAAACACCAGCCGCCCCTGCGCCTCCGCAGCGAAAGAAGCTCAACTATCTGGAAGCCCGTGAGTGGGAACGGATTGAAGAAACCGTGCTGCGGGCAGAAGAGGTTCTCGAAGCAAAGCGGCGCCAACTCGAACAGCCGGATATCGTATCCGATTCCGCGCGTCTGACGCAGGCCGTCGCGGAGTTGGACATCGCGCAGCAGGAAGTCGACGGCCTTTACGCCCGCTGGGCTGAACTCGAAGCCAAACAATTAAAGTAGACCTATGGGTCAGGCAGAAAAGGCGGCGTTACTCAGGCGCCTCCACCACGGTGACGACATCCTCGTGCTTCCGAACGCCTGGGACGCGATCAGCGCGCGCATCATTGAAGCGGAAGGTTTCCCCGCCGCAGCCACCGGGAGCGCCGGCGTTGCCGCGGTTCTTGGCTATCCTGATGGCCAGCGAATTCCACGAACCGAAATGATGTTCATGGTCGCGCGTATGGCGGCTGCCGTGAATGTGCCGCTTACGGCCGACGTCGAAGCTGGCTACGGCGATCCCGCTGCGACTGCTCGGGAAGTCATCGCGGCCGGCGCTGTCGGGATGAACTTCGAAGACATAGTCGCGGGCGAGCTGATCGCGCTTCCGGAGCAACTCGACAAAATCCGCGCCGTAAAAGCAGCCGCGCAGGCTTCCGGCGTTCCGCTTGTTCTCAACGCCCGAACCGACATTTTTCTCGCGCATCACGGAGACGAATCCACACGTTTCGATCGCGTCGTCGAACGCCTCAACGCTTTTCACGACGCAGGCGCCGATTGCCTCTTCGCCCCCGGCGTCACCGATGCGGCCACCATCGGGCGGCTCGTCAAAGCTATCAAAGGACCGCTGAATATTCTGGCAGGCATCGGCACTCCTTCTGTCCCCGAACTGAAGCGCCTCGGCGTGCGGCGCCTCAGCCTCGGATCCGGGACACAGCGGATCGTCCTAGGCGCACTCCGCCGATTCGCGCGGCAGCTTCGCGACGAAGGAGCCCTGACGCCGCTTGCGACCGATGCCGTGCCATATGCCGAAGTGCAGAAGCTCCTGTCGACTCGTAATTGAGTTTTCGAAGGAGCGATTACAATCGGAAGTGCAGTGCCTGAAACCCGCCATTCCGTGTGCGCGCTCGATTGTCCCGACGCGTGCTCACTGCTGATCGACGTAGACCAAACGGGCCGTGGGTCGAAGCTGCGCGGCAATCCGGCGCATCCGGTCACCCGTGGTTTCCTCTGCGGCAAGGTGGCACGCTACCTCGAGCGCGAATACTCTGCCGAGCGCTTGCTTCACCCGCTCCGCCGCACAGGCGCGAAAGGCGAAGGCCGGTTCGCACGCATCACCTGGGACGAAGCGTTAGACGAAATCGTGCACCACCTGAAGTCCATCGCGGCCGAGTTCGGGTCCGAATCGATTCTGCCCTACAGCTACGCCGGCACAATGGGGCTGCTCAACGGCTCCGGCATGGATCGCCGCTTCTTTCATCGTCTCGGCGCATCGCGGCTCGACCGTACGATCTGTTCTGCCGCCGGCACCGTCGGGATGACCGACGCGCTCGGTTTCCGCTATGGCGTGGAGCCGGAGCAGTTCCGTCACGCGAAGCTGATCATCGCGTGGGGCGCCAATATCCTCGGCACCAACGTGCACCTGTGGCCCTTCATCGTAGAGGCGCGGCGCAACGGCGCGAAGTTTTATACCATCGATCCGCATCAGAATCGCACCGGCAAGCTTTCCGACCGGCACTACGCCATCCGCCCTGGCACCGATGCCGCGCTGGCGTTCGCCATGATGCACTGTGATTTTGCGGGAAGGCCTCGAGGACGGCGATTATGTCGCGCGCCACACGCTCGGAATCGATGAGCTGAAAGCGCGCGTCGCAGTCCTGGACGCCGCAGCGGGCCGCGGAGTTGACCGGCATCGGCGCTGATGAAATCGCCGCGCTGGCGCGAGAGTACGCGACGACGCGTCCCGCGGCGATCCGGCTCAATCTCGGCGTGCAGCGGTCGGAGCGGGGTGCGATGTCTGTGCGCGCCGTGGCATTGCTGCCGGCGCTGGTGGGCGCGTGGCGCGACGTAGGCGGCGGCGTGCAATTGTCGACCTCGCAGGCTTTTCACCTCAACAGAGTCGGCCTCGAAATGCCGGAACTGCAGCGCGCTTCAACGCTCGGGCGGGAGGCGCGCATCCTTAATATGTCGGAACTGGGCGCGGGTCCTCACCGAGGTTGAGAATCCCCCGGTGAAGGCGCTCGTGGTTTATAACTCGAATCCCGCCGCAGTGGCCCCGGATCAGAACATGGTGCGACGCGGCCTGCGCCGGGATGATCTGTTCACGGTTGTGCTCGAGCAGTTCCAGACAGACACGGCGGACTTTGCCGACATCGTTCTCCCGGCCACCACCTTTCTGGAGCACACCGATCTTTACTACGCCTACGGCCACTACCATCTGCAGTTGGCGCGGCCTGCGCTTAGCGCCCCCGGCGAGGCGTTGCCCAACACCGAATTCTTCCGCCGGCTCGCGGCGCGTATGGGTTTCGACGAATCCTGCTTCCGCGACACCGACGACGACATGGTCCGCACGCTGCTCGATTCGCGGCATCCGTTCGTCGACGGCATCACGCTGGAGCAGCTCGACCGCGAGCACTCCGTGCGGCTGAAGATCGGCGACCCGTTCCTGCCCTTCGCGAATGGCGGCTTTGGCACGCCCTCCGGCAAATGCGAGTTTCACGCGGAGACGCTCGACTATCAACCGCCTGTCGAATCGCGTCTGGGCTGCGCGGAGCTGGCCGCGCGCTATCCGCTCGAGATGATTTCTCCCAAGAACGACGACAGCATGAACTCCACCTTCGGCTATCGCACAGAGGTCGATGCGCAGACCGCGCTTCTCACGATTCATCCCATCGATGCAGTCACGCGCGAAATCTCGACCGGCGACGCGGTGCGCATCTTCAACGATCGCGGCCAATGCATACTTCGCGCTGAGGTCTCGATAACCATCGCCAAAGGAGTCGTCTCCGCTCCCGCCGTCCGCTGGCCCAAACTTTCGCCCGACGGCAACTCGCCGAACATGCTCACCTCGCAGCGCCTCACCGACAAGGGCGGCGGCCCGGCATTCTATAGTTGTTTAGTCCAGGTTGAAAAAATTGGAGACTGACATCTTCGTGTTTTCTGCGCGCCGCGCGGGCGTTGTGCTGCTGGCGGCGGCGCTGGCATTTACGGGTGCAGCGTGCAAATCCCAGCGCAGCCGCGTCACCGTGCAGAATGAAGAGCCGCCCCCGGAAAAGCATCTGTTGTCGACCATTCAGATGAACGATCCGGCCGCTGCTCCGCAACTGCTCAGCGGCTTTTACGCGGTCGAGAATAATGCGTGGCGATGGACGGCCGGGAAGTTTTCCGTTTCGCTGCGAGTGCCCCCCGCCGCGCAGAACGGCGCCACAGTGGCGTTTTCGTTCACGATTCCGGACGTGATCATTAAGAAGGTGGGGAAGATCAGGGTGGCCATGTCGGCGGTGGGCACGGAGCTGAAATCGCAGGAGTACGACACGGCCGGTCCCTACGTGCTCAGCGGCGATATTCCGGCAGGACCGCAGCTCAACGCGGAGTCGATCACCGTCGACTTCAGCGTGAACAAAACGATGCAGCCCGAAGGCGACAAGAGAGAGCTCGCGATCGTGGCGAACTCTGTCAGCCTCGCTCCGAAGTAGATGACCCGCGCGTAGATGAGTCGAACGACAGCCCGATATCTGGTTCTGCTGGCGGTGGCGGTTATCTGTTTCTACTGGCGCACGCTGCTGACGAATCAGTTCACGCTCATCGTGGGCTCGGAGGGCGTCGATCAGTCTTACGCGTGGCTCCATTTCTGGCTGCATTCGGTGTGGCAGGGGCACATGCCACTGTGGGACCGCTACGCTTTCGCGGGCAGCCCGTTTGCCGGCGAGACGCTGCCGACGGCCTTCTATCCCCTGCGGCTGATCTTCGCGCTGGTTCCACTGAATCACAGCGGCATGGTATCGCCGCGCTTCTTCGACGAATACCTCGCCTTCACGCATCTTCTCTGCGCGTGGTTCATGTTCGCGTTGCTGCGGGAGATGGAACGCGGCCGCCTCGCATCGTTCATCGGCGCGTGCGCTTTTTCGCTGGGTGGAATCGTGGTGCGCATGATGTGGCCCCAGTACATTGAAAGCGCGATCTGGCTGCCGCCGGTTTTCCTGTTTCTGCTGCGGGCGCTGCGTGCGCAAAGCCGCGACCGCGCGCTGCTCGAAGCGGCCCTGTGCGGACTCTCGCTCGGCATGTCGGTGCTCACGGGGGGCATGGCGTTCTTCATCATGCAGGCGATCTTCGTCGTGACGGCCATCTGCTGGTACGGCGCGGCCACGCAAGCCCGTACCGACCGGCGTGGGCTTTGGGCCAATTGGGCCAACCTGCTGCCGATCCTCGCCGTGGTTTCCATTGTGGCCGGAGGATTCGGCGCCATTCAGCTGCTGCCGGCGGGCGAATACAGCCACTTCAGCATTCGCTTCATCGACGGCGGACCGCTCGCGGCCGACCAGAAAATTCCCTATCATCGCCTCGTGCCGGGCATCTTCCCGCAGAGCATCGTCACCGGACTGTTCGCCAACGGGTTTGACGGGAAGCTCGGCGGCGAAGAGTTTTTCCCGTATTACATCGGCGTGTTTCCGTTTTTTCTCGCGGTGATTGCGATCTGGAAATGCTGGCGTAACATCTGGGTGCGCTATCTCGCGGGACTCGCCGTGCTCTCATTCGTTTATGCGTGGGGCTCGTTCTCGCCGCTGCATGGCGTGCTTTACGCGATCACGCCTTACCTCTGGCTGGCGCGGTCGTCGGACAGATTCGTTTACCTCACGTCGTTTGCGCTCGCGGTACTGGCGGCGTTTGGTCTGGACGCGCTGCTCGATCCGGCGAACCGCGAGCTGTGGGCACCGGCGAAGCGCGTCGTGAAGTGGGTCGCGATTTCCGCGGCGGCTGCGCTCGTGGTGCCCGCCGTCTTCGTGCAGCTCAATCTCCCCATCTGGACCGCATTCTCCTTGCTGCTGATACTTGCGTCCTGCGGGTGGTTCGTCCGGCTGAGTGCGAAACCAGCGCCGGCCGGTTTACGGGTAGCGCTGGCCGTGTTCGTTCTCTTCGATCTGGCGGCGTTCAGCTGGACCGAAACCAGCACGGTCAACGGCACCGGCGCCGACCGGCTCAATCAGATGATCAGCCTGCGCGGTCCCGCTGAATACATCAAGTCGCGGCCCGGGCTGCATCGCGTGCGCGTGGGCGTTGCGCCCGAGCCCAACATCGGCGATGTGTATCAGATCGAAGCCGTGTTTGGCGGAGGGCCAGCGATGCTGACGGACTATGCCGATCTCGGGGGACGCGACAATCTGCTCAACGTGCGCTACATCATCAAGCCGGCATCGGCGGCCGACCCTGCGCCCGTGTATTTCGACGGCACGTGGAAGGTGTTCGAGAACCCGGCGGCGTTTCCGCGCGCGTGGGTCGTGCATCAGGCGGTGGTTGTACCGTCACACAAGGCCGCGTTCAGTCAGTTGGATCGGCCCGGGGTGGATCTGCATCAGGTGGCCGTGGTCGAGACCAAAGCGGTTCCCGGGATGCAGCCTGCTCTGACGGCCGATGCGGTCGACTTCCGCTCGTACGAGACGGATCGGATTGCTGTCGACGTCAATGCCGCCGGCGCGGGAATGCTTGTGTTGAGCGAGATGTACTATCCGGGATGGTCCGCGAAGGTGAATGGCAAGGCGGCGACGATCTATCGCGTAGACGGCGCGCTTCGCGGCATTCCCCTAACCGCGGGCGCGAACCAGGTGGAACTCACGTATGCACCCAACAGTTTCCGTATGGGCGCCGCACTGAGCTTCATCACGGTCATCGCGGTGTTCGCCGGATGGCTGCCGGTCCGCCGCCGGCATCCGCCCCTGCACTGGCATCATTAGTGGGGCCAGGCTTTCCAGTGGTACCCTCTGGGTCCCGCGAAAACGCTCTAGCGTTGTGTCTCTGAAGTCTCTTGCCTGATGTGGGGCAGGATGGCATCCTGCAGCGGGGTTGTTAACCCCGCTCTCGGCTTTGGCCTTTTGGATTTCATCCATTGGCATAGCAGATGGCAGAAGCGACCGGGAAAGAGCATTTCTCAGGCTTCGGCGTGGTGGGCAGGTTAGACGCGAAGTGGGAGAAACGTTCGATACCGAGACCGCGGCCCCAGACTTCAGCGCGGAGTTGATGAATTAATTGTTGTGTTGAGGTCCGAGGACCTTTGGAACTGGCAGCCCATTTGGGTTGCGGCAGGAGTCCGTGGCTGGAGTTGCCGAAGGCGAGTTGGCCGGAAACCAGCAACATGCCATAAGCGGCGACGGCGAACGCCGGAGCCGATTCCACCGATACGCTGTTTCGCACTTGCGCCTGTCCCACGCCGAGGAGCGTCTTTTCATCCCGGAAGTTCACCTCGATGTCCCAGCGCTGGAAGTAGGCTTCGATAATCTGGCGGGGGTCCAGTCCGGAGTCGGTGCAAATGAGGAAGGCGGGATGCCGATAGAGAAGCTTCGAGCCTTTGCGCAGGCGGTAGGCAAGGGGCGCGATGACGATCAGTTGCAGAATCTGTCCGGCTCCGGTGGTGCGCCACATGATGTTCTGGCGGCGTTTGAAGCGCAGCGGGTGAGAGACGCCGGAATGCGCGAAAGTCATGGTCTCCCAGGGTTCCGCGTCGTCGGTGCGGAACTGCTCGGGAGTAGGGGCTGGCGCGCCGTAGCGAAGACGCCGACCACGCGCTTTCATAAGGTCCGAATCCGGGGTGAAGCAGAGTTTGGCATCCTTGCGAATCCGCCCGATACAGATGGTGCGGGGCGGAATCTGTTTGAGCACGGTGGAGTTGGTGTAGCCGCCGTCAAAGGCGAGTATCAAAGTACGCTCCCGGCCGCCGGGGTCCTGATCGAGAGACTGGCGGAGTTGGATCATCTGCTGGGCGGCGCGCAGACTGAGGCGAGACGAACTGGCGTCCAGACGGTATTGCGCCACCTGGTCGGCGGGAGCCTTGCCATCCGGTTTCTGCGGCGTGGGCGTGTGCAGAAAGGCAATAGGAGCCAAACGGAATGCGCCCTCTGTTCCGGGCATGGCACCGGAGATCTGGAGGAAGCGCTGGGCGCGCACAAAGTTGGTCTGAAAGCGCGGCCCGAGCGGATCGCGCCGCCAGCCAACGCCCGGCGTGTGGGTGCCGGAGCGGCGTAACAATGAATCGTCGAGGACGGCACGGAACGGCGCGCCTGCGGGCAGTTGGCCGGCGATGGCGCGGCGGACGACAGAGAAGATTTCGGGCACGGGGACACGGTCCTGAGAGAAGAGGCGGTAGGTGGCGCTCCAGTCCTGAAACTGGGAACCGGAGGTGGTGAGCAGACCGGTCACGGTGTGGCGTCCGAGACAGAGCAGCGAACTCATCGCGAGCGTTTGCGCACGGTCGGAGACACGTTGCTGGTCGAAGGCGGGGATGCACCGCTTCCAGAGCTGCTCGAACTGAGGGAGGATTCCGGCGGAGTTTTTTTTAGAACCGGAGCCGGCGCTTCGAGGCGACGCAACGCCAGAAGGGCTTTGTCTTCGATGACCCATTCGACGGTCTCACCCTTGGAAAACTCCATTGCCTGCGCGATGGCGGAGGGGAAGTTGATGTACCACTGTTCGCTGGCCTTGCGGTTGATGAGCTGGACTTTGGTGGGGAAACCCATAGTGGAAGATCCTTTCGGTGATATCTAGTTATATAACTAGATAACAGAAACGAGACAGGATTACAACATGGAACATCAAAAATGCTTTTCCATGCTCTTTATCTAGTCAATTGGCCAAAGCCGAGAGCGGGGTTGTTAACCCCGCTTAGCGGGGTTGTTAACCCCGCTGGCCGCTTGCAACGCCCACCGGCCTGCATCCGGAGATGGCGAAGGAACTTCGGAAAACAACACTAACGCACGATCAGTTCGTCGATGTCCACGTTCGGTGCAGTAGCGGCGCCATCTTTCTTCCCTGTAACGATCAGTTCGAAAATGTGTTTGCCGCGCGCGAGTCCGCCGAATGTCCGCCGCGTCTGCCAGACGATTTTCGGACTGTAGAGATTGATCTCGCCGCGCGATACGCCGTCCAGTTTGACTTCCGCGATGCCGCGGTTGAACGCCTTCGCGTAGATCCACGTGATCTCAGTTCCCTCGAACGACAGCTTCGCCGCTGCCCCCGGCGCGTTCGCGAACGTCGTTGCCCCGCTGGCGGCTTCGCGGAAGTCGCTGCGGAACCACTGGCCGGAATAATCGATTTCGTCGCTGCCGTTGTCGAACGTTCCGGTCACCTGAAGCGGACGGACATCGGGCGGCGGGCAGCCCGCCAAACGAAATGTGGCATACCATCCGACGGGGCTCACCCTTTCGCGCGCCACACACAAGCCGGCATCGTCAGCGTCTTTCACCAGCGTGCGGCGCACCAGCTTCACATCGGCATAGGGCTCGCGCGGCGGAGACTGGCGCGGGCTGAATACGGAAATCTCCGGGAGCTTTTCCGTGCGCACACACGCGGCGAGCCGGGCGAAGACCGCGGGATCGGTGGGATCGATATTCCAGTCGGTTTTGTCGCGGAAGACGACCATTTCCTCGGCGCCCCGCCGCAGACGATAGACGTCGGTGTCGGGGATCGGCTGCGGCGGTTCCACCGACTTCCATGTCCACATTTGATGAAAGATGTAGAACAGGATCAGATTGTACTGATCGAGAAACACCGCTTTGGGCGCGGGTTCCAGACGGTCGAAGATCTGCATCTGTTCTCGGCCGACGTTGTAAGGCACCTTCGGGTACTGCTGGTAGCGCACCGCCGAAATCCAGACGATGGCCGCAATAAAGACCGCATTTGCAGCCGCCCGGCCATGCGCGGGTACAAATGGACCGGCCGCGCTGGCCAGCCGCTCCATCGCGATCGCACCGCATAAAACCAGAAACGGGAAGAGAAGGTACTGCTGGCGCAGGTCGCCGCCAAACGGATATTTTCCGGCCAGCGCCGCGAGGGCGATCATGCCCAGCATCAATAAAGTGATGCGGATGGTCAGCGTGCGGGCCAGCCAGATGCCGCCGGCGAGTGACACCATCAGCACTGCCACCGCCACCGCGTTCGTCTTGACGGTGAACGGCGAAAACAGGTTCAGAAGATTCTTCCAGTTGCGCAGAAGGAACGCCGCGGCCGATTCAGTACTCGCGCCGTTCAGATAGTAAGGCAGCAGATGCCCCTGTATCTGCGCCAGATTCTGCGCATGCGAAAAGTACAGCGCGACTACTGTTGCCACGATGGGTGCCGACGTCGCGGCTTCGACTTTCCAACTGGCGCCTTTGCGCGCCACCAGCAGAAGGATTGCGGCGCCCGCATAGAAGAACGCGTAGTAGTGCGAAAGGCAGGCCAGTATCGTCCAGACCGCGAATCCCGCGCGCAGCCTGGTCTCCTGGCCGCGCGATTCCTGGCCCATGAGATCCACCAGGCATCCGAACGACAGCAGAACGAAGAACGCGCTTAGCATGTACGACCGCACTTCGCACGAAATGATGATTCCAGGCAGAGCCAGCCCGTACGCCAGCGCGCACTGATAAGCGCGAATTTCCGACGCCGTGATTTTCCAGGCAATGCGGCCGACGACGTAAACCGAAGCCGCGCCGGTCAGAATCGAAATGCTTCGGTAAATGAGGAGACCGTGCGCGTGCGTCGCGACGAGCACCGCCTTAAGCAGCAGAAAGAAGAGCGGTGGGTGTGCGTTGACATAGATGTCGGCCCAGAAGTTGGCCCACTTGTCCTGCTGGGCGATAAAGACGTGCCAGTATCCGTCGTATTCGATGAACCGGGAAGCGCCGAGGACAAGGCGCGGAATCGCGGCGGCGACCGCGATGAGAGCCAGGATCAGGGCGCGGCGACCGGTGTTCTGCTTTCCGGGCGGCATTCCGGGCAAAGGACAGTGTACCCTGTCTAGTTCATATGTTGTCTTCGCGTATCGCCCGTCATCTCTATTGGGTGATCCCGTTCTTTTTCCTGCTCTGGATTGATCGCTACGGTCTGCGCTGCTGGTTTATGCAGGACGATTTCGCGTGGCTTGCCCTGCTCCGCAAAGTGCACCAGTCGCGCACCCTGACGAACGCTCTGTTCGCCCCCGAAGCCCAGGGGACGATACGCCCGTGGAGCGAGCGCGGCTTCTTTTTGCTGTTTGAAACTCTTTTCGGATTCGACAGCCTGCCGTATCGCATCTGGGTTTTTCTGACAATGGCAGCCAACGTCGTGCTGGTAGCGTGGATCACACGGCGGATCACCGGGTCGCGGGTCGCCGGTTTCCTCGCCCCGATCCTGTGGGTGGCGAACGCGTCGGTCTCAACCGTTCTCGCCTGGAGTTCGGCGTATAACGAAGCTTTATGCGCGCTGTTCCTGCTGGGTGCGCTGGCGCTGTTCATTCGGTTTGCGGAGACCGGGCGGCCGGTTTGGTGGTGGTGGCAGGTGGTGGTTTTCACCCTGGGGTTCGGCGCCCTGGAGCTGAATGTCGTCTATCCGGCGCTGGCGGCAGCCTATGCCATCTGCATCACGCAGGACGGCGCCGCCCGGGAATCGAGGAGACGGCTCCTCGTCAGCCTGATTCCGCTTTTCGTCATTTCCGTCGTATATTTCTTCGTGCACCGCGCGGCGGCGCCGTTCCCCACCGATGGGCCGTACGCCATCCATTTCGATCGGCGCATCTTCCGCGCGCTTGCCATCTACTGGCAATGGTCATTGACGCCGTACAACTTCTGGCCCGCCGGGATTGTGCTGCACCGGCGCGCGTTCCTCGGGATCGCGAGTCTGGCCCTGGCGATTTTCTGTGTGCGCGAAGTGATCAGGCGTCGATATTTCGTCATCTTCTGTGCGCTGTGGTTTCTGATCACCATCGCGCCGATGCTGCCGATCCCCGATCACCACACCGATTACTACGTCACGATTCCGCTGATCGGGCTTTCGATCCTGACAGCGTGGGGAGCGGTCTCGGTTTTTCGATCTGATTGGAAGCCCAGCGGCTGGGTTTGGCTTCGTTTGCCATATCGAATAGCCGCGCTGCTCCTGATTGCTGGCTATCTGCGCGTGACCACGACGGTCTCCCAATCGAACACGCTATGGTGGATGAACCACAGCAGCCAGGCACGCGCGCTCATACTCGGCGCGGACGCCGCGCACCGCGCTCACCCCGGAAAAACCATTGTTCTGGACGCGGTCACAACGGATCTCTATGAAGATGCGGTGGCCCAGCAGGGCTTTTATCCGCTGGGGCTCGATTACGTGTATCTCACTCCAGGATCGGAAGTTAGCATTCACCCCTCGACCAATCCGGATTACCTGCAGCGGATGGTCCTGGAACCGGCGGTGATGCTGCACGCGATCGCCCGGGACCGGGTGGTGATATACTCCGTTTTCGGCGATCATCTTCGGAATATCACCGATTCCTGGGAACGGTCCGCGCCTGCCCATTTCCCCGACGAGAAATCCGGCGATCTGCCTCATCGCGTTGAGGTAGGGAACCCACTGGTCGATTACGCACTGGGTTCGGAGTGGTTCGACCTGGAATCAGGGGCGCGTTGGATGCCGCAGCGTGCGACGGTTCGGCTCCTGGTTCCCGACGAGTCCGTCGTGCACGGGGAAAGAAGGCCCAGGCTCGTTGTGGAGGGGGATTGTCCCGTTCAGAATCCAGGTGACGGGCCTTTGCATCTCATGGTGACGGTGGGTGGAATGGCGCAGCCGCTGGCAGAAATATGCAAGCCGGATATACACTTCCGCCGTCTATATGATTTACCGCCGTCGCTTGCCGACGGCGAAAGCGTGGAGATCGGCATTTCGGTGGACCGCGTTTTCAACGAGCCGGGCGGACGGAAGCTGGGACTGGTTTTCGGAACGATTGGCTTTGTTTTTGCGTAACCCCGGAGTCACCCGGAGCGCCCTGAGTGGGTGGTACTCGGTACCCGGCTAAACTCCGGTAACGAAAGCGATTAACTTAAGAAAATTAATCTTTGGAGTAATAGACGCCGGGGGTTAGTTAGTGTAGTCTATACAGAACCTGCAGGAATTCCACTTTGGCATGACAAGTGCTTAGAGTGTGAAATGTGAAGTCGGGAGCCATGAAGAACAAGGCTGAAAAAAGCGCGGAACTGAGAAATTTCCGCTGCTCCTGCACTCACAAAGTTGTTTGAAACTTTGAAGACCAAATTTCGTCTGTACCACAGAAGAGAAAAGTCAACAAAGAAAATACACGGAGACGTTGGAAGAAGAGGAACAAGGAAATGACCAAGGCTGAACTGGACAAGTTCAAAAAAATACTGGAAGCGAAGCAGCTCGAACTCACCGGCGCCCTTCGCAACCGCGATGAGATTGCAATCGAAAAGGCGCCTGACGCGCTGGACGAAGTGCAACTGGCTGGCGAACGCGAACTGGCGATTCGCAATCTGGATCGGGACTCCAATATGCTGCGGCAGATTCGCCGCGCACTGGCCCGGATCGCAGACGGGTCGTTTGGGGTCTGCCTGCACTGCGAGGAAGACATCTCACCCAAACGCATGAATGCGGTGCCGTGGGCTGCTTTTTGCATAAGATGCCAGGAGCAGGTTGACCGTCACGAGATCGAGGTAGAGGACTCGGCGGATCTGTTCGCCAGCGCCGCTTAAATCCACACATCTTCCAGCGTCGATTTTCCGGGCGGACCCACCGAGGTCCGCCCGACGTGTTTTCAGGGGTTGTAGCGCTGGCGGTCTTGCCGCCGGTGGTTTTGAATCCTCTAAGTGTCCCTGACCCCAACGAACGAGATCATCCGTCCAGCCTGTTCGCGCTCGCGACGGAATGAGTAGAACCTGCCAGGCACGCAGAATGTGCATTCCGAGCTTGTCCAGATGTTGGTGATCCCAGCCCCGCGGAGTTGGGCCTCGTTTACTGCGCGGAGATCCAGCCGTACTGGACCCTCGGCGTGTCTCATTTCCGGACACCACGTCTCAAAACGCCTGGCTACTTCCGCCCCGACTTCGTAACAGCATCCACCAATCGACGGCCCAACCGCCGCGCGCAGATTTTCCGCACGTGTGTTGCAGCGCTCGGCGAGTTCCGCGACCGTTGCGCCCGCGATGTTTTCCGCCGATCCGCGCCATCCGGCATGCACCGCGGCCACCACCCGGTGTGCAATATCCACCAGCAGGATCGGGACGCAATCGGCCGTTTTCACGCCGACAGCGACTCCCGCCCGATCCGAGATCAGTGCGTCACCCGTGTCGGAGGGTTTCGCCACCGCCGCATCCAGCACGATGCGTGAGTGTATCTGCCTCACTGTCCGGATTCCCACTGGAAGGACAGAATCGCGTTCGCCGAAACCGTGCTCCAGCCACTCGAGGTCGAGAAAATTCGCCGCGCGGATCATAATTTGTGCAGATCAGACGTATGCAAATCAGGCTCGCACAATCGCCAGAGGCTTGTTGTAAACCAGACGGAAAGTATCGCTGAGCCGTTCCGCCGCCCAGATTTCGAGATCGATATCGGTTTCGGGCGACGCATACAGGGTCATCAGGAAGTCGCTCTCCCGCACGCGGCATTCCACGGACCGGATGCGCTGGCCGTGGCTGCGGTCGAGGCTGTCCGCCATGCGCAGCAGCGGAATCAGATACGCCACCGCGCGCTGGTCTTCGGCGTCGAGCAGATCGAGATTCTCGTGACCCTGTGTCGGCATGGCCTTCCGATGGTAGCGGCAGAGATTGGCGATCACTTCGCGTTCGTTCAGCGTGAAGCCCGGCATGTCGGAATTCGCCACCAGATAGTAGGAGTGCTTGTGATGGCGCGTATCGCTGATGTAGTGCCCGGTGTCGTGAAGATAGGCCGCGGCTTCGAGAAGCCTGCCGTAGGGCGCGGGCAGGCGGTGCACGTGCTGCAGGGCGACGAAGAGGTCGTTCGCCAGACGCGCGACTTTGCGCCCGTGCCGCAGTGTGACGCCGAAGTGCTCGGCCATTTCCTCCACTGCGCGCCGCTGATCGACGGAAAGCTGGCACAGGCCGCGGTCTATGCCGCGCGTGGCCAGATCGGCGATGATCCCGTCGCGCACGCCCGCCGCCGAGTAAAACAACGCCGGCATGTTGAAAGCTTCGAGTACCTGCAGCAGGACTGCCGTGCCCGGAATGATGATCTCCGCGCGGCGCGGGCCGATGCCGACGATCTTCTGCCGCGCCGCCATTTCGAGCGCCGAGATATCCCGGTAGAAGCGGCGGATCTGCGTAGTCGGGGCGCGCATCCGGTCCGATTCATCGCGGCGCGTGCGCGGGATGCGGTTGACCGCGCACACTACTGCCGAAGCAGTTGCCGAAGTGCCGACTACGCGGTCGATATGCGTGCCGCCCAGCCTGCGCACGGCTGACCCGATGCGGTCTTCGATGTATTCGTGGAGGCGATGCAGGTCGGTGGCCCGGGCGGGGTCGGTGCGGAGAAAGAGTTCCTGCAGACGCAGCGCGCCCAGCGGTTTCGAAAACGCCTTCGTCATGCGGTCGTTTTCGCTGAGGATGATTTCCGCGCTGCCGCCGCCGATATCGATGATCAGGAACCGCTCTTTCGGATGTGGCCAGCGGCTCTGCACGCCGAGGTGAATCAGGCGGGCTTCTTCCTGGCCGGAAATGATTTCGACGTCGGTACCAAGGGCGGCCGAAGCCCGCGCGATGAACTCCTGCTGATTACTGGCGTCGCGGACCGCGGCGGTTGCGACGCAGCGGATGGCGTTGATGTCGAGGCGCTTGTATTGCTGGGCCATCGTCTGCAGCACGCCGCAGATGGAATCCATCGACTCCTGGCTGATGCGGCCGCTGCGAAACACGCTGGTGCCGAGGCGCGTGACCTGCCGCTCCGAGGCGAGAATCTTTGAGGGCTGTCCGGGAATGACTTCCGCCGCTTCCATCCGGACCGAGTTGCTGCCGATATCGACAGCGGCATAGCGCGGCATACCAGTGCTTATGATAGCCAGCGAGGTTTCGCAGTCATCATTTTGAAACCGAGAGACAGCGTGTCTTATAATTACGGGATTCCCGCTGCTTGCCGGTCATGGACTCACTCTTTACCCCAAATCGCCATCGCGGGAAGCTGATCGTGGTGGAAGGCATCGACGGCTCCGGCAAGAGCACGCAGATTTCACTGCTCAGCCGCTGGCTGCGATCCAGCGGTTTTGCGGTGGCGTTCAGTGAATGGAACTCTTCTCCGCTGGTGCACGAGACCACCCGGCGCGGCAAGAAGAAAGAGATGTTCACGCCGACCACGTTCAGTCTGATTCACGCCACTGATTTCGCCGACCGTACGGAACGCTACATCCTGCCCTTGGTGCGCGCGGGCGCCATCGTGTGTGCCGATCGCTACGCTTATACGGCCTTCGCGCGCGACGTGGCGCGGGGCGTCGATCCCCAGTGGGTGCGCAACCTCTACAGCTTTGCCATTCGTCCCAACATCGCCTTTTACTTCAGAACCCCGCTCGAAGTCGCGCTGAGCCGGATCCTCGGCGGCCGGCAGGCTCTGAAATATTACGAGGCAGGGATGGACCTCGGGCTGAGCAACGACGTCGAAGAGAGCTTCCGCGTCTTTCAGGGACGTATTCTGGCGCAGTACGACATGATGGCCCAGGAGATGGGCTTCCACATCATTGATGCCACGCAGTCGATCGAAGACCAGCAACTCCAGATGCGCGCCGTGGTCCTGCGGGAGCTGGGACGCAGCCTGGAGAAGAGCGTACTGCGCGTGCCGGTTCCGTTCGGCGTTGACGCCGCGGGCCTCACGCTGACGGAGAAGAAAGCTCCCCAGGCAGAGCGCAGCAGTGCACGAAGCCGGAAGACGGGCGCGGCATGAGGACGACGCCCGTTGCCGAGACCCGGTTAGAGCTGTCGGCTCCGCTGCGGCCCTACAAGGAACCTCTGCCGCGCATCGACACCGAAAACCTTTCGGGAAAACTCATCGTCATTGAAGGGCCTGACGCGGTGGGGCGTTCCACGCAGATCGTGCAGCTGCGCCAGTGGCTCGAGCAGCAGGGACACGCCGTTCTCGACACCGGCATGGCGCGTTCCGCGCTCGCCGGCAAAGGCATCTCGCGCGCGAAGGACGGCAACACGCTCGGGCCGGTCACGATGACCCTGTACTACGTGACGGACTTTGCCGACCGCCTCGAAAACGAAATCATCCCTGCGCTGCGGGCCGGGTTCATCGTTATCACCGACCGCTATATTTTTTCCATCATGGCGCGTGCCATCGCGCGCGGTGAAGACCCTGCGTGGATCGAGCGCGTGTGCGGCTTCGGTCTGGTGCCGCACGCGGTTTACTATCTGCGGGCGCGCGTGAAGGACCTGGTCTCGCGCGTGGTCATAGGCCGCGGCGCTTTCGACTACTGGGAAAGCGGCATGGACTGCCGGTTCGGCGACGACATGTACGAGAGCTTCGTCAAATACCAGACGAGCCTGATCCGCACGCTGGACCGGATGTCTGCGCGCTACGGGTTCACCGATATCGACGCCACCCGTGCTCCCGAAGCCATCTTCCACGAACTGCAGCGCCACATCAGTTCTCTGCTCGAGGTGAACGGCAAGGGCCGGAAGGCCTCAGTCTGAATGGAGATTTACCTCTTCCGGCACGGCATTGCGGAGGACGCGAAGGCCGGACGCCCGGACTCCAGTCGCGCGCTCACTGACGAGGGCAGGAAGAAAACGGCTGAGGTGGTGAAGACTGCGCGCCGCAGCGGTGTGGCGCCGTCGCTGATCGTTTCGAGCCCGTATGTCCGTGCGGTGGAGACCGCCGGGATTGCGCGCGCGGGATTCGCGTATCCGGGCGAGGTTGTCCTCACCGAAGCGCTGGTGCCGCACGGCTTGCCGGAGAATGTGTGGGCGGAGCTGCGCGACTATCGGGACGAGCCTGCCGTTCTGCTGGCCGGTCATGAACCGCTCATGAGCCGGCTGGCGGCCTACCTGCTGGCCAGCCCGGCACTGCGGATCGAAATGAAGAAGGCGGCGATGCTCCGAATTGACGTCGGCAGCATGGGCCCGGCGCCGCACGGGACACTGCGCTGGCTGATCACGCCGAAATTGTGTTGACAGAGGTTAGTGGGGCCAGGCTTTCCAGCCTGCCGCCGGGTTTCACCAGGCGCGGACCGTTTCGTGCCTTTGGGGGCGGTCCACAATGATCGCGAAACGGCTACTGACGGCGGTGGTGCTGGTCCTGAAATTCTTTGAGGCGGCGTACGTCGTCGGCCAGGATATCCCGATCGCGGGGTTCGAGCCGTTCGTCATTGGATGACTTGCGAATGGAATCGATCACGTCGTTCAGAATTCCGTTGTCCCATCTGCCCTGATCGAGATCCGCCTGCATTTTGGTCAGTTCCTCCTCGGTTTTCGCCAGACGGGTCATCTCTCTGTCGTGGGCCCGGCCGCTCCAGACGTGCTCCAGATCGGTTCTCACATGCATGAAAAGGTGGTGGCGCCATTCCTCTCCGCGATAGCGTTCCTCGCGTTCGTGATACCAATCCTGCGCGACGGCGCTCAATGCCCCCGCCGCGATGATTACACCGATTGTCAGAAGTTTGCCCATGATGAATCCCTCCTGAAATCGATTATCGAGGAACGGGAGCCCCCTTGCCTTATCCTGGAGTGCGATCCCTCACTCAATTCGCCGACGGCCGCTCGACGTGATCGATCACGAATACGTCCGCCTGCGCCTTCGCCTTCCTGATCTGCAGTCCGAGTTGCTGCTCGAAGGCGGTGAAGAGATCGGGGGGACGGTCCGCATCGCCGCCGGGCGCCGTCGGCTGCGATGCGCCGGGAGGCAGCATCGACTGGTCTGGCATAAACTTCAGAATGAAGGTGTAACGCGCTTTGCCCAGACCTGTCTGGTCGATTACCGGTTGGTCCAGCACGCCCGCCTGCAGGATGGCGGCAAATTCGGCAATGGTCGAATTTGCGACGCGGAAACTAATGGCAGCCCCGCCAAAGGAGGACAGGCCGTTCGGATTGCTCGTGTCCTCGGGGACTTTAATCCCGCCTTTCATAACCGTAATCGCGTAGACGTTCAGCTCTCTTTTGTCGAGATGGTATCTCAGGCCGAACCGGTCAGCGAGGAGCTTCTGAACCATCGATTTCGTATGATTCAGGCGCGGTACGCCTGGTGTGTCGGGCTTTCCGGTAACATCAAAGCGCTCCGACTCCAGCCAGGAGGGTCCGTTGACGATCTGTTTGGCATGCAGGTCCCAGGCGAATTTGATGAGGTAGCTCAAAGATGTTCCGGTGGTGTTCACCGTGCCGTTGCGGTTGGTCAGCAGCGAGACGGGCTCTTCGGGTCTTGCCGGCTTGATGGTGGAGACTTCGAACTCGGGCTTTGCGTCCTCCGCCATCATCTTCACGGGCGGCGGAGGTTCGGGGATCGACCATGCCGTCTCAGACGTAGCTTTGACGAGGTTGAGAGGCAGGCGCGTCTCCTGGCTCCATGTGCCGTCGATGGCTTTGCCGTCCGGGGTTAGTTTGCCTTCGTATGTGCCGTTGCGCCTCGGGATGGCGATCCTGATGGCCGAGCCATTTTGTGTTACGGCGCTGGCTGGGAAAGGCTGACCGGTCTGATCGATCGAGTAATGGGTGGCCGTGAGTTTGCCGCCTTCCCGTGCGATCTTCATGACGATGCGGAGAGACTGCGGACCGTCCTGCAAAGTACCTTGCCATGTGCCGGTGAAATCCTGCGCGAAAAGCACGTGTCCCGAAAGGGCGCTCAGCGCGGCCGCCACGGTGAGCTTTTTCATGGTCTCCTTCCAGACGCCGGTGGTCAGCGGATTATTCCGGGAAATCCGGACGATTGTTTAACGCGCTCGGCCTGCAAAAGGTGCCGGCGCTCGTGGCCGGAGACTATCACAAGGGCCGTGCCGACGGTGAACCGAATGCCCGGGACAAAAGGGTTAGCGAAACGGATCCGGTTGACGTTGTAGTCGCGCGCGCGCTGAATGAGTTCGCGGACGGCGTGGTTGCTGGCGCGGAAGCGATCGAGAACGGATGAGTCGACGTGCGAGGCCGGCTGGATTTTCTTCGGCGCACCGGCTCGTTTGGTTTTCGGCGAGGGCTCGGCGAAACTTGCGATGAACCAGCGGCCGAACCAGCCCGGCATAATCGCGGCGACCGGGGACACCGGCTTGTCGTCCAGCGCTTTGGCGATGGGCCGCAGATAGAGTTCATTGGTTACGGCGAGATGTTCGAGGCACTGGCCGACACTCCAGGCGCCCGGCGACGGCTGCCAGTTGAGTTGTTCGGAGGTGAGTCCGGCGATGATCTGCGCCGCGCGCTGGTCGGAGGCGTTCAGTTCGGAGATGAGGCGGTCGGACCAGTGGGGCACGGCGGCGGTCGCGGGATGGGCCACGGTTGGATTATAAGACCTGGTTTGGACTCCTGTAGCGCTGGCGGTCTAGCCGGCGGCGGTTTTACTCAGCTAAGACCAGCCGCAGGCTGTCACCGAACGCTCTATGCTGATCGTGAAACTGCACTGGTGTTGTGTCTCTGAAGTCTCTTGCCTGATGTGGGGCGGGATGGCATCCTGCAGCGGGGTTGTTAACCCCGCTGGCCGCTTGCAACGCTCACCGGCCTGCATCCGGAGATGGTGAAAGAACTACAGAGACACCACAACACTAGCTCGCGCCGCGGCCCGAGAGAACCTGCGGGATCGTCAACAAAATGATGCGGGCGTCGAGGCCGAGCGACCAGGTGTCGATGTACTGCAGGTCGAGACGCATCCACGATTCGAAATCCACTTTATCGCGGCCCCGCAGCGCCCAGAGACACGTCAGGCCGGGACGCATGCGCAGACGGCGGCGCTGCCATCGCTGGTACTGCGCGACCTCGGTGGGAATGGCGGGGCGCGGGCCGACCAGCGACATGTCCCCCTTCAGCACGTTGAAGAGCTGCGGGAGTTCGTCGATCGAGAATTTGCGCAGCCATCTGCCGACGGGGGTGAGGCGGGGATCGCGGCGGATCTTCATCACAACCCCGTCGCGCTCGTTGAGATGCGCGACTTCGTCGAGACGCGCTTCGGCGTCCTGCACCATGGAGCGGAATTTGTAGAGCGTGAACGTGCGCCCGTTGAGTCCGCAGCGGACCTGGCGGAAAATCAGGGGGCCGCGTGAAGTGGTTTTGATCAGGATGGCGGCGACGAGAAAGACCGGGCTGAGAAGCAGCAGGCTGGTGAGCGCGAGCACCACGTCGATACCGCGTTTGGCCCAGAGAAGAATCTCGTTGGCGGGCACGCCGGAGAAAGTGAGCAGAGGCGTGCCGCCGAGTTGCTCGAGGTCCATGTAACCGCTGACCTGCGGGAAGAAGTCGATGGCGATGCGACAGCAGACGCCTTCTTCCTGACACAGGCGGAAGAAGGGATCGAGGGCGGGGAAGAGAGAAGAATCGACTGCGAAGTGGATCTCGTCGATGACGTGGCTGGCAAGAAGTCCGCGGAGATCGTCGAGGGGGTGGACGCGGTATCTGCGTTCAAGTTCGATCCAGGCGGGCGCCAGGTCGGTGCCGGGCGGGGCTGCGAATCCGAGAACGCGCACGCCGTGGCCGTGATAGCTCTCGAGGCTGCGCGCGTGTGCGAGGGCCGTTTCGCTCAGCCCGACGATGAAGACGTTGCGTTCGGCACCCAGCCACTGGCCGACCCGCGAAATGAAATTGCGCGCCGTTACCCGGAACGTGACGAGAAAAACCCAACTCAGCGCCACGAACGCACCGAGCAGAAACCGGCTGGTATCGGTTCTGGCACTGTAGACCAGCACCACCAGACCAAGTCCGCACAAGCCAACCTGCCGCACGGCATCCGCCAGAATCACCGGAATCCGGGCGGATCCGAGCTTTCCATAGACATCCAGCCAGTAACCCGTGCCGGCCCACGCCAGAACGCAGAATGCCAGAATCAGCGAGTAGACGCCCGGGGTCAGGAAAAAAACCGGATGACTGTGCAAAACGTCAGGCAGGTGTGCGGATTCGCGGATGTTGTACGCCAGAATGAAGGCGAGGGCTGCGAAAAGCGCATCCGCAAACGCGAACAGGATTTTGAGCTTGCGCCCCTGACTGCGAAACATTCCGTTGAAACTATATTATTCACAGGCTGAAACCTGTGCCACCTTCCTACTTCTTGGCGGGCAGGGCGTAGACGATGTACGCGTTCTGGCCTGTGGGCGCAGGCGGCACGTTGCGTGGGGCCATCGTGCCGTTGCCGCCCGCCACGCAGAAGGCGATGTATTCGCGGCCTGAAACCTCATAGACTGCGGGGACGCCTTCGGAACCGGTGGGCGTTTCCTTCTCCCAGAGCACTTTGCCCGTTTCTTCGTCGTAAGCGCGGATCCTTCGATCGGACGCCGTTGCGACGAAGACGAGTCCGCCCCCGGTGACCAGCACGCCGCCGCGCGGGAAGTGTGCGCCGGTGTCGGCATGGCCTTCTGCCACCAGCGTGCTGACCGTACCGTTCGGGATCTGCCATTTGATCGTGCCGGTGTTGAGATCGTAGGCGGTGAGCTGCGACCAGGGCGGTCCGATGGCCGACAGGCCGCTCGTGCGCGACTGCATGAAGTCGACCGGCGAGTTGTAGCGGATGACGGGAGAGCCGTCGGGCGCGGGCGGTGCAGGCGGCGTTGGTGCGTCGGGGGCGGAAGCCTCCGTTCCACCGCGCCCGCCACGACCTCGGCCTGGGCGCGGCACCTCGAGCTTCAATAGCGTTGGCGCTTCCTTCGAAACGATGAACATGTAGCCTTTGACCGGATCGACTCCGGAGCTGCCCCAGTTGGCGCCGCCGTTGTGTCCCGGAATTTCGATCGAGCCCTGGAAGCTGGGCGGCGTGAAGAGGCCTTCGTTGCGATAGGTTTTAAATTTCTCGTGCAGCGCGGTTTGTTCGTCCGCGGGCAGATAAGGGTTGATGTCTTTCTCGGTGAACGACTGGCGCGCGAAGGGCGGCGGCTTCGTCGGGAAGGGCTGCGTGGGTGACGATTGCTCGCCCGGCATGTCGGACTGCGGCACCCGGCGCTCTTCGATCGGCCAGAGCGGCTCACCGGTCACGCGGTTGAAGACGAAGAGAAAGCCCTGTTTTGTGGGCTGCGCGACAATGTCGACCTTCCTGCCGTCGTGCGTGACGGTCAGCAGTTTCGGCGCGGTCGGGAGGTCGTAATCCCACAGATCGTGATGAATAGTCTGGAAGTGCCAGAGGCGTTTGCCGGTGCGCGCGTCCAGCGCGACCACCGAATTGCCGAAGAGATCGTTCCCATGCCGGTAAACGCCGTAGAAATCGTAGCGCGCGGTGCCGAAGGGGATGTAGGCGATGCCGCGCTTCTCGTCGACCGTCATCTCATTCCAGTTGTGAACGCCGCCGACGGTTTTCCAGGCATCGGGGGGCCACGTGTCGTACCCGAACTCGCCGGGATGGGGAACGGAGTGGAACACCCAGACCAGCTTTCCGGTCTGCACGTCATAGGCGTGCACGTCGGCGGGCTTTGAGTCGTAGGCCGCGCCGCTGGCGGGCAGGGGCTGGATGAGGATGTTTTCAAAGATGCGGCCGGGGTTGTTAGTCTGCAGCGCGCGCACGCCCGTGAGATCGCCGTCGAGGCCGTTGCGCAGATCGGTGCGGCCGTTGTCGCCGAAGGACAGGATAGTCTTTCCGGTCCTGGCGTCGACGGCAGTGAGGAAGCCCGCGTTGACGTAGAGCAGACGGCGGTCGGAGCGGTCTTTGCTTTCCCAATAGTTGATGCCGCGCGTGCCGACGGCGCCCTGATTCTCATGCGTCCAGATTTCTTTGCCGGTGGCGGCGTCGAGCGCGACGATGGAATTGTTCTTCGCCAGAACGTACATCACGCCGTCGACGACGACCGGATTGAAAACGTAGTTGCCGCGCTCGCCCGTCGGATAAGTCCAGGCGACCTCAAGCTGCTGAACATTCGTCTTATTGACCTGCTTCAACGCGGAGTACTGCGTGGAGTCGGGCCCTCCGAGATAGCCAGACCAGGCCGAATGCGGGGCGGGAGCTTTGTCAGCGGCGAATGCCATCAGCGGGAGCAGGGCAAGGGTCAGGCGGCGCATCTTTTATCGGGTTTAATGCTATCGCGGCGGCGGCTCCCCGGCAATCGTTCCAGATGCGAACAGCGTTGGTTATCGCGGAAACACAGCCCGGCGCGCGCAGGCCTCGCTGCATCTCGTTCTAAGGCCGGGGGTGGCGTGGCTGATATAAGCCGATTTCGCCGCCGCCGGGCATACTGACGCGTGTCAGCAGGCCCCAGCCGGTATCGATGACGTCGGCGCAGTGAACGCTTTTCAAGCGCAGCGCGGCTATCTCGTGTTCGACATCGTCGCACATCAGATAGAGTTCGTGACGATCATTGGCTTCTGCGGGGTGGCATGCGGCCTCGGCCGTCGGCAGCGCGAAGATCAGCCAGCCGTGACCTGCGTCCACGGCACGAAATCCGAGAACGTCACGGATGAAAGCCCGGTCGGCTTCCGCGTCCTTCGAGTAGATGACAACATGTGCGCCGTTGATCATGAATTTTGGGCGCTAGTGGAGCACGGGAGTGATCCAGCAGTCTCTTCGAAAGGCCTGCTCAACCGCATACTTGGCCAAAGTGATCGTGGAGCAGCAGCCCAAAAGCCTGAAGCCAGTGCCGCGCTCGCTGGCGTGGGTCGCGTCGAAAGCCAGCCAGCTGTCAGCAGCCTTCACAATATGTCCCAGGTGTCGTTCGCCATCAGCAAGGCAGCAGACTGTCTGTGCATCTGTCCACTTAGCCGCATAGAGAATTTCAGATGTGAGCGAATCGATCGGCTTCGCCGGCGACGCATTAATCATCGACATCAAAGCCTAAACCAAATCAATCGATGCTGTACAGAGACAGGTAGCGGATACGGTGTTTTTTCCACAGGCCGGCGTTGGCAAGTCACGGATTTCGCTGAAAATAAAAAGACGTCGTTTCGCGACTGTGGAAACAGTGGAAAAAACATTTAGCGAACATCGCGTCAGCGGCACCGGGCCGGTTCTGGTACGCCCTGCATAGACGCCGCACCGGCGATTTGATGGAATGTGTTTACTGGCCACGTAACCGCCGAATCTTCGGAGGGCAGAAGTGGCTTCAAGAGCATGGGACCGTGCATGAAGCGGAGTGACTTCATCGCTCCGCTTCAGCACACCATCCGCTTCGGCGCAACCGCGGAGAAGCCGGGAGAAAATGTTCTCCCGGTTTTCAAAGCGTGCACGCGCCGGATAGCATAGTTACAAGGCGCACATGACGAAGCAGGAAATTATTCTGGCGAATCAGCAGTATTTGTTCCCGAGCGTATTTCATTACTACCGGGAACCGCTGGTGGTGACGCATGCGAAAGACCAGTTCGTGTGGGATGCGGACGGTAATCAGTATCTCGATTTCTTCGGCGGCATCGTCACGATCAGCGTGGGCCACTGCAATGAGACGGTGAACCGCAAGGTCGTCGAGCAGATGGGCCGGCTGCAGCATGTTTCGACGGTGTTCGCCAACGAGCCGCAGGCGGCGCTGGCGAAACGCATCGCCGGCCTCACGCCGCAAGGGAAGCTGACCAAGAGTTTCTTCACCAACAGCGGCACCGAGGCGAACGAGACGGCCATTCTCGCGGCGCGCTGCTACACGGGCACGCAGGAGGTGGTGGCGCTGCGCCACAGTTATCACGGGCGGTCCGCGCTGGCGATGGCTATGACCGGCGTCGGTTCGTGGAAGCTGGGCCCTGCGCCGACTTCGGCGGGATTCGTGCACGCGCTGAACGCTTATTGCTACCGGTGTCCGCTGGGGCTCGAGTATCCGTCATGCGAGGTGCGCTGCGCACAGGATATGGAAGACCTGATCCGTTCGACTACTTCCGGACGCGTGGCGGCGTTTATCGCGGAGCCGATTCAGGGTGTTGGCGGGTTGATCACGCCTCCGAAAGAGTACTTCGGGATCGTGGCGGAGATCGTGCGCAATCATGGTGGTCTTTTTATCAGCGATGAGGTGCAGACGGGTTGGGGACGCACGGGCGGCAAATGGTTCGGCATCGAGCAGTGGGGTGTGACGCCGGACATCATCACCGGCGCGAAAGGCCTGGGGAACGGGTCTCCTGTGGGGCTCACCGTCGCGCGCGCAGATGTGGCGGATGCGCTGCGGGGCGCCACAATCTCGACGTTCGGGGGCAATCCCGTCACTGCGACCGCGGCGAAAGCGGTGATCGACTTCATCGACGAGCAGGACCTGATGACGAACGCCACGGAGGTCGGCGCACACCTTCGCGGCCATTTGGAAGAGATGAAAGAGCGCTACCCGGTGATCGGCGAAGTGCGAGGCATGGGGCTGATGCAGGCGATCGAACTGGTCGAGGACCGCAAGTCGAAGGTGCCGGCAACTGCCGCCTTGGCTCAACTGCTGGAACTCACGCGCGAGAACAGGCTGCTGATCGGCAGAGGAGGCATGCATGGGAACGTCCTCCGCGTTACGCCGCCGCTGAACGTCTCGAAAGCCGATGTGGACGAATTCGCCGCGCGGCTGCACAAGAGCCTGTGTAGTCTCAGCGCGGCCAGCGCGAAGTAAAGCTTAAAACGCCAGCTTCAGCGCGAACTGAACCAGTCGCGGATTGTTCACCGTGTAGTTGATCACCGCGAACGTGGACGGCGAAGCGAAGTCGGCGCCATAGCCGTTGCCGCCGGGCGCGCCGAACTGCGGGTGGTTGAACAAGTTGAAAAACTCCGTGCGGAAATCCACGCGCATGCCTTCGCGCGGCACAAAGTGCTTGATGACGGAGAAGTCCGTATTCACGAAATCCGGGCCCGAGAGCGGCGTGCGGTTGGCGTTTCCGAGCTCGCCCGGACGCCGGCTGCGCGAAGCAGGCCGGGTTGAACCACTCGGCGAGCGTCGGGTTGCTCAGCACCGGATTGCAGATCTGATTCGGACGGATCAGGCTTTGCGCATTCGTGTTCAGCAAACCCGGCGCCCGAAGTGTTGTTGCTGTCGACGACGAAGACCGGGAACCCGGACGTGGCCTTTTCGATCACGGTCAGTTCCCAGCCTCCGGCAAGGGCGTTGGCCAGCGCCGCTCCAGTTGCCGCCCCATTTCTGCCCTTTGCCGAACGGCAGCTGTAAATGACGCTGGCCGTGAAATTCTGGTTCAGGTTGATCTGCGACAGTCCCCAATCGAGATTCTGCCAGTTGGGCAGCGGAAAGTAGGTGGCGCCGATGATGCTTCCCAGGCCGTCGCTGAAACCGGTGTCATAGGCGCGCGAATAGGTGTATCCGACGAGCGCGTAGATGCCGTGCCGCGCGCTCTTGGTCTCCGCTTTGATCTGCAGCGAATTGTAGTGAGCGCGGCCCGCGTCGAAAGATGCTGTCGATTTCGGAGAACGGAAAGGCCGGATAGGGTATCGCCGAATGCCGAACCGCCGGGACCGCATCCCAGCGTGTATCCGCTGACCGTGCCGCAGGCGCGTGGGCGAGCTCACGTTGATGTTGTTGCCGAATTCCAGAATGTGGGAACGCGCGCGATCCGGCATAACCGGCCGTCAGCACGATCTGTCCCGGGAGTTCCTGTTCCACGTTGACGTTGAACTGCTGAATTCTGCCCTGCTTGAAGTTCCGGTCCTGCGCCAGAATCGTGCCCTGCGAAATCAGCGGGATTCGGCGGCGCGGTGAATACCTGGAATCCCTGCGACATGCTCCCGCCGGCCTCAAACGACTCCGCGTAGTAGGGCGGATTCTGCCACAGCCCCTGCGCGCCCTGATTCCAGGACGAATCGTGGTAGATGCCATAGCCGCCGCGAACCACGGTATTGCCGCTGCCGAACGGCTTCCAGGCGACGCCGATGCGCGGTTCGAGCGCCGTCCAATCCATCTGGATGCCCGCGCATTGTGCCGGCGTTCTGCCCCGGCGATGAGGAACTGGCCAGTGGCGGGATCGAAATCCGCCATGCGATTGCCCACTTCGGTCTGCGGTGTCAGCAGCGCCCAGGCCAAGCCAAGATTCAAGGTCAGATTCTTGCTGACTCGCCAATCGTCCTGGACGAAAGGCCGATAAAGTTTCCAGCGGCGCCCGGTGTTTCCGCCGCCGAATTCCTGATCGTGCAGTCCGATCGCTGTCCAGCCGGTCAGCAGGTCCGCCGCCGGAGTCGCCCGTGAACTGCCCGGTGACCACCCAGAACCCGTTCGGGAAACCGACGGCCACGGTGTTCAACTGATTGGCGCGAATGCCGACCGCCGATGCGGATGTCGTGGCTGCCGCGCACCAGGTCGAGTGAATCGGAGAACGTCCAGACATTCGTGCCGCCGACGAACGGCGTGTAACCGCGATCGCCGAGCGACCAATAAGGGCTCGATCAGCTCGACCGACGTCAGACCGCAGCTGTTGCCGCCCAGATCGGCGTCGGGAATGCCGATGACGTTCGCGATAGCAGCTGCCGTTGCCCTGCGAAGTGATGTAGTCGAAGATGCGGTTGAAGCCGAAGGTGAACTGATTGACCGTGTTCGGCGAAAAGATGTGCGTTTCGGAGATGGCCGCGTTGCGGGCATGGTTGCCGATGCTCTGGTTGCTGGCGAATGCGCCCTGTTCGGCGAATCCGGGCGCGCCGCCGGGCACATAGGACTGGGCCTGATCGTAGCTGAAGCGCGCGAACAGAGTATCCTTGTGCGTAAGGTTTTCGTCCACGCGGATATCGAACTTGCCTTCGTCGAGCTTCCGGACCGGCTGGCTCACGTAGTTGTAGCCGAGGGCGGCGTTGTCGGCATTCGGCAGCGGATACAGATTGATCAGCTTCTGGCCGATCGGATTGATCAGGCTCTCCGGAATGATGTTGCAGGGCGTGCCGCCGGTCTGGCTGCCGTCCGCAGCGACAGGAAGCGGGCTGCCGCCGGTGCACATCGAACGGCGAGCCGTTGCGAGGGATTGGTCAGCTGGATGGTGTTCGGCTGGCCGAAGGCATTGTCGGTGAAATCGCCGTTCGCATGGCCGGCGGTGGGCATCACGCCGGTGAACGGAATCGCCGTGGCGCTGATATTTCTCCTCGTAGTCGGCGAAGAAGAACACTTTGTCCTTCTTGACCGGGCCGCCGAGCGAGGCGCCGAACTGGTTGAGATTGAATTTCTCGGTGGAGGCGGCGAAGAAGCTGCGGGCATCCAGATCGGTATTGCGCAGGAACTCGAAGAGGCTGCCGTGGAACTGATCGCTGCCCGATTTGGTGGTCACCAGAACGGTCGGACCGCCGCGCGTGCCCCATTCCGCCGAATAGTTGTAGGTCAGGACCTTGAATTCCTGGATGGAATCGATCGAAGACAGAATCGAAATGGCGCCGGAGGTGAGCTCGTTGTTGTCGTTGCCGTCCAGCAGCCAATCGGTGCTGTTGGCGCGCGATCCGCCGACGGAAAGAGAAAACGATCCGCGCGCGGATGCTTCGCTGCTCGGACCGCCGTTGAAGAAGCTGTTGGGATTGGTTTCCTGCGTCACGCCCGGCGTGAGCGTGGCAAGCTGAACGAAGTCGCGGCCGTTCAGAGGCAGGTCGGCTCACCTGCTGCGCCGTGATCACCTGGCCGAGCGTGGCATCGGTCGTCTGGACTGCGACCGCGGTTCGCCGAAACCTCCACGTGGTCTGCACCGTGGCGGGCGAAAGCTTGAAATCCAGCTCGCGATGTTCGTCCACCTGCAGACGGACATCCTGCGCAGCAGCTTTCTGAAAGCCCTGTTGTTCCACCTCCACGTTATAAATCGCGACCCCGAGCAGCGGAAAGATGTACTCGCCGGACTGACTGGCTGTCGTGGAACGCGTCAGGCCGGTAGCGGGAACGGTGAGGGTGATTTTCGCGCCGGGAACACCGGCGCCGGTGGCGTCCGAGATGGTGCCGGATATGCTGCCGGTCGCTTGCGCAAACAGGGACGGACAAACCGCTAATGCCGATAACGTGAGAGAAAACCAGGTGTGGAAGCATCCCGGTGTCCGAAAAGCCATGCAGCGCCTCCTCGATTTTGTCCGGTACTGAAACAACAGTCTCGATCAGATCTGAACCGACAAAGTTCAGGCCACGAACCCACCGTCAAACGAAGCGGATGAGGTCAGTGTGCGGCTTTCTTTACGGGATTGTCAAGAAGGATCAACAACAAAGCGGTGCAAAACGAGAGGTTCGCGGGGTAATGAAAAGGGACCCGGTTTTTCTCCGGGCCCCGTTATTTTTGGAATCGCCGACTCCGAAAATCAGAAGAAGAGCTTCGCTGAAACCTGCAGCTGGCGGGCTCCGTCGAGCGCGTTTACCGATGTTGCGGAAGTTGGCGTCTGGAACGTCGGGCTGGGAACGAGGCATCCGTTGGTTCCCGCCGCAATTGCAGAGGAGCAGGAGATCCCTGCAGAGCTGGACCCGACGTTGACGAACGTAAAGCCGGTGGTGTTGACCGAGCTGATGTTCGTATGGTTGAACAGATTGAATGCCTCGCCGATGATCTGAAAGTGGACCTTTTCGTAAATCCGGAAGTCGCGGGCGATACGGAGATCGAAGTTGTAGAGCGGGTGGCCGCGGAACACGTTGCGTCCCAGCCACGTCGGGCGTCCACCGGTCGTTCCGCCGGTGTTGGTGGTTTCGCCGCCGGTCAGTCCGGAGTCAACGCCGCCGCTGGGGAAACCGCTGATGGTCACGAACAGGGGCTGTGCGCTCGCCAGGGTCAACGAAGTCGAGAACGTCCATCCGTCCAGGATGGCCTTCTCCACTTTGCTGCTTACGTGCTTAAAGTACTGCGGCATGTAGACAGCTGACCCGGTGAGACGGTGGCGCTGGTCGAGATCTGAACTGGAGTACTCGCGCTTCTGGTTATAGGGATCGACGGGCGGATCAGTTCCGAAGAAGGTTCCGTTGGCGCCGGAGACAGAGCCATCGTCAAGGGAATGGCTGTAGGTGTAGTTAAACAGCAGTTCCAGTCCGTTCGTGAAGGGCCGGCGCACCGAGACCACGCCCGCGTTGTACCAGGAGTTCACAACGCTTTCGCCCAGCAGGATGATTCCTGTCTGGGGGTTGAGACGCGTCGTATACCAGGGCTCGGTGTCCTGCAGAAGCACCTGACCCGAGGAGTTGAGAATGTCGTACGTATGCGTCGTAGTGGCGGGAGCTATGTTGCCGTCGACGAAGACCGGCAGGCGTTCGCCACGGCTGAAAAGATAGCCCAGCGAAAGGCTGAGGTTGCCCGGCAGCCTTTGCTCGATCGTCAGTTCGCCTTCCTGTACGAACGGGTTGACGAAGTCTCTGGTTACGCCGTGCACCAGCTGGGTAGCGGCCGGCGGGGTGAACGGGGTCACCTGAGGCGTCAGCGCACCGGAGAACGGAGCGGCAGGCGCGCCGCCCGGAGGTGTGAAAATCACGTTCGGGAACGTGAGGCTGGGGCACGATATCGCGGCGGTGGTGGGAACGCAGTTGAACGTCTGCTGGTAAATTCCGTTTTCCACGCGCACGGCGTACCAGGTGCTGTTTGAAGTCTTGGCGTAGAACCCGCCGTAGCCGGCGCGAATCACCGTGTCTTTGAACGGCGAATACGCGATGCCGATGCGCGGCGCGAGATTATTGGAATCCGTGTTGATTTTGGTAGTGAACGCCGTGGTGAGGGGAGTTGCGTCGTTCGGCATGGGCGGCTGCGGAATGGTCTGAATCTCATAGCGCATGCCGATATTGAAGGTGACGTTCGACCGGAACTTCCACGTGTCTTCGACGAACCCGGCGTAGTCGTTGTTATAGAAATCGTCTTTGCCGACGTGGGTTATGGGATCGTCGACCTGCGCGAACGAACTGTAGTGCCGCCCGGTCTGGCCGTCGCCGATGTTGATGCCGTACACGTCGTAAAGCCAGTTGTTGACGGCGTTGGATCCGGTGTAGCTGTAAACGCCGCCGCCCTGAAAAAGATTGATCAGCAATTCGTGGATGACGTTGACATCCACGCCGGCCTTTATGGTGTGCTTGCCTTTAGTCCATGACAGCGTGTCAGTGAACTGAAGACGATGCTCATCGGGGAACGCAGGGCGCGGCAGCGCGTTGGGCATGCCGTAACCGGTCAGGTTCGTTACGCTCACGCTCGGCCCGGGAGAATTGTTGGTGATGATCTCGTTATCCTGTCCCCACTGGAAACGGAAATTGTTGATCATCGTGTTACTCACGGTGAAATCGTAATTCGCGACGAAGGCGCGGGTGTGCGTCACCGCCGGGCCGTTCTGCGAAACCGAACTGTTGTTGATGGTTGTTCCGGTGTTGTAGGAGTTGGGGGCGTGATAATCCTCGATATCCAGCGCGGCGCTCAGGTGATTGCGTGAATTGAGCTGGTAGTCGAGTTTGCCGAAGCCGATGTCGTTCACGCCTTCGCGCGCGAACGTTCCGAGGTTGCCACGCAGATATGCGTTGGCGGCCGAACACTGCGCCGCCGTCAATTGCGCCGGACAGTTAATGTTCGGGCTGGAAAGCGAGGGGAAGGCCGTGCTGGTATAGCTGACGGGAAATACCTTCCGCGAACCGTCATAGGTAAAGAAATAGAACAGCTTGTCTTTGATGGCCGGACCGCCGACACTGGCGCCGAACTGCTGCTGCTGATGAATGGCCTGCGTGTAGATGCCGGAAGCCTTGGAGATTGGATCGAGCGCATTCAGGGCCGGGTAGCGGAGGTAGTAAAAAAGATCCCCGTGCAGCGCGTTGGTGCCCGATTTGGTGCTGGCGTTGATGATGCCGCCCGCTGCCTGTCCGAGTTCGGCGCTGTAGTTGCTCGTGCTGACTTGAAATTCCTGAATCGAATCGAGGCTGTAAGTATAGGGCGCTGTCGAACGGCCACGCGCTTCTGAAAAGAAGGCCTGGTTATTGTTGGCGCCGTCGACAAGATTCTCGTTGTACAGACCGGAAATACCGCGATATGAGACCAGGCCGCCGTCGGAGGTCACGCCCGCAGTGCCGAGCACGAAGTTGTCCCAGCGCCGGCCGACGATGGGCAGGTTCTGAACGAGATCCTGCGTCATTTCCTGCGAGTATTCGGTTTTCTCGGAGTCAACGACCGGACTCGCATCGGTTACTGTTACAGTCGCGGCGCCCGCCTGCACGATCAGTGAAAAGTCGATAGTAAGCGAACGGCCGACTTCGACCACAATGCCCTTTTGTTCGACCTTCGAAAAACCCGTTTTGCTCGCGGTGATCTCGTAATTGCCGGGCTGCAGAAACGCGGCGCTGTAGACACCCGCGCCGTTTGTATCGAGGCTGCGGTCCACACCGGTGTCGTCATTATGAACAACCACGGTCGCGCCGGGAACCACCGCGCCCGCAGGATCGGTGATGGTTCCTGTGATCGCGCCGGAACCGGCGGTCTGAGCCGGAGCGCAGGCGGCCAGCCCGAACAGCAGAACGGAAGAGACTAAGCAGAGACGTAGTTTCACGAGAACACTCCTGAAAAAGTTCGCTGAATTGTGGGGGACAAACTCTGGCCCCGGTTACCAGAGATCGCGACGCGAGATGTCGCTTAAACTTAACTTGGATCGTAGCACGGGGGAGCGTTAGACGAAGGTTACAGAAATGTTAAAACTCGGTGCAACCTGATGAATCCGCAATCATGGATGACGATTCCAATCTTTGTAGATCAGGTATTTTGCGGACTTCTTTCCGAGCGCGCCAAACCACTGCGGACAGAAGGGCGCCATCCAGATGAAGTCGCCCGCCATCACGTTGTACCAGCGCTCGCCCAGACGGTAAACGCCTTCGCCTTCCAGCATCAGAAGTCCGTGCTCCATGACGTGGATCTCCACCATGGGCAGCTGCGCGCCCGGCGCGAAGGTCATCGTGTTCACGGCGAAGTCGAATTCGAAACGATCCGGGATGAGTTTGCGCACCTCGATCATCTCGTCGTCGCCCAGCGGTGAGGGCGCGATTTCGTGCTCACTGCCGGAGAGAGCCGAAGGTCCGTACTGGTCGATCGGCACGAACGGTTTCTCTATCACAAGCACGCGCGCCGGTTCGTTGGCGGAAATGCGGCGGACGTTGTCTGGCGGGAGATAGAGGAACTCCGGCGGTTTGAGGCGTTGCCGATCTGCACCTGCTGCGATCTCGCCATCGAGTACGTAGAGGAAACTCTGGGAGGGAGTGGTCTCGAATGAGCCGCCGCGTTCCAGTTCGACTGTGTACTGGGTGAACTTCGCGCCCATCGCGGGAGCCGCGTGAATGATGGCTGTCGCGGATGTCATGCCGGGCATCGGCGCGCGCACAAACGTATCGGGCGTCTGCAGCAGATGGTCAGGCTGAAGGCTGCTGCGGGTATGTGGCATTTGGTCCTTTCAGTGTGGCCGGGCGAACCAGGCGGCCGTTTGTCTGCGCCGCGACAGCGCCATTGCGATAAATCACTTCGCCGCGCCGGATCGTCGCGCGCACGACCCCGCGGAGTGTGCGTCCGATGTAAGGCGATATCGCATGTCGATGATGCAGCATGCCAGGCGTGATCGTCTGCCTGGCTGCGAGGTCGATCAGCGTAATATCGGCATCGAAGCCTTCCGTGATGGCGCCTTTGTTCGGGATGGCGAATCGCTGCGCGCCGAAGCCCGCGGTGAGCTGCGCAACGCGGCCGGAGGGGAGGCCGGCGTCGACGAGCGCGGCGAGCGTCCACTGCACACCCGCGATCCCGCCCCAGATACTGAAGAAGTCGTCGCGCTGTTTCATGTCCGGCGGACAAGGTGAGTGATCGGAAGCGATGACGTCGACATCGCCGCGGTGTACGGCGTCCCGGAGCGCTTCGCGTTCTGAGGTGCTGCGCAAAGGCGGTGCGCATTTGGCCAGCGCGCCGATGCGATCGAGATCGTCCTCCGTGAAGAGCAGATAATGCGGGCAGGTTTCGATCGAGATGTCCGTGCCCAGTGCGCGCGCTTCGAGAGCTGCGGCTACACCGCGACCAGAACTGATGTGGACCACGTGGAGCCTGCACCCGGTCTCGCGCGCGATCAGCGCGGCCCGGGAAATCGCTTCCACTTCCGCGATGATCGGGCGCGATTCGAGGAACGCATGGATGTCGCGGCGGTCCTGGTCGAGCATGCGGCGCGTGAGGCCGGACGTGATTTCTTCGCTCTCCGCGTGCACCGCGACAGGCAGGCCGAGGCGGGCGGCTTCGCGCATGCCTTCGTAAAGCGTGAGGTCGTCGGCGCGCGGAAATTCCGTCGAGGCCGGAATTGCAAAGGAATGCCTTGAAGCCGACGGCGCCGCGTTCGGCCATTTCGGCAAGAGCGCCGCAGTTGCCTGGCACGATACCGCCCCACAGGGCGAAATCGGTGATGGACGAGGCGCTGAGCGCCGCGGCTTTGCGATCGAATTCAACGGCGTTGATGGTGCAAGGCGTCGAGTTGAGCGGCATGTCGAAGAACAGCGTGCCGCCGCCCGCCGCCAGCGCGCGGCTGCCGGTCGCGGCGCCTTCCCATTCGGTGCGCCCGGGCTCATTGAAGTGTAGGTGGATGTCGATCAGGCCGGGAAGGACTGCAAGACCGGCTGCGTCGATCTGCTCCTTCGCGGCGCCGAGCGCGGGTCCGATGGCTGTGATCACGCCGTCATTGACACCAATGTCGCGGTCATCGCTTCGGACTACAAGATCAAACATCGCGGATGAACCTCAGGCCGGTGTCGAGAGCGGCGTCGACGTCTTCGGGACGGACCGATTCGTCAGGGTGATGGCTCAGGCCGCCCGGACTGCGCAGGAAAAGCATGGCGGAGGGAATCACCGGTGCGAGGATCATGGCATCGTGTCCGGCGCCGCTCATCATGGCATGCGGAGTGTAGCCTGCGGCGCCGACGGCGCGCGCGAGTCGAGCCGTCAGCGCGGTATCCATCGGCGTTGCCGGCTGATCGAGCCCGTTCTCGACGTGGACTGAGACGCCCCGTCGTGCGCCGATCTCGCCGGTCTCGTCGATAAGCGCGCGCACGGCACGATGCCGTCGATCGTCCGAGGCATGGCGAACATCAAGGCTCGCGCGGACCAGGCCGGGAATTACGTTACCGGCGTTAGGCTCGCAATGGATGGATCCGACTGTGGCGCGCAGTTGCGGGTCGGACAGACCGAGGCACTCCACGCGCGATATCCATTCCGCCGCGGCCGCCAGCGCGTCGCGCCGCCGACGCAGGGGCGTTGTCCCCGCATGATTGGCCTGACCCCGGAACATCAGCGTGGCTCTGCTCTGTCCGAGAATTCCCTCCACGACCCCGAGTGGCAGGCCGAGATCGTCCAACACCGGCCCTTGTTCGATGTGGAATTCGAGGTAGGCCGAGCATTCGATGCGCGCGGCGGGCATCTCTGACGGATCCAGACCGTAAGCGCGAATGGCGTCGCCGATTCCACGATCGAGCGTCACTTCGTCGAGCGTCCCGGCCACGGCCCGGCTGCCGATGAACGGAACGCCGAAGCGCACTCCTTCCTCTTCGGAGAAGCCAATCACTTCGATGGGAACGCCGCCTGTCATCTCCGCGAGGGCGATTCCCAGCACTACTCCGAGTATGCCGTCGAACGGCCCCGCGTTCGGAACCGTATCGAGGTGCGAGCCAATAGCGAGCCTCGGGCCATGGCCGGTTCTGATTCCGCGAAGGTTGCCTGCCGCGTCGATCCACGTTCGCATGCCGGCGAGTTGCATCCAGTCAACCAGCACGCGATGCACGTCGCGCATGGGCGGCGAGAGAAACGTACGTGTCGTCTGCCCAGGCTCTTCACTGAAGCCTGCGATCTCGCGGCAGGTGGCGATTACCTTGTCAGCCAGGGCGCTCATGAACCGCGGTATGTCGAATAACCGTGCCCCGCCAGCAGCAGCGGCACATGATAGTTCCCGGCGCCGTCGGACACTGCGAAACGAATGGCGATGTCATCGTAAAAAGGCGACGCCTCCCGGCTCTTCAGATATTCGCCTGCGCGGAAGATCAGTTCGTAGACCCCCGGATCGAGCTGTTCTGCCGACAGCAGCGGCCGGTCGGTGCGGCCATCGAAATTGGTGCGCGCCGAGGCCAGCAGCGCGCCATCGCGCCAGAGTTCCACCGGAACCCCCGCCGCGGGCCGTCCCAGTTCGACATCCAGCACGTGCGTGGAGATGCGCGCCATCCGAATTATCTTTTCAGAGTAAGCCCGAGGCAGCCGAAAGGAGGACGCGCGTCGGTGTACACGCCGATCGCGTCTTGTTCTGTGACGGTGTCCCAGGTGCGGTTGTTGGCTTCGAGGCTGACCTCCGCGATCGAGGCGACTTCGGCGAGAATCTTCGTTCCGATCTGGTAGATGATTTCCTGAATGCTGCCGGAGGTGAACGCGTCGAACACCTCGGTCACGATACTGCGAACCTTCGCGGTTGTCGCACCATCGGTGTGTGCGGCGTCGGGTCCGGTATAACTCCAGTCGAGGTCGAGCCACATGTGGAGAGGCCGGTTTGCAATGTCGGGGAGCGTGGTGTATTCATCGCGCACGAAGCCCTGAAATGCGCTGCCGCCGAGGCGCAGCAGTTTGAAGCCCCGGATGCCGGAGCGTATTTCGATCGTCGCCGTGCGCGTCAACTCCACACGAGCGAACGCCCGGTCGGGACCTTTCGGGGCGAATGAAATACTTCGCGTGCCGACGGCGCCCCACGGGACCGCCTCAGCGGTAATCTGCACACCCTGCACTTGCGGATACTTCGCCAGAAACTTATCGGCCAGAAACGAACAGTAAGATTCGAGATCGAAGCCTGGAAAATTCACCGTCTCGCGCTGCACGAAATTCTTCATCGAATCCGTCGCGATGAGACCGGCGTTGTCCCCGGTCGTATACGTCGGCCAGAAAGCTTCGCCATAGATCAGAATCGTTACGTTCGCACCGAATAATGCGCTCTGGCCCGGCGGGACGGTGCCGTCGCGATGCAGCCGGTAAACCAGAACATCGCCCTTGCCGTAATAATTCCGTTTCGGACCGCTTGCGAATCTGTACATGCGATTCATTGTGGCGCGATGAGATCGCTGAGGCGGAAGGCGGCGATGCGATGCACTTCCCAGAGCGCCTGATGGAATTCTTCTTCGGCGTCTGCGTCAAGACGAATCATCAGGGCATGAAAGATGTCCTGCCTGTCGCTGCCCCGGACCGCGAAAATGAACGGGAAGCCGAACTGCTCACTGTAGCGGCGGTTGAGATCGAGCAGCATTTCGTATTCATCGGAGGTGAGCTGATCGAGTCCCACGCCTTTCTGTTCGTTCGTAGAGAAGTCGCCGATCTTCGCGCGTGTGCCCAGATCGGGGTGGGCACGCAGCAGGGCCAACTGGCGATCGCGTCCCGCGTTCTCGACTTCCGACCGCATAAGATCACGCAGCTGGTCCCGCGATTCATACGGGCGCTTCGGCCAAACCTGCTCAGCGACCCACGGCGCGTGCTCGTAGACTTTCCCGAAACGTTCCGTGAACTCATCGCGGCCCAGCGCGTTCACCTCGGCGAGAGTCATGCGGATTCCCTCCGGAACACGATGTCGCCTCCGACGCGCACCTCGCTGACCGATTCCGTTCCGGCGAGCGTGAAAAGCGCGGCGAGGATCTGATCCGGCGTTTCAGTGCACTTCAATCTGCCTTCGAGTACGCTGCCGGCGGGCGCTGCGAGCACCACGAAGTCCGCCGATTTACCGTCCCCGAAATCGCCGATTTCGTCTTCCATCGCGAGAGCCTCGGCGCCGGCGCGCGTGGCCAAAAACAACATCGTCGCCGGAACCAGAATCAGCGGTGACGGCGCGAGCCGCTGGATCAGATAAGCGGCGAGAGCTTCCTTCATCATGCCGAAGCCGGTGCCGCCTCCCACATCGCGTGCCGAGCGCGAAGCGAATCTGACAGCGACATGGCGCGCCATGGGGAAAATCCCGCTGCCCAGCGCGGCATTGCTCGAGGGGCAATGCGCGATGGAAGCGCCGACGCTCGCTCAGCCTGCTGAGTTCATTGGCACTCGCATGGATATTGTGCGCCAGTACGGAACGACGCCCCACCAGTCCGTATTTTTCGTAAACCGCGAGATAGTCTTTCGCCCCGGGAAACAGCCGCGCGACTTCTGCGATCTCCGCGGCGTTCTCGTTGATGTGCGTCGTGAAGCGCGCACCGGGATGTTCCTCAAGCAGCGTCTGGCAGACCTCCAGCATCGCTTCCGACGTGGATAAAGCAAAGCGCGGCGTCACCGCGTAGCGCAGCCGGCCCTTGCAGTGAAAACGCTCCATGAGCACGCAGCTTCGCGGTACGCGGCGTCGGGTGTCTGGTGCAGCTCCGGACGCAGCCCGCGGTCGGACATCACCAGACCGCTCACCATGCGCAGCCCGCGTTCGGCCGCGGCGTCGAAAAGCGCCGCAGTTGCGGAAGCGAAGTGTGAACCGAATACCAGCGCCGTGGTGGTGCCGTGCGCAGCCAGCGCCTGTACGAATTCGCCGGCAATGGTGGCTGCATAGTTCGCATCGGCCAGGCGCGCTTCTTCGGGAAGGGTGAGCTGCTCCAGCCAGTCGAGCAGCGTGAAGCCGAGTCCGCCGAGGATGCGCACCTGCGGGAAATGCACGTGCGTGTCGACGAAGCCCGGCAGGATGAAACGGCCGCGCAGATCGCGCACGACCGCGTCGGGGTAAGCTCGCGAAACTTCGCTGTAGTCGGCGCAGCGGAGGATGCGGCCGTCTTCAACGGCCAATCCGCCGTCCGCGAATTCCATAAGAGCCATCGGCTCATTGAACGGATTTTTCGGAGTGTGGAAAATCGCTGCCCGAAAAATCGCAATCGAGCGACCGTTCACTCGCGCGTCGCTCCCGCGGGTCGGAGTTCCACGGACGGCTGCCGCTTTCGCGCCCGTTCGATCGCGCGGAAAATCCGCTCGGGCGTGGCGGGGCTGTCGAGCGGTACCACGCCGCCGTCGCCGAAAGCGGCTATGGCATCGCGAATCGCTTCGCGCACCGAAATCGCCAGCATCAGCGGCGGCTCGCCAACGGCCTTGCTGCCGAAGACCACGCCGGGCTCGGCCGCGCGTTCGAGAAACGCTACGTTGAAAACCGCAGGCAGTTCCGTCCACGATGGCAGCTTGTAAGTGGATGCGCCGCTGGTCGCAAGGCGGCCCTGCGCATCCCAGAGCAGCTCTTCGATCGTGAGCCAGCCCGCACCCTGCACGAAGCCGCCTTCGATCTGGCCGAGGTCGATGAGCGGCGAAACCGAATCGCCCACGTCTTCGAGCAAATCGGCGCGCAGTATGCGATGCATACCGGTGAAGCCGTCGATCTCGACTTCGCTCACCGCGGCTCCATACGCGAAATAGTGAAAGGGCTTGCCGCGCGCGGTTTCGGCATCGAACCAGATTTCCGGCGTGCGATAATAGCCGTGCGCGAACAGCGCGATGCGCCGCTTGTAAGCGGACTCCACCACGTTTGCCAGCGGAACGCCGCCTCCCGGGCCGCGCGCGAAGCCGTCTTCAAACCGCACTTCGGTATCCGCACACTTCAGCAGTTCCGCCGCCACGGGACGCAGCCGATCCGCGATCTGGCGGCACGCATCGACCACCGCCGCGCCGTTCAGATCGGTGCCCGCCGATGCCGCGGTAGCCGAAGTGTTCGGAACCTTATCCGTGCGCGTGGGCATAACGCGGATGTCTTCGAGCGGGATCCCGAGGCTCTCGGCGGCGATCTGCAGAATCTTGGTCTGCAGCCCCTGGCCCATTTCGGTGCCGCCGTGGTTCACCTGCACGCTGCCGTCGCGATACATCAGCACCAGCGCGCCGGCCTGATTGAAGAACGTCGCAGTGAAAGAGATGCCGAACTTCACCGGCGTGATGGCGATGCCGCGCTTCACGTGACGGTTGCGTCGCGATTGAAGCGTCCGATTTCTTCGCGGCGCGCGTCGAATGCGCTGGTTTCTTTCAGCTGATCCCAGATCCGCGCGATGCGCGCGGCGTCCTTGACGGGCTGGCCATAATGCGTGACATCGCCTTCGCGATAAAAATTCCGTTCGCGCACGATCTGCGGGCGCAATGCCCAGCGTGCGCGCGATGCGGTCCAGAATGTCTTCGATCACCAGCATGCCCTGCGGCCCGCCGAAGCCGCGAAATGCCGTCTGCGAAGTCTTGTGCGTCTTCGCAATCCAGCCCGCGGCGTCGAGCGCGGGAATCAGATAGGCGTTGTCGCGTGAAACAGCGCGCGCCACAGCACGGGGCTCGGAAAGATCGAGGCTCCAGCCGCCGTCCGAATAGAGTTGCAGCCGCACGCCGCGCAGTCTGCCGTCGTCCTCGAATCCGGCGTCGAAGCGTGCGAGGAACGGATGGCGTTTGCCCGTCAGCGCCATGTCGAGCCGGCGCGGCAGCCGCACCCGCACCGGCCGCCTCGTCTTCCATGCGCCCAGCGCGGCGATTGCGGCCCAGGGATTGGCCTGCACTTCCTTGCCGCCGAACGCGCCGCCCATGCGCAGGCATTCCACGGTCACCCGATTTCGCGCAACGCCCAGCACGCGCGCCACGATCTCCTGCGTCTCGGTGGGATGCTGCGTGGAGGATTCCACAAACACACCGCCGGTTCGTCGAGCCGCGCCAGAGCGGCACATGCGTTTCCAGATAGAAATGCTCCTGCCCGCCGATGCGCAACTCGCCTTCGATGCGATGCGGGCTGCCGCGACAGCTCGGCCGCCGCATCGCCGCGCGTTATGCGAAACGGACCGGAGTGGAAGCTGCTCTGCCGCGATGGCGTCTTCAATGGTGAGGATCGCGGGCAGTGGACGGTATTCGGCTTCCACGCGGGCCGCCCCCAGCCGCGCAGCTTCGAGCGATTCGCCGAGCACCCACGCCACGGCTTGCGAATGATGAACGATCTCCACGGGAAACAGCGGCTCATCGTGGCGATTCGAACCCGAATCCCCTTCGCCGGGGACATCCGCCGCCGTAAGCGTCGCCACCACTCCCGGTTCCGCGAGTGCAGGCACGGTGTTGAGGTGTGTCAGCAAAGCGTGGGCGTGCGGTGCCATCACCGGCCATGCATGCAGCACGCCGGCGAGACGCAGCGCGACGTCATCGGTATAAAGCGCATCGCCCGTCACGTGTCCGCGCGCGCTCTCATGCGGAATGCGCTGCCCTGCCACCCTCATGCGACGATCCCGGTGCGGAATTTTTCCAGCAGGCTTAGCGCGATAGCGGAACGGTATTCCGCCGACCCGCGATGATCGCTCATCGGGCTCAGGCTGCGCGTCACGAAGCGCCGCGCCGCAGCGAACGCTTTTTCATCGCCTGTCGAACCAACCAGCGCATGTTCGGCCTGCACGGCGCGCACAGGAGTCGGCCCGACACCGCCGAAGGCAAGGCGGGCGCGCGTGATCTTTCTCGTGCCATCCCGCCAGAGCGACATCCCCGCCGCAACGGTGCTGATGTCGTCGAACGATCGTTTGGCGATCTTGTAGAAGCGGAATTCCTCCGGCAGCGGTTTCGGGATGCAGATTGAAATCAGGATTTCGCCGCGTCCGAGAACAGTGCGGCGGTATCCGGTGAAGAACGATGCCAGAGGGACGCGGCGGCGGTTTGTCTGCGACGCGATCTCAACCTCCGCGTCGAAAGCGAGAAGCAGCGGAGCCGAATCGCCGATGGGCGACGCCGTGGCAAGATTGCCGCCCAGTGTCGCGCGGTTGCGGATCAGTGGAGAGGCGAAGAGCTTCAGCCACTCATCCACGGCTGCGGGCGCATGGCCCCATTGTTCTCCAATCTCCGATAGCGTCAGGCCTGCGCCGATTTCAACCCCGTCGGCGGAATCGCGAAATCCGCGAAGCTCATCGATGTTCTCCACGCTCACCAGATGGCGAAAGCGTTCGCCCTGCAGATTCGTCATCACCCCGAGATCGGTGTTGCCCGCAACCAGCCGCGCAGCCGGGTCCGTTTCAAGAATTTCGAAACACTCGGCCAGCGTCTCCGGGCGCGAGAACTTTCCAGAACTCGTCGCATAGGCCACAGGCGAGGGCTTCGACGCGGGTTGCTGCAGACGGGTGAGGTGTGGCCCGTCGGGCGGTGCGCCGAGCGACAGCAGCGCATCGCGAATCGGCCGATAGCCAGTGCAGCGACACAAATTGCCGCTCAGCGATTCGACATCTGCCGGCCGCGGCTCGCGCCGGTAATGTTCAGCGAACATGCTGATGACAAATCCTGGCGTACAGTAGCCGCACTGAGAGCCGCCGCCTGAGGCCATTGCGTACTGCGCTTCGGACAACTGATCGCCCGATGCCAGGCCTTCAACGGTAAGCACCTCCTGGCCGGCCGCCATCGGCATCGCCACCAGACAGCTGTTCACGGGCATGTAGCGCGAACCCGCGCTGTACGGCCTCACGAAGAGAACCGCGCACGCCCCGCATTCGCCTTCCGCGCAGCCTTCCTTGGCGCCCGTAAGACCGCGATTGCGGATGAAATCGAGGAGAGTGGTTTGCGGCGCGACGTCTTCGACTCGGACTGACTGGCCGTTGAGCGTAAGCTCGAACTCACACCCCATGCTGCATTGTATAGCAGACGCGCGAATTCAGCCTGCCAGCGTCTCCAGCGCCTCCGCCAATGCGAGAGCGCCTTTCGCCACAGCCTCCGGTGACGCGTATTCATCCGGCCGATGGCTCACACCGCCGCGGCAGGGAATGAAGATCATCGCGACGGGAGCCACCATCGACATGAACAGCGAATCATGATACGCGCGGCTGATCATGCGTTCGTGCGTGAGACCGTGCGCCTGACATGCTCGTTCGATAGCCGCAACCAGGTCACGATCGCACTGCGCCGGCGGATCGGCATTCAGGATTTCCTGTCGCAGCGAAACCTTGCGCCTCGCGGCAATCTCATCGGCCGCCCGGTTGATCTGCGCGAGCACGCCGTCGCGCCGGGCGCCGTCAATGTCGCGCACATCGATATCCATGCGCACGCGGCTCGGAATGCTGTTGACCGCGCGAGGAAAGATGTCGCAGATTCCGGTGGTGCCTACCGTGTCGGGCGCCCGGGTTTCTTTCGCCGCCGCTTCCACCGAGAGCGCGATCTCCGCTCCCGCCAGAAACGCATCGCGCCGTTGCGGCATCAGCACTGCACCTGCATGACCACCCTCGCCTTCGATCTCAATCCGCAGCGTGGCTGGTGCAGCGATCGCGGTGACAACGCCGATATCGAGCTGCTTCTGTTCGAGAATCGGTCCCTGTTCGATATGCAACTCGACGAACGCGGCATAGCAGCCGCGATGCAGCTGAACCTCCGCGATTTCACCGCTGAATCCGGCGGCGCGGCGGGCTTCGTCCAGCGTTTGGCCATCCGCATCCCGCAGCGTCGCGCCATCCAATGCAGAAAGTGCGCCTGAAATCAGACGGCTGCCGAAGCACCCGATACCAAAGCGGGTGGGCTCTTCGGAGGTGAAAACGATCAGATCAATCGAACGTCGCGGGTGGAATCCCGCGCGTTGCAAAGCGCGAATCGCTTCCAGCCCGCCCAACACGCCGACGCAGCCATCGAACAGCCCCGCGTTCGGAATGGCATCGATGTGCGAGCCAGTACCGACCGGCGCGAGATCGGGATCGACGCCTTTCCAACGCGCGAACGTATTGCCTACCGGGTCCTCGCGCACATCGAGTCCAGCCTCAATGCAGAGCGCCCTGAAGTACCGGCGCGCGCGCATATCGGCCTCGGTATAGACGACGCGCGTCACCACCGGCGCAGGCTCCGCGGAAATCGCGCCCAGTTCGTGCAGCTCGCGGTTCAGGCGGTCGCCATCGATCATCGACTTCATAAACCGATTTGACCATCGCCGCCCGAGCGCGCTAAGATCGCGGCATTCACGTGAATTACGATCCGTCGCTTTACAGCCACGATCTCGCGCCGATCCCGCGTGAACAACGCACGTGGGGTGTTTACAACTACGCGGCCTTGTGGGTAGCCATGTCGGTCTGCATTCCGACCTACATGCTCGCGTCGGGCCTCATCGCAGGCGGCATGAACTGGTGGCAAGCCGTCGGAACCATCCTGCTGGGCAATCTGATTGTGCTCGGGCCGATGGTGCTCAATGCGCATGCCGGCACGAAATACGGCATCCCGTTTCCCGTGCTGGTGCGGTCGTCGTTCGGCGTGAAAGGTGCGAACATTCCGGCGGTGCTGCGCGCGCTCGTAGCGTGCGGATGGTTCGGCATTCAGACGTGGATCGGCGGCCAGGCCATCTACTCGATGGCGCGCATCATCTGGCCCGCCGCGGCCACGCCCGCCGTGAGTTGGCTCTGCTTCTTTGCATTCTGGCTGCTGAATATGTATGTGGTCTGGCGCGGCATCGAGATCATCAAGAAGCTCGACGCGGTCAGCGCACCCTTCATGACGGCTGTGCTCCTGCTGCTGCTTTTCTGGGTAACATCGAAGGCGGGCGGACTCGGCCCGGTTCTGAACCAGCCCAGCCGGTTTCATTCGAGCGCGGCGTTCTTCGCATTCTTCGTGCCGTCGCTGACGGGTATGGTGGGGTTCTGGGCCACGGTCGCGCTGAACATCCCGGACTTCACGCGCTACGCGAAGTCGCAGCGGGCACAGATCATCGGTCAGGCCATCGGGCTTCCTCCCGCGATGACGCTGTTTTCGTTCATCGGTGTTGCCGTGACTTCGGCGTCGGCGGTGATTTTTGGCGAACAGATCTGGGATCCGGTCGTGCTCATCGGAAAATTTCACCAGCCCCTGGTCGCATTCATTGCACTCATCGCCCTGTTGATCGCCACGCTGAATACGAATGTAGCCGCTAACGTGGTGTCGCCATCGAACGATTTCGCCAATCTTGCGCCGAGCGTGATTTCGTTCCGCACCGGCGGGATCATCACCGGCGTCGTCGGGCTGCTGATGATGCCGTGGAAGCTGATGGCAAGCGCGCAGTCGTATGTGATGGGGTGGCTGGTTGGTTACTCGGCGCTGCTCGGCCCGGTGGCCGGCGTGATGATCAGCGATTATTATCTGGTGCGCGGACGCAGGCTGCGTATCGACGATCTTTACATCCGCGACGGCGCTTATGAATACGCCGGCGGCTTCAATCCGAAGGCGATCGTGGCGCTGGTCGCGGGCGTTTTCATTGCGCTGATCGGCCTGGTGGTGCCGCCGCTGCACTGGCTCTACGACTACGCGTGGTTTGTCGGCTTCTTCGTTTCGGGGCTGACGTACGCGGCGCTCATGCGTGGCGTCAGCGAGTCGGCCGTGCTGAGGACGTATGCCGGGGAAGAAGCGTGAATTCCCCACATCAACTCGGCGAACAATATCCTCCTCTCACCGCACATGAGGCGCTCGTTGAGTCGAATCGATGCCTGTACTGCTACGATGCCCCCTGCACGCACGCCTGCCCGACGCACATCAACATTCCCGGTTTCATCAAAAAGATCTCGACCGGCAACCTCATCGGGTCGGCGCGCACCATTCTCGAGTCCAACCTGATAGGTGCGACTTGCGCGCGGGTGTGTCCCGTGCAGGAACTTTGCGAAGGCGCCTGTGTGCTGAACGCCGAACACAAGCCGATCATGATCGGGCGTCTGCAGCGTCATGCAATGGATTTCGCTTATGCCAGGCGCCTCGATGTTTTCCCGCCTGGCCAGCCCACGGGTCGGCGCATTGCGGTAATCGGAGCCGGTCCCGCCGGATTGTCATGCGCGGGCGAACTCCGGCGGCGCGGCCACGCGGTCACGGTCTTTGAAAAGCGGGATCTTTGCGGAGGGTTGTCCACATACGGGATCATCGCGCTGCGTGAGCCGGTGCCGGTGGCGCTGGCGGAAGTTGAGATGATCGCGCGCATGGGCGTGAAGATCGAGGAAGGCATGGAAGTCGGCCGCGATATTTCTCCCGCCTGGCTGCTCGACCGGTTCGACGCTGTTTTTCTCGCAGTCGGACTGGGCGGCTCGCCCGGCCTCGGCATTCCCGGTGAAGAGCACATCGTCGACGGTCTCGCATACATTGAACAAAGCAAGCTCAGTATCGAGAGTTTGCCGGCCGGCCGCGCGGTAGTTGTGATCGGAGCAGGGAACACGGCCATTGACTGCGCCACCATCGCGCGGCGCACGGGCGCGGAACGCGTCACCATGGTGTACCGAAGAACGGAGCGCGAGATGACTGCCTACGAGCACGAGTTCCGCTTCGTGAAGAATGAAGGAGTGCGCTTTGAGTTCCTCGCGCAGCCGGTCGCTGTGCGCGCGAACGCACACGGCGTCGAGGCACTCGAATGTGTGCGCGCGGAACTGACGGATGCGGATGCATCTGGCCGTCCCGCGCCGCGCCCGATACCAGGGTCGAAATTCGAAATCCCTGCCGATCGCATCATTAAAGCCATCGGGCAGCAGACGCCTTCCGTCGCGGCGTTGTTCGGGCTTCAAACGGAACGGGGTTTTATCAAAGTCGATGCGGGGCTGCGCACCAGTGCTCCGCGCATCTTCGCGGGCGGCGACTGCGTGCGCGCGAAGGGTGCGGCCTCGACGGTGATGGCGGCGCAGGACGGCAAGATCGCGGCGGCTTCGATTCATGCCGGCCTGCCCGTAACGGAGCCCGCGCATGGCTGATCTCAGCATCGATTTCGCAGGTATTCGCTCGCCCAATCCGTTCTGGCTCGCCTCAGCCCCGCCTGCGAATTCCGGTGCACAAGTACATCGCGCGTTTGAGCACGGCTGGGGTGGTGCGGTATGGAAGACCATCGGCGCGCCTGTGTTGAACGTCTCGAACCGTTATGGCGCGTGGCACTACGGGTCGCAGAAAATGCTCGGGATCAATAACGTCGAGCTGATCTCCGACCGGCCGCTCGAAGTCAATCTGCGTGAGATTCGCGATGTGAAACGCGCGTGGTCGGATCGCGCAGTAATTGTTTCGGCGATGGTGGAGTCGACGCCCGAAGCCTGGCGGGACATCGTGCGGCAGATCGAAGACACGGGAGCGGACGGCATCGAGCTGAACTATGGTTGTCCGCATGGCATGAGTGAACGCGGTATGGGCGCGGCGGTCGGCCAGGTCCCCGAGTACTGCGAGCAGATCACCTCGCTGGGTCGCTGGGACCGCGAAGCTGCCTGTGATCGTGAAGCTGACCCCGAACATCACCAACGTGGTGATCCCCGCGCGCGCCGCTCTCGCCGGGGGCGCGCATGCTCTCTCTCTGATCAACACGCTGAACTCGATCGTCGGTATCGATCTCGACACGCTTGAAATCACGCCCAGCATCGGGGGCAAGGGCGGACACGGTGGCTACGCCGGACCGGCGGTCAAGCCGATCGCGCTGAACATGCTGGCGGCGCTGGCGAATGACGAAACGATAGCGCGCGCGGCGAAGCCGCTCTCCGGCATGGGCGGAATTTCCACCTGGTGCGATGCCGCCGAGTTTCTGCTGCTGGGCGCCACCAGCCTGCAGGTGTGCACCGCCGTGATGCATTACGGATTCCGCATCATCGAAGACCTTTGCGACGGCCTCTCGCAGTGGATGGACGCGAAAGGTTTCGCGAATATCGCGGCACTGCGCGGGCAAAGCCTCAGCCGGATCTCCGATTTCAAAGACCTCGATCTTTCTTTCCGCGCGGTGGCCCGCATCGACACTGCAAGCTGCATCAAATGCGATCTCTGCTACGTGGCCTGCACCGACACCGCGCATCAGTGCATCGATCTGATCGCGACCAACGGCGCCCGGCCGCAGCCGCGCGTGCGCGAAGACGACTGCGTCGGGTGCCGCCTCTGCTACAACGTGTGCCCGGTGGAGGACTGCATCAGCATGGTCGAACTCGATTCCGGCCGCAGTCCGGTCACGTGGGATGAGCTGGTAACGAATCATCCCGATATCACCGCGGACTGGGATTCGATGAAAAAGTATCGCAGCGAAAACGGAATCGAGATTCATTAAATGCCTCTGCTGATCAGGAACGGCGAGATCGTGACGGCGGATTCGCGCGCGCGGGCCGACATCTACGCTGAGGACGAAACCATCACCCGCATCGGCCGCGATCTTGATGTGCCGCCGGGGACCGAGATCATCGACGCGCCGGGCAAATACGTTTTCCCCGGGTTCATCGATCCGCACGTCCACATCTATCTGCCGTTCATGGCGACCTTCGCCAAAGACACCCACGAAACCGGCAGCATTGCGGCGCTGATCGGCGGCACCACCACCTACATCGAAATGTGCTGTCCGTCGCGGCATGACGATGCGCTCGAGGGCTATCAGCTGTGGAAGTCAAAGGCCGCCGCGGGCAGCGCGTGCGATTACACCTTCCACATGTCGGTGACGAAGTTCGGCGAACGCACCGAAGGCGAGCTTCGCGAAATCGTTGCCGACGGCATCAGTTCTTTCAAGATTTTCCTCGCGTACAAGGGGTTCTTCGGCGTGGACGACGCCGAGATGTACCAGACCCTGACGCTCGCGAAGAAGCTGGGAGTTATCGTCACGGCGCATTGCGAAAACGCCGAGCTCATCGGGCGTCTGCAGCATAAGCTGCTCCTCGAGTGCAAGACCGGGCCCGAGTGGCACGAACCCAGCCGTCCCGAGCCGGTGGAGGCCGAAGGCACGAATCGCTTCGCGACGTTTCTCGAAACCACCGGCGCCGCGGGATACGTGGTGCATCTCTCGTGCGAGCGAGCGCTGCGCGCGGCGGCTCACGCGCGGGAACGCGGCACGAAGATTTCGATTGAGTGCGTCATCCCTCATCTGATGCTGGATAAGACTTATGCCGAGCGCCCCGGTATCGAAGGGATGAAGCACGTGATGTCGCCGCCGTTGCGCGCGAAATCCAATCAGAAGGCGCTGTGGGACGCGCTTGCTTCCGGCATGATCGATACGGTGGCGACCGATCACTGCCCCTTTGACATCCAACAGAAGCTGCTGGGCAGTGAGGCCTTCACGCACATTCCCAACGGCATCCCGGGTATCGAGGAGCGCGTGAATCTGCTTTACACCTATGGCGTCAAGCGCGGCAGTCTGAAACTGGAACGCTTCGTCGATGTCGCCAGCACGCGTGCTGCGAAACTGTTCGGCCTGTTTCCGCGGAAGGGGACGATCGCTGTCGGCAGCGATGCCGACCTGGTTGTTTACAACCCCGACCATCGAAGTGTGATCTCCGCGCGCACCCATCACGTCAACAACGACTACAGTGGCTTCGAGGGTTTTCAGATTGACGGCAGGCCGGAACTCGTTACCGTACGCGGCAAGGTGCAGGTGCGCGACGGCGAGTTTACCGGCGATCGGAAACGCGGCCGTCTCCTGCGCCGGGCCGCGACGGCATGAGCCTGAACCCCAAACGCACCGTCGCCGAACTGAAGGAACTGCGCGATCTCACCGCCGACGCGAACGGAGCCCAGCGCGTCGCCTGGACGCCCAACTGGCTGCGCGCGCGCTTCTGGTTCGAAGATAAACTGCGGGGCCTTCCCGTGGAACACCATTTCGACGCGGCGGGCAATCGCTGGGTCACGCTCGAAGGCGCCTCGCCCAAAACGCTGCTCATCGGGGGGCATCTTGATTCAGTGCCGAACGGCGGCTGGCTGGATGGCTGCCTCGGGGTTCTCACGGGTCTTGAAATCCTGCGCCGCTTCGCCGAACAATATAACGGCCGCCCGCCCGTCACCGTACGCCTTATCGACTGGGCTGACGAAGAAGGCGCGCGCTTCGGCCGCAGTCTTCTCGGCTCGTCGGCGTTTGCGGGCACGCACAGCATTGAAGCCGACCGCGGCCGCAAGGATCAGAACGGAATCACCCTCAAGGATGCGGTCGAAAGCTGCGGCTTCGACATCGATCGTTTCCCCGCCGCATCGCTGGAACGGAAAGACGCTGCTGCCTACATCGAGCTCCATATTGAACAGGGGCCGGTGCTCGAATCGCTGCACCTTCCACTCGGGGCGGTGCTCGGGACCAAAGGCGTTGAACGCTGGGCCATCACGTTTTACGGACAGGAAGCGCATTCGGGGTCGACACCGATGAACGCCCGCCGCGACGCGCTGGCCGCCGCCGCGAAGCTCGCGCTCGAGATCCGAACCATCGCGAAGAAGCACCCCGACGCCGTTTGCACCATGGGCAGCGTGAAGACCTTCCCGGGCATCGTCACCGCCGTTGTAGGCCGCTGCGAGACGACGCTCGATCAACGCGATCTCGACGACACCGTCCTCGCGCAGATGTTCCGGGAGGCTCGTGAAGCCAGCCGCCAGTTCGCCGCGGAAGAAAACTGCACTGTCGAATGGTCGAAGATCTGGAACATCGAACCGGTGCCCTTCCATCCGACGCTGATCGATTTCTGCGAGCAGGCGATCCGCGAAACAGCCGGCACGGTGAAGCGTTTGCCTTCCGGTCCGCTTCACGATGCAGCGGAGGTGGCGCGCGCGGGCATCCCCGCCGTCATGATGTTCACGCAGTCGCTTGGCGGAATCAGCCACAACAAAATCGAAGACACGAAGGAAGAACATCTGGAACAGGCTGTCGTGGCCTTTGACCGCCTGGCGTCCAAAACAGCGGCGTGGATACTGGAAACCTGACCAGATTGTTGTGTGGTCAATTATAAGGAAGATGCCACTCAACGACTATGTTTCTCTCGGCCGCTCGGGCCTTCGCGTAAGCCCCTTCTGTCTCGGCGCAATGACCTTCGGTGAAGATTGGGGCTGGGGCTCCGGCGTCGAGGATTCGCTGCGCATCCTCGACCGCTACATCGATCTTGGCGGCAACTTCATCGATACGGCCAACGGATACACAAAAGGACATTCGGAAAAAATCATCGGCGATCACGTGGGGCGGCATCCGGCTCGACGCGATCGTCTGGTGATCGCCACCAAGTTCTTCACCAACATGTATCGCGGCGATCCGAACGCGGGCGGTGCGAGCCGCAAGTCGCTTGTGGCGGCATGTGAACAATCGTTGCGGCGGCTCCAAACCGACTACATCGATCTCTACTGGATGCACTGCTGGGATCGTTTTACGCCGATCGAAGAAACCATCCGCGCCCTAGACGATCTGGTCTCCGCGGGCAAAGTCCGCTACATCGGATTCTCGGACACGCCGGCATGGAAAGTCACGCAGGCGCACATCACCGCGCAGCTGAATGGCTGGACCCCGCTGGTCGCGCTGCAGCTGGAATACTCGCTCCTCGAAAGAACCATCGAAGGGGAGTTGATTCCTGCCGCGCTGGAATTCGGGCTCGGCGTGACGCCATGGTCGCCTTTGAGATCCGGCGTCCTGACCGGCAAATACTCCCGCGAATCGGCCGGGACCGCGACGCCTGGACGCGGGGCTTTCGTAACCAGAGCATTCAGTGACGAGGCATTCCGGGTTGTGGATGTGCTCAAGGCAGTCGCTGCCGAAGCCGGCACCACTCCGGCGCGAGCGGCCCTGGCCTGGGTGCGGCAACGGCCAGGCATTACATCCACGATTATCGGGGCGCGCACCGTCGACCAACTGGACGATAACCTCGGCGCGCTCGAAACGAAACTGACGTCCGAACAGATCAATAAACTCGACGAGGTGTCTCAGCCGAAACTCAACTTCCCGCACGACTTTCTCCGCAACATCGGCGGGTTCGGATACAACGGGTCGACTATCAACGGTATTGCGGCGCCGGCGAATCCGCTCTCTCCCCAGAGCGACCAGGAGCGCTACTGAGAGAAAGGCGGGAGACCGGCGATGTACGTTCCTAAGGCTTTCGAAGAACAAAACACTGCGATTCTGCACGATTTCATCGAAAGATACCCGTTCGCCACCATTGTCACGCAGCAAGGCGGAAATCTCATTGCGTCGCATCTGCCTCTTTTGTTGGAACGGAATGAAGGACGCTGCGGAATGCTCCAGGGACATATCGCGAGGGCCAACCCGCAGTTTTTGCATTTTCAGGAGGGTTCTCAGGCCCTTGTTATATTCCAGGGCCCGAATTCCTACATCTCCCCTGCGTGGTATCAAAATCAGCAAAATGTCCCGACCTGGAACTATGCTGTGGTACATGCCTGCGGCACGCCGGTTATCGTTGGCGAACCAGATCTCATCGGGATACTTAAGCGCACAGTTGAGGTCCACGAAGCACATCTGGAACCGGGGTGGACCTTTGACAGCGCTCAAACCTGGATCAGGAAGATGCTTCCGGAAATCGCCGGGTTTCATATACCGATTTCTGATTTGCAGGGCAAATTCAAGCTCAACCAGAACCGGACGGAAGCAGATCGCGAAGGGGTAATCCGGATTTTGCTGCAGAGTGGAGAAGACTCGAAGCGCGCCATAGCTGATCTGATGGAAGCCAGATCTCGGGAGCGCCGGGCATCGTCGGAAAACTGATAACGACTAAAGATGGAATTCCTGGCCGATCTGCCGCACGGCCACGCGGTCGGCATGTCGCCCGGCCGCATTCTCGACACGCTCGATGGGTTCGAGGCAGGGTTCGCGGCTGAGCCGTAAAGTCTGGTGATGCACCGGGAGAAAGAATTCAAAACCTGCATCATTCGCCATTCGCCATGCCTGTTCGGGGGTGCAGTGATAGTGAATCCAGGGATCGTAGGCGCCCACCGGCATGATTGCGAGATCGTAGGGACGATGGTTCTTCAGGCCCCGAAACGAATCCGTCAGTGCCGTGTCGCCGCCGAACAGGACGCGGTGCGGGCCGGCCTCGATAGTGTAGCCGTTGTAACCGCGATGAGTGTCTGTTCGCATGCGGGCTCCCCAATGATTCACCGGGAAAGCCCGGATGGTCAGCGGTCCTGCCGTCGCGCTCTCATCCCACCTCAGCTCACGGACGCCTCTGTAACGCCGCACGCGCAGCAAATCACTCGTCCCGGCGGCAGTCACCACGGTCGGGCCGCGGCCCTCCAGAAACCTGAGACTCGGGATGTCGAAATGATCCATGTGCGCGTGCGAAAGGAGAATGACATCGATTTGGGGCAATTCCCTGATCGAAAGGGCGGGCTCGACGAGCCGTCTGATGCCGAGCGTGGCCGGTCCTACGCGGATGCCGACCCTTCGGCTGAACACCGGGTCGGTCAGGATCGTAACGCCATCGATTTTCAGCAGCACGGTACTGTGGCCAATCCATGCTGCATGCATTCCCCGATCGGGCCAGGCCTTGGGATTGGGCCGATGCGGAGCCGGCCGAACGGGACGTTTGCGCTCTTCGGCGTATTGTCTGTACAGGTGAGAAGCCGCGCCTGGAACCCAGGCAGCCAACCGCAAGGCGTTTTGCATCGCTGGCTATAGGATGCACTCTCCAGCCTTCGGGTTGCCCGGCGCAAGCGAGTCAGGTGCTTGAAACAATAATTGGTGGCGGAAGAGGGGGTCGAACCCTCACGTTGAGTGAACAACGCCAGATTTTGAGTCTGGTGCGTCTGCCAGTTCCGCCATTCCGCCGCGAAAGACTTTTTCAGTTTAACGCTTCAGCGGTAATCGTCGGTGTGCGTGGTGAATTCCGGGTACGCGCCCGCGCCGAGCTCGTACAGATCCATCCCCTGAACTTCGCCATCGACCCGCACCCGCTGGCCGATCACGCGGTCGAGCGTCCAATTCAGAAAACAGGTCAATGGCAGAACGAAGCCGAGAATCGTCGAGACCGCGACCGTCTGTGCAAGCAACTGGCCGCCATCGCCTGCTTCGAATCGTCCGAAGATCCCGACCGCCAGCATGCCCCAGATACCGCCGACCGCATGCACCGAAATCGCACCGCCGGGATCGTCAACTTCCAGACGCAGATCGAGCAGTTCCACCGAGAACGGAACCAGTGCGCCTGCGACAAGGCCGACAATCAACGCTTCAGCCGGTGCAATGAACGCGCAACCGGCGCTCGATGCCACCAGTCCGGCTACCCAGCCGTTGGCCGTCAGCGAGGCATCCGGTTTCGTGAAGCGGATCTTCGTAATCAGCGCCGCTGTGAGCGCGGCTCCGGCCGCGGCCAGCAGCGTGTTCACGGCGATCAGGGGAACGCGGCCCGCTTCCACATGTGCGAAAAGCACCGCTCCTGCAGAGTTCAGGCCCAGCCATCCGGCGAACGCCAGCATGCAGCCGGACAAGACCAGCACAGCGTTGTGGCCGGGGATCGCCATGGGCATGCCATCCGCAGAGTACTTGCCGCGGCGCGCCCCGATGATCCAGGTGACGGCGAGCGCCGTCAGTCCGCCGACCGCGTGGATGGGGCCCGAGCCGCCCGCGTCCAGATAGCCGCGCCCCAGCCCATAGTTCATACCCAGCTGCGTCAGAAAGCCGCCGCCCCACGCCCAGTGCGCGAACAGAGGAAACGTGATAGCGGCAAGCAGCGCCGTCGATGCGAGGATGGCGCCGAGCCGCCAGCGGTCCGAACCGGCGCCAACCGGAATCAGCCCGGCGAGGCCGGCCGCAATGATTCCGAACCATGCCGCCAGCAGGGGTTCGGCAGTGGTGACGCCGCGGAAGAACCAGGGCTCCGCGCCGATCCAGTCCCAGGGCTTGCCGCCCGCAAGGATGACGTAGCCGTGTCCGCCGGAGAATCCCTGCAACGCGCGGCCGCAGATGAAGTACATCCCCGCGGCGACGGAAACAACGCACAGAGCGGCCATCATGGAATGCGCCGCGTTCCGGGCGCGACCGAGGCCCGCGTTGATGACGGCGAGACCAGCGCCTGCGAAGGGGGCGATCATCAGACAGGCAATGGCAATGGCGATTCGGGTCTCAGACATTATTCAGCTGCGATCTTCTTTCGGAGCAAGGTGACCGCGGAAAGCGAGAGCCAGCCCCAGGAGCTCGACACCCATTCCCGCCAGCAGGAAAATCACGCGCGCGCCGGCGGGCGGGAGCAGCGCCAGAGCGGCCACCACCAGAGCCCAACCCGACACGAGAAGGAGAAAACCTGCGATTCTCATGAGAATTTCACCCTGCCAATGTCATCCTGTCAGGCAAAAAGTGACCGAAAGCCCCGTGCGTTCTTGTTGAAGAATAAGCCCTCATGGCTAACTTACGAGTTCCTTTTGGCTTCCTTATCAATTGGTTCTATTCCAGTCATAAGAATTTTGAGTTTCGCTTTACAGCTCAACGCTGTGAGTATAGGAGAACCGGACCGCGCTTGTCTCGGCTTGTGGCCCGAAATCCGAAAAGAGAAGGAGTCCAAATTAAGGACAGCTTATGGCAGACCAAGCTCCTGAAATGAAAGCAACCCTGGGCCTGACGGGCCTCACGATGAACGCCATGGCGCTGATTGCGCCCGGTGCGTTCCTCTGGCTGACGTTCGCACCGCAGGCCGCTGAAGGTGCAACCTCGCCGTCCATGTGGATCGGCATCGTTTTCGCGCTGCTGCTCTGTCTGGCGACCGCCATCTGTTACGCGGAGATGGCGAAACTGTATCCCGGCACCGGCAGTTCCTACTATTTCGCTGAACAATCGTTTCTCAATCACGAAGCCGCGTGGAAGTATGCGCGTCTTTCGAAGTTCATTATCGGCTGGGGCTCGCATCTTTATTACTGGATATACCCCGGTGTGATGGTCGGCGTGACGGGCGTCATCTGCGGCTATGTAGTCGGTACACTTTGGCCGAACTTCATGAGCGCATCCAATCCGGGACCGATGTTCATGATGCTCGTTGCGATCGTGTTCTCCTTCGCCGTCGCATACATTGCACATCGCGGCGTTGCCGGCTCGACGGCGGTGAGCATCGCGATTAACGTGATTCAGATCTCGGCGCTGCTGGTGTTTGCCGTGATGGCTTTCGGCTACCGCTCGACGCATCCGGCCGGCACGCCAGGCTGGCAGTTCGATTCCACTTCGGGCGACGCGTATACCTACGAGTTCCAGACCGAAAAAGTCACGGCGAATGGGCAGACTACGGACAATATCGTGCGCGACGCCAACATGGTGCCGAAACCGAAGCTGGATGCCTCGGGCAAGCCGGTGGCGTTCGTCGTGGCATATCCGGAGAAGGACGAGAAGGGCAACTTCCTTTCGCATCCGAACGCGGCCTCAGTGGTCGGCATGCACAACTTCGCGTGGATGTTCATTCAGGCGACGGTCGCGATTCTGATTCTCGTCGGATTTGAATCGGTGACGGCGATGGGCGGCGAAGCGAAGAACGCCAAGCGCGACGTGCCGATCGCGGTCGTGAGTTCGCTGCTGATTCAGGGGGCGTTCTGTTACCTGATCGAGTATTTCGCGGCGAACTACTTTCTCTCGAGTGCGCTACACCATGCAGAACGCGTCGGGCTCTTCGGCGCCGATCGGCGACATGATGGTGATCCTCGGCAACCACTTCTTCGGAGCCGGCGGCGGGCGCATCTTCATGCTGACGGAAGCGGCCACGGTTATTCTCGCGCTCATCGGCACTACGCTTTCGTGTATGAACACGGCGGCCCGCGTGACCTACGCGATGGGCAAGGACGACGAGATCGGCGGCAACCTCGGCGTGCTGCATTCGGAAAACCTGACCCCGCACCGCGCCATCTGGACGCTGGCCGCAATCTCGGCGGTTGTCGGATGCCTCTCGGTCTGCATGCTCTTCGGCGACGGCCCGGCGCTGAGCGACGCCACGATCAAAGCTCTCCCGCAGGGGTTCTTCTCAAGCTTCGGTTATCCGTCGCACGACGTGATGGCGGCGATGCCGAACAGCCTGCTGACGGTGACGCTGGCATCGAACTTCGGTACGTTCCTGCTGTACGCCCTAAGCTGCGTCATCTGCATGGTGGCGTTCCACAACCACGCGATGTTTAATCCGGTCAAGCATCTGTTCATTCCGCTGTTCGGGTTCGTCGCCAATATAGTCTGCATGGCGTTCTACATTATCGGTCCGTTCATGGGATATGGCACCAAGATGGAGCCGCTGCTCGCGATCGGAATCGCCGCAGTCTGGGGTATCTATGGCGGCATTTACTTCATCACTTCCAGTAAGAAGAAAGGCAGGACGACACTGGTCGGGGAAAGCGCCCGGCGCGTCACCGCCTGAGCGGCACAGGCTTCGGCCTGTGAAGGCTTCTTTCAGCAGTTGATGCTCCCGTTCCCCTGGGTTGCGCGGCCGCCTCACGGATGCTGCGCTCCCCAGGGGATTCGTCATATTCCGGGGAATTATGTTCGCAGGAGCCAGACCGAGCCCGTCACCCTCTTCCAAAGCATCCATGCTGGATCTGGAATTCGCTGAATTGTCCGACGTGGGCCGTGTCCGCGACCACAATGAGGATTATTCCGGCCATTATCGGCCCGTGTCAGAAACCGAAGGCCGCACGCACGGCTGGCTGTTCGCTGTGGCGGACGGCGTTGGCGGCGAGGAGCGCGGTGAAGTCGCGTCGCAGACCGCCATCGAGATGCTCACAGAGGGCTTTCGCGCCGCGCCCAAAGGAGAGGCGCACACCGTGCTGATGCCGCGCCTGGTGCAGAAGGTTAACACGAAGATTTACGAGCTTGGCCGGGCGGCAAGTCCGGGCGGGTCCCGTATGGCGACCACCCTGGTGGCGTGCGCCTTTCGGTACGACCGCGTGGTGGTAGCGCATGTCGGCGATTCGCGCTGTTATCTCATCCGGCATGGTCTGGCGTTGCAGGTCACGCGAGATCACACGGTGGTGGCCGAGCAGGTCAGGCTCGGTCTTCTTTCCGAGGCGGAGGCCGCACAGGCGCAGACACGGCATCTGCTCAGCCGCTCCCTCGGCAACGATCTTTTCGTAAATGTGGAAATCGACGACCGCCAGGTGCAGGTCGACGATGTTCTTCTGCTATGCTCCGATGGGCTGCACGGCCCCGTGCGCGGCTCCGAGATCGGCGAGATCGTGCAGTGGAATCCCGATCTCAGCGTGGCCGCACGCAAGCTCATCGCGCTTGCAAACGAAAGGGACGGCGGAGATAATGTGAGCGTCCAGCTGATTCGGGTGCGCGATGTCGAACGCATGGGAATGTACCGCGGACGGCCGTACAAGCTGCGTTAGAGTCTCATTTTGCCCACTTCAAATCTGCCCACTTCATGACCGCACTCAAAGCCGGCGATCTGCTCGATCACTATCGCATCGAAAGTCTCGTCGCCCGCAGCGGCATGGCTTCGATTTTCCGCGCCACCGACACGGACAACAACCGTCAGGTCGCGATTAAAGTGCCGCATCCTGAGATGGAGGCCGACCCCCAGCTCTTCGACCGTTTCAAACGCGAACAGGAAATCGGCCAGAAGCTCGACCATCCGGGCGTCATGAAAGTCTTCAAAGACTCTCACCACAGCCGCATCTACATGGTCATGGAGTGGGTCGAAGGGCAGTTGCTCCGCCAGATTCTGGCGGCGAAGGGCAAGCTCCCGCATGACCGCGCCACTCAGCTGGCGGCGCGCATCTGCGATGCGCTCGACTATATCCACTCCAACGGCGTGGTGCATCGCGACCTGAAGCCGGAAAACATCATGGTCGACGGCAATGACAACATCAAGCTGATCGACTTCGGTATCGCCGGCAATGAGGGCTCGCGGCGGCTTACGTTCGCGAACCTGCAGAGCGTCATGGGCACGCCCGATTACATTTCGCCGGAACAGGTGAAGGGCAAACGCGGCGACGGCCGAAGCGATATCTACGCCATGGGCGTGATGCTCTACGAAATGCTCACCGGTAAGGTGCCGTTCACGGGTAACAATGCTTTCCTGATCATGAACGACCGGCTGCTGAATAATCCGCCGCCGCCGCGCGAGATCGATCCCGCCATATCGCCGGCGCTGCAGGAGATCATTTACCGCGCGATGGAGCGCGACCCGCGCAACCGCTATGCGACGGCGCGGGAATTCGCCAAGGATCTGGAGCACCAGGATCAGGTGGGCGTGGCCGACCGGCCGGAACTGACAAACTGGAAAACGCGTAAATCGGACACGCCGAGACGCATCCTGAATTACGCGCTGCTGGCGCTGGTGCCGGTGGTAATCTTCGCGCTGCTGCTCTGGGTTGCGCGAAAGGCCTGATCAGCTCACTTTGGCCATCAACTGGCGGATCTCGGCGTCGAGCTGCTTATTCGGCTTGTCGCTCAGAGCGATCTGGCACTCCTTTTTCGCGCTCTCACGATCGCCTTTCTGGTTCAGCGCCATGGCGTAATGGTAGTGGAAGGTAGGATTCTGCGGCACCTTCACCACCAGAGTCTTGAAGGTATCGATGGCCTGATCGGTCAGATTCTTCTTCAGATAGATCCAGCCCAGGGTGTCGTTGATTTCGGCGTGCTCGGGCAGACGCTGTTTGGCATGCGTCGCATAGGTCAGGGCAACATCGAGGTCGCCGTTGCTCTGCGAAATCAGATAGGCCAGGTTGTTGAGCGCGAGCGCATTGTTCGGATCGATCTTGATCGACGATTCGTAATACTTGCGCGCGATGTCCGGCTTGTTCTGCATCTCATAAAGGAGGCCGAGGTCCGTTGTGAGGGACGCGTTCTGGGGCGTCTGCTGATGCGCCTTCTCGAGTGAGTTGATGGCCTGCTGCACGTCGCCCTTACGCAGATAGGTCTCGCCCAGAAGGGTCCAGACGCCGGACTGCTGCTTCGGTTCGGCCACTTTAGCCAGCAGACTCTGGAAGGTGGTCAGTGCCTTGTCGTACTGGCCGGCGCTCAATTCAGAATTGCCCACCTCGCGCTGAAGCTCAAGGTTCGCGGGCCGGGCCTTCGACTCGGCCTCGACCAGCTGTACCGATTTATCGGGCTGGTTATCCAGCAGGTAGGCGCGGGATTCTCCCAGCAATCCGCGCAGATTGTTGGGGTCCGCTTCCCAGGCCCGGCGGAACGTATCCTGCGCGTCTTTGAACTTCTTCTGGTTGAGATCTAGCACACCCAGTTCGAGCAGAGTGTCCACCTGTTTGGGCCTCTTCTCGATGATCTGGTTGAGGATCGCCCGGGCCTCGTCGAAATGCTGCTCCCGCTGCAGGGCGGCCGCCTTCATGACCCGCGCCTCGACATTATTCGGAGCGATGCGGATCGTTTCGTCGGCCTGATGCAGGGCACCGGCGACGTCGCCACGCAGAAGCGAGACCTGAATCTGAGCCAGCCGCGCCGGCATGTAATCGGGGCGCAGCTGAAGGGATGCCTCGAATTCCTGACGCGCCTGTTCGTACTCGCCGCGGGCAAAGTGGGCGCGTCCCAGATTGAAGCGCGCGACCCAATTATTGGGCTTTGCCGTGACCACTGACTGCAGTTCGCCCATGGCCGTGTTGACGTCGCCCTTGTCGAGCATAAATGTGGCCCTCAGGCCGCGGGCTTCGGGATCTTTGGGGTCGTTCTTGAGAATCTGTTCGTTCTTGTCGTAGGCAAGATTGTTCTTGCCCGTGCGGATGTACGCCTCGATCTCGTGTTTCAGATAGGTGTTTTTGTGCGACGCATCCTTCTGGATGCCTTCCTCGTACTGCTTCATGGCGTCGTCGAGATCGTTCACCCGGAGATAGAAATCGCCAGCCTGAAAATAAGCGTTGGGGAAGTTCTTCAGGTCGCCCTTCATCAGGTTCAGCTGTTTGACGAGGTCGTCGCGTCTGTTGGTGCCGAAGTAGAACTGCGCGAGCGTCAGGCGGAGGGACGTATCTTTCGGATTGTTCCTGATTGCTTCCTGTATTATGGCCTCCGCGTTTTTCATGTCCTTCTGAGAGAGGTAGACGCGGTAGAGCTCGTAGTAGCCATTCAGATTGTTCTTGTCCTTGTCGACCATGCCGCGGAACAGCGTCTGCGCCTCGGCAATCTCGCCATCCACGACGAGCGTGCGCCCGAGAGCCAGAGTGATGACGGGGTCGGCGGGCTTCACCGAGAGGGCCTGCCGGTATTCGGAAATGGCCGTTCCAAGCTGACGTTTGGCGTCCTCCAGCTTGGCTTCGCGATAAAGTTTCGAGGTCGCCAGCATCGCCAGGTCGCCGCTGAGCTTGTGGCCTTCCCAGCTCTTCGGGTTGCGCTTCAGAAGGCCGTCCACGGTCGCCTGCACCTCACGAAGCATGACGTCCGAATTCACCTGGGACTGGGCAGCCATAATGAGGATTTCGGAAAGCTTCAGATCGGTGTCGTCCGCGTCGGGCGTGCCGGGTTTGAGAAGTTCCTGAGCGCGGCGCAGGAAAGGCACCGCATTGGCAATCTGTCCCTGTTTGAGATCCGTCAGGGCCAGGTGGTAGTAGGCGGGTCCGAATTTGCGATCGGCTTCGATCGACTTCCGGAACATGATGGAAGCTTCTTTGTACCGTCCGCCGTCGAAATACTTTATGCCGCTTTGCAGATATTTCTGCTTGAGGTAGTTGGGATCACGACTGCAGGAAATCAGCGAGAACGCAGCCAGAGCCAGAACCAGATATCTCATAGTGGATACCCCACTATTGTCCTACAGCCGGTCGACGTGTGGAATGAATCCTCGGTTTATCAGGGGATATAGGTGGGTATGGTACCTTCCTTTGGTTAGCAAAGTGCTAGCGGTTCTATAATCTTTTGCTTATGCGCTGCCTGCCTGCGCGGCTGCAGCCCCGACACGGCGCGCCACGATGATAGTTACATCGTCGGAAGGAGGGGCTCCGGCGGTGTATTCCGCCAGAGCTTTGTTGACCGTGTTGAGAATCGTCCCCGCCGACTCCCGGATGCAGGGGGCTACGGCGTCGGCGAGGCCTTCGGTTTCGAATTCCTCGCCGGTCGGGTTGCTGGCTTCGGTGACGCCGTCGCTGTAGATTACGAGCGCGTCGCCTTCGTCCAGCTGTGCGCGATACTCCTGATACTCGATGAAAGGCAGGATGCCGATTACGGGGCCGCCGCCCCGCAGTTCCTGATGCGTGCCGTCGCCGCGGACGATGAGCGGGGGGTTGTGGCCGGCGTTGCAGTAGACGAGTTCGCCCGTGTCGCCGTCGAGAATGCAGAAGAACAGCGTGATGAAGCGGTTCGACGGGCAGTTGGCGGAGGTGATCCGGTTCAGGCGCGTCATCACTTCCGCCAGGCTCTTCGGTTCCTCGATCAGCACCTGGACGCGCGCCTGCAGGCCCATCATCAGGAGCGAAGCGGGCATGCCTTTGCCGGACACATCGCCGAGCACCATGGCGATGCGGCTGTCGCCGTAAGGAAAGAAATCGTAATAATCGCCGCCGACGGTGCGGCAGGGCGCGTTGTGGCCGGCCACATCGAGTCCGCGGACAGCCGGGGCCACCGCCGGCAGAAAGCCCTGCTGGATCTCGGCGGCCTGTTCGAGATCGCGCGCCATGAGCTGCCGCGCCTGTTCCACTTCGGCGAAACGCGTCTGCTCGATGCGGATGGCCGCGACGTTCGCCATCACGGTGAGCAGGTTCGAGATCGTCTTTGGTGAATTCGCGCAGCAGGGAAGGCGAATCCACGTAAATGATGCCGATGATTTTGTCGCGGGTCTGCAGCGGCACGGCCATCAGCGTGCGGATGTTCTGTTCGACGATGCTGCGGCGTTCGCGCAGGGCGTCGTCCATGGAGGTGTCGCGCACCAGCACGGACACGCCGCTGTTCAGCACCCGGTCGCGCACGGCGGTCGAGATGCGAAAGCCTTCGCCCTGGTTGGCCTGCACCACCAGGTTGTCGCCTTCGGCGGTCATCAGGACGCCGCGATCGGCTTTTACCGCCTGAATCGCCAGATCGAGGATGAAGCGGAAACAGCTCCGGCAGCGGCCGGTTGCCGGCCAGTTCGTTGCCGGCGCGGACCAGCGCCGACACATGCGAAGCGCGCCAGCGACCTGCGCCTCGGCGGTTTCACCAGGCTTGATGACGCCTTCCAGCCTCGTCATGACGGTGGCGGTCGGCGAGAAGTCTTCTGCCGCGCCCTCGCGTCGTGGATCGAAGACGACCACCGGCTTTTCGGGCCTGCGAGCCGGCGGCCGTCGTAGACGAGAATCAGATGCCCGGCCGTGATCCTGTCGCCGGATTTCAGCGCGTCGCGTCCGGTGACTTTGGCGCCGTTGAGCATGGTTCCGTTCTTGCTTCCGAGATCGAGCAGAGCCCAGCCGTCGCCGTCGCGCTCGATGACCAGGTGCTGGCGCGAGAGGCCGTTATCGTCGGGGAAGGAGAGTTCGGCGGCGGTGGAGCGGCCGAGCGAGATGCGCTCGGCCTTCGAGAGGTACGAAGCGGTTCTGTCCGTCGGGGAAAGGATCTGGAGTTCTTTCATCAGGCCGAAGGTCTGTATTATGCATGCGCGAGTCGGACTAGAGATCTTCGGCCAGCGCGTCGACCGCTTCGATGCATTGTTCGCGGGTCACGTCGTAATGGGTGACGGCGCGCATGAACTGGTTGTTCACCGGGTTCATCAGGATGCCGCGCGCTTTCGAGCGCCTGCGACAGTCGTCCTGCGGTGAGCAGCCTTCGGGCAGATCGAAAATCACGATGTTGGTTTCGACCGGCCGCACCGTGACGCCATCGATGTCCCGCAGGCGTTCGGCGAGCAACTGCGCATTGGCGTGATCGATCCGCAGGCACTTCGGGCGACTCTTCCAGCGCGACCAGTCCCGCCGCGGCCAGGACGCCGACCTGCCGCATCGCGCCGCCCAGCCGCTTGCGCAGCAGCCGGCCTTTGTCGATCAGCTTCGCCGGTCCGGCGACGATCGAGCCCACCGGCGCGCCCAGGGCTTTCGAGAGGCAGAACATCACGGTATCGACTTTGGCGGCGATCTCGCTTCACCGGCCTGCCGGTGGCCGCGGAGGCGTTGAAGATGCGCGCGCCATCCATGTGGACGGGCACGCCGGCCTCGTGCGCGCGATCGCAGATGTCGTCGATCACTTCCTGCGGGTAGACGCGGCCGCCGGCCATGTTGTGCGTGTTCTCGATTTCGATCGCGCCGGTGGGCGCGGAGTGCGGGCCGCCGGCTTTGAGAACAGGGCGAATCAGGTCCCAGGTGAGAATGCCGTCCGGCGCGTGTCGGCCGGACGGATCAGGCAGCCGGAAAACCAGGCCAGCATGGAGAGTTCCCAATCGAGCAGATGCGCGCGCGAATCGCAGATCACTTCCTGGCCGTGCTCGGTGAGCAGCTTGATGGCGATGGTATTGCCCATGGTGCCGGTGGGAACGAACAGCGCGGCTTCCTTGCCGATCACTTCGGCGGCGCGCGCTTCGAGCCGGTTGGCGGTGGGGTCTTCGCCGTAAACGTCGTCGCCCACCTCGGCTTCGAACATGGCCCGGCGCATGGCGGGGGTGGGTTTGGTGACGGTGTCGCTGCGCAGATCGATCATAGTGCTTTAATTCTGTAATGGCGGCAGACGACAAACAACGATCGTCTGCCCCACTGTTCGCTTCATCGCTAGAAACTCCTGAAAAACTTCGTTGGACACCATGACGCCGCGCGGCGTCAGGCGCAGATTGCCGTTGGCGCGCTCCAGAACGCCGGCGGCAAGGAAGTCGTTCGAAGGCCGGGCCGAAGCGCGCGCCAGTCCTCGTCGTCGGCGCGGACGCCTTCGGAAAGCCGCAGACCGACGAAGAATTTCTCTTCGCCGGGATCGGGCGTGGATTGCTCCGATCGCAGCGACTCGCCGCGTTCGGAGCGGGCCACGTAGTCCCGCGCCGATTCCACATTCTGCCAGCGCGATGCGGCCATCGAAGGAATGCGCGTCGGCGCCGAAGCCGACGTAGGGCTTCGCGCCTCCAGTACTTCAGATTGTGCATCGACTCGGCGCCGGGCCGCGCGAAGTTGGAAATCTCGTAGCGATGGATGCCGTGCGCGGCGAGGCGGTCGACGGCCGTTTCGTAAAAGTCGGCGATGCGGTCGTCGGAGGCACATCGCCCGCGCCGTAGCGCTTGCCGCCCAGCAGGATTTCGGCGCCGAGCCGGCTGTCGTCGTCGACTTCCAGCATGTAGACGGAAACGTGCGGAGACGTCGAGACGCGATGGTGGCGGCGAGGGATTCGGCCCAGCTTGCTTCGGTCTGGCCCGGCAGGCCGGCGATCAGGTCGATATTGATGTTGTGGATGCCGTGGGCGCGCAGCATGCGCGACATCATGCGCGACGGTTTCCGCGGTGTGCTTGCGGCCGGTGCGCGCCAGTTCCTGCTCGAACGAAAGACTGCACGCCGAGGCTGACGCGATTGATGCCCGCGCGCACGCCACGCGTCGATTCGTCTCCGCGGTGAGCGTGCCCGGCGCGGCTTCGATGGTGGCTTCGCGCCAGTGGCGCCCGGCAGAGCTCGCAAGAGCCGGTTGAGGTGATCCGGGTCCATCGCGCTGGGAGTTCCGCCGCCAAGATAGACGGTGTCCGGCGACACGCACTGCCATGCGCGGAGATCTCGTTTAACAGCGCCGCGAGGTAGCGGCGCTTCCAGACTCGCGCGGCAGCAACGCCCGAAGCGAAGTTGCAGTATGTGCACTTCTGCGCGCAAAACGGCCATGAGATGTATACGCCGGTCATCATAGCGGCCATAGGGATTTTCGTTTCGCCTGGGGAAGTTCCACTCCGATCACGGCGGCGAACGTGGGAGCAATCTGCAGCAGATCGATTTCGCCGATCCGGCGCGACCGGAACGCCTTCGTCCCGCGATCACGAAGACCGACCGGTAGCCCGGCGCGTGGGCCATAACCCGCTGACGCCGCGATGGGTACCGGGCCCGAGAGCCGGCCCCGTGATCCTCTGCGCTGGCCACAGTAGTTGGCTGGCGTGTCGAACGCGGCAACCCACGTGTGTCGAGTCGAAGGCGCTCTTGCCCTGAACTTCGGACAATCGGCACTTCGCGGGCAAGTCCGTGCCGGTGGCCGTCGTTCATGAGCATGCGCAAGCGTTCGGCGACGGCGCGGTCGGGCGTGCCGATCAGCCCGTCTTCCACTTCAACCGGCGCCTTTGTCAAGCACGCGCGGGCGCACGATGTAGTTCTCGTTCTCGAATCCGTGGCCGGATACCAGCGCGATCACTGCGTCCGGTCGCGGCGGCGGCGATAATCTGGCCGATCAGCTCGTCGTCGTTCTCGAGCATCTCGCGTGAATAGACGCTGAGCGCGCGCGTCGCGCGTTGTTCGGACGTCGATATCCGTCAACTCGACGAGCAGCAGATCGGGCTTTTCGACGCGCAGCAGATATTCGAGCCGCGGTAGCGCGGAGGCGTCGTCCCAGAGCTCCTTCTGAAAACCCGGCGAGGCTTTTTCGATGCGATCCACGATGCCCGGCGGCGATGCTTTCTGCGCGACATCGTCAAACTGTATGTCCCCGCCCGGACGCGATTCCCTCGGCTCGGGAAAATCGAAATCGGCCGGAGCGCCGTTGCCCGCGGGCCAGTAGACCGCAGCGGTCTTGTGGCCGGCTCTTCGAGGCTGCCTGCCAGAGCCGTGTGGCGCCCTCCTCGGCTGATGGAGGAACGCCCGTGACCATCGCGAGAGCCGATGGACAAGTGTCCGACGGGGCCACGCCGATCACGCCGCTCGACACGGTGCCCTGGCGCATGAGCTTTCGGATATTGGGAATTTTCAGGCGCGCCGGCGGTTCGGCCAGAAAGCGTTCGTCAAGGCCGGCGACGGAGATGACAATCAGCCTGCGCGCGCCGCTTTTGCGCGCGGGTTGCGCCACGAGCAGAGCCGAAATAAGGAAGAGGGCAAAACAGGAGCGCAGACAATTTCGATTTTACCGTGGGCCGAGGTTGATAATCATCTCTTGACTTCCGCACTCGCGCGCGCTGCGGCGATCTTCTTTTTCGCCGCCCTCTACCTCGCCGATCTCACAGGCATGGGGATGGTGGGCCCGGACGAACCGCGTTATGCCGATGTGGGTCGTGCTATGGCGCAAGGCGGCGACTGGATCACGCCACACCTGTGGGGACAGCCATGGTTCGAGAAACCCGCCTTGCTTTACTGGATGACCGCAACGGGATTCAAGCTCGGCCTCGGTCCGGACCTGGCGCCGCGTCTGCCGGTCGCACTGCTCAGCGTGGCCTTCCTGGCTTTCTTCTGGTGGCGGCTCCGCATCGAATGGGGCGTGCGCACTGCGTCTTACGCCACTGCCATGCTGGCTACCAGCGCCGGATGGCTGACGTACAGTCATGTTGCCGTGACCGATCTTCCGCTGGCGGCGTTTTTCTCGGCGGCCGTTCTGCTTGTCGCTGCCGTGGATCGCCCGCGGCGAAGTCAGGACCTTGCCGGGCGCCGCTGCCTGTCTCGGTCTTGCGGCGCTGGCGAAGGGCCTTGTACCGATTGTCCTGTTCCTCCCGGTTTTTGGCTGCGGAATCAAGAGACTGCGCGACTGGATTCGGCCAGGTCCGCTTGTGGCGTTTTCGGTCTGCGCGCTGCCTTGGTACGTTCTCTGCACGATGCGGAACGGCAGCGAGTTTCTGCGGGTATTCTTCGTCGAGCAGCAGTTCGGACGTTTCAGTACAACGGCCCTGCAGCATGTGCAGCCGTGGTGGTTTTACGTGCCTGTTCTGCTGGTCCTGCTGTTATCCGTGGTTCCCGCTGGTTGCTTTCCCGTCAATCGGATTTCCGAAAGAGGCACTGCGCGATCCACGCTGCCGAGTGCTCGCATCGGTGGTCATATTTGGGTTCGTTTTTTTCTCGGCCGCGGTAAACAAGCTGCCGGGATACCTGATTCCCCTGCTGCCGGCAGCGTTCGTTTTGGTGGGAGCTGGCCTCGCACGCGCGGAGCACTCCAGACTCGCGCTGATGTTTCCTGTCATCCTTCTCGGGTTGCTGCCCTCGATCTCGGGAGCGGCGCCACGCATTCTGGCCGTCCACGGTCTGCGGTCGACTAACATTCCGCTGGCGGGGGCCGTGTATCTGCTCATCGGGGCCACAGTCATCGCATACATCACAGTGCGTTACGCACCCGGCCGCGCGTTCCTGGGAACAGCCCTGCTGTCGGCTGCCGGTTTCCTGTGGTTCCAGTTCGCGACCTTCCCGCAGTTCGACACGATTGCTTCTGCCCGGCCGCGATGGGTGCGTAACCATCCACCGTGTGCGCCCGATGTTTCGCGGGATCTGCAGTATGGCTTGTCCTACTACGCAGAACGGCAGCTTCCGGTCTGCGCGAGCCCCGGTAGCAGCGTAGTACATTGAATCCTGATCCTTCAATGATTCTGCCAGGTTCTTATACAGTTGCTCTGATCCTGCTGATTCTCGGCATGCTTGGCTGGGGTCTGTGGGCCAACCTTTTCAAGGCGGCGGGCGGCAAGTGGCGTTTTGAACTGTTCTATTTCGATTTCGCCGTCGGCGTTTTTATCGCCGCGCTGGTGGTGGCTCTCACATTCGGCAGTCTCGGATTTGACGGCTTCTCATTCCTTGACGATCTGCAACTGGCAGGTAAGCGGCAGGACGTTTTCGCCTTCGGTGCAGGCGTCATCTTCAACCTGGGGAACATGCTGCTGCTCGCCGGGGTGTCCATTGCCGGCATGACGCTGGCGTTCCCCGCGAGTCTGGGTGGCGCGCTGGTGGTCGGGGCACTGTGGGATTTCGTGCTGCACCCGGGCGCCAGCATCGGCGTCCAGTCAGCCGGCATGATTGCGATTGTGCTGGCGATAGTGTTCGCGGTGCTCGCGTTTCGGGCCATGGCAGACCTGCGGTTCAGGATGCAGGACCAGAGCGCCGCAGGAAAACCGCGCCGCCGCAAATCGAGTGGGAAAGCCTTGTCGCTCAGTCTGTTCGGAGGCTTGATGATGGGCTCGTCCATGCCGCTGGTTCAACTCGCATCGGCCAGCGAGAACGGGCTCGGGCCTTACTCCCTGGGATTTATTTTCGCCTTGGCAGTCGTCTTCTCCACCTTCGTCTTTAACCTGTTTTTCATGAATCTGCCGGTACAAGGTAAGCCAGTGGAAATCACCGAGTTCCTGCGCGCGAAACCACTGCGCCATGGATCGGGCATGATCGGGGGCGTCGTGTGGTATGTCGGGCTGGTGGCGGTGCTGGTGCGGGGGCGCGTCGAGGGAACAGCCAAAGTAGCGCCGCAGATCAGTCATGCGATAGAGGCGGCCTCAGTGCTCATCGCGGCACTGTGCGGGTATTTCCTGTGGAATGAATACGAAGGCGCTGACTCTTCCGTCAAAGTGCGCCTCGGGCTGATGTTTGTGCTGCTGGTGGCGGGCATCGCAGCCATCAGCGCAGGCGTGCCCGTCGCCCGCTAAAATCAAATCATGGCGTTCGCGTACGCCCTCGCCGTTATACTTCTTTTTTCTCCGCAGCAGGATTTCGTTGCCGACGGTCTGAAAGCGCTCGACGCCAATCAGCCTGCCGCGGCTGAGCCGTTGTTTCGTCAGGCGGTACAGAAGGATGCGGGCGACGTTGGCGCGCACTTCAATCTGGCGCTGGCGCTGAGTCTCCAGCAAAAAGACGATGAAGCAATCCGCGAGCTCGAGCGGACCCTCGAACTGCAGCCCGGTCTTTATCAGGCGGAGGCGAATCTTGCCACGCTGCTCTTGCGCAACAAGCGGGCAGGCGAGGCGCTGCCCGTGCTGAAGGATGCGGTCAGCCGGCAGCCAAAGGAGCTGCGGGCCAATCTGCTGTACGCGCAGGCGCTCTATCAGACAGGGGACTTTTCGGAGGCAGAGCAATTCTTCCGAGCCGCGTGCGACGTCGACCCGAAGTCGGCTGCGGCCCAATCCGGCCTGGCGCAGAGCCTGCTCAAAGAATCGAAGCCGGCCGAATCGGCAGAGCATTTCCGTGCAGCTGCAACGCTTGATGCGCAGTATAAGAACGATCTGCTCCTGCTGGCCGGCGAATACGAGAAACGCAGGATGATTCCGGAAGCCGTCGCGATCTACCAGGAGTTTCCAGAGAATGCCGCGGCGAAGGAGCGTATCGTGCAGCTTCTCGCCGCGAACGGCAACTCCGCCGAAACCATTCCCTTGCTGGAGCAGGCGGTGAAGCAATCGCCGACAGTCGCGAACCGGCTCGCGCTGGCCGATGCGTACAAAACAAACAAGCAAACCGAAAAAGTGATCGGGCAGCTGCAGCTGGCCGTCGCGTCGGAGCCAAACAGTTTCGAATTGCGCATGGACCTCGGCCGTGCACTGCGGGATCTTCGCCGTCTGCTTCCGGCGGCGGAGCAGTTCACGGCGGCCGCGAAGATTCGTCCCGATTCCGTGAAGGCGTGGAATGAACTGGCCAATGTGCTGGTCGTCAGCGAAGACTATGCAGGCGGCTTGGCGGCGCTGGATCACGTGCGCGCGCTCGGGCAGGAAGGGGCGGGCGACTACTTTTATCGGGCCATTTCGCTGGAAAAACTGAAGCAGCCCAAACCAGCGCTGGAAGCGTACCGGCAGTTTCTGGCAGCCGACGGCGGAAAAAACCCCGACCAGGAGTTCCAGGCGCGCCAGAGAATCCGTATCATCGAAAGTGAGCTGAATCGCCGATGATCCCGCTGCTCGCGCTCGTCCTGTTATTCGCGGCTCCCCTGCCGACCTCGCTCGATCAGGTGAAGGCGGATCCGAATCCGGATCGCCGCGCCAGGGCCGCCGTGGATTACGCCGGAGTCGCCGAGAAGAACGCCGAGGCCGCCTACGGCAAAGGCGATATGCCGGGTGTTACCGCCGAGCTGAAGAACGTGGTGGCGAGTCTGAAACTGGCCGAGGAGACGCTCGCGGCGAGCGGGAAATCGCCGGGCCGAAATCCGGGGCCGTATAAGTACGCGGAAATGCACTCACGGGAATTGCTGATCCGGCTGGGGGATCTCGAGCAGAAGATGGACGCCGCAGAGAGGGATTCGATTCAGGACACGAAAGAAAAGGTACAGGAACTGCACGATGCCTGGTTTGAAGGCATCATGGGAAGAAAACGAAGTACGCAATAGAAAGCCGAATACGCCATGAAGAAGCTGCCGATTCTGATTCTGGTCTGCGCCCTGTTCACCGGCGCTGTCCCGGCACTGGCCGACAGGGATTTCCTCACGGAGGCCGAAATCGAAAAAGTCCGGGAGGCGCAGGCGCCGAACGACCGTCTGAAACTCTACATCCTGTTCGCGCGGCAGAGAATCGACCAGTTGCAGCGGCTGCTCAGCAAAGAGAAGAAAGGCCGCTCGGCCGAGGCGCGCGAGCTGCTTGAGGATTACGCTGACATCATTGACGCGATCGACACGGTGACCGACGACGCGCTGAGGCGCGGCGCAGATGTCGGCGAAGGTGTGGTAGCGGCGACGACTGCCGAGAAGCGATTCCTCGGGCAGTTGCAGCAGATCAAGGACCGCAACGCGGCGGACGTGGATCTCTACGATGTCGCGCTGCGCGAGGCGATGGCGAGCACGTCGGACAGCATCGATCAGGCCGGGGAAGACGCGTCCGGGCGCACCGCCAAGCTTGCCGAAGCCGATAAGCGGCAGAAGAAAGAAGCCGAGGAGACGCTCGCGGCGGAGGATTCCAAAGGCAAGCCGGCGGAAGCCGCGAAGAACGGCCAAACCACGACCGCCGATGCATCAACCACCGACGACTCCAAGCCGAAACGCAAGCCGCCGACGCTGCTGCGGCCCGGCGAGAAGCTGCCGGATCAGTAGCAGTCAGTATTCAACCGACTCCAGCACCAGTCCTTTGGCCGGCGCGGTGGGTCCGCCTTTTCTTCCCGCGTCCGGAGCGAATAACACTGTAATCCCGCGCTGATCGATATTTCTCCGCCCTGCTTCGATCAGGGTCCCCATCAGATTTCGGACCATGTGTTTCAGAAATCCGCTGCCGCGCACTGTGTAAACGAGCAAATCCCCGGAGCGCTCCATCGTCGACCGGAAGATCGTCCGCACCATGGACTTCTCTTCTGCATCGCGATCGTCGGAAGCGGCGAACGCGGTGAAATCGTGCTCGCCCTCGAAGAGCGGCGCGGCCGCGATCATGGCCGCTTCATCCAGCGGATACGGGTAGTGATGGACGTAGCGCCACTCGAAGGGGGAACAGACAGGCGCGCGGAACATCGTGTAGCGATAGGTCTTCGCGATGGCGTCGAAGCGCGGATGAAAACCCGGGCGCGCTTCCGCGGCATGGAGCACGCGAATGGCGGCCGGCAACAGACGGTTGACGGCGCGACAGAGATTGTCGACCGGAATCGGATTCGTGATGGTAAACGCGGCGACCTGCGCGAGCGCGTGAACGCCGGCGTCGGTGCGGCCTGATCCCGCGACGTGAACCGGCTTGCCTTCGATGCCGCCGATGATTTCTTCGAGCGTGCCCTGAATGGTGGGCAGGCCGGGCTGGATCTGCCAGCCGTGAAAATCGGTGCCGTCCTAGGCGAGCGTGATGCGAATGCGCCTTGACAAACGCTAAACCGGCCGCGAGCCCGGCTTGGTCACCGGCTCCCCCGCAGCGCACATCGGGCATTTCTCCGGTTCCCACACGGGCACCGTCAGCGTTTCGAGCGCCACGCGCGGGATGCCGAGATCCGCCGCGCCGCCGCTGCGGTCGATGATCGATCCGGCGGCCACCGGTTTCGCCGCCGGCCGCGCGCACGATGTCGATCACTTCTTTGGTGCTGCCGCCTGTCGTGATCACGTCTTCGATCACAATAAGCGCGCTCGCCGGGCGCGATGGTGAATCCGCGGCGCAGCGACATCTTCCGGTCGGCGTCGCGTTCGGTGAACAGAAACCGCACGCCCAGCGCCCGCGCCACTTCATGGCCGATGATCAGCCCGCCCAGCGCCGGCGAAATTACGGAACCGATCGGTATGTCCGTTCGTCAAACCGGAAAGCGCCTGGCCAGCCTGCGGCCGAGCAGTTCGGCATGCTTGGGATATGCAGGACGAGCGCCGACTGCAGATAGCCGGAGCTGTGCAGCCCGCTCGAAAGCCGGAAGTGACCCTGCAGATATGCGCCTGTGTGCTCGAAACAGATCGAGAACGCGGTCCGCTTGCGGCGTCACAAACGGCTACTATACCATTGGAAATTAACGCTCAGGCAATCAAATAGCGCGAACCGAACGCGGTCTGCGCGACGTATTCTCCTGCTTGGAAACATAATTCAAATGAACAACGCGATTGTCCGCAGTTTTGTGCTCGCTGCTGCGTCGCCGTTCTTGCGGCGCATGCCCGCTGAACGCGCAGACCGCAGTTCAGAATCGATCCCGCCAAAGGAGGCCTCGGCTGGCTGACGCGGCCGTATCAGGCGCGACATGTTCCGCCCGATCAATCTCGCCAATACGTCGCGTTTCGACTCGCTCATCCGCGCGGGCAACCTTTATCTTTCGGCGCAGGACGTGGTCGCGCTCGCGCTCGAAAACAACATCGACATCGAAGTGCAGCGCTATGGTCCGCTGCTGGCGCGCGAAGTGCTGCGGCGCGCCGAAGGCGGCGGCCTGCTGCGCAACGTCGGGCCAGAGCGTTGTCGCCGGGCCCACCAGCGTCAGCCTCAGCGGCGTCAGCGTCAATACCAACGGCGCGCCGGCTCGGGCGGCGGCGCGGGCGTCAGCGCGGGCGGCGGCATCGTCACGCAGCTCGGCCCCGCCATTCCTTCGCTCGACCCCACCATCATCGGCTTCGCGAATTTTCAGCACTCGACTTCCCCGCAGAGCTACACCTCGCTCACCGGCACCAACGCGCTGATCGACGACGTCACGCACCTTCACAGCGTACGTACTCGCAGAACTTGTCCATCGGCACTCAGCGCACGCTCACCTACGCCAGCACCTACAATCGGTTCAACAGCCACGATTACAGCCTGAATCCGTTCACCAACGGCGATCTCGATCTTACGGTCACGCAGAACCTGCTCAACGGCTTCGGCCGCGCCGTGAACGGCCGCAACATCCGCGTGCAGAAGAACAACATGAAAGTCACCGATCTGCAGTTCAAGCAGCAGGTGATCACCACCGTTTCCGCCGCGCTCAATCTCTACTGGGATCTGGTGAGCTTCAATCAGGACGTGAAAGCGCGCAGCAGGAAGTCGCCACCGCGGAGCAGCTGCTGGAGAATAATCAGGACAGGTCCGCATCGGCACGCTGGCCGAGATCGAAGTCACGCGGGCGCAGTCGCAGCTATTCGCCGCGCGCCAGGATCTGGTCATCTCCCAGACCAACCTTCTGCAGCAGGAAACCATTCTGAAGAACGCGCTGAGCCGGCAGGGCATCGCGACTTCCGATCTGGCCGACGTGCACATCATTCCGCTCGACAACATGACCATTCCGGCGAGCGACAATCTGCCGCCCGATAAACGATCTGGTCGCCGACGCGCTGAAGAACCGCGTCGAAATCGAGCAGGCGAAGATCAATCTCGACAGCAACCACCTCAATCTGGTCGGCATCAAGAACTCTCTCAAGCCCACGCTGCAGGTCTTCGCCGAACTCACCAACAACGGCCTTACCGGTTCGACGAACGTTCTCGGCCTGGGATCGGGCACCCGCGCCCGGCGGCCACGTTCACCGGCGGATTACGGAAATCTGCTCGCGCAGATCTTCCGCGCGCAATTATCCGAACTACTCGGCCGGTCTCTCGCTGAATATTCCGCTGCGCAACCGCGCCGCGCAGTCCGATTATGCCACCAGCTCGATCGAAATCCGCCAGAACGAGCTGAATCTGCCAGAAGCAGATCAATCAGGTGCGGGTCGATGTGCAGAACGCCGTTATCGGCCTGCAGCAGGCGCGCGCGCGTTACGACGCCGCCGTGCAGGCGCGCATTCTTTCGCAGGCAGACTTTCGACGGCGACAAGAGAAGTACGAACTCGGCGCCGGGACACCCTATCAGGTGGTGCAGGATCAGCGCGATCTGGCCGCCGCGCAGAGCTCGGAAGCGCAGGCCATGGCCAACTACAGCCATGCGCGCATCGCTCTCGATCAGGCGCTGGGCAGCACGCTCGATGTGAACCACATCTCGATGGACGAGGCTGTCGCAGGCCGCGTACGCGCGGTACCAAGCTCGGTTCCGGCGCAGGGGGTCAAGTAATGAACACCCGCCAGCTCTGCGCAATCTTTTGTTCTGTGCTCGCCGCTTCGTCGGTCTGGGCGCAGGCCGGCTCTGCTCAAACGGTACCGATGGGAATCGAGCCGGTGCGCCCGACGGCGCCCATTCTGTATCGGCCTTATCTCCCGACAACCGTGCCGCCGGCGCGTTTTGGCGACTCCGATCGCATGAAGGTGCTGATCCGCGCGGGTAAGCTCTACCTTACGGTGCACGACGCCATCGCGATGGCGCTCGAAAACAATATCGACATCGAAAACGCGCGCTACAACTTTCCCATCATGGCGTGGAACCTGGAGCGATCCCAGGCAGGCGGAACATTGCCCGGCGTGCCGAGCGGATCGTCCCAGGCATCGTCAGTCCAGAACGGGCAGGGCGTGCTCGGCAGCGCGGCTGCGGCCGGTGTTTCGTTCGCGGCCGTGCGCGGCGGATCGAGCGGCACCACCGCTAACGCGACCGTGGCTCAGGTTGGTCCTGTAACGCCCACGTTCGATCCAACCTTCCAGGAATCGGACACTTACAGCCATCGCAGCAATCCGCAGCCCTTCACCGGACTTAGCGAAACGTCGAACTTGGTGCAGGGTCTGCGGGCCTACTCGGGGAGTTATCAGCAGGGCCTCGTTACCGGCGGGTCAGTGACGGTCAGCTACAACGACCACTACGTGAACGAAAACGCGCCGCTCGACGTGCTCAATCCGTCGTCCGCACCTGGTCTCTCGTTCAACCTGCAACAGAACCTTCTGCAGGGTCTGGGAATCAAGCTCAATCGGCGCAATATCACGGTTGCGCGCATGAACCTGGAAGACGCGCCGCTCAACTTCAGGACACAGGTGGCCGGTGTCGTCGTCAATGTGCTCAATTCTTACTACGCGCTTGTGGCCGACTACGAGGACGCGAAGGCCAAACAGAGCGCACTCGACACGGCGCAGCGCTTCCTTGACGAAAGCAAGCGGCGCTTCGATCTGGGCGCGCTGGCGCAGCTCGACGTGACGACTGCCAACAACCAGGTGGCATCGAGCCAACTCGCGCTGGTGAATGCGCAGTCAGCGGTCGCCACCGACCAGGTTCGGCTCAAGAACCTGATCAGCCGCACCGGACCCGGCAATGCCCTGCTGTCGAATGTGGAAATCATTCCTGTCGATCAGCTTGTCATCCCGTCGACAGATGACATCCCGCCGGTTAAGGATCTGGTTCAGACCGCACTGAATAATCGCAGCGATCTGATCGTCGAGCGCGGTAACGTGAAGTCCGCCGAGATTTCCGCCCTGGGCACGATCAACGGACTCCTGCCGTCCGCCGGTATCATCGCCAGCCGCAGCACTGCCGGGCTGTCGGGTAACCCGAAGGTCGTTAATCTTGCGCCCGGCATCTCGTTCACCTCCGATCCCTATTTCAAGGGCGGCATTGGCACCGCTCTCGGCCAGGTCTTACGCCAGGATTTTCCCAGCGAAAGTGTCGGCTTCTTCGGCGCGATCCAGATCTACGATCGCGCCGCGCTGGCCGACCACGCTATCGACCAGCTCTCGCTCCGACAACAACAGTTGATGACGGCGAAGGATATGAACCAGGCGCATGTGGATGTCACCAACTCGGTGGTGGCTTTGCACCAGGCGCGTGCACGTTATGACGCAGCCGTGCAGGGGCGCATCCTGCAGGACCAGCTGCTGGACGCCGAGGAGAAGAAGTTCAGTCTGGGCGCTTCCTTTCCCTACAACGTGATCGTGGAACAGCGCGACCTCGCGGCCGCGCAATCGGCGGAACTGGCCGCCCGTGTTCAGTATCAGGGGGCACGGATCGCGCTGGATCAGACGATTGGCGCGACGCTGGAAGTGAATCACATCGATCTGGTGGATGTGGAAAAGGGCGCGATTCCGGGCGCCTCGCAGCTTCCGGCAAACATGCCGGATGTGAAATAAATGTCGAAATAAATGCGCTTTTGAAACGCGGGACGAGCCGATCCAGGACTGCGCGGGCTGCCGCAGGCCGATTTCGGCAGCTTTAGAGTTTGGCAACCGACTTGCTTTCCCATAAGCCGTGAACTTGGTGAAAACAGCTCAGGCACGGCGGGAAAGCCACCCACCAACGCAGTAACCTCTGTTTAGATCCCCTAAGAACCCCCCAACCCCTTCCCCAATCCCACCCGCCGCCTGAGCTGAAAGTTCATCCGACCCGCCATTGCCTGCGAAACTGAATCATGGCAGATCCCATGGAAACCCAGGACTCCGGCCGCGTCGCTGACCGCTGCATCATGGTGATCTTCGGCGCGTCCGGCGATCTCACCACGCGCAAGCTTCTGCCGGCGCTCTATAATCTGGCGCGCGGGAATCTTCTGCCCAAAGAATTCGCGATCCTCGGCTTCGCCAAAGACGACATCTCCGACAGACGATTTCCGCAAACGCGCGCGCGAAGACCTCCAGCAGTATGCGGGCGCGCCGGCCGACTGCGAACATCTGCGACTGGATCGCCGATCACACGTCTACTACATGAGCGGCGACTTCAAGAACCCTGCCGATTTCGTCAGCTTGAAAGACAAAATCGCCGAGCTGGAACAGCAGCATCACACGCAGGGCAACGTCCTTTACTACCTTGCGACGCTGCCGCAGTTCTTCTCCGGAGATCATCCGCCAGCTGGGCGAGCAGGGGCTCACCGCGCGAAGACCACGGCACTGGCGGCGCGTCATCATCGAAAAGCCGTTCGGCAACGATCTCGATTCGGCGAAGGCACTGAACCGCGAGATCGGCCAGGTGCTCAAGGAAAGCCAGATCTACCGCATCGATCACTACCTCGGCAAAGAAACCGTGCAGAATATTCTGGTGTTCCGCTTCGCCAACGGCATTTTCGAGCCGGTCTGGAACCGGCGCTACATCGACCATGTGCAGATCACCGTGGCCGAAAGCCTGGGCGTGGAGCGCCGCGGCGGTTATTACGAACACGCCGGCGCGCTGCGCGACATGGTGCCGAATCACATCTCTGCAGCTGGTCTCGCTGACGGCGATGGAGCCGCCCATTTCGTTTCAGGCCGACGCCGTGCGCGACGAGCAGTCGAAGGTGCTGCACGCCATTCAGCCTCTGGCGCCGGAGGACGTGCTGACGCGCGCCGTGCGCGGCCAGTATGGCGAAGGCGTGATCGGACGGGCAGCGTGGTGCCGGCTTATCGCAGCGAACAGTATCGTCGATCCGCATTCGAACACCGAAACTTTCGTGGCGCTGAAGCTCCAGCTCGATAACTGGCGCTGGGCCGACGTGCCGTTCTATATCCGCACCGGCAAGCGGCTGGCCGAAGCGGGTGACCGAAATCGCGATCCAGTTCCGCCGCGCGCCGTTCGTGCTGTTCCGCGACACGCCGGTCGAAAATCTGACGCCGAATCTGCTGGTGATGCACATCCAGCCCGACGAAGGCATTTCGCTGAGCTTCGGCGCCAAGATTCCGGGCGCGCACGTGCGCATCGGCGGCGTCAAGATGGACTTCCACTACGCGGACTACTTCGGCGCCGAGCCCAGCACCGGCTACGAGCGTCTGCTCTACGACTGCATGATCGGCGACGCGACGCTGTTCCAGCGCGCCGATATGGTGGAAGCCGGCTGGGGCGTGGTGGAGCCGATTCTGGATGTCTGGAAGGCGCTGCCGCCGCGGGCGTTTCCCAATTATGCGGCGGGATCGTGGGGGCCGAAAGAAGCCGACGATCTGATGCGGCGCGACGGGCGAAAGTGGAGAACATAGTAAAGCGGCTGTCGGCTGTCAGCTCTGATAGGCGAACGCGCGTTTGAAAGCCAGAAAGTGCTTTTCGAGCAACCACCAGCTCGCCATGGCGACGCTTATCGTGACGATGCCGAATATGACCGCAAAAGCCAACCAGCCGCCGAAGGTCGAGTGCAACTTCATCGCAAGACTCGCGGGCGGCAGCTTATGCATCATCGTGATGATGATGGCCTGATGAAACACATAAACCGCGTAGCTGTATTTGCCCAGGAACCGAAGCATGGGCAGGCGCAGTCCGCGTCTTGGAATCGATTCCTCCGGGGCTGAAATGACGGCGCCCAGCGCGGAAGTATAGAAGAGCCCTAACAGGGAGATTCCGACAGTCACGATGAGCCGATCCGTGACTTCTGTCCCTCCCAGGAAACCTGTCAGCGCTATGCCGGCAAAAGCGGCCATGGCGATCTTCCAACCCCAGCGCCTGATCATCTCCCCGCCACCGGGCGTGCGCACCGTCGCCGCAAGCAACGCGCCCAAGGCGAGCGCGTCTGTGCGGCAGGGCGTCAGCGCAAAGGCCGCCGAAGTATTGCCGGCAACGACAAACCCGATCCGCGCCAGCAGCGCGCTCCCAACCAGCGCAAGACAGACGACGCGGAGTGTCCTGGGCGTGAGCAGATAAACGGTCACGGGCCAGACAAGGTAGAACTGCTCCTCGATCGAAAGGGACCAAAGAGGGTGAATCAGTCTGGAGATCTGGTTGTAGTCGAATGCAAACGGAACATTCAGCGTGAAGGTCCAGGCAAAGATCTGAGAACCTGGTTTCACCCACTCCGCTATGAGGGCGCCGCGTGAAAGGTGTCGCAGAAGAGGCGGTCCGGCGATGAATAGGCCGGCAACGATGAGGTAGTAGAGCGGAAAGATCCGGAGTATCCGTCTCACGTAGAATTTCTGAAAATACTTCTCCTGAGCGCGGGAATCGAGCAGAATCCCGGTTATGAGAAAGCCCGAGAGTACGAAAAAGAGATCCACACCGGACCATCCCATCGAGACAATCCACCCGTAGGGGGTTCGGTTGTTACCCAGCCCTGCGTATCCCTGGAGGTGGTAGAGAACTACAAACAGGACAGCCAGTCCCCGCACTCCGTCCAGTTCCGGGACGTGAACTTTCAGCCCGGGCAACGCGGCTGGCGCCTCTTTTTCTGAGGGCGCGGCAATAGCTAATGAAGGCATCCGGCCAGCAAAGTGAGATCAGTGTAAATCGGTGTATCCATTACCGCAAGACTGGAAGAAGATAACTCTCCGCGCGTGATATGATCCCCACCGTTATGAAAAGAATCCCTGTCATACTGGCTCTTCTCGCCGCCCTCAGTGGCGCCATCGCGCAAACCTCCGCACCGGCGAACATGCAGCTCCGCGGCGATCGCTTCCGGGCTCTCAAGTGGGAGGAGATGACTCCCGAGCAGAAGAAGCTGATCAACGACCTGCTTGCGGGCGAGCGCGGCACCACGACCGGCCCGTTCAATGTGCTCCTGCGCAGCCCCGAGATGGGCGACCTCGCGCAGAAGCTGGGCGCCGAAATGCGTTACCACTCGTCGATTCCGCGCAAGCTGAACGAATTCGCCATCCTGATCACGGCGCGCCACTGGACGTCGCAATACGAGTGGTATGCGCACCAGCGCGACGGCCTTAAATACGGTCTCGAACAGCCTGTCATCGACACGCTCGCGACTGGTAAAAAGCCCGCGCCGCTGGATGCCGACGAAGAAATCGTCTACAACTTCTGCCACACGCTGCTTGAGACGGGACAGGTGAGCGACGGCATCTTTAAAGCGACCGTGGATAAGTTCGGCGAGCGCGGCGTCGTCGATCTCATCGGCACCATGGGGTACTACAACATGGTCTCGATGCTGCTTAACACCGACCGCTATCCGCTGCCCGACGGCGTCAAGCCGATGCTGAAACCGCTTCGATAAATCGGGGTTAGGATAAAGCCATGCGCACCCGACGCCTACTCGCTGCTCTCGCAATCACCACGGCTTTATTGCCTGCGAAGACGGATCCGAACAATCCGACGGGCACCACGGGTCTGATCCTTATCGACAAAGTGGGCCATCACATCCGCTTCTACGATCCGAAGAACTGGACAGAGATCTCGAACATCGAGGTCGCCGTTAATCCGCACGATATCGCGCTCTCGCCCGATCACAAAACCGCCTATGTGCCGATCTACGGTGCAGGCGTCTACGGCCGCAATCCGAACCCCGAGCACACCATCGCGGTCATCGATCTCACCACGCGCATGCAGACCGGCACTATTGATGTCTCGCCCTACGTTGCGCCGCACGGAATTCAGGTCGACAGCGCGGGCACGCTTTACGTGAGCTGTGACGCCTCGCGGAAACTGGTGATCATCGATCCGAAGACGAAGAAGATCGTCGATTCCATCGACACCGAAGGCACGAGCCACTGGATCGCCGTGCTGCCCGACGCGAGCAAGGCATACGCCGTTAATAAGAATGACCGGCCGTTTATCACCGTCATCGATCTCAAGGCGCGTCGGATCGCGGGCCGCATCGCCGTCCCGAATGGCACGGAAGGCATCGCGGCATCACCTGATGGCAAACGCGTTCTCGCGCTCGATTATTCCGATCCGGTGCTGCACGTGATCGATACGGCCACCGACAGGATCGTCGACAACATTACGCTGGAGCAGAACACGCGGGCCGCGTCGCGCGTCCGTTATTCACCCGACGGTGCGCATATTGTGACCGACAACAATTCGCAGATCGCGAATATCATCAACGCGAACGATCTGCACGGGAAGCAGTTCGTCGTGCCGATCGGCAAGGCTCCCATGGGCATGGGCTTCGCGCCGGACAATCGCACGATGATCGTGGGCAACCACGGCGACGGCTCGGTATCGGTGATCGACATGGTCGAAGGGAAAGAGCTGAAGCGTTTTCAGGCGGGCGCAGGCATCGAAACGATGACCTGGTATTAGTCGCGCCCGGCCAGACTGAAGACGATTCGCGGGTTCAGCGGGTCGGCCGGTTCGTCCTCTGTAGCCTCGATTTCGCGCACGACCATCGGCTCCACCAGCGCGAGAAACCGCATCAGATCGTAAGCGTCACCCTCTTCGGGAATCGCCATCGCGAAGCCGCGCTGGGACCGCATCCAGATGCGCGCATCCCGCCCGGCGAGCTCCCACACCACAAAGGCGCAGTCTTCCACCAGATTTTCAAACTGCTCGTGGCTGCCCGGGGGAGTGCGGCGGTCGAAGAAAATCTCCACTGCGCGGTCCTGATCGCGCGTGAACTCGCGGACCTGCAGTCCACCGGTATGCGCTGTGCTTTTCCAGTCGACATGCCGCGCGCTGTCCTGCGGTTCGTAAGGACGAATGCGGTAGAAGTCGCGACCTTCGCCGCGCGCGCCGGATTCCAGTTCGCCCGTGACGGAATCGAGCAGCGGCTGCATCCGCTCGCGGACCCCCTTCTCCAGATCCCGGACCGCGGGATAGACGACCGTCTCGCGGCGCAGAGCAACCGTCGTACTCTTGCGCAGAAAGCCGAACGGGAATGCGGTCGAAATTACAAACAGGTTCTCGTGATGCCGTCCGCGCCTGGGGAACACGATCTGCCCGGCGGCTTCAATCGTGCCGCGCCCGGGAATGAGCGGAAAGTAGACCGGATCCCCCAGCCCGGCGAGTTCAATCGAAAACGACGGCGTCAGCCGCTTCAGGTTACGGATACGCACGCGCGCCGCCATCGGCGTCCGGGCGAAAACGTGTTCGGGAAGCAGCAGCTCGATCTCGAGCCCGGCGAGCACTAGACGGCTGACGAAACCCGAAACAAGCAGGAGCGCCAGCATCGCCGAGAAGACCAGGAACAGCAGGTTGTTGCCGGTGAGGAATGCACCCGCGCCTGTGGCGAGCAGGGCGAGGAGAAATAAAATACCGCCGCGGGTAATGCGGTCGCTGAAGCGATTCAGCCGCAAATATATTATTCACAGATTCCGCGTAATCTTGCTCAGGGCGCGCGGACGGTCGGGGTCGAGATTCTTCTCCGCCGCCAGAGCCGCCGCAAAGAGCTGTGCCGGGATGATGTACGGTATCGGCGTATAAAGTTCCGGTATCCGCGCCGGAATCGAAATCACGCGCGCAGCCGTATTCGGCGCCTCCTGATTCCTCCGGTCCGTGATCGCCACCGTCTCCGCCCCGAGCCCCTGGAGCCGCGTCAGCATTTCCTGCAGCGACGGCCACGTAGCGCCGGACGGTGTGAACAGAAATGCCGGAAAACCCGGCTCCACCATCGCGATCGGTCCGTGCAGGAAGTCCGCCGGCGAAAATCCTTCGGCGACCACGTACGACGTCTCCTTCATCTTCAGGGCGAATTCGAGCGCATTCGCATAATTGAGCCCCCGCCCCACCGCGACCGCATGATGCATGAATCGGCAGCGTTCCGCCAGGAAGCTCACCTTGGGCTCGAGCGTCAATGCCGCGGCCGCGAAGTCGGCGACGCCCTCCAGATCCGCCATCCGGATCTTCGCCCCCAGCGCATAGGCCAGAAGGTAGAGCAGCATGAGCTGCCCGGTGTAAGTCTTCGTGGCCGCGACGCTCTTCTCGCGGCCGGCCCGCACCAGAAACAAATGTTCGGCGAGGCCCGCCATCGTGCTCTTTGCTTCGTTCGTAATCCCGACCGTGACCGCGCCGCCCTTCCGCGCTGCTTCCAGCACGCGATTCGTGTCGGTCGATTCGCCTGATTGCGAGATCGCGACGACCAGGGCTTCCTTGTAATTCATCCGCGACTCGTAAAGCGTCAGCACGGAAGGCGCCGCCAGCGACACCGGAATTCCTGTCGTGATCTCGATCAGGTAGCGCCCGAACTGCGCCGCGTTGTCGGAAGTACCCCGCGCCACGAGCACCACCAGCCGAGGCTTGCGCCGCCCGATCATGGCGCGGAACTTCTCTATCCGGCGCAGTTCCATCGAGAGCGTCCGGGCCAGCGTTTCCGGCTGCTGCCGCAGCTCATCCAGCATGCGGAACATGTCCCGTCAGTGTACTAACAGGCTGCTGAAAAAGCTCTTTTCGTTGCCGCTTGCTGACGCGCGCGGTTCAGTAACCACTGCGGAATCAGCACCTGCTTTTCCGAACCGCGACCGTAGGGAGAGTGGCAAGAAGCGTTTTTCAGCAGCCTGCTAAGGCTTCTCCTGGAACTCGAGTTTTCCCACTTCGTTCCACCAGCGGGCGCACTCACGAAGTTTCGGCTCCAGATCGCTGGGGACGCGGAATGCCACCGACAGCCTACATTCTGATTTCCCGGTAATCTCGCGCATCGCTTCCAACGCATAGAACCGGACTCCCGCGTCACCATCGGACAGAGCGGCGGCGATGGCGGGCAACGCTTCTGAAGCCTTCAGATTTCTGCCGAGCGACTGAAGCGCGTATATCCGAGCGTCGGCGTCGGGAGCCGTTTCCAATATCTGAATGAGCCCGGGACTCGCTGCCCGATCCTTAAGCTGACTCAGTTCCCAGGCAAGATCGAACGCCGGCACATCCTTTTGTTCCCCGACGAACATTTCACGGACGCGGGGAAGTACGGTTGTGTCGCCGGAGCGCAAAGCTGCAGATGTCGCCCAATTCTGCTCGGCGGGTTCGCCGTGTTCGATGACGCCGTGCAGAGCCGGGAGTGTCAACCTGGATTTAAGACCGCCGAGGCGCTGAATGCTCAATAATCGACTCTGCAAGTCCGGGTCCGCCAGACCCGCCGAGAAGTCGGCCACCATTTGTGCCAGCACGTCAGGCTGTGTCGCTCCGGGCGAGAGAAGGCGAGAGACAGAGACGGCACCGTAGCAGTCATCCACGAACTCGAGATGCCCACGCTTCCCTGCCACAGCGAATACCAGCATCGGCGTTCCCGGTTTGGGGTAGATGCAACTGTGGCCTGAGATGCTGGCCCCTGCCCAGAAATTCACCACTGCTTCGGGGCCAGTGCCACCCCGGTACGAGCGTGTTACGCGGATTCGGGCGTTCCCTTTGAGGCGGCGATCGACAGACACGTCCGCAACCACGCCCGTGAAGATCAACGGAGCCCTGGTGATCATCCCGGTCAAATCGTATGTCGATTCCGGTCCAGTAAGGCGAGCCCAAACACTGAGAGGCATAAACACACCGAGAATCAGGACAACCCTGAGGGGAGCAGCGATTCCGTGCCTGCGGGATTCCAAATGCACCTGCCATCCCAGTCTACGATCTGTTGAGGCCCGTTCCGACAGCCGCAAGGTCATATAATCGAAACAGCGGACGCGTGTTCCGCGTCTGGACCAATATATGAACAGCCGTACGAAGTTTGTTGTTGTCATGTCCTCCACCTGCCTGGTAGCGCTGCTGCTGCTCGGCGGCGTGGTGAGCAAGGGCGCTCCGGCCGACGAAGGCGCCTCAGCCGACAACAACGTCTACAAGCATCTGGCTGTGTACTCGGAAGTGCTTTCGCGGATCAAGAGCGAGTACGTCGAAGAGCCCGACATGAGCAGCGTCACGCTGGGCGCGATGAACGGCCTGCTGGAATCGATCGACCCCTACGCCAGCTACCTGAACGCGGAGCAGTACAAGGAATATCTGAAGAACTTCGACACCTACAAGGGCGATCTGGGCATGGTGCTGGCGAAGAAGTTCGGCTACATCACGGTGGTTTCCGTCGATTCCCGGTTCGCCCGCCGCCAAAGCGGGCCTCACCACGGGCGACATGCTGGAATCGATCAAAGGCATCGCCACGCGCGACATGCCGCTCGCCTACGCCAATCTGCTGCTGAAAGGCCAGCCGGGCTCGACGGTGGATCTTTCGGTGCTGCGCCGCAAGCCGGAGCCGCAGAAACTGACCATGACGCGCGCCGTGATCACAGCGCCGTCAGTTGAATCGAAGCTGCTGCCGGACGGGATCGGCTACATCAAGATCGCGACGATGGGCTACGGCACGCGTGAAAGAAGTTTCCGCCGCCGTCGCCGACCTGCAGAAGCAGGGCGCGAAGAAGCTGATTCTCGATCTGCGCTACTCCGCCACCGGCGCGCCGGAAGACGGCGTCGAGCTGGCCAATCTGTTTCTGGACAAAGGCCTGATCACTTACTCCGTCGGGCCAGAAATCCCCGCGCAAAGATTTCCAGGCCGATCCGAAGAAGGACGTCACGGCGCTGCCGCTGGTGGTGCTGACGAATCGCGGTACGGCGGCGGCGGCGGAAGTTGCGGCGGCGGCGCTGCAGGGCGACAAGCGCGCCGTCGCTGGTGGGCGAGCACACTTACGGCGATGCGTCGGTGCTTACGCCGATCACGATGGATGACGGCAGCGCCATCATCCTCTCGGTCGCGAAATATTACTCGCCGGACGGAAAGTCGATTCAGGATAACGGCGTGACGCCGGAAACGCTGGTGGCGGATGCCGATGCGTTGCGGCAACGATGCCGATGACGACGACAGCGAGCCTGCGGTCCCAAACCCTGGCATTACCGGCGCGACCGAAGACGGGCGCAGCAATTGCAGGCGGTGGTCCGATGGGCACCGACGACCAGATTCTGAAGAAGGCGATTGAAATCGTCAATCAGAAGGGTTGAGGCACGGCGCCTGATGCGACGCCGGCGGCAGAACCGCCGGCCCCCGAGCTACAGCGTCTTCAGATACGCGATCAGGTTGGCCTTTTCGTATCGGACAGAATGTCCTTGTAGGCCGGCATGCCGTTGCCGCCCTCGTTGATCTTCTCCAGGACGTTGGCGTCGGTCGGCTGGCTTGTCCGCAGTCGACATCTTGGCCTTCTTGAAGAGCCCTTCAGCCCGGGACCCATTTTCGCCTCGGTCGCTGTCCGCGTTGTGGCAGACGCTGCATTGTTGTCGAAGACTTCCTTGCCCTTCGCGGCATCGCCCTTCTGGGGCATACAGACTGGCACCGGCCAGGACGATGGCGCCGGCAAACAGTAACGTTACTGATTTCTTCATCATGGCTCCTAATCCGATAGTCTACAAGACGGCTTACAGAGATGATGCCAACAGCGATAATAGAGGTTCGCTTCCGCAATCCGTGTGGAAACTCCGCTCCGTCCTGTTCTCCGCTCCCGCGATCATCATCCTGACCATCGCGATGGGTACCATCTCGACGATCTGCTCGCTTTGGGACCGCGACGGCCGCGACGCAGCACCGCCTCGCGCGGCAGTGGGGGCGCATGCTGCTGGCGGTGAGTTTCGTGCGCGCCACGGTGCGCGGCGCGGAAAAGCTCGATCCGGAATCAAGCTACGTGGTGGTGTCGAATCATTCCAGCTACATGGATATCCCGGCGCTCTACAGCGCCCTGCCGCTCGAGATCCGCTTCTTCGCCAAGAAAGGCCTGTTTTCGATTCCGCTGCTCGGCTGGCATCTGCGGCGCGCGGGACATCTGCCGGTCGTGCGCGGCGATCCGCGGGCATCGCTGAAATCCATGTCGGAAGGCGCCCGGCTGATCCGCGAACGCGGCGTTTCAGTGCTGCTGTTTCCCGAAGGCGGGCGCACGGAAGCGGGTATCCGCCCGTTCAAAGAAGGCGCCGCGTATATCGCGATCAAGGCGGGGGTTCCGGTCGTGCCGGTGGGGCTGGTGAACATGCGCAACGTGCTGCCGATGCATTCGCTGTTGCTGCGTCCCGGCCGCGATCGAAATCCATATCGGCGATCCGATCGATACCACGGGTATGACACTGCACGACCGCGGCCGGCTGAACGAAATGCTGCAGGAGCGCGTCGCTGAACTGGCGAGTGAAGAACTGCCGTGGCGACCCGGTTATGTACCCGTTACAAACGGAATGACCGTTAACACCATTCCTGAACTCCTGCGCGACGCCGCGTCGAAATATGGCGACCGCCTCGCGCTGCGCCAGCCCGCCGGCAAAGACGTCCACACGTGGACCTGGAGCCAATATCTTGAAGCCGCCGAAGAGATCGCCGCGGGGCTGCATGCGCTCGGCATCGGCAAGGGCGATCACGTCGCCCTGTGCTCGGAGACGCGCGCCGAATTTTATCTGGCCGATCAGGGCATTCTGATGAACGGCTCGGTGGCCGCCGCGCTCTATCCCAGCTATCCGCCGGAAGAATTGAAGCGCACCATCGCCATGGCCGACGCGAAGGCGCTGTTCGTGGAAGACCCGAAGACGTTCGCGAAGCTGAAGGACGCTCCGGTCGCGCATTTCATTCTGCTGACGGGCGAAGCGCGAGGGCGCGATTTCGCTCGACGAACTGCGCGAGCTTGGCCGCGAAGCAGGCATACGCCGCGCAGATGTCGAGCCGGACGACAACGCCATCCTCTATCTGACTTCCGGCGCGACCGGCGAACCGAAGATGGTGATGGTGACGCACGGCGCCATTGTCGCCAACATCCATATGGGACCGGCGGTGCTGCCGCTGACGCCCGACGACATCACGATCGCGTTCCTGCCCTCGGCGCACATCGCGCAGCGCGTGGTGGTGGAGATGCTGCCGATTCTGAGCGGCACGCGCCGTCTCGTTTGCCGAAAGCCTGCTCAAGCTGCAGCACGAGATCAAAGCCGTGCGGCCCACCTTCTTCCTCGCGCCGCCGCGCGTCTGGGAGCGCGTCTATACCAGCATCCGCACGGAGATTCTGAAGAAGCCGGCGATTGCGCAGAAGGCTTTCTTCGGCGCGCTGGGGCTGGGTCTCGCCGCGGCGAAGTACAAGCGCCAGGGTAAGACGGTTCCGCTGCGCATCCGCCTGCCGCTCGAGCTCGCGCACCGCCTGATCTTCAGCAAAATCCGCGATCGCTTCGGAGGACGGCTGCGCGTCGCCGCCTCGGGCGCAGCCCCGCTGGGCGCGGATCTGGCGGAATTCTATGAAGCGCATCGGCATGCCGCTGATCGAAGGCTATGGGCTCACCGAAGGCGGTGTGGCGGCGCTCAATCCGCTCGACGCCCCGCGCCCCGGCAGCATCGGCAAGGCGCTGCCCGGCGTGGAATTCCGGATCGGCGACGAAGGCGAGTTGCTGATCCGCAGCGCCTGCCTTTCGCGCGGTTACTACAAAGACCCCGAAGCCACCGCCGAGGTGCTGCGCGACGGCTGGCTGCACACCGGCGACGTCGGCACGATCGATTCCGACGGCTACATCTACATCACCGGGCCGCAAGAAGGAACTGATCGTTTCTTCAAACGGCAAAAAGATTTTCCCGTCGCGCGTGGAAGCGATGTTCAAGTTCGAGCCGCTGATCAGCCAGGTGGTGCTGGCGGGCGACCGGCTGCCGCATCTCGTCGCGCTGTTCACCATTCACGCGCCGGTGGCGGAATCGATTCGCGGCGACGAATAACCCCGGTATTCCTCTGCACGAATCGCCCGAAGTGCTGGCCGAAGTGCAGAAGATCGTGATCGCGCGTGAATAAACAGCTCGCGCCGTTCGAGCAGGTGAAGCGATTCCGCATGCTCCACCGCGAGTTCACGATCGAGCACGGCGAAGTGACCGCCACGATGAAGGTGCGGCGCAAACAGGTGCTGGAGAACTTCAAAGCGGACGTGGACGCGCTTTACCACCTCAGCGCCTCCGGCCGCGGCGGAGAGTAAACCGCCGGGTGAAGCCCGGTGCGACTTACTGAACCGAGACCGTAAGGGAGCGGCAGCTTATCGGTCGGGGCCGGTTTGTTGCCGCTCCCTCACGGTCACGGTTCCGAATTCATGAATGTAACGCGGGGTTATGCTGTCCGGCTGGCGATGCCCTTGCCGCCGGAAATCGCCGCCTGCGCCGCGGCCAGCCGCGCGATCGGCACGCGATACGGCGAGCACGAAACGTAGTCCATCCCGACCCGATAGCAGAACTGCACCGAACTCGGCTCGCCGCCATGCTCGCCGCAGATGCCGACTTCGAGATCCTTGCGCGCGCCGCGCCCGGCCTTCACGGCCATCTCGACCAGCTTGCCCACGCCTTCCTGATCGAGCACGGCGAACGGATCGGCCTTGAAGATCTTCTCCTTCTCGTAGTCCTTCTGGAACTTCGTATAGTCGTCGCGCGAGAGGCCCATCGTGGTCTGCGTCAGGTCGTTGGTGCCGAAGGAGAAGAACTCCGCTTCCTTCGCCACGCGATCCGCCGTGAGCGCCGCGCGCGGAATTTCGATCATCGTGCCCACCATGTAGTGGACCTTCTGGCCGGCCTTGGCGAAGACTTCATCGGCCACGCGCATCCACGATCTTCTTCTGGTTCTCGAACTCTTCCACGCTGCCGATCAGCGGGATCATGACTTCGGGAATCACCTTGATGCCCTTCTTCGCCACCTGCACGGCGGCTTCGAAGATGGCGCGCGCCTGCATCTCCGTGATCTCGGGATAAGTGACGCCGAGACGGCAGCCGCGATGGCCCAGCATCGGATTGAACTCGTGCAGTTCTTCCACGCGATGCAGCAGTTCCGGCAGCGCCTTCTTCAGATCCTTCACCGGGATCTTGTACCGCTCCGACATCTCCTTCTTCATCTTGATGTCGGCATGCGGCAGCAGCGGCGCACATCCACCATCAGGTTTTCGCGCTTGGGCAGGAATTCGTGCAGCGGCGGATCGAGCGTGCGGATCACCACCGGGAATCCGTCCATCGCCTTGAACAAGCCCGGCGAAATCGGAGCGCTGCATGGGCAGAAGCTTCTGCAGCGCTTTGCGGCGCGTTTTTTCGTCGCTGCGCCAGAATCATCGCCTGCACGAAGCGGCAGACGGTCTTCGGCGAAGAACATGTGCTCGGTGCGGCAGAGGCCGATGCCTTCGGCGCCGAACCGGCGCGCGACGATGGCATCGCGCGGAATATCCGCATTGGCGCGCACGCCGAACTTGCCGCGGAACTCATCGGTCCAGCCCATGAACTTGCCGATGTAGTCGTGGCTGAGATCGGGCTCGACGGTTTTCGCCTGGCCCGAGATAAACGTCGCCGGTGGTGCCGTCGAGCGAAATGAAATCGCCTTCTTTCACGGTGACGGTCTTGCCGCCGACCTGCGCGGTGAAGACCTTCTTCGCTTCGTCGATGCGAATCCCGCTGGCGCCGACCACGCAGGGCCGTCCCATGCCGCGCGCCACCACGGCCGCGTGGCTCGACTTGCCGCCGATCGCCGTCAGAATGCCTTTGCGCGACGTCCATGCCGTGAATATCGTCGGGCGTGGTTTCCTTGCGCACCAGCAGCACCGGGCCGTTCGCCGCCATCTCGACCGCGTCTTCCGCGGTGAACGCCACGCGTCCCACGGCCGCGCCGGGCGATGCGGAAATGCCGGTGGTCAGCTTGACCAGATCCTTGAGCGTCTTCGTATCGAAGACCGGATGCAGCAGCTGATCGAGCTGCGACGGCGCGACGCGCATCACCGCTTCCTTCTTCGTGATCATGCCCTCTTCCACCATGGCGACGGCGATGCGCACGGCCGCCGGACCCGTGCGCTTGCCATTGCGGGTCTGCAGCATGTAGAGCTTGCCTTCCTGAATGGTGAACTCGAAATCCTGCATGTCCTTGTAATGCTTTTCGAGGTTGGTGGTGATCTCGCTTAAGCTGCGCGAAGGCTTCGGGCAGAATCTTTTCGAGATCGGCGATGGGATGCGGCGTGCGGATGCCGGCCACCACGTCTTCGCCCTGCGCGTTCATCAGGAATTCGCCGTAGAAGACCTTCTCGCCGGAACCGGGATCGCGCGTGAAGCCGACGCCCGTGCCGGAGGTGTCGCCCATGTTGCCGAACACCATGGCCTGCACGTTGGCGGCGGTGCCGATGTCGTCCGGAATCTTTTCCATCTTGCGGTAGTAAGCGGCCTTCGGGTTCCACCAGCTGCGGAACACGGCGTCGCGCGACAGCGAGAGCTGCTCGCGCGGATCTTGCGGGAACGGCTTGCCGGTTTCCTTCTGGACCAGCTTCTTGTAATCGGCGATGATGGCCTTCAGATCTTCGGCGTTGAGGTCGGTATCGAGCTTGGCCTTGACCTTCGCTTTGCGCGAATCGAAGATGTGGTCGAACTTCTCCATGTCGATATCGAGCGCCACTTCGCCGAACATCTGAATGAAGCGGCGGTAGCAGTCGTAGGCGAAGCGCGGGTTGCCGCTCTTGGCCGCGAGGCCGGCGGTGGTCGCATCGTTCAGGCCGAGGTTGAGAATGGTGTTCATCATGCCGGGCATGGAGAACTTCGCGCCGGAGCGCACGCTGAGCAGCAGCGGATTCGCGGCGTCGCCCAGCTTCTGGCCCATCTGCTTTTCGAGCTTGACGAGCGGCCTTGTCGATTTCCTTCTGGATGTCGTCCGGCATCTTGTTGTTGTTCTTGAAGTAGATGTTGCAGACGTCGGTGGCGATGGTGAAGCCCGGCGGCACGGGCAGCCCGGCGCGCGACATTTCGGCCAGCCCGGCGCCTTTGCCGCCGAGCACATCTTTCATCTTGCCGTCGCCGTCGGCCGTTCCGCCGCCGAACGAATAAACGTTCTTGCTCATTTGTTCTCCTGAGAATTGGTTACGATTTCGGAAAAATCCGCGATGGTCGAAAACTCGGCCAGCATGGTGTGCAGCAACGTGAGCCGGTTCTGGCGCACGGCGGGATCGCGGCGCGTTCACCAGGATTTTGTCGAAAAACAGATCGACTTTCGGGCGCAGCGAAGCGATGCGTTCGAGTGCGCGCCGCGGTAATCGGGCAGCAGCCTGCAGGCGCGCGCGTGGCCGCGAACGCCTGGTAGAGGTCGGCTTCCGGACCCGGTTCGAGCAGCGATTCTGTCGAGCGTGTCGCCGAGCGCCTTCGAACTGCGCCTGCTTCAGAATATTGCGGATGCGCTTGAAGCTGGCGGCCAGCGGTTCGAAATCCTCCGTGGGCCGGACTGCGCGCACGGCTTCGAGGCGCTCTTCGACGTCGACCAGATCGTCCCAGCCGGAGGCGAGGACGGCGTTGACTTCGTCGTATTGAAAGCCGCGAATTTCGCGGAAGTAGTAGCGGATGCGGTCGGCGAGGAATTCTTCGAGCTGGCAGTCGCCTTCGCAGAGCGTCTGAATCGGCAGCCGCAGTTTGCCTTCGACCAGAATCTTGACGATGCCCTGCGCGGCGCGGCGCAGCGCGAACGGATCCTTCGAGCCGGACGGGAATCAGGCCCGACGCGGAAACAGCCGCGCAGCGTGTCGAGCTTGTCGGCGATGGAGAGCAGCTGGCCGGCCTGCGTGCGCGGAATCGAATCTTCCATGCTGACGGGCTTGTAGTGGTCGTAGATGGCGATGGCGACTTCTTCCGGCTCGCCCTGCGCGCGCGCATAAAGGCCGCCGACGACGCCCTGCAGTTCGGTGAACTCCTTGACCAGTTCGGTGGTCAGATCGGCTTTCGAGAAGCGCGCAGGCGCGCACCGGATGGAACTCGGCACTGTCCGCGCCGAACGCGTAGCGCACTTTGGCTTGCGGATATCGGCTTCCGTCACGGGCTTGCCCGGATTTGCGCGATGTAGCAGCAGAGCAGCACCAGCTGCTCGATGCGCTCGGTCTTTTCGAGATAGCTGCCGAGCTTCGCCTGGAAAGTGACGTTGGCGAGATCGTGCACGCGATCGGCGAGTTTCTTCTTCTGATCCGCGTCCCAGAAAAACCGCGCATCGTTGAAGCGGGCGCGCAGCACGCGTTCGTTGCCGTGGCGGATCAGGCCGTCGGGATCGCCATCCGTATTGGTCACGGCGACGAACTGCGGCGCCAGTTGCCGTCCGGCGTCTCCACCGAGAAATACTTCTGGTGATGCCGCATCACCGTGATCAGCACTTCTTTCGGCAGATCGAGAAATTCAGCGTCGAAGATGCCGGTGATCGGCGTGGGCCATTCGGTGAGGTTGACCAGAGTGTTCGAGCAGACCGTTATCGCACTTGTATTTCGTCGGAACGGCGCGGATGCGCTCGCGGCGCTCGTCGGCCGAGAGAATGACGAAGTTCTCGCGCAGCTTCTGCTTCGTAGTTTTCGTAAGTGACCGGGAAGCGCGCCGCACCCAGTTTGCGATGGCCGCTCGATTCGTTGCCCGACGCGACGCCCGGCGATTTCGAACGGAATCACCTGATCGTCCGAGCAGCGCCACGATCCAGCGGATGGGACGGATGAAGCGCACGCCGCCTTTGCCGGTCCAGTACATCGTTTTCGGAAACGGCGTTTTCAGGACCAGCTGCGGGCAAGGCTTCGGCCAGGATCGCGCTGGCCGCACGCGCCCGGCAGTTTTGCGGACACAGCTGTATTTTTCCGCTTTGCCGTCGGAGAGAATTTCCAGCTGCTCCGGCGCCAGCGCCCTGCTTCTTCGCGAACCCGGCTACGGCTGCGGGCGGGCGCGCTTTTCGCCGGACCCCAGACGCGCTCTTCGGAATCCGGTTGTTGGGCGATCACGCCTTCGGCGCGAACGACGAGACGGCGCGGCGTGGCATCGGTGCGGATGGACGCATCGCCGAGCTGATGCTCTTTCAGCAGATCGCCAACGGCGCCGCCGAGATATTCAAGCGCGCCGGCGAGCATCCAGTCGGGAATTTCTTCGGCGCCGATTTCGAGGAGGAGGTTCATGCGGCTGGCCTCGACTCGCGCTGGCGGACAGCCTGCAGTCCTGCCGCACCTGGCTGCTCGACCCAGGCTTCGGCCACGCCGACCGCCAGCTTGCGGACCCGGCCGATCACGCCAACGCGCTCCGTCACGCTGATCGCGCCGCGCGCATCGAGCGTATTAAAGAGATTGCTGCACTTCAGCACGTGATCGTAAGCGGCGAGCAGCGGGAAGCGCTGCTTTTCGGAAGAATCCGCATACAGATCCAGCAGCCGCCTCGCTTCGCCTTCGTGGATTTCGAACAGCTTCCACAGCGTGGGACGTCGGCCAGTTCGAAGTTGTAGACCGAATACTGCAGTTCATCGGCGTAGCGCACGTCGCGATATTTCACGCCCGGCGTCCACTCGATGTCGTACACGCTGTCGACGCCCTGCAGAAACGCGGTGAGGCGCTCGAGCCCGTAGGTGATCTCGGCCGGCACCAGCTCCAGATCGATGCCGCCGCACTGCTGGAAATAAGTGAACTGCGTGATCTCGAGCCCGTCGAGCATCACCTGCCAGCCGACGCCCCAGGCGCCGAGCGAAGGATTCTCCCAGTTGTCTTCTTCCAGCTTGAGATCGTGCTTGCGCAGATCGATGCCGATGGCTTCGAGGCTGCCCATGTACTGCTCGATCACGTCGGCCGGCGTGGGCTTCAGGATCACCTGCAGCTGCATGTGCTTGTAGAGGCGATTCGGATTGTCGCCGTAGCGCCCGTCGGCGGGACGGCGGCTGGGCTGCACGTAAGCGGTGCGATACGGCTTCGGTCCGAGGGCGCGCAGAAACGTTTCCGGACACGACGTGCCCGCGCCGACTTCCATATCGAACGGCTCCTGCATGATGCAGCCGCGATCGCCCCAATACTGCTTCAGCCGGAAAACGTTTTCCTGAAATGTGGGTACGGCGATTGAGGCATGTCGGACTTTAGGCGGCGGCTTCGAGAACAGGGAATGTGATCAGTTTTCGCTCGATCTGGGATTCCATCTGTTGGGCGAGGAAACGGCGCAGGTCGGCCGCGGTCGACTGCGTCCACGCCCGCTCCGGTAATTGCCCGATGGGCGTGCGCAGGATTTCCTCGGCGATGGCGCGCGATTCGGGCGACAGTTCCCAGGCGCTGCGAATATCGAGCGCGCGGCGGCAATCGTGGCAATGCAGGCCCGCGCGATGCGCGGCTGAACCATGCGCGCTCCGCCTTCTCGGGATCATCGAGCCATGTACCGCATCCGAGGCAAACGTGCAGTTCCGGGAGCAACCCGGCAAGCTTCACGGCCCACACGCTGAAATAAGTGACCGCACGCCACGTTTGTTTATCGCGCACAACGGTCCCTTCGGCCTGTGCGCTCGATGCATTGCCCGTGCGCAGATGATCGAGCACGGCTGTAATCAAGCGGAAATATTTCTCGTTCGGCTCGGCGGCGGGCAGCAATTGTTCGGAAACTTCGGCGAAGAAATCGAGCGCGCAGGCCGACGCGAAATCCTTCAGCATGCGCGAACTGCGAATGCAGAAGCTCGCAGGAGTCGATCGTTGACCAGTTCGCGATTCTCGCGCTGAAAATAAGACATTCTGATGTGCGAAAGCCGCTCCAGCCCGGACCCGAAACCGCTTTTCGGCCGTCTCGCGCGGCGCGCCACGCCCCGCAGTTTCCCGAAATCGCGCGTCAGAAAGCTGACGATGAGATCCCCTTCCTTGAACGGCCAGGTCTGCAGAACGAAGGCTTCGCTCACACGAGCGGACATATGGGCTGCATGAAGCGGAACACTCAAGGTTATCACGCGAGGTGCAGCTGGCACGCAGTGCCCGGCGAATCACTCTGCGATGTCGCGTTGGTCGGCGAACACCGGCAGTCGACGATAAACCGATGGTATGCTCCACGGTTTTGTCCGGTTGACGGCGGTTCCAGTCTGGTCCGCATCGGGTCGGCATACGGTTCGAATCCGGTTCGAATCCGGTTGGTTTCGATGGGCCGCGCGCGCTGTGGGTCACGCGGGCGGCTCTGTGATTTCAGATGGTTTGGCGGGCAGCGGCTCAGGAATGCCCGGTTCGACATGGTGAAAACGATGAGCGCGCCCCGAAATGGACTTGAGCAGCGCAGCATGCGCCCGTGAGTACTGGAGTTCGCATTGGGCCTGCTCCTTCACGAGGGAAGTGAGGATGCGGGAGCTGTCGGTCAGACTACGGGCGGCAAAAGCGGCGTGGCCGAGGGGTGTGAGAGGCTCGCCGGACGCAGCGCGGTGATTGCGAATTTCGTGGGAGAGGATTTCCGCCTGCATACCCATGGCGCGAAGCTGACGCCAGCGGGCGCACGCCATGCTCTCGGCGAGGCCCATTTCGTGTCCGGGCAGGGGCTGGTATTGCTGAATGATCTGAGCGAGAAGCGCCTCAAAGTGGCGAGGCGATTCCCCTTCGATGAGGATAGTCTGGGCGAGCAGAGAGCGGCGAGTGGCGTTCAGGGCCGAGATGCGCTTGCCCTCGGCGGTTTTCGGGCCGCTGGATTTGGCACCGTTGATACGTGCGGATTCGCGCTGACGTTCTGAGCTCATCGTGGCTACAGTATGCACAGTGGAAACCGGGCTGGGAGGGCTGTTGGCCGGAAGTCGTTGAATTTAAGAAGCGGATACTTTGGAAATTCGCGGTACTGGAAAAGGACAGCCGGCGGGCGGCCAAAAAAAGGCCAGGAAAGGACTGCGGTTGTGCTGTCATATCCCTGATCTGGACCTCGGGCTCGGGTCAGTCTGAGCTTTGTACGTGTGGCCGTTCGGCCGCAGGACGCGTAAGCGGTCCAAGCCGACTTGAACGCGAGTGATCTGCCGGAACGCCGTTTGAACTAATAAACCTCTTCGATAGAATTGGTGACAACGGATGAAGGTCTTCGTTTCATACGGTTCGCTGCCAGATCAGGTCACAGCGCTACGCCTGCAGGCTCTCGGTACCGCACACGGTTTGACACTCTATGTGCCTCCCGCTCACACTCGCAGCGGCATTTCCCCCATTTTTGACTCCAACTCACAAACAAAACTGGTTGAGAGCGAAGTCGTCCTCGGCGTTCTGGGCGCTGGCCTCGGCGAAATGTGCCGCCAGGAGCTGAATATCGGTCTACAGATGCAGAAGAGCGTGATGGTGATGGCGAGTCCGCACGTCGCAGCCGGTCTTGTAGACACGTTCGGTTCGAACCTCATCGTCATCAATCCTGCAAATCCAGGTGACGCTGAGCGAACCATCGTGCAGTGGCTCACGGGCCTGCATGCCCAGCAGGGGGCCAAGAATGCGCTGCTCGCCCTCGGTGTTTTGGCAGTCGGTCTCGTATTACTCTCCACGACGAAAGCCGACTAGTGCCCCAACTTTCGTGTGTCGTTGACAGCTCCTGCGTCATCGCACTCGATCACCTCGACCTGCTCCCCGCAACTCTCCCTTCTTTTTTCCGAGGTCCTGCTTCCGAAGGGTGTGAGACGTGAACTGTATCGTCGCCGGGGCACCAGGAACCGGGTGCGTAGCTACCTGAGTTCCCTCGGTTTCGTTCAAAAGTGCAATCAGTATGAACATACGACCGTCGATCTGCTGTTGATCGAGAAGGCATTTCAGGACGAGAGCCGCGATATGAACGAACCATTTGTGCTCACCGACGACCGTGGAGAAACCGAAACCGTTGTTCAGGCGACCGAACGCGGCGCGGTGGCAATCATCGACGACCGATGGGGCCGGACGCTTGCGAACCGCTTTGAACTAGAGTGTCATGGCACGTTATGGGTGCTGGAGCAGTTTTTTGATTTAGAGCTCGTTGCAGGCTCTCAGTTGCGTGCGCATTGTGTCACTCTCTTGGATCGCGGAATTCATCTGCCCCATTCTGCGGTCAACGACCTGCTGCGCCGCGCAGGACAAGATCCCATCGAAAGAGCCTGAAATGGGAATTAGTCTACAGCAACTAAGCAACGAACTGTGCCAGTCGTGGATATCTTCCGTCGAGATGCAGACTGAACGTTCCTAATCCCCACCGCGCCGGTTGGCATACTTCCCAGATCCCCGTTTCTCGGGAGCGTGACACCGCACGTGCGGCAGACGCCGGGAGCCCGCCGGCATCCGTCCGCCGACTGAAGGCGTTTAAAGGGAGCAATCTCGGCCTCATGCAGCGATCCGCCATGCAGACGCATCGGTATAATCTTGTGCGAACGCGGTGTATCTCTGTCATGACCCCGAAGCCTTCGGCTCAGATCACGGAACTTCTTCGCGCGTGGAGCGCGGGAGATCAGTCCGCCGTCGGGCAACTTGTCGAATTGGCCTATCCTGAGTTGTACGGGATCGCGCGGCGCCATCTCCAGAGCGAACGGCCCGGCCACACGATTCAAGCCACCGCCCTGGTGAACGAAGCTTACTTAAGATTGGTCAACATTCGGCACGTGGAATGGAAAGACCGCGCGCATTTCCTGGCGGTCGGTGCACGAATCATGCGCCGCATTCTCGTCGATTATGCCAGGTCGCGGCCTCGGCCGGCGCGCGTCGATCTCACGGACGACCTCGCTGTCTGCCCGGAACTGGATCTGGATATTATGCTTCTGGATCGGGCTCTCGACGCCCTGGCTGAGTTTGACGCGCGCAAAGCAAAGGTGGTCGAGATGCGGTTTTTCGGAGGCCTGACAGCCGAAGAGAGCGCAGCGGTGCTCGGCGTCGCACCCCAAACCGTTCATCGGGACTGGAGCCTGGCCAAGGCATGGCTCGTCCGTGAGATGAACCGCGAGGCCGATCATCGGCCTGCACAACCACTGAATTGAGGACCGGCACCACAATGCCTCGATCAATTTCCTTTAAGCGTGCGAGACCAGTTCAGCACCACGTTCATGAGCGCTGAGTCTTGCTGCGGCATGAGCACCGGCAGCAGAAAGCGCCCGTCCCTGCTGACATCGAAGCTAACGGTAGCGGTCGCGAGACGCACATCAAATAATGGCTTGGGCACATCGAACTGGAAGTGGGCGCCGGGCGTAATCGGCACGGCCATGATCTTACCGTCCGCGCTGTAATAGTACAACTCATGTCCATCACGGCTCCAGACCGGCCTGATTCCCCCGCGAGTCGAGATCAGCCACTTGCCGCCCTTCTGCGGAAAGCTGACGACATAGACTTCATCGCGGTTCGACTCATTCGACTGATACGCCAGCCAGCGGCCGTCCGGAGACAACCTGGGGTACGTTTCCTGAAATCCCGCAGCCATGTAGGGGAACGGCTTGCGATCACCAAACAGCGGCAGCACCCAAATCCCGCGACCGTTTGCCCGGCCCGGGCCGGGATTCATCGTAACCAGGTACCGGCCGTCGCGAGAGGCATCCATTGGCAACTGGAAGTCGGCACTCAACGACTCGTCTGTTCCTGTTCCATTGGCGTCTCTTGCGTAGATCCTGAATTTTCTGTCCTCGCTTCTGACGAAGAAGAGTCGCGTGCCATCCGCAGACCATACGGGGAATCCATTGTCACCCGCGGAAGTCAGGCGCGATTCGGAGCCCCTTGTCAGATCGCGTACCCATATGTCCTCGGAAGCATTTGGGGAGTCGCCTGGGCGCGCGAGCGCCAGCCTGCCGCCGTCCGGCGATAATGAAAACCACAGAAGTTGCCCGGGGGCGCCCACGCTGTCAAGCTTTTTCCCCGCGCGGTCAAACCAGGAGAGCTGGACGTTGGGGAGGTTGACGCCCGAGGTATACATAAGAACGCCGTTTTGCGAGGCCGAAAAGTAGCCCAACGTCGGCCGGTCCGGATCCGGGGGCGTGAAGACGTGTACCTGTTCGACCACTGGAAAAGCGTCCGCGGTGGTTTGGAGGCTGGCTGTATCGAAGCGCTGCGCCATCAATGTCCGCTCGCGGACAAACAGTAGGTAGCCGGGATTCACATAGATCGCCCGGGTGGCGAAGGCGACCACCTGTTTGCGGGCTTTGGACGCGAGATCACCTATATAAACGCCACTCGTCTCCGGCTTGGCGGAACGGGCGAGGTACAGAAAATGCCGGCCATCGGGCAGGAACCACGGCGCCCAGTGCGAGGTTTCACCGCGAGCGTTGTCGAGATCAGTGACGGGGACTGGCGAATTGCCGCGAAACGCCCCGCTGTAATCAGCGATATCGCCGGCCGGTTCCCACTCGACCACGTCGCAGACGCCTACCGGGTGCTGGAGTCCGGTTCTCACGGCAAGGTGCTCGTTTTTCCCAACGAGTAGTCGGTGTCTCTGAAGACCCACAGCAGTTCATTTCTCGCCTTCTCGCAAAGTGCCGGGCTGGCCAGCCACCAGTCGGCAGCGAATTTCCAGATCGCTAATACGCCGTCAGGCAGGATTGGGAAGAACGAGCGTACCGACGATCATTGAGACCCTGCGCATCGCACGCCCATGTTGCGGTGGGCAGTGTCCGGGGCCGCCCAGAGAAAGCTGGAAGCGCGAACCTCGCGGGCTAGATTGAAAAAGGACCCGCCCCGCAAGGTTTTCATGGCGTGATCTGACGCTGTGTAGTCGTCCTGTACCCATTCCCAAACGTTACCCAGCATGTCGTGAAGGCCGAATCCGTTGGGCAGCTTGAGAGCCACCGCATGAGTGGAGTCGCTGCTGTTGCCATCGAACCAGGCGATAGCGGCCACCTCTCCATAGCGTCCAGCGGTGCTTCCGGCGCGTGCGGCGTACTCCCATTCCTGCGCAGTGGGCAGGCGCATGCCAATCTTTCCGCAATAGGCGCCGGCGTCGAACCAGCTAACCTGATCGACGGGGAAGGCGGGATCGCGGTAACGGCTGGGATTGGTTCCCATTACTCGCTGCCACGCTTCCTGCGTCACCTCTGTTTTCCCGATCCAAAAGCCTTTGGCGATCACGATCGGATGGGATGCTTCCTCCCATTGGAAACATTCTTTGTCGTCGCGCGAGCAGCCCATAACGAATGTCCCCGGCGGTATCCAGACGTAGTCGAGTCCGGCGCGCTGCATGGTTTTCCCCAAGTCCAGGTGTTCCGTCAGATACCGCTTGATCGCGTCGAATACATAGGGCGAACCCTGTGCGCGATGATCCTGCTCAGGCATGAGGATCAGGTCGTACGGCTTGTTGGCCCGCACGAGCGCGTCGATCAGGCGGATGGTAGAGGCAAGTTTGGCGTTTAGATCCGAGGTGCCGTGGATCAACAAGAGATGACCCTTGAGGTTGGAGGCGAGGGGCAGATTGGAGGCAAACTCGTACCCCTCTTTGTTGTCGCCGGGAGTGCCCATCCAGAGACGCAGGTCCTCCGGGTCGCCGGGCGCCATTGCGATGCCAACCTTAAAGAAATCGGGGGCCTGCAGCATCGCGCGTACAGCGAAGTAACCGCCCAGGGAGCCGCCGAGAACTGCCGCGCGATTCGCGTCGATCCAGGAGTATTTGGTGGCGAGCTGTCGCAACGCTGCGACATGGTCCGCGATCTCGTTGCGGCCGACATTGCGGTAGACCACGTCCTGAAAGGCCTTGCCTCGGCCAGGGGTGCCGCGGGCGTCCAGCACGACTGTGATCATGCCCAAATTGGCGAGAGCTCGTTCCCGCGCGTCTGTGCCGAAAAGGCGGGGAACCCGCGTCATCTGCGGTCCCGCGTACAGGAAGTCGAGCACAGGATAGCTCTTGCCCGGATCGAAGTTATCGGGTCTGTAGATCACACCGTAAAGTTCAGTGGCACCGTCGGCGGCCTTCACCTGGAAGTCCTCTGCAGGTACGCCTTCGGAAGGAACGCCTTTCGAGAGCACTTCAATGAGGCGGCCGTCGGCGCGACGTAAGTCAGTCTCCGTCGGACGGTTGATGTCGGAGTGCGTGTCGAGAAAGAAGCGCCCTGACGGCGAAAACTGAATTCCGGCTCCCCGTGCTCCCAGGTACGAGTCGTAGCTCGGAATATCGTGCTGGCCCGGCTCGACAGTAAGTCGTTTGGGTTTTCCGCCGCCAAGGCTCGCACGCCAGAGGTGAATATCGTAGGGGCGTCCTTCTTATAGAGCGGGCGGTGAAGTAGACCCATCCGTTGGATACTTTGACGACCCGTTCCACGGGAGGCTGACCTTTCCGACAAGCTTCCCACAAGTGCGCCGCTGTAATCATAACGATAGATTCGATTCCATCCGTCACGTTCGGAGAGCCAAAGGAAACCGGAGCCGTCGGGAAGCGGCGTCAGAGCGGTGGCGTTGGGCAGTGTGAGCGTTACGTCAAGAAACGTTTGGCTGCGTTCGGTGAAGAGCAGTCGTGCGCCGCCCGTCGCAGGACTTGCAGCGAGCACGTCGATTTGGCTGCCGTTCGTTCGGCTGATGAGGAGTTCTGAACTGTCGGGACGCCAGGCCCAAACCCGAACGATTCCGGACCCGGCGTCGATAGGGACTGCCTTGCCCGATGACATGTCAATGAACTCGTACCGTGAGATCAAACCGCTGCGGCCAAGAGATACCCATTCGACTTCCGTCGGTTCCTTCAGCCAATGCATGACTGGATACTTTGAAGACTGGCTGTTGCGCCGGTCTGTACGGCGGGCTACCAGAAAACGACTGTTGGGCGACCAGACCGGTAGAGCATCCCAGGCGAAGTCCCACCCGTTGTCCGGCGTCCCGTCGACGGTGAGCGGGTCGGCGCGGTCCTCCGTGATGGGACGTCGGTAGAGATTTCCGTCTCTGCCTCCGACGAACCATTTGCCGTCGGGTGACATAGTTTCACGGGCTGGAGGTGGTCCCACTATTTCTGCGTTATTCACGACACGTCCGACTGGATGATCCGGCTCGGGCGCCTGTTCGAGCCGAATTCTCCTCATCGTGATCGGGTCATATTTCCACATCTGCCCATCTTGGACGAACCAGAACGCATTATCCATCATCCAGTGGGCCTCGATTTCGCCACGTGGGGACTGCGCCGCGACCGGCAAGGCGAGCAGGACAGCGAAGACAAGGTTTTTCATAAGCCTGCTTAAAAATTAACACCTTTGAGCGGGCGAAATATAGTGTGCCCCCTGCCTCGTCGCGAAGTGCGAGTTTGCCCTGCCAGCGGAATTTTCTGGATGCTACCACGTCGCAATCGCGGTCAGCGCGTTCGACGAAGATGTCAGCCGTGCGCGTTTTCCGGCCTCGTGATGCCGATAGCTTCACGCTGCGCTAAACGTCCAGGGGTCACTTCTCTGAGGCAATCAGTTGACACACCAGAGAGCTCTGGAAGTCGAAATAGGTGCTTTACGAAGTATCCGATCAAAATCGCCGTGGCGGGGCTAACGGATCCGGATTGCGGACGTCTACTGTCGCTGAGGAGACTTGATGTGCGCCTAAACAGACTTTGCGCAGTTCTCGGCGTGTCATTATGCCTTGCTTGAGCCTTCTCGCAAACACCACGGATGCAGCTGATTCGTAACGTCCGTGTTTTCGACGGCAAGACCTTCGGGAACGCCGAGCGTATTGCTCGACAACGGCAGGATAAAGTCGTATTGGAGGACCCGCATTAACAGAGCCTAACGCTGAGACATCGACGGCAGTGGCCGGACGCTACTCCCAGGCCTCATCGATGCTCATGTCCACATGCCTGATGATGTGGAAGGAGCCGCTCATCAAGCCTTGCTGCTGGGCGTCACGACGCAGCTTGACATGTCTACCATCGGCGACCAACGGCTCAAGGCCGTTAAGAAGATCGAAATCGAAGATCGTCCGAGCCTAGCCGACCTACGTACCGCAGGCAGCCCAGCGACCGTTCCCGGCGGACACCCGTCGCAGATGGGCGGTCCGCCGTTTCCAACTCTGACAGGTCCCGATCAAGCTGAAGCCTTCGTCAACGCTCGTATTGCCGAAGGGGCGGACTACATTAAGATCATTCATGATGACGGGAGCACCTGGCCGTGGACTCATGCCCGCGTTCCGATGCTGGACAATCCGACTATGCGGGCGCTAGTTCAGCGCGCACAAACGCGGAAATTGGCCGTAGTTCACGTTCTTTCTGAACAACAGGCACGCGATGCAATTGAGTCGGGTGCCGATGGATTGGCCCTTTTATTTCTAGGCGATTCGGTGTCGGCAGACTTCGCCAGTCTTGTGGCAAGTCATCACGCATTCGTCGTCCCGACCCTCTCCACTCTTTACCTCAATTGCGGCAGGTCGCCGGGTCCTGCCATTCTTGCCGATGCGCGTCTCGGCCCGTTCATCAGCAAGGAATGGACCGCGTCCATGAGCATGCCCAAGCCCGATCCTTCGGCAAATCACTTGTGTCGGGGAGCCGATGAAGCCGTCCGCGAGCTACGAAGGCAGGGGTTGCTCTACTTACAGGAACGGATACCCCCGCTCCAGGTGCCACGTACGGGGCCTCCGTACATAGCGAACTCAAATTGCTTGTCGACGACGGACTGTCGCCAACCCAGGCTCTTATAGCCGCTACGTCAGCTCCAGCAGCGGCCTTTCGACTGACGGATCGCGGGAGAATTCTCCCCGGTAAGCGAGCAGATTTGCTACTCGTGCAAGGCGATCCAACGAAGAATATCCTCGATACCCGGAATATCGTCGCGGTGTGGAAACGTGGGATTCCAGTCCAGAGGTGACCAATCGACAACCTGATCTCAGTTTGAAGCGACAGCCCCTCGCTCTGGGGCGACAAACCCCACGATCACTGCACGGCGTTTACGAACCTAAGTTGACGAAATGTCGCATTTTGCGGATTGACCTCCGTTGAAGCCTTAACGCTAAGGGCCGTGTTGTCGCGCAGCGTTTACTTGGGCGGCAGAGGCCGCATTGAAATAGCCAGACATAACCTCCTTTATGTCCGGTGATCAGCGCCGCTTCCCTGCTCTGCCGGCCGGTGTGGATATCCCATTCCCGCCTGGACCACGCCAAGCTTCCCAGGCGCGATACTTTAAGAGATCACTGGTTGTCTGGCAAACCTGCAAATGTGTAAACTCATAAACTCTAAAAAGTGTAAACCATGGACGTAATCGCGGTCATTGCCCAAAAAGGCGGCGTCGGGAAAACCACGGTCGCGCTCTCTTTGGCTGTTGCAGCCCAACGCGCCGGCAGAACTGCGGCCCTGATCGATCTCGACCCACAGGCGACCGCCTGCAACTGGGGCGACCGGCGACGCGAAGATGCTCCAGTTATCGTTTCAGCGCAGCCCATAATGCCCCAAATCTTGAAATCTGCGCAGGAGTTACCGGGGCGCAATTCGTCGTGATCGACACGCCCCCCCGCGCGGAACAAGCGGCGATGGCGGCCGCCAAGGCGGCGCATCTGATTTTGATCACTTGCAGACCCGCGATTTTCGATCTTGATACCGTCTCGACGACGCTAGAGCTTATTCACCATGCGGGAAGCCGCGGGTAGCCGCCATCTTAAACGGGGTGCCTTCTGCCCTGAAGGCAACCGAGCCGCAGAGGTAATTAAGGGCTAGGGCACAGCCGTTTGTCCCGCCGTCTTGGCTACGCGCCGCCTATAGTGATGCAGGGCGTTGGCTTGACCGCCCAAGAATAGGATCCGAATGGGAAAACGGCGGAAGAGATCAAACAGGTTTATAAGTTTGTGTGTAAACTCATAAAGAATACAACCATTAAAGGAGTGAACAATGGCGAAGACAGCCGACTTGCGGCAAGCAATGAGCGCTAGCGCGAAAGCCGCGCCCAGACCAGTCCGCCAGTCTGAGCCCCCAGCGCAACCGGCCCCTGGCGGCGTCGGCGAATGCGGCAGCCAGCCCTGAGTCAAACCCTCACTTCCGACCGGGCAGGGCCAGCAAATCCAATGTCACCGGCTACTTTCCCCAGAGCGGTGAAAAGCAGCTCCGGCTATTGGCCGCAGAGCGCGAGACGACCATCCAGCGGTTACTGGCGGAAGGACTTAACGATCTTTTTGCCAAACATGACCTGCGGGAAATCGCGCCTCTAGAGGATACTAAGCGTGGCCGGGCCGAGAAGGGCAGGGAAGACCGAGGCGGGTTCATGCCCACAAGCGAGATCCTGCCGGGCATGGAGGCATTGGTTCCTGTCATCAAGCAGATAGACGAGAGCAAGGCGCTCACGAAGCAGGGCAGGTCTCACTTCACCGCCTGTAACTCAGATCCAAGCCCTTGCGGAATGGGGGAAGCCCAATACCGACATGGGCTTCATGGCCCGTCTGCTTACCTTGTGTTCCTTGCCGCGCACCGACCCCGGAAGCCGCTTCAGTACAAACGCCAGAACGGCCCCTATAAGCTCGTGATGATCGCGGGCGGGGATAACAAATTACCGTTTGGCAATATGCCGCGGCTGTTGCTCGCATGGGTTTCGACGGAGGCTGTCGGGCCGAAAAACGATTGGATTCTCGGCAGTTCCCTCCTGTCGTTCATCGCCAGCTCGGCATCCTCAAACAGCGGTGGGGATCGTGGCGACCGCACGCGTCTCAAAAATCAGATTGACCGGCTTTTTAATGCGACGGCGCAATTGATTTATGAACGCCGGGCCATAAACGACGGGTCTTCGGCCGTAGCCGATCGCACGGGGCTTTGGTGGGACTACCGCTCGCCGGAGCAAGATCGCTCTGGCAAAGCCGCATTCATCTTGGCGAGGCGTTCTTCAATGAGATCATCGCTCACCCGATCCCGCTCGATATGCGGATTCTAAAGAAATGCGCCGCTCCTCACTTGGGCTCGATCTATATATGTGGATTTCGTACAAGATTTCGCTGTACAGCCAAGGCAAGAAGCCAGAGCGGCTGTCGTGGGAACGGATTACGCGCAGTTCGGCTCAAGCCCCGAAAAGGCGGGCGACAAATTCACGGTGCACGATTTCGAAAAAACATGTCAGAGAGCTGAAGAAATTAAAACTGGCTGGCCGGCCTTGATTTCGGAACCCCGGAGGGTTGTCTCGAAATCCGGCCATGTCCGCCATCGATCAGCCCTAAAAGCATTGCGGTCCAGGGGGCTTGTTCAGAAGCCTGTGAATCGTTTAAGTTATGCACGCTGAAACGCCCCACGCTCCAGAATCTTACGCTGAAACGCCCTCATAGGCCAATATTATCAACTTAAGACGCTGAAACGCCCCACGGCTCCTGAACATGACGCTGAAACACCACTGAGTGACGCTGAAACACCCCACATACATATAGTTAGTACATGTAAGTCCAAGTAGTCGTCTGCTTCGCCCTGTGGATATGTCGCAAGCAGAACGAAAACACCGGGCCGCTAACGCGGCCATAAGGACACGCCTAACGGCGTGGAACTTTTTAAGCCCGCTACGCGGGCAGGGAAGCGGAGCGCGGCCCTTCGGGCCACGCAACTATTTCTTTAGTGGCAATTCGTATGCTGTCGCTCAGAACTGATCGTTCACGTGTTGCAACTCGTCAATTAGAAACACGGGGGGGGCATAGTGGACGACCGGAAGGCACTCGACATGTTGGACGCTTTCGCAAGCGTGGGAGTCCGTGCGTTCGACGTGACCATGACCGATATTAAAGGCGACAAAATCCCGCGAGGGTTTCAGGCGAACCGCGGAGTCGACCAGCTCCGCGCCAGCATCGGCCCGCTGCTCGAGCGGGCGACTCGAGCACGGCAGAATTTCATCATTCGCCCGCGATCGACAACGGCGACTTTGGTACAGCTTGACGATTTGCCGGCCGAGGCGGCCGCCGCGATCGCGCGTCATGCGTTCATGGTGCTTTGCACGTCCCCCGGAAACTTTCAGGCGTGGGTTGCCGTGAAGGATGCGCCCCCGGATTTTGCCCGGCGACTTCGCAAGGGCGCCGGAGCCGATCCGTCAGCCAGCGGCGCCACCCGGATCAGTGGAAGCCTGAATTTCAAAACCAAGTACGCGCCGGCCTTTCCGTTGGTTGAAATCACCGAAGCGATTGCCGGCAAAGATTACGACTGCCGGCGAGCTGGAAAGCGCCGGGCTTGTTGCCCCGCAGAGGAAGCCCCCCGCCGTGTTTCTAATCGTGTTTCTCAGCCCGGCAGGGCAGGGAAGGCCCGGAGGTGGCCGAGCTATGCGCTATGCGTTCAGAACGCCCCGCCCGTGCATCAGGCGAGCGCCCGGATATCAGCCGGGCGGATTTCACATGGTGCATGATGGCGATTGATTGGGGCCACGGCCCCGAGGACACGGCCGCCCGCCTGATGGAGGAGAGCACGAAGGCGCAGGAGAACGGCGAAGGCTACGCGACCACAACTGCGGCGAACGCGGCTGCAGCCATCGCCCGCCGAGCCGAGCCGGTAAAATCGCCGCCAGACCTGTGATTTGCTGGAGTCGTTCAAGGTGAGGGCATAGTGGGTGTATTGGGCGCAGATCCGGTACACTGGAAATTGAGGGTGGATGTGGAAAAAGAGTTAACCCGGGAACCGAAGGCCGTTTCGCCAGTGCCGTCTGCGCCGGAGAGCGGAGAGCCGCGCGTCAAAGGAACCCAGGCCCGCGGCATCCGTTACGCCACCGATGAGCAGTTTAAAAAAGCTCAGACAAAGACCAGCACCCTGCACGCCGGCCTGTTTCGCCGTCTCGCCAAATAGGCTGACCCGCAGCAACGTTTTCCCCCTTGGAACAAGAGCCTTTCTTTCTCAGTCGAGAGCATATCGACGCGATCCACCGGGACCAGCTCGAAGCGTGGGGCGGATTGCACGGCATTCGCAACGAAAACGGGCTGGAATCGGCCATAGCGCAACCGCAGAACGTGTATTTTTACGGTGACGGCGATCTCTACGAAATCGCCGCTGCCTACGCCTACCATCTCGCCGAGAGCCAGGCGTATTTTGACGGCAACAAACGCACGGCGGTCCAGGCGGCTTTGGACTTTCTCGAAATCAACGGCGTCGATACCAGCCCTTTGCCGGAACTGGCGACCTACGAAGCGATGATCCGGGTGGCGAACCATGAGCTTGACCGGCTCGGATTGGCCGTCTTCTTCCGTGAGATGCTGAAACCGAAAACCTGAACCCAAAGCGACGGGAGAGCGCCGACGCTCCATGATTCCCTTGTGACTCAGGCCGCGCTGTTCACCGTCCGAAGAACCCTCCCGCTTCCGGCCCCAGCGAACCGTCCGGAAAGCGGCGCCGGGGCAGCGGCGGCACTGGCATTCCCAACAGCTCATGCCAGCGCCTCCAGACATCCTGCGTAAACACCCCTGCGGGCGCTTTCTCCAGCACCTTCCGGAATTCCGCCGCCGGCACGTATTGCTCGACTATCTCCACGTCGGCCGCCGAGCCGTAGACCATCAGGTGCGCCAGAAATGTTCTCAGATCCGTCAGCGTCCGCTCCGGCACATCGAACCAGACCACTTTCCTTGCCACTCGCACCAGCTCCGGCGGATACGGACTTGCCAGTGTCATCGCTCCCGTCCTCCCGGACTCAGACCGCGCCGTGAGGAAAGCGCTGGCAATTTAGCCGGTTCCGCCGCCTGCGCCCAGCGCGTCAGATCCCGCTGTATGGCGGGCGGCACCTGATCGAGCGTCCCGTCGCCATAAAACTGCAGCGCCCGCAGACTGATCAGCGGGTCGAAGGTGCGGTCGATGGCTCGTGCCGCCGCCAGACCTGTGGGTACATCGATCCCGTGAGAGGCGAGCGCATGGATATCCACGTAATCCTTCCAGCTTCCCCGCACCTGGATGACGCGCATTTTCATTCCCGCCAGATCCACCAGCGATGCCACCTGCACGCGCGAACCCATGGCACGGCTCGGGTTTTCCACCCGCTGGAGCGTGTCGAGTCCACCGAAGAAAGCCACTTTGACCACGCCGCCCGCGCGATGGACGAAGGCCTCCAGATTGTCGCGCTTGCGATGTACCCAGACTTCCGGGTCTGCCAGATCCAGATCCTTCAGGAAAGGCAAACGGGAGCGCAGGCGATCCGGATCGAAGCCTGAGGAAGAAAAGAAATCGAAGTCTTCGGAAGCGCGATGCCCGAGCTGCAGGGCGAGACCGGTACCGCCGTAGAGCACGAAGTCCTCCGGCACGCGGTCGAGTTCGGGCCACAGGAGCTGCTGCGAGGCGGGCAGGATATCGAGGCGAGGCTCAAAGTTCAGCGGCATCCTTCACACGCGTGCGCGGGTTGGCCTGTGTTGCTCATGCCGGGTTCCCGGCGTCCGTCTGCTCCCGTTCAGAATTGCCCGGGGGAATGCTTCTGATCGCCCATGGCCAGCAGCTCATCTAAGAGCGGCTGGAGGCGTTTTTTATCGATGTCGCGGGTGACGGCTTTGTCGGCTTCTTTGATGACCCAGGAGCGGATTCTCGGGTCATGCCGAGCGGCGGCCAGCACCATCCCGCCCAGAATAATTTTCTGGCCGTTTTCGAGCTGGCGGCTTTGGGTGCGGGGAGGCGGGCGAGGCGGGCCTCGGCTTCGGCGATCTGCTGTTCGATGGTTCGAGTTGTGCGGCCGGTTTGTTCCTGCGAGGTGCTTTCTTCGGTTGTGGGGGTGGTGCGTGGCATAGTGCGTTTTTTCCAGGCGGCGTCCCAAGCCAAGCGCAGCGAGGCTGGCTTGCTTTTGCCGCCGCCCGAATCATATCATCGGAGCATGAGCAGCGCAAGGGAGCGGCGGCAGCACGAGCGAGAGCAAGTGCGCACTTACGACTTGCTCGGTTCGCTGACGCTCGCCTCCGCAAGTCCCGTGCGTGGGGACGGCCGTCCCTGCGACCCAGCTTCGTCGGCCCTCGCGGGCAACCCGCCGATCTTCTACAGATCGGCCGTTCGCGCCTTGGGGGCGCGAACGCGAACCGCGCCCCGCCGCCCTGGCTGGCGAGAAAAAGGGGTGGCGGCGGGAAAGGCGCGTGGGTAGTTCGCTTTTATGGCGATCTATCATTGCTCGACCAAGCCGCTCGCGCGCAGCTCCGGCCGGAGCGCGGTGGCGGCCGCCGCTTACCGGGCAGGCGACTGCCTGACCGATGCGCGCCAGGGTCTCGAGCATGATTACACGCGCCGTTCCGGCGTTCTCCACTCCGAGCTGGTCCTGCCGGAGGGTGCAGGGGCATGGACCCGAGCGGAATTATGGAACGCCGCCGAGATGGCGGAGAAACGCAAAGACGGCCGCACGGCCCGGGAGTGGGAAGTGGCGTTGCCGGCCGGGTTGACCCGAACCAGCGGCGGGATCTGGCTTTGCGCTTTGCCGGCGAGCTGGCAGGCAAATACGGCTGCGCGGTAGACGTGGCGCTGCATGCGCCCGATCGCGAAGGCGACCAGCGCAACTTCCACGCGCATCTCCTCGCCACCACCCGCAAGTTTCCGCCGGCGCCTTCGGCGAAAAATCCGACATCGAGCTTTCCGACGCGAAGCGCCTTTCCCGCGGCCTTGCGCCGGCGCGGATCGAAATCGAGGCGGTCCGGCAGATGTGGGCCGAGCAGGTCAACCGGCAACTCAAAGAAGCGCAGAGCACAGAACGGGTCGATCATCGCTCGCTCGCCGCGCAGCGCGAAGAGGCCATCCAACAAATCAGCAGGCCAAAGTCGTCACACTGGACCGGGCGCCGCAGGTAAAACTCGGCTGGAAGGTGATTCAGATGGAGCGCCGCGGCATTGCCTCCGATCGCGGCCACCAGCTCCGCGAGGTCAAGGCTGAAAACGCGCAGCGCCTGGCGGCCGTCATCGACATCGGAGAGTTGCGCGACCAGTTCGCCAGACGCGTTGACCGGGAAATTCGTGAGAACCGCGCCGCCGCCCAAAAGGAACTTATCGTTAAGGTCGAGTCGGTTTTTCAGGGCATGAGCCAGCGGGCGCAGCAAGTCGTCCTCGATCGCTGGCGCGCGACCGCCGCCCGGGAGATTCCACAGATCGAATACGCCAGAGCGATCTGGGAGAAAGACCCGTGGGATCCGGACGCCAAAGCGTGGCGCGAGACGCGCAACACGATCCAGTGGGAAACCGAACAGGTGGAGAAGAGCGCCCAGGCGGTCGAGGGGTGGCATCGCGAGCATCCGGTACAGTCTCCCGTCTTCCGGACCGGGCTCAAGCAGAAGCGGCACGATCTCAAGTGGCTGGAACAGGAACACGCGAAGAGCGTACGATTCCTGCAGGCAGCGAGAAGAGGCTGGGGCAACTGGAGAGGGGGTGGCTGCAGAAGCGTCCCGAATACGAACAGCAGCTGGAGCGGCAGGCCGAATCCATTCAGGAAGCGAGGCAGGCTTTAAAGGTCATCGAGGACAACCCGCAGCATTTTCAGAAAGTGTTTGAGCGGGAGGAGCAGGCTTGGCGGCAGAGATTACAGGCGCGGGAACAGGAGGATCGCCGCCGGCAGCGCGATCGCGGCCGCGGCGGATGGAGCCGCTGAACGTGAAATATTTCCTCTGGTCAACGTGCCCTTGTCCAAGAGGACGGCGCTTCGCACCGGGTGCGACGACGTTCCTCATGACCACACGCGCGGGGTCGGGGACGTCTGTTAACGCATGGTTCACCAGAGGCCTCGGCCTGGTTCAGGGGGCAAAACTCAGACTTACGATCTGACTCCCGCACGCACTGTCCCATTAAGCGAATTCGACTGCAACGCAATTAGATGGAAGCACTTCGCGCACGCCGACGGCACGTCGTTCGCGAGCCCAGCCGCCTGTACCGCGTATGCGAAGGAGAGCGAACGGCGCTAAGCGCCCTATCTAGGACGAATGTCCGGGAAAATTCACGGCGAGACGGCGCTAGGCCATAACCGGAGCGTGTGAATTAATTTGCCCCATGTTCCACAACTGGTCGTTGTGCGGGTGCGCGTTCTCAGCCGGGCCCGCGTTGCGCCAGACAGTGACAAACTCAGCGGCGCAGCGTAAAATGCAGCGTTTCACGATAACCTGAAAGAAAGGAGCGCAGATCATGGCAAGCTCTCGATTGGTCACAATGCCCCGCCGTGGAGAGCATCCCCGGCAAGGTCAGCGGCGCGTGGGTGTTTCGTGGACCCGCGGATGCCGGTCGCGGCGATTTTCGAGAACTTGAGGCCGGCATGTCGGTTGAAGAGATCACGGAGGTTTTCGACGTGACGCGAGAGGAAGTTAAAGCCGTGCTGCACTTCGCCAGCCAGAGCCTTGCGAAAGCGCCCGCGTTCGGCTGATGAAAATCCTGTTCGACAACGGCACCCTGAACCCGATTGCGCGTATTCTCGCGGGCGACGAGGTGCCTTTGCGCGGCGGATTGGCTGGCACGAGCTGGAAAACGGCGAACTGATTCAAAGGGCCGAGGAAGCGGGGTACGAAGTGCTTCTGAGCACCGACAAGAATATCCAGTACCAGCAGAACCTTACAGGCCGGAAGTCGCGCTCGTCGTTCTCGGCAACCAGCAATGGCCGCTTGTGAGGCTGCATCTCGACAAAATCGCCGCCGCTGTTAACGCGGCCACACCCGGCAGCTTTGTCGAGGTGGACATTCCTTTCGAGTAAGCCCCCCCAGCTCAAGCCGGAATATAAAGATGGAATTTGGGAACCGCCAGGTGCCCGATCATCGCACCGGTTCCGGCAACGCGGCTGGCGAGGGGCCGGGAAGATACCCAAGCCTGGTCAGGAAGCCATCGGTTTCCAATAGCGCCGGCCAGTACCATCTCCCCTCGTTCGCCGTGGGCCTGTAAAATCCGTGGGGCGCGCCTTCATACTGAAAGAATTCGCAACTATTTCCCAACGTCTTACTTTCACGACAAAACCGGCTGACGCTGGAGTAAAGCGGGTCGGCAGTCCCCTGAAGAATGACCATGGGGGGCAGGCCCTTGCCAATGTGATACAGCGGCGAAACATCCTTTCCGTGACTGCCGAGAGCATAGCTTGAATACTGCCTCTCATCATCGGTGGTTGCGTCCACGCATGGAAAGAAAAAGTACCAGGGCATCAGGCTTTGAACTCACCGCCCGGTCATCGCTCGGGTCGTCGAAATTATCGAAGGCGGCCGTACTCAGTGCGAGATGTCCTCCCGAGGAACCGCCGCTCGCCACGATTCGGTCGGGATCAACACCTAATTCACGTGCATGCGAGCGCACCCAGCGGATAGCCGACTTTGCGTCCGCCATCTCCTCGGTCACGTCTGCCTTGTTCCGGCAATAGACCCTGTAATCGGCAAGGATCGAAATCATGCCCCGACCTGAGAGATATTTTGCCTGCGGGAGGGATTCCGTGACGTTACCCCACATCCACCCGCCGCCGAAGAAAAACACGACAGCTGGCAGTTTCGCAGACGTGCGGTTCGTTGGCGTGAATACATGAAGACGCAAGTCGATACCCTCGATCGATTTATAAACGTACGCCGCGGCGCCCTCGATGTTCGCTGGTTGCGGTTGCGTCAGGGAACTGACCGCCGGCTGCGTACAGAGATCGCTTTCGGCAAAAGCAGAATTGGCGCTGGCAACGCCGCACGCCAAAGCGAACATTGTGAGGCTGCGGATGAGCTTTTTTTTCATTTCATTCTCCAGCTTTTCATTTCGTTTTCGATGGTAAGTATCCCTGTGGTTAGGTATGGAGCACCGGGTGACCGGTGATCTGCCTCGCGCGGCTCCTCGCTTCGTCGACGCTCCATGCATAACCGCGCGCGGTTGCCAGCATAAAAGCACCACCGGATGCCGCAAACACGGATGCATTGAAGGCCGTTTTGATTCCCGGCCCCGCCGTCATCCCGAGTGCGAAAGCCAGCAAAAGGCACCCGCTTAACCATGCTGCCCGTCGCGTGTGCCACCCGATCAGCAGCAGAATGCCAAGAGCAAGCTCTGCGATCGTCGCTATCCATCCCACCGGGGGGATTATTGCGGCTGGGAACCACGGATTTAGTTTCGCTGCGTAAGGCAGAAAATGCTTCATGTCACCCCAGGCGACATTCGCGGCGCCATACGGCCCCCACATCCCCAATCGGTCGGCAACCGCGGACAAGAATCCCACCGCAAGTCCCAGTCTCAGGAATACTGTCTGCCACTTCTGGTCCTGCATGGTCTACTCGTTCTCCTCTTCAGGCGGGCAACGTCAAAGGGCTTCCCTTTGGCACCACCATGAATGCGAGGAATGTCACTGGCGCATTGGGGTTCGCGCTACCGCCTGTCGTATGCCGTGCGCCGGCCGGCTCAAAGAATGTGCCGCCCGTTTTAACAATCTGCGGCTCTCCTCCATCTATGGCAAATTGCATCTCCCCGTTCAACACGTAGCCCAACACGAAACCCGGATGCCGGTGCACTGCTGAAGGACTTCCAGGCGCCGCGGTTATCTCCACCAGGATCGCCTCCAACTCTGCCTCGGCTCCACCCAATGCATGTCTGGCCAGCTCTTTAGCAGGAGCGCGCCCGGGCGCCTGGCCCTCCACATGGATAGCAGAGACGAATGCTACGGCAAGGGCGTTGAGATCCCGGCGGCTCATCATTGATCCAATTTACCTTTGGAGTGGTATCGTGTAAAGGTCCAGTATGCGCCGATTGACGGGACCACTTTCGCCCGTGGAGATCGCGCTGCGGGCTCGCCCAACTGGCGTCACACTATCACGCTGGCTTTGCGACGAGCTTCGGCGCGCCATTCTCGAAGAGCGTCTGCCCCGCGGAGTACGCATGCCGGGGACTCGGACCTTCGCTGCTCAATACAAAATCGGCCGCCGCACCGCAGTGACAGTTTACGAGCAATTGCAATCAGAGGGATATCTCACCAGTGCGCTCGGTTCCGGCACCGTCGTCAAGAGCAAACTTCCCGAGGACTGGCTGGGGGGAATCTCCCCAAAGGCTCCTGCTCTTTCGAAGGAATGGCCGCCTAAGGTAGTTTCACAACCACCACGTACGGAGTTCGAGGAAGTTATGGCTCCTGGCCCGGCGCGGCCTTTTCATCCCATCGCTCCAGACCTTTCCGAATTTCCCATAGCCACCTGGGCACGCCTGTCCTCGCGAAGACTTCGCCGGATTCCGACTTCAATCCTGGCGCGCGGTGAGCTCGCCGGTTTCCGGCCGCTGCGGGAATCGGTGGCCGCCTATCTTGGTTCTTCGCGCGGGGTCACGCGTTCACCAGATGAAATCATCATCGTCTCGGGCGTTCAGCAGGCACTCGATCTCCTCGCCCGCCTGCTCATAATGCCGGGCGATCATGTTTGGGTCGAAGACCCGGGCTATAGTGGTGCCGTCGATGCTTTCCGGCAAGCGGGCGCGTGTATCATTCCAGTCAGGGTCGATGGAGGCGGCTTCGACCCTGACCTCGCCGGTCGTTTGAGCAAGACGGCGCGCCTCGCTTACGTTACTCCGGCTCATCAATTCGTGCTCGGCGCTACCATGCCCGTCGAGCGGCGTCTCTCACTTCTCTCGATGGCCCGTAAGCGCTGTGCCTATGTGATTGAAGACGATTACGACAGCGAGTTTCGCTTTGCGGGCCAGCCGATCCCCGCCCTGCAGAGCCTTGATCGAGCCGATTCAGTCATCTATACTGGCAGTTTCAATAAAGTGTTATTTCCGTCTTTGCGAATCGGGTATATCGCCTTGCCCCCCGCATTAGTGGAGGGCGTGCTCAAGCTCCGTTGGCAAACCGACCGGTATTCGCCAGGACTCAGTCAAGCCGTCCTATGCGACTTCATCGTAGAGGGCCATTTTGGCAGACATGTTCGCCGCATGCGCGAACTCTACGCGGCCCGACTCTGCTCGTTTCAGACGCACGGAAGCCGCTACCTGGGGGAACTCCTCGAACTTCCCCGCGTCGAAGCGGGAATGAACATTCCAGCTCGCCTTTCCAATGGTATGAGCTCGACACACGCCCACGCCCTTGCTGCCGCCGCGGGGATCGTTTCAATTCCACTGGATCGTTACGCCCTTCGCCGCCGCGACCTCAACGGGTTGGTCCTCGGATTCGCCGCTTTTGCCGATCGAGAAATTCGACAAGGCACTATTAAATTGGCCCGCGCGCTCCGGGCATGATGTTCAAACTCCGAACTGGAAACCTTCCGAGCTGATGCTTTCGCCTCTATGGCTGGTTTAATAAGGCTAAACAGAATCTAGAAAATATTTGGCGTTGATGGCGCTCCAGACCTGAGATCCCCGTCAAAAGGGCACGCCTGAACGGCTATCGCCCCCTGCCTTGTCGGGAAGGGTTTACTTTCGAGCCAAAAGATATCCAACGCCGGGCGTCTGTCTCGGAATGGGTCCTTTGTGCAACACGATGAAACCCGCACGGGAAGCAATACTTTCGCATCTCGATCACGACGAACACAGGGTGAGATAAGCTGACCTTGAATGTACACGAGAGCAATCGGATGTCTGGCTTTCCTCATTCTTGAGCCGCTCGTCGCGTTCGGACAATCTCCGTCCCCCAACACCCGTTTCGATGTGATCTCGATTAAGAGAAATGTTACCGGCGCGAATGACGCTGGGACTCCGCCCCTTCAGCACGGGAAACTGAGATTCACGAATGTGACCGTCAAAGACGTTCTCAGCCTCGCGTATTATCCGATCGACCCTCGGCACATGAAAGGCGGCCCAGAGTGGATCGGGACCGCCGGAGCGCGCTACGATATCGAAGCCACAACCGAGGAGCGAGTGGACAGCGAGGAACTCTACCATCAGATGCTGAAAATGATGCTGGCGGATCGCTTTCAGCTCAGGGTTCATGTGGAAGCCCACGAAGAGCCTGTCTATTTGCTGGTACCCGACAAGAAAGGACTGAAGCTGAAAGCTACTGACCCCAAGTCCTGCGTCCAGGCCTCGCCGGGGGTGACCTTCTTGCCTAACGGTACAGGGTGTGGAAGGCCGTATGGCCTTAACGGTACACATTTCGAAGGCACTGGAATGACGACAACAACCCTGGCGATTTATCTCGGTCTCGTTGCGGGGCGACCGGTGATCGACCGCACGGGACATGAGGGGATGGTTGACATCAAACTCGATTTCACGCCCGCAAGTAGGGTCTCGGCGGGAGCCGACGCAGCGCCTTCGATCTTCTCCGCTTTGCCAGACCAACTCGGATTGAGACTTCAGCCCGGCACAGCACCGGTCAATGTGCTGATCATCGATCATGTCGAAAGGCCTTCGGAGAACTGAGCTTGTCTCAAAACCGGTAAGTTTTGAACCATCGCCGGAATGGCTGCAAACAGCGGGGTTGACGTGTGTCAAATATCAGGTTCAAAATGGGGCGATGAAATACGGCTACGCCCGCGTCTCGACCGACGACCAGAACCCCGCCCTGCTCGCAGCGCTGAAGAAAGCCGGATGCCAGACCGTTTTCAAAGATGAGGGATTATCCGGAGCCACGACAAAGCGCCCTGCCCTGCTCCGCTGCCTGAAGAAACTGGAACACGGCGACACGCTCATCGTGTGGAAGCTCGACCGGTTGGGCCGGAGCCTGCGCGACCTGATAGCGATGCTCGACGACCTCCGCGCCCGTGGCGTGAAATTCCATTCCCTCACTGAGGCAATCGACACCGCTACACCGACAGGCCGCGCCATGTGGCAAATGATCGGGGTTCTGGCTGAACTGGAACGGTCCCTCATCTCAGAACGCACGCGCGCCGGAGTGAAGGCCGCGCAGCGCCGAGGCCTGAAGTTTGGCCGGAAAGTGAAACTAACTCCTGAACAGATCGCCCACGCCCGGAAGCTGATCGACAAAGGCGAAGCCCGCCAGTACGTGGCCGACCTTCTGAATGTCGGGCGCTCGACACTCTACCGGGCGCTTGTCTCGTAGCTTGTCGCTTGACTAAACGCTACGCCGTCAGCGGCGGGCGAATCGGACCTGTTGGCTATGATCGGCACCGGACCTCACGTTCGGGCCTATCACCTCGGGCCCGGTGATATGGTTCTTGATGATGAGCCTAATTGCTCAACGGCGGGTTGCTCGCGCGCTCCGCGCTGGCGGTCCGGAGGTTATTGAGGTCGGCGTTGAGGAATTGGCCCCGCTGAAAGCTGGGGAGGTGCTCGTGCGCGTAGAGGCCGCCGGCCTTAACCACGCTGAAACCTTGATTCGTTCGGGCAACTACACCGTTCGCCTGCCTTTCCCACACGCGGTGGGCGGAGAGGGATCGGGCACCGTCGTGGCGACCGGATCAGGGGTAAGGATGTCCGTGGGCACCCGGGTGTGCTGGGGAGCGGTTCTCGGATCGTGCGCGACTTTTGTCACAGCCCCAGCTCCAATGTTAGTGCCCATTCCTGACGGCCTCAGCTTTGAGGACGGTGCGTGCCTGGCGGTCGGCGGGCTCACGGCCGGGGGCCTCGCTCGCGTCTGGCCGCTGAATGGGTGCCGAGCGGTCGTGTGGGGTGCCGCTGGTGCGGTAGGTCGAATGCTTGTGGGCACTCTGGCCGATCAGGGAGTCAATGTCATCGGCATTGCCAGCGGTAAGCGTGTGGACGCGGTTCGCGCTGCCGGCGCCAACCACGTCATCGACCGGACTACTGAAGATGTGCGGGACGCCGTCAGGGCCTACACCGAAGGTCGCGGTGTGGCCGCTGTATTTGACCCGATAGGCGCTCCGACTTACGAGACCAGCCTTCAACTGCTCGCGCCGCGGGGTTGCCTGATCAACTACGGTGAGTTGTCGGGCCCCGCGCCCGCCATCAACCTACACCAACTTTTTCCGGGATCCGTCTTCGTCACCAAGTACAACGGTATGCGTTTAATTTGGCCCACCCTCTGAGACGAACGGGTACTCTGATTCGGGCGTTAGCCCGAGGCGGAGGAACTCGTTGGATTGGAGATCAAAGGTGGAGTTGTTCGAGCAGATCCGCAGAGAATACGAGTTCGGCATTGGCACGATTGCCGGGGTCGCAAAGAAGCTGAGCGTGCATCGACGAATGGTGCGAGAGGCGATTGGCAGTGCATTGCCCGCGCCGCGCAAGAAAGTGGAGCGGCCACGCTGGAAGATGAGTGCGGCGGTCGCGTTTGTAGATCAGATTCTGGAGGCGGACAAGAAGGCGCCGCGAAAGCAGCGTCACACTGCACATCGGATCTGGGAGCGGATCAGGGCCGAGATGCCGGAGTGCCGAATCTGTGAGCGAACGGTTCGGCAATATGTCCATCTGCGGAAGGTCGCCCTCGGCATCACGACTCATGAGACCTTCGTTCCGCAGAGTTACAACTGGGGCGTCGAGGCGCAGGTGGATTGGTACGAGGCTTTCGCAGATTTGGCCGGCGAACGAACGAAACTGCAGGTCTTTTCGATGCGGAGTATGGCCAGCGGCGCGGCTTTTCACTGCGCTTTTGTTCACGCCACGCAGCAGGCATTTCTGGAGGCGCACGAACTGGCCTTCGCTTACTACAACGGGGTCTTCCACCGGCTGCGATATGACAATCTCAGTTCGGCGGTAAAGAAGATTCTGCGCGGCCAGCGGCGTGAAGAAACCAGCCGGTTCATCGCCTTTCGGTCGCACTGGCGTTACGCGAGCGAGTTCTGTACTCCCGGTGAAGGCCACGAGAAGGGTGGCGTGGAAGGCGAGGTTGGCTACTTCCGGCGCAACCACTGGGTCCCGGTCCCGACGGCCGTGGACCTGCATGAGTTGAACCGCCAGTTACTCACCGCCTGTCAGGCGGACGAACATCGACGGATCGCGGGACGGGAGCAGACGATCGGCGCCGACATGATCGTGGAGCGGGAGCATCTTCTGCCAGTAGCGTCGGAGGGCGTGGATCTGGCGCAAACCAGTTTTCCGACGGTGAACAGTCTGGGATGCGCCCGGGTTCTCACGAATGCGTACTCGGTTCCATTGAAAGCAGGCACGCAGGTGCATGCGAAGGCTTATGCAAGCGTCGTTGAGCTTTGGCATGACGGCCGATGCATCGCCCGGCATGAGCGCAGTTACAGCCGGCAGCAGCAGATCCTCGATTTGGAACATTACCTGGATGTGTTGTACAGAAAACCCGGCGCACTGGCCGGATCGCGGCCACTGGAACAACAGCGACGGGCAGGCCTCTGGCCGGAGAGCTTCGATCAGATCTGGCAGTCGCTGATGACCCGGCACGGCAAACAGAGTGGGACCAAACAGATGATCGGTCTGCTCCAGCTCGGCAAGCAGTATGGACGGGACCGATTGCGGACGGCAATCGAAACAGCCGCTGCTACCGGGTGCAGCGACACTGCGGCGGTTGAGCATCTGCTGCACGCGGAAACCCTGCGGCGTGTGGTTTGCGAGCCCATGGACATCGGATCGCTGGAACGATATCAGAGGCCACTGCCGGTGATGAATGAATATGACCAGTTGCTGATGGCGGGAGGCAGGCAGTGAGTCCGCAGCTTGTTCAGTTACAGGATGCCACCATCCGGCAGCATTGCAAAACGCTGCGAGTACCGACTATAGGCGCGCAGTTCAGCACTTTGGCGGAACAGGCGGTGCGGGAAAAGAAGACACACCTCGGGTATCTGGAAGCCCTGTTATCGGCAGAGAGCGAAGAACGGGAACGGAACACGATCAGCCGGCGGATTAAGGAGGCCCACTTGCCGCGAGTGAAGACGCTGGAGGAGTTCGATTACAGCCAGTCGCCGATGATCTCGGCGGCGAAGATGCAGGAACTGGCGGCCGGCGGGTACATTGAGCGCGCCGAACCGGTTCTGTTCATCGGCGAATGTGGCACCGGAAAGACTCACTTACTCACCGGTCTTTGCGTCGCGGCGTGCCGACAGCAAAGGCGCGTCCGATTCACCACGGCGGCAGCGCTGGTAAACGAACTGGTTGAAGCCAAACACCAGCTTCAACTGCGGCGAGTGATGGCGCGCTGGAGCCGTTACGACCTGATTGCGATTGACGAAGTGGGATATGTACCGCTGGCGGAAGTCGGAGCAGAGTTCCTGTTCCAGGTGATTGCGGAGCGCGCCGAAAGGACCGCCGTCATTCTCACTACGAACCTGCCATTCTCCGAATGGACGCAAGTCATCCCGAATGCCCGACTGTGCAAAGCCCTGCTGGACCGTATCACGGATCGCGCGCACATTCTGGAAACCGGCTCGGAGTCTTACCGTTTCCGCCGCACGATCGAAAAGCGGAAGAAAGGAGAAAAACTTCCGGACACGAAATAGAGCTATGGAAATGACGGTCCGTGGAAAAGGCGGAAAGCCAAAAGCAGGCTTCCCGGCTTTTCCACTGCCCTTGGAAACCCCGCAAAAACCGCGGGCTTTCCACATTCCCACAGCTCCGACGACGGCTCCTTATATATACGGCCAGAAACCCTAAGAAACCTGGCCGCAAACATCAACCCCGAGGGTGGGCCAAATTAAAATGCCGAAGTGGGCCAACTGTAGTTGCCAAACGCACCCCCGGCTGCGAGCACCCGAAACAGTGGTCTTCGCGGTGCAACATTGCTGAAAATAATTACGTCTTCCTGATTCCACGAACCGCTGCCCGGGTTCTCCGAGCCCGTGTCGGCAATGGTCACGGCCGGACCGCCGTTGATGTCGACCTTTTTGAGCTTGGTCCCATCAAAGAAGCCAAACCGCTGGCTGTCGGGCGCCCAAAATGGAATCCCGAGGGTTCCGCTAAGGTCTGCCAACATCCGCAGGGAGGGGCTGTCCAGATCACGTACCCACAGTTGGCGCTTACCGCTCGAAGTAGCCTCAAACACGACGCGGCGTCCATCGGGTGAGACCGCCATCGCAGGGATCTGTGGCAGGAAACTGACGCCCTCCGGCTGCGAAAAGGAGAATCTGACTACGCCTGGCGGCTCTTCGCGAAGGTGTTCCCGGACGATAGTCGCCAGCCCCGCGGAGACCACCAGCAGCAGCGTCGCCACGGCGGGCCACAGCCACGCTCGTCTGGGTGAGGAAACAACGGCCGCTGCTTCCGCGGTGCGTGGATTCGCTAAAACGATCCGCGCCTCGCCAATCGCCTGGAGCCGCTGTTTGGGATCTTTCGTAAGGCATCGCTGGATCAGATTGCGAATTGCGGCCGGGGTTGTGGCTGGCAGCGCATTGAAGTCAGGCTCGAGCTTCAGCACGCTGGCCAGCGTATGGGAGACCGATTCCCCTTCGAAAGGCTTCTTGCCCGTGAGCATCTCATACAGCACAGCACCGAAGGACCAGATATCAGCGCGGCGATCGGCCGATTTGCCGCTGGCCTGCTCCGGGCTCATGTAGGCTGGCGTCCCCAGGATCATCCCGATCTCGGTACCCGCCATGGCGAGCGTGGGCGAATCGGCGCAATCGGTTGCAGGCGCTGGATCGGAAAGCGCTTTAGCCAGTCCGAAGTCCAGCACTTTCACATTGCCGTCAGGGGTCACTTTGATATTCGCCGGCTTGAGATCACGATGGACGATGTTTCTTTCATGTGCGTACTCCATCGCTTCGATAATCTGTGCGGCGATCGCAAGCGCTTCGTCTTGCGGAATCGGTCCACGTTCAATGCGATCTGCCAGAGTCGGCCCTTCGACCAGTTCCAGCACCAGAAACCGGACACTCTGGAATTCCTCCAGGTCATAGATCGCGGCGATGTGCTGGTGATTCAGCGATGCGAGAACGTGGGCCTCGCGCTCGAATCGCGCCAGACGCGCGAAATCGCGCTCGAATTCGCGCGGCAGGACTTTGATGGCTACTTCACGCCGCAGCTTTGTATCTCTTACCCGGTAGACCTCGCCCATACCGCCCGCGCCCAGCGGAGCCAGGATTTCGTACGCGCCAAGCCGGAATCCCGGGAGCCAATTTCTGGCGCCGGCGATCAATGGGCTTCGCAAATCGGGGCCTCGCAGATCGGCATTGGCAGCATGAAGCAGGGATTCCACTTCCCGCCGCAGTTCCGGCTCCTGCGCGCAGGCGGCTGCAAGATAGGCCGGCCGTTCGGCGGGGTTCCGGTCGAGGGCGGCATGATACAGCGACTCAATTCTCGCCCAGCGTTGCGGGTCCATGTCTTGAAGTCAGCGACCTCTCGGTTCGGGTAATTATACCAGCCGTTTAAAAGGGAACGTTTTCGGTGCTTGGAAGTCTTTTCGGGAACTCACGCTTATACAGCTTGAGGTTCCCCATGAACAGAATCACGGTTGCCGTAATGTCTTGCCTGTTTCCAGCTTGCCTGTGCGCTCAGTGGTTGCACTTTCGGCAGCCGGGGATTCCCCGCACCCCGGCCGGTGAGCCTGACCTTGCAGCTCCGCTGCCGCGCACGTCGGATAGAAAGCCGGATCTGTCCGGGCTTTGGGCTCCAGCGCCAAACCCTTATCCGCTCGACTTGATCACGGACATAAAGAGCGAAGCCATCTTCAAGCCTGCGGCAGAGGCCATTTTTCAAAAGCACATCAATGATTACCGCAAGGACGATCCGGCCATCCACTGCCTCCCGCTGGGCCCGGCGGAGGCCCCCGGGGGCTCCTGGCGGATCATCCAGTCCGCCGCGGTGGTGGGTCTGCTCCATTCCTCGGGCGATTATCGCCAGATCTTTCTGGATGGACGAGAACCGCCCAAGGACCCTGATCCGACGTGGAGCGGATATTCGGTCGGCCACTGGGAGGGCGACACTCTGGTGGTCGAGACGTCGGGATTTAACGACAGGAGCTGGCTGGATCGAGCGGGCCACCCGCATTCGGAAAGCCTGCGCGTCACCGAGAGATTTCATCGCGTCGATTTCGGGCACATGCAGTTTGAGATCACCTTTCGTGATCCCGAGACACTGACCGGGCCGCTGACCGTCTCGCTGGCCGTCAACTACCTCCCTGATACGGATATGCAGGAATATGTCTGCGAAAATCAGCGCGACGTGCCTCACCTCGTTGGCAGGATGATTGAAGGCGTGAAGCTGAGCCCTGCCACTTTGGCAAAGTACGCAGGGACGTATGAGTTTCGCGAAGGGCCTCCAGGCCTTTCTGGCCGACCGGTTACTTTTGCCGAGGTGAACGGCCGTCTGTACTCGGGCGTCTTGCCAGCGGTTCCCCAATCGGAGACCCGGTTTGATTCACTTGATGGCGTCTGGGAGTTCTCCCTGGATGCAAGTGGCGCGGTAACGGGCGTGATTCGCAGCGAGGCGGAAGGCGATTTCCGGTACGTCCGCAGGCCCTGAATGGATTGGGCTTTCAGCCGTTGACTCTGATCGGATCTCTATTAGAGGATTGCCTCGTCGGAGAAATCTGTGGGTCACCGATACGCTCCAATGGGCGCCGGAAACTCGGCTTACGCAGGCCGCGAACCCGATGTGGGATAGCGCGGCTTCAGCTTTTCCCTTTCGTAGCCAGTTGCCTTTCGAACCAGTCTCCCCTCGCCGGTAACCACTACGCCGTCAGGCAGGATCTGACCAGCAGCAGCCCAATCAAGGCCTTGATAGCGGGTAACACGACCGAAGCAGGTTCATCGGCCATCCCGAGCGCGCGTTAATTAAGCAGAGCGCGCGGTTCGCAGAGCTATCGCGAGTTCCAGGCGAGCGAGTAAATTTCCTGTATGCCCACATCGCGGAGGATCACGGGCGATTCGGCGGGATCGAGCGTGAATTCAACACCGGCGAGCGTTCCTGTCTGGCGAACGCCGGTGAGGCTAGCCGCTACTTCGACCCGTCGATCGCTCACGCGCATTCGCATGACCGCCGGGTCCTTACCGTGTCGGAGAAAATATAGATACTTCCCGTCTCCCGACCAGCGCCAGACGCTCGCCGCAGGCCACAGTTCCGACCAGGATTCAGTTCGGGAATCGAAGAGCATCGCATGTCCGGTTCGTGACGAGTTGGCTACGATGTAGCGCCCGTTGGGCGACATCGCGGGCGCAAAAAGACCTTCTGACGCCGGCACGCTCCGTAACTGCTGCGAGTGCAGATCGACAATAAACACACCAGAATTGCCGGTTGGCGCCGACACTGACGGAGCGGAGCTGAAAATCAATGAACGGCCATCCGGAGTCCAACCGGGAGAAATTTCGAGAAACCGCCCCGGTGTAGCCGGCTCCATCCGGCCGCCATCCGTCGACACTATCCATGTCTGGGCCTTCTGCCCCGGCACAATGGCACGGAGAGCGATTGTCTTGCCGTCCGGCGACCATCGCGGCGCTCCCGCTCTGACAGGTGGGAATGTCAGTTGAAGACGCTCCGATCCATCGAGACGGCTTCGCCACAAGCTACCTTCCGGATAAGCAACCCAGGTAATCCACTGGCCGTCACGGGAAAAGTCGGACATCTCTCCTGAAATCCCGCCTGCGTAGGGAACGAACTGCATGGAGCGCTTGTCGAAGTGCTGTAACTCGCCGCGCAGTTGTTCGCCGATCACATATAGTGTTTTGCCATCGGGGCTGAACACGGGAGACACCGAGCTCATCTGGCCGGAGGTGAGCTGGGCAGGCAGATTTGGACGCCGATCAACGAAACCCACCAGCGCGCGGCGTTCTCGCAAGGCCCAGATTTCTGTCTTCCCAGCTCTGGCGGATTGAAAAATGTAAAACAGACCGTCCGGCGTCCAGGTACCGCAGCACTCCTCCGGAGGTTGGTTCCAACCTGGAAGTAAAGGGTGGAGGTTTGTGCCGTCCGAGCGTACCTCCCACAGGGCGGGAGACGCGGTCAGGTCATCCTCTATAGTCAGGCGCAACACCCTCCCGTCGGGGGACCATCGTGGCCTCCAGCCCCGGCCCGGCAGGTGCGCTAACAGCTTTATGTTTGTTCCATCCCTGCCGGCGCGAAACAGGCTCGCATTGGTAACATATGCGATTTCCGATCCGTCTGGTGACCACGCGGCATCCCCGGCACGGATGTCACCAATGCGGCGAGCCGCACCTGCCGGTAAGGAGATGGTCCACAGAGGTCCGGGCGCTGGGGTATTGACCAAATCGGTTGCCAGAATTTCCGATCGGTCCACTCGAAAATCAAGAAGCTGAGGCAAGCCAAGAGATGTCGGAGAAATCGCCGTCTCACCGCCGGAGACCGAAACCTGGGCCAGCACTTGGGACGGGCCTCGGCCTTCGGTGAAGTATAGCCGGCTCGCATCTGTCGCCAGCGGTGCGGGCGGTCCACCAATACTCCTCCAGACCGATCCTTCCTTTACGAGTCCATCGCTGGTGACGGGAGAAAAACCCGCCACCTCAGGTCGCGGCGCGGGCCGCAGCCCCAGATAGGCTGTCACGACAACTGTCACGACAACCAGCGCAAGAACGGTTGCGACGATTGCTGCCCGAACCAACGGGATCCTGGCTGGAGCCGGGTGGACCAGTTCGAAAACCCGTGATAGCGCCAGCAGGTCCTTGCGGAACTCCAGAGCACTCTGGTATCGCAGTTTGCGATCCTTCTGAAGTGATTTCTCGATGATGCCATCCAAGCCGGCTGGCAGGCCGGGACGGACTCGGGATGGCGGAGCCGGCGAGCGATTCAATATCGAGTCGAAAGCAATTGCCGCAGTATCGCCTCCAAACGCCTTCCGGCCTGTGGCCATTTCATAAAGCACCGCGCCAAAGCTGAAGAGGTCGTTCCTGCTGTCCAATGGCTCGCCCCGCGCCTGCTCCGGCGACATGTACGAAACAGTGCCCATGGTCAGCCCCGGTGTTGTCAGCTGGTATTCCGTTTCCGCTTCTTCGGCGCCGGGACCCTCATTGGATCGGGAAATCTTGGCAATGCCGAAATCGAGGATTTTGGCCTGGCCGCGGCTGGTGATAAAGACGTTCGCCGGCTTGATATCCCGATGGATAATGCCCTTCGCGTGGGCGGTCTCCAGGGCATCGAGAATATCTAAGCTCAAGCCAAATACCTTCTCGATTTGCAACGATTCCCGGCTGAGGCTCCGCTCGAGGGTTTCCCCTTCCAGATACTCCATGGCGATGAAGGGACTGCCCGCCTGCTCGCCGATGTCATAAATTGTGCAGATGTTGGGATGATTCAGGGCTGAAGCTGCCTGCGCTTCGCGCCCGAAACGGCGGAGGGCGGCTTCATCAAATTCGGGACGAAGGAATTTGAGAGCTACAACTCGGTGCAGACGGGTATCCTCAGCTTTGTAGACCACGCCCATCCCGCCGCTCCCGATCTTCTCCACGATCACGTAATGGGAAACGGCTTCACCCGGGACGGATTCGGCCGGGATCGAAACGCCTGGCGAACGCGTGTTCATGGCGCGCGCCGCTACCGCAATCGCGGGGTCCTCGAGAAAGCCTTCACTCTTCTGCCGCGCGACTAACAACGACCAGACCTCCTCCTCCAGTGCATGGTCGCCGTGACATGAGCTGTGAAGGAACAACGCCCGCCGCGCTGCAGGCAGATGGGCAACCTCCTCCAGCAATGCCTCGATCTGCTGCCAGCGGTTAGAGTCCACCGACCGCCCCTTTCGCTAGTTCGCGATAGAGCCAAGCCTTGGCGTTGTTCCAGTCCCGGATAACCGTAATGGGCGAAATCTTGAGCACTTCGGCCGCCTCCTCCACGCTCAATCCGCCAAAAAACCGCAGTTCGACGACTTTCGCTTTGCGGGGATCGAACTGTTGGAGTGCGCTGAGTGCGTCGTCGAGCGCGATAAGATCGGGATCTTCGGTTATGTCTGGCGGGTCTTCGTCGAGGGAGACGTGCTGAAATCGCCGCCCCCGCTTCAGGTTATTCCGTCGGGCATAGTCGATGAGGATTCTTCGCATCATCTGTGCTGAGATCGCAAAGAAGTGAGCGCGGTCTTCCCAGCGGATGCGCTGCGTGTCCACCAGCCGAATATACGCTTCATTTACCAGGGCAGTCGTCTGCAGGGTCTGCTGGGCCCATTCCTTTTTCAACTCGCGATGAGCAACCCGCCGGAGCTCCTTGTACACCATCGGTGTCAGGCGGGCCAAGGCCGTCTCGTCTCCCTGGCTCCAGGCCTGAAGAAGCCTGCTTACCTCGGAAGACTGCTGGTCCTGCGGGATATCGCTGAGTTCCATCGCTCGCAAATTCAGCCTGGGAGGTGAAATTCTGAGAACTCCATGATAGCTCCGCGGATTCTCTTACGCATAACCAGATGAAGGAGCTCCCGGTGATACCGGTCGAAGACTATGGCAGCATCGACACTCGCATCCAATGACCTCGCTTTGAAAACCGAGAAGGCGCGCCACGAGGACATTTTCTTCTGTACGATGGCGCTGGTCATCCTAGGCACCGTCCTCCTAGGCTTTGCCCAGAGCTATTATCTGGCAGGGGTTTTCCAGGCGCACTTGCCGAGCCTGCTTGTTCATATCCACGCGGTGGTTTTCTCCGCCTGGATTCTGTTGTTCATTGCTCAGACCTTCCTGATCTCCGGCAAACGCCTGGATCTGCACAGGCGGACCGGGATATTCGGGGCGGGACTGGCGGCATCGATGGTGGTCCTCGGTTTTCTGGTAGCAACAGACTCGCTTTCGAGAGGCTTCGTGCCGCCTGGCTCAAGGATCGATCCGAAGTCTTTTTACTCAATTCCGTTCTTCTCAACAGCCGTTTTTTGCTTCTTGATCATCTGGGCTCTGCGGGCGCGCTTCGATGGTCCTACGCACAAACGCCTGATCTTGATCGCAACCATATCCTTGCTGGGTGCGGCGGTGAATCGCTGGCCGTTTCCGATCTTTCACAAGGGACCGGTGACATCATTGATTCTGACTCTTTATGTTTTGTTTCTGGCCGGCTTCGATTTTTGGTCTCAAAGACGTATTCACCGCGCTACTGTGCAAGGTGGCCTGTTTATGATCATCTGCCACCAGATTATGTTCCCGATCGGCCTGACGCCTGTTTGGCGCCACTTCGCAACCGCGGCACTGCGAATCTGGACAAGTTTCCCAGAAGATTAGAAGATTTTCCGGGAACTCACGCTTATACAGCTTGAGGCTCTTATGAACAGAATCAGGCTTGCCGCAGCCTTCTTCCTGCTTCCTGCTTGCCTTTGTGCCCAATGGCTAGACTTCAAGACGCCGGGGATTCCGCGGACGGCCGACGGAAAACCCGACCTCACTGCTCCCGCGCCCCGGACTCAGGATGGCAAGCCGGACCTGTCCGGGTTTTGGCGCGCCGGAAGGAACGCCGGGGGAGCCCCCTATATCCTCGACCTGATCCAGGACATTAAGGACGAAGCGATCTTCAAGCCCGCGGCGGAGGCCGTGTTCCGAAAGCGCCTCGCCGATTTGGGCCGGGACTGGCCGCCACGGCATTGCCTTCCCTTTGGGCCCGCGCACGGCCTGATCGGCACATATCGGATCATGCAGTCGCCGACCGTGGTGGCTTTGCTCTTTAACGAAGAGGTAGGGGACGATTATCGGCAGATTTTCGTGGATGGCCGCGAACTGCCCAGGGATCCGAATCCAACGTGGCGAGGATATTCGGTCGGTCACTGGGACGGAGACACGCTGGTCGTCGAAACCGCGGGCTTTAACGATCGAAGTTGGCTCGATATGGCGGGTCATCCGCACTCGGAACGCCTGCATGTGTCTGAGCGCTTCCAGCGGACGGATTTCGGGCACATGCAGTTTCAAGTTACCTTCGACGACCCCGAAACAATGACCAGGCCTCTGACCATTCGGGAGGTTATCAATTACACGCCGGACACCGAAATGCTCGAGGGTGTCTGCGAAAACGAGCGGGACGCTCCCCACCTGGTCGGCCGGATGAGTCCGGGCGTTCAGGTCAGCCCGGAAATTCTGGTGAAGTACGCCGGTACATATGAGTTGCGTGATCCGTTGCCTGGACTGCCGCCAGGCTTCCGCCGCCGTTCACGATCAGTCTGACCGATGGTCAGTTGTACATGGGGGCCTTACCGTTGGTCCCGCAATCGGAGACTACGTTTCAGGAGTTCGACGGCACGTTGCTGGAGTTTTACCGGGATGCCAGCGGGGCAGTGACAGGTCTTACGCGCATGTTTGTGGAAAACGGTTCTGGTTTTTTCCGCAAACGCTGAACAGTGCGTGGGAGGAAGGCTCACAACGAATCAGAACTGTGCAGTGACGGCAGTTTGCGGTGTGGTCTGGAGGCACATGAATTTTAAATCGAAAGGCCAATAAAAATGACGAACACGAAAAACGAACTTCACAAAGCGCGCAGCATAGCGATGGCGAGAGTATGTACATTCCTGGCGCTGGCCAGCTTTTTCCCGGCGCGGGCAGGTTCCATCGACGGCATCTATGCGTTTGGAGACAGCTTGACCGATGTAGGTAATATCTATGCGGCGACCAGCGGCACCGCTCCCGCGGCTCCATACGTAGACGGGCAGTTCACCAACGGCAATGTGTGGGTGCAGGATCTGGCGTCCGATCTGGGACTTGCGCCTCTGACACCGAGTCTGCTGGGCGGGACCGATTACGCCTACGGCACGGCTGAAAGCGGCGTCACTGCGTTCAATACCTCGGCCCCGAACACCGATCTGACCGGAGCCACGGGACAGCTGGCGCAATACCAGGGAACCCACGCCACGGCAGACCCGAACGCGCTTTACACCATCTGGATTGGCTCCAACGATCTGAGCGATATGCTTACCGGGCAATTGCCGTCGCAGTATGGAGGTGACATCGGCGAAGTTGTCGGGAACATCTATTCGGCTGTCAGCACGCTGGCCGGCATGGGTGCAACGAACATCCTGATCGTAACCGTGCCGGATCTCGGAAAAACTCCCGAGGTGCTGGCGGGTGGTCCTGCCGAGAGCGCTGGGGCGTCGTTTCTTTCCAGTAGTTTTGACACCGCGCTGACCGACGGAATTCCCGGGCTCGCCGCAGCCGATTCCGTCAACATTTCCGTGCTGAACACGTATGCGCTGCTCGACACGATTGTGGCGAATCCAGCGAATTACGGCTTTAGCAATGTCACTCAGCCTTGCCTCACCGGAGAAGTCAATTACGCGGGCGGCATGCCTTGTGCGAACCCGAGTCAATATCTGTTTTGGGATCAGCTGCACCCTACTGCAGCGGGACATGCAATTCTCGCCGATGAAGCGCTGGCACTGGTCACGCCGGAGCCGATGTCGAGTTCACTGATCGGCCTGGGTCTGGTTGGGCTGGCAATCTGGAGACGGCGTTCTGCCGGGGACAGGCGGTAACGCGATGATCGATTCGAAATGCAAACTGAGTGCCGTCCTGCTGATTGCACTGTTGATGACGCGGGGAAGCGGTTTCGCTCAGGCCAAACCGCTGGAGGTTAGATGGACCGAACTGGCGCCAATGGTGAGCGGGCGCTCAGTCACCCTGACACTCATTGACGGAATGCACGTAAAAGGTCAGGCCGTGGCCGTCCGGGAAGACGGCCTCTTGCTGAATGTCTCATCCGCTGTACCGGGTTACGAGAAGGGCAACGATTCGGTTCCGCGGAGCGCGGTGGTTTCCATCGACGTGAAGCGGCAGCGGGGAGTCGGCGGCAGAGCGCTGGGAACCGTGGTCGGCGCCCTTGGAGGGATGGGGCTTGGCGCCTGGGTTGACGCACGGAACAACGTGTTGAGACACACACTCGGCGAGGATGTGGGGACGTTCATCGGTATTGCCGCAGGCGGTGCCGTGGCGGGTTATTTCACAGGCGTGGCGATAGACAACAAGGTGACTCATATCAAGGTTGTCCCGTAAGTGCAGCGCCGGGTATCGCAACTCTGCTGCTGCTTTCGCGGATTTGCCCTACCAGGAACGATCGAACTTTGTATCTTGGCGTCGCGACTGATAAGAGATACCTGAGCTTATCGATCAGCGGCGGGAAGGGACTCGCAGGGCCTTCGAGAACAGTGACAGCGGCTCAGTGGTCGACGATCCGGTATCGCGAGCGAACTGTGTGCCCGACGCGGGCCGGAAGTCCGGTTGTGGGAAGCGTGCCGGATTACTCCTCGTAACGCGCTTGCGTCCGCCAAGGATCGCTCAGAGCCGAATCGCCCGCCACCTACAGCGGAAGGATTCTCGTCAACGCTTCCACGGCGCGGATTTTGGCTGTCGTAGCCAGCGATTGTGGGCACCCGGGGCGAACCTGCAGCCGGGACCGGTCTTGACCTGGCCGTTTTCACAGCGACAGGGCATCCGCTCGAAATGGCGCGTCCCGTCTGCTGGACGCAGGTTTCGCTCTCACGAGCGGACATATGGGCTGTATGAAGCGGAACCCTCAGGTTATCGTGACTCAGCGAAGCAGCACGTCCGCAAGCGGCATCGCCCATCCCCGGTTCGCATGACGCCGTCAAAAGCAATGGCAGCCGTTAGCGGTGACGCGCCAGCCGCGATGCTTCCACGGATCGATTACCCAGATATTCGGCGATCCTGCATCCCGCTCATCGTGTCGTCTGGCGAGATCACCTCGACTCAAAGATAGGGCGGCGATGTGATTACTTGTTCCTCCGGAAGCGGCGTTTCGCAGACGGCAATATCGACTACACACGGTTCGGCGCTGCCCGAACGCGCAATCCCAGCAGTGCCTCAAACTCGTCCCGCCGGCCCGCAAACCAACCGGTAATCCCGGTCACCGCTCGGCTGTGCGTGCGCAGCCCCACGTTCCGCTCCACCACCTGACCTTCGATGAAGTCGCGATCCGGGTGAAACCTGCCTGCGCAGGTAGTCTCCCAGCGAAATCAGGGAGCGGACGCCCACGTGTTGATCGTAGCTCCCGCCGGCCGATTCATGCGTTGGCTGGCCCAGCCGTGCGCGCTGGCACGCACGCGCCGCCGTCTCCGATTGAAACGAAAAGCAGTTACCAGACCGGCCTCTGGCCCGCCGATTGCCAAGTCAGAGCAACAACCGAAAAGGAGCCCCCATCGATGCCAAACGAAACTCTGTCGGTCACCGACAACCGTACCGGACGAACCTACAACCTGCCACTGTTCCACGGCAACATTCGAGCCACCGACCTGCGCCAGATCAAGGCCGATCCGGACGATTTCGGAGTGATGAGCTACGACCCCGCCTTCCTGAACACGGCCTGCTGCCAGAGTTCGATCACCTTCATCGACGGCGACAAGGGCATTCTGCTCTACCGCGGCTACCCGATCGACGTGCTCGCTGAAAAGTACAGCTTCCTCGAGGTGGCTTACCTGCTTTTGGCCGGCAGCCTGCCGGACGCCGCGGCGCTCGCGGAATGGGACGGCAAAATCCGCCGCCACACTCTTGTCCACGAGAACGTCAAGAAGTTCATGGATGGCTTCCACCACGACGCGCACCCGATGGGCATGCTGGTGAGCACGCTGGCGGCTCTGTCCACCTTCTACCCGGCGGCGCGGCACGTGAAAGATGCGGCGGATCGCGAGGTTCAGGTGCTTCGGCTGGTGGCCAAGATTCCCACGATCGCCGCCTACGCGTACCGGCACAGCCTCGGCCTGCCGTACGATTACCCGGACAGCACGCTCGGCTATACCGAGAACTTCATGAGCATGCTCTGGAAGATGACGGAGCCGAAATTCAACGTGAACCCCGTGCTGGCGCGCGCGCTCGACATCCTCTTCATCCTGCATGCGGATCACGAGCAGAACTGCGGCACGACGGCCATGCGCAGCGTGGGCAGTTCGCTGGCGGATCCCTATGTCACGGCAGCGGCCGCAGCGGCGGCGCTGTCGGGTCCGCTGCACGGCGGCGCAAACGAAGAAGTGCTGCGCATGCTGGACGAGATCGGCTCGGTGAAGAATATCCCCGACTACATCAAAAAGGTGAAGGCGGGCGAGTTCCGTCTCATGGGCTTCGGACACCGCGTCTACAAGAACTACGATCCCCGTGCCCGCATCATCAAGCAGACAGCCGAGCAGGTGTTCGCCGTCACCGGGCGCAATCCCAAACTCGACATCGCAATCGAATTGGAGAAGATTGCGCTCGAGGACCCCTATTTCGTGCAGCGGAAGCTTTACCCTAACGTCGATTTCTACTCGGGGATCATTTACCAGGCGATGGGATTCGCGCCGGATATGTTCACCGTGCTGTTCGCGATCCCGCGCATGGTCGGCTGGCTGGCGCAATGGCAGGAGATGCTGGAGGATTCCGAGCAGAAGATCGCCCGGCCCCGGCAAATATACACGGGCGAAGTGCACCAGAAGGCGTTTGCGGCTTAACTCTCGAAATAACCCGCGCGAATGCCTCGCGGCGGAGCGGGCGGGCCGGCCGGGCGATACAGTATTCTGCTGTGAACATTCAGCAGAACTCCGATCGTATCCGCACCACCCACGTCGGCAGCCTCCCCCGCCCGCGCGCGCTGCTCGACCTGATGAAAGAGGGCAACAGCGGCCCGGCTTTTGACACCGAACTCCGTGCCGCTGTTGCCGACATGGTCCGCAGGCAGGCCGAATGCGGCATCGACATCCTTACCGACGGTGAGATGTCCAAACCCGGGTTCTTCTCCTATGTCCGGGACCGGCTGGAAGGCTTCGAACCGCGCCCCGGCGCGGGCGGCAACAAGTTCGCCGCCGAAGTGGCCGCCTTCCCCGAATACTACGAGCAGTACTTCAAGCGCGCCATGCTCGGCGGATCGGTCGTACCCTCTGTCCCGCTCGTCTGCACGGGCCCCATCCGGTACAAAGGCCACGCGCTCCTTCAGCTCGACATAGCCAATCTCAAAGCCGCTGTCGCCTCTCAACCCCACGAAGCGGTGTTCATGCCCGCGGTCGCACCCAGCGGGGTCGGGTCGAACGAATACTACAAAACCGACGAGGAATTCTTTCACGCTCTCGGCGCCGCTCTGCGCACCGAGTATCAGGCCATCATAGAGGCCGGATTCCTCCTGCAGATCGACGACCCCTTCCTCAGTGAGAACTTCGGCGACCCCGCCTTCACCCCAGCCCAGCAGCACGCCCGCGCGGCGCTGTTCGTCGAAGCCATTAACGAGGCCCTGCGCGGCGTTCCCGCGGAGCGCGTCCGCCTGCACACCTGCTACGGCATCAACGAAGGCCCGCGCATCCACGAAGCGGCGCTTTCAGAAGTCGCGCCGTACATGCTTCAGGTGAACGCCGGCGCCTACAGCTTTGAGGCCGCCAACCCGCGCCACGAACACGAATATCATCTTTGGGAAACGTTGAAACTACCGGAGGGAAAAGTGATCATTCCCGGCGTCATCACACACGCCGGAAACATCGTCGAACACCCGGAACTGATCGCCGAGCGCCTGACGCGTTTCGCAAAACTGGTGGGGAGGGAAAACGTGCTGGCCGGGACCGACTGCGGCTTTTCGTCGCAGGCGACCTACACGACGGAGGTGCACCCGACCGTTATATGGGCCAAGTTCGGGGCCCTGAGGGACGGCGCTCGCCTGGCATCAAACCAGCTGTGGCGCTGAGAATCCCTTAGTTCCGGGCCCCGAACAACCGCCCAATAACTACTGCTTCTTGTCAGCCGGCGATTCTTCGCGGCCTGTTTCGCTGGCCGAACCCGCAAACAGCTTGCGCCCGTCGCTCAGCTTCACAGTGCGCGCATTGGCCAGATTCGAGCCGTCCTTTGCCAGAGAACCCTGCACATTGACGGTGTCGCCGATCTTCATCGAGTTGCGCGTCCAGCCCTGGCGCATCAGGCCGTTCGGGCTGCCCAGCTCGAATTCCCAGTTCGTCACTTTGCCGCTGTCGTCCTTCACGTCCAGATAGAAACGGGCGTGGGGATTCATCCATTCGACCTTCGTGACCGTCCCGGTCAGGTCGACAGGCTTCTTGTTGTCGTATTCGGCAGCGAACGAATGGTGGGCGAGCGCGGGCATAGCGGCAAGGCCCAGTCCGAACGCCATAGCACACAGCAGACTAATCTTCATGCAAAGCTCCTCTGATTTTCCTTGGAGAGAGGTTTCCCTCCTGGCAAGACATCATATCACTAGTTGCGGGATCGTGAAACGGGTTACTTCCCCACCATATGGGCGGAGCTTTTCTCATCTTCGTTACAGACGTATTCAATCAATTCCATCCCCGGCCGCCACGAAACCGTGTTTGACGCGGCCCACGGCTTCGAGTAAGCCCCGGGATCGTCGATCATCACCTCGTATTTCAGTGTGCGCGCATCTGCACGGGTGTAGCGCTCGACGATGTGCGCCTTCTCCGTTTGGGCGTGCCCGGCCTGATCGAGCCACGCGAGCCCGTTGAAGCCGACCACATCCACTACAAGCGTGTCACCTTCATAATGGCCGATCGCGTCGCCCATCCATGTCGGATTCAAGTCCCTGGGATGCTCCTTCCGATCCAGCGGGGTGTCCAGAGGAATGATGCGCCAGGGATAATTATCGCCTTCGAACAGAAAGACGACGCGGTCGGGCAGCTGGACCATCTGAAACGGATACGGATCGAACATGTAGCGGGGCACGCCCACCGGCAGGCACCGGGCTTCGGGATCGTCCTTCCCGATGGTCTCCACGCGCTCATTAAAAAGCATCAGCGACCAGTCGAGAAACGGCACGTCGACCTGGTGATCCGCGCTCTTCACACCCTTCCATTTCGTCTCCGCGATGTTCCCGGCGAATCCCGGGTACCACGCACCTTTGCCGCCGAAGTCCGGACGACCGTCGGGAAGATGCGGCGGCGGGCCGGCGGGAGGGAGGTTTCTGCGCTGCGACGCGGGATCGGGCGCGGTGGGGTCGAACGCTCCCGGGTCCTTAGCGAGTTGCTGCGCGAGAACCGGCGCCGCGGCGCCGATGAGCAGAACGATAGAAATCCCTCGCGCCTGCAGCACGCGGAGATTATATCCTGTCTCGGAATTGCGCCTTCGCTCGATCAGGCCTGGTTGCATCAGGCAAAGGCTCCGGCGTTGCATCAGGCGGCGTTGCATCAGGCGGCATTGCATCAGGCAAAGAAGGACGCTGCCGGCGACGAATTCTATCTGGTGCGCCGCAAAGCCGTTGTCTGAACAGCGCCTGTCGAACAGACGCCGTCGCGGCGCGTCCGAACCGCGTCCGGCCGCGACGTGGGATGGGCGGGACGCCGGACGGCAACCCCGATTCCTCAATTGACGTCGCACCGAAGGTGTGGATGATCTTGCAGGAAGCCTGGCGCGCGCGCAACAGGACGTGAGCTCCCGCGTGGTGTCAGGCCGCGGCGGCGGTTCGGATGGCCGAGGCTAAACCCTGCGTCTCGGTTTCATCGCCGAGGAGCGCGCGGTGCGGTATCCAGAACGCGTCCGTGATCCGCGCTTCGGCGTTCGGACACGGCATGACCCGGCAGTTGTGCCGCTCTTTGTAAAGCGGATTGTTGTAGAGCGTGTGCGGATAGAACGGCGTGCAGGGATATCCGGCCGCGGTGAGGTTCCGATGAAATGCCCCGCGGTCGCCGTCGACCCATCCGAGCAGCAGGTAGTTGGTGTGCGTGCGCGCGGCATCCGGCACGCGCTGGAAGTGCAGGCCTGGCAGGTCGGCGAGCGCTTCCCGGATGGCTCCGGCGTTGCGCATGCGCCGGCAGTTTTGTTCGGGCAGTCGTTCGAGCTGAGCGATCAGGACCGCGCATTGCAGGGCCGTAATGCGGTAATTGGAGCCGAGGCTGTAGTGAAAGAACCAGCCTTCGCCTTTGCGGCGGCCGATGTCGAGGATCTCCCGCGCACGATCGATCAGGGACTCGTCGTTCGAGAGCAGAATGCCGCCCTCACCCGCCGTCATCACCTTGCCGTTCTGAAAACTGAACGAGCCGAAAGTGCCGAGGCTGCCGGCGCGGCGGCCGTTCCACTCGGATCCGTGCGCGTGGGCAGCGTCTTCGATCAGCGGAATTCCGTGTTCGCCGGATAACGCAGGCAGCGCATCCATGTCAGCCATCGGACCGCCGAAGTGCACCGGCATGATGGCCTTTGTCTGCGGGCTGATGGCTTGTCGTACGCGCTCCGGATCGATGTTGAACGTATCTCGTTCGATGTCGACGAAAACCGGAATGGCCCCGACGCGCGATACAGCGGTCGCAGTCGCGATGAATGAAATCGCGGGAACGATCACTTCGTCGCCCTTGCCGATGCCCAGGGCTTCGAGCGCCATCTCGAGCGTGAGAGTGCCGTTCATCGCGGCCAGACCGAATCGGCAGTGCTGAAACGCCGCGAATTCCTGCTCGAAACGGGTAACGATCGGATGGTACCCTCCCCAGCGATCGCTCGCGAGAACTTCGTCGAGAAGCTCTCTTTCGCGAGCGCCGGAAATCGGCCAGGAGGGGATATTCATATCGTTAGAATAAGGGACGATGAGCATTTATGAAGACCGCCGCGAAGAACTCGAGAAGCACGAGTTTATGATGGGCGTCCCGCGCGGGCGGCTCGCGGTGACGCTCGACGTACTTACCGATGCTCTTGTGCTCGTCGGACAGCACGGCGTCTATTGTCACAGTTCGCGGCAGCCGGGAAAACCCGCGATGGATGTTCAGCTCATCACGAAATCCATCACCGATGCAAAGGACCTGATCAGCGGCGTGATGGCCGAACTCAAAAAGCGTTAGGCACGCACGAACGGATTGCTGCGCTTCTCGAAGCCGATTGTGGTGGTGTCGCCGTGTCCCGGAAACACGATGGTTTCCTCCGGCAGGGTGTAAAGCTTGCCGCGAATCGAGCGGCCGATCTGCGCCGTGTCGCCCCCTGGCAGATCGGTACGGCCGATGCTGCTCTGAAACAAAGTATCGCCCGCGATCAGCTTCTTCTCCAGAGGAAGATAGAGCGAAATGCTGCCCGGAGTGTGTCCGGGCGTGTGCAGAACGTGCGCTTCAACCGAGCCTGCGCGAATCACGTCACCTTCGCGGGCCGGCTTATCGATGCCGGGATCCTTCGGGGGCTCCATGCCCAGCCATGCCGCCTGCACCGCGAGGTTGTCGCTGAGCATTTTGTCTGCTTCGTGCATGTAGACCGGCGCGCCGGTATGCGTTCGCAGCTTCTCCGCGCCGCCGATATGGTCGATGTGCGCGTGCGTGATGACGATCATCTTCACGGTCAGACGATGGCGATCGAGAATTTCGATTATGTCCGACACGTCATCGCCCGGATCGATCACGATCGCCTCGCGCGTAGTTTCGTCGCCGAGGATGGAGCAGTTGCATCCCAGCACTCCGACCGGGAGCACTTCGTGAATCATCGCCATCCGATAATGGTGACACGATGACTCCGGGCTACGAATCGCTGACAACGGGCGCCGCAATCATAGACTTGTCGCGGCGCGGCAGGATTCGTGTCACGGGAGAAGACCGCGCGCGTCTGCTGCACGCCATGACCACAAACCATGTGCAGCAGATGAAGCCCGGCGACGGCATCTACGTCTTCTTTCTGAACGCACAGGGACGTATCCTTGCCGACGCCGTCGTGCTGTGTTTCGAGGATCACTTCCTGCTCGACACCGGGCCGGAGACGCGGAAGGCCGTGTACGAACATCTCGATCAGTACATCATCGCCGACGATGTGACTCTCGATGATGTGACAGAACAGACATTCTCTTTCGGGCTGGAAGGGCCGAAGGCCATGGGCGTGGCCGCCCGCTGTGGGTTGCAGGCGCCGCATCACCGCTTCGCGCACGTCGCATCGAACGAACTGGTAGCTGCCAACATCGCAGCAACCGGGTCGCATGGCATCCGAATCTACGGTGCGGTCGCGCGTAAAGAAGAAGTCATCGCATTAATTGAGGGCGCGGGAGCCGTCGCAGCTTCAGACCAGGATGCCGAGATCGTGCGCATCGAAAATTTCGTCCCGAGATATGGCTGCGACATTACAGAACATACGCTGCCCCAGGAAACGCAGCAGATGCACGCGCTGCATTTCCAGAAGGGGTGCTACCTGGGACAGGAGATCGTGGAACGTATCCGTTCGCGCGGACACGTGAACCGCCTGTTGATGGGCTTCCGCATAGACGGTGAAGCCAAGCCCCCCGCACCCGGAACCAAATTGATGCTCGAAGGGCAGGCCGCGGGCGAGGTGACATCTTCGGCGGGAACGCCTGAGGCGGTGTTCGGTCTCGCGTATGTCCGCACGCAATGGGCGAAATCAGGAGCGATGGCGGAGATCGACGGGCACGCCGCCGCGCTCTTCGCTCCGCACGACTGATTCGTTCACTTCAGCAGGGGGCTTTCGGGCGGACCATTCCGCGCCGGCCAGCACCAGCAGGGCGGTGAGCATGCTGAAGATCACGATGGCAACGGAGTACTGAAACTGCGGGTACTCGTTGGCAAGTTTCCGGCTGAGCCACGGCCACGCGAAAAGGAAAACGTATTTCCACAACTCCAGCGCGACGCCGACCAGCACCGCCACCGGAAATACACGGCGTATCGGAACTCTGCGATTCGGGAGCAGCCAGTAGATCAGCAGGAGCGAAAGAATCGTGACCGGAACAGCAGCGAGCTTGAACAGCACCAGCGGCAGCCAGGCTTCCTTCATGCCTAACTGCGTGGTCACATACTTCGTGTCCACTGCGGTGAGCAGCACGGAGCCGAGCGCGAGGCCGCCGCACAGGATGATCATGAAGAAGCTGAGTATCTGATTCCGGAGATAACTGCGGTTCTCCGGCACGCCCCACGCGCGGTTCAGGGCGACTTCAAGCGGTTCAAAGATTCCGTTCGCGGTGAAAAGCAGCAGGAGGATTGATGTCAGCTCATAGCGCCGATGAGCTGTTTTAGTCAGCTGGGCGATGATGAAAGTTCCCAGATCGTACGGGAAATAATCCTTCAGCGCCAGCAGGAGCGCCTGTTCCGCGGCTACGGAATGCAGAACGTCGCGGACCAGCGTGAGCACCACGATCAGGAACGGAAAAAGGCTGAGGAGCACGCTCGCGCCGATCGCCAGCGCGTAAACGTGCACTTCGGTCTGCGACAGATACCGGATCGTCGGCCGCCAGTGGCGCGGGACAACCACTTCGATATCCGGCTTTTCGATGATGAGGTGCACGTGAGAGTTACTTTCTTATATGGTAGCGGCGAGGCGCGGGTTACATGAAGTCTGAGTTACTTTCAAACCGGCTGATGCTCCTCGCCGCGGCGCTGCTTTTTTCCACTGGCGGGGCGGCGATCAAAGCTTCGTCGCTGACGAACTGGCAGATCGCCGGATTCCGGTCGGGCATCGCGGCGGCGGCGCTGTATTTCGCCCTTCCGTCTGCCAGGATTCGCTGGACGTGGCAGGTGTGGGCGATCGGGTCGGCATACGCGGCGACCATGATTCTTTTTGTCGCCGCCAACAAGCTGACGACATCGGCGAATGCGATTTTCCTGCAGGACACGGCTCCGTTATACATGCTTCTGCTCGGTCCGCTGGTGCTCCGCGAGCCTGTAAGGAAAGTCGACATCGCGGTGATCGCGGCGGTGGCGCTGGGGGCGGGCCTGCTGCTCTTTGGCACAAGCGCCGCGGGCACGAGCGCCGCGGCGGTCACGGCACCCGACCCGGGTCGAGGGAATATCATTGCGCTGACCGCCGGCATCACGTGGGCGTTGACTCTCACGGGGCTTCGATGGGCGGCTAATCTGTCCGACGCCCCGTTGGTCGCCGGTAACGTCATCGCGTTTCTCGCATGTCTCCCGCTGGCGCTGCCAGTCACGCGGGCGAGCGCGGTGGACGCGGTCGTGGTGCTGTACCTGGGCCTTTTCCAGATTGCCCTCGCATACATTTTTCTGACGCGTTCGCTGCGACAGGTGCCAGGACTCGAGGCTGCCACGCTGCTCCTGGTTGAGCCGGTGTTCAATCCAGTCTGGACATGGATTGTGCATGGCGAGCGTCCTGGCACGATGGCGCTGGGGGGTGGTTTTATCATCGTTATTGCCGCCTTCGGAGGAACCATCTGGCGAATAAAAGACTTCTGACATGGACAGGCTTTCGGGATCGCGAGGACCAGCTGATGATCGTGCTGAGCCTGGTGATCGGTCTGGTCGTCGGCCTCGTCGTCGTGGCGTTTATCCTGCTGACGGGCCGGCTGGGTGAGCGGATGTATCCGCCGGGCAGCGCGGCGTGGCGGCGCGTGCTGGTGCCCACGTTCGGCGCACTGGTCAGCGGGTACCTGCTTTATCGTTATTTTCCGGATGCGCGCGGCAGCGGCATTCCGCAGGCGAAGTTTGCGCTGTTCATTCGCAACGGCAATATTTCGCTCAAGACCGTGATAGGCAAATTTCTGTGCTGTTCGATCACGCTGGCCAGCGGAATTCCGCTGGGGCGCGAAGGGCCGTCGGTGCAGATCGGCGCCGGGATTGCGTCGGTCATCGGCAGGCGGGTTGGCCTGAGCCCGGCGAATGTCAAGGCCCTGATTCCGGTCGGCTGCGCGGCGGCGCTGGCGACGGCGTTCAATACACCGATTGCGGCGGTGCTGTTTGCGCTCGAAGAAATCCTCGGGGATATGCACGCGCCCGTGCTGGGATCGGTGGTGCTCAGCTCGGCAACTTCGTGGATGGTGCTGCACCTGGTCCTTGGAGACGCACCCCTGTTTCGCGTACCGGCGTATCAACTGGTACATCCGCTGGAATTCGGGATCTACGCAATCCTGGGCGTCGTGGGGGGATTCGGCTCGGTGGCGTTCGTCAAAGCTTTGCTGCAAATCCGGCTCTGGTTCAAGCGCCTGCCGAAATCGACGGTCTGGATTCAGCCGGTGGCGGGCGGGCTGGTGGCCGGATTGCTCGGCTGGTGGATCCCGCAGATGCTCGGCGTGGGCTACGACTACATCGACACGGTGCTCAGCGGGAATTTCCTTATCAAGACGGTTGCGCTGCTGGGTATTCTGAGGATCGTCGCCACACCGGCTGCCTACTCGTCGGGGAATGCGGGAGGAATCTTCGGGCCGAGTCTGTTCGTGGGCGCCATGATGGGGGCGACGACGGGCGGCATCGCGCACCGCCTGCTTCCGGACCTTACGGCGAACCCCGGGGCTTATGCCCTGGTCGGTATGGGGACCGCGTTTGCCGGCATCGTGCGCACGCCCCTGACATCCGTCATCATGATCTTCGAGATGACGCGCGACTATGCGATCATCGTGCCGCTGATGATTTCGAATCTAATCAGCTTCATGATTTCGAGGCATTTTCAGCCTGAACCGCTGTACGAAGCGCTGGCGCTGCAGGAGGGTGTGTATCTGCCGACCGGGGAATCGCGCGATGAGCTGACCGGCGAGCTCGTGAGCACGGTAATGATGGAGATGAACGAGACCACACCGCTGCTGACGAACGACTCGACCGTGGAAGAGGCACGACACTTTCTGGATCAAAGGCAGTGCAATTCATGGCCGGTCGGCGTGGGAACCTTTGTGACCGCGCTGATCAACCGGCGCGACCTGGAGGCGCAGCAGGGCTCGAAGTCGAAGGCTTATCACGATCTGATCGACGAAGCGAGTCCGATGATACTGCGGGATCTGATCGATGCGGACGGGACATATCCCTACGTGCATCCCGACCATCCGGTGAGCTACGCGCTGGAGCGCATGCGCGAGAGTGGCGCAGACGTGCTGCCGGTGGTCAGCCGGGCGGGAATTCACAATATGGTCGGCGTGATCGGGCTGCGGGAGATTCTGGAGTCTTACGGCGTGCCGACGGCGAAGTTTTTCTCGCGCAGTATGCCGGCCTAGCAGGCTGCTGAAAAGCGCTTCTTGCCGCTCCCTTACGGTCGCGGTTCGGAAAAGCAGGTTCTGATTCCGCAGGGGTTACTGAACCGCGCGCGTAAGCCAGCGGCAACGAAAAGAGCTTTTTCAGTAGCGGGTGCCGCTCCCTCACGGTCACGGTTCGGAACCGCGCGCGTCAGCTGGCGGCACGGAGAATCGGGGATACGCTGGTATACTGGTCGAGTTGTGATTGCTTCTATACTTTTAACGTTTGTACACGTTGTAGTGTGCCTGTTCCTGATTATCGTGATCCTTCTGCAGAGCGGTAAAGCAGCCGATCTGGCCGGAGCGTTCGGGGGCATGGGTTCCCAGACGGCTTTCGGTCCGCGGGGTTCGGCGACGCTGCTTTCGAAGGCCACGACGATTTCGGCGATCGTTTTTATGCTCACGTCGATCACTTTGTCGATCATCGCGACGAAGAACCAGGGTTCGGGTACAGGCACAGCACTGCAGAGACATCCGACGAAGACTTCGGCGCCGGTGATACCAGGTCCGACCCACTCTGCGCCGGCGGCACCGAAGAAGTAAGAGTAAAATCGCCCGAGTTTGCGGTCGTGGCGGAATTGGCAGACGCACTGCCTTGAGGTGGCAGCGGGAGCAATCCCGTGGAGGTTCAAGTCCTCTCGACCGCACCATCCTTTATCATGACCATCGCCGAGAAGATCCTCGCCGTGAAATCCGGAAAGAGTTCCGTGATTCCCGGCGAGATTGTGGAGGCTTATCCCGATCTGGTGATGAGCCACACGGCTACGTGGCGGTCGGTCAGCGTGATGCAGAAGATCGGGGCGACGAAGCTCTACGATCCGAATCGCCTTGCTGTCGTGCTGGATCATATTTCGCCGGCGAAGACCGAAAAGTATGCCGGCGATCAGCAGATTTCGCGGAACTTCGCGCGAAAGAACGGCGTGACGAAGTTCTACGACGTGGATTCTGGAATCGCGCATCTGGTGCTGATGGAAGCGGGGCATGTCGTGCCGGGCGATCTGATCGTGGGCACGGATTCGCACTGCACGATCTACGGGAGTCTCGGCGCGCTGGGGACCGGGATCGGGTACACAGAAGTGGCATCGGTGTGGATTACCGGCAAGCTGTGGCTGAAGGTTCCCGCGAGTTTCCGGATCACGCTCCTGGGCGGGTTCGCGGCAGGCGTGTGCGCGAAAGACCTGATGCTGTATCTGATCGGAAAGCTCGGCGCCGACGGGTGCGGGTATAAGTCGGTGGAGTTTTATGGCTCGGTGCGCGATCTGAGTGTGTCCGAGCGCATGACCATGACTAATCTCGCGATGGAAATGGGCGTCAAATGCGCGTTCGTGCCGCCGGATGAAAAGACGACGGAGTATCTGAACGGGCGGCTGGAGGATGCAGGCCGGTATCGTCCCGTGTTCGCGGATCGGGATGCGGTTTATGAGCGGGAGATCGAGGTCGATCTGGCGGGGCTGGAACCGATGGTGGCGTGTCCGCACGAAGTCGAAAATACGAAGCCAATCGGAGAGGTGGCGGGGACGCACATCGATCAGGTGTTTCTGGGGTCGTGCGCCAATGCGAAGTACGACGACCTGGTGGTGGCGGCGGGAATTCTAAAAGGGCGGAAGATCGATCCCGGTGTGCGCATGATCATTACGCCCGGGTCGAAGCAGATCATGTTGCAGGCCATGAATTCGGGCGTGCTGCAGACGCTGATCGAGAGTGGTGGTCTGGTGACGAATCCCGGCTGCGGCGCGTGCGCGGGCGATGGCGGGACGCTGGCCGATGGCGAGGTTTGTTTGTCGACGGCGAACCGGAACTTCATCGGAAGGATGGGGAGCAGCAAGTCGTCGATCTATCTGTCGAGTCCGGCGACGCTGGCGGCTTCGGCGATACGCGGCGTGATTGCGGATCCGCGGGAGTTCCTCCGGTAAATGCAGTCCGTTATCGAGGGGCGCGTCTACAAGTTCGGCGACAACATCAACTCGGACATCATCATTCCCGGCCGGTATCTGATCTATATCGATCGCGAGCGGCTGGGGCAGCATGCGTTCGAGATGCTGGGCGAAGGGTTTCCGGATAAGCTGCGCAGCTTCGACATCCTGGTGGCGGGACGGAACTTCGGATGCGGCAGCGCGCGCGAACAGGCGGCGACGGCGATTCAGGGACTGGGGATCAAGGCGGTCGTCGCGAGCTCGTTTGCGCGCACGTTCTATCGCAACGCCATCAATGACGGACTGCCGATTGTGGAGTGCGCGGAACTTTACGCCGCTGTCGCGGAGGGAGACCGGATCAGGATCGACCTCGAGGCAGGAAACGTTGAGCTGGCGGGAAAGCAGTACGGGTTCCCGAAGATGCCGGAGTCGGTGAGAAGAATCCTGGAACTCGGCGGGCTGGCGGCGTATCTGCAGACACAGCTGTAGGCTGCACGGCCGAAAAAGCTATGGGCCACAGATGCACACAGATGCACACCGATAAGAAACCACGACAAAGTTGGGTCGGGGAATTGCGAAAATGCGGCTGTAGAATCGTTCTACGGTCCCGATGAAAGTTTTCGTCGCCTTTCTGTTCGCGTCATCAGCCTTCGCGCAACTGAGCCAGCCGGAGGTGACATCGCACGAAGCCACGGTCACGTTCAGCAGCAAGGTGAACATGGTGTCCGTGCCCGTGGTGGTCCGCGATGCGGAGGGCAAGCCGGTGGGGAATCTGAAGCAGGAAGATTTCCAGCTGTTCGATAAGGGCAAGCTGCAGACCATCACGAAATTCAGTGTTGAACATAGTGAGGTCGCGATCGTCGAACCGGGCAGTATCGCGCGGTCCGCGGAGCCACACGCCACACCGACGAATGCCGGTGCCCCGGCGAAGGCGCTGTTTCCGGAGCGCTATGTCGCCTATCTGTTCGACGATATTCATCTGAACCGCGGCGATCTGCTGAATGCGCGCGTGGCGGTGAACAAGCATCTCGACGAATCGCTCGAGCCGAACACGCGGGCGGCAATATTCACGACGAGCGGGAAGCTGGTTACCGATTTCACGAATGATGTGGCGAAGCTGCATGACGCCGTCAACCGTATCCTGCCTTGGGAAAACGGACTGGATCCGGAGAACGATTGTCCGCCGGTCAGCTACTACGTGGCGGACCTTCTTACCAACAAGCTTCTCTACTTCAGCGGCTTTCTCTTCACCGATGAGCAGCTGGCCGGGATGATCGGGAACGGCCAGGCGGACTCGGCGCTGCTTTCGGTAGTGTCCGAAACGGCTTCCTGTTCAGGCCTGTCGCAGGAAAACCCGCAGCAACTCGCGCAGATTATACGCACGGCGCGCATCGGGGTGCGGCAGTCGCTGGCATACGGCGACCGCGATACGAATTTCTCACTGAAGTCTGTGATGGAGATCGTGCGGCGGATGCAGGCCATGCCGGGGAGCCGCACGATCGTACTGGCATCGCCGGGTTTTCTGGTGAACTTCGATCACCGCATAGCAGAAACCGATGTGCTCGAGTACGCACTGCGTATGAACGTGGCGATCAACACGATCGACATGCGCGGTCTGTATGCGCCGCCGGGGTTCGCCGCGGAATCGAGACCGCCGGCGGGGGCGCTGGGGGCCTTCGTGGTGCAGACCGCAGGGGAGGAGGCTTTCCAGAGCGCCGATGTGCTGGCAGAGCTGGCGGACGGCACGGGCGGCACGTTCTTTCATGATGACAATGGTCTGAAAGAAGGACTGAACCGCATCGCGGCGCGGCCGGAATACATCTACGTGCTGGGATTTTCGCCGCAGAACCTGAAGTACGACGGCAGCTTCCACGAGCTGAAGGTGAAGCTGGGCGGCGGACGAAAATTTGCGCTGCAGGTGCGGAAAGGTTACTGGGCGCCGCGTCACGCGGAGGATTCGGCGGAAACGGCGCGGGAGGAGATGCGCGATGCGGTGTTTTCGCGCGATGAGATGGACGCGTTTCCCGTGGATGTCGAGACGGAGTATTTCCGGTCGAATCTGGAAGACAAAGTGGAACTGACCGTGACGGGGCGTCTCGATGCGGGGACGCTGCGGTTCAGCAAAACCGGCGACCGGAATAACGACACGGTGACAGTGGTGACGGGTGTGTTCGACGACAACGGGAATTACGTTTCCGGCATCGAGCGAGTAGTCGACATGCATTTGCGCGACGCGACGCTCGAGAAGGTGGAGAAGGCGGGGATCGTGGTGAAGGAGACGTTCCACGTCGCGCCGGGGCGGTATGTGGTGCGGACGGTGGTGCGGGATGGCGGAGGGAAGACCATGGCGGCGCGCAACCGGGGTGTGGAGATTCCGTAGGGCGCGAGCAGGTTCCATGGTACGAGAGGCACTGACGGTTGCCGGCGCAGGAGTTCTATTCTCCCTGACGGCATGGGGGCAGTTCACCACTCAAAGGCCGCGATTCGATGCCACCGAAGTTCAGAGCAGCACCGGCGCCATCAATCCCCAAACCTACAGATCCGGCGGGTTCCTCCGCGGCGGGCGATATGACGTGCGAAAAGCCACGATGATGGACCTCATCAGGCTGGCTTACGGCTTTGATGCCGACGACGTTATGGGTGGCCCCGACTGGCTGGAATTCCATCGCTTCGATATCGCCGCTAAAGCGCCGCCGTCCACCGCGCCGCAGGAGATCAGGCTGATGCTTCAGTCTCTGCTCGAGGATCGCTTCAAACTGGTGCTTCACAAGGATGTCAGGCCTGTTCCGGTGTTTGCGCTGAAGCCCGGGAAGGACAAGCCGAAAATCAAACGCGCCGAGGGATCGGGTGACGCGGAATGCAGGTACCAGCGGCAGGCAGGCACGCCGGTCGACACGGTGTACACCTGCCGAAATATGACGATGGCCGCCTTTGCGGAGCAGTTGCGCGGAATGGCAGGGGATTACCTGGCCGATCCCGTGGTGGATGACACCGGTTTAAACGGCACGTGGAACTTTGACCTGCGGTGGAACAGCCGTTCGCGAATACTGGCTGCCGGTGCAGAGCGCGTCACGATATTCAGGGCGATCGATCAACAACTGGGTCTGAGGCTGACGGCGGAAAAGGCTCCGGCGGATGTGATCGTCATTGATTCGGTCAAGGAAAAGCCAACCGACAATGTGCCGGGCGTCACCGAACTGCTCCCGCCCCGCGAACTCCAGTTCGAAGTGGCGAGCGTCAAGCCGGCGAGGCCGGACATACACGACGGATTCAGCGGGGTCACCCCTGGCGGTGGTTTCGAAGCGCGGGCCGAGACGTTGAGTCGTCTTGTCGCCACCGCGTGGGATGTCCACTGGGATCACGTCGACGAAATGATTGTGGGCTTACCGAAGTGGATGGATTCGGCTCGGTACGACATTCTGGCAAAACCTTCTTCTGTCACCAGGGGACCACCGCCCCCGCGATCCAGTTTTGTTGACGACGACCTCCGCCTGATGCTGCGGGCGCTGCTGACCGACCGCTTCAAGATCAGGACACACTATGAAAACCGGCCCGTCAATGCATACAGCCTGATTGCGGCAAAGCCCCGGCTCAGGCAGGCAGACCCCGCAAATCGCGCGAACTGCAAAGAAGCCCATACCGTTGAGAATGACCCGCGAGACCTCAACCCACGCCTCTCGCGCCTGCTTGCATGCCAGAACGTTACGATAGCGCAATTTGCGGAACAACTGCTCCCGCTTTCTCCCAATGATTTTGCTTACGCGGTGGTGGACGCAACGGGAATCAGCGGCAAATGGGATTTCATGCTGAGCTACACTCCGACAGGGGACCAGCGAAATCCGGCCGGAAGTTTGCTCTTTGACGGAACTTCGGCGTCCGACCCGAGTGGGGGGATATCCATTTTCGAGGCCGTGAGGAAGCAGCTCGGGCTCAGGCTGGAGATGCGCAGACTCATGTTTCCCGTGCTGGTCGTCGACCACATCGAGGAGAGGCCGACAGATAATTGACCGGCGTCCGCCTTCAGGTCGCGGGGGTTCCTACGGTGCGTAGCGGGTGAAGACGAGGTCGGTGGGTTTGGCCTGAGCGTGGCAGGGGAAGCAGGTCTTCATGAACGCTTCGTCGCCGGGTTTGCCGTCTTTGAAGTGAGCGAATCCCCAACCACCCGTGGCGGCGTACTTCGTCGAGTCCTTCACCATGAATTGAATGTTCGTGGGGGCGCCGGGCACGAAAGACTGGACTTTACCAAAGACCTTGTTGTTTTCATCCGACGGCACGTGACTGTAGTGCAAAGCGGCGATGATGGCGCCGTCCGGGAACGGAAGCTTCCCCGCGCGGTAAGCCTTGATGGCCAGGTCGTTGCCCAAAACCGCACCCAGACTGTGGAGGGAGCCTTCTTCGTGGGCCACGGAGATCAACTTCCAGTCGCGGTAGCCGGCAGGAATACTGGTTACGAAGGGCGGCGCGGATTGTTCATCGGCGCGTCCCGTTGCGGGCGCGAAAATGCCCGCCAGTGTGGCAGTGGCAAGCAAGAAGAAACTGATGGTTTTCAAGATGCTTACTCCTTCAAGCCGCAATGAGTGCACGGAGTGAGCCATCTCTGGCTCTCGGGTCAGGCCATTGAATTGGAACGACTCGGTATTGGTTAGTGTGCCGGCTCGCGGCGTCGAAACTGTCGACGGGTGGTCTCTGAGGCGGCGGGTCGGCTCGGTCGTGAGTCGTGGAGCGACGCCGCCTTACCTGCGATTCAACGGGACGACGCGCCACACTGGCTGATCCTTTTCCTGAAACCCGGGTAATCGTGGAGCGGGCGCAGATGAGGATCCAGCTCGGTGGCGCGCGCCAGCATATCGATCGCCGAAGCCATCTCGAATTTGTCCACATGCACCTGACGATGGACGGCCCGGAGATAGAGTTCGTACGCGCCCGCGTGCCTGGTCGGAGGCGCGGCGCGATCGGCCTGCTTCTGACGCGGAAGGAAGACACCGCTGACCGCGGCCGCGAGGCGATCTTCGGCCGGCGAGGTACTCCATGACGAGGAAATCGACGCCCGCATGGTTCGCGATGTCGTAGAGGATAATTCGCGTTCAGCGGCCAATTCGGGCGACAGCAGCTTGATGGCTACGGCGCGGCCGAGGCGAGTGTCAACCGACCGGTAGACCTGACCCATGCCTCCTTCGCCGATGCACTCCTCGACCTTATATGGACCCAGCTGCATCGCCGGCAAAGTGCCGGTTTCAGTACTGAGCAGCCAGTCTCTGCCATGCCACGCAGGATGATCGAGCGCGGAGCCGTCCTGCATGAGCATCGCGTTTACGCGATCCCGTACCTCGGGAGCAGCCCGACCGGGCAGGGCCGCACGTTGTTCTGCGGTGCCGTCCCTGGCAGCCAGGTACAGTTCCTCGATCTGCTTCCAGACCTCGGGCGACATCCTTACTGAAGTAACACGCAATTCCTCACGCGTGTCTACCTACTTCTCGACGGGTTCGATGCGCAATACAGTTCCGTCGGCCTCGTTCCCTCGGATGGATTTTTCCGTGGCCACGTAGATATAGCCGTCGGGGCTTTGAATGACGTCGCGAATGCGGTACTCGAGGGGCACGAGGAGGTTCTCGCGCAGTTCGGCCTGCGAGGGCTGATGAAACGCCATACGAATCAGCTTCTGTTCCGTCAGCGAGCCGATGAACAGGCTGTTCTTCCACTTCGGAAATTTGTCGCCGGTGTAGAACATGATGCTGGAGGGGCTGATCGACGGCACCCAGTGGATGCGTGGATTGTCCATGCCTGGGCGCGACCAGGGCTGTTCGGAAACCAGCGTGCCTGTGTAGTTGCGGCCGGTGGACACGAGCGGCCAGCCGTAGTTGTGGCCGGGGAACAGGATGTTCACTTCATCGCCGCCCATGGGACCGATTTCCGCCTGCCACAATTCGCCGGTCTCGGGATTCACGGCGAGACCGTAGCCGTTGCGATGACCGTAGGTGAAGATCTCGGGCTTCGCACCGGCGCGTCCGACAAACGGGTTATCGGGAGGCACGGAACCGTCGTCGCGCAGGCGCAGGGTTTTGCCGACGTGATTGTCGAGCGACTGCGCCTTCATGCGAAGGCTGTTGTCTTCGGTGCCGGTGCAGCAGAGGCGGTCGCGGTCGCCAACCGTGACGTAGATCATTCCATCCGGACCGAAGAAGATTCGGCCGGCGAGGTTGCCGCCGGTCTCCCAGGCGTCGGCGACGAAGATTTCCTGCACGGCAGTCAGTTTTGAGCCGCTGAGGCGGCCGCGTGCGACGGCCAGCGTGATGCGATCGCCATCGCGCTTAGGGTAGGAAACGTAGACCAGTCCGTTCTGCGCGAACTTCGGATGAATCGCGATGAAGTGCAGGGAGTCGCCGCCTTCGCCCGGAGGAGTGGGTGAGGTCCAGGCGGGATCGGGCTGGAGGACGCCGTCGCGAATGATGCGCAGCTTGCCGTTGCGCTGGGTGACAAGGAGCGTGCGCGGATCGGTGAAGGCGAGGCTCCAGGGATGATAGAGGCCGGTGGCTACGGCGACAACGCGGATTCCGGCGTCTCTGGTTTCGAAGACACGGGGAAGGCCGTCCTGCGCATGGCTGATGCAGAGAGCAACGGACAGGGCGAGTAAACACGTCTTCATGGGTACAAACGCTATCGGGAAGCGCCGCACAAGTCAAGCAAAACCGTCTTTCTGCGTGGTGATGCTCTCGCGTCACCCGGGCTTGACTCCGCGCTCTCAGGGTGCTATTTTTCCAGCACAGTGCTAAAAAAACAGCATTCGCTCAGCCGCCGGGAGCGCCAGATCATGGACGTGCTGATCGCGCGCGAACGCGCCTCCGCGGCGGAGATACAGAGCGCCATCCCCGATCCGCCGGGCTATTCCGCTGTCCGGGCGACACTGCGCGTCATGGAAGAAAAAGGCTATATCCGGCACGAGCAGCAGGGAGCGAGCTACGTTTATCTTCCGAAGACAGCGCCGGAGCGCGCCAGACGTTGGGAGTTCCGGCATATGCTCGAGACTTTCTTCAACGGGTCTCCGGAAAAAGTGATGGCGGCGCTGCTGGATGCGAAGCCGGGTCCGGAGGCGCTGGAGCGAATCGCCGCGATGATCGAAGAGGCGCGGAGGAAGGGGCTGTGAGATGGCCACGGTGCTTGCCGGAATAACGGTAATCCTGCTGGCCGCATGGCTGATCACGGCGGTGATGCGGAGGTCATCTGCCGCCCTACGGCATGTGGTCTGGACATGCGCGATCGGCGCGACGCTGTTGTATGCGCCGGTACACTGGCTGGCGCCGCAGCGGCCGGTAAGCCAGCCGTTTCCGGTGTTGATCGAACCGGCGCGGGTGGTGATCAGTGCGGCGGGAGCGGCCACCAGTCCACTGAAAGAAAGCCGGCTCGGAGTCCCGGAAATCGCCCTCGCGATCTGGGGGCTGGGAACGCTGCTCTTCACGATTCGTTTTGCGACGGGCGCTGGGCAATTCCGGCGGTTGATGAGCGATGCGCGACCTTCGGACAAAGCGTTTCCTGTGTCCGTGCTGATATCGCGCGGAGTTCCGGGTCCCCTGGTGGTGGGGGTCTTTCGGCCGCGGATTGTTCTGCCCGGGGATTCCGCGGCGTGGAGTCCGGCAAGATATCGCGCGGTGCTCGCGCATGAGCTGGCGCATGTCCGGCGGCGCGATCCGGCGATTCTGATGCTGGCGCAGATTGCGAGCGTCGTGTACTGGTTTCATCCACTGTGCTGGCTGGCCGCGGCCCGACTGCGCATGGAAAGCGAGCGTGCCTGCGATGACGCGGTGCTTCGGATCGGCCTTCGCCCTTCAGGCTATGCGGGAGAGTTGCTCGATCTCGCCCGATTGTTCAACCCTCAACCCGCCATCCCCATGGCGGCCACTTCTCATCTGGAGTCCCGCGTGAAATCCATACTCGATCCGTTCGTGAATCGCTCATTCGCCACGCCGCGCGCGTGGCTGGCCGCCGCAACTATTACGGCCGCGCTGAGCGCGCCCCTGACCGTCCTCACCCTTCGTGCTCAGGCGCCGGCGGGACGCGGAACCATCAGCGGCACCGTGATTGATCCGAGCGGAGCGGTCGTGGCGCGTGCGCAGGTGATGGTTTCCAATGCGCAGGGCGGCAACAAGGAAATCGCGGCTTCGGACGCTGTCGGAAATTTCACGCTGAACAACATTCCGGCGGGTATTTATACGATTGAAGTGCGCGTCCCCGGATTCGTCGCTTCCGGTCAGGAGGTCACGCTGGTGAGCGGAGGAACCGTGAACACGCCTGTGAGGCTGCAAGTCGGCCACACGGTCGAGAAAGTACCGTTGTTGCGGCGGGAAGGGCACAGCCCCCGGCGTCGGCCATGGCTTCGGCGGGCGGGCCGATAAGAGTGGGTGGAAACGTGCAACCCGCCAGCCTCCTGGTCAAACCGGACCCTGTCTACCCCGGCAGCGCTGCAGGCAGCGGGCATCGAGGGCACGGTGCTGATCGAGGCAGTCATTTCGAAGGACGGCCTGCCGCTCTCTCTCAAACCGCAGAACACAGCGGTCGATCCCGCCTTCGTCAGTGCGGCGATGGACTCGGCGCGGCAATGGCGCTTCAGCCCGACGCTGCTGAACGGCGAGCCGATCGAAGTGCTGACGACGATGCAAATCGACTTCAAGCTGCAATCCAAATGACGGCGGCCCGGTTTGTTTCAGTCCAGGCCGGTCTTCACGCACACAGGACCGCCTGTCGCAGACCAGCGTGAGGCCGGCAAAACGGAGCCTGAATCGGGGCTTCGCCCCGCCGATGGCTTCGTTGCATCGCAGGCCGCGATCGGCCTTTGCGGGTTAAGTGCCCATCACAAAATAACCTGACCAACCGACTTCCTTAAGGTCGCGGCACAGAAATGAATATTCTCCCGCGAGGCTCCGAAACGGGCACGTTATTTCAAGTGGTTCCGAACCAGTACCGCACCATTACCGCACCATTACTATCTATCTGGATTACCCAGCGTCTCCGCCAATACAATCAAGCCAGAAAGTAACACGAATCACGTATCTTGTGCGGAGGAAATCATGAACGGCAGAGTAGGGATCTTGCTTTTAGGAGTGGCTGCAGCGGGGCTCATTCCGGGCGCCAAGGCAGACAGTATTTGTGACGGGATCACGGGCAATTTGATCCAGAACTGCGGATTTGAAGCCGACAACGCGTCGGTGCCATATCCATCGGACTGGACCACGGATGCGGGGTATGCGCTCAATGCGGGCGGATTCAACCAGGTCGTGCCTACCCCCAATTCGGGCGATTTTGCATTGCAGTTCGGGAATTACGATTATCAAGGTCCGGCGGGTATCTACCAGACGTTCTCCGACAATAGTGGCGATACTTATCAAGTCACTTTCTATACGTACGACGGAGGCGCCGGGGGCGATGATAACGCTTTTCTGGCGGCGTCAATCGACGGAACGCAAGGGCTCGAATTGACCGGCTGCGATGGCTGTTCGACAGCGGGACCCAGCCAATATACTGCGTATCAGTTCGACTTTACCGGTACGGGATCCGACACACTCTATTTCCAGGCGCAAACCAATCCTTCGGAGTGGTTTCTCGACGACGTCAGCGTAGTGGACACCACCAGTGTGGACGCCGGCGCGAGCGCTACGCCTGAGCCTGCATCCATGCTGTTGCTGGGTTCCGGTCTGTTGGCTTTTGGATTACGGACCCGCGCGCGGCTGCGCCGTCGTTAGACCCACAGACTGCAGCCGAACGGCTCGGCCGGCACTCGATAGACAGTTCAGCGCCTGCGGCTAGAATGAGGGACGCATGAACACTGCGTTAGCCCTGCCGAAAGCCTGTGTCTTTGATGCCTATGGAACGCTGTTCGACTACGCTTCGGCGGCTGTGCGATCGGGCGCGGCGCTGGGCGACCGCCGCGAGCCCCTCGTGCGACTCTGGCGCGAGAAGCAGCTGCAGTACTCCTGGCTGCGGTCGCTCGAGCGAATGCACGCCGATTTTTGGCGAGTGACCGGCGATGCGCTCGACTTCGCGTTAGCGTCGCTCGGAATCGACGATGGAGCGCTGCGCCAGAGTCTGATGGATTCGTATCTCACGCTCGACGCATTTCCCGAAGTGCGCGGCGTGCTGGAGCGCATCCGGGAATCAGGGATCAGGACAGCCATCCTGTCGAACGGGACGCCGGAGATGCTGCGTTCCGCAGTATCGAACGCGCGGCTGGAACCGCTGCTGGACGCGGTGTTGTCGGTTGAAGAGGCCGGCGTTTATAAGCCGCATCCCAGCGTTTACCAGCTCGCCGTCGACAGGCTGGGAGTGGACAGGCGGGAGATTCTGTTCGTGTCCTCGAACGCGTGGGATGCGTGGGGCGCGTCAGTTTTCGGGATGCGGGTGGCCTGGTGCAATCGATATGGCCAGCAGGCGGAAAGATTGCCCGGCCAGCCGGAGTGCGAAGTCGGGTCGTTGGCCCAGATAGTGTTCGATACTTGAAGGGCAGCTCGTGGCCGCTCCCTTACGTCGCGGTTCAGCAGGAGGTATTATGCGCAGATTCCTGTTATTGCTCGTGCTTCCGGCCCTGGCGCCGGCGCAGCCCAAAGGGTGGAACGATGCGTTCCCGCCATTCCGCATCATGGATAACCTCTATTACGTCGGGACCAAAGAGCTGGCGTCGTTTCTGTTCGTCACACCGGAGGGCGACATCCTGATGAACAGCAACTACGAGGCGTCTGTGCCGGTGATCCGGGCAAGCGTGGAGAAGCTCGGGTTCAAGATGAGCGACATCAAGATCCTGATCGCGGGCCATGCGCATCCGGATCACGTGGAAGGCGACGCCATGATGAAGGAACTGACCGGCGCGCAGGTGGTGGTGGGACGGGTGGATGCCGCCAAGACCGCTGAATTTCGTCCCGGCGGCAAGCCCCATCCGATTGACCGGCTGGTGGACGAGGGCGAGACTGTGTCGCTGGGCGGCACCACGCTGACCGCGCATCTGATGCCGGGGCACACGAGGGGATGCCTCGCGTGGAGCACGACGCTTAAGGAAAACGGCAAGAGCTATTACACGTTCATCGAATGCAGCCTGAACGGCCAGTTCCTGCAGACGCTGGACAACTACCCAGGAATGGTGGATGACTTCCGGGCGACCTATAAGAAGGCCCGCACTTTCCCGGTGGAGGTGTTTCTAAGCTCGCACGCGTCATTCTTCGGGCTGGCCGAGAAATACGAAAAGATGCAGAAGCGCGGGCCGGGGGATCCGAATCCGTTTGTCGACCCCCAGGGTTATAAGGCTCACGTGGACCAGTTCGAGAAGACCTTCGAGGCCGCCGCGGCCAAGCGGGAAAATCCGGCGACAAGCCCGGGGCGGTAGGCTACTTCTGATTATTCGGCGCGCCTCGGCCTGGAGCCGGAGGTCCGCCTCTGCCGCGGCCGGGGCCACTGGTCTGCAGAAGATGCGTGAGCGTATGGACGTAGCGCAGCTTGCCGTTCTCGACACGGAAGAGGTGGGTATCGGGCGCTCCACTGCCGCCGTTGGGGCCGCCCGCGCCGAACGTGCAGAAGGCCACGACGGCTCCGATTGTTTCATCGACTACGAAGTGGCGGTTCGCGATGTTGACGCCGCTCGGCACGCCGACCTGGCAGGTGTCGTCGGCCGCGCCCTTGCCGGTATACATTCCGCCCTCGGTGCGGTTGCAAGGGTAGCCCCACGGCACCAGATCCCCTTTGCCTTCGAGGAAGGCATCGAGGTAGGCGCTGGCGGCGGATTCAAGCGTCGCGCGCGTGTCGCGTCTGGCGGCGGGAATCGTCCCCCAGTCCTCGGCGGTTGAGTACTTCAGGTAGTTGTCGGCGTTGAAAAGCCAGTAGCCTGTGGTCGTCCACAAAATTTCGATTTCGGCGATCAGCCCATGATTCACGCGCAGCCGCGTGCCGAGTACATAGGGATTGGCTTTGTCCGTGACAATGACTTCCGTGAAAGTCTGGCATGTCGAAGTATCGAGCAGGCTTCGCTGGTGGTCGACCTTCAGGGCTTTTTTGATGATGCCATCGTTGATGTCGGTGGGCTTGAAATTCTCGACGTAACCGAGGCCCTTCGCGAGCGGGAGGCCGGTGGTGTCTCCGCTGGTTTGAGCGGCGATGTAAAGGTCGGTCGCGGTCTTCAGGCCGTCGCGCGTGCACGACACCTGCGCGTAGCTGATTACGGGGGCGACGAGCGCGGCGGCGAGCGCGATCCACTTATAGCGCAAACGATTCATCGAAGAAGCTCCTCAGGTTAGACCAGCATATCCGATATCCGGCGCTGCACACTGTCTGGTCAGGCTGTCTGGTCAGGCGTGCGCGAACGGTGGCGGCGTAAGGCTTGTCGGAGGCGAGTTCGAGATATTTCTCGTAAATAAGGACGCGCCTCGTCGGGGCGATTCAGCTGATAGTAGAGATCGCCCAGGTTCTGATAGGCGACGGCGCGCTTCGGGTCGATCTCATTTTGAAAAAGCTGTCGCGGTTTTCCGGACGTGCCGGGTGATAGGATCGCTTGCGTGAGAGCCACGACAGCTTCCGGGCTTGGCTGGGCGCTTGCGTTGTGCGCCGCCGCGCATGGGCAGTGGCTGAACTATCGCGACCCCGGCGTACCGCGAACGCGCGATGGCAAAGTCAATCTAACAGCGCCTGCGCCGAAAGACCCCTCCGGTAAACCGGACCTCTCAGGCGTTTGGATGCACGAGAAGACTACCGCGGCCGAGATGAGGCGGCTCTATGGCAGCGTCATCGATGAGGCGATCAGTGTCGACGCGCCCGGCATGGAGATCGGCACGCAGCACAGATACAGCGGCGATATCCTTCTCGACTACAAACCCGAGGAAGCCATGCTGCGTCCGGCGGCCGTCGAACGAATGCGCGGCAGGCCTTCGGGTATTCACCTGAACGATGCCTGTACGCCGGGTTCCAGTTTTGGATTCCCGCGCGCCGGCCTGCTGTCAGAGCCGATCAAGATTGTGCAGGCCCCGAAACTGACGATGATTCTCTACGAGGCCGGCAACGCTTACCGGCAGATCCACACCGACGGCCGCAAGCTTCCCGAAGAGGTCAACCTTCCCGCGTTCTATGGTTACTCGGCCGCGCACTGGGAGGGCGACACGCTGGTGGTGGAGACGATCGGCTTTAACGATAAGACCGTCCTCGATGGCATGGGCCACCCGCATAGCGAAGCGCTGCGCACGGTGGAGCGGTTCCGGCGCCGCGACTTCGGACATCTGGAGTATGAGATCACGTTCAACGATCCGAAGATGTATACGAAGCCGTTTACTGTAAAAATTCCGCATGAACTGCTGCCGGACGCCGACGTGTTCGAGAACTTCTGCGAGAACGAAAAGGACCTGGCGCATCTGGGCGGGAAGTGAGAATTTGGTACAGCCTGACGGCTGGCCGCCCTTCAGTAAAACCACCGGCGGCGGAGACCGCCGGCGTTACTCCGGCGCGCTCGACGGAGGCACGATGCCTTTCAGCCGCAGATAGACGCACATGTATCCGTACATCTCGTTCGAGTGACGGACCATGTTATTCAGCGTCGCGAGTTTGGTGCGGGTCGGCGCGGGAGGGAACGGTCCGCCGAGCCGCGAGGTGATCTTCTCCATTGCGGCCGCGTCCGTGAGCGAATCGAAAGCCGCATCGCAGGCGGCGGAGGCCTGCTTCAGCAACGCGATCAGTGCGGGTTTGGAAGTTGCGTCGACGCGGGGGCGAGGCGTCGGTGCGGCGGTCTGCTGTCCGATTACACCCTGGCAGATGAACAGATTCGCGCCCGCGATATGGGCCACGCGCTGCCCGAAGGCCTCGATCTCCGGCGTTGGTTTGAAAGTGTAATTCTCGGCGGGCATTTTCTCCGCCATTTTAAGAAGGTTGTCGCGGACGACAGTCCACGGGAACTTCGCCTCCGAGACCAGCGCGTTCGGAGTCTGCGCCGCAAGCTTACAACAGATGAGGAATGCCAGGATGCAAGACCGGCGCATAGACTTAATCGTACTCGCCTGAGCTATACTGCGAACTTCAAATCCACGATGCCACTGACATTCGAAAGCCAGCTTATCGACAAATTCGTGGTTATCCGCTGCAAGGGCCGCATCACGCTGGGAGAAGAAGTGCAGGCTCTGGAGGGGGAGGTGGACAGGCTGACCAAGGTCGACGGCAGTAACTATTACCGCGCAAAGCACGTGGTGCTTCAACTGGCGGAAACGGATTTTCTCGACAGCTCCGGGCTGGGGTGCCTGCTTCGTCTGTACGGCGTGCTGCGCGCGGCCGGCGGCGGGCTGAATTTGTGCCGGATGCAGCCGAAGGTGCTCAAGGTCATCGAAATAACCAACCTCGGCGGTGTGTTTCCGGCCTATGCCTCGGAAGAAGAGGCGACCGCGGCGTTTTCAGGAGCCGGCCAGGGGGCGGACAGGAGATTCGACTCGTCGAAGATCAGAGTGGTCTGTATCGATACCTCGAAGGACGTGCTGGCCGGGCTGAACGCGCTGCTGACGCGCGCGGGTTATGCGGTTTTCACGACTCGCTACATCGGCGAAGCCGTAACGCTGGTGAAGACGACGCAGCCAAGGATAGTGGTCTGCGGGCCCGGGATGATGGCGGTGCCGAATGCCGGGGCAATCATCGACAACTTCGGCCAGTCGGGTGAAAAGCTGGATGTCGTGAAGCTTCCATCCGATTTTTATACGGCCGATGCCGGGCAGGCAGGACAGGACCTGCTCGCGCAGGTGCAAAAGCTCGCGGCCGCGTAAGAATCAGGCCAGCTTGAGCACCGTCTCCATCGCGAGGCGCGCGGCGCGGTCCGGGTCCTGCACGACGCGGCTTTCGTTGTTAAACAGCATGGTGTCACGCTTGTCCGCCGAATACGCAGGCCAGCGCGGCAGCACCGGAACGTTGGGGTTTCCGTTGCGGGCAAAACTCACCCAGGCGGCAGCGATTTTCTCCGAGAGCGCGAACGCGTCGGGCCTCTTCGAAATCAGCTGGCCGGCGACCCTGATGTTCTCGAAAACGAACGGCACCTCGACCGCGTGCGGCGAACGCATGTGGCCGCCGCCTTCGGGCGTCTCCCAGTCGAAGCGGTAGACGTACGCGGGCGCGCCGCCCTGCACGACTTTGCGTCTTGCGAGTTCGCGCGAATAAGCGCCGCGCGGATGATCGGTGGCGATCAAAATGTAGAGATCCCACGCCGTCGCCTGCGGATTCGACGCGCGGTAAGCCGTGATGACCGAGTTCGGATCACCGACGCCGAGGCGCTTCGGCACGCGATCGCGCAGGCCGGCTTCGTCAAGCGCAAGCTTTTCGGCGGTGGGACGGTCGTAGGCGGTCTCTTCGGTGTGCGTCCAGCCGATCAGAAGCGGGATCGCGCGCGGAAAGCGCGGGCGCGGCGGGGTCCCAGGGATGGCCGGGGATCAGCTTGCCATCGACCATCGGCGAATTTTCCGTCATGCCGGGCTCGCGCATGGTGAGTTTCTTGTAGACCGCTTCGTTGGCGGCGACCAGCTTCTCGAAAGGCATGCTGCTGCAGCTCGCGCGCCTGGCCGGGCTTTCAGGCCCAGTTCGGCAAGCAGCAGGTTGGTGGTGCGGATCGCGTCTTCCTGCGTGGTGAGGCGCAGCACCGCGCCGCTTTCGACGATGGCGCGATGAAAGAGACCCTTCGCCGAAGGCATGGCCATCAGCGTGGCCACCTTGCGGCCGCCGCCGGACTGGCCGAAGATCGTCACCTGATTCGGATCGCCGCCGAAATGCGCGATATTCTCGCGTACCCAGTCGAGCGCCAGCACGATGTCCTGCACACCGACGCTGCCCGAGGCAGCGAAATCGGAGCCGAGGGCCTCGCCGAGGTAAGTCTGCCCGAGCACGCCGAGCCGGTGATTGATGCCGACCACGACCACGTCGCCGCTGTGCGCGAGGTTGGCGCCCTGGATGGTGGCGCCGGAGCCGGAGCCGAAGAGAACCCGCCGCCGTGCAGCCATACCATTACCGGGCGGCTGCTGGCACCGTTCAGCGACGGCGTGTAGACATTCAGAACCAGACAGTCCTCTCCCTGCGCCGGCTTGTTCGGATTCGGCGCGGCGTTGGCATTGCCCCGTTGCGGCGCGGTGGGTCCGTAGGCAAGCGCGTCGCGCACACCGGTCCATTGGGCCGGTCTGACGGGCGGCATGAAGCGGTTTTTGCCGGCGGTGGAGGCGCCGTACGGAATGCCTTTGAAGATGCGGATGTCGTCGACGATAACGCCGCGGACTTTGCCCGCTGAAGTTTCGGCGGTGACGTATTCCGGCTCGGCTGCTCGGGCGAACTGCAGGCCGGCGAAAAGGAGCGATGACTGCTGCAGGAGCCAACGTCTGGTAGGCAGGTTGGGAGTCGTCATGCGGGGGATCATATCAGGAATTCCCGACACCGCGGCGCGGCCGAGGTACTCATGGCCGAGGTACTCAGCCCAACTCGAGCGAGGAGCGCGTCTCGGTTCGGCCTTTCGGTCCGGTGGCGCGTTCCACAATCTCGACGCTGCCGTTGCCATCTGAGAAAGTCATGCGCCGCTCGAAGGTCAGCATCGCACCGCGCATTTTCCAGCGCGAATGCTCGACCAGCGTTTCGCCTTCCCAATCGTGCGAGCCATGATGCTCAAAAGCTCCTTGCCCTGACCAGGCTTGCCCTGACGATGCTCGGTCGATGAATCCAGCACCACCGCCGCCACCCAGGATTCCGCGCCCATGCGGCAGTGTGACGGCATCGGGGGGCGGCGTGAAATCGAATGTGCTGTCGGGGATCGGCTCGTCGATGCGGAGCTCGCGAATTATAAGTGTGTGCCTGGTCCAGTTGATTTCGTCGCGAGTGTGGAAGCGATGTCCGGTATCGGTCTGAAGACGCATCACACAGAAGCGGCCGGGGTCGATCCGGAAACGGACCGGCGAGGTCGTAATGGCAGGGTGCAGCCCTGGCTCGTACGAGACCCAAACCACCCAATGCCCGTCCTGGTCCGGGAGTGTCTCTGCTTCTTTGACGCCTGCGTTGATGTGAGAAAAAAGGAAAGGTTCGTTGCCGCCGCCAAATGGAAGATCCGGACGGAAATCGTGCGGCGGCCGATCGTTGTGAGCAGGCGCCGTGCTGTACCGCGGCCTTTGCAGCGGCCCGGCATGGCGAAAGAGCGAGTGGATCTGCGCGCCGTCACAAACCTGGATAACGCCGCCGTCGCCGAGCGATTCGAAACGGCGCCGGTCGGGCGCGGCATACGCGAAACGAACCCGCCGCTCATTCCTCTGGCTGGAGTATTCGTCGCCCGATTCCCTGATGATGGTTGCCTCGGCTGTGAGGCTGCGCAGGTTCCGGTAGGTCTCGGAAACCTGGCTAAGCAGCGCGGATGCGTCCATGCATCAACGATAGCTCCGGCGAGACAGCTGCCGGGCAGGCTTCTGACAAGACTTCTTGCCACTCCCTTACGGTCGCGGTTCGGAATAGCAGGTGCTGATTCCGCAGGGGTTACTGAACCGCGCGCGTCAGCAAGCGGCAACGAAAAGAGCGTTTTCAGCAGCCTGCCTATTCGATCGGCGACTCCTCCGACAGATCCTCCGGAATCATCCCGTGGAGAACAAACCTTTCATAGCGCTCGCGGGCCGCGTTCAAAGCATGGCTGCTTTCGGCTCTCTGTTCCCGCTCGTGAAGGGCCCGCGCCTCGTTGAGCTGCCTTTCGAGATGCTCCCTGATCGAGTCGTAGTCCATAACGCAGCGCCAGCACTTCTCCCTCCAGAATCCGCGGCGAAAATCCGGCCATTGCGTGCTTTAGGCACAACACGGCTGAGCCATCGGACACTGGTTCGGCGGTTGTGTCGCGCACAGGGCTGCGGTAAATGGCGCAAAGCCGCCCGCGGCGCGTCCAGGCTAAAGATCGCGGAAGGCCCCCAACCTCGGTGCACTCGATATAGAATACTCGGGACGGTTGCTTTTGCCGGCGCAACCGGTCACCAATGCCGGTCACCAACTCCGGTCACCAACTAAGGAGAAGCTGTGTTCCGAAAATCTGCTGTCGTCGCCGTTTCGCTCGCGTTCCTCTCGGGGAGCGCCTTCGCACAGGATGCAAAGACCGTGATCGCCAACGCGCAAAAGGCGCTGGGCGACGTGAAGTCGATCACCTATTCCGGTTCGGCGAAGGACGTGGCGTTCCAGCAGTGCGGCGCTAACTCCACGAACATGACGTGTCTGGGCACCCACGATCCCCTGCGGCCGATCAATAACTACGTCCGGGTGATCGATCTGGTCACACCGGCGTCGCGTGCGACAGGGGCGACCAACAACATCGGCGCGGGCGGGTCCACCACCGTGTCGCCGGGGACGTACACCCAGCAGATTACGGCGCAACAGACCGACGTCTCGCAACCCTGGGCGAACTCGCTCGAGTTCTACCTCACGCCGTGGGGCTTTCTTAAAGGCGCAGCGGAAAACAACGCCACGATGAGCAAAAAAAAGGTCGACGGGAAGAACTATACCGTGCTGACCTGGAGTCCGGCGGTCAAGGCCCCGTCCGGCAAGAGCTACACGATTAATGGCTACATCGACGACAAGAACATGGTCGACCGCGTCGAAACGTGGCTCGGCGAAAACATCATGGGCGATATGCACATCCTCGCGGTTTATTCGGGATGGAAGGATTTCGGCGGCGCGATGGCTCCGACAAAGATCGTGCAGACACGCGGCGGCTGGCCTTTCTTCGAAGTTTCGGTGACCGAGGCCAAGGCGAATCCGCCCGACGTCGCGACGCTGGTGCCGGTGCCCGGGGGACGTGGCGGCGGTCCGGGTCGTGGCGCTCCGCCGCCGATGACCGTTACGTCGGAGAAACTGGGCGACGGCATCTACCGGCTTACGACAGGCGCGGGCAGCTACGATTCCGTGATCGTCGAGTTCAAAGATTACATCATGATGCTCGAAGCCGGGCAGTCTATCGCGCGCGCGGAGGCTTACGTGGCCGAGACGAAGAAGCTGATGCCGGGCAAACCGATCCGGTACGTCATGAATACGCACCCGCATTCCGATCACACCGGCGGGCTGCCTGTACTGGTGGCGGAAGGCGCGACGATCATCACCCAGAAGAACAATGTGCCATTTCTGGATAAGGCGCTGAACACGCCGCGCACACTGCTCGACGACCCGCTGGCGAAGAATCCGAAGAAGGCGAAGTTCGAGGCCGTCGAGGAAAAAAAGGTGTACACCGATGGTTCGCGCACCGTCGAGATGTATCACATCTTCCCGGCCCCGCATTCTAACGGGCTGATCATCGCCTATATCCCAAAAGAAAAGATCATCTTCCAGGGCGATTTCTCGGTGAACCCCGGCGAGCCGGCGAACGATCATGTAAGAGCGCTGGTGCCGGTGATCACGAAACTCAATCTGGATTACGATCGCTACATCAACGTCCACGCTTCCGCCGCGCCGCAGCACAAGTCGGACGTGGTGCAGGCGATGGCGATGGTGAAACAGAACTGACGTTTCATCCGTTTGACACCGGTTCGTTGCTTTCGGTAACCTGCTATAATCAGTTTTTTGAAACTTGCAGGAGTGGTGTGTTCATGAGTACGGTGTTCCCGTCCAAACCGGGAATTGAAAGAAACTGGCACGTAATCGATGCCAACGACGTTGTCCTCGGGCAAGCTCGCCAGCCATGCCGCGCAGCATCCTGATGGGCAAGCACAAGACGATCTGTACGCCCTTTCTCGATACGGGCGATCACGTGATCGTGATCAATGCCGCAAAGGTGAAGCTGACGGGCCGGAAAGACGCCCAGAAGGTTTACCGGCATTTCACCGGTTATCCCGGTGGTCTGGTCGAAACCGGCGCGCAGAAGGTTCGCGCGACGCGTCCCGCCCGCATGGTCGAAGAAGCGATTTCGGGCATGCTGCCGAAGACCAAGCTGGGCAAGCAGATGTACCGGAAGCTGAAAGTTTACGCGGGTGACAAGCATCCGCACGCCGCGCAGAAACCGGTGGCGCTGACCGTGAAGCGGTCGGCCAACGCACCGGCGCCTGCCAGCGAATTAGGAAAGGTATTCGAGTTTGGCATTAAGAAAGATTGAACAGTATCTGGGAACCGGGCGCCGCAAACGCGGCATCGCCCGTGTGTTTCTCCGGCCCGGATCGGGCAAAATCACGGTCAATGGCCGCGCTCTGGAAAATTATTTTCCGACCGAAGCGGGGCGCGTGCCGGTGCGGCAGCCGCTGCTGACGGTCGAAATGACGGATCGTTTCGATGTCCTGATTCTCGCCAACGGCGGCGGCGTCGCCGGCCAGGCCGGGCGCGATCAAGCTGGGCATCGCCCGCGCGCTGGTCGAATTCAACGCCGAACTGCGGGGACCGCTCAAGAAAGCCGGTCTGCTGACGCGCGATCCGCGGGAGCACGAGCGCAAGAAGTACGGCCAAAAGGGCGCTCGCAAGCGGTTCCAGTTCTCCAAGCGCTAAAGCTAGGGTTCGGGTTTTGTGTGGTCGGGGCGCGGAAACTTCTGCGCCCCGATTCTGTGTCAGCTTGCCTTGCATCGTTCCGCGCGTAAATCTCGCTTTGGACCGCGTGCGGATCGGTGAAAGGTTGTTATTAAAGAAGGAGCAAGTTTGCCCGCTATTTCAATGAAAGAATTGCTCGAAGCCGGCGTTCACTTCGGGCACCAGACCAAGCGCTGGAATCCAAAGATGAAAGAATACATCTTTGGCGAACGTAACGGTATCTACATCATCGACCTGCAGAAAACCCTGAAGCTCTTCAAGGATGCTGCCCGATATGTAGTCGAAATGGCCGCGCAGGGCAAGACCGTCCTGTTCGTCGGCACCAAGCGCCAGGCACAGGAAGCCATCGCCGAAGAAGCCAACCGCTGCCAGATGTTCTATGTGAACCAGCGCTGGCTGGGCGGACTGCTCACCAACATGACCACGGTGCAGAAGTCGATCAAGCGCCTCAAGGAACTGGAGCAGATGGCTGCCGAAGGCTCTTACGGCGGCCGTCCCAAGAAGGAAATCGTGCGCCTCGAGCGCGAGCGCAAGCATCTCGATCAGAATCTCGCCGGCATCAAAGACATGCCCGGCCTGCCGGACGTGATCTTCGTGATCGATTCGAACAAGGAAGCGATCGCGGTGAAGGAAGCGCGCCGTCTGGGCATCCCGGTGGTCGCCATCGTCGATACCAACTGCGATCCCGACGAAGTCGATTGGGTGATTCCCGGCAACGACGACGCGCTGCGCGCCATCCGCCTGTTCACCAGCAAGATCGCCGATGCTGTGATCGAAGGCCGCGCGCTCGCCACCGAGCACGATTTCACCGCCGAGAAGGTCAAGGAAGACGAAGCCCCGGTCGAGGATATCGCCGAAGAGTATTCGCAGTATGTGATCCGAAGTACGCCGAGCAGATCATGCAGGAAAGCCTGATGCTCGGACGAGACGCCGGCGTCCAGCCGCAAAGGTCCGGCTTCGGAAACCAGCGAAGCCGGACGCAGCCGAAGCCAGCCAGGTCTGAATAGCAGGAACATTCAGCGAGCGCGCCGCGCTGCATCTGGCATAAATCCGAAGTCGAAAAATGGCCGAAATCACCGCAAGTCTAGTCAAACAGCTCCGGGAGCGCACCGGAGCCGGAATGATGGAGTGCAAGAGCGCTCTCACCGAAGCGAAGGGCGACCTCGACGAAGCTGAAGTCGTGCTGCGCAAGCGCGGCATCGCGTCCGCCGGCAAGAAAGCGTCCCGCACCACGAAGCAGGGCGTGGTCGGCTCGTACATCCACGCCGGCGCGCAGCTGGGCGTGCTGGTCGAAGTGAACTGCGAGTCCGATTTCGTGGCCCGCACCGACGATTTTCAGGAACTGGTGCGCGACCTCGCCATGCACATCGCCGCGGCCGATCCGCAGTTCGTCCGCAAGGAAGACGTCACCCAGGCGGCCATCGAAAAAGAGAAGGAAATCCAGCGCGCCCGCGCCATGAACGAAGGCAAGCCGGAGAAGATGGCCGACAAAATCGTGGAAGGCCGCATGGCCAAGTTCTACGAAGAGGTCTGCCTTTACGAGCAGCCGTTCGTGAAGGAAAACACCATCACCGTCGATCAGCTGATCAAGACCAAGATCGCCAAGCTGGGCGAAAACATCACGGTCTCGCGGTTCGCCCGCTTCAAGGTCGGCGACGCGGCCTCGGCCGAAACGCGCGAGCCTAGCCAGTCGCAGACTGACGTCTGTGCCGCTTCTCGATGCCGAAATACGACCGCATCCTTCTCAAACTGAGCGGCGAGGCCATGGCCGGACCGCAGTCCTTCGGGATCGATCCGGAGCGCGTCAAGGACCTCGCCGCCGAAATCGCCGCCATCGCGCAGCAGGGCGTCGCAGGTCGGCGTGGTGGTGGGCGGCGGCAACATCTTCCGCGGCATCGCGCTGGCGGCGCAAAAGCATGGATCGCGTCACCGGCGATCACATGGGCATGCTCGCCACGGTCATCAACTCCCTCGCTCTGCAGGACGCGCTCGAACAGATCGGGCCAGCATACGCGCGTGATGAGCGCCATCCAGATGCATCAGGTGGCCGAGCCCTACATCCGCCGCCGCGCCATCCGGCATCTGGAAAAAGGCCGCATCGTGATTTTCGCGGCGGGCACTTCGAATCCCTATTTCTCCACCGACACCGCGGCCACTCTGCGCGCGCTCGAAATCAAAGCGCAGGTGATCGCCAAAGCCACCAAGGTGGATGGCGTCTACGACAAAGATCCGATGAAGCATGCGGACGCCGTCATGTACCGGCAGATCACTTACACCGAAGTGCTGACCAAGTCGCTCGGCGTGATGGATGCGACCTCGATCGCCATGTGCCGCGACAACAGCCTGCCCATTCTGGTTTTCAATCTCAATACCCACGGCAATATAATGCGAATGGTGTCCGGCGAACCCGTCGGCACGCTCATCAGTTAACGACATCATGAATACTGTCAAAGAAATCGAAACCAGCCGCAAAGCAGCGCATGGAAAAAGCGCTGGAAGATCTGCAGCACGCCATGGCGACCATCCGCACCGGCCGCGCCTCCGTGCACCTGCTCGACAACGTGCGCGTCGATTACTACGGCACGCCCACGCCGGTCAACCAGGTGGCGAATCTGCACGTGCCCGAGCCGGGCATGATCACCATCCAGCCGTGGGACGTTTCGCAGATCGGGCCCATCGAAAAAGCCATCCGCGCCGCCGATCTGGGCGTCAATCCCGTCGAACGACGGCAAGATCATCCGCATTCCGATTCCGCCGCTGACCGAAGAGCGCCGCAAGGAGCTGGTCAAAAAGCTGCACGGCGTGGCCGAGGATCATCGCGTGGCGATCCGCAACATCCGCCGCGATTCGAACGATCACGTCAAGAAGCTGGCGAAGGAAAAGAAGATCACCGAAGACGAAGATCGCCGCGCGCACGACGAAATGCAGAAGCTGACCGACGGCTGCATGCAGAAGCTCGATCCGGCCGCGCGGGCGAAAGAAAAAGAAATTCTGGAAATCCGCTAATGTCGTGTCTCTGAAGTCTCTTGCCTGATGTGGGGCGGGATGGCATCCTGCACCGGCCTGCATCCCGAGATGGTGAAGGAACTTCGGAAACACCACACCAGGATTGGCGCACCCCCGATTCTCGGTGCCGCTTGCTGACGCGCGCGGTTCAGAATGGGTGCTGGAACCTTGACCGTAAGGGAGCGGCCACGTGAAACAGCCTGAGTTGCCGGCTTGCCTATCGCTGCGGCTCGCCTTGGTCTTTCCGCACCGTCGAGGGGTCCAGCAGATGATCCGGCCGGAATTCTTCCGGCCGCCACGGGGTCTTCGGCGAGAACTCCACTTCAAACCGGAAGCCGAAATCGTGCGGCTCCACCTCGACGACCCGGCCTCTGAAAAGCGCCGGCCCGCAGCGCAGTTCCACCGGAGTGCCGGGCGTCACCGGGGTTTCGGCTTCGAGAATGGCGCCGGTGGCCCAGATTTCCTCGAGATTAACGAGGCGGTCGCCCGCCGTTTCGGACGAACCGTCGGTCAAAGCCACCAGCTGCGAACATAAGAAACGCTGCGGAGTCATCGAAGTAGCGGTCAGGCGGTGAGTACCCTCCCCGACATCGTACGGCATTCCCGGAGTATTTCGTTGAAAAAGTTCGGAGCGCCACGAGATAATGTCTGCTTGCTCCCATTCACAGTCCGTGTGCCTGGATCGAGCGCCAATCTCGGGCCGGGATTCGACGCGCTCGCGATAGCTCTCAAAGTCTGGCTGGAGTGCCGTTTCTCGCCCAGCCACACCCTCTCCATCAAGGTAAATGGCCGGGATGCGAACCTCATCCCGGCCACCGAAGAAAATCTGATCTGGAAGACAGCCCTTGCCGTCGCTGCGCGCTGTCATTTGCCGCTTCCCCCGGTAAATCTGATCATCAATAACGACATCCCGATCGGCAAAGGCCTGGGGTCGAGCGCAGCGGCGCTCACGGCGGGAGTACTCATAGCGGAGCGTTTGCTTGAACTGCGCTGGAAGCCCGCGCGGATCCTCGACGAAGCGGCGCGCCTCGAAGGCCATCCCGACAACGTCGCGGCATGTGTCCTCGGGTCGATCGTGGCAAGCGGCGTCGAGTCGGGCGGGCTGACGCGCGCCATCCGCCTCGACATGCCCGAACAGTTCGATGTCGCGGTCGTTGTTCCCGACTTCGGCATCCCGACGACGGAATCGCGCGCCGTGCTGCCCGACTGCTATTCGCGCGCCGATGTCGTGTTCAACGTGCAGCGCACGGCCCTTCTGATTGCCGCTCTGGCGGCAGGAGATTCGTCCGTCTTCCCGATGGCGCTCGACGACCGCCTGCACCAGCCGTTCCGCGCGCAGTTGGTTCCGGGGCTGGCGGAGATTCTCCGTCTGCGCAAGCCGGGCCTGCTGGGATGCGCGCTCAGCGGAGCCGGGCCGGCGGTACTGGTGTTCTTTGAACGCGGCGCGGAATCGGTATGCGATCTGGTGAGAAACGTTTTCGCCATGAATGGCTGCACGACGGAACTGATCTCGACCGGGGTGTCCGCCAGGGGCTACGAGTTCGTTTAGCAGGCTGCTGAAAAAGCTCTTTTGGTTGCCGCTTGCTGACGCGCGCGGTTCAGTAACCCCTCCGGAATCAGCAACTGCTTTTCCGAACCGCACCGTAAGGGAGTGGCAAGAAGCATTTTTCATCAGCCTGTTAGAGAGCGGCCCCGTTAAAGCAAATCCGGGCCGTCTTCTTCGCGGCGGCGCTGCAGGATGATTGCACCGCCGATGCCCGCCAGCATAGAGACGAATCCCAGATAAACAGACATCGGCCGGTAGGTCATCGTCACAGTGTGCGCGCCCGCAGGCACGACGACACCGCGGATGGCTGTGTTCACCTTCCAGATCGGCACGGAGTTTCCGTCCACCGCGGCGCGCCAGCCGGGAAACCAGTTGTCGCTGACTACCATCAGCCCCTGGCATGCCATTTCCGCTTTCGCTTCGAATGATTCGGTGCCGTCGCGAATCCCGGTGATCCTGTCTTCGCCCGCGCAGGCCATGACAGGCGCCCCCGGTGCCTCCGTGAGAGCCGTTGTACGCATATCGAAAGTTCCGCCGGCTACCTCCGCAACGGCTTTCCGCGCGTCCGGCTGAACCATGATCTGATGCACCGTCCATGCGCGCGGAAAGGCCGCCGGATCGTGCCAGATTTTGATGCCCGTCTTTCCCGTAAACACTTCCGCCAGGCCGTCCCGCGGCTTTGTGCGGCTCAACGTGTAATTCAGACCGTACATGTGCCCAAGCCGTTCGCTCCACCAGCCGAGATTCGCGGTCTCGGTCAGCATGCTCGCCCCGTATGCATACGCGCTGTCGAAGCGGTACCAGTCGCCGAAGTCGAACGGCACGTCTTTGTCTTCTTTGTGAATGCGTTTCGGATCCGGCTGCCGGCGCAGAAAGTCAGCGAGGTCCCCGGTGTCGCTGAGATCGTTCAGCATAACCATGCGGCCGGCATCGTGCACATCGGCCCAGGGCCGCGTCAGTTCCATGCCCTGTTCGATCATCACCAGAAAACCGATCAGGACCAGAGTCACGCCCCGCCGCGAATAGCTGCCGGCGCAGTAAATCCCCGCCAGCAGCAGCGCAATCAGTCCGGTCACCATGATCCGCTGATCGACTCCCGGTCGCAGCCTGTCGAGCACGTAATACACAACCGTAATCGTGGCCGCCAGCCACAGGAGCGTTTTCGCCACGCGGCGTTCGCGCGACCGATCCGGGGCGGAAACCAGAGTCTCCAGACCGATGGCGGCCAGGGCGGCGACGGCAAACTGGAACAGAAACAGCGCGACAATGGTTTCTCTCGCCTTTTCCACCAGCGGCAGCAGGGCATACATCAGGCCATAGAGCACAGTGCTTCCGGCCATGGCGTAAAGCAGCGATGCCAGGGCGAGGAACACGAACAGACGCACTTCTTTGCGCCGAAAGCCGCTCCCCACCGCGATGGCCGCGAGGCTCAGTCCGACGACCCCGACGAACGGATCGGAATAGTTGATGTCTCCGCCCGGCGTCACGATGTGGAGCAGTTCGGAGGGAGAGAGACTGAAGCTCACGTGCTCGCTGAACGGCACTTTATCGTGCCACGTCTTCGGTCCCGTAGCCGTCCAGCGGGTTGCCAGCCTTCCGTACTCGATGGCGGGAAGAATCTGCAATGCAGCGACCAGCCCCATCGCAGTGAAGAGCACCGCCATCCGCACGAGCATGGCGCGCCGCTTGCCCCGCGGAAATCCGGCAATCAGCCCGATAGCCAGAACCGCGTACGTCATCATCATCGGCGGATCGTGGTGCCCGCACAGCCACGAAATCCCCAGCATGACGCCCGCCCATGCGGCGTTCTTAACCGGTGCGCGGCTGCCGAGAGAGCGCAGGAGAAACAGAAACACGAGAGGCGCCATGATGGCCGGCTGCAGATTGTTCGGCCAGCCTGTGTTACCGTAGTAGCCCATCGTGGCATAGAGAATGCCGCCGACGATCGCAGGACCGGCGGAGCAGCCCAGGTCGCGGAAGAACTTCCACGCGAACGTTCCGGCGAGGCAGTGGATCAGCACGAACCACAGGTTGACGTAGTGCAGATCGAGCTGGTCGTTCGGCATCGGCGCCAGCGCCATCAGGAAGGTGAACGGGCTGGTGACGCCGGGCTGTACCTGGCCGATCGCCGGCTGCCCGAACAGCTCATACGGATTCCACAGCAGGATCGACCCGTGACGGATCGCATAGACGATCGCCTGGAGGCGCGGCACAACCATGTACGCGATATCGGTGCCGGCGAGAAATGTATACTGCCTCGTGAGCGCGATCTTCCAGAAGACCGCGATGACTCCGAGAAAGACAACGCCGGGCTCCCACAGCGCCCGCCGGATTCGCAACAGTTGCGCGCGCAGGATTTCCAATGTCAGCGCGGGCGGGACGCGATCAGTAAGCGCGCGCCCGCGCTCACGATTTCGAACGGCGCAGCGGCCCCGGGAATTTCCCATGCCTCACCGGCCCTGAAAGGCTCACCCGCGATCGAACCCTCGCCTTCAATCGCGATATAAATCGTGTTGCGCGCCGGGGACGGTACAGCTACGGCTCCGTTCACCGTCAGCTGCTCCGCGCGGAAATAAGGACACTCGAACGGCAGCGTCGTCCGTGCCTCGAACGGCTCGGGAATCGACACTGCGAGGGCATGATCGAGGTGCAGTTCGCGCGGCCGCCCATAATCGTAGAGGCGATAGGTGACGTCCGAGTGCTGCTGGATCTCGCAGAGCGCGAGACCGGCGCCGATGGCGTGCACCGCGCCCGCGGGAACGGAAAAGGTATCGCCCGACGCGCGCCGGCACCCAGTTCAACAGCTCCATGATCTCGCCCGAGAGAGCGGCCTCACGGAGCCGCTGCGAGGGTACCGTTTCGCGCAGTCCCACCGCTACTTTCGCGTCGGGAGCCGCGCGCAGGATGTGCCAGATCTCGGTCTTCCCGCACGAACCGTGATGCCTGCGCGCGTACTCGTCGCCCGGATGAACCTGCACCGAGAGGTTCTCCGCGGTAAACAGGAATTTTACCAGGATGCCCACCGCGTCCGAGGCGGGAAACCAGACTTCCCCGATCTGCCGCCGGTCCGGATTCCGATACCACGGCTCTGTCTCCGGCGAGCCCCAGACCTTCTCGTGAGACCGTCGAGGCCAGACGCATAGGTCGCCTGATCAACCGAGCGATTCCACAAATTTGTGGATTCGGTCGAGGCCGCGCTCAAGTTCCTTCATCGAAGTCGCGTATGACATGCGGACATGATCGTTGGTGCCGAACGCCTCGCCTGGCACTACCGCGACGTTCGCTTCTTTGAGCAGCCGGTCGGCGAATTCGAGCGGTGTTTTAATCCCGCCGCGCTCGCAGCGCGCCGCGCACGTTCGGATACGCATAGAACGCGCCCGCCGGCATGGAACAACTCACGCCCGGGAATCTGCCGCAGCCGCGGCACTACGAAATCGCGGCGGCGGCGGTACTCGGCCAGCATACTGCGGCACCGAATCCTGACGGCCGCTCAGCGCCTCGACGGCCGCCTTTCTGCGCGATCGATGTAGGATTCGAAGTCGAGTGGCTTTGCAGCTTGATCATGGCGCCGATGATCGGCTCCGGCGCCAGCCCGTAGCCGATGCGCCATCCCGTCATGGCGTAAGTCTTCGACGCCGTACCGGCCACCAGCACGGTCGGCTTCGAACCCTTGATCGACGCCACCGAATACGGCTTGCCGTCATAGAGGAAGTGCGAGTAGCATTCGTCGGTCAGCAGGAAGATGCCTCCCTTCGACGTGATGTGATAAAGCTTCTCGAACTCCGCGTCTTCCATCACCGCGCCTGCCGGGTTGCTACGGCGAATTGATGATCACGATCTTCGTCCGCGGGGTGATGTGCCGCTCGATCATCGCGGCGGTCAGACGAAAGCCTTCCTGCTCGTCCGTTTCAACGAACACGCACTTGCCGCCCGCATAGTTCACGATGTCTTTGTAAGTGACCCAGTACGGCACCGGGATGATGACCTCATCGCCCGGATTCACCAGCGCCTGCGTGTAATTGAACAGCACGTGCTTGCCGCCCACGGTGATGATGCACTCGGATAGCTTGTAATCGGTGCCGAACTCGGCCTTATGCCGGTCGATCGCGGCCTGTTTCAGCTCGACCGTGCCGCCCGCGGGCGTGTACTTGGTGAAGTTCTTGATGATGGCGCGGAATGCCGGCCAGCTTGATATTGTCGGGCGTCGGAAAATCGGGCTCCCCCGCGCTGAAATCGACAACGTCGACCCCCTCACGCTGCAGCTTGTCGGCGTCGGCCATGACTTTCATGGTGGAGGAAACACTGATGGACGAGATGCGGTCCGCGATTACTGCTTTCATTGTTGGTGTCATTTCGCTTCCTATATACGCGCACAACGGACCCTTCGGCCTGTGCGCCTAATCCACTTCCTTCAAACGTTCGCGCAAGCGCTTCTCGACGATGGGCGGAACGAGTCCGGCGATGTTGCCGCCGAGGCTGATGACCTCCTTCACCAGTTTCGAGCTGATGAAAGAGTACTGCTCACCCGCGAGAAGGAAGATGGTTTCCACCTGTGGCTGCAGACGGCGGTTCATCAGCGCCATCTGCAGTTCATATTCATAGTCCGAAATCGCGCGAATGCCGCGGATAATGACGCGCGCGCCCTGCTGCACCGCGTAGTCGGCGAGCAGCCCGTCGAAGCAGTCGACCTCGACGTTGGCGAAGCGGCAGGTGACTTCGGTCAGCATCTCCATGCGTTCTTCCACGCTGAACAGCGGCGCCTTGGCTTCGTTGCGCAGAATCGAAACGATCAGCCGGTCGCACAACCGCGAGCCGCGCTCGATCACGTCGAGATGGCCGCTGGTAATCGGATCGAACGACCCGGGGTAGATCGCAAGCACCTTCTCGTGCGTCTCGCTCATCGGGGAACGGTAAATGCCCATTCTATCGTGCGCTGCAAGTCCGTCAATCAGGCAGGAAATCGAACCCTGAGGCCGCGATCGTACGCGTCAGTCGCCGGCGAGAGCACTTCGACGATTACCTGAGGGTTCAGACCGTCCGGTTTCACACCAACCCTTAAGTCGGCAACTATATACTTGGCTAAGTTTGGTGGACTCGGGATGATCATTCTGTTAGCGTATTGTGATGCAAAACACGTCTCGGATCGCCATGTTGGCTGCGATTCTGTGTTTTCCTGTCGGTGCCGCAGAGTATTACAAACTCGAAGGCGTCAAGCGCATCGACGATAATTTGTATCGGTCCGCGAAGATATTGATAGAGACAAGATTTTGTTTCCACTTCACTTTTGGAGAGACGGCGATTCTGAAATACGAGGGACCGGCTGAGTTTTCAGGGAGCACTATCATCTGGAACGACAACACCACGTGCCAGGTAAATAAAGTCATCAGTACTGATTGACTATTTGCGGGGAGCGTAAATCGTCAGGACTCCCTGAGGCCCGATTATTCCATCAATCACAAAGCGCGGCGGCAACGCATGAACCCGTCCGCAGCGACACTCAAGCCGTATCTTGACGACGTTCGGCTCACCAGAGGTTTCGACTATCGCGCCAAAGGTCCTCTTGCAATCAGGGCAGCGCATCTCTTCCATCTGATTAAAGTCAGGAGTGAGGTCCGGCCCTCGTTGAGGAAGTCCATATTCAGCCGTGCGTCTTTTTCGCCCGCAGCCGCTTCAGCCGCTCCTCTTCCTTCACCAGCGCCGCTTTGGGGATGGTGAGCGAATGCCGGAACGCGCGGTCGAAGTTCTGGAACTGGTCAGGGCCGTCACAGCGGGCGGCGATATCGGCGATGGTTTCGGCTTGGGCCGGTTCGTGCTTCATCCGTCCACCATGATATAGCGCTTATTCTTCTATCGCCATCAGGCGGTCCGCCATCCAGATTGAGACATCAGAAGCGGAGGCGACTGCGCCATCAAGAATGGAAAGGCAATATGCCTCAGCATCATCTTCCGAAACGTCCAACGTGAGGTCTAGAATTCGTAGTACCTCCATAGCGGACATCCAGGCGACCCGTTTGTTGCCGTCAACGAAACAATGATTTTTTGCGAGATAGAACAGAAGGCAACCGGCAAAGCAAAGGCCCTGCAGGGCATCTTCGTTGGCCATGTAGAGTTCGGCATTCCATGCTGCCCCGAGACTCTTATCGATGCATCCATCTTTTGCCGTGGGCGTGCTGTCTCCACCATATCGCGCTATTGACTCTTGGTGGAGTTCCAGCACTGTGTCTCCGTCGATCAGCCTGGACCACGGCATCAGGCTCATTGCGCGAGCCTCCGTAAGAGTCCGTCCCAACGCTTGAAGACATATGTCTCTCGATCACCGCGAAAACGCGGGAGCGAATCGTCTTCGATTTTCAGCAATCGAGTGCGGAAGGAGCCATGCTTCAAGATCAAGGCGCGAACCTTCGTTGAGCGGAACTCCAATGCCTTGTCTACCTGCTCCGAGGTGGCCGGTACGATTATCTGTTCCTCTTCGGACTTCAGACGCACCTCTGGCCTGCCAGGTTCAAAGCCAACGCCGATCACCCTGCCGATTATCTCCACAACGTACGGAAGTTCGGTTGGCAGTTCCGGCAGGCGCATGGAACCAAATTCAATGCGCTTTATGGAGCGACCGTTTTCATGTAATTCGTAAACTTGCCGCGTCAGCAGGGTCGGCAATGACTGCAAGTAGTTCCGAACTGAGATGTTCTTCAGAATGCCCTGGCGTTCCGCGTCAATGGCGTCGAGCAGCGCTATTCCCACGTTCTCCGTTAAATCATTGAACAGGGGTTGTTGTGCATTGTCGGCTTGAAATGTCATAACAGTAGCGACCCCGCCCGATCCGCCCACGACCGAATCGATTTCAATATCGACCTGATGTGCCTCTTTGGCCAGCCGCCCGACCTTTGCGGGTTCGAGCGCATCGCTCAGCATGTTCGACGCGATGCGCTTCGCTGCTGCCAGAAGTAGAGACAACGGTTCCCCAAAGGCACTGAGGCTCACGCGATGTTGTAAGAGGCTTTCAATCGGTCCGTCCCAAACGATCCTCAGTTGCGTCGATCTCGCCATTGTCAGCCTCCAATGATACACTTGTAGCGAAATCGTTTCGTGAGGCGTAGTGATCGCCGCATGAAACAGCCATTAAAACCGAAAGTACACGCCCGATGGCCGCGACTGCGAATCGCGGCCATCGCTATTTCCGGGACTTTCCGCATCCCTGCCGTTTATCGCCCGGACCTATGCCGGGCTTGCCAACGGGAACGGATCAACCTTGCCGGTTAGCTGGTCGTACATCAGCCGCTTGCCGACAATGCCTTTGACGGCCAAATCAAACCGCTCCGCGTCCGTCATCTTGCGATTGTTGAATCGGTAACTCTGTTCGTCCAGATAGCGGAACAGATGGAACGGCTCAACGCTGACGTATGTGCCGTGCAGCATCCGTTTGGTCAGGGACCAGAAGTTTTCGCAGCCCTTCGTATGAACCTTTGCGCGGACGTATTCGACGGCGTGATCCACGACTTCGTGCTTGAACTCGTCTAGGCCCTCATACGACTTCAGGGCATCGGTATAGATCGCTGAGCCGGCCTGCACGTGTTCGCGAACCTCAGCCTGAAGCGCTTTCTTCCGGCGATTTGCCACGGCCTTCGTTCGAATCTGACTCGGCTCGCCATCCTCGCCGCGTTCGAGGATGCCCATCACCATCGTTTTGTCTTGCCGCCGGTGCCGGTGATCTTGCGGGCGCGAACGCTCTTGTGCATGTTCCGCGCCTTCTGTCCGCTGAACGTCTCGTCTGCCTCAACGTGGCCGGTGAATTTGTCGGGTGTTTCCTTGCCAAAAGCAACGCGGATGCGGTGATCGAGAAACCACGCGGTCTTCTGTGTGATGTTCAATGCGCGGTGGATTTCCAGGCTCGACACACCGTTCTTGCAGTTCGCGACCATCCATGTTGCGGTAAGCCACTTGTCCAGGCCGAGCGGGGAGTCTTCGTAAATCGTCCCTGTCTTCAGCGAGAACTGCCGCTTTGAGTGCTTGCTCCGACATTGCCAGCGGTTCTGATTCGTCAGGAAGATAACATCCTTGCTGCCGCACGTCGGGCATTCGACGCCGTTGGGCCAGCGCCGCGACACCACGCATTCGCGGCAGTTGTCGGGATCGGCAAAGTACAGGATGGCTTTCTGAAGCGTGGTGGGTTCGAGTCTTCCTATGCCTTTATGAGCCATCTGGCCCGCTTAGTCAACTATATAATTGCCCTTAAGTCGGCCCTCCGCTCGATTTCGAGGTATTGCGCCTCGCTGAGGAAGGTCGCGGCGATCCACGCGCCCGGCATCGCGCGCAGCCTACAATCAGAACAAAAGGCCGCATGCGTGATTCGCTGCTTCCGTTTGCTCCGCCCGCCATCGGCGAAGAAGAGATTGCCGAGGTCTCGGCTGCACTGCGTTCCGGCTGGATCACGACAGGGCCGCGCACGCATCTCTTCGAACAGCGCTTTGCCGGACTGACAGGTGCTTCTGCGGCGCTGGCGGTCAATTCCGGTACCGCGGCGCTGCACCTGGCGCTGGTGGCGCTGGGCGCCGGCAAAGGGGATGTCGTAATCGCGCCCACCATGAACTTCTGTTCCGGCGTGCAGGCGATCGAACAGACAGGCGCCCGCCCGGTGCTCGTCGACGTCGATCCGGAAACTCTCACCATCGACCCGGCCGAGGTCGACCGCGCTGCCTGCTCTCTGCGTTCAGGCGAACGGCTGGCGGCGATCATGCCGGTCCATATCTACGGCCATCCGTGTGACCGCGCCAGCCTGATTGACCTCGCTCGGCGCCATAAATGCGCACTGGTGGAAGATGCCGCGCACGCTCTGCCGAGCCGTTGTGGCGGGGACACAATCGGGGCCGCGAGTGACACCGGCATCCCGGTGCTGACGGCGTTCTCGTTTTATGCCACCAAGAACCTGACCACCGGCGAAGGCGGCATGCTGACCGGACCGCCGGCACTGATCGAAGAAGCCCGCCTGTGGAGTCTGCACGGCATCTCGCAAGACCCGCTCTCGCGCGACAGCACATCCGCGCCCTGGTTCTACGAAGTAACCCGGCCGGGGTTCAAGTACAACATGCCGGACATCCAGGCGGCCATCGGCCTGGCGCAGTTGCCGAAGCTCGCCGGCTTTGCCGCCCGGCGCGCCGAAATCGCCGCCCGATACAACGAAGCCTTCGCGCCGCTTCCGGAACTGCAGATCCCCGCCTGCCGTCCCGGAATCGTGCATGCCTGGCATATCTACGCCCTGCGTCTCAACCTTGCGGGGCTGCGTATTGCGCGCGCCGAGTTCATCTCAGAACTGCGATGCCGCAACATCGCCGCATCGGTGCATTTCATACCTGTTCATCTGCATCCGTGGTGGCGGGACACGCACGACAGGCAGCCCGACGACTTTCCCGTCGCTCACCGCGAATACCAGCGGCTGGTTTCACTGCCCATTTATCCGGCGATGACTGGCAGGGACGTCGATGACGTCATCGAAGCCGTCACTTCGATCGTCACCGAAAACAGAAAGGTGACCATTCTTGCCGATGTTACGGCGTAGCATCGACGCCGCGATCGCCGCCGCCGCCCTTGTGGTGTTGTCGCCTTTGCTCGCCGCTATCGCCCTTGCGATTCGCATTTCCAGCCCCGGCCCCGTCCTCTATATGGCCGAACGCGCCGGACTTCGCGGCGCACGTTTCCGCATGTACAAGTTCCGCACCATGTACTTCGCCGCGGCGGGCAGCCGGATTGCCGCACCGGGCGACCCGCGCATATTTCCGTTTGGTCAATGGCTGCGCCGGTTCAAGCTCGATGAACTGCCTCAGCTGATCAACATCGTGCGCGGCGAAATGGCGTTCGTGGGTCCGCGCCCGGAAGATCCCTGGATCGTCGAGCATCACTACACCGGCGCCGACCGCGAGACCCTCAGCATGCCGCCCGGCCTCACGAGTCCGGGGACGCTCTACTATTGCACGCATGTCGAACCGCATCTCGAACGCCACGGCACGGAAGGCGCTTACATCGCGGGCCCCCTGCGCCGCAAGCTCGATCTGGATCGCGCCTGGATCCGCGATCACTCGGCTTGCACCGATCTCCGACTCGCGATCGGGACGCTCTTCGTCCTAGCGAATCTGATTAAGAAATCGGGCGCGCCCGACGCCCCTCCCGTGTACCCGCGGCGCCAGCCGCCTTTCGCCTCTAATTCAGTCGAGGCCGATACCCGGGACGCGACCTGACGCGGTAGTGCTTCGCCGTGTCGCTGACGATCTGAATATCGATCTTGCGGAATCCTTCGTTCGGATTCGGGCGCCGGATAGTACGTCACCGTGTAGGAGTTGCCCAGATCCTCGCGGATGGCTTCGAACGCTTCCACCTGCTTCTGCCACGTCTTCGCCCAGTAAGCTTTGCCGCCGGTGCGCGTCGCGATGCGCTTGAATACGTTGCTCGAGATCGGATCCTTGTTCACGTCGTTCGTCGAGATCACGTAGATCGGAATGCCTTCGTCCTCGGCCACCGCGCGCACGTCGTCCGGCGCCACCATGCTGGCGTTGTCCGGACCGTTCGAGAACACGATCACCACCTTGCGGCCCGGCACTTTCGCCGCATCGCGCAGCGTCAGCAGCAGCCCGTTGTAGAGCGCCGTATCGTCGCCGGCCACCGCCTTGCGCAGCCCGAAAATCGCGTCGTTGCGGTCGTGCGTGAGCGATCGCCGCGCGCGACAGATTGCGGCTGAACGTATAGACCGCCACCGAATCGGCCTTGTCGAGGCCGCGCACGAAATCGGCGATGGCGTCTTCGGCGTAGACGAACCCGTGATACATGAAGTTGCTGGTGTCGAAGAGAACGAACACGTTGGTGCCCACAAAATCGCCCGTCGGCGCGGCCGGATATTGACGGCGTGCTCGCGGATCGCGGCTGCTCGGCGGGCGCCAGCGGCTTCATGCGAGCCGTCGGCCAGAATCTGCATGGCCGGCCGGTTGCCTTCCGAGAACGTGGCCAGCTTCTCCTTGATCCCGTCTTCCATGATGCGGAAGTCCGCCGGCTTCAGACCGTTCACGTACTTCCCCTTGTTGTCCGTGACCGTGAAGCTCAGGACCACCAGATCGACTCTCGACCGGAAAACGGGCGTCGTCGCGTCGCTCCTGCGCAAACAGCCAGATGCCGCTCCGCCGGCGGCCGCCACCAGCCAGCAATCGCCGCCGTTGCCAGCCGCTTCACCGTCGAGCACCGCTCATTTTCCTGCTCCTCATCACTCAATTCTCCGCGCGCTCCGTATTGCGCGCTACCTGCGCATTCTGCCGCTCCGAACCTCTTCGCCCACCGAGCGCAGACTCTTCAGCAGAGCCGGCCAGTCCTCCAGATGCGAGGCGAAGATCCGCTCCACCACCTTCTGCGTCCACTCCGGAACCAGCACGTTCAACTGCGCCGGCTGCACGCCCATCTGGTCGCCCACGTCGGCCCAGTACAGCAGATTCGATTCCCAGCTCTCCGCCATGATCCGGCTCGAATATCCCATCAGCGTCGGAAAGGTTCTCAGATTCAGCAGCTCCGGCCGGTAGGAATTCGCCAGCGTCGGCTTCGGCGTGCCCCACGCGCGCGAGATCGCCGCTGTCGCTCACCTGATCCGGCGCGAGCAGACTTGCAGATGCGCGATCTCCGCGGCTTCCGGGCTGCCCGCGAAGCGGCGTCCGACTCGCGCCGACGCTCATCGGCGATCGCATACATTTCGGATGGCGTCAGCGATTCGATCGCGCCGCGCACATCTCCCGCCGCGATGCGCGTTCATCACCTGCGAAGCGCGCAGCGGGCTCGCCACCCGATAGACGCGCGCGCGAAACGTCCTCGCGCTGCGCCGGCTCCAATCGCGGCTTCGGCGATCAGGTCTTCGGCAAACCGCATGTGCAGCCCGACCCAGTGCATCTGCGCCGGTGTCACCGTCCAGAATCGCGGCGTCGCGCGCCGTCAGCATCATCTGCGGCACCAGATCGCCCCAGATCAGCGCCTGCGTCTGCGTCGGAATCAGGAAGTTCTGTTCCGCTTCCGCCAGCGCATAAGGCAGGCCGGCGAGCGAGCCCACCAGCCGTCCGCCCGCGTTCGACGGCCAGCCCGTGCCGTAGACCTCCGTCGTCCGCCAGCTGTGATTCGCGCCCTGCATGCCGATGAAATCGTGGCCGCGCACGAACAGCGGATTGGTCATCAGAATCTGCGCGCCCGGCGGAGCATAGTGGATGTAGTTGTAGCCGACGATGCGTGTCGCGCAGCGTCGGCGCCAGCTGCCCGCGAATGTCCTTCAGTTTCTCCGGATCTTTCGCCGCCTTGTCGATCATCGCCCGCAGGTTGAGCTTTGCGCTCGTCGTCGATGTGCCTGTCCACGTAGTAGCCGAAGGCCATGCGCGTTCTTCTCCGCGCCGCTCATCGAATTGCGCGGCAGCTGGATATCGGCCACTCGCGCAGCCAGCCGCGAAGCCAGCTGCGCGTTCAGCTTCTCGCCTTTCGCCACCGCCTGCAGATTGTCGGCCAGCTCGAACAGCAGATCGACGGGCAGCAGCTTCTGCGCTTCGAAGATGCGCTGCTCCTCCTGCACCAGTTCGGCGCGCGTTTCGGAATCGTCGAGCGCGCGGCCCGCCCGCCAGCAGCGCCAGCATGCGGTCCTGCGGCGACGCCCGCTGCCTCGACCGCCGCCCGCGCTCTTCAGCAGCGTGTTGACGCCGGCGCGGCCGGCATCGAACAGACTCGCGCGCAGTTTTTGATCGTGGCGAACGGCGCGATCAGAATCGCAGCCAGCGCCTCATCCGCCTTGATCCGCCGGAATGCTGCCCTGGCGGCAGAAGATCTGCCAGAGTCCCGGTCAGCCCCTGCATCGTGCCGACCGCGTCCTGCCGGAACGACGTATCGCGGATCTTGATCGATGGCCTCGGCCGCGTCCAGCCACGCGATGATGGTCTTGTCGCTCGAGCGCCGGCGCATCGTTGAAAATCGTGTACTGCGCGCCGAGCACGCTCCAGCGCGTGCACCAGCCGCTGCACCGTTTCCGGCTGCAGCGGCTGCGTGCCGGTTGCGGTCGATGATCGCTCAGCGCCATGAAAATCTTCAGCGGCTCGTTGTCGACGGGCTTGCGGCACAGGCGCAAACAGCGCCTCGATCACGTCGTCCGGGTCCTTCCAGTTCGCCGCGGCCTTGCTCAGCTTGGCATCGTACTTGCCTTCGGGATTCTTCTCGAACAGCGTCCTTCCAGACTTCCAGACCGCCCGGAATGTGCACGCGGCCGTCGGCGTCGATGTGCAGCCGCGTGGTCAGCAGCATCATTTCCGCGTTCGACCGGAACACGGGGCGCGCCGGGCCCGGCGTGGTCACCCGGCCGCGCACGGCGGCATAGAACGCTTCAGCCGCGCGGGTTCGGTGAGATAATCCTCGCACCGGCCCCTGAATGCGCGCCAGCGCATCGTACAGGCTGGCCAGCCAGCCGTCGTCCTTCGTCATCAGCTTTTCGAAGAACTCGGCGCCTTTGTCGGGCGAAGCGCCCGCCAGATCCGCCCAGGCCGCCGCTGACTCTCGCGCCGCCGGGCACGATCGCTTTGCCCTGGCGGATTTCGAAGTTGCCGCCGAAGAAATCGAGCACGCTCGGCAAGCCCGCGCAGCCGCACGGCCGCGACGGCGTTGCGCAGCGCTTCGCGCCGTTTCCGGATCCAGCTTCGACATGCCGAGATAGAAGCGGCACAGCGCCGGGTCGCCCAGAAACGCGTCGATGAAATCGCCCTGCCGGCTCTTCTCGTTCGCGCTCAGCCAGTAATCGGGCCGAATAGAGCACCGTGGCCTGCGAGGGATGGTAATCGTAGCGCGAACGGCTTATCGGTGCGCAGCGCCTGTTCCAGCTCAGCCAGCGGAAATCCGGAATCGGTGGTGATGAAAGCGCGCGCCGCGTTCACCGTTTCGAGCACCACTTCGCTGCCGCAGCCGCCGCGCATCCGGTACCCCAGCACGCGCAGCAGATCGTTGGTCTGGGTCGATTCGCAGGTCTCGATCCGGATCACCTTTCGGCGCCGGCCAGCTTGTCCAGTTCGCGCGCCTGCGAAAGATAGCGGTGCACCAGCTTGAGATATTCGGTTTCCTCCAGTTCTTCGTTGCGAGCGCGATGCCTGGTAGCCGTTGGTCACCACATTTCGCGCCAGGGCGGGAAGCAGTTCCGTCGGGAGTGATATCGGCCGAAAGCGCGGCCATGCGCGCGAAGGATCGCATCGGCCCGGGAATCGGCACGCTGGCGCGACTCTGCGAGCCCGCGGCCGCTGGCGAAGGAGCTGCAGATCAGCTGCCGCCGATATCGCGATACTTTGCGGCGTCGGCGTCGGCCGCCGGACGGTCGCCCGCAATCAGATCCAGCAGCACTGCCTGCCGCGCCGCATGCAGCGCGTCCTGGGTACGGCCGGCGCTTTCCACAGGCCCGGCACTTTTTCGCCAGGCTTCGCGTGCCGCGGGATCCCTGTATCGTTCCAGAATCTGCGCGTAGCCCGTGACGACTTCGGCGTCGTTCGGAGTGGCGCGGAGTGCTTTCGCATAGGCGTCCCGGGCCGCGGAGAATCGCCGGCGTCCTCGAACTGGTGAGCCCGGTCCACCGCTTCGTTGGCGCGCAGGCCCCAGCACAGGCAAAAGACAGGAAAAGAGGACGGTGGAACGCACCCGCATACGGCCCTCGCTTTGGTACATCACTCTAACATGTTCGGTAGACCGGATGTGTAACGGACGTGTAAAAGTCGAGCCACTCGATGAAGGCTCAATTCGGCCAGATCCAGCCGCCCGGTGTAGATTGCCATGCCGACCGCGGCGTGGATGTCCATCGCTGTCCAGCGCCCGGATGTCTTCGATGGTTGTGATGCCGCCGGCGGCCGTGATCTCGAGGTCGGTGGCGGCGCGCAGCCGGCGGAACCAGTCGAGATCGGTGCCCTGCATCATGCCTTCCTTGTCGACATAGGTGCAGAGGAAGCCGGAGCACCAGGGTTCGAGCTGCTGGATCACTTCTTCGGCGGTGAAGCGCGTGGCCTCGCGCCAGCCTTTGACGACGATGCGGCCGTCCTTCGAATCGAGCGCGAGCACGATCCGCTCGCGGCCGATGGCGTCAGCCAGCGACTGCAGGAAGGCGTGGTTCGGGCCGTCGGCAGTCGAAAGCCGATGTGCCGACGATCACGCGAAACGCGCCCTGCGCGACAAGCGTCCGGGCGCGCTCCACGGTGCGCACGCCGCCGCCGACGCGGTAGACGGCTTTCGCCGCCAGCATCTCCACCAGCGCGTCGTTGGCGCCGCGGCCCATGGCGGCATCGAGATCGATGACCTGAATCTGCGGGAATGCGGCGAAGCGGCGCAGCATTTCATCGGGGCTGTCGCCTTCGAGCGCCTTCTCGCGGCCCTGCACCAGCTGGACGACCTTGCCGTCCATCAGATCGATGCACGGGAATGAATCAACTGGCGTTTTCCTGACCGGGATGCCGGCGCGGTCGAGATACTCTTTCAGATCGTCGACCGTGTAAGTGCCGTAGTGAAAAATCGAAGCGGCCAGCGCGGCGTCGGCCTCGCCTTCGGTGAGAACGCGGACGAAGTGTTCGGGCTTGCCCGCGCCGCCCGACGCGATCACCGGAATGTGCGTGGCGCGCGAGACGGCGCGGGTGAGCGCGCAGTCGAAGCCGGTCTGCACGCCGTCGGTGTCCATCGAAGTCAGCAGAATTTCGCCGGCGCCGAGCTGCTTCGCCGCGCGCCGCCCATTCGATGGCGTCGATGCCTTCGTCGTCGCGGCCGCCGCGCGTGTAGACGTGCCACTTGTCCGGGCCGTGACGCCGCGCGTCGATGGCCAGGATCACGGCCTGCGCGCCGAATTCGTGGCTGAGTTCGGAGATCAGTTCGGGACGGCGCACCGCGGCGGTGTTGACCGAAACCTTGTCCGCGCCGGACATCAGAATCTGCCGCGCGTCGGCTATGGAGCGGATGCCGCCGCCGACGGTGAGCGGGATGAAGACCTTGCGGGCGGTGCGGGCGACGACGTCGGCCATGATGGCGCGGGCGTCGCTCGATGCGGTGATGTCGAGGAACACCAGTTCGTCGGCGCCCTGCTGGTTGTAGCGATCGGCCAGTTCGACGGGATCGCCGGCATCGCGCAGATTGACGAAGTTGACGCCTTTGACCACGCGGCCGGCGGTGACGTCGAGACAGGGGATGATTCGTTTGGCCAGCATTCACAGTTCCACGAAATTGCGCACGATCGCGAGACCGAGCGGTCCGGATTTCTCGGGATGGCACTGCACGCCGAAGACATTGCCGGATTCGAGCACGGCGGTGTAAGGCAACGTGTAAGTGCAGGTGGCGGCCGTCTGCTCGACCACCGGCACATAGTAACTGTGCGCGAAGTAAACGTACGGGTGTTCGGGCAGCCCTTAAGCAGACGCGATCGGGCGCACGCAGTCGAGCTGATTCCAGCCCATGTGCGGGACGCGCGCGGAGGAGTCGAAGCGCTTCACCTGGCCGGGAAAGATGCCGAGGCCGCGCTGCTCCGGCGCTTCTTCGCTGCGATCGAAAAGTCCCTGCAGGCCGAGGCAGATGCCGAGAAACGGCACGCCGGCGCGGATGCGGCTGACGAACGCGTCTGCGCACATTCATTTCATCCAGCGCGCGCAGCATCTGTCCGAAGTGGCCGACGCCCGGGCAGGATGATCTTCGAGGCGCGTTCGAGCCCCGCGGCGTCGCGCACCAGTTCGTAAGCCGCGCCGATTTCGTCGAGAGTGTTCTGCACGGAGCGCAGATTGCCGGCGCCGTAATCGAAGATCGCGATCACAGCAGGCCTTTCGTGGATGGCAGTTGATCTTTCAGCCGCGCGTCCGTCGAGCACGCGTAGCGCATGGCGCGCGCCCAGCATTTGAAAATGGCTTCGATCTTGTGATGATTGGAGCGGCCGTAGAGCACTTTGGCGTGCAGGTTAGCGCCGGCGTGATGCACGAAGCCGCCGAAGAAATCCTCGACCAGTTCGGTCTGCAGATCGCCGACCAGGCGGACTTTGACCTTGTCCTTGTAGACCAGCGCGGGACGTCCGCCGAGATCGACCGCCACCACGGCGAGCGTTTCATCCATCGGCAGCACGAAATAGCCGGCGCGATTGATGCCTTTGCGATCGCCGAGCGCCTTGGGAGAAAAACTGCCCGATCACGATGCCGACGTCTTCCACGGTGTGGTGCTGGTCGACGTCGAGATCGCCCTTGGCGTGGAGCTTCAGATCGAATCCGCCGTGTTTCGTGAACAGCTCCAGCATGTGATCGAGGAAGCGGATGCCGGTGGAGATTTCGTAGCGGCCGCGGCCTTCGATGCGCAGTTCGCCGGCGATCTGCGTCTCTTTGGTGTCGCGCTGCATCTTAGCTGTTCGCGCATTGGCTCGAATGATGACGGCCTCCAGGATTGATGTCGTCGAGCACGGCTACCGCGCCTTCGGCGTCCGAAGCAGTTCGAACCAGTTCGTCGTAGCGCGGATTGCCTCGCGCGGCGATGCCGATGAACGGGACGCCGGCGGCGCTGGCAGCGCGCGCATCATCGACGGTGTCGCCGATGTACCAGCACTTGCCGTGCGCGATCGCAGAGCGGATTTTGTGGATGCCTTCGGGGTCGGGCTTGGTGCGCGTCACGTCGTCGGCGCCGACGACGGGATCGAAACGACCGGGCAGGAAACGGTCGAGCGTGACATTCGCTTCCCAGCGCAGGCGGCCGGTGAAGACAGCCAGGTGATGCCGCTCGCCGAGACGGTCGAACAGGCCGTCCGTCGCCAGCCATTGCTCGCGCAGGATCAGGCCGTTCGGTGCCGTCGCCGTGAAACAGCTTCTGGAAATAATCGACGACCTCTTCGTAGGGCGCGGTGCCGCCGCGCTCCTGAATCATGCGCGTGCGAGAGCTGCCAGTCGTCATTCCAGCCGCCGCGATTTTTCCAGTCCTGAATTTCTTCGCGCGACGGTTCGTCGCCGGTGAAGTGCTTCACGGTGGCCTGAATGGTGGCGCGGTAGGATTCGGTGACGTCGACCAGCACGCCGTCCATGTCGAAGATCAGTAGGTCCTTCACCAGATCCGCTCCAATTCATCGAGGACGGCCGTGCGCCTGTTCGCGCGTGCCCGCCGTGATGCGGACGCCGCCCGGAATTTCGTAGCTGCGGTCGCGCACGAGAATGGCTTTGTCGCGCAGGGCGTCGCGGACTTCGATGGCGCGATCGCCGAAGTAGCCGAGGATGAAATTCGCGGCACTGGGCGCCTGCTCGATGCCGAGCTTTTGCGAGCCCGGCGCGAAGCAGCTCGCGCGCGGCCAGCGCTTCGGTCGACGTAGTTCGCGACGTACTCCGTATCCTGCACGGCGGCTTCGGCAGCCAGCGCCGCGAGCATGTTCACGCTGTAGGGCGATTGCGCTTTGTGCAGGTACTGGACGTTGGCCGCCTGCGAGAACAGGCAGCCCATGCGCATCGCGGCCATGCCGTAGACCTTGGAAAATGTCCGGCTGACGAACAGATTCGGATAGTTCGGCGATCAGCGGCAGCGCGGTGATGCCGCAGAATTCGTAGTAGGCTTCGTCGATCAGGACGGCGGCCTGCGGCGCGCGCTTCGAGGATGCTGTTTGATCGGCTTCGAGGTCGGTCGCGGTGCCGGTGGGATTGTTCGGATTCGAAATCAGGATGGCGCGCGTGGCCGGGGTGATGGCGGCGAGCAGCTGCTGCCAGCGGGAACGCGAGCGTGCCGGCGGACGTAATCGACTTCGTTGATCTTCGCGCCGGCCACTTCGGCGTAGAAACGGTACATGGCGTAAGACGGGCGCAGGATGATGACTTCGTCGTCGTCGTCGACATAGGTGTTGATCAGAACCTGAATGGCTTCGTCGGTGCCGTTGGTGAGCAGCAGTTCGTCCGGCTGCGACTTTGAAGAACGCGGCCAGCGCCGGTTTCACGCGCGTGTATTCGGGATAGACGCTGAGTTGCTCGTTCGCACAGCTTCGTTGCGCAGGAATTCGATGACGCGCGGCGAGCAGCCGACGGTGTTTTCGTTGAAGTCGAGACGCAGTTTGTCCGGCGCGGCCCGGTGGGCGGCGAGTAGGGCGCCATCTTCTGCACGGCTTTGCGGGGTCTAGGCGCGGCTCAGGCAAGCCGCACCTCCACCGATCGCGCGTGGGCTTCCAGCCCTTCGGCGCGCGCCAGCGTGGTGATCGACGGGCGCGAGTTTCGCCGAGCGCGCGGCGATCCAGCTGCTGCACCGAGATCACCTTGACGTAATCGGCCGCGGAGAGTCCGCCGCGCAGGCGCGCGACGCCGCTGGTGGGCAGCACGTGATTGGGTCCGGACGCATAATCGCCCGCGGCTTCGGGACTGTACGGGCCGATGAAAATGCTGCCGGCATGGCGGATCTTCGGCAGCAGTTCCGGATGGTGAATGCTCAGGTGCTCCGGCGCGAACGCGTTCGAGAGTTCGGCCGCTTCGTCGAGCGATTCGCACGATGACGATGGCGCTGTTCTTGTCGATCGCCTTGCGCGCGACCGGCGCGGTGGTGAGCGTCGCCAACTGGCGCTCGACTTCCTTCGCGACCTGCGTGGCCAGCCGCTTCGACGTGGTCAGCAGAATCGCGCTCGCGTCCGTATCGTGCTCGGCCTGCGCGAGCATGTCGGCGGCGAGGAACTTCGGATCGCCTTCGGCCGCGATGATCAGGATCTCGGTGGGGCCGGCGACGAAATCGATGCCGACTTCTCCGGCGAGCAGTTTCTTGGCGGCGGCGACGTAGATGTTGCCGGGCCCGACGATGCGGTCGGCGCGCGGCACGGTCTTCGTTCCGAAGGCGAACGCCGCGATGGCCTGCGCGCCGCCCATCTGGAAAACCTGATCGATGCCGAGCAGGTGCGCTGTGCCGTAAACTTCGTCGACCGGCTTTCGGGCAGGCGACGCAGATGTTCGTCACGCCGGCGACCTGCGCCGGGAACGGCGGTCATGATCAGCGTGGAGGGCAGGGGATAGCGGCCGGCCGGGATGTAAGCAGCCGACCGTATCGAGCGGCCGGACGATCTGGCCGAGTCGCAGTCCCGGCGCCGAAGTTGCCGAATATTCGCGCGGCAGCTGCTTCTCCGCGAACCGGCGGACGTTGTCCGCCGCCACTTCGACCGCGGAACGGAATTCCGGCGTCAGCCGGTTCGCCGCGGCTTCGCGAGTTCCTTGACCGGCACGCGGACGGATTTTGCGTTCGAGCTTGTCGAACTTGCCGCGCGTATTCGAGCAGTGCCTTTGTCGCCTCGCTTGCGGACGGCTTCGAGGATCGGACGCACCGCCTCTTCCGCTTCGGTCAGTCTCGTGCAGCGCGCCGCGCCAGCAGACGGCCGATCTGGCTTGCGATTTCAAGAATGCGGAACATGCCGCGCTTACATCACGATCTTGTTCAGCGGATATTCGACGATGCCTTCGGCGCCGGCCTGCTTCAGGCGCGGAATGATCGTGCGCACCGTCGATTCATCCAGAATCGTGTTGACCGCCAGCCATTCGCCGTCGCTCAGGTGCGAAACGGTCGGGCGCTTCAGCGCGGGCAGCACGCCGAATCACGGCATCGAGATTGTCGCGATGCACGTTCAGCATCAGGCCGACCTTGCCCAGCGCCGCGATGGCGCCGTCGAGCAGCAGCTTCAGATCTTCCAGCTTCTCGCGTTTCCACGCATCGGCCCACGAAGTCTTGTTCGCGATCAGCTGCGTGTTCGATTCGAGCACGGTCTCGACAATGCGCAGTTTGTTGGCGCGCAGTGACGATCCGGTTTCGGTGACTTCCACGATGGCGTCGGCCAGCACCGGCGGCTTCACTTCGGTCGCGCCCCAGCTGAATTCCACTTTGGCCGTGACGCCGTTGCGCGCGAGATAGCGCTTGCGTCGTCGCCACCAGTTCGGTGGCGATGATCTTGCCTTCCAGATCCTTCACCGACTGGAACGGACTCGCTTCGGGCACGGCGAGCACCCAGCGCACTTTGCCGAAGCTCTGCTTGGCGTAGATAAGATCGGCGACGGGATGGACGTCGGCACTCGACTTCTTCCACCCAGTCGAGGCCGGTGAGGCCGGCGTCGAGAATGCCGTCCTCCACGTAGCGCGCCATTTCCTGCGCGCGGATGAGCATGCACTCCATTTCGGGATCGTCGATGGCCGGGAAGTAAGAGCGCGAGCTGGTGGTGATGTTGAAGCCGGCGCGGCGGAACAGATCGACGGTGGCGTTCTCGAGGCTGCCCTTGGGAATGCCGAGTTTGAGCTTCACGATTTGCCTCCATAGACGGCGTCGGGATCGTAGGTGCGCGGCTTCGCTCTCGACCCACTCGCCGCCGTCGAGCTTCCGGTAGAAGCAGCTTTGGTAGCCGTTGTGGCAGACGCCGGGGCCGAGCGCTTCGACTTTGATGAGCAGCGTATCGTCGTCGCAGTCGGTGGAAATTTCTCGGACGACCAGCCGGTGGCCGGAGCTTTCGCCCTTCATCCAGAGCTTGTTGCGCGAGCGGCTGTAGAAAGTGACGAAGCCGGTCTCGCACGTTTTGCGGAAGGCTTCGTCGTTCATGAAGCCGACCATGAGGACGCGCTGGATCGCGGCGTCCTGAATGACGGCGGGGATCAGGCCGTCGAGTTTGCTGTAATCGAGACTCATGTACGTTTTGTTTGAAGCGCCGCGGTACCGGGCGGGGCAATAAAAAAGCCCGCCAGTACTGCGGCGGGCATCCTTTCGTTTGACTTACAAAATCGGGTTAAGCCAGGACCCGCCGCGCACTGGTCGCATGATGATGGTGATGATGCACCGGGCGGCGGGGATCACTGACATAAATCGGTAGTGTAGCAAATCAGTTTTCAGATTCCGGTTCCAATGTCAGCTGCGTCCGCCCGAGTGGCGGGCTGACAACGTCCGGAGGGCCGAAACGATGCTGCCGTCGAATAGAAAGGTCGGACAGTCTGTTTGGTACTTCAGCCGCAGCCCAGTGTGAGGCGTTGCGTTTCCGAGTGAGATTCGGCATGCAGGTTGCAGATGCGAATGCCGATGACACACATGCGCGTTCGCACATTGCTGCTTGTAGTTGCAAGCCTGGTGCTTGCTGTACCTGCATTTAGCGATCCCGAACTGCTGACCTGGGACGAACTCGTGACCTTGTACCAGCAGGACCAGCCTCCCGCCCCGCTTGCGCAAAAACTGCACACCCTGTTGACGACGCCGTTCGTGAGCAACTGGGCCTCGGATGCGGGCAAGCTGCCGAAGAAACCTTCAACCCCGCGCCTGGGTCCCGTGCTTCGCGTAGTCCAGTGGAACATCGAACGCGGGCTCGAATATGACGCGGTGCGGCTCGCACTCAGTGATCCCAAAGGATTCAGCGCGCTGATGGAGGACAAGGGATCGAAATTCGACGACAAAGAACGTGCGCGCGCGAAGGAAGAAATTTCGGTTCTGGCCGACGCCGATCTCATCGTGCTGAATGAAGTCGACTGGGGAATGAACCGCACGCGGTTTCGTAACGTGGCCAAAGAGCTGGCTGAGGCGCTCGGTATGAACTATGCGTGGGGTGCCGAATTCGTGGAGGTGGACCCGCTCACGATGGGGATCGATCAGCATCTCGTGATTCAGGAAGTCGAGGATACGTATAAGGATCAGGTTCAGGAAAAGGAGCAGATTCTCGACTACATTCGCGGCGTGATGAAGCCGGACCCGGGCCGTTACAAAGGTCTGCACGGCAGTGCGATTCTGAGCCGATATCCGCTGACGAACGTGCAGCTTGTGCCTTACCAATTACAGGGTCACGACTGGTACGCAGATGAGAAGAAGCGCAGGGGACCGCTGGCGAAAGGTGAAGGCAAGGCAAGCAGGGAGGTTTTCAAAGAACAGTTCATTCGCCAGGTGCGACGGGGCGGACGCATGATGCTGATTGCGGATATCACCGACCCGGCCATACCAACCGGATCCGCGACGGTGGTGGCGACGCATCTCGAAGATGAAACCGAGCCGAAGAACCGACGTAAACAACTGGAGGAACTGCTGGCGAAAATACGCGATGACAGGCATCCGGTAATTGTGGCCGGCGATATGAATACGTCGGTCCACGACGGCGAGCCTATGACGGTAGGAAGGCTTTTCAAGGAACATTTCGGGAGCGCGAAATGGTGGGAATCGGAAGGCGTTACGGAAGCGGTCAGCTATGCGACGCCATTCGGATTGTTCTATGAAGCGACCGTGGGGGCGACGGGATTTGCGCGGCAGATCGAAGACCCGACCGAGCGCAGTATTCCGATTGTAGGCGTGAATCCCGAAGCGAAATTCTTCGACAGGCTGGAGGATTTCCGATTCGCGGACGGAACAGCTTTCGATTTCCGCGGCGAAAAGTACCGCACCACCAACGGGCATGCCGGGAAACTGGCGGATTCCAATGAGCGCGGGCTCAAAGGCTTCGAGCCCACTGAGGAACTGGGCCGGCACTACGGGCCTGTCGGAAAATACAAGCTCGACTGGATATTCATTAAACCGGGCGGGCTGGATAAGCCTGATGACCACCACGGGCCGCTGCGCTTCGCGCCGTTCTATGGGCGCACGATGCAGACGTTGAACCATGCGATTCCTGGGCATATCTCGGATCACAACCCAATCGTGGTGGATCTGCCGCTGGCAGAGCCCGGACAGACGCCTGCGCAGCCGGAAGAGAGTGTCTCCGAGAAGCAAACCGACGGTGCCGCGGCTGGCTTCCAGTAACCGCCTTGCCACATCCTCAACCACGTTCGGTCCTGCATCTTTACCGATCTGCCGATAAGCCTCCGCGCTCTTGACGCCTCCCGTCCGGTAAACGCTGCGCCGGTACTCACAATTGGGAGTGCAATGAGAAAATCACCAGCGTATGGCCGTTCTCGTTACTGGCAGCGCCGGACATCTTGGTGAGGCCCTCATGCGTACCCTGGACGCCGCGGGTTGTGAGGCAATTGGCCTTGACGTGAAGGCCTCGGCATTCACCCATCGGGTCGGTTCGGTTGCCGATCGCGACTTTGTCAGGAAATGCATGCCTGGCGTACACGCGGTGTTGCACACTGCCACGTTGCACAAGCCGCACATCGCCACGCACACCCGTCAGGACTTTGTGGACACCAATGTCACAGGTACTCTCAACTTGCTGGAGGAAGCGACAGCAGCAGGAGTTGGCGCCTTCATCTTCACGAGCACGACGAGCGTATTCGGGAAAGCACTCATCCCCCAGGCCGGGGCGCCAGCCGCGTGGATCACAGAAGACGTCGTGCCGTTGCCGAAGAACATCTACGGTGTCACCAAGATCGCGGCCGAAAACCTGTGCGAGTTGTTTCACAACAGTCGCGGTCTGCCATGCCTCATCCTGAGAACGTCACGATTCTTTCCGGAAGCTGACGACTCCCCGGAAATTCGGCAGTCTTATCAGGACGCCAACGCAAAGGTCAACGAGTTTCTGCATCGTCGGGCAGACATTGAAGACGTCGTCAACGCGCACCTCCTCGCCCTTGAGAGAATCCAGGCTATCCGGTTCGGGCGATACATCGTGAGTGCTACCACGCCCTTCACCCGGGATGACCTGCAGGAAGTCCGCACAAATGCAGACGCGGTTGTGAGCCGGCGAGTGCCGCGCTATCAGGAGGTGTACGCCGTCCGAAGATGGTCCATGTTCCCGGGCATCGACCGAGTCTACGTCAACGACCGGGCGAGGAGCGACCTCGACTGGAGGCCGAGATACGACTTTGCTCATATCATCGATCTTCTGCATGCGGGAGAGGCGGACCCGCGAAGTTCGCTGGCACGAGCGATCGGGTCCAAAGGTTATCACCCCCATGTCTTTGCAGATGGACCATACCCGGTTGAGTAGCCGCGATCGGTCGCGCGCAGTCAGGCACTGTTCAGTCTATGCCTGGCGAGCGATGCCGCAGGTGCCCATCAGCCCAGGTTCAATAACGCGGCGGGCAACTCGCACATCCGCAACAGGGCAGATTCACCGCATGGGGGCAATCGCAGGACCCGATTTTCATCCAGAATAGCAGGATGACCCGACGGACAGCTATCGCTGTTGCCGCAGTTGCCATCGCCATCGCGTGGCCAGCCACGGGCCAGGCTCCGCCCACCTTCGAAGTCGCATCGGTGAAGCTCGTGCCCCCGCCCCTTCCGACCGGCGGAGGCGCATGGGTCGTGACGCATGGTCGATTCCGCGCCGAGACCGGCTGGGTGCATGGCATGATCGCGTGGGCGTACAACGTGATGAACTCGCAGGTGAAGGGCGGCCCCGACTGGATCGACAACGAAATTTACTCCATCGACGCCCGCGCCGAAGATCCGAATGCCGGTCCGGAGCAGATTCGTCAGATGCTCAGGACCCTGCTGACGGACCGGTTCCGGCTGGCGGTGCACCGCGAGACGCGGCAAGGGCAGGTGTACACGTTGGCAATCGGAAAGAACGGGTTGAAGCTGCAGGACGCGAAGGGTGGAACCAGGAACTGGATCAACTGGGAAGGACCAGGTCGTGTCACCTTCACGGAGAACCAGACGTTGGCGGGACTGGTGAACGTGCTGTCGGCGACTCTGGGCGCGCCGATAGTGGACGAGACAGGGCTGAGGGACTCGTACAACTTCAGCCTGGAGTTCACCGACCCGCGCGACCCGCGGCCGCGCCAGGCCGATTCACCGCCCATCCTCGAGGATGCGGTCGAGGTGCAGCTGGGTCTGCATCTACAGGCGACGAAGGGACCCGTCGACGCGCTGGTGATCGATCACATCGAAAGGCCGTCGGCGAACTGACCCGACGGTCTTCGTTCCTTCAGGAGCGCACGCCCCTGCGACGTGACGCGCACGAAGGAAGCGCCGTCGACACGCTCCATGCGCACTAATCCCAGTTCGTTCGCATCTTCCCACACGGGCAGACGCGGACAGGACGTTCGCCACGCCTCGATCGTCTCTTCGTACGCCCGCCCGCGCGCGCCGACCCATTGCAGCAGATCGAGAATCAGGCTTTCGACGGTTTCGCTCGTGGCAGTCATGCAGACTCCTCTTCATCAGATTACTGCCGCACTTCTCGTGGTCTCTTCTCCGAAGGCCTTGCGACGCTGTCGAACTCAGAGCATCCGACTGAATCCACCCGGCGCCACATGACGCCTTCACCTGTGAGGATGGACTTAATCGACGCAGCCTGAAATACCTGCTGCGCGAGCGCGAGGCCGCTCCACACCAGCAGCCAAACGAACCGTTTCGCCATACAATCGAAAAGTGCGCCTACTGCCACGCCTCACTGTGGTCACGTCTTTTTGCATATTCCATTTGGCCGCGCAGAACATCCGCATCGAAGGCACCGTGCTCGATGCGGTTACGGGCATCCCCGTCGCAGGCGCGACCGCAGTACTTCGCTACAGCACGTCTCCAGCGCCGATCGACAAAGTTGTGACCGGTGCGCCTGGGACTTTTGAGCTGTCCGTGACGAAGCCGGGCAGTTACGCCGTCGAGCTATCCGCGGATGGATTTGCGGAAACCGTCTTCACCGATACCAGCGAACCCCTGCGCTTCAGCAATGCTCAGTTTGAAAACGGCGCCGGCGACACGATCCGAAAAATAGTTGTCCGGATCCAGCGGTCGGGTGGCCTGCGCGGCACCATTCGGGATGCCGAGACCCGTGAGCCCGTCCAGTACGCGACGGTCTGGGCGCGCCGCTCGTTCTGGCTCCGCGGCAGGCGTCGGCTGAAGGAAGAAGGCATCGCGTTCAGCAATGACAGCGGTGAATTTCGCCTGGAATCCTTGCCCGCCGGTGAGTACGTGATCGAAGTACAGTATCACGTGGACGCGCAATCCTCCTCCGGCGATACCTCGAAGAAGCAATACCCCACGATTTTCTGGCCCGGTGCGGACCCTGCCAACATCGCCTGGATCAAGGTCGAGGGTGGAGTGGACGCGGATGTGGGGACTATCGATTACACCAGGGTGAAACCCGCCCGCGTGCGTGGGGTGATTACCGCGAAGTGTCATCCCGAAAGCGGGAATCACCTTTCCCTTCTGCAACAGATCGGCGGCGCGTTTATTAACCGCGACCCATTCATCGCTGCCTGCGATGGCAAACCATTTCCCATTCCGGCTGTTTGGCCCGGCGCCTACAAGCTGATTGCTCTCTCTCCCGGCTTCCAGTTTGGACCCGATATGGAGACAACGCCCACATCGATCGGAGCAGTGGACTTCCTTGTCAAGGAAGGGGAGAGCCGCGACGTTGAGGTGAAGATGTCCGAGGGCTCGCGGATCACCGGCAAAGTGATCTGTGACTGCCAGACGCCCTTCGTTGCAGGACCAGATCGTACCGGCGTCGGGCTGAACCCGGCGGACGGCATCGGTCTTGCCGAAGCATTCGATTTCAATCACGACGGCCTCTTTGAGGGCCGCGCGGCTTTGTCGGGACCTGTGAATGTGGAGTTTCTGAATCTTTCTCAGGACCTGTACATAAAACAGATCGTCTTCAACGGAGCAGAGTCGGGCCGGATGGTCACAATACTTTCCGGCGGCGCAGAAACACTCGAAATCACTTTGTCAGACTCTCCCTCTTCGATCACCGGTACTGTGACGCGTGAAAGCAAGCCGGTGCCTCGCGATCACGTTGTGGCGGTCCCGTGGCCGCTTCGGCTTTCCGACGGCTACCCGGACTTCGTCAGCACCGAATCGGGCGCCGCCGGCGAGTTCTCGCTTACCAAACTCGCGCCGGGCAAGTACAAGGTCGTCAGCGTCGGGCCGGCAGAGTGGTCGCGAAAAGACGAACCGGGCGTCGTGGAGTTATGGCTGACAGGTGTTGATGAAACCGAGTTGGCGGATAGAGTAACGTTGACCATGCGCCTCGAATCGAAGCTGCAATAAAAAAAAGCGCGGAGCCCTTTCGGACTCCGCGCCTGTTGGTACTGGAGGGAGGAACTTAGACCGCCAGATACCACTTGTTGCCGTCGCGATTCACGAGGAGCAGCGACTCTCCGCCGCCGTGCCTCAGAGCACTGGTTACGTCGCTGGCACTGGCAACCGGGTGGTGATTCACTTCCTGAATCACATCCCCTTCCTTCAATCCCGCCGCGGCCGCGGGGCTGCCCGGATCCACATCCGTCACGACGACGCCGCGGGTATTCGCCGGCAAACCAGCCTGGCGCGCCGTACGCGCGTCCAGCTCCTCAACCGAAACGCCTTCCAGCGCCTGGTTTTCGGAATCATCGGTCTCGCGGCTGGCGCGCTCCACTTTCTTGCCGGGCAGCGTCCCCACCGTCGCGGTGACTTCGCGCGTCTGTCCGTCGCGGAAGACTTTCAGGTGAACCGTCTGGCCAGGATTCATCATCGAAACGTTCATCCGCAGCTGATTGCTCTCGTTGACCGGCGTGCCGTTGATCGCAAGAATCACGTCGCCGGACTGCAGTCCGGCCTTCGAAGCAGGGCTGTTCGGCGACACATCGCTCACCAGCGCGCCCTCGGGCGAGCCGAGCCCGATGGCCTTCGCGATCGCCGGCGTCACTTCCTGAATGGTCACGCCGAGATACGCGCGCTCCACCGATCCGTGCGACACAATCTGATCCATCACATTGCGGGCGAGATTCACCGGTACCGCGAAACCGATGCCCTGATTGCCGCCTGAGCCCGGGGCGAGAATGGCGGTGTTGATGCCGACCAGTTCGCCGCGATCGTTCACCAGCGCGCCGCCCGAGTTGCCGGGGTTGATCGAAGCGTCGGTCTGAATGAAGTCTTCGTAATCTTCAATACCAAGGCCGGTGCGGCCCGTGGCGCTGACGATACCCATCGTGACCGTCTGTCCCACACCGTAGGGATTGCCGATCGCGAGCACTGCATCGCCGATCTGAATCTTCGCCGAATTGCCCACGGTGATAACCGGCAGATTCGACGCATCGATCTTGATCACGGCGATGTCGGTCTTCGCATCGGTGCCGATGACCTTCGCTTTGAATTCGCGGCGGTCGGGCAGCGTCACCAGAAGATCGGTGGCGCCATCGACGACGTGGTTGTTGGTGAGGATGTAGCCGTCGGGGCTGATTATTACCCCGGAGCCGAGTCCGCCTTCACGATGCGAGCGCGGCGCCTGGCCGAATCCGTTGCCGAATTGCTGGAGGCCTTCGTTGCCATCCCCGCCGAAGAACTGGCGGAATGGATCGAACTGGCTGTCCGGAAAAACCTTCCGGCGTCTTGACTACTTTGGATGCCGATATCTTCACCACGGCGGGCATAGCGGCTTTGGCCGCCGGCGCCATGGTGATCCGGCTGGGTGGTTCATTGGGGTCGGCAAGCTTCAGAGCGATGTGGGCGCGAGATTCGATGACGGCGGCCGCCATCAGACCTCCGCCGATGAGAAGGGCGCCTGCCGCAGCAAACAATTTTTTGTGCATGTCAATTAGTTTCAAGGTGGAAACTCCTGAATGTTGTGGCGTCTGATTAGCCGCCTGATGGTATCGACGCGGGAGTTCCAAAAAGGTTAGATCAGCCTTCAGCCGCCCTCCGCCGCTCGGATAGAATGGACGGCTTGAGAATACTTAATCGAATTGCGATTCTGCTCGCGCTCGCGGCGGCAGCCATGGCCGCCGGTAAACCCGGCGAGCTGTCGAACGGCCTCTACGCCGTCTTCACCACCTCCGAAGGCGAGTTCACCGCGAAGCTCTACGAGAAGTACACGCCGAAGTCCGTCGCGAATTTCGTCGGCCTCGCCACCGGTACCAAGGCCTGGAAAGACCCGAAAACGGGCGCGATGGTGATGCGGCCGATGTACGATAACATCACGTTCCACCGGGTTCTCCGCGACATGATGATCCAGTCGGGCGACCCCACGGCGACCAGCGCGCACAACTGCGGATTCACGATTCCCGACGAGATTCTGCCGGGGCTGCGATTCGACGGGCCCGGGAAACTGGCCGTCGCTAATTCGGGCAAGCCGGATACAGGCGCCTGCCAGTTCTTCATCACGACCGACCCGGTGACGCAGTGGAACGGGGTCTACACGATCTTCGGCGAGATTGTCAGCGGCATGGAAGTGGTCAGGACGATCAACCGCGGTCAGTTGATCGGCGATAAACCGGAGAAGCCGGTAAAGCTGATCACTGTGCGGATCCAGCGCGTGGGGCCGGAACCGAAAAGCAAATCGAAATAGCTTACTGGGCAGCCACGGTGATGTACGCGTTCGACTGCGTCTCGCCGTTGCCGAGCAGCGCCACCACCAGATCGTCGCCTGGATGCGCCCCCGTCGGCACCACAACGTTGAATTGATATGTGCCGGTGCCGGTCAGCGCCGCTGACACGACGTTTGCCGCTATACCGTCGATCACAATGGTCGGCATTACGGGGAGCGGGTAGGTGGCCTGGATCACCTGCTCATTCGGGATCGGCGTGGTGGCCTGGCCGAAACCGGTGCCAAAGATCGCGATGGTTTCTCCGGGGCTGGCGGGCGTTGTCTTTCCGCTGATGAGGGTGGTGGGTCCGATGGGCGCGCCGCTGGCGTGCATGGCGGCGACATAGTCGGTGCCGTTGGCGCTGCCGATCGTGAAGAAGTTCGGCGCAATCAGATCTGCGGTGACCGGTGCGGTCGTGGTCAAGCCGTTGTTCGTCGCCTGAATCTGCACCGTGCCGGGCTGAATGTCGACCGGCACAAGAAAGTTGATTTGTGTGCTGCTCACGTAATTAATCCCCGCCGGCTCGCCGTTGACGCTGACTGTGACGCCGTTAACCTGCGTGGCGAGCGCACTGCCGGTCGGCTGACCTGTCACGGTCGTCGTCGAAAGTCCGCTGCCCCTGATCATCATCCATGTGTTCGGCGCGATCGGGCCTGGCAGATAGCTTGCAGCGCTCTCGACCGTCGCGCCCGTAAAGGAAGGCGCCGCCTGAATGCTGCCCAGAAGGCCGTGCGATTCGACGGGATCGTTGTTCGGCCCGCCGCCGATACCGGCAGTAAAGTAGAGCGCGCCGGGGTCGGCATTCTTCGCCGGTCCGCCGAAGTTGATCGACCACAGGCCGGGCATCGCAATCGGATTCCCTTTGAGATCGTTCAGCGTTCCGAGCAGCACACCGGTCGTTGCGTTGTAAGCATTGATCTTTCCGTCGCCGAAATTTCCCACCAGCAGCGCGCCGCCGAACGGACCAAACGTCGCGGGCGCGATCGCGACTCCCCACGGTGAATTCAGCGCACCTTGCGAGATCAGATTCGCCAGCAGATTGCCTGACTGATCGAACATCGCCAGATAACCGTTGCCGGGTCCGCCGACGTCATCGTGTTTCATCGCGTCCTGCTTCGCGTAAGTCACATAAAGGGTGCCGTTCATGTTCTGCACGTTGAACGGCGCAAAGCCCGCGGGAATGGCCGCGTTGACGAAAGCCTTTGCGTTCGAGACTGGATGCAGATTTCCGTCGAACACGTCGACGTTGCCGCTGTTGAAGTTCGCCGCGTAGAGCAGAGGAGCCGTCGACGTGCCGCCGATCGCGCAGCCTTTGTAAACGGCGCCCGACTGCGAGTTGTCGAACAGCACGTGCGCGTGCGTGCTGTCTACCGAAGGGTTCCAGCCGGAGATGAGTCCGTCTTCGGCGCAGAAGATGAATGACGCAGGCTTGCCGGATGCGACGTCGAACACCGCCGTATTCGAACTGAACGTATTCAGGATCACGCCAGTGACCGGTCCGCCTGTAACCGCACCGCCGGCTGCCGGAATGTTGACGATCAGCGACGACGCGGTACCGATGCCGTCGTGCAGCGTTGACGTCCCCGAGCCATTGTTGCCCAGCCAGAAGGGACTCCCACCGAATCCGTTTCCCCATGGGTTAATGAGGTTCGTATCCTGTTTGTCGGCGATCCCGGGCAGATCCGAAACCAGATTGTGAACGAGGAAGGTATTAGGTATCGTGGTCTGCGCCCGCACCACGGCCCCGATTATGAACAAGAAGGTGAACGTCTTTGAGGTAGTCACACAAAGGACGTTAACGTTTGTGCGATTGAAAGTTGTTTCGGGGATGTAAAAGAATCCGCCGCGAAATGTTCTCTGTGCGGAAACAAACGAAAAGCCGGCGGTGGGGAAACCGCCGGCTCGGTCGAACTGCGGATCCTGCCTACTTGCTGCCGCCGACCAGGTGCTTCAGGTCGCGATTGTTTTCCTGGCAGATGTACTCGAGGATTTCCTGATTCGGATACCACGTCGCGAACGTCACCACCGTCCACGGCTTCGTGTAGTAATCGGGATCGTCGATGGTCGCTTCGATCTTCAGCGTATTCGAATCCGTGCGTGTGAACTTCTCCGTCACATGCAGCTTCTCACCGTGCTGGTGGCCGGCCGCATCCAGCCATGTGCGGTCGTTCATGCCGACGGTGTCGACCACCAGCGTGTCACCTTCCCACTTGCCGGTTGAGTAGCCGAGGTAGGTCGGGTTCGGATCCGCCGGCTGCTTCCGTCCATCCAGCCAGATGTTGCGCCACACATGGGCACCGCCTTCGAAGACGAACACGATGCGTTCGGGCAGCTGAAAGATTTCGGTCGGATACGGCGTATACATCATACGCGGCACGCCCGGGGGCAGGCAGAAGCCTTCCGGATCGTCTTTTGAATTGGTGGCAGTCGCTTCATCGAAAAGCTTCTTGCCCTTTTCGTTGAACGGCACTTCAACGGGAATGGTGTGCGTGCGCCCCGCGCTGTCGATGCAGGCTTTATCGGTAACTGCGCAGCCCTGCTTCTGCATGTCGATGATGTAAGGCACCTGCCAGATGCCGCGCATCTTCGCGTCGACGCTCTGCGAGTTGCCGCCCAGATCTGGCTTGCCGGAGTTGGCACCCAGATAGGGATCTTCCGGCAGGCGCGGCGTTGGACCGGCCGGCGGACGCGGCGGACCGCCACGGCCTCTGCCGCCACCACGGCCGGCTGGTGCGCCACCGGCGCCCGGTGCGGCGGGCTGCTCCTGTGCGAAACAGACTACAGCCACACTTAGAACGATCAGACTCTTTACCAGGAAATTTTTCACGCGGAGACTCCGGCTTTCAAGAATATCAAAAATATAGATATAGTGACCCCGAAACGCGGCCGAATGTTACCCGACAGCCGCTATTTTTCGGGCACCTGCGTTGTCGTCGCCGGGCCCATTCCGACGATCTCGATCACGCAGTCGGCGTCCTTCGCCCCATCCCAGTGGATGCCCATGGCGGGATGCGTCACGAAGCTGCCCGGGGGCATGCCCACAGTCTGGTTGGGATCCCAGTGCGGGCCGGTGCCCACATACCAGGTGCCCGAGATCACGAAGATATAGCGGTCGTATTGATGATAATGCGGGCGGCTCATGTTGCCCGCGTGCCAGCGCGTCAGCTCGACGTAAATACCCGGTTTGTTGGGATCTCCGGCGAGGATTGCCGTGTCGTTGTTCTTGCCGATCTTCCATGGAATCTTGTCCGGCGGAGTCATGATGATGTACCGCGGATCGAGTTCCACGCCCATCAGCGAACCGACGGTCATAAATGCCGCGACGGCGAAAACGAATCGGAAGGCGAGCTTGCGCATAGTTACTTTCCTCTCGCTAAAGCATATTACGTTTCACTGTGGGGCGGCCTTTCCAGGCTGCGGACACGCTTTCCAGCGGGTCCACCGGCCCCAGGCCGGCGCGTTCTTCTTCCTACTGTACTTTGCACGAGAAGCTCGCCGCGTCGTTTGTGCTGCCGGTTCCGCTTGTAAACCGCGACCTGCGGATACGGGCACAGCGGACGCGTCCGATCCACCGCGCCGCCGCTTACGTGCGACGCCATGATCTCCTTTCGGCGCTTCGCCCGACTTCACGCCAGCGCTCGATCGACTCCCATCTTGCTGAATTGATCCGTGCCGTCGCCGCCCTGCGCAATGCATCATGCCGGGCACCATATAGAGCTTCAGCCAGTCGTCCTGTTTGCGCCCATTTTGGCTCAGCACGCCTTTGTAAAAATTGAGCGTATTGCCTGGCGGTATGCAACTGATCCGCCCATCCGTGATAGAGCAGCAGTTTTCCGCCGTGCGCTTTGAATGGCGAACAGATCGTAAGTGTGGGCGTCGATGAACCCGGCTTTTTCGTCCGCCATGCGCGAGTCGGCGATCCAGCTCGAACGTGCGCCAGTCCCAGTTGGCGTTCTGATAGCCGAGGATGCGGATGCTGTCGATGCCGCCGCCGGGTTGGGTAGGAATGTTCCTCAGCGCGGCATACTGCAGTTCACCGCCGGGCTCGAATCCGGTCCAGATGGTTTCGCCTTTTTTCGTCCTGACGTCGGCGTAGACGATTTTCGACCAGATTCGACCTGCGGCTGCGTCAGGCACGTATCCGCATCGGCATCCTTGCAGAGCAGCACGCCGCGGGATCGAACTTACACTTCTGCGGATCGCCGATCAGCCCGTCCTTCAATCCATCGCGCGCGTCGCACTGTTCCATCACGGCTTTGTGCAGGGTCTCGATTTTCGCCTGGCGGCAGCGCGGCTTCCTTCAGAGTCTCATCTCCTCCATCGCCCTCTCGACGCTCGGCGGCATGCAGGTGGATGTGCGGGTTGGCGGGAGCGCCCGCTACCACGGCATCGAAATCTTCGGGATATTTCGTGACTTCCACCAGACCCTGGCGGCCGCCGGTCGAGCAGCCGTTCCAGTACGAATACTTCGGCCCTTTGCCGTAGTAACGCCGCCATCGATCGCCTTTGACGTGTCGACTGTTTCATGCACAGCGCGATAGCCGAAGTCGACAATCTTCTCGGGATGCCCGAGCGCGAACATGCCGTTGCCGCCCGTGTGCCCGGTGTCCGTGGATGCGGCTGCATAGCCTTCCTTCAGCGCTTGTGCCATGGCGGCGTAACTGATCACGCCCGCCCAGCCGCCGTTGCCGACCACCTCGATCTTGCCGTTCCAGTTTTCGCTGACCGGCATCCAGACTTCCATCTTGATGTCCGAGTCGGCCGAGGGTTTGAGCGTGGCGGCCACGCGACAATAAGCCGGAAGCATCAATGCGGCGCCCCACCGCGCCCGCCGCGTCCGCCTCCATCCGCATTCGGCGCGGGGCACGATACGGTCCGGCCGGCACGCTCCACTGTGGAAAAAGTCGCGTTCGGAAGCGCCAGCGACTTCAGCTGATCGCAGGCGGACTGCGCATAAGCAACCACCGCCGTCGCCAGGAGAGTGAGCGAAGAGACACAGAAACTTCATTCGAGATGACTCCTTCACTGCATCTCGCTGGGGCAGTCGAACATTTCAAGCAGCCGAACACTTTCGCTTTCACAAACGGTTCTGACCCGGCCGCAGGCCGGCGTTCTTCTTTACTGCACCTTGCAGGTGAAGCTGGCGGCGTCATTCGTGCTGCCGACACCCTTATAAGTGGCCACCTGCGGATAAGGACACAGCGGACGGCTCATATCCACGCTATTGCCGGTAACATGCTCGGCCACGATCTGCTCCGGCGCCGTGCCCGCTTCGCGCCAGCGCTCCACCACCGCCATCTTATTGAACTGATCGGGGCCGACGCCGCCCTGGCAGTGGTTCATGCCGGGCACCATGTAAAGGCGCATCCAGCTCTCCTGCTTCGGGCCCATTTTCTGCAGGACATTCTGGTAGTAATTGATCGTGTTCTCGGGCGAAATAGCGGTGTCGTTCCAACCGTGATAGAGGAGCAGCTTCCCTCCGCGCGCTTTGAAAGCCGAAAGATCGTAAGGCACGTTCACATAACCGAATTTCTCGTCGGCGGCAGTGACGTCGCGATCCAGATCGTAGTTGTGCCAATCCCAGTTGGCGTCCTGATAAGTGGCCACCTGGAATGTGCCGAGGATCAGGGAAATCGGCGCCTTCGCCGGATTCAGCTGCGTCCATACCAGTTCGCTGCCCGGTTCCTTGCCGGGGAAAATGAATGCGCCATCCTTCTTCTTCGCGGCGGCATAGACAAGCTTCGCGCCTTCCACCTGCTCCGGCGGTCAGGCAGGAATCGGAATCGGCGCCTTTGCAGAGCAGCACTGAAGGGTCGAACTTACATTTGCGCGGATCATTCAGAAGACCATCCTTCACGCCGTCGAGCATGTCGCATTGGGCGAGGACCGCCTTATTCAGCGTCTCCAGCTTGCCTCGCGTCATGAACATTCCCGGGTTCTTGATGGCCGTGGTGGCGACGTTCATATCCCAGGCATGCAGATGCGTTTGCCAGTTGGCGGGCGCGCCCGCGATCACGGCGTCGAAATCGGTGGGAAATTTCTGCGCTTCCATCAAGCCCTGACGTCCCCCGGTCGAGCATCCATTCCAGTAATTGACTTTTGATGCCTTTCCGTAGAACGCGTTGATGAGGGCCTTGGACTGGACCGTCATCTCGTGATTGGCCCGATAAGCGAAATCGACCAGCTTTTCCTGGTGCCCGAGCCCGAATGCCGGGTCCTGCCCGGTGTGGCCGGTGTCGTTGGAGGCTGTGGCGTAGCCCTCCTTGAGCGCCTGCGCCATGGCCGGAAACGTGATCGCGCCGGCCCATCCGCCGTTACCGACGGCTTGGAACTTGCCGTTCCAATCGGCGGCCGGCAGCCACAATTCCATTTCAATGTGCGAATCCGCTGAAGGCGTCAGGACCATCGCCAGACGGCAATAGGCGGGCAGCATCAGCGCCGGCGCGCCACCGCGTCCGCTCGGAGTACCCCCACGCCCAACGGGCGCGCCCGCGGCTGCGGCCTGAGCGGCAGCCGGGCCGGTCGGAGGGCGAAAAGGGCCCGCCGGAACCGACTCCACGGTCGTGAAGGTCACATTGGGAAGGGAAAGGGATTTGAGATTCTCGCAGGGCATCTGCGCGAAAGCGGCCGACGCCCCGGAGAGCAGAATGGCGATTCGAATCATGTTGCTGTGGTTCATAAGTGTTGAAGCTATCACATTGCGGGGGCGGTGGCGCCAGCAGCCCTTGGAACCTCCGCATTGCAGCAGAATTTGATATGCGAATGATACGCTCGCTTGCTCTCGCTTTGGCCGGAATCTCCATTCTGGTGGCTTTCCATCTGCCCGCCGTCGACGCGAGCGGTTACTCCGTCCTGACTCATGAAGCTATCGTCGATACGCTCTGGAAGGACTCAATACAGCCAGTCCTGAAAAGCCGCTTTCCCGGACGCCACCGAAGACCAGCTCAACGAAGCGCACGCCTACGCGTATGGTGGGTGCATCATTCAGGACCTTGGCTATTACCCGTTTCGGCAGTCATTTCTTCAGCGACCTGGCGCATTATGTTCGCAGCGCGGATCTGATTCAGTCTCTGATCGACAATTCGCAGAATCTGGACGAGTATGCCTTTGCGCTGGGCGCCGCGGCGCACTATGGGGCGGATGTGGACGGCCACGCGATCGCGGTGAACCTGGCGGTTCCCGTGCTTTATCCCGAACTGCGCAGCAAATACGGCAATGTCGTGACCTATGGGGACAATCCATCCGGCGCATCTGAGGACGGAGTTCGGTTTCGACGTTTTGCAGGTCGCGCGCGGGCATTATGCGCCCAATGCTTATCACGACTTTATCGGTTTCGCGGTTTCGAAAGACCTGCTGGACCGCGCCTTTTCAGCAAACCTATGGCTTGAAGCTCAAGGAAATGTTCGGGACCTTGATCTCGCCTTAGGGACTTATCGCTTCTCCGTAAGTCCCTGATTCCTGACATGACGAGAGCCGCGTGGGAGCTGAAGAACGACGAGATCGCCAAAGAACAGCCCGCCGTTCACAAAGAAGCAGTTTCTATATAACCTCGACCGCGCGAGTTATCGGAAGGATTGGGGCGCCACTTATGAGTCGCCCGGATTGCTCAGCCGGTTTGTCGCGTTTCTGGTGCGTATTCTGCCGAAGGTCGGGCCACTGAGCGGCCTTGCCTATAAACTCCCGACTCCCCACACCGAGAGCCTTTTCGAGGACAGTTTCGATGCCGCGGTGAAACAGGACGCCGGGATGTTCCACCAGATCGAGGGAGGCGACGCGAAGATCCGGAACCTCGACCTGGATACGGGAAAGCCGGTATCTCCGGGCGAATACCGCCTCACCGATACAACCTACGACAAGCTGCTGAAGAAGCTCGCCAAGAAACATTTTGATGGCGTGAGCCCCGCACTGCGCCGGAATATTCTGGCGTTTTACGCGGCAATGAAGACGCCCGATCCGCACGGGACATCCGCGTCACTGGCCGCGCTCAAGGCTTTGCAGTAGCACCCGGAGAATGGGTCATTGGCCTTTGTCACGCAAGGTCTTCAGTACCAAAACCGGTCCCGGTACTACAAACGTTGCCAGACTTCGAAGGTGGCTCTGATAACCCTCGGCCAGTAGATGTACCGCTGGCGGTCTTGCCGCCGGTGGTTTTACCGAACGCTCCATGTTTGTTGCGAAACTGCGCTAATCGGACCCCGATCCGAACCAGCGCTCAACAATTGCGCGTACATCGACTGAGTGGTTGTAAAGCATAATCTTCGCTTGAGGCGCCACCTCATGAGTGGCATCGATGATTTGCTCCATGAAGTAACTCATCGCCTCGTTGCCGGCAACTCCCCCTCCGATCAGCACACCATCGCACGGTTCTGTCGCCAATCGATGCCTGAATTCATCGAGGCCGGTCTCGGGCGCGGCCTGGATGATTTCGTACTTATACCCGGCGCGTGTCATCCGTTCCTGCAGGTCAAGCAACCTTCTCTTGATCTTTGGTCGCTCCTCAACCGGGATCAATGGATGATCCAGCGATAGCCCGATGTGGAAGATGGATACAGCCAGGATTGCCTCCAGCGTATCAGCGTCGGAGCCTCTGCAGTTCCGTGGCTGCGCGAAACAGATTACCACCACTCCGGCAATCCGATACCTTTAATTCCATTGTCCGGTGCCTCACTGTGGGCCACCTCTTGCTTTCGACAAGCATAGTGGTCTTGTCGTATAAATTATGCTGACATACCCAACTATGCATCGGGAGAAGCCTGCTGAAGGGCAAATGCCGGAAATCGGTACCTGTGAGGAAAAGAAGCGACTGATGGATGAATTTTTGCAGGCAAGCCGCGAGCTGATCGAGCTCCACAACCAGCAAATGAGAGCCGCTATCGATGGCGATCTGGACTTCGGCCGTTTTGAGCTTCTGCTCCACCTCGCCCAGGAAAAGAAAGAGCAGGCCAAATACGCGTGGATCGCTCACGTGCACTCGCACCAATGCACAGGGGAGGGATTACTATGAAACTCACAGCGGTCGAAAAAGAGCGGATCACCGACAGCAAAATGAAAATTCGTTCGGTCGCCAGTTCATTGAAGCTCGTCGACCCCAAAAAAATTGCCGACTTCGAGGGCATTCAGGAGTGCCTGGAAGACGCCGACAAAAACCTCGGAGCGGCGCTCCGCTCATCCGAGTCCGACACGCCAGCCGGCCGCTAAGCTACTTCACGTAGGCCATCAGCCGGCCCGCCGTAATCGCTCCCCACCAGCACGCGAGCGATGCCCATGCCAGCATTTTCGCGTTGCCCGATACCGGCGCCTGATCCAGCTGCGGATCCTCGAACACCTGCCGGCGCGTGCGCGACATCAGGTAAATTCCCGTGAACACCAGCGCCATCTTGATATAGAAGTCCAGCATCGTCAGTTTTGTGGTCGCGTCGGCCACCAGCATCATGGTTCCGGTCACCGCGTTCAGCCAGAATCCCGCCCACATCCACGGAAACACGCGCACGAAAGGCCTCCGCGGCACGTCCGGCCAGAAACCCAGCACAATCAGGCTCAGCATGGAGCTGCCTCCGGCCACGATTCCCATCCCGATAGTGTGGAGAACCAGAATCGTCGGAAACGCCCAGATGGTTGAGCCTTCCTTCACCCAGTGGCTGAACTGCAGATCTTCGAGGTAAGCGAGAAACTGGTGCATCGTTATTCCTTGTTACTCCTTGCGCTCCGTGCCGCCTTGCTTCTGTCCACCAGCCAGCCCGCGACCCCGACCACCACCGTTCCGATCGTCACGCACACAATCGTTCCCACAACCAATGACATAAATTCGCCTTAGTCTCCAGCGCCTAGAATGCGTTGCCCAGGAACGGCAGCATGCTTCCGAAATAGAGAACGCCCACCCACAGAAGCATGGCCGACGCCGCGGCAACCTTCGCCGTCAGAGGCGCGTCTTCCCCGGACCCCAGCGACCACGGTTCATCAAACACAGTGAAGTACACCGCGTTCGCGCCCGCCAGCATCACCAGCGCGATTTTCCAGTAGAACGACGGATTGTGAATGTACTGCGTCGGAATTCCTGTGAAGAACAGCATTCCGGTTATCACGTTCACGCCGAATCCAAACGCGGCCCAGGGCAGCAGCCGGTGCAGGGAAGCGAACGAGACGCCCTTCAGGAATCCGAGCACCCGCAGATCCACCAGAAGCACCACGCCCAGCAAAAGGCTCAGCCCGACGAAGTGCAGGGTTTCGCAGGTAGGCCACGTCCACGCCGTATCGGTGATGAACCCCCCGACTTTTCGCGCCAGACCTTCTCCCTCCGCTGCCGGTGCTTCCGCAGTCGCCGCTCCCGGATCTGCTCCCTGAGCCGCCCTTATTTCCGCGTGGCGGATCTCGCCGCCTATGTTGGAGGCGCGTGTCATCAGGCCGAACGACACTACGGTCAGAATCAGAATCACCGCCAGATTCCAGTTCGGTATTCCCGCCAGACGGCGGAACTGCCACAGTCCCAGCCATGCAAAAGCCCCTGTGACTTCCATCAGCAGCATCGCCGAGAACGCCGCGCCCTCGTGGGCTTCCATCTGCGATTTCGATATCCCCGGCAGCGACTTCATGGCATCCTGCGCGCCGTTCCCCGTTATATAGGTAGGGATCGTGATCAGCGCGATTCCCAGCAGGATAACCAGGCTGGCGCGCTTCAGCTCGTCGCTCTTCGTGATGAGTGCGACCAGAAATAAGCCGCCGCCGATGATGTTGCCGATAGTCGGGAAATGGTTGAGCAAAAGGTGAAGGTGTGCCAGGTCCATAGAGGTTTCAAGCCGACGCGGCAACGCATTTGCGCGCGTAGCCGCTTCGTCGCCCGACCACTATATAACAACGACTCAGAACGCGGCCACATCACCGCAATTTCCCGCGTCTATACTCGTCCCCGCGCGTACCCGGTATTGCGTTTCCGAACCGTAACCATCAGGGAGCGGCGCACCCGAATTCGACAACCCGGCACTAACTCTTCTTCTGTTTTGATGGAGCGGGCGGCCGGCTCGCCGCCCGGCTTGCCGCCCGGCTCGCCGCCCGGCTTGCCGCAGTACTCTCCGCCATCTCTTTGATGCGCAGCAGGTGGCTCGACCAGAGCTCTTCGAATTGACCCACCCAGCGCTCGTAAATCTGCCGGATCGGCACCACATTCAGCGAATTAACGCGCTGCCGGCCCTCCTCCCGCGTCTCGATCAGACCGGCTTCACGAAGCACGTCGATATGCTTCATCACGCCGAAGCGCGTCAGGTGCGGATAGGCATCGACGATCTCCGTTGTGGTCCGCGGACCCTGGCGCAGCAGGTCCAGAATCGCTCTCCGAGTCGGATCGGAGAGCGCCTTCCAGACCGGATCGAGGTCGTCTTTTTTCACTTTTTCGGTGCGGTCAACTGCTCCGCGATCGCGTTCAGCATATACTGCCAGCCCTTGCCGACTCCTTCGCGATGCGCCGGTTCGATGAAGCCGAGCGCGCGGTGCCGCAGCCCCATTCGCGTGCCGCCGGGGATTTCTTCCAGCTTCACTTCCACGTGATTCATCACCGGATACGACATGAACATCGGGCCGCTCAGTTCCAGCAGAACCGGCGGCTTGATCACCTGCACGTGTCCCCAGAGGTGCCCGACGCCGTTGCCGCGATCGCGGAACCAGCGCCCACCCGCCCATTGTTCCAGCACCATGTCCTGCGTTTCACCCTTCAGGTTCGTGAAGCCTTCGCCAAAGCGGTGGAGGACGCTGCGGAAGACGTCGCCCACCGCAGCTTTGATCTCGATGTGCTGGTTAACATCCAGTGTCATTTCGTCAAGTTTCATAGCGGTTGTTCTCCTTACGTAATTACATAGTAACGTGACTATTTAGTCACGTCAAGAGAAAAAACGAACATCCGCGAGAAAAAAATAGCGATTCACCACTCTTTGGCACGCCTTCGAAAACGCGGCGGCGTTCAGAAACCGACCCGGGATGGTGTGACGCAGAAGGAGATCGAGCACACCACTGAGTCCTCCCGTTTCGCGCGCGGCCGCAACCACAGATTCGAGATCCACATCCGGCGCCCGCGCATCCCCCCAGTGGTTACTGAACCGCGCGCGTCAGCAAGCGGCAACGAAAAGAGCTTTTTCAGTAGCCGGCCAGGATTCCAATGAATCCGCCGACGATGAACAGAAAGTACGCCGGATGGAGCGCCGCGACGACATTCGCCAGGTTCTCCATAACCACATTGTCGGAAGTTTTCCGGGCCTTCGACCGTCAACTCATCAGCGATTCCTGCTTACCATATGACAAGCCGCTGCCTTTTTCCACTGCTCTTTGTCGGCGTCCTGTGTGCGCAGACCAGCCCCGTATCGAAAGTGGTCGACACCTGGTGTGCCGGTTGCCACAACGGCAAAACGCGGTCGGTGTCCGGACCGGCCATCGACCAGTTCGATGCCGCGCACATCTCCGCCAGTCCCGCTGTCTGGGCGCGGGCTTATCGCGAGATACAGGCTGGCACCATGCCCCCGGTCGGAGCTCCGCGGCCCGATCGCGCCACCTCCGATTCCATGCTCCGGGCACTGGATCAGGCCATCGGTGCCACAGCTCCGGCAAACACGCCCGCCGCAGCCAGCGCGGAAATTGCGCAGCGCCTCGCCAAACTGCTTTGGGACAGCACGCCTGACGCGCCCCTGCTGCAGGATGCAAAGAGTGGCCGCCTCAGCGATGCCGCCGTGCTGGAAGTCCAGGTCCGCCGCATGCTGGCCGACGATCGCGCGCAGGCCTTCGTGGCCCGCTTCTTCTTCCCCTGGATGGGACTCGACAAACTCACCAGCGCGGATCCCGACAAGAGGTTCTTCCCCGACTACGACGTCTCTCTGCGCGACTCCCTCGCAAAGGAAACGGAGATGTTTCTGCTCAGCCAGCTCCGCGACAACCACGATCCGGTCGACCTCTGGAGCGCAGACTACACATTCCTGAATGAGCAGCTCGCCAGGCACTACGGAGTCTCTGATGTTACCGGTCCGGAGTTCCGTCGCGTCACGCTCGCCGGCCCCGCGCGCCATGGACTCCTCGGGCAGGGAAGCATCCTGATGGTGACATCGCGGCATCAGCACGGCGTCGATGCCGCCTATACATCTCCTGCCGCGCGGGCGACCTGGATTGGCAGTCACTTTCTGGGCGTTCCTAATCCATATGCCTTTCCCGGCGCCCAGCCTGTCAAGCCTGAGCTGCCGATCACGCCGCAGACGCGCGCGCTGCCCGCCGAACCCTGCGTGAACTGCCATCGCAACTTTTTCCCGCTCGGCTACGCGCTGGAAAACTTCGATCCGATCGGCCGCTGGCGTACGCATGATCAGATCGGTCCCGTTGACGCCTCCGGCGCTTTCGTGGACGGCACGCCGACCAACGGAGTCGTTCAGTTGCGCCAAGTGCTCCTCGAACGCCCCGACGCGTTCCGCACCACAATCACCGAAGCTCTGATCGGTTACACAACCACGGGTTCGGCGAAACCTCTCAGCGGCACACCCGAAACGCTGCGCGAAGCCAGGCATATTCTGCGCAGTTCGCCGGAGCCCCGCTGGTCGTCGATCATCGCGGCGATCGTGCGCTCAGAATAACCCGCCCGCCCCTGAAATACCCGATCGGCCTGCCGCGACAGTCGCAATGGAGGCGGGCTGAGAGATTCTCGACACATTCGCCTCCGCCCGCCACCTCCGTTTCGTTCCCCCGGAACCTGGGCACATCGATTGCAGGTTACTGCTCCAGAGGTGCACGAATATGGTAACTAACAAGTTTGAAGACAGCCGTGTGTCCGAAGGCACACTGCAGTACGGTGCGCAGCACGACGGAAATGTGCTGGATGAATCCAGTGCCGTCTCCCGCGATGACGTGCGTGACGGTGTCACCGAACCCCGGGTTACGAACGACATTACCAATATGATGGCCGAGGGCGGACCGGCGCCGCAGCCTGCGTCAATAACGGAAACACCGGGACCGCGCAATTTCCTCTCGACGGATACGGTGGTGGGCATCCAGGTCCACAACCTTGCCGGCGAGGAACTCGGGACGATCGAAGAGCTGGTCTTCGATCCCGCAACCGGCTCCATCGTCTATGCGGTTCTTTCCTTCGGCGGTTTCCTGGGTTTTGGCGAGAAACGCTTCCCGGTACCGTGGAAGGCACTGCGCATCGATCCGCGCAGAAACGAATTCAAATTCGACATCAATAAGGAAAAGCTCGAAAAAGCGCCGGGCTTCGATATGAAGGACCGGCCTGATATGGCCGATTCTGAATACCTGCGTCAGGTTCACTCGCACTATAGCGAAGACCACTGGGAGCACCGTAACGCCGACTCGGGAGACTCCACCGGGCCGGGAATTACACCACCCGACCGCACCAGCGACTACGACCTGACTTCGGACTATCGCAGGGTCCAGGCACTGAACAATGTCTCAGACACAACAGGAGGTACTTCAAATATGGCAGCAATATCCACGATGGACGAACTGTTCCTTGACGAACTTCGCGATCTCTATGACGCGGAAAAACAACTAACCAAAGCGCTTCCGGAGATGGCCGACTCGGCGACCTCCGAAGAGCTTCGCAGCGCGTTTACCGAACACCTTGAACAGACCAAGGGCCACGTGCAGCGGCTCGAGCAGATCTTTGAAACGCTCGGCGAAAAAGGTACCGGTAAAAAGTGCGCGGCGATGGCCGGGCTTATCAAGGAGGGAGATGAAATCGCCAGCGAGAGCAGCGAAACTGCGGTGCGCGATGCCGGCCTCATAGCGGCGGCCCAGAAGGTCGAGCACTATGAGATCGCCGGTTACGGCTCGGCACGAGCTCACGCTGAGCTCGTTGGCAAGAAGGCGGCTGCCCGCCTCCTGGAGCAGACTCTGCAGGAGGAAAAGGAAGCCGACTCAAAACTGAACGAGATCGCGCAAAGTCTGATCAACAACGAGGCCGCCGACGTCTCGTCCGGCAGCAAGTCAGGCCGCCCGAAAACCCGTACTGCACGCTGAACTGCACCCTGTGCCGCCTCTGCCCGGTGTCGTGTCTCTGAAGTCTCTTGCCTGATGTGGGGCGGGATGCCATCCCGCAGCGGGGTTGTTAACCCCGCTCTCGGCTTTGGCCTTTTGGATTTCATCCATTGGCATAGCAGATGGCAGAAGCGACCGGGAAAGAGCATTTCTCAGGCTTCGGCGTGGTGGGCAGGTTAGACGCGAAGTGGGAGAAACGTTCGATACCGAGACCGCGGCCCCAGACTTCAGCGCGGAGTTGATGAATTAATTGTTGTGTTGAGGTCCGAGGACCTTTGGAACTGGCAGCCCATTTGGGTTGCGGCAGGAGTCCGTGGCTGGAGTTGCCGAAGGCGAGTTGGCCGGAAACCAGCAACATGCCATAAGCGGCGACGGCGAACGCCGGAGCCGATTCCACCGATACGCTGTTTCGCACTTGCGCCTGTCCCACGCCGAGGAGCGTCTTTTCATCCCGGAAGTTCACCTCGATGTCCCAGCGCTGGAAGTAGGCTTCGATAATCTGGCGGGGGTCCAGTCCGGAGTCGGTGCAAATGAGGAAGGCGGGATGCCGATAGAGAAGCTTCGAGCCTTTGCGCAGGCGGTAGGCAAGGGGCGCGATGACGATCAGTTGCAGAATCTGTCCGGCTCCGGTGGTGCGCCACATGATGTTCTGGCGGCGTTTGAAGCGCAGCGGGTGAGAGACGCCGGAATGCGCGAAAGTCATGGTCTCCCAGGGTTCCGCGTCGTCGGTGCGGAACTGCTCGGGAGTAGGGGCTGGCGCGCCGTAGCGAAGACGCCGACCACGCGCTTTCATAAGGTCCGAATCCGGGGTGAAGCAGAGTTTGGCATCCTTGCGAATCCGCCCGATACAGATGGTGCGGGGCGGAATCTGTTTGAGCACGGTGGAGTTGGTGTAGCCGCCGTCAAAGGCGAGTATCAAAGTACGCTCCCGGCCGCCGGGGTCCTGATCGAGAGACTGGCGGAGTTGGATCATCTGCTGGGCGGCGCGCAGACTGAGGCGAGACGAACTGGCGTCCAGACGGTATTGCGCCACCTGGTCGGCGGGAGCCTTGCCATCCGGTTTCTGCGGCGTGGGCGTGTGCAGAAAGGCAATAGGAGCCAAACGGAATGCGCCCTCTGTTCCGGGCATGGCACCGGAGATCTGGAGGAAGCGCTGGGCGCGCACAAAGTTGGTCTGAAAGCGCGGCCCGAGCGGATCGCGCCGCCAGCCAACGCCCGGCGTGTGGGTGCCGGAGCGGCGTAACAATGAATCGTCGAGGACGGCACGGAACGGCGCGCCTGCGGGCAGTTGGCCGGCGATGGCGCGGCGGACGACAGAGAAGATTTCGGGCACGGGGACACGGTCCTGAGAGAAGAGGCGGTAGGTGGCGCTCCAGTCCTGAAACTGGGAACCGGAGGTGGTGAGCAGACCGGTCACGGTGTGGCGTCCGAGACAGAGCAGCGAACTCATCGCGAGCGTTTGCGCACGGTCGGAGACACGTTGCTGGTCGAAGGCGGGGATGCACCGCTTCCAGAGCTGCTCGAACTGAGGGAGGATTCCGGCGGAGTTTTTTTTAGAACCGGAGCCGGCGCTTCGAGGCGACGCAACGCCAGAAGGGCTTTGTCTTCGATGACCCATTCGACGGTCTCACCCTTGGAAAACTCCATTGCCTGCGCGATGGCGGAGGGGAAGTTGATGTACCACTGTTCGCTGGCCTTGCGGTTGATGAGCTGGACTTTGGTGGGGAAACCCATAGTGGAAGATCCTTTCGGTGATATCTAGTTATATAACTAGATAACAGAAACGAGACAGGATTACAACATGGAACATCAAAAATGCTTTTCCATGCTCTTTATCTAGTCAATTGGCCAAAGCCGAGAGCGGGGTTGTTAACCCCGCTGGCCGCTTGCAACCCTAACCGGCCTGCATCCCGAGATGGTGAAGGAACTCGGAAACACAACACTGGTTGGGCGGCACAGGCTTTCTTCCGCCTCACGCGGACTGAAATCCGCGTTTCCGCCTATCGCCACCTCCGCTTCAATTCTTTGCAAACTGTTTTCGAACCTTGGCAATGTCCGCATGGGAAGGCGTCCAGTCCGCCTCGCACGTATTGCAGTGGAACACCAGCGCCCCGGATTTCAACGCTTCTTCAAATCCTTCCTGGCTGAATGTAACTGTCTGCTCGTGGTTGTTCGGACATACGATTTCGAAATTCAGGTGGTCGCTCATGAGCCTCCTGCTTGATGGTAGCCGCATTGCAGGCCTCACGAATCGCTGGCGCCCCACGGGCCTCCAGGCGACGCGCAGAACGCCGGGCTGTCGCGCAACCATATCGACGCCGCCAGGGCACAGAGCTTTCGTCGGCGCGCGTGTGCCACGGGAGAGTGAAGTTCAGGCCAGTTTCTGATCCTGCAGATCGACCGGCATAGCGATGCGCGCCACCCCGCGGTGATGGCAAGCACCGGAAGTCGCGATGGATGCCCCGAGCATCCCTGTGAATTTTGCCCAGGCGCACGCCATGAATGCGGCAGCTTCTTCGTGCCGCACCTGGATGAAACGGATCCTCGCCTGCTGCCTGCGGAGAGACTCGACAATCCCGTTGATGCCGTCACCGGGGAGCATTGTTTCCACAAGAACGTCTGCTGCGGTCATGGCCATTTCGCGACTCCTGCGAGCAACGGACCGTTGTATCGGTCCCACCGCGCCGTCTCAGCGAAATCCGCGCTTGTAGAAAAAGTTGAGGCTGAAAAGCCCGAACTGGTCGCGCGTCGCGACGGCCGACCACGTCGGTGTAAACGCCCACTCCATCCGGATGATGGTCGAATTCGGCGTATCGATCGAGTTTACGTACGTGAATGTCAGATTGTTCGTAATGCGCTGCTGCAGCGCGAGCCGCGCCGTCGGCACCACCGTCCCCGTCGTAAACGAGGGATCGATCTTCAGCTGTGTCACGCCAAAAACGCGCTGCAGCTGATTACCCACGGGGTTGGCCACCGCCTGACCCAGCAGCGCTGACTCTCCCATCTGCTGAAATCCCTGCTGCGGCTGCGCAGGCTGATTGGCAAGCAGAGTCGGATCCGACGTCGGCGTCGTGCCCGCGGCCAGCAGCGAGACGATCTCCTGAAACTGCAGCGGCGGGTCCGACGTGTAGCTCAGTTTCATATTGTCCACTGGGCCCGTCACCCGCACCGTTACATTCACGCCCTGCGCCTGCGTTTCCAGACTGACATCCAGCACCGGGTCAATTCGGACCGGATTGTAGAAGCCGATGGAACCGGTGTCTAGCGTGTAGTTGGTCCCAAAGAACACCAGTTGGCCGCTGCTGATGTTGATCCGCCCCAAAACGCCGGGGTCCGCCGCGGATCCTCTGACGCGCAGATCCACGTCCGCCCGCAGATCCTCGGAAAGGGACGACTGCACCGTCATGCCCGGCAGGCTTCGCACGTGCAGATCGAGCTTCATGTTCGACAGGACGGACGGAGAATTCTGCTCCTCGACCGGCGGCGGCGATCGCGCGAGAATTGAGCCGACGTCGCTCTGTGCGGCGTAACTGATCTGGTTCACTGTCGCGCTCCCGGTCACATGACTGTTGTCGGCGGTACCGGTCAGCCGGATGTTCGCGTCGGCCGTGGCGCTCAGGCCCGGCTGCAGCCTGACGCGCACATTCGACGCGCTCGTCTGCAGAGAAAAGCGCAGCGTATCGCCGAGAGAAGCGATCCCGCTTACGGTAACTTTGCCGCCGCCGGATTCCGCCGTCAGTGTCCTGATAGTCGCGCTGTTGCCGTTGAATATAACCGCGCCGTTCGCGTTTGAGATACCAAGCGGAATCGAGCCGGTGCTGAACGTGGCATTTTGCAGCGTCAGTTGCCCGTTGATCAAAGGCTTGGGCAGATTGCCGCGGATCGTTGCGTCGAGAACGACTTTGCCCCCCGCATAAACGTCGCGGTCGAAATTCCGCGCGAGGCCCAGATCGGCGTTGGCATGGACTTTCAGACTGAGGTTCGCGCCTGTAAGCGACGCTGATCCCGATGCCTCGATGTCCGTGTCCGGCCCTGTGACATGGGCGCTTTCGATGTCGACGACGCCACGGTCCAGCCTGACCCGCACAGGCCCCCGATTGGCGATGGCCACCGGTTTCTCCGCCCGCGAACGCGGCACGGTTGTGAGATTGAGTTTCTCCAGCGTCAGCGACCCAACGAGCTTCTGCGGGCCCGTCAGCGGACCTTTAATGCTGATATCGCCGTCAGCCGACGCCTCGAACATCGACGGCCCGGCGCCCTTCTGTCCGAGCAGTCCGGCAAATCGGCTCCACAACACGTTGTGAACGGATAGCTGCATGTCGACCGGGTACTGCGGGTTCAGAACCGCGCTGCCATTGCCGCGGATAGTCGACCCGGCCAGATCCGAATCGAGCGCTAAAGTGAGCCTCTGGCCGGACTCTGTTTTCGCCGTCAGTTTCAAATCGCCGAATGCTTTCCCCTCCGCTGCGAGGCCGCTCGCAGAAATGTTCGCGTTGAGAGCTGTAAGCAGAATCCCGGGATTCGCATCCCGAATCGTCCCGGCGCCGTCGGCATTGATGTCGACGCGACCTGCCAGCCCCGGACGAAATCTCTGCACCGTCGCGCTGCGGGCCAGATCGACGTGATTGCTCGCCAGAGTGAAGCGCGCCTCACCGCTGCGGAAATCGTCAGAGGGATGGTCGAACCGCGCCATGGCGTTAATTCGCGACGGCCCGGCGACCACCTCGAGTTGCGAAATCTCAATGCTGCGCGCCAGGTAATTCGCCCGCAGGTGCGCCTGATCGATCTTTTCACCGTACAAATTCGCGTTCCGCAGATCGATATCTGCACTGCCTTCCGGAGAGCGAATCGTCCCCTGAATATGCGCGGTACCCGACAGCAGACCTTTAGCCGCTATGTCCGATCTCGCAGCGGCGGCGAGGACGCGCTCGACAGGAAGCGCACTCACCCGAACATCCACACTGGTTGGATAGTCGTGCGTGAGCGTGGTGCTGCCAGTCGCCCGAATGTTCGCCCCGGCGAAATCCGACGTGATGCTGTAAGAGACGAGCTGCCCGGTAGTCGCAGCCGCAGCAGTCAGATCACCCAGGCTGACGCCGCGCACCTCGAGCCCCTTTGCCGCGACGTTGCCATTCACGCTGCTCAGTAGAAATGCAGGCTGCGTGCTCTCGATCGTCCCCGTCACATCCGCGTCGACTGCGACCCTGCCCGACAACTCCGCCCGCCTGATATTCAGCGTCCCGCTTCGAATGTGCGCATGGACCTGACCCGTGCTGAAGCTTTCCCGCGGGTGGTGAAACTCCGCGCTCATATCCACGCGCCCCGCCGGACCTTCGATATACGCCGCGGGAATTGCCGCCAGTTGATCCGCCAACCGCGCCTCGACCTGAATTCGGTTAAACGGTTCACCATCGAGCGCCCCATTCAAGGCTTCGATCGTTGCGGTGCCGACTGGGTTGCCGTACGTACCGGTAATCCGCATCGACGCCGCGAGAGCGCCGGAATAGCCGGCTCCGGTTTGTCCGGCCAGCGCCATCACATCCGCCAGATCCCCATTGCTGAGTCCTGCATTCACCTCCACCGGGGAACGTGGCACAGGCGACCAGTGCTGCAGCGCCATGCGCGCATCCGCATGCGCCTGCATCGGGCCGCGCGTCAAAACCGCATTGGTGAGAGCGACGCCGGAATCGGATGCCGCGACGTGGCCGCTCAACATATCGAACTGGCGCCCTTCGACCGCGAATCCGCGCATCGCGAGGTGGCCGGTAACCCGTGGGCTGGAGAGCGCACCGCTGACCGCGCCAGTGAAATCCGTCTCGCCCCGCGCATTGATAGACACTGGAGCGTCCGGCGCCAGATCACGGATGTCGCGCGATGTGAGCGCCACATTGAGTCGCTGTTTCAGCGAGCCGTTCAGGTTCAGACGGGAGTGCGGCAGCGCCAGATATGAATCCATAACCGTCACATCGTCAGCCGCGCCTTTGTAATCCGCGTTCAAACGTCCCGAGACAGGCACTCCTCGCGGACCCGGCGCAATCGCCAGATGCGCATTCGCCGTAAGGCCGCGCATTCCCGCAACCCGGGCGTCGAATTGTGCCGTCACAGCCCCCGAAACGCGGCCGTCGTAAGGGAGCTTCTCACCGAGCGTTCGCAGGACGGTCTGAATGTCCAGCCGCCGGATGTCGCCGTTCAGCCTGTACCGTTCGAATTGCTCGATCGACACGTTGCCCGCAAACTCACCGCCCAGTGCACTCACCCGCAGCCCGTTCAGATCGACCTTGCGATTGTCGGCCGCGAATGACGAGGCCACTGCCACGCCTGAGAACCGATTCCGGCCCTCGGTGAATGCGAGGTTCCTTGCCATCACGTTCCCCCGCGCGGAATACTGGTTCGCCTGGTCGAGCGAGGCTGTCCCGTTGATTGCGATCGTGCCCTCCGGGCGTGCGCTCATTCCAGTCAGCCGCCCAAGCTCTCCCAGCCCGAGTTCCGCGCGCAGTTGCAGGGCTCCGTCTCCCCCGGCTTCCTTGAGCGGGCCGGATGCCTCAATGCGGGATTGTCCAAACGCGGCATGGAGCGCCGTCACCTGAATGCTCTGCGCGTCGGCCGTAGCCGTGGTATCCAGGCTCAGATCCGGCAGCGCCACTCGGATGTTGCCGGCGTGTGCCAGATCAGCCCCCGCAATGCGCCCATACAGATGCGCCGACACGCGCGAATTCTGCATGCTGCCGATGGAAGCATCGGCCGTAATCTCGGAGAGTGACGTCGTCACCGTCGCATGATGCAGATCGATACGATCCTTCGCGAGCGTCAGAGGCACCGTAACTGTGAAGTTCACCGGGACATTACGTCCGTTCAGAACGTAAAGCGGCTGGATTACGAACACCCCGGCGTAGGACTTACGGAGAAGACTGTAATCGAGCCGGATGCGCACATTGCTGCCGCGTACGCTCAGCGGCTGCCTGGCGGAGAAAAGCGCCAGCAGGCCGTCACTCACATCCAGTCTGTCCACCGCCAGATCCATAACGGTCTCGAGCGATGAATTGTTCGAAGTGTTCTTATGCCGCGGCGTCGGAATGTTGGTGCGGCCGTCGGCCTCGAGGCTCACATTCACGCGGGGCTGGTCGATTCCGACATACGAAATATCCCAGGGACGCCGCAACGTAGTGAACAGTCGAAGATCCACTTCGATACGCGCTACCGATACAAAGGGCGGCGCAGTCGCGGGCTCAGTGCCGTGGATGACGAGGTTCCCGATCGTTGCGCGCAGGTGGCTCTCATCGAAAGCAAACGATCCGACTTCCACGCGCCCGCCGGTGCTGTCTTCCAGGCTCGAAACAATTGTCCGCCGCACGTAATCCCCGAACCAGCGCGTCTTCACCACGATCAAAACCGATACAGCCGCGACCACCGCCACCGCCGCGATACCGATCCCGGTATTCCGCAGAATTCGGCTGCGCCGCGTCACTCGATAACCTCCGGTTTGTATTCAATCTGCGCATCCTTGCGCGCGCTGTCGAGCCACATGTCGAACTGTTGATTCACCTGCTCACCCTCCAGCGCCGTGCGGATGGTCGCCGAAACCGTCTCGAGCGGCGCGTGCAGCTCGGCGCGGTGCTGGTCGTAATACTTCTCAATATCTTCATCGCTGACGACAACGCCCGCCCTGAAACGTTCGTTGATGAAGCTGAGCACGGTTAACTGCCACAGCAGCTGTGCGCGCAGCTGATCTTCCGTCAGGCCATACCGGGCCAGTCCCCGCTGCAGCGAAAGATCCGAGTTCGCATACCGGTCTCGCCGAATCTGACGCAGGAGCGCATCGGCGTCCGCATCGCTTGCACGGCGGTATCCGCCCGATGCTATTTCACTCCGGATAATCTGCTGATCGATCAACCGTTCTTCGGCGGCCTTCCTGTCCACTGCGTCGAACTTCAGCGCTGCTTTGTTCAGGAAGTCCGTCAGCCGAAGATCGCGCTCAATATCGCTCGTCTTGATCGGACGGTTGTTCACCACCACCGCGATCCGGTCCAGCACGACCGCCGCATGAACGGCGAGCCCAACCAGCGGAAGCAACCACAGCCCGCGCATCAGAATGTCTGTCCTATCGAAAAGAAAAACTGAAAATGACTGATGCTCTGCTGGCTGGGCGAACAATAGCTCGGCAGACTCGATACCGGCACATTCGGATTGCACTGCAGAAGCTGATACGGCGTTCCGCCGAAGCCTTCATACTTCGGTGGATTGATGCTGTAAGCCAGGTCGAGGCGAATGGGCCCCACTGGCGTCCGATAGCGCACCCCGAACCCGACGTCGTGAACCATGTAATCGAAGTCCTGTTCGTTGCGCTGATGAAACGCGAATGAAATATCGCTCAGAGACCTGTACACATTCCCCATATCGTGAAAGAACACTCCCTGCATGTTCTGGCCGATGAAAGGAAACCGCAGCTCGATATTGTTAAACAGCAGTGCGTTGCCGCCCAGCGGAAAGCCGGTGGGCTGCGACGTAGGTCCCCCGGGCACCACCGGCGCTCCGGTATCCCGCGGGCCGGCTTCGTTGAAAGGAAAAGCCCGCAGCGAATCTGCGCCGCCTCCGAAGAAGCGTTCCGGCAGCGGTATGGACTCCGCGGCCGACGTTCCCGCCGCCACCGCAAACGGCGCGATCACGCCGAACTGCGTCTGCCGCGCCAGAATCAGCGAATTCGTCAGCTTGTAGTACGTTGCATTCCGCGCCAGCACGCGTCCGAAGCTCCGCTGCGATCCCAGAGCTTTGGTGGCCAGCCCGACGTCGATCGTGTTGTACATTCCGTGCGAAGGATTCGCCGGATTGTTGCGCCGGTCCTGCACCAGATTCGCCGTCACGATGCCCACCCGCACAGGCTGAATAATCTGCGGAATGAGGAGCACCGGAATCACCACATCGCTTACGCTGACCCGCCGATACGCCACACCGAACAGCCCGGTCAGCGACTTCGAGAATTTCTGCGACAGCTGCACCGATGCCTGCTCGCGCTTGCCGGCGAACGTGCGCACATCGAGCGTGTTGTCGAAAAGCAGCGTGTAAGAAAGGTTCCGCCCCGCCTGATTGCGAAACCGCGGCTGCAGGTACGAGAGCGACGCCAGTTTTTCGATGGTCGAATAATTAGTCCGCAGCGAAATCGTATGGCCAAGCCCCAGGAAATTCAACCGGCTGATATCGAAAGAAAACTCCGGACTGAACCCCGTGGTCCCGCCGGGGCCCGCCAGACTGGTGGAGCTTGGCGTACCAAACCGGCCCACCTGTGCCCCGACTCCCACTGTCATCGAATACCGATTGGCTTCGGTGAAGTCGTAGAGCACGTATTTGTGGGCAGCCGTACCATCAGGGTTTTCGATGGCCGTGTCCACACGCGCAAAAATTCCCAGATCGTAAAGCTTCTGCTGAATCGTGGTTTCTTCGGTGGGCGAGAGCGGATCGCCGGGCTTCAGCGTGATCGCGCGGTCGATCAGCTTCTGCCGCGTAATGTGATTCCCCGCCGTGAGAATGTTTCGCACAAACTGCTGATCGCCCTCCGTGATCGTGAAAACCACATTCGCGCGCTGCGGCCCGGCAGGCTGCCACCGCGCGCTGCACGTCGCTGACGGGAATCCCTTTTCGAAATAGCGCGTCAGGATCGTCCGCCGGTCTGCTGCCAGATTGGCTTCCGCGAAAGGCTCGCCGGCCGTCGATGCCATCTGCTTCTCCAGATCCCCCAGCTCAAGCTGATGCGCTCCCTGCACCTTCACATCGGCGACAAGCCACTGCGGTCCTTCGTCGATTGCAACGGTGGCGGCGATCTCGCCGGCCTTGCCCCTGTACCGGTCTTCGGTCGTGATCGTGACCTTCACATCGCGAAACCCGTTCGCCTGATACAGGGCCGTGATGTTCTCTTCATCTTTACGCTGAAACGCTTCGCCGTAACGCCCATGGCGCAGATTGAACGCCGCCGGCTGGATGAACATTCTTTCGCGGATCGTTTTCGTATCGAAGTATTTGTTCCCCCGCACTGCGACATGCACGATTTTTCGGCGCGTGCCCTTCGAGATCGCGTATTCGATGGTCTCGAGATCGTTCTCCGGGCCGCGAATCCGGAAGTCGACAGCAACATCGAAGTAGCCCTGGCTCTGAAAATAATCTTCCAGGTTTCGCTTGCCTTCGAGCAGAAGATCGGGGTCGACCGCGCGTTCCTGATAGACGGGCACGTAACGCTTCAAAACCCGCTTTGAAACTTTCGCTTCGACCGCCTTCACCTCAACCTTCGGCCCGGGAGTGACGGCGAGATGTGGACGCACGCGATTCGCGGCCGCATCGTACTCGGTATCGGTCAAAGTGACTTTGGCAGTGAGCCGACTCTGGTTTTCATATTTCCGCAGGAGACCGCGAACGCCGCCGTCGGTTCGTGACTGCGTCACCTGCCGCCACCAGTGAATGATCGGCAGCCGCCATCCCGACGCCCGCAGAATCGTACTGTCCGGCAGAAGCGTCGCGCCCTCGATCTCAGGGTGCTCATATTTAGCGCGCTTGCCTTCCTTCACCGTGAAGGTGATGAAGACCTGATCTCCTTCTTTCGAGTGCACGACCGCCGGATCGATCGTTGTGTGATACAGGCCGTTGGCGTCGAGAAGATGGCCCAGACTGCTGACGGCACTGTTCACGCTGTCGTCGCGGAACGCCGAACCGGGGTGCAGACGAACATAGCTCGACAACTCTGCTTCACTGGGGGGAGCTTTGATCTTGCCGGCGAACTGCACGTGCTCGATGAACGCCCGCGGCTTGACGACGAACCGAACCCCGACTCCGGCGCCCGCTTCTTCCACCTCTACCGAGATGTCATCAAACTGCCCCGTTGCGAAAAGAGAATCGATGGCCTGTGCCACCTCATCGCGGTGCAAAGGTGTTCCGGTCCGCAGAGGCTGGGCGGCGGCAAGGTCGCCGGGATGGAGGAAACTGCTGGGCGAATACTGAATCGTGACAATGTTTCTGCCTTCGAATTGAGCCCCGGAAGGAACCTGCGCAACCAGGCGAGCCGGTCCCATCGAGACCATTGCAGCCAACAGAAAAAGGGATCGAGGAATCAACGCGCGCAAACGTGCACTTTAAGTGCCTTTTATGGGCGCTTTTGTGAGTTCGGGCACGGATTGGCCCTCCTGACTGAGCAGGCCGTGGCGCTGCGAATATACGTGGGTGAATTCCGCGCCGAAGAGAAAAATCTGCGCCGAGTAGTAAACCCACACCAGCAGGACGACAAGCGATCCCGCCGCTCCATACAGCGACCCCACACCGGATCGGCCGAGGTAAATCGCCACCAGAGATTTTCCGGCGGTGAACAGTACGGCGGTCACCACCGACCCGACGGCGACATCCCGCCAGGGTACCCGCCGCTCCGGAAGGATCGTATACACAAGGCCAAACAATAAGGTCGTTGCCAGGAACGTCCCGCCCGCGTTGGCCGCCTCCAGCAGCAGCGGGGGAATCCTGATGTATCCGGACGCATATTTTTCGGCGGCCTGAATCGCGACGCTCAACGACAGACTCGCTGTAATCAGCAGCCCGGAGCCCAGCACGAGCGCAAACGAAAATATCCGATACCGAAGCATGCCGCGCCATACCGACTCCTGCGGGGCGGGAACGTCCCAGATGTAATTGAGATCGTCGCGCAGTTCCCCGAACACACTGGACGCGCCCACCACGATCATCGTGAATCCCAGAATAGCGGCCAGAATGTTCGAAGTGGGGTGCATGCGCGCGCCCTTGAGCAGCTGCTGAATGAAAGCCGCGCCCTCATGTCCTGCCACCGCGCGAATCTGCCAGTAGATTTCGCCGCGTACCGCGTCTTCACCGAAGAGGATGCCTGCGATTGAAACAAACAACAGCAGCAGAGGCGCAAGCGAAAAGATCGTGTAATACGCGAGCGCCGCGCCGAGCCGCTGTGCATCATGGGCAAACCATGCAATCCCGGCCGCCTGAAACAGGGACCAATCGACGCGTAACGGCGGCCATCGTGACATCGTTCCACGCGCGTGCAACTGGACGGCCAGAAGCGCCGCGGCCAAAACCATGCATAAAGGCCCTCAGCGCAGCAGAACATGGCAGCGGAGAACTTCCGCCACACTCCACGCCTGCGCAATGCAAGCTCGCGGCGTGTGCGGTTCTTCGGCATCGAACACTTCACTGATCGAGCCGATGCAGGCGTCATTCAGACCGGTTTCGAACCCGTGGAGGAAGCCGCGCGCTTCTTCGCGACGCTCCGGATAAACCTTCAGCCATGCGTCGATGAACGGACCAATCAGCCACGCCCAGACCGTGCCCTGATGGTAAGCTGCGTCGCGCGCCCGCAGGTCTCCGTCGTACCTCGGCTTGTAATCGGGATGATCCGGCGAAAGCGAACGCAGTCCCACCGGCGTCAGAAGCTTTTCTTTCACCGTATTGAGGACAGCCTTCCATCGGTCGCAGTCGAGAACGGGATTCGGCAGTGAAATCGCGAACACCTGATTCGGACGGCACGAAGCATCGTCGCCGCTCTCACCATCGACCACATCAAAGAGGTACCCGGCCCGGTCATTCCAAAAGCGTCGATTGAAGGATTCGCGCGCCTGTTCCGCCAGTCGTCCGAAGCGTGCCGCATCACCCTGTCCCGGTTCTTCCGTCAGCCACCCTTCCAGCAGCCGCAGTGCGTTGTACCAAAGAGCATTGATTTCGACGGCTTTACCGCGCCGGGGCGTCACCACCCAGTCACCCACTTTTGCATCCATCCAGGTGAGCTGATATCCCTCCTGACCCTGCACCAGCAGGCCGTCCGCGGGATCTACGTGAATACCGAACCGGGTCCCGGCCACATGGTGATCCACGATGTCGATGAGTTTCGGAATCAGCAGACGCAGCGTGATGCGGTCGTCCGATGCCAGAACGTATCGCGACAGGGCGTGAAAGAACCACAGTGTTGCATCGGCCGTATGGTACAGGCCTTCCTTACTGCCCTCGGGAAAGAGGTTCGGAATCAGGCCATCCTGGATGTGGTGCGCGAACGTCCGCAATATCCAGCCGGCTTCGGGCAGGCGGCCGGTCGCGATCGTCAGGCCTTCGAGGCTGATCATGGTGTCGCGTCCCCAGTCGGTGAACCAGTGGTAGCCTGCTATCACCGTGCGCAGCTCTTCGCCGGCGGCGTGCGCTCGTGCCGCATCTTCCGTGCGTCCGGTCGGCAGGATCAGGAACTGATCCGCGGCCAGCGTCATCTCCGCTCTGAAGCAATCTTCGGTCGCATGCGCCGCCGCCAGCAGCGTTTCGCGCCGCGCGGTCTCCGCGTTGGCTGCCTCCCGCGGCGTGAGGGCGCTCTGAATCTCCCGGCCCTCGGTTGTGGCGATGAAGGTGAAGATGTCCCCCGGCTTGAGATCGCAGCGAAAATATCCCGGACTCCACATCGAACCCTGTGACTCATAGCCGCGGGTCTCTTCCGTGCGAAAGAGAATGTCGTCGATCTCTTTTCTGTCCGCCGTAAACGGAACCGCCGGAACGCAATACATTCCCAGTGCCGGGAAACCGCTGTCGCAGGCGCGAATCTCATAATGGTCGCCGGTAATGGTCACCATGTATTCCTTCGCCAGAGGCGTGCTCACCGGTGCATCGTGCGATCGAAAATGAACTCCCGGCCGCAGCGCGAGCCGAATGGGCTCGGGCCCCGAGATCAGCCGGTATGCGACATGAACGGTGTTCTGACGGTGCAGCATGAAGACGCGCTTTTCCAGTACAAACCCGCCGAGTTCATAGCGCCAGACCGGCAGTCCGCCCTCCAGCCGGAATTCGCGGGGCGCCAGAGTGCCGGGAGGATCCACCCCCGCGAGCTCATTAGGGCCCGTGAAGAAGACATCCCGATTGGGCAGACGGATGCGCTCCGACAGAGCGTTGAGCGTCATGGTTCGGCCCAGCGGATTCGGCAGCGCCGCAATAAGAAGACCGTGATAGCGGCGCGTTAATGCGCCCACTACGGTTCCCGAAGCATATCCTCCGAGGCCGTTGGTGACCAGCCATTCCTCATTCAGATGCGGATCTTCGCCGGAGGGGCGCCGGTCGATGCGATTCAGCTTTCGCGAGGGGAGCGTCACAGGCAGACCCACTCCATCTACTCCGTTGCGGTTCGGGCTAGAAGCACAAGCGCCGAATATGCGGGCACGCGCCAGTTTTCATCGGAATCCGGAGGCGGCGTCCCAGTGCCGCCGTATTTCGGATCCTCGCTCGACCAGCGCAGTGTCCAGGCTGCCCCCTCGGGCGGGGCCAGCAGCGGCTCGGGTGCGGGATCGAGATGCAGATCCGCGCCCAGATTGAAAATCGCCAGCCGGTCACCGTGCTCCGCATCGAAGTAACGGAGGAGAAACGCCCTGTCGGAAAGGATCGCGCCATCCATGCCGTGCCGCTTCGGCCGCTGCAGCACGGGGTCGGAGCGGCGCAGCGCAATCAGGTCCTTATAGAGGCCATAAGTCCGCGTATTTTTTTCGCGCTCCTGCAGATCGAGCTTCGATTGTTCAAACGCGGCTGCGTCGTTGGGATCCTGGATCTGCTTCTGCATATCCGGCTGCGCAAGGCTCGCGAACTGCGTAAGAAATTCGCGCCGTCCGGAATATACCTGGTCGCTGAGGCCGTCGCCATGATCACAAAAGAAAAGAAAAGGCCGGGTCGAGCCGAACTCCTGGCCCTGGAAGAGCATCGGCGTACCCGGGCCGAGCATCAGAAATGCACTCATCGCGCGATAGAGTGCCGGGTGTGTCAGCTTGATCAGACGTTCGCCCCGGCCCGAGTTTGCCACCTGATCATGGTTCTCGAGATACGTCACGAAATTCCAGGGATTCAGATCCAGGGCAGGTGTGCCGCGGCGCTTCTTTTGCCACTTATAACGCTGCCCCTGGTAGAGGTAACCGTGTTTCGCGGCGGACAACAGCTCCTGCGGCGAACCGCGATAGTCCGTATAGTAGGCCTCCGCGCGTCCGGTCATGGCCACCGAAGCGCTGTGATGAACGTCATCGTTCCAGAGCGCATCAATACCGTACCCGCCCGAGTGCTGCGCCTTCACCATCCAGGAATGCTGCGGTTCATTTTCTGCCACGACATAAGTCTTGCGATCGCCCGCAACCTCTCGCACGCGTTTTACGATCGCCGCCAGAATATGTTCTTCGCTCGTGTCGTGAATATCCTGCGTCGCGTCAAGCCGAAGCCCGTCGAAATGATACTCCCCGATCCAGCAGGCCGCATTAGCGATATAAAACTCCCGCACGGGTCCCGCTGAGAAGTTGATCGACTCACCCCAGTCGTTTGTGTAGAGGTCGGTGAAATACTCGTCGGCGAAAGCTCTCACATAGCAGCCGTCGGGACCGAAATGATTGTAGACGACATCGAGTATCACGCCCAGCCCCAGATGATGCGCCTCGTTGACGAAATTGCGCACGTCGTCGGGAGAACCGTAGAGGTGCGTGGGTGCGAACAGATCGACGCCGTCGTAACCCCAGCCGCGGGCGCCGCCGAACTCTGCTATCGGCATCACCTCGAGGACGGTTATTCCCGTCGCGGCGAGTTCCGGCAATTGTTTCCGCGCCGCTTCCCATGTCCCCTCCGCTGTGAACGTCCCGATGTGCATTTCATACACAATCTGCCCCTGCGGGTCGATGCCCTTCCAGTTGCTGTCGGTCCAGCGGAAGACTGAGGGATCGATTACCTGCGAAGGTCCGTGCGGTCCTTCGGGCTGAAAACGGGATTCCGGATCAGGATAAAGGTCGCTGCGTTCGTCCAGCTGGAACCTATACAGGGAACCGGCCCGGGCGCCGCCAACGCTGCCGGTGAAGTATCCGCCACCCTCCGGCGCCAGAGGGAAACAACGACCCTCCAGAACCACATGAACATGCCGGCGTTTGGGAGCCCAGACGCGGAAGCGGACACCTTCGCCAGGAGGAAATGTGGTCAACGGGAACTCAGCTGCGTGCGGTTTTGCGCCCGCGCAATTCCCTTTCCGCGCGCAGCCAGTCTTCTTCCGGGGAGCTTTCGCCGCCGTTACCGTTCTGCCGTTCCAGCCAGTAACTGTAAGCCAGCTGTGCAATTGCTTCCTGGGGCGGCTCCTCTTTGGAAATGGAAACGCGTTCCTTGGAAATGGAAACGCGTTCCTCCTGTTTCGGCGATCCGTTCATCCCGGTCTCGCGGGACTCCAGTTCCATGGTCGACATCGGAGCGGTTCTTGCCATAACGCCTCGATGATAGTGCAACCTGCGTATGCGCGTCCGTGAGTCCGGCCACATTGCGGCCCGCGAGCGTGCACTTCTCCACAAATCTTTTTTCGGTCTCCTGCATGCATGCGAAACAAACTTTGAATGGGGACTGTGACAACATCCACAACCAAAACCAAACGAACCCGCACTGCACCACGAACCGCCGTCAACGGCACGAACACCGCGCCTGCAACCCTGCGCAGCCGCATTCGCGAAGGGCTGCCCTGGCCGCGCGGCGCTTCATGGGACGGGAAAGGCACCAACTTCGCCGTGTTCTCCGCGCACGCCACCAGGGTGGAGGTCTGCATTTTTGACAGCAGTGCAGATAAGGAAATCGATCGCGTCGTGCTTCCTGAATACACAGACGAGGTCTGGCACGGCTACCTGCCCGATGTCCATCCCGGCACACCTTATGGATATCGGGTGTACGGCCCCTATGAACCAAATGAAGGGCACCGGTTCAATCCCAATAAGCTTCTGCTGGATCCTTATGCCACGGCCCACGTGGGTCATCTCGAATGGAACCCCGCGCTGTTCGGCTACAACGTGGAGTCCGGCGACGATCTGACCTTCGACGAACGCGACAGCGCGCCGTTTATCCCCAAATGCACGGTCGTGGATCCGCAGTTCGACTGGGCCGGGCCGCGCGACAGAAAAGCCCTGCCCTGGGACAACACAATCCTCTATGAGCTGCACGTGCGCGGCTATACAAAAATGCACCCGGCCGTACCGGAGGAGCTAAGGGGCACTTATGCCGGACTGGCGAATAAGGAGGTGCTTCAATACATCAAATCCCTCGGCGTTACGGCAATCGAGCTGATGCCGGTTCACACCTTCGTCAGTGATCAGCACCTGAAGGACAGAGGGCTCACGAATTACTGGGGATACAACAGCATCGGCTTTTTTGCGCCCGATCCCCGCTACGCCGCCAATCCGCGGGACAGCCTGCGCGAGTTCAAAGAGATGGTTGCGGCGATTCATGACGCCGGCATGGAAGTGATTCTCGACGTGGTTTACAACCACACCGCGGAGGGCAACGAGCGGGGGCCCACGCTGTCGTTCAAGGGCATGGACAATGCCAGCTACTATCGCCTCATCCCCGAAAACAAGCGCTACTACATCAATGACACCGGGACCGGAAACACTTTCAATCTGAGCCACGCCCGCGTCATTCAGATGGTCACGGACAGTCTGCGCTACTGGGTGGAGCACACCCGCGTGGATGGATTCCGCTTCGACCTCGGCACCATTCTGGCGCGCGAGAAATACGGCTTCGATCAGGAAAGCGGATTTCTGAAGGCCTGCCGCCAGGATCCTCTGCTGGGAACGGTCAAACTGATCGCGGAACCGTGGGATTGCGGTCCCGGCGGATATCAGGTCGGTGAATTTCCCCCCGGCTGGGCCGAATGGAACGACAAATTCCGCGACGATGTGCGTGACTTCTGGCGCGCGCAGCTTTCGGCCCAGCAACTGGCGGACCGGCTCTGTGGCTCCGAAGCCTACTTCAATCGGCGCGGCCGCAAGCCATGGGCCTGCATCAACCTGATTACCGCGCACGACGGGTTCACCCTCAACGACGTTGTGTCCTATAACGACAAACACAACGACGCCAATGGTGATGAGAATCGCGACGGCACTTCCGAGAATCGTTCGTGGAACTGCGGTGCCGAAGGCCCCACGGACGACCCCGGTATCGTTGCTCTTCGCCACCGGCAGATGCGCAACATGCTTGCGACGTTGCTGCTCTCGCAGGGTACGCCGATGATCACGGCGGGGGATGAGTTCGCGCGCACGCAACAGGGCAACAACAACGCTTATTGTCAGGACAACGAAATCTCCTGGGTCGACTGGACTCTGCGGGAGAAAAACGATCGCCAGGTGCGGTTCGTTCGCCAGGTGACCGAGCTGCGCCACAAATATCCCATCCTGCGCCGGAACGTTTTCCTGAACGGCCAGTTCATCGAGGACGTGGGCATCCGCGATGTTACATGGATCAACCAGGCGGGTGATCAGATGGCTGAGGAAGACTGGCACAAGCCCGACCTGCATTGCTTCGGCATGCTGCTGGACGGCCGCGCGCCCACATCCGGCATCAGGCAGCGAGGGCATGAAGCGACTCTGCTTCTCATATTCAACGCAACTCCTGACGGCGCAGAGTGCTGTATGCCAACCGCAAACGGCGGTGGCAAATGGCGCCTGATCGTGGATACCGCGAAGGACGAAATCACCGAACCGGTTTTATCTTCGCCCGGTGACAAATGCCCCGTCGGCGCGCGCTCGGCGGCGGTGTTCGTCCTGGAGTGCGATCACAGCCAGCCTGACTGCGGCGCATGAAACCGCGGGCTACCTACCGGCTGCAGTGCAACGGGGATTTCGGTTTTGACGACATAGCTGAGATTGCCGGTTATCTCGCGCGCCTCGGCATCAGTCATATCTATGCTTCGTCCTGGCTGAAAGCCAGGCGCGGCAGCCTGCACGGCTACGACATTGTCGATCACCACAGCCTGAATCCGGAACTCGGCGACGATTCCGCATTCGAACAGATGATTGCCACGCTCGACGCCCAAGGCCTCGGGCGCATCCTCGATTTCGTGCCCAACCACATGGGCGTCGGCGGCGCCGATAATCCTCTCTGGCTCGATGCGCTCGAATGGGGCCGCGATTCCGCCACTGCCGGATGGTTCGATATCGACTGGCTGCCCGACCGCTTCTCTTTGCAGAACAAAATTCTTGTGCCCCTGCTGGGAAAACAGTACGGCGTGGAGTTGTACGATGGCAAGCTCACTCTCAAATTCGATGCCGATGAGGGGTCGTTCGCCGTGTGGGCCTACGATACGCACAAGCTTCCCGTCTGTCCCCTGCAATACCGCCAGATTCTCGGCGACGCCGGCGCCGAGCTGGAACGTATCGGCGACTCGTTCGCGTCCATTGCCGAATGGCATCCGCAGATCCCGCGGCGCGCGTGGGATCTGAAAAAAAACCTCGCTGCCGCGGTACGCGAACACCCGGAGCTGCCGGCGGCGATCCGCTGTGCGGTGGATCGGTTCAACGGAACGCCGGGTCTAAAGGAGAGCTGGACAAACCTCCATCTTCTGATCCAGGACCAGCACTGGCGCGTCGCCCACTTTCGTGTGGCCGGCGACGATATCAACTACCGGCGGTTTTTCGACAACAACGAGCTTGCCGGTTTGCGCATGGAACTGCCCGACGTTTTTGATCAGGCGCATGAGCTGGTCCTGCGTCTTCTCAGAGAAGGCAGGCTGGATGGGCTGCGCATCGATCACATCGACGGTCTTCTGGATCCGAAGAGCTATCTGAAAAATCTGCGCGCTGCCGCAGGCGATTCGTTCTACCTCGTGGTCGAGAAAATCCTCGCCCATCACGAGAGCCTGCGCGACGACTGGCCCGTAGACGGCACCACCGGATACGAATTCCTCAATCTGGTGCTCGCCCTCCTCATCGATCCCGCCGGCGAGCCTGCCCTGACCTCGCAGTATGAAGATTTCACCGGCGCGCGGCGGCCCTTCGCCGAGATCGTCCGCGAGTGTAAGTTGCGCGTCATGCGCAACGAGATGTCAAGCGAACTGAACGTGCTTGCCAGGGAGGCCGCGCGCGTTGCATACCAGTGCCCCGAGACCGCGGATTTTACCTGGAACGTGCTGCGCCGCGCCATCCGGGAGCTTATCGCCTGCTTCCCCGTCTACCGGACTTACGTGGATGAATCATCTCCGCCTTCCGCAGAGGACCGGCGTGATCTGGCGTGGGCCATGAAAGTCGCGCGCTCTAACGAGACTTATATCGATCCCAGTGTTTTCGACTTCCTCGAAGCTCTGCTGTCGGGCGACCTCACGGCGAAAAGCCATAGCGGATTCAGCCGGCACGCCGTTCTGCGTTGCGCCATGAAACTCCAGCAATACAGCGGCCCGGTCATGGCTAAAGGTGTCGAAGACACGGCTTTCTATCGTTACAACCGGTTCATCGCCCTGAACGAAGTCGGCGGCTATCCCGATCGCTTCGGCACGACTATGGCGGGTTTTCATAAGACCGTCAGTCAGAGAGCCCGCCGCTGGCCGGACTCCATGCTCACCACCTCAACCCACGATACGAAGCGGGGCGAAGATGCGCGCGCGCGCCTGGCCGTGCTTTCAGAGATGCCGGAGCAATGGGCAAAACAGGTGCGGCTTTGGAGCCATATACTGCGCGCGCGCCGCGGTGACATCGAGGCGACGGCGCCGCCGGATCGCAACGACGAATATCTCTTTTTTCAGATGCTGGCCGGCTCATGGCCTGCCGAAGCGCTTGAGACCGACAACATCAATGAAACCCTTCTCCTGGATTATGCGGAGCGCGTGAAACAGGCCATGCGCAAGTCTATGCGTGAAGCAAAAGTGCACTCCACCTGGGCCGCGCCCAATATGGAATACGAAGAGGCCGTGCTGGCTTTCATCGATGGCGCTCTGGATGCCCCTGAATCCCAGGCCTTTCTTTCAGTGTTTCTGCCGTTTCAAAAGCAGTTGGCCCGCCTCGGCGCAGAGAACAGCCTTGTCCAGACAGTCATAAAGCTCACCGCTCCCGGCGTCCCTGACATTTATCAGGGCAGCGAACTATGGGACCTGAGCCTTGTTGATCCGGATAATCGCCGAAAGGTTGATTACGGAAAGCGGCTGCAGATGCTGGACCACCTCGACGCGCGGCAGCCGTCCATGCGCGAACTGATGGATCGCTGGCCCGACGGTGCAGTCAAACTATTTGTCGCCTCACGGATTCTGCGCTATCGCGCGGCCCACCCGGACCTGTTCGAACGCGGCGCCTACGAACCCGTTTTGTGCGCTGGTCCGCAGGCGGATTGCATCTGCGGTTTCGCCAGAATCCAGGAAGAGCGCGCCCTGCTGGTCGTTACCGCGCGTTTTCCCGCCCGCCGGGAAACGGATCCTGAATGGCGCCGGACGACCCTCGCGATCCCGCCCGGCCTGGCAGCCGCGACGTTTCGGAACATCTTCACCGGCAAATGCCTTGCTGCGCGCGATATCGAACTGGCCCTTGACCTTGTACTGGACGCCCTCCCCGTAGCCGTCCTGATAACTGTACCGCCGGCGGTCTAGCCGCCGGTGCTTGTACAAAGCTAAAGCCAGCCGCAGGCCGACCCTTATTTCGACCTCGTGCGAACGGCTTTCCGAGCGGCGGCGCTGCGTTCTTCCCCAGTGCGCCTTTTCGCGCTGTCCTTTGCCTGGCGCGATAGAGCCGCGTGCGAGGCCGCCTGCGAACCTTCGCGCTTCAAGGCCTTCGTCGCGGCACCGGACCTCTTGCGCGACGGAGCTTCCGGGTGTTCGCCTTTCTCCTGATCGCGCTCCGCACGATGACGCACCTCGTCCGAACCCGATTTCGGCGGAGGCAGCTTTACTCCAGCTCGTCGCGCCTTTGAAAGACCGATCGCGATCGCCTGTTTGGCGGAGCGCGCCCCGTGCTTCCCCTCTTTGATGTGTTCAATCTCTTCGTGAACGAACTCTCCCGCCTGCGTGGATGGCGATTTACCCTCGCGCTCGTCCTGCCGGGCCCGTTCCACTACACTTTCTTCAGGCATTCGAGCCTCCCTGGTGTTCTTTCGCAATTCTCGCTGACAGCATTTTCTTGGCTTTCTCCAACTGCTCCCGGCGATCGTCGTCCAGCTCCTTCCCTGCCCGGTTGATGAAATAAGTCAACATACGGAGCCCGGACGCCGGCCCTTTCGGCGACACCTTCTTCGAGGCCAGCGTTCTGACGATAGTCGACGCGTCTTTGGTAAACAACCCTGGGGGCGGATGAGTGGAATCGGTAGTGACGTTCGCCACCCATCTTCCTGAATTCTTTGCAGCAGACATTTTGTCTGGTTCTCCTGATTCTCTGCGTGCCGGCAAAAGTGTCGTAAAGACGGTCACGGACGGCGACCGGCTCAAGCCGTCGCGGCTGTGACCGTCCCACAAACTTAGACCGTCAGCGCGGCTGCGTTGTCGTCCCGTTATTGCCGCTCGTATTGTTCCCGCTCGTCCCGTTGTTACCGGTCGTGTTGTTGTTGCTCCGGTTCTTCCTGTTTTTGGTCGTCCGCGACCTGGACGACGGCGATCCGTTGTTCCGACTCGTTCCCGTCGTCGACGAATTGCCCTGTGTTCCGGTCTGACCAGGCTGTGTAGTACCGGGTTGCGTAGTGCCGGGCGTTTGGCTTCCTCCGGGCGCGCCAGCTCCGCCCGCACCTCCTGCTCCGCCCGCACCGCCTCCGCCACCCTGCGCCGCCAGCAATCCCGCGCTCGCAATTCCGAGTATGATTACAGCCAATTTCTTCTTCATTAATCTCTCCTGCGGGCGGCAGTTTTTGCGCCGCCGGCTTTCGACACATGTGGATGCAATACCAAGGCCAGCGTTAATTAGCACCCGCGGCCTCATCATGTAATCTGGATTAAATGGTGAAAAATGTATTGGGCGGTGTGCTTCAGACCTGCTGCACGGATCCCCTGACCGGCTTCTATCGCGACGGAAAATGCAACAGCGGCGTGGACGATCTCGGCCGCCACGTCGTATGCGTCATGGTTACCGACGAATTTCTTCGCCACCAGGCATCCATCGGTAACGACCTGATTACACCGCGCCCGGCCTGGGGCTTTCCCGGACTCAAGGCGGGTGACGGCTGGTGCGTATGCGTCGAGCCGTGGAAGAAATCGTTCGAGGCCGGCATCATGGCCCCGGTGCGGCTGGAAGCCACCCACGAGCGGGCGCTCGAAGTGGTGCCGCTCGAAATGCTTCTGAAAAGCGCGCGCGTCAACTAACGCGGCGACCGGTCTCCCTGCGGCACCAGATGCGGCACGTCCCGCTCGTTCTCGGCGCAGACGTATTCGATCAGATCCTCACCCACCATCAGCGGCATCAGCTCGGTGACCTTCCACGGCTTCGTGTACATCACCGGATCTTCGATCGTGATGTCCAGCTTGAGCTCGCCGAAAACCGGCCGCGAGTAACGCTCCACCACGTGCAACTGCTCTGAGGTCGGATGGCCCGCCAGATCGAGCCAGGTCCTGCCGTTGAAGCCGACCGTGTCGACCACCAGTTCGTCGCCCTCCCAGTGGCCGATCGAGTCGCCGAACCAGGTCGGCTGCAGATCCGCGGGATGCGTCTTGCGGTCCAGGAAAATCTGCCGGTAGCTGTGCATGCTGCCTTCAAAGAGGATCGCCACCAGGTTTGGCTGCTGGATGATCTTCGAAGGATAGGGATCGCGCCGCGGCACGCCCGCAGGCAGGCAGCGCGCCTCCGGATCGTAGATTCCCTCGTTCGCCTGACGCTCTTTGAAGAGCTTCTCGGCCAGAGGAGTCATCGGCACCGCGCCGACGTCGTAATCCTTGGCGATGTCCGACGTGTACCCCGCGTAGCCCCAGACGCCGTTGAGATCCACCGTGCCTTCCCGCGTCCGCGGCGTCGGCCCCGGCGCGAATTTCGCGATCTGGCGTTTTGTGCGTTTGTCGCGCGGCAGTGTGCTGTCGGCCGGAAACTGTGCGACGAGCGGCAGCGCAAGACTGGTCGCCAGGGCAACAGCTGCCAACGTGAGAATGGTTTGGTTTCGCAACATGCGTAGCCTTTCGGGAATAGGCTATCAGCCACGCTTCGTCAAGCGGGCGAGCGTTGCCAGTTGCGCCAGATACTGGCGCAGCGGACGCGCCGGTGTGCCCCATACGGGTTCACCCGCACGCACAATCTTCGCCGTCAGAATGCCCGCCCCCGACCCAATGATTGCCTTCGGCTCAATCCGCGCCTTGTCGCCAACTCCCACCTGTCCGCCCACCACCGCATAATCGCCGATCGTCACGCCCCCCGCCAGCCCGGTCTGCGCCGCGATCACGACGTGCTTTCCGATCCGGCAGTTGTGCGCGATGTGCACCATGTTGTCGAGCTTCGTGCCATCGCCGATCTCGGTGACGCCCAGCGTCGCGCGATCGATGCAGGTGTTGGCTCCGATCTCCACGTCGCTGCCGATGCGCACCACACCCACCTGCGGGACTTTTTGATAAGCGCCCCCCGCCAGTTCGAAACCGAAGCCGTCCGCGCCCAGCACCGCGCCGGAATGCAGCACGCAGCGGGCTCCCACGGTGACCCTTTCATATATGGTTACCCTCGGATGGAGGATGCAGTCCTCGCCCACTGCGACGTCGGCGCCAATCGAACAGCCTGCCCCGATTCGTGTTCGCGCCCCTATACGGGCACCGCTTCCGATATTTACGAAAGGCCCGACTTCAGCCGTCGGATCGATCTGCGCTTCCGCGTCGACGTGTGCCAGGCCATCCACCCCCGCCCGAATCGGACGCCCCGGATAGAGCAGTTTCAGCGCGTGGGCGAAATGCGCACGGGGCTGCGTCGACTGCATAACGATCTGCTCCGGCCCCCCCGTGAATTCAGGCAGCGCAATGATGCAGCCGGCTCTCGATTGGGCGGCGGCCGCAAAGTATTTCGGCCCGCCGGCGAACGCCAATTGCTCTCCACCGGCATCTTCGAGCATGGCCGCCCCGGTAAGGATGCGGCCCGGGTCCCCGCGCAGGGGAAGCCCGAGTGCCGCCGCCAGTTCGCCCGCCGTCCATGTTTTCATCAATGCTGACCGTAACATACGCGCGGTCGGGCGAATCCGGCGAAAAATCTCAGATTAATTTTGAGAATTCTTCCGTATCACCCCGACCATCTGTTTGTTATTCGGGATATCCCTTCGGAGATAGCAAATCCTCCGCAAGCGTATTCCTTAACACTGGAGCGGTCCGATGCTGAGTAAGTGGTTCGGAAAAGAGGAGATGCCGGATCTGGCGCTGACCGGATCCGAGAAGAGCGGCAACGGCACGCGCTCTACAGAACGGAATGAACAGGTTAAGAAGCTGCTCGACACCCAGTGCGGCAGCCCGGAATGGCAGAACGGCAATGGCCGCAGGCCTACTGCTCCACCCACGCCGCTGAGCTTCGACCAGATATATCAGACTGCGGCGGTGAAGCCGCCGAACCTGATTTACGGTATTCAGAAGATCGCCGACATGGGAAACAGCCCGCATCTGGCCGGCATGTCGAACGTCCTGAAGCGCAAGGCGCTGCTGATGGCGCTCGAGGCGTCTGGCACGGATGTCGGCCAGGTTCTGAACGATGTCGTCACCCGCCAGCGCGCGCTCAAGGAATACGAGGAGTCGTACCAGGACAAGGTAAGTCAGTTCGAAGCCGAGCAACTGGAGCAGAACCGGCTGCAGAAAGCCGAACTCGACCGCATCACCGCGCAGTACAAAGCGCGCATGGATGCCAGCCTGGCCGAGATCGAACGCTGGCAGAAGGAATTTCGCGAATGGCAGAAGCTGAAGCAGCAGGAACTGCAGAGGCTCACCGAGGCCGCCGGGCTTTGCGTGCAGCACGAATCGGAAGAAGAGGAAGAAGAGATCAGCGAAAGCAAAGTCACTGCGTTCACGCAGCGTGCCGGAGGCGCCTCGCGCTAGAGAGCGGCCGTGATCCTGATGGCGATCCTGGCGGCGGCCCTGCTGATGGCCTGCTTCCGAATTCGAAAAGACAGATCGACGCCGCTCGACCGTAAGGAGCTGGCCAGACACAGTCGCGCGGCTGAGGAAGCGTGCCGGGCATGGCTGTATCCGTTTGAGTGATTTCCCGGCGCACAGGCCCGGCCACGGGCGAAGCAGAGCGGTCAGCCTTATCGCTGAGGCCCCATAAAGGGACCGGTCAGGCAGGATAAGGTGAGCCAATCGGCTTCGCTTCTGGTCCGTCCGTTGTGCGCGTTGGATCAGGAAGAACAAAATATGAGCACCGCTACCGAAGAGACCTACACCCAGCCCATCGGCCTCGACGTCGGCACCAGCCGCATCGTCGTCGCCCGGACCCAGGGTAAACGATACAGTTACGAAGCCCAGCTGAACGCGTTTTTCACGCTGCCCCATTCGCGGCTGGCCGAAAGTCTGCTGCAGCGCGAAAACGTTCTCTACCAGGTGAAGGAAGGCCAGATCATCGTGGCCGGGAACGATGCCGAACGGCTCGCCGAAGTTTTCCACGCCGAGACCCGCCGCCCCATGAAGGAGGGCGTCCTCAATCCGCAGGAACCCTACGCCATCGATGTGATCCGCCTGATCGTGAGTAAACTGCTCGGCAGTGCCGGCGCCCCGGGCCAGAAAGTGTATTTCAGCGTTCCCGCCCCGATCGCCGGCAATGACGGCGGCATTCGCCATCATCAGGAGTCGCTTCGCCAGGTGCTGGGCGAACTCGGCTTTGAAGGCACACCGGTCGAGGAAGGCCTCGCGGTCGTTTTCGGCGAAATGAGCGCTTCGAATTTCAGCGGCATCGGCATCTCGTGCGGCAGCGGGCTCTGCAATGTGTGTCTCGCCGTTCTCTCGGTGCCCGTTCTCAGCTTCAGCATCACCAAGGCCGGAGATTTCATCGACCAGCAGTCGGCGCTGGTGACAGGCGACGTCGCCACCCGTATGCGCGTACAGAAAGAACAGGGCTTCCGCATGAACGGGATGAACGGGAACCGCGTGAACAATGCTCTGAGCGTGTACTACGACGAAGTGATCGAGAACCTGGTGAAGAACCTGAAGTCGAGCATCTCTGCCGTGCGCAGGCTGCCGAAAATGGCCAATCCGATTCCGCTCGTCCTCGCGGGCGGAACCGTCATGCCGGATGGCTTCTTCGATCGCTTCCGCGCCGCCCTGCAGGCGAGCGAACTGCCGGTGAAACTTTCCGAAGTCCGCGTGTCGGCGGAGCCGCTGAATTCAACCGCCCGCGGTCTGCTCATGGCCGCTCTCTGCTGAGCCGTTAGTGGGGCAGGCCTTCCGGCCTGCGGACTCGCTTTCCAGCGAGTCCAGCCGACTGTAAAGTCGGCGTTATCCTGACACTGTGCGCGCTCGAATCGCTGCTTTCCTGATTACCGGATTTGCATCTGCACTTACTGCGCAGATCCCGCCTCCGGACAAGCTCTCCGAAAGCGATGCGAAACTGTTGCAGGCCGAGGTCGATCGCGTAAAGGGCCTGCTCGAAACCGCGGGCGACAAGTGCACCGTTTCGTACGCCCTCGCACGCACCTGGGCCTACGGCGGGCAGTATCGTCAGACCCTCGACGCGTTGCGCGACGCCATCGATCTCAACGTCGGTCTCGATCCCTCCCGCGACGATGCCTTCGTGAAACTACGCGGCACGAAAGAATTCACGCTGCTCATGCGAGGCGTCCGCGACGGCACGCCGCCGGTATCGAACAGCCAGCCGGCATTCACCATCGACGATCCGAATCTTCTGCCCGAGGGCATCGCCTGGGATGAGCGCCGCCGGCGGCTCTTTCTCGGCAGCACGTGGGAGCACAATATCATCGAGTGCTCCACCGCAGGCGAATGCAAAGGCCTCGTGCGAAGCGGGCAGGACGGCCTCTATGAAGTCCTCGGCCTGAAAGCCGACACCCGCGACCGCACCATCTGGGCCGCCAGCAACTCCGTCGGCGAGTCAGGCATCTTCCACTTCGAAACGCCTTCCGGCACGCTGATTCAGAAGTACACGATCAGCCGCGTCAACGATCGGCATTACTTCAATGACATGGCGATCAGCTCGAAGGGCGATGTCTTCATCACGGATACGCAGGCCGGCACGGTCTACTGGATCAGCGCCGCCACGCAGCGTCTCGAAGTGTTCGATCCCGCCCTGAAGGTGCAGGCCGCGAACGGCATCGCCATCTCGGACGATGACAAAACACTCTACGTTGCCGGATTTCCCGACGGCATCCGTGTCGTCGACATCGCGTCGAAAGCCTCCCGTCCCATCGGCCATCCGCCCGACCTCTGCCTTGGAAACATCGACGGGCTTCTCTACTTCAAAGGGAGCCTCGTCGCGATCCAGAACGGCGTGATGACGCCGCGCGTGGCGCGCTACCGGCTGAGTCCCGACCAGAAAGACATAGCGAGCTTCGAAGTGCTGGAGCGTCGCAATCCGGCATTCGACGGCATCACCACCGGCGCCATCGCGGACGGCGTCTTCTATTACATGGCGAACCCGCAGACCGACAAGGCCGCGGCGGGACGAATCAAACCCAACGTACAGCTCAATCCGGTACAGGTCCTGCGGCTCGAACTCAAGCCGTAAATCGGTATAATAACGTAACCCGCGCCGGGGGGAACCCACATGGCTGAAGCCGCTGCAAGAACTGCGACGTTGCCCCCGGAAGCACAAATTGTTGACATGATCATGGCTCAGCTCGGGTCTCGCCTGATCCATCTGGCTGCCGTGCTGAAACTGCCGGATCACCTGGACAACGGGCCGCGTAGCGCCGAAGAACTGGCCTCGGCGACGGGCACCCATGCGCCCGCACTCTACCGCGTCATGCGGACGATGGCAGCCATGGGGGTTTTCAGCGAAGGCCACGATCATCGTTTCGCCCTCACCCCGATCGGCGACGCGCTGCGCTCCGGCACTCCGAGCCACGCCACGGCTCTCATGATGGGGGGCGCCATGGTGACGCGCAGTCTGGACAACCTGCTTTTCTCCGTCCAGACAGGAACGACGGCATTTGCGAAGGCGTTTGACAAACCGCTCTTCGACTGGCTGGCCGACCATCCTGCGGAAGCCGCGCTGTTCAACGAAACCATGGTAGGTGTCCACGGCTCGGAACCTCCCGCCGTGGCGGCGGCCTACGATTTCTCGGTTTTCGGCACGATTGCGGATATCGGCGGCTCCACCGGGAACCTGCTGGCCACGATTCTGGGCCATCATGCAGGTCCGCGCGGCATTCTCTATGACCTGCCGCACGTGATGCGCGATGCGCCTGCATTCATTCGGCAGCGCGGGCTCAGCGATCGCATCCGGATCGAAACCGGCAGCTTCTTCGACGCTGTTCCCTCCGGCGCGGACGCGTACATCCTGTCGCACATCATCCACGACTGGAATGAGCCGCAGTGTCTGGCGATCCTCGGCAACTGCCGGCGCGCCATGAATCCCGGCGGCCGTCTTCTCCTGATCGAGATGGTGCTCCCCGAAGGTGACGCGCCGCATCCCGGAAAACTGATTGACATCGTCATGCTCACGGTACCGGGAGGCGAAGAACGCACCGCGGGGCAATATGCGGATCTGCTCGGCAAAGCCGGGCTGCGGATAACCAGGGTCGTGCCCACCGCATCGCTGGTCAGCATTGTCGAAGCCGCCCCCGCCTGATTTTGTTTGCCTCCTGTACCGCTGGCGGTCTTGCCGCCGGTGCTTTTACTGACCTAAAGCCAGCCGCAGGCTGTCACCGAACGCTCCGCGTTATTTAAATCTCCATGGCCGGGATGTGCGTTTAACGTCCTGACATCAGCTGATCGATGAGCCCGGCGGCATTCCCTTTCGCCCCTTCGAGCCACATCCGCTCTGCCGGTCCCGGGCCGAGTGCAAGTGCGGCCTCATAGGCCGCCAGCGCCTCTGGCATTCGCTGAAGCCTGCGCAGGAGGTCAGCCCGGACTGCGTGGTATGGCAGAAAGTTCTGCAATTCCTTCGAATCCAGGGTGTCGACCTCGCTCATCGCGGCTTCGAGTCCCATCACTTCTGCCAGCGCGACTGCCCGATTCAGCCGCACAACGGCATCGTCACGATACTGCATCAGCGCATCATAGAGAGCCAGCACCTGCCCCCAGGGCGGTGGCTCAGCCAAGCTCTTCCGCCAACACCAGGTGCCGTGAATTGCGGCCTGAATGGCGCGCGGGCCGGACCCATGGGGGCCCCAGGCGCGCTTTAGATACGCGTCGGCTTCGTCGATCAGTGGGCGCAGCCAAAGAGCTGGGTCTTGCTCTGACAAAGGCACCATGGAGTCCCGCGCGTCCACCCGTGCCGGCCGCCGAGCCTCTGTGTACCGAACCAATGCCGCCAGGGCGTGCGCGGCAGGCTCATCCGGTACCATTTCCGCCAGCAGGCGCGTCAACTCGAGCACTTCCTTCGCATAGGCCGTGTGATCGCCGCTTCCGGCCGCATCTTCGTGGGACCTGGAGTAGGCGATCTCGAGTGTCGACAACACTGCTTCAAGTCGATCGTTCCACGCTTCCGGCCCAGGTACCTCGAACGGCACGCCCGCCTCGGCGATTTTGCGCTTGGCGCGGACCAGACGCTGCGCCAGCGTTGACTCCGAAACCAGAAACGCACGCGCGATTTCACCAACGCTCAAACCGCAGACGAGCCGAAGCGTGAGCGCTGCGCGCGAATCGGGCGCGACCGCCGGATGACAACACACAAATATCAGTCGCAGCCGCTCGTCCGGAATAATTCCTGCATCGTCCAGCATGGCTTCCTCAGGTGTTGGTGGCGATGGCGGCGATGCCGGCAGCAGCCGTTCGCGTGTCCTTCGGCGCCGGAATGCATCGAGCGCTTTACGCTCGGCGGTTCGGTAGAGCCACCCGGCGGGGTCGAACGGCACACCGTGATTCGGCCAAGCCTCTGCTGCCTTGAGGCAGGCATCCCCAAACGCATCCTCCGCCACATCGAGATCGCGAAAACGGGCTGCCAGCGCGCCGACAATGCGCCCGCTGGCCTCTCTTGCCACCTGGTCCAGAACAGCGAGACTCACTGACGGTTTTACGCGCCTCCCATCAGCGGGCGTATTTCGATGGAACCGTCTTGCAAAACGGGTAGCTTCTTCGCAATGGCGATGGCGGCGTCCAAATCCGGAACGTCGATCAGGTAGTATCCGCCCAACTGTTCCTTGGTTTCAGCAAATGGTCCATCGTGCACAGTCTTGGCTCCCTTATTGGTCCGCACGGTGGTGGCGGCTGAGGTGGCCTTGAGACCCGCTCCACCTACTCGTGCGGATCCCAGCTCTTTGCTGAAAGCCATGTGCCTGGCAACAATTTCCTGAATCGCAGGACCGTCCTTATCTGTCCCGTAGACCTGCTCGTCCTCGTATATCAACAGCATGTACTGCATCTTCATTCTCCTTTTGTGCCGGGCCCGCGTTGCGCTGCCCTCTCAATATTGAGACGCCCGAGGCCCGCGAGGATCGACAAGTCGCCAAAAAATATTTCACAGAAGGCGTAAGCCGAGCCATGGGAACCGGCAATCACCCCAAGTCCGATGCGTGAGTCACACCTCTCCCAAATAAATTCCCACTCCGCTATCTCCAGGCACCCACGCCCCTTTCCGCCCGTCCCATCGCTCCCCCAAACCCCGGCGCCGTCCGTTTTTCGCCCTCCCCGTGCTACTTCTTTTACCGAAAGGATTCCCTCCATGGCCTCAGACAGGCAAATCGAAGCCAACCGCCTCAATGCGCAGAAATCCACCGGCCCCCGCACCGAGGCAGGTCGCGCCGTTTCCCGGCTCAATGCCATCAAACACGGCCTCACCGGTCATCTTTACGTCATGACTGCCGACGAGCATCAGGCCTGCGACACCTTCGTCGCCGGCATCGTCGACAGCCTCAAACCCGTCGACGCCATCGAACGCCAGCTGGCTCACTCCATCGCCGAAGGCTACTGGCGCATCAACCGCGCCGCCGCTATCGAAAACAACCTCCTTGCGGCCGATGCAAACAATCAGGAGGTCGACTCCGACATCGACCAGGCCCTCGCTCCCACCCTGAGCTTCATCCAACACCCCGAGCGCTTCCAGCTTCTCGGCGTCTACGAAATGCGTCTGCACCGCAAAGTCAGGCTCGACATGCATGAACTGCGCCAAATCCAGGCCACCCGCCGCGCCGAAGAGGCAAAGACAGCGGAGCAGAAGCAAGCCGCGGACCGCCGGGTCTTCGACGAATCCTGCGCGTTGCTGGAGCTGAATCTCAGGCAGGACGACCAGCTCGATCTCGACGGCAGGTTCACCCACCCGAATGGGTTCGTTTATTCGATTCCGAAATTAATCGACGCGATGGCGACCAACCGCCGCATGCAGCACGCCAAAAAGAACGTAGCCACAAATCCCTTCACCGACGAGCAACTTGAAACCTTCCTCCCGCCTGTACCGCCGGCGGTCTTGCCGCCGGTGTCTTAATTCTCAAAAACCGTACTCACCGGCACCACGGTCACATCCTCCTTGCGCAACCCCAGCGGAAAGCGCTCCACGACTTTGTCTTCATCGAGCACCTCCTGAGCTTTCGGTGAGTTGTAATGCATCGGTGAAGGATCACTTCCCGTCAGCGCTGCCCGAATCGCATCCGTGTCTTTCGCGATGCCGACGATCTCGATCTTATCCGCCCGCAGATGCCTTCGTATTGCCGCGTTAACATCGGCAGCCGTCAGTTTCGCAAGACCGCTTCTGACGTATTCGCCATAGTTCGGAATGCCATAGTACAGGCTGTCGATTGCGTACCCGAGCTCCGCGGATTTCGTCTTCGTCAGGATGTTGATGAACTTCGAAAGAAACGACCGCGTCTTCTCGAACTCGGCCTCAGGGATGCCGTTCTTCACCAGCCTGTCCAGCTCGAACATGGCCAGCCGCAGCGCGAACACGGCGTTCGGCGGCTCCACCGGCCGAATCCAGATCTGAAAGATTTGCTGATGCCGCGCGATGTTGGGTTCGGGCTCCATGCGAAACATCCCGCGCGGGAAATATTCGATGTAGGCGTAATCGCCGTAGTTCAGGCCGCGCAGTTCCCGCATGCGGTTGTAAAGGCGTCCCACGCTTTCGCGATGCTGCCCCAGCCAGCTCTGCACCAGCAGCATAGCGGGAAAATCCGCATCGCCGCGCTTCACATCGAGCGGATAGCCGAGCGACCATGCCACTGAGCGAGTGTCCTTCTCAACCAGCGTCACGTGGTTATGCTCCACGGCGGACGGGGGCGCCATTTCATCGAAGCGGTCGGCTGATCCGGCAGGCAGCGCCGCGAAATCACGTTGCACGCGCGCGGCAAATTCGGCCGGATAACCGCCCGCCATCCCGATGATCAGGTTGGCCTGCGTATAGTGCCGCCCATAGAAGCTCTGCAGATCGGCGAGGGTGGCCTTCTGCAGCCATGAAGCCGTGCCGAGGTCTTCGTGACCGTAGGGCCGGTCTTTGTAGATGATGTTGTATAGCACTTCCTTGCCCAGCTCTTCGTCGTTGTTGCCGCGCAGGCTGACGCGCAGCGCATTGACGGATTCGTCGCGGATGCGCGTGAAATCGTCCTGTCGCCAGCCCGGATGCAGAATCATATCGCGCATCAGACCGTAGAATTTGTCGAGGTTATCCCGATGCGTCTCGCCGACGAAGGTGGTCATCTCCTTGTCGGAATAAACCCGCACCGAGGTGGCCATGGGATACATGGCGTCCACGATCTGCTTGTAAGTGAGCTCCTTCGTGCCGCCGTTACCAAGCATTTCCGCGGTCAGATGAGCCACGCCTGGCTCTCCTGCGGGATCGGCTGCCGCTCCGGTCGTGAACACAAAGCGCAGCGTGACGAGCGGAGACTTGCCGGGAAGCGTGACCATGCGCGGCTCGGCGCCGGCAATCGCAGACGCGAGCAAGAGCAGCATAACCGGTTTCGTCATTTCGCGGCTTCCTTCGCAGTGAGGGTAACGATGCTGCGATTCTTCTCGATCAGATACTTCCTCGCCGCATTCTGGATGTCCGTCGGAGTCAGCTTTGCGTAAGCATCGTAGTAGCGATCGATGGTCGCCGGCGTCCGGCGCAGCGCAACGTACTGCGCCACGGCCCCGCCAATGGCCTCGCTGTTATTCAGCCGCAGCGCGAATTCGTAGCGCAGGTGCGCTTTCAGATCGTCCAGCTTCTTCGCATCCACGGGTTTCGAGGCGAATCCTTCGGCGGCTTCTGTAATCTGCTGTTGGACCGCAGCCATGTCCGCCGCCTTCTTCACGCGCGCCCAGACCGTGAACAACTCCGGATCGACGTTAGTGGGCGGGTCGGCATTCAATGAATCGACCTTTTGCTCATCGATCACGAGCTTCTGGTAGAGCGGCGATGTTTCGCCGAAGCCGAGCCGCGAGATGGCGTCGAGCGCTGCCGTTTCTTCGGTTGAATCGGTGTACGCCGGTCCGCGGTAACGCCACCGCAATCCACGGCAGTGTCGGGGTTGGCCAGTCGACATGCGCGGTGCGCGGGCCGTCCTGCGGCGGTTCGGCGGGAATGGCCGGCTTGTAATCGCCGCGCTTCCACGTCGCCCCAGCGCTCGTCGATGAGCGAGCGCACGCGCTTCGGGTCCACGTCTCCCGCAACGATGATCGTCGTGTATTCGGGCCGGTAATAGCGGTCGAAAAACTGCCGGCTGTAATCGTACTCGTTCGGGAACGCTTCGATGTCTTTGATGAAACCCATCGTCGTGTGCTGGTAAGGATGCACCCGAAACGCCGTGGCGCGCAGCGTTTCGTAGAGCTTCTCTTCGGGGTTGGCGCTGTTCTTGTTGTATTCGCCGAGCACGGCCAGCGTTTCGGTCTTGAACAAGGCCGGGGGCACCGCCAGGTGCGGGAACCGGTCCGCCTCCATCGACAGAATGCGCGGCAGATCTTCTTTCGAGAACGTCGTGTGATAAGCGGTGTAGTCGCTCGTGGTGAACGCATTCGACGCCGCGCCCGCCTTCTGCAGTTCTTCGGTGTAACGCGCGGCAGAATATTCCGGCGTGCCGCGGAACATCAGATGCTCGAACAGATGCGCGAATCCGCTCTTGCCCGGCTCCACTTCGTTCCGCGACCCGGCGCCCACCACGATGTAGAGCGACACGATATTCGGATAGTCGGTGGGAATCGTGATCAGGCGAAGGCCGTTCGGCAGGTCCTCCTGCACGTAGGGATAAGGAAATATCCTGTCCGCCGCGAAGACCGAAGCGGCACAGAGAATAAGGAACGCTGCGAAGAACCGCATCCCTCCAGTTTAGTGGGCCAGGTTGTCAACCTGCCGCGGGGTTGTCAACCCCGCGCTCTACCGCATGAACATCCCGCCGTTCACATCCAGCACGTGCCCGGTGATGTAAGCCGCCTCATCGCTCACAAGAAACCGCACCGCCGCCGCAATCTCCTCCGGCTTGCCGATTCGCTTCAGCGGAATCGATTCCGTGAGCCTCGCCTTCAGCTCCTCGCTCAGCGATCGCCGTCATGTCGGTTTCGATGAATCCCGGCGCGACCGCGTTCACCGTGATATTGCGCGATGCCAAGTTCCTGCGCGAGCGACTTCGTCAGCCCGATCAACCCGGCCTTCGACGCCACGTAATTCGCCTGGCCCGGATTGCCCGACTCGCCCACCACCGACGCGATGTTCACGATCCGCCCCCAGCGCTCGCTGCACCATCCCCGGCAGCACCTGCTGGATGCAGAAGAACGATCCCGAGAGATTGGTCTGGATCACGGCATCCCAGTCGTCGCGCTTCATGCGCAGGGCCAGTCCGTCGCGGGTCATCCCGGCGTTGTTCACCAGAATGTCGATCGCGTCCGAACTCCTTCGAAGCCTTCGCAAACGCCTCTTTGATCGAATCCTGCGAGGCCAGATCGATCGCCACCACGAAAGCCTCCCCGCCGGCCGCGCGGATTTCGGCCGCGACTTCTTCCAGTTTGTCCACCTGCCGCGCCGCCAGCACCACCTTCGCGCCGGCAGCCGACAACGCGAGCGCGCAGGCCTCGTCCGATTCCGCGGCTGGCGCCGGTGATGAATGCTATCGTTATGTCCATGTGAACTTGCAATGATAATAGATCGACACATTTCAGACAGACCATGGCATACGACGATCTGCGCGACTTCATCCGCGCGCTCGAAAAGAACAAAGAGCTGAAGCGCATTCCCTTCGAGGTGGACCCGAAGCTCGAGATCACCGAGTTCGCCGACCGCTCCGTGAAGCACGGCGGCCCGGCGCTGCTGTTCGAAAAGCCGAAAGGCTCGAACGTGCCCGGTCCTGATCAACAGCTTCGCCAGCATGCGGCGCATGGAGATCGCGCTCGAAGTGGATTCCATCGATGACATCGCCGGGCGCATCGTCGAGTATCTCGAAATGCGCATGCCGGAGGGCCTGCATCAGCAAGCTCAAAATGCTGCCGAAGCTGGCCGAGATCGGCGCATTCTTCCCGAAGATCGTTTCGAAAGGCGCGTGCCAGGAAGTGGTCAAGACCGAAGGCTTCTCGCTCTACGATTACCCCGTCCTCACCTGCTGGCCGGACGATGGCGGCCCCTTCATCACGCTGCCGATGGTGTTCTCGCGCAATCCCGACACCGGCAAGCGCAACTGCGGCATGTATCGTCTGCAGGTTTTCGACGAACGCACCACCGGCATGCACTGGCAGACGCACAAGCAGGGCGCGGAGCACTATCGCCGGCGCATCGCCGAAGGCAAGGCCACGCGCATGGATGTTGCGGTCGCCATCGGCTCCGATCCCGCCACGATGTATTCCGCGATTCTGCCTCTGCCGCCCGATCTCGACGAGATGATGATCGCCGGCTTCCTGCGCGGCAGTCCGGTCGAGATGGTGAAGTGCCAGACCGTCGATCTCGAAGTCCCGGCCAACGCCGAGATCGTGCTGGAAGGCTACGTCGAACTTGGCGAGCTGCGCACCGAAGGCCCCTTCGGCGATCACACCGGTTACTACTCGCTGGCCGACGAATATCCCGTGTTCCACGTCACCTGCGTTACGCAGCGCAAAGAGCCGATCTATGCGACCACCATCGTTGGCCCGCCGCCCATGGAGGATTTCTATATGGGCAAGGCGATCGAGCGCATCTTCCTGCCGCTGATGCGCATGCAGATTCCCGAAGTGCGCGACATGTGCATGCCCGCCGAAGGCATCTTTCACAACCTGATGCTGGTCTCGATTCGCAAATCCTATCCGGGCCATGCGCGCAAAGTGATGAGCGCGATCTGGGGACTGGGCCAGGCCATGTTCACCAAGTGCATCGTGGTGGTCGATGAGGATGTGGACGTGCAGAACGTCAGCGAGGTGGCGTGGCGGGCGCTGAACAACATCGATCCCGAGCGCGACATTCAGTTCACCATGGGCCCGATCGATTCGCTCGACCATGCCAGCCGCCTGATCAATTACGGCAGCAAAATGGGAATCGACGCCACGAAGAAATGGCCGGGCGAAGGTTTCACCCGGCCCTGGCCGGATGTGATTCGCATGACTCCGGAAGTCAAAAAGCGAGTAGATGAGCTATGGAAAAAAGCCGGATTGTAGCTGCATTGCTCCTGCTGGCGTTTGTCTCGACGGCGGAAGAGTTTCATCCGATCACCCATCGGCGCATCGCGGGGACGATGAGCGCGGCGGGGGCGGACTGGCTGACACGCCCCGAGCGCGAGAGCGAAGAGCATCCGGATGAAGCACTCGATGCCATCGGGATTCAGCGCGGTTCAACTGTCGCCGACATCGGCGCGGGCGTCGGCTACTTCACCTGGCGTCTCGCGTCGCGCGTCGGCGCGAAAGGCATCGTATACGGCGAAGACATTCAGCAGGCGATGCTCGACATGCTCACGAAGAACATGGCGACCCGGCACATCACCAACGTGCACCCCGTTCTTGGCACCATGGAGGATCCGAAGCTGCCGAAAGATTCACTCGATCTCGTGCTGCTCGTGGATGTTTACCACGAATTCTCAGAGCCTGAAAAGATGCTGGATCACATCCGCGATGCCATGAAGCCGAACGGGCGGATCGTGTTTCTCGAATACCGCGCGGAAGATCCCGCGGTGCCGATCAAAGAAGAGCACAAGATGACAGTGAGTCTTGTGCGCGCCGAAGTGCAGCCGGAAGGATATCGCTTCGATAAAACCATCGAGATCCTGCCGCAGCAGCACATCATCATTTTCAGAAAGCCTTAAGCTCCCCCAGCATGCGGTCGATCTCTTCCGCCGCGATATAGAAGTGCGGCGCGCATCGCACCCAACCCTGTCGCGGCGCGGTAATGATGCCTGCCTCGCGCAGCTTGCTTACGATCACGCGGCTGTCGACGCCCGGCTTCCGAAACGACACGATACCGGCGCCTGTTTCGGCATTCCGTCCACCGAGCGTTTCAAAGCCGAGCGACGTGACGCCTTCCCAGACGCGATCGCCCAGCCCCTGTACAGCGGGCGTGATGTTTTCGACGCCCACACTCAGCAGGAATTCGAACGATGCGCGCAGGCCGTAGCACCCGATGGTGTTCAACGTTCCGCATTCATAGCGGCCCGCGTCGGGGCGAAGCGCCATGTCGCGCGAGGCATAATCGTAATACTTCGCGACGTTCGTCCAGCCGAATTCGATCGGTTCGATTTCGTCCTGCACTTCCTGACGAACGTAAAGAACCCCGCAGCCTTCCGGACCCAGCAGCCACTTATGTCCGTCGGCGGCAAGCGCATCGATTCGCGCCGCCCTCACATCGATGGGAAATGCGCCCAGTCCCTGAATCGCATCCACAAGGAAGAAGCAACCTTGCCGCGCGCAGATTTCGCCGATGGCTTCCAGATTCACGCGGAATCCGCTCAGATACTGCACATAGCTGACAGCCAGCATGCGCGCTCCTCGGCAGGCCTCGTCGATGCGGTCGAGATCGTCGAAAACCGAAAGCCAGCGCACGTGAATTCCGTTCGCTTCCAGCCTCTTCCAGGGATAGAAGTTCGCCGGAAACTCTTCCTCGAATGCGACTACGACTTCGCCCGGCTTCCATGAGATTCCCGTAGCCACCGTTGCGATTCCTTCGGAGGTGTTCTTGACGATCGCGATCTCGCCTGGCGTGGCATTGATCATGCGGGCGGCCGCCACACGCAGTCCCTGATAGGTATCCATCCAGTTCTGGTAGTGCTCGCTGCCGAATTCGAGCGCATCCTTCGCCAGAGACTCCATGGCCTCCGCAGCCGGCCGACAAAGGGGACCCACAGCCGCGTGATTCAGATAGACGAGATTCTTCGTAACCGGCAGTTGGCTCCTGTGCGTCTTCCATATAGGATCCGTCAGTTCACACCGCCCATGAGTTGACGCATTTTCGGAATCAGAAACACCAGCAGCAATCCGGCCACGATCGAGAATCCAGCCACGATCCCGAACAGCAACGGTAAGGGAAACGTCTCATAGACAGAGGCAAGTCTTCCACCGATGAAATCGCCCACCGAAATCGACAGGAACCACGCACCCATCATGAGTGCGGCGATGCGCGCGGGCGCGAGCTTCGTCATCGCGCTGAGTCCGACGGGGCTCAGACAGAGTTCGCCCACGGTGTGCAGCAGATAGGTGATCGTCAGCCACCACGGACTCACGTTGGTGCTGCCCGCGACCGGAATCAGGATGGCGAATCCGAGGCCGACGAAGACCAGCCCCCAGGAAAACTTCGCGGTGCTGGAAGGCTCGCGCCGTTTCAGGCTGATCCAGAGCCACGCAAACACCGGCGCCAGCGCTATTAAAAAGATCGAATTGAACGATTGAAAATAGCTGGCCCGAAACAGCCCCCAGAGCGGTGCGTCCCACTGGTGCATGTTGGTATTCCGCTCGGCGAAAAGGTTCAGCGTCGAGCCCGCCTGCTCGAAGGCCGACCAGAATGCCGCCGACGCAATGAACAGAACCAGGATGGCCCAGAAGCGCCGTCGCTCGGTCGGCGTGTAGCCCTTCGCCGTGAGCAGCCAGATGAAAAAGACCACCACGATTGCGCTCAGAATCACACCGAAGACGTCCGAGATGCCCTCCGCCGAGAAAGGCATCAAACCACTCAAAGCCAACGCCGCGCCTGCCACAACCACCACGATCGAGCCGATTAAAGCTCGCTTCAGGAGCCGAAGGTCGGTTTCCGTGCGGCTGCCTGTATCGCCCGCGTCGCCAAGAAACTTTCTGCCGAGTGCATACTGAAGCACCCCCAGGGTCATACCAACGCCCGCCGCGCCGAACCCATAGTGCCAGTTAATGTTCTCGCCCAGGTATCCGCAGATAAGCGGCGCGATCAGGGCGCCGATATTGATCCCCATGTAGAAGATCGAGAATCCCGCATCGCGCCGCGCGTCGTTCGCGTGGTAGAGCCCGCCCACCAGGGTGCTGACGTTCGGCTTCAGCAGGCCGGTCCCCAGCACAATCAGAGTCAGGCCGAGATAGAACGTCGAGAGCGATGGAATAGCCATGGAGTAATGGCCCAGTGCGATAACCACCCCTCCCCAGAACACTGCTTTCTTTTGCCCGATGATCCGGTCGGCCAGCCAGCCGCCGGGAAGGCTGAGCAGGAAAACCATCGCCGTATAGAGGCCATAAACAGCGCCGGCCTTCGATGTTGGGAACCCCAGTCCGCCATGCTGCACCGTCGCTGTCATGAACAGAATCAGCAGCGCGCGCATCCCGTAGTAGCTGAAGCGCTCCCACATCTCAGTGAAGAAGAGTGTAGACAGCCCCCGCGGGTGCCCGAAAAAAGCTCGGTCCCACTGCGCGTTGGCCGCCACCGGGTTCTCAACTGGCATTGCTACATTCTTGCAGGTTTCCCTTCTCAGGCTACCCTTGAAGGTGCGTGATTACCGACCTGGTGCAGATCCGGCTGCTCGGCGAAAAGAAGCAGGTCGAGAACGAAAAGTTCCGCCGGCATCTCAAGCGGCATAATTTCCCCGAGCTGCGCTTCCGCCGCATAGCCGAAGAGATTGAATCGGAGATCGATTGCCGCACCTGCGCGAACTGCTGCAAAGTCGCCGAGACCGATGTCACCAAGCGCGACATCGCGCGTCTGGCACGTTACCTCGGCATCTCTCCGCATGATTTTGTCGAGCAGTACACCACCGCTTCCGCTTTCGAGCAGCGCGAACCCATCCTGCGCCGCCGCGACACTGGCTGCATTTTCCTTTCCGGCAACGACTGCACGATCTACGAAGCTCGCCCCGACACCTGCCGCGATTTCCCGCATCTGATCCGCGGCGCGGGCTCGTTCGAAAGCCGCATGTGGCAAATGGTGGACCGGGCCACCTACTGCCCGATTGTTTATAATTCGCTGGAAGCCTTCAAGGACATAGTCAAATTCCAAAAATGAGCAACTTCGAACCAGCCCTCGGACTTACAAAGAAACCGATAGCGATAGGATTCTTCGACGACGAACCGCCCGCGGGCGTCGAACAATGGACCGGCGGTGCTGTGCCTGCCGGATGCGCCTTCTGGCGTGAAGCCTGGGAAGGCCGCACGTTCTACACGGTTCCCGCCGACCATTACAACTGCGCCGTCGGATCGTATACGCACAGGATTGACCAGCCCCCGGAACGCGAAACCGCTCTCAACGACACGATCGGCTTCATGATCTCGAGCGGTTATCTGCAGATGTCGGAAGTGCCGATGATTCCGGTTCTTGCCAAAGCGCCGAAATACATTGCATACGGCCCGGCGGAAGAGCGCCGCTTCCGGACTGACGTTGTCGTTATCGCGGCGACCCCCGCGTCGATGATGCTGATCTATGAAGCGGCCCTGCGATCGGGCGTGGGTAACATCGCGACTCCGGCGCTGGGCCGGCCCGCCTGCGCCGTTCTGCCCATGGCGATCAATTCGGGGTCCACCGCATTGTCGTTCGGGTGCAAGGGCAACCGCACGTTTACGGGCCTCCCTGAAACGGAGCTCTATCTCGCAATTCCGGGCGTGAAATGGGATCGGGTAGCGGACGCCCTGCGCACTATCGCAGATGCCAACGCCACCATGGCAGCCCACTATAAGCAGCACGAAACAACCGTGCGCGGCCTGGCTTCGAGTTAAATCCGGAGCTAAAGCATCCGCAGAATCTCGGCCACGCTCCAGGCCTGCGCGAAACAACCGCGCGGCTCCCAGGGCGCGTCGCCATCGAAGATTTCCGGAATCTGTCCCGTGCCTCGACCGAGCGCGAATGCGCGCAGCGGCTCTAAAAGGCGGTGCTTCCGCGCCACCGCCGCTTCTCCGTTAAAGCGCGCATCAGCCGCCAGGAACGGCCCCCAAAGCCACGGCCAGATTGTTCCCTGGTGATAAGCTCCGTCTCGCTGCGGAATTGCTCCGGTGCAGCGGCTGCAGTAGCCAGGCTCGAAAGGCGCCAGGGTGCGCAGCCCGAAAGGCGTGAGCAGATGCTGCTCCACGGCCGCCAGAATGCGGCGCGCGCAATCTTCCGGGATGGCGCAGTAACCGAGCGACAGCGCGATCAGCTGGTTCGGCCGCAGTGAGCGGTCTTTGTTGCTGCCGTCGACCGCATCGTAAAGGTAACCCGCCTCTTCGTTCCAGAACGTTTCGGTGAAGCTGGCGGCGGCCTTCTCAGCCAGCCCCTCGTGTGCAGCGCGCGCGTTCTCATCTCCGAAATCGTGGGCCAGCCGCGCCGCGAACTTCAGCGCGTTGTACCAGAGCGCCTGAATCTCGACGGGTTTGCCGTTGCGTGGTGTTACCGCACGTCCATCCACCCGTGCGTCCATCCAGGTGAGCTGCGTGTTGCTGTCGCCCGCAATCAGCAGCCCGTCGGAATCGACATGAATCCCGTAGCGGGTGCCGCGCACATGCCATGCAATGATGTCGTTCAGCTTCGCGTAGAGCTTTGTACGGATGAACTCCGCATCGCCCGTGTGCTCGAGGTACTGCCGCGCCGCCTCGAAGAACCAGAGCGTGGCGTCGACTGTGTTGTATTCGGGCGTGTCTCCCGCATCGGGAAATACGTTCGGCAGCATGCCCTGGTCCACGCAGTTCGCGAACTCGAGCAGGATCTCGCGGGCCACATCGAATCTGCCCGTGGAGAGTGTCAGCCCCGGCAGCGCAATCATCGTGTCGCGTCCCCAGTCTGTGAACCACGGGTAACCCGCGATCACCGTGTACAGCGAGCCCCGTCGCACAATGAACTGCGCCGCCGCGTTCTGAAGCGTGCCAGCCAAAGGATCCCCGGCGGATGCGGCCGGGCGGCGTTCGATTTCATGCGCTTTCAGAGATGCCGCGTCGCTCGCGTGATGCCGCACAGTCGAAGCGATCACCACGGACGGCTCACCGGGCGTCAGATCGTACGTAAGAACACAGGGGCAAAACAGGTCTTCCTGGAAATCCAGCCCGCGCTCGCGTTCCACCGGGTATTCGAAATGGTAGTACCAGTGTCCGCGCCGCTCGACATGCTTTGCGTTATGTCCGAGGCAGAGCTCCGGGTGATCCGGGTACGGATGGATCGAGCACATACCGTCGCTCTGCTGCAGCGCACCGTTCAGCCCGGAGTTGGCGTGCGTCAGTTCGTGGTATCCGCGGAACGCGATGAGCGGGCGCGCATCCAGCCTGCAGCCCAGACCGGATTCGTTGCCGATGACCTCGTACTCGACAACTACCGTGTTCTCCGCCTGCACCATGAACACGCGCTTCTCAAGCGTGACGCCGCCGGCCCGGAATGTGCTGATCGGGAACGGATCGAGACGGAACTCCGCCAGAAATCTGTACCCTTCCGGATGCACCGCGCCCGGATAGATGTTTACCGAAAGCTCGAAACGCTGGTCGCCCACTACGAGCGTTTCCTCCAGCTTCGAAAGCAGCAGGACGCGCACAGTCGGCGGCTTCGTGGCGGCCATCAGCAGGCCGTGATAGCGCCGCGTATTCACGCCCGCCACGGTGGAGGACGAAAAGCCTCCCAGCCCATTGGTCTCCAGCCACTCGCGCTGAAACGATTCCGCAGGATTGGTGCAGATGCTCTGGTCGAACCGAATGGCGGGATTCATCAGGCAGCCGTCGACGACTGTTCCATACCCGAAGCCGCGTGCTCCTTGGCATCCCCCTCGTGCTTCCAGGAATTCCAAAGCTGGTTCATGCGCGCGCAGAACTCGCGGGGCTTCTCGGCGTAGATTCGCGCCGCGAGGTAGACCGACTTGTCGCGCAATTCCGACTGATAACGATCGATCAGGTCAATCATCAGATCGATTTCCTCCTTTGGTCCGTAGACAGAGGGCTCGGCGAGAATTCTCTCCCGCAGCACGGCAAGATTGTGATCGTCACCCAGCCAGGTTTCCAGATTCCTGAGACTCTTTTCATACTCCTGCATCCCATCTGTCCAGAGGCCTTCAAGCAATCGGATATGGTACCAGTGATCTTTGACCCTTTTGCGCAGGTCGTGAAAATTCTCGGCAGTTGGATTCTCCCGGACGCGCTCCAGCGCCGTCCTGCCGGCGCGGACCGTTCGTTCGATCCCCGGCGCCAAAGCGGCGTATCCGTGATCTTTGAGACTCCAGTCGGCGACGCGGGCCGAAACACGCGCCAATGCGGCTGCGGCATGATCGAGCACGATGCCACGGTCATCTTCATGGCCGGACTCGTTCCTGCGTTTGATAAGGACCGCGCGCGCTGTGCTCAGTTTCCGCATCGTCTCGGCGCGAAACCGCTTTTTCAGGTCGTCGAATGTTTCCACCATCACAAACGAATCGCGATAGTGCGAAAGACGCCGCGCGATGTCTCGCAGGCGCACGTTCTCGGCGGGATCCACACCCCGCAGTTCGTCCTTCATCAGCCGCAGCAGCGCGCGGACCTTTTTGATGCTCTTGCGCGCTTCGTGGATCGCCTTGTCCCGGCTGATACCCTCGCGTCCGGCGAGCTTCGCGCTGGCCGATTCCGTTTCGTGGCGCGCCACGCGCTCGAGACCTTTCAGTACGGATTCATCGCGTTCCAGCCGGTAAGACATCTATCCCAAGTATGCCTGATCTGCGCATGAATGCCACCCTGCTGGCCCGGCAACTGGTGATGAATCACGGCCGCAATGCGACTGCCTACCAGATCCTGAATCCCGGCATCGCGCGCTGGCTGAACGGTCGCGAGGACGCGGTCGTCGGCTATGTCAGGCGCGGCTCCTGGCTGCTTGTAGCCGGAGAACCTGTTTGCGCGCCCGCCACGCTCCCGGAAGCAATCCGTGAATTCGAAGCCTTCGCCCGCCGGGATAAGCGCCGTGTGTGTTACGTGTGTGCCGATGAGTCGATGCGCGATCTGCTCGCGGAGTCGGGCGGGCACTCTGCGGTCACGATCGGCGCGCAGCCCGTGTGGAGGCCGGCGGACTGGATGTGTGCCGTGCGGTCGCGGCGTTCGGTGCGACTTCAGATCAACCGTGCGCTTAACAAGCGTGTCGAAATTGAGACGGCGGTTCCTTCCGGCTTCACCGATCACCCGGAAATACGCCGGACGCTCGCCGAATGGCTGCGCAGCCGCCGGCTCCCGCCCATGCATTTTCTCGTCGAACCGGAAGTGCTTTCCGGCGTAGTGGACGACCGCATCCTGCTTGTCGCGCGGTCGCGAAACCGTGTCGTGGCATTTCTCGTCGCCTCGCCGGTGGCCGCCCGCAACGGGTTCCTCATCGAGGAACTCGCTCGTTCCCCGCGTGCCCCTAACGGCACGAGCGAACTTCTGATCGACGCCGCCATGCGTCACTTCGCCGCGGCCGGAAGCTCATGGGCCACCATGGGGCTCGTCGCACTCGCCCGCGGCACCATCGGCGACAACCCCCTCTGGCTGCGCGGTCTGATGTCGATTGCACGAGCGCATGCCAATCGCTTTTACAACTTCCGCGGACTGGAACGCTTCCGCACGAAAATGCATCCCGCGGGATGGGAAAAGCTGTACGCGATTTCAAGTGAGAAGCATTTCTCTCCGCAGGCGCTTTATGCCATGGGAGGCGCATTCTCGGGCATCTCGCCGCTCCACGCCATTGCGCTCGCGATTCTCAAAGGTGCGCACGAAGAACTGCGCACCATGCGCCGCCGCCTCAGCAGATGATCTTTTTCCGGACCGCGTAGAGAATCAGATCCGCCGTTCCGTGCAGGGAAAGCTTCCGCAGGATGTGTCCGCGGTGCGTCTCGACTGTGGTCGGGCTGATGTTCAGCAGGCTCGCCACCTCTTTGTTGGAGCGGCCCTCGGCGAGCAGTTGCAGAATCTCCCGTTCACGGTCCGTCAGCAGGTCGAAAGTGTCGTCCAGCCCCTTCGACCGCAGCGCCTCAATGTGCTCCTCCTGCAGCAGGCGGCTCACCTTGCGGCTCAGAAAAGCCCGCCCCTGCGCCGCCGCCCGAATCGCCTCCACAATGTCTTCCCGCGGCGAATCCTTCAGCAGATAACCTTTCGCGCCGGCGCTCAGGGACTGCAGCACGTAGCTTTCATCCTGATGCATGCTCAGAATCACAACACCTGTCGAAGGCCTCTCCGCGAGAATGCGCCGGGTGGCCTCGATACCGTTCATCTTCGGCATCGCGATGTCCATCATCACTACATCCGGCGTGTGCTCTTCCGCCAGTTGAATGCACTCGCGGCCATCGGCGGCTTCTGCCACAATTTCGAGACCCTGCTGTCCCCGAAGCAGCGCGCGCAGGCCGTCGCGCACCATCGTATGATCGTCAGCCAGCAATATGCGAATGGACGGCATCGGGTTGCGCTTCTGCTCTTTCGGGCTCGATCCTCGCCGGCAGCGGCAGCCGGGCGGAAACGGTCGTGCCGCGGCCGATTTCCGAATCGATATGCAGTTCGCCGCCCAGTCTCCGCACGCGTTCTTCCATGCCGAGCATCCCCAGACCCCGCACGAAGCGCTTGTCGAAGCCACACCCGTCGTCGCGTATGGAAAAGATCACGCGTCCCGGCTCGCTCTTGACGATCACCTGCAGGTTGTGCGCGTGAGCGTGACGTACGGAATTATGCAGCGCTTCCTGCACCACACGGTAAATGCAGGTCGCGTGCTCCTCGGGAAGGTCGTCCCCGACTTCCCCCGCGCTGATGTGAACGTTCAGTCCGGTGCGTTTGCTCAGTTCGCGTGCATGCCAGTTGAGCGCCGGGACCAGACCGAAGTCATCGAGCATCGACGGCCGCAGCAAAAGCGCCATATCCCGGACCGTGTTGAGAGTCTTCTCCGCCATGGCGGCAATCGACGCCGACCGCACGCCCGGCGCGTTCGCCTCCATCATGATCGCCGACAGCGACTGACCCACCTCATCGTGCAGTTCACGCGCCAGATTCCGCCGCTCCTCCTCCTGCGCCCGCACCAGCTGCGCCGAGAGAGCCTCCAGGTCCGCCCGGGCTGCCAGCGTCTCGCTGAGCTGGCGTTCCAGCTTTTCTTCGAGGCGCAGCGTCAGTCCTGTGGCTACGACGGCGAGCGCCAGTCCGCCCAGCAGTGCCACGCCGAACGTTGCGTAAAGTGACAGCCGCAGATTCTCGGCCGACTCGGCCAGTTGTTCCTCAGTCCTGTTCAAACCAAGTTCGTTGATCTCTGCGATCCGGTCCGTGATCTGCAGCATTGTGATGCGCCGCGGCACGATCTGTTCGTTGAAAAATGAGGCGCGGAATTGATTCCTCTGGGCCGGCGACCAGTGAAATGCGCTGTCAAAAACCTGGAACCATCCCTCAATCTCCGCGCGCAGTGCGGCAAAGGCATCCTGCTCTTCCGCGTCGAGCGAACGCGCGTAGACACCGAGAGCAGTCTCCGTCTGAGCCTGGACGGCCAGGATGTCTCTGCGCTGCGCTTCAATGCCGGCTTCGCCGGGCGACAGCAGGAAGTCGCGCATGTCAGTTGCCGAAAGATAGATGCCGGAGCGAATCTGTTCGAGTGTGTGCAGACGCCCCAGATATGCCTGACGGATGCGCGTGTCGTCCGCGCGCACGCGGTCCAGCTGAACCAGCGTACCGACCGCCGCCGCCAGAATAAATGCGATTAACCCGCCGAACCCGACGGATAGCACGAGCGCCGGCCGCAGCTTCTTCACTCACGCCAGTGTAATGGAAGAGCGTCCGGGCGCAAAATCCTGTCCCGACAGGATGGCGCTCCGTCGCCCACTCAGGCTATTCAGTATCTAGAGGCCCAAAATCAGCATGCAGAATTTCCGTTACACAAACATAATCGCAGTCGCCGCACTGACCGTTTTCGCCACCGCCTGCGCGAAGAAACAGGTCGCGAAGGCCCCCCAGACGCCGCCGCCAGTTCAGGCATCCACGCCCGCGCGGCCCGCGGCCACTCCCGCTCCGGCTCGGCGCACTCCGCCGCCCCAGCAGACAGCTCGCAATAACACGCCCTCGAGCTATCCCAATGCCGCCACGCGCGCCCGCATCGACGAGCTGATCGCGCGCATTCAGGACGCGTACTTCGATTACAACCAGCACAATCTGCGCAGCGACGCCATTACCACGCTGGCCGCCGATTCGAAGGAACTCGGGACCATCCTGCAGCAGTACCCTGACTACAAGCTGAAGATCGAGGGCTACTGTGACGAGCGTGGCTCGGCCGAATACAACATCGCGCTGGGCGACGCGCGCGCCAAGGCCGCGAAGGACTATCTGGTGAATGCGGGCGTTCCCTCCGCTTCTCTTGATACCGTGAGCTTCGGCAAGGAACAGCAGGTCTGTACCGAACACGACGAAGCCTGCTGGCAGAAGAACCGCCGCATACACATCGAAGCCGAGAAAAAGAACAGCTGACCCGCGTTTATTGTTAACCTGAGAGGCGGCGGAGCGAACTATGCGAACGCTGCCTCTCTTTTTTTTCCTCCTCGCCTGTGGCGCGCCTGCCTTCAGCCAGGACTTGCCGGTCGCGCCTGTCCCTCCCGACCCGCTTGAACTCGTTACCGGAACCACGCAGGTGCCGGCGACCGCCCAGCAGCGCGGTGAGTTGATCTCCCTGATGAACCGCGCCGAGACCCACTACGCCCGGCATGCGCGCGGCACCCCGCCACACGTTCTTCAGATTTCGTTCAATGCCACCGCTTCCACTCTGTATGCCGGCGGCGCCGGGCAGTTGCGCGAGACCTGGATTTCCGGCGAGAACTGGCGCTGGGACGGATCGCTCGGCAGCTACAATCTGCAGCGCATCAGTTCGAACGCGGCGGTCTACGATCAGAATCCGAACAGCATGCTTCCGCTCCGGCTGAAGATGCTGGCCAACGCGGTTTTCGCGCCCATCATGGGCGCCCCGCGCCGCGAGACCATGCGGTTCGCGAACGTGGCGTGGAAGGGCGCGCAGATCACATGCATCCTCACGTCCCGTCGGGGTAACGCGCAGGTCCCGGCAACCGGCCGCCAGTGGTATGAGACCGAGTACTGCATCGATCCCGCCACGGACCCGCTGGATATCGCTTCCATCGCGCCTGGTGTGTACACGGTGTACGACTACACCAACTCGCTTTCCTTTCACGGACGCGTGATGCCGGGCACCGTGACCATCACCGAAAACGGCGCCCCGGTCGTATCGGCTCAGCTGACCAGCATCTCCGATTTCGACCCGAAAAATACCACCTTCTTCACTCCCAGCGCGCAGATGATCGCGCAGGGGCCAGCCACCATGCTCATGCAGCCCACCCGATTTCCTGTTCAGGTTAACCTGCCGGCGCCTGGCGCAGTTGTGCAGCCGGTGATCGTTCATGCGGTCATCGATTCACCAGGAGCGGTAAAGGAGTCCGAAGCGCTGCAGACGTCGAGCATGAGTGAAGCCGCCCTCGCCCTTGTAAAGGGAATGACATTCAGCGATACGCAGCCTGCCGCCGGCGCTTCCCCGACAGAGCGCGAAGCTTATATCAACGTGCGATTCCGGCCTGCGGAACAGTAGTCCGCGGCTGCTACACTAAGTTTTTACCCCTCGCAGCAAACACCCGTGATTACAGTCAGCGATGTAAGCATGCGCTACGGCGCAAAGATTCTGTTCGAAGATGTGTCCACTGCCTTTCTGTCCGGCCGCCGCTATGGGCTGACCGGTCCGAACGGCGCCGGCAAGTCGACGTTCATGAAGATTCTCACCGGCGAACTGGAGCCGCAAAAAGGCAACGTCGTGCGGCCGAAACGCGTCGGCGTGCTGAGTCAGGATCAGTTCGCTTTCGATGAATTCCGTGTCGTCGACACCGTCATCATGGGTAACCGCCCGCTGTGGGCGGCGCTGGCCGAACGCGACGCCCTTTACGAGAAGCCAGAGTTGACCGACGAAGACGGTATGCGGCTCGGCGAGCTGGAAGGCACCATCGCGGAGAACGACGGCTACACCGCCGAGAGCGATGCCGCCGTTCTGCTCGACGGTCTCGACATCCCCGAGTCTCTGCACGATCGCAAAATGAGTGAGATACAGGGCGGTCAGAAGGTGCGCGTGCTGCTCGCCCAGGCGCTGTTCGGCGGCCCGCACGCTTTGCTGCTCGACGAACCAACGAACCACCTCGATCTCGAATCGATTCACTGGCTGCAGGACTTCATGCTGCGCTATCAGGGCACTTTAATCGTGATCTCGCACGACCGGCACTTCCTGAACAGCGTCTGCACCCACATCGCCGATATCGATTACCAGACGATCATCACGTATACCGGCGGCTACGACGAAATGGTTCTGGCGAAGACGCAGATTCGCTCCCGCGTCGAATCCCAGAATGCGCAGCGCGAAAAGAAAATTGCGCAGTTGAACGAATTCATCGCGCGCTTCTCGGCGGGTACGCGGTCGAGCCAGGTGACGTCGCGCAAGAAGGAAGTCGAAAGGCTGCAGACGAACGAACTGGCGAAGTCGAATATCGCCCGTCCGTTCATCCGCTTCGATATGAAGCGGCCCTCGGGACGGCATCCGCTCGAAGTACGCGGGCTCACGAAATCCTACGGCGACAAAACCGTTGTGAGCGATTTCACCGCCAGCATATCGCGCGGCGAGAAGATCGGCCTGCTCGGACGCAACGGCGTCGGCAAGACCACTTTGCTGCGTTCTCTGATCGCCAACGCGCCGGGGGCCAGCGACGAACCGTTCACCATCGACAGCGGTGTCGTCGAATGGGGTCACGAAGTGCAGGTCGGCTACTTCGCCCAGGACCATCGGGCGAGCATCCAGCCCGGTCTCACCATTATCGACTGGCTGCAGCAGTACGACCCGACCGCGGGCAACGAGGAACTGCGTGGTCTGCTCGGCCAGATGCTGTTCATGCGCGAAGAGGCAACGAAGCCGACCGAAGCGCTTTCGGGTGGAGAAGCCGCCCGCATCCTTTTCTGCAGACTGATGCTGCAGAAGCCGAACGTGCTCGTGCTCGATGAACCGACCAACCACCTCGACCTCGAATCCATCAACGCCCTGAACATCGCCCTGCAGAAGTTCGAGGGAACGCTCTTTCTGGTCACCCACGACCATGATCTGCTCGAAGAAGTCGCCACCCGTATCTGGCATTTCGACGCTGGCGGCATCGAAGATTTCAAGGGCGCGTACGAAGAGTTTCAGACCACGGCTGCCTGAACCGGCGGTGTCGCTGGATTGGTGTGGATAGATCGGTGCGGTTACATTAAAAGCGTTGCTCCCCGCGCCCCTTTATTTGCCGATTCTCGCGACGGTCGTCGCCATCGCTGCGGCTGCGGCGGGCGTGGAACTGCTCGCACACGCCAGGCACACACGGGTGCTGATCCCGCTGAGTGGCGGCCTGCTGATCGGCGTGGCGCTCTTCGGCCTGATCCCGGAACTGGTCCTCGATATGGGCTGGCTGCGCGGCATAGTGTGCGTCGCCGCGGGCTACCTTTTGCTCCACGTGCTTGACCGGTTCGCTTTTCGCGTCTGTCCCGGCTGTGCGCATGATCACAGCCACGAAGGCTGCGCCGAGGCGCTGCACGGATTTGCCACACCCCTGCTGATCGCCATCGCGATCCATGCCTGGGTAGATGGATGGGGCCTCGTCACCGTGGAGCGAAACGCGCATACCCTGGGAACAGGCACCGCCGTCTCCGCGGCTCTGCTGCTGCACAAGATTCCCGAAGGCCTCGCGCTCGGCACCATGCTGCGCGCCTCCGTCGAACGCGAATGGACCGCGCTTGCTCTCTGTGCCCTGGTCGAACTCTCGACAATCGCAGGCGGAGGTGCCGGCCTCTGGCTGACGCCCGCGGGATGGGTCAGCTATCCGCTGGCCATCGCCGGGGGCACGTTCCTGTTTCTCGGCGTGCATGCCGTCGACAGCGACTGGAAGAGTCGCGGTGCGCGCCCCGCATTCATCCCGGCAATTGCCGGCGCGGCGGGAGCGGCGCTGCTGCAACAGGGTTTGCACATCGCGGTGCGTTAGCCGATGACGCCTCAGCCCGATTCACCTTATCTCGCCGATGCGTCCGGCTATCGCGGATCAGCGGAAAAGATCTTCCTCCCGCGCTCGGAAGCTGAGGTCGCGGAGGTTCTTCGCGAAGCGACGGCACAGCGCAAGCCTGTAACGATCGCAGGTGCCGGGACCGGCGTAACCGGCGCACGCGTGCCGCACGCCGGCTGGCTTCTTTGCCTCGAACATCTGGTGCGAATCGATGTTTTCGACGGCTACGCCATCTGCGGACCCGGCGTGTTGCTGCGCGATCTTCACGCAGCCGTCGCGCCCCGTCAGTTCTATGCCCCCGATCCGACCGAGGCTGGAGCGTCGGTTGGCGGGTCCATCGCGACGAACGCGAGCGGCTCGCGCAGTTTTCTCTACGGCGCAACGCGGCGTCATGTCCGCGCGCTGCGCGTGCTGCTGATGGACGGTTCACCTCTCGAACTGCGGCGCGGGGAGAAGCCTCCGTTTGATCTGCCCTCAGTGCCTGCGCCCGCGACGACCAAAAACACGGCCGGTTATTATCTTCGCCCCGACGCCGATTACATGGACCTTTTCATCGGTTCCGAAGGCACGCTGGGGGTTGTGACAGAAGCGGAGCTCGCACTGCTGCCCGCGCCGAAGGATCTGTTCACCGGCGTGCTCTTCTTCGAGTCGGACGAGAGCGCCCTCGAAAGCGTCGATGCCTGGCGTCCCGTGGCCGGACTGCGCATGCTGGAGTATCTCGATGCGGGATCGCTCGATCTGCTGCGTCCGCGATTTCCGGAAATCCCGTCTGAAGCCCGCGCCTGCGTTCTGATCGAAAGCGAAAACGACGACTGGCTCGATGAGAGCAATGCGATGGAGGCTTCGTGGTTTGCGGCCGGCGCCGCCGATCGCGAGCGTTTCCGCCGCTTCCGGCATGCGCTCCCCGAAGCGGTGAACGATCTGGTACGGCGCCGCAATCTCACGAAAATGGGCTCCGATTACGCCGTGCCCCTCACGCGCAATCGCGAGATGCTGGAGATCTACCGGCATACTCTCGACCGCGAATTCCCGGCTCGTTATGTCATCTTCGGTCATATCGGAGACGCGCATCTGCACGTGAACATTCTTCCCGCGAACGAAGAAGAGTGGAAGCACGCAGCCGTTCTCATGACCGAATTCGCGCGTCAGGCCGTAGCGCTGGGAGGAACCGTGTCGGCGGAGCATGGACTCGGAAAGCGGAAGCGACACCTGCTGGAAATCCAGTACTCGGCCGCGGAAGTTGAAAAGATGAAAGATTTGAAGCGGCGGCTTGATCCGCGCTGGCTGCTGGGTCCGGGAACGCTGTTCGCAGAGCCTGATTGATCCTGAGCAACTCGCGCAGCGTTACTCGGCACAGGACGCCCCCGGTACCGCTGGCGGTCTTGCCGCCGGTGGTTTTAGTTCTCGCTGATAGCTCATGCAGGCTCACGACCAGCCGGTATGAAACTTTGTCACCAGCGAAGCAACTTTATATTTCCCGCCGGATCAATAAATCCCCGAGGATTCGGCGTTACCCCGCGTTCCCGCATGCTCTGTTAATGGCGTATGGCAATCCACCAGTTCCGCATCACTTCCGCATCACTTCCGCCCCGGCCGCGCGCTGAAACCTGTTTTCGTTTTCTCGAAAAAATGTATTTTTTCCAAACGAACCCAAGGCCCCACCTAACCCCTTTCCCTGCAACGCCGGCCGCCGGCTCACTTCCGCACTGTCTTCGCCGTATACTCGGCGTCAGTCACCTGCTCCAGCCACTTGATTCCGCCGCGCGTCACGTTGTACTGCGTCCCGCCTTTGTCCGGCGCCGCGCCATGCCAGTGCGCCACACCCGGCGGACACCAGATCGCCTCTCCCGCATGCAGCTCCCGCACCGGGCCGCCCATCTGCTGCTCGAGCCCAGTGCCCTCCATCACAAACACCAGCTGCCCGGCCTCATGAACATGCCACCGCGTCCGCGCGCCCGGCTCAAACTTGATGTACGCGATCTGCCCCGGCGCATCGTCCTTCAGCCGCTCTATCTTGCCGGTGAAATTCGGATTCGAATCCTGCGCCGACGCCGCCAGTATCAGCCCGCCCACCAGACACAACAATTTGACCTTCAATTCGCGCCTCCTCTCTTCTCTTCACGTACTGCAATCTTGCCGGCAATCCTACTTCAGAACGTATGTCAGCAGCTTCGGCGGCACCGACGTTGTCTGATTCGCTGATGGCGGACCAGCCGCGAGATCGGGTGGTGCATTCGGATTCGCCGGTCCGGCCGCCGGTGGTGCTTCGCCGGGCGCGTCCTGATAGCGCGGCACCACTTTGCCGACTCCGCCCGCAAATGTCACGTACTGCTTACCGTCGAGCATATAGGTGATCGGCGGGCCCATGCCGCCGCCGAGGTCGGTCTGGATTTCGAGAAGTTTCTCGCCTTTGTCGGCGCTCCAGGCGAAGAGCTTGCCGTCGTTCGTCACCTGAAAAACCAGATTGCCGGCCGTGGTCACAACGCCGCCGCCGATGCTGCCGCCCTCGGGTGCGCGCCAGCGCTCGGTCTGTGTCACGGGGTCCCAGGCAACCAGCGCGCGGCGCTCATTGTTGTTGGCGGGCACGGGTCCGATGGCGGGCGGAGGATCGAGCTTCTTCACGTTGGCGGGAAGCGGTCCGCGGCCGCCGCCGAGGAGTCCGGTATTCGAGCGGCCCGGCTTCACGGTGAAGTTCGTGTCGAGGGCGAAATTCGAAGTGCTGTTCGTCGACGTGGGAATGTATACCAGACCGGTGTTCGGGTTATAAGCCATGGGGGCCCAGTTGTGCGCGCCGCCAGGGCCGGGTGCGATGGTGATGCTGTCGTTGCCGTAGTGCGCTTCGGGATTGATGAAGGGCCGGCCCGTGACTTCGTCGAGTCCCTTGGCCCAGGTGACCATGGCGAAAGGCTTGCCGGAAATGAACTGGCCCGTGACGCGATCAAGCACGTAGTAGAAGCCGTCCTTATTGGCCTGCATGAGGACCTTGCGCTTCTGGCCTTTGATGGTGAGGTCGGCGAGGAGCAGCTGCTGGACGCTGTCGAAGTCCCACGAGTCGCCGGGGACGGGCTGGAAGTACCACTTGAGCTCGCCGGTTTCGGGCTTCACGGCGAGGATGGAGGCCACGTAGAGATTGTCCTTGCCTTTCGACTGCCGAAGCTGCTCGGGCCAGGGGCCGCCATTGCCGGTGCCGACGTAGAAAAGGTCGGCGTCGGGATCGTAGGCCATGCCGTCCCACACGGAGCCGCCGCCGCCGAGCTTCCACCATTGGCCGCTCCAGGTTTCGGCAGCCTTCTTGAGGGCGGGGTTTTCGAAAGGCTTCGAAGGATCGCCGGGAACCGTGTAGAAGCGCCACGCCAGATGGCCGGTTTCCGCGTCGAAGGCGACGAACTGGCCGCGGATGAGCAGTTCGGCGCCGGCGAGTCCGATGATGACTTTGCCTTTGGCGATGCGCGGGGCCATCGTCATCGTGTAGTTGTCCTGCGGATATGTGGCGCGCGCTTCCCAGACGGGCTTTCCGGTCAGGGCGTCGAGAGCGATGAGACGGCCGTCGATAACGGGCGCGATGATTTTGCCGTTGTAAATGGCCATCCCGCGATTGACGACGCCGCAGCAGATCTTGGCGCGCGTGGCGGGCTGGTTGACCTCGGGGTCCCAGCGCCATTTTTCCTTGCCGGTGCGGGCGTCGACGGCGATGACGACGCTCCAGTTGGTGATGTTGTAGATGGTGCCGTTCCAGACCAGAGGCGTTTCTTCCTGATTGCCGCCCCCCGGCCCGAGGTCGAAAGACCAGGCGAGTGCGAGGCGGCCGACATTGGTGGTGTCGATCTGCTTCAGCGGGCTGTAGCGGGTTTCGCCCTGGTCGATGCCGTAGGTGAGCCACTCGTCGGTGTTCTTCGTGGCGTTACGCAGGGCGAGGTCGTCGATTTTGTGGGGCGGCTGCTGGGCGAAGGCGAAGCTGAGGGTAATCAGAACAGCAGGGATGGAGCGGCGTGAAGAGGACAGCATCACCGATATCTTATGCGAAAAGGTGGGGCCGGGCCGGCGGATGCGTTACGGCGCGACGCGGTTCCGCTCGCATACCGCCGGAAAAATCATGATGGCCATCAGCAATAGCGCAACCGGGAGGATGGCGCCAATGGCCACCGGCGCCCAAGCCACAGTGGCCAGTGTACAGATTTTTGGATTCATGGCGCGCTAATTAATTTTCTGAAAAAGATCAAGAGTACGAATCTTCACTTCGCGAGGGATCTCGGGGTGGGCTGCGCGTGACCAAGGATGCTGTGGGGTTTGTAGGGCTTCTCCAGCGCGGCCGCTTCGCCGTCGGTCAGTTTGATGTCTACGGCGGCGATCAGTTCACTCAGTTGTTCCGTTTTTGTCGCGCCGACGATCGGAGCCGTGATGCCGGGCGCCTGCAGAACCCACGCGAGAGCGATCTGCGCGGGCTTGACACCACGCTGCTTTGCGACGGCGGCGCAGGCCTCGGCAACCGCGAAATCGTCCGGCTGGTAGTACATGTCCTTCGCGAACGTGTCGACCGCGGCGCGCTTCGTTTCGTCGCTGCCTCCTTGTTTGCGGGAGCCAGTGAGGAAACCGCGGGCCAGAGGGCTCCAGGGGATGATGGCAAGGCCCTGGTCCATGCACAGAGGAATCATCTCGCGCTCCTCTTCGCGATAGATCAGGTTGTAGTGATTCTGCATCGAGACGAAGCGATGCCAGCCATTGATTTTCGCGGTGTAGAGGGCCTTCGAGAGCTGCCAGGCGGCCATGCTGCTGGCGCCGATGTAGCGCACTTTGCCGGCGCGGATCAGGGAGTCGAGCGCCTCAAGGGTTTCTTCGATCGGTGTGTTCGGGTCCCAGCGGTGGATCTGATAGAGGTCGATGAAATCCATGCGCAGACGACGCAGGGAGTTGTGGCAGCCTTCGATGATGTGCTTGCGGCTGAGTCCGCGCTGATTGGGACTGGGGCCCATGGCGCCGAAGACTTTGGTGGCGACAACGATCTGGTCGCGCGTGGCCATCTCGCGGAGCCAGTGGCCGGTAATTTCCTCGCTGAGGCCGACGGAATAGACGTCGGCCGTGTCGAAGAAGTTGATGCCGGCGTCGAGGGCAATTTTGAAATGCTCGCGGGCACTTTCCATATCGACGTGCCAGCCCTTCGTGCCCAGCGCCCACGCGGGGATGTCGCCTCCGCCGTAGCTCATGGTGCCCAGACAGATGCGGGAAACTGTGATTCCGGTATGGCCGAGAGTTTTATATTCCATTTGCCTCTAAAGATTTTAGCGGGTCTGGCCGATAACCAATCTGTGACAAGTGGACAAAGATCGAGACTGGGCGTGGTAACGCTGCTGCTATTGTTGTGCGTCCTGCCCAGTTCAGGCGCTACGGTTTACTCGGTTTTTTTCGATGACCGGTTCGGGTCAATCGATAGTTCGACGGGCAATTACACGCAGCTCGGCACGCTGCCGATTGCGCAGGCGGCCGGAATAGGCGAATTTGCAAACGTCCTCTATGTCCAAAGCATGCAGGGCGAACTGCTGACGGTCAACCCGGCTACGGGCTCTTCGACGGTTGTAGGGAACGCAGATCTGAGCACGACCTCCGAGATTTTTGCGGGCGACGCCGACGGACTGTTTGAGTTCGACTCGCTGTCCAACCTCTATTCGATCAATCCAACGACGGGGGCGGCGACGCTGATCGGTGCCACCGGACTGCCGGCTAACAATGGCGGCTGGGACACGAGCATGTCGGCTGCAGGCAGTGACCTTTACGTCACAGCCGGCGGCGGCGGCGCGATCGACCAGCTCTACGAGATCAACACCGCTACGGGGCATGCCATGGATCTGGGGAGCACGGGATTGTCAAGCATCGCCGGGTCGGCAATTGTAGGGGACTACCTGGACCTGTTCCAATACAGTGGAGGCACCCACTACATTTACAGCGCACCGCTGGGTTCCACCAGTTTCACAGCCGTAGCGACGTCCGTTGCGATTGTGGACGGCGGCATAACGCTGACAACGGGCGAGAGCTACGCCACCGTGGCCGCCACGCCGGAATCGTCGGCGTCCGTTCTGCTCGGTCTTGGGCTGGTAATTCTGGGCCTCATAGGCCGCATCCGGCACACGCGAAAAGCTGAATCGCGGAGGCGAATCAAGGCATTACCATAAGTAATGCCGGTGGCCGCGTCCAACCCCTTCGTCCGCTTTTATACTTTCCTGGCCAAGATGGGACTCGTCATTCGCGACGATCCGCCCAGAGTCATCGATATGACGGGACGCGAATGGGGCGAAGCGGTGGATGGACTCTTACTGTCGGTTCGTGAGCTCCCGCGAGAGGACGCGGCGTCGGTAGCCGGGATTTCCGTTGTGTTGAAGAACGGCGGCGCGAGTGCGAAGACGCTGCGCGTGCCCGACTGGATCCATTATTTTCAGATCGAAGGCCTGCAGCCGAGCCCTTACGGAAAGAGCTTGCTCGATTCGGCGCGAACGGCGAAGAAAGCTGATGTGACACTCGTTGCCGGAGGCGCGATCGAGGCTGAACTGCCGATCGGCAGGATATATGAAATGCGCCCATCGGGAGTTTATTCCGTGGCGGTTTCGTGCCTGCTGCCCGATCAGAGCGTGCTGCGCTCGAACACGATTGAAATTCGCGGCTGAATCTCATTTAGATTTCAGCGGCTGATTGTGACATTCAGCCAAACATGGTTTGACATTTACGTGAACTGAGCAGATAGTTTCCGGTATGCCGGAAACGGATCTGCAGACGTTCGAGGACATTAAGAGCGCGGAATTCGGCGAACTCGGCGTGACCGACTCCAGCGGCCCGAGCGCGCTGTGTATCTCGGGCGGCGGTATCCGGAGCGCCACCTTCGGTCTCGGTGCGATACAGGGCCTGGCTGACGCCGGAGTTCTGGATGGCTTCGACTATCTCTCCACCGTATCGGGCGGCGGATACATCGGAGCCTGGCTTACGAGCTGGAAGGAGCGGGCGGGCGGGCTGAACAAAATTCTGCCCGGACTGCGCTCCGGTTGTCCCCCGCCTGCGCCCGGCACGCTCGATCCGATCGGGCATCTGCGCCAGTTCAATAACTATCTGTCTCCGCAGCTCGGGTTCTTTTCCGCGGACACGTGGACGCTGGCGGCGACCGTCATCCGAAACATGACGCTGAACTGGCTGGTGCTGATCCCGCTGCTGCTGGCGGCTGTCATGGGACCGCGAATCATACTTTCGCTGGGGCTTCTGAAAGACCGGTTCCCGGGTCTGGTCCACGAGCCTTTTCCGGGGCTGTACCTGAGCTGGCTGGTTCGCATTGCCGCCGCATTCTTTTTTGCCATGGCGTTCTTCAACGCGATGCGGTATTTGCCGGGCGTGGGGCACAGGGACCACACGCAACGCGATTTTCTCCGCTGGTGTCTGATGCCGCTTATTCTCGCGGCACTGGCTTTTATGACATACGATGCGTGGTTTGATCCGGATAAGCTCGAACAAGCTCCGCCCCTTTCCTTTTTCGGCGTAGCGCTCTGGACAGTCCTGTCGGCCGCCGCGGGATGGATCGCCTACCTGTTTCTTGGAGGCGGCAAACTGGCCCGGATGAAAGAGCTTTGGCTTGGGCTGACCTTCGCCATCGTGCTGACAGGCTTCGGGACGGCCACCGCCGCCTGGCTGCTGGCAACAAACGTCTTCAATGCATTTTACTGGTGGACCTCGTACATCGCGTGGGGCCCGCCGTTGTTGTTGGCGGGCTTTCTGGCGGCCGGAACGCTGTTCGTGGGCCTTACCAGCCGGGCACTGGGAGATCAGGACCGGGAATGGCTGGCGAGGGGAGGGGCATGGGTATCCATCTTCATGGTCTGCTGGCTGGGCGTATGCGGACTCACCCTGACGGCCCCGGAGTGGATTCTCAATAAGGGACTGAGTGGCTGGATTCAATCGGGGCTGGTCGCGGCGGGCGGACTCTCCGGACTTATCAGCGCTGTGGCGGGCTTTCTCTCCAGATCGGCTCCCGGAATGGAGGAGAGGCGGCCCAACGGGACGCCGGCTTCGGCCAAGAGCCCCCTGTTCGACATCGCGGCAAAACTGGCAGCTCCGGTCTTTATTGCTCTCCTGCTCACCGGCTTGTCGATCCTGGTGAACGTGACGATGTCCGCGACCGGACTTACGCCTTTGCCATGGAAACAGCACGAGTACTTTGTGGATCATTCGCGCGTGGAACCCGTGGTGATTGCTCTCGCGGCGTTTCTGCTGATCGGGTGGGCAGCGGCGCGCTTTATTAATGTCAATAAATTCTCGCTGCACGCGATGTATCGCAGTCGGCTGATCCGTGCCTATCTGGGGGCGTCGAGCCCGCTGGCCGGGGTGACCAATTTCACAGGATTTACCGATGACGACAACATTTTCATGGGCGATCTGACGCCGGATCTGCGGCCGTTCCACGTGGTCAATGTCACGCTGAATCTGGTAGGCGGCGATAATCTGGCCTGGCAGCAGCGCAAGGCGGAGTCGTTCACCATCAGCCCGCTCCACACCGGCAGTTCGCGCCTCGGATACCGGATTTCGAAGCAATACGGCGGCCCGCAGGGGATTTCGCTCGGCACGGCAATTACGATCTCGGGCGCCGCGGTGAGCCCGAGCATGGGTTACCACTCGTCGGGAGCCGTCGGCTTTATCATGACTTTGTTCAACGCCCGGCTCGGCGCGTGGCTGGGTAATCCGGGCGCGGCCGGCGAGAAGACCTGGCGGCAGGAAGGGCCGACTTCCGCCATCGGTTCTCTTTTCCGGGAAGCACTCGGGCGCACCAACGACGAATCTGCGTACGTTTATCTCTCCGACGGCGGTCACTTCGAAAACCTTGGACTCTACGAGATGGTGATGCGGCGCTGCGGCCTGATCCTGGTGCTCGACGCAGGGTGTGATCCCTGTTTCACGTTCGAGGATCTGGGCAACGCGATGCGCAAGATCCGCATCGACATGGGCATTTCCATCGACTTCAAATCCATGTGCGTGCCCGGCAAACTTCGCTGGGGTTACGCGGACATTCAGTATTCGGCAATCGAACCGGACAGGAAGAATGGCGTGCTCATTTATGTGAAGCCGATGATAACGGGTGACGAGGCGCCCGACGTTACGGCGTATCACAATGCCAACGGCGATTTTCCGCACCAGAGCACGGGGAATCAGTTCTACAACGAATCGCAGACCGAAAGCTATCGCATGCTCGGGCTGCATTCCATTCACACTATGTGCACGGGCTGGGACCGCAGGGGCGGTCTGAAGGGAATGTTCGATTTTGTCACGGGATCGGCGACAAAATCCGCCGGCGGTTCCGCGTAGACTCAGGCTTTTATCTGACTGACGGCTGCGGCCGGAAGTTCGCGGCGCACGGCATCGAGCACGCCGTTGACGAAGTGAACCGATTCTTCGCCGGAGAAGCGGCGCGCCAGTTCGAGCGCCTCGTCGATCACGACGGCTGGCGGCGTGTCGGTGCGCATCATCTCATAGACTGCGATGCGCAGAATGTTGCGGTCAACGACCGGCATACGGTCGAGGCGCCAGTGTGCGGCGTGGCGGGCGATGCGTTCGTCGAGGGCGGGCTGGTCTTCGATGACCCCGCGCAGGAGGTTCTCGGCGAACTGGTCGGGACGTGGCTGGGCGATGGTGTCTTCGCTGATCAGGAGCGAAGTGTAGTAGCCGCGCAGAATCTCTTCGGGAGACGTGCGGCGCATGTCCCACTGATAGAGCAGCTGAAGAGCCTGGCGGCGGGCGCGGTGTCTGGCCATTACGGTTGCGCCCGCAGCTTCCGCGATTTCCGGATTTTCTGCATCAGGGTCGCCATTTCGATTGCGGTCAGCGCGGCGTCGAAGCCTTTGTTGCCATCCTTGCCGCCGGCGCGGTCGGTGGCCTGATCGACGGTATTGGTGGTGAGCACGCCGAACGCGATGGGAATTCCGGAATGCGCAGAGGCGTCGGCGATGCCGCGCGCCGCCTCACCCGCCACGTAATCGAAGTGCGGCGTGTCGCCGCGGATGACAGCGCCGAGGCAGATGATGGCGTCGGGCTTGTTCGCGGCGGCAAGAGCGCGCGCGGCAATCGGCAGTTCCCATGCGCCGGGCACGCGGATGATGTCGACCTGATCCACATCCGCACCGTGCTTTTTGAGCGCGTCCAGCGCGCCCGCGAGCAAAGGTTCCGTGACAAAGCCGTTGAAGCGGCTGACGACGATGGCGAAGCGGAATCCGGCGGCGCTGAGGTCGTCTGCGAAGCCGGCTTGTGTGTGCTCGCTCATCGTTTTCTCATGATTCGCGCCTCGCGCTCATCGGCCGGTGAAAACCGCTTTTCGTTTTTCGAGGAACGCGGCCGTGCCTTCGCGCCGGTCTTCCGATGCCGCGGTGAGGCCGAAGGCCATGGACTCGAAGCGGAGACCCGCGTCTAGTCCGCCATCGAGGCCGGTATCGACCGATTCCATAGTCAGCGCAACGGCCAGCGGTCCGTTGGCGACAACTTTGCGCGCCCACTGTTTTGCAGTTTCGATGAGAGCTTCTTTGTCCACAGCGGGTGCGACAGCGTTCACAAGTCCGATGCGGTGGGCTTCAGCGGCGTCGATCGGTTCGCCCGAAAGCAGCAGTTCGAGTGCGCGGCCGCGTCCGACCAGTCGCGGCAGGCGCTGCGTTGCGCCGTAGCCAGGCACGATGCCGAGCTTCACTTCGGGCTGCCCGAGCTTTGCGTCGGGCGAGGCAATGCGGATGGTGCAGCACATCGCCAGTTCGAGTCCGCCGCCGAGGGCGAATCCATTGATCGCGGCGACAGATGGTTTGCGCAAGGTCTCGAGCAGGCGAAAAATCTCCTGGCCATAGCGCGACGATTGCTCCGCTTCGTGTGCGTTCAATTGGGCGATCTCAGCGATGTCCGCGCCTGCCACGAAGGCTTTTTCACCGGCGCCGGTGAGGATCAGAGCCTTTACCGAGGGGTCAGCGGCGGCGATGCGAAAAGCCTCGCCTAATTCCGAAATCAGAGCCCGATTCAGCGCGTTCCGCTTCTCTTCGCGGCGGATCGTGATGAGCGCAAGCCCGTCCGTATCCGGCTCGAAAGAGAGGAATTGAAACGACATATGGGATAATCGGGGTTCAGCCCCATCTTACCGCATGGTCCCCGAATTCATTCGGAATTTCTCCATCATTGCGCATATCGATCACGGCAAAAGCACGCTGGCGGACCGTCTTCTCGAGACCACCGGCGCGCTTTCCCAGCGCGAAATGATGGCGCAGGTGCTCGACTCGATGGACCTCGAGCGCGAGCGCGGCATCACGATCAAAGCGCACGCGGTACGGCTCGATTACAAGGCCGACGACGGCAATCTGTATCAGCTGAATCTGATCGATACGCCGGGCCACGTGGATTTTTCCTACGAGGTTTCGCGCAGTCTGCAGGCGTGCGAAGGCGCGCTGCTGGTGGTGGATGCGTCGCAGGGCGTGGAAGCGCAGACGCTCGCCAATACTTACCTTGCGCTGCACCACAATCTCGAAATTATTCCGGTCATCAATAAGATCGATCTGCCGGCCGCCGAGCCGGAGCGCATTCGGGAACAGATCGAAGAAGTGATCGGCCTCGATGCCAGCGACGCGCTGCTGGTGAGCGCCAAGCAGGGCATCGGCATTCACGAAACGCTGGAAGCGATCGTGAAGCGCGTGCCGCCGCCGCGCGGCGAATCCCGACGCGCCGCTGCGCGCGCTGATTTTCGATTCGTGGTTCGATGCCTATCGCGGCGTGATCATTCTGGCGCGTATCATCGATGGCAAGATCGCGCTGGGGCAGAAAATCAAGCTGTGGTCGAACGGCGAGCAGTTCGATGTGGAAGGGCTGGGCTACCAGTCGCCCAAAGCGATTCCGCTGCCGGAACTGGTGGCGGGCGAAGTCGGCTACATCTACGCCAACATCAAGAACGTGGCGGACGCGCAGATCGGCGACACGATTACCGACGCGGCGAATCCGGCCGCGGAGCCGCTGCCCGGGTTCGAAGAGATCAAGCCGATGGTCTTCGCGGGGCTTTATCCGGTGGAATCGCACGAGCACGGCCTGCTGCGCGATGCTCTCGAAAAGCTGCGGCTCAACGACAGCGCGATGAGCTTCGAACCGGAGAATTCCGTCGCGCTCGGCTTCGGTTTTCGCTGCGGATTTCTGGGTCTGCTGCATCTGGAAATCGTGCAGGAGCGGCTCGAGCGCGAGTTCAATATCGACCTGATCACGACCGCGCCGGGCGTGCGCTATCGCATCACGAACACGCGGGATGAAGTGATCGAAGTCGATAATCCGACCAAGTTTCCCAATCCCACGGAGATTCAGACAGATCGAAGAGCCGATCATCGACGCCACCGTGATCACGCGCGAAGAGTATCTCGGCGGCATTCTGGCGCTGCTGGAAGAAAAGCGCGGCGTGCAGAAGAAGTTCGAATACATCGGCGCCGGGCCGCGTGATGCTGGTGTACGAAATGCCGCTGAACGAAATCGTGCTCGATTTCTACGACCGGCTGAAGAGCGCGTCGCGCGGCTATGCATCGCTCGATTACCATCTGGCCGGATACCGGGTTTCGCCGATGGTGCGGCTGGATGTGCTGATCGCGGGCGAACCGGTGGATGCGCTGTCGATGATCGTGCACCGCGATTTCGCCTACGAGCGCGGCAAGATGCTGATCGAGCGCATGCGCAAGCTGATCCCGCGGCAGATGTTCGAGATTGCGCTGCAGGCGGCGATCGGGACCAAGATCATCGCGCGCGAAACGATTTCGGCGATGCGCAAGAACGTGCTCGCGAAGTGCTACGGCGGCGACATCTCGCGCAAACGCAAGCTGCTCGAAAAGCAGAAGGAAGGCAAGAAGCGGATGAAGCGCGTGGGCCGCGTGGATATCCCGCAGGAAGCGTTCCTGGCGGTGCTGAAGGTCGGGGATACGGCGGACGAAGACTAGCAGGCTGCTGAAAAGGCTCTTTTCGTTGCCGCTTGCTGACGCGCGCAATCAGCACCTGCTTTTCCGAACCGCGACCGTAAGGGAGTGGCAAGAAGCGTTTTTCAGCAGCCTGCTGGAATCGAAGTGTGATGAAGGGTTAACCATTTAGCTCCGAGCAACTTGCGCGCGGAAGAATGTCTGCGAAATCCAGCGCCCGGCAGCAGGATTGAAGCGGCGGAGAACTATGGGGTCGATCTGACGCTGCTGATCGAGCACTTGCGTTTGACGCCCGCCGAACGAGGCAGGAAGCTCGAAGTATCGAGGCGCTGCGCGACGTAGACGGACCTGAAGCGGTTCGCCAGGGCAATCCAGGTTCTTCGCGCAGCAATTCAAACCTTAGCGGTTTAGTTTCTGCCCTCGCCCCATTTCATCCGAGGCCGCGCGGTTTTCCCCCTGAGTTGCCCTTCGTTTGGGACGAGACGATCCTGCGCAACTCCACCGTGCTCACACTGAAGACCGAACTGGCTGATATCGATTTGCTGGCCGAAGTAGCCGGTGTCGGAGGATGGGATGCAGTTAAGGCTCAGTCGAGGGAAATCGAATTATTTGAGTGACCGGTACCCGTCCTTGGTCTGGAAGCTTTGATCAGCTCCAAACGTGCGGCGGGAGTCCGAAGGACCTCGCCGTCATCCCCCAACTGGAGAGCCGCCTCGAAGCACTCGAGCCCGGGCGAGTAAGTATTCGCCCTCACATAGGCGCACGACGTGCCCGTCATACACGCGAAGGAGCGTTATGCCTATCGACAGGGAAGATATCAAACGTGGGATCGATCACGCGGCGCAACATCTCAAGGATGCGGTGGACAGTGTTGCCGACAGCGCAAGCGAATCCGGCGCGAAAGTCCGGGATAAAGCGAGAGATGCCGCGCTCAGGGCGGGTGACGAGCTGATCGAGCAGGGACACAAACTCAAGCGAGCCGCCACGGGCGGCGAGGAACATGACGAACTCCGGGAGGGAACACCACCATGCTGATTTTGCTAATCGTTTTACTCATTCTGTTTGCCGGCGGCGGAGGTTACTACGGATACGGAAGATGGGGCTACGGCGGCGGCGCCGGCATAGGTGTGGGCACGATCGTGCTGATCCTCATCATCGCGTGGATGCTCGGATTCCTGCATTAAGCGGCGATTAAGCGCCGCTGCAGAAATCGGGGGACGAGCTAAACTGGATTACTAATAATGATCCAGGACGCGATCCCCGAGGGGCTCACCTTCGATGATGTGCTTCTCGTACCCGCCCGCAGCGAAGTTCTTCCGGCCGAGGCGGACACCAGAACCAGGCTAACCCGCGCAATCCCGCTGAACATTCCCATCGTCAGTTCGGCGATGGATACCGTTACCGAATCCCATCTCGCCATCGCGCTCGCGCAGCAGGGCGGCATTGGTTTCATCCATCGCAACATGTCGATCGACCGGCAGGCCGAAGAGGTCGATCGCGTCAAGCGCAGTGAAAGCGGCATGATCGTCGACCCGATCACGATCGGGCCCGACAAGAAAATCTCCGACGCGCTGGCGCTGATGGAGCGCTATCGCATCTCCGGCGTTCCGGTCACGCACGACGGCAAGCTGGTCGGCATTCTCACCAATCGCGATCTGCGCTTCGAATCGCGCTTCGATCTGCCGATCTCGGACGTGATGACGAAGGACAACCTCATCACCGTTCCGGTCGGCACCACGCTCGACGAAGCGGAGGAAATTCTGCATCGGCACCGCGTGGAGAAGCTGCTCGTGGTCGACGATCAGTACTACCTCAAGGGCCTGATCACCGTCAAGGACATTCAGAAGAAGCTGAAATATCCCAACGCCGCCAAAGACGAGCAGGGCCGCCTGCGCGTGGGCGCGGCCATCGGCGCCACCGGCGATTTTCTCGAACGCGCGCAGGAACTGGTGACGCCGCAAGGTGGACGTGCTTGCCATCGACACCGCGCACGCGCACAGCCTGCGCGTGATCGAGGCGGTCAAGGCGATCAAGAAGGCGCTGCCCGACGTCCAGCTCATCGTCGGCAACGTGGGCACGTACGAAGGCGGCGCTGCGAGCTGATCGGGCTGGGCGTGGACGGCATCAAAGTGGGCATCGGGCCCGGCTCGATCTGCACCACGCGCATCGTTTCCGGCGCGGGCGTTCCGCAGCTCACCGCGATTGCCGAATGCAGCCGGGCGGCGCGGGATGCGGATATCCCGCTGATCGCCGATGGCGGCATCAAGTTTTCCGGCGACATCACCAAGGCCATCGCGGCGGGCGCGGATTGCGTGATGATCGGCAGCCTGCTGGCCGGCACCGACGAAAGCCCCGGCGAAACGATCCTCTATCAGGGCCGCACGTTCAAGACCTATCGGGGCATGGGCTCGCTGGGCGCCATGGCGGCCGGCAGCACCGACCGCTATGCGCTCGATCCCACGCAGAAGCTGGTTCCCGAAGGCATCGAAGGCCGCGTGGCGTCGAAAGGCCCGCTGGCCGATCTGGTTTATCAGCTGGTAGGCGGGCGTCAAGGCCGGCATGGGCTATTGCGGCTGCCGCACCATCCGCGCAGATGCAGGCCGAAGCGCGGTTCATCCGCGTCTCGCCGGCCGGACTGCGCGAGAGCCACGTGCACGACGTGATCATCACCAAAGAAGCGCCGAATTACCGGATTGAATAGAGACAGAAAACATTTTGCTGGTATACTCTGAAACTAGTAACTTTCGCCTTTTGTTCGCATTTTGTTCGCGTACAGGAGCTGACTCATGATGGATGAAAAAGAACGCGCGCGCGCACTGGAACAGACCCTCGGTCAGATCGAAAAGCAGTTCGGAAAGGGCTCGATCCTGCGGCTCGGATCGAAGGACGCCATCGTCCCGGTCTCGGTGATTTCGACCGGTTCCATCGCGCTCGATGCGGCGCTCGGGACGGGCGGATTTCCGCGCGGACGCATCTGCGAAATCTACGGGCCTGAATCGTCGGGCAAAACGACCATCGCGCTGCAGGTGATCGCCGAATCGCAGAAGAAAGGGCGGCATGGCGGCGTTCATCGACGTCGAGCACGCGCTCGATCCGACTTATGCGCGCAAACTGGGCGTGGATGTCGATAATCTGCTGGTGTCGCAGCCCGATTATGGCGAGCAGGCGCTCGAAATCACGGGCGCGCTGATCGCTTCGGGCTCGATCGACGTGCTGGTGGTGGATTCGGTAGCCGCGCTGGTTCCCAAAGCCGAACTCGACGGCGAAATGGGCGATTCGCACATGGGCCTGCAGGCGCGGCTGATGTCGCAGGCGCTGCGCAAGCTCACCGGCGTGGTTTCGAAATCGAAAACCTGCCTGATCTTCATCAACCAGATTCGCGAGAAGATCGGCGTGATGTTCGGCAGCCCGGAAACCACCACGGGCGGCCGCGCGCTGAAGTTCTATTCTTCGGTGCGCATCGATATCCGGCGCATTGCCGCGATCAAGGACGGCGAGGCGGTGGTCGGCAACCGCACCAAGGTCAAAGTCGTGAAGAACAAGCTGGCGTCGCCGTTCCGCGAAGCCGAATTCGACATCGTCTACGGCGAGGGCATTTCGAAGGAAGGCGAGATGATCGATCTCGGCGTGCAGCACAACGTCATCGAGAAGAGCGGGTCGTGGTTCAGCTACAAGGGCGAGCGCATCGGCCAGGGCCGCGAGAACGCGCGCCAGTTCCTGAAGGACAATCCGGATATCCGGCAGAGCATCGACACGGAACTGCGCAAGGCGCTGGGTCTGATCAAACCGGAGCCGGTGAACGGAGCAGCCGGTCCGACGCCGATCACGGCAGCGGCTGGAGCCGGTGCACGGCCCGCGCCCGCAGCGATGGTTCCGCGCGGACGATAGAGCGCGGTCAGCGCGGCGCGTCCCGCTTCAGAGCGCGGCCGATTTCGACGTGAAATGACGGGCTGGCGCGCGTTCCCGTAATTGTGATGGGCAACACTGTGCCTGCGCCGTCGCGGCGGAACAACGGGTCGAGCGGCTTCAGCAGAACACGCTTCACGCCGGTGGTCATCTGAGAAATCGTCGCGTCAAGTTTCGCTGTTCCGCGAAAATCGATATCACCGGACTGAAGTTTGTACGTGCCGTCGAGCGTAACGTTGGCGCCGGGAACGGCAAAGCTCAGCTGAGGCAGAGTCAGGACGCCGTCGCGCAGGGAGAAGCGTCCGGCGAACTGCGCCAGAACGCCGGTAACATCGGTGTCTTTCGGCTGGCCCTGAGCATGATGGCTGAGACTGGCGATTTTCTGCTGCACCTGTGCGCTGGTGAAAGTAACGCCGCGCAGCGTGAACGTGCCGGCAAGCTGAATGCGCTCGATAACCGGCGTCTCTCCGGGAGGGATCCTGACTTTGGTGTCGAATCCGATCCGGCCTTTCATGGGCGCGGCGCCGGAAATTGAAAGGCGCAGGAAATCCTCAATGGCAGCGCTGTTCGTGCGTGCTGCGAGATCGATCTGTTTGTGAGTTTCGAGTGCGTGACGTTCGATCGATCCGCGGACTTCGAACGCGGAACGGCCGAGGAGGGCGCGAACCGGGTGAAGTGTTGTGTCACCGCTCGTGCCGTCGACGGTGGCGTCGAACTCGGTGTGGAGGGGAAGGGCGCGCCCGCCGGTGGTGAGAGAGAACGCGGGCACGTCGGTGACGCCGTGGACATCGATGCGATTGAGGTGTCCGCGGTAGTCGCCGGTGGATGCAAGCGTGCCTCGAATGCCTTTAAAAACCGAAAGGTCCGCATTGCTGAACGTGTATTTGCCATTGACAGCAGTGTCGCCAGGCTCGTCCTGATCCCATGGGCCGAAGTTTCCACTGCTGTGAATAAGGCCGGGAGGTTTGGCGTTGTCGAGTTCCGCGCGGAATGTCATGGGCCGCCCGGGTCCGACGGAGTGAAGCGTGAGTTTGTGGATGGCGAAAGTGAGAGGATCCTTTTTCGGATCTGCCGGGAGGGTCTCGAGGGTGGTTCCATCGGCGACAACTTCCTCCAGCACGAAGGGCGTGATGGGGCTGCTGTGACCGGCGTCCGGACTTTTCGGCGGGATATGGATGCGCAGACCTTCGAGTCGCACACGATCGATGCGTTTCGGATGAGAAAAGAAGCCAGTCAGCTGCGCATCGATGGTGAAGCGGCGAATCGCGATCATCGGCGGCGCGCCGGGGCGATCGGCGAGGCGCAGCACCAAATTGTCGCCGACTGCATGGACAGCGGGGAAAAGAGTGATCTGCAGATTGCCCAGCTGAACGTCGCTTTTGTAGCGCTCCCGAAGAGCAGTCACGATATAGTCGCGGGCGACCGGCTGAAAACGGGCGACGAGGATCGCAACAGTCACCGCCAAGCTGACGACGATGAGCCCGGCTACCCAAAGAAAGATGCGGACGGCGCGTGAAAGCGTCACCGTCCGGACTATTGCAAATCCGTTGCCGTTTTGCGCGGCGTACGGTTCAATACGGGGTGCTAATTGCTGCGCGCCACGGGCGGATGCTGAACCGCAACGCCGGCCGGACGCACGTTCTTCAGCAGTGTTTCAACCTGCGCTTCGGGTACGGACAGCGACAGATTCACGTTCGAACCGTCAGTCGTAACCTGCGTATTCTGCAGAATTTGCACGAATCCCGCAAGCTCCTGATTGGCGGACTGATTGGAGGAAATGCCTCCGACCATCAACAGACCGAGCTTGATAACCGCGGTGAGGGCGCCGGCGTTCTGCGGGCTGTTTTCCACTGCCTGGGCGGTCAGCGCGACTGGGTCGCCGAACTTCACGCCGCCGCTAAAACCCTGGATGCTCTGCAGGAGGGGAAGGACCTGCGCGAGCGGGCCCGTGGCCGATGCAGTCGTGTTGGCCTGAGAAGGAATCAGCGACGCCACGGAAGCAGAGCTGACCAGCCATTCGTCTTCCGTGCTGCTGAGGTTGTTTACGGCGAGAGCGAGGGTCGGGTCGATGGAATTGGCGCCAGTGCTGCGATCGATGGCAGCTTTCACCGAAGCCAGACTGCCGGCGATGAGAACGGAACTGTTCGGGAAAGCGATCGCATTCGTTTTGTCCTTTGTGGTGAAGGTGAGCAAAGTTGCCCCGCCGTAGGTGCTTACCTGCCACTTTGTGTTTGAGGCTGAGGTGGCGAGCGCAGTGATCTTATCCACGGGGAACGTGCCGGCTGCGAGGATCAGGCCGTCCGGGCTTGCCTGGTTCGCGGAAGTTGCGGCCAGGATCTCAGTTACGTCCTGCAGGGGATTGAAGCCAAGCGTGGCCAGCGGTCCCGTGGGCAACTGAATGCCGCCGAACTTTGTAATCAGGAACTGTGCGGTGGGACTGGAGGCGGTGCTCGTGATGTTGGCGCCTGCCAGCACTTTTGCTTCCGGCATCACCAGATTCATCAGCCGCGGATCGACAGCGAAGGCATTACCTGCAAAGGCGCCGCCGCACACGAGTAAACCCATGACAAGAGTGATTTGCCGCATAAAGTTGCTCCTTGTTGATCGTAACGTATGAGACGCGTGGCGGGTTCGCATTTAATTTTGAGGATCATTATTCCGGCTGGCGCGAGACGAAAACCGGAAGTTCTCCATCGATAATCGACCGGTTGCACTCGATGCGAAACTGTTTGCCGGCCGCCTGGAACTCGACGACATTGTCATGAACACGGCCGGCTTCAACCAGCTGAAGCCCGCGGCCCTGGGAGAAATGATCCACGTATCGAACGAATATGGCGATGTAGACCCCATCTCCGGGCACGTGTACCCACAGGCTTGCGCCACCGCGATACTCCAACGTGGCGCCTGTATGACCGTCCACGTAAACCTTAGGCTCGGACTGTCTCATCGCATTCCTCACGAAAGCAGCGCGATGCGAGTCAACCATCATCACAAGACCTTCGTATATGTGGTTCAGGTGTCGCATCACGGCGTCCCCGTGACTCTCGCCGGTCTGCGCAATCGCGATCGTCAACCCGAGGGAGCAGAGACCCACCAGCGCCCACCTCAGGGAGCGGGCGAATCCCTGCCGTTCGGCACGCGGGAAGCGCGCCTTGAGACGCTGCCGCATCGATTCGGGAGGCGCGGGAGCTTCCCAAGTATTCAGCAATCGATCGAGTTCGGTATCGTTCATAGGACTCGCTCCGTCTGCGGCGCATAAGCCGCCAAAGTTTCCCGTAACGCGATGCGCGCCCTCTGCAGCCGCGACTTCACCGCTCCGATCTCCAGCTGCGTGATCTCGGCGATTTCGGCGAGAGACAGCTGTTCGTAGTGCGCCAGTATCAGGACCTCGCGCTGCGTGTCCGGAAGGGCGGCGATGGCGTTCGCGACCGCGGCTGCCACCTGACCGCGCTGCGCTTCGGATTCCGGCGTGCGATGATCGGCCGGGTCGGACTCCGCCTGCTCTTGCGGCCGCCGCGCCCGCTTCAGCCATTGATTGCGAACCGCACCGAACAGATACGTGCGGATCGCCGCACGCGCCGGATCGAATCCGCAGTCCGGGCGCAGCAGGGCCAGGAAGCAGTCCTGCACGATGTCCTCCGCGTCCGCGTTCGAGCCCGTCAGGCGCCACGCGAAACGGAAGAGCGGAAGATGGTGTTCGTCGAAAAGCCGCAGGATTGCCTTCTCGCGGTCCATGTCTGAAAGGTATTACCGGACGGGTGAAAAAGGAATCGCGGCGCTTGAGGGAAATCAGCTCTTGCGGTCGATCCGGTAGTCGTCGAAGGAGGCCACGGTTCCGCCACGGGTCCAGAGGCCTGTCTTGCCGGGCGTGAGCAGTGAATCGTCGATGGCGTCGAAAAGCTCGCGGTTGTCAAACAGAACTTTGAAACGGTCGCCGCGGAAGACCACTTTGGTTTCATACCACTGGCCGGTCCGGAGCTCGTGCGAGACGCCGACTTCGCCGGGACGGCCGTGCAGCACGGGAACGGGGTGCATATGCCCATTCTGCACGTGATAGAGGACGATGCTGCGCCCGTCCACGGCAAACTCGAGCAGATAGTAGTTCTGTTGATCCTGGTAGCGCCAGATGATGCCCGCGGCTTTGGGGCGCCGGGCGTTGGGAATGATCTTGAATTTCACGGTGAGATCGCCGTCGCGGCAGATGACTTTGTCGTAAACTGCAAGGGAAAACTCCGCGTCTCTGGTCAGTCCGGACAGCTCGGAAAAAACGTTGCCGCGGCTGGGAGCGGTTTTGTCGAGCACGATTTCCCAACGCGCCGGATCCGCCGGTATAGTGGACGTCCGGGTCCACCAGGGCGGGAAGGTGCCAGGTTTGAGTTTGTCAAAGTTTACAGAGCCGCCTCCACCGAACAGGGTAAAGGTGAGGAATGCCGCAGCAAGTATCAAACTCCAGTTTAGTCACTCGGCGGCGGAGACACTGCCGCTGAGCTGCCGCAGGCTTGACGGCGGAACTTCGATCCACCATCCGGTTCGCCTGGCTGTATCTTCGAGGGAACGCCAGATATCGCGGGGAACGTCGACGCTGAGGCTGTTGGTGAACTCGGCGCGAATGGACTGCGGCCGCTCGATGAGCCGGCTAATGTCGCCGCGGATACGATTGTCGCCGGGCTCGTGGCGGACGGTGAGTTCCTCGGGGCGGGTGCACAGAGTCACGCGGTCGCCTTTGAAAACGCCACGCAGGTGAGGGCCGGAGATTTCTTCGTTGAGAAAGCGGAGGCGGCTGGTCTGACGGGCGGGATCGAGCGCGATGACCTCGGCCTCATGGATGGTGAATCCGCCCAGCAGCCGGGCCACGGCGGCGGTTCCCGGATGGCGCAGGAGTTCGGCGGGAGAACCGCGATGGACGATGCGCCCGGCATCATAAACCAGAACGCGGTCGGCGAGCGTGCAGCACTCCTCCGGGTCGTGGGTGACGAGCAGGACGGGAACCTGCAATGCGCTTTTCAGTTCCAGGATCAGGGCGTACAAGTCGGCGCGAAGAACGGCATCGAGGCCGCGCCCGGGCTCGTCGAGGAGAACGATGCGGGGGCTCGAAATCAGCGCGCGCGCGATGGAACCGCGCTGTTTCTGACCGCCGGAAAGTTCGTGCGGATAACGGCCCGCCATGTCTGTGAGCTTGAAACGATCGAGCTGCTCGGCGATGCGGCGATGGCGTTCGAGGCGGGGAAGCGCGTGTGCCGCGAATGCCAGATTTTCGCGCAGGGTCATGTGCGGAAAGAGCGCGTAGTTCTGGAACACGTAGCCGCATCCGCGCTGCTGAGGGGTGAGATTGACGCCGGATCCGGCGTCGAAAAGGATGCGGTCGTCGAGCAGGATGCGGCCGGTGTCGGGCGCGATGAAGCCGGCGATGGAATCGAGCGTGAGTGTTTTTCCCGAACCGCTCGGACCGTAGAGAGCGGTCACGCCGGGCTCCGCTTCGAGTTCGACGCTCAGATGGAAGCCGGCTGATTCGGGGCCGGGCGGAAATCGCTTACTGAAATTTACTTTGATCATGCGCGCCGCTGTTCCAGCTTGTTCGACAGGTAAACGATAGCCGCCGTCACGATCGAAATGACGATGACCAGGACACGCGCCAGAAGCGTGTTGCCTGACTCGACCGCATCGTAGATGGCTATGGCGGCGGTCTGGGTGCGGCCGGGGATGTCGCCGGCGATCATCAGGGTGGCGCCGAAATCGCCCATGGAGCGCGCGAAGGCAAGAGCGGCAGCGGCGGCGATGGGACGACGCGCGAGCGGGATGCTCACCCTCCAGAACAACCGCCATTCCGAAGCGCCCAGGCTGCGCGCGGCCTTTTCGTAAGCGCGATCCACGTTCTCGAGCGCCGCACGCGACGATTTCACGAGCAGGGGAATGGCATGCAATGTGGATGCGATGACCGCGGCCCGCCAGGTGAATACCAGGGAAGTTCCGGTAAGCTTCTCCCACGCCTGGCCGATCCAGCCGGCACGACCGATGACCACGAGCAGATAATAGCCGAGCACCGTGGGAGGCAATGCCAGGGGCAGCGTGGCGATGGCGTCGAGAACATCCTTGCCGCGGAAATTCCGGTTGGCGAGCAGCCACGCCAGCCAGATGCCGAGCAGTAGTGAGATCAACGTGGCCAGAACCGCTACTTCGAGACTCAGCCAGAGGGGGAACCAGTCGATCGCCATGTAGACGGTTTTTCATTGTGCCACAGGGTTCAGGGTAGGATTTGGATGAGCGCACAGGCCGACGGTCCGTCGTGCGCGAAAGAGAAGACAATGACTCGCTGGACCTCGGCCACGGGTAAGGTGCTGCGCCTCGAGGAAGGCGATATCACCCGCGTCAAAGCCGACGCTATAGTCAACGCCGCGAACGCAGCTCTGGCGGGCGGAGGCGGCGTGGACGGAGCGATCCATCGCGCGGCGGGGCCGAGTGTGATGGACGAACTGGCGGAAATCCGGAAGAAGATCGGACGCTGTGAGACCGGACATGCGGTGGTGACCAAAGCGGGCAGGCTCAGCGCAACATACATCTTTCACGCGGTGGGGCCTGTATACAGGGGCGGGGCAGAGGGTGAGCCGAGTCTGCTGGCGTCGTGCTACCGCGAATGTCTCGGTTTGGCGGCGGAACGCGATCTGAAGACCATTGCCTTTCCTGCCATCAGCACCGGCGTATACGGGTATCCTGTCGACGAAGCGGCGGCGATCGCCATCCGCGAAATTCGCGCTTTTCTGAACCAGCCCAGCTCTCTGGCCGAGGTGCTGATCATGCTGTTCGGACAGGCGGCACTGCGCAGCTTCGAGACCGCACTGGCACAATAACAGCTTGCGAGATTCAATACAGCATGATCCTGTTCAGTGACCTGAAGGTAACTGCGCCCGACGGAAGCATCATCGGCATTATCGACGAGGGAGCGAGCGCGCTGACGCTGCCGAAGGCGACCGTGCTCCGGGCGGGCGACCCGATGCCGGATGCGCCGGGCAATTTTGTTCTGGACCACGCTTTGTCGCGGTCTTCGTCCGTCGCGAAATCGAAAGCCGTGTCGCGCCTGGTGGCGCTGCGGCGGGCGGGCGCCACCATCGCGCTGATCTCGCACGACGAGGCGCTGCTCGAAAGCTGCGCGGATGAAATCTGGTGGATTCGCGACGGGGCGCTGGCAGCGCGCGGCGATCCCGGTGAAGTGCTGGAACAATACCGCCGCCACGTGGCGCAGGCGCTGCGCGCGTCCGGCGAGCATCAGCTTCCCCGGCTTTCGCCGACGATGCGCACGGGCGACGGCCGCGCCGCAATCGAAAAAATCGAACTGCTGGGCGAGAACGGAGACAGCACGACGGTCTTTCGCAGCGGCGAGTCCGTGGCGATCCGGATTACAGTGCGGTTTTCCGAATGGGTGGCCGATCCGGTAGTGGGAATCATGATACGCACGCGCATCGGGCTGCATGTTTACGGAACCAACACCGAACTTGAAAAGCTGAAGCTCGGTCCGGTGGAGAGCGGCACGATACTGCAGGTGAGGTACGGGTTCGAGTGCGATCTTTGCCCCGGAGACTACACGGTTACGGCGGCATCGCACGATCCTGACGGCGTCTGGCACGACTGGATGGAAGATGCGGTGGCGTTCGCGGTGTCAGACGCGCGCTATACGGCGGGCGTGGCGAATCTGAAGGCGAAGGTGGAAGCGGTCAGCGGCTAACCGCGGGGCGAATCCACGGAACGGGGATGCGTAAAGCTCCGCGCCGGGCAGAAGCCCGGCGGCAGGAATGCCTGGCCCCACTAAAATCTAATGCAGAGCAGGTTCCGGTTGCGCGATCCGCCGCGGCGCGCGCCTGTGCAGAAATTCGCCCACGGTGACGCCTGCTCCGAGCAGCAGCATCGCTGCGTGTTCGACGAACCACATCGCGTCGATGGAGCCGTGTCCGGAGCCGAAGCATCCGCAATCGACTGTGTAGCCCAGCACTTTCGCGCGGATTCCGATGAAGAGAAACCAAGCCAGCATGCCGGTGGTAATCAACGAGAACCAGCGCGCGAGGATGCCGGGAATCAGGACGACGCCGAGTGCAATCTCAACCCACGGCAGTATGCGGGCGATCGGCTCAAGCCAGGTTTCCGGTACGACTTTGAACTCAGAGATGGAAACCGCAAACTGCAGCCATGGTTCGCGAACTTTGGCGATTCCGGCCCACAGAAATATCGCGGCGAGTCCCAGCCGGCCGGCGATTATCAGCCAGCGCCAGCGTCTCATTGTCCGAGCTTCTGATTCAGGTAAGCCTTGAGAATCGGGTAGGCGACGCCGCCGCCGATCACGTCACGCTTGCCTTTGGCAACGATCACGATAGTCGGCGTCTGCGTCAGGCGATCCTGATTGCCCATGGCGACGTCTTTGGTGACCGTGTCGTCGAGATGCGTGTCGGTCTTCATGATCGTCTTGATCTTCTCGAGGTCGGCGGGGGAAAGAACCTTCAAAAGCTGTGCGTCGATGTTGCCGTTCTGCTCCCACTCCGGCTGCGTCGCGAACAGCTGGTTCGACACGACTTCATACTTGCCTATCTCGCCGGCCGCGTTCGCGTACTTGACCGCGAGCCGGGAGAACTGGTGCATCTGCAGCGGAAAATCGCGATGGATGAGGCGCACCTTGCCGGTGGCCACGAATTCGGAGGTTACTGAGGGCAGCACGTCCATAAAGAACGCGCGGCAGGCCGGGCACTGATAATCCGCGTAGACCTCCATGGTGATGGGCGCGCTGGGCGAGCCGACTTCTTTGAAGTTCTTCATCGGCGCGGCGGCTGCGGTCAATGCCCTGGGTGTGGAAGCTTGCTTCGTCGCGGGTGTGGGGGCCTGAGCCACGAGCAGCGCGGCGGGTACGAGAAAGAAAAGATAACGCATGGTTTTCATATTATGACGCGACCGTGGGCCGTTTGTTTGGCCCCGGTGGAGATCCGGCTCTTAATATAGGTTGTTATGACGGATTCCGCGCTGCTGGCCCATATCGCGAAGCAGCCCCAGGGGAAGACCGGCCTCAAACATCTGTTCAAAGAACTGCGTATCAAAGGCGACGAACGCGCGGCCATCGAAACAGCGCTCGAACGTCTGGCGGCGCGCGGCGATCTGGTGGAGCTTTCAAATGGCCACTATGTTGCGACATCGCGCAGCCGGGAATTCGTGGCGGGACGCATGAGCGTGCATCGCGACGGCTATGGATTTCTGATTCCGGACCGGCCCGTGCCCGGCGTAACCGGTGACTTTTATATCGGACGCGACAACACGCTCGGCGCGATGAACGGCGATCGCGTGATCGGGCGCATCACGCATCTGGGTCCGCAGGGACGCAGCGAGGCGGAGATCGTGAGAATCCTGCGGCGCGCGCATCCTACGGTGGTCGGGCAGTTCCGCATTCATCGGCGAGGCCTGTTTGTGGTGCCGCATGATGAGCGGCTTACGGAATGGATCGAGATCCCGGAAGACCTCGCGATCCCCGACGCGGCGGCCGCGGGGCAGGCGCAGGTCGACCGTATCGGTCCGGCGCCGATCGAGATTGCGAACATCAGCTGATCTCGACGGCATGATCGTGAACGCCGAGATTCTGGAATACGGCGACCGCAAAGGGCCGCCGGTGGGACGCGTCGATCGAGGTTCTGGGATCGCCGGACGATTTCGGTATCGACGTCGAGATCGTTATCCGGAAGCATCATCTGCCGAACCGGTTCCCGCCGGACGTGATCGAGCAGGCGCAGTCGATGCCGATGACCATCACGGCGCTCGGATCTGGCTGGCCGGCGCGATTTCCGCGATCTGCCGATCGTTACCATCGACGGCGAAACGGCGCGCGATTTCGACGACGCCGTGCTTGTCGACAAGCTGCCGAACGGCCACTATGCGCTGCAGGTGCATATTGCCGATGTGAGCCATTACGTGACGCCGGGAAGCGCGATCGATCAGGAAGCGCGGCTGCGCGGCACCAGCGTTTATTTTCCGGATCGCGCGGTGCCGATGCTGCCGTTCGAGCTTTCGACCAACATCTGTTCGCTGGTGCCGCAGGCGGACCGGCTGGTGCTGTCGGCGCTGATTGAATTCGACCGGCACGGCGAGCCGCTGCACTTCGAATTCTGCCGCGGCGTGATTCGCAGCGCCGAGCGCATGACGTACACGAATGTGCATCTGCTGCTGGAAGGCGATGCGGCGCAAAGGGAGCGTTACGCGCCGCTGGTGGAGCGCTTCGAACTGATGCGCGAGCTGGCGGAGATACTGCAGCACAAACGAGACAAGCGCGGTTCGATCGACTTCGATCTGCCCGAGCCGCTGATCGAGTTCGACGAAACCGGCGCCATGACCGGGATTGCGCGCAGCTCGCGCAACATTGCGCACCGCATCATCGAGGAGTTCATGCTGGCGGCGAATGAAGCGGTAGCGGCGCATCTGGAACAGACCGGGCGCGCCGTCGATCTATCGCATTCACGAGACGCCCGATCCGAAGCGGCGTGATGGAATTCGAAGAGGTGGCGGCGCAGTTCGGTTATTCGCTCGGCGTCGGCGCCATTCCGGTCTCGCGGCATCGTTATAAAGAGCGCGGGACGTCACATGATGGGGGACGCGCCGTACATAAGGAAGTGGTGATTCCGAAAGAGATCAAGTTGTCGTCGCGGGCGTATCAGAAGCTGGTGGCGAAGATCGAAGGCAAGCCGGAGGAGCGAATCCTCAGTTATCTGATGCTGCGGTCGCTGAAGCAGGCGCGGTACAGCGAGGAGAATGCGGGGCACTTCGCGCTGGCGGCGACGCACTATACGCACTTCACGTCGCCGATCCGGCGGTATCCGGATCTCATCGTGCACCGGCTGCTGACGGGGTCGCTTGACGGGCGCGTTTATTCGAACGAGAGCGAGCTGAAGTCGATTGCGGATGAGTGTTCGCTGACCGAGCGGCGGGCGGCGGAAGCGGAGCGGGAGCTGGTGGAGTGGAAGAAAGCGAAGTTCATGGAGGGCCGGGTTGGCGAGGAGTTCGACGGGCTGATCATCAGCGCGGCGCGCTACGGGCTCTTTGTTGAGCTGGCGGAGTTGTTTGTGGAGGGGCTGGTGCCGATCGACACACTGCCGGGCGACCAATACGCGTATCACGAGAACGTGCGGAAGATCATCGGACAGCGCACGCGGCGGGAATTCTCGATCGGTGAACGCGTGCGCGTGATGCTGGAACGGGCGGATCCGCTGGAGAGGAAGCTGCAGTTTTCGATAGTTGAGACGGTGCGGCGAAAGAAGAAAAAGCAATAAAAGCACCGGCGGCAAGACCGCCGGCGTTACGCGGAGGCGGTGGTGCTGTTCAGGCCGAAGAATCTTACAATGCGCGTCAGCAATTGCTGCTGATTCTCTGCTTCCCGCAGGCGCGCGGTTTCCGCATCGAGCTTCTCGCGCGATGAGGCCAGTTGCGTCTGCCGGTGCGCCATTACCACCGACATGTCTTCGGCAAGGTCCGTATGGCGTGCCAGAATGCCCTGCAGGCCGGCTTTCGTGAGCTCGTAGCAATCCACGCGGCTCAGCGCCATGGCATTGGAGTTGCGCGTTTCGCCGGTCAGCAGGGAGGCTTCACCGAAGAACTCGCCGGCCGTTATGACGGCGACCTGCGTCTCGGCTTTGTCCATGCCCGCGTAATTGATCGCAACCTGGCCCGCCGTGATGATGTACATCGAATCGCCGGAGTCGCCCTGCCGAACAATCAGTTCTCCCGGCGCGAAAGAAAGATGCTGCAGTTTGGCGCCGAGTTCATAGAGGGCCGGTTCATCGAGATGCCGGAAAATCAGCGTACGGCGCAGGAGGTCGGCCGGATTCGTCGGCGTAACCTCCGTTTCCGACGCAGCCTTCATTTCGATGAGCGTGCTGATTTCATTCACCGGAATACCGGATCGCTTGAGCGCGAAGAAAATGCGGTTGAGCACGGCGGAAACAGTCAGCGCTTCACGCGCGGGATTCGTTGTCCAGACGATCGCGGCGTAGCGGATATGTCCGGTCGCAAGTTCCTGAACGAGGCAGGACGGCGGCGGGTCGCTTGCGACGTCGGGGATCGGCGAGGAACGCAGCCCGAGGATCACGGCATCAATCAGTTCCTGCGGATTGATCGTATAGGGCATGGTGAACGGGATAAACAGCCGATGCGTTTTGCCGACCACCGTGAACGCGGAGCGTGTCAGAAAACTGTTGGGGAGCATGACCGCGTCGCCATCCGGTGTTTTGATTTCGGTATGGCGAAGACGTTTGTGGACGACGATTCCGGCGGTGTTTTCTGCGCGGACGAAATCCCCGACGCGGATGTCTTTTTCGAATTCGAGCGCGATGCCGCTCGCGATGTTGCCCATCATGTCCTGCAGGGCGAGGCCGACAACAGCGGTGGCGACGGCCGAGGTGGCAAAGAGTCCGGTCACATTGACGCCGAGACTGAAAAGCAGGCGGGCAACGATCGCGAGGTAGCAGGCGATGACGACCATCTCGCCCGCGAACCGCGGCGCGCGCGCCTTCTTCACTGCGAAATTGAACACAGCGCCCGCGATCACCTGAACCGCAGCGAGCCCAACCAGTGCGATGGCTACCTGCTGGGCGGCGGCCACATTCAATCCGGCCACCGTACCGAGGGCTTCAGTGCCCCAGACAATAAACGACAAGGCGAGGAAACCCAGCGCCGCGCGCAGACGACGGTGATCGCCGATCTTCCAGAGGGCCGCGGCGAGCGCGACCAGCGTCAGTGCGATCCAGGGGAGAAAACGATACACGAACTCCCCAGTTTATAGGGTCAGTTATCGAGACGATACTTAGTCTCGGCCAGGCGATAGAGCGGACGCCAGACGAGGCGGTTCGTGCAGACCACCATCGTCGCCATAATGATCGTGGCCATCAGCAGCGTATCGAAGCGTCCGGCATCGGTGGCGGCGCTGATCTGCGCGCCGAGGCCGACAGTCGACATCACGGAATCCCTGAAGTGGAAGTACTCGGCGACAATGCTGGCGTTCCACGCGCCGCCGGATGCGGTGACGAGACCGGTGACGAGATACGGAAAAATGCCGGGGAGGATAACGATGCGCCAGCGATCGGCGCGGCTGAAGTGGAACAGGCTGGCGACTTCCTTCATGTCGGTGGGAATCGAACTGGCGCCCGCAATGACATTGAACAGGATGTACCATTGCGTGCCGAGGAGCATGAGGAGGAGCGATCCGACGCCGAGTCCACCGCCCAGTCTGACGATGGCGAGCAACAGGACGGGGAACAGCGCAGTGGCGGGGACTGACGCGGCGACCTGCGAGACCGGTTGCAGGATGCGTGCGAGGCGCGGGTTAAATCCGATGGCGACGCCGACGGGTATGGTCCAGGCGGAGGCGATCAGCAGGGAAGCGTTGACGCGCAGGAAGGTCGCGCCCGCGCCCTTCAGCAATGTGCCGAATTCAGCGCCGTTGACGCCGCGCAGCAGGGCGATGGCGCGGACGAGTTCCCAGGTGATTCCGAGGAGAACGGCCGCGGCGATTACAAAGCCGAGTCCTCTCGCCCATGCGGGCGGTGCGGCGGCTGCGGGCTTCGGCTTCTGATGATGTGCGAACCACATGTTTACGCGTTCCTGCATCGGCTCGAGGGTTTTCTCGCGGAGCGCCTGAATGGCGTGCGAATTGCGCATCAGATGCAGTAGCGGCGATGTGGGGGTGTGCGCGCTTTCCACCTGCTCGAACTTGAATTTGTTCGACCACAGGATGAGCGGCCTCCAGATGATCTGATCGATGAGGATGATGACACCGATCATGGCGGCGAGTCCCCAGAGCATGGCGCCAGTGTCGCCGTTGCCCGCCGCGGTCTGCAGGTAGGAACCGAGGCCCGGCAGGCGGAAATCGCGCTTGCCCAGCACGAACATTTCGCAGGCCATCAGGAAGAACCATCCGCCCGCGACCGAGACGATGGAGTTCCAGATGAGGCCGATGGTTCCGAAGGGAAGTTCGAGCTGGAAAAAGCGCTGCCACGCGCCGAAACGGTAGATGGTGGAGGCTTCGGCGAGCTCGCGCGGAATTGATTTGAGCGACGCGTAAAAGCTGAACGCCATGTTCCAGACCTGGCCGGTGAAGATAAGTACGATGGAGCCGAGTTCCACGCCCACCTGCTTGTTGGGGAACAGGGCAACCATGGCGAGCATCACGCCGGGCAGGAAACTGAGCACCGGAATCGACTGCAGAATGTCGAGAATCGCGACCATCACCGGCTGCAGTGTTTTGTTGTACGCGGCGATACGGCCGTAAACAACCGCGAAGATCAGGCTGAGGAAGTAGGCGATGCCCATGCGCACGAGCGAGAAGAACGCGTACTTCGGAAGGGCGGCGGGTGAGCGGGAGATCTCCGTAACCGGCACGGCTTGTCCCAACCAGTAGCGCGCGATGGTGAGAACGCCGTAGAACACGGCGAGCACACCTGCGAACACCAGTATGTCGACGACGAATGGCCAGGTGCGTTTGATCGGTGCGCTGTCGAACGACGCGCTGCCCGATGCAACCCTGCGCAGAATGCCCGGTGCGACGAGATTCACGCGGTGGCCTTCTCGGTCTCCGGTTCTTCTTCGGCGATATAGAACTTGTGGCTGGCTGAGTCGTAGTCGAAGAGGCCGGCGTAGCGTCCCCAGTTGATCGCGGTTTCGAGCTGCTGCACGGTTTCTTCCTCGCTGAAGTGCTCGTCGAGGGTGTCGTGGAAGAATTCGTCGGGCAGGGTGTGGTTCGATTTGGTTTCGAGCGCGCGGTGGATCTGGCGGATCAGCGTGACGCGTTCGAGTGCGGCTTTGCCGAAGATCTCTTTGCGGTCGCCGATATCCGCGTCAACGTATTCGCGGCCCGCCTGCGTCAGTTCGACGTCGCCTTCCGATACGTGAACGAATCCGAGCATGGCGGCGGCTTCGACGATCGGCAGGACGTCGTCGATTTCGAACAGCAGGTCGTCGGCGAGTTTATAGATATCGTCGTGCCCGCCTCGGTCGTAGAGGATTTCGAGCATGCCGCTGATACCGCCGGGACGCGCGTGGGGGAGCATCGGGTACTTGGCGCGCGGCGTGCCGGTGGCGGATCCGGTGGCCCGCTCGGCTTCGACTGGCTCCTGGGTAGGCGCGAACTGCGTGGTGGCGTCCGGCTGCGTCAGAACCTTATAGATGTAATCGACGATGTGCAGAAAGCCGGGCGCTTTGCGGTCGCGCGGCTGTGGCAGCACGACCTGAAAGTCCGTGCGGATGCGGCCCGGGTTCTTGCCGAGAACGATGATGCGGTCGGCGAGCAGCACGGCTTCTTCGATGTTGTGCGTAACGATGTAAATCGCGCGCGTGGGCATGGATTTGTTGGCCCAAAGCTCCAGCGTTTCCGTGCGGAGGTTTTCGGCGGTGAGCACGTCGAGCGCGGAGAAAGGCTCGTCCATGAAGAGAACTTCCGGCTCAACAACAAGCGCGCGCGCGAAGCCGACGCGCTGTTTCATGCCGCCTGACAGTTCCTTGGGGTAGGCCGCTTCGAAACCATCGAGGCCGACAGTTTCGAGAATCTTCAGCGCGCGTTTGCGGCGCTGGATCTCCCCGACGCCGCGCGCCTTGAGCGGCGCTTCCACGTTTTCCAGCACGGTCAGCCAGGGGAACAGAGCGAAACTCTGAAACACGATCGAAACATTGGGCGACTCGACTGGTTTGCCGTGCCACAGCACTTCGCCCTTCGAGGGTTTCGAAAGGCCGGTCAGCATGCGAAGGAGCGTCGACTTGCCCGATCCCGACGGCCCCAGCACGGCGAGGATCTCGCCGGCGTGGACCGAAATATTGGTCGGCGCAATGACCTGAATCAGCGGCGAGCCTTCTTCGCCGTAGAACTTTTCGAGGTTGCGTCCCTCAATGATGGTTTCGAGCATGAACCTTCTAACCTGGCACGCAATTATGACAATGCGATTGCAAAACTCTCCCGGGCGGCGTCGATGGTGCGCGCGATGTCGGCATCGGAGTGAGCCGCGGAGACGAAAAGCGCCTCGTACTGCGAGGGCGGAAGATAGACGCCGCGCTCCAGCATAGCGTGAAAAAACTTTCCGAATTTTGAGGTGTCGCTGAACCTGGCGGAGGCGGCGTCGGTCACCGCCTGATCCGTGAAGAACCACGTCATCATGGAGCCGACGCGATTGGCTGTGATGTTGTCGGGCGCTGACGCCGCGAGAAGGCTGGTCATCCGGTTGAGCCGTTCGTAGATCTCCGGATGATCTTTCAACTCGCGCAGGGCGGCGAGGCCGGCGCTGACGGCGAGCGGATTGCCGGAGAGCGTGCCCGCCTGGTAGATGGCGCCGCTGGGCGCAACATGTTCCATGATGTCGCGGCGGCCGCCGTATGCCGCGATCGGAAGCCCGCCGCCGATTACCTTGCCCAGGGTTGTGAGGTCGGGCTTGATGTTGTAGATCTGCTGAGCGCCGCCGGGCGCGACGCGGAAGCCGGTCATCACTTCGTCGAAGATCAGGAGGGAATCGTCGGCGGCTGTGATGCGGCGCAGGGCCTGGAGAAAGCCGCTGAGCGGCGGAATGCATCCCATGTTGCCGCATACCGGCTCGACGATCACTGCCGCGATCTTCCCTTTGTGCGCCGCGAAGATTGCTTCGACCGCCGCGATGTCGTTGAAAGGAGCTGTCAGCGTGGTGTCGCTGAAACCTTTGGGGACACCGGGCGAGTCCGGCAGACCGAGTGTCGCGACGCCCGAGCCGGCCTTCACCAGCAGCGAATCGACGTGCCCGTGGTAGCAGCCTTCGAACTTGAGGGTGAGATCGCGTCTGGTGAAGCCGCGTGCGACGCGCAGCGCGCTCATGGTGGCTTCGGTGCCCGAGTTGACGAGGCGCACCATCTCGATCGAAGGCACCATCTCGCGGACGGTTTCGGCGAGTTCGATCTCCTGTTCGGTGGGCGCGCCGAAGCTGGTCCCGCGACACATCGCCTCATTGAGAGCGTCAAGAATGGCGGGATGACGGTGACCGAGGATGAGCGGTCCCCAGGAGCCTATATAATCGACGTACTCGTTGCCATCGGCATCGAAGATGTGCGAGCCCTGGCCGCGCGTGATGAAAGGCGGAGTTCCGCCGACGCTGCGATAAGCGCGGACCGGCGAATTCACGCCGCCGGGAATCGACAGTTTGGCGCGTTCAAAGAGTTGCTGCGAGCGTGTCAGGTTCATTCGTGCGTACCTCACTATAATAGGGATTCGTTGATGAACAACATTCGCGCCGTGGCGTCCGCTGCGGTTATCCTCTGCTGCGCGGCCGCGATCGGGTGCCGGAGCGCGGCATCGCCTGACGTGGCGGCCACCGTGAACGGCCGCCCGATTTATTACGCCGACGTCGACAAAGCTTACAAGACGCAGTTCCCGGGACGCGCCGAGGGCGAGAACGAAGACCAGGTTCAGCTGCGGCGGCTCGAGGTGCTGCGTTCGCTGATCGACAACGAACTCATGCTGCAGCGCGCCGAGAAGGCGGGGCTGGTGGCAACGGATGCGGAAGTCGACGCGCGCCTCAGCGAACTGAAGACGCCCTACACGAAGGAAGAGTTCGACAGGCAGCTGCAACAGCAGGGACTGCGTCTGGATGAGCTGAAGGCGCGCATCCGCAAGGACGAAAGCGTGAAGAAGCTTTTCGTCAAGGACATCAGTTCGAAGATCAACATCACCGACGCCGACGTTGCAAGCTTTTACAACGCCAACCGCGGCAGCTTCAATCTGCCGGAGCCGCAGGTGCACATGGCGCAGATTCTGGTGACGCCGCGGCCCGATCCGAACGTTCGCAATCTGAAGAACGATAAGGCACAGAACGACGACGAAGCCAAGCGGAAGATTCAGGCTATCGAGACGCGTCTGAGGCAAGGTGAGGATTTCGCCATGGTGGCGCAGAATTACTCGGAAGACCCGGTGACCGCGCCCAATGGCGGCGATCTCGGGTTTCTGCCGGAGTCATCGATGGACAAGACCAGTCCGGAGTTGAAAAAGATGGTGCTGTCGCTGCAGCCGGGGCAGTTTTCACCGATCATTCACGATGGCGAAGGCTACCGGATACTGCGGATGATTTCGAAGGAACCGGCCGGGCAGCGGGATCTGAGCGATCCGCGCGTCCAGCAATCGATTCGTGAGACGCTGCTGGGGCGCAAGGACCAACTGCTGAAGACGGCGTACTATGAGACCGCGCGCAATGAGGCGAAAGTGGTGAACAACATGTCGAAGACGGTATTCGCCGACGCGGCGAAGGCCGAGAAGTAAGGCCCGACGGAATCAGGCCGCGGCGCGACGGCCGCTGATCTCTTCGATCATCTTTTCGTTGAAGGCTGGTATGTCATCCGGTCTGCGGCTGGTGATAACGCCGTTATCCACGACGACTTCCTGGTCCACCCAATTGCCGCCGGCGTTTCGGATGTCCGTCTGCAGCGACGGCCAGGAGGTAATCGTGCGTCCGCGCACGGCACCCGCCTCCACAAGCATCCAGGGACCGTGACAAATCGCAGCCACGGGCTTTTTTGCCTCGAAGAATTGCCGCACGAACTGCACGGCTGCGGGAATGGTACGCAGTTTGTCCGGATTCATCACGCCTCCGGGGAGCAGCAGCGCGTCGAAGTCGTTTGCATCGGCCGAGTCGAGGGGAATATCCACTGCGACCTCCTTGCCCCAGTCCTTTTTGTTCCAACCTTTGATACGGCCTGCTTCGGGCGAAACCACCTGGGTCGTGGCGCCTTGTCCTTCCAGCGCTTTGCGGGGTTCCAGAAGCTCGGACTGTTCGAATCCGTGGGTGGCGAGAATGGCGATTCGTTTTCCTGCGAGTGACATAGGTACCTCGGTCAGTGGGCGGTGCGGGTGCGCTTGCCGTGGTGGGCGAGATCGCGCCAGTCGTCGCGCTCCATTTCGACGCCGAACTTTTTGGCGGCGCTGCGGATGCGCTTCCATGCTTCGTCGCGTTCGGAATCGCTCACGCCTTCCACCTGGTCGAAGCGCGCGATCGCATTGCGCACATGAGCCGCATCGTTGAGGGGCTCCTTCTGTTCTTTGGGGAATGCGTAGTGATCGTCGGAAATATTGTCGCGTTTTGCCTGATTAAGCTTGCTCATGCACAAGTACGGGCAACTTGCTAACCAGTGTGCTGACCGGCGCAGCTGTTAATCGGCAGGCCACTCCCCTGTCGTTATACTGGCCTTTCCATGGCCATATTGGACATTAACGAGATCCGGGAGATACTGCCGCATCGCTACCCGTTTCTGCTGGTCGACCGTATCATCGAGCTGGATGCGGAAAAAATCGTCGGAATCAAGAACGTCACGGCCAACGAACCCTTCTTTCAGGGCCACTTTCCCGACTTTCCAGTCATGCCCGGCGTGCTCATCGTCGAAGCCATGGCGCAGACGGCGGGGGTGCTCGTGCTTAAGAGCATTCCGGACAGGCACTCGAAGCTTGTGTTCCTGGTTTCGGTCGACGCGGCGCGCTTCCGCAGACCCGTTGTACCTGGCGATCAGCTGCGCATTGAGATGAACGTGATTCGCCGCAAAGGCACGGTGGCGAAAATGGCGGGCAAGGCGACGGTCGATGGCAAGGTGGTGGCGGAAGCCGAAGTCATGTGCAAGCTGCAGGACAAGGCCGAGAGCGTCACGAGCGACAGTACGGCAACAGAGTAGATGCCGGTTCATCCCACAGCCATCGTCGATCCCAAAGCGTCGCATCCACGAGACAGCGGAAATCGGGCCGTTCTGCATCATCGGCGCGGAGGTTGAGATCGGCGCACGCACGCGCCTTATGGCGAACCTGTTCATCGAGGGCCCGACCAGCATCGGCGAAGACAACATCTTCTTTCCGTACTCGACCGTCGGCGTCGCGTCGCAGGACCTGAAGTACAAAGGCGAGCGGGCGCAGACGCGCATCGGCAGCCGCAATAAGATTCGCGAATTCGTCACTATCCATCGGGGCACCGAGGGCGGCGGACTGCTCACGGAGATCGGCGACGACAACCTGCTCATGACCTACACGCACGTGGCGCATGACTGCCGCATCGGCAACCACGTCATTCTGGGCAACAGCGTGGGCCTCGCGGGGCATGTGATCGTGGAAGACTGGGCCGACATCAGCCCGTTCAGCGGAGTGCATCAGTTCTGCCGTATCGGGCGGCACTGCGTTCATCGGTCCGTATACGCGTCATCAAACAGGACGTGATGCCGTACTCGCTGACCAGCACGCAGCCCGACGTTCTGGTGTTCGGCGCGAACTCGATCGGGCTGACGCGGCGCGGGTTCCCGAAGACGAACATCGAAGCGCTGCAGACCGCATTCCGGCTGCTGACGCGCGCCGGGCTGAATACGTCGCAGGCAGTGGAGCGGATCAGGCAAGAGGTCGAGCCGTGCGCCGAAGTGGACGACCTGCTCGCGTTCATCGCGGCGTCGCAGCGCGGTGTCATTAAAGGATGAAGTATGGGATCATCGCCGGCAACGGGCGTTTCCCGGTGATCGCGCTGGAAACGGCCCGGCGGCAAGGCGATGAGGCCATCGCCATCGCGATTAAAGAAGAAGCGTCGAAGGATGTGGAACGCGTGGCGGCGCGCTGTTACTGGGTATCGCTGGGCGAACTGAGCCGGCTGATCGAGATCTGCAAAAGCGAAGGCATCGCGCAGATCATGATGGCCGGGCAGGTGAAGCATGCGAAGATTTTTTCGTCGATCCGGCCTGACTGGAGGCTGGTGAAGCTGCTGGCCGCGCTGCTGCACAAGAATACCGATTCGCTGATCGGCGCGGTGGCGAAGGTGCTGGAGGACGAGGGGATTCGGCTGGTGGATTCGACGCTGCTGCTGAAGCCGCTGCTGGCTCCGGCGGGCGCGATCACGAAACGCAGGCTCGGATGCGGACGAGCAGCGCGACATCGACTACGGGCGGAAGATCGCGCATGCGCTGGCGAGTCTCGATCTCGGGCAAAGCGTGGCGATCGCGGATCGGGCCTGCGTGGCGCTGGAGGCGATGGAAGGCACGGACGCGATGCTGCGGCGCGCGGCAGGCCTGGTGGAAGGGCAAGCGGCTGACGCTGGTGAAGGCGTCGTCGCGGCGCAGGCATCTGCTGTTCGATGTGCCGGTGATCGGGCCGCAGACAATCGAAACCATGATCGAAACGAAGACCACGGCGCTCGCGATCGATGCCGGGCGCACACTGCTGCTGGATCGCGAAGAGCTGCTGGCGAAAGCCAATGCCGCCCGCATCGCCATCCTCGGAATGGAACCCGCCGAATGAGTCCGCGGGTGGCCGTCATCGGGGCGGGGTCCTTCGGTAAAAACCACGTGCGTGTGGTGCGGGAGAGCGCTCGGGCCGAGTTGAAATTCGTCGTCGACACCGATCCTTCGCGCGCCGATGTGACGGATTATCGCGAAATCATCGGCAAAGTGGATGCCGCGATCCTTGCTGTGCCGACTTCGCTGCACGCGGAAATCGGCTGTGCGCTGCTGGAGGCCGGCATCGACGTGCTGGTGGAAAAGCCGATTGCCGCCACGGTCGAAGATGCCGACGCGGCTGGTCGACGCGGCGGAGCACAACGGCCGCATTCTCCAGGTGGGACACCTCGAGCGCTTCAACCCCGCGGTGATTGCACTCGAGAAGCGGGCCACGCTGCCGCTCTTCTTTGAAATTCATCGCATGAGCGTGTTCACCGTGCGGAGTCTGGATGTCGATGTGGTGCTGGACCTGATGATTCACGACCTCGACATCGTACTGGCTCTGGCGGCCGGCAGCCTGAAGGACATTCGCGCGGCGGGGATTTCGGTGCTTTCGCCGAAGGTCGATATTGCGAACGTGCGGCTCGAATTCGACGACGGCTGCATCGCTAACCTTACGGCCAGCCGGGTTTCCACCGAGAAAGTACGGAAGCTGCGGCTTTTCCAGCCGCGGCAGTACATTTCGGTGGATTACGCGAAGCAGTCGGCGGCTGCGTTTACGGTGGGTGGTCCGGAGGGCATCGCGTTCGAGCAGATTGCGATCGAGCCGGCCGAGCCGCTCAAACTGCAGTTCGACGCGTTTCTGGATGCGGTTGAAACGCGAAATCAGCCGAAACTGAATGGCTTAACAGCACGTAAAACACTGGAAATAGCGCTCGCGGTGCTTGGTAAAATCAAGGAGCACGCGGACGTGGTGGAGAAAACGCTCGCAAAGAAAGCGCTCGATTGGAAACCTTAGAGCCGCCAAAAGCCGACTTACCCGAAACGGACGAGGAAATCCATCTTCTTCTCGAACGCGACCGCAGCGATGACTGGCGGCGCTGGAAGTCTGCGGCCATTGTTTCGGCCGCTTTCCACCTTGTGCTGCTTACCGTGCTTCTGTTGTGGCCCGACGACGACACGCGGTTTTACGAAGAGCGGATGCGGCCGCCCCTGCAGATTACGCATCTCTATACGCCCACCGACCTTACCCAGAAGGCGCCGAACAAGGGGAAGATCAGCAAAGAGCTGACGGTCGAGGCCATCGCTCCCCATCCCCAGATCAAAGCGCCGAAACCTCTGCCAGCGCCGAAGCAGACCCCGGCTCCGGCACCACCTCCGCAGGTGGCACGCGCCGAGCCGAAGCCGGTTTTTGTGGAGCCGCCGAAGATCGAATCTCCGAAGATCCAGCTCGACAGCCAGTCCGATCAGATTGCGAAGCTGAACGCGCCTCCGCCGATCGCGCCACCGGTGGAGCAACCGAAAATCGTCTTCGAAAACGCCGCACCGCCGCCTCCGCCGCCAGGCGCCGGGCCCGGGGGAGCGATAGCGCTTCCAAACACTTCAGTGGCAGGGGCGATTCACGACCTGGCGACCAGCGGGGGCGCGGTGAGCGGACGTCAGGAGGTGGGCGATATCGGAGTTGACCTGGGGCCTGCCGGGGCCGGACTCAACCTGCCTGCTTCACCCGGGCGTTCGCAGTCGAATCTGGAACTGCGCAGCGATCCGATGGGGGTAGATTTCCGTCCGTATCTGATCCAGGTGCTGGCGGCCGTGCGGCGGAATTGGTTCGCTGTCTATCCCGCGGCGGCAAAGACAGGGCTGCGGGGCGAGGCGGTTCTGGAGTTCGGCATCGCCAAGGGCGGACTGGTGACGAAAGTGATCTATTCCTCACAAACCGGGTCAAGGCCGCTGGACGAAGCAGCCGTGGCCGCGATCAGTGCATCTAACCCTTTACCGCCCTTGCCAAAAGAATTCAAGGGCGACCGCATCGTGCTGCGGATGACTTTCAAGTACAATATGCAGCGCTGAAGGGAGCGGGGCGGACAGGCCGAGGTCATGATAAAATGGCCTTTCGCCCGCCTCGCGCGCCCGTAGAAGCGCACGAAAGCAACCGAAAAGTCATTCGAGTACGTATGAATAATATGGGGAGCGCCCGGTGGCGACTTCCCGCGCAGACATCTTAAAGTCAGGAGAACATTATGGCTGGCCGTGGACCGCAGTCTTTCAAGAAACGTATGAAGGAACAGCAGCGGAAGGAAAAGCAGCAGGAAAAGGCCCAGAAGCGGGAAGAGCGCAAGACTCTTCCCAAAGATACGCAGGACGATCTCAAAGTGCTGGACCGCCCCTACGTTCTCCCGGAATTCCTGGACGACGAACCTGAAGAAGAAAAGACCGACGAGCAGCTGGAACAGTATTCCAAAGCGTAGAGTGGTGTCCCCGGATTTTTGCAGATGAACAAACGGCTCATGGGCGCGCTCGCCGCCTATGCGGTTTTGATCGCCATGAGCGCCTGGCTTCTGTATGGCAAGGTTTTTTATCTTGAGCTTGGCGCATCGCGCATACGCGTCAACATGTTCGATGCTGTCCTGCTGCTGTACGGTGCGCTGATCCTGAAGACGCTGATTGCGCATAAAGCCGGCTGGACGTCCCATACCGGAACATCCCGCGCCGATTCCGGTTCCGAAGCGGATCATCCGGATTCAGATTCTGCTTTATAGATTCCATTAAATACATCAAAACAAGCTACTTGCTTATTATGGCCGGCTTGGCTTCCAGCGTGCTTTTTCCTGATCGGGAGACAGTTCACCATGGAGCAAGTCAGTCGTCGAGAGCGCGATGCGCGGATTGTGGAGCACCTGCCGCTGGTACGTTCCATCGCCATTCGCGTCTATGAGAGCCTTCCGGTTCACGTCGATGTCGACGATCTGGTGCATGCCGGGATTCTGGGGCTGATCGATGCCGCAGAACGTTACAGCACAGAAAAACAGGTTACCTTTCGCGGTTATGCCAAGCACCGCATCCGAGGGGCAATCCTCGACAGCCTGCGGGCTATGGACTGGGCTTCGCGCGATCTGCGCAGGCGCCGCAAGCAGCTCGACGCCGTGACCCATGAGTTCGCTTCGAAGATGGACCGCATCCCGACCGAGGCTGAGATCGCCGAAAAAATGGGAATGGATCTCGCCCGCTGGCGGCAGGTCGCGGTGGAAATGCAAACGGTCGGGCTGGTTTCGGCTTCCACGCGTCCCTCGGAAGATGAGAATCAGGCAGCACCGGAGTTTCCCGCGACCAATCAGCTGAATCCGGATGTCCTCACCGGACAGCGCGAGCTGCGTGCCGTGCTGAACGCGGCGATGCGAGAGCTGCCGGAGCGATATCAAACGGTGATCGGGCTCTACTATCTGGCGGGAAAGACGATGCGCGAGATCGGCAGCCGGATGGGCATCAATGAAAGCCGCGTTTCGCAGATACACACCGCGGCGCTGGGCAAGATGGGCGTGAATCTGCAGGCCGCCGGTATCCACTCGACGGATTGCCTGTTGTGATTTGTGGGGAAGCCGGTTCCGTTGAAGACGCGCTGCGTTACTGAGAATCCGTAAAGTTCCGCGCCGAGCAGGAGCCTGGCCCCACTAAACCCTGGTACTCTTGTTTTGTGTTCCTTCACCATGTCCGGATGCAGGCTGGTGAGCGTTGTAAGCGGCCAGCGGGGTTAACAACCCCGCGGCGGGATGCCATCCCGCCCCACATCAGGCAAGAGACTTCAGAGACTCAACACTAGCTGAAGCGGAGGGTTATGGGGGCGACCGGCAGCCCTTCCGCTTCCGCGCGCCACGTCTCACCCGCTGCCGGCGAGTGAGCGCCGGTCAGTGTGCCGGTGCTGATCAGTTCCCCGGCCGCAAGCGGCGTGCTGAACGCCTGATTCATCGCCGCCTTCGCCAGTTCCGCCAGGCACAGCGCGGGACTGCGCAGCGAATTCTTTCCCGACCCTTCTTCGGCCAGTTCGCCGTTGCGCAGCAGCCGCACTTTGAACGACGCCAATTGATCGACGAGCGCCGGAACGGGCGCGCCGTCAACCGCCGTGCGCTCGCTCACCATGAGGGCCCGATGCAGTCCATAGGCGGCAACGAAATCGGCGGGTTTGAAGTCCCACGCGTGAAACGGGCAGTCGATAATTTCAAAACCAAGCGCCATCCACTCTACGCATTCGAGCGCACCGGCCGCGTCGAGACCCGCTCCCGGAGCTTTTTTCAGTTTGAAAACGATCTCCGGCTCGATGCGCGGGCTGAAGCATTTTTCCAGTGAAAACGCCGGGGAAGCGGCCGCATCATGCACGGTGTCGTCGTACATCGAGGCCCAGACCAGCGTGTTCAGCTTCAGCACGCGCCACATGGCCTTATTCGCGTAGCCAACCTTGCGGCCCACCACGGCGTGCCCCGCGGCGATGCGCGATCGCCGCAGCTCGGCTTCAATGGCGTAGGCGGTGTTGATATCGATTTCGGGATAGGGGGTGGACGGCGGATCCGTAATGGTTCCTCCGGCCCAGGACCGGCTCAGAGCACACGCCAGACGTTCGATCATCTACTGCACCTTATCAATGAGAACACGTCAATGAGAACACGGCTCTGGGGATGCGATTTGGGGACGGTTTTCCTCATTGCGTTGGTTGGGTGGGGAGGAGGCTTTCGAGTTGGTCGACGGTGAAGGGATTGGTGGCAACATTCTTTCTGGCGTGCTGCATGCGCCGGTTGACCGCCATGGCGTGGAGCAGTTTCGGAATCGAATAAACGAACCCATTCGGGTGGGTGAATTTGCCGTCGAGGTCGAGCTGATCGTCCTGTCTGAGATTCAGCTCGAGCAGCGCACAGGATTCATCGAAGGCCCGGCGGGTGGCGGCTTGTTCCTGCTCCGCGTTCTTTGCCTCGTCGGCGCGGCGGGTGGCCTGGATGTCGCGCAGCTGCTGCAGATCGAGCCTGACTTTGCGGTGCAGACGCATTTCGTAGACGCCGAGGAGCTGGAAGCGCTCGGGGTGATTGATGAAGGTCAGGGCGGGGGCGAGGGCCTGGTTGATTTCGGGGTCTTCGGACTCCGCGGGGCTGCCGGGTTCCTGATTGTGTGCGTCGGCGGCGAAGAAGTTGTTTTCGATGGCAGAGGCTCGGTTGATGCGCCAGTAGCCGTCGGCGATGGAGTGGGCCAACTGGCGCTCGAGAGCGTCGGCGGGCTTGAGGCTGTCGATGATGCCGGCCATGAAGGTGTCGCGGGCGTGGCGCTCGTCGTCGGTCATGACGTCGAGGTGACCGGTGAGGCCGTGTTTGACGGCGTTGAGGCGGGATGTGTTGCGGCCGGCCTCGGTGCGGGGTCCGGTGGATTTCTGCGCGTTGACGCGGTTTGCTTCGATTTGCTTCTCGGTTGGCATGTCGGTGGCGCTCCTCCGGACACAGCAATAGCACGGGGGAGTGCGAAATCGGGTGTCAAACGGGGCGGCGGGGCGCGGCGGCGACGGGCAAGTTGAGGAGATGCGGGGAGATACGGCGCGGGGCGGAAAGTTTTCGGGGTTTGTGATCGGCTCGGCGCTTTCGACGGCGGTGGAAGCGCGATTGGGCCAATCGCGCAGACCCAGAGGGTGCCTCGGAGGCTTGGCGGCCCGCCGAAACCACGCCAACCGATCAAGGGCCCCACGTCTCCGCGAAGGGGACTTGGGGCCCGCGGCCCGGGACAAAATGACATGCCCTCAGGCCTTTCAAGTGTTCCCGTGCTGATCAATTCTCCGGATTCGAGCGCAAACACGGCGTCTGACTTAGAGCAGCCCCAGCCATTTCCGGCAAGACAAAATTTATGGGCCCCACCTGCCTGTAGTTCGGGAGGGGAAACCGGCCTCGGCGAATTTCTGAGGAAGAAGGTATCCGCCGAATGGGACTTCGGGCTTCGGACACCAGAAAAAAGTGGGCAGTTAGAGCGGTTTCACGATTAGCAGGCTGCTGAAAAACGCTTCTTGCCACTCCCTTACGGTCGCGGTTCGGAAAAACAGGTGCTGATTCCGCAGGGGTTACTGAACCACGCGCGTCAGCGAGCGGCAACGAAGAGAGCTTTTCAGCAGCCTGTTAGAGCATTTTCGAAATAAACGTAGAGCGTTCGGTGACAGCCTGCGGCTGGCTTTAGCTGAGTAAAACCACCGGCGACAAGATCGCCGGCGCTACAGGGGCAAGTGGCATTGTGAAAATGCCCGCGCCACAGAACATTTTCACTGCACGTCGTCTTTGAACGAAAAGATTGGATTGATATCGACCGGTATGGCGCTCGTTCCCGCGAGCGCCGTCTTCAGCTCGGCGGGCATGCGGTCGTACTTCGTGAACCAGGCCTCGGCACGCGCCCGGTCACCGTTCGCCTCCATTTCGAGAAGCTGTTTTGCCAGCGACGTCAGCGCGCCGGGCATGCGCGCGTAATCGATCACATAGCGTCCGCTCTTGAAGTCGATGGCGTGTTGTTCGGAGAGATAACTGAACTCCATCATTTCGGCGCGGCCGTGCGCTTCTCCGGTCCCGAATCGCAGCGTACGGAAGATGCCTGCCACGTACGACGCATAATATTCTTCCAGCCGTTCCTTCGGAAGCGCGCCGTGATCGACCAGCCATTTCAGCCCGAACATCCCGACCACATCCGCCTTCGCTTCTTCGAGGCCCGAATAAGCGGGTCCGATGGCCTCGCGGATATCGATCTGCTTGCCGTCGCGGTGCGCGAAGTCGGGGCCGAGCTCATGTGAAATCTCATGCATCAGGGTGGATGCCAGATAGCCTTCGCCCGACGCCTTCGCCGCCTGATCCGGCTGCATCAGCAGGCGCGAAATCGGCAGGATGACGTACGTCACGCGCGCGTCCATGAAGTTCTTGAAGAAGATTTTCTTTGTGCCCTTTTCCTGATGAATGCGCGGATCGTTGGGCAGATTGTCGGCCACGGCCTGATAGCCATGGCGCAGATCGCCCGCGCGGTATGGCGCGTCCATCACTTCCATCGGCGTCAGATGACCGCGCTTCGACGGGCGCGCGGAAGCATCCACCGGCAGCGCATCCTCGATATCGGGCACATACTTCTGGTAGACCGCGAGCTTCCGGCTCTCCTCTTCGTTGCGAATCAGGACCGACGCGCCGTAAGATGTCTTCACGCCGAGCAGATCGTCGAGGTAGGTTTCGTACGGCGCGAAGATCACGTCGAACTTCGGATTCTTCAGATCGAGCCAGGCCAGGTCGCTCTTGTAATAGTTATCGCTGAGCAGCGCATCGGCGCGCAGTCGCAGGAAATCGGCGAAGGCGGGATCGGGGCTGAGCGCCGCGGCGTCGCGAAGCGCCTGCGCCATCGGGGTGAGCAGCGACTTGTATTCCTCGCTGATAACGGACCACCGATCAGGCGCCCGCCGGTGCGTTTGACGACCGTGTATGGGTCATAGACGCCGGCCTTGTCCTCGGGATGCTGTTTGACGTACTGCTCGACGCGCGTCCCGCGTCAGGTCGTGCGGATACAGCTCGTGGCCGGGAGGCATTGCGGGGGCGCCTGCGAACGGCCGGTTCTCGTCGATCAGATCCCAGCGGCCGCCCATGATCGTAAGCAAGGTCTTCAGCGGCGCGTTCGTCGTCCTCTTATACAGCGCCAGCCCGTCCAGATCGCTTTGGCGCCAGTAAACGTCGTCCAGCAGCCGGCAGGCTTCCACCAGCTTGTCTACCATCTGCTTCTCGTGGTCAGCTAAACCATTGCTGCGGAACGGCATATCGACGTTCTTCCACTTCGCGAGGCGCTGGGCTATGTCCCGGTCCTGGGCAGAGATGCCTCCCGCCAGGAGCATGGTGGCACCGAGAATATTGATGAAACGCATTCTAAAGTTATAGCGCCCGGCGTCCGATAAGACCATCAGAAAGGCTGTATCTGAACAAGCTGATGACCTCCGAAGTCGAACCAGTAACGCTGACTGACATCGGATTGGCCATCCGCCAGGCTACTGCGGAGGTTTTCTCGGTCATGCTCGGAATCGATGTCAACCCCGGCGACGAACAGCCGAGCGCGCGGGCCGAAGCGTCCGTTGTGCGCGGAGAGGGAAGCGATGGCGCCGATGTGGATCATTCGGGCGTCGTCGCCATCCTCGGACTCACGGGAGCATGGGGCGGCTCGGGAGAGATCTCCTTCGATTCGGCGCTGGCTTTGCAGATCGCGCGTACGCTGCTGATGTCAGACTGCAGCGCTGTCGACGAGGAAGTGCTCGACGCCGTTGCCGAGGTCGCGAACATGATCGTCGGCAACGTCAAGAACTCGCTCGAGGTTACGCTTGGCCCGATGGGACTGAGCACTCCGGCAGTTTTCTTCGGCGGCGACTTCGAAACGCGCGTGGTGGGACGGACCACCCGGATCCGCGTGCCGTTTACGTGTCCGGCGGGCTCGCTGACAGTCCAGATCGCCATCGCGCCGATGGCGATGGCGCGTCGGCGAAACCGGATTTAGTCAAAGCTCGATTTTGTCAAAGCTCGATTCTGTCAAAATCAGCCCATCCAGTCTGGCCCGCAGTTTTTTCTCGTCGAGCGCGCCTTCCCACTTCGCAACCACAATGGTCGCCACCGCATTCCCAATCAGATTTGTCGGCGTCAATCCCTCCGACATCAGCCGGTGAATCCCGAGAACCAGCGCCACGCTTGCCACCGGGATCGTCCCCGCGGTTGACAATGTCGCGGCCAGCACCACGAAAGCCGCGCCTGCCACGCCGGCCGCGCCCTTCGATGTCAGCAGCAGCACCGCCAGCAGCCCGAGCTGGTGCGCGATGTCGAGGGGCGTGTTCGTCGCCTGTGCCAGAAAAACCGTGGCGGTGGCGAGATAGAGGCACGTGCCGTCGAGGTTGAATGAATACCCGGTCGGAATGACGAGCCCGACCACGCTTTCCTCGCACCCCAGATCCTCCATGCGCGCAATCATCCGCGGCAGCACGGTTTCCGACGAAGTGGTTGCGAAAACGATCAGCAGTTCTTCGCGGATGTACCGCAGCAGCTTCCACAGACTGAATCCGCAGGATCGGCACACCGGTCCCAGCACGCCGAACACGAAGATCAGGCATGTCAGGTAGAAACCGCCCAGCAGTTTCCCCAGCGACAGCAGGGAACCCGCGCCGAACCGCCCCACGGTAAAGGCGATGGCGCCGAATGCGCCAAGCGGCGCCGCCCACATTACGATTCCGACGACTCCGAACAGCACGCGCGACACAGTCTCGATCAGCCCCACAACGGGCTTTCCGGTTTGCCCGAGCCGCGCCAGCGCGAATCCGAACAGCACCGCAATCAGCAGCACCTGCAGTACGTTGCCCTCGGCAAACGCGCCCACGAACGTCTGCGGAATGATATTCAGCAGAAACTGCACCGGCGTCTGGCTCTGGGTCTGCGCAAGGTATGGTTTGACGGCCGCCGCGTCGATGCGCGACAGATCGACGTTCATGCCTCGGCCCGGCTGCAGCAGGTTCACCGCGACCAGCCCGATGACGAGCGCCACGGTCGTCAGCACTTCGAAATAGACGATGGCTTTGATCGCGACGCGACCCACGCGCGCCAGGTCGCTCATGCGTGCGATACCGTGCACCACCGTGCAGAAGATGATGGGCGCGATCAGCATACGGATGGCTTTGATGAAGCCATCACCCAGCGGCTGCATTTGCGCGCCGAGGCCCGGCCGCAGGATTCCCAGCAGGATGCCGATCGCCATGGCGAGCAGCACCTGTACCCACAGCTGGTTTAAGCCAAGCTGGCGATATACGGCCGTTCGGGTCAACGCGCGATCATACCATTCCAGGCGCGCAGCTCCCGATTTTTCTATCGCGGCGAGGCCGGCTCAAAACGCACCAGCCGGGTCCGTTCCTCGCCGATGGTGCCGTGGTGAATTTCCTCCTCGCGAACGATCCCGGTTCCTTCCTGAAACCAGATTTCAGCCGTCATACCGGAACCGAGATAAGGCGGGATGGAGACGACGTGATATGTATTCCGCTGGGCAGCGGCAACCTTCCAGTCTTTCGCGTCGGCCGCCGGGCGCCAGCCCATGAAGTGGGGCGCGCCCCAGGTCTTGCCAGGAACGAGGGGAAAGCAAAAGTCCGGCGACAAATGTCCGGCGCGTAATTCGTCGCGAAATCCGGGCGTGAGCTGGTGGCTCACGGGATCCCATTCCACTTCGGTTGAGTAAAGGCAACTGCCCCGAATCAGATAGGCGCTGTCGGGAGGATCAGCCCGATATCCCGGAGGCGGAGACCCTCGCGTCACCTGAACCCGCCTTCCCACGAGCGTGCCTTCGGGGACGCTCCAGTAGCCTGTGGTGGTTTCTTCGGTATCCCAGCGGGAAATCTGCAGGCTGCCGCCGGCGAAATGCTGATTACGATAGACTGCGTCGCCCACGTCGTCGCGCCTCTCGTGCGCGTAGATCCATTTGTCCCCGACGTGGACCGGAAACCAGTTTGCGACAGAGTTCGGAGAGGTGGGCTGCCCGAACGAAAACGCGGCCAGCGCGAGGTCCAGAAGTAAAGCCAGGCGGAGTACAGGGCGGCTCATAGCTGGCTCGAAAGACGCCGCGCTTTCCGATGGGGTTACGGAAACACAGCCATCCGGATCGGCGCGCGATCATACCATTAATGGCCGCGTCGCTTCGGGAATTCTCCGCTCAGTTCTGGGCTGTGGCCGCCGCTACGTTCTGCGGCTTCCTCGGCATCGGTACGGTGTTGCCGTCGCTCGCCCCGCATGTGCGGAATGATCTTGGCGGTTCGGACGAAACCGTCGGCTTCGCTATCGGCATCTTCTCGTTTGTCGCGCTGGGCACGCGTTTTATTTCAGGACCGATGGCCGACACGCGCGGACGGAAGAAGACCTTCCTGATCGGACTCTTCTGCTGCGCACTCGCCGGCGCGGTCTACATGGCGCCGCTCGGCATCAACGGCGTGTATCTGGCGCGCGTGCTGCAGGGCCTGGGCGAAGCGTTTCTCTATACAGGCGCGGCGACTTGGGCAATCGAGATCGCGGGCGTGCATCGCAGCTCCCAGGCGCTGGGCTACATCAGCAGCGGCATCTGGGGCGGCATGTCCGCCGGACCGGTGCTGGGCAGCTGGGTCGGTTCATTTCAGCACGCCGCGCTCACGCAGATGCTGCTCGCGTTCGCGGGATTTTTGCTGCTCATCCGCGTGCCCGAGCGCTACAAGCCGCAGCGGCATCAGGCGAGACGGGCGTGGATCCCGCGGTCGATCATTACGCCTGGGCTCGCCGTCGGCTTCGTGAATGTGCACTACCCGGTGATCACCGGCTTCCTGATCCTGCACCTTGCCGGGCACGGCAATTCCGGCCGCGCCGCATTTTCGGCTTATGCCGTAGTGATTCTCTTCTCGCGCTTCTTTCTCGGCAGCCTGCCCGACCGCGTGCACCCGCGGATCACGTATTACATCGGCATCGTATTCATGACGTTCGGCATGCTCGCGCTCGCCACCGGGCCTTCGCCGGTGTTCGCGGTCGCATCCGCCGCTGTTCTCGGATTCGGATTTTCGTTCCCCTGGTCATCAGTCGTGACCACGGTGCTGCGGCGGACGCCGGACAGCGAGCACGGCTCCGCCATTGGTGTACTGGGCGCATTCTACGACTTGTTCGTGGGCGCCGGCTCGTTCGCGGCGGGCGCCGTATCCGACCATTTCGGCTACGCCTGGGCGTTCGTCATGGCCGCGGTGGCGCTGGGCGTGGCCGGAATCGTCGGCGCGTTCCTGTTCCCGGCGCTGCATCCCGCGCTTGCCGAGTTGAAGACGCGCTGCGTTACGGAGAATCCGTAAAGTTCAGCGCCGGGCGGAAGCCCGGCGGGACCCAGAGGGTACCCCTCGAAAGCCCGGCCCCACCAAGCGCCTTTAAACGGCCCGACTCAGTACCCGGTTCAGACGCTGCACAAACAGGCCCGGATTCTCCACCGGCAGCCCCTCAATCAGCATCGCCTGCTCCAGAAGCAGCCAGGACGCGTCGGCAATCAGCGATTCATCGGTCGTAGCCTGCAGCTTCTTCACGATCTCGTGGTCGGGGTTAATTTCGAGCGTCGGTTTCATCGACGCCGGCGCCGATCTGGCCCATCGCCTTGCAGCATCTGCTGCATCTGCATGGACGGCTCGTCCTCATCCGAAACGATGCACGACGGGCTGTCGGCCAGCCGCACGGAGGCTTTCACGTCCTTCACCTTGTCGCCCAGGACGCCCTTGATTTTTTCGAGCAGCGGCTTCAGTTCCTCGGTCTTTTCTTTCGCCGCTGAATCGGCTTCGTCCTTCAGGTCGTCGCCGGTCGAGCTCTTGTTGACCGCTTTCAGCTCGATGTCCTGATACTTATCGACAGCGCCGAAAACGATCTCGTCGAAATCGTCGTCGAGGATCAGAACCTCGATGTCCTTCTTCCGGTAGATTTCGAGGAGCGGCGAACTGCGCAGCACTTCCGCCGGGCCGCCCGTGATGTAGTAGATGCCCTTCTGGCCTTCCTTCATGCGCGACTTCACTTCGGCGAGGCTGGTCCAGCCGTCGGCTTTCGTCGACTTGACGCGCACCAGGTCGAGCAGCGTCTCGCGGTTGGCGAAATCGCTGTAGAGACCTTCCTTGAGCAGCCGGTTGTACTCGTCGATGAACTTCACGTATTCGTCGGGCTTGTCGGTCGCGATCGTCTTCAGCTCCGACAAGCACTTTCTTCACGCTGGCGGTGCGGATGGCATTCAGCACCTTATTCTGCTGCAGAATCTCGCGGCTGACGTTGAGCGGCAGGTCTTCGCTGTCGATGATGCCGCGCAGGAAACGCAGGTAGACCGGCATCAGCTCTTTCGAATCGTCCATGATGAAGACGCGCCGGACGTAGAGCTTCACGCCGGGCTTGTAGTCGGCCTGATAAGATGCCCATGGGCGCTTTCGAAGGCACATAGAAGAGCGTGGTGTACTCCATGGTTCCTTCGGCGTTGGTGTGGAACCAGAAGAGCGGATCTTCCCAATCGCCGGAGATGGTCTTGTAGAGCTCTTTGTAATCCTCGTCCTTCAGTTCGCTCTTGGGCCGCTTCCAGAGGGCGCTGGCGGAATTGATCTGCTCGGTGGTGCGCTTAGTGATGGATCGCTTTTCCTCCTCGTCCCATTCGCTCTTATCGGCGGTGAGATAGATGGGGAAGGCGATGTGGTTGGAATATTTGCGTGACGATCTCGCGCAGTTTCCAGCTGTTGGCGTATTCTTTGCCTTCTTCGTTGAAGTAAAGCGGTGACTGTCGTGCCCTGCTGGTCGCGCTCGGCGGGTTCGATCTCGAAACCGGTCTTGCCGTCGCTGGTCCATTTCCAGGCGCGTTCTTCGGCGGCTTTGCCGGGAAATGACCTCGACGCGGTCGGCAACCATGAAGACGCTGTAAAACCCGACGCCGAACTGGCCGATCAGGTTGGAATCGCGTTTGGCGTCGCCCGAGAGATTGGACAGAAAATTCTTCGTGCCGGAGCGGGCGATGGTGCCGAGGTGCGACGCGAGGTCCTCGTCGTTCATGCCGATGCCGTTGTCGCTGATCGTGAGGCGAGTGCTGGACCTCATCGAGATCCAGATCGATGCGCGGATCGAAGGCGAGGGACTTGTAGGGGTCCTCGGTCAGGGTCAGGTACTTGAGCTTGTCGAGGGCGTCGGAGGCGTTCGAAATCAGCTCGCGGAGGAAGATTTCCGGATGGGAATAAAGGGAGTGAACGATCAGGTGGAGGAGCTGATTGACTTCGGTTTGAAATTCTCGTTTCGACATAGAAAACCCATTCTAATGTGGGGCAGGTTGGAAACCTGAGACGGATTTGTCAAATCCGCCTGGCGCTGGACCAGGGGTAATCTTCTGGCAACGATATGGGTCCCGCCTTGACCGGATTGTTTTCGATGTAATGCTTGATGCGGTCAAATTCGTTATCGTCTCTAACGAGCCGATCGTAGCTTTCGTCCTGCCAGAAGGGCTGACCGGTCCGGCCGAGGATCTGGTTGGCCTCTACGGCCGTATACCGCTTGAGCGAGTGCATGATTTTCGTGATATCGATCAGGGGCGTGAACAGCAGATGGACGTGATTCGACATCACCACGAATGCGTGCAGTCGATAGTGTTTTGTTTCATGATCGCGATGCCGGAGGGCGTCTGTTACCATCTGCGCTATTTTCGGTATCACCAGATATCGGGGACCGGTCTCGGCATCGTCCAGCATTCGATCCATGGCGGCGAAGGCTTGGCCTGACGGCAATTTCGGTCCGAACCAGCGATTGCGTGGCAGGCTCCCCCAAAGCCGCCAGGTAACGAATAGCGGCCGGCCCACCTGATACAAGTGAGGCAATCGGCGTTCGTGAAAAGTTCTCACCAGAGACAGAGTGCAGGTAAGCCTGCCCGTTTCTCTTCGCCTCCGCAGAGCCGGTTGGCAACCGGCTCGCAGGATGGCATCCTGCCCCACAAGAACCAAGAAAAAGGCAGGGTGGCAGGCAAGAGGCAAGGAGGCAGGCAGGAGGCAGGGTGGCAGGCAAGAGGCAGGGAGGCAGGCAGGAGGCTGGGAGGCAGGCAGGAGGCTGGGAGGCAGGCAAGAGGCAGGGAGGCAGGCAAGAGGCAGGGAGGCAGACAAGAGACAGGGTGGCAGGCAAGAGGCAGGGAGGCAGGCAGGGGGCAGGGAGGCAGGTAAGAGGCAGGGAGGCAGGCAAGAGGCAGGGTGGCAGGCAAGAGGCAGGGAGGCAGCAGGAGGCAGGGTGGCAGGCAAGAGGCAGGGTGGCAGACAAGAGACAGGAGGCAGGCAGTAGCAGGTAGCGGCGGGCAGGGTAACCTGTTAGGTGAACTCCCGGTCTTCTCTTATTCCATGAAGTTTGCTTTCATCATTTCTGTCCTCGCCCTGCAGATCGCCTGCAACAGCGCTCCAACCGGCGCCAAGGGCCCCGGTGGACGCGGCGGTTTTCCCGCCACGCCGGTGACCGTCGCCAAAGCGGAAGTCGGCGATGTCCCCGTCGAAGTGCGGCAGATCGGCTCCGTCGACCCCGTCGCCGTCATCGCCGTCAAAGCTCAGATCGGCGGTGAACTCACCCGAGTCCTGTTCAAAGAAGGCGACGACGTCCGGCAGGGCCAGCGCCTGTTTGAAATCGATCCCCGCCCCTATCAGCAGGCCATCGATCAGGCCCAGGCCGCCATCGAAAAAGACAACGCGCTCATCCGCCAGGCCGAGGCCAACCTCGCACGCGACCGCGTCCAGACCTCCAACGCCAAAGAGCAGGCCGACCGCTACGCCGCGCTGGCGAAAGAGGGGCTCATCTCGGCCGACCAGAATTCTACCTACCAGACCACGTTCAACGCCCAGAACGAAGCCCTGCGCGCAGATGAAGCCGCTATCAACAGCGCTAAAGCGTCGCTCAACGTCGACCGGGCGGCTCTGGAAACCGCGAAGCTCAATCTTTCTTACTGCTCCATCGATTCCCCCATCGACGGCCGCGCCGGCGGGCTGCTCGTGCAGGCCGGCAACCTGGTCAAGGCCAACGACACGACTGCGCTGGTCAACATCAACCAGATGCAGCCCATCTACGTGACCTTCAGCGTGCCCGAACAGCTGCTGGATGAAATCCGTTCCTACAACAAAGAGCGCCCGCTTGCGGTCAATGCCGTCCTCTCGCCCGGTCACACCTCCGTCGGAAAACTGACGTTCATCGACAACCAGGTCGATACCTCAACCGGCACCATCAAGCTCAAAGCAGAATTCGCCAATGCCGACCGCTCGCTCTGGCCTGGCCAGTTCGTCAACGTCGTCGTGACCCTGCGCACCCTGCACGGCGTCACCATCATTCCTTCCGAAGCCGTCCAGTCCGGCCAGAAGGGCCAGTTCGTATTTATCGTGCAGCCCGACGGCAAGGTGATGAATAAAATCGTGAAGCTGGGGCAGGAAATCGACAAGCGCATCGTGGTGGAAAGCGGCGTCAACCCCGGCGATACCGTGGTCACCGACGGACAGATGCGCCTGATCCCCGGCGCGGCAGTGCGCGTGGTGCCCGCCGTCGGCGAGGCGCAGGGGAGTGGACAGGGAGCGTTCTGATGAACATCTCGCAATTCTTCATCAGCCGGCCGATTTTCACCACGCTTACCGCGCTCGGCATCCTGCTTTTCGGCACGGTGGCCTACCGGTCGCTGCCCGTCGCGGCTCTGCCCAGCGTCGACTTCCCTACCCTTCAGGTGACAGCCAACCTGCCCGGCGCCAGCCCGGACACTATGGCCGCTTCCGTGGCCACCCCGCTCGAGCGCCAGTTCTCCACCATCGCCGGCATCGACTCGATGAACTCCTCGAGTTCGCTCGGCAGCACCTCCATCACCATCCAGTTTTCGCTCGACCGCAACATCGACGCCGCCGCGCAGGACGTGCAGTCGGCGATCGCCAAAGCGGGCGGACTGCTGCCGCCGAACATGCCGCGGCCGCCTTCCTTCCAGAAGGTCAATCCGGCGGACCAGCCCATCCTTTTCCTCGGCATCAGTTCGGATACGCTGCCGGTGTACACGGTTGATGAATACGCCGAAACGGTCATGGCGCAGCAGATCTCGACCGTCAGCGGCGTCTCCCAGGTGAACGTATTCGGCACGCAGAAATATGCCGTGCGCATCCAGCTCGACCCCGACAAGCTGGCCAGCCGCGGGATCGGCGTTGACGAAGTCCTCGGCGCCATAAATTCCAATAACGTCAACCTGCCCACCGGCAAGCTCTACGGCGCGCGCCAGGCTTTCACCGTGCAGTCGACCGGCCAGCTCACCAACGCTGCACAGTTCAAGCGGATGATCGTTACGTATAAGAACGGTAATCCGGTTCGTCTGGAGGAGCTGGGCCGCGTAATCGACGATGTCGAGAACAATAAAGTCGTCGCCTGGCTGAACGACGAGCACACCATCATCCTCGCCATCAATCGCCAGCCGGGCACAAATACCGTCGAAGTGGTGGACAACGTCCTGAAGCTGATGCCCACCTTCAAGGCTGCTGCGCCGCCGTCGATCAAGCTGGGCGTGCTTTACGACCGCTCGACCGACATCCGCAATTCGATCAACGACGTGGAGTTCACGCTGAAGCTCACGATCTGCCTGGTCGTGATGGTGATCTTCCTTTTCCTGCGCAACGTTTCGGCCACCCTGATTCCGGGCGTCGCCGTACCGCTCTCCATCATCGGCACCTTCGCCGTGATGTATCTGCTCGGCTACAGCCTGAACAATCTCTCGCTCATGGCGCTGACGCTTTCGGTCGGCTTCGTCGTGGATGACGCCATCGTCATGCTCGAAAACATCGTCAGGCATATGGAGCTGGGAGAGTCGCGCATGGACGCCGCGCTGCGCGGTTCGCGCGAGATCGGCTTCACCATCGTCTCGATGACGATTTCGCTCGTCAGCGTATTCATCCCCGTGCTTTTCATGCAGGGCATCGTGGGGCGCCTGCTGCACGAATTCTCGGTCACCATTGCGGTGGCGATTCTGGTCTCGGGCTTCCTCTCGCTGACGCTGACGCCGATGCTCGGCAGCCTTTTCCTGACATCCAGCCACGGTAAGAAACACGGGTTCCTGTTCAATCTCTTCGAGCGGTTCTTCCAGGGCATGAACCACGTCTATGGCCGCTCGCTGCTGTTCGTGCTGCGCCACCGGTTCTCCACCCTGATGCTGGCGTTTGCTCTGCTGGGCGCCAGCATCTGGCTGTTTATGGATATGCCGAAGGGCTTCCTGCCCAGCGTTGACAGCGGCGTTCTCAACGGCATTTCCATCGCCGGGCAGGACATCTCTTTCGACTCCATGGCCGCCCATATCGAGGCGGTCAAGAACGTGGTGCAGCACGATAAGAATGTCAGCAGCGTCTTCGCCATCGTGCAGGGCGGCAACCAGGGCATTACTTTCGCCATGCTGAAGGACCGCAAAGACCGCGCGCTATCCGCCGACCAGGTCATTCAGGAGCTGCAGCCGAAGCTGCTCTCGGTGCCCGGCATCATGGTGCTGCTGCAGAATCCTCCACCCATTCAGATCGGCGGCAACAATACGCAGAGCCCGTATCAGCTCACCCTGCAGGATTCGGATCAGAACGAAATCTACCACTGGGTGCCGATTCTGCAGGAAAAAATCCGCGCGACGCCTGGCTTCATGAACGTGACGAGCGATCTGCAGATCGCCAGCCCGCAGATCAACGTGGACATCGACCGTGACCGCGCCCAGACCTTCGGGGTCACCCCGGACCAGATTCAGAATGCGCTGTTCACCGCCTACGGGACGCGTCAGGCGTCGACCATTTACACGCCCTCGAACGAATACCAGGTCATCCTCGAAGTGGAGCCGCAATACCAGCGCACGCCCGAGGCGCTTTCGAAGCTCTACATCCGCTCCGCCAGAGGCGCGCTCGTGCCGCTCGATTCGGTGGTGAAACTGGAGCGATCCGTCGGCCCGCTCTCGATCAGTCACTTCGGACAGCTGCCGGCGGCGACGATCTCGTTCAACCTCGTCCCTGGCTTCGCGCTGGGCGACGCGGCGAACCGCATCGACGCCATCATCCGCGACTCGCGCGTGCCCACCACGCTGATCCCCATTTACCAGGGAACGGTGCAGGCCTTCCAGCAGTCATTCAGAGGCCTCTCTATCCTGCTGATCGTCGCGATCCTTGTCATCTACATGGTGCTGGGGATGCTCTATGAGAGCTTCATCCACCCCATTACGATTCTCTCGGGTCTGCCATCCGCGGTGTTCGGCGCGCTGCTGACGCTCAAGCTGTTCCACAAGGAGCTCGACCTTTACGCTTTCGTGGGACTCATCATGCTTTTCGGCGTGGTGAAGAAGAACGCCATCATGATGATCGATTTCGCCATCGAAGCGCAGCGCGTGGGCGGCCACACAGCATTCGACGCGATCTATCAGGGGTGCATCCTGCGCTTCCGCCCGATCATGATGACCACGGTCGCGGCGCTGTTCGGCACGCTGCCCATCGCGCTTGGAAACGGCACCGGAGCCGATGCGCGCCAGCCCCTGGGACTCGGGGTCGTAGGCGGCCTGCTCTTCTCGCAGTTCATCACGCTCTACATCACGCCGGTGATTTACCTGTATCTGGAAGGCGCGGCGCAGCGCGTGGGCCGTTTTCGGCTTTGGCGACGGCGCACGCCGGCGACGCAGCTGGCGGAACCTGTGGCGCACTAGCATCCAATGTGGGGCAGGTTCGTCCTCCTCGCTGCTCTCGGGCTGACAGCCTGTGCCCCGTCTCCTCCGCCTGCGGCAGCGGCGCCGAAAGACGAAACCAAAGAGCCCTGGTACAGCGAGACCGAGCAGCGACTCGCCGCGCAGAACCGCCAGGCCGCGCAACTCTGGAAAGGCGGCAATGAAGACGCCGCGGCAAAGCTGATTCAGGACGGCGAGGAGCTCTCGACGAAACTGCTCTCCGTGCGCAACCCGACGCTGGCCGCCATGCAGGACGCCTCCGACCTCGACGACATGTACGGCCGCATGCTCCTGTCGAATCACAATTACGGATGGGCGCGGCTCTTCTTTCAGAAGAACGCCGCAAGGTGGAAGATCTGGCAGCCACAGAGTGCAGATACAGCGACGCGGCTCAAGGCAGCGCAGGCAGGGATCGAGGAGTGCGATCGCAGAATCGGACAGTGACACGCTTCGAGCATTATCAATTTAATTGAATAAATAAATCCACAAATAAAATTGACTTTTTGTGTCAGAGGGAATAGTTTCTCTTTCAACAGGGAAGGGGAACCATGATCGCGGACAATCTGACAGGTCGTGCCACGCGCGCGGCAGGTATCATACTGACGCTCGGGCTGGCTTTCACAGGGTTACTTGACGCGCAGGGCGTGACGAGCGCCACGCTGCTCGGGACCGTGACCGATTCCGCCGGCGCAGTTGTCCCGAATGCCTCCATCCAGGTGAAGAACACGGGGACGGGCCAGGTGCAGCGGGTGGCAACAGACGGACAGGGCCGCTACAGCGTCCCGGAACTGCCGGTGGGCGACTACGAAGCGCAGGTTTCCGCGAGCGGCTTTCAGACCTTTGTGCGACGCGGCATCACGCTGACCGTGGGCCAGCAGGCAACGGTGGATTTTTCGCTCACGGTCGGTCAGTCTCAGCAGACGATCACGGTGGATGCGCAGGTGTCGCAGGTCGATACAGCTTCGACCACGGTGCAGTCGGTTGTGGAGACCAAGCAGATCAACGATCTGCCGCTGAACGGACGAAACTTCACGGATCTAATCACGCTGGTTCCCGGTGTCTCGGGCGGATCGCAGATCGGAAATGGCGGAGCGAACCTGCTCTACGGGCTGGAGAACAACTTCTCCGTATCCGGCGCGCGCTCGGAGGGTCAGGCCTATCTGCTGGATGGCACTGATATTCAGGGTTTCTGGGCGCATGGCTCGGGCTCGGGCGTCATGGGCACAACACTTGGCATTGAGGCCATCGCAGAGTTTTCGGTTCTGACCAACACCTACAGCGCGCAGTATGGCGGCAATGGCGCGGCGGTGAACACGGTGAGCAAATCCGGCACTAACGACTGGCATGGGTCCGCGTATGAGTTTCTGCGCAACAGCGCGCTCGATGCGCGCAACTTCTACGACGGCTCCACGATTCCTGCGTTCCGCCAGAATCAGTTTGGCGGCAGCTTCGGCGGGCCGATCAAGAAAGACAAGCTGTTTTTCTTCGTGAATGACGAAGAACTGCGCAAGTCCCAGGGCCAGACGGTGAAGGCCTTTGTGCCGGACGCCGCCGCCCATCAGGGTATTGTGAACGGCGTGAACGTGGGGGTGAATCCGCTGGTCGCCCCGATTCTGGCCCTCTATCCGCTGCCCACGACTGAACTGGGTAATGGCATCGGGTCGGTCAACGAAGTAGCCAGCACGGTGGGAAATGAGAACTACCTGCTGACACGGATCGATTACAACATCTCCGCGAAGGACTCGCTGTTCGTGCGCTACATTCGGGACGACGCGAACATCGTCTACCCGTTTCTGGGCTCGCCCCTGCCGCCGCAATGGCCGGAGGTGGGGACCACAGCTAACCACTTCGCGACCGTTGAATACCGGCATCTTTTTTCATCCAACATAGTCAACCTGCTGCGCTTCAGTTTCACGCGGACGTTCGAATCGGACGTGGAGCAACATCCCGTCCAGAGCCCCGCGCTGACGTTCTTCCCCATCTCCGGCCAGAACGGCGGGGTCAATATCACGGGTCTTTCGTCGATCGGGCCCAGCATCTACGCACCTCTGGGGGAGGCGCAGAACAAGTTTCCGCTTTCGGACGACGTGATCTGGACGCTGGGCGCGCACAACCTGCGGTTCGGCGGAACGCTGAACCGGGTGCAGACCAACTTCGTCCAGCTGGGGTGGGATGGCGGCTTCTACAGCTTCGGCGGGCTGAACGCCTTCCTGGCGGGTGTCCCTTACCTGTTTATCGGGCCGGAGCCGAACCAGAGGAACTCCTATCGCGACTTCCGTGAAGTCGACGTGTCCGGCTACATCCACGACGAATGGAAAGTAAGGCCGCGGGTAACGGTGAACATGGGCATACGGTACGACTTTGTGACTGATCCCACCACGGCCCAACAGCCTCTGGAAAATATTCTCAACCCGCCGTACGGGACTTTCCAGCGCGTCAACCACGTTTTTGCGAGCAATCCTTCGGTGAGGAATTTCCAGCCGAGGCTTGGGATTGCGTGGGATCCTTTCGGCGACCACAAGACATCCATCCGTGCAGGGGCCGGAATCTTCTTCGATCCGATTGAGGCGCGCAGCTACGCGTCCGGCTATTATTTCAATCCGCCTTACGCACTGGCCTTCGTCGGGCTGCCTCAGTTTCCCAATCCGTTCCCGGGCGCCCTGCCGCCGCCGGCGCAGATCGTGGGCGTGGACTACAACACCACCCATACGCCGCACTTGTATCAGTACAATTTCAACATTCAGCGCGAGTTGTTCCAGGCGACGACACTCACGGTCGGTTACGTCGGATCGCGTGGTCTCGACCTGTATGTAAACCGCGACATTAATCCGGTGGAACCGACGGTGGTCAATGGCGTCGATGTTTTTGGCCATGCCACGCCAGGCGTGACCGGCATCGCGCCCAACCCTCGGCTGAACCCTGCCGCATCGTCATTGAGCAGCGAAGCCCCGGCGGCCAACTCGAGTTATAACTCATTGCAGGTAGGTCTGAACCGGCGCTTCTCGCATGGCGTGCAGTCGCAGCTCTCGTATACCTGGTCGAAGTGCATGGACGACGCTTCCGGTACGTTCGGACTGGAGGGCGGCATCCCCTGGTCCAACCCGCTGGATGGGTCGTTTGACCGCGGGCGATGCATATTCGACCGTCCCCAGGTTTTCAGAATGAGCGGAGTTTACGCCCTGCCGTTTAATCAGAACAGGCTGGTCAAAGGATGGCAGGTCAGCGGCGATGTGACAGCACAGAGCGGCTCGCCGTGGAATGTGACGGTCGGGTTTGATCAGGCTGGAAATGACGTGGCCGGCAGCGAGCGGCCCAACCTGCTTTCGTCGAATGCGGTCACCGGCAACCCTAACGACTGGGCCAATCCGGCGGCATTCGGTCTACCGGCTCCCGGCACGCTCGGCAATCTGCAGAGAGACTTCCTGGCGGGGCCGGGCATCGTGACCGTGGACTTCGCGGTCCTGAAGGATACGCAAATCAAAGAACGGCTGCGCGCGCAGTTCCGAGCCGAGTTCTTCAATATCCTCAACCACCCCAATTTCGCTCTGCCCAATGCGAGCGCATTCGTGCAGACGCCGGATGGCGGCGGCGCCCCTAATCCGACGTTCGGGCAGATCACGTCGACGACCACGTCGTCGCGGCAGATTCAGTTTGCGGTGAAACTGCTGTTCTGAAGAGCAGCGGTCAGTCGGGAGTGCCGCTCCCTTGACGGTCACGGTTCGGAAACGCTTTCTGAACCGCGCCCTCGCCGCGCGCACCGTGCTACTCTTCCGAAAGGCGCTCTTCGTTTCAGTGCTCTGAGTCCGCCAGTTGCTTCAGGCCCCGCTGCCCCGCTGCACGTCACCAGCATTCGGAATCAACCGCATAAATGGTGAATACATGCCGGAAAGCCCGCCTAATCTCGCTACAACACAGTTCCCCGACTCGACCGGACAAGGCAGCGGGAACAATGGTGCCCCTGACCAGCCGTACAATCCGGCGGGGGCGAAACACACCGATTCCTGCCTGCCGCTTCACGCGACAGGCGAGGTCGTCCACAACTACTCGGCCGCGGAGCCTGCGCCGGGTAATATCGCCTTTCGCTGGATCCACGGATCCAATGTCGCCGCCCTGAATCGCGACCCGCGCATTCAGGCCGTGCAGTATAACGAAGACACCTGCATTCTGCGGCAGAACGTCTGCGTACATTGGCAGGCTCCGTTCACTTATCTCCTCCTCGGCAACAAAGGCGCTCTGTTGATTGATACCGGCGCCACGGCGGAGCCGGCTTATTATCCGCTGCGCGAGACCGTGGACCGCGTCGTCGCGCGATGGGCGAAGATGCGCCGCCGGAAGTCGGTTCCCCTGACCGTCGTGATGACCTCAGGCGAGAATCTCGCGCAGAACCAGGGGCTGGCTCAGTTCGCGGGGCGTCCCGACACCACACTCGCACGGCGGCCACTCACAGGCCAGATCGATCTGGGCGACCGCATCATCGACGTGCTCCCGACGCCAGGCACCCACAAGGACGGAATCACTTTCTACGACCGCTACAATGACATCCTCCATGCCGGCGATCTGCTCTACCCGGGCAAGATCAATATCAGCAACGACCGCGATTACGTCGCCTCGCTCGAACGGCTGAAGCAGTGGCGCGACACGCATTCGGTGAAATGGGTGCTCGGCGGTCACATCGAGATGGAGTATTCGCCCGGTAAGGCGTATCCGCGCTTTGCCACCTACAAGCCCTATGAGCGGCTACTGCAGATGACGCCGGACCTGATCGACGATGCGCTGGCGTCAGCTCGTCAGGTAGCCGGGAAACAGACCATGCTGATCCGCCCGGATTTCATTCTCATGAACGGCGTGAGTCCGGACGAGCGTACGCGGGTTTTCCCGGCGGGCGTGCCCAACATTGCGTCGCCGCGGCCGTATTAGACCTGAGCAGCCAAACCGGAGCCCATCATGAACCGCAGAACATTCATCAAAGTGCCTATCGCATTGCCGTTCGCTGCCGCGGCCGCCGATGCCGCTGCCGACGATGCGCCGCCTTCCGCCGTACAGATCGATTTCACCAGCCGCGTCCCCGCCCCCGGTACGTTCCCGGATCGCTGGATCTGCGGATCTCCATCGTGTATGGATAACGAGGACCCTCCCGTCCAGGTGCACTGGTACAACGAGCACACGGTCTTCATGCGCCAGAACAAGGCTTACAGCTATGAGGCCCCGTTCATGCATCTCTACTTCGGCAACGAACGAATCCTGATGCTCGACCAGGGGTTCACCACGCTGCGCACGGAATGGCCGCTGCGCGATGTGGTGGACGACTGCATTACGAGATGGTGCGTGCGCCACGGCCGCCGGCCGGAGGATATGGAACTGCTCATGGCGTTCAGCCACCTGCATTCGGATCACTATGCGGCCCTCGCACAGTTCACCGACCGGCCCAATACGCGCTACATGGGGCTGACGCACGAAGAGATGGTCGGCTTCTGGGGAATGACCAGGTATCCGGAGGAACGCGTGACCCTGGATCTGGGCGGGCGCAACATCCTGATCTGGGGCAGCCCCGGGCACGTGATTTCCGAGTTCGCCTACTACGACACTTACACGCAGATTCTCTTCACGGGCGACATGTTCTATCGGGGCCGCTGCTACATCTCATACTGGGACAAATGGTTCGACAGCATGAAACGTCTGATGGACTTTCTGGATACACATCCGGTGACGCATGTGGTGGGCTGTCACGTCGAGATCAGCCGCACCGGCGAAGATTATCCTTACGGCGTGACTTACCAGCCCGATGAAGCGCCCATGCAGCTGACCGTTGCCGACCTTCGGCATGCGTTCGAGGTGGCAAAGACGATCACCAAACCGGGGATCTACTTCACCGGAGCGGTTTTCCTGTGCAACCAGACGCGCGGGACCACGACGATCGATAAGAACCCTTACGCATACGCCTGACTGTGTGCCGACGGGTTACGCGCCGGACCGCGCGACGCGATCTCGGCTCCCTGAACCAGCGACCGCAGCTTCGCCCACGCGATCTGCGGATGCGTTCTGCCGCCGAACCCGCAGTCCGCGCCCGCGATGACATTCTCCCGGCCGAGCAGCGACGTGAAGCGCAGAATGCGCTGCGCCACGAGTTCCGGATGCTCCACGATATCTGTCGAATGCGTGATCACGCCGGGAATCAGAATCTTCCCCTCGGGCAGCCGCGCCGTTTCCCACACTGCATACTCGTGCTCGTGACGGGCATTGGCGCCTTCGATCAGATAAGCCTGCGCCCGCACCTGCAGCAGCACATGCACCAGATGCTTCAGCTCCAGATCGTAAGCGTGCGGACCGTGCCAGCTTCCCCAGCAGAAGTGATAGCGCACGCGATCCTCCGGAATGCCGCGCAGGGCATGATTCAGCGCCTCGACGCGCAGGATGCAGCGCCGTTGAAACGCCTCCAGCCCCATCTGCATTCCGATGCGGTCCCACAGGGCCGGGAGCCAGGCGTCGTCGACCTGCAGAATAATGCCGGCATCGACGATTGCCTGATATTCCTCGCGCAGCGCCTCGGCCAGCGCGTACAGAAAATCCTCCTCACGCGAGTAGAACTCATTCGAACGATAGACTTCGAGACTCGCGGGCGCGGTGCTCGTCAGAAAAATCTCGCGGTCGGAGCCTGCCGCGGCACGGAGCTGACCGATTTCCTTCTGCAGTACATCGTGCCCGGTATAGGTGACCGGGCCGGTGCATACCCAATGCAAGCGAACAGTCTTGATCTGATCGCCCGGTTCGAAGAACAAGGTGTGCCGTTCAGCGGCCCATTTATAAAAGTCCGCGAAATCCTCGCGATCCCTGCCCAGCGTGACAATGGGCGGTCCTTTGCGCTGGCCGGCCGTGAAACCGCCGAAGCGGTCGTCGGCGAACGACAGCCAGTCGCCCCCCTTCGTGTACTCGCCCTCGTTGATGATGTCGAGACCTATCTCGCGCTGCTTGTCCACCAGTTGGCGAACCGCCGCTTCGCCGGTCAGTCTGTCAGGGGCGGGCAGACTGCCCACATGGGTGGTCAGGATTCGATCGGTGCTGCGCTGCATAGAGGGATTGTATTGCGCGGGGATGGCTCACGCGGGCATCGGCGCGTCGGACAGCAGCGTTGTGGTACGGAAGAACTGGCGCCGCGCCCGCACCTGCGGCTGGAACTGCGGACGCGCAATCGCCACGAACACATTCTCGAGTGTCTGGAGAATGTCCGCTTCACTTGAAGAAGCTTGCGCCGCGTCCTTATAGTGCTGCTCCACTCGCCCCGGCCCGAACTGATTGACCAGATCGAGCAGGAAAGCGAAGCCGCGCTGGGAAGTCGTCGGCAGCACGTACGCGCGTTGGCTGGCAAGTTCCGCGGCGTAGGTTTCAGCGGCGAGATCGAGCTGAACGCGCTGCACCTTAAGACTGGCGCCCAGCGCCTCCAGCCGCGACTTCCACGGGTCCTTCGTAAGCTCAAACGCCGGATCGACGGCAACACCGTTGGCGTCCACGCCGCCGTTCGGTTTTGCCGTATATGCGAGGATGCTGTCGTCGCCCATAATGCGCGCCCATTCCGCGGGGACACGGTCGTGGCATGCCTGCAGAAAACGGTGCAACTGGTCAGGCTTCTGCGCCCACTGCAGGATGCCGAACGATACGCCGCATGCGTCGGTATTCAGATTCAGCGTCTGGAAAGCGCCGCCGGTTTCGAACAGAGAAGTCAGCCACACAAAGCGGTGGATCGGCGTAAACGCGGTGTCGAGGACCAGCGGAACGTACGCCGGGCCGATTCCGCCTTTTGGAGCCGGGCGCGTCACGAGGTCGCGCAGAACAGCGCGATCCGCGCCATTCGCGACGGTAATTCTGTTCCGTTGGCAGTAATCGGCAACCGCACGGCTCGTCGTCGGGCCATACGCCGTGTATTCCGGTGCGCGGGCGTCGGCCAGATAAGTGTAGCCGTGACCGCGCAGGAGGTCGTGAAGATGGCCCACAGCGGGAGCGTTGGTACCGGAAGTCAAAGGCTGCACGGAGGCGTCGCCCGCGAGAAGCCCGTCGATTGTAGTGTCGCCACAGTTCATAGCGGCCTCACTGTAAAACGGATGTGCCAGTCTCTCAGCCGGCGTCCAGGGACGCGCCGTTTACTTTGAGTGCGTTAGCGCCGCGAAAAAATGTGTTTCGGTTGTGACCGCAACGCGTCCGGTGGGCGTTCGCAGCGTCATCGTCACCAAAGCCACGCCGAGCAGGATCGTAAACGCGGCGTATCCATAGAAGAACTGCTCGTAGTGCAGGCCCTCCAGGAAAAATACGGGAGCCGCATCAGGCGTCAGGAATAAAAGCGTGAGTCCTTTCATCAGGCTCAGCCAGCCGGTGAGCGTGACAATAACGGGAACAGGGCCTCCGGACCAGACGTTGTGGCCGAGCACCAGCGCGAGTCCGCACGACATCGCCACCAAGCCGGCGAAGAAAAGCTGAGCTTGGCTGTGCACCATACCAGTAACGATATTCGCCGTCGCCTGTTTGTGGGTGAGCATGAACAGACCCACAAGGACGCAATACAGCCCGATCAGCCGGGCGAGGAAAGTGGTACGAGACGGCATAACCTCTCCTTTGACTCTTTCTTGAAGTGCACGTTTGGGTCCGCGGCTACATAGCGCCATCCGGCGCGCAAGTCGTGTCACCATGCGTCGAATCGCGCAGCCGGTTTTAATCTTTTGGCGCGTTTTTCCCCGAAAAACCGTGATATTCTCCTTGCGTGTCGGCCCGCCCGTTTTTGGGGGGCCAGTTGCTTAATCTCCGGCGCATTGCATCTGCTCGACGCGGTGATGAACGCGGGTAAAAGGAGCCCGCTGCTCTATGTGTCTTGCCGTGCCCGGAAAGGTACTTACAATCGAGGGTGACGATCCGGCATTCCGCTCAGCGATTGTCGACTTCTGCGGCATCCGCAAAACCGTAAGCCTCTCGTTTACGCCCGAGGTGCAGATCGGCGACTACGTGCTGGTCCACGTCGGATTCGCCATCTCCCGCATCGACGAAGAAGAAGCGCAGCGCACGTTCGAATACCTGAAGCACGTCGGGGCGCTGGCGGAAGAAGGGCTGGCCGCTCCGTGAAATTCGTCGACGAATATCGCGACCCGCAGATCGCGCACGCGCTGGCTGACAAGATCGCCCGCACGGTGACGAAGCCCTGGGTGCTGATGGAAGTCTGCGGCGGACAGACGCACACGCTGATGCGCTACGGCATCGGCGACCTGCTGCCGCAAGGCGTCGAACTCGTACACGGGCCGGGGTGTCCCGTGTGCGTGACGCCCCTCGAACTGATCGACCGCGCGATTCGTATCGCCGCGCTGCCGGATGTCACGTTCACTTCGTATGGCGACATGCTGCGCGTGCCGGGCTCGCATTCCGATCTTTTCGGTGCGCGCGCGCATGGCGCCGACGTGCGCGTGGTTTATTCACCGATGGATGCCCTGAAGATCGCGCGCGAGAATCCGGTCACGCCACGTCGTGTTCTTCGGCGTCGGATTTGAAACCACCGCGCCTGCCAACGCGATGTCCGTCTGGCAGGCGAAGCGCGAAGGCCTGACGAATTTTTCGATGCTGGTATCGCACGTGCTGGTGCCTCCGGCGATGCGGCTGATTCTGGAATCGCCGATAAACCGCGTGCAGGGCTTCATCGGACCCGGCCACGTGTGCACCATCATGGGCTTCAGCGAATACGACGCGCTGGCCGAAGAATTTCAGGTGCCGATCGTGGTCGGCGGCTTTGAGCCGCTTGATCTGCTGGAAGCGATTTCGATGCTCGTGGCGCAGCTCGAAGAGGGCCGCGGCGAAGTGGAGAACCAGTATTCGAGGTCGGTGGATTATCACGGGAACGTTGCGGCGCAGAAGGTCATGCGCGAGGTGTTCACCGTATCGGACCGCAAATGGCGGGGCATCGGCGAGATTGCGCAGAGCGGTCTCGTGCTGCGCGAAGAGTATGCGGCTTATGACGCCGAGCGGGTCTTTCATCTTGATCCGCTGGCGGTCGAAGAGCCGCGCGAATGCATCAGCGCGCTCGTGCTGCAGGGACAAAAAAAGCCCATCGACTGCCCCGCCTTCGGAAAACGCTGTACGCCGCTGACGCCGCTCGGCGCGCCCATGGTTTCGGCCGAAGGCGCCTGCGCGGCGTGGTATCAGTACAAGCGCCACGCCCTTACAAATGGTGCGGGCCATGCCTGAGACCATCGCCGATCCCGCACAGTTTGTGTGTCCCGCACCGGTCGCCGCGCGCGAGCGCATCGTGCTGGGGCACGGCAGCGGCGGCCAGTTGAGCGCCAATCTGCTGCGCGATGTGTTTCTGCCGCTCTTTTCCAACCCGGTGCTCAACCGGCTGGACGATCAGGCGGTCGTCGAAATCGGCGGATCGAGGCTCGCGTTCACGACGGATTCGTTCGTGGTGAAGCCGCTGTTTTTTCCCGGCGGCGATATCGGTTCGCTCGCTGTGCACGGTACTGTCAACGACCTCGCCATGGGAGGCGCCACGCCGCTCTACCTCAGCGCGGGTTTCATAGTGGAGGAAGGATTCCCGGTCGAAGACCTGCGGCGCATTGCCGCTTCGATGTCGGAAGCGGCCGCGGCTGCCGGTGTCGCAATCGTCACCGGCGACACCAAGGTTGTCGAACACGGCAAGGGCGACGGCGTTTTCATCAACACGACGGGAATCGGCATCGTGCCGCTTGACGTGCGCCTGTCGGCGGACCGCGCGCAGCCGGGCGACGTGGTGATCCTGAGCGGTGCGATCGGCGATCACGGCATAGCGATTCTGGCGAGCCGCGAAGGGCTGGAGTTTGAAACCACGATCGTGAGCGACTCCGCGCCGCTGCACGGATTGGTCGGCGACATGCTCGCGGTATCGAAGAATATCCGGTGTATTGCGCGATCCGACGCGGGGCGGTGTATCCAGCACGCTGAACGAAATCGCGCAGCAGTCGAAGGTCTCGATCGAGATTGAAGAGAAGAAGATTCGGGTTCGCGAGGAAGTGCGGGGGGCCTGTGAGCTGCTGGGGCTGGATCCGCTGTACGTCGCGAACGAAGGAAAACTGGTGGCGATTGTGGCGCCGGAAGACGCGGCGGCGGTGCTTGATGTTATGCGCGCGCATCCGCGGGGGGAAGAGGCCGCCATTATTGGCGTGGTTTCAGACGGCAGCCCGGGGATGGTGACGATGCGGACGGCTTTCGGGTCGAGCCGCATTGTGGACATGTTGCCCGGCGATCAGCTGCCGAGGATTTGCTGATGGAGAGGCGAAACGTGACGCTCCGCGCCGGGCAGAAGCCCTGCGGCAGGGCCGAAGCCCTGCCCCACTAATGAGGATGAGATGCACGAAATGGGCATAGCCAGTTCGATTCTGGAGGCGGTCGAAAAAGAGCTCGCGCGCTATCCCGGCTATCGCGCGGCGAAGATTGCGGTGCGCATCGGCGAATACGCGGGCGTCGACACCGAATCGCTGCGCTTCTGCTTCGAGGCCATCGTGAAGGATTCCGCGCTGGCCCCGCTCGAACTGGGCATCGAACGGCGCGATGGCGATGAACTGGACCTGGGCTCGCTCGAACTGGAGGAAGTGGCGGCATGATCGAAGTACCGATTGAAAAGAAAGTTCTGAGCGAGAACCAGCGCGTGGCCGAAGGGCTGCGCACTTCGCTGGCAGATACCGGCACGCTTTCGCTGAACGTCATCGGTTCCCCCGGTGCAGGCAAAACCGCGTTCCTCGAGCGCACTCTCGCATCGCTTCCTGCCCGCACGCAGGTTGCAGTGCTCACCGGCGATCTGCAGACCGAGAACGACGCCACGCGTCTCGCCCGCTACGGCTACCCGGTTCGCCAGATCACCACCGTTGGCGCGTGCCATCTCGACGCCCGCATGGTGGAAAAGCATCTCGAAGGCTGGGACCTTGCCGGGATCGATCTGCTGTTCATCGAAAACGTCGGCAATCTGGTGTGCCCCACCAGCTACGATCTCGGCGAGGATGGGAAGGTCGTCGTGCTCAGCGTCTGCGAGGGCGAAGACAAGCCGCTGAAGTACCCTGGCATTTTTCGTAAGGCGGAGCTGATGATCCTCAACAAAGTCGATCTGCTGCCTTACGTTCCTTTCAAACCGGATCTCGCGCGCGAATACGCCCGGCGCGTTCATCCCGAAATCGAAATCATCGAAACGTCCGCCATCACGGGCGCTGGTTTCGATCGCTGGCTGGAGTGGCTCCGTGTCCGCGCCGCTCACAAGAAGGCTTCTCTGAAGGAGGCTGAACATGCTTTCGCCGGAACTCGATCTTGGTAGTGCGCTGAAGAAGCGCGGCATTACGCGCCGGCAGCTGATACAGTTCTGCAGCGCGACACTGGCGACGCTCGCCATGCCTGAACACTATCTGGCGCAGACCGTCAAGGCGGTCTCGAAGGCAAGGAAGCCGGTGCTCGTCTGGATGCAGTTTCAGGACTGCACCGGATGCTCGGAATCGATGCTGCGCTCGAGTAATCCCGAGGTGGCGGACATTCTGCTCGACCTGCTTTCGTGGGAGTACCACGAGGTGATCATGGCCGGCGCGGGCGACGCGGCGAACAAAGTCCTCGATCGCGTTGTGAAGGAAGAAAAAGGCAAGTATCTGGTCGTCGTGGAAGGCGCCATCCCGACGGCCGACGGCGGCGTTTACTGCACAATCGGAGGCCGGTCCGCTGCGGATATCGCGCACCAGGTCTGCGGCAACGCCGCCGCCACCATCGCCGTCGGAGCCTGTGCCTTCGACGGAGGCCTCGTGCGCTCCAGCCCCAATCCCACCGGGGCGCTTGGAGTGCACGAGGCTGTCCCGGGAATCAAGGTCATCAACATGGCGGGCTGTCCGCACAATCCCGCCAACACCGCCGCCGTGCTGGTGCACTACCTGACTTTCAACGAAATGCCCGCGCTCGATCAGTACGACCGGCCGCTGTTCGCTTACGGCCGCGTGATTCACGATCAGTGCGAAAGGCGCGCGCACTACGACGCCGGGCGATTCGTCACCGAGTGGGGCGACGAAGGGCACCGCAAGGGCTGGTGCCTTTACAAGATGGGCTGCAAGGGCCCTGAGGCCACGTTCAACTGTCCTGTGGTGCAGTGGAACGATCACACCAGCTGGCCCATCCGCGCAGGCCACGGCTGCATCGCCTGCGCTTCGCCCCGCTTCTGGGATCACATGTCGCCATTCTATGAGCGCCTGCCGAACGTTCCCGGATTCGGTGTGGACGTCTCCGCCGGTGAAATCGGCCTCGGCATGATCGGCGCGGTCACCGCCGGCGTCACCGCCCACGGACTCATCAAAATGATCAAACCGGCCCCGCACGAGCCGCCGCCGGCCGGGAAGGAGAACTGACATGGCACGCCTCGTTGTCGATCCGGTCAGCCGTATTGAAGGCCACCTGCGCATCGAAGCCGATGTGAACGGCGGGAAGATTTCCGACGCATGGAGTTCGGGAACGATGTTCCGCGGCATTGAATTAATTCTGCAGGGGCGTGATCCGCGTGAAGCGTGGATCTGGGCGCAGCGCATCTGCGGGGTCTGCACGATGGTGCATGCCATCGCCAGCGTGCGCGCCGTGGAAGACGCGCTGCAGATCGAAGTGCCCGAGAACGCGCAGCTGGTGCGGAATCTGATCGCCGGCTCGCAGATGGTGCAGGACCACGTCGTGCACTTCTATCATCTGCACGCGCTCGACTGGGTGGATGTGACCTCGGCGCTTAAAGCTGATCCGGTAAAGACGTCGACCATCGCGCAGTCGATTTCGAACTGCGAAAAATCCAGCGCGACATATTTCAAAGGCGTGCAGAAGCGCGTCCAGGGCGTCATCGACAGCGGCCAGCTTAGTTTGTTCGCCAGCGGCTACTGGGGCCATCCCGCCTATGCCCTGCCGCCCGAAGTCAATCTCCTCGCCCTGGCGCATTACCTCGAGGCGCTGCAGTTCCAGAAGGATTTCATCCGCATTCACGCCATCCTCGGCGGCAAGAATCCGCATCCGCAGTCGTTCCTCGTGGGCGGTATGTCGACGGCGATGGATCCAAACGAACCCGCCGCGGTGATCAATCCGGAGACCATCACCCTGATGCGCAGCCTCGTCGCGAAAGCGCAGAAATTCGTCGACGATTACTACATTCCCGACGTGCTCGCCATCGCGCCCCTCTATAAGGACTGGTTCACGCGCGGTGAAGGCCTCGGCAACTTCCTCTCGTACGGCGACTACGCGGGCGACGCCAATGATCAGAAGTCGTTTCTGTTTCCGCGCGGCATCGTGATGGGCCACGACATCAGCAAAGTGCTGCCCGTCGATGCGGCAAAGATCACCGAGTCGGTGGCGCATTCCTGGTACGACTATGCGGGCGGCGACGGGGCGGCGCTGCATCCGTCGATGGGCGAAACCAGGCCGAAGTATTCCGGACCGAAGCCGCCCTACGATCATCTCGACGTCAACGCCAAATACTCCTGGCTCAAGACGCCGCGCTACGACGGCAAGCCGATGGAAGTGGGTCCGCTGGCGCGTATGGTGGTGGGCTACGCATCGGGCAAGAAGGAAATCGTGGATGCCGTCAACGGCGCGCTGAAAGCTCTGAACGCGCAGCCGGCGGTACTTTTCTCGACTCTGGGACGCATCGCCGCGCGCGCCCTCGAAGCCCAGCTTATGGCGCGGCAGCTCGACGCCTGGGTCAGCAAGCTGGACGATAATCTCGCCCACGGCAAGACCACCATCTTCAATCCGGCGAAATGGGATCCGGGCTCCTGGCCGAAGACCGCCAGCGGTCATGGATGGCATGAAGCGCCGCGCGGCTCGCTCGGCCACTGGATCGAAATCGAAAACAAAGCGATCAAAAACTACCAGGCCGTGGTGCCGACCACGTGGAACGCCGGCCCGCGCGATTCCCAGGGACAACGAGGGGCCTATGAGGCCGCGCTGCTGAATACACCGGTGGCCGATCCCAATCGTCCGCTCGAAATCCTGCGCACGATTCACTCGTTCGATCCCTGCATCGCGTGCGCCGTGCATGTCATCGACGCGCAGGGGCGGGAGTACACAATCCCGCGGGTGGCATAGGGAGCAGTTATGGCAACAACCACCGATGTAAAACTGACTGCGACAGGGCGGACGCTTATCCGCCATCCGCGTCTGCGTGTCGGCACCGCGGTTGCCGTTTACGTCTGGCAGTATCCGCTGCGCCTCGTGCACTGGGGGCTGGTGCTTTCGATCGCGGCGCTCTCGTTCACCGGCTACTACATCCACAACCCGTTCATCATCGGACAAACCAAAACGCCGTTCCTGATGGGCTGGTTCCGCTTCACGCATGAAACGTTCGGCATGCTGTTCATCGGCTTCTTCCTGCTGCGCATGTATCTGTTCTTCGTCGGCGACCGCTGGACGCGCTGGCGCGCCATGGTGCCGCTGCATAAAAAGCAGTGGCAGGAAATGATCCAGGTGATGAAGTTCTACGCGTTCATGCGGCCCACTCCGGTGGCGAAGGTGGGACATAACGCGATGGCGGCGGCGTCGTATATCGGGATTTACGCACTGGTGTTCGTCGAAATCGTGACTGGCCTGGTGATGTACAACTTCCTCCGCCACAGCCCGATTCTCACGCCGCTGGTCGGCTGGATCCCGCGCTTCATCAGTATTCAGAACCTCCGGCTGATTCACTACTTCCTGATGTTCGTATTCATCGCGTTCGGCATTCTGCACGTGCATCTCTGCCTGGTCGTTTCAAGCGCGGAACGGCGCGGCCTGCTGGACAGCATCTTCACCGGCTACAAGATAGTGCCGGTGGATGAACTCGAAGAAGACGACCGCGAGGCCATCGCGGCCGCGGAAGGGAAGCGCACCCGCAAATGACGCCGACTGCCGCGGAACGCGACAGATTGCTCGAAAATGTCATGAGCCGGCATCACTATGCCGGCGACGCTCTGATTGAGATTCTGCATGCGGCGCAGCAGCTGTACGGATATCTGTCGCCTCCGCTGCTTCACAACATCGCGCACAAGCTCCGCCTGCCGCCCAGCCGAGTGCTTGGCGTGGCGACTTTTTATCATCTGTTCCGGTTTACTCCTCCCGCGAAGCACACTGCGTCCGTGTGCCTCGGGACGGCCTGTTATGTGGAGGGCGCCGCAGCCCTTGCAGACACCGTGCGAAGCTGCGGCTGGACGCTCGAAGTGGATCGTTGCGCCGGCGCATGCGGTCTGGCTCCGCTGGTGGTCTGCGACGGAGTGCCGCTGTCACGCGTCACCCCGGATCAACTCGAAGGCCATTTGCGGAGCTCGGAATGACAGGCGAGGCGCTTCATCAGATTGTGCAGACCGAACAGCACCGCAGCGCGGCGCTGAAAGACCGTATCCTCTGCTGCACCGTCGCCGGATGTCTGTCGGGCGGCGCCCACGCGGTGCGCAAAGCGCTCGGGGATGAAATCCGGCGACAGAACCGCCACCCCGACATCGAAGTCTGCGGCACCGGCTGCATGGGATTGTGCTCGGAAGGTCCGCTGGTGCGCAGTGCGGCGCGCGATGTCATCTTCAGTAATGTGAAACCCGCCTACGCTGCCGCCATCGTGGATGGCACGAAGCCCGGCGACATTAAACCGGATCATCCCTTCTTCGCCGGACAGTGCCGCATCATCCTCGCCAACTCCGGCCACACCGATCCCGAACGTATCACCGATTACATTGCGCGCGGCGGATATCGCTCCCTTCTGCGTGCTGTCACGGAAATGACGCCCACGGAGATTGTGGCCGACGTACGCAAGAGCAAACTGCGCGGACGCGGCGGCGCGGGCTATCCGTCGGGACTCAAGTGGGAACTCGTGGCGCGCCAGCCTTCTTCGACCAAGTTCGTCGTGTGCAATGCCGACGAAGGCGACCCAGGCGCGTTCATGAATCGCAGCGTGCTGGAAGGCGATCCGCATCGTCTTCTGGAAGGCATGGCCATAGCGGGCCGCGCGGTGGGCGCGCATCAGGGCTACATCTACGTGCGCGGTGAATCGCCGCTGGCGATCGAGCGGCTGCGCACGGCTCTGGAACAGGCGCGGCGGCACGACCTGCTCGGCGACCGCATTTTCGACAGCAGCTTCAACTTCCGCATAGACCTGCGCATCGGCGCGGGCGCTTATGTCTGCGGCGAAGAAACCGCGCTGCTGGCCTCGATCGAAGGCAAACGCGGCACGCCGGTTCCTCGCCCTCCGTATCCGCCCGAGCGCGGCTTGTGGAATCAGCCAACTCTCATCAACAACGTCGAGACCTTCGCCAACATCCCGACCATCGTGGAGAAAGGCGGCGCATGGTATTCGCAGATCGGTTCGCCCGCCAGCCCTGGCACCAAGGTTTTCGCGCTGGCCGGCCGCATCGCGCGCGCCGGTCTGGTGGAAGTCCCCATCGGCACTGCGCTGCGGAGCATTATTTACGAATTAGGGGGCGGCGTCCCGGCGGGTTATGAATTCAAAGCCGCGCAGACGGGCGGTCCGGCCGGCGGCTGCATTCCCGCGTCACATCTCGAACTCCCCATGGATTACGATTCCCTCCAGTCGATTGGTGCCATCATGGGCTCAGGCGGCCTGATTGTGATGGACACCTCGACGTGCATGGTCGACGTGGCGCGCTTCTTCATGGAATTCTGCCGCGACGAATCGTGCGGCAAATGTATTCCCTGCCGGGCGGGCACGGTCCAGATGCACGATATCCTGGCGCGCATGACACGCGGCGAAGGCGTCGAGGCCGATTTCCTTATGCTCGAAGAACTCTCGGGGCTGCTGCGTGCCGCCAGTCTCTGCGGTCTCGGCCAGGCGGCGCCCAACCCGGTGCTCAGCACGCTGCGCCATTTCCGCGGCGAATATGAAGCGCATGTGAGAGAGCATCGGTGTCCGGCAGGACATTGTGAAATGACGACGAACGGGAGACAGTTATGATCGTCCGCGCGCGGTTTCAATCCGGCCCGGCCTGCCGGCCGGGTGGACCCGCTGGAAAGCGAGTCCGCAGCCTAGAAAGGCTGCCCCACAAGGTAGCCGAATGAGCGTTCATACTCTCGAAGTCGACGGCCACATGATCACTGCCGCGGAAGGCGAAACGATTTTCTCCGCGGCGTGGGAAGGCGGCATTCACATCCCGCGCCTCTGCCACGTAGGCGGGCTTTCCGATGCCGCCGCCTGCCGTCTCTGTCTGGTCGAAGTGGATGGGCAATCGAAGCTGCAGGCTTCCTGCGTGACAAAGGCCACCGAAGGTATGGTGGTCCGGACCGAGACTCCTGCGCTGCGCGCCATGCGCAAGCTGATCATCGAACTGCTCTTCGCCGAACGCAATCACATCTGCGCGGTCTGTGTGATGGACGGCGCCTGCGAACTCCAGGATATGGCGGCGAAACTCGGAGTCGATCACATCCGTCTCACCCCGCAGTATCCGCATCTGACCGTCGACGTGAGCCATGAGCGCTTCGGCGTCGATCACAACCGCTGCATCCTCTGCACGCGCTGCGTCCGCGTCTGCGACGAAGTGGAGGGCGCGCACACCTGGGACGTCGAGGGCCGCGGACGCAACGCCACGGTCATCACCGACCTCGGCGAGCCCTGGGGCGCCTCCGACACCTGCACCGGCTGCGGGAAATGCGTACAGGTCTGCCCCACCGGCGCACTGTTCCTGAAAGGTAAAACCGTGGCCGAAATGCGCAAGGACCGCAGCTTCCTCAAGTACATCGTCACCGCGCGGAAAGAGAGGCTGTGGATCGCATGAAGCAGATTCGTCCGCGTCTCGCCACCGCATGGCTCGCCGGCTGCTCCGGCTGCCACATGTCTTTTCTCGATCTCGACGAGCGCCTCATCGATCTGGCCGGCCTCGTCGACGTCTGCTACACGCCCATCGCCGACATCAAAGAATTCCCCGAACACGTCGACATAGCGCTGGTCGAAGGCGCGGTCGCCAACGAGGACAACCTGCGCGAAATCCGCCTGATCCGCCAGCGGTCACGCGTTCTTATTGCGTTCGGCGACTGCGCGGTCACCGGCAACGTCACCGCCCTGCGCAATTTCTTCACCGTCGACGACATTCTCAACCGCGCCTATCGCGAGGCTGACATCGTAGTGGGCGTGCCGAGCGGCAACCCGGGCAATGGAATTATTCCGCGGCTGCTCGACCGCGTCCGCCGCATCCACGATGTGGTTCCGGTCGACTATTTCCTGCCCGGATGCCCGCCCTCGGCAGACAATATCTTTGCCTTCGTCTCCGATCTTCTCGCCGGACGCTCGCCGGGCTCCGAAGGCAGAAAGTTCGGATCATGAGCACCGTGGTGAACAATCGGCTTGTCATTCAGCCCGTGACCCGCATCGAGGGTCACGCGAAAATTTCGATTCATCTCGACGACGCGGGCGAGGTCAAATCGGCGCAGTTTCACATCACCGAATTCCGCGGCTTCGAGAAACTTGTCGAGGGCCGGCCGTTCGCCGAGATGCCCGGCATCATGTCACGCGTCTGCGGCATCTGCCCGGTGAGCCACATTCTGGCCAGTTCGAAGGCGGGCGACATGCTGCTCGGCGTCGAAATTCCGCCGGCCGCCGAAAAGCAGCGCCGCCTGGTCAACTACGCGCAGGTGCTGCAGTCGCACGCGCTCAGCTTTTTTCACCTCTCGTCGCCCGACCTCCTGCTCGGCATGGACGCTCCCGCCGAAAAGCGCAATATCTTCGGACTGCTGGAACGCGATCCGGATTTCCTGCGCCGCGGCATCCGGCTGCGCCAGTTCGGCCAGCGCATCATCGAAATCGCGGGCGGCAAGAGCGTGCACCCCGCATGCAGCGGACCCGGCGGCGTGCACGCGCGTTTCACCACCGCGCAGCGCGATGAAATCCTTTCCTGGATTCCCGAAGCGCTGGGCTCCGTAACTGTCGCGCTCGACCGTCTGAAATCCCTGCTCGACGGCTTCGCGCCCGAGATCGCCCACATGGGCAACTTCCCTTCGATGTTCCTCGGCACGGTCACCGCCGATGGCGGCCTCGAATTTTACGACGGCAAGCTGCGCCTCGTGGATGAGTTTGGCGAGGCCGTCGCCGAGAACCTCGACCCGCGCGAATTTTTCAAATATCTCGGCGAAGCTTCTGAAGACTATACGTTCGTCAAGTTCCCCTACTATCGCCCAATTGGATATCCGCGCGGCTACTATCGCGTGGGCCCTCTGGCGCGTCTGAATGCGGCGAAGTTCGCCGGCACCGAGCGCGCCGATGGCGAGATGCGCGAGTTCAAACAACGGGGCTCATCAAACGGGACGGGCGCCGTATGCGAATCGTTCCACTATCATCTGGCGCGCGTCATTGAAATGCTGTTCTCGGTCGAACGCATCGAAGAACTGATGCATACGCCGGAGCTTTACGAAGATAAGATCCACGCCAACGCCTCGCTCAATCGCCGCGAAGGCGTTGGCTCCTGCGAAGCGCCGCGCGGCACGCTCTTCCATCACTACTGGGTCGACGAGAACGGCCTGATGACGAAAGCCGATCTCCTGATTGCCACCGGCCAGAACAACCAGGCGATGAACCGGACCGTCGATCAGGCGGCGCGCGAATTCCTCAAACGTATTCCGCCCGGCACGCGGCCCGACGAAGGCATTCTCAACCGCATTGAAGCCGCCATCCGCTGCTACGATCCGTGTCTTTCGTGCTCGACGCATGCGCTCGGCCAGATGCCTATGGTCGTCGAGTGGATCGCGCCGAATGGTGAGGTGGTCGGCCGGACATCCCGGGTGTCGCCGTCTTCCCGATCTTCCTGAATGCCAACCCTCCTTATTGCCTGCGGCAACACGCTGCGGGGCGACGATGCCGCAGCGCATGCTGTCCTCGATCTGATTGCGCCCACCAACCACCATGCGATGCTCTCGGTCCACCAGCTCACACCGGAGCTGGCCCCTGAGCTGGCCGGCTTCTCCCAGGTTGTGTTTATTGACGCAGACACTGAGTCAAATGCCGTAAAAATCGAGCCCCTGAACAGCGCGCCGCCGCGCTTATCGCTGACGCACGCGGCTACTCCGGAGGAAATCGTCGCCCTTGCCTCTGCCCTCTTCGGCTTTACCGGACAGGCGTTCGTCTGCCGCATCCCGGCGCAGCACTTCGATGCGGGGGATGCTCCGGCCCCGGAAGTGCTTCGGTTCGCGCGCGAGGCTGCGTCTCAGATCGCCCGCCTTCTATGACAGAAATCGCCATGAATGAAAGCATGGTGCTCGGTCTCGGCAACCTGATCCATGCGGATGACGGCGTGGGAATCCACGCCATTCAGGCGCTTTCCACCGACGCGCGCGTCCCGCCCGGCGTCGTTCTGCTCGACGGCGGCACACAGGGTCTGGGTCTGCTTCATCACATTTCGGGCGTGCGCCGGCTTTTGGTGATTGACGCCATAGACACCGGTGAAGCCCCGGGAACTGTGCTGCAGTTTGAAGGCAAGGCGCTGCGCGGCCTCCCCGGCAAGGCTTCGGTGCATTCCCTTGGCTTCGGGGACATGATGATCGCGCTCGAACTCCTCGGAGAAACGCCCCCCGAGGTTGTGGTCATCGGCGTGCAGCCTGCATCTGTCGAGTGGGGCGCAGAACTCACCGAATCTGTCGCGAAAGCTCTGCCCCGGTTGATTGACACCGTCGTTTCCCGGCTGGAATGCTGGAATAAGGAAGTAACGTATGCAGGGCAGAATCATCGAGATCCATGAGGAAGGCGCCAACCGGATCGGTCTGGTCGAGTTCGATGGCAAGCGACGCGCCGTCTATCTCAGTCTGATTCCCGCCGCCCTGGTGGGCGATGAGGTTCTGTTCCACGCCGGGTTTGCCACCGAGTGCATTCCGCATCGGGAGGCCGCATTGCCCCCGCCGCCCGCGCCGAAATCGGCCATTTCTTTGGTGGCAACGCCAAAGACCAGGCTGGAAACCAGCGGTGCCTATCGTCTCCTGAATGACCTCGAACCGGCACAGCTTCGGAAGCTGATCCAAATCGCTCAGGACAGATACTCCGACGAAGGCGAGATCATCTTCCCTTCGGGCGCGACATCTTCTTCTCTTCATCTCATTGTTTCGGGGGATGTCGCGCTCGAAGCCATGACCGACGGTCGGAAACAGCGAGTGCAAACCCTCCACGCCGGTGATGCGATGGGCTGGTCTGCTATCAGCGGAGACAGCCTGACGCACTTTCAGGCGCGAGCGCTGTCGCCCGTGACCACGGTCGCGTTACCGGGAGCGCAGCTTCGCGCGCTTTGCGACGCCGACCCGGCGCTCGGCTACGCGCTCATGAAACGTCTTGTCGAACTGGCCTCAGAGCGTCTTGACGCCATGCGCGTGAAACTGGCCGAGCGGTCTCTGGCCTACGCCGCCGGATGAGCGAAGGCCTCGCCCCGATCGTTCCAGGCGAGATGCGCGTCCGGAAACGCATCGAAATCCGGGGCGTGGTGCAGGGCGTCGGATTCCGCCCGTTCGTTTATCGCATCGCGCAGGTGTGCGGCATCAGCGGACGCGTTCTCAATTCATCGGACGGCGTCGTTATCGAAGCCGAGTCGTATGGCGCTGCCGTGGCCCGCTTTCTTTCCCTGCTCACCACCGAATTGCCTCCGCTCGCGCGCATCGACGCTCTCGCGGTATCCGACGCGCCGCCGGTCGGCGATGCCGAGTTCCGCATTGAGCACAGCGTGGCTGTGGACGGACGCTTTGCCCTGGTGCCTCCGGATGTCGCCACGTGCGCGGAATGCGCGCTCGATTTCACCTCGCCCGGCAACCGGCGCTTTCGATATCCCTTCACCAACTGCACCAACTGCGGGCCGCGCTACACCATCATCCGCGACGTCCCCTACGACCGCGCGAACACCACCATGACGGACTTTCCGATGTGCGCGCGCTGTCAGGCGGAGTATGCGGACCCTCTCAACCGCCGCTTTCATGCGGAGCCGAACGCGTGTCCCGATTGCGGACCGTCACTTTCGCTGTCCGCGGCGGAGAAACTGACGGCGGCCGGCGAAATTCTGGATCGCACACGCGCCCTGCTGCGGGGAGGCCAGATCCTCGCAGTGAAAGGTCTCGGCGGATTTCACCTGGTCTGCGACGCGACGAACGAAGAGGCTGTGGCGCGACTGCGGGAACGCAAGCGCCGCAGCGGGAAAGCCTTCGCGATTATGGCTCGTACGGCGGCCGTGGCCGAACGCATCTGTGTGGTGACCGACGCGGACCTGGCCCTTCTCACCGGCCCGCGCCACCCGATCGTCCTGATGCCGCGCAGGGATCACTCCGGAATCGCCAGCAGCGTCGCACCCGGCAATGCGCGTCTCGGCGTGATGCTGCCTTACACCCCGCTGCATCATCTGCTGTTCGATGACTCACTTGAGGGGCTGGTCATGACCAGCGGCAATATGAGCGAAGAACCGATCGTCAGCCGCAACGAAGACGCCCGCCCGCGGCTGCATACGCTGGCCGACCATTTTCTTCTGCACGACCGCGCCATCCAGACGCGCGTCGACGATTCTGTCGTCCAGACATTCGAAGGCCGCGAATACCCGGTACGGCGTTCGCGCGGCTACGCGCCCGACCCCATCGCGCTTTCCATGCCTCTGGCCGAAGTACTCGCCTGCGGCGGTGAACTGAAGAATACGCTGTGCCTGACGAAGGACCACTACGCAATTCTGAGCCAGCACATCGGCGATCTGGAAAACCTCGAAACGCTCGAGTTTTTCCGCGAGACGCGCGCGCATCTCGAACGCTTCTTCCGCGTTTCGCCCGTGGCTGTCGCGCACGACCTGCATCCGAACTACCTCAGCACGCGTTATGCGCTCGGCGAATCCGGGCTGCCGCCGGTCGGCGTGCAGCACCACCACGCGCACATTGCCAGCTGCATGGCGGATAACGGAATCGACGGCCGCGTCATCGGCGTGGCGCTCGATGGCACGGGCTACGGGACCGACGGCGCCATCTGGGGCGGCGAATTTCTGATCTGCGATTTCGCCGGCTTCGAGCGCTGCGGACATCTTCGCTACGTGCCTCTGGCCGGCGGGGACAGCGCGGTGCGTCAGCCCTGGCGCAGCGCACTCGCCTGGCTGCGCGAAGCGTTCGGGGATCGCGCGATGTCGCTGCTGCCGGACATTCCGGCGAAGCAGATCGCTGTCGTGGACACGATGATCACGCGCGGCATTCAGTGCGTCGCGACGTCCTCCTGCGGACGCCTCTTCGATGCTGTGTCTTCCCTCCTCGGCATCCGTCATGAAACGACCTACGAAGGCCAGGCCGCCATTGAACTGGAGATGCAGGCGACAACCGCAGCGGCGCCCTACCCATTCGCATTCGAAGACGGCGAGCCGTTCCGGATCGACCCGCGGCCGATGATCGAAGCGGTCGTCCACGACAGAGGCAATGGAACCCCCGTCGGCGAAATCTCTGCGCGATTTCACCTCACGATGGCTCACATGATCGCGGGTTCCTGCGATCGAATTCGCACTGCGAGCGGACTCATCCGCGTCTGCCTGAGCGGCGGGACATTTCAGAATCTCCGGCTGTTGACCCACGCCGTCACATTACTCCGCGAACGCGGCTTCGAGGTGTTGATCCACCATCGCGTCCCGACCAACGACGGGGGAATCGCGTTGGGACAGGCCGTGATTGCGAGCTATCGATTGTCGGCGGCGAAGAGCTGAATGCCTTGGTCCAAAACGAGGGCCTTTCGGCCGGCTTTTTTTTAGTAAAGGCACCGGCGGCAAAGACCGCCGGCGTTACATGGTTTTGTTCTTCGCCACGCGATTCGCCCACGCCGTCCGCAGCGCGTCCTTGAGCACATCCGGCGAGCACATCCGGCGTCACCTTCGCCAGCAACACGCGGGTTGAGCCCTTGCGTCCCCATCCGCCCGGCACCGGCGAGAACACGTCCGGCGCATCAGCCACCATCCCCGCCTGCTGCTCGGGATTCAGCATCAGCACACCGTACCCATGCTTTTCCAGACTGAGCGTCGCAAAAATCCGTCCGCCGACGCGAAAGTCCGGGTTGCCCATGTGCGCCCCTTCCTCCGCGCCGTCCAGACTCAGCGCGATCTTACGGAACTGAGCACCGGTCACCGAATCGTGGTTACCTTATCGTGTCTGCCAGCGAGAATATCGGCAGATACAGCGCGATCAGGACGAACGCCACAAACATCCCCATGAAGATCATGATGCACGGCTCGATCAGCGACAGCACGGCGGTCATCTTCGTGTTCACGTCGTCTTCGTAAAACTCCGCCACGCTCGTGAGCATCGCGGGCAGCGCGCCGGTCGATTCGCCCACCTCCACCATGTCCACCGCCAGCTCCGGAAAAATCTTCGTCGATGCGAGTGAAGACGAAAGCGTCTGCCCTTCGCGCACCAGGCGGCCGGCGCCCTGCAGCGTCTTGCGCAGCAGCGGCGTGCCCAGCGAATCCGCCGCTGTCTCGAGTCCCTGCATCAGCGGAATGCCGCCCGTCAGCAGCGTACTCAGCACACGCGCGAACTGCGCCACCTGATACTTGATCCAGATGTCGCCGAACAGCGGCACCCCCACCTTTACGCGGTCGATCTTCTCCTTCGCGCTCTCCCGCCGCGACCACCAGAGAAACAACGCGCCTAGCCCGAACAGTCCCCCCGCGTAGAGGAGCACATAAGACCGCGCCGTCGTGCCGATCGCAATCAGGTACACCGTGATGGTCGGCAGCTGCGTCTGCATGCTGGCGTAGAGTGACGCGAAACTCGGCACCACGTAGGTCACCAGAAACACCATCAGTAGCACCACCAGCACGACCAGCACCGACGGATAGATCAGCGAGACCACCACCTTCTTGCGCACGCCGAGCGCGAGCTTCTGATAGGTGATGTACCGCTCCAGCACCTCCACCAGGCTGCCCGACTTCTCGCCCGCCATCACAGACGTCACATAGATCTTCGGAAAAATTCCCTGCTGCCGGAATGCCTCGGAGAGCAGCGTCCCGCGCCGCACTTCCTCGCGCACGGAATTGATGTACGGCGTCAGCTTCGGGTCGGTGAGCCGTTCCGCCAGCAGATCGAGCGCCTTCAGAATCGGAAGACCGGCGCGGATCAGCGTCACGAACTGCTGATTGAAGATCAGGAATTTTTCGAGGTTGAGTTTGCGCCGCCGCCCCGGCAGCGCGATATCGCCCGAGAGACTGATGCCCGCGCCCTTCGGCTTGACCGAGTAAACCAGGAATCCCTGCTGCGTGAAACGCTCGCGGATTTCCTGCGCAGTGGTTCCCTGCGTGAGCTGGCTATGCACTTCGCCGCGCGCGTCGGCGTATTTGAGCACGAACTCCGACATTTACTGCCCGCCCTCCACGATCGGCACGCCCGGCGGCGGATGAAACATGAACAGCGACGGCGACACCGGCGCATTCAACTGTTCATTCGTGAACGTGAAATCGAGCGTCGACTGATCCTGCCCGGTCACGCGCACGCGGCGGATCTCGCCGTCGGGAAGGGCAAGGAACTCCACCCTTGTGTATGCGAGGTTCTGCGACTTTGGCTCGGCCTCGATCCATACTTCGCTGCCTTCCGTTCGGGTCTGGAAATTCCGGAATTCCTTTTTGAACTCGAGTTTCCCCAGCAGGAACGCCAGCGGCGCGCGCATATCTTCCGATTCCTTCAGTTTGCTCTTCTGCGCGCTGGCGTCGCCCGGCGTATAAAGCACCACATCCTTGCCGTCCGAGATGAAGACCTTGCCCGGCCGGCATCGCGTAATCCCAGCGCATCCGGCCCGGTTTGCGCAGCCAGAGCGTGCCCGATTCCCTCTGCACAGGCCGTTTCATGCCTGCGTAACTCTCTGAAAAATCGAGCCGAAGTGACTGTGCATGGTTGTACCGTGCTTCGATCGTTTTAAGCAGCGCATCGGGGTCCGTTGCCCCCGCCATCGCCGGCGTCAGCCAGATCACACACCACAGCATCCGCGTAGACACGAATGTCACAAAGGGTTGACGCCGCGGCGTCCCATGGCGTGTACTCTGGAATTTAGCAGCTTTCCGGCAGCCGCCCGCATCATAGAGGTTCAGGGCCACAATAGGAAAAGATGGCGGAGACCCAGACACAGGAGCCTCAGGCAAAACCGGCCGACGCGCCGCAACAGACTATTCGGGAGACGCCCCCGCGCAGGCCTGCGAAAAGCGGGCTGCTCGCGCACCCGATTAAGCTGGCATTTTCCTCGTAGTGCTGGTCGCTGCCGCAGTGGCCGGCTTCCGGCTTTTGAATTACTACAACTCCTACGAAACCACCGACGACGCCCAGGTGGATGGCGACATCTACGCCATCACCAGCCGCATCGCCGGCACGGTCAAAGCCGTATACGTGCAGGACAATCAGCAGGTCAAAGCCGGCCAGTTGCTCGTCGAGCTGGATCCCCGCGACTACGAAGTGGCTCTCGATCAGGCTAAAGCCGCCCTGAACGCCTCGCGAACTCTGGTGGCCGTAGCGCGTCCCAGTGTGCCGATCACCTCCGTTTCGACCGAGACCACACTTTCGTCTTCTGTAACTGATATAGCCCAGGCGCGCGCCGCTCTCGCCGGCTCACAGCGCGATTACGAATCCGACGTTGCGGACGTGCGAAAATCCGAAGCCGACAGTGCCAAGGCGCAGGCAGATCTCGAACGCTACCGCTTGCTGATCGCGAAAGACGAAATCAGCAAACAGCAGTTCGACCAGGCGGTAGCCGCCGCCAAGTCCGCAGCCGCGGATGTCGACGTTAAGAAGGCCACCGCCGAAGCCGCCGCGCGCACAATAGAAGAGATGCAGGCGCGCCTCGAACAGTCGATCACGAAGCAGACCGAGGCCGAGCGCAACCGTCCGCAGGAGATCGCCATCCAGAACGCGACCGTCCAGAGCCGCGAAGCCAGCGCCATGCAGCAGCAGACGATGGTGGATCAGGCCGCGCTCAATCTTTCTTACACGAAGATCTTCGCGCCGGTCGACGGCATCATCGGCAAGAAGAACGCCGAGCCCGGACAGCAGGTGGCGCCGGGTCAGCAGCTGATGGCGGACGTGCCGGTGGCGGACATCTGGATCACGGCGAATTTCAAGGAGACGCAGTTGAAGCGCATGAAGCCGGGGCAGCGCGCGACCATTCATGTGGATGCCTATGATCGGGATTACGAAGGCGTTGTGGAAAGCGTGGCGGGCGCGACTGGCGCGCGATTCAGCCTTTTGCCGCCGGAGAATGCGACGGGCAATTACGTGAAGGTCGTGCAGCGGCTGCCAGTCCGCATTCGGCTGAAGGAAGGCGAGGACAAGAACCACGAGCTCCGGCCGGGCATGAGCGTGGACCCGAAGGTCTGGCTGCAGTAAAAACAAGCGCAGCATGAAGGCAACGCTCATTGCGCTCCTGTTTGCGTTCGTGGCCTTGGCGCAGAAGTCCCTCCCGAAATTCATGGGCCGCGAGGTGACGGTCACTGAGCCGCCGCTTGACAGCACCGGATTCTACCCGACGGCTCCCGCCACTGTCTGCGTCGAGGGGCCGCCGGAGAAACAATGCTATGTGGCGCCCGAAGGTTATGGAAGATCTCCTGAAGTTGAGGTCGTGCAGATCGAGAGAAACACTCCGGCACTCTTCTTCTCTGTCGAAAGCGGAGGTGTGAGCGGTTCCTCGATACATTTCGCGCTCCTGCGCCCGGGCGGCGGAAAGAATCTCGGCGACATCTTCCTCTCGGAGACAACCGTTTCGAATCTCAGCCAGCACGCTTTCTGGACTGACCGCACGATTTCGGATTCGCCCATATTCGTGACAGAAGACTTTGTCTGGGGACCGGATGAAGCCCACTACAGCCCGCACCGCTACATCGTCTCCTCTTATGTGCTGAAGCATCCGAAGGAGCTTGACGGCGTCTTTTACTATCTCGAAGACCGATACATGACGACGCGGACGTACAATCTCGACACGGCCCCGCCTCCAGACATCCTCGCCGCCGAGAAACCCGAAATCCTCGCCCGTCTGCGACGCGTCAAAGCCGCGAATCGATAACCGTTGTCATTTTTAAAATACAACTCATTAGCAGTAGTAAAATTGCTCTGATGTCATTCCAGCCCCTCCCCTACCTCGCGCTCGCGGCGCTCGTCGCCCTCCCGGCAGCCGCGGCCACCCCCACCTGCGACCCCGACAACGGCGGTCTCAAGCTCCCCCCAGGCTTCTGCGCCCGCGTCGTCGCCAACGACCTCGGCACCGCGCGCCACATCGCCGTCGCGCCCAATGGCGACATCTACGTCGCGCTCCAGGGCAAAGGCGGCGTCGCCGCCCTGCACGACTCCAAGGGCGACGGCCATTTCGACGTCAAAGAAATCATCGGCGAAGGCAGCAGCACCGGCGTCGCGCTGCACAACGGCTATCTCTACGTGGCGAAACCCAAAGAGGTCGTCCGTTACAAAATGACGCCCGGCAAGCTTGCGCCCACCAGCCAGGCGGAAGTCATTGTCACCGGCCTCACCGCCGGCCGCGCGCATGAGGACAAAGGCATCGCCTTCGACGGCAAGGGTTCGCTCTACGTCAACGTCGGCGCGCCTTCCAACGCCTGCCAGATGCCCGATCGCCAGAAAGGCGCCAAGGGGGAAGACCCCTGCTCGCTGCTCGAAGTCGCGGGTGGCATCTGGAAGTTCGACGAGAACAAGTTGGGCCAGAAGCAGTCCGACGGCGTGCGTTTCTCCACCGGCATGCGCCAGATGCCTGCCATCACGTGGCACGACGGCGCGGTCTACATCGCCATGAACAGCCGCGACCAGCTCGACACGCTCTGGGGCGACATGTTCACCGCGAAGGAAAACGCGGAGCGTCCCGCCGAGCCTCTCTATCGCGCCACCATGGGCACCAACTTCGGCTGGCCCTACTGCTTCTACGACTACAGCGTGAAGAAACTCCTGCTGCAGCCCGAATACGGCGGTGACGGCAAGACCGTCGGCCGCTGCAGTCAGTTCGATCTGCCCGTCGCCGCTTTCCCCGCCCACTGGGCGCCGCTCGACATCATGTTCTACGACGGGGCGCAGTTCCCCGCGAAGTACAAGGGTGGCGCGTTCATCGCCTTCCACGGCTCATGGAACCGCGCGCCGCTGCCGATGGCGGGCTATAACGTCACCTTCCAGCCTTTCAAAGACGGCAAACCCGCGGGCGACTTCGAAGTGTTCGCCGACGGCTTCAAGGGCGCAGGTGAAATCAGCAATCCCAATCAGGCCGTGGCGCGTCCCGACGGCGTGGCGCAGGCACCCGATGGTTCGCTCTACATCGGCGACTCCGTAAAAGGCAAAATCTGGCGCGTCATTTATAAAGGCGGGAAATAGGCAATTATGAAAATCAACCGTTACTGCGTCGCATTGGCCGCGGCTTCAATCATGTTTGCAGCTGCATCCACCGAAATCACTCTGCCCGGGAATAAGCCTTTCCCCGAGAGCCTGAGTTCCACCAACGACGGCACGATCTATGTCGGCAGCGTCACGTTGAGCCAGATCTTCCGCGCGAAAAAAGGCGACACCACGGCTGAGGTCTGGATCAAGCCCGGCACCGCGGGCCTGCAGCGCATCCTCGGCGTGCTGGCCGATCCTAAATCCAATACGCTGTGGGTCTGTTCCGACAAGAATGGCACCGCCGGCGCGCCCAGCGCTCTCAAATCGTTCGACCTGAAAACCGGCGCTCCGAAAGGCAGCTACGACTTTCCGGGCGATAACACGCTTTGCAACGACATCGCCATCGCCCCCGACGGAACCGCCTACGCCAGCGACACTATCGTCGGCAGCATCAATCGCCTGAAGAAGGGCGCATCGGCGCTCGACGTCTGGGTCAAGGACGCAAAGCTGGCCGGCATCGACGGCCTCGCCTTCGCCGACAACAACACGCTGGTCGTGAACACCGTGACGACGGGCCATCTGTTCCGTATTCCGGTCAAGAGCGACGGCTCGGCGGGCGATATCGCGGAGTTGAAGCCCTCGCAGACGCTCACGCAGCCCGACGGGATGCGCGCCATCGGAAAGAACGAATTCCTCCTCATTGAGGGCGCGGGCCGGCTCGACCACGTCACAGTAAGCGGCGACGAGGCGAAGATTGAAGTCCTGAAGGACGGGTTCAACGGCCCCACCGCCGTGACGCGCGTCGGCGACACAGCCTGGGTTCTCGAAGGCAAGCTGAAGTACATGCAGGACCCCAAGCTGAAGGACCAGGACCCGGGTCCGTTCAAGGTTTACGCCGTGCCGTTCAAGGGCAAGTAAAGGGTAACGGCATGGTCCGGTTCGGCACCGCGGTTTTACTCCTTCTTGCGGTTGTTGAAGCTGGCCGAACAGCGAGCCCCGGTCCAGCCGAGCTATCGCAGGCCCGCGCATCGCGGTTCCGGCAACTTAGCTGCGCTCTTCCTGAAGCGACGCTGACCAACCGGACGCCAGGCGTGATCCGGGGCCGGTTTCGCTAGTCGGGAGCATTGGACTGGGCCGTTCTTTGCGTGCGTCTGGGTAGTCGAATGATCGGTACGGTGAGCGGCAGTTTCATCCGGCAGCACTGTAACGGGTCGCTTGATGTCCTGCCGCCGATCGATCATGACTGCATATTGGACACTATGAATCATTACGCATATCGAGGAAAATGGCTCGATCTCGGGGTGTCTCGCTGATAAGGCGCGCCGCCTCCCCAGCCCAGTATATTGAGGAGAGCCCACATTCATGGTTTCCCGCCGCGTCAGCATCGAAGTGCCCGGTTTCGAGCACGACAACCCTATCCCCGCCGCCTGCCGCGTCGGCCCGTTCCTGATCTCGAGCGTCATCTCCGGCAAGGAACCATACACCGGCAAGATACCCGAGACCATTGAGGCTCAGTGCGAGCACATGTGGAACACCGTCCGCCGCATCCTCGAGATCGCCGGCGGCAGCCCCGCGGACGTCATCAAGATGACCGTCTGGCTCAAGGACCGCTCGCAGCGCCCGGCCCTCAACAAGGGCTGGCTCGAAATGTTCCCCGACGAGCACTCCCGTCCCGCGCGTCACACCTTCGCCGCACCCGACCTTCCCGGCAACATGCTCGTGCAGTGCGAAATCTATGCTGTGCTTGGCTAATAAAAAAACGCGCCACTGACGAGCAGTGGCGCGGAGACAAAACAGAGGAGAATTACCCAGGGAACTTTAGCGGCGGTAGAAGCCTCCGCGGAATCCACCATAGTAGCCGCGACCGTAGTAGCCGCGTCCCACCACCACGCCGAATCCCAAATAAGGATACGGATACCCGTAAGCGTACGGGCCGTAGTAGGGGTAAGGCGGATAATACGCGGGGCCCGGTCCATAACCGTAGCCCGGAGCCGGGGCCGGAGGCACAGGACCAGTCGCGTAGGACGGCGGACGCTGTCCATAACCACTGCCGCCATTGTTCTGCTGCGAATTCACGTACTGGAAAGCCTGCGGCGCTTTATCCGTGGCGATCTCGACCGGCGCCTGAACCTGGAACGTCATGGCTGTTTCCGGGTAGATCACCGTGGGCCGTCCGCGCGTGAGAAGCACGCCGAGGATGCCGACCGCGGCGCCGGCGCCGGCTCCAATCGCCGCACCGCGACCCCAGTCAGCCGCCGCACCCACTGCGGCGCCGAGCGCTGTGGTGCCGCCGATAGCGGCCGCATCTCGACCGACCGAGGTCGGGCCGTTGTGGTTAATCATCGCCGACTGCACCGACATCTGGTCGCCGTCGACCAGCGTCAACTGGGTGAGCTCAACACCGAGCTTCGATGTTCCTTCCACGCGTCCGGCTTTCTGCGCCTCGGTCACACGTCCATAGACCGTCTGGCCGCGCTGCGCCACGACAAAGCCATCCACAATAATTGGCTGATCGAGCGTCGCGGTGAAGGTGTCACCCTTCTGGTTGCGGTCGGAAGAAAGCCACTGGTTGATGCGAACTGTAACGTAGGTTCCCGGCTTGATGGTGAGGTGGGCCGGCACGCCTCCGTAGTTGCCAGCGGGCGGCGGATAGTTATACGGCTGCGCCGGTGCCGTCTGTTGCGGATTGGGCTGCGGCGCTGTCTGCGCCTGATCGGCCTGCGGCGCGCCAGCCGGCTGATCGGCCTGGGCGAGGTCAGCGGGCAGCGCATCGTTCACGCTGCGCCAGGCGTGCGGGGTCTGGTCCGCAGAAGGCTGCGGGGCCTGATCCTGGGCCAATACGAGACCAGCCGCGGTGAAAAGAGCGATGGTAATCCTGGTGACTCTGATAGGTAAGGGTTTCATCTGACGACTCCTGTCCATGCCTCGACTTTGCAATGGCACGCGCGCGGCCAAAATCCGGCCACCGCAAATCGTTGAAAAGACTTAAGCACCATCAAGGGCCTGGCGCGTGTCCAGCACCAACGATGGTGCATTTCAACCATGATCGGCGGCGAAAAACCTATTGGCGCAGAAATAAGTGTGCAACAAAATGATCGTCCGCTGGTTTATGCACACGGTATCCACGTCGGACGTTCGCAACTCTCTGAAATGTAAGCGCAATAAAGCTGAGGAAAGTTTCGGTGAGAGCCTTTTTTCTGTTTGACGATTGAGTGAATTCAGACGATGATCATTTCAGTTCCAGGGTTTACGGAACGATTAGCCGGGCCGGGCGAAATCGGGCTCCGCGCGTTGAATGCAGCGCAAAGGGTTATCGGACGTCGGGCACGGCGGGCTTGCGGTGGCGTATCCGGTTGAACGCTTGGATCCGGAGGGTTGCAAAAGAACCTGAAGGGGAGTGGAGACCGGGGGAAGTCACCGAGAGCGCCGGGAATCGGCGCGGACAACGGGTCGGGAGCGAGGAATTCGCCCGGTTCGGCTTCGAAAACCGAACTGAGCGGAGGAGCCTCCGGTCGAACGGGTCTGCGGCGGGACTTGGCGCGGGAGCGAAGGTGCAGGTCGGGAGCGTTGACCTCGGAATGGTGTGAGAAAGCGTCGTTGCGGGCGAGCGAAAGGCCGTTCCGAGTTTCCGGCTCCGGCTGAATTTGTCTTTTGAAGACCGTGGCAGGGCACTGACCCGGTGAAGGAGAAAAACCTCAGCGGCGAGCGGTGGAGCGGAATTCAAAAACGTTCAGCCGCGGAACGAACACCGAGCATGCCGGTGGTTCGCTCAATCGTGCCGTGAACCCTGGACGCATATTGGATCAGGTTGCGGCGCCTTCACGGCTGCGGTTCGCGGTGCCCGCAGAAACGCCTTGGGCCGCCGCGTGTGGCTGCGAATAATCCTCCGCCTGATTGCCGAAGCGTTTCCAGCGCTTGAATGTGAATACTTCCTTCCGGCTGCGGAAACTGGCGAAATTCAGGCGGCAGTACTCGCACCGCCATTTGTGCGCCCCCAGCATCACCTTTAGCCCCACCCAGAAAGGCGGCGTGTAGGTTTTTCCCGTCCAGCCGTTCAGGTCCATTCGCAGGCAGGTCGGGCAGGAGGCATAAAACAGATCCTCCCACACGATGCTCGGCGCGATGAACCGATGGTCACAGTCGATGCATCGAAACGGCGACTGCAGGCGCAAGAACCCGAACTGCTCCGAGGCATTGCGCGTGCGCGAGGGACGAACGTAACGGCTTCCGCATTTAGGACAGGCAGTCATGGGCTTAATCAGTCGTCTTCAGGCGCTCACGGGTGCGCGGTGTCGGGCGGCGCGGCGTGCGATGTCATCTTTCAGAAATTTGTGGAACGCTTCCACCAGCCGCGCGCAGACTTCGTTCTTCCCGGGCAGCTTCCGGCCCGCGATTTCCGTTACGGGCTTTAGTCCGCGTGTCGTCGAAGTGATGAAAACCTCGTCGGCGCGGCAGAGATCGTCGACAGTCAGGGTTCGCTCGACAACGCGGAGACCGTCGAGGTGAATCTCCTTGAGAACCACTTCGCGCGTAACGCCGGGAAGGCAGCCTTCCGCGAGCGGAGGCGTCACAACTTCCGATCCACTGTCGGTTCGAAACGCGGCGAAGATGTTCGCGGAAGTACATTCGGCGACGCGCCCGTGCTCGTTCAGCAGGATCACTTCGTCAAAGCCCTGCTCCTGCGCGAGTTCGGCCCAACGCAGGTTCGCGCGCCCAGGACAGCACTTTGGCGCGCGTGAAATCGCTGGCGGCATAGCGGGCATTCGGCTGCACCGTCAGGCGCACGCTGTCGCCCCAGTCTTTTGAAGACGCGGTGAGAGCGATCGTGTCGCTCGGATGGCCGGTCCCGGGACCCTCCCAGAAACCACCGTGTGTTGCGGACCACGATCACGCGCATCGTGCAGTTGGGCGCATTATTCCGCTCGATCAGCCCGATCAAGTCGTTTTCCAGCTGTACGGGATCGCCAGGCATTTCCACGTTCAGAAGCTTCGCATCACGCGACATACGCGCCCAGTGGCGTTCCCACGCGAAGAGCACGCCGTCGACGACCCGCAGCGTGCTGAAAACGCCCCAGCCGGACAGCAGACCGAGTTGGCCTGCGATAGAGGCTGGCCTCGGACGCTTCCTGAATCTCTCCGTTATGGAGTATATACCGGTGAATCGACATGCAGTCGGGTCGGGCTGGCTATACCTATTATTTCATCATCTGCGTCGCGTTTTGCTTTAAATTCAGTGCCCGGTTTCCATTCGGGGTACTGTCGCCGTCTGTGCCACTTTGTCACCGATCTCGAAAAATACGCGCAAATCGTCGACCGCGCCGCTGAGATCCCAGTCCGGCTTCACTTCGTCGGATGGTTTGTGATAGTCGTGCTCGGTATAGTAGTCGCGCTTCTTCTTGCCGTAGCCGGCCGGCTTGCCGATGTAGTCTGTCGCCCGGATCGGGATCGAGCGCCGGCACGCCCTGTTTGGCGAACTCGAAATGATCGGAGCGATAGAAGTAGCCTTTCTCCGGGCTCGGGATCGGCGTGACCGTGCGGCCGTGCGCTTTGAGCACCTCGGCGGTCGTGTCGTCGAGCGTCGAGTTGCCCAGGCCGATGATCGTCAGGTCCTTCGTCTTGCCCCACAGTATTCAGGACATCCATGTTGATGTCGGCGAGGGTATTTTTCAGCGGATAGAGCGGATTCTCGGCATAGTATTCGGTGCCGAGCAGTCCCTGCTCCTCCGCCGTCACGGAAAGAAACAGAATCGAGCGCTTCGGCGCGGGCGAGAGCTTCGTGTACGCGCGCGCGATTTCGATCAGCCCGGCGCTGCCCGAAGCGTTGTCCGCCGCGCCGTTGTAAATCTGATCGCCTTTAAGTTCGGGATCGCGTCCCAGATGATCCCAGTGCGCGGTGTAGATGACGTACTGGTCTTTGAGCGTCGGGATCGCTGCCTTCCAGCTTCGCGACGACGTTGTGGGAATCGATCTTGCGCAGCGTGTTCTCGATGTTGAAGCTGGCCGTCGCGCCCGGCAGCGTCACCGGTTTGAAATCCTTCTGAATGGCGGCTTTCTTCAGTCGCGGCGAGATCGAGGCCGGCCATGCGGCAAAGCTCGGCGGCTTTGTCGTAAGTGATCCAGCCTTCCACCGGCACGCGGCCCATATTGTTGTCCGGCCGCTGCATGCCGAAGTTTTCGCCGCCCCAGCTGTCCGGCGACGACTTCGAATGGATAACCCGCGGGACCGGTTTCGTGAATGATGATCGCAGCCGCCGCGCCTTTCTGCGACGCGATTTCGTACTTGTAGGTCCAGCGGCCGTAGTAAGTCATGGCGCTGCCTTTGAACATTTTTTCGTCGAGCTTCGAGGGGTCGTTCGGATCGGGGATGGCGGGATCGTTGATCAGCATGAGGATCGTCTTGCCCTTGACGTCGACGTCCTTGTAGTCGTCCCAGCCGTATTCCGGCGCCACCACGCCGTAGCCGACGAACACGATGGGCGAATTCTTTGACGTCGACCTCGGGCATGTAGCGGTTCGACAGCGCGATGTAATCTTTCTTGTCGACCAGCGCGAGCTTGCGGCCTTTGACTGTGATATCCGGCTTGCGATTTCGATGTGATGCCCGGCCAGCGGAACATTCTGCAGATAAGTTCCGTCGGGATTGCCGGGCTTCAGACCCATCTGGTGGAACTGCTGCTGCATGTAGGCGATGGTCTTCTCTTCGCCGGGCGAGCCCGGTTTGCGGCCTTCGAATTCGTCCGAGGAGAGCGTTTTGATTTCGCCGAGCAGCGAATCGGCGGTGATGGCGCTTTCGAGCGCGGTTGCAGATTGAGCTGGGCTGGTTCTGCGCAGCAGGAACGAGCATGCCCAGCAGCGAGGGCCGCGGGAGCGAGTGGTTCGTTCATCGATAAGCATATTACAATTGTGCATGACCACGTTGGACATTCAGATCAGTTCCCACCGCCTCGCGGGAACCCAGCGCGGCCGGGGTCGATCTTGATCCCGGCAAGACTGGAATTCGGCAAAACACTTCGCGCCGGACTGGTTCGTCTGCCGAATATCGCAACGGCTCCTGGCAAAACGCCCGCGTCGAACCTTCGCACAACATTTCGCTTCATCCCGCGGCCATCGTGCTGCATTACGGGCAATCGATTTTCGAAGGCATGAAGGCCTACCGCTGGGCCAACGGCAAAGTCGCTCTTTTCCGTCCGAAAGAAAATGCCCGACGCTTCGCGCGTTCGGCCGAGCGCATGGCGATGCCGCCGGTTGATGCGGATTTTTTTGTGGAAGCGGTGAAGGCGCTGGTGCGCACCGATGCCGCATTGGTCCCGCGCGAACCCGGCAGCCTTTATATCCGGCCGACCATGATGGGCACGGAAGCCGTGCATCGGCGTGCATGCCTCGCACGAGTTTCTGTTCTTCATCCTCGCGCTGCCCTCGGGCGCCTACTTCAAGGGCACCGACGCGAACACAGTCGGGTCAGTTACGGTCTATGTGGCGGAGACCACGTCGCGCGCCGCCCACGGGGGCACCGGCGATGTGAAAGCCTCGGCCAACTATGCCATCAGCCTGCACACCATCGAAGAAGGGCAAGAAGCAAGGGCTGCTCACAGGTGCTGTTCCTCGATTCCAGCGGCAAGCGGCAGGTGGAAGAGCTGGGCGGCATGAACGTGTTCTTTGTGGAAAACGACACGCTGGTGACGCCTCCGCTGCATGACACGATTCTGCCCGGCATCACGCGCGATTCGGTTATTCAGGTGGCGCGGGATCTCGGAATTCGACGGTACGCGAATCGCCGATTCAGATCGATGAAGCGGCGGAGAAAATTCAGGCCGGGACGATCAGGAAGTGTTCGCCTGCGGGACTGCTGCGGTGGTGATCGGCATCGACGAATTCCTCTTCGAGAGCGGGCGCAGGCTGACGATCGGCAAAGGCGTGGCGGGCGAAATCACGACAAAGCTGAATCAGGAGTTGCAGGGGATTCAGTTCGGCCGTTTGCCGGACCGCCACGGGTGGATGGAGTTGGTCTAGCCTGGCAGGCTGCTGAAAAAGCTCTTTTCGTTGCCGCTTGCTGACGCGCGCGGTTCAGTAACCCCTGCGGAATGACTTAAGGGTGTGACCCGAGTTGCGCCAACCCCTGGTCAAGCTGCGCCAGCAGGTTCGGAGGACCCGACTGGAGCACGAGGGGCCGGGCTTGTTTGAGGCGCTCGATGGCTTTTGCCCGGTCTCCCGTGTTGGCATAGGCCTGTGCCAGGGTCATCAGGAAGACGGGCGTGGTCTTGTCGTTCCCCTCCAGAGCCGGGAGTAACACGGGAATGGCTTCGCCGCTGCGGCCCGTCGTTATCAGCAGTTGGCCCAGCATCAGCCGCGCCGGACGAAAGGAAGGCTCAACCTGCAGGGCGAGCCGATAATGCTCGATCGCCTGGCTCGGCTTATGCTGCCTCATCATGACGTCGGCGAGCCAGGCTTGAGCTTCCCCGTCGTCGGGTTTCAGGGAAATCCCCTTCTCAATTGCGCGGACAGCCGCTTCATATTTACCCTGGCTGGCCAGGGCAGTGCCGTAGTACAAATAAACCTTAGGGATGTTCGGGTTCACCCGGCTGGCGGTGGCGTAGAGGGCCTCCACCTCTTCCGGCGACGACTGGTTCGGGAATTGAGCCATGTATAAAAGGTTCACCAGGCAGTCCGGGTTGTCCGGATGCTGAACCAGAACATCCTTGTATATACGCGACGCTTCATCAAACTGTCTGCGGTCCATGAGCCTTTTAGCCGCTGTCAGGCGGGTTTCGATGCCGGTTGCCAGCTTCTGGACTTCGGCCAACAGCTGGTCCTGGGACGGCGGATTGCGGTCTTTGTAGCTCTCCGCGAGACGGTAGTTCTTTTCCGATTCCGCGCCGCGCCCCAGTCTCCTTTGGGTTTCCGCCAGACCGAACCAGGCGGCTCCGTAAGTTGGGTACGCCTCGCAGGCCCGACGATAGAGATCCGCGGCGGTAGTGAAATCCCCCTGCGCGAACTTAACCCGGCCGAGGTTGTAGAGGGTTTCCGCGGAGTTTGGATTCTGCGCCAGAAGCGGCTCGAGCACAGCATCGCTTTCCTGAAAACGTCCCAGTTTCAAGAGCAGTACCCCTCGCTTCAGGACGGCGGGCGTATAGTCTGGCCGGATACGCAGCGCGTCCGAAACCGCTGCCAGAGCCTGTTCCGGCCGGGACGCATATTCCTGCGCCACGGCCAGATAATATGGCCAGGCGAATTCTTTGGGGTCGAGGACAATAGCCCGTTGAAAGGCGAGCACGGCCGGCTCATAGAGAGTGTGCGCTTCCAGCACCATACCGAGGCGTCCCGTAGCCTGCCCGCTTTTGGGCTGGGCGACGGCCTCAGCGCGAGCTTTCTCAATCGCGGCGCGAACGTCAGCGTCAAGACCGGTGAGCGGAATCGTCGGAAGAGGCGGGACAGGGCGCGCGCAGGAAACAGTGAGCAGGACATTAAGCACCCCGGCGCACACCGCGGCCAGCGTAGCAATACCTACTGGCGCCCCCGGCTTCATAGTTTGACACGATATCATGCCCGTGAGATTCTTTTGCAGGTGAAATCGGGCTCTCTACTGCTACTGCTGGTTCCGCTGCTTGGCCTTTGCTTCTCGTGCAGATCCTCCGCGCCACGCGGCGCTCCTCTCTTTGAGGATGTGGCCAAACAGAGCGGGATCGACTTCTGGCAGTATTCCGGTGCTACGGGAGAATTCCTGCTGCCGGAGATGGTGGGTTCGGGCGCCGCGCTGATCGACTACGACAACGACGGGGACATGGACGTTTTTCTCGTGCAGGGTTATCCGACTGATCCGCAGGGCAAGGCTATAGTACCTTTACCCGCAGGCTGGAAACCCGGCAACCGCCTGTTCCGGAATAACCTTAATCGAAACGGGCAAGCTCTCGTTCACCGACGTTACGGGGTCGGCCGGCCTGGGACACGCGGGCCAGGGCATGGGCGTCGCGGCCGGCGACTATGACAACGATGGCTACACCGATCTTTATGTGACCAATTACGATCACAACATCCTTTATCACAACAATGGAAACGGGACCTTTACGGATGTCACAGCAACCGCCGGAGTGGCGTCATACGGCTGGTCTACCAGTGCCGCGTTTATCGACTACGACCGGGACGGCCTGCTCGATCTGGCGGTGGTTCACTACGTGCAGTTTTATCCCCGTCCCTGTTATTCGCCGCAGGGTTCCAGAGATTACTGCGGTCCGCAGCCGTTCCAAGGATCCGTCACGCAGTTGTATCGCAATCTGGGGAACGGACGCTTCAAAGACGTGACCGTGGAAATCAGGCCTGAACGCGAAAAAGGGGCCCGGGCTCGGCATTCTGACCGGAGATTTCGGTACGGATGGCTATCCGGGTTTCATGGTCGCCAACGATGGCGCAGCCAACCATCTTTGGATCAGCCAGCCGCGCAACGCCGTCCAAACCGAACGATCGCGTGTTCCAGGAAGTGGGACTCACCCACGGACTCGCCTATGCTTCAGACGGCAAGGCGCGCGCCGGCATGGGTATCGCGGCCGGAGATATCTACGGCGATGGCGGCGAAGCCGTAATTGTCACCAACCTGCCCAACGAGTCATTCACTTTTTTCCAGCGGCAGTCGAGCGGAGATTTCGTCGATGCCACCGAGCAGTCCGGGCTCTCCCACATTTCCTTGCCGTATACCGGCTTCGGCGTCGGTTTGCTTCGATATGGAAAATCGCGGACTTCTCGACATGTTCAGTGCTAACGGAGGGGTCAGGGTCATGATGTCCCAGCAGCAGACCGACCCGTTTCCTTACCGCGAGCGTAAATTATTGCTGCGCAATCTGGGGAAGGGCAAGGGATTCGCGGACGTCACCGCTTCAGCGGGCCCGGCCCTGCAGCCTCTCGAGGTTAGCCGCGCCGCGGTCTTTGGCGACGTGAATAACGACGGTGGAGTCGACATTCTGGTCACCAACAACAACGGCCCCGCACGCCTCTTGTTGAACACGGTGCCGGACCGCGGTCATTGGATACTGGTTCATCTGGAAGGAGTCCGCACCGGGCTTCCCGGATCCGGGACGAATCGTTCCGGCTACGGAAGCGTGGTGGAGTTGGTGCGCAAGGATGGCACATCCGTCAAACGCTGGGCGCGAGGTGACGGCAGTTATCTCGCAGCCAACGATCCCAGAATTCACTTTGGGCTGGGCAAGTCGCCGGATGTGGATCGCATTCAGGTGCATTGGCTGGCGGGGACGTGCGAGGCGTGGCCGCAGACGGCGGTGGACGGATTGTGAATCTGCGCGAAGGCACCGGCCAGCCTTGCCACTGATTATCTAAAAGAAAAGGCCTCGCCGGTTGTCCGGCGAGGCCTCAAGGTCAGCTGAGTTCTTACTTCAGAACTGGAAGCGGGCTACTATCTGTCCGGTGCGCGGCGAGGTGCCGAATCCGTTGAAGGAGTTGACATACCCGAAGCCTCCCGACAAAGCCCCCGTGGTTGATCCCGCAACCGGGAACGGGTTGGCGAAGGCTGCCGCATTAGCCGTACCGGTGCCATTTCCGGTTGAAGGAGCGGTGTAGAACACGCGATTGAATATGTTCTGGAACTCACCGCGGATTTGTATCTGATACTTCTCCTCTGATCCGGAAGGTTCGGCATCAGGCTGAGAGATTCAGCCGGCTGCCGCTGCCACCGGTTGTTCCAGTAGTAGGGAGCGGAGACCCCGAACGTGCCTGGGGCAGGTTCCGTCCACGCGTTGGGATTCAGCACCAGCGTTTTGGTCGGGTCGAAGTGCGAGTTCGGATTCACGAGGAAGAAAGGCTGGCCCGGAACGTAGTTTTCCACGCCCTGGGGAGAGCTGAATACCGCCGGATTATCCTGCGAACCGACACCCAGCTGATAGAGGAAGTTGTTATTGGCGCTGGGCGTTTCCAGCAGCTGACCGCTCTGGTAGCGCAGCACGCCCCCGATGGTCCAGTCGCGGTAGATAAACTGCAGCGCCTTGGCACCGGCACCGTCACCGCCGAATTTAGTCCTTTGCGTTGTGTAGCTGAACACCACCGTCAACACCTGCGGACGTTCGAGGCTGGAAAGCTGCTTGTTTTGCATACGGTTGTTCACGTCGTTGACGACCGAGGGGCCGGGCTGGCCAGGCGATTCCCCCCGGTGCCGGCTTGAAAGTACGGCGAGGCCGCGTTGATCCCAAGGTCCTCTTCCTTCTGCCACGTGTAGGAACCCTGTACGGTCAACCCGTGTGAATACCGCTTGGTCAGCTTCACCTGAAGCGAATCGTACCAGGTATCGCCCAGCGGCGGTCCCAGGAACGGCGGAACGCCAATCCACTGCGGAACAGGCCGCAGCGCCTGGTTCAAAGGCTCATACGACGGGAATCCCGGATACACGTTATTCGGATTCGCCAGCGCGGGATAGGCCGCGATCACCTGTGGGCTGCTGATGGGCAGAGTGAGCAATGCCAACTGAGACGGGATGTTGACGTTGAGTCCCGTGGTATTGCCGTACGAGCGGTTGGCGAGAAGCCCAGCCGGGGTCAGCCCGTTCTCGGCTTCGGCGTCCAGGATTGGCGAGGTAAACCATGCGCCGCGGTTGCCGACGTAGGCAGCCTCAATCAGCAGGTTCGGGATGATTTCACGCTGCAGCCCGATGCTCCAGTTGAAAATGCGCGGCAGCCTTCCCGTGCCCTTGTCGATCGTAATGAACGGCGAATCGATCGGTCTGCACGGAGTCGCGAAGGCAGGGGCCACGCCGCAACCCGAACTGGATGTCTGGGAGGGGAAGGCGGCAGTGCCGGCGCCGGGGGGGACGACGCCGCTGAGGGGGGACGTCAGTGGTCCATTGCCATACATATTGCCGGGAGCAAACGGATTTCCATCCCTGAAGTAGATCGCTCCCGGGCCTCCGTTGGGTTGGCCGACTGTTCCGCCGATGGTCTGACCGGTTCCCTCCGGGGCTCCAATCGCATAGAAGTCGGCATCGGTACCCGATAAGCCGGCGTTGTAGCCGGAGTTCGAGTAAGAGATACCTCCACCCGCGCGGAACACGGTCTTCTGATTGATCTGGTAGGCTGCTCCTATGCGCGGCCCATAGGCGAACGGATAGTTCTTGTTGAACTGTTTCTGATAAACTACCTCGCCGTTCAAGGGAGTGCTCGAATCCGCCGGAACCAGGCTCGGATTCGCACACTGGAAGCAGGCGCTCTGCATGCGCCCGTGCTCTTCCTCCAGCAGGGTGGAATAATCCCAGCGCAGACCATACTCCAGGGTCAGTTTACGCGTAAGCTTCCAGTTATCCTGCGCGAAGAACCCGAGTCCATGTCTACCCAGCCGGGTGTCTGTAATCGCGGAAGCGTTGAGGGAGTCCACCGATCCCAACAGGAAGCTGGCATAAGGGAATCCGGAGGTGAAAACTCCGCTGGCGCCCAGGTTTGCATTCGAGCTGGTAAACTCCCAGGGATTTTGGGTCTCATGGCTGCTGAAGCCATAGAGAGCGTTGGCGCGACTGGAACTCTGCGTGGGGAAACCGTCGACGACCATTTCCCCGCCCCACTTGAACGTGTGGTTTCCGTGTACATAGGTCATGTTCACGTTCGCCGTCGGCTTATACTCCTTCTCATCCTGGTCCGCGGCGAAGCCGACACCGGGCCCGCCGAAGAGCCCACCCACCGCAAGGCCGCCCGCGAAAAAGCTGCCCAGGCCAGCCAGGTTAGGCATAAAGTTATTAGCCGGGTACAGTTGGTTCGCATTCCACCCCAGCAACTGGCCCGCGTTAACAGACGGCGGATACTCGGGCGAGTCGAAGTACAGAAGACCGGCGCCCACATGCAGCAGCAGGGTAGGGGTGAGAGTGTAGTCGAAATTGGCGCGGATGGTCTGTGAGTTTTGAACCTGAGGCGTGGCCGGCTCCTCAAGGTTCGTATAGCCGTTGGCATTGGGCGAATAGGTTCTGGTTGTGGAATAGTAACCGGATACCTTCATTTTCGTGCTGAGGTTCTGATCGATCTTGATCGAGGGAATCGTGGTGTGCCGGTAGTTGGAGTAGGAGGGCGCAAGATTGTTGTTGACCAGCCCGCCACCCTTGTTCGGGGATATGAAGAACGCCTGATATTTGAGTGCCGACTGATCCATCCGGCTGAACGGAATAATGTTGCCCGGGAACGGAGTTTCGACGAACCCGGCACCCGTCGCACTGCTCACATAGCGGGCGGTGGTGGGGTCAAACAGCTGGTATATCTGATCCACCGAGCCAGTCGGGGAAACCGCGCCCAACCCTGCCGGAAAGGGGAACTGGCCCCCTCCCCCGAGGATGTTACCTGGGTTTGGCTGGCCGTTTGCGAGAGTAGGACCGAAGTTTGCATCGCAGGAGCCGGAACTGCCCAGCGCCGTCGGGGCTGCGGCGGCCGACGAAGTGATTCCTGAGCCGCAGGCCGGGTTGCTTCCGACCGTCCATTGCGGCGCGGGCGCGGTAGAAATCAGATTATTCGTGGTTGTAGTCTGGCGGAACTGCTCGAAGTTGAAGAAGAAAAATGTCCTGTCTTTGCCGTTATAAACTTTCGGAATCCGCACCGGTCCACCCAGCGTGAATCCGTAATCGTTCCGGTTCAGTGGGTTCCTGACGAGCCCGGTGCCGGACGAGTTGACCGTGAAGGGCGTGCCCGCGTTCAAAGCCGCGTTCTGGAAATATTCGTAGGCGGATCCGTGGAGCTGATTGGTGCCGGACTTCATAGTGAAGTTGATGTATCCGCCGCCAACCTGCCCGTACTCAGCCGCGAAATTGCTGGTCTGGACCGACACTTCCTGAATGGCATCCACACTTTGCTGGACTGCCTGGTTGTTAGTCTGCTGGACGCCGTTGGTGGCGTCCTGCCCTTCCACGCGAATGGCTTGCGTACCGGTCGGCAGGCCGTTGACACGAATCTCATAATCGGAAGAGAAACTTGCGCCCGGCAGGTAGCTCAGAACCGACAAGGGGTCCCTGATGTTGCCGATGCCCTCGTTGCCGCTGCCGTTCAGGGTGAACAACGGGAGTTGCTCCTCTTCCGCGTAATCGACCTGGTGGCTGACTTCGCCGCTTTCCGTTTTCAGCAGAGGAGCTTCGCCGGTGACTGTGACTGTGTCGCTGACAGCGCCGACTTCCAGAGTCGCGTCCTGGCGGGTTGTCTGGGCCACCTGAACAGTGACACCCGGCCTGACATATTTCTTGAAACCCATCGCCGTGACCGTGAATTCATAAGCGCCCGCGGGCAGGTTGGCCATCGTGTAATTGCCGGTAGCGGTACTGCCCACCGTATACGTTTCTCCGGTGGCGCCATTCTTCGCCTCGATGGTGGCGCCGGGAACCACGGCGCCTGCCGGGTCCAGAACTGTACCGGTAATGGTGCCGCGATCGGTTTGTGCAAACGCGGCTGAAGTGATGAGTAACGCGCAGACGGCAGAGATCAGTGACTTCACGAGCAAAACCCTTCCAACCCAGGATTCAGATTTACGTGTGCTGAAAAGCCAAATTTTGGGTAGTCTATCCAACGCACATCCCAAGTGCAAACCTTTAACGAAATTTGACGCCGCTTAGACGCGACCTGGATTCGCTCGTATGGGTGCTGCAAAGCTTCCGGTCATGCAAGGCCTTTGGCCTGTTGGCGGACTTCCTTCAGCACCCTGCCGAGGCCCGACGTGGCCAACCTCGGGTCGTGAACTAAATAAAAAAGGCCTCGCCGGTTGTCCGGCGAGGCCTTAAGGTCAGCTGAGTTCTTACTTCAGAACTGGAAGCGGGCTACTATCTGTCCGGTGCGCGGCGTGGTGCCCGCGCCGTTGAACGAGTTGACAAACCCGTAGCCTGACGACAGTGCCCCCGTAGTCGAGCCCGCAACCGGGAAGGGGTTGGCGTAGGCTGGCGCCGCCGACGCACCACCAAAACCGATTTCACTGCTCGGCAGGGAGTAGAACACGCGATTAAATATGTTCTGGAACTCCGCCCGGATCTGTATCTGATACTTCTCCCTGATCCGGAAAGTTCGCATCAGGCTGAGAGATTCAGCCGGCTGGCGCTGCCACCGGTTGTTGATGTAATAAGGAGCCGAGACCCCGTACGTGCCGGGGGCAGGTTCCGTCCACGCATTGGGATTCAGAACCAGCGTTTTGGTCGGGTCGAAGTGCGAGTTCGGATTGAACCCAGGGGCAAAGAAAGACTGGCCCGGAACGTAGTTTTCGAGGCCGTAGGGCGCGCTGAACAACGCAGGATTATCCTGCGATCCGACACCCAGCTGATATAGGAAGTTAGTATTGGCGCTGGGCGTTTCCAGCAGCACGCCGCTCTGATAGCGCAGCACGCCGCCGATGGTCCAGTCGCGGTACAGAAACTGCAGTGCCTTCGCACCGGCGCTGTCGCCGCCGAATTTAGTCTTCTGCGTTGTGTAGCTGAACACCACCTGCAACAGCTGAGGATAGTCGAGACTGGAAAGCTGCTTGTTTTGCATCCGGTTATACACGTCGTTGACGACCACCTGGCCAGCGGTAAAGTAAGGCGAGGCGGAGTTGGTGCCAAGGACCTGTTCCTTTTGCCACGTATAAGACCCTTGCACGGTCAACCCGCGCGAATAACGCTTGGTCAGCTTCACCTGCAGCGAATCGTACCAGGTGTCGCCCAGCGGCGGTCCCAGGAACGGCGGCACGCCAACCCACTGCGGAACAGGCCGCAAAGCCTGGTTCAGAGGTTCATACGACGGGAATCCCGGATAAACGTTATTCGGATTCGCCAGCGCGGGGAAGGCCGCGATCACCGCCGGGCTGCTGATCGGCTGGGTGAGTAACGCCAACTGAGCCGGATTACTCACGTTGATTCCCGTGGTGTTGCCGTACTTCCGCTCGGCCAGCAACCCGGCCGGGGTTAACCCGTTCTCGGCTTCGGCGTCGAGGTCCGGCGCCGTAAACCAAGCGCCGCGGTTGCCCACGTAGGCCGCTTCAATCAGCAGGTTCTGAATAATTTCACGCTGCAGCCCGATGCTCCAGTTGAAAATGCGCGGCAGCCGTCCCGTGCCCTTATCGATCGTAATGAACGGCGAATCGATGGGTCTGCACGGGGTGGCGAAGGCAGGTGCGACGCCGCAACCAGAAGTGGAAGTCTGGCTGGGGAAGGCATTAGGGTTGGAGCCAGGGGCAACGACGCCGCTGAGGGGGGACGTGAGTGGTCCGTTGCCATAGATGTTGCCGGGAGCAAACGGATTTCCGTTCTTGAAGTAGATCGCTCCCGGGCCCCCGTTAGGCTGGCCAGGAGTGCCACCGATAGTCTGGCCGGTCCCCTCCGGGGCCAAAGTGCCATAGAAGTCGGCATCGGTACCCGACAGGCCCGCGTTGAAGCCGGAGTTCGAATAAGCGATACCTCCGCCGGCGCGGAACACCGTCTTGGGATCAATCTGGTAAGCCACTCCAATACGCGGTCCGAACGCATACGGATAGTTGTTGTTGTACTGCTTCCCGTAAACCACGAGGCCGTTCAACGGGGTGCTGGAATCGGCAGGCACCAAGCCCGGATTCGAACACTGGAAGCAGGCGCTCTGCATGCGCCCGTGCTCCTCCTGCAGCAGGGTGGAATAATCCCACCGCAGACCATATTCCAGGGTCAGTTTGCGGCTGACCTTCCAGTTGTCCTGCGCGAAGAATCCGAGTCCATGTCTGCCCAGACGGGTGTCTGTGATCGCGGAAGCGTTGAGGGAGTCCACCGATCCCAACAGGAAGCTGGCATAAGGGAATCCGGAGGTGAAGACGGCGCTGGCGCCCAGGTTTGCGTTAGTGCTGGTATACTCCCAGGGATTTTGGGTCTCCGCACCGCTGAACCCATAGAGAGCGTTGGCGCGACTGGAACTCTGCGTGGGAAAACCGTTGACGACCATTTCCCCACCCCACTTGAACGTGTGGTTCCCGTGTACATAAGTCATGTTGACGTTCGCCGTGGGCTTGATCTCCTTCTCATCCTGGTCCGCGGCAAAGCCGACGCCGGGCCCACCGAAGAGGCCACCCACCGCAAGGCCACCCGCAAAGAAGCTGCTCAGGCCGCCCATGTTAGGCATAAAGTTGTTCGCCGGATACTGTTGGTTCGCGCTCCATCCCAGGAGCTGGCCCGCGTTAACTGACGGCGGATACTGGGGCTGATCGAAGTACAGAAGACCGACGCCCACATGCAGCAACAGGGTGGGGGTGAGGGTGTCGTCAAAATTCAAGCGGATGGTCTGCGAGTTTTGGACCTGAGGCGTGGCTGGCTCCTCGAGGTTCGTATATCCGTTGGCGTTCGGCGAATAGGTTCTCGTTGTGGAATAGTACCCGGACAACTTCATCTTCGAGCTGAGGTTCTGATCGATCTTGATCGACGGAATCGTGGTGTGCCGGTAGTTGGAGAAGGGGGGCTGAAGCGAGTTGTTAACCAGCCCGCCCTGCGTGGGCGCAATGTAAAAGGCCTGGTATTTGAGCGACGACGGATCCATCCGGCTGTAAGGGATAATGTTGCCCGGGAACGGGTTTTCGACGTACCCGGAACCTGTCGCACTGCTCACATAGCGGGCTGTGGTGGGGTCAAACAGCTGGTAAATCTGATCGACTGAGCCGGTCGGAGACACAGCGCCAAACCCCGCCGGAAAGGGGAACTGGCCCCCTCCCCCCAAGACGTTACCTGGGTTTGGCTGGCCGTTGGGCAGCGTCGGACCGAAGTCTGCATCGCATCCGCCGGAAGCGCCAAGCGCGGATGGCGCCGACGGGCTGCCGCAGGCCGGGTTGCTTCCCGCCGTCCATTGAGGCAGGGGCGCGGTCGCAATCAGATTGTTCGTGGTCGTACTCTGGCGGAACTGCTCGAAGTTGAAGAAGAAGAATGTCTTGTCTTTGCCGTTGTATATTTTCGGAATTCTCACGGGGCCGCCCAGCGTGAACCCATAATCGTTCCGGTTCAGTGGGTTTCTGACGTGCTGATTGGGGTTGGTCGCGCTGACAGTGAAGGGCACGCCCGAGTTCAAATCCGCGTTCTGGAAATAGTCATAAGCGGATCCGTGCAACTGGTTGGTGCCGGACTTCATGGTGAAGTTGATGTAACCGCCGCCGACCTGGCCATACTCAGCCGCGAAATTGCTGGTCTGGACCGACACTTCCTGAATGGCATCCACACTTTGCTGGACCGCCTGATTCTGCGTTTGCTGGAAGCCGTTGGTGGCGTCCTGCCCTTCCACGCGGATGGCTTGCGTGCCGGACGGCAGGCCGTTGATGCGAATCTCGTTATCTGAAGAGAAAGTTGCGCCCGGCAGATAGTTCAGGACCGACAAGGGATCCCGGACGTTGCCGATGCCCTCGCTGCCGCTGCCGTTCAGAGTGAACAACGGAAGATCCTCCGCCTGCCCGTAATCCACCTGGTGGCTCACTTCGCCGCTTTCCGTTTTCAGCAGCGGGGCTTCGCCCGTGACTGTGACCGTGTCGCTGACAGCACCGACTTCCAGAGTTGCGTCCAGACGGGTGGTCTCGGCCACCTGAACCGTGACGGCGGGCCTGACATATTTCTTGAAGCCCATGGCCGTGACCGTTAATTCATAGGCGCCCGCAGGCAGATTGGCCATGGTGTAATTGCCGGTAGCGGTGGTCCCCACCGTATACTCCTGGGCAGTGGCGGTATTTTTAGCCGCGACAGTGGCGCCGGGAACCACGGCGCCTGCCGGGTCGAGAACTGTACCGGTAATAGTGCCGCGATCGGTTTGTGCAAAAGCGGCTGAAGTTATGAGTAACGCGCAGACTGCTGAGACTACTGATTTCACCAGCAAAATCCTCCTGTCCGGGATGTAAGTCACGGGGGCCCCGAAAAACCCAAATTGGGAGGTAGTCTATCCAACGCGAGGCCCTAGTGCAAACCTATTAAACAAATTTGACGCCGCCTTGACGCAGATAACGCATGGCTTTGGATCTGGTGGTGCGGCTTATTCTTCGCTGCAGGACTGCACGTGGGCCTGCTTAACGCTATGGCCGACGATGGCGACGCCATCGGGTTCGGGCCGGGCGCTACACGAACGCGATTGGCGATGCAGGCGTGGACAAACAGAGAGTAAGAGTAGAGTAGGGGTGGCCACACGCCGGGCTTATCCGGGCGACAGATATCGCAGGATAAGAGGCGGTCGCGCGACGGCGCAGGGCCGGCCAGTTCTCACGCATCCGTTTCAACCCTGCAGACTAACCCTGCATTCCGACTTGCGATACATCCGACCCATCAGTGGCATCGTCCGACGGCGCTCCCTGCTCGAGCCAGAGCCTGAACCCGCCCAAAGTGTGGGCCAGGCGCCATTCGTCGAAAACAGCTCTGGCCATGGCGAAGGCGGGGCCGGCCAGTTCAGGGGCCTCGCAGCTCAGAGGATAATTGAGCAGCCATTCTTCAAAGGCCTCAGGCGGCGGGTCGTCTGCGACCGCTCGCTGCAAGAGCGCCCGCTTTACCGCAAGTCCGAAGGCGTCGGGCGTCTGATCCCGTTTGCGTTTTCGTCTGCGTCCTTCGGAGGCTTCGAGTGCCGCGAGCAGGGCCCTGCACACGTCGGCCGGGCGAAATGTATGCGAGCCGTCTTTGAGGGCGTTCATGACCTGCGGGCGAAAAAGCCTCGCTTTGCGCCTTTGTCACGCAGGTTGACCTCAAGGGCAAATCCCGGGCGTGGCGGCCGTGCAAAGCCGTGCTCGATGGCGGCCACGTCAAGATCGACACTGGCAAGGTCTTCGAGCATTACCGCACCGGGCGGGCAGCCCTGCAGCCTGGTAAAAGTCTTGACGTATCCAAGGCAGCGCTGGCACGCGTCGATTACAGCATTCGAACCGGCTTTCTCCGGCACGAGTGAGATGAGCTCGTCATGATCGCTCATGGCGCAGTACGGGCAATAAAGCGCGCGCGCGTGCCACTCTGCACCGCATCGGCCGCATCGGTAATAGCGGTTCCGCTCGATGCCGCGCACCTCGGCAAAGGCCGGCAGGGACCCGCAGACGGGGCAGTACCCTTCCACCCAACCGGGGGCAATGGAAGACGCCCAGCGGCGGTTGCAGGCATGGAGAAACGGGACCGGAAGCAGAGCGATGACAGCTTGGAGCGCCTCTGCATCGGCGCCCGAAACCGCCGCGATCTCGTGAATGCGATCGCTGTCCTGACAAAGTGACGCGGCGAACAGCGACGCCAAATCCAGATCCGCATTGAGCGCCGCTTTCACGCTTGCCATCTTCGGCGTACCGGGCGCGAAGCGGTTCGGATCAGTCGTTCAAACAGACGGCGAACCAAAGCAGATTCGAGCGTGAGCGTAGCTCCGGCGAGGAGCGGCACTGCGGGCGATTGTGCCTGGGCGGCGGCCGGAACAGCCGTGTCCCATGCGGAACTCCGTGCCTCGCGCAGAATCTCATCCACCACGACGAGCCATGGCTCCCATTCCGGGCGCTCTTGCCTCAGACCATTGAGCGCGGCGTCCGGCGCAGTCGTTTCCGGCGCACTCATTGTCGACTCAGTTGCTCGGCCTGCCGGGCGGATTCCAAGGGACCGTGGGTGGTGATGCGTCGAGGTGTTTTCCAGAACGGTTCCGCGCCGTCGTGCATCTTTGCGACCTGGGGCCGGTTGCCGACGTCGGCGCCACGACCGCCGCGTACGCGCATAGTCTCCGGGCTGACACAGCCAACCGCGACCGTACAGGCAATCAGCAGCACAGTGATGGCTACGGTCTTCATCTTAGACCTGTTCAGACGAAAAGACGATCACAACGCGAAGCAGGAAACCGGCGATCAGGACAAGTATGGCGGTGGTCTGCATACTTACGTCGCGACCGGGACTTCTGCGCCATGAAAGGAACAGTGGCGCGATCATTCCCAGAGCCACCACGATCAGGAGCAGAAGGCCCCAGCCATTCAGCCAGGCACTCAGCACCCGCCCCAGCGACACTACTACGGCTATGAAGACCAGCAGCTCGAGCGCGATGACCCACGTCTCCATGCGACGCAGATCTGCCAGGCCGGGCAGAGTGATGGCGGATTGGTGCGCCAGTAACGTCATCAATGCGGCCGATGTCGATGCCGCCGATACGACGAACAGCATTCCCAGCAGAGGCGTGTCGGCCCAGATGGGACGATTCGTCACTCCCAGGAGAACTCCCGTGTAGCTGGCCACGTAGAATCCGGAAATTCCACCCAGTATCTCAACAACGAACCCAAGTGGCGCTGGTGCGCGCAGTTTGCGAAAGGCGGTCCACGGGATCCGATTGTTCTCTGCGACCGCTCCGAGAAATGAGGCGAGGGTGAAGATTCCAAACGTGAGGAGCACCCAGGAGCCGATGGACATCGGGGACCAGTACTTGAACATCGGCCGGTACGTGTTGCTCTCGATCAACATGTGCCAGAATCGCAGCGGTTTGCCGAGATCCATAGTCAGCAGCAGACCGCTGAGCGCCACACAGGGAAACGCGATGTAGTAACCGATCTGAGCCAGGGGGCGGTCCTCACGCCTGCCGAACAGGTCGATAAGCGCTGCCAGGAAGTAGCTTCCTCCGGCGAGGCCGCCAAAAAAGAAATACAGTGCGATGTACCAGCCCCAATGGGGGCCGGTCGTGAACCAGGTGCTGGATGGCGCGCCATTCATGGCCGCGCTCCTCCGGGCTCTTTGGCGCCTCGTTTCCGAAAGTTGAAGATACCGGCCAACCCCACCATGATGGCTCCCGCCAGCGCATAGAGAGAGCCGGGCACCAGATTGCGCGACGGCATCTTCGGGTCGGGCGGCAATCTGTACACTTCCGGTTTATCGACCAGCAGATAAAAAGAGTTGAGTCCGCCCAGCATCTTCTCGTCGGCCCCGTAAAGATACGCTTTGTCCTCGCCAGCCTGATGCAATTGCTCGACGCGTGCTTCGGCTTTCGTGTGAAGCTCGCGGATGGTACCGAACTGAATCGATTTTGTAGGACAGGCTTTCGAGCAGGCCGGCTCCATGCCGCCCTGCAGCCGGTCATAACAGAGGGTGCATTTCTGCGCTGTGTTTGAGACCGGATTGATGTCAATCACACCGAAGGGGCAGGCCCCAATACAGTCCCGGCAGCCGTTGCAGGCATTCGACTGGATGACGACAGTATCGAACTCAGTGCGGATAATCGCACCGGTGGGGCAGACCTCGAGGCAGGCGGCATGGACACAGTGCTTGCAGACATCGCTCATCAGGAGCCAGCGGCCGTCCTTCCGGTCTTCGGGAAACTGCTCGATGAACTTGACATGGCGCCAGTGGATACCGTCCAGCCGGCGCGTGTTGTCGTAGCTGTCGCCGCTCAATGTGTTCAAACCGCCATTAGTGCTGGGAAGCTGATTCCATTGTTTGCAGGCGACCTCGCAGGCTTTGCAGCCGATGCAGACTGTCGTGTCGGTGAAAAACCCCATCGGCTCAGCCATAACACCTCACGCTTTCTCGATATTGCAGACAAACGCCTTGCATTCGTGAATCGATACATTGGGATCGCCGACAAGCGCCGTCAGTTCGTTCACAATATCGCCGGTCACAAGCCCTTCGTAGCCCCAATGCCAGGGCATTCCGACGTGGTGGAGGGTCTTGCCATTGATCTGCAACGGGCGCAGGCGCCGCGTGACCAGGGCTTTCGCACGGACGTGTGATCGTGGGCTGGACACCCGCACCCAGTCGAGATTCTGAATGCCTTTCTCCTGCGCCAGTTCCGGACTGATCTCCACAAACAGCTCGGGCTGCAATTCGGAAAGCCACGTAAGCCAGCGACTCATAGCGCCGGCCAGATAATGCTCGGTGAGGCGATAAGTCGTCATCACGTACGGAAACTTTGGATCCGCGACGGCCGCCAGCGGATTAGCCGGACCTTTCCAGTACTTAAACACCGGGCTGGACTGCTGCTGGTACAGGGGATTGTGCACCGGCGATTCCGCCGGCTCATAGTGCGTCGGGAGCGGCCCGTCGAGCAAACCGCCGGGCACATACAGCCAGGCTACGCCGTCGGCCTTCATGATAAACGGGTCGGTTCCTGAATGGGCGTCGAGGCCGATACCTCCGGGCTGCGCCTTTGCGGTTGGCGGTTTGGTTACGGCGAAATCGGGCACGTCGTAGCCAGTCCACTTCGCTCCGTCCCACCAGACCCACTTCTTCCGTTCGCTCCATGGGTTGCCGGCCGGATCCGCTGAAGCGCGGTTGTACAACAGCCGCCGGTTGGCCGGCCAGGCGAAGCCCCAGTTCAGCTGCGCGCCGCGCTGGCCGGGAGGATCGGGTTGTTTACGGGCTGCAAGGTTCCTGCCAGCAGCCGGAAAGACGCCGGAGTAGATCCAGGATGCACACGTGGTCGAGCCGTCATCAGCAAGGGCGGCGAATCCGGGGACGTGTTTGGCGTGGTCGTCAGTGTAGTATCCGTTCAACTCCTTCAGAATTTTCGTGACGTCGGGCTCGCCGATTTCCCTTGCCTTCGCGTCCTCACTCTCATAATCGAAGACCATGTTCCTGAAACCGACGTCCCGCGGCGCCTGACTATCGGCATACATCTTTTTCAACCGCTTCCCCAGCTGATAGGTGAACCACACGTCGGTTCGGCAATCGCCGGGCGCCTCTGCAGCTTTGAAGTGGGACTGCAGCATCCGCTGCGTGTTCGTGAACGTGCCTTCCGTTTCCGCGATCTGAGCTGCGGGGAAGAAGAAGACTTCCGTGTGTATGTCCTGGGTCTTGACTTCGCCGCTTGCCACCTCGGGCGCGCTCTTCCAGAAATTTGCGGTCTCGTGCAGCCAGTTGTCTTTGACCACCAGCCACTCAAGCTTCCGCATGGCGGCGCGCTCCAGCTTCGCGTTCAGCGACGTGGCCGGGTTTTGGCCGACGCACAACATGCCTTTTACTTTGCCCTCGTTCATGGCGACAAACATGGGCATATGGGAGTGGTCGCCGAGGATTCTGGGATGCCAGGCATAGCCGAACTCGTTTTCGGGAGTAGCGGCGTCGCCGTAGACGGATTTCAGATACGAGACCACGAACTTCGGCGTGTTCGCGTAGTAGCCGGTGGGCACAGTCTCCGTCGCCAAAAAATCACGCAGCGTGTCGTGTTTCTTGAGAACCGACGGATGGTTTATGTATCCGTGAATCGAGTGGTAGAGGGTCGGAACATCGGTGGACCCCTGGATGGAGGCATGACCGCGCAACGCCATGATGCCGGCGCCCGGCCTTCCGAAGTTTCCCAGGAGAAGCTGCAGCAGCGCACAGCAACCGATGATCTGCGGACCATTCGTGTGCTGCGTCCACGCTACGGCATAGGCAAACGACGTGGTTCGGTCGGCGCCTGAGTTGGCGAGGATGGTGTCGGCCACCTTGAGGAATATGTCCTGCGGGCAACCGGTGGTCCGCTCGACCATCTCCGGCGTGTAGCGGCTGAAGTGCTTTTTGACAATCTGGAAAACGCAGCGTGGGTTCTGCAGCGTCTCGTCACGCTGCGGCGGAGGCTTCAGCAGCGACCGGACCAGCTTGTCGTACGGAGGTCCCGGGGGCGCCGCGGCCCCGCCGGGGGTGCCGGAAGCGATGGCCGCACCGGTGGCGTCGTTAGTGCCGCGACCGCTGCTTTGATCGGGAGCGGTTGCCGCGTGTGTGCTCGCATATTGCCAGCTTTTGGAGTCGTACTGGCCAAGAAAACCGTTGTAGGGCCACTCGGGCACACCGCCTTTGAACTCCATGAGGCCCGAGAAGACGCCGTGGTTGTCCTCGGCGTCCATGAAGTCCTCGCTGACGATGGTGGCGGCGTTGGTATAGTGCGTTACCCACGAACGAAAGAACGGGTCGCTGTTCCACCGGTCGCTCTCGATGACATGACGAATCACGCCGCCGAGGAACGCGATATCCGAGCCTGCCCGCACGGGTGCATAGATATCGGCGACCGCGCTGGTGCGGGTGAAACGCGGATCCACGTGAATGATCTTTGCGCCGTGTTCGACTTTGGCGGCCATGGGCCATTTGAACGCGACCGGATGATTCTCAGCCATGTTCGAACCCATGACGACGACGCAGTCGGAATCCTCCATGCTGCGGGGATACATAGTGGCTGCGCCGCGTCCAAGTCGAGTCCCCAGACCGGGGACACTGGAGCTATGTCAAATACGGGCCTGATTCTCAATCGCGACGATGCCGAGGCCGCGCATGAGTTTCTGGTGTATGTGATTCCATTCGATATCGAGCGTCGCCCCGCCGAGAGAGAAGATAGCAGTCGTCGCATTAGCCAACTTGCCGTTGGGAAGTTTTTCGACGAAGGTCTCATCGCGCGTTTTCTTCATCAGGGCAGCGACGCGATCCATGGCGCGATTCAGGTCCCACACCTCCCATTCAGTTGCGCCAGGAGCCCGGTGCAGCACCTGGGTGGGGCGATTGGGATTGATATGCAGCTGAAAGGTGGCTGCGCCCTTGGGGCAGAGGGACCCTTCGTTATGAGGGCTGCGGGAATCGCCTTCGATGTTCACAATCTGGCCGTTGATCGTATGGACCAGGGTGGCGCAGCCAACGGAGCAGAACGGGCAAACGCTCGGTGTCACTTTGGCCCTGGCGATCCGGAGCTCCTGCGCTTTCGCCACGAGGGCCGTGAGGCTGACGCCTGATGCGATCAGCCCGCCTAGTGCTGTACCGCTGCCACCTGCGATTGAAAGGCGAAAAACATCACGGCGTGAAATCTCCACTCAGAGACCCCTTTCCCGGTAGCGTGAGGCCCGCGAGCACGAGGCGCCCTGGGCTGCAAAAAACGAGCACGTTGCGGGGGTGCGCGTGCGCATCAAACCACAAAGTGCGTACAGGCAGCCGGTCCTCACGATGGGCATTTCCTACCTCACACGTGTAGCGCAGCCGGGCACTGGTACGCCGCGTTTGACGGCACCCAACTGTCGATTTTTGTATCATGACCGAACGCGCGAAAGCAAGCATTCAGGATGCGGTCCGGGAAAGCATTGTCCAACCAGTAAGGACGCCGGGCGCTGCCCCTTCTGTTGGGACTGATTTTTTGAAAGTTTCGACTCCCTGCGGGAGAATCAGTCTCCCGCTACAGGCTCGAGTTGCTGTTCAGCGGCTACTACGTCCACAGGTTGCGGCTCGTGTTCCGGCAACAGGACGCCTCCGCCAAAGCTCAGGCGACGCGGTTCGGGGCCGCCTTTGGTCACTTTCACCGCGCAGTATTTGAACTCGGGGATTTTCCCGAAAGGATCCAGCACCGGGTTGGTCAACATATTCGCGGCTGCTTCGTAGTAGCAAAAAGGAACAAACACAGAGCCGCGCGGCGTGCCTTCGTCCGCGCGTCCGTAGAGCGAAATTGTGCCGCGCCGCGATTCGATCGTCAGCGTGGAACCCGGCTCGACCCCGAGCCGTTCGAGGTCAAGCGGATGCACCGAAGCCACGGGCTCGGGCTCAATGTAATCAAGATTCGAAGCGCGCCGTGTCATCGAGCCGGTATGCCAGTGTTCCAGCTGCCGCCCGGTGATAAGCACCATCGGGTAATCCTGGTCAGGACGCTCGTCGGCAGATATGAGATCCGCAGGGACAAACTTCGCACGGCCCGTTTTGGTCGGGAAATTTTCGATGAATACTACCGGATCGCCCGGGTCGCCCTCTTTGACACAGGGATACGTCACAGACGACTCGCGCTCGAGCCTGTCCCACGTGATTCCGGCGATCGAATCCATGCAGGTGCGCATTTCGTTGAAGACTTCGCTCGGATGGCTGTAATACCAGTCGACGCCCATGCGTCGGGCCAGTTCATTGAGCAGCCAGAAATCCTCTTTCGCATCGCCGGGAGGCTCGATGGCTTTGCGTCCGAGCTGCACCATGCGGTCGGTATTCGTAACTGTTCCGACCTTCTCCGGCCACGCGGTGGCGGCGAGCACCACATCGGCAAGATACGCGGTTTCCGTGAGAAAGATGTCCTGCACGACGAGATGATCGAGCGCGCACAACGCCTCGCGGGCATGGTCGACATCCGGATCCGACATCGCCGGATTCTCGCCCATGACGTACATGCCGCGGACTTCGTGCCTCTTTGCGGCGTGGATGGTTTCAACTACAGTGAGGCCGGGATCGGGATCCAGTTCCGTGCCCCAGAGTTTTTCAAACCTTGCGCGCGCTTCGGGCGTGGCGACGCGTTGGTAGTCCGGATAGAACATCGGAATCAATCCGGAATCGGACGCGCCCTGCACGTTGTTCTGCCCGCGCAGGGGATGGAGTCCGGAGCCGGGCTTACCGATCTGGCCAGTCGAAAGGGCCAGCGCGATCAGGCAGCGCGCATTGTCCGTGCCGTGCACATGCTGCGAGATGCCCATGCCCCACAGGATCATCGAGCCCTTCGACGTCGCATAGAGACGAGCCACTTCGCGGATGGTCTGCGCATGGATGCCGCAGATCGGAGCCATGGCTTCCGGCGAAAACTTCTTTACGTTCTCAGCCAGCGCCTCATAGCCCGAAGTGCGGTCGCGAATAAAAGCCTCGTCCACCAGGCCTTCTTCCACGATCACGTGCAGCATGGCATTGAGCAGGGCGACATCGGTATCGGAATTGAACTGCAGGTAGTAAGTCGCGTACCGTGAGAGTTCCCCGCGGCGTGGGTCGGCTACGATCAGCTTCGCGCCGGCTTTCGCGGCCTGCTTCATCCAGGTTGCAGCCACGGGATGGTTCACCGTAGGGTTCGAGCCGATCACGAAAATCACTTCGGCAGCGGCGACGTCGCGTACCTGATTCGAGACCGCGCCCGAATTGATGCCTTCCATCAGCGCGGCCACACTGGAGGCATGGCACAGGCGAGTGCAGTGGTCGACGTTGTTGGAGCCGAAGCCCGTGCGAACCAGCTTCTGAAAAAGATAGGCCTCTTCGTTGGTTCCTTTGGCCGAGCCGAAACCGGCAAGCGAACGTTTCCCGTACTTGTCGCGAATCTCGCGCAGGCCGCTTGCGGCGACATCCAGCGCTTCTTCCCAGGTGGCTTCGCGGAACACATCCTGCCATCTGTCGGGATCGACGACAAAGTCCTTGGTCTTCGGCACGCCCGGCTTACGGATCAGCGGTTTGGTGAGACGGTGCTTGTGCTGCACGTAATCGAATCCGTACCGGCCCTTCACACAGAGGCGGCTGGAGTTGGCTGGACCGTCCCGGCCTTCCACATAAACGATCTGGTTGTCTTTGACGTTATAGGTGAGCTGGCACCCGACGCCGCAGTAGGGGCAAACCGAATGGACCTGTTTTTCGGGAACGATCATGCCGGCGCCACGGGCGGGCATCAGCGCGCCGGTCGGGCACGACTGGACGCACTCGCCGCAGGCTACGCAGGTGGACTGACCCATCGGATCGTCGAGATCAAAAACGATTTTCGAATGTTCGCCGCGGAACGCGTAACCGATGACGTCGTTGACCTGCAGTTCGCGGCAGGCCCGCACGCAGCGATTGCACTGAATGCAGGCGTCGAGATTGACGGCCATCGCGGGATGCGAAAGGTCTTCCGCCGGCTGATGGCGGGCGGCAAACCGCGGCTTGCCGATCTGCATCTTCTGCGCCCAGAAATCAAGTTCGGAATCGCGCGTATAAGCCTTTTCCGGCACATCCGAAAGCAGAAGCTCCAGCGACATCTTCTGGCTGGTGAGCGCGCGCGGGCTGTCGGTAGTCACCTCCATACCGTCTTTCGGGTAGCGGCAGCAGGAGGGCGCCAGTACGCGCTCACCTTTGATCTCGACCATGCAGGTGCGGCAGTTGCCGTCCGGCCGCATGCCTTCCATGAAGCAGAGGCGCGGGATGTCGAGGCCGTTTTTGTCGGCGACCTGGAGGATCGTCTCGTCGGGCCGGCAGGTGACAGAGGCGCCGTTCAGCTTAAAACTGACGAGGGCGTTATCCATGAAGCCGTTGTTCGCCTGATGCATCACTTGACCTCCGACGGGAAGTATTTCAAAACGGTCAGAACGGGATTGGGCGCCGCCTGGCCAAGCCCGCAGATCGATGCGTCCGCCATGGCCTGGGAAAGCTCCTTAAGCAGAGGTTCATCCCAGTGTTTTTCCTGCATCAATCGTAATGCTTTCGCCGTGCCTACCCGGCATGGCGTGCATTGTCCGCAGGATTCATCGGCGAAAAACCGTATCACGTTACGCGCCGCTGCGGCCGCCGTATCGTGATTCGACAACACCACAATCGCCGCCGATCCGATGAAGCATCCATAGGGATTCAGCGTATCGAAATCGAGGGGAATGTTGGCCATTGAAGCGGGCAGAATGCCGCCGGAGGCGCCACCCGGGAGATAGCCATATAATTCGTGGCCATCCAGCATTCCTTCGCAATATTCGTCAATCAGTTCCCGGAGCGTGATTCCGGCCGGAGCCAGATGCACGCCCGGTTTTTTCACTCTGCCGCTCACCGAGAACGACCGCAGACCCTTCCGTCCGTTCCGGCCGTGCCCGGCAAACCAGGCCGGACCTTTCTCGATGATGGCACGCACCCAGTGCAGCGTCTCCATGTTGTGTTCGAGGGTGGGCCGGCCGAACAAACCGACCTGCGCAACGTAAGGCGGGCGCAGCCGCGGTTCGCCGCGCTTGCCTTCAATGGACTCGATCATGGAAGACTCTTCGCCACAGATATACGCACCCGCGCCGCGCCGCAGATGAATTTCCGGAATCGCACACGGCGGGTCGGCCTGCAGTGCCGCGATCTCTTTCTCGAGGATGGCGCGGCAGCCGTGATATTCATCGCGCAGATAAATGTAGATGCCATCGATCCCGGCCGCCCACGCTGCAATCAGCGCACCCTCGAGGAACCGGTGCGGATCGCGCTCCAGATAATAGCGGTCCTTAAACGTGCCGGGCTCGCCTTCGTCGATATTGATTGCCAGCAGGCGGGGAGCCGGCTCGGCTGCCACAAGCTTCCACTTACGGCCCGTCGGGAAACCGGCGCCGCCCAAACCGCGCAGCCCGGAGTCTTCCATCAGCGCGATCACTTCCTCACGCTTCCGTTCGCCGCGAATGCAGGCAGCGGCAAGAGCATAGCCGCCGGCGGCGCGATAAGCGGCATAATCGATGTGACCGGGCGTTACAGGACCCGCGGCAGGATGTTTGACCTGCCCCTCCTGCGCGGCAATCAGCACCTGTTCGATGGTGGCGTGCGGAATCGGGTTCTGGCCGATGACAGCGACTGGCGCCGTCTCACAACGCCCGACGCAGGGTGCATGCAAAACGCGGATACCTGTTCCAAGAAGCAAGGGCAGCTGTTCGAGAAGTTCGTGCGATCCGGCCAGTTCGCATGCAATCGAGTCGCAGACGCGGACCGTAACGGCAGGCGGTCGGGCGTCGCCCTCTTTAACCACGTCGAAGTGATGATAAAAAGTCGCGACTTCGTAGACCTCAGTCATCGCCATCTTCATCTCGGCGGCAAGCGCTACCAGATGAGGCGCCGAAAGACATCCGTAACGATCCTGAATTTTGTGCAGATGTTCGATCAGAAGATCGCGCCGGCGGGGCGCGTCACCAAGCAATGCGATGATCTCGGCCCGCGCCTGCGGATCGACGGAGCGGCCCTTCAAGGTGCCGCGTACACGGGACCGATTGCCGTCTTTCTTCCGGCCCTGACCGGATTTTCCCTTGGGTGAATCGGGCGCCGAAACGGAGATAAGGTCTTTCATTGGATGTTGTTCGCCGATCGCGGAAACAAGTGAGTTTTCATAGGGTTCCGGCGGGCTGAAATGCCATTGTCGACTACGCTCCATGCTATCATCTGAATGCGTTTGACCGCCGAATCTTCGGCACTGCGGTTCCTCCTATGCATGTTGAATTCTTCGGCATCCCGCGCGTGCGAGCCGGAGTCGCCGGGATGAAAATGCATGCAAACACGCTCGGGCAACTGTTGGTCAGCCTGGCCGTCGAGGTTCCGGCTATGACCGAACTGATCGACGGCCGGCGTCTGCGCGCCTCGTTCGTCGCCAATCTGAACGGGGATCGGTTCATCCGCGACCCGGAAACTCCCCTGGGTGAAAACGACCGCGTACTGATCCTGTCCGCGGATGCCGGGGGATAAAGTTGCTTTTCGGGTATCACGGCCGCTATCTTCGGGTCGACGTCAGCACAGGCGAGGCGCAATATGTACCGATCAGCGAAGATATCCTGCGCCAGTTCCTCGGCGGGAGCGGGCTGGGCGCCAAATTGCTGCTCGATGAAGGCGCAGCATCGCTTGATCCACTATCCCCGCCGGCCCCTCTGGTCTTTGCCTTCAGCCCTCTGGTAGGGAGTGCGCTGACTACCTCGGCGAAGTTTGCTGTCGTCAGCAAGAGTCCTTTGACCGAGCGGATTAACGATTCACTTGCCGGCAGCGCGTTCGCCATTTCCGGAAAGGCGTGCGGCTGTGACGCCATCGTGATTGTGGGGCGGGCGCCGCAGCTATCGGTATTGGTTATCGACGACGGCGAAGTTCGAATGGAGCCCGCCGCGGAATACCGCGGTATGGCGTGCAAAGAAACAGAGGCGGCGGTGAGGTTGCGACTGGGGAAGAGTTTCCGCATCGCGTCCATCGGGCCGGGCGGAGAGCACCTCGTCCGCTACGCCACCATCTCGCATGACGGGCGGCACGCGGGCCGGGGCGGCAGCGGCGCCGTTTTGGGGTCCAAGAATATAAAGGCGATTGTGGTACACGGGACCGCGCGCGTCGAGTGGGCTCATCCGCGCGAACTGACCGAACTCAGCCGATCACTTTCAAAGCGTTCGCTCGGGCCTGCGACAGCAAAGTATCGTGAACTGGGCACGGCGACGAACCTGGTCACTTTCAACCGGTTCGGTTCTCTGCCAACGCGGAATTTTCAGAGCGGGGTATTCGAAGAAGCCGCCAACCTGTCTCCGGAAGAGCTTGGCGCAGCGCGCGGCAAGACACGCGCGGGCTGCGTAGCCTGCACCATCGGCTGCGAACATATTTATGGTCTTGGCAAGGCCGGTGTGCGCGTGGAATACGAGAGCCTGTTCGCGCTCGGTTCGCTCTGTGGTGTCGGCGATGCTGAAGCTGTCCTGAACGCATCGAGACGCTGCGACGAACTGGGCCTCGACACGATCAGCGCAGGGGGAACAATCGCCTTTGCCATGGAGTGCGTCGAGCGAGGCTGGATCGACGAGCCATGGCTGCGCTTTGGAAGCGGGGATGCTCTGCTGCAGGCGCTCGAACTGATTGGCAGGCGCGAGGGCATTGGCGATCTGCTGGCTGATGGCAGCCGCCGCGCCGCGCTCACGATCGGGCATAACAGTATTGCGATCGCGCCGCAGGTCAAAGGCCTCGAAATTCCGGGTTACGAACCGCGCGCGCTGCAGACTATGGCACTTGGTTTTGCGGTCGGGGCACGCGGCGCCGATCATAACCGCAGTGGAGCATACGAAGTCGATTTTTCGGACAAGGTCGACCGCCGTCACGTGACACTGGGCGCGGTGCGGCACGCTATTGATACGGAAGACAAGGCCGCGCTCATGGATTCGCTGATCATGTGCAAATTCCTGCGCGGCGTGTTTGAGGATTTCTATGCCGAGTCGGCGGAGATGCTGCGGTATGTCACCGGCTGGGATACCACCGCGGATGAGTTGCGCGAGACCGCCCGCCGCATCGTTTCGGCGAAGCGCCGTTTCAACCTTCTGGCTGGCTGGACACGCGAGGAAGACACGCTCCCGGAAAGATTTCTGACGACGCCGCTGCCCAGTGATCCGGCCGCTTCCCTCAGCCGCGAGCGGCTGGAGGAACTGGTGGTTGAGTACCATCGGCAGCGGGGCTGGGACGCAGGGGGTCCGGGCGCTTAAAACCCGGTTTCAGAATTTCGCCCACGCATGACGGCAGCCGAAATGGCCACGCAAGTGCAGTTTCCGGGGTATGCCGGGACATGCCTTTGGGGATCAATCGGGGCTGTTCCCAACAGAAATCCGAAACCCTGGCCAGCCAGGTGTTCTCCATCCGGGCCGCACTTCTCACCGTAGCTGACAAACCGTCAAACTGGACAGTAAACGCTGCGGCGTTGATCGCGATGAAGGCTAGAGCCGCCCAGTCCGAGACAGCTCCCGACCCGATCATGTAACTGCGCTCCAACCCTCTCATATCAGTTCTCGGATGGCCGTTCGACGTGATCGATCACCAGCGTTTCGAGGGGGCCTTTGGTCGATTCGAGTCTGAGTCCGAGTTGGTCGCGCAGGGCCTGTATGAAACTCGGTCCGTCGGCTTCAGGCTCGGAATTTTGCGTGGTCGGCGGAGGGGCAGGACTCGATGATCCTTTCTTCGGAATCGCGCTGCCGCTTCCAAGGCTTTCCGCGTCGGGCTTCCATTGGATCTTCAGATCGAACTTCCCGGCGAGGTCCGTTCTGTCGATGACCGGACGATCGAGGATACCCATCCCGGGCATATATCCCGCGATCTCGGTCATCGTGACGCTTCGACCGCTGCCGACCCGTTGCCCGCCGGGGAGGAAGCTTTGTCCGACTATGCCGCAACCGGGAGGGAACAGGTCCGGCGTCGGAGGCGCGTCGCAGGGCGGTCCCTGGTCGTGTGGACGCAGACCGGGTCCGGGTTTGCCGGGTTTGATCAGAGTCATCGCGAGTACGGGAACCTCGCGCGTTTCGAAGTGAACGGCCAGCTGAAAGCGCTCCGCAAGAAGCGACTGCATCATCAGGCGCATCTGATCCTTCGTGGTGTTCGCCGGCGCGCGCGCCTGTATTTCGAAGCGGTCCGTGTCGGCCCATTTCGGGAGATGCGACGTCGCAGCGTCCAACTGCCAGTGGCTGGCGTGCAGCTTGTACGCGAAGCTAATGTAGGCCGAAAGCGGAAAGGTGGCCGAGAAGCGCCCGTTGGGCGGTTGCCTTTGCATATTTGTGAACGCATCGCCGGAATCGAGAGGAAAAGTCGGCGGGAAGAATGTGTCGGGTTTGCTCGGCTTGACGGACGCCACATCGAATGCCATCCGGCCTCCGGCCTTGGACTGCCAGTCTGTTGCATCCTGAGCCCGAACCGCGGGCGCATTCAGGACGCCGATAATGATCGGTGTCGCCACCGCTACCATAGCGGCGGATCCCAGAACGAGCCTCTTTCCGCGACTTCGTCCCACAACACTTCGGTTCCTCGCGAGATCGGCGGTGCTCATCGACGTTTCGTCAAACAGGTGACGGATGTTGATAGATTCCCGTGCAGGCCGAATTCGCCATCGAGCGGATTGCGCCGTTCAGGTCGAGCTACGGTCGCCCTTCCTGGGATCCCCACCGTGAGAGGGCCGGGCGAGCCGCGAGGAGCGAAGCGGCAATTGGCCGCGATTAGTCGGCAGCGTTCACCAATGTTCTCGGCTGCCCGTGAGAGCCCTTGCTGATCCGCGCGTGCAAGCAGGCGCTTAAAACCCGGCTTCCGCCAGCGCGGACGCATAGTCCTCCGGCGTATTGAGGTTTCGCAGGGTTTTAAGCTCGGGGTCCACAGAGCGCATCTCTTCCGGCTTCACGCGCCGCGTGCGCACCGCATCGAAGAGGAAAACCGGCCGCAGTTTGTCCTTCGCGAGCAGCGATTCCACGTGGGGCAGAGTCTCCCGCCGATACACCGCCGACAGAGGATGCGCGAAACCATCCACCTCCATTACCGCGATGTCATAGCTATTCAGAAGTTCAATCATTCTGGCGGCGAACGCAGGGGCCAGCAAAGGCACATCGCAGCTCGTTACATACGCCATCTCCGCCGTATCCGGAAGCGCGCGCAGCCCCGCGCGCAGGCCTTCCAGAGGTCCACGCTGCTCCCTTTCGTCGCGGGCAAGAATGGTCCCCTGCGGCAACTCCGGTAAGACCTGATCGCGCGCCGCGACAACCACGATCGGGTCAACCACCGTTCCGAGGAGGCGCACCACTCGCTGCAACATCGTTTCCGGGCCGAACTGCAACAGGGCTTTCGGCGTGCCCATTCTGGTCGACAAGCCGCCGCACAAAACGATCCCTGCTGCATTCATGGTTTCAGCCCCAGCCGCGCCAGCGCTTCCCGCGTTGACGACTCCTGCAACAGGGTCCGGAATGCGACCACAGCGGGTCGCTCGGCACGAGCTTTGGGAACTATGAAGTCGAATCGTTCCGCCTGCACCGGCAGAAATCCGAGGCCTGCGCTGCGAGCGATCGTGTCCAGCGTCATTCCCCAATCGGCGCGGCCCTGCGCCACAGAAGCTGCGACTGCATTGTGATTGCGCGGCTGTACGGCATAGCCGGGAGGCCGGGCACCATTGAGGAGGCGATCGATCAGGATTCGCGTGCCGCTGCCGTTATTGCGATTCACCATTATGCATTGCGGTGTCTCCTTAACTGCCGCCACCGCCGCAATCGCCTCCTGCGCAGTTCGGCCTTCGAAGCGCGCGTCACCGGGGCGGAAAACGACACCCTGCAGCCGGCCGTAACCCGGAATCAGGTCAAGCGCCGGCGTCAGAAATGTTTGATTGTAGATGCCTGTATTCGGGTCGAGCAGATGGACTCCGGCGAGATCGCACTCACCGCGCATCGCGGCATACAAACCGCCGGAACTGCCGACGGAAAGGAGCTTCGAACGAATCCCCTGCCGCTGCAACTCGCCCAGCAGCCAGTCGAGACCGATGCATTGGCTGCCGATCACGACAAGATCGGCCAGTTGCAGTTCCTTGCCGAGCAAGTGAACCTTGATGATCGTCCCCGCCGGCACAATTTCCTCGTGGCGTGCGATGGTCGCAAAGCCGTCGGCGCGGCTGAACGTAGTGACACTGCCGGACCCCTGGCCCATCGGATAGGCCGCCAGCGTAGTTTCAGATCCCATTTCAGAACTCGGTTCAAGGCTTTCGACCAGGCCAACGAGCAGGTATTCGGTGCGCCCGATTTCGCTGTTAACTTTCACAGCGAGCCGGGCCGGGACGACGGTGCGCTCCTCGGCACTCCGGCCTGCAAGCATGCGAATAACCGGTGCAACAAATTCGTGAAAAGTGAAAATCGCCGAGGTCGGGAAGCCCGGGAGAACGACGACGGCCTTGCCATTTGTGGCGGCCAGGCAGATGGGTTTTCCCGGCTTCAGGGCCACGCCATGCGCGACGATCCCGGGGTCGCTGAGCTCCGCGACAACCCTGTACGAAATGTCCCCCGCCCCCTTGCTCGTTCCGCCCGACAACAGCACCATGTCAGCCGACTGCAGGGCGAGTTGCAGTTTCCCGCGCAGCTCGTCTGCGTCATCGCGGACAATTCCGAGTCGCAGCGGTTGGCCGCCGAGTTCCTGAACCGCATCCGCCAGCACTTGTGCGTTGGAGTCGTACACTTTGCCCGGGCGCATGGCTTCGCCCGGCGCAATGATTTCGTCGCCGGTCGAAAGGATCGCCACCATCGGCCGGCGCCAGACTGCCACCTGCTTAATCCCGATGGCAGCAATCACTCCGGTATCGCGACTCGTCAGGAGGTGACCGGCACGCAGCACGGTCTCGCCCGCACTGATGTCTGTGCCGGCGAAGGACACACCGCTCCCCGCCGACAGGGCGCGCCGTACGTGTAACACTCTGTCGCGAACATCAGCGTGCTCCACCATCACAACGGCGTCCGCCCCGCGCGGCACCATGCCTCCGGTTGCTATCGACACGGCTTTGCCGTTTTCAATCTCCGTGAGCGGAATGACGCCGGTGTGAATCACTTCGTCGTTGAGGTGGATGATACGCGGCTCCTCCTCCGACGCACCAAATGTGTCTTCGGCAACCACAGCGAACCCGTCCACATTGGATCGATCGAAGGAAGGTACGTCCACCGGTGCGAGGACGTCTGCCGCCAGAACTCTGCCCAGCGCGATGTCGAGCGACACAGTTTCGGTGCCGCGCGGGGTGCAATCAACTGCCGAACGGAATCGCCTTTCCGCCTCATCCCGATCGACGACCTGCAGAAATTGTTCCTGATCACGCATAGAGCCAGGCCTCAATTTCCGCGCCTGCGGCAAAACCTTCGCTGTCGTCCGGCACGACCACGAATCCGTCCGCGCGGGTGGTCGAAGACAGTATCGAAGCACCGGCGATTGCGAGCGGCTCGATCCGGCCGTCGACGATCCTGACCCGCGCGTAGTCCAGACGACCGATTTGCGAACTGATCTTTCGAGTCAATGTCCCGCGGCATGTCCGATATGGCCATTCTCTTTGCCGTCCGCCCAGCACGCGTATGGCGCGGCCGGCAAAAAAGTCGTATGCGCAGAGTGCCGAGACCGGATTGCCCGGCAACAGAAAAACCAGCTTGCTGCCGAAACGGCCAAGACCGGTGGGGCTGCTCGGACGCATAGCGATGCCGTGAATCGCCAGTTCGCCATGCTCCTGAACGAGCGCGGGTGCAAAATCCTCCACGCCCACGCTGGACCCGCCGGAGACGATCACCACGTCGGCGTCGGCCTCGAGCGATTCCAGAATGGCCCTGCGATCATCGCGGACTAAGCCCGGGAAGTCGACCGTACCTCCGTCGCGCTCGATCAGCGCGGAGAGCATCGGTCCGTTAGCATCGGCGATCTGAAATTCACGCGGATGAGACCCGGCGGGCACAAGCTCGTTTCCTGTAACCACCAGCCGCACTCGAGGCTGCATCACGACGGCGACCGTTCCCCGTCCGATCGAACTGAGGACGCCAAGATCCTGCGGACGCAGCACTCGTCCGGGCCTGAAGAGTTCCGTGCCCGCCGCAATATCTTCGGCACGCCTGCCAACGTTCTTCCCCGGCGACACGGCTGCCAGCGCGGCGGTCGTTTCTGCTTCCACCCATTCAGCCGGCAACACTGCGTCAGTGCCGCGCGGCATCGGCGCACCCGTCATGATCCGGACAGCTTCGCCTCGTGAAACCGCCCCATGAAAAGGACAGCCGGGCATGGAATCGCCGATGACGTCGAAGTGGCAGCGGATTATAGGCGCTGGCGCCATCGGTGCTCGTCCGCTGACAGTGCGTAGCCGTCCATGGCGGAACGATCGAATGCGGGCACGTCGACGGAACTAATAACAGGCTCCGCGAGTACACGGCCGGACGCGTTTCGCAGGGACACGTTTTCAGCTGTCAGCCGATGGGAATGCGAATCGAGCCACGCCAGTGCTTCGGCAACAGTATGCCGGCGCGCAAAGCCACGCATCCGACGTCATCTTTCGGCTACCGGTGCATGAAGAGCGCGCTCTGTCCATGGTACCCGGCGGCTCGAGGGTGCCCCTATTTGCCGCTGGTTCTGACGAGCGCGCGCAGAGACGAAGGAAGCTTGCTCTGGTCGGCCGGCGTCGCCAGGGCGGGAGTCAGGGGATCAGGCCCGTTTTCTTTGAGAGACCGGGTCCCTTCCGGACTCAAGCAACAACTCAAGGAACTTGATTGCGTTGTCCTTGTTCGGGGCATTGTTCAGCAAAGTGATTCCCCAGGCGACGTGAGCGGCCGGAACGGGAATCGTCCGCGCGCTGCGTGGAGTGCCAAGGCCCGGCAGAACCACTACCGCGTTCTGCCTGTACCAGGCATCCCTCGCCGGGTCGGACATATTGATCTCGTCCGGCAGGTCCACGTAGCGGTAATCCGGATTGGCCATGGCGGTCGCGCGCGCGTTGTGTTCATAAGCGAACTGAAAATCGAGTTGCTTGCCGAGCGTGGCTCCGGCCTGGGGGCCCGGAATCACCAGATGCTCCAGCAGGTCGTTGTAAAGATTCGGCACTTTGTAATATGCCTCGGCGAGCTGGAAGATCATCGGAGCGCGGTAAGCGCCGGGGTCAAGGAACGGATTGCCGCCGCCGATCACGACACTCGGCATCGCGAGTATTTTGTACCAGTCCGGCGCGGCTTTCGGAATGGAATCGGGTGGATGAAACGCGCCGCTGCCCGGCGCTTCGATGGCGGGAAGTTTTTTCGCCGCGAGGCCGCTCGCCGAGTACGCCAGCACCATCCTGCCGTGGGCGAAGACAATATCGAAATCCGCATAGCCGGCGGGCTTCATGAACAGATCGATGTCCAGGTAGTCGGCCGGCGCGTAAAGATCGCAGGCATGGCCGCCAGCGGTTATCTGACGCCCTGCATCCACGCTGCCCATCGCGTTATCTTTTATCTGAATGCCGGTTTGGCAGGTGAAAGTTCGACCTCCAGCGGCTTAAATGCGCGCGTAAGACTGCCCGCGCGATAGATGATCAATTGCTGCGTTGGACGGTGGCACGCAGTTCGGTCGTCTGAGCAGCCGCTGCCGATGTCAGAAATAGTGTGAGAAGAAGTGCTCTCGACATAGTTCCCTAGAAATTGAATCGCATGGAGGCCGTGATCAGCAGCGGATCTCCGAGGTGCGCCAGATAGTTGCCCGAACTTGTGCCGGTAATGCTGGCGGGGCCCAGCGTCGACCAGTAGTGCACATTGGTCGCATTGTTGGCCGTGATGCGCCACGTGGTCAGCTTACCGAAGACCTTCGCGCTGTACTTGATGCCGAAATCGAAAACGTTGTACTGCAGCGTGTACTCGCTGTTGATGTCGTCGATCGCGCGCCGTCCCACATGCTGCCAGTCGAAGGTAAAGAACGTACCCGTCAACACCGGCACGCGATACTCGGCAAGAACATTCGACTTGAAGTCGGGAATGCCGACGAAGTTTCTGTCATTGGTGGCGGCGATACCTGTATCCGTAAGCTTCGGGTTCAGCACGGTCAGGCCGCCGGTGACCATGAGGCTTTCCACAATACGGCCGGACATCATCGTCTCGATACCATAGTTGCGCTGGTCGCCGGTGATCTGATAAGACTGGCAATTCGCCAGTGCCCGATTGAGATCCGCAGACAGGATTCACCACGTTCGTCAGTGTAATTCGCAAACGGCCGGTCCAGCCGGAATAGTGCGGTGGAGAAATTGATTCGCCGCACGCGCAGCTTATAGCCGATCTCGCCTTCTTTGCTGCGATACGCCGGCAGCGCCTGGCTGGCGTTGGTAATGATGTTGGTGGGGGTGCTCGTCGCCGGCGATATCCGGCGCCTGAATGCTGTCCACGAAACTGGCATAGATCGTCATGTCCGCGCGTGGTTTAAAAGCCGATGCTGGCCGGTCGGGCTGACTCCCTGGTTGGAATATCCGCCGGGAATCGGCGTCTTCGCATAACCGGTAGCCGAGGTGTCGGTGTAGTTGCTTAGTCCAGGTCCAGTCCTGGCTGGCGCCGATGCGCAGGAACCACTTCGGCGTGAGCAGTGATGTTGTCACCGAAGTTGATTCCCTGCTGCCGGATGATGCTCGATACGTAAATGCCGGTTGACGGGCTGGTCTTCGTATAGGAATAAAGGCCGCCCGGGGGTATGACGTCGATCTGCCGGATTGGCGATGCTGGCCTCGCAGACGCCTTGCGCCGTGCACAGCAGGCCGTGCGCCTTGGCAGGGCCGCCGTTGACGGGCGACCAGGACGCAAACCGGTAGCCGGTGGTCCCGAACGAGACTTCGTGCCGGATTTTCCAGGTGTGGAACCTGCCCGTCACATAGGCCAGATCGCTGACCACCTGGAACTGCGGGGCCAGCGAAGAAAACGAATTGGCGTTGTATGACTTGTAATCGCCGCTGTTATCGACGAGCTGGTTGACCGCCGTGTTGATGTTACGGTCGGCTATCTGGTGCAGCCCGCCCACGCACCAGATGCCAGTTCGAACTGAAGTCGTGCTTAACCCGCAATTCGCCGATCTGCGAAGTCAGGTTCACTCCGGAGAACGATTGCCCATAGCCTTCGCGGGTCGGGTTCGGCGCCTGTTGCCGGAATCAGAATGCTCTTCGATCCGGGCGTGGAGAGCGGAGTCGTTGTCGGCGCATAGGCAAACCAGCCGGGATAGCCGTGCTGCCACACATTGTAATAACTGTAGTTCCCTTCGATCGTGGTATGGCTGGTCGCGCGTATATCGCCCGCCACCGCGGCCAGTTGACGGCGCAGTCTGGCTGTGGTTGACATAGCCATTGCCGTCTCCCACAAGCAAATTGGTGCGAGTAGCCGAACATCTTGTTCTTGCCAAAGCGTCCGCCCAGGTCGGTATGAGCAGTGCGCGACGGTGTCGCCTTCATAGTCCAGTTCGAGTTCACCCAGCCGCTCTTCGGTGGGGCGCTTGGTGATGAAGTTGAACATGCCCGACGGATTGGCGGGACCGAACAGCGGGCCGGCCAATCCATTGACGACCTCGATCTGTTCGTATTCTTCGAGCGCAGAAGGCGTGGTAACGGCGATTCCCATGCCGTCTTTCATGTCGTTCTGCATATTGCTGCCCTGCATGCCGCGAGTTTCCGGACGCAGCACCTCCGGTCCCTGCTGTTCCCGGAACGACACCAGGGGCAGATACTTGGCGACTTCCTTGAAGTTTCTCGATTGCGTGTCGTCGATCAGCTGACGCGAAATCACATTGACCGAGTAGGGGAGATCGAGGATCGGCGTGTTTCCGAGCGGTCCGCCCGGCGCCACGTTGTCCACGCGATAGGCGTTCTCAACAGTGCCCGCCGAAACCGTGACGCTTTGCGCCGCTCCGGCGAGGGCCAGAGTGAAATCGTACTGAGTTGTCTGGGCCGCCGTCACCTGCAGTTCCGGACTGACGCTCGGCCGCGAAACCGGTGGCGTCCACCTCGACGATCTAGGCGCCGGGCTGCAGAGACGGAAACATGTAAGCCGCCCTGGCCGTCACTCGCGGTTGTAGTGCGGACTTTCCGTCTGCTGATTGGTCAGCCACAACCTGGACGCCGGGAACCACAGCCTGTCCGGGTCCTTCACAGTACCGGCGATCTGACCAGTTCCGCGACCAGTCTGGCCAAATGCCGCGACCGCCAGAGCGCACAGCGACAAAGCCGCTAAATAGGAATTTCTGATTCATATATCAGTTACTGCGAGAGAGTGCGTTCTTCAGTGAGCATATGACGAACAGCCAATCGCTTTGAGAATATGATATTTTTTGCATATCTCCTGTTCGAGAAGGCAATGAGGCACAAACTTGATTCGAATCGAAATTGAACCCGTCTGGCGATTCAGGCGGGAGGGCGATCCGGCCTCCACCCTGGTTATGCTCGATCTTCTGAACGAGATCCGGGTGACCGGCAAGATCAGCCGCGCCGCGGAACGGGCCGGGTCTGTCTTACCGGCACGCCTGGAACCTGATCGAGAAGTGGTCTGCTTTTTTTGAAGTGCCGTTGGTCGAAAGAAGGCGGGGCAGCGGCACCAGCCTGACTCGTTTCGGCGACAAACTGGTATGGGCGGGGCAGCGGCTTGAGGCGCGCCTTGGACCCCAACTGCAGAATCTTTCTCAGGAACTCGAAACCGAAATCAACCAGCTGTTACCGCGCCGGCCTTCTGATTATTCGCGTGCATGCGAGTCATGGCTTCGCGGTTTCGAAGCTTCGGGAATTGCTCGCGCGGGAGACGATCTTGCCGTTGATCTGCGGTATGTCAGCAATCAGAACTCACTTGTATCGCTTGCCCACGACGGATGCGACCTTGCCGGCATGCATCTGCCGCAGGGTGAACTCCGGGAGCAGGCCATCGCCGGCATGAAGGGCTTATTGCAGACCACTCATCGGGTCATCGGCTTTGTCACGCGTGAGATGGGGCTGATGGTCAAGGGCGGAAATCCGCTTGGACTCGTTTCGCTGCCTCAGCTGCTGAATCCTTCGGTTCGGTTTGTGAATCGCGACCCGGATTCAGGGACGCGGCTGCTGTTCGATCTGCTCCTCAACCAGCAGCAGCTCGATGGAAACGCCATCAACGGCTACGAGCATGTGGAATTCACGCACGCGGCGGTCGCGGCTTATGTTGCGAGCGGCATGGCCGACGTCACCTTCGGGGTGGAAGCCGCCGCACGGCAGTTCGATCTCAGCTTCGTCCGCCTGATTACGGAAGACTATTTTTTTGTATGCCGGAAACAGCTGCTCGAGACGGAAGTCATGAAGCGAATGCTCGGCATCATGCAGGGGCAGGAATTCCACGAGGCGATTTCCATGCTGCCGGGCTATAAGACGAACCACGCCGGAACTGTCAGGACGGTCCGCGACGCATTCAGCGCGTGCACCTGAAATCATCACGGCTGCAGTACGCGATATGCCGAGCATCGCTGAATCGAGGGCGCGGTATGGTGGGGGCCGCCCGTCCCTGAAGGCGGACCCGGGAGCCGCGTCCTGCCCATCGTCCGCGCTGAGTCCGGCCGGCGATGTCATAAGAACGCATGTATAATGCCGGGTTAATGCTTAATCCCGTTCCTGAGAGCTTTGCGGCACGCACCGGATTCGCGCTGGAAGGACTACGAGATGCGAAAAGGATTTACGCGAAAACCTCAAGGGGACGAGCCCGCGACGCGAGGCAAGAACTACATAACGCCGAGCGGCCTGCAGCGCCTTAAAGATGAGCTAAGGTTTCTGCTCACAAGGGAACGCCCGGCCGTGACGGAGGTGGTGGCGTGGGCTGCGAGCAACGGCGATCGCAGTGAAAACGCCGACTATCAATACGGCAAGCGGCGGCTGCGCCAGATCGATGGGCGGATTCGCTTTCTCACGAAGCGAATCGAAGCCGCGGAAGTGGTGGACCCGGAAACTCCGAGAGCGGGGCAGGCGGCGACGAGGGCATTCTTCGGAGCGACCGTGCGCTATGCCAATGCCGCGGGGGCAGAGCGAGTGGTGAGCATCGTGGGCACCGACGAAGTCGATCTCAACCGCAACCACATCAGTTGGGTATCGCCTCTGGGGCGCGCGTTGATAAAGTCGGCAGCGGGCGACCGCGTCGTTCTCGAGGCACCGGGCGGTACAGAATATCTGACCGTGCTGGAAGTGCGTTACGAACGCATTTCCGTGGAACCGTTCCGTGAACCACCTGGAGCCGAGGCCTCGGGAACCCGGTCGAATAAGCTGCCAAACCACCAGCACCTGAATTGACTGATTGTAATTGACTGATCCTCAAAGACGCGCCTGAGCCGACAGCGAGACACGGCAGCCGGGTTGCCAAATTCCGGCACCCTCACTGGCGGAGACGAACTGCCGGGTAATACCGAGTGGAAAAATCCTCGAACCGGCGTCCCGGTAAACAAAGCCGGTTCCTGAAGCGATGCCAGGGGAGCCGCGGTTTGTGCGCTTCCACGCCCGGGCCGAAAAAAAACTGATGTTCGTGAAGGAATTCTCTGCCTTTCGTCGCTTACCCGGATGACGAGGGAATCACACATGAACTTCAAAGACACGATAAAACTACTGGTGCCAATGGCACTCTGTTGCACGGCGGCCCATGCCTCAAGCGTTGTCGACTTCGATTTCGACAGCGATGCCCTTGGAACCTCCACCACTTTCACGGACACCATCGGCGGACTGTCCGCCACCTTCTCCAGTTCCGCCGATCCAGGTGGGTTCGTTGTCTACCCAACTTTTTTCGATACCCTGACAGGTAACGTGCTGGGCGATCCGGGCCCGGCGTTTGCGTTCAATATCCCGCTCGACGTCAATTTCAGCCAGGACCTTTCAGCGATCACGCTGGATTTTGCCACCGGCGATTTTACCACCCCCTCGCCCTTCACCATCACCGCTTACGAAAACTCGACGATGGTGGGTTCGAGCACCTCAACCGGGCAGTTTCTCCCCGGATTCGATTTTCCCGAGGGCGAGATCACCTTCGATGGGGGCACGTTCAACAACGTCGTTATCTCAACACCGTCGCTGACCTTTGCGGTGGACAACGTCCAGGTCCTGCCGGCAACGGCGCCGGAGCCGGGAACGTTCGCCATGCTCGCGGCCGGCGTCTGTCTTTCGTATTTAGGCGTCATGCGGCGACGCAAATCGCCGCGCGCGTAACCGCAATCCGTTTTCACGCAGAAATCCAATTCCAGGAAAGAAAACATGAACACCTCAAAAGCATTCGTCTTCGCTCTCTTCTCACTGCCGGCGATCGTTGCCGCCCAGACCAACCAAAGCATTTTCCCGCTGCTGCCGCCGTCCGTGTCCACGATCCCTTCGAACGGCGATGTGAATCCCTATGGAGTCGCTTTCGTCCCCAGAACGATACCGGCAGGCGGCGGCCTTCAGCCCGGCGATATCCTGGTATCCAATTTCAACAACTCGCAGAACCTGCAAGGGACGGGCACTACAATTCTGCGGGTGGATGCCGCCGGCCACACCTCCACCTTCTTTACCTCTCCGCAACCGGGATTGACCGCCGCGATCGGCGTCCTTTCCAATGGCTGCGTGCTGATCGGCAACCTTCCGACGGCCGATGGAACCGCAGCTACGGTTCAGCCGGGGAGACTCGCGGTGCTGGATCGCTTCGGCAACTTTCTTGGTACGTTCGGCACGCTGGCCACGGTCGACGGACCCTGGAGCATGGCTGTCGACGACCTTGGCAGCGGCGGGAAAGGTATAGCCCACGTGTTCCTGTCAAACGTGCTGAGCGGAGTGGTCTCTCGTTTTGACATCACGTATAGTGCTACCAATCTCGAAGCAAAGATAACGGTGATCGCCGACGGAATGAACCATCGAACTGATCCCGCCGCACTCGTTCTCGGACCGTCCGGGCTGGCTTACAGCGCTTTCAACGACACGCTGTACGTTGCCTCCTCGGTGGACAACACGATCTATGCGATTGCGCCCGCGACCAGAGCCTCAGGTCCCGTCACCCCCACGGTTTTCATCCAGGATTTCACGCACCTGCACGGTCCCCTCGATCTGGCGATGCTGCCCAACGGTCACTTTCTGGTGGCCAACAGCGACGGCTCGAACGTGGATCCGAATCAGCCCAGCGAACTGGTTGAATATTCCGCCACCGGCCAATTCCTGGCGCAGATGCCGGTCGATCCCAACAACGGCGGGGCCTTTGGCCTGGCTGTTAATTACATCGGCTTCGGAACGATCCGCATGGGTGCTGTCGACGACAACCAGAACACGTTGAACATCTGGACGACAGTCGTCCCGTAAACTGCCCACTTTAAGTCGCGAATCTGAATCGGCTCCGGCCCAAAAGGCCGGGGCCTTTTTATTGCGCGGGGGGATGCTCGGCTATCGATATCAGACGGGCTGTGGTTCCGGCTCGAAACGTGGGCCGGGGATCGGAGGCGAGGGCTGCGCGGCTCTCTCTCAGAAGTGGTTCGGCCTCGCGCTCGCGGCCCAGAACTTTCAGACATTCCCCGTATGCGTTCCTGGCTTCAGCGAGCTGCCAGGCCGGGAGCGGAAACGGTTCACGGGTGGCAATCGCGACAGCTTCGCGCAGCAGCGGTTCCGCTTCCATCCCTTTATGCTCTGCCACGAGTGCTTCGCCAAGACGAACCTCGGCAATCATGATTGCCGGATGGCCGGGCTGGAGTTCCCGGCGGCGAATATCGAGAGCCTGCCGGAGCAAGGGCTCGGCCGCCCGGGGATCGCCTTGAAACGCGCGATCTTCGGCGACTTCAATCAGGGAACTGGCAAACGCCGGTGTCGCGTCTCCGCCCAGTTTGCGGCGAAGCTCCATCGCCTGACGCGCGTACTGCTCGGCTTCCCTGTATTGGCCCTGGTCGAAATGCAGCATTCCGACATTGGCGACAATCTGCGCGGCGGGCCAGGTGGAATCGGCATGCGCCTCGTGGAGAAGGGTCAGGATGCGCCTGAAGTATTGCTCTGCCTGCGCGTAATCCCCTTTTTCCTGCAGGACTCTCGCCCAGTTGCTCAAGGGCGCCGCGAGCCGGGGGTTTGTGGGGCCGAGACGCGCTGTGTTGATATCGAGCGCCTCCTTCATCAGCGGTTCGGCCTTCTGCCAGGCGCCTTCCTCCAGCAGAATGTACCCGAGGTTGTTGAGCGACACGGCAAAATCGGGATGGTTGGTTCCGAGGACGGTCCGGCGAATTTCAGCCGCCTCGCCAATGGTCTTTTCCGCTCCCAGCAGATCGCCGCGATCGATCATCGCGCTCCCGAGGTTGTGCAGGCTGACGGCATAGTCCGGGCTGCTGGTTCCTCGCGTGCGGCGGTCGATTTCCACCGCTTCCTGCAGCAATTGATAAGCTTCGTCGAGGTTTCCCTTCCGCTCCAGCGTGAGCGCGAGGTAGTTGCGGATCTCAGCACCGTAATCGGGGCCATTCTTCCGATCGATGGCCAACGTTTCGCGCAGAAGGGCGATGGCCTGATCGTCCTTCGCCTCCCAATAGAAGCACTCCCCCAACTCTCCCATCACGCGGGCGGCTTCGGGACTGGCGGCACCGAACGTGGCCCGTGTGGACTCAAGCACTTTGCGCAACAAGGGCTCCGCCTGCGCATACTCGCCTTTGTCACGATCCAGTTCGGCCAGAAGCTCCATCACCTGCACCGATTCCCGACTGACGGCGCCGTGAGCCGCATTGTCCAGGCGGAGCGACTTTTCCGCGAGCTTCTGCGATTCGTCAAACAGCCCCAGCGAGCGATAGGCTTCGGCGATGGTTTCGAGGAGGGAAGCGCGTACCTGGGGTTCGGCGGCCAGCTCACGATCGATGCGTTGCGCGCCCCGATCGAGCAGAGTTCGAGCCGTGATGGTTTCGCCGCGGGCCACGTCGGGCGCGGCCGACTGAAACATGCCGGCCAAAAACTGCCTCTCGCGCTCGGCTGTCTGGCGCTGCCGGTCCGCCCGTCTCGCCAGCACGCCCATGCCGACGCCGAACCCGGCCAGCGCGAGCGAAAACAATGCCGCGACGGCTACGGCCGCTTTGTGACGGCGCACGAACGTGCTGGCCTGGTAGCTCCACGTGGCGGTGCGGGCCTGCAGGGGATAGCCTTCCAGATAAGCCTGCACGTCGGCGGAGAATTGTTCGACAGACGCATAGCGGCGCTCCGGCTCTTTGCGAATCGCCATCATGACGATCCTGTCGAGATCGGCGCGTATCCGGTTGGCTTGCGCAATTGGCGCAGCGGCACTTGGCGGCTGCGGGGTCTGTTCGCAGACAACGCGGGCGATTTCGAGCGGATTGTCGGTCCTGACGCGAAAAGGCCGGCTGCCCGAAAGAAGTTCGTAGAGCAGCACTCCCATGGCATACACGTCGGTGGACGTGGTCACGACCTCTCCACGCACCTGTTCCGGACTGGCGTACTCCGGCGTCATGAGCACCTGACTGGCCCGCGTCCGCACCATGCCGGCGAACTCCGGATCGAGCAGCCTGGCGATGCCGAAGTCCAGAAGCTTAGGTACGCCACCCGGAGTTACCAGGATATTCGCCGGCTTGATATCACGATGGATGACGAGATTGCGATGCGCATACTCGACTGCACCGCAAACCGTGCGGAACAACTGCAGCCGGGCCTCAATTGACAGGTGCTGCTCGCTGCAGTAAGTGTCGATCGGGACGCCTTCCACATATTCCATAACGAGGTAAGGCAGGCCTTCGGCGCTGACGCCGCCATCGAGAAGGCGGGCGATGTTGGGATGGTTCAGTTTGGCGAGAATCTGTCGCTCGAGACGAAAGCGCACGAGCATGGCGGGGTCGGCACCGAAATCGGCGCGCATCAGCTTTATTGCGACCTTCTGCTCATAGGCCTGATCGGCACGGCGCGCAAGGTAAATCCTGCCCATGCCGCCGTCACCAATCGACTCGAGGACCTGCCACGCGCCGATCAGTTTTCCGGCGAAGGCCGGACTGGCCGCGATTCCGCGGGCCGCTTCCTGGGCCGACTCGCGGAGATAGCGCAGGGAATGATCGGCCGCGCCGAGGAGCGACTCGACTTCCCTGCGCATATCGGCATCGTCCCCACAGGCCTGGTCGAGGAATGGCTGCCGATCACGGGGATCCATGTCGGAAGCCTGGTAGAAGAGAGTTTCGAGCCGTCTCCAGCGGTCGGGATCCACACTCGGCGCTGGGCTCATGGCACGCCTCTCAGGCGTTTTGGCCGGCCAGATCCATGTACAGCCAGGCTTTTGCCATCTTCAATTCACGATGGACGGTCGCCTCGGAGATGCCGAGCGCCGCGGCGGTTTCTGCATAGGTCAGGCCGCCAAAAAACAAGAGCTCGACAACTTTGCCTTTGCGGGGATCGCGCATTTCGAGGCGCTGCAGGGATTCGTCAAGATCGGGCAGGTCCGACGTCGAGGAGGGATCGACCAGAACGGCTTCATCGAATTCGACGTGCACGGCTCCGCCACCACGTTTCTGGCGCCTGGCGCCCTTGGCATAGTCAACCAGAATGTTGCGCATTACGCGGGCCGCGACGGCATAGAAGTGAACTCGATCCTGCCAGTCTCCACCGGAGTCGGCGAGCCGCAGATACGCTTCATGTACGAGCGCTGTGGCGCGAAGGGTGTGATCGGGACGCTCAGGCCGCAGACTGCGCGAGGCGAGCCTGCGCAGTTGATCGTAGACAAGAGGAATCAAATGATCGAACGCCTCTTTGTCGCCGCCGCTCAGCCGCTTCAGAAGCAGCGTGACAGCCTGCCGTTCCGGCTCGTGAGTGGATGCTTCCGGACTGGGCTGCGTCCCCACTTTAAGGTGATATTTTACCTTGCTGAGTCCCAGCCTGATCCAGGGGAATGTACTGCAAAGCACGTCACAAGATCGCCACATCGTCGCTGGAATTCCCTCGATACGGCGTCTAACAGGCTGCTGAAAAACGCTTCTTGCCACTCCCTTACGATCGCGGTTCGGACAAGCAGGCGCTGATTCCGCAGTGGTTACTGAACCGCGCGCGTCAGCAAGGGGCAACGAAAAGAGCTTTTTCAGCAGCCAGCTGAGTCACCGAGGCCGGCGGGGATGATGGACCCGGGTTGATCTCCGCTCTCTCAGCGGTCCTTCCAGCGGCATCAAAGCAAGTTTGTTCATTTCCCCGCAGGCTCCTTTCCCGCCGGCGGGCCCGACTCGAACACCTGCAGGAACAAATTGTCCATACCGCGCAGGATTACCGCGCGGTTCCGTCCCAGATTCACCGGCTGTCCGCCCACCGATACAACCGTCGCCCCCGCTGCCGTCAGCGCCTTCACCACCCCGTCGAAATCGTCTACGCGAAGCCGCAGAACGCCTGAACCCGGATCGTGAATCTGCGAGTGCACCGGCTTTCGGTCGACATATTTAAGGTCCGCAAAGTCCACCGGAAATGCGTCCCCTGGAACCTGCAGTCGCGCCACTCCCTGTACCGCTGACCTACCGCCCGCAAACCCGAGCGCTTCCCGATAAAACCGGGTCGTCGCGGCGAGATCCTCCACCGTGACGCCCAGGCGCACTTTGGGATCGTCAGCACCTGGACCAATGAACGGAGGCCCGTTGCCGCCCTGCACCAGTTCCACGAAGATCCCATCGGGATCGCGCACTACCACAGAGCGAAAGGCGCTCGCACTGATCCACTCCAGCCCCTTAATCCGATACAGCCGGGTCTTCGTCGCCTCCAGATCCTGCACCACCAGAGTCAGCTTGATCGCCCCCGGGTCAAAAAACCGAGGGCCCGCCGGCGTCGCATTTATACCCTGGAACTCAACGATCTCCACCGCCATATTCGAATCCGGAATCTTGAAACTTGCCACGCGGCTCTGTGCGCCCGGAGCGTCGTACAAGCTCGAAACCACCGCGTTCGCCGAAAACGCGCGCGGCCCCGGAGACCCGGTCATCTCCAACCCAAGCGCGTCATGATAGAACTCAATCGACCGGTCCAGATTGGCGACCACATGAATAAAGTTCCCCACACCCAGCACGCCCTGCGCCGCCAGGGCTGTGGACGTGAAAAAGAACGCAGCGACGATTGGTCTCTTCATAGCGCCTCCCGCCTTCTCGTCCAATATACTGCCGAGAAGAGACTGAGCGACCCCGCTGCAGCCAGACTCCGCATCGCGAAGAAAGCAGTCCTGGCCGCTAAAGGGATTGCAGCGCTGGGACTGCCTATCGTGGTCGGCATCATGAGCACGACGGCCTGCGCACAATCCGCATCGCCTCAATCGGCTCCCGGACTGCTCCCGAAGTTCGAAGTCGTCTCAGTCAAGTTATGTAATCCGGGCGTTGCGGGAGACCGCGTGTATGGCGGGGACTCATCGCCCGGAAGGCTGAGCATCGGCTGTGGCATTCTGGCCGATACCGACAGCACCGGTATGATTCAGGTCGCATATAACAGGTACGCGGGTGGCTATCTGAGTTCCTTTCGAGTGATTCCCATCGAGGGCGGTCCGGATTGGATGCATTCGGAGAGGTTCGATATCGACGCCACATCGGGCGGTCAGCCGAGCATATTGATGATGCTTGGACCCATGATGCAAGCTGTTCTGGAGGACCGGTTTCACCTTAAGACTCATCGCGAGACCCGGCAAGGACCTGTTTATGAACTCGCATTGGGTAAGCGCTCTCCAAAACTGAAACCGCTCCACGAAGGAGGCTGCATACCTGTGGCTCTGGGTCGACCCCTCCCCGCGCTGGCGGCGGACCAGAGACGTTGCAGGAATATGGCAAATCCGCGAGGAGTCGACCTCGAAGGCGGCACGCTTGCGACGTTTGCCGGCTTGCTCGGCATGATCCTCGACCGCCCCGTGATCGACAAGACCGGCATCACGGATTTGTTCGTGATACATCTTGAGTTTTCGCCCGACGATTTCACGTCGCCTCGACTGACCGCGATTGCGCCTGGTGCGCCCGCTGACGTCGGGGGGCCGGACGCTCCCGGCATATTTCAAGCTATTCAGGAACAGCTCGGCCTAAAACTGGTGCCGGCCAAGGGGCCCGTGGACGTGTTGGTGATCGACCATATAGAAAGGCCTTCGGAAAACTGAAACGACTGTGGGAAAAGCAGAGCAGCTTTTGAGCGCCCGTTGACCGCAGGCTCGAGGCCGGCCAGGATCATCCACCTGGACGAGAAGTCGCCGACTTGTTGATCGGCCGTCGGGCAGTTCCGGGTTTACTCCATGGCCTTATAAAGACGTTCGTCCAGAGGGCCGCCGGCGATCGGCGCAAGGCTGTTCCGGTACTCCTTCGTGTGACTCGCAGCCGCGTGCGCCTCGACCGCTTTCGCCGTCTGCCATTCTTCGATAACCGTAAAATGATTAGCCCGAATCGCGTGCTGTAAGACATCGAACCGGAGGTTGCCTTCTTCCTTCCGGCTGGTTTCAGACATCTTGCGCAGGAGGCCCGCGGCATCTGTGCCCTGGCCGCCGATATCGACGTGTGTGATCACGAATATGCTGCGGCTGCTTTCACCATTGTGAGAGATGCTCAACGACAGAGTTTTGTAAGGCCGCTGGTCATAGTCGCTCAGCCTCATAGAGTCGATCCTGGTTCGGAAGTCCCTGGTATTTGCCGATGCGGCATGGGTATCAAGGTCTTTGTTGTTGGCCCACGTTTCGATGATGCAGAAGTGTGCGGGCCGGCCGGCCTGCTCGAAGAGCTCGATCCGCTGAAATCCGTCGTCTTTGCGGCTTGCATCTCTGTACTGCTTGACAGCAGTGATCGCTGCGGTTCTGGATGCCGGTGCGATATCGACGTAGGCGACAGAATAGGCGGTATTGTCCGGCGGCGTCTGCGCGCCGAGAAGAACCGTGCAGATCAATAATGCGCGCAGCGGTTGCATTTGCGAGTCCCAGGGATCTGACCAATTATCGTCCGAAGTGGACAGTCTCCTGCCGGCAGTGTTCCTTTCCCATCCAGCATATACAAAGGTGCGACGATCCGGCCTGCTGGTGCTGCACAGACCGCGCGGAGTCACGACATCTCGCGCCGGGGACTATCAACCTTCGGCTGGGGGCGGTCCGCCGTCTGACGTGCGAGGAGCGAAGGCGGTCACGTCCGGGCGGTGCCCGGTTCCAGACTGGTTGTGTTGCGAACTCAGCACGTGGATGGAAGCTGCGGGAATCAAGAGTGGGAGAGTGTTCCGTCGCCTGGCAAATCCTGGGGAGCCGGTGTCACCGATAATCTTGCTGGCAGGCGGCTAAGGCGTTCGTCACGAAGATCGAGCGGGTACCGTCAGCTCATCGGACCTTTGGCCGAGATGCGACCGGCGGCCGAATGTGATCAGCCACAGGTTCGAGGCGCTTCAGGACTCAATTGGGGCATCGCGAACACGTCGGCTGCCCCGCACGCGGAGAGTTCCGCGAGGGGTTCGATTCATTTGTTGATCCCTTTCGACTTCACATCCCAGTTCGAATTCGTGCAGAGACTGCAGGCATTCCCAACGAACATCTTGCCGGCTTCCTTGTCGCCTTTGAACGTCCAGAGGAGCCAGTTCGAGGCGACGTTAGCGAACTCACCTCCGCCGGGATGAAAATATGTCGCGCTGTGGCCGCCGTTGTGCCGCGCGCCGTAGAACGCCGGCACGTGGCTGATGGCTTCAAACGTCGCCGCCGACGCCCCCATCAGGAAGTCAGGTTCGCCGCCGTTGAGCAGAAGCACAGGCCCGTGGAGTTTGGGAAGCGCGTCCGCAGTCGGTTGCGGCGATGCGCCACCGCGCCCGCCTGCTCCCTGCGTCTGCCCGGCGGGCGGGGTCTGCACGCCGGAATTGAAAACGCCGATGCTCTTGACGCGGGGATCGGCGCCCAGCGTGAGCGAGAGAAAACCGCCGCACGACGTACCCATGGCCGCAACCTTGTCGATGGCAATCTTTCCGTTCAAAGGCGAGCCGGCTCGTGCATTTTCCTTCGCGGCCCAGTCGATCGCGGCGCGCATGTCATCGGCGGTTTCCTGCCGCCGGGCAGCGCCTTCGACAGGGACCGTGCTGACCACCAGGATGCCATGGGAGACGATAGTCGAAAGAAAACCGGAGAACGTCTTGCTGTCGATCCCGCATCCGCCGTTTCCCCACACCATTACGGGCAAGGTGTCCTTCGCGGGAAAGGCGTCCAGAGCCGCCGGGCGATAAACCTGCAGGCCGGGCGCGCCGAACGCAGGTTCGGACGTGACCTGGTACGGTCCAGGCTCCGCCTTCGGGGCGCCTTCGAGAGGCAGTGCCCTCGAGATCATCTCACGGGTGATGCCGGGCGGCTGCGCGAGGCACACACCGATACCTGTCAGAAACACTGCTGCGGCAAAAACGATTATCTTCTGCACAATCCATCTCCTCCCGGAACCGGGATTATCTCAAATTGAGACCGCCGCCGCATTCAGGACAGCGGGGCGTCGTCGATATCCGGGCGATCAGCCGAATGAGCACTACAGGAAGAATGCGGGATTGATTTTGGATCCTGCCCACTGGGAATGCTATGCAGAGTACACAGGAGCACTCAGTAAACTTTTTTTAAGATATGGAGCGGGAGACGAGAATCGAACTCGCAACCAACAGCTTGGAAGGCTGTGACTCTACCATTGAGTTACTCCCGCTCAAAGGTTATGCAGCCTCATTGTAACAACTCAGTCGTAACTGCCTTCGATGAACCAGCGGCCCCCGACGGCATCCTGAAACAGCCGGTATAACGCACCTGATTCGAGCGCCACATCCCACTCATCGCGATTCCACGCGCCTTCCTCCCCCCCCCCGCGCGCCACCATTCTCCGGAAGTGCGCCACGGACCTTTGGCGATCACCACGCGTCCGCTGACCGACAGCGATGCGATTCGTACCGGCTGCCGATTGACCACAATCACCTGCGCAACACGCGGCGGACGAAACCGGCGCAGACACAGCCGCACGCTCACCCCGCCATCAACGACGGGAGATTCCGCCACCGCTGACATGCCCGCACGAGGGGCGAATCCATGCATGACGAAGCTGTCCGGACGATGCGTATTTCTCAGCTCCGGCGTCCCCACCTGCCCTTCGCCCACCAGACTGCGCAGCCTCGCCACCGTCAGTTCCAGCTTCTCCGGCTCGGGCGATGACGGCACGAACAGTCCATGCTGCGTGCGACGCGGCTTCGCGGGCGCGGCGCGCAGCTTCACCTTCAGCACCGGCGCTGCCGGCGTCCGGCCCGACAAATCCAGCTGCAGCATTTTCAGGAACGCCTTCACATCGAGCATCGGCACAGGCAGTTTCAGCGCCGTGCAATGCTCCGGAGCGTTTTCGAGTGTCAGCCGCAGATTGATTTCATTGGTCGCAAGCGCCCGCCCGGCCAGCCGCGCGCAGACATCGTTCAGCAGCCTCGACAAAATAAATGACAAAGCCTCGATCGATTCCACCGCATCGTCAAGCTCCATCTCTTCTTCGAACTCCAGCGGATCGACGATCGGCCGCAGCTGCCGATCGCCCTCGCCGCGCGCCAGCCGCTGCAGATGGACACCCTCTTCGCCCAGGCGCGCCGCTACACCCAGCGGAGGCAGCTTCGCCAGTTCACCGAACGTGCGAATGCCCCACAGATCAAGCGACTCTGCCGTCGCAGCCGACATCCCGGTCATCCCCAGCAAATTGACCGACAGCGGCGCGAGCGCCTCCGCCTCCCTGCGCGGCTGTATCACCGTGACGCCGCGAAAGCCGTGCGCCGCATGCATCGCCGCATCGGGATTGGATGCAATTGCGATCGCAGCCGGGACGCCGATGCGCCGCTCGATCTCGCGCGCCAGCTTCTGCGGCGGACCATACAGCGACTCCAGCCCCCGCACATCGAATATCAAAGTGTCCGGGGGATTCTCTTCAATGTAAGGCGAGAACCCGCGCGCGCACTCTATAGCCAGCGGCAGATTCCCCGGCGCACGAATGCAGGCGAACAGTATGCTCATCGGTGCACCCGCAGTTCCGCTGTGCGCAGCCGGTAATTTTTCCGGCTCTCCGCCATCGCCACGATGCCGCGCAGCAGCCTGCCGGCCCACACCGGATTCTTGCGCCGCATCTCAATCTGCAGTGCCGAACACGACCGAGCATTGATCTGCCGCTCGACCGCCACCAGCGCTGCGCCCGTGCGCTCGGCCGCATGCCGCAGCCGGAACCACGATGCCAGCGGAATGCGCCGCGCAGTCTCGTTGGCTGTGTCCGCCAGATCGAGCACCACGAGCCCGAACCCTCCGCCCTGAATCAGAAGATCGGTCGACTTCAGCGCATGCTGCGCATTGCCGCCGCAGTTCACCCAGAGGACGCGGTCGAGATCCACCCCGGCTTCCGCGGCCGACGCCGGATCGAACGCGCCTGAAGTATCGATCCACGCGCAGCATTCGCCCCGCCGCGTCGCCTGGCTGAGAATGGTGAACATCAGCGCGGTACGCCCGGTCGATTCCGCGCCGCAGATTTCGCTCATCGTGCCCCGCGGAATGCCCCCCGCGGTGAGCTGGTCGATAGCCGGGATGCCGGTGGGAATCTGCTCCAGATCAGGCCGTCTGCGTACTTCAAACGGCACGTCGAAGCGTGCGCGCATTTCAGTTCGGAGCTGAAGGAGTGCCGCGCCCATATTCGCCTTTTATTCGCCACTCTAATTTGGCAGATTTTCCCGCCTCGCGCAAGCCCTTTGGGGCGGGTTGCTGACCAGCGGAATACTTTGACCGTATTTTGCGAAGGAACGCCTCCTGCTACTCCGTCATCCTCAAGTACGATGAATCCGGAGCGACCCGATGAAGCCCGCCCTCCTGAGCCTCGCCGCTATCCTGCCTCTCTGCGCCACCGCTGAGGCCGCGGACCTGATGCCCGCCGCGCAGCAGAATGCGGCGGTCAAAAAATACTGCGGTACTTGCCACAGTGACGCCCTGATGTACGGCGGTCTCTCGGTGGAACACTTCGACGCCGCCAATCCCGAGCCCGCTGTTGCCGCCATGCTCGTGAGCAAGATCACGAACGGCCACACGCCACAGGAAGTCCTCGCCGCGGCTCAGGCCGGAAACGGCCAATCGATAGTGACTCTGGCCAAACGAGGCGCCATCACAGCGGCCAGCGTCGCCATGCCCGACGAGCCTACGCTTCTGGCATTCGTCACGGCCCTGTCTACTGAAGCCGCGGACGCCGATCAGTGGGATTCGCGCTGGACCGGAAAAACCCTCACCACGTCCACCCTGCGCGCCTTCACTTCAACCAAATTCCCCGGCGCCACCGACATGTACCGCCTCATCCTCACCTGCCGCACTGACACGCACGAAGGTGAAATCAAACTCGCCTGGGCCAACGGCGTTCCCGAAGAAGGCCAGTCCATCACAGTCGCAGTCGACGGAAACGCGCCCATCGCCCACAAGGTCGAAGGCGGAAAGAAACAAGGCAACGGCGTCAACGGCCCGGGCGCCACGATTCTCTATCCGGACATTCAAACTCTGCCGCTGCCCACCCGCAGCCTCGCCATCGGCAATCTCTTCCCAAACGAAACCGCCGTCTTCCCGTTCGATAACCTGAGCGCCACCGTGCGGCAAAATCTCTCGGCGTGTTTCACTGCACCGTGAGCATGGTACCTGCAAGACCTTGAATTTGTGATAAAAAGGGAACGTTCTCGCACCGGACCCTTTGCCATCCATGAAGCGTTTCCTTTCCGCAAGTGCCGTCGTGGTGGCGATCGCTTTTCGAGCCCTCGGGCAGACTTCCGCAGAAGATCCACACCGCGCACTGGTGACCACTTACTGCGTCTCATGCCACAACGCACGTCTGAAGACCGGCGGCCTCGCGTTGGACGGACTGGATACTGCAGCCCCGGCGAATGACGCACAGATCTGGGAAAAGGCACTGCGCAAACTACGCGGACATCAGATGCCGCCGCCGGGCAGTCCGCAGCCGGCGCAGAAGGATGTGGATTCGTTTGTTGTCTGGATGGAGAATGCGCTCGACACGCATGTCAAAGGTCCCAGGGCCGGCTATGTTCCGATTGAACGCCTGAACCGCACCGAGTATGCCGCGACCGTGAAAGCGCTGGTCGGGGTGGAAGTGAACGCGAAGGAAGTTCTGCCGCAGGACATCCAGGTGGAGGGCTTCGACAATATCGCGGCCGCCCTGAGCGTGTCTCCCGCGTTTCTTGATCAGTACGTGACAGCGGCACGGCATGTCGCGAGCCTCGCGGTCGGCAATCCCAACCCGCGCGTTTCGAGTGTGAAGTATGCCATCGAGGCCAACCAGAATCCCGAGATGCCGTTTCCTCCCGGCACCCGCGGCGGCATCCGGTTCCAGCACAGCTTCCCGGCCGACGGCGAGTATCGCATCACGATAAACGACCTTGCAGTGGGCCCGTACTCCTCGGCTCTCGAGAATGCGAGCACGCTCGTCATCATGATCGATGGCCGTATCGTGTTTCGCAAACCGATTGGCGGGAGGGAGGATCTGGCTCTGGCGGATCGCACGGCAGGCACCGGCCGCGCGCAGATCATGGATCGCTTCACGAAGATTCCCGTGCACGTCGAAGCCGGGGTACGCGACGTCATCGTGGCATTCATCGACCGTCCCCGCGTAGCGTCGGACGAGATTCTGGAAAAACTGCAGGGCTACGGCGGCTTAACCGGCAGCCAGGCCCCCCTCGATCGCATGGCGCATCTTCGCGATGGCGTTGAGGTCGCCGGACCGTTCAATCCCACAGGCGTTTCGAGAACGCCCAGCCGGGCTCTTATCTTCATATGCAATCCCAAAACGCAGGAACAAGAGGCTCCCTGCGCGAGGCAGATCACGGAAAATCTCGCGAGACGCGCCTTCCGGCGGCCCGTGACAGCGGAAGATATGCGGCGCCTCATGCCGTTTTATGAAGCGGGACGGCGGGACGGCGGCACGTTCGACCGGGGCATTGAGCAGGTCGTGGCCGCGGTTCTGGTCAGCCCTCAGTTTCTGTATCGGGCGATACGGGGGCCGAAGGACGCCGCACCGGATACCGATGTCGCGCTTACGGATCTGGAACTCGCTTCGCGGCTTTCCTTCTTCCTGTGGAACACTGGCCCCGACGAAGAACTCCTGACGCTGGCAGCGGCGAACGGGTTGACGCGACCCGGAGCCCTGGAGAAACAAGTGAAGCGCATGCTGGCGGACCCCAGGGCTTCGAGCCTGGTCACCAGCTTCGCGATGAAATGGCTGAACCTCACCAATCTCGAGCAGGTGGTCCCCGACCCGGTGCTGTTTCCCGGATTCAACGAGCAACTGCGGCACGATTTTTCCCATGAAGCGGAAGCTTTCGTAGACAGCATTTTTTCGAACGATCGGAGCGTTCTGGAACTTCTGACCGCCGACTATACGTTCCTGAATGAGCGGCTCGCGCGCCACTACGGCATCTCCGGTGTAACGGGGCCTCAGTTTCGTAAGGTTACGCTGGCCGGAAACGACGAGGCAGCAAAAGCCCGTTGGGGCCTGCTGGGAAAGGGCGCGATGCTGCTGCGGACTTCGTACGGCGACCGCACTTCTCCAGTGCTGCGTGGAGCCTGGGTTCTGGATAAGCTCAATGGCACCCCGCCGACGCCTCCCCCGCCCGACACCGCAACGGACCTTTCGCAGAAGGCCGGTGAGGCGCCGAAGACGGTCCGGGCCAGGCTCGAACAGCACCGCGCCAAGGCGAGCTGCAGGATGTGCCACGGCGTGATCGATCCGACCGGGCTGGCGCTCGAGAATTTCGACGCGATCGGGCAATGGAGGACGCAGGACGCACAGGCACAGGCGCCCATCGATGCGAGCACGATACTGCCGAACGGAATCCAGATCAATGGGGTCGTGGAACTGAGGGCGCAGCTGGCCGACCATCCCGAAACATTCGCGCGGACTGTAACGGAGAGAATGATGATGTACGGCATCAACCGCCAGCTGGAATATTTCGACATGCCTCAGATTCGGGCGATTGTGCGTGGGGCTGCCAAAGACAATTACAAGCTGTCTTCGCTGGTTCTGGGAATCGTCAACAGCGACTCATTCCGCAGGCAGGGTACGGCGGCTATGGCGAAAGCCGCTTCTGAGGCGCAACCGCAGGGGAGCGGTATAAAGTAGCTCGGGAATTTCAGGAGAGAACATGTTCATCTCAAAAAGGCATATTCCTCGCAGAGCGTTGCTGAAGGCTGCCGGCGTGACGCTGGGACTGCCGTTTCTGGATGCGATGGTGCCTGCCTCCACCGCGCTAGCCCAGACCGCCGCGGTGCCCAGGCTGCGGACAGGCTTCTTCTATATCCCTCACGGCGCGATCATGTCCAACACGAAGTTTGGTCCGGCGGCGGACAAGTGGACACCATCCGGCGCCGACGGCAGTTTCCGGCTCAGCCCCATTCTGGCGTCGCTCGAGCCGTACAAGAAGTATGTTTCGTCTTTCGGCAATCTGGAGAATGCGGCAACGGCGGGCTCAGTTCATTCGTTCACCCCGGCCACGTGGCTCAGCGCCACCCGTCCCGATACCGGCAGTCCCCGCGCGCATATGGCCACGACGCTGGATCAGGTGATCGCGAAAATGATCGGCCAGGACACGCCTCTTCCATCGCTCGAAGTCTCCTCGGAGACCATCGTTCAGTCGGCAGCGGGCGGTGGCGGGTCTTATTCCACTTTGTCGTTCCGCGATGCGGAATCGCCGCTGCCGATGGAATCCAATCCGCGAAAAGTTTTCCTGCAGTTGTTCGGTGAAGGCGACACGCCGCAGGAGCGCGCATCGATCAGCCATGAAACTAGCAGCCTGCTCGATCTGATCCTGGACGGTACAAAGAGCCTGCAACGCGACCTTGGAAGCAACGACAAGGCCGTTCTGGACGGGTACCTCGAAAGTGTCCGCGAGATCGAGCGGCGCATACAGAAAGCGGAGGCGCAGGACCTTTCCACGGTGAAGGTTCCCGATGCGCCGGTGGGAGAACTGGACTCCTTTCCCGATCAGGTGAAGCTGATGTTCGATCTCATTGCGCTCGCTTATCAGGCCGACCTCACGCGTGTGGCGTCCTACATCATGGCGGCCGAAGGTACGAACCGGACTTATAACCACATCGGCGTGCCGGATTCCTTTCACCCCGTATCGCACCACGCCAACGATCCGGAGAGAATCGCGAAGCTGGTTAAGATCCAGACCTGGCACGTCGAGAAGTTCACGGAGTTCCTCGCCAAGCTGGCGGGAACGCCGGATGGCCAGGGCACGCTGCTCGACCACTCGATTTTCCTGTACGGGTCGAACATGAGCAACAGCGACATGCACAATAACTATCCAGAGCCGAATATTCTGGTTGGCGGCGGCGCCGGCAGGATGAAGCTCGGCGGACAGCACATCGTGCTGCCGGAGCGCACCCCGATCGCAAACCTCCACTTGACGCTGCTGCAGAAGGTTGGAGTGAAGCGCGATAAGTTCGGCGACAGTACGGGGACGATCTCGGACGTATAGCCGCTCCCTTACGGTCACGGTTCGGAAACCCCTTTCTGAACCGCGCGTGTTAGCAAGCGGCACCGGGAATCGGGGATACGCTGATCTTTCGATATGGCGTTCACCCGGCGAGGAAATAGACTGTTGTTATGCGCCTCGCGCTCCGAAGCTGCTTTGTGCTGCTGGTCGCGTCGACCGCCGCGAGGACTGCCGATCCCGACCCTGAGCAGCTGTTCCAGAAGGTCCGCGCCAGGGTTCTTGATGACGTCAGCCACGTGCCTCGCTACACCTGCGTCCAGACCGTCAACCGCGCACAATACCGTCTGCCATACGGAATAAGGTCCAGCTGCAGGTCGATTATCGCGGCGCGGAGAGAAGCGGCCTCGCGCGGCTATCTCACAGTGCGCGATCGCCTTCGTCTGGACGTTGCCGTGGTGGATGGCGCGGAAACTTTCTCCTGGGCCGGGGCGCGCCAGTTTGAGACAAGTCATGTCGATGATCTCGTGAAATCGGGCGCCACCGGCAGCGGCGAATTCGTTTCTTATCTGACCAGCGTTTTTGGTGCCGACACGGACTCGATCAGCTATCTCGGTCAGTCGTTGTTCGCGTTCAACGTGCCGCTTGAAAAGAGTCATTACACCTACAGCACCAACGGCCCTGATCGAACCGCTGCATACCACGGGTCATTTCTGGTGGACCCGGCGAGCGCGGAACTCAAGCGCCTCACCGTCGTGGCCGACCGGTTTCCTGCGGGTGACGAGGTTTGCCGCGTGGAAGACAACATGGACTATCACCGGGTGAAGATCGGCAACGGAGATTTTTTGCTGCCCGCAGCCGCCACCATGGACGTCCTCTTTGGCGATGGCATTGAATCCGTAAATGAAATCGGTTATTCCGACTGCCACGAGTACGCGGGCCAGGCGACTATCCGCTTTGACGATGACGCCGGTGCCCCTGGCACGCCGAAGAAAGAAACCCAGGAGCCAGCCGCCGCAGCGCGGCAGTTACCGGCAGGTCTTCGCTTTCGCATCGGTCTGACTTCTCCTATCCATTCGGAGACAGCGGCGGCCGGAGATGCCGTGACGGGAGTGATCCTGCATGAAGTCAAAGACAGGAAACTGGGCGTAATCGCGCGCGAGAAGGATATTGTTCATGGACGCATTCTGCAGCTTGAGGAGCACATGTATCCAGTTCCCCGCTGGCTGCTCGCGATCCGTTTTGACACTTTGGAGCACGACGGCGTGGAGTTTCCGCTGGCGCTGAAATCGCGGGAACGCGGTGGCTCGTTTGTTTTCGCGCAGGCCGGGAATATCGTGATCGACCAGAGCTTCCACTCCGAGTGGGAAACCCGCTGAGCGCGGTCAAAGAGTACGCGCCCGCCAAAGAGCCTGCCCGTGAATGTCATTTCATTTGGCCAGCGGCCGCGCCTCGTGCCGGAGCAGTTGACCGCGTTTGGCGGCACTATGCCGGGGCCATTGGTGCTCAAGGCGGGGTCACTGAAAACGCGTGGAAGCAAACGCGGCAGAAAAAGCTTGCGGCCAGCCGGTCGCGCCGTCGCCCGGTTCGGGCGAGCCCTGCGGGGGTACGTTCTGCGGCGGGGAAATTGCCGGATGGGAGGAATCGATTTCCAGATAATTGCCGTGACCGTAGCCCCAGTTGTCCGGTATCTGGAAAGGCGCCAGAAAATTCACGGGCCAGGGCTGCGACGGACCGGCACGGCCCAGCGCCGTGTGAAACCAGGGATGGCCCGCAGCGATGATGCCGCCCAGAATATTGCCGATGGGAAACGCGGCCGCCAGTACGGCGTCCTCTTTCGACGCAAGCACGGAAATGCGGTCAATGTTTGCCGCCGTCTTCTGAAATTCTGCGCTGAGGCAGTTATCGTCGATGGCGCCGGCCATGAGAATACAGCGGCGCACACGGCGCGTCATCGTCGAGACCGTTTCCAGGATCGCGCGCGCGCCAAGGCTGTGAGAGACGAAAGAAATACTGGCCGCATCGGCGAAATTTTTTTCGATCCATGGACCCGTCAGCTGGCCGGTTTCATTGGCGATTCCGGGCTCCTCCGGATAGGACAGCGCGTGCAGCCAGACCGAATCGCCCGGCCAGAGGAGGCCTACGAAAACCCCGTTCGGTCCCAGCTCAAGCAGGCTTTCCCATCTGGACAGACAGTCAATCCCGCTCTGCCGGTTGACGTTGAATCCGTGCGTGCCGATGAGAACGTCTTTGCCGCGGATGTCCTTCTCCAGGTCGCCTGGCAGCATGCTCCGATATGTGATCCCGTCCCACTGATTGGTGGCGACCTGCGTTGCCAGTGGAGGGCCGCCCGGGTTCACGCGCACGTCGAGAAATCTGGTCATCGCGCGCTATTTCCTTACGGTCTGCAGTGCGCTCACCGCCGAGACCAGGGCGGATGACAGATCTTTGGCGATCGGGGACAGCGGCGTGGCGAGCAGGCCGACGATCAGCGCCGCGCCCAGATCCACGGGCAGGTTTGCGGTTGGCTTGGCGGCATCCAGGATCACCGCGCCTGCCAGCGCAAGGACCACGGAGATGAACATAGCAAGCATGTGTGTCGCGTTGCGGTAAGTCTGATCGGCGCGCTGGTAGGCCTCGTCAAGCAGCGCGGTCACGATGAGGTCAAAGCGGCCGAAGACGTCCGATTCGGTCTGGGACAGCGGTTCGCCGGACACGACCTTTAGTGACACGATGGTCAGCACGTCGGGAGAGACGCCGGACGCATTCGCCACCTGCGCCGCGTTCCCTTCACTCAGATGGAGCTTGATGAGGGACTTGGCGATCGCCTTCTGGCTGGCGAGGTCGGTTCCGTTCATCCAGTTCGCCTCCAGGGTCGTTTGGATTTTCGCTCGCGGCAGGGAGTTCTTCGCGTCATCGCCGGGTGTGAGCAGATCGATGGCAGCCCTGATGCCGGAAAAGCCGGCATGATTAATCCCGCTGATCGGTTTGGTTGCATCGACCAGACCGAAAGCTGCGGTGCCGAGGCCGCCCACGGCGGTGATCGTTTGCCCCACGGTGTCGAGCATTTGATATCCCTTCCTGGTTAATATTGGATTGATTCAGCCCAATTGCCTGGCTCCTGAGATGCCCGCCGGAGATGGCCAAAGACCAGTTCTCATTGCGGTCCGAGTGTCCCACCCAAAAAGAGGGGCGGGGTGGTTCATGGCCCGAGATTGATGATTCGACGGCGAATATAGACTTGCATCGCTGGTGACCGGCCTGGGCGGGCCTGACAAAAGACGCCGCTGCCCCGCTCCCGAGTGCGAAAATGTTCGGAGTTCCGCGCAAATGTGGCTAAGCGATAGTTACGATGTGCCGCAGGAGTTGATTGATGATCCACCATCGCCGGCCTTCCGGCAGTTTCTGCTCTACTGGTTTGGGAGCACCCGGATATCGACGGTCGACAGGCTTAGGTCAATCGATGAGCTTGCTCCCGAAGAGTTGCCCGTCGCACAGCAACTCGTGCGGCGCAATCTCAAGACCAGGCATAATCGCCTGATCAACGCGACCTGGCTGCTGCGCGACACATCGGCCGCGCCCTTGCTGCGAATGATGTTCGAGGAAGAGCCGGATCAGAGCCGCAGGCTCACAATCGCAGGAGCGCTGTGGAAGTTAGTGAAGGATCCGGTTTTCATTGAGTGTCTGGCACAGGCCAGGAGAAGCGGGTTGCTCGCCGTCTACGGACATCTGCTGCAGGTCTTATGGCTGGATGACGAGCGAGCCCTGGATTTTCTTATCGACCTGCTCCCGCAAGAGGACGAGGACAAGCGCAAGGCCGTCCTGATTCGCTGGAGACATCTCCTGCGGCATACCCCATTTCGCCGCATGTTGAATCAGTCGATCAAGGCGCACAGCGAGGCGCAAGGGGCCGGACCGTGGGCGCAGAGCCTGTTGAATAGTCTGGAATCCGGAATGAACCTGCCACCCGAGAAACAACGCCGGCCGTCGTACTATCGGCAGCGCCTGCAGGAACCAGCCTTTCGCGAACACATGCTCGGACTGATTCACGCGGGGAACGAGGCGAGGGGGTTCCTGTGGTTGTGACGGCAGCGCCGGACTAGAAAGCCAGCTTGAGCGCCAACTGCAGTTGGCGCGCGGGGCCTGCCGTGAGGATCTGGCCAAACGCGGGCGACTGGAGATCGTTCTCCGGAAGCCCAAGATTCGCGTGGTTGAAGAGATTGAAAATCTCGGCGCGGAACTGCAGGCGGCTTCTCTCGGTGATGTCAAAGTTCTTGAAGATGGAAAGGTCGACGTCTTCGATGCCGGGTCCGCGCACTACGTTGCGTCCTTCGTTGCCGAACTGGCCCGCCTGCGTGACGGGGTTAAGCTGCTGAAACGGCGCGCGGCTCACCCATTCGCTGGCATTGTGCGGCTGGTTCTCGTTCGGGTTCGAGATCAGGTTCGGACGGCTCGAGTAGAAGCCCGTGATTTCGGGCGCGCTTCCTTGTTGCGAAACATTGGCGCTGTCATAAACCGTGAAGGGGGTTCCAGTCGAGAGAGTCGCGATCACGTTGGCCTGCCAGCCGTTGACCAGATAACCCGCCGCCTTCGAAGCGCCTTTCCACTGCGGCAATGCGTAGGTTCCGCTGAAGACGAAGCGATGCGTGGCGTCGAAGAGCGAAGGGCCATGCTCGGCGGCGAGGTCGAAAGGATTCTGCGCGAGGTCGTTCTCACCCGCAACCAGGGTGGGCGCGGAGCCGGCGACATTGAGCGAAGAGATATCGTCGAGACTCTTCGAATACCAGTAGGAAGCCGTGAAGCGCAGGCCGCGCGAAAACTGCCGGGTGAATTCGACCTGCAGCGCATTGTAGGTGGAGTTGGCGATGTCAGCGAGAAGACCCACGGAGCCGTAGTTGCAGAGACCCGCCGCGTTGCAGGTTGAATACTCGCGCTGGTTGTTGTTGGCAAAAACTGTCGGATTGGCTTCGATGAAGCGCGGCAGGTGCGTGCCTTTGTTGCCGACATAGCGCACGTCGAGTTTGTAATCCTTAGCGATCACGCGGTCGATGGTGAAGTTCCAGTCCTGCGAATAGGGCGGGCGCGTGCCGGAAGCCACCGTCAGCACGGTTGCGGGCTGCACAAAGTTATTCACACCGAATGGCAGCGGACTGTTGCCATAAGGGTTCGCGATGTTGAAACCCGGTCCGGCAAGCTGGTAGGCCTGCGTGTATGGCAAAGCGCTGATCGCGGCCTGAATGGGCCCGCCGGTGCCGTTGGTGAAGCCGTCGTAGAAAATGCCGTAGCCGGCGCGGATCATGGTAGTGGCGCTACCGAATGGATCCCAGGCGAGACCGACGCGCGGCATGAACTCCTTATAGTCGACAGGCGCGATGCCCGCGGGCACGCCGGGGTCGCCGGGGAACAGCAGTCCTTCCGGCGCGTTGGGGAACACGGTGGACTGGCGGCCCGGCTCAAACGCGTTCAGGCGATTGCGGATTTCGGTATAGGGCGTGTTCACTTCATAGCGCAGACCGAGGTTCACAGTGAAATGCGGCGTCACGCGCCATTCGTCCTGCGCGTAGGTGCCGCTGATCCATTTGCGCAGACCGCGGTCGAACGAACCACCGCCCTGGAAGAACTGCACCGACTGGCCGAGCAGAAAGCTGGCAAACGAGTCGCTGGCGGGGAACGGCGCGAACACGAAGAAGCCGTTAGTGGCGATGCCGAAGAGCACGTTGATCTGCTGGCGGTCGAGTTCGGCGCCGAATTTCAGGCTGTGCCGGCCGCGCGTCATGGCGATCGAGTACGATCCCTGGAAGTCGTTCTGATAGGTGTCCTGCGGGCCGACGATGGGGTTGCCGAGCGACGCATAGCCCGAGACGATCAGATAAGGCACGCCTTGGTTCAGTCCGAGCGTTGGCTGGTAGTCGAATCCGAGGCTGCTGCCGGGCGTGTGATTGACGGCCTGGCCATTCAGGAAAACATTCCGAAAAAATGACGCGCGGAAGGTCTGCACAGTCTGCGACGACGTGAGGTGAGACTCGGAGACTGTGAAGGAGTTAGTCGAGATGTCGTCGGTAACGGGAAATCCGGGCACGCCGGCGCCGGCGATGGGCAGCGGATCGAATTCGTGCAGGCTCGATCCGGAGTAGCGGAGAAAGAGCTGATCTTTTTCACCGAAGTAGTGATCGAGCCGGAAGCCGCCCTGATCGTAGTTGTTGATGCCGATCTGGGTCGTCTCAAAAACCTGATTGGGCGCGTTGGGCAGCGGATAAAGTTTAGCGGCGGCGGCCGAGACGGGGCTGATCAGCGACGGCGGAATCATGTTGTTGGGAAACTGCTGCCCGGAGAATTCGTTGATAAGCGGCGCCTGGCCGGCGTAGTTGCCGGTACGTTCAGCAGCCGTCGGCACGATTGCGCCCTGGGTGACGCCGGAGGCGTCGCGCTGGCCTTCGTAATAGACGAAGAAGAAATCCTTGTCTTTGCGCACGGGACCGCCGAGCGTGGCGCCGTATTGATTGCGATGCAGCGGGTCGGTGGTCGGCGCGAAGAAATTGCGCGCATCCAGATAGTTGTTGCGGAAGAAATCGTAGACGGACCCGTGCAGGGAGTTGGTGCCGGATTTAGTGACCACCGATATGGTCGCGCCGCTGGTTTGTCCGTATTCGGCGGGAGCGTTGAGGCTGAGAATACGGAACTCGGCGACGGCATCGACGGGAACCCGAATCGCGTATCCGCCATTGACGCTGTCGACGTTGGTCGCACCATCGAGCAGATAGTTGTTCGACTCGGGACGTTCTCCGTTGACGGCGAAAGCCTGGCCCGCGCGTGCGATTCCACCAGCCTCAAGCAGACCAGCAGTCATCGGCGCGACGCCGGGCTGCAGCAGCCCGAGCTGCGTGATGTCGCGGCCGTTCAGCGGGAGGTCGTTGGCTTCCGCTTCGTGAATGGTGCTGCCGATGGTCTGGCTGGTGTCAAGGAGGATGGCCTCACTGGTGACAACGATCTTCGTGTCCACGCCGCCCAGCGCCAGCTTCGCGGGAAACCGGACGACTTCTCCAATGTCGATCCGAATCGCGGGAGATGTGAAGGTGGCAAAGCCGGCAGCTTTGACCGTAAGCACGTACTCGCCAACCGGAAGACTGGCGAAATGGAACGAGCCGTCGGCCGAAGCATGAACCGTGCGTGTGAGACCGGTCTGCGGATTGTTGACACTGATGTCGGCGCTCGCGACCGCAGCGGAGGAGGGATCTGTAACCGTGCCTTCGATGGTTCCTATGGGGTCCTGCGCAAAGACCGGGAGGCACGCGGAGATAAACAGCAAAATGGCGAGCAGGTTCCTGAGCATAACGAGACTGTTCAGCGATGTTATTTGCACCGCGCGGCGCATGACAATAGCGCGAACGCACTACGCGCTATCCCACTAACCGAAAAGCATTATGGCTATGCTTCGCGCGCCGCAGGCAGGATAGAGGGATGTTTGCCGACCGGGTGACGCGCGGCTGGGTCATCGTGATGACTGCCGTCATGGGGATCGCGGTGAGTTTCGGCTCGCTCGTGATCTTCGCGTTCAGCGTGTTCATCAAGCCGCTGGGCGATCAGTTCGGCTGGAGCCGCACGGAGATCTCTCTCGCATTCACCATGACCGCCCTGACGGTCGCATTCGCTTCGCCGTTGATCGGGCGCCAGGTGGATCGGGTAGGCGCCCGAAAGGTCCTTCTGCCGTGCGTCGCGGTGTACGGTGCGGCGTTCTGCGGACTCGCGGCGGTACACTCGCTTGCGCAGTTTTACGCGATTTACGTGTTGCTCGGCCTGGTGGGTAACGGAACCACGCAGCTTTGTTACGCGCGCGTGATCTCGGCGTGGTTCGACAAGCGGCGCGGCATTGCGCTGGCAACGATGATGGCCGGTGTGGGCGCGGGCGCGATCGCCATTCCCCCTGTTGCAACGCGCCTGATCGAAATCTACGGATGGCGCGAAACGTATCTGATCTTTGGCATTACCATCTTCTTGCTGGGCCTGATTCCCGCGGGGCTGTTATTGCGCGAGACGCCGCCGGATGCCGCAGTCCAGCGGGAGAAAGCAACGTCCGATCTCGGGATGCGCGGATCGGAAGCTGTGCGCACACCCGTTTTCTGGCTGATGCTGGCCGGGTTCTTTCTGTTTTCGGTGAGCGTCAACGGGTCGGTGGCGCACCTGGTGCCGATACTGACCGACCGCGGCATCGGCAATGAAACGGCCGCGCTGGCGGCCAGCATGCTGGGTGTGCTGACGCTCGGCGGACGCCTGCTGACCGGTGCGCTGCTCGACCGGTTCGCGGGATCGCGTGTCACAGGAATCTTCTTTGCGATCGCGGCGGTGGGCGTGGCGGTGCTCAGTCAGGCGCATACGGTGATGATGGGATTCGCGGGTGCGGGGCTGATCGGTCTCGGCATGGGCGCGGAGGCCGATGTGATGCCGTATCTGGTGTCGCGATATTTCGGGCTGCGTTCGTTCTCCGAAATCTACGGCTACACGTTCACGGCCTATGCGTTCGCGGGCGCGCTCGGGCCTTTACTGATGGGCTGGAGTTACGATCATCTCCATTCCTATTCGATCGCGCTCGCCGGTCTGGCGGCGGCGATGCTCATTGGCGCGGCGGTGCTTGCGTCCCTGCCGCGCTATCCTGTGCTGACGGCGCGGGAGCAACTCATGGCAGCAGGAGTTTAACGATGGAGAACAACGACATAAAACGCGGTCCGGGAATGAAGCCGATGTTTCTGCCGGGCGTGGAGCGCAGTCCGAAACCCGGACGCTACGCGGACATGCTCGTCATGGCGCAGAAGAACGGCATCGAATACCCGCAGATCTGGAACATGTTCGCGTTCCTGCCGAATGCCACCGAGCATCTGGCGCGCTTCACGCAGGAGATCATGCGTGGCCCCGCCCCGATCAGTCCGGGCATTCGTGAATTGATTGCGGCGTACACGTCGCACCGCAACGAGTGCCCGTTTTGACTGAAGTCGCACGCCGCGGTCGCGGCAGAGCTGCTGGAGAGCGAAGAGTTGGTAGCGGGTGTGCTTCGCGACCTCGAAACCTCAGGCCTCGACGAGAAGCACAAAGCACTGTTCCGGTTCGTGGATAAGGTGAATCACGACTCGCCGCGTATCACGGCAGACGACATGACACCGCTTTACCAAGTCGGCTGGGACGACGAAGCCATTTACTTCACGATCGCGGCCTGTGCCCTGTTCAATTTCTTCAACCGCTGGATAGACGCCAGCGGCGTGCACGCGTTGTCGGAAGAAGCCCACCGCGCGGGCGGGAAGCGGTCCGCAAAGAACGGCTACGCCTGACAGGCGGGCAAAAAAAGTCCCTTTACAGATATACCCCGGCGGGTATACCCTGACACAGGGAATACAAACCAGGGAGCGGGCCATGAGCATCCTCGACTTCATCATCCGGCTGGGTTCGGCGCTGCTGATGGGCGCGACCGTGGGTCTGGAGCGGCAATGGCGGCAGCGCATGGCCGGCACGCGGACGAACGCGCTGGTGTCGGCGGGCGCGTCGGCTTTCGTGATGTGCGCGTTCCTGGTGCGCGATACATCGCGCAGCGAGGCGCAAATTGTGTCGTACGTCGTCTCAGGCGTGGGATTCCTCGGCGCCGGCGTCATCTTTAAAGATGCGGGCGGTGTGCGCGGACTCAATACCGCCGCGACGATCTGGTGTTCAGCTGCGATCGGCGCAATCTCGGGCCTGGGCCAGCCGCTGCTGGCGCTGATTCTGGCTGCGGCTGTGTTGCTGACCAACATTGTGCTCCGCCCGCTCGCCTATCGGCTCTATCCGGCGCAGACGGCCAACGGAGACCACGAGATTACTTATGGCCTCGACCTCATCTGCCGTCCCGAGGATGAGGCGCATCTGCGCGCCCTCATGCTGCAGGCCATGGCGCGGAGTGCGCTGACGCTGACGTCGCTGCGCAGCGAGGACATCGAAGGCACCGCGAAGATGAAGGTCTCGGCACGAATCTTCGGCATCGGCAGGCAGCACGACGCACTGGAGCAGATCGTGGCGCGGCTGTCGCTCGAGCCGGGTGTCAGCTCGGCGAGCTGGGCGGTACAGGCCGAGGTGGTGGAATAGGCGATGTCAGCCGAGAGCTAATCCACTGGCATCCAGGAGTTGTCAGGGTCGTAGCGCGTAATCGCGGCGGCAAGCGATGCGGTCTGTGCGCCGAGGTCCTTCTCATAAACGGTATTGTCCTGGTTCACGATGAACGTGTGAACGCCGGTCACGCCATATTCCGCCGGCCAGGCGATCAAACCGAAGCCGCCGATCATGAATTTGCCGGCCACATATTTGTGCGCGCCGCCGGGGGCATTCGGACCCTGCTCGGTCAGCACCCGGAAGTAATATCCGTGATACGGCTTCGCTTTGTGGCCGGGAGCGTCCACCGCCGCTTCCGCGAAACCCTGCGTCACAAGCTCATTGCCGCCGCCCGGCTTGTAGAGGCCGTTCATCACGCTTCGCGCATATTCCATCGTCGGGGCTCCGGAACCGCGCTCCTGCGCATACTTCTGCTGGGCTTCCACGTATCCCGCGCAGATCTCGATGGCATCGAACTCATTGGTGCCCACGCGCCGCGCCCGTATCTCGAGCGAGCCCATTGCAGGCTCGAAATGCCACTGCTGATTTTCGCGAACAAGCGGCACTGGAAAGGGCCACATGTTATCGCCCACCAACAGGATCATCACGCCCGATCGCAGTGCAGAAGGCTCCAGCTTGTGATGAGCTGAAGCAATTTGGCCGAACTCCTTGCGCTCCGCCGCATCGCGCGCAGCATCGCCGCTCGTCAGCATACCCTTCGCGTCGGAGCCGAGAATGGCGGCCAGCGCCGTGGAGTCATTTTTCACAGCGGCATCGATCAGAGCCTGCGACGCGTCTTCAGGCGAAGCAAACGTCCGCGCCGTATTCTGCCGGACTTGGCCAAAAACAGCGGCTGTGATCGCCAGTGTCAGGATTGTCACGCGTTGCATCGTTGTCCTTGTCATCGACGTCCACCTCCGCCGCCGCCATGAAATCCACCGCCACCACCGCCGTGAAATCCACCGCCACCACCGCCGAAACCGCCGACGCCCGCATGTCCCATGCTGGAGAAGCCGTGATCGCTGCGCATCTGCATGTCGCCGCCGCTGCGGATTCCGCTGAAGGCGCTGCGATTGCCGCCCGGATTCTGGCGTTCAAATCCCTGTGTGCCGAACCGCTGTCCTTCGGGAGCGCGTGTTTCTCCACCGCCGCGAAAAGCCCCGCCGCCGCGAGCAGCCTCGCCGCCGCGAAATCCGCCTGCTCCGCCGCGGACGTTGTTTGCAGCGAAACGCTGCGCGACGGCGCGATTGGCGTATGGAACACCCAGCCGGTGCCCGGGATCGTGCACCCAGACGTTACCGAAGCCCGGATGGAAATCACGGAAACCGAAACGATGGAAGAAGCCGACGTTCAGGAAGATGCCACCGCCGAACCAGTTCGGTCCCCATCCCCATCCCCATCCCCAAAGACCCCAGCCGCCGCCGAAGTAGAAACCGACGTCGACGTATGGGAAAAACCCAAAGCCGTAATCGATGGGCGGATACGCCCACGGCGGATAGACACCGTAAACCGGAGGTCCCCAGACCCATTCCGGATTGTAGTTGGGAATGTAGATCTGCCCGGGGTCGGTTGGCGTTATCTGGACAGCAGACTGTCCATTCTGCGTCACCGTATTGACAGTCTCCTGCGGGCCGGACTGCAGTTTACCGTTGCCCTGCGCCTTTACGCGCATCTGCTGCACCGCGGCCATCACGTCGGCCTGCTGGGCGAGGAAGGCGTTGCCGAGATCGGTGGTCCAGCGGATGTCCTGATTCAGGCGCGTCAGCACGTCTGGAAAGACGACGAGCGCCTGCACGCTGGGATCCCAGTTCTGCTTCTGCGCCTCGTCGACCAGCTTCTTTCCGGTAAGAGTTTTATGCTGCTGAAGCCATTGCTGCGCTTCGACGATTTCCAGCGGATAGGTGCTGGCAGCAAGAATCTGACTGAGTACGTTGTCCGGATAGAGCGCGATCGGGGCCACCAGGTCCTCGAGTTGCGGTTGCGTGAGAAGGGGTTGCTGCGGAGGCGCGCCCGGCGCAGGGGGTGGCTGCTGGGCCGGCGGCAGCTGCTGAGCAACGACAGCAGACGCCAGCAGCATTACAAAACAGCCAAATGGCAGCACTCTCGATGTCTTCATGAGGGAGGGCTCCAGCGGCCTCCACTACCTAGGGATACACACCCCAGCACTGAAGTTGCCAAAAGCCATTCCTTCTGTCTGGCCGAAAGTGTGAAAGCGTACGACTGATTACACGGCCTGTTCGCCGCGATCGCCGTTTCGAATGCGAATAGCGTCGAGAAGGTCGTAAACGAAGATTTTGCCGTCCCCGATCTTGCCCGAGCGTGCCGCGTTCGTAATGCAGTCGATCACTTCTTCGAGACGTGTGTCGGCAATCACCAGCTCAAATTTGACTTTGGGCAGAAGATCCACATTGTATTCCTGGCCGCGGTAAACCTCTTTGTGGCCCTTCTGGCGCCCGTGGCCGCGGACTTCGCTGATAGTCATGCCGTCGATGCCGATGTTCTTGAGCGCTTCCTTGACGTCTTCCATCTTGAACGGCTGCACGACTGCTTCGATCTTTTTCATAGGTTCCTTTTGGCGATTAGCGTCGCTTAACCTTCGAGAGCGTAGCCCTCTTCGCCGTGCTGCGTGAGGTCGAGGCCTTCCTGCTCTGTCTCCGGATCGACGCGCACGCCGATCAGCACATCGACAACCTTGAGAATAACCAATGAGCCGACGACTGCGAGGGTAACGGAGATCGCCACCGCGATCACCTGATTGAGAACCTGTCCGGGATTGCCGTCAACCCACCCGAGAGGCACCACCTTGCCGTTGATCGGCGTGTTGTTGATTACGTTAGTGGCGAACACACCGGTCAGGATGGCGCCCAGCATACCGCCCGCGGCGTGCACGCCGAACGCGTCGAGCGTATCGTCGTAACCGAACATGTGTTTCACGGCGGTCACCATAAAGAAGCAGAACACGCCCGCCAGCGCGCCGATGATAAACGCGGGCATGGGCGCGACGAAGCCGGACGCCGGCGTGATCGCAACCAGACCCGCAACCGCGCCGGAAATGCCGCCGAGCATGCTGGGCTTTCCGTTCTTAAACCACTCCGCTGCCATCCAGGCAAGCGCCGCGGAGGCGGTGGCGAAGTGCGTGGCGACAAAAGCACTGGTGGCCAGACCGCTGGCCCCGATGGCGCTGCCCGCGTTGAATCCGAACCAGCCGACCCACAGCAGACAGGCGCCGATGACGCTCAGCACCACGCTGTGCGGCTTCATCGGTTCCTGCGGATAGCCAACGCGCTTGCCGAGATAGAGCGCGCAAACCAGTGCGGATACGCCGGAGGTGATGTGCACGACCGTGCCGCCGGCGAAGTCGAACGTGCGGATACTGCCGCCGAGGTACGCGTTGAGGAGTCCGCCCTTGCCCCACACCATGTGGGCCATCGGGAAGTAAACGATGAATGCCCACAGCGTGGTAAACAGCGCCATCGCACTGAACTTCATGCGCTCCGCATAACCGCCTGAAATCAACGCGGGCGTGATGATGGCGAACATGAGCTGGTAAATCATGTACGTCAGGTGCGGGACCGTAGGGCCATAGTCGACGTTTGGATCGGTGCCGACATTGTTCAGGAAAACGTACTTCAGGCCGCCGATAAACGGCGTCCCTTCGCTGAACGCCAGGCTGTAGCCGATGACCCCCCAAAGCACGGTGATCACGGCCCATCAGGACGAAGCTGTGCATCATGCGTGGACAGCACATTCTTACGCCGTACCAGGCCGCTGTAGAACAGGGCGAGTCCGGGGCCTGTCATCATCAGCACCAGGGCGGAACTGGTGAGCATCCAGGCGTTGTCGCCGGCTGACTGTGCACTTTTTACGGCTGTTTCGACATCGGCGAGGCGTTTGGTCAAGTCGGGCGCTGCCTGCAGGAGCGCAATGATGTGGGTCATTAATCCTCTCTCACGCGGAGAAGCTATTATTACCGGAGCGCCATAAGAGGCGCATAAGATTGTACTAAATAAGCCAGGATTCCTTCAGAAACCGACTCAGACGCGCACGCCGATGCGCCAGAGGCCGTAGGCGATCGCCTGTTTGAAGTACTGCCACCACTCCCTCGCGATGTTGGTATCGCCCGGTTCGCGCGGCGATCCCCAGGCGGAAAAGCCTTCGCGCTGCAGGATGCGCTTCACGCGGAACAGATGATAGCCGTCGCTCACGATGATGCAGGAGCGCAGACCCATGCGGCGGAGAATCTCCGAAGCTGCGCTGAGCGAATATGCGGTGGATTCGCCTTCCTCCTCCACAATGATCGATTCGGCGGGCATGCCGCGGTCGATCAGATAAGAACGCCCGACGCCGCCCTCGGTGAACGAGGGATCGCCGCCGGGGCCGCCGGTCGTCATGATGAACGGCGCGAGATGCTGCTGATAAAGAGTGACCGCGTGGTCGAGCCGGAGCTTGAGAACCGGCGAAGGATGTCCCCGGTATTCCGCCGCGCCCATGACGATGATTACGTCGGCTGGACGCGCTTCGTCGCGCGTGCTCTGGCGGCCGATTCGTACCGTGAGCGCGATCAGATAGCCAAACGCGAACACGACGAGGAGCAGCCCCGCCAGACCGGCGATACGCTTCAGGTGCGTTATTCTTATGTCAACATTGTATGCGTCCCGCCCGGATTGAGACGGTGACCAGCGCCGCGAACCCTCTGATCAAAGAAGTGCGGCGCGCCATCGCGCGCGGCGGACTGACCGATGAGGGCTGGTGCGTCGCAGAGAGTTTTCATCTGCTCGAAGAAGCCCTGCGCAGCGAGCGCGACGTGCCCGTGGTGCTGGTCTCGGAAGCCGTGCGAATTACGGTGGAACGGCACGTCGCCGGGCTTCAGACGACACGCCGCGTCGTCGTTCCCGAAGTGCTGTTTCAGACCATCGCGTCGACCGAAACCAGCCAGGGCGTGATCGCGCTGGTGCGAGCCGCCGGAGTGGTCGATCGATCAGTTGTTCCGCGGGCAGAGCCTGGTGGTGGTGCTGGACGGTCTGCAGGATCCGGGCAACGCGGGGGCCATCGTGCGCGCGGCCGAGGCCTTCGGCGCCACGGGCGTGATGTTCGTGAAAGGCACGCGCTAGCCCGTATCATCCGAAAACGCTGCGGGCTTCGGCGGGATCGCTGTTTCGCGTTCCCTTTGTGTGCCGGCATCGAAGCGCCACTGGCGCGCGCCTCATTGCAGCAGCATCGCGTGGACATCTATGCCGCGATGCCGTTCACGGTTCGGAGACGCTGGCGGGCGACGTGGATTTCAGCCGCTGCGCCATCGTGATCGGCAGCGAAGGCCGCGGCGTTAGTCAGGAACTCTACGGATCGGCGAAGGACGTGGCGATTCCCACCGTGGGCGTGGAATCGCTGAACGCGGCGGCAGCAGCGTCCGTTCTGCTTTATGAAGCGCGCCGCAGCGGGTACGTGAGGCCGTCCGAGTTTGAGCCTGTTCGACGCCAGTCCGCTCGGGAGAGCTGCCACCAGTGCGCGCAGCGACGCGAAGCGCCCGCTGGCGGACCGCATGCGTCCCGAGACGCTCGACGATTTCGCCGGGCAGGAGCACATCCTCGGCCCGGGCAAGCCGCTGCGCACGCAGATCGAGCGCGACCAGCTGACCTCGATCATCCTCTGGGGACCGCCGGGAGTGGGCAAGACCACGCTGGCGCAGCATCATCGCGCACATGACGAAGAGCGAATTTCTGCCGTTCAGCGCGGTGCTGGCGGGATCAAGGAAATCAAGGCCGTGATGGCCGATGCCGAGCGCCTGCGCAGGCTCGGGCGCCGCACCATCCTCTTCATCGACGAAATCCATCGCTTCAACAAAGCCCAGCAGGACGCGTTTCTGCCCTACGTCGAGACGCGGCGACATCGTTCTGATCGGCGCCACTACGGAGAATCCTTCGTTCGAAGTGAATGCGGCGCTGCTGTCGCGCTCGAAGGTCTACATGCTGCGCGCGCTGACGACCGAGGAGATCGTGGCGCTGCTGCGGCGGGCGCTGCCGGTGGTGGGAACGCACGGCTTCGGATGAATGCTGGAACAGATCGCGACGGCGGCGAACGGCGATGCGCGCTCGGCTTACAACACGCTGGAAGTGGCGGCGGCAGTCCGGCGAGCGGATCACGGAGCAGGCGGTGACCGATGCGCTGGGCCGCAAGGTCCTGCTCTACGACAAGGCCGGCGAAGAGCATTTCAACCTGATTTCGGCGCTGCACAAATCGGTGCGGTCGAGCGATCCGGATGCGGCGCTCTACTGGCTGGCGCGCATGCTGGAAGCGGGCGAAGACCGCATGTACATCGCGCGGCGCGTGGTGCGCATGGCGATCGAGGACATCGGGCTGGCCGATCCGCGCGCGCTGGAGCAATGCATGGCGATGCAGCAGTGCGTGCATTTTCTGGGGATTCCGGAAGGCGATCTGGCGATCGCGCAGGCGGTGATTTATCTGGCGGTGGCGCCGAAGTCGGACGCCGCGTATCGTGCGCTGGGCGAGGTCACGCAGGAAGTGCAGAGCGGACGCGCCGAGCCGGTACCGATGCATCTGCGCAATGCCCCGACGCGGCGATGAAGGCGTGGGGTTACGGCGCGGGCTATCAGCATGCGCATCAATTCGAAGATGCGGTGAACCAGATGGAGTGTCTGCCGGAATCGCTGGCGGGAAAGCGCTGGTATCATCCGACGGATCGCGGCATGGAGAAGCGGATCGCAGAGCGGCTGGAAGAGATTCGGGCGCTGAGAAAGAAAACGGAGCCGGGCGAATGAAGCGGCCGACCTTGCAAACGCTGCTCGCGATGAGCTTTGCTGGTTGCCGAGCACTCGATCCGAATTATGCGGCGGTAAGTCAGCCGGGCTCTGTATCTACACTTGTTTCCGATTCCGTTCAAGTTCGTCAACTCCTGGCTGACGAAGCACGGCGTGACGAACAGTTTTCGACTTCATTCCTGGCGCTATCCACGGAAAAGCGGTCTGAGTTGATGGGAGACATGATGTATCACCCCGATCCATTCATGACCGAACGCAGGAGATTCCTGTCAGACATGGCGCGTCAACCGGGGCATGCAGTTCCCGGACAACAGTACTTCCGCATCCTCGAGCAATCGAAGGCCAGATGTGCCAACGACCCAATCTCGACGGTTTACTACAACAGGGTTCGAGTCACCACCGGCCCGTTCAAAGGAACGGGAGGCTGGGTTTGTGATGACCAGGTCAAGGAAACCGGAGAATGGGTATTTTAGGAAAGAACGTGAGGCGGAGTGAGCAGCTACCACATCGCGCAAGTCAATATCGGCAGAATCAAAGCCCCGCTGGAGAGCCCGGTGATGCAGGGATTCATGTCGCGCCTGGATGAGATCAAAGCGCTTGCCGCTGGAAGACATTCGGGCGGCGCGAAAGGGGAGGGCGCCAACAGAGTGAAGCGCGGCGGACTCGTAGGAGTTCTGTTCGCTATCTGCACGGCAGGCTGTGCGGAGTTAAATCCGAATCGCGGAAACGTGAGCCTGCCAACGTCTGTCATCAGTGTCGTCGCGGATTCGCCGCGAGTTCGTCTAACGCTCGCTGAAGCGGCAGCAAGTGATCAGCACGACCGGCGAAAGCTCATCTCATTCATAGATCAGCAGCCGAGTGTCGAGGTCACAGGCGCTCAATACTTTCGCATTCTTCAAAAATCGGGGGCGAGGTGCCTTATTGGTGCCTACACGAACGAATACATAGGGTCCGGGTGACCACTGGTCCCTCAAAAGGTACAGAGGGGTGGGCGTGCAACAGCGAAATCCGGCTGAACTGGAGGTGGGTGCTTTAAGAGCGAACGTGGCCAACTACCACATTGCGCAAGTCAACATTGGCAGGATCAAGGCACCGTTGGAAAGTCCCGTGATGGAGGGCTTCGTCTCGCGGCTCGACGAAATCAACGCGCTGGCAGACCGCAGTCCCGGTTTCGTGTGGCGACTGCAGACGGACGCAGGCAACGCCACGTACTTCCGTCCGTACGATCACGACGACCGCATCCTGCTCAACATGTCGGTGTGGGAGTCGATCGAGACGCTGCGAAACTTCGGGTTCAAAACCGTCCATGTGGAACTGCTGCGACAGAGGCACAACTGGTTCGAGCAGTTCGTCGGCGCCTATACAGCGCTATGGTGGGTTCCTGCCGGACACACGCCGGGCATCGACGAAGCAAAAAAGCGGCTGGCGCACCTCGACCGGTATGGTCCGAGCGAGTTCGCCTTCACGTTTTAGAAGACGTTCCAGCCGGACGACGAATTTCAGCGCGGCATCGATTGGGCGTCGTTTCTTCCCTTCCCCGCGGCGTCCTGACCTAACCTCGTGTCGCCCAGCGCAGCAGTTCCGGCAGCTTCGGGGTTTGTCCCTGTATCAGGATTCCGACTCTGAAGATACGCGCGGCGCCGAACGTAGCCGACAGCGTCCAGGCCAGCACGCCAACCAGTCCTGCCCACGGTTCCCACGCAGGCACGCCGCCGGGCATGGCTTGGCGCATCATCATGACCATGGGCGTAATCGGGGGAAACAGTGAAACCACGGTGGCCATCGGCCCGTTCGGCTGCTCGCTCAGCGGCCCGAGCAGAAAGACCGGCAGAATCACCGGCACCATCACGAGGAAAACGTACTGCTGTGCGTCATGCGGCGTGTTGCAGGCCGAGCCCAGCGCCGCGCCGAGCGCGCTCAATATGACCACCTCGCAGATCATGTAAAGGAAAAACCACGGCAGCAGCGCCAGCGGCGCGAGGCCTGTCAGCGCCATTCCCTGCAGCACCAGGAGTGCGCCGGTGATGTAAAACACAGAGCTGGTCAGCGAAATACCGACCGAGGCCAGCACTTTCCCCGTGATCAGCTCGAACGGCTTCGCCGACGCCAGCAGCATTTCAAAGACCCTCTGCATCTTGTCTTCCGCTACCGCCGTGAGCATGGGCGCCGAGCCCATGATGGCGATCATCATCATGAGGAACATCAGGAAGAAGGGAACCGCAAATGCTGCCGCAGGATCGCGGTGCGGGCGATCCGACGCCTGCCCTCGTGACACCAGGCTCATCGCTTCAAACGGCGCGGGGCGCATCACGTCGTCGAAATGGGCGGGGTCGATGCCGAGCTGCGCGAGCCGCGCCCGCTCGACACCCTCATTGACGACATCGTTGATCCAGCCGCGCGCAGGAGCACTCTGCGAATCGGTGTAATAGTCGACCATGCCCGCGGGTCTTTTCTGCGCCGCGGGATTCAGCGCATCCCGTCCGATCTCGATGAACGCGAACAGTTCGCGTCGACGCACGCGGTCCGAAAGAGCGATGCGCTGGCCCTCACGGTCGTTCAAGTCGGGTGTGACGGTCTCAAAGGTAATGTTGCTCTCGATAAGCTGCGCCCCCTGCATGGGCAGTGACTTGCGCTCTTCCGCGGTCTTCGAGCGCGCCGCGGCGATGATCGATTCCGCCAAAGCGCCGGAGCGATCCACGATCGCGACATGCCGCTCGCTCGCCCCCTGCGAAACACGCATCAGGGCGATAACGAAAAAGCCTCCGCCGAAAAGCAGCGGCGCCGCCACCAGGCCGATGATGAAAGCCTTCCGCGTCACCGCGGCCAGGTAATCACGCTTCGCAATGAGCAGGATCTTACGCAGTGGCACTGGCCGCCGCCTCCCGTTCCGCGTCGTTTTCGTCGCCGGCCGCCGGACCCGCGATGCGTACAAAGATCTCATGCAGCGACGGCTTCACCAGCGAGAAACTCGTCACCGGCGTTCGCGCCACGAGCGTGCGCAGCACCTCCTGCGGATCGCAGCCCGGCCCCATGCGCAGCTCCTGCACCTGGCCAAGATCGCGCACCTTTTCGACTCGCGGCAGGCCGTTGAGCGACGCGGCCCCGCCTGCGACCGAGACACGGATCGTGTCGCTGCCATATTGATCCTGGATCGAGGCGAGCGTGCCGTCAAGCACCTTATTGCCGCGATAAATCATGAAAATGTAATCGCACAAGCTTTCGGCGACGTTCATGTCGTGGGTGCTGAGGATGACCGTCGCCCCGCGCCGGCGCAGGTCGAGGATGGCGGAGCGGATCACGTCGGCACTCACCGGATCGAGGCCGGTGAACGGCTCGTCGAGGATCAGCAGCTTCGGCTCCGGAATAATCGCGGCGATGAACTGAATCTTCTGGCTCATTCCCTTGCTCAGTGTTTCGAGCTTCTGCGTTGCGCAACGGGCGAGACCGAAACGCTCCAGCCATGCTTTGGCGTCGGCGGTTACCGAGCGGCCGCCGCGCAGCTCACCGTGGAATTCGAGCAGCGGCAGAACTTTCATCTGGCGATAGAGGCCGCGCTCTTCGGGCAGATAGCCGATTGCGCCCGGCGGGACATCAGATGCAACCCGGCCGAGCACCTGAATTTCGCCGCGGTCGGGATAGATGATGTTGACGATCATCCGCATCGTCGTGGTCTTTCCGGAGCCGTTGGGGCCGGTGAAACCGTAGATGGAGCCTTCGGGGATAGTCAGGTGAAGGTCGTTGACCGCGGTTAGATCGCCGAAGGATTTCGTGACGTCGGAGATCCGGACGGCGTCCATGGGGAGGAACCGTCAGTATACGTCACTTTCGCGCCATCATTTCCGCGCCATGCCCCGCCCGCCCGGTCCGGCGGCAACAGGCGCGGGCTCCGGCTCCGGCGGCGGTATCTTTTTGGGGCGCGCATTGACGTGCGTGATTATCGCGTCGCGGAGCGCCTTCGCGAATTTCGGCGTGCCCGGTTTCAGTCCAGTCGCTGCGGCAACCTGTTCTTCGGTCACTTCCTGCGCGAGCGGCAGATACTTTCCGTAATAAGCGCGGACGCGGTCCTGCACCACGCGCTGCTGCGATTCATAGAGAACAATCAGCACGTCGTCCGTCGACGCCTCGCTCATGATCTCGTAAACATGCGACGGCTTCGTAATCCGTGCCGCCTTCAGGGCCGATTCCAGCTTGCGCGCGCTGGCTTCGAGCTTCTTGTACGAGTCGCTTTCCCGGCGCGTCAAATCGAACTGCCGGATGAGATCGGCGCTCTCCTTCGCGCTCAGTTTTTCCGTCAGGACGTGCAGGAACGCCAGAACACCGCCGCTCGTCCCCGGTGGGATTACGCTGTGAGCAATCCTTTCGAAGCGTGTGATGCCTGCGCCGTTCAGCTTGTCGCCGGTGAAGGCGGGCGACAGCATTTTGAGCAGTCCGAGGGCGTCGAAAGCTTCCAGCGCCGGCTGCGCGTTCTCACTGTCGGCGAGCGCTTTGATCTCGTTGGCCAGCGCAGCAGGGGAAGCCGCTTTTTGATACTCGCCCTCCAGCGCATTTTCGATCTGCGACTGCGTGCGCGGCGCGATCTGAAAACCGAGCGTGTGCTGAAAGCGAATCAGGCGGAACAGGCGCGAGGGATCGTCGAACAGTGCGTAGCTGTTCGTGGTGCGCAGTTCGCGGTTCACCAGATCGGCCTGGCCGTTGGCGGGATCGATCAGCAGCCCGCGCGAACCGCGGTTGAGAGACAGCGCCATGGCGTTGATGGTGAAATCGCGGCGCATCAGATCTTCGTGGATGCTGGCAGGCGTGATCTGCGGTTTACCGCCTGGCTTCGAGTACTTCTCGGCGCGGGCGTTCGATACCGAAGCGCGCACGCCGCCAGCCAGCTCAAGCTCGGCTGACCGCTTCAGGCTGTCCTCCGCCAGCACCTCTCCGCCGCAGGCCTGGGCGAGCGTCTTCGCTACCTTGATCGCGTCGCGCTCGACGGTGAAATCGAGATCCATGATGCGCGCGCCGCGCAGGGTGTCGCGCATGGCGCCGCCGGTCAGCCAGACGCTCATTCCCGCTTCGGTCGCGATGCGCTGTATCTCATTCACCACCCGGTTCTGGGCGGCGTCGAGGTGGCTTTCGAGGACGAACATGTAGTCGCTCATCGTTTGCTGGCTCTGCGGGTACTCTGCGGCATCAGGCCCTCGGATGGCACCGGTCCAGTGTTTCGCGCAGACGCGAACGGACCACATGCGTATAGATTTCGGTGGTGGAAAGGTCGGCGTGGCCGAGCATGCTCTGCACGCTGCGCAGATCGGCGCCGCCTTCCAGAAGATGGGTTGCGAAGGTGTGCCGCAGAACATGCGGCGAAAGGCCGTGGAAAATGCCGGCCTTCTTCCCGTTGAGCTTGATACTGGCCCAGAACGCCTGGCGGGTCATGGCGCAGCCTTGAGAACTCGACCCGGCGCGAGAACTCGCCCCGCCGCGAGAACTCGCCCCGGCGCGTGCCGTGACGAAAAGATAAGGGCTGGTTTTGCCTTTCAGAAGAAGGGGGCGCCCCTGCGCTACGTAGTCGGAAATCGCGCGCAACGCCTCGGCATGTACCGGCACCAGCCGCTGCTTGTTGCCCTTGCCCGTCACGCGCACCAAGCCCAGGTTGGCGTCGAGATTCGACGTTCGCAGCTGTATAAGCTCCGAGACCCGGATGCCCGTCGCGTAGAGCAATTCGAGCATCGCCCGGTCGCGCAGTCCGCTGGGCTTTGTGAGGTCCGGTGCGCCGATCAGCTTCTCGATCTGGTCTCGATTCAGGAACTTGGGGATGGTGCTCCACTGTTTCGGGCTGGCGAGGTGTTCGGTAGGATCAGCAGCCACCAGTTCTTCGGCAACGAGGAAATGAAAGAAGCTGCGGATAGCGCTGAGGCTGCGCGCAATGGAACGTGGCGTTAAGTCTCTTTTATACAGCTGGTTGACGTAGGATTGCAAAACCTCTTCATCAGGAAAAGCGCCGTCCGTCAGCGGTTCGCAGAACGCGCGCAACGCGGCGAGGTCGCGGGTGTAAGCGTCGAGCGAATTCTGAGATAATCCCTTTTCCATCCGGCAGAATACGAGAAAGGCGCGAATGCCCCGAGACGTCGGCGACTCAGCCGCAGGTGCCAACTCCGCCATTCTGACTGCCATGTTAAAAAAGGCGCCCTTCCGAGCAATGATACAATAATCGCGAAAATGTTTGAATCAATTCCGTTAAAATCGTTCAGCCGGGACGCCTGACCTGTGAGTTCGACAGCCAAAAAGGTGATCGTGCGGCGGTTCGAGCGCGCGAACCTGACTGGCTTTGTCAATCCCCTCAGCTATTTACAGCCAACCTGCCTGGAATTGCTCAAACCCGAGGGCACGGTGGCCCTGCTCCCCTACGAAGAAATCAAAAGCGTCTGCTTCGTCAGCGATTTCGACGCCGAAGCCGAGCCGCGGCGCATTTTCATGACCCGGCCTAAGCTGGAGGGCCTGTGGGTGCGCATGTTTTTCCGGGATGGCGAGGTCATGGATGGCATCCTGCCGAACAACCTGCTGAGTTGGGATATCGCCGGATTCACGGTAACCCCTCCCGAGCCGGACTCGAACAACCAGCGTGTGTTCGTTCCGCGGTCGGCCCTGCGGAGCATGCAGGTGCTGGGCGTGGTTGGAAGCCCGCTGCGCGCGGGGCGAAAGAAGCCAAAGGTCGCGCCGGAAGATCAGCCGAGCTTATTTTGAAAGAGGCCGGGCGGCCGATTCACTGCGCAAGGAACTTTGTGTACCGCCCATCGCAATGCTGGTGAGGGCTGATTCCCGCCCGAAAGGAATCCCGGAAAATGAAAAATTCCGCGGTGTTTACAGCATGCGTCCTGGCGCTGATCGTTCTACCCGCCCGGCTGGCCCTGACGCAGCCTGCCACGTCCCGCATCGTAAGCGCCGCCAATAGTTTCCTCGCGACTCTCGACAGCGCTCAGCGGCAGCGCGTGCTGTTCGCGTTCGACGATGAAGAGCAACGGAAGCGGTGGTCAAATTTCCCGACCACGATGGTGCCGCGGGCCGGTCTCAGCATCAAGGAAATGACGCCCGCGCAGCGCACCGCCGCGATGGCATTGGTTGCAGCGGCGCTCAGTCCGCGGGGCTTTGAGAAAGTGCAGCAGATTATGGAAGGCGACGAGGTGCTCAAGTCCACCGAAGGCAACGGACCTCCGGGCGGGCGCGGCGGACCTCCGCCATTCGGCCGCAACGGCGGACCACCACCGCCTGGCGATGGCGAACCGCAGTTTGGTCGCGGTGGACCGCCGCCGGGCGGCGCCCAGTTCGGCAAAGATCTCTACTACATTTCGCTTCTCGGCAAGCCGTCGGAAAAAGATCCGTGGATGCTGCAGTTCGGCGGTCACCATCTCGCCCTGAACATCACGATCTCGGGCCAGCAGGGCACTCTCACGCCGACTCTGACCGGCGCCCAGCCATCTCTTTTCACATTGAACGGCAAGACCGTACGTCCGCTCAGCGGGGAAAGTGACAAGGCTATAGCACTGCTCAACGCGCTCGACGAGAAGCAGCGCAAACAGGCTGTTCTGAGCTTCCGGGTGGCCGACCTCGTGCTCGGTCCCGGGCAGGACGGCAAGACAATTCAGCCGGAGGGTCTCAAAGCTTCGGGCATGACCGAGAAGCAGCGCGCCATGCTCGTCGATCTGATCGCCGAGTGGGCAGGCATCGTGCACGAAAGCGCCGCCGCGGCGCGCATGGCGCAGCTCAAAGCGGACATCAACGAGACGTGGTTCAGCTGGAGCGGACCCACTACAGTGGATCCGGGAAAAAACATCGGCGCCTATTACCGGATTCAGGGGCCGCATCTCGTGATCGAGTATGCACCGCAGGGTATGGGCGGCGATCCCTCCATGCATGTTCACACGATGTATCGCGACCCGACCAACGATTACGGCAGGCCAGCAGCGAAATGAAGGTACGGCTCGCTTGCGCTGTCGCGATTCTGCTCGTGCTCGGCACAGTCGCGCAGGCCCACCGTCTCGATGAGTATCTCGAGGCCACCCTCATCGCGCTCGACGGAAACCGCGTGCACGCGGAAATCCGTCTGACTCCGGGCGTCTCCGTCGCGTCCGTGGTCATTGGGGAGATCGATGCGAATCGCGACGGCGTCATCTCCGCTGCCGAGCAGCACGCCTATGCGGATCGGGTCCTCCGCGATCTGTCGCTCGCTGTCGACGGGAACCCGATTCGGCCGCATCTGGTGTCACTGCGGTTCCCGGCGATCGAGGATATGAAAGAAGGGACCGGCGAGATCGAACTCGATTTCGATGCGGATGTTCCGCGCGACGGTGGGCGCCGAAGACTCACTTTCCAAAATCGTCATGAATTCCCGATCGCGGCTTACCTGGTGAACTGCCTTGTGCCGCAAAACCCGGGTATCCGCATCGTTTCGCAGAGCCGCGACTACGCGCAGTCGTCTTACCAGCTCGATTATGTGGACGGCAGCGCGGGCGCCGGTCCGCGGAGTCTCACCCGGCTATGGCAGCCGAGCGAGCCGGCGGGGACCGTCGCCGTTCTTCTCTTCGCCGGACTTGCGCTGCTCTGGAGACGCCGCCCCGGGGCCGTAAGGGCTTTCCTTCAAAGGGCCAGCTTGCCGCGGTAAGTCATTTCCCGCAGATTGAAATATGTCCTGATCGTGTACTGGTCGGCGTCGAGCGAGAAGAGCACTTCCTTGTCGGCCACGCTCAGCGGAAACAACTCTTTTGAAAATCCGAAGAGCGTCGTGGCCTTTCCCGGCAGGATGCTGCCCGCCCCCACCGACCTTCCGCTGTGCAGCTGAAGCGTCGCCGTCACCGAGTCCGGATCCACCTTTCGTCCGCCCTCCGACTTCGGCAGATCGTTGACACCGATCACGTAGTGGTTGGCGAACTCGGCAGGAATCCGCGTTTTCAGAGCATCGATGATGGGCTGGCCGCTCGCCCAGATCACGGTTACCTCTTCCACCGGTACAACGGCGACGTCGCCAGGTCTCTTACTCGCGCCGCGGCCCTGCTGGCTGCTCTCGGCGAGGTCGGGCATGGACTTGTCGAAGCCGCCCCGGTCGCGGCCGGATCTCGGCAATACGCGCGCATCACGCGCCCACGGGGACTTGGTCGCCAGTTGCATCATTTCGTCGGTCGACCAGGCCGCGGAGTCCTTCTTGTTCCAGAAGTCGGAAGCCCGCAGCAGGCGCTCCGCCGCGCAGACGCATACGCCAGCGGCAATAAATTCACGCCGCGTGCCTTGCCGATCCGCCATATTCGTGATAATCCTCACATCTCCCCCTTGGAACCGGCGACATCCCAGGCTAGATTTGACTCAATATCGTTCGGGTGGGTTCCATAACAGGTCCCTCAACATGAATAACAGAACCATACTCATTGTGGACGACGAACCCGAAATCCTTCGCGTCCTCGACAGGGGCCTGACCCAGGAAGGCTTCCATGTGAAGACTGTCCGAAGCGCAGACGCTGCCATCCAGACGTTCTCCGCCATGTCCCCGCGCCCCGCCCTTCTTATCGCCGATGTAGTGATGCCCGGCATCAGCGGCCCCATGCTGGCCGAGCATCTGCAGACGATCGAACCCGGACTCAAGGTTCTCTTCATATCGGGATATGACGCCACCAACGTGGTGCGGACCTACGTCGTGGAGCGCGGCTTCAGCCTGATGACCAAACCGTTCACCGTGGCAGCGCTCAAGGTAACCATCCAGGCCCTGCTCGAAACGCCGAAAGCCGCCGCCGCACGGGAGTCCGGGGCCTGATCGAAGCGCGGCGCTGGTTCGTCTCCGGACGCGTGCAGGGCGTCGGATTCCGCTGGTTCGTCCAGAAGAGCGCCACGGAGCTCGGGGTGCGCGGCTGGGTGCGCAACGAAGACGACGGACGCGTGCACGTCTACGCAACCGGAACCATCGAGCAACTCGAGCGGCTGGCCGCATTGCTGTATCAGGGTCCCCGCATGGCCTCGGTCCGTACGGTTGAAGAGCAGGAAGCCGCCGTGCAACAATTGAATTCCTTTCACGCGGAGTAACCCGCGCCCGGGGCTTTTCACACTTCATGAACCACCTCAAGAAACTGATTCGCGAAGTGCCTGACTTTCCCAAAGCGGGCATCCTTTTTTACGACATCACCACGCTGCTGAAAGACAAGACCGGTCTGCGCGGCATAATCGACGGACTGAAAGAACACTGCGCCGGACTGGATGTCGATGTCGTGCTTGGCATCGAGGCGCGCGGATTCATTTTCGCCCCGGCGCTGGCCTATGCGCTGGGCGCCGGATTCGTTCCGGTACGCAAGCCGAAGAAACTGCCGGCGGACCGGCACAGCGTAACGTACGATCTGGAATACGGATCCGACACGCTCGAGATCCACCGCGATGCCGTCCCGGAGGGATGCCGGGTGCTGATCGTCGACGATCTCCTGGCTACGGGCGGCACGGCCCAGGCGACGGCAAGGCTCGTCGAGGACCTCGGCGGCAAGGTAGCCGGCATGGCGTTTGTGGTGGAGCTGACTTTCCTCGGCGGGCGCGACCGGCTGAATGGCTTCGACGTCTTTTCCCTCCTCCAGTACGACAAATGACGCGCGGGGCAGTTCGAAGCGCCCGGGTTCCGGCCTACGCCAAACTCAACCTCGGACTGCGCGTTCTCTACAAACGGCCCGACGGATACCACGAACTCCGCACCGTCTTCCAGACCATCTCCCTCGCCGACCGGATCGACATCTCGTTCACTCCGGGGCGCGCCACGACTATTGAGGTGCGCGGTACACCCGCAATTACCGATAACCTGGTCCACAAGGCGGCGATGTTTGTCGCCGAGGCTGCCGGGATTGAAGGCAATATCGTCTTTCACCTCAGGAAGAACATCCCGATGGGCGCCGGCCTCGGCGGGGGCTCGTCCGACGCCGCCGCGGTTCTGTTGGCGCTGCCGGTACTTGCCGGGAAGCCGCTTGCCCCTGAGGATCTGAATTCCATCGCGGCAAAGCTCGGCAGCGATGTGCCGTTTTTTCTGTACGGCGGAACCGTTCTCGGCCTGGGACGCGGCGAGGAGCTCTATCCCCTTCCGGATCAGGTACGTGCGAAGGGGCTGCTGGTGGTTCCGGACATCCATTCCTCTACCGCCGAAGCCTATAGGGACCTGTCTGAACGATTGACATCAATTGCGTTACAAAATAAACTCAGTAGTTTCCAGCGAGAGGTTTGGCGAAGCGGGGATGGAAGTGTCGCCGCGGTTGTCCCGCAGGCCGAAAACGATTTTGAAGAGGTCGTTTTCGCGCGGCATCCGCAGCTCGGGGATATCAAAAGGCGGCTGCTGAAGTTTGGCGCTCGATTTGCGGCTATGAGCGGGAGCGGCTCGGCGATCTACGGCATTTTCCCCGAGGCTGGCCGGCTGCAGCGCGCGAAGAAGTTCATAACGGATCATCCGGTATTGCCGATAACGCTTATAAGCCGCGCACAGTATCGCTCCGCCTGGAGGCGGGCTCTCAAACCACACGTTGAAGGGACTCTATGGCCGCCCCGAAGCCGGTACGCCCGAAACCCGTCCGCGCGATGAACCAGGACCGCATCAAGATTTTCACCGGCACAGCCAACCCCGCGCTGGCCGAGGAGATTTGCCAGCAGCTCGGCCTGGAACTGGGCATTACGAAGCTCAAGCGTTTCTCGGACGGCGAAATCAGTCTGCAGATTCTGGAAAACGTGCGCGGCGCGGATTGTTTTGTCGTGCAGCCCACATGCATGCCTGTGGATTCACACCTGATGGAGCTGCTGGTGATGATCCACGCCCTCAAGCTTTCGTCAGCGGAGCGCATCACCGCCGTACTACCCTACTACGGCTACGGCCGTCAGGACCGCAAGGACAAGCCGCGCGTACCGATTTCAGCCAAGCTCGTCGCCTCGCTCATCGAAACCGCCGGGGCCGACCGCGTGATGGCTCTGGATCTCCACGCGGCGCAGATTCAGGGATTCTTCGATATCCCGGTGGATCACCTCTTCTTCCGCCCGGTGACGATCGACTATTTCAAACCACAGAGCATTCACAATCTCACCGTGGTTTCGCCGGACGCGGGCGGCGTGGAGCGCGCGCGGTCGGTTGCCAAGCGTCTCAACGCCCCGCTCGCCATCATCGACAAGCGCCGCGAAGAGGCTAATGTGGCCGAGGTCATGAACGTGATCGGCGAGGTGGAGGGGCAGAACTGCCTGATCGTGGATGACCTGATCGACACGGCGGGCACGCTGGTGAAAGGCGCTGAGGCGCTGCTCGCATACGGCGCCCAGAGTGTCACGGCCTGCGCCACCCACGCGGTGTTGTCCGGACCGGCGGTGAAGCGCATCAGCGAATCGAGCCTCAAGGAAGTGCTGGTTTCAAACTCGATCCCGTTGTCGGAGGAAGCCCACAGCTGCGGCAAAATCCGCACCCTGTCGGTGGCCCCCCTGCTCGCCAGAGCCGTGCAGTCGATTCACGAAGAGACGTCGATCAGCGTGCTGTTCGTGTAGCAGTGGTATTCTGGACCTTTAGACACAGATCAACACTGATTAGAATTCGTTTTATTCTGTGTTCATCAGTGGGAATCTGTGGCCAATCAGGTTTTGTTCGCAACCCACGACTTGGCGTGCCCACGCCAAAACGGACTTGCGTAGAAGGAGATGAGCAGTTGAGAATCGAAGCTGTTGTTTCAGCCGAGGCGCGTTCGAGCCGCGGCAAGAATGAGGCGCGGCGTGTCCGCCTCAGTGGCCGCATCCCGGCCGTCATCTACGGCGCATTTAAAGACCCTGTCGCCGTCAGCGTAAATCCCAAAGACATCCTGAAGATCATCCGCAGCAAGACGGGTCACAACTCGATCTTCGATGTGGAAGTTGCCGGCACGGAAAAGACGCCGGTGATCGTCGCCGACGAGCAGTATCATCCCGTCAAGGGCACGCTGATGCACATCGATCTGAAGCGCATCGATCTCACCCGCAAGCTGCGCGTTTCGATCCCCGTGCATGCGAAGGGCGATGCCAAGGGTGTCAAGCAGCAGGGCGGCGTGCTCGATATCGTCACCAAGCAGATCGAAATTGAATGCATTCCCGACGACATCCCGGATGAGTATATTGTGGACGTCACCGAACTCATGATCGGCAACGCCATTCGCGTGAAGGAGCTCCCGATCAAAGACGGTATCCGTGTGCTGACTTCGCCCGACGTGGTGATCGTGCACGTGGTCGGCATCCGCGAGGAAGCCGTCGCGGCTGTCGCCGAGGTTGCCGCTCCGGTCGAACCCGAAGTAGCCGCGAAGAAGGGTAAGAAGGAAGAAGAAGCGCCTGCCGCGGCAGCGGAAAAAGGCAAGAAGAAATAGCCAGAAGGAATGTTCCTGGTGGCCGGCCTCGGGAATCCCGGCGAGCAGTATGCCCAAACGCCCCACAATCTGGGGTTTCTTGTGGTGGAAAGGCTCGCGGTGCGTCACGGAATTCGCCTGACGCGGAAGGAATGCCAGGCGCTCATTGGCCAGGGAACTGTCGGCGGAAAAACAGTGTTGCTGGCTCAACCACAAACGTACATGAACCTGAGCGGAATCGCGATCAAGCCGCTGATGGAGAAGAATGAAGTCTCTCCGTCGGAGTTTATCCTCGTCTACGACGAGCTCGATCTGCCGTGGGGTTCGCTGCGCGTGCGGCCGAAGGGGTCAGCGGCGGGTCACAACGGCATCTCCGATGTGATCGAAAAGATCGGGACGCAGGATTTCCCGCGAATCCGGCTGGGAGTGCATCCCGGCCATCCTTTGCCCTCGGGCAAGGATTATCTGCTGTCGCGTTTTACTCGGCAGCAAAAAGAAACCCTGGATGCGTTCATCGACCTCGGGGCCGATGCAGCGGAATCCGTAATTGCTGAAGGCGTCGAAAAGTCCATGGCGAAATTCAATCGTCGCGCCCAAGGCACTAATGAGGATGCATGACTCGAATCTACGAGAATCTGTTCATCGTCAAACCCGATGCAACAGAAGAAGAGGTCGACCATCTGGTCGAACTAATGAGTAAGCACGTGACCGCAGGCGGCGGCGTTGTCGATAAAGTCGACAAATGGGGCAAGCGCCGGCTGGCATACCGCGTTGACAAGCACCGCGAAGGTAACTATGTGCTGATGCAGTTCACGGCCGAGGCTCCTGTGGTGAAGGAATTCGAGCGCCGCCTGCGCGTGCAGGATGCAGTGATCAAATTCCTCACCGTGCGCATCGACGAAAATCTGAAGCGTCTCGATAAGCGCAAAAAGGAACGCGAGAAGCGCGCACATCGGCGTCCGGCGCCTCCGGTACCGCAGCCGTCGCTCGCACAGGCGATGCTGGGCGGAGCCGCGGAAGGCGCACATCCCCTGCCCGGCGCACCACTGACGCCGGCGCATCCGGCACCCGGGGTTCCTGAAACTCCGGCCGAAGTGAAGGAGAGCTAACCATGGCTGAACCCACAAGAGGCGGAAGACCGATCGCGGCATCGCAGCGCCCCACGGGCGGCGACAAGGCCGCTGCCGTCGGCAAGAAACAGTATTTCCGGCGCAAGAAAGTTTGCCGGTTCTGCGTCGAAAAGATCGACGACATCAATTACAAAGATGTCCGCATGCTGCAGGCGTTCATTGCAGAGCGCGGAAAGATCGTGCCGCGGCGCATCTCCGGTGTCTGCGCGCCGCATCAGCGCCGCCTGACCGACGCCATTCTCAAGGCGCGTAACATCGCCCTGCTGCCCTACGCGGCTCTCTAGAAAGACGTAACAGAGGAATCACCCATGGAAATTATTCTTCGGGAAGATGTCGACAAACTCGGAAGCCGCGGCGATGTGGTGAAAGTCGCGGCCGGTTATGCGCGCAATTTTCTGCTGCCCAGGAAGCTGGCTGTTGCGGCGACGGATTCAAACAGGAAGATCGTCGAGCAGGAGAAGCAGGCGCATCTGCGGCGCGAAGCGAAGCAGGTCGGTGAAGCACAGGAACTGGCAAAACTGATGGCGTCCGTTACGGTAACCATCACGCGCAAGGCCGGCGAAAACGATCAGCTGTTCGGCTCAGTAACGGCGGCGGATATTGCCGACGCACTGGCCGCGCAGAAATACACGGTGGAGCGGCGCAGGATCGTTCTCGACGAGCCGATCCGCACGCTGGGCGAACACAAGGTGACCATTCGTCTGCACCGCGAGGTGCCGGCGGAAATCACCGTCAACGTAACGAAGGAAGAATAGAAACAGTCGTCAGTTAACAGTCATCAGTTTTCAGTTGAAGGTGCTGGCTACGCCGGTCTTGTTTTTAACTGAGAACTGATGACTGAGAACTGACGATTAATCAGCGTTCGCGATTGCGGATCTCTTCTTCGAGAAGTGCCGCTTAATGTCCGGCCAGAACTCTTTCAGCACATCCGAGATAGCGTCGGTCCCCACCTGCGTCACCGTGCGCTGCATCGTGTAACCGAAGCCTCGCTCACCCGAGTAGTATGCGTTGCCGATCGCGGCCACCGTGCCGTTACCCAGCCACTCAGAAAAGTTGAACGTCGAGCCGCCCGAATCCGTCTTCGTGACCACGATGCGCTCAACCGCCCATAACAACCGGCTCTTGACCGAACCGTTCACTTTGCGGAAATAGCGCGGATCTTCGTGCAGCAGCGTGGGGAAGATGGCCTCCGTCATGAAGTTGCCCATGTCCTGATCGGCGATGCCCGCTGCATAGCGTTTGGCATATCCTTTTGCGCCCTGACCGAACTCCGGATTGCTGTTGTCGAGTTGTGAAATGCCCGCAAAGGCGCCCGCCAGCACGTAAGATGGGTAATCAAAAGTATCCTTGGTGGCGATCTTGAATTTCTGACCTGTGGTGAGGGGAACGTACGGCTGCGTGTTGTCCGCCGTGCGGTAATTAGGCAATATGCCCGCGATGCGCTTATCCTGCGTGGATCCGGGGTCGCCGGGCAGAATGGCACGCGCGGGCTGCGCGGGCACTTCAACCGGGGCTGGCGCCGGTGCTGCCGGCGTCGATGAGGGCGCGGCGCTGGGACCGGCATCGGAGCTGCCCTGGGCCGGCAGGTTCCCCTGAATCAGCAGGAAGCCGGAGAATACGATCAGTGCGGAAATGTTTTTTGAGATCAGAAGTGCTCCACTATTCAAATCGAGATGTCCCCTCGGGGATCGGGGTTACAGCTTTGTTGCGATCCTTTGGTGCCGATATCGTCACTTGGATATCTGGACTCGGATACTTGGCCTACGGCGTTTGGCGATAATCGGATTTGACTCCGATTCCCTCCCGTGTTTACGTTCTGTCCGCCCTGGCTGCCGTTATGACCTCCTGCTCAACAAATACTAAAGACCCGGTTCTCCCCAGTATCGCGCATGACATCCATTCCTACGCAAACCCGGATCAAGTACGCGTCCGGCATCTCAGTCTGGACCTCACCGTGGTCTTCGAACAGCAAACGATTCAAGGGGTTGCCGTCCTTACCATCGACCGCGCGGGCCGCGCAGCCAGCCCGCTTATCCTCGACTCCCGCGCCCTCCAGATCGATGAAACCGAAATCTCCGCCGATGGGACGAAGTACCGCGAAACGCCGTTCATTATCGGCAATGCCGACAAAATTCTGGGTGCGCCTATTCGTATAAACCTCGCGCCCGACACGAAGTTCGTAAAGATTCGTTATTCGACCGACCCGACCGCCATGGCTCTGCAATGGCTCAGGCCGGAACAGACGGCGGGAAAACAGCGTCCGTACCTTTACACACAGTCGCAGGCCATCCACGCCCGCAGCTGGATTCCGCTTCAGGATTCACCGGGTATTCGGGTGACCTTTGAAGCTCGCGTCCATACACCTGCGGGCCTGAAGGCGGTCATGGGCGCCGCACACGAGGTTTCGCAGACACCGAACGAATTCCATTTCAAAATGGACCAGCCGATTCCGCCTTACCTGATCGCGCTCGCGGTGGGAGATCTCGCATTCCAGTCGACCGGTCCGCGCACAGGCGTCTGGGCTGAGCCCTCGATTCTGCCGAAGGCTGCCGCCGAATTCGCCGACATGGAGAAGATGCTGGAAGCGGCGGAGAGGCTCTACGGCCCCTATCGCTGGGGCCGCTACGATGTGCTGGTTCTGCCCCCCGGCTTCCCGTTCGGCGGTATGGAGAATCCGCGCCTGACTTTCGTCACGCCGACCATCATCGCGGGCGACAAGAGCCTCGTGTCGCTGGTGGCGCACGAGATGGCGCATTCGTGGTCGGGCAATCTGGTGACGAACGCAACCTGGAGCGACTTCTGGCTCAACGAAGGCTATACGGTCTACATCGAGCGGCGCATTATCGAGGAGCTCTACGGCGCCGAGCGCGCGGAGATGGAAGCCTCGCTTGGTTATCAGGAACTGCTGGACGAGCTGAAGACACATCCGCCGGCCGACCAGATTCTGCACATCAGTCTGGCGGGACGCGATCCGGACGACGGCGCGACCCAGGTGCCATACGAAAAAGGCGCGCTGTTTCTCCGGCAGCTCGAGCTGGCGTTCGGGCGCGCGCGCTTCGACGCGTATCTGAAATCGTACTTCGACCAGTTCGCGTTCCAGAGCATCACCACGGCGGAGTCACTCGATTACATGCGGGGCCACCTGTTTGTGCCCGACCCGCAGACCAAAGCCGCCCCGCCGAGCGTTGATGTGAAGGAGTGGGTTTACCAGCCGGGGCTGCCGGAGTCGGCAAAGGCACCGGTCTCAGAACTTTTCCGCCACGTCGACGGTGAGATTGCCGATTGGCTGAAGGGCGGGAAGATCGACACCGGCGCCTGGAGCACACAGGAGTGGCTGCATTTCCTGCGCGGGCTGCCCGAGAAGCTGGATGCGCCGCACATGCGCCGTCTCGACACGTCCTGGCATTTTACGCAGACCGGCAACGACGAGATTCTGGATCAGTGGCTGCTGATGGCGGTGCGCAACCACTATGAGCCGGCGTATCCCCGGCTGGAAGAATTTCTGATGACGGTCGGGCGGCGCAAATACGTCAAGCCGCTCTATGAAGCGATGGACCCGAAGCGTGCCGCCGCGATCTACGACAAGGCTCGGCCCGTGTACCACCCGATTACCCAGGCCACCATCGACGCGTTGATCGCGGCAAAAAAGAAATAAGCCGCGACCCGCGAGGGAATCCCCCCGGGCCTTCGCGCCGCCAATTCCGATGCGGCCACTGTGCAGCGCTTAATTAAGCTCACCGTTGTCAGCCATCATTGCTTTGGCGTGCATCGTACCTATTGTTCGTTGAACCCGCCCTCTATATTGGTAAGGTGACCCGCGGGATTATCGCTTTCATCATCGCCGGCTGTCTCGCCGTTTCAGGATTTGCGCAGCTGGACGATGCGACGCGCGGCCTCGCGCGCGATATCTTCCGCGAACTGATCGAAATCAATACGACCGATTCCGCGGGCGACAACACGGCCGCTGCCCGCGCCATGGCGAAGCGGCTGCTCGATGCCGGATATGCGGCGGGCGATGTGCAGGTACTCGTTCCGCCGGGCCGTCCAGACAAAGGCAACCTTGTGGCGCGGCTGCGCGGGCCTGCGGGCGGTTCACAAGCGACGATACCGAAGCCGATCCTGCTCCTGGGCCATCTCGATGTTGTCGAAGCGCTGCGCTCGGACTGGACGACCGACCCGTTCCGTTTCGTCGAAAGGGACGGCTACTTCTACGGGCGCGGCACGCAGGACATGAAGTCGCAGGACGCCATGATGGTGACCACGTTCATCCGCTTCAAAAAAGAAGGGTACAAGCCTGCGCGCGATCTTATCCTTGCGCTCACTTCCGATGAAGAAGGCGGCACCGCGAACGGCGTGGACTGGCTCCTGAAGAATCACCGCGATCTGATTGATGCGGAGTTCGTGCTGAATGCGGACGCGGGCGGCGTCGTGACCGACAAAGGCAAGCCGGTCGACGTGGAAGTCGCCGCGGCGGAAAAACTGTACGCCGATTTTCAGCTGACTGTCACCAATCCGGGCGGGCACAGCTCGCTGCCGGTGCCGGAGAACGCGATCTATCGGCTGGCTGAGGCGCTGGAGAAGATCGGGCACTATACGTTTCCTTTCGAGCTGAACGGCGTGACGCGAGCCTACTTCGAAGGACTCGCGGCGCATGAAAAAGGGCAGAGCGGCGCGGACATGCAGGCCATGCTGCGCACACCTCCCGATCAGGCGGCGATTGCGCGGGTCTCCGCGGATCCTCACTACAACGCGCTGCTGCGGACCACCTGCGTGGCGACGCGGCTGAACGCGGGGCATGCAAACAACGCCCTGCCGCAGACGGCGCAGGCGCTGATCAACTGCCGCATCCTGCCGGGGCACACGCCGGAGTCCGTGCGTCAGGAGCTCGTTCGGGTGGTCGCGGACCCCAGGGTCGAAGTTAAGTATGTTGGTTCACTGAATCGGGACGGGTCAGCCGATGCGAAGGCGGGACCGTTGCCCGGACCGCCGCGGGCCGACATCATTAAGCCGCTGGAAAGGGTGGCAGATGCGCTGTGGCCCGGTGCTCCGGTGGTGGTCGACATGGAAACCGGCGCTTCCGACAGTAAATACACTTTCGCGGCGGGCATGCCAAGCTACGGCATCGGGGAGGAAGCCATTGACCGCGACGATGTGCGCGCGCATGGCAAAGATGAGCGCCTGCGGGTGAGTTCCTTCTACGAAGGCGTCGACTTTTTCTATCGCTATCTGAAAGCTGTCAGTTCACCATCTCGGTGAGTTGCTGCCCGCGACAGCGTGCAGAAGCGGTTCCGCGCCCGTGGACGCCCCTGTCACTTCTTCAGTGACAACCAAGAATCGGTTCAGGGCAGTGGATCCGAAGGACGTCGTGATGGCGACGTCCGCCGCATCCCTGCCCTTCGCGATCGGGACGCGTCCGATGCGCGGCTGATGATTGCGGGCATCGAAGCTCCACCAGCGGTCGCCCAGCCATACCTCATACCACGCCGCGAAATCCATGGGTCCGCCGGGAGGGACGCCGATGTCGCCGAGATATCCGGTCACGTAGCGGGTGGGCATGTGCAGCGCCCGGCAGAGGCTGATGGCAAGATGCTGGAAGTCGCGGCAGACGCCGCGGCGTTCGTCGTAAACGTCGAGTGCGGTCTTGGTAGGGCGCGCGAATTCGTAACCGAAGGTCACGTAGTCGTGGACCCAGTCGCAGACGGCCTGTGCCCGGGCCCAGCCGGGAGGAATGTTGCCGAACAGTCCCCAGGCGAGCTCGGAGAGCCGGTCAACCTCGCAGTAGCGGCTCGCCAGCAGAAATTGCACGGTATCGGCCGGAAGTTTCTCTGCAGGTAAGGCAGGAGCATCCCAGTCGACTGCGTCGGGCTGGCCCGAGTCCTCGATCAACGTGTTATTGAGCAGGCGAAGAGGCCCCGCCGGTGCTGCAATGCGCGTGCAGATGTTGCCGAAAGCATCGAGATACTTATCCTGCGCGGCGTCCGGCGAAATCTCGATAACGTCCGGCTCCCGCAGGTCGGGAATGCGCGAGGGATGAACATTCAGTACGGCGATGACGGTCGTCGGGGTAAAAAGCTGGAGTTCGATATCGTAGCCCAGTCGGATCAGCACGGCCCACTCCAAGCAAATGCGGGGCCACGTAAGGAACCGGACACTGGGCGTCGGCCCGCTCACCGTTGCTGAGGATTGAAGCCTACAGAGAGCCCAGCGGCATCACGTCGACGCCCGTATCGAGTTCGTGATGCGCGCCGCCCAGCAGGACGCCATAAACAGGACTGACATCGCTGTAGTCCCGGCCGATGGCTACCGTGATGTGTCCGTCCGAGGGCACGCAGTTGTTCGTCGGATCGAAGTCCACCCAGCCCGCTCCGGGGCTCCACGCCGCGCACCAGGCATGCGAAGCGTCGGCGCCGATCAGCCGCGGCCGTCCGGGCGGGGGAGTGGTGCGCAGATATCCGCTGATGTAGCGCGCCGGCAGCCCCAGAGAGCGCATGCAGGCGATCTGCAGATGTGAAAAATCCTGACAGACGCCGCGGCGTTTCTCAAAGAACGTCTCGACCGGCGTGCTGACTTCGGTGGCTTTGCTGTCGAAGCGGAAATCGTGGTTGATGCGGCGCGTCAGATCGAGCGTGGCTTCGAGCAGAGGCCGTCCGGCGGGGAAGGACTCGCGGGCATAGTCCGCCAGTTCCGGCCGCGCGGCCACGCGCCGCGAATCGAAGACATACTGGCATGCGTTCAGCTCTTCGTCGGTGCGGGCGAACGGCAGCAGATCGCGAACGCTCTCCCACGGCGCAGACTGCGCGGGATCGGGCGGGTTCAGAACGGTGACATCGATCTCGCTGACAGCCTCGATAATCAGCCGGTCGTGCGGCTCAAGTAGTGTGAAGGTGATGGTGGCGTTGCCGAAGTAATCGACATGCTGACTCCGGTTGGCCGGCTGCGGCGTGATCGTAATATCTGCCTGCCGGCAGGTCTGGCGCTGCGAATTGTGCGGGGTCAGGCGCAGGATGTGATGCGAGACCGAAACCGGATCTTCGTATTCGTAGGTCGTGATGTGGCGTACGCGGTATATCATGTCGTTCAGTTACGTAGAGCGCTCCGTCTCGGCGTGGCTGAACCAGGTGTTGGTGATGGCGTCGGACAGGCCGGGCAGCGTGGAGTCCATGGCGGCGAGCAGGCGGTCGAGTTCGTAACGGAAGCCGCGCGCGTCCGGCTGGCAGAGCCATTCCACGTCCGCCTCGAAGAGGGCTTCCGCGGCCTCTTCCACCTTGCGCTGCCGGGCGCCGGGCCATTCCGCGCCCTGCAGGGTGCGGGCCAGGAAAGCGCAGTGGTCGGACAGATCGCGGATCTGGAAAGCCAGGGAGCGCGGATTCGATTCGTCGTTCATCAGCAGATCCAGCACCGGCGCGGCCTGAATGGTGGTGAAGTAGCGCGTGCGGTATGTCATCGAACTGTCGCAGACTTCAAGAAGCATTTCGAGCATCGGCCACGTATCGGCGGAAAGCGGGACGATCACCTCGCGGAACAGCCTGACCAGGTGAACGGATCGCTCGATGCGCCTTCCGACGGAGAGAAAATGCCAGCCCGGACCGCGCGTGATGTTTTCGAGCTCCATGCCGCGCAGCGAGGACAGCGTCCCGATGCAGCGGTTCAGCACGGCCAGCGCGTCGCCGGGCGAGACATAGCCCCACGGCGGTGCTGCCGTCGATGCGCGCGACGCCGCCCAGATGGCTGATGGAACGAAGCAGATCGCTTGACAGACGGTCGCGCACCGAAGCCGCGTTGCGGGAGGTGCGCATCAGGTTCGCGTAGAGGCTGTCGCGGCGCTGTTCCTCGAAGATCAGCGAAAGAATCTCCTGCTCGAACTCGTGCGCGAGATCGAGATGGCCCTGCGGATCGTCCACGTCCATGCGCGAATCTTCAGTTTCCAGAGTGGCGTGGAGCTTCAGCAGGGATTTCCATTCGGCGCTGGTGAGCCGCCGCTGTTCGAGCTGGCGGCGAACTCGCCGGTGACGCGCACCAGCATGCAGCGGAGCACGCGCGCCAGATGTTCGCAGCGTTCGGCGTAGCGGCCGAGCCAGAAGAGATTGTCGGCGGCGCGGCTGGGCAGATCGCTGGCGCCGCGGTTGAGCGCTACCGGCTGATCGCGCGGGCGCTGCATGCTGAAGCGATCGACCGGGCGCATCGGAGAGCACCCAGGTGTCTTTGCTGCCGCCGCCGCGCTGCATGGAGACAACCGGCGTATCGAGCGAAGGCGAAACGCGCGCCAGTCCGCCGGGCATAACAACCCAGGAATCGCCGGCCGCCGCGACAAAAACGCGCAGCACTACGCGCCGCGCGGCAATGCTGTTTTCCTGACCAGACCGGCGCCGTCGAAAGATGCAGCAGCTCCTGGCCGGTATAATTCCACGGCCGCGCATGCATCCGCTCCAGTAGTTTCGCGCGCTCCTCTTCGCTCAGCTTGCCGCCGAACACCGGCTCCGTCATTCAGGGCAGGGAAGGCTGGCTTGATGACGAGCGAGTCGAGATGGTCGCGGACATAGCGGAACGCGCTCTCCTGGCCGCACCACCACGTGGCGACGGAAGGCAGCTTCAGCCGCTCGCCGAGGAACTGCCGGCTCAGGCCCGGCAGAAACGGCATGAACGCGGGCGTTTCGATCAGGCCGCTGCCGAGCGCATTGGCAACCAGCACATTGCCCGCACGCACCGCTTCGACCAGTCCGGCGACGCCGAGGTAGGAATCCGCAGCGCAGTTCGATCGGGTCGCAGAAATCGCCGTCCACGCGGCGCAGAATCACGTCGACCTGCTTCAGGCCTTCGAGCGTTTTGAGAAACACGCGGCTGTCGCGCACCGTGAGATCGCCGCCCTGCGCCAGAGTGAAGCCGAGATAGCGGGCGAGATAGGAGTGCTCGAAATAGGTTTCGTTGAGCGGGCCCGGCGTCAGCAGCACCACGCGCGGATTGCTGCGCATCGACGTCGACAGGCGCAGCATGTTATTGCGCAGCGAGCGGAAGAACGACGCCAGACGCTGCACCCGGAATTCGCGGAAGAGATCGGGGAACGTTTCCGCCAGCACGATGCGGTTCTCGAGCGCATAGCCGGCCCCGGAGGGCGCCTGGGTGCGATCGGCGAGCACCCACCACTGGCCATCCGCGGAGCGCGCGAGATCAACGGCGAGCAGATGCAGGAATGCGTCGTCCGGGACAGGAAGCGCGTGGCACGGACGCCAGGAATCCGGGGTTGGCGAACACGACGGCGGGCGGCAGATGCCCGCCGCGCAGCAGCCGTTGCGGCCCGTAAAGGTCCGCGAGAATCCAGTTGAGCAGCCGCGCGCGCTGGATGAGACCGGCTTCGAGTTCGCGCCATTCGGTGGGCGAAATCAGCAGCGGGATGGCATCGAGATTCCACGGACGATCCATGCCCAGCGGATCGCCGTAGACGTTATAGGTGACGCCGTTCTCGCGGATGCGCTGCCGCGCGGTTTGCCAGCGGCGCGCCATTTCTTCGGCGCCAAGCGAGGAAAGCGAAGCGGCGTATTCGTCCCAGTGCGGGCGGAAAACGCCCGGCGCGGACATCATCTCGTCGTAGATTCCCTCCACGGGAGCATAGTTCCCTATGAGTGGAGTCGCGAGAGTGTCAGCGGACAGGCTCATTGCGGCCGCTAGCCGCGGGCCAGCCCCGCAGTCGAGTTCAGGGCCGTCAGCAGAGGGGTCATGAGGATAATGCCGCAGGTCTCCGCAGATCGAGAGTGAAAGGGAAACCCGGATTGCGTTCTTCGGGCGGCGTGGCGATCAGACCCGGCGTGTGGCCGATGGCGCTGAATCGAGCCAGACGGCGGCTCTCCGCTTCATACGCGTTCACAGGAAACTGTTCGTTCGCGCGGCCGCCGGGATGCGACACGTGATACGTGCAGCCCCCGATTGCCCGCCCCGACCATGTGTCCACGATATCAAACACCAGCGGCGAATGAACCGGAATATTGGGATGCAGACACGACGGCGGCTGCCAGGCGCGATAGCGGACACCCGCCACGGATTCGCCGGGAATGCCGGTTGGCTGCAGGGGCACCCGGCGGCCGTTGCACAGCACGCATGAAGCGCTGCCTCGATCATGCCGGTGACCTTGACCTGCAGCCGTTCGACGGAGGAATCGACGTTGCGCGCGGTGCCGCCCGCGGATGTTTCCTCGCCCAGAACGTTCCACGGCTCGAGGGCGCTGCGCAGTTCCAGAGTGATGCCGCGCTTCGTGACCGAGCCGATCGCCGGGAAACGAAATTCGAAGTGCGGCGCGAACCACTCCTTCTGAAACGGATAACCGGCGTCGCTCAGTTCTTCGAGCACGTCTTCGAAATCGAGTTCGATGAAGTGCGGCAGCATGAAGCGGTCGTGCAGAGCTGTCCCCCAAGGCACGAGCCTGCGCCGCCGGGATTGCTGCCCCAGGGTCTGCCAGAAGTGCGCGATCAGCGCCCGCACCAGCAGCTGCTGCGCGAGGCTCATGCGCGCATGCGGCGGCATTTCGAACGCGCGGAACTCCACCAGCCCGAGACGCGTAGAAGCTCGAATCCGGCGGATAGAGCTTGTCGATGCACAGTTCGGTGCGGTGCGTGTTGCCGGTGATGTCGACCAGCAGATTGCGGAAAATGCGGTCGACCAGCCATGGCGCGATGTTGCCGTGGTCCTTGTCGGGCACCTGGCTGAAAGCGATTTCGAGTTCGTAGAGCGATTGTCCATGCGCGCTTCATCGACGCGCGGATGCTGGCTGGTGGGGCCGATGAACAGCCCCGAGAACAGATACGACAGCGACGGATGGTTCTGCCAGAAACCGACCAGGCTGCGCAGCAGATCGGGGCGGCGCAGGAACGGGCTGTCTTCGGCAGTCGCCGCGCCGATGACGACGTGGTTGCCGCCGCCGGTGCCGGAGTGCCGTGCCGTCGAGCATGAACTTTTCCGTGCCCAGACGCGCTTCGCGCGCCAGGCGCATAGAGGTCGGTGGTGTTGCGCCACCAGTTCGTCCCAGCACGCGGCGGGCTGGATGTTGACTTCGATGACGCCGGGATCGGGAGTGACTTTGAGCACGGCGATGCGCGGATCGTACGGCGGCGTGTAGCCTTCGATGGCGACGGGCATCTGCAGATGCAGGCGGCGGTGTCTTCGATGGCGGCGACCAGATCGAGATAGTCGGCGAGATACTCGACCGGCGGCATGAAGAGGTAGAGCTTGCCTTCGCGCACCTGCACGCAGAGCGCGGGACGCGAGACCCAGGGCGACGAAGTTCCCTTTTCGGGCGGCTTCGCGGGGTTCCGCCTTTGGCGCGTCTGGCCTGCGCGGCGTGCTTGTTTTCGGTCTTCTGGGCGGTGAATATCTGGCGCTTGCGCGTAGGCCTGTCGGGCAGCTTGTCGCGCTGCTGGAAGGGATCGGGATCGAAGCTCCACTCCACGTCTTCGGGCCTCGTCCACGGCAGCGATTCGAGCGGCAGCCGGTATCCCATCGGCGAATCCCCAGGGATCGAGAAAAAGCCGCTGCGATGCCACGAACCACGGCGTGCTCGACCACTGCGGCGCCCCGGACGGCATCGGCACGCGGCGCAGGGGCAGCACATACCCGACGGTCTTGCCGAGGCCTTCTTCGAACACACGCGCCAGCCCCGCGCGCTCGATCGGGTCTTCCAGTTTCGAATCCAGCGGATCGACGTTGACCGGCAGCCTGCGTTCCTTCCACAGGTAGTAGAAGACGTCCTCAAGCGCGGTCATGATGTGGGAATCATCCACTTCGAGCCGCCGCGTCAGCGCTTCGAGAAAACGGCGCGCGTCCGAAGCGTTGTATCCGTAGTCCTTGTTGTCCTCGGCGATGAGGGATGCATCCTCCCAGATGGGCACTCCGTCCTTGCGCCAGTAGCAGCCGAGCGCCCAGCGCGGCAGAGGCTCGCCCGGATACCATTTGCCTTGTCCGAAATGCAGCAGTACTGCCGGGAGCCCAGCGCGCCCGGAGTTTCATCAGCAGATCCACCGCGAGCCGCCGTTTGTTGGGTCCGTGCGCGGTTGTGGTCCACTCGTCGCCGTCGGGATCGTCGAGCGAGACGAACGTCGGCTCGCCGCCCATGGTGAGCCGCACGTCGCCAGCCTGCAGATTCGCGTCCACGATGTGACCGAGCGACACGATCTCCTGCCACTGCTCTTCGGTATAAGGTTTGGTGACACGCGGCGATTCGAAGATGCGATGCACGGACATCTGATGTCCGAATTCCGTCTCGCACTCCTCGAGAAGACCGGAGATCGGCGCGGCGGAACTCGCATCGGGCGTACATGCCAGCGGGATGTGGCCTTCGCCCGCAAACAGCCCGGATGTCGGATCCAGCCCGACCCATCCCGCGCCCGGCAGATAAACTTCGGTCCAGGCGTGAAGATCGGTGAAGTCGGCCGCGGCGCCCGCGGGACCTTCGAGCGGCTTCACGTCGGGCGTGAGCTGAATCAGGTAGCCCGACACGAAGCGCGCCGCAAGTCCGAGATGCCGGAGAATCTGCACCAGCAGCCACGCCGAGTCGCGGCAGGAGCCGGACTGTTTCGTCAGCGTTTCTTCGCAGGTTTGAATACCCGGCTCGAGGCGGATGACGTAGCCGATGTCTCGCTGCAGCCGCTGATTGAGGTTGATCAGGAAATCGATGGTGCGGATTTTGCTGCGTGAAACCTGATTCAGCCAGGCTTTGAGCCTGGGCCCGGCCGGTTCAATTTCGAGAAACGGGCGCAGATCGCGGCTCAGCGCAGCGTCGTACGCGAACGGATAGTTCTCCGCGTCCGGCTCGAGGAAGAAGTCGAACGGGTTGTAGACCGACATCTCGGCTACGAGGTCGACTTCGACGCGGAACTTTGTCGTCGGTTCGGGAAACACCAGACGCGCCAGATAGTTCCCCTGCGGATCCTGCTGCCAGTTGATGAAGTGTCCGCCCGGCTCGATGTTCAGCGAATAAGAAAGGATGGGAGTGCGGCAGTGCGGGGCCGGGCGCAGCCGCACAACCTGCGGGCCGAGATTGATCCTGCGGTCGTACCGGTATTCGGTCTTGTGATTCAGCGCAACATGAATCGCCATAGAAATTTGTCTGGAGGATTACGTCTCGTCAACCCGGCTCACCTACGAAGGGAGACGGAACAGGGAACTTCAACTTTAGCAACGGCTGCGTGCCGGGGAACCACGGGCGGGTACCGGCACCGGATCGTCCTATACTACTCGTTTGTCCGGAACCCCCCGATATACGGCAGCGCAGCGGCTCGACCGGCTTCCCGTCTGCGCCTTTCATCGCCGCATTCTGCTGCTGATTGGCGCGGGCATGTTTCTGGATTACTTCGACGCCATGCTGCAGGGCAGTGTGCTGGGCGCGCTGACGGCATCGCACTGGTCGACGCTCGACCTCAACGCGCAGTTTGTGTCGGCGACATTCCTCGGCATGCTGATCGGGAGTTTCCTCGCGGGCGTGCTGGGCGATCGCTATGGCCGGCGCTTCACGTATCAGGTGAATTTGGTGATCATCGGCGTGACGTCGATGGCGGCGGCGCTGGCTCCGTCGATGCACTGGCTGATCGCGTTTCGTCTGGTAATGGGCCTCGGGCTTGGTGCGGAGATCGTTATCGGCTATGCGACGCTCACGGAATTCGTCCCGCCCGGCCGGCGTGGCCGCTGGCTGGCATGGCTCGCGCTGATCACTGACAGCGCCGTCACGGTGTCCGCGCTCGCCGGCTACTTTGTGATTCCGAAGTTCGGCTGGCGGCCGATGTTCGGGCTGGCCGGCATCGGCGCTCTGATCGTGTGGAGAGCGCGCCGCAAGATGCCGGAATCGCCACGCTGGCTGGAGAGCGTGGGCCGCGCGGAAGAAGCCGACCGTATCATTGGGGACGTAGAGGCGGAATTCCGCGAACCACTGCCTGCGCCGCGCACGGCCCCTGTGAGCGAAGCAGCGGTGCGGAATGTTCCCCTGCGCATTCTGTTTTCCAGAGCCGTGATACGCCGCACGCTGCTGGGCAGTCTGGTGGATGTCACGATCAACGTCGTGCTCTATGGATTTCTGACCTGGCTGCCGACATTCATGGTCATGGAGCGGTTCGGGGTGAAGGAATCCCTGCGCTACACGATGCTCATGTCGCTCGGTGTGCCGCTGGGGCCGCTCATCGCCTGTTTTCTCGCGGACCGCGTGGGACGGCGCGTGAGTCTGGCTGCGGCGTCAACGATCTCGGCAATACTCGGCGTCGCATATGCACAGGCAGGTTCTGTTCAGATGGCGACGCTGATCGGATTCTTTCTTTTTCTCGCGCTCTATCTGGTGGTTGCGCTCGGTCTCGCGTCCTATGTGCCGGAACTGTTTCCGACCGAATACCGGCTGCGCGGCGCCGGCGTGGCGATGACGGCCGGCCGCGCGGGTGCGGCAATCGTGCCATGGTTCACGGTGTGGGCATATCAGCGTGGAGGCATTGCACTGATACTCGAATTCTTCGGCGGACTACTGGTGCTGCAGGCCGTAGCCGTGCTGATATTCGGGATCGATACGGAAAACCGTACGCTGGAAGAGCTTGCACCCGGCGCTGCGAATGAACCCGCGGAAGCAGGCTTAGTATCCTGAGCGGACAAGGAGGCACGCATGCAGAGCAATGTTATCGGCACCACAATGCCGGTGCTCGAATTCATCCTCGAGCCGAACGAAGCCATCATCTCCGAGGCCGGTGAGCTTTCCTGGATGGGCGCGTCGATTCAGATGACGACGCATACGCAGATGGCGGGCGGCGGCGGTTTCTTCGGCGCGATTCGGCGGGTCGCCGGCGGCGGAAGCCTTTTCATGACCGAGTATCGCGCCCAGGGAGCGCCCGGAGAACTCGCCTTCGCCACCAAGGTCCCGGGTCACATTTTGCCTGTCCCGGTGGGCAATGGAAACGAATATCTGGTCCATCGCCACGGCTTCCTTTGCGCCACTCCGCAGGTTGAACTCGGGGTGGGCTTTCAACAATCGCTGGGCGCGGGAATTTTCGGCGGCGATGGCTTCCGGTTGCAGCACATTGGCGGTACGGGTACAGCCTGGATCGAGCTCTCGGGCGAGGTCATCACCAAGGATCTTCACGCCGGCGAGACCCTGCGCGTGCATCCCGGCCATGTCGGCGCGTTCCAGACCAGCGTGAGCTTCCAAATCGCGCGCATACCCGGAATCAGCAACATGATTTTCGGCGGCGACGGCATCTTCCTGGCCGCGTTGACCGGCCCAGGCCGGGTCTGGTTACAGTCCCTGCCGATTTCCAAACTGGCGCACGCGCTGACGGAGTATCTGCCCAGCGCCAGAGTAGAACGCACCGAAGGCGGTGTGGTCGGAGGGATCGTGGGGTCGATACTGAGTGGAATGAAGTAGGGCCGCGGCCTTTTAAAACGGAATGTCAACTCACCGGCTCTTCGCACAGCGACGCGTTGGGGTATGCGGCAGCTCGAAAGGCCTGCCTCCGGAAGCTGTCATATTCTGTCAGGCCGCCGGACGCGAGCTGGCCAGGAACGATAACGTCGTGATAGTCAGCGGCGGCACACGTCAGCGAGCTGGTACGCTCCCTGAAGACCTTGCGGCTGATTGGCACATTGTCAACGCGGCGGAGCAGGAGATCCGGGCGCGCCGTGGACAAGACGCAGTCAACGGACGAATCGAAACTGTGGTCATCAGCGGCGTCGATCAGCGCGATGATGAGCGATTCCAGATCGGGACTCTGAAGCGAGCCCGTGGAAAAACGCGCGAGGCTCGCCGTTTTTCGTTTGTGCGGTCGCTGGAAGGTCTCCTCGCAGTGGCTGGACGAGCGGGCACCGCGCAGGAAGCCGCGCTGGCCATGGAACTGGAAATTCCCGTGCTGCCTGTTCCCGTTTTCGAGGGCTCCTCCAGACAATTCTGGCAGTCTTATGAGGCCGATCTCCTGCAGATGTTGCGGATCGATCACGCTGCGGCCGCGCGGTGGGTTTCTTCTCCGCCCGCTGATCCGGATGCGATGCGTCAACTCGCGGCTGAGATGGTCTCGGTTCTGCTCGCGGCAATACCCCGTCGCTGTTTCGTGATCATGCCTTTCGGCGAAGAGCACGTCTCGCTGTATGACTTCGTTATCGAGCCGGCACTGGCCAGTGTTGGTGACTCTGCACTGCGGCTGGATCGCACAGGGATACCGGGCGATACCGGCCACCAGATCCGGGATGGAATCAGGAGTTGCGACTACGCGATCGTAGTGCTGGACGGGCTCAGACCGAATGTGCTCTATGAGCTCGGTCTTGCCCATGCCTCCGGCAAGCGCACCATTCTGATGAATCGCGCCGGTGCCCTGGGAGACGGCGCGGTACCCTTCGACTTGGCGCTTCAGCAGCGACTGGAATACCGCACTCTGGACGCAGGCCTTGTAGACCGGCTCCGGAATGCCATCAGGAGCTTGCCTCCCGGCTAGCAGGCTGCTGAAAAAGCTCTTTTCGTTGCCGCTCGCTGACGCGCGCGGTTCAGTAACCCCTGCGGAATCAGCACCTGCTTTTCCGAACCGCGACCGTAAGGGAGTGGCAAGAAGCGTTTTTCAGCAGCCGGCTAGGCAACCGCCGCGGCGCGAAGCGCTGCTTCCAGCTTTTCCAGATCCGCTTCGTTGTTATAGAAATGCGGCGAGACGCGCAGATTGCCGTGGCGGGCCGCCACGATAATGCGTTGCTCCTGAAGCTTCTTCGCCAGCAACGAAGCATCGCGGTCCGGCCAGTGCGCTGCCACAATGTGCGTGTGATCGTTCTGGATCGAAGCCCCGAGGCGCCGCAGCATGTCCGCCGCCATTCCCGCCAGTTCCAGCACGCGCTTTTCGATACATTCCGGTCCGAGCTCGAGCATCATGCGAATCGATTCGGCCGCGCCGTAGAGCGACGGGAAATTGAGCATGCCGCCCTCGTATTTTTCGGCGGCCTCAGGCATGCGATGCGGCGCCGTGATGCAGCTCGTCCACAGACCGCCAGCCCACATCGCTGCGCCATCCGATCACGGACGGACGCAGCGTATGGCGCAGCTTCGGTGAGACATAAAAGAACGTCGCGCCATTCGGACAGAGCAGCCATTTGTAGCCGTCCACCGCCAGCATATCCGGATCTCATGGCGCGCACGTCGAACCGCATCGCCCCCACGCTCTGGGTACCGTCGACATAGAGCAATGCCCCGGCGCGCCGCGCCAGCTGCGAGATTGTCGCGACATCCGGCCGATAACCGTTCGAGTAATTGACGGTGCTGACGAGTACGGCGCGGGTGCGCTCCGGGCAGCGAGTTGATCTCGTTCATCCGAATCAGTTCCACGCCCGCGATCCGCCAGCGACGCTGCGCAGTAATACTGATTCGGAAATTCGTCGCGCAAGCGTAACGATGCGATCGCCTTCGTGCCATTCCATGCCGCAGCAGAAACAGCGACAGCGCCGATGCCGCATTCATCGCGAAAGCAATATCGTCCGGCGAGCAGTGGATCAGCTGTGCGATCAGCGCGCGAATTTCGTCGACGTCGTCGAACCAGCTTCAGGAAGTCGGCGCACGCGGTTTCGTCGCGCCGGGCGAAGTGGCGATCGACGGCGGCGCGGGTGCGCACGGGCACCTGCCCGTAGGTCGCGGTGTTCAGCCACGTCCAGTTTTCGAGCGCGGGGAACTGCGCCCGCACCGCCTCCCAGTTCATCTATTTTCCCGACCACACGGCGGCGGCTACCTCGGCGTCGATCGCCTTGCGAAGTTCAGTCACGGCTTCAGCCAGCGGGAACATCGCGCGATGCGCGTGTCTTACGCGTCGATCAGCTCCACCACGCCCTGCGCCAGCTTCTTGCCGACGGTGACGCGATACGGCACGCCGATCAGATCGGCATCCTTGAACTTCACGCCGGGCCGTTCATCGCGATCGTCATAGAGCGCGTCGATGCCGACGGCAATGCATTCTTCGTAGATCTTCTGCGCGGCATCGCGCAGCGCGGCGTCGGCGTTGTTCACGGGCGTCACGATCACGGTAAACGGCGCGATGGACGCTGGCAGGAACATGCCGGCTTCGTCGTGGTTCTGTTCCATCGCCGAGCTGAGAATGCGCTCGATGCCGATTCCGTACGATCCCATGATCGGCGTGACTTCGTCGCCCTTTGCCGTCGAGCACGCGCAGCCCCATCGACTCCGAATACTTGTAGCCGAGCTTGAAGATGTGGCCGACCTCGATGGTCTTGTGCAGCTTCAGCGCGCCGCCGCAGCTCGTGCACGCGGTCGCCCGCATTCACCTGCCGGATGTCGACGAACTCGGCTTTGAAATCGCGCCCCGGCGTGACGTTGCGCAGATGGTAATCGTTCTTATTGGCGCCGGCGATCATGTTGCGGCGCGATTCGAGCGCGAGATCGGCGATGATCGGCATGTTCGTGATGCCGATGGGCCCGAGCGATCCGGGGTCGGCGCCGAACCAGTCGTTGATCTCGCCGGATGCGCGGGCCGCACTTCGAGCGCTCCACCCGCGGCCGCCGCGAACTTCGTTTCGCTCAGCTGATGATCGCCGCGCAGCAGCGCGAGCACCGGCTTGCCGTCGGCCACCATGACGAGGCTCTTCATCTGCGACGTCTGCGGCAGATGCGTGAACTCCGCAACTTCGGCGATTGTCTTCCGCCCAGGCGTGTGGAACTCTTCGGGCGCGGCTGTCGCCTGTCGGGATCGTCAATAGCCGGCGCGGCATGGCATGCGAAACCGCTTTCTCCAGATTCGCCGCGTAATGGCAGGCGGGGCAGTTGACGACGAGATCCTCGCCCGCATCCGAAGCCACCATGAATTCCATCGACTGGCTGCCGCCCATGGCGCCCGAATGCGCTTCGACCGGAATCACGTCGAGGCCGCAGCGCGCGAAGATTCGTCGGTAGGCATCGTAGTGCTTCTTGTAGGAAACGTCGAGCCCTTCGGCGTCCATGTCGAACGAATACGAGTCCTTCATGATGAACTGCCGCACGCGCAGCAGGCCGGATTTGGGGCGCGGCTCGTCGCGGAACTTGGTCTGGATCTGATACCAGATCTGCGGCAGTTGCTTGTAGCTGCGCAGTTCGCCGCGCGCGATGGACGGTCATGACCTCTTCGTGCGTCATGCCGAGGCAGAGATCGCGGCCGAAGCGGTCTTTGAGGCGGAACATGTTGTCGCCCATCACGTCCCAGCGGCCCGATTCCTGCCAGAGTTCGGCCGGATTCAGCGCGGGCAGCAGAAATTCCTGCGCGCCGATGGCGTCCATCTCCGCGCGCACGATCTGCTGGATTTTCAGCAGGGAACGCTGCGCGAGAAGCAGATAGCTGTAGATGCCGGCGGCGAGCTGGCGGATGTAGCCGGCGCGCAGCAGCAGCTGATGGCTCGGCGACCTCCGCCTCGGCAGGGTTCTCGCGCAACGTGGGGATGAAGAGCTTGCTCCAGAGCATAATTGAGGGGGAAAATTCAGTGTAACAATGCAAAGAGCGAATTACATGATGAATCGAATTGCACTGATTTGCGTCTCAATTGTCCTGCTTCTCACAGGGTGCGCGCAGCAGGCCGCAAAGTCCACCGCGGCCAGCAAAGAATTTTCAGATGCGCGGGGAAGTGATGGGCGTCGATGCCGCCGGTCACGCGGCGACGATCAAGCATGAAGACATTCCCGGGTTCATGTCCGCGATGACGATGGGTTATCCGGTGAAGGACCAGGCAGATCTGGCGAAGATGTCAGTCGGCGAAAAGATCACCGCCACCGTGTATCAGAATGGCGATGAATTCTGGATCGGCAACATTCAGAACGCCGCGAAATAGCGGTTCACTGGTCAACGCGTTCCGGCCAGGGCCGCGAAATCACGCAGGCGTTAATCCCGCCGATCCCCATGGAAAGCTTGCCGCTCGGCTTGGCCGGAAAATCGCAGGCGCGATCGAAAACAAAAGTGTCGTGCACCTCGGCGATCGACGGGTTGAGATTCGCCTCGGCGAGCGGCGTCGGATAAAGCCGGCCTTCCTCATAGCCCATGTATTGCGCGGTCAGTTCCCAGCCACTGCCCGCCGCCATGCCGTGACCGAACGTGCCTTTACGCGCCGTCATCAGCACCAGACCGGGAAGCACGGATCGCAGTGTCGCCACTTCGCTGTAATCGCCCGGCGTCGCGGTGGCGTGAAGGTCCCAACTGCCGATCTCGTCGGGCGTCAGTCCGGCGTTTTCTATAGCCTGGCGAATCGCGATCTTCGGACCTTCGATCGACGGCGTGATGATGTGGTGGGCGTCGGAACTCATCCCGACCGATAATGGTTCCATGCCAACGGGTTTATAGCCTTTCGACTGCATGTATTCGTAATCGGCGAGGATCCAGATGGCCGCGCCTCCCGCCACATGCGTGCCCTGCAGGCCGGTCAGCGGCGCTGATACCGCGCGGCTCGCCGACAGCACGCGGGCGTTATAGAACGCGCCGACCGTGAGCGGATGCGGCGGTCCGTCTGTCGCACCCACCACGACTATCTTCGCGTCGCCGGCGCGGATCGCGTTCGCCGCGAGCCCCAGCGCAACACCGAATGTGGAACAGGCGGCCACGGGCGCAAAGGCGAGGCCTTTGATTCCGGTGAGAATGGAAATCTGCGCGGCGGGCGTGTTGTGCAGATTCCAGATCACGTCGGCCGTCACGTTCCACGGCGGCTCGGGAGTGTTCCACTTCTCCGCCAGCTTCACGCGCCGCCTCTCCTTTTCGCGGATCACAGCCAGCTTCGCGGTTTCGACGTCGCCCTCGCGTATGTTCAGCCCGTCGATCTCCGCGAGTTCCGCAAGATAAGTCTGCAGTTCCGGAGAGCGCGCCATCCAGTAGCGATTCCATTCCTCGGCTTCGCTTTCCGGCGGGGCATCCGGATGTGCGTCGCGATTACTGCGCAGCTCGGCATTACGTTCCGGCGCGGCCCAGAACGCATCCCAACGCAACTGTGATTTGTAGTAAGCGATGCTGGCCTTGTAGTTCGTATCCAGACTGCCGAGTCCCGTGCCGACAAAAACCTGCGCCTGTGTACCCAGTTCGCGCAGCTCCTGCTCGATGCCGGGATTCTGCCCGAGCGACTGAATGAAAGCCCCCATCGCGTAAAGCGTGGGCAGCCCCATCTTCTCCTTCAGCTTCTGGTAGTGGCGCGGCGCAAACCGCACTTTGATCCAGTCTTCGTAATCGGCGAAGTCGAACTCCGGCATGCCCACCAGAAAGTTGTCGGGGCCGAATCCGTCGAATGGCTGCAGCCAGGAACCGGCGCACGACAGATTCCTGCGGAACGTTTCAACATTCGGGGATTTCGGGGCGACGATGCCCCAGCCGTAGATGCCCAGTCGCTTCGGGCTCATTGCTCTCCGTGGACCGCAAACTCTGAAAGCTCCGGCGCGGGCGTTTGAGTCAGTCCTGATCTGCGGGCCTGCCCCGCGGTTAACGGTTGACCAAGTCTCATTTGAAATTATGTGAACTCACAGCGGGCGTGAGCGGTTCAATCCGCTCGACACGTCGCGCAAGCACGTGGATTACATTATCCACGTTCTGTACTTTTCCTTCAATCAGCAAGTATGGCTCAGTCACCAGCACGATGCGGCGGTCGGCGAACATGTCCGGCATCACGACGACGTTGGAGATGCCGGTTTCGTCCTCCATGCTGAGGAACATGATGCCCTTCGCCGTGCCCGGCCGCTGGCGCACGATCACGGCTCCTGCCACGCGCACCAGTCCGCCGTTCGGGACTTTCGGCAGATCCCTTGCGGGCGTGACGCCGAGTTCGTTCATCGCGGCGCGCAGAAAATGCATCGGATGCCGTCCGACGGTCAGGCCGGTGCCGTTGTAATCGGCGGCCAGGCGTTCGCCGATGGTCATCCGATCCAGCGGAGCTTCCGGCGCGTTTTCCGGAACTTCTTCGAGCAGCGGCCCGACGGGACGTCCGGCGCGGCCCGCTTTCCACAACGCGTCGCGGCGGTGCGCCGTTCCGAGATTCGCCAGAGCGCCGGCGGCGGCCAGCTTTTCGATCTCGTCTTTGCGCAGTTCCGGGACGCGGCGGGCCAGTTCGTCCACGTCCTGAAAAGGTTTGTCCCGCGGCGATGGCTCTCCCTGTTTCCCGCGCGCAGCCCGCGCATGTAGCGCAGACCCAGACGCAGCGCGTGCTGCTCATCGGCGGATTCAATCGTGCAGTCCCACTCGGAGACGTTGACATCCACCGGCAGCACGCGCAGGCCGTGGCGCTGGGCATCCTTCACCAGAACCGCCGGGCTGTAGAAGCCCATCGGCTGATTGTTCAGCAGCGCGCAGGTGAACGCGGCGAGGTAGTGGCACTTGAAATAAGCGCTCGCATAGGCCAGCAGCGCGAAGCTGGCCGCGTGCGATTCGGGAAATCCGTAGAGCGCGAACGAAGTGATCGACTGCACGATGCGGTCCTGCGCTTCGCCCGTGATGCCGTTCCTCGCCATGCCGGCGCGCAGTCGGTCTTCGATCTCCAGCATGCGCTGCTTCGAGCGCTTGAAGCCCATCGCGCGGCGCAGTTCCTCCGCCTCGCCGCCGGTGAAATTGGCCGCGATCATGGCCATCCGCAGCAGCTGCTCCTGAAACAGCGGCACGCCCAGCGTTCGCTCGAGCACCGGCTCCAGCAATCGGATGCAGCGCGTCCACCGCTTCCCTGCCCGCGCGGCGCGCGAGATACGGATGCACCATGTTGCCCACGATGGGCCCGGGGCGGATGAGCGCCACTTCGACGACCAGATCGTAGAACTTCTTCGGCTTCATGCGCGGCAGCGTCGCCATCTGGGCGCGGCTCTCCACCTGGAACATGCCGATGGTATCGCCCTTCTGCGAGCGTCTTGTAAACGTCCGGATCGTCCGGCGGGAAGCTGCCCGAGATCGATTTCCTCGCGCCAGTGATTGCGCACCAGTTTGAGGCAGTCCTCGAGCACCGCCATCATGCCGAGGCCGAGCAGATCGACCTTGATCAGGCCCAGATCGGCGCAGTCTTCCTTGTCCCACTGCACGACGACGCGGCCGGGCATGGAGGCGGGTTCGAGCGGCACGACGCTGTCGAGCGCGTCCCTGGCAGATCACCATGCCGCCGGAGTGCTGGCCGAGATGGCGCGGCATGTCCTGCAGCGCCACGACGATGTCGAGGAACTTGCGGACCTCGGTGGTTGCCGAAATCGAGGCCGGCTTCGAGAAACTGCTTCTGTCTTTGTGTGCTTCCGGATCGTGCTAACCCCACATCGGCGCGAGGCTCGACACCTTATCGAGCGTGGTGACGTCGAAGCCGAGCACCTTGCCGGCTTCGCGCGCGGCCAGCTGTCCGCGATAGGTGATCACGTTGGCCGTCATGGCCGCGCCGTGCTGGCCGTAACGCTCGTAGACATACTGAATGACGCGCTCGCGCTGATCGCCGCTGGGCAGATCGATATCGATGTCGGGCCATTCGCCGCGCTCTTCGGAGAGAAAGCGCTCGAACAGCAGGTCCATGCCGACGGGATCGACCGCGGTGATGCCGAGCGAATAACAGACGGCGCTGTTGGCTGCCGAACCGCGGCCCTGGCAGAGAATGCCCTGCTCTTCGGCAGAACCGCACGATGTCCCAGACGATCAGGAAATAGCCGCCGAGTTCCAGCTTGTCGATGAGCTCCAGTTCGCGTTCGATCTGCTGCCGCGCGCGATCGTGATAGGGCTGGTAGCGGCGGCGCGCGCCTTCGTCGGTCAGCTTCCAGAGATACGACGAAACGGTTTCGCCTGGCGGCAGCGGATAGTCGGGAAACTTGATAGCCCAGATCGGCCAGCGTGAAGCGCGAGGCGCGACGAGATCGACTTCGGTGTTGGCGATGGCTTCGGGAATATCGGCGAACAGCTCCGCCATCTCCGCGGAGCTTTTGAGATGGCGCTCGGAGTTGCGCGCCAGCAGGCGGCCGGCTTCGGCCAGCGTGGTCTTGTGATGCAGGCAGGTGAAGACGTCCAGCACCTCGCGCTGCACACTGGTGGCGTGGCAGACGCCGTTGGTGGCGACCAGCGGAAGCTGCATGCTGCGCGCGAGTTCCATGGCGGCCTGATTGCGCGCTTCTTCGTCGCGGTCGAAATGGCGCTGCAGTTCGACGTAAACGTTGTCGCGTCCGAAGATGCGCGTCAGGCGATCCAGAGTTTCGGGCGCGTTGCCGTTTTTCAGGCCGCGTGCGAGCGGGCCTTCGTCGCCACCAGTGAGGCAGATCAGCCCTTCGGCGAACTCAGCGAAGTCCTCGAACGTGGCGGCGGGCCCTTTGCCGGGCTTCGGGATTTTGGTGCCCGCGCGCAGTTTCATGCGCGTGATGAGGCGGCAGAGATTCTGATAGCCTTTGCGCGATTCGACCAGCAGCGTGTAGCGCCCGCCGTCCTTCGCCGTGACTTCCGCGCCGACGTGGGCCTGCAATGCCGGTCTTCTTCGCGGCCATGTGAAACCGCGGGGAGCCGTAGACGCCATCGACGTCGGTCAGCGCCATGGCGGTGCTGCCGTGCGACGCGGCAAGCGTCACGTATTCCTCCGGCACACACGCGCCGCGCAGAAAACTGAATGCCGAACGGGCGTGCAGCTCGACGTAACGCGGGGAGGACATTACGGTAATTCTTCACGTCACAGGCAAAACGGCGCCCATCAGAGCCATGTGACGATCTGTCGACCAGCAAACAGAAATGCGGCGTTCGTGCATGACGACAAGTCCATGAGCATCAGCCAGTGTCAGATTCTGATCATCGAACTTCGTCAGGATACGCCTTACGCTTTTGAGCTCCGCTGCGTCGAACGGCTGCACCACCAGAGCCGGCAATGTGTCGATAAACGCGAGGAACTGCATCGCGCGGCGCCTGTCATACCGCCGCAGGAACCATCCGTGACCTTCCGCAATCACAAGTGCGGATGTGGCAATCGCGGGAGGCGCCGCAAACAGACGCCTGAATATATCGTGATAGCTGTCGGAACGATCAAGGAACGCGATGAACGCTGAAGTGTCCAGCCACGCTTCGCGGCGCGCGGGTCGGTGTTTAGTCCTTCGCACCATAGACGATGTCATCGAGCGACTGACTGGAATGCGGATTGCCGGATTCCACAAAGCCCGCGTACTTCATCCACGGTCCTTCGCCACGAACCGGCAGTCGTTCGCGCACCGCCCGGCGTATGAACTCAGCCAGCGAAATTCCCAGCGCGGCTGCCTCTTTTCTGGCCATGTCGTAATCGGCCTTTTCCAGGCTGATCTGAGTTCGAAGCATGTTATCACCCCCCGGGCTTCATGATAACAATGTTTCGGAACTACTCGGGCGCTGTCTGCTGCGTGAGTTTAATCTGCTGGCTCTGCCCGGCCGTGACCGATACAGCCTGACAGCCGGTGGCGTTTCGTCGCATCCAGTCCGGATCCGCGTACTGCACGTTGGTTTGGTCGTCCCAGGCGCATATCGTGTAGTCACCCGGCGCGAGGTTCTGCAGTTTGAAGTGGCCGGTCTGAGCCATCAGATTCGCCAGGCTGATGTTGCCGCGCAGCAACATCACAGAAGAAAGCACAGGCTGGCCGTTCCCGTCGGTGGCATCGCCTTCAATCGAGCCGCCGTCATCGCGCAACTGAACGTCGATGGGGCCGGCCGCCTGCGAAATCTGGATCTCGTTGTTCAGAACGTCCTGTCCCGCCAGCGTTGCGCTCTTCACATAGAAAGGAGGGGGCGGACTCATTACAAGGCGATAACTTCCAGGCGTCACCTCCGTGATCGAGAACGAAGCGTGATCCGCATCCCAACGCACCTGTCCGCCGCTGGCTGTCTGATCGGACGAGCGCACAAAGATGCCGAACTGCTGCGGTGCTGCACGCCCCGCCTGCGACGTTGCGTGCACGACTCCTGTCACAGTAAAGCCCGGTTCCAGATGAACGACGAGGTTGTCGATGTCGGTGCCGCCCACATCCACCGGAACACGCGCCATAAGACGCGTGCCGTTCTCGAAGTAATCGGCGGCGATCGTATAGGCGCCAGGAGGTACGCGGAAATCGAATTTCCCGTCGCGTACATTGCCGGACAAGTCGTTGCCGATTTCGTTCCCGCGTCGAATCATGCGAATCCCGGTGCCGCGTCCCTCCGGAAGACCGGTAACGGCGCCACGCACATGCACCGCGGTCGCTTCACCGAGCGTGAAGTCGACCTTCGCTTCGCGGCCGGCTGGCAGGTCCATCGCGCTCGCCGCGCCGCCATCGATCGGACCGGGATAACAGCTGTCGGCGGGCACCGTTTGCGGGCTCTGCGCCTGCGGCCCGCCGGATTGACGCGGCCGCGCACAGAAGACGAACTTTCCCCGCGCGAGATTCGCGATGCGGTACTCACCAAGGTCGTTCGTCTGTGTCCCGCCTGCTGGCTGAAACCGTACGCGTCCATCCACCACACGCGCACTCATGGCAGACACCGTGACGTTCTGCACCGGGTCGCCCTGATCGTCGACCACTTTTCCATAAGCCACGGACTGCGGCGTGAGCTCCGTGCGGATAGCGTGAACCGGAGACCCTGAAGTCAGCCTCAATATGCGAAACGGACTGGCGTCGGTCTGGCGGGCGGCGCCCCCCTGCAGAAATCCAACCCGGGTGATCTGCATTTGCGCCGATGTGCAGGCAAGGTTCGCAAGCGCCCAACTGCCGGACCCATCCGTAACCGCCGAATACGCGTAATCGCCGGCTGTAATGTTGACCCGCGCCCGGACTACCGGCTCACCAGTGGCCGAATTCACCACGGTGCCGTCGGCCGCGCAATCGAAGCTGGTCGGCTGCACCGGCGGGCGAGATACCATTTGTCCGGCTGCATTCTTCACCACACCCTGCGCGCACATCGGCGCAGCCGCGAGCAGAATCAGCGCAATCGATCTCACACGGAAACCTGACGATTAGCGTAGCGCTTTGGCATGAGCAATGTCAGGGCGTTCGGGACGGCGGAAATCGTGGCGGGCAGCACGCCCACCGCTTCACCGTCGGTCTGAATATAGATGCGCATGTCTTCCGGAGACGTGATCGCAACATGCGTTGACCGTGTGATGGCGACGCCGCTCGTGCTGTGCAGGCGATTGGTCATGACTGCGCCGAAGAAGCGCAGATAGTCCTGCCATTCGCTGTTCTGAAAGACGACGACTTCGAAATCGTTGTCGGTCAGACGCACGCGGCCGGGCGATCTCGAAATCGCCGCCGTAGTTGCGCACGCGCGTGATCAGTGCGAAACTCGCGCAGTACTCGAGGCCGTTCACCGTGACATGGAAACGCGGCACGGGGCGCCCGAACTGCCGGAAGCCGCCGTGCCAGTAGGCGAGTTTGCCGAGCCTGCTCTTCAGATCCAGATCGAGTTCGTAGACGATCCGCGCGTCGAGGCCCACGCCCGCCATCAGAACGAAATAGCGGCGCGGCTGTGCCGGCCGGTCGAGAGCACCCAGCGCGATGCGCACCGGCACGGCATCGAGCAGTTGCTTCGCGGCATGATCGGGACGATTGGCGAGTCCGATTTCGTTGGCCAGCACGTTGGCGGTGCCGGCGGGCAGCACGCCGAATGCGACCTTCGACCCGGCGATGCCGTTGACGGCCTCGTTGATAGTGCCGTCGCCGCCCGCCGCGAGGATCAGATCGCAGCCCGTCTCGACGGCCCGCGCGCGCCAGTTCGCCGGCCCGATTCGGGCCCGGTGTGGCAAAGAGTTCCACGTGCGCGCCGGCGTCGCGAAGAATCCGTACGGCGTCGTCCAGACGCGCCCGCTTACTCCCCTTCAGTCCGCCGGCGAAAGGGTTGTAGATGATTCCGATACGATGGAATGTAGTGGAGATAAGGTTAGGGCCGTCTGAAGCAACCGATTATAGCGAAATGTCCGCCAAGACCTCTCCCAGCGATCCGCGCACAGAAGCGGAAGAACTGCGCGAAGCAATCCGCCATCACGAATATCAGTACTACGTTCTCGATCAGCCCGAGATCAGCGACGCCGAATACGACGCGCTGATGCGGCAGCTGCAGGCGATCGAGGCGGCGCATCCGGAGCTGGTCACGCCCGATTCGCCGACGCAGCGCGTGGGCGGCAAGCCGCGCGAAGGATTTCAGAAAGTCGCGCACAGTTCGCCCATGCTGAGTCTGGATAACGCGCTCGACGAAGACGAACTGCGCGCGTTCGACGCGCGCGTGCGCGAGCTGCTGGGCGGCGCGGCGTTCCGCTATGTGGCGGAGCTGAAGATGGACGGCTTTCGATGGCGGCGCGGTATCGCGACGGCTATCTTCACGCAGGCCATCACGCGCGGCGACGGAACGATGGGCGAGGACGTGACGGAGAACGCGCGCACCATCCGCTCGCTGCCGCTGCGGGTCGAGAGAACGGCAGACGTTCGAAGTGCGCGGCGAAGTCGTGATGAACCGGCAAGGCCTTCGAACGCCTGAACGCCGAGCGCGAAGAAGCGGGCTTGACCCGGTTCGCCAATCCGCGCAATGCGGCGGCGGGATCGCTGCGCGTGCTCGAGCCCGGCATCACGGCCTCGCGGCGCCTCGATTATCTACGCCTATTTCCTGCTCGACGAGCAAGGCCGGCACCATCTTCGACAGCCACTGGGAATCGCTCGAATGGCTGAGCCATCACGGCTTCAAGGTCAATCCGAAACGCGCGGATCTGCGACGACATCGAGGAGGCGCTGGCATTCTGCCGCGAGTGGGAAGCGCAGCGCGAAGCGCTGCCCTATGAGATCGACGGCGTGGTGCTGAAAGTCGACAGCGTCGCGCAGCAGCGAGCAGCTCGGCTTCACGGCGAAAGCGCCGCGCTGGGCCATCGCGTTCAAGTATGCGGCGCGGCAGGTGGAGACCGAAGTGGTCGACATCACGCGTGCAGGTGGGGCGCACGGGCGCGCTGACGCCGGTGGCGCACCTCGCGCCGAAAGAAGTGAGCGGCGTGACGGTGTCGCGCGCCACGCTGCACAACGAAGACGAAATCGCGCGGCTGGGGCTGCAGATCGGCGACACGGTGATGGTGGAGCGCAGCGGCGACGTGATCCCGAAAGTGGTGCGCGTCAAGATGCAGGGCACGCATCGCAGGCCGTTCCGTATGCCGAAGCAATGCCCGGTTTGCGGCGGCCGCATGGTGCGCGAGGAAGGCGAAGCGGCCAGCCGCTGCATCAACGTCAACTGCCCGGCGCGGCTGAAGGAATCGATCCGGCATTTCGCTTCGCGCGGCGTGATGAATATCGACGGGCTGGGCGACGCGCTGATCGATCAACTGGTCGACAGCGGGCTGGTCAAAGGCGTGGCGGATCTCTACGATCTGACCGTGGAGCAGCTCGCGGGTCTGGACCGCATGGGAGCGAAGTCGGCCGCGAACGTGATCCGCAACATCGACCGTTCGCGCTTCCTGCCGATGCCGCGCGTGATCTCGGCGCTGGGGATCCGGTTCGTGGGCGAGCGCACGGCGGAACTGCTGGCGGAGCATTTCGGCACGCATGGACAAGATCGCCGCAGCCACCAGCGAGGAATTGCAGCAGGCGCCGGAAGTGGGGCCGAAGGTGGCCGAGAGCATCTTCGCGTTTTTCCGCGAGCCGCATAACCAGCAACTGCTGGAACGGCTGAAGGCGGCCAACCTGTCGTTCGAATATACGGTGCGCCGGAAGAAGGACGGGCCGCTGGCCGGCATGACGTTCGTGCTGACCGGCACGCTGCCCGGGATGTCGCGCGAAGAAGCGAAGGACAGAATTGAAGCCGCCGGCGGCAAAGTGGCTGCGGCGGTGAGCAAGAAGACCAGCTTCGTGGTGGCGGGCGACGAAGCAGGGTCGAAGCTGGACAAAGCGCGTAGCCTGGGCGTGCCGGTCATCGATGAGGCGGGATTGCTGAAGATACTGGGCGAGAAGTAGGCACCGAATGGGCAGATCCCTGTGTGTCGCCGCGGCCGCGCTGCTTTTAGCGGCTGCGCGTATCTGGGCCCACCATGCCTTCGCCGCCGAATACGACGAAAACAAGCGCGTCACCGTCACCGGCACAGTGACAGGTTTTAAGTGGACGAATCCGCACGCATGGCTTTACGTCGACGGAAAAGATCAAAGCGGCAGGGCGGCCTCCTGGCAATTCGAAATGGGGAGCCCGGGCGGCCTGATTCGCCGTGGCTGGAAGAAACTGGAGCTGAAGAAAGGCGACCGCGTCACCGTGGAAGGCTTCGCCGCCAAAGACGGCAGCGATCTGGCCAACGCCGGCAGCGTGACCATGCCGGATGGCAGGAAGCTGTTCGGAGGCTTCCAGACCACGCCCGGCGCTCCCTCAAAATAGCCCGGCAAGCCTGACCGGGTTACGGTTGCAGCGGCGCAGATGGCTGCGGAATTTCCTGACGCCACGCGCGCAGCGGTGCGGAGAGGGCGGCGCAGATCAGGACGACCACGATGGTGGCTGCGCCTCCGCCGGCGACGCTGACGACGGGGCCGAACCACGCCGCGGTCCAGCCCGATTCAACGGCGCCGAACTGGTTCGACGAGCTGATGAAGATGCTGCTGAAGGCGAGGACGCGTCCGCGCACATAGTCGGGCGTGTTCGTCTGCAGCAGCGACTGGCGAAGCACGACGCTGACGTTGTCGAATGCGCCCACCAGAAACAATGCAGCGAGCGACATCCAGAGCTGGCGCGAAAGGCCGAAGACGATTGTGGCAGCACCGAATCCGGCGACGGTCCAGAGGAGTGCCTTGCCCGCGGCGCGAATGCGCGGCGAGTGCGCGAGGAAGAGAGCCATGGTTACAGAGCCGACCGAGGGCGCGGTGCGCAGCCAGCCGAGCCCGCGCGCCCCGGCATGCAGGATGTCAGCGGCGTAGATAGGAAGAAGCGCAGTTGCGCCGCCGAACAGCACAGCGAAGAGGTCGAGCGAGATGGCGGAGAGAATCAGTTTGTTGTTCCAGACGAAGTGCATGCCTTCGAGGAGCGATTTGCCCGTCGTTGGCGGGCGGTCTGTTACCGGCGCGCTGCGATAGCGGATGGAGAAGTAGCATCCGAGCGCGAGCATGGCGCAGCAGGCGTAGATCAGGTAGACTACGCTGCTGCCTGTGGTCGCGAGCAGGATGCCTGCGACGGCAGGGCCCGTGATGCTCGACACCTCCATGGCGCTGCTGTTCCAGGTGATGGCGTTGCTCAGAGCGCCGGGAGCGATGATGTGCTGCAGCAGCGCCTGGCGGGTTGGCCACTGGAAGGCTCGCCCCAGTGCGAGCAAAAAGAGGCTGCTGTAGATGAGGGGCACAGACCGGAACCCGGCGAGCAGCGGAACCGACGCGGCGAGCGCGACCATCTGGGTAAGGACCAGGGTGCGGCGGCGATCGTAACGGTCGGCAACATGTCCGGCGATGAGGGCGAAGAAGAGAAATGGCGCCACCTGCACGAAGCCGACGTTGCCGAGAACGAGCGCTGAGCGCGTCTGCGTATAGAGGTCCCAGCTGACCCCGAGCGAAAGCATCTGTGAGCCGAAGTTGGAGAGAGAACAGGCCGGCAAAAAGCAAGCGGTAGTCGCGGGAACGAAACGCGGAATAGGCGTCCAATTTAAGAGAATCGCATCAGGCCTCGGCTGGGCGATGATGATAGGCGTATGCAGATCTTTCATATCGAGGTTCAGGTGAAGGCCCACGCCATTGAGGCGTTCCGCGAGGCCACGATCGAGAACGCGCGGAACAGCATTCAGGAGCCGGCCGTCGCGCGGTTCGATTTCTATCAGCAGGCGGAAGATCCGTCGCGGTTTCTGCTGATCGAGGCGTATCGCGATCCGGGTGGTCCGGCACGGCACCGCGAGACGGCGCATTATCTCAAGTGGCGCGACACGGTGGAGAACATGATGGCAGGGCCGCGCGCGCGAGTGGATATAAAGTCGATGGTTCACGGATCTGAAGTGACCGGATTCGAATTTGCGGATTCGAATTCGCAACCGCCGCGCGAATCGTATTCGGCGCAGGTGTGCTCTGCGCAGATCGACTCGATTGCAGCGGGGCTTGGGGAGCGGCCATTCGTAGTTACCGGCAAACGGTCGCGGTGTCCGCTGCCGGCAGGCGAATTTTCCATCGCGGGCGAGCCGACCATCGCGCTTGATCCGGGAAGGCGTCGCAGCGTTTCGCGACGCGGGCTGCGATCTGGTGATTGCGATCGGCGGAGGCAGCGCGATTGACGCGGGAAAAGCCATCGCCGCGGCGGCGGCGAACGCAGGAGATCTGCTGGATTATCTGGAGGTCATCGGCAAGGGCCAGCCTTTGGAGAAGGCGCCGTATCCGTTCATTGCCGTGCCGACGACGGCGGGGACCGGTTCAGAGGTCACGCGCAATGCGGTGCTGGGATCTCCTGAGCATGGGGTGAAAGTAAGTCTGCGCAGCCCGTTGATGCTGCCGAAAGTGGCGATTGTGGATCCCAGCTGACCTCGGCCTGCCCCCGGCGTTGACCGCGAGCACAGGACTTGACGCGCTCACGCAGCTGATCGAGCCGTTCGTTTGCGTCGACGGGCGAATGCATTTACTCGACGCCTGTGCCGCGACGGAATGCAGCGCGCGGCGGAGTGTCTGCCGCGAGCGTTTCACAACGGCGAAGACAAAGACGCGCGAACCGGAATGTCGTATGCGAGTCTGCTGGGCGGAATGGCGCTGGCGAATGCAGGGCTGGGCGTGGTGCATGGTTTCGCAGCACCGATCGGAGGCATGTTCGATGCGCCGCACGGCGCGATCTGCGCGGCGATGCTGCCGGCGGGAATGCGGGCGAACATTGCGGCGCTGCGGGAGCGCGATCCACAGGGCGTGGCGTTCGCGCGATACGGCGAAGTGGCACGGATTCTCACCGGAAATCGCGATGCGACGTCGGAAGACGGCGCGGAGTGGATTGGCCGGCTGACAAAAAAGCTGGCGATTCCTTCCGCTTTCAGCTTATGGGGTTGGGGCAGCACGCGGCGGAACTCGCCGCGAAAGCGCGCCGCGCGAACAGCATGAAGGCAAATCCGATCGCGCTGACTACCGCGGAGCTGATGGCAGTGCTGGAGAATTCTCTCTGACGTGGTCGCCGACCTTGCCGACGTGCACCTGCAGATTGCCCTCGCTGTCGACCAGGAACGCGGGTGTGAATTTAGCACCCCATACCAGTTCGCTGGTAGCGATAGGAAAAGCGCTGGTGTACGGTCTGCGCGAAGGTCTCGTCCCAGGCTTTAATGAGAACCATGAACTCGGCCTGCAGGGCTTCGAGTTCCGCGGCTGTTTTTCCGAAGAGAGGGCTGTTGGCGTCGATGGGATGCACGATAGTCCAAGTCAGGGGAAACAACATGATGCTGGGGCGCTCGAGCTTGCAGATATTTTGAATTCGCGGCGTGACTTGCCGTTGCGAACGGTCTACGGTCATCAGCAGCACCGTTGCAGAGGGCTCGATCAGCGTGTTGGCGCGGCGGTTGACGACGCGGAACTGAAGACTGATGCCATCCTGATAGGGGCGATCAGCGCCTGTTTACTGAAGCCGATGCGAGCGGAAGGGCGGGAAACGCGTCCGAACAAAAGACCTGTGGCGACGGCGAAACCAAGCAATCCGGTGAGCGCTTCCAGAGCCGCGACGAGGTTCGCCCCGTGTGTGGCAGGTGCGATGGCGCCGAAGCCGACGGTGGTGAGAGTCTGTGAACTGAAGAAGAAGCACTGCAGAAAACGGTCGGAGGCCGCGACAGAGGCACCGCCGGCCAGCGTGCCGGGTCCGAGCAGGAAATAAATGAGCGCGAAAATGCAGTTGATCAGCGACATAGGCGAGAAGGATCCAGGCAAAAAACGCGGCCACGAAGTGCTGACCAGGGAGAGATAGGGGTTCTGATCGCGCCATGTGGTTCCCTGGCGGGAGATGTTGAAGCTGCCATCTGGGTTAATGGCGCGGCGCAGGGGCCCGTCGTAGCGCTGCGTCAGGCCGGGATCGAATGACGGCGTTTGCATAGGACGAGTTTAGCGGCCTGTCCACCAACAAAAAAAAGCCCGGTCGCGTCGCGGGGGCGCGCCGGGCGTGTTGCGGAGAAAGCGCTGCTAAGGCAGCGTGACGCCGTTGGTGACCTGAAGATTCACCTGACCGATGTTGCGGTAGTTGCTGTAGTCTCTGCTCTTGCCTCCCAGCTGGAAGCCGGCGTTGTAGCCCGCGAATATCAGACTTACGGTGCTGGGGCTGGTCACGATGGCCTGGGGACCGTAGACGCGGCCGCTGAACCAGTCAAACTGTCCGCCGGCCACCGACTGGCCGATCAGCGGAGTGTTAGCCGGGATGGTCACATTGGTGCGCCCGGTCTGCGGATCGGTCAGGCCTGTCTGCTGGGCTATGGAGGCGATCGGATTGTTGATGCCGTTGATCACCGTCCAGTTGGTCAGGTCGCTTCCATTCGATTCGGCGTACATGATTGCGTGGAAGGCGTCGGAGTCGCCGTCGAGGCAGTTGCCGCCGCCGAAGAACAGACCCCAGTTTCCGTTGCTCAGTTTAATGAGGGTTCCGTTGGGGGAGACCCAGCGGATACCGGAATAGGAGGTCGTTGAGGGATCGCTTAGCCCATTGACCATCGGGATCTGCGGGTTCGGGCTGCCGAGTAAGCGAAAAGGCCGGCGTATTGAGCGGCGTGATATCGGTGAAGTTGACGAAGTTGTGGTTGTCGCGATGCGCACGACTTCGACGTCGTCATTAAGGTTGCCATTAGGAATCGATGGCGGGCAGAGCGGGTAGTTCGTGGGCGCCACATAGTCCGAAGTCAGCGTCTTGCTGATGTAGAGCACTTTGATCGGGAACGTGTTCGGCACGACCGCGAGGATGCCGTCCGGATTCACCAGACCGGTTGTGTTAACGACTGGGTCGCTTGTGAGGGGATTCGTGTTGTTGGCGGTGCCGAGGAAGTTGACTTCGTCGAAGCGCCAGTTGCCGGAGTTGTTGTTGTAGACAACCGGCTGGTTGGTGGTGGCTCGAGCGCGGCCGCCGTATAAGTACCCGTGGCAGCTCGAAGAGCAGACGTTACCGCCCGCGGGGATGGAATATGCCGGCGTTCCCTGATAATCCGGGTCATACACCGAGACCAGCTGTACGCCGAAGCCCGCATTGTTCTCCACGGTCGTGATGCCGAGGGCGTGGAAGTTGATGGTGATCTGGTTGTTGAACGTGCTGCCGCCGCCCGAAACCTGGATGGGACCGACCGGCGTCCATGTCGTGCCGCCGTTGGTGGTGTAGAGCACCTGGAGATCGCGCACACCCTGGTTGGTCGTGTACCAGTCGAACTGCAGAACGATGTAGTGATAGCCGGTGGTATCCACCATAAACTGCGCGCCCTGTGTGCAGGGCGGAGCAGCGTTGTTCCAGCCGTTGCCCGTATTGAGTGTGCCGACGGTTCCTTTGCTGGGGAGACCGACGCCGCGAATCCGCCACGCGTTGTTGTCGTTGGGGGCGATGTTGTTGTTGGCCTGGCTGTTGTTGGCCACCACAAGCAACGGGTCCGAGCTCAGAGTTGTCGGGGTGACATCGTCACCGTTGACGCTTCCTGTTGTCGCAGGCGAAGTTGAGTAGATGTAGTTGTTGGTCATGCCGAGCGCCGATGCACTGGGCGTATTGGAAGTCGTGACGTTGTTCGTCGAAGGCGCCGGGCTGTTGTTGATCTTGAAACTGGGCGAACCCGGTATGGTGCTGAAGGTAGTCGAGGTGTTGCTGTCGTTGTTGAAATTCCAGCCGGCGATTACGTTAGCAGTCGGCGGCTGCATGAACGGGCTGTTCAGCGGGAGAGGGTTCAGCGCGTTGACGCCTCGGGGAAGAATCTCGTGGACGATCAGGCCGTCGGAATCGACATGAGGGGTGCGGCGATTGAGGGTATAGAGCACAGTTAGACGCCGGAGTAGCTGATAAGGCTCGCGTGGCCTTCGCCGTCATCGTTGCCGGCGGGATTGCCGCCCGGCGTGTCATTTGCTGTGTTCGGATCGCTGTTGGGGCACTCGCTCGTCAGCTGTTCGGCCATCTGCTGGAACGTCCAGCGTCTGGCCGGCATTGGTGCTGATGGCTTCCACGATGGCTTCGTTGATGTTCTTCGGGCGGTAATCGAAGTACCCCTTCACGTTCTGCCCCGAGCCGACCACCCACGGGAAATAGTAAGGATTGAATGTGTTGACGACGCTGGTCGGATTCATCAGCGGCGTGCCGCCGCCGCTGTTTCCGGGGCGTGCAGTAGGGGATCGGTCCGTCGTAAGCACCGCCGCTTTTCGCGCCGCCATTCACTGGCGCTCCGCCCTGACCGAGGGTCCATGGACCTCCGGCAATCGTTGCCTGAATCGGTGAGCTGGTTGCTGTCCACTGGACGGTCTGCGCAGCGGACGTGCCAACCAGAGCGGGAGCGAAACAGAGCCGCACTCACACATAGAGCAAGGTTAATTTTCTTCATCGTCGGAATCTCTCCTTTAATCGGATTTGAGTTGGTGTTCAGACTTTGCGGAAGCGGCGCAAGGCGGCGATGCCCGCGAGGCCGCCAAAGCAGAAGAGCAGCGTGGCTGGTTCGGGTGCGGCGTATTGAATATCGATGGTCGGTTCACCCGCATAGACGTACTGGTCAATACCCGGAACCGCATCATTCGTGAGTTCCGAATTGGTGACCCATTGGTAAGTGAAATCCAGAGATCCGCTGCTAAGCCCCGCGACGACGGCGGCAAGGTCGGAAGATGTGGCCGTGTAGGTCCACGTTGTCGGGCCGTTCTGATCGGAATAGCAGTTGTCTGAGACGTCGTCGCAGTTTGCCACCTCAATAGCGGTTTCGCCGTCGGTCCCATCGCCAAGATAGTAATTGCTCAGCGCGGTGGTTGGGCTGTCGCCGTTGCCGAAGGTGCCAGAAATGGTAATGCCGGTTACCGAATCCCCTGCGGGAATTGCGAATGTGAAGGTACCAATGGTAGTCGGGCCGTTGGGCGGAAAGGTGCTGGAGAAGTCGTATCCGTTCGGGCTGTCATAGTAGCCTTCCGGAGGGACCGAGAGAGTAAGCTGAATCTCGCCTGCATGTGCCCGAGTCGTGAGGCCGATGGCCGCTCCCGCGCACAGGACTATAGCTGAAATTGTTTGTCTTGTCATAGTTGTTGGTTGACGCTGAGTTGACTTTGGTGAACCTCCGCCAGCGGTCTTCGAATGATATCCTTGCGTTCCGCAACTAAACAAGGCGTGTCATTTACTTTTTCAGTAGGTGTCATGCAATTGAAACAGTTGTCCGTACCGGTACTTACCAGCAGGTCAATTCTTGCCGTGCCCGCGCTATCTGGGCTCCCTTACTGCGGTTCGAAAAAGCAGGTGCTGATTCCGCAGGAGTTACTGAACCGCGCGCGTCGGCAAGCGGCGACGAAAAGAGCTTTTTCAGCAACCTGCCATGACTTGGTTTTGAGCGGTCTGCCGGATGGCAAGACAAAGGGTGGTGACAGGCGGTAATCGTCAATACGAAAAAGCCTGTCTGATTCGAATTTTGTTTTGGTTTTGTAATTCTCGTGACGCCCGCGTTTTGATAACTTTGTTAGGCCAATGATCAACATAAAGAAAGTCTCGAAGCCAGGTCTTCGTCAAAACGGATCCACGCGAATCCTTGTGTGGACGGCAGCCGCTTTGCTGAGTGTTTCTCCCGCTGTTGTACGTGCACAGAACATCGTGGCTGTCCCGCCGGGTTTCTCGGGCTTCACGCCGAACAATCTTGTCGTGTCGCGCAGCGTTTATGCCGGCAACGCCTCCACTCCTGTCTTAACGCCTGGCGTGACCATTCTTCCGCCCGATTGCCCGACTACGGCGGTGTGTACCGGTGTCGGCGTGGGTGGCCCGGCGACCAATAATGGAGCTTACCCCGTAGTAGGAAGCACGAATAACGTCTGGAACAACGACGCCGTAGACGGCAGTTTTGGTGTTACGTCGCCTATCTTCCTGGACCAGATCTCGACCGGCGGAACGCTCATCAACACTCTTGCGATCCCGACTTCAGGTCAGAACCAGATTGTGACAAGCTTCAGCTCGAAGTCCGAACTGGCTCTGAACCTTTCGCTGGATGGGAAATACATTACTTTTATGGGCTACCTGTCGCCCGTAAATGCCCTCGATGTCTCTAACGCTAACTCGAACGGTGTTATCGACCCCACCAATCCGGTTGGCGAGGATGTCGACCGCGGCGTTGCCCAGGTCGATACAAACGGAAATCTCACATTAACCGACACCTGGCTCTACAGCGGGAACAACGGCCGCGCGGCAATCTATCTGGGCGATTCGAATCCTTTCTACTTCACGGTCGGTAATGACAACAACGGAGCTCAGCCGACAACTGGCCCTCCTTACACCCCGGTACTGACCGAACTGGTTGCTTCTACCGGAGCGCAAGTGGTCGTGCCTGGTAGTCTGCCGAGTACTAATTTCGTGGCTGCCGGCGTTTATCCCCCCGCATCCGGTGACAAACCGGGAAAAGATAACAACTTCCGGGGCCTGACGATCTTCAACAATACTTTGTACGTCACCAAGGGCAGCGGCAGCAACGGCATCGATACTGTTTACCAGGTTGGGACGGCAGGTACGCTGCCTACGGCGGGCGGCACAACCATAACGGTGCTCCCCGGGTTTCCCACAGCAAAAGCCAAGACTGCCGGCATCAACAACATCTATCCGTTCGGCATCTGGTTCGCCAATTCGACGACGTTGTATGTGGCCGACGAAGGCGACGGTGTAGTAGCGGACGCGCCAAACAGCACCTATGCCGGGCTGCAGAAGTGGAGCCTCGTAAACGGCGCGTGGCAGCTTGATTATGTGTTGCAGAACGGTCTGAACCTTGGCGTTAAATACGGCATCCCGAACTATCCGCCCGCCATCAACCCCGCGACCGCCGGTCTGCGCAACATCACAGGCCGTGTCAATGCCGATGGAACCGCGACCATATGGGCCGTGACTTCAACGGTAAGCGCTAACGGCGATCAGGGCGCTGACCCGAATCTCCTTGTGACGATTACCGACAACCTCGCCAACACCAGCGCTGCTGCGGCGGCGGGCGAAAGCTTCCAGGTGCTTATGGGACCCACCTATGGCGAGGTGATACGCGGCGTGGCCTTCACGCCTAGCACCTCGTTCCCGGCTACTCCCGCGACGACCGTCATCACCTCGAGTCCGCTGGTTTACAGCCGCGTATCGAAGACTTATAACGGCACCCTGACCATAGAGAACAACTCGTCGAGCCCCCTGAGCGGTACGGTAACAGTGGCCCTGACGAATCTTCCCGCCGGCGTTACGCTGAACGGAAATCCGCCGATCGATAACGCCAACGGCGCGCCCGAAGTGATTTTCAACATTACGACGCCGCTGGCTTCGGGCCAGTCCGCCACGCTTCCGATCTCGTTCACCGATTCCGCCAATAAGGCGATCACGTTCACGCCTGTCTTAGTAGTGCCTCAGGTGTAAGTAAGCCCGATACGACTTTCAAATATATAGAGGCTAAACGATGACTAAAAAGACTTTCTTCCTGATACCTTTGCTACTGGCCGCTGTCGGCGGCGCGCAAGCCGGTGAGGTATTCCTGTTCACATTGAACACCTCGTCGATTAGCGGCGATGCGGGCTCGCTCGATTTCTCGCTGTCTCCGGGCGCTGGTTCGGACCAGTCTTTGACCGCGACGGTTTTTGACTTCACAAGTAATGGCGCCTACGCCGGGGGCCAGGCGACAGATGGAGTTGTTTCCGGAGGTCCGGTAACGCAGGGCAAGCCAGTTGTAATCGGGCCGGTACCCAACGCGTTTGGGCTCAACGACGATTTCGAGGATTTTACCTACGGTAATACGCTCTCATTCCTCGTCGATGTGGATGGACCCGCGCTGACGGCTCCCGACGGCAAGGCCACCTCCGGGTACGAATTTGACCTCGAGACTTTCTCGGACCAGGGTGGACTGGTCCCGTCGCTCACCTTGGACCCGAATGGCATCTCAGGAAAGATCGACATAAGCCCGGAAGGTGTCTTGACCTACAGCGATGTCTCCTCCAGGCTTACCATCACGGCCGCCACTCCGGAACCCGCGTCCGTGTGGCTTTTCGCCGGAGCCGTCGGAGCCGCTCTCCTGATTCGGCGCCGGATCGGCGCACGCAGCAGCCGTTAAGCGGTCAGTACTTTAAGCTGCGCCGGCAGCAGCCCCGAACCTTTCGGTGGCGGCTGCCGGTTTTTTTGTTGACCCGGCAAGTTAAAATTCTGGTCATGCCTGCGCGTGGGCTGGTTCTGTCGCTGCTGCTGGCCGGGATCGCGCTGGCCGGGATCGGTCTGGCAGCATCACCCGGCATCCGGCCGCGAGGGGATGTGACCGACTATCCGGCCCATGAATCGACCGCCGCCTTTGAAGTCGGTGCCGTGCGAATCCCGCCCGCCGATGTGAAGAAGATGTTTGCAGCGGACCTGACCCGGGCCGGATATGTCGTGATCGAAGTCGGCATCTATCCGGTCGAGGGCGCGGAGGTTGATTTAGCGCCCGATGCGTTTACCCTGCATACCGAAAACGGCAGGATCGCGGCGCGGGTGGTGGACACGGACGCCATGGCTGCCGAGATTGCGCGGGAACGCGTGCCTTCCGCGCCCCGCGTGGCCGATGTTTTCCGGGCCAGCGGCGCCTCGAATGGGCGTGGCCGGTTGACCGGTCCGCCGGATGGAAACGCGGACCGCCCGTCGGTCTTCGGCGGGGATGTTGAGGATTACCCCCAAGGTTCGACCGTGTCGAAACTGGCGGCAGTCGAGCAGGAGCTGTGGACGAAATCGCTGCCGGATGGAAAAACCAGGGTCCCGGTGGCAGGTTACCTTTATTTTCCAAAGCCGTCTGGCAAGGCGACGAGCGACTGGGATCTGCTGCTCGATGCGGGGCAGGGGCGGGTTAAGCTGATGTTGCAGGATATGGGCAAACACTGATGACTGGCGTCTGGAGGATTACACCGTGGCTCCTGCTGCTGACGGGAGTGGTGTGGGTGCTGATGGTGCTGCGGAATATGTATGCGCCCGAGTTCCTCAGCTTCACGCATCCGCCGCATGCGCAGAGGATGACTCTCGCACCATTGCAGCTGGCGTCAGGTGCGCTCTGTATCGTGGCTGGGATCGGCGGGCTTCGGCGGTCGAAGCGATAATTGCGCGGACTATAAGCGCGGCGCGAAAACCGAAGTTCCGGCGCCCGATAAGGTCGAACCGATGATCGTCGCGGCGGGCGAGACGACGTGGCGAGCGGTGAACGCCTGGGCGAGATCCGGGATGTTCGGAAGCTGGCCGGTCGTGGAAGCGACCGTGAAATCGGCTGACAGACGCGACAGCTGACCGGCGAGTGCAGCGTTACCGCTGGCTGTGGCGGACTGGGCGCCCGCCTGCAGGTTGGTGGAAAGCTGCTGCATCACCGCTTTGTACTGAACCGGATTCGTCTGCTGCACCTGTTCCAGATTGTTGAGGATCTTTGCGAACGGAGTGGAGCTGGTGGTAGTGCCGCCGGGGTTCGCCTGAAAGAGCGAATGCACGACACTGCCTGCAAGGTTGATCAGAGGACCGATTGCCATGCAAACGCAAGGGCACGCCGGGGGCCAGCGGAGTAGCTTTGAATTCGCGGCCTTAAGACGCCGGGGGCCGTCAGTTTTTTGACGCCTGCCAAATTTCGAGCGATCGCGGGCGCGGCGTAACCGGAACGGCGACGACTACCGAGGCTCGGTTCGGTACGAAGAAAAGCGGGTCCGGCTGCCCGAAGAATTCATTGTGGAGCGATGCCGCAGCGGCGGAAAGTGCCTCGGCCGCCAGCACGAAGGCGAAGCGCGAGTCGGAGCACCAACCGAGAACCGCACCGCCCGGCGTCCGGCGGAGCTGCTGCGCGGCGCGGGTCAGATTAGAAGGATTGCGCGAGGCGTTGTGACCCACCAGCGTGATGAGCGCACGGTCGTCCTGCACTTCGACCTCAGCGAGAGAACGCAGCCGGGCCATGAAGTCGGGCGTCAGTGCCGCGGCATCGGTGACGACGGAGAGCTCTTTGCGTGAGGTGGCCAGGAGTTCGAATTGCACCTCCGCCTTCTGGAAGGCATCCCAGATGTCGCTGCCGAAATCCGCGGTCACCGGGGTGTTGCGCGGAACCAGTTGCAGGAGCGCGATACCGGTGCGGCACGCAATCGACATTACGGCGCCGTCGCAGGGATTCTCGCGTCCGACGCGGGTTCCGGCGGCGCCAGGATTGCGCGAGTTGCGAATTGTGAGGGGAATGCCCTGGCGAACGGCGGGGAGCACAGTGGCGGGATGGAGAACTTTCGCGCCGGCCTTGGCCATCTGCTCGGCTTCGGCGTAAGAAACGCAGCGCAGACAGTGAGCGTCGGGCACGATGCGCGGATCGCAGGTGAGCATGCCGTCGACATCGGTCCAGATCTGAATTTCGTCGGCTGAGAGCGCCGCGCCGACGATTGCGGCAGTGTAATCGGAACCGCCGCGCCCGAGGGTGGTGGTAATGCCCTCTTCGGTGGCGCCGATGAAACCACCGAGAACAGTGACGCGATCTCGCGAAATGCGGCGGCGCAGGCGGGCGTTGGTTTCGATCAGCAGCGGGGCGGCTTCGCCGTGCCGGCTGTCCGTGATGATCGCGTTGCGGGCGTCGAGATGAACGGCGTCGATGCCGGCCTGGCGCAGGGCAGCGGCGACGATGACGCTCGAGAGGCGTTCACCAAAGCTAAGGACGGCGTCGGAAAGGCGCGGCGTGAGAGTGCCGGCGGCGGCGATTGCGCGCAGTGCTCCCTCCAGCTCATCGAACAATCCGCAGATTTGCGCGTCGAGGCGGATGGCCTGGGCGCCGCGCGTGAGATACGAAGCTTCGGTAAGGTGGAACTGGCGGAGTTTAGAGAGTTCCCGGGCGGCTGCCTGAGAGTTGCCCGCGGCGGAATGCCGGACGATGGAGAGAAGACGATCCGTCGTTTTTCCCATGGCCGAAACGACAACGGCCGGATGCTGGTCAGCGTGCTCGCTGACTACGGATACTACACGTTGAACGGCTTTGGCGGACTCGAGCGAGGAGCCGCCGAATTTCATGACGAGCATGGATTGAGATCCCCTTTAACACCAGTCCCACGGTAGGCCTGCACCGATAAGGAATTGCTAAGACGCGGGTAAGGAAGTTATCCGAGGGCTGACCTTGCCGCTCAGAACTCCCGACTGAACCGTGACCGTCAGGGAGCGGCGGACGAGTACTTGTACATATACTCAAATTTCCGTGTTTCATAACCTGGAGAAAACCATTCATGCGGCGTTCCGCGACCATCTGCGGGCGCAGTTCGGTCGTCGATGCCGCCTTTGCGCTGGAGCAGCCGCGGCAGGCGGCGTTCGGCGAAATGGCCGTTCCGGTCGCGTTCCAACTGGCCAAGAGCCTGAAACAGCCGCCGAAGAAGATCGCCGACAGAACTGGTGGAGGCGGTCGGCGAGATTCCCGGCGTGGCCGCGATGGAAGTGGCGGGCAACGGCTACATCAATATCCGCTTCGATCGCGGCGCCTATGGCGCGGCGCTGCTGCGCGGGCGAAGACGTCGGCGGCGGCGAGCGCGGGCGGGAAGATCATCGTCGAGCACACCAACATCAATCCGAATAAGGCGGCGCATATCGGACATCTGCGCAATGCCGTGCTGGGCGACACGTTCGTGCGCATGCTGCGCGCGCGGGGCAACCGCGTCGAAGTGCAGAACTACATCGACAACACGGGCGTGCAGGTGGCCGACGTGGTGGCGGGCTTCCACTTTCTGGAGCAGCAAGACGCCGGCCGACGTCGCCGCGCTGCTGGATGGCGAGCGCGCGATTCGACTACCTCTGCTGGGATCTCTACGCGCGGACGTCGCAGCATTACAAAGACCATCCGGAAGCGCTGGCATGGCGCGCGGAGACGCTGCATGCCATCGAAGCGGGCGACGGCGAACTGGCGGAACTGGCGCATCTGGTGGCCGACGCCATCGTCAACGCGCACCTCGCGACCATGCTGCGGCTGAATATTCAGTACGACGTGCTGCCGCGCGAGAGCGAGATTCTGCATCTGAAGTTCTGGGCGGCGGCGTTTGAGCTGCTCAAAGAGCGCAAGGCGATCTACTTCGAGACCGAAGGCAAGAACAGCGGCTGCTGGGTGATGCCGGCGTCGGCGTTTCCGCGGCGCGGACGAAGCCAACGAAGACAGCAAGGTGATCGTGCGCTCGAACGGCACGGTCACGTATGTCGGCAAAGACATCGCGTATCAGCTCTGGAAGTTCGGCCTGCTGGGCAAGGATTTTTATTACCGGCCGCTGACGCAGCTACGCCGACGGCCACGAGGTGTGGGTGTCGACCGATGAGCCGCAGCCGCGCCGCGCCGGCTTTCGGCAACGGCAGGCAGGTGTACAACGTGATCGACGCGCGCCAGTCCTATCTGCAGGACGTGGTGGTGGCGGGGCTGAAGGCGCTTGGGTTATGAGAAGCAGGCGGAGCACTCGATTCACTTCTCCTACGAGATGGTGGCGCTGTCGCCGCGCTGCTGCGCGGATCTGGGAATTGAGCTGTCGGCGGAAGATGCGAAGCGGCCGTACGTCGAAGTCTCGGGGCGCAAGGGTCTTGGCGTGAAGGCCGACGATCTGATGGACAAGCTGATCGAGAACGCGCTGGAGGAAGTGGCGTCGCGGCATCCGGAAGATAACGAGGCCGCGCAACTGCGCGATCGCGACGGAAATCGCCATGGGCGCGCTGCGCTACTTCCTGCTGAAGTTCACCCGCAATACGGTGATTGCGTTCGATTTTCAGGAGGCGCTCAGCTTCGAAGGCGAGACCGGGCCCTATGTGCAATATGCGGCGGTGCGGGCGCGGAACATCTTCCGCAAGCTGGAGGAGCGCGGCGAGACGAAGCCGGATTTCGCGGCGGAGCTGACGCAGGAGGCGATGGCGCGGCAGCTGGCGGCGGAAGAATGCTGGCAGATTCTGCTGGCGGCGTCGAAAGCGGATTCGGCTGTGGAGCGGGCGATTACGGCGGGCGAGCCGGCGCACGTGGCGAAGTACGCGTTCCAGCTGGCCCAGACGTTCAACAATTTCTATCATCAGTACCCGGTGCTGGCGGAGCCGGACCCGCGAGCGCAAAGTCTTCCTGCTGTGGATGACCGAATATTTCCGCGCGCAGCTGGAACGTACGCTGGCCGTGCTGGGCATCGCGGTTCCGGCGTACATGTAAAGCGACGTATAGGTAGAACTATGCTGCTTGCACTCGACGTCGGTAACACGAACATCACGGTGGGCATTTTCAGGAACGGCGTACTGGCCGATCACCGGCGGCTGCGCACCGTGCGCGAACAGACGTCCGATGAGTGGGGAATTCTGCTGTCGAATCTGCTCCGTTCGCCGACGCTGGATCCGGAAGTCGCTCCACGGCATCATCATTTCCTCGGTGGTGCCGCCGCTCGACAGCGCGCTGGCTGAAATGTCGCAACGGTACTTCAATACGGACCGCGATGTTCGTCACGGCGGCGACCGATACGGGGCTCAGGATCCTGTATGAGAATCCGGCCGAGGTGGGCGCGGACCGTATCGTCAACAGCGTGGCGGCGCTGGATAAGTACGGCGGGCCCTGCGTGATCGTCGATCTGGGCACGGCGATAACGTTCGACGCGGTATCGGCGAATGCGGAGTATCTGGGCGGGATCATCGCGGCGGGCATCGGTATTTCGGCGGAGGCTCTGTTCAGCCGCACAGCGCGGTTGCCGCTGGTCGATTTCCGCAAACCGGCCAGCGTGATCGGCACCAACACGGTGGCGAGCATGCAGTCCGGGCTTTATTACGGCGCGATCGGCGCCATCGACGGCATGGTGGAACGGCTGGTAGCAGAGTTGGGTCCCGAGACAAGGGTGATCGCCACCGGCGGGCAGGCGGAGACTGATCGCGGGCGGCTCACGTTACATCAAACATGTCGACGAGAACCTGACGCTGGCAGGGCTGCGGCTGATCTGGGACAGAACGCGCTAAGCGCACAATAGTGGAAGAGTTCAGCAACTACTTCAATTACTTCACCGAGATCGAAGAGCATTTTCAGAGAGCGCGCGGCACCAGCCTGTTTCTGCTGTCGCCGCTCGACTGGGCGCTGATCGAAACTTGGAAGAACTCTGGTGTGCCGCTGGAGGCCGTGCTGCGCGGTGTCGACGTGGCTTTCGAGAAATGGCGGGCGAAGCGGTCGCGCCTGCAGATGGTGAATTCGATCGCTTACTGCACGCAGGCCGTCATGACCGAGGCGCAGCGGATGGCGGATGCCGGGGCAGGGCGTCCGGAGAAAAAAGAGTCGGCACCGTTTCCGGATGAAGATTTGCGGCGCTACGTGGAATCCAACGCCGCGGCAGTCCGCTCGCCCGGGGTTGCGGAGTTCATTCCGGTGGCTGCCGCACTCGACGAGATCGCCGCTGGTTTGCCGGGGCTGGCGAGCGATCTGGAGACGCTGGAGCAGCGGCTGACGGTGCTCGAGCAACGGTTGATTGCGCTGGCGAGGGCGCGCGAGACCGAAGAGCAGGCACTGGCGGCACGGCGGGACCTCGATGCGCATCTGCGGCCTTGGCGGAGCAAAATGACAGCCCCCCAGATTGCTATGCTGGAAGCGCAGTTTCTCGACCGGGCAACCCTGGAGCGCGCCGGACTGCCTCGGTTGAGCTTGTTTTATCTGCGCTAAGAGGTTTATTTTTAATTGCTTAGCTCGCGGTTCCTCACTTCGCTATAAAGTTTAACTTTGGAGAACGGGAGTTTTGTGCTAAAGTGAACGCTTACAGCGGGTGGTAGTACCCCGTTTCACGGAATAGAACTTTCGTAACGCGAATACAAGAGCAATCGTCATAATGGCAGGGGGGGATTACCCCCGAGGGTTTTCACAAGTGGCACTGCCTCTACGCGTGACTCATCCTTACACGTAGATCAAAAGGCGGTCCAGCCAACAGGCGCACTCCTCCGAGCGTCGTTGGCTCTTTTGGTGAGACGGCAGGCTCTCTCCTCCGGGAGCCTGCCGGTTTTTTTCGCCGCTCCCCTCAGGTATTCAACTATTTACAGTCTTGTTGCCCGCCGCTATCAGGCAGAAACTGGGACTGTTATGTCCCGGGCTTCGTTCCTTCTTTTGCTGGTTGCAGTCGTTTCCATCACCGCCGCTCTCGGCGGGAATGGCGGCGTTGTGCGGCATTGGAAGACCAGCGGGCGATACGAGGCGCACGAGAGCATCCTTTCCCTCAAGGACGATTTCAACTCGGTACGGTCCGAAGCCTACCGCGCTCCCCGGCAACTGCATTTCCTGATTCAGGATCTCGTTCACGACAGCTGCATTCTCGCAGGGGACGTGAAGGTGGAAGTGCGGATAGCGGCGCGGTACTTGGCAAACCTGGTCCGAACCAGAACCGGCCGGGGCTAAGGAATCCGGCCGCGTGCGTCACACGCGGCGCAGCACCAGCGCGGAATTCTTGCTTCCGAACGCAATGCAGTTTGCCAGCGCATATTCGCAGTCGAGACGGCGGGCTTCGTTGGGAATGTAATCGAGATCGCATTCCGGATCCGGGTCTTCAAGATTGATCGTGGGCGGTGCAACGCCGTCGCGCATGGCGAGAAGCGTGGCCGCGACGCCCGCCGCCCCGCAGGCTCCCTGCGGATGTCCGATCAGACTCTTGAGCGACGATCCGGCCACCCGGTAAGCGTGACCGTTGAAGGCAAGACGCGCGGCGCGGGTCTCGATGCGGTCGTTCAGTTCGGTGGACGTGCCGTGGTAGTTGATGTAGCCGATAGCCTCCGGCCCGATACCCGCTTCCGCCATCGCCATTTCCATGGTGCGCGCGGGCTCCTCGCCGCACTCTTCCAGACGAACGCGGTGATAGGCCTCGCAGGTCGAGGCATAGCCGCCGATTTCGCCGTAGATATGCGCGCCGCGGGCCTGGGCGTGTTCCATATTCCTCCATGACGAAAAACCAGGCGCCTTCGCCGAGAACGAATCCGCTGCGATCGCGCGAGAAGGGGCGCGATGCCCGCTCCGGTTCGCGGTTCCAGTGCGACGTCAGAATGCGCATCACCATGAAGCCGCGCAGGATCAGCGGAGCGATAGGGGCATCGACGCCGCCCACCAGCATCCACGGTAGCTCCCCATTTGAATGTTACGGAAGGCATAGCCGATGGCGTCGGTCGACGAGGTGCAGCCTGTCGAAATGATGTGGCTCAAGCCGCGAAATCCGAAACGCATGGAGATTTCGCTGGCAAGGGTTCCGATGGTTGAGGTGGGAATGGTGTATACGCTGCACTGTTTCTCGATGGCCGGCGTAATAGAGGCGATACTGCTGTTCGGTGAATTCCTGCGATCCTCCGCCGGAGCCCACCAGAACGCCGATGGTGCGCAGCTCGTCGCGAGATCATGCGGGCGGGATCGATGCCGGCGTCCTCGAGGGCTTCGCGGGCGGCCGCGGCGCCCAGCGGCACGCAGCGGGAGACATGAGGCCGGTCCTTCGGCTGCACCTCGTGGTTTCGTCAAAACCGGCCACTTCGCCGGCAATCTGCACCTGGAGGCCGGCGGGATCGAAGCGCGTAATCCGGCGCACGCCGCTCCTGCCGGCCCGGTGGCCTGCCAGAACGCTTCGCGGCCGATGCCGTTGGGGCTGACAGCGCCGATTCCGGTGATCGCTACACGCCTCGTCATTTTGGTTGGCGGTTCACCCGTTCCACCGGGCGGGCTTTGCCTTTCCCCACTCGCCAGTATAGGCTTGATGTAGCGATGGACGCGGCAAACGGAAGCGGCGGCTCGGATGTCGGCACACGCCGCGGCGTTCTTCGCGCGGCACTGGCAGGGCTCGAAGCCAGCGTGGTGGGTACCTTCTTCCTGTTCGGCTGGCTGATGCTTGGTTCGCTGTGGAGCGGACGGTCGATCTGGCTCATGCCCAACCTGTTCGCCACGACGTTTTACGGCGGCGGCGTTTATCGGAACCACCTCCTGCGCGCGTCCTGGACCGGCGTGGCGCTGATCGTCGTCCTGTATGGCGTGCTGGGAGTTCTGTGGGGAATCTTCTGGAGGGACCGGCGGCAAAAGTGGCTGGCGCTCTTTGGTGCGATCGCCGGGCTGGTCGTTTATTACCTGTTTTTTGATCTGATGTGGAAGCACTTCAATCCGCTGGTGGCGGTTTATGCCCCGGTACGGCAACTGCAGATCGGGCACGTGTTGTGGGGAATACTGCTGGCGCGGTCCCCGATATATGCGCGACGGATCGCCGGTTCCACCTCACCAGCGTCTCCCGCGTCCGCGGCCGGGCTTCTCACACCCGATCAGGAAGCGGAGCCTGCGGTCAGAAGCGGCGAAGTAATACAGTAAAGCGGCTGATCGGGGAGCAGGTTTCTGAAGGGATTGCGCGCTTCGATCACGCAGTCGCTCATTACACAATCGACGGAACCGCTTTTGCCTTGGACGCGCACACCGTCCCGCGAACGGGTGACCCGGTAAGCGCTGCGGGCTCCGGCGTGAATCGCGGCGGCCTCAATCGAAAACGGCGATTCCATGACGAAATGGAGACCACCGTCGGGACGGATGAGCAGCGCGAAATCCTGCGGGTCGCTCATATCGTCCGCGGCGCTCGCAACATCAAAGATGCGGCGGGCGTTTTCAAACAACTGGCTTCCGGGTCGGGCTTCCATCCAATGAACTTATCGGCGGGAGCCGGCAGCTTTCGAGGCTGTCAGGTGGAAATATTTCTGAGGAAATCGCGAACCGTTACCCGGCTCAGATCGTCTTATAGGCATGACAGCCTCAGGGACACTGGAAAGCGGAAATCTGCGGCACGAATACCGCGCCACCTTCCAGGAATACGCGTCTAAACTCAACACTCTGCAGGCCATGATCGACCGCGGCGCCACTGGCACCGACGAATTTCGGGCCGCTCTCGACGCAGTGGAAGCGGCGCATGCCGCATACAGCCATGCCCGCGACTGTCTGGCGAAAGAACTGATGCGGCGGACAAACTCGGTTGGGGCAGGGCACGAACAGCAGATACGAAAAACCGCGCGTCTCATCTGGGAGTTCGCGGGCCGGCCCGAGGGTACGGCGGAGCGCGACTGGCAGAGGGCTGAGAAACTCGTGCGGTCGGCGGTTGCCTGTTGCTGATAATCGCCCGCAAAACGGGTAAACTGCGCCTGGACTTTTGCCGCTTTCCGGGAGTACACTAAGATTATGTTGGTGAATAGTTTACTCACACGCATGATTCCTGGCCGCAATTTCCCTCCCCGCAAGCCCAATCGCCGCGAAAACGTGAACGAATCGATACGTGGCCAGAGAAGTACGGGCCGTATTCCCTGACGGGACCGCTGAAATCATGCCGACCGCCGGCGGCTCTGCGCCGGGCGCAGGAGCTGGGTCTCGATCTCGTGCTGGTTTCTCCGACTGCCGTGCCTCCGGTCGCCAAGGCGATCGACTATGGCCACTACCAGTATGAGATGAAGAAGAAGTCGCACGAGGCAAAGAAAAAGCAGCACGTCGTGCAGGTGAAGGAGCTGAAGTTCCGCCCCAACACCGACGATCACGACTACGACTTCAAAAAGAATCACGCCATCCGCTTCCTGCAGGAGGGCAATCGCGTGAAGGCCGTTGTGCAGTTCCGCGGACGCGAGATCGCGCACACCGATCTCGGGCGCAAGCTGCTCATGCGCTTTGCCGAGGATCTCGTGCCGCTATGGCGCGGTCGACGGCAGCGCGCGCATGGAAGGCCGCAACGCGCACATCCTGATCAGCCCCGTGAAGGTGCAGACGCCCACGAAGCCCTCGCCGCCCAAACCGGCGCAGCAGCCGCAGGCGTAGTCAAGCTCGCCGCACGGCGAAGATTCTAACAGTGGACCGGTCGTTGCAGCGCCTCCGCCGGAGGTTCTATGCAACGTTTCGCCTGGTTATTGTGCGGCTCATTACTCGCCCTGGGGTCTGCGAATGCGCAGCAGGAATATTCGAAGTACTCGCTCGACGTCGGAGGCGGTTTCACCGTGCCTGCCGGCGCCACCGGTGATTACACACGCTGGGGCTGGAATGTGAAGGGCGGCTTTGATTTCAACTTTTCGCCCCACGTCGGCGCTGCCGTCAACGTGGGCTATGATTCGCTCCCGGTCAGCACGTCGGCCGCGCTCTCGCTTGGCATACCCGGCGGGCACCTCGATGTCATGCACGCCACGCTCGATCCCGTCTTCCATCTGACGCCGAAGAGCCGGTTCGACTTTTATCTGACCAGCGGTGGCGGCTATTTCCGGGTGTACCGGCAATTCAGTGCGGGTGAAGCGGGGCCGACCAGCGCCTATATCCCGTCGCTCGGATTCGGTGCGCCGGTCAACGGGCCGGTGGCGATCCCGCTTACTTATTCGGTGAATAAGCCGGGGTTCGACGTCGGGGGCGGCGTCACCATCGGGGCTGTCGGACACGGCAAAGTGTTCGCCGAAGCGCGCTGGGAACACGTCTTCCTCAACGGCGGGAAAATGGATTTCCTTCCCGTGACTTTCGGGTTCCGCTGGTAACCCGGCAGAGCACCCTACTGCGGAGTCGCGAAATAACCCTTGCGGTAGTTAGCGCGCAGCGCCGGCATACCGTTGGGCGGTGTGACGTTCACCTTCACGTGATGATATTTTCCGTCACGTGAATCGGCTGCATAGTAGCCGAGCAGGTACTCGTTGCGCAGGTCGAGACCGATCTTCTCGCTGATGGCGGGGAGATCGTTCAGATCGTCCACGGGATAATGCCGGCCGCCGGTCTGGGTGGCCAGTTCGTCAAGCAGCGCCGGGCCCTTGCGGTTTTCGGCGGGGCTTTTCTCCAGCTCGGAATCGAAGATGCCCATCGCGTAAAGCTGCACGTCGGACTCGACGAGCGCGGTGCGAATCTGGCGCGCCGTGTGCCAGCTCCAGTTATCCCCGCCGTCGGAGACAATGACGATGGCTTTGCGGGCATGGCGCGCTTTCTTCATGTGCTTCAGCGCGACCTCTATGGAGTCGAAGAGCGACGTTCTGCCGAACGGCTTCGTGTGCGCGATACGGCTTGAGATGGCTGCGGAATCGGGTGTAAACGGAATTGTCAGCTTCGCCCGCTCGCTGAATTCGACGAGGAAGAATTCGTCGTCGGTGTTAGCGGTCCTGAAAAACGCCGCGACGGATTCAGCAGCCTTGTCCATCTTGCTCTTCATGCTGCCGCTGGTATCGAAGAGCAGACCAATCGACAGAGGCGCGTCGTCTTTAATGAAGTAGTCGATTGGCTTCTCGACATTGTCTTCGCTCAGGCGGAAGTTTTCTTTGGTCAGGCTGGTGACTGAGGCGCCGGAAGGGGTGGTCACCCAGGCCGGGATGACGACGAGAGTGGAATCGCTGCGCAGCACTCCCGGCGAAGCGGGCGCGTGCGAAGCCGCGCGCGACGTGCGCGGCGTAATTACAGCAGGAATCTGCGCGGGGAGTGAACCCGCAAACAACAAGGCAACCGCAAGTGCCCGACCAAATCCCGCCCGGGTGGCCCGCATTGGTGAGATTGTACACCTCAGCGGCGAATCAGCAAAACGCAAATTACGCCGGCAGTCAGCAGGAAAATTACCTGGCCGGCGCGGTTCTCGGCCGGAGTGCGGAAGCGCAAGTGGATGTGGTGAGTGCCTGGGGGCGCATCGATCAGCATGAATCCCATGTAACTGTCGCGCTGGACGGGCAGCGATTGTCCGTTTTCATCAGCGTGCCAGGCCGAGTCCCAGGACTCCTGAACGAGGATCGACTGCGTTTGGGAAAGGTTGGCATCGATTTCGAATTCATCTGTTCCATGCCACGTCAGAAACGCCGCAGGCTGAGCGGGGTCTTCAACCAGAGGCACATACCTGCGGAGCTTCGCTTCGTTGTAGAAATCCAGGGCGCCAATCTCATGGATGGCAGCGCGATTCACGATCCGCACGATACCCGGATGGACCCGAGGCACGGCATAGACGACAGTGTCGGGGAACTCTTCGGTGAGTACCGGCAGGGCGCCGCGAAACTGTTCGGGATGCGCGTAGTCGTGGTAATACTCGGGGGACTTCGGACCCGGCACCACGATGGCGTCGGTGCCCATTGCCTGCAGCCAGAGCGTCGCCACATCGGCTCGTTCGCCATGCGCAATCAGATAAAAAGGAGCTGGAATGCTCTGGTTGAGAATGCTCTGATCCGACCCTCCCCAGGGCTGCGCGTTATCGAACCAGGTGTCTACCCAAAAACGTACTGTGCCGGTCGTGAAAACCCGTGCTCCCCGCAGATGGTTGTTTATCCAGGCAGCAACCCTGTACTCGTAAACGTTTTCGATGTTGCCTGCCTTCGGGAAAGGGGACCATGCGTGCGTGATGTAGCGCACTGCCGGAACGAATACTGCCAGCGCGAGTAGCGTCAGAGGCAGACGCAGCGCCGGGTTTCGCCAGGTGCGGCGGAGAATCTCGACCAACAGGAAAACCAGCGCGAGGTCCAGTTCGGGGATGAGGCGCACCGGGTCACCAGTGACTCTCAGGTTGAGCGCGTAGAAACCCAGTACCCAGAAAGAGAAGGCGGTGGCAACGCCGCAGACAAAAACCGTCCATGCGTGTTCGGGCCGGCGGCTGGATGTGCGGGAACTGAAGAGGGCGAACAGAGCCATCGCGATCGTGAAGACGACGCGCGACGAAGTATTGCCTGGCAGCGACACCAGCTTGAGATCTTCGCTTGTGATTCGGATGTAGGAAGGCGTGAGCCAGAAGGCGGACAAGCCCCAGGCCATTACGGGAATGGCTGCCGCGCGCAACCAGAGCCCTGGCGGCCGGTCGCATAGCCATACGGACCAGAGCGCGATCGGATAGAGAATCGCGAGGGATGTGGCGCCATAAAAGTTGATGGCCACTACAAGCGCGCAGAGGGCGGCTGCGAGCGGGACGCCTTTGCGGCTCCGCAGCGCTGCAAATACGGCGGCCAGAGCAAAAGGCAAGACGGCCAGCGCGGAGATGTGCGGGCCTTCGCCATAGTGCACCAGCACGCGCAGGCGCTGCGGAACCAGCCAACCGCTGTCGTGCCGAACCCCAGGCAGAAGCAGAAACGACGGCGAGAGGAGCGCACTGGCTGCGGATGCGATCCAGGCGGCGCCCCGCGATTGCGATCCGACGCGCACCAGCCAATAGACCGAGAGAATTCCGGCTACGTAGAAGACGGCGATGAAGAGATGATAGGCCCGTACGGGCGGCAGATGGCCGAGCCAGGAAATCAGGGCGGTGCCGTAACGCAGGGCCGGCGGGTAAATGTAATCGGCGCGGGTGCCGCAGTACCAGAGCGGCTGCCAGTCGAAGTGCGGGAAGTGTCCGCGGATCATCCGCACGTCGCCGATGAACGTGCTTTCGATCGACGCCCAGTTATCCAGGTAACCGAGGCTGAACAGCGGCAAGATCAGGAACGAGACCAGACAGGCGATCGCCAGGCTGTCGATGATGGCGGTCCGGCGGGAGTTTGTCAATGCGCGGAGCTGTCTCCGGCGCTGCGTCCCGTTTCGATCAACTCAGCGCGTCTGGCGGAGTGTTCTTCCGCCGTTCTCAGCAGAAGCTGCAGAGAGGGCTGCGGGCGCACGCGCAGAAACATCTGATAAGAGAACATGCCGCGCGACACGCGAATCATCCACTGGTTCAGCTTCATGATGGTACGGCTCAGCCAGTTGTTGCCGAGCGCCAGCGGGAACGGGCCAGGCACACCGATGCGCTCCACGATGTCGAACCCCGCCTGTTTGACGGCGCGTTCGAAAGAACTGAACGTAAAGAGCCGCGTGTGCGTCAGGTCGAGGATGCCGCGCTTGCCGTAATTGAACTGGCCGAGCAGCAGCATGAAGCGCGTTACGGCGAAACCGACGTTGGCGGTGCTGAGCATCACGTCCACGTCGGGCTTCAGACTGAGCGTGGCGCGGAGCTGTTCGAGAAAGAGTTCGGGTTTGGCTAGATGCTCGATGACGTCCAGCATGAGCACGTAATCGTAGTTTTCGTAAGCCAGACGCGGCATGCCTTCGTTCAGATTGTGCAGATAGAAAGCCGAGAGACTGGCATCTTCGCCACCGGGGAAGGAATCGATGCCGTCGACGACGCACTGCTTCTGCTGCATCAGGTATGCGCCGAGGTATCCGCCGGAGCACCCCACATCGAGTACGCGCGAACCAGGGCGCACGCGTTCAAACGCGAGAGTGTGCGGGCTGATGTAGTCGAACTTCGGCACGTATGGCTGAGCGTTGGAGGGCGCGCAGTCGAATTTCCGGTCGTAGAAAAGTCCGGCCTGCTGCAGGCGGGCTTTGATGACCGACAACACGACGTCGCGCGCGTACTTAACACCGTTGACGTAGCAGATCTCATCGCCGTAATAGGTGGGGATGGGGAGTTCTTTGATGGTAAGGCCGGCGATCACCAGCTGGATGATGATCTCGGTGTCGAAGTGGAAATAGCGCGAGTTGCGATCGAAGGGAATCTGCGCCAGGGCCTTCACGGAGTAGAGCCGGTAGCCGGAGTGGAACTCACTCAGGTTGGTGCCGAGGAAACGGTTCTCAATCCAGGTCAGGATCTTGTTGCCAACGACCTTGTAGAGCGGCATGCCCCCGCGGCGCGCGCCGGAGGGCGTCATCATGCGTGACCCAAAGACAGCCGCGGCTTCGCCGGTGCGCAGCGGTTCGAGCAGTTGCGGCAGGCATTCGGGAGCGTACTGGCCGTCGCCGTGGATCAGCGCGACGAAATCGTAGCCGCGCTCGATCGCATAGTGATAGCCGAGCTTCTGGTTGCCGCCATAGCCCTGATTGCGCGGATTGTAAAGAACCACGAGCGGGAAGGGAAGCGCCGGATCCTGCCGGACGGCATGGCCTTTTTCGAAGGTGGCATCGGCGGAGGAGTCGTCGATGATCAGGATGTCGATGTCGTAGGTGTTTTTGAGCTCGACGGGAATGCGCAGAACGACACTGCGGATGGTCTTTTCGGCGTTGTACGCGACGATGAAAACCAGGACGCGGGGTTTCCGGCTGCTGAAGGCGTTTGGCGACACTCTGGAGTCAGAATATCACCGGACAGGCGGTTTCAGCGGTGGATGGGCGAGGTGCGCTCTTCGAGCCTGACAATGCGTTCTTCGTGGTTGTCGAGCTTAAGTTCGATCCGGTCGAGGCGCTTTATGACTTTGTCTAAACGCCGACTTATGTCACCCCTAAGGTCTGTAATACGCGCGCCTACTTCTGCAATTCGGTCGTTGTTCGACCACACGGCCAGCAGGATCGTCACCATAATCGGTAAAGCGATCGACAAAAACGATTGGAGGGCGGGATTCATCCCGCCCTCCATTTTACGGTATCCCGATGCGCGTGCGTTAGTAGCGGCAGTTTAGTAGCGATAGTGCTCGGGCTTGTACGGTCCGTCCACGGGCACGCTGATGTAATCGGCCTGCTCCTGGGTAAGCCGCGTCAGCTTCACGCCGATTTTCTCGAGGTGCAGGCGGGCCACTTCTTCATCCAGCTTCTTAGGCAGGATGTAAACGCCGGGCTTGTATTTGTCTTTGTTGGCCCACAGATCGAGCTGCGCCAGCGTCTGGTTGGAGAAGCTGTTCGACATCACGAAGCTGGGATGGCCGGTGGCGCAGCCGAGGTTCACCAGACGACCTTCGGCAAGCACGAAGATCGAGTTGCCGGCCGGGAACGTGTACTGATCCACCTGCGGCTTGATCTCGATGCGCTTCGCATCCGAGGCGTTCAGCTTGTCGACCTGGATTTCGCTGTCGAAATGGCCGATGTTGCAGACGATCGCCTGATCCTTCATGTGGCGCATGTGGTCGAGCGTGATCACGTCGACGTTGCCGGTAGTCGTGACATAGATGTCGCCGCGGCCGAGCGTATCTTCCACCGTCGTGACTTCGTAGCCTTCCATCGCCGCCTGCAGAGCATTGATCGGATCGATTTCCGTGATCACGACGCGCGCGCCGAGACCGCGCAGCGAATGCGCGCTGCCCTTGCCTACGTCGCCGTAGCCGCAGACCACGCAGACTTTGCCCGCCACCATGACGTCGGTGGCGCGCTTGATACCGTCCGCCAGTGATTCGCGGCAGCCGTAAAGGTTGTCGAACTTCGACTTGGTGACCGAGTCGTTGACGTTGATCGAGGGGACGAGCAGTTTACCCGCTTCAAACATCTTGTAGAGGCGATGCACCCCGGTGGTGGTCTCTTCCGAGACGCCGCGCCAATCCTTCACCACGTTGTGCCAGCGAGTCTTGTTTTCGCTGTGGATCTTCTTCAGGAGGTCCTTGATCACCTGCTCTTCACGGTTGCTGGACGGGGTGTTGACCCAGCCGTCGCCGTTCTCGAGTTCATAGCCTTTGTGGATGAGCAGAGTCGCGTCGCCGCCGTCGTCAACGATGAGCTGAGGGCCCAGGCCGCCGGGATGGCTGAGCGCCTGATCCGTGCACCACCAGTATTCGTCGAGCGTTTCGCCCTTCCAGGCGAAGACGGGGACGCCGGCGGCGGCAATGGCAGCGGCGGCGTGATCCTGCGTCGAGAAGATGTTGCAGCTCGCCCAGCGAACGCTGGCGCCGAGGTCGGTCAGGGTTTCGATCAGAACCGCGGTCTGAATCGTCATGTGGAGCGAGCCGGTGATGCGGACCCCCGCCAGCGGCTTCGTCTTCGCATACTTGCGGCGAATCGACATGAGACCGGGCATTTCCTGCTCGGCAACGGTGATTTCTTTGCGGCCCCATTCGGCCAGTTTCATGTCGGCGACTTTGTAGTCGGTGCCGACGCTCGGTAGTGTTGCTGTGCTCATTTTTCTCCTGATATCAATACATCCAGATACGTTGATATATTATCACTAGACAATCTGAGTGCACAGCCCGCCACGCTCTTGGTTTAACCGTGCCGGGCGTTGTGAACGGTGCAAAAAATCGTTGCCGTCAATCCTCAAATCTCTGCGCGTCCTTTCCGATCCTAACCGGTTACGTCTGCTGCTTTTGCTGGAGCGGGAGGAACTGTCCGTGGCGGAACTGCAGGAGATCCTCTCCACCGGTCAAAGCCGCATCTCCACCCATCTGGCGTTGCTCAAGCAGGCTGGATTGGTAGAGGATCGCCGCCAGGGCAAGAACAGTTTATACCGGATCAAAGACGGCGGCGAGTATGTTGACCTGCTGCACGCCGCCGCGCGGGAGATTCCCGAAGCCGCCGAGGACACAAAGGCCCTGCAGCTGGTTCTCGACAAGCGGCGCGACAGAGTGCGCGGTTATTTCGATGAACTCGCGGGGAAGTTCGGGCGCGACTACGTGCCGGGACGTTCGTGGAAAGGGCTGGCGGAGACGCTGCTGCAACTGATGCCTCCGATGGTGATCGGCGACCTCGGCGCGGGCGAAGGTACGTTTTCGCAATTGTTGGCCCAGCGCGCTGAAAAGGTGATTGCGGTTGACAACTCGGCCAACATGGTCGAGGTCGGCGCGCGGCTGGCGAAGGAAAACGGCCTGACCAACCTGGAGTACCGGGTGGGCGATCTGGAGTCTCCTCCGATCGAACACGCAACGCTCGATATCGCGTTTTTCAGTCAGAGCCTGCACCATGCTCTCCACCCGCGCCAGGCGGTGTGCGCCGCCTACCGGCTGCTGAAACCGGGCGGACGGATTGTAATTCTCGATCTGAAGCGCCACCATTTTGAGCAGGCGCGCGAAATGTACGCCGACACCTGGCTGGGCTTTTCCGAAGTCGAACTGCGAGCTTTTCTGGAAGAAGCCGGGTTCATCAGAGTGGAGAGCTGGATCGTGGACCGTGAGAAGCAGACGCCGGCATTTGAAACCATTCTGGCCATCGGCGCGCGCGGCCACTGAAATCCGATTTGGCTGTGCCGCGTATTCTTAGCAGGAGTGTGCGCAGTGCGAACCGGTACGACGCCTGATATCGTAGCCGGGAACCTTTGAGCATAAACGCGCATATTAGATTGCAGACGATGAAAAAGATTACGATTCCCGCGATTTTCGTTTTGATGACCGCCGCGCTGCCCCTGGCCGCGCAGGCTCCTTCGTTCGACACCAGCGGTAACGGCAGGCTGAACGGCAATTACTATTTCCGCCAGGTGCTGTATGGCGTCTCCGACAGCGCGGACCAGTCCGGAATCATCGGCGACATCAACGAAGCGATCTCCCTCTACGGCAACATTGCATTCGACGGAAATGGCAATTATTCGATCACCAACGGGTTCGTCGCTGACGCGTCCAACGCGGTAGCGAACGATCCGCTTTCGTGCTATCTCGCGTCGACGACCTGTGCGTCGACCCAGGGCACGGCTGTCGCGGGCACCTACTCCATTTCCGCCAGCGGCTACGGGTTTATCGTGAACCCAATCACCGGGGATTCGATTTACGGTACAGTAGCCGCCAACGGCCTGTTCTCGGGAAGCAGCACAGAGGCGTCACAACTGTACAACGATCTTTTCCTCGCGGCACCCCTGCCATCCACGGCGCTGACGAATTTCAGCGGCACCTACAATGCCGTGGGTTTTCTGCCGGGCGGCGATTTTGCGTTTCAGATGAATCCGAACGGTTCGGGGAGTCTCGGGAACGTTACGCTCAATGGATATCTCGAATTCGGGGGGGCGCAGTCGCAGTCGTCAAGTGTGACCTACCGGTTCAGCAACAGCGCGGGCGTTCTGGTGTTTCCCACGAATAACAACGCCCCGTTCCTTCAGGGCGGAAACGAGTTTATCTATTTTTCCCCGGATGGCCAGTTCTTCTTCGGCGGCAACCAAAGCGGCTTCGACATGATCATGGGTGTCGCGAACAATTCCGGCGATGCCGCCTTTGGAGCCTGTAGCAACGGAGGCGGCACGAGCTGCCTGTTCTCCGTGGCCGGCATCGATCAAAACCTCTCGGACGCCGCCAGCGGGTATGCGGATCTCGACAGTTACTTCGGCTCCTTCAACACGACCAAAGGGGGCGCGATCATCGGGCATGAACGGCTGAGCGATTCGGTCTTCGGGTGCCCCGTGAGCGTCTGCGCCTCGACCTACGGCTTCGTTTTTTCCGACAGTTTTACCTATCCGGCCACCGGCGCTTACACCGATAACGAGCAGGGCTTCAACTACTGGGTCGGCGACGGCGGGACGGTGCGCATCGGGCAGGGCATCGCACCGTATCTCGGAATCACGGTCGGTTTTCAGGAGCCGGCGTTCAATCCGTCAACCCCGGTTTACATTAATCCGACCGGCATTGTGAATGCGGCCAGCTTTGCGCCGTTCACCGCGGGGGTCGCCGATGGCGAGTTCATTTCAATCTTCGGAACCAATCTGGCGCCGAGCACAGTTGTGGCGTCGACAGTTCCCTATCCGACGCAGCTGAATAACGTTCAGGTGATTATCAACGGCGTGGCGGCGCCGCTCTATTTTGTCAGTTCGGGGCAGATTTCCGCGATCGTGCCATCCGGGGACCCGTATTCGCTGGCCCGGATACAGGTCATTAACAATGGGACTGCCTCGAATGTCGTGACCACCGTGTTTGGTGCGCCCGGCAGCACGCCCACTGGAATCGCGTCGCCGGGCGTTTACAACTATCCGCCGGCGAGCGGCTATGCCGCCGCGGTCGACACCAACACGGGCACCATCGTCACGGAGTCGAATCCGGCCAATCCCGGCGACACGGTGGAAGTCTTCCTGTCTGGTCTGGGCACTGTTTATCCCACCGTGCCGGATGGCGCCGCGCCGCCAATCAGTCCGCTCAGTTACACCGTCAACACCGTGACTGCCGATGTCAGCGGGACTAACGCGACCGTCGTGTTCGCAGGCCTCGCGCCGACCCTCGCCGGACTCTATCAGGTCAACGTGACCATTCCGTCGACCACGACCGCCGGAGATAATTTCCTCGACATCTCGGTTTCGGATCCGAATTCGCCGAACCATGAAGAATCGTATACCCAGCAGGTGTTGATTCCGGTAGGTGGCGGATCGGCCGCGCGGCCCGCCGAGGTGACGCCGCATCGCCATGCAAAGCCGCACGGGCCTCCTCAGCCAACCCGTCAGCCGCTGTGCACGTGGAAGACGAACTGCAGCGTAACGGATTCGTCAATCAGCCGTTGACAGCGGCGCGTTATCCCGGGTTTCGCGGATTCCGCGAAGCGGCGGCTTTCCTGCCAAACCAGCCAGCCAAAACGGAGAACACGAGGATCGCGACAGCCGCCAGCCACAGACCGTGCATCACCGTGTATACCAGACCGGCGACCACCGCAATAACCGCAAAGCATCCGCAGGCGCACATAAAAAACAAATGCCGGTGACGTCGCGCGACGCCACCGGCAAACGTATTTCCCGGTTCGCTTAGCGGGCTGCGACCGCCAGCTTACCGGCGGCACTGGCGAGCGCCTCGGCTTTGTCGGTCTTCTCCCAGCTGAAGGAGTCTTCCGACCGGCCGAAGTGCCCAAACGCGGCCGTCTTCTGGTAAATCGGACGGCGCAGCTTCAGGTGGTCGATGATGCCCTTCGGCGTCAGCGGGAAGTTGGCGCGGATGAGATCTTCCATCTGATCTTCCGGCAGCGTTCCGGTGCCAAAAGAGTTCACCATGACGGAAACGGGCTCGGCTACACCGATGGCGTATGCCAGCTGCACTTCAGCGCGCGTTGCCAGACCGGCAGCCACGATGTTCTTCGCGATGTAGCGCGCCATGTAGCAGGCGGAGCGGTCGACCTTCGTCGGATCCTTGCCGGAGAACGCCCCGCCGCCATGCCGGCCCATGCCGCCGTAGGTGTCGACGATGATCTTGCGGCCGGTGAGGCCGGTGTCGCCGTGGGGTCCGCCGATTACGAAGCGGCCTGTCGGGTTGATGTGGTACTTCGTGTTCTTATCGACCATGTTGCCCGGCAGGATGGGATCGATGACGTACTTGCGGACATCGGCGCGCAGCTGTTCGGTGGTGACATCGTCATCATGCTGCGTGGAAATCACCACGGCATCGATACGCACGGGCTTGCCTGCCACGTATTCGACCGAAACCTGGCTCTTGCCGTCGGGCCGCAGATACTTCAGGCCGCCCGTGCGGCGAACTTTGGAGAGCTGTTCGCAGAGCCGGTGCGCCATCTGGATCGGCAGCGGCATCAGCTCGGGAGTTTCGTTGCAGGCATAGCCGAACATCAGGCCCTGATCGCCGGCGCCGCCCGTGTCCACGCCCATCGCGATATCAGGCGACTGCGTCTGTACGCAGTTCAGAACGCCGCAGGTCTTGGCGTCGAATCCCATGGCCGCATCCGTGTAGCCAATGTCGGCGATTGTCTTGCGCGCGATGCCGGGGATGTCGATGTTTGCGGTGGTGGTGATTTCGCCGGCCACGACGCAGATGCCGGTGGTGACGAGGACCTCGCAGGCCACACGGGCGGTCGGGTCCTGTGCGAGTACGGCGTCGAGAACGCCATCGGAAATGTGATCGGCGACCTTGTCGGGGTGACCTTCGGTAACGGATTCAGACGTGAACAGATGTCTATGTTTGTGGATTTCGGCCATGGATTCTCCGGATTGAATTACTGCTGATCGGTTCCGTCGCGCGACTGGAACCGAAGGTTCGGTCCACGCGATTAAAACGAAACCAACAGTATATCCCAGCGGGTTTTATGCATGCAAACCAGCCAATCTCGCCTAACTCCTGGGCGTGAGGATTCCACAGGAAAGCGGCATAGGAGATCGTCCCTTCAACCGCCCGCCGCCAACGCTCTTGCCGCCGCCAGGACTGTAACAGTATAGTTAGTTACAGATGTTGTCCCGGAGTGAATTGACGCCCCCTATGCCGGGAAGTGGTCTGTCCGCCCGGCAGCGTGCCATCCTGCACTCCATCGTTGGTACCTACATTGAGACCGGCGAACCGATCGGATCGCGCACAATTTCGCGCGCCGTTGCCAGGATGCGCAGTCTGTCGCTGAGCCCGGCGACCATCCGGAATGTGATGGCCGATCTCGCCGACGAAGGCTACCTGACGCAGCCGCACACCTCGGCCGGACGCGTGCCCACGGGCAAGGCATTTCAGGATTACGCCGGGGCGGTGCCGTCGCGGCCGCTGCCGGAGTCTGACTGTACACGCATCCTGCAGGAGATGCGGTCGGGTGAGAGCCTCGAAGAGCGCGTCGGCATTGCCTCGCGCATGCTGACCGAGCTGACGCGGAACGTCGGGATCGCGGCTGCATTGCCTGCGTCGGCGCAGGAACTTGAACATCTGGAGCTGATCGCGCTCTCCGACTGCCGCGTCCTGATGATTGTCGCCACGCGTGACCGTATGGTGCGGAACCGCGTGGTCACGCTCGACCGCGCGCTCGCGCAGGACGACCTGATCCATCTGCGGAACTACGTCAACGCTGAGTTCGCCGGCTGGACGCTGGAGAAGGCGCGCGCCGAACTGCTGCGCCGCATCGAAGCGGAACGCGCCATGTACGACGCGGTGCTGCAGCAGCTGACGCTTCTTTGTCAGAAAGGCCTGCTGCTGGCGGATCAGGATCCGCAGCTGGCGATGGACGGTGCGTCGTATCTCGTGGGGCTTGACCTTCACATTACGCGGGAGCGGATGCGGGAGCTCTTCCGCGCCCTGGAGGAGAAGAAGCGCGTGGTGGCGCTGCTCGACCGCTTCCTCGAAGTGCCCCAGGGGCAGCCGGGCCAGGGACCGGTCGGAATCCGCGTCGGTCTGGCGGATGCGCATCCTGCGATGAGCGATCTGAGTCTAATAGGGGTGACGATAGATCTGCCCTCCGGTGTCAGGACCCGCGTGGCTGTTCTCGGCCCCATGCGCATGCAGTATGAAAAGGTGATCTCGACCGTACTTCAGATCGGCCGCACCTTCGCGGCGCTCCAGTCATAGAGTGCACTGCCCGCCACGCTTTTTTTGAGCGATACCGAGCGTTGTGGACGATCTGATGGCAGAGAGGAGTGGTTTGACCGGCCGGATTCATCGCGTATTCCGGCGGCGCGCTGCTGACCTGAGCGATGCTAACCTGAAACCAGCGGAACCAGAAAAAGTGGAAGAAACAACGGCAGAAAATAAGGAATCGAGGCCTGAAGAGACACCGGCCGCGGTTGCAGATCAGCAGTCGGACCAGTTGGCTCAGCTGGCCGCTGAACGCGATGGCCTGAAAAAGGAGCGCGACGAGCTGAAGGAAATTATCCTGCGCCGTCAGGCTGAGTTCGATAACTTCCGGAAGCGTACGGAAAAGGAGCGCTCCGAGTATGTGCAGTATGCGGGCGCGGAAATTGTGCGCGACGTGCTGCATGTGGTCGACGATTTCGAGCGCGCGCTGAAGAACACCGGCGCCAGTCCGGAATACGTCAAGGGCGTCGAGATGATCTACGGACGCCTCTGCGAGGCGTTGAAGAAATCCGGTCTCGAGCCGATCGAGACTGAGGGCAAAATGTTCGACCCGTATCTCCACCAGGCCGTGGAGCGTGTGGAGTCAAAAGACGCCGCCGATGGAACCATTCTCAGCGAATTCCAGCGCGGCTATAATTTCAGAGGAAAACTGCTGCGGCCTTCCATGGTGAAGGTCGCTGTGCATTCCTGAATCAGTTCATAACGAATGCCGGTGACCAAACGCGATTATTACGAAGTGCTCGGCGTGGAGCGCGGCGCGGCCGAGCAGGAGATCAAAGTCGCCTACCGCAAACTGGCTATGCAGTATCATCCTGACCGCAATCCGGGCGATCAGACCGCCGAAGAAAAGTTCAAGGAAGCGGCGGAGGCTTACAGCGTCCTTTCCGATCCGCAGAAGCGCGCCGCCTACGACGCCTACGGCCACCAGGGGCTGTCCGGCATGGGCGGCGGCGGGTTCGACCCGTCGTCCATGGATCTCAGCGACATCCTGAGCCAGGTTTTCGGTTTCGGCGACGCATTCGGCGGCGCGCGCGCCGGCCGTACGCGTGCCAGCCAAGGGCGACGATCTTCGCTACGACCTCACGCTGACGTTCGAGGAAGCCGCGTTCGGCAAAGCTGGTCGAGGTGCAGATTCCGAAGCTGGAAGCCTGCGCGCGCTGCCAGGGCAAAGGCGCGGAGCCGGGCAGCGGAAGCATCACGTGTCCGGCATGCCACGGGCGCGGGGAGCAGATTTTTTCGCAGGGATTTCTTTCCGTCCGGCGGACCTGTTCGAGCTGCGGCGGCGCCGGCCAGATCGTCAAGCAGGTTTGCCGTGAGTGCCGCGGTGAGGGCTACAGGCAGGTCAACAAGAAGCTGCGCGTGACGGTGCCCGCCGGCATTGCGGACGGCAATCGCCTGCGTGTGCCCGGAGAAGGGCAGCCCGGCGCGAACGGCGGGCCCCATGGCGACCTCTATATTTTCTTCAGCGTCAAAGAGCATGCCATATTCGAGCGGCATGGCAACGACCTGCACTGCACGATTCCGATCAATGTGGCGCAGGCGGTGCTGGGTGACGAAATCAGCATACCAACGCTCGACGGCACGCACGATCTGGTGATTCCCGAAGGTACGCAGAGCGGCACCGAGCTGCGCATCAAAGGCAGCGGCGTTCCGGAGGTACAGGGCAAAGGTATCGGCGATCTGGTGGTGCACATCAATGTACGAATTCCCACGAAGCTGACTCGCGAGCAGCGCAAGCTGTTCGAGGAGGTTTCGGTCACGCTGCCCGTTGACAACGAGCCGCATGAAAAAGGGTTGTTCGAAAAGGTCAAAGACCTTTTCATGTAAGCTCGCCCCCCTCCTTTACTCACGGAACCTTCCCGGTTCGCCCCACATCTAAAGAGTGGGTAAAGAAAATATGAGCACCACGTGGTTTCTGAGGCCAGCCGCGCTGCTGGCTCTGGCCGGAGCATCGGCGATGCTCCTCAGCGCGCAAACCAACTACCGGACTGCCCTGCCGGGAACGGTGAACTATGTGGAAGGGCAGGTATCCCTCGACGGTCGTCCTTTGGGCACGCGTCAGGAGGGCAACACGCAGCTGCAGCCGAATCAGAGTCTCAGCACAGCCAACGGCAAAGTGGAAATGCTGCTTTCGCCGGGCGTCTTTGTGCGGCTTGGGGGCAACAGTGAAGTGCGCCTGGTATCGAACGGCATCGTAAATCCGACGATAGAAGTAACGCGCGGCGAAGCCATGGTTGAGGCCGACAGCAAGCCGAACGATGGCCAGCTGACCGTGCTGGAACACGGCGCCAGGGCCTCGATTCTCAAGCCGGGTCTCTACCGGTTCAACATTGATGGGAATCTGATTGCGGTTCTGGACGGCAAACTGCGCGTAACCGAAAACGACCAGACGAAGGAACTGGGCAAAGGTCACGAGCTAAATTTGACTAACCCGAAGCTGAAAAGCGTCGGATTCGATGTGAAAGCTCAGGATGACCTCTATCAGTGGTCGAGCGTGCGGTCTTCGTATCTGGCCGAAGCTAACCAGATGACGGCGCAAAGCGCGTATATGGGCTATGGTCCGTGGTGGGGTCCTGGCTGGTATTGGAGTCCGTACTTCGCGACGTGGTCGTGGCTGCCCGGCGACGGATTCTTCTACAGCCCGTTCGGATATCCGTTCATCTCGCCGGGTTTTGCGTACTACTCGCGCGGGTTTTACGGATACCGCGGCGGTTTCGGAGCGCGCGCGGGCGTCAGCGGCTTTGCCCGTGGTTCGTTCCGCGGCGCCGCGGTTGGAGGCGGCGGCTTCCATGGCGGAGGCGGCGGGCGCCGTTAAATTCGGGCCCAACGTCCGCACGGTGCGCATCGTCTGAATTCTGACGATGCGCATTGCTGCGTTTTTGCTTTATGTTGGCTCAGCGCTGTGCCAGTCGCCGCCTCGCATTGAGGTGGCTTCGGTAAGGCGAGCCATGCCGACCCCGCCCACTGGGGTGTCACCACGGGACACGGCCGCATCCACGCTCAAAATGTGACGCTCAAACGCTGCATGATGGGTGCGTGGTCTGTCGGACCCAATCAGATTGTCGGCGGTCCGGACTGGCTGAACACGGATCGTTTCGAGATCGAAGCCCGCGCCGATCAGCCTGTGGACGACGATGCGGTTCTGTCAGTTCTGCTCCGCGGCATTCTTGCCGATCGTTTCAAACTGGCCCTGCACCACGAAACGAGGACGATCGAGGCTTATTTGCTTGAAGTCGCCAAAAACGGGCCGAAGATGGAGAAGGCTGCGGGCGGTGAATCGATGGATCAGGCTGGCAACGGACGCCTCGACTCTCGCAACACGAGTATGCCGCATTTCGCCGAGGTCCTCTCCCGTCAGATGGATTTGCCCGTAGTGAATCGCACCGGTCTGGATGGCGTGTTTAATCTGAAGCTGCAGTGGGCACCCGAGTACGCGCGCCAGACCCACGACACAACCCCGACCATCTACACTGCCATTCAGGAACAACTCGGTCTGCGCCTGCGCGCGGAGAAGATGCCGATCGACGTGCTCGTGATCGATCACGTGGAAAGGCCTAGCGAGAACTGAAATCGCCCAGCCTCAATGGCCGAAGAGGGTGTGAATCTCCGGGTCGCCGCCTCCGGCCGTTCCGCTGCCGCCGCAGGCGGCGCACACTCCGGTACCATGACAGAACGGGCATTTCGGCCCCGTTGCGCCGACATATTTCCCGTCAGCCTGCCTGGACTGGCGGGCGTCGTTTGCGCGGTGCGGCGGCTTTGCGCGGACGCCTCGCCGGCCCGGCGATGTTGCCGTCCACGTCCGGGCCGGCGGCTTTCTTCGTGCCCTTCTTCACCCGCGGCGAGCCCGCCGTGGGCTGGCCGGGAACGACCGGCTGCGGCTCGTCGATTTCCTCATCGACTTCTTCGGGAACCGGCACGGGCACCGGCTCGGGGATCGCCGGCGGATGGAATTCCGCGCCCAGATACACCATCAGGCTCTGCGAGTCTTCGTCCGGCTCGATGCGCACGACCGTCTTGTCCTGCGCGTAGTTGAGGAACTCGCTGAACTCCTGGAATCCGTATTCCTTCCAGTCGAAGTTCGGCGACTCTTCCTTCACCCAGGCAGCCAGCTCGTCGACCGGTACGCCCTCTTCCACTTCGAGGCGATGATTCTCCAGCACGTCGCGCAGCGCGCGGCAAGTGCCTCTTCCGGCCGCACGGTCTTCTCCGGCGCCCCGGTGCGTTTGCGCTGAATCATGTAGCGGCCTTCGCCGCCGGTCACCTGAATCAGATCGGCCTTGCGCAGCTTTTCGATGAAGTCGGTGAACGATCCGGCGCCGTACGCACGTTCGCTGAAGCTGGAATCCAGCTGCAGCATGGTCGACTTCAGCAGGCCAAGCTGCGGACGCACTTCGCGGCGCTCCAGCACCTGCAGGGCGCGCTCCACCAGCGGCATGGCCTGATGCAGATCGAGCGCGGGCGGCCGCCGTCCGCCACCACCGCCGCCACCTCCGGGTCCGCTCGGTCCGCTCGGCGGCCGCGGTTCGCGCCGCTCCTGCGGTGCGCGTTCGCGTATGTTCGAGCGGCAGCGTCTGCGACTGAAGCTGATGTTCGCGCGGCGGCCGCGGCGCGCCGCGGTTGTCGTCCAGCATCGATTCGTAGCTGATGAACTCGTGACAGTTCTTCTGCAGAATCGTGCTGGTGAAAGCCTTGCCGCCCACCACGAATACTGTCTTGTCGTACTGTTTCAGCTTGTTGACCAGCGCGATGAAGTCGCTGTCGCCGCTGACGATGGCGAACGCATTGATGTGGTCGTGCGTGAACGCCATTTCGAGCGCATCGAGCGCCAGGTTGATGTCGGCGCCGTTCTTGTCGCCGCGCGGCGAGGGATCGCGCTGCACCATCTGCACCGCGTATTCGGACAGCTGGCGCGTGGAGTTCTCCAGCCTCCCCCAGTTCGCGTAAGCGATCTTGGTGACGATCTCGCCGCGCTCTTTCAGCGCTTCGAGCACCACGGAAACGTCGAATTCGCGCTGCAGAGTCGATTTGACGCCGATTTCGATGTTGTCGAAGTCGATGAAGACGGCGATCTTGAGGTGCTTTTCCATTGTCACCTTCGGTGATTGCGCAATTTTCATGCGCTCCTGTTGCTGCGTGCGTGCCCTGTCGGCCGCCTGCCTGCCGCGTCCCGGACGCGCCGAGACAATCGCCTCCAGCGACGCGCCCGGCTGGAAAACTGCCGCTACGCCCTGCCGTTCCAGCTCCCGGGCGTCTTCGTCCGGGATGATGCCGCCGACGATTACTTTCACGCCGGCCATCTCTTTTTCGCGCAACAATTCCATCACGCGGGGCACGATGGCGTTGTGCGCGCCGGAGAGGATCGAAAGCCCGATCACCTGCACGTCTTCCTGCAGGGCGGCGTTGACAATCATTTCCGGGGTCTGTCGCAAACCAGTATAGATGACCTCCATGCCCGCGTCGCGCAGGGCCCGCGCGATGATCTTCGCGCCGCGGTCGTGGCCGTCGAGGCCGGGCTTCGCTACCAGTACCCGAATCGGGGCGTCGCATGGTCAGATATGGGGCCGTTCTTCGTATGTCCCGAAAACCTCGCGCAGCGCGCCGCAGATCTCGCCCAGCGTGGCGTAGGACCGGACAGCGTCGAGCAGCGGGGCATCAGATTTTTGAGCCCGCATCCTCGGTCGCGACCCGGCAGCGCGCCGGAGCGCCTGAAGACTGCGCTCAACGTCGCCATTATTGCGTGTTTTGCGCAGCGCGCGCAGCTTTGCTGCTCTGGCGGTCTTCCGCGCCGCGGTCGATGCGCAGCGTTTCGATGGGCTTTTCCTTCGTCCACCCGGAAGCGATTGACCCCCACGACGACTGGCCTCGCCGCGCTCGACTTTCTGCTGGTACTCGTAGCTGGCGCGCGCGATTTCCGCCTGCGGAAAACCGCGTTCGATGGCCGCGATCATGCCGCCCATCTCGTCGATGCGTGCGGATGTAATCGCGCGCGCCCGCTTCCAGATCGCAGGTCAGCTGCTCCAGATATTAGCTGCCGCCGAAGGGATCGGGCGCGGCGGTGACGCCGCTTTCATACGCGATCACCTGCTGGGTGCGCAGCGCGAGCGTGGCCGCATGTTCGCTCGGGCAGCGCGTAGGCTTCGTCGAGCGAATTGGTGTGCAGCGACTGCGCGCCGCCCAGCACCGCGGCCATCGCCTGCAGCGACGTGCGGACGACGTTGTTGTACGGCTGCTGCCAGGTGAGCGAACATCCGGCGGTCTGGGCGTGGAAGCGCAGCTTCAGGCTGCGTTCGTCGCGCGCGCCGTAGCGGTCGCGCATCAGGTGCGCCCAGAGTTTGCGGGCGGCGCGGTATTTGGCGATCTCTTCGAAAAAATCGTTGTGCGCGTTGAAGAAGAAGCTGAGGCGCGGCGCGAAATCGTCGATGGCGAGGCCGCGCTCCAGCGCCCAGTCGACGTATTCGATGCCGTCGCGCAGGGTGAACGCCAGTTCCTGCAGCGCGGTCGAGCCGGCTTCGCGGATGTGATAGCCGCTGATCGAAATGGGATTGAAGCGCGGCGTGTGCTTCGCGCGCGAATTCGATGGTATCGGTGACCAGCCGCATGGACGGGCGCGGCGGAAAGATGTATTCCTTCTGCGCGATGTATTCCTTCAGGATGTCGTTCTGCAGCGTGCCGGAGATGCGCGTGAGATCCGCGCCCTGCTTCTCGGCGACCGCCAGGTACATGGCCCAGATCGACGGCGGCGGGCGAATTGATCGTCATCGAGACCGTGACCTGATCGAGCGGAATGCCGTCGAACAGCGTCTCCATGTCGGCCAGCGACGAAACCGGCGCGCCGCACTTGCCGACTTCGCCATCCGCCAGCGGCGTCGTCGGCATCGTAGCCCATCAGGGTGGGCAGATCGAAAGCGACCGAGAGACCGGTTTGCCCCTGCGCGAGCAGATAGCGGTAGCGGCGGTTGGTTTCTTCGGGCGTGGAGAAGCCGGAGAACTGGCGCATGGTCCAGAGCCGCCCGCGGTACATGGTTTCGTGGATGCCGCGCGTGTAGGGAAACTGCCCGGGCAGTTCCATGATTTGATTTTAGGTGCCTACGCGAGGGGATTGCGGGCGGGAAGGGGAATGCGGATGCGCCTCGGCGTGCCCGGTCCGCCATCGGAGAAGAAATAAACTGCAATCGCCAGAATGAGAACGATATTGATGATGTCTTGGCTTGTCATGCTAACCAGGTGATGAATGGTACAGAACGATCCTACAAACGTACCATAGAGCGCGATCAGACACCCTACTCCCACTCGATCGTGCCGGGAGGTTTGTGCGTCAGGTCGTAATAGACGCCGGCGATTTCCGGAATGCTCATCAGCCGCGCCGACATCGCGTGCAGCAGTTCGTCCGGCATCGCGACCGAATCCGCCGTCATGCCGTCGACCGACTGAATCGGCCGCAGCACCACGGAATCGCGCGATTCCCCGGCGCCCACCGGAATCAGAATCACCGGAAACTGCCAGACCTTCGATTCGAAGCCGGACTCGTGGCACATCTCGCGCACAATCGCGTCCGCGCGGCGCAGCAGCGCCAGCCGTCCGTGCGTCAGTGAACTCGCGAAGACGCGCTGCTGTTCGAGCGGCTCGCGCGTGGCCACGCGCGCCACCACGCGGTTCACGCCCGCGGTGCGATTGACCAGTTCCGTCGCTTCGTCCTGATTCGCACGCCGATGGAAATGCTCGATGGCGAGCACCGGCGCGTAGCTGCGCGAATCGCCCTGCACGCCGACCGAACGCACGGGAACCAGCCAGCCCTCCGGCACGCGGGTGACCGGCGCTTCGGTTTCCGAGCACAGGCAGCGGATGGCGAGCCCGGGACCGGGGAACGGATGGCGATCGCAGCAAGTTCCGCGGGCAGGCCCAGTTCGCGGCCGATCGCGCGCACTTCGTCTTTATAGAAATCCGCCAGCGGCTCCACGATGCGGCCCGACTCCATCAGCTTCTGAATGCCGGGCACGCGGTTGTGATGCGTCTTGATCGTGGCGGCATTGCGCTGTGCCGCCGGATTCGATCGTGTCCGGATAGATTGTGCCCTGGCCCAGAATCCAGTGGCCGTCCAGCAGGCCGCGGGCTTCGATGATGCGCTCCTGCACGCGCACGAACTGCTCGCCGATGACGTGGCGCTTGAGCTCGGGTTCGCGCACGAACTCCAGCGGCTCCAGAAACTCCGCTGCGCAGCGTGCGATCTCCACCATGCCGGCGCCGAGCTTCGCGAAAGTGCGTTCGACGAATTCGGTCTCGCCCTCGCGCATCAGGCCGGTATCGACATAAACGCCGCGGACGCGCGACGGCCCCAGCGCGCGCAGGCAGAGCGTGAAAGCAACGGTGGAATCGACGCCGCCGCTGACGAAGAAGAAGACGTTGCGGTCGCCCACGCACTGCCGGATCTGGTCCTCAACGAGCGCGATGCGCTGGCCGGGGTTCCAGTCCTTCTCGCAGCCGCAGATATCGAAGACGAAGTTCTCGAGAATACGCGTGCCCTGCGCGGTGTGCACGACCTCGGGATGGAACTGCACCCCGTAGAGCCGCCGCGTCTGGTCTTCGATGGCGGCGATAGCGCAGGTCGATGTGGTGGCGAGGACGCGGAACCCCGCCGGCGCGGCCATCACGGTATCGCGGTGCGACATCCAGATCTGCTGGTGATCGCGCACGCCCTCGAGAATCTGTGAGTGGTCGGTGACCAGATCGAGGATGGCCAGACCGTACTCGCCCTTATCGCCCGCGGCGAACATTGCCTCCCAGCATCTGCGCGATCAGTTGCTGGCCGTAGCAAATGCCGAGCACCGGGAAACCCGCCGCCAGCACATCACGTTCGATGGTGGGGCTGGAATCGTCGTAAACGCTGTGCGGGCCCGCCCGAGATGATTACCCCGTGAGCGTCCCGCAGTTTTTCCCGGACTGTGTCGCTGGGGAAGACTTCGGACGAAACGCCGAGTTCCCGGATTTTACGCGCAATGAGGTGGCAGTATTGACCGCCGGTATCGAGTACAGCTATCTGCGCCAGGGCGGCTACTTCCTCATTCGCTCGACGATAATTTTCTTCGCGTTGCTCATCAGCGCTTCGGCCTTGGGCAGGGCGTCGATGGCCTGCTCCACCTCAGGATCGGTCTGGATGTCGTACTGGCGGCTCTGATCCACGCTGAAGGCGGTCTTGTATATTTCCGACTGCAGCCGGCGCCGAATCCAATTGTAATCCTGCGTGAAATCCTTTTCGGTGAATTCAAGCTTGCCGTCAAGGATGTAGTTGTGGAAGTCGTTGATCGTCGCCTCGTCCACCTGCCAGTTGGCCGGCAGCTTCTGCTTATGCGTGGCGAAGAAGTGGCGCGTATAGTTCGACAGCGCGTACTTCACCAGCAGTTCAGTCTCGAAGACATCGAGCTTCGGAGGCGTGTACTTTTCGTCGGGCGAAATGCCGCCGCCGCCGTACACCACGCGTCCGCTGTCGGTCGATTTCACGTCGGCCATGTTCCGTGTCGCCGTGTTGTTGCGGTAGTAGTAATCGAAGAACGAGACGTTCGAGTAGTCGCGCTGAATCAGGCGGCCGCTGGGCGTGTAGTATTTCGCGGTAGTGAGCGCCAGTCCGGTATTCTCGACCAGCGGATAAACCGTCTGCACCAGGCCCTTGCCGAAGGTGTTGTCGCCCAGAATCCAGGCGCGGTCGTGGTCCTGCAGAGCGCCCGAAACGATCTCCGCCGCGGATGCCGAATTGCGATTCACCAGCACCACGATCGGATAGTCGCGGCCGTGGTTGCCGTTGCGCGCCGTGTAGACGTGCTCGGCGGAAGATCGGCCTTTGTGCGATACGATGACGTCACCCTTCGGCAGGAAATGATCGGCCACTGACACGGCCTCGTTGAGCAGGCCGCCGGGATTGCCGCGCAGATCGAGAATCAGTCCCTTAAGGTGGTCCTCATCCATCGCCTTCAGCGCTTCTTCCATTTCGTGGCTGGTGGTTTCGTTGAACTGCTCGAGGAAAACGTAGCCGATGTCAGGCTTGAGCAGGAAAGCGTCCGGCACGCTCTTGCGGCTGATTTCGTCGCGGATGATGTTAAACACCACCGGTTCGTCGGTGCCTTCGCGCGAGACTTTGATCTGCACCGGGGTGCCCTTCGGTCCCTTCAGCAGATCGGCGACTTTGGTCGAGTCGAGACCTTCGGTGGCGACGTCGTTCACCATGATGATCACATCGCCCGGCTTCAGCCCGGCTTTATATGCGGGCGAACCGACAAACGGAGCCATCACGATGGTCTTGCCGTTGCGTCCCTGTACCTGCATGCCGACGCCGTAGTACTTGCCGCGCTGTTCTTCGCGCAGGCCTTCGAGGTCTTTCGGATCGAAGAAGTTCGAGTGCGGATCAAGTGTGCGCAGCATCTGCGGGATGGCGCCCTTATAGATCGCCTTATCCGGGCTGACCGGATCCGCAAAGTTCTCCTCGACGGTGGAGTAGACCTTCGCGAATTCCTTCGTACTTGTCTTGAGGTCGTCGTCGGCAGTGGCGGCCGAGGCCGTTCCCAGCCGCGGACCATACATGCCGCCAATCATGGCGGATCCGAACACTAAAATTGGTATCAGGTAAACTGACCGGCGATTTTTAGCCATGCCGAATAGGACCGTCCTTGTTTAGCAAGTATAGCAACGAAACTGCAACTCTAACCATAAGACGCAGACGGGGCGGGGAAAGGTACTTCCTTATTCCTGCAGACGGAAAATGCAGAAAACCGGCTCACCTTCGCGATCCGGAATGGACCGCAGACCCGAGACGTGGAGGCGCGACGCTCCGAGAAGGTGTTCGAACTCACGGTGGCGCGATTCGTCGACCACGTATCCGTTGCAGTGCCCGACATAGAGAACCCCCCCCCGTGGCGCGGGGTCTTCAGATATTTCGATCCGGTCGTGCGTTTCGATCTGCAGGCCGTTGCGGATTCCCCAGTCGACCACCGCGACGGGACGGCCTTCGGCCCGAACCTCCGCTGCCAGATTCGATAACCCATCGGTCCAGAAAACACTGAAGCCGTTTCGGATGCCTGCCCGATAATACTGCCCAAGCAGCCATACGCCGGATCCGGCCATCAGAACGCAGAATGCCGCGAATGCAATTCCGCGCCAGCGGCGAAGTTTTTCGCAAACGCCCGCCGCGGTCGCAGCCACGATAAAGTGTGGCGCCGGATATACCAGAACGGTATGATGCGGACCCGCGCCGGCGTCGGCCAGGAAGAACATCGACAAAGTCGCTCCCGCGAAGGCCACCCAGGCGAACAGAACTGGCCGGAGCAACGGTGAACCGCGCAGCACAGGCAGCGCAAGAAGCGACAACCCCAGGGCTGGCAGAAGAAAGCTGCCGGGATGGAAGCTTGAATCGCGATACCAGCGCAGCGCCAAATCGCCCAACGACGCACCCTGCAGCGGCAGTACTTCGCCCGGGGTGCTCCGGAACATGAAGTGCTCGTAGGCGCGGCCATCCAGCGTGCGCCGCATCATCATCACTTTTTCCGCGGGTGGCACAGAGATCAGCGATCCGGTGGCCTGCAATGTAGCGGCGTGATTTCTGAGATTGAAGCCGATCAGCGGCGCGGCTCCGGCGATCAGCGCGGCCAGGCAAAGCGCCAGATTTCGCACGGTTAAAGTGTGCAGCACGGTTCGTGGATAAACCAACCCGAAGGCCAGGGCGATTCCCGCCAGCGGGAACACGAAACTGGCTTTTGTCCAGACCGAAATTCCCGCCACGAAGAATGCCGCCGCGAATCGACGTCGCGTGAGCAGGTTCAGGCAAGCCGCGGTACCCAGCACTTGCAGCGAGGCCGTCGTGTCGAAGATATTCGCCATGATGAACACCGCGTCCGTGGCAAGAAACAATGCCGCCGCAAGTGCGATGCACACGTTGCTGATGCGGCGCGCGAGGTCGGCGAAGAGCACCAAAATCAGGATGCTGATGAAACACTCGGGCAGCCGCATCGACCACACGCTCGGCCGCCAAACGTGAAATACCGGCCAGTAAAGCCATGACTTCACGGCGCCCAGATACGCCATTGACATAATCGGGACGTCAAGTTTGCCGAAGTGCCAGGAGTAAAGCGCGGAATTGCGCTGCAGCCATGGCACGACGAACAACGCTTCGTCCTGCTCGATACCGGGTAGAGGAAGGAACGCCAGTTCGATCGCGAGCAGCGCCGCGCAGATCGCGAGCAGCCGGTTACGCATTCTACAGCGGGATGTTCCCGTGCTTCTTCCTCGGCATGGTATCGACCTTGGTCTCCAGCATCCGAAGCGACCGGATCAGCCTGGCGCGGGTCTCCCGCGGCTCGATCACGTCGTCGATGAAGCCGTGTTCCGCGGCCACGAACGGACTGGCGAACCGATCCTTGAATTCGTCGATCTTCTGCTGCCGCAGATCTCCGTTTTCCCCCGCCAGCTCCCGGCGGTAAACGATATTCACCGCGCCTTCCGCACCCATCACAGCGACCTCGGCGCTCGGCCAGGCCAGATTCACGTCGGTGCGAATGTGCTTCGACCCCATCACGCAGTAGGCGCCACCGTAGGCCTTTCGGGTGATTACGGTAATCTTCGGCACCGTCGCTTCGGCGAAGGCATACAGCAGCTTCGCGCCGTGACGGATGATGCCGCCGAATTCCTGCGCGGTGCCTGGCAGAAACCCCGGCACATCTTCGAATGTGATCAACGGAATGTTGAACGCGTCGCAGAAACGCACGAATCGCGCGCCTTTCACCGATGAATCGATATCCAGACATCCGGCCAGAAAAGCCGGTTGATTGGCGACGATTCCCACCGGACGCCCGTCCAGCCGCGCGAACCCCACCACCAGGTTTTTCGCCCAGTGTTCGTGAACTTCAAAGAACCAGCCGTCGTCGACCACGCGGTGAATCACGTCTTTGATGTCGTAGGGCAGGCTGGATTCGGCAGGCACGATTGTGTCCAGCGCCGCATCGGCCCGCTCGATCGGGTCCTGGCACTCGCGCCGCGGCGGGTCTTCCCGGTTATTCTGCGGCAGGAAGCTCAGCAGCTCGCGGATCATCTGCACGCATTCGGCGTCGTCGCGTGAGATGAAGTGTCCGACTCCGCTCACCGAGTTGTGCGTCATCGATCCGCCCAGCTTCTCCTTCGTGACGTCTTCGTGGGTAACAGTCTTGATTACGTCGGGGCCCGTCACGAACATATAACTGGTCTCGGCGACCATGAAAACGAAATCGGTAATGGCGGGCGAGTAGACCGCGCCGCCCGCACAGGGCCCCATGATCGCTGAGATCTGCGGCACCACGCCGCTGGCCAGCGTGTTGCGCAGAAAAATATCGGCGTAACCGGCGAGCGAAAGAACACCTTCCTGAATACGCGCACCCCCGGAATCGTTGAGGCCGATGATGGGCGCGCCTGTCTTCAGCGCGAGATCCATGATCTTGCAGACCTTGCGCGCATTGGTTTCCGACATCGAGCCGCCGAACACCGTGAAGTCGTTGGCGAAAACGTAAACCGGCCTGCCGTGCACGCGTCCGAACCCGGTAATCATGCCGTCGCCGGGCAGCACCTGCTGATCCATGCCGAAATCCTGACAGCGGTGCTGCACCAGCTTGTCGATTTCTTCGAATGTCCCTTCGTCGAGCAGGAGTTCGATGCGCTCGCGCGCGGCCAGCTTGCCTTCTTTGTGCTGGCGTTCACGGCGTTCCGCGCCGCCCCCGTCCTCGGCAGCCGCGTGACGGCGGCGCAGTTCTTCCAGACGATTCATTCAGAGTTCAGAGTATCGCGGTACGCGCGCTACAATCAGTGAATCCCGCCACGTCCCGCGGCAGCCTCCGTAGTCTTTGGTAAACCGATCCAACAACCCAAGGGAGCTTTATCGATGGGCGCAGCCGCCTCTGCCGCGAATTACGTTTTGACTCTGGAGGAGATCCGCAACCTGACGCGCGAGGGAGGCAAGCCTGCCGAAACCCTGATGAACGTGGTCGCGCTGATCGCGCGGCGCTTCCAGACCGATGTCTGTTCCGCTTATCTGCTCGAGCCCGACCGCACGAATCTTGTGCTGGCCGCCACCCTCGGACTGCGCCGCGAGTGCATCGGTACTCTGCGTCTGTCCTTGCATGAGGGACTGGCCGGGCTGGTTGCCGAACAGGTACATCCGGTCGCTGTCGATAAGGTCAGCACGCATCCCCGTTTCAAATTCTTTCGCGAGTCCGGCGAAGAGGAGTTTCAGTCGTTTCTGGGCGTGCCGCTGATCGATCGCGGTGTGCTGCAGGGTGTGCTGGTGGTGCAGACGAAAGAACCGCGCATCTTCCATCAGGACGAAATCCGCATGCTGATGGATGCCGCCTCGCAGGTGGCGCCGGTTGTCAGTGAGGCCCGCACGCTGGATCGTTTTGTTGCACCGGCGCAGGAACGGCTCTGGGCGCTCGCGCGGAATCTGTGGTGGAGCTGGGATCAGGATAGTGTCAGCCTCTTCCGCGACCTCGATCCGGTGCGCTTCCGCCAGCTCAACAACAATCCGATTTCGCTGCTTATGGAAATGCCTCTGCAGGAAATCGAGCGCCGCTCCGCGGAACTAATGCTGCATAGCCGCATCAACTACGCGTACCGGCGGCAGCAGGAGTATCTGCTGTCGGACAAGACCTGGGGCGCAACCAACGCCGGCGTTCTGCGGCCGCGTCCGGTGGCCTATTTTTCCGCGGAGTTCGGCCTGCACGAATCCATTCCGATTTATTCGGGCGGCCTCGGTGTGCTGGCGGGCGATCACATCAAGAGCGCTTCCGACCTCGATATTCCGCTGGTTGGAATCGGGCTTTTCTATGGCAAGGGCTATTTTAAGCAGAAGCTCGATGCGACCGGCTGGCAGCAGGAGGATTACCTGCCAACCGACATCAGCAAGGTTCCGATGGAGCCCGCCATCGGCAAAAACGGCACGCCCGTAACCATCCGCATCGATACGCGCAGCGGCTGGATCAGCGCGAAGGTATGGCGCATCAAAGTCGGGCGCTGCGACCTTCTGTTGCTCGACTCAAACGTCGACGGCAACGCCCCGGAAGACCGCGAGCTGACATCGCAGCTCTACGGCGGCGACGGCCGCGTTCGCATTCGCCAGGAACTGCTTCTTGGTGTAGGCGGCGTGCGCGCGCTGCGCGAGATGGGCATCACGCCCGGCGTGTTTCACATGAACGAAGGCCACAGCGGCTTCGCTGTGCTGGAAGCCATTCGCATGCGCATGGTCGATGAGGGTATCAGTTTCCAGGAGGCGGTGCCGACCGTGGCGCGCGAAGTCGTGTTCACCACGCACACGCCCGTGCCGGCGGGGCATGATCGCTTCCACGCCGATCTCATCGAGGAGCATCTGGGGCCCCTGCGCGAAGCCCTTGGCATCTCGCACGATCACCTGATGTCACTCGGGCGTGAGCATCCCGGCAACCACCATGAGCAGTTCTGCATGACAGTGGTCGGCCTGAAACTGTCACGCCGGGCGAATGCGGTTTCTTCTCTGCACGGCGAAGTTTCGCGCGCCATGTGGACCGGTCTCTATCCAGGCCGCATCGAAGACGCCGTACCTATCGGCCACATTACAAATGGTATTCACGTGCCCTCGTGGCTCGCGCCGCAGATGGCCCGGCTTTACGATCGGCATCTCGGTCCCGGATGGCAGGCCCACGCCGGCGAGCCCCATATATGGGAAGGCGTCGACCACGTTGAAGACGCGGAACTCTGGGAGACGCACCTCAGCCTCAAGAGCCGGATGCTCGATTTCGTGCGGCGGCGCGCCGTGGAGCAGGCGGAGCGTCGCTTCGAACCCGCCGAATCGGTGCTGCGGCTGCGCAGTGTTCTGAGCCCGGATGCGCTCACCATCGGTTTCGCGCGCCGCTTTGCGACCTACAAGCGGGCGAATCTGATACTGGCCGATATTCAGCGGCTGGCGACGATGGTGAACGATCCCAAGCGCCCGGTGCAGTTTGTGTTCGCCGGCAAGGCGCATCCACACGATGAACCCGGCAAGCGTGTGCTGCAGCAGATCGCCCAGATGATGCGTGATTCCGAATTTTCCGAACGCTTCGTATTCGTGGAGGATTACGACATCAACGTCGGGCGGTATCTCGTGCAGGGCGTGGATGTCTGGCTGAACAACCCGCGGCGGCCTCTGGAAGCATCCGGCACCAGCGGCCAGAAAGTGGTTCTGAACGGCGGCCTGAATCTTTCGGTGCTGGATGGCTGGTGGGCGGAAGCCTACGACGGCCTCAACGGTTTTGCCATCGGTACCGGCCGCACCCACACGAACATGGACATTCACGACAAGCGCGATGGCGAGGAACTATACCGCGTCCTGCGCGATGAAGTGATTCCGCTCTACTATTCCCGCGACCGCGACGGGCTGCCGCGCGGCTGGATCAAACGCATGAAGCGCACCATCCGCACGCTGGGCTGGCGCTTCAGCGCGGACCGCATGGTGATGGACTACGTGCTGAAGAACTACGTTCCTGCAGCGGGCGGCACGTCGAGCGACATGAGCCGATTCTGCTAACGGCGGCGTACTCGTTGGCGCACCGATTTCGCGATGCGCTCGCCGAGTGTGCCGAAAGGCTGGTCGGTGGTGAGATAGGTCCACGTGGCGCCGCGCTCAAAACGGCCCGGATCGGCGAAGCAGATCTGCCCGCCAACGATTTCAGCGTTCGTAAAAGCATCCCCGATTTCTTCGCGAAGACTGGCTTCGAAATCGGCGTAGATCTCCTGCGCGCCCGTGAGAAAGGTGTGCAGCGGATCCTTGCCGGTCCACGTCACCCAGTGAATTCCACCGCGCAGTTCGGCGATGTTCGCGAGGTAATCGGACCAGAGATCGTCGATGACGGCGACCGTGATGGCGCGTCCTGCAGTTTCGACAGCATCTGAACCGGCGCGCCCGGTCAGTTCGGCGAATTGGTCTTCAGACAGCATCGAGGCCACGGACCAGTCGGGCGATAACAATACCTCTCGGCGAAGCGCGCGAACGTCTCCGCGATGCTTCTCGATCACGGACTCATACTTCCACAGCGTCTGCCGGATTTCGAGATTCTGCGACTCCGCGGTGCGCTGCACGCTTTCGATGTCGGGATTATCCGCAATCCCGAAGCGCACCAGCAGCGCGTCGTCCAGGCTGATGAAGAACCGCGAGCTTCCGGGATCGCCCTGGCGGCCGGCGCGCCCGCGCAGCTGGTTGTCAATGCGTCGGGCCTCGTGGCGCGTGGTGCCGATGACATAAAGTCCGCCGAGCTCCGCGACCTTTTCGCCGAGCACAATATCGGTGCCGCGTCCCGCCATATTGGTGGAAATCGTGACGGCGCCGCGCGCACCCCCTTGCGCGATGATCGCGGCCTCGGCTTCGTCGTTGCGCGCGTTGAGTACAGAATGCGGAATCTCCGCGATATTCAGGCGCGTGCTCAGCGCTTCGGAATCCTCCACACTGGCCGTGCCGACCAGAATGGGGCGTCCGCCTTCGTGCACTTTGCGAATCTCTTCGACCAGCGCCTTGTCGCGTGCGCGCCGGTCCGCATAGAGTATGTCGGGAAGATCCTGCCGGATCATCGGACGATTGGTCGGGATCACCGTGACCGGAAGTTTAAAGACCTTCCAGAATTCCTCCGCCTGAGTCGCGGCGGTGCCCGTCATCCCGCAGACGCGTTCATACATCGCAACGAGACTCTGCACCGTGACCGACCCGAGAATGCGCCCCTGCGTCTTCAGCGCCACGTGCTCTTTGGCTTCGATCGCCGACTGCAAACCCGCGGGCCATCGGCGGTTTTCCGCGATGCGGCCTTTGAATTCATCGACCAGTTCGACGGCATCGTTGCGGATTACGTAATCGACATCGCGCCGCAGCAGCACGTGGGCGTGCAGCGCATTCTGGACGGCTGTCAGGACAGGCAGATTGGGCTCGTCGAACAGATTGCCGCAGCTGAACGACCGCTCCACGATCGCGATGCCGGTATCGCTCAGATTCACGTTGCGGCCGAACGTGTCGACCGAAAAGTGCGCATGTGGCCGCAGGTGCACGGCCACGGCGTTAGCGCGCTGTGCGAGCGCCGGATCGTCCGGCGTTCCGCCCGCGATCACCAGGGGGATGCGCGCTTCGTCAATCAGAATGGAATCGGCCTCATCTACCACGGCGAAGGCGAACGGCCGCTGGACGAGTTCTTCGGCAGCACGCGCCAGGCCATCGCGCAGATAATCGAAGCCGATTTCGTTCGCAGTGGCGTACGTGATGTCGGCAAGATAAGCCGCACGCCGCTCCGACGCGTCGTTCGTCTGGGAGATGTGTGCGACCGAAAGCCCGAACCACTGGTAGATCGGGCCCATCCATTCCGCGTCGCGCCTGGCCAGATAATCGTTGGCCGTCAACACATGGACGCCGCGCCCCTGCAGCGCGAGCCAGACCACGGCTGGAACGGCAGCGAGCGTCTTGCCCTCGCCTGTCTGCATCTCGACGATTTCTCCGCGCGCGAGACCGAGCGCTCCGAGAATCTGCACGTCGAACATCCGCAAACCGAGCACCCGCTCGGCGGCCACCGCTGCGAGCGCGAATGTTTCGACAAGCTCGGGATTGCCCCGGAGCGCACGGGCCGCGGATTGCAGCTCCGCATCAGCGAGGCCAGCCAACTCCTCACGACGTTTCGAAATCGCCTGCAACTGAATTTCGGGCGTGCGATCCACGAGCCCGAGAAAACGCAATACTTTTCCTAAAGACACGAACCCTCTCTCTTGTTCAATTGACGCTGCGGGAAATTACGCGAAGAGAGAAGTATCAGGTGGAGGACGCTGGAAAAGCTCCGCGGCATCCGGCGCTGTGCAGACGTTCGACGGGTACGCGTGAACTGCCGGAGCCGCGGGTCGCTCGACACACGCGGGCTGGATTTGTTCCGCGGCCCGTTGCTCGGTTTCTGCGCACCAGACGATCCTTGCCGCCGATTCGACAGGCCGCGACGGCACCGCCGCCTGCGCCGACAGCATCGCCAGCAGAACAGCGAATACGTACTGTGCTAACTTACGGGCCACTCGTTTGAGTGTCGCATAAACCAAAAATGCAGGCGAAGCTCCGTCTGGTTAGTCTCGACCCAATGAAGGTATTCCGCTATCTGAGCGATGCTGGCGTCACGAACCGATAGCCCGTAGACATCCCCCAGGTATCCGTCATATTCGTCTGGCAGGCTGCTGAAAAAGCACTCTTCGTTGCCGCTTGCTCACGCGCGCGGTTCAGTAACCTCTGCGGAATCAGCACCTGCTTCTCCGAACCGCGACCGTAAGGGAGTGGCAAGAGGCGTTTTTCGCCTGCTAGCGCCTCCGGGATGTCCTTTACCCCGATCGGATCCCAGTCGCTTGGAGGAGGCTCGAAAGCTGTGCGCGGCGCGGCCGCTGAATCCTTGAAAAAGCTGATGCAAAAGTAAAAAGCCGGGCGACCCTCTTCGGGTCGCCCGGCTCTCACTTCAAACTGCTGCCGACTTACTCCGCCAGCGTTTCTTCCGGCCCCAGGTCTTCGCTCAACCCACCCGTATACTGCAGCCGGGCTTCATCCTCATAACCCGCCAGCGCATCGAGCGTCGGCTCGGGAATCGGTTCTTCCACGATGTCCTCGCCCGCGATCCGGGTCCGGCGATAGAACTCCATACCAGTCCCGGCCGGAACCAGCCGCCCCATGATCACGTTCTCCTTCAGGCCGCGCAGATAGTCCACCTTGCCGTTGATGGCGGCTTCAGTTAGCACCCGCGTGGTCTCCTGGAAGCTCGCCGCCGAGATGAACGAATCGGTCGAAAGCGAAGCCTTCGTGATGCCCAGCAGCACGGCCTTACCCTGCGCCGGACGCCCGCCCGCTTCCTCCGTCCGCTGATTCTCCTCGCGGAACTTGAACTTGTCGACCACTTCCTCCGGCAGGAATTCCGTATCGCCGATATCTTCCACGCGCACCCAGCGCATCATCTGACGCGAGATGACTTCCAGGTGCTTGTCGTTGATATTGACGCCCTGCAGCCGGTAGACTTCCTGAATCTCATCGACGAGATACTTCTGCAGCGCCTTCTCGCCGCGAACATCCAGAATGTCGTGCGGATTGCGCGGCCCGTCCATCAGCGGATCGCCCGCTGCCACGCGCTCGCCTTCCTGCACGTTGATGTGCACGCCGCGCGGCAGCGAATACTCGCGCTCTTCGCCGTCGTCGCCCGCGATGTAAATCTTGCGCTGGCCCTTCGACAGCTCGCCGTACTTCACCACGCCCGCAATCTCGGCCATGATTGCGCTCTCACGCGGCTTGCGCGCTTCGAACAGCTCGACCACGCGCGGCAGGCCGCCCGTGATGTCCTTGGTCTTCGTGGTTTCGCGCGGGATCTTCGCGATGACGTCGCCCGCGTGCACTTCTTCGCCGTCCTGCACCATCAGGTGGGCGTGGGTCGGCATGAGGTACTTGCGCGATCCGCCCGCGCCTTTCACCTGTACCATCGGCTGCCGTTTTTCATCCGGCGAATCCGTGACCACCAGCTGCGACATGCCGGTCACTTCGTCGACCTGCTCGGCGAGCGTGATGCCCTCCTGCAGATCCTTGAAATGCACCGTGCCGGTCAGTTCGGTGAGGATCGAGAACGTATAGGGATCCCATTCGAGCAGCACCTGGTTGGCTTTCACCGGGTCGCCGTCGGCGATCGTTATGTGCGCCCCGTAGACAACCGGGTAGCGTTCCTTTTCGCGCTGCTTGTCGTCCACGATGGCCAGAATGCCGTTGCGGTTCATCGCAATGATCTGGCCTTTTTCGTTCCGCACCTGCTGGATATTGAGGTACTTCGCGAAGCCGTCGGATTTCGCGTCCTGCTTCGACTGCTCGCTGACCCTGGTGGCCGTGCCGCCGATGTGGAACGTACGCATCGTCAGCTGCGTGCCGGGTTCGCCGATAGACTGCGCCGCAATCACGCCGACTGCTTCGCCGCGTTCCACCAGACGCCCGGTCGCGAGGTTGCGGCCATAGCACATCACGCAGACGCCGCGCTTCGATTCGCACGTCAGCACCGAACGAATCTTGACGCGTTCGATACCGGCCGCCTGAATTGCCGCCGCGAGATCTTCGGTGATCTCCTGATTCACCGCCACGATCACGCTGCCTTCGTAATCGCGCTGGTCTTCCAGCGCCACGCGGCCCACGATACGGTCGCGCAGGGCTTCGATGATTTCGCCCGATTCGATGATCGGTTCCACCACAATGCCTTCCGTCGTGCCGCAGTCGTTTTCGCTGATGATCACGTCCTGCGCCACGTCGACGAGGCGCCGCGTAAGATAACCGGAGTCGGCCGTCTTGAGCGCGGTGTCGGCCAGGCCCTTACGCGCGCCGTGCGTCGAGATGAAGTACTGCAGCACGTTGAGGCCTTCGCGGAAGTTGGCCGTGATGGGCGTTTCGATGATTTCGCCCGAGGGCTTGGCCATCAAACCGCGCATACCGGAGAGCTGGCGGATCTGCTGTTTCGATCCGCGCGCGCCGGAATCGGCCATGATGTAAATCGGATTGAGGTAGCGGCCCGTGCGGTCGTCCTCTTCCATCGCCGTGAACATCTCGTCCGAAACCTTCTCGGTAACGCGGCTCCAGATTTCGATGATCTTGTTATAGCGCTCGCCGTGGGTGATGGCGCCTTCCTGATACTGGCTTTCCACCGCCACCACGTCCTTTTCGGCGTTGCTCACCAGTTCGGCCTTCTCGCCCGGCACCACCATGTCGTCGACGCCGATTGAAATGCCGGCGCGCGTTGCATAGAGGAAGCCGAGGTTCTTGACCTCGTCGAGCATGCCGACCGTCACCTGCAGCCCGAACTTCAGGTAGCAGTACTGCACCAGCTGGGCAAGCCCCTTCTTCTTGAGCAGGCCATTGATGAACGGCATCTCCTCGGGAAGGTGGTCATTGAAGATCACGCGGCCGACGGTCGTGTCCATGTACTGCTTCACGAACTCGATCGGCTCGGTGTGCATGATGTTCTGGTTATCGAACGCCTTGTTGAGGTCGATGACTTTGCCGGTATAGCGCAGCTTGATCGGCGTCAGCGTCTGGACCTCGCCCATTTCGAGCGCGATCAGAACGTCGTCGGTGGAGGCGAATGTGCGGCCTTCGCCCTTTGCGCCCGGACGCGTTTTCGTCAGGTAGTAGCAGCCGAGCACCATGTCCTGGGTAGGCACGGTGATCGGTCCGCCATGCGCCGGCGAAAGAATGTTGTTCGACGCCAGCATGAGCGTCGCCGCTTCGATCTGCGCTTCGGGCGACAGCGGAATGTGGACCGCCATCTGGTCGCCGTCGAAGTCAGCGTTGAACGCGGTGCAGACCAGCGGGTGAATCTTCAGCGCTTTTCCTTCCACCAGCACCGGCTCGAACGCCTGGATGCCGAGGCGGTGCAGCGTGGGAGCGCGGTTGAGAAGAATCGGATGGTCCTTAATGACCTCTTCGAGGATGTCCCACACCACCGGATCCTGCTGCTCGACGAGTTCCTTCGCCTGCTTGATCGTCGTGCAATGACCGCGCTGCTCGAGCCGATGATAGATGAACGGCTTGAACAGTTCGAGCGCCATCTTCTTCGGCAATCCGCACTGGTGCAGCTTCATTTCGGGTCCGACCACGATGACCGAACGGCCCGAGTAGTCGACGCGCTTGCCGAGCAGGTTCTGACGGAATCGGCCCTGTTTGCCTTTGAGCGTGTCGGAGAGCGACTTGAGCGGGCGATTATTGGCGCCGCGCAGCACGCGTCCGCGGCGTCCGTTGTCGAACAGCGCGTCGACGGCTTCCTGCAGCATACGCTTTTCGTTGCGGACGATCACGTCCGGCGCATGCAACTCCATCAGCTTCTTGAGGCGGTTGTTGCGGTTGATGACGCGGCGATAGAGATCGTTGAGATCCGACGTCGCGAAACGGCCGCCATCCAGCGGCACGAGCGGGCGCAGTTCCGGCGGAATCACCGGCAGCACGTCGAGGATCATCCACTCCGGCTTGTTGCCCGACTTGCGGAAGCTCTCCACCACGCGCAGACGCTTGGCGAACTTCAGCTTCTTCTGCTGCGACGTCTCCGTCTTCATCTTTTCGCGAATGTCTTCGCTCAGATATTCGACGTCGATCTTTTTGAGCAGCTCTTTAATGCCTTCGGCGCCCATCATGGCGACGAACTTGCCGGCGGTTTCCGGATCCTGTTCGAGCTGGCGCTTGCGTTCGTCGGAGATCACTTCACCCTGGGCCAGGTCAGCCACTTCGCCCGGATCGACAATCACATAAGCTTCGAAGTAAAGCACGCGCTCGAGTTCACGCAGCGTGATGTCCAGCAGATGGCCGATGCGCGAAGGCAGGCCTTTGAAGAACCACACGTGCGAACAGGGGCTCGCCAGTTCGATGTGGCCGAGGCGTTCGCGGCGCACGCGCGCCAGCGTCACTTCGACGCCGCACTTGTCGCAGATCACGCCGCGGTGCTTCATCCGCTTGTACTTGCCGCAGAGGCATTCCCAGTCCGTCACGGGCCCGAAGATCCGCGCGCAGAACAGACCGTCGCGTTCCGGCTTGAACGTGCGGTAGTTGATGGTTTCCGGCTTCGTAACTTCGCCGTGGCTCCAGCTGCGGATCTTTTCCGGCGAAGCCAGAGAAATCCGGATGGAGTCAAAGTCCGCGGTAATATTTGCCCGATCGTAGGGAGAGGATCGCATTAGGGTCTCCTAAGAAAAACCAAAAAACATTCAGCCGGGATGAAAACTGATAAAAACGGATCAAATCAAAAACTTCTTATCCGTTTTCATCCGTTTTCATCCATGCCATCTTCTTAATCCGCTGCGAGCGCCGTATCTTCGGTCTGCTCGCGGAACTTCTTCATCAGTTCGACATCGAGGCACAGCGACTGCAGCTCGCGGATCAGCACGTTGAACGATTCCGGCACGCCCGGCTCGATCGCAGCCTCGCCCTTGACGATGGCCTCGTAGATCTTCGCTCGTCCGTACACGTCGTCCGACTTCGCCGTCAGCAGTTCCTGCAGAATGTATGCCGCGCCGTAAGCTTCGAGCGCCCAGACTTCCATTTCGCCGAAGCGCTGTCCGCCGAACTGCGCCTTGCCGCCCAGCGGCTGCTGCGTGATCAGCGAGTACGGCCCGATCGACCGCGCGTGAATCTTGTCGTCCACCAGGTGCGAGAGCTTCAGCATATAGATGTAGCCCACGGTCACCGGCTGTTCGAATTCGATTCCTGTCATGCCGTCGTAAAGCTTGGTCTTGCCCGATGACGGCAGACCCGCCTTCTTCAGCATGTCCTTAATGCCTTTTTCCGTGGCGCCGTCGAACACGGGCGTCGCAAACTGCACGCCCAGCGCCTTCGCCGCCCAGCCGAGGTGGGTTTCGAGAATCTGTCCCACGTTCATACGGCTCGGGACGCCGAGAGGATTGAGCACGATTTCCACCGGTGTTCCATCCGGCAGATACGGCATGTCCTCTTCCGGAAGAATGCGCGCGATGACGCCCTTGTTTCCGTGGCGTCCGGCCATCTTGTCGCCCACCGAAAGCTTGCGCTTCATGGCGATGTAAACCTTGACGAGCTTGATCACGCCCGGCGGCAGTTCATCGCCCTTGCGCAGCTTGGCGATCTTTTCGTCGGTGATCTTTTCGAGCACCGCGATCTGGCGCGACGTCATCTCTTCGATTTCGTCGATCTGTTCGTTGAGGCGCGCGTCCTTGTTGGGGAAACGCACGCGCTTCAGATCGCGCGATTTAGTCTTTTCGATCGAGTCGCGGTCGAGAATCGCGCCCTTGGCGAACAGCTTCTTGTTGGTCTTTTCATCGTGCAGGTCGGCAAGCACTTCCTTGCCTTCCAGCAGATTGGCAAGGCGCTTGGCGCGCTCGTCGGTCAGAATGCGGATTTCGTCCGAAAGGTTGCGCTGCAGACGCGCGATCTGTGTCTCTTCAATGCGCCGCGACCGCTCGTCTTTGTCCTGGCCTTTGCGCGAGAAAATCTTGCAGTCGACCACCGTGCCTTCGATGCCCGGCGGGCAGTAGAGCGACGCATCCTTCACGTCGCCGGCCTTTTCGCCGAAGATGGCGCGCAGCAGTTTTTCTTCCGGCGTCAGCTGCGTTTCGCCCTTGGGCGTCACTTTGCCGACGAGGATGTCGCCCGGCTTCACCGTGGCGCCGATGCGGATCACGCCCGATTCATCCAGATTGCGCAGGAACGAATCCGCGATGTTCGGGATGTCGCGCGTGATTTCTTCCGGTCCCAGTTTGGTGTCGCGCGCTTCGATTTCGAACTCTTCGATGTGGATCGAAGTGTAGTAGTCTTCGCGGACCAGCTTCTCGCTCACCAGGATGGCGTCTTCGAAGTTGTAGCCGCGCCAAGGCATGAACGCAACCAGCACGTTCCGCCCGAGCGCGAGCTCGCCCATATCGGTGCAGGGCCCGTCGGCCAGCACCTGGCCTTTGATCACCCGCTGGCCCTGGTAGGCGATGGGCTTCTGGTTGATGCAGGTGTTCTGGTTCGAGCGCTTGAACTTCGTCATCTGGTAGATGTCGGCGCCCACTTCGCGCGACATCTGACCCTCATGCGCCGTGCCTTCGACGCGGACAATAATGCGTTCCGAGTCGACCGAATCGACAATGCCCGCGCGCTTACAGAGAACCACCGCGCCCGAATCGCGCGCCGTCACGTACTCCATGCCGGTCCCGACATACGGCGCATCGCCGCGCAGCAGCGGCACAGCCTGGCGCTGCATGTTCGATCCCATGAGCGCGCGGTTGGCGTCGTCGTTTTCAAGGAAGGGAATCAGGCTCGCTGCAACCGAGACCAGCTGCTTCGGGCTGACGTCCATGTACTCGATTTCGTCGCGGCCCTTCAGCACGAAGTTGCCGGCCTGGCGGGCGTTGGCGAGTTCCGGCACGATGCGGCCATCCGCATCCACTTCCACGTTCGCCTGCGCGATGGTGTACTTGTCTTCTTCCCATGCCGAAAGGTAGTCGCAGTGAGCCACAAATTCGGCTTTCTGCTTGTTGGCGGGGACGGCCTTGTTGGCCTTCTCGAGCGCATCGCGCTCGAGGATGTCGCCGACCTTGAACGGCGTGTCGCCGGGATTCAGGATACGAATCTGGTCGATCACCGCGCCGCCGATGACCTTCTTGTACGGGCTTTCGATGAACCCGTAGTCATTGATGCGGGCAAAGCAGGAGAGCGACGAAATCAGGCCGATGTTCGGACCTTCCGGCGTTTCGATCGGGCAGATGCGGCCGTAGTGCGTAGGATGCACGTCGCGCACTTCGAATCCGGCGCGTTCGCGTGACAGACCGCCCGGTCCCAGTGCCGAGAGACGCCGCTTGTGCGTGATCTCCGACAGCGGATTGGTCTGATCCATGAACTGCGAAAGCTGGCTCGAGCCGAAGAACTCGCGGATCGCCGCCATAACCGGCTTGGCGTTCACCAGGTCGTGCGGCATCGCCGTCGACATTTCCTGGTAGACCGACATCTTCTCTTTGATGGCGCGCTCCATGCGCACCAGACCGATGCGGAACTGGTTTTCAAGCAGTTCGCCGACCGCGCGCACGCGGCGGTTGCCGAGGTGATCGATGTCGTCCACCGCGCCGATGCCCTTGCGCAGTTTCAGCAGGTAGCTGATCGTGTCGCGGAAATCTTCCGGATGCAGAATGCGCGGGTCGTAATTCGTGCCGTCGGCCTTCTTGCGCACCGGCGACTCCGGCGCATCGTAAATCTTGATCGAGAACTTCATGCGGCCGACGCGCGAGAAATCGTACTTGCGCGCATCGAAGAACATGCCGTCGAAGAGTTGTGTGGCGGTGTCGACGGTCGGCGGATCGCCCGGCCGCAGCTTACGGTAGATTTCGATCAGCGCTTCCTTGCGGGTCTTGACCGGATCCTTCTTGATCGTCGAAGAGATCACCGTGCCCACTTCGTCGCGCTCGGGGAAGAACACGTCGAAGCTTTCCATGCCGGCTTCGATCAGCTTCGAGATCACGGTCGCCGTGAGTTCCTGATTGGCGTCGATCATCACTTCGCCGGTCGACATATCAACCACGTCTGCGGCGATGAAAGCGCCTTCCAGATCGTTCACCGCCACTTCGACCTGCGCGATCTTATGCTTGACGATTTCCTTCATCAGGCCGGGGGTGACTTTGCGGCCCTGCGCCACCACGGTTTCGCCGGCTTTGTTGCTGATTGCGTGCGAGAGCTTCAGGCCGATCAGGTTGTCGTCCACATTCCACAGCAGCTTGCTGTCCTTGATGCGGATCTGCGACACGCGGTAGAACGTGCGCAGAATCTGTTCGTCGGTTTCGAGGCCAAGCGCGCGCAGAAACACCGATCCGTAGAACTTACGTTTACGGTCGATACGGACGTGTAGCAGATTCTTGGTGTCGTATTCAAACTCGACCCAGCTGCCGCGGTAGGGAATGATCTTGCCGAGGAAGTAACCCTGCGCCGCGATGCGCTCGAAGAAGACGCCAGGCGAACGATGCAACTGGCTGACGATGACGCGCTCGGTACCGTTGATGATGAACGTTCCATTGTTCGTCATCAGCGGAATTTCGCCGAAGAAGACTTCCTGCTCTTTGATGTCGCGTACGCTTTTCTGCCCGGTTTCAGCGTCTTTCGCGTAGACCGTGAGGCGGATGGTCACCTTGAGCGGTGCTGCATAAGTCATGCCGCGCTCTTCGCACTCGGCCTGGTCGTACTTCAGCTGCAGGCCGACCGGATCGCCGCACTTGTTGCAGAACGTGACGATGTTGCGGTTAAACGTCCCGCAGTGGTGGCAGAGAATGTCGCCGGCGTGGAACGGATCGGTCTTAATGGTCGCGCCGCAGGCGGGATTGCGGCAGGTGGAACGCAGGTGGTGCAGCCCTTTAAGGTTGCCGCACTTGCACTCCCAGTTGCCGATCGAATAATCGACGAACTCCAGCTGACTGACGCCGCGAAAATCGGATATCGGGAAGACGGAAGTAAATACCGTCTGCAGTCCGATGTCTTCGCGCTCGTTCGGCAGAAGGTCCATCTGCAGGAACTTCTCGTACGAGTTTTTCTGTACTTCGATCAGATTCGGAATCGGAATCGAAGTCTTGATCTTGGAAAAATCGACTCTATCGGGGGCCAGACCAGTTTCAGACATAGGGTTCAGGAAACTCCATAACAAACGGCAACCAATACAGACAGGCCAAGGGCGTCCATAGACTCCCTACCTGGAAAACGGGAATGCGGGAAACAAAGGTGGGTGGCCACTCCCCGAACGGAGAACAGAGCCACCCGCAAAAATTAAACCACGAGAATTCTTGTTGGATACGCCTACTACCGGACCTGAACCACTCAGGGCAAAGGCTCCGTTGTGCGCGACAGACAGGATGCCGGATTCTGCTGCGGGGGGAGTTACAGATACACGGGTTGCGTCGGCGCGCAGGCGCAAAAAGCCCCTACCCACGGTTTTGGTTGGCCTGCAATTAAACTGCCAAGATCTCAGCGCCACCGTCACCAATCCGGGTCTGATTCCGGTCGATACCAACGCCAACTTACGACTCTAGCACCGAAACTTCAACCCGTCAACCCCAAAGTACAATAGCGGCACGAGGAACCAACTCCTCCTGCCGCCAATCTGTCCCGTGGCACAGGCTTTAGCCTGTGATCCCCTACTTTACTTCTACGCTTGCGCCCGCGTCGACGAACTTCTTCTTGATGGTCTCGGCTTCTTCTTTGCTGACGCCTTCCTTGACAGGCTTGGGGGCGCCGTCCACCAGGTCCTTGGCTTCTTTCAAGCCGAGACTGGTGACTTCGCGCACCGCTTTGATGACGTTGATCTTGTTTGCGCCGGCCGCGGTCAGAATCACCGTGAATTCGGTCTTCTCCTCCACCACCGGAGCTGCTGCTGCCGCGCCGCCGCCACCCGCCATCATCACGGGGGCCGCTGCCGCCGCCGACACTCCCAGTTTCTCTTCCAGCAGTTTCACGAGCTGAGACGCCTCGAGCAGCGTCAGCCCCTGAATCTGATCCGCAATTCCATTAATGTCCGCCATGATCCTTCCTTAAACCCTTTCCTTCGATAATCCGCGGGCAACTTCAGCCCTGAAACTTGTTTTCCTTGACGCCCTGATCCAACACCACTGCCAGATTGCGCCCCACCGCATTCATTGCCGTTACCAGCCGCTGTGCCGGAGCATTGATCACATACAGCAGCTTCGAGAAAATCTCTTCTTTCGAGGGCATGTTGGCGAGGTCGTTGATCGCGCTGATATCGATCGCGCGCCCTTCCACCAGACCTGCCTTGAAAGTGAACGACGGATTCGTCTTCGCATACGTCGTCAGCACCTTCGCCAGCTGCACCGGATCGTCGGTGAGCGCAATCGAAGTCATCCCTTTGAGGCCCTTGAGCACCGCTTCCGACGGCGTGCCTTCGGAAGCAATCTCGGCGATGTTGTTCTTGACGACCTTATAGCTGCCGCCCGCGCCCCGGATGGTCTTGCGCAGGTTGTAGTCCTGATCCACCGTCAGCTTGGCAAAGCCGGTCACGAAAACGTTCTGCGCTTTCTCCAGCTCTTTGCGCAGCTGCTCGAAATCTTTCTTCTTCTCGTCTCGGTTTTTCATTTCAGACTCCGGCTAAGCTCGCGTCACTATTCCTGGGAAGCCGTTTCCTTGGCAGCCATTTCCGCAGTGTCGATCGAAATGCCCGGGCTCATCGTCGAGCACAGCGTCGCGCTGCGCACGTACTTGCCCTTCGCCACCGAAGGCTTGGCTTTCAACACGGCGCTGATCAGACTGGTCGCGTTCTCGACCAGCTTCACCGGGGTGAAGCTGATTTTACCGATCGGGGCGTGGATAATGCCGGTCTTGTCGACGCGGAACTCCACCTTGCCAGCCTTGACTTCCTGCACGGCCTTGGCGACGTCCGCCGTCACCGTGCCGGTTTTCGGATTCGGCATGAGGCCGCGCGGCCCGAGCACTTTGCCCAGTTTACCGACCGAGCGCATCATATCCGGAGTCGCGATCACGGCGTCGAACGCGGTCCAGTTCTCCGACTGAATCTTGTTGACCATATCCTCGCCACCCACGAAATCGGCGCCCGCTTCCTGGGCTTCGCGCAGCTTGTCACCGCTTGCGATCACGAGAACTGTTTTCGATTTGCCGAGACCATTCGGCAGCACCACCGTGCCGCGGACCATCTGATCGGCGTGCTTGGGATCGACACCCAGACGCATGTGGATTTCGACGGTTTCGTCGAACTTGGCGAACTTGATTTTCTGGAGAAGAGGGACCGCCTCGTTGAGGGGGTACTCGTGCGCTGCTTCTACCTGTTTAGACGCAGCTTGATACTTTTTGCCTGGTTTCCTTGCCATATCTCCTCATGGTGCAAACGGCGGCGCCTAAAAAATAACAAGCGCACACGCCTCCCACAGAGCTAAACGGGGTACGAGAAGATGGTACCACGCACGTCGCGCCCCTGCAACTCGACCACGCCGCTTCAGAACGGGGTTTCCGATCCGGAACTTCGAAGGAGTCCCGTGCAGCGTGGCTGCGGTCGGGCGGAGGTGTGCAGGTAAAGCGCCTTCGTCTTCCGTGTCGGGCTACTTAAGCTCTATTGCGTGTATAGCTTACCGGAAATCGCGCAATTAGAGGCACCGTCCCGGCCGATAGAGGTTATGTTTGCCCGGTACTGGAGCTACCAGTATTTGTGACAAGCGGAGCCCTCGCAGTTCCCGCTAATTACCCTTGGGTATTGGAAGGAAATTCCTCCCAATTAACCATTGGGGATATTGATACTAAATAGCTAGGAATGCTATAACATGGCAGGTGCTTCGCACCGAAAGGCTTCATGAAATCCCAACGATTCGCCAAGTCGCTGACGCCGTCCCTGCTGACTCTGTTTATTCCCCTGACCTCGGCGTTTGCGGGTACACTCTCGCCCGAGATCAGGAATCTTCCACCCAATCAGACTTTCCAGGCAATCGTAACTTATTCGCGCGAGGCTCCTCGAACCTCTCAATCCACGTCGAGAGCAACTCTTGAGTCGATGGGCGTGGCGGTAACCTCCAGCCTGCCGCGCGGCGCGCTCTCCACGATGACGCCCGCAACAGCGCAACAGCTGGCCCAGTCATCGTCGATTGCTCACATCTCTGTAAACCACAAGCTCCATGCTGCAGGCACGGCGCTGCCGGTTTATGACTATCTGCCTGAGTCGCTGCATACGCAGTCGTCGGCCATTCTGTCTGCCGCGACCGCAAACGTGAACCTGAGCGGTATCGGCGTGGCAGTGATCGACAGCGGAATCATGGGATCCGCTCCGCGGCCCGGGATTCCTTCGCTAAGCAATGATCTGATGTATACGCTCCCGGGCGGCGTGAAGCAGTCTGCCGTCGTTTATTCGCAGAGCTTCGTTCCCGGTGAGGACGCAAACGATTACTACGGGCACGGCACGCAGGTTGCCGGGATCATCGCCGGCAGCGGCGCGAACTCGACCGGCGCGCTCTATCAGCATCAGGTGCACGGCGTGTCGCCGGGTGTCAACCTGATCAACCTGAAGGTTCTCGATATGAACGGTCAGTCGGACGATGCCACGGTTATTCAGGCTATCGACTGGGCCATTCAGAATCAGGCACTCTACAACATCCATGTCATCAATCTGTCGCTCGGCCGCGGCATTTACGAAAGCTACAAATCCGATCCTCTCGACCAGGAAGTGGAGCAAGCCTGGCTGGCCGGTATCACTGTCGTGGTAGCCGCCGGTAACGGAGGCCGGAACAACGTCACGAACGGCTATTTTACGATCGGAGCACCGGGCAATGATCCCCTCGTCCTGACAGTCGGCGCGATGAACACGCAGTCCACGCCGTCCCGCGCCGATGACATCATGACGACTTACAGTTCCAGGGGTCCGAGCTTTGGCGATCACGTTGTGAAGCCCGACATCGTTGCTCCTGGCAACAAGATCTTCGGCATTCAGGTTCCCACCGCTTACCTCGAAACAGTTTTCCCGAGCGACGACGTTCCGCTGGGAAGCCTCCAGAGGTTCTCGACGTCGACGGTTCCCTCAACCACCTACGTCATGTTCAGCGGAACCAGTATGGCCACCGCGGCTGCTTCCGGCGCCGTGGCGACGCTGCTTGCGAGTTCGGCCAACCAGCTTCTGACCCCCGATCAGGTGAAGGCGCGCCTGATGATCACGGCGGATAAGTTTCCGCCGAATACTGTCTGGCAGATCACGGACAATACTCTCAGCCCGCCGCAGACGTTTACCGTCGTTGCGGACATCTTCACGGTCGGCGCCGGCTATCTCAACCTGGATAATGCGCTGGCCGCCAATGTCTTCAATACGATTCCCGCCGGCTTGTACGCAGCCTCGCCGATCGCGGTGCAGGCTGGAACATTTGCCGAGAACGGCAACGTCGAACTGAACGTCATCAACGACCCTGCCGCCTCTGTGGTCTGGGGCGACTCCGTGGTCTGGGGCGACTCCGTGGTGTGGGGCGACTCCGTCTGGGGTGACACGGTTTTCAACAGCGACTCCGTAGTATGGGGCGACTCCGTCGTCTGGGGCGATTCGGTCGTGTGGGGCGACTCAGTGGTTTGGGGCGACTCCACGATCTGGGGCCAGAACACCCTGTGGGGTAACTCGGTGGTCTGGGGCGACTCGGTCGTCTGGGGCGACTCAGTGGTTTGGGGCGACTCCCTTCCGCCCTACTCCGACTCCGTTGTGTGGGGCGATTCGGTAGTGTGGGGCGACTCGGTCGTCTGGGGCGATGCTACCGTCTCCGGCGCCGAACTCCAGGGTGATCCCATTTAGTCCAGCTGAAGTCTCTTGCCTGATGTGGGGCGGGATGCCATCCCGCAGCGGGGTTGTTAACCCCGCTGGCCGCTTGCAACGCTCCCCGGCCTGCATCCGGAGATGGTGAAGGAACTTCGGAAACACAACACTACCGGAGCTGTTTTCCCTTCAGCCACGCAATCAGCGATGCAGGATCGTCTGAAATAATCGCGTCCACTTTCGCATCGACCAGCTTCTGCCAGTCTTCCGCCTTGTTGACCGTCCACGGTACGACCTGAAGGCCCGCCGCGTGCGCCTGCGCCACCCGCTCCTTCGTCACCAGATGGTACTCAGGACTGTACAACGTCGCTTCAAATTCGTGCGCGACCTCCGGCCAGTCGCGGTCTGTCTCGAACAGCGCCGCCCGCGGAATCGAGGGATCGAGCTTCTTCATTACGCGCAGCGTTCGCGGATCGAAGCTTTGTAAGATCACCCGCTTCTCGATCCCGTGTTTGCGCATCAGGTCGAGGATCATCTGCGTGAACTGCTCCGGCCCCGGCGTCAGCTCGGGCTTGTCCGCGAATATCTTGGTCTCGACGTTGAACCAGACCTTCGTTCCCTTGCTCAGATCGAAGACTTCATCGAGCGTGGGGATGTGCGTGCCGGGCTGCGGAACCTGTGTTGCGAAATTCGGATTCTGCTTCGCGCCGCAGTCGTACGCGTCGAGTTCGGCGAGCGAAAGCGTATGGATCGGAATGCCGGTTTTCGGGCCGGAGCAGATGGTGGCGTTGATGAGCGGATCGTGCGATACCACCGCCACATTGTCCTTTGTGACGGCGACATCCAGCTCCAGCACATCCACGCCCTGCTCGATCGCGTATTTGAACGCCGGAATGGTATTCTCCGGCCGCCGCGCGCGGGCGCCGCGATGTCCATGCACCAGAATGTGCGGCGTGTCACCGCGCATCAGAGGTACAGCCGAACCCAGTGCGGCGATCGTAAAAGCGCGGCGTGACACCATGCCCCAAGTCTCCCATGTCTGAATTACAAATCGGTGACCAGTCTCAGTGGGGCCGGGCATTCCTGCCGCCGGGCTTCTGCCCGGCGTTTTCGCGCGCTAAAATCCTGGGATGCTGCGACGCTCCTTCACCCTCGCGTCCCTCGCGCTCTTTGCTTTCTCGCTTCCCGGGCAACCGCCCGTGGCCGAAAAGCACCCCGTAACCGATGTCTATCACGGCGTAAAGGTCGTGGATAATTATCGTTGGCTGGAGGACGGCCGGAGCGAGGCAGCGAAGCAATGGGTCGCTGGTCAAAACGCGTACACCCGCAGCCTGCTCGACAAGTCGCCGTACCGGGCGGCCATGAAGCGCGACATTCTGGGCTATCTGCGCGAAAACTCCGTGCGCTACTCACGGTTTTTGTTCCGGCGTGACAAATACTTCCTGCTGAAGCAGGAGCCGTCGCAACAGCAGCCTGTGCTCGTGATGACGCGGTCGCTTGAAGACTTATCCCAGGCGAGGACGCTGCTCAACCCGAATACGCTGAATTCCCAGGGGCATCTTTCGATCGACTGGTATGTGCCTTCGCCTGACGGAGCGCTGGTGGCGGTTGCCATGTCCGAAGGCGGCAGTGAAGACGATTCGCTCTATGTATACGATGTCGCGACCGCGCAACAGACCGGCGAGGTGGTTCCCAGAGTGAGCTATCCCACGGGCGGCGGCAGCATGGCGTGGCTTCCCGACAGCCGAAGTTTTTTTTACACCCGCTATCCCCAGGGCAACGAGCGTGCCCCGGCCGACATGAATTTCTATCAGCAGATCTGGCTGCATCGCCTCGGCACGCCTTCCTCATCCGATACGTACGTTCTTGGAAAGCAATTTCCCCGCATTGCGGAGGTGGTGCTGGACAGCGACGCGGCCGGCAGATACTTTCTGGCGAGCGTCGCAAACGGCGATGGCGGCGATTTCGAACATTTTCTGCGTGGCCCTGACGGCAAATGGAATCAGATCACCCGCTTCGAAGACCGCATCGTTTCCGCCGTCATCGGCGACGATGAAGCGCTCTATCTGATCTCCCGCCGGGACGCCCCGCGCGGAAAGATACTGCGGCTGCCCGTCCGGTCTCCGGCCTTAACCAGCGCGAAGGTCATCATTCCCGAAGGCAAGGCCGCGATTGAGATCCCCGACCAGGACAGTCAGGACATTCTGCCGCTGGTGACGGCCACGAAACTTTACATCCGCACGATCGATGGCGGTCCCAACCAGATCGCAGTCTACGACCATTCCGGCAAGCCCCAGGGAACGGTCCCGTTGAACGGGCCCGTCGCCATCGCCAGTCTGCGGGCCCTGGGCGGTGACCAGATCGCATTTCAGGCCACTGGTTACATGCAGCCGCCGGCATTTTATCTCTTCGACGGGAAGAACCCCCCCAAACCGACTGCCGTACGCGTCGAGTCGCAGGCGGATTTCACGTCCCTTGCAGTGGAGCGCGCCTTCGCGAAGTCAGCCGACGGCGCCCAGGTCCCCATGACTATCATTCACCGGAAGGATCTGAAGCGCGACGGAAGCGCGCATGCCTTGGTCTATGGTTATGGCGGATACGGTGAAAGCCAGAGACCGTCCTATCTCGGCGTCTCACGGTTCCGGCTGTGGGTCGATCAGGGCGGAGTTCTTGTGATTACGAATCTTCGCGGCGGGAGCGAGTTCGGAGATGCCTGGCATACGGCCGGAAATCTGCTCCATAAACAGAATGTCTTCGACGATTTTTCCGCCTGCGCCCGCTACATCGTCGATCAGAAATACAGTTCCCCGGCCCATATGGCCGCGTTGGGGGGCAGTAACGGAGGCTTACTGATGGGCGCCGAACTGACTCAGCATACGTCTCAGTTCCGCGTGGTCGTCTCCCTGGTCGGAATCTACGATATGCTCCGCGTGGAGCTCGATCCCAACGGCGCGTTCAATGTGACGGAATTCGGCTCCGTGAAGGACCCCGCTCAGTTCAAAGCTCTCTACGCGTATTCGCCTTATCATCACGTGGATCGCGGCGCGGCCTATCCGGCCGTTCTCATGCTGACGGGCGACAATGACGGACGTGTTAACCCCGCCCATTCGCGAAAAATGACAGCCGCACTGCAGGCCTCAACCTCGTCGCCGTATCCGATTCTTCTGCGAACAACCGCCAATGCGGGCCACGGAATCGGTACCGCGCAGGACGAACGAGTCGAACAGCTGGCGGATATCTACGCGTTCATATTCGATCAGCTGGGACTCGTCTATCACTCCCGCACGCCATCTTTCTGAACCGCGCGCGTTAGCAAGCGGCACCGGGAACCGGGGTGCGCCGACTTCCTCAGCTTCGTATTAGTGGACGGTGCGCGTCTTGCGGTTCATGTAGTCCATCAGCAGATACTGGCCGAGCGTGTGCGGAGTCGTGAAGTACGCCTTGCCGCGGCACAGTTCGGTCACCTTCTGGACGAAGTTGACCAGGCCGTAATCGCTCGCCAGCATGAAAGTGTTGATCATGATCCCCTGCTTCTTGCAGCGATTCACTTCTTCCAGCGTCCGGCTGATCACCAGCGGATCCAGCCCGAAAGCATTGCGGTAAGTGCGGCCGTCGTCCAGCGTCAGCGCCGAAGGCTTGCCGTCGGTGATCATGACGATCTGCTTCATGTCCTTGCGTTTCCTGCTGCAGCAGCCGCTGCGCCAGAATCAGCCCGTCGCGCGTGTTGGTGTAATACGGACCCACCTGCACGCGCGCCAGCTGGCTGATGTTCAGCTCCTCGGCCGAATCGTGAAACAGCACGCAGCGCAGGCTGTCGCCGGGATACTGCGTGCGGATCAGATGCGCCAGCGCCATGGCCACGCGCTTGGCCGGCGTGAACCGGTCCTCGCCGTAGAGGATCATGCTGTGGCTGCAATCGAGCATCAGCACCGTCGCGCAGGAACTCTGGTATTCGCACTGGTGGACGTGCAGATCGGAGTACTCCAGATCGATCGGCACCTTGACGCCTTCGCGCCGCACGGCCGAAAACAGCGTCTCGCTGATATCCAGGTTCAGCGTGTCGCCGAATTCATATTGCTTCGACGACCCCGAGGATTCGATGCCCGTCGCCAGATCGCGCGTGTCATGCCGGCCGAAGCTCGATTTGCCCAGCGAGCCCAGCAGATCCTTCAGCGTCTTGAAGCCCAGAAAATCGAGCGATTTGTCGGTGACTTCGAACCGCGCCTGGCCCTCGCCGTCCCTGTCCCGGGCCGGCTTGTCGATTCCGCATCTTCAGTCGAGATATGGCCTTCGTCGACCAGCTTCTGCACCAGGTTTTCCAGCAGCTGATCCAGCTGCTCGGGCGACATCGCCGCCAGCTTTTCCAGCATCTGCTGCATCTGGTCGTCGGGGAAAAGCTGCCCGCTTTCGAGCGCCTCCTGAATGGCCCGCTTCAGATCTTCGAGCGTACTGCGAGTTCCACTCCGAGAACTGCATGTAGGGATTGTTGAAGCCGCTTTGCAGGAAGAAATCGGCCAGCGCCTGCATCAGGTCCTGGCGTCGATGCCGAAATCGTCGCCGGTGTATTTGGAGAACTTGACCCACTTCATAGGGGGCCCTTCTGGTTAATTGAACTGACGCCGCTGCCGCGCTCGGGGGTTCTCTTCCGGCTCCGGCGCCGGACGCTTGCGCTCTTCGGCGGCAAACCCGCGCTCTTCCGAGCGGCTGATTCTGCGATGCGCGTACAGCCCTTCGAGAATGAACTCGCCCGCCGAGGCCCGCACCGCGTCCGGCTCATTCGCCGTCAGCCCCAGCGCGCGCGTCTTTTCCATCAGGCCCTGAATGCGAGTTGAGCTGCCGCGGCACATCCGCCGAATTCACATCTTCGTCCAGCTTCAGATTGCCGCCGAGATCGAACCACTGCACCACCGGCTGCATGTTCACGCCTTCGAAATAGCGGTTGAACACCTTGCCCACCGCGGCGCGGATCAGTTCGCGGCTCACCGCGTCGCCGCCCTTCAGCTCGCCTTCGTACTCCAGTTCGATCTTGCCGGTGATCGCCGGCAGCGCCGCGTAGATATCGAGCACGCGCGGCACCGCCACGTCCTCGCCGTTCTGCAGCGCGCGCCGCTCGGCGTTCGACACCACGTTCTCGGTCACCGAAATCGGCAGCCGCTGCGAAACGCCGGAGCGCTTGTCCACGCGCTTGTCTTCCCGCGCCGAAAACGCCAGCTGCTCGATGATCTCGGCGATGTAGTGCGGCACCCGCACCTCGACGTCCGCCTGCCGGTCCAGCCACGCTTCGGCTTTCGTGATCTCGATGCCGTGCTCCAGCGTCGCCGGATAATGCGTGCGGATCTCGCTGCCGATGCGGTCCTTGAGCGGCGTGATGATCTTGCCGCGCGCCGTATAATCCTCCGGATTGGCCGTGAACACCAGCAGCAGATCGAGCGGCAGGCGCACCGGATAGCCTTTGATCTGCACGTCGCCTTCCTGCATGATGTTGAACAAGCCCGACCTGAATCTTGCCGGCCAGATCGGGCAGTTCGTTGATGGCGAAGATGCCGCGATTGGCGCGCGGCACCAGACCGTAATGAACGGTCAGTTCGTCCGAAATATCCTGTCCGCGCCGCGCCGCTTTGATCGGATCGATGTCGCCGATCATGTCCGCGATGGTGACGTCGGGCGTGGCCAGTTTTTCCACGTAGCGATCGTCCGGCGCTGAGCCAGGCGATCGGCGTCGCGTCGCCTTTCTCGGCGATCAGCAGTTTGGCACCGCCGGCAGATCGGCGCGTACGGATTGTCGTGAATCTCGCAGCCGGCGACGTACGGCAGCCACGGATCGAGCAGCGTGGTCAGCATGCGGATCAGCCGCGTCTTGGCCTGCCCGCGCAGTCCCAGCAGGATGAAGTTGTGCCGCGACAGAATCGCGTTCACCACCTGCGGAACGACGGTGTCTTCGTAGCCGACGATGCCGGGAAACAGCGTCCTCGCGGCGCTTGCAGTTTGCAGATCAGGTTGGCGCGCAGCTCGTCCTTTACGCTGCGGCGGGCCAGACGATCTTCGGAAAACGCGCTAGTGCGCAGTTCTCCCAGGGTGCGGGGCAACTCCGAATTGGATTGGGGCATGAGGGACATCCGAATGTCCTGATGGTAGCAGAACGCCGCGTGGCACTGGCTTCAGCCGGTGATTCTCCCTCACTGATCACGGTTCTGAACCGCGCGCGTCAGCAAGCGGCACCCGCAATCAGGGGATAAGTACTAATCCGGATTGAACTCGAACGTCTGATCGTACGACTTGAAACACCAGGTGTCCGCCCGTCAGCGTCTTCATCTCGCGCGTCAGCGGAATGAAGACCGAGCCATCGGTCGATTGCCCCGGTGCCAGCCGCACCGCGGCCAGCGCAATCGCCGAAGCCGTCGCCGCCGCCTTCAGCTTCGCGTTGATGCCGTACGTCATCATGCCTTCGCGCCGCTGCTCATAGCCGTTGGTTGACTTCATATGCGGAATCCCGTATAGCGTGTTCTCGTATGACGTCACCAGCTTGATCACGTCGGCATGCGAGCCTTTGTCGAGCAGCACGTCCACCACCTGGCCGGCCGACATCGCGCTCAGCGTCATGTCCTGCCGCGCGTAAGAGAACTTCTCCGGGTCCACCGTCCAGTAGCGGTCCGATCCGTTGGCGATCGGCATCTGAAACAGCCCGAAGCCCGCCACGTGATCGGGCATCTGCGTCACGATCACGGTCAGCCCTTCGTGGCTCAGCGTCTGATACTTCATTCCGTTGGCCTCGTACTCGATCACCTGCGCATTCAGCGGGGAGACGACCAGCCGGGGAACTGTAAGGATGGCGGCGCAGAAAGCCGCGCCAAACGCTGCGGTTGCGGCGGAGAGTCGGCATATTCGGCCCGAAACCATCAACTCCATCTTACAGAAACAACGGCTGCCTTAAAGGAATAATTACGGCTAACCTTTATACTGATTTTTACGCCTGAATGGAGCGCACAGGCCAGACCACGAGCGAAGAGGCAAGGTCAGCCTTATCCCGGATAAGGTGAGCCAGGCTGCTGCGCCTGTGGTCAGTCCGTTGTGCGCATTGAAAAGAAGCTGCGGTTCGGCCGCGTCCGCTCCAATCGCGCCGTGGACGTAGCCGAACTGTCAGGAGCAAAAAACAGATGAAAAAACTTCGGCCTGCCCAGGCCCTGATGGCCCTGCTCTGTGTTGTGCCCGCTTTCTCTCAAACGCCTCCCGCTGCCCCGGACCGCTCTCCCAACGTCATCTGGAATTCCGGCTTCCTGCGCGGCGAGTTCCGCCCCGGCTCGGTCTCCAACACCGATCCGCGCGACACGCCCCGCATCCGCGACCTGATCCGCGCCGGCCAGCTCTATCTTTCACTGCAGGACGCCATCGCCCTCGCGCTCGAAAACAATCTCGATCTCGAACTGGAGCGCTACGCCGTCCGTATGGGCGGCACCGACACTTACCGTGCCCTGGGCGGCGGCACGCTGCGCGGTGTCCCTCTCAGCGTCAACGAAACCCCTGCCGGCATCGGCGGACCCACCGGCAGTCCGCTGCTGACCACCGCAGCCACCGGCTCCACGCCACAGGCGGTTGTTTCCGTCAGCGTTACCGACACTCAGCTCATCGCCGAAGGCCAGGACAACCTCGGTGTCACCGGCACGTTCCCGTTTGCCGGCGGCCCCGCCATTCCGCTGTTCGACCCCGTCCTCTCCGGCACCTTGCTCGGGGAGCGCTCGAACACCCCTCAGCTCAATATCCTGAACACCAACGGCACCGATGTGACCTCGAACAGTTTCACCGGCAATTTCAATTACAATCAGGGATTCTCCACAGGCACACAGATCACCGCCGGATTCCAGAATTTCTACGCCGGGCAGAATTACGTGCGCGACCTCTTCGACCCCTATGCCCTCACCAGTCTCGGCGTCACGGTGACGCAGCCCCTGCTTCGCGGCTTCGGCACCGAACTCAACCGGCGTTTCATTCACATCGCAAAGAACAGCGAAAAAATCTCCGATTACGTCTTTCAGCAGCAGGCCATCGTCACCGTATCAGGAATCATCCGGCTTTACGACGATCTGGTCAGCCTCAATGCCGACTATCGCGTCAAACAGGAAACGCTCGCCGCTGCGCAGCGCCTTCTCGAAGACAACAAAAACAAGGTCGATCAGGGAACCCTCGCTCCCATCGAAGCCACGCGCGCCGAAGCTCAGGTGGCATCCGCCCGGCAGGACCTCATCAACGCCGAAGGCTACGTCCGCCAGCAGGAACTGATCCTGAAAACTGTGCTCTCGCGCAGCTGGGGCGATGACCCGCTGGTTCATGATGCCCGCATCATTCCCACCGACACGCTCACGCTCGATCCGCTGCCCGCCGGGCCCACCACCGAAATCGTCACCCAGGCGCTCGCCAATCGCCCCGACTATCTCGCTGCCAGGATCCAGCTCACCAACTCCCAAATCAGCCTCAAAGGCACGAAGAACGAGTTGCTCCCGGAGATTGATCTCACCGGCAGCTATCTCGCCAGCGGTCTCGCCGGCGGATACAACGCGAGTTCCGGTGCGGGAACAGCTTACCCCGGCGTAGGCGGAAACTACGGCACAGTGCTGGATCAGATCCTGAAAGGCACCTATCCGACCATCAGTGTGGGCGTCAACCTCACGCTGCCCGTACGCAACCGCGTTGCGCAGTCGGATGTGGCGCGCGATGAGCTGCAGGTCCGCCAGACTCAGGTTCGCCTGAAGCAGCTCGAAAACCAGATTCGCGCCGAAGTGGAAGACGCGCTCATCGCCCTGCAGCGTACCCGCGGCGCGTATGAAGCCGCTCAGCAGACTACAAAGCTGCAGGAGCAGTCGCTCTCCATCGAGCAGGACAAGTTCGATGTCGGCCTCTCGACCAACTTCCTCGTCATCCAGTATCAGAGCTACCTCGCGCAGGCCCGCTCGACCGAGGTCGCCGCGCTCGACGCCTACGCCAAGGCCAAAGTGCAGTTCGAGCGCACCATCGGGTCAACTCTCGACGCCCACGATGTCTCGATCGACGACGCGTTACGCGGATCGGTCAAGCGCGCGTCTTCTCCCAACGTGAACACGCCCAGCGTGCCCGGCGCGATTCCTGCGCCGCCTGTAAAATAGCAGGAATGCTGAAGATAGGCAGCATCCGCTGGCGCGGCAAATGTCCCCGCCATCCCCGGTTCGACCCGTACCTGGACGGCCGCGCCGCCATTCGGGGCGGCTGTGAAAAATGCACCGCACTTGCAGACATCCACAATCATCACGTGCAGATGCTGGCGCTGATGCGTCGCTTCGCGCCGCCGAATGAAACCAAACGCCGTCCGCAGTCCCCTGCGAATCTGCAGGAAAGCCTGTTCGGCGAAATGTAATTTTCTACACTGGGTGAAGTGAAAGCCCGCGTCTACGTTACCTTCAAACCCTCGGTTCTCGATCCGCAGGGCCAGACCATTCGCGCTGCGCTCAACGGACTCGGCCATCGTGGCATCGAAGACGTTCGCCAGGGCAAGTTTTTCGAAATCACGCTGCAGCCCGGCGAAGACCTCGATTCGATCGCCCGCGACGTTCTCTGAACCCGGTCATCGAGGACTATCGCATCGAGATGCTCGAATAGCCCAGTTAGTGGGGCAGGCTTTCCAGCCTGCGGACAAGCTTTCCATCTTGTCCAGCCGCCGCAGGCGGCCTATCTCCTGCGCTCGGTAATCACGTCGCCCTCGGTCGAGTGCGCAATCATGCGCGTGAATGCGCCGCCGTCATCCTTCACAAACTCGTACGTGCCAAGAAATCTGGGCGAGAACGTCGTTTCACTCAGCGGGATCATCGGCAGCTTTCCATTGCCCGCCATCTCGATCATCAGCTGATCGCCTTCGAGTGTGACAGCGAATGAACGCGCGGCTGTCGCGGTGCCGGTTGTCGCCACCGTTTCATAAACACCGACGTATTTCGACAGCGTCTCCTCCCCCACCCTGACCTTCTTCTCCTCTTCCGTCCTCCCCACCAGATGCGCCCGATCCTTTTCATCCTCGTTGCAGACGTACTCGAGCATCTCGGTGTCCGCTGCCAGATCCGCGCCGAACGAAACAGTCCACGGCTTCGCGTATGCTTTCGGGTCATCGAAAGTCACCGCGACATCCATGTGTCCGAAGCCTGTGCGGCGGAAACGCTCGATCGTGCGCAGCGACTCCGTGTGCGGATGCCCGCCCATATCCAGCCAGCTGCGGTCGTTGAATCCCGTGCTCTCGACGACCAGCGTGTCGCCGTCCCAATGCCCGACTGAATAACCCATCCAGCTGGGATTGGGATCCTTCGGCAATACCCGCCCATCGAGAAAGATCTGCCGATACGTCAGGTCGTCGTAGAGAATTACAACCTCGTTCGGAGTCTGCAGAATGCGCGCAGGCCCGTCGCCGCCCTTCACCAGCGAGCGCGGCCCCGCCGGAAGACATCCAACCGTCCACGGATCGTCCTTCCCCAGATTCCCCAGCCGTTCTTTATACAGCGCATCGGCCCACGGCTGCACGTCGCCTGCGTGGAGCCCGCCAGCAATGTTCGAAATATGACCAGGCCCTGCATTGAGCCGCCACAGTCCCGACAAATCGGGTTTGCCGTCCACCGCGCGCGGCGCAGGCGCTGTCAGGTTTGGCTTGCCATCAGCCGTGCGCGGAATTCCCGGCGTCGGCAGATTGAGCCACTGTCCGGAAGCCGTCGCCGCCATCGCCCACGCCATCGCAACTGCTGACAATCGGCAGCTCATCGCTCTATTACTCTATCCCTTCATAACTTAAGTTAGGTTCGTTAACTGCCGTCAAACCCGTACAATGAACTATATGTGCGGCATTGTGGGCTATGTCGGCGCGCAGCGCGCCGTTCCTATCATTCTCGACGGCCTGAAGCGTCTCGAATACCGCGGTTACGATTCCGCCGGCATCGCTGTCTGCGGCCCCGATGACGTACTCGGCGTGCGCCGCGCCTCCGGCAAGCTCCGCAATCTCGAAGATGTTCTTCGCCTGGATCCTGTCGATGGCACCTACGGCATCGGCCACACGCGCTGGGCCACGCACGGCCGTCCCACCGAGGAAAATGCCCACCCGCATCGCGACTGCACCGGCGACATCGTCGTCGTTCACAACGGCATCGTGGAAAATTTCCTGCCCCTAAAAGAACAGCTGCAGCGCGAAGGCCACAAGTTTTCCACCGAGACCGACACCGAAGTCATCGCGCACCTGGTCGAGAAATACTTCGAAGGCAATCTGGAAAACGCCGTTCGATGCGCCGTCAAACAGCTGCGCGGCGTGTTCGCGCTCGCCGTGCTGAGCCGCCGCGACCCCAACAAGATCGTCGCCGCGCGCGAAGGTCCGCCCATCGTCATCGGCCTCGGCAAAGGCGAGTACTTCGTCGCCTCCGACGTCCCCGCCATTCTCAGCCACACGCGCGACATGTTCTTCCTCGCCGATGGCGACATGGCCATCCTCACTGCGGAAGGCGTTCAGCTCACCGATTTCAACGGTCGCCCCGTGAACCGCCAGGTGCAGCACGTTCTGTGGGACCCCATCATGGCCGAAAAGGGCGGCTACAAGCATTTCATGCTCAAGGAAATCTTCGAGCAGCCGCGCGCCATTCGCGACACCACCCTGGGACGCGTCAGCCAGGAAACCGGCCACATTTTCCTCGACGAGATGGACATCACGCCGCAGCAGTTCCGCGAGTTCCAGTCAGTTAAGCTCGTCGCCTGCGGCACCAGCTGGCACGCCGCGCTGGCGGGCAAATTCATGATCGAAAAACTCGCGCGCATGCCGGTCGAAGTCGATTACGGCAGCGAGTTCCGCTATCGCGACCCCATCGTTTCTCCGAACACGCTCACGGTCGTGATTTCGCAGTCGGGCGAAACCGCCGATACCCTGGCAGCGCAGCGCGAAGCCAAACAGAAAGGCTCGAAGACGCTCGCCATCTGCAACGTCGTCGGGTCCATGATCACGCGCGAAGCTTCCGGCACGCTCTACACGCACGCGGGGCCGGAAATCGGCGTCGCATCCACCAAGGCCTTTACCTGCCAGCTGACCGCGCTGGCCATTCTCGCGCTCTATCTCGCCCAGGTGCGCGGCCACCTCAGCGAAGACTGTGCCCGCACGTTCGTGCATGAACTGGTGCGCATTCCCGGCAAGCTCGAAACCATCCTCGCCAACGATCAGCAATACGAAGATCTCGCCCGCAAATTTTTCCGCGCCGACGATTTCCTCTATCTCGGCCGCGGCATCCACTTTCCCATCGCGCTCGAAGGCGCGCTCAAGCTCAAAGAGATTTCCTACATCCACGCCGAGGGCTATCCGGCCGGCGAAATGAAACACGGACCCAACGCGCTCATTGATGAGAAGCTTCCCGTCGTTGTGCTCGCCACCTGCGATTCTTCGAGCCCCGAAAGCACTGTACTTTACGAGAAAACGCTGTCCAATATTCAGGAAGTGAAGGCGCGCGAAGGCAAGGTCGTTGCCATCGTGACGGAAGGCGACACCGAAGTGCGCAAGGTCGCCGACGACGTGATCGAAATTCCCGCCGCGCCGGACTTGCTGACGCCGATTCTCGAGATTGTGCCGCTGCAGTTGCTCGCGTATCACATCGCTGTGCGCCGCGGCTGCGATGTGGATCAGCCGCGCAACCTGGCGAAAAGCGTGACAGTTGAATAAGTGACTCAGAGCCATGGCGACCTTCGCGTCGTAACCCGCGGAAAAGGCCTCTACGAAATCACGCGTGACGTGGCCAAATGGATCGCCGCGCAGCCGATCCAAACCGGTCTCTGCACCGTCTTCCTTCAGCACACTTCGGCCTCTCTCATCATTCAGGAGAATGCCGACCCCGACGTGCGGCGCGACCTCGCCGAATTCTTCGCGCGTCTGGTCCCCGAGAACACCCCGTGGTTCCGTCACACGACCGAGGGCCCGGACGACATGCCGTCGCACATTCGCGCAGCCCTCACCTCTGCGCAGCTTTCGATTCCGGTGCGTGACAACCAACTCGCCCTCGGCACGTGGCAGGGCATCTACGTCTTCGAACATCGTTCCGAACCCCAGCATCGCCACATCCTGCTGCACCTCCTCGGCGACTGATGTGGGGCGGGCTGCCAGCCCGCGCGCCGGTTGCCAACCGGCGCTTCCCGTTTGAAACGCACACGCCCCGTTCGCCGTCCCAGGACTCAATGAGGAAACTCCTGCTCCTTGCCCCGTTCAGTGTGATGCCCGTCTTCGCTGCATCCATCTTTTCAGTGGGCGTCATTGGAGGCGCTCCCTTCACCGATGTCGTGAACAACACCAATCAGATTGGTTATCTGTTCTCGTCGAAGAGTACGAACTACACCGTCGGGCCCACGCTGCAGATCAATCTGCCGCTCAATCTGCGCTTCGAATTCGACGCTCTCTACCGCCCTTACGATTTCGCCGCCACTTCGAACGTTCCCGCCCCGCTTGCCGCCGGTCTCGCCCCATCGAACGTCTCAGCCAACCAGTGGAGCTTCCCCATGCTCGCGCAGTATCGATTCAAATTCCCCTTAGTCAGGCCGTTCGTGGAAGCCGGTCTCGCCGTCAATCATCTCTCGGATATCTCGGTCGTCGGTGCCAACCTCACTTCCGGCCCCGGAACTCTGGTTCGCCAGACGAATGCCGGCTTTGTCATCGGCGGCGGCGTCGACGTCAAGGTGCCGTTCGTTCGCATCAGCGGTGAACTGCGTTACACGCGCCAGGGCTCGCCTTACTTCGCCAATGTCTCAAACCTGAATCAGGCCGAGTTTCTGATCGGGATTCATTTCTAAAACGCGGGCGATCCCGAGTGCCACCTCCTCGCGCCACGGGTTCGCCGCAATCTGCACGCCGATTGGCAGGCCCGTTTTCGACGTCCCTGATCGCACAACCGCCGCAGGCCATCCGCACAGGTTGTAAGTCATCGTGTAACTGAAGCCGCGAAAGATTTCGTCTTCAATCGATCTCCCATGCGCCACCGCAGGCTGGCTTGCCACCGGCGATATGACCGCATCGAACCGGTTCCCGAACGCATACATACTGTCCCGGAATCTGTCGAGGCTCGCCCAGTAATCCGCGAATCCCGCCACGTCCGTCCGATACGGTTCGAGCTTGCTCAGCCAGCCCTTCAACAGCGGATGAACTGTCGCGCTCCCGATCTCTTTCAGATACGCGCGCAGCGAATCCCCCCCGTCCGGGCCGATCATCTTCATTTCGAGATCATAACTTTCTTCGATTCCCGGTGGCCGGCACTCTTCCACCGACCGCACCTCGCTTGCCAACGCCTTCGCCGCGGCTTCCACCACCGCGCGCGTTTCCCCGTCCGGCGTCGCAATTCCGTTGTCGGTGAAATACGCCACTCGCAGATCGCTGAGCGGCACCTGCGCCGGATCACCGTATGGCATCGGCACCACAGTCCGATCCCGCCCGTCGCTTCCCAGCAGTATCGGCATCATCGTCCAAAGATCTTCCACGCGCCGCGCCATTGGGCCGATCTGCCACACCATTTCGAGCCATCCGCCCGCCGCCGGAACGTGACCGGTGCGCGCCAGCCTGCCCGACGTAGGCTTCAGACTCGCAATCCCGCAGTAATGTGCCGGCAATCGCACGCTGCCCGCCGCATCGCTGCCCAGCCCGAACGGCGACCCGCCCGCCGCAATCAGCGCCGCTTCTCCGCCGCTCGATCCGCCGCTGCTGCGCGTCAGATCATACGGGTTGTTCGTGCGTCCAAAAATCAGATTGTCGCTTTCGAATGCGAACAGCAGATCGGGCAGATTCGTGCGCGCCACCGGAATAGCGCCCGCATCGCGCAGCCGCGCCACCAGCGTCGCATCTTTCTTCGACCTCGCCCCGTTACGGAATCCCAGCGTTCCCGCCGAACAAACGGTGCCTTCCACCTCAATCGAATCCTTGACCGAAAACGGCACCCCTTCCAGCGGCCGCATTGTCTCGCCCGCGGCACGTCTGCGATCCACCTCCGCCGCCGCTTCGAGCGCCGACTCGCGCAGCACCTCGACCGCCGCGTTCAGTTTCGGATTCACCTCATCGATGCGGGCCAGATGCGCGCGTATCAGCTCCGTCGACGATACCGCGCCTTCCGCAATCAGCCTGGCTTGTGTTGTCCCTGACTCGCGCAGCATCGTTTCGATCAAGCCGCACTCTCCGCCAGCGCCAGCGCGCCGAGCACTCCGGACAGCTCTCCAAGCCCTGGTGCCACGATCTCCGGCAGCTTCCCGATGTACCCGCCCAGTATCCGGCCAACTTCCTCACGAACCATTTCGTACAACTGTGTCTGCCGCATCACGCCTCCGCCAATGACAATCATCCCGGGTGAAATCGTGCAGATGTAGTTCGCGACACCGAGCGCCAGATAACGCGCCTCAAGCTCCCACGCCGCGTGGTCCCGCGGCAGATCGGCTCCCGGCACTCCCCAGCGCGCTTCAATCGCCGGACCTGTCGCCAGCCCTTCCAGACAATCGCCGTGATAGGGACACACGCCCGCGAACGTGTCACTCGCCGCGCGCGGTATCCGGATGTGCCCCATCTCCGGATGTGTCAGGCCGTGCACGATCTTCCCCTCGACAATTGCGCCTCCCCCGATTCCTGTGCCGACCGTCAGGTAGATGCAGTTCGCAATACCCCGGCCCGCACCCCACCGCGCTTCGCCCAGCACCGCCGCGTTCACATCGGTATCGAACACAACCGGGACGCCGAGCGCCCGCCGCACCTCCCCCGCCAGATCGAAATTCCGCCACCCGGGCTTGGGTGTCGAAGTGATGTGCCCGGTCTTGAGATCGACCGGTCCGAACGACCCAATCCCCACCCTGCTCAATCTGCCCGCTGCCTTCTCCCGAATCCATGTCACGGCCGCCGCCACAGTCTCCTCGGGCGACGTGGTCCGCACCTGGGTCGTGATCAGATCCTCCGGCCCCGTCCCCGCGCCGCAGACAAACTTCGTCCCGCCCGCTTCAATTGCCCCCAGCAAATCCATTGCACATTCTGTCAGACCAATCCATTCACGATCCTCGAAAATATTTTCAACTTTCCAGCCTGCCGCTACTTACACTCGAATCGCAGCACCCCGCCATCCGGTCCCGCGCTTTCGCGTGCTACTGTCCGGCCAGGAACCGGATGGCTTGGCGGCATCCGGTTCACCAAGTGCGCCTTCCCCGAGGATTTCTCCGCTCGTCGACACAGCGAGCGGCTTTACCCGGTTGAACTGCGCCGCCTGTATCACCGGTGTCTGACATCGCACCGGTGGTACAGGTCCTTTTGAGTGCGTGCCGAAGGAATGCCCACGCGCTGCCTGCTTTTCCGAACCACGACCGTAAGGGAGTGGCAAGAAGCGTTTTTCAGCAGCCTGCTAGAATACTTCGATGGCCGAAGGTCAGGAGTCCCCGCAGACTGTCGCGAGCTTCGAATCCTCTCTCGACGAACTGGAGAAGGTAGTCAAAGAACTGGAATCGGGCGATCTTCCCCTCGACCGTTCGCTCGAACTGTTTTCGCGGGGCATGCAGCTCAGCGAATCCTGCCGCAAGCAGCTGGAAGACGCGGAAACGCGCGTCGAAATGCTCGTGCGCAAAGAGGGCAGCTACCAGCCTGAGCCGTTCCTGCCCGAAAAATAAATGTCGCTCAAAGAATTTCTGGCGGCGGAAACCAGCCGCATCGACGCCGCGCTTGATCGCCTCACGCCGCCCGAATCCACCGCGCCTTCCACCATTCATCGTGCGATGCGCTACAGTCTCTTCGCCGGCGGCAAGCGCATTCGCCCCATCCTCTGTCTGCAGGCCGCGGCCGCGGTTTCGGGTCACGTCCGCGCCTCAGATAATGCCGCCCTTGAAGCCGGCTGCGCGCTCGAAATGATCCACACCTACTCGCTGATCCACGACGATCTGCCTGCCCTCGACAATGACGATTTCCGCCGCGGCAAGCCCACCAACCACAAGGTCTTCGGCGAAGCCATGGCTATCCTTGCTGGCGACGCCCTCTTCACGCTTGCCATGCAGACGCTCGTACGCATCGAAGGCCTTCCCCCGGCCGCGAAGATCGCGCTCGTCGAAGAACTATCCTTTGGTGGTGGCACGGTCGGCGGCATGATCGGCGGACAGGTCGCTGACATCGAAGGCGAGCGCCAGACTCCCACCCCCGAACTTCTCGAGAGCATCCATCGCGCGAAGACCGGTGCGCTGCTCAAGGCCAGCGTCCGCATGGGCGGTATCTGCGCCGGGTCGGATGCCTGGCAGCTCGAAGCGCTCTCGGAATACGGCGAGCATGTCGGTCTCGCCTTTCAGATCGTCGACGATATTCTCGACGTCGAAGAATCCACCGAAGCTCTCGGCAAGACCGCGGGCAAGGACGCCGCCCAGGGCAAGATCACTTTCCCGGCTGTTTACGGTCTCGAGGAATCGCGCTGCATGGCGCAGGCCGAATGCACCCGCGCGCACGAAGCCCTCCAGCCCTTCGGCCCGCGCGCGCAGCGTCTGCACGAGATCGCCGATCTCATCGTTTACCGTAAGTCTTGACGCAGCATCACCGGAAGCAAAGACTGGATCGGGCAATGGTGGAACGCAGCCTCGCCGAATCCCGCGAGAAAGCCCAGGCTCTCATTATGGCCGGCGAAGTTTTTATCGATGGACAAAAGGCTTCCAAACCCGGCCAGATCGTCGGGCCCGAATCCGCCATCGAACTCACTTCAAAACTCCGCTACGTCGGTCGCGGCGGCCTCAAACTTGAAGCGGCGCTGGAACATTTCGCCCTCGACGTCACCGGCCTCGTTGCGGCGGACTTCGGCTCCTCCACCGGCGGCTTCACCGACTGCCTTCTGCAACACGGCGCCGCGCGCGTTCACGCCATCGACGTCGGTACCAATCAGCTCGACTGGCGTTTGCGCAGCGACCCGCGCGTCATCGTTCGCGAAGGCGTCAACGCCCGCTATATTGAACTGACGGATCTGGGCGCGCCCGTGGATCTTGCGGTCTGCGACGTCAGCTTCATCTCCGCCACGCTCATTCTCCCTGCCATGGCGAAAGTTCTCAAACCCGGCGGCCGCATCATCGTTCTTGTAAAGCCGCAGTTCGAAGCCGGCAAAGGACAGGTCGGCAAAGGGGGCATCGTGCGCGATCCTGTCCTGCACGACGCCGCCTGCGCCAAAGTGCGCGCCGCTGCCGAAGAACTCGGCTTCACGACGCAGATCATCCCCAGCCCCATCACCGGCGCCGAAGGTAACAAGGAGTTCCTGCTTTATGGACGGTTCTAGTCAGGGCGTTAATACCGTCGGCATCTTCTCCAAACCGAATTCCGGCGCCGCCACCACTCTCGTTCCCCAGCTCCTGCGCTGGCTCGCCGACCGCGGCATCGCCGTACGCTTCGATCATGAGACCGCCCGTTACGCCGCTTCCCCCGCCGGACTCGACCGCGCCGAAGTCCCCGAAGGCTGCGATCTCGCCATCGTCCTCGGCGGCGACGGCACGCTTCTCTCCGCCGCGCGCGCCGTCGGCAGCCGCGCCATCCCGCTCTTCGCTGTGAACCTCGGCGCTCTCGGCTTCCTCACTTCCATCACGATCGACGACCTCTTCCCGCAGCTCGAGCGCGCTCTCGCCGGCCAGCAGGAAGTCACGCGCCGCAAAATGCTGCACGTCAGGCTCACCCGCCATGGCACGGTTGTCGCCGAATACGAAGCTCTAAACGATGTTGTCATCGCCAAATCCGCCATCGCGCGCATCGTCGATCTCGAAGCCTGGGCGGGCGACAGCATGATCTGCGAATACAAAGCCGACGGCCTCATCATCTCCACTCCCACCGGCTCCACGGCCTACTCGCTTTCCGCCGGCGGCCCTATCGTCTATCCCACGGTCAACGCCGTCTGTCTGACGCCGATTTGTCCCCATACCCTCACCAATCGGCCTCTCATCGTGCCTTCCGAAATGCCGATCTGCATCGTCAGCCGCGCTGTCGGCGAGGAGTCTTTTCTCACGGTCGACGGTCAGGTCGGCATCGCGCTCGAAGCCGGCGACTGCATCGAATGCACCACAGGCGATTTCGAAATCCTGCTCATCCGTACGCCCGACAAGACCTTCTTCGACGTCCTCCGCCAGAAACTCAAGTGGGGCGAACGCTAGAATAGTGAGCATACGTAATGGCTGAAACCACAACCGCTCAGTCGGCGGAATCAATACCCATCAGCTCCTGGATCGTTCCCGTGCTGGCCGCGTGGATTATCCCCGGCGGCGGACATTTCCTGCAGAAGAAGACCGGCCGCGGCATCCTGATTCTCGCCTCGGTGGCCGGTATGTTCCTGTTCGGCCTCGCCATGCAGGGCATGATGTTCACCCCCGAGCGCGGCGATATCCTCACCACACTCATCAACTACGGCGGATTCGTCTGCGATCTCGCATCCGGTCTGTTCTACTTCGCCGCGGCCGTTGTCTTCGGATACGCGATGCCGGACATGGCCGGCGATGTGCACGACTATGGCACGAAATTCCTCGTGACCGCCGGCCTGCTCAACATCCTCGCCATGGTCGACGCCTACGAAATCAGGATCGGGAAGAAGGACTGACCATGAAGATCAACCTCTCCCATTTTGAAGCGGCGTTTCTCTTCTCCCTCTTCACGTCGATCGTGATGGGCATCACATCGAAGAAGACTGACAAGGACCGCCTGCAATACGGCGCCTACTGCTTCGGCTGTTTCCTCGTCGCGTTATTCGCCATCGGCTGGATCATGCGCATAGGCCACGGCTAGCAGGCGTTGCGCTTTCAGCAGCCTGCTGGAATTTGTGGGGCAGCCTTTCCAGGCTGCGGACCCGCTTTCCAGCGGGTCCGGACGGCTGCAAAGCCGGCGGCGCTTGCCTTTAATTCTTACGCCACAGCCGAATCGATCTTCTCCGGATCGATCCCCAGTTCCCCCAGCGCCTTCGCCGCCTTCTTCGCGTCGAACTTCCCGTCGCGCGCCAGTCGTGACAATGCCGCGCCCGCAATCGACGCCGCATCCACTTCGAAGTGCTTTCGCAGATACGTCCGATTCTCGCTGCGTCCGAAGCCATCCGTCCCCAGCGCCACCAGTAACGCCCCGCCACCCACGGTGCAATCAGATCCTGCACCGCCTTCATGTAATCGCGAAGCCGCGATAATCGGCCCTTCCGCGTCCTTCCAGCACCTCTGACGATATACGGCGTCTTCGCCGCTTCCGCCGGATGCAGCCGGTTCCACCGATCCACTTTCAACGCCTCGCGCCGCAGTTCGTTATAGCTCGTCACGCTCCACACATCCGCCGCGACGTTGTATTTCTCCGCCAGAATCGCCTGCGCCTTAATCGCCTCCGGCAGTATCGATCCGCTGCCGAACAACTGTACGCGCGCCTTCGCCTTCGCCACTTCCGACTTCCTGAACAGGTAAATCCCCTTGCAGAATCCCTTCTTCCGAACCCTCCGGCATCGCCGGCCTGCGCGTAATTCTCGTTGTAGAGCGTCAGGTAATAGAACAGGTCCTCGCGGTTCTCAAACATCCGCCGGATGCCGTCCCGCACAATCACCGCAATCTCATATGCGAACGCCGGATCGTACGCCGCAATCGTCGGAATCGTCGCTCGCCAGCAGCAGCGAATGCCCGTCCTGATGCTGCAGTCCTTCGCCCGACAGCGTCGTCCGTCCCGCCGTGCCGCCCATCAGGAACCCTTTGCCGCGCGAATCCGCGAACGCCCACACCATGATCGCCCACCCGCTGGAACCCGAACATCGAGTAGTAAATGTAGAACGGAATCGTTCGCACCCCGTAGTTCGCATACGCCTGTTCCCGCCGCCGTGAACTCCGCCATCGATCCCGCCTCGGTGATGCCCTCTTCCAGAACCTGGCCGTCCTTCGCTTCTTTGTAGTAAAGCAGCATATCCGCGTCGTGCGGCTTATACTGCTGCCCCCCCGACGCGTAAATCCCGTGCGAGCGGAACATCGACTCCATGCCGAACGTGCGCGCTTCGTCCGGCACAATCGGCACAATCTGCTTCCCGATCTCCGGATGCTTCATCAGTCTTGCCCAGCAGCCTGACGAACGCCATCGTCGTCGAGGGATGCGGCTCCTTCGACCCGCCCCGGAACTCATCGATGAAATCCAGCCCCGGCGCTTTCGTCGTCGAAGGCGCCGGCTTCCGCTGCGGCAGATATCCGCCCAGCACCCGCCGCCGTTCGTGCATGTACGCCATCTCCGGGCTCGACTCCGGCGGACGATACAGCGCCGCCTTCCTGCGCCGCCTCATCCGGAATCGGAATCTCAAACCGGCTGCGGAACGACGCCATCGTCTCTTCGTCCAGCTTCTTCTGCTGATGCGTCGCATTGCGCGCCTTCGAACTTCGACCAAGCCCGTAGCCCTTCACCGTCTTCGCCAGAATCACCGTCGGCCCGCCCTTGTGCTCCACCGCGCGCTTGTAGGCGTTGTAAACCTTCACCGGATCGTGCCCGCCGCGATGCAGCGGACTGAATCTCGTCGTCGGTCATGTCCTCGACCAGCGCCGCCGTCTCCGGATACCGTCCCGAAAAATTCCTTGCGCACGTACGCGCCGCCCTGCGCCTTGAACGCCTGATAGTCGCCGTCCACGCACTCGTTCATCAGCTGCACCAGCCGCCCGTGGTGTCCTTCGCGAGCAGCCGATCCCAGTTCGCAGCCCCACATGCACTTGATCACGTTCCAGCCCGCGCCGCGGAACAGCGCCTTCCAGCTCCTGAATGATCTTGCCGTTGCCCGCGCACCGGCCCGTCCAGCCGCTGCAGATTGCAGTTGACCACAAAGATCAGGTTGTCCAGCTTCTCCCGCACGCGCCACGCCGATCGCGCCCGTCGACTCCGGCTCGTCCATCTCGCCGTCGCCCAGAAACGCCCAGACTTTCGCGGCTCCGTCGCCGGAATCAGCCCGCGGTTCTCCAGGTACCGCATGAACCGCGCCTGGTAAATCGAGTTGATCGGCCCAAGGCCCATCGACACCGTCGGGAAACTGCCAGAAATCCTTCATCAGCCACGGATGCGGATAGATCGACAGCCCCGGCCTGTCCGCGCAGTTCGTGACGGAAATTCTTCAGATGGTCCTCGTTCAGCCGCCCTTCCAGAAACGCCCGCGCATACACTCCCGGCGACGCATGCCCCTGGAAGTAAATCAAATCGCCCGGCTGATCGTCCATATGCTTCGCATGGAAGAAGTGGTTGAAGCCCACCTCCAGCAGCGTCGCCAGCGACGAGTACGTCGAAATGTGCCCGCCAATCCCGTCGTCCTTCTTGTTCTGCTCACGACACCATCGCCATCGCGTTCCAGCGGATCAGGCTCTTGATGCGCCGCTCCAGCGCCCGGTCGCCCGGATAAGGCACCTCCTCATCCACCGGGATCGTGTTGATGTAGTCTGTGGTTGTGCGGATAGGAACTTCCACGCCGTTTTCGCGTGCCCGTTCCGTCAACTTGTCGAGGAGGAAATTGACCCGGTCGGATCCCGCTTCCTCCACGATCTGGTCGAGAGCTTCGAGCCATTCCGCGGTTTCTCGCGGGTCGAGATCGACCGCGCGTTCAGTGAGTTGTTGGTGCATGGGTAAGCCTCCATTATAGGCGATGGGTCAAACCGGCCTCGTCCGAACCGGACCGTTTGAATGAACGTGACCTTTTTGAGCTTCGCGCGTCCATCCGGTGGGGAAACCTCTGGCCGATGTCCGACGTTGCTGGAACCGTGAGTGCCCTTTTGGCGCCGCCTTTAGAATCGACAAATGACGAGCACAGCCTCATCCGCGCCGCCCAGCGCGGCGATCAGGAAGCGTTCGAACGCCTGGTCCGCGAATACGACCGAAGCGTACTCCGGCTGGCCGTGAATCTTCTGCACTCGCCGGATGAAGCGCGCGACGCCTACCAGGAAGCGTTTCTCAAGGTTTACCGGAACCTCAGCTCGTTCCGGTTCGATTGTTCTTTCCACACCTGGCTTTACCGCATCGTGACCAACGTCTGCCTCGATCACCTGCGCCGCCGCAAAGTTCGCAAGGAGGAATCGACGGTCGTCGAGACGCCGGATGGTCCGGTGGATCAGGCTTCGAAGGTGGTGGAAGAAAGCTCCTTCGGCAACCCCGAACGCCGCGCGTGGAACCGGGAGCTGAGTGCGGGAATTACCGCGGCGCTGGAAACCCTGACGCCGCGCGAGCGGACGGTTTTCGAGCTCCGCCATTATGAAGGATTGCGCTTGCGCGCCATAGGCGAAATCTTAGGCACCACGGAGGAAGCGGCCAAAAACTGCCTCTTCCGCGCCACGCAGAAAATGAGGTCAAGTCTTGAAACTTTTGTGTAACGCCGGCGATCTTGTCGCCGGTTCTTTTTGGATTGTCTTATGAAGTGTACTGAAGCAGTCGAAAACTTTCCGCTCTATACCTACGGCGAACTGCCCGCTGAACTGGAGGAATCCGTCGAAGCCCATCTGGCCTCCTGCACCGCCTGCCAGGCCGCTTTCGCGAAACACCGCGCCTTCATGGAAGCACTCGACCATCGCCCCGACCCTAACGAAGGCGCGCTCCTGGCCCAATGCCGCATGGATTTCCGCCGCGCCCTTGCCGCCGACAGCGCGCCGCGCTCCGCGGGCTGGCTCGAAAGCCTCCGCCATCTTTCGCAGTTCCACATCCCTTTTCGCATTCCGGTTGGCGCCCTCGCTCTGGTCGCCCTCGGCTTCTTCGGCGCCCGCTATACGCCGGAAAAATTCGGCGGCATCCGCGCCGGACTCACCGAGCCCATGTTCTCGAACGTTCAGTCGATCCAGCCCGACGGTTCCGGCAAAATCCAGCTCACGGTCGACGAAGTGCAGCGCCGCGTCGTGACCGGCGGCCTCGACGAGCCGCGCATCCAGCAGCTTCTCCTCGAAGCCGTGCGTGAAGAATCCAACCCCGGCGTGCGCGTCGAATCCATCGGCGTCCTCAAGAACAGTGCCGATTCCGAACCGGTGCGCCGCGCCCTCACCGACGCCGTTACGCGCGACCCCAACGCCGGTGTCCGCCTGAAGGCTCTGGAAGGCCTGATCCCCTATGCGGGCGATCCCGCTGTGCGCAAAACTCTCGCCGCCGTTCTGCTGAAGGACGACAACGCCGGCGTGCGTATGAAAGCCATCGATGTTCTCGATGCGCATCACGACGATTCCATCGTCGGCGTCCTACAGAATGTGGTCAGCCGCGAAGACGACAGCTACATCCGCAGCCGTGCCCGCGACATGCTGCAGACGATGAAAGCCTCCGTAGGGACGTATTGAGGCGCCACACGTCACTATGGTTATGAGGTTACTGATCGCGGCATCGTGCCTGGTACCGTTGTGCCTGATATGCGGCCCAGCCTCCGCCCAGACCGCGCATTCTGCGAGGTTCACGCAGGTTAGTTATCAGGGTTACCTGGGTGTCGGTACCGCCGACCTCACAGACGAACGAGTCAAAGCCCTCAACCTGAAGGACAGTCACGGCGTCGAGATCACGGTCGTCGGTCCTGACACTCCCGCCGCCAGGGCGGGCATCAGGGAAAACGACGTGATCCTCGAAGTGAACGGGAAAGCCGTCGAGAACAATCTCCTTTTTCAGACCCTGATCAGAGCCACGCCCCCCGGCACGAAAATCAGCCTGACCGTATGGCGCAACGGCGCTAAGCAGACGCTGACCACGACCCTCGACGCGCGAAACGATTTCCTCCTCGGACCGGCGATCCCCCTTGGTCCCGGGTCCGCGCCGCCGATGCCGCCGATACCTCCTTTCGGCATCACTCCGTCCCCCGGCATTCCGAGCGACACTCCATTCGTCGGATTCGTGGGCGAAGCTCTCGGCTCGCAGCTCGCCGAATACTTCGGTGTCAAACAAGGCGTGCTGGTCGAGAGCGTGAACCCGAACACGCCGGCCAGCCGCTCCGGTCTGAAGGCAGGCGACGTGGTCACAAAGGTGAACGGCACTCCCGTCACTTCGCCCCGCGAAATCAGTTTTCTGGTGCGCGACAAGAAGACGCTCTCGTTCACCGTCGTCCGCAACAAAAAGGAAATGACCCTGAACGTCGAAATCGCCGAAGTCCGCACCAACCGCGACGATCTGTAGATGGCACCCGTTTGCACCCGGCGGTCCGCGGGTGTAGTCTCCTGGCAGGCGGTTTTCATGCGCACGACGATCTTGACGGGGGCTTTCGCGGCGGCGGTTCTTCTGATCTCGGGCCTTCACCTGCGCGCCGCCGATTCGGCCGATCCGATCCTCGGCACCTGGAAGCTGAATCTCTACAGGTCGAAATACATTCCCGGCCCCGCCCCGCGCAGCCAGACGCGCGTTTACCGCCAGACTCCGGCCGGCATCTTCGTCAGGATCGAAACCGTCGACGCCCAGGGCCGCAAACTGCCGCCCATCGAATTCGAAGAGCAGTACGACGGCAAGGAGCATCCAGTCACCGGCAGCACCGTCGGCGATGCTGTAGCTCTGACTCGCATCAACGACTATCTGTCGGAAGCAACCGTGAAGCACGCCGGAATCGTCACAGCCGTCACCCGCCGCATTATCACCGACAACGGAAAAACGCTCATGCTGATTTACCGGGAAACCAGCGCGGAGCACCCGGTCGACAACGTCATCGTCTACGAACGGCAGTAACTAATCCGCCGCGTCAGGCTGCCCAGGGGGAGATGCTTTCTTCTTCCTGAATAACCGGAAGAGCCCATACGCCAGCGCGGCTCCCGCCGCGGCGCCCGCGCCGATGACCACGCCGGCCGAGACCCCATTCGCAACGCCACGGGCCGCGAGCTCGAGTACGCCGATCGTTGCCCCGCCGGCGCCTCCCACCCCTGCTCCGGCGCCTGCGACTGCCGCGGCTTCGAGCTTTTCCTTCGGGCTATCCTTCATCCGGCTGCCTAATCCGCCGCGTTTGCCCGCCCGCCAGTGGCCGAATCCGGGCCGATCTGATGCAGCACTTCCTGCGCCTGTTCCGCCGTGAACGCCTCGACCTTGTTCGAATGGTTCATCGAGCAGAACTTCGGCCCGCACATTGAGCAGAACGCCGCTTCCTTGAACCCTTCCTCGGGCAGCGTCTCATCGTGCATCGACCGCGCCGTCTCCGGATCGAGCGACAGCTCAAACTGCCGGTTCCAGTCGAAGTTGTAGCGCGCGCGTGACAGCTCGTCGTCCCGATCCCGCGCCCCCGGCCTGTGCCGTGCGATATCCGCCGCATGCGCCGCAATCTTGTACGCGATGATGCCCTGCTTCACGTCCTCGCGATTCGGCAGCCCCAGATGCTCCTTCGGCGTCACGTAGCACAGCATCGACGCCCCGTGCCACCCGATCATCGCCGCCCCGATCGCCGACGTGATGTGGTCATAACCCGGCGCGATATCCGTCACCAGCGGCCCCAGCGTGTAGAACGGCGCGTCAAAACACAGCTCGCGTTCTTTCACCACCTGCAGCTCGATCTGGTCCAGCGGAATGTGCCCCGGGCCCTCGATCATCACCTGCACGTCGTACTCCCAGGCCTTCTTCGTCAGCTCACCGAGCGTCTTCAGCTCGGCGAACTGCGCGTCGTCGCTCGCGTCGGCAATACAGCCCGGCCGCAGCCCGTCGCCCAGCGAGAAGCTGACGTCGTACTTCTGAAAGATTTTGCAGATCGCCTCGAAGTTCTCATACAGCAGATTCTGCCGGTGGTTCTTGACCATCCATTCAGCCAGAATCGCCCCGCCGCGGCTCACGATTCCCGTGATGCGCTTCGTCGCCATCGGCACATACTGCACCAGCACGCCCGCGTGGATCGTCATATAGTCGACGCCCTGCTGCGCCTGCTCTTCGATGACTTCGAGCATGACGTTGATGTTGAGGTCTTCCACGCGCCGCACGCGCGACAGAGCCTCATAGATCGGCACCGTCCCGATCGGCACCGGCGAATGCGCAATGATCGACTTGCGAATCTCTGGGATGTCGCCGCCGGTGGACAGGTCCATCACCGTATCGGCGCCGAAGCGGACGGAGTAGCGCAGCTTTTCGAGCTCGTCGTCGATGTTCGACGTAGTGGCCGAGTTCCCGATATTGGCGTTGATCTTGCACTTCGACGCCACCCCGATGGCCATCGGCTCGAGATTCCTGTGCTGGATATTGGCCGGGATGATCATCCGCCCCCGCGCCACTTCCGACCGGATCAGCTCGGCCGAAATCTTCTCAATCCGGGCGATGTACTCCATCTCCTCGGTGACAACGCCCTTGCGGGCATAGTGCATCTGGGTCCGGATGGAATCGGACATTCTCTTCTCAACCCATTGCGTGCGGAGCATAAGGCCAGTGTATATCCGAAGAATTGCCAGCGCGCGCAGGTAACGTGATGAATCCGGCCTGCCGATTGGCGACGGGCGCTTCCAGCCCCGCCAATCAGGTTAGCCTTCGATATGAATTGCAATAGGCCTACTACTCGGGCAAGCTCGCTTCTTCACCTGTCTCCAGCCACGAGAAGCCACTGGCTTGCTCATCCATAACCTGCTGGAAGGAATTGAAGTCCGAGGAAATCACCAAATGAAACCGCAGCTGATCTCCGTTCAGTCTCGAGACGACGGATTCTGGTTGTGAAAGACGCGTTCGCCAGAGTTCCTCGTCCCCGGCAAAGCGACCGAATTGAAGGACGTACGCATACACCCCTCGAACGATAACCCACCACCGCGCCCGACCCGATTGCGGATACTCCAGGCGGTCTTTGTTGCTTCGTTGCCCCGCCGCCAGGCGCGTCTGAAAGAATCCGATCTCATCCCCGTTCTTGCAGGTTTTCAATCGCTCGTCCAGACTCGGTTGGTCTACAGCAGCTGCCATCCGCGCAGCTCCCCGCCTAATCGCTTGGTCGGCCAATTCTTGAGCTGGCAGAACCTGGGTACAGGAGACGTATTCTCCGCCCGAGGCCGAATCATCCTTAGCGAGAGAGATCCTGCAACAAACGATGTTGACACCATGCTCCTCCAGCCATTCGGCGGTTGCGAGCACTTCATAGTCATATGCTTCTGCGACCAGAATGATTCTCTGAGAACCGTTCACGTTTTCGGCGTCCTCCAGGAAATCATCAAAGGCATCCAACCGAGAGGCCTCCACCATCTCCCGGAACCTTTTATGTTCCCAGTCCGAAACCATCGCCGCGTACGAAAGGGCCTGCAAGAGCTGCCACTTATTGTTTCCCCGCTTAAGCTCGACGATGACTGCGTTCCCTTCCCGGTCCAGTGCAAGCAGATCGATGCGGTCCCCAACTATTCCGGACGGCTGGACCTCTTTACCTACGACGAACAGCTTCTGCCCAAACTCGTCGAAAAAAGCCTCGGGGCTATTGAAAATGTACTCTTGAAGATGTTCCCGTTCCTTTTGCCCCGCGTCCGAAAGCGATATCGGCGCAAGGCGATCAAACCTCATTCCCTTCCGGTCGATTTTGAGCATAGCGATATGTTCTCAGACCTAGCGTCCGTCCGCATGTGACGCTCCTTAACTGCGCCTTTACACGCGATTCGGTGTACACTCGTACACAGGAATGGGTTTCGAATGGGACCCGGCCAAAGCAAAGTCCAACTACCGTAAACATGGCGTCTTATTCGCAGATGCGGTAGCGGCCCTGGAAGACGAGAATGCAATCTCGGTTCGCGACGCGAGCGAAGACGAGGAACGGTGGGTTTCCATCGGCATGGATGCCCTCGCCCGGCTGCTTGTTGTGGTGCTCGTGGCGAGGCGAAAACGTACGTATGATTTCGGCGCGGCTCGCAACTCCGACCGAAAGCCGCCAGTACGGGGAAGGCTTATGAAGAAGGAATACGACTTCAGCAAAGGCAGGCGCGGACCGGTTGTCCGCGTTGCGCCGGAAAAGGTCCGAGTCACCATCCGGCTCGACAAGGACATACTCGACTGGTTCCGCCGGCAAGTCGACGACGCGGGCGGCGGAAATTATCAGACGCTCATCAACGACGCGCTCCGAGGAGTCGTCGAACGCAAACAGGAAGCGCTTGAGTCTATGCTGCGCCGCATCATTCGGGACGAACTCAAGCGCGCTGGATAGCGGCCCATCGGCTGGGCAGCCGGTCACCGATTTGCCCGCTTCTCGCCCGACTTGGACGCGGCTTCGTCTCTGCCCGGCAATACCACTCGCGGATCCGTGCGGAAGAATTCATCGCCCAGCGGCGGTATGTCGGAATAGTCGATTGTCGCTGCCTCAACTCGCCGCGCCTCTGCGGTAGTGAGCTCTCGCGGTTTCTTCGGATCAAGCCGATAACGTTTCATAAATCACTGTTCCCACGGATTGAAGACCGGCACCTGCGCCCGATCGAAATCGCTTCGATCGCGGGTGACCACCGTGAGCCCATGCTCCAGAGCAGTTGCGGCCAGCAGAAGGTCGGGATTCGAATAAGTGTACCCAACCTTCCGGCCACCTTCCGTAAGCAACCTCCACCTGACAACGATGTCCTCGGTAATCGGCAGGATGCGTCCGGCGAAAGCTGGCCTCACACTCCCTCTCAGCCATTCGCTCAGCGCGGTCCGGCGGGCCACGTCCTCCTGCTGCTCGATGCCAAACCGAAGTTCTGCCATGTTCACGACGCTGATGAAAAGGTCGCTTTGCCGTTGCGTGCGGTAAAACGCAGCCACCCGCGCGTCTGGCTTACGCTTGCGGCCTTCCGAAATGACATTCGTGTCCAGCAGCCACGCCATCAGAACTCGACGTCACGCACCCTGGTCAGGGGCACGCGCGGCGGCGTAATGTCGATGTCAGGATACGGCGAAGCCTGCAACGCTTCAAGTATCACGGCGCCGGTCTCGGTCGACGGCGTGAGCGCAACGTGGGCTTTCTCGTCAAGCGCGTCCAGCGCCTTCTCGATCATTTGATCCATGTCATGAAACTGACCGGCGCGCATGTGCTCGTGGATCCGCTGGACGAGTTCGGGGTTCTGAATTTCGATATTGATGGGACAGTCCCTCGAGCGACCAATTCAAGATTACCGCGTTCTCATCCCTGACACCACGCCGCCCGCCAAACGTGTCGATCTGATGCTCATGAATGGCATCGACGATTTCGCGCGACAGAAACGCCGGCCCTTCGCGTGAGTTCATTTCGCCGGGCGGCGAAATAACTCGGTGTGCTCAGACGAAGTCTTGCGGATCAGCTTCTTCGCCTTGATCATGGACATGCTCCGATCACGCGGCTCAGCGGACGGCGCCGCTTTGGACGGCCGGGTGCGGGTTACGATTGTCTCTTTTCCCAAAGGAAGGTCCCTTCCTCAATATCAGCCAATTTCCAGTAACAGCACTTCGAAATTCGTAATCTGCTGACCTTGCAGCCGAACCCATTCACAGCTATTTCCCGCTGATTGCAAAAACCTTAATATCCCGACCTCCCATCCCCGCGCCTATACTGAGGCCGCTATGAGCTCACAGCGTCAAATCGATTCCGCCCGCAAAAACGGCGCGCAATCACGCGGGCCTGTCACGCCCGAAGGCAAAGCCATCTCCTCGGCCAATTCCCTCAAGCACGGTCTTCTCGCCGAAGCCATCGTTATCACCGGCGAGGCTGCCGAACATCTCGCCGCCCTCTCCGCGCGCTTCCACGCCGAGTTCCATCCCCGCACGCAGACCGAAACGCATCATGTCGAAACCATGATCGTGTGCCGCTGGCGTCTGCATCGAGTCTGGGAATTCGAAAGCGCCAGCCTGAATAACGAGATCGAAGAGCTCGCCGCCGCCGTCGACGGACAGGCACACCGCACCCGCGCCGCTCTGGCTTTCAAAAATCTCTCCGACCAGTCCCGCTCGCTCGATCTTCTCCACCGCTACGAGACGCAGTTCACCCGCACCTTCATCCGCGCCCACCAGGCCCTGATGGAACTCAAGGCAAAACCCGTCCCCGACTGGAGCGAGCACGAAGAACACTCCGTCCTGACCGCGCCCGAAGTCGGCCCCGCCTCCGATCCGGCAAAAAGTCAAGTTTTGCCAAACGAACCGGATTGCCGATTAAATCTCGTAGTTTCAATGCCATCGGTCCGACCCTTCCCGCCCCCGCAGCCCATCATCGGAGTTGATACAATTCCCTCCCAGGAATGCCTTCCTCCCGACTTGAAGCCCGCCGCCGCTTTCTCAAGTTCCTCGCCGCCAGTCCCCTCGCGGCCTTCGGAGCTTCCGCCCAGACACCCGGCTCTGAATACTTCGTTCCCCTCGCCAGCCCCAAAGACGCCTTCAGCGTGATGGATTTCGAAGACGCCGCCCGCCGCGCCCTCCCCGTCGCGCACTTCGGCTACATGGAATCCGGCGTCGACGACAACCTCACCGTCAAAGCCAACCACGAAGCCTACCAGCACATCCAGCTGCGCACCCGCCGCCTCGTCGACGTCAGCCACGTCGACACCCGCGTCGAACTCTTCGGCGCCACCTTCGACTCCCCCATCTTCATCTGCCCCACCGGCGCCCAGCGCATGTTCCATCCCGACGCCGAAGCCGCCACCGCCCGCGCCGCCAAGGCTCGTAACACCCTGCAGATCCTCTCCACCGTCACCTCCGTCTCTTATGAGGACATCGCCAAAGCCCGCGGCGGCCCCGTCTGGTATCAGCTCTACGCCCCCGCCAAATGGGAGCAGGCCGAGCACATCATCAAACGCGTCGAAGCCGCCGGCTGCCCCGCACTCGCCCTCACCGTCGACCTCCTCGGAGGCCGCAACACCGAAACTTTCAACCGCGCCCGCCGCGCCGACAAACGCGACTGCAACGAATGCCACAACGGCGCCCCCGGCTCCGACCTCTCCATCCGCCCCATGTTCAAAGGCCTCGACCTCACCGCCTTCCAGATGAATCCGTCCTCGCTCACCTGGGACTTCGTCGACCGTGTCAAGAAGACCACGAAGATGAAGTTCCTGCTCAAGGGTCTCGAATCGCGCGAGGACGCGAAGCTCGCTGTCGAACACGGCGTCGACGGCATCATCGTCTCGAACCACGGCGGCCGCTCGATGGAGACTCTCAAACCCACCATCGAATCGCTCCCCGAAGTGCTCGACGCCGTAAACGGCCGCATCCCGGTCTTCGTCGACGGCGGCATCCGCCGCGGCTCTGACGCAATCAAAGCCCTCGCGCTCGGCGCGAAAGCCGTAGGCATCGGACGCCCCTATTTATGGGGTCTCAGCGCCTTCGGCCAGCCGGGTGTAGAACGCGTGTTAGAAATCCTGCAAGCCGAGTTGCTTTTAGCGATGCGCCAGTGCGGCAAGGTGTCCTTGTCGGATGTAACACCGGCGATCTTGTCGCCGGGGAAGTAATAAGGAGTCCTTCCAAATGTCCAAACCAAATCGCCGAGGCTTCCTGAAAGGCGCAGCCACAGGAGCAGCCGCAACGTTGGTGGGTGCCTCATCGACGCCGGCAGAAGCCCAAACCCCCGCCCCACCCGCAGTCCGTCCCCCCAACGCCGCCGAGCGCGCCACCGAAACCGGCGCGAATTTGAGCGCCGCCGACATCCAAATAATCGACCGCCCCGGCTCCGACTACATGGTGGACGTCCTCAAATCCCTCCCCTTCGAGTACATCTTCGCCAGCCCCGGCTCCAGTTTCCGTTCGCTCCACGAATCCATCGTCAACTACGGCGGCAACAAGCCCGAGTTCATCACCACCACGCACGAAGAAATCGGCGTCGCCATGGGCAACGGCTACGCCAAGATCGAAGGCAAGCCCGCGCTCTCCATGGCACACGGCACCGTCGGCTGCCAGCACGCCGCCATGGCCGTCTACAACGCCTACTGCGACCAGGTGCCGAACATGCTCATCCTCGGCAACATCTCCAACGCCGATGCGCGCCGCGGCTCCGTCGAATGGCTGCACAGCGTGCAGGACGCCGCCGCCATGGTCCGCGAATTCACCAAGTGGGACGACAATCCCGCCTCCCTCCAGCACTTCGGCGAATCCACCGTGCGCGCCTATCAGCTCTCCGTGACGCCGCCCCAGATGCCCGTCGTCATCGTTGCCGATGGCGAACTCCAGGAGAATCCCGTCCCCGCCCAGGACCCGGGAAGCCAGCCGCTGCGTGTTCCGAAGTACGTCGTGCCCTCGCCGCCCGCCGGCGATGAAGCCACCGTCCGCGAACTGGCGAAGATGCTGGTCGCGGCCGAGAACCCTGTCATCGTCACTTCACGATCCGCCCGCACACCCGGCGGTCTCGCCTCGCTGATCGAACTAGCCGAACTGCTTCAAACCCCGGTCATCGATCAGCATCGCCGCATGAACTTCCCCTCGCGCCATCCGCTCAACATCTCCTGGAATTCGCGCCCGTTCGTCACCAGCGCCGACCTCATCCTGGGCCTCGAAACCTACGACTTCTTCGGCGTCGTTAACCAACTCACCGGACAAACCAGCGTCATCGCCAGGCCCATCATCAAGCCGGGCACGAAGCTCGTCACGATCAGCTCGCAGGATCTTTTCTACAAGTCGAACTACCAGAACTTCCAGCGTTTCCAAGCCGCCGACATCGCCATCGCCGCCGACGCCGAAGCCACCCTACCCTCCCTCATCGAAGAGGTCCGCAAACTGATGACCGACGATCGCCGTCGCGCCTTCGCCGCGCGTGGCGCGAAGATCGCAGCCGCCAGCACGCAGGCTCTCGAACAAAACCGCACCAACGCCACCTACGCCTGGGACGCCAGCCCCATCAGCACCGCGCGCCTCTCCGCTGAACTGTGGTCGCAGCTTCGCAACGAAGACTGGTCGCTCGTCTCCGACACCATCTGGATCAGCTACTGGCCTCTCCGCCTCTGGGACATGACGAAGCACTACCATTACATTGGCGGCGCCGGCGGCGAAGGTGTCGGCTACATGGCGCCCGCCGCTCTCGGGGCCGCAGTCGCGAACAAGAAACACGGCCGCATCCCGGTCTGCATCCAGTGCGATGGCGACCTCATGATGGCCCCCGGCACTCTCTGGACTTCCGCGCATCACAAGATCCCCATGCTCACGCTCATGCATAACAACCGCGCGTATCACATGGAGATCATGCAGTTGCAGCGCATGGCGAACCAGCACAATCGCGGCATCGACACCTGCGACATCGGCACCACCATAAAGGAGCCGAACATCGATTACGCGCAGCTCGCCCGCAGCATGGGTGTGAATGCCGAAGGACCGATCTCCGACCCAGCCATGCTCGCGCCTGCCATCAAACGCGGCATCGCCGAAGTGAAGCGCGGCAATCCCTACCTGATCGACGTCATCACACAGCCGAGGTAATCACAATGCGAACTCTGATTCTCGCGATCCTGCTCCCCATCGCCTTGCTCGCCCAGCAGGAGAACGCCGGCAACGCCGCGAAAGGCAAGGAGCTTTATGTCAAAGACGGCTGCTACGAATGCCACGGCTACAGCGGGCAGGGCGGGGCAGGCGCCCGCATCGCACCAAAGGTGATGTCGACCGCTGCGCTGATCAAGTACGTGCGCCATCCATCCGGCGCGATGCCGCCTTACACAGCGAAGGTTGCCTCCGATCAGGACCTCGCCGACATCCGCGCCTTCCTCGCGACGATGCCCGACCCGCCGCCGCTGAAGAGCATCCCGATTCTCAATCAGTGATCTGGATTCGCAACCCGTCGGGATCAACCAACTCTGCATGCGCCCCAGCCGAGATGCCGACGCGTGCCACACCCGGCCTGTTACTCTGCACGAAGGCAATTTTCGATCGCCCCACGCGCACCGGCATCCCGAATATCATCTCGTAGAACGCCGTTGACCTCGCGAGGTCCGTCACATTGAGCAGGACGTGATCGATTCCCGATGCCCTGAACTTCGGCTCTCCATCGAACGTCCCCGCTTCCACCGCCGCCGTATTCTCCGCCAGCGGTCCCCACGTATTGTCGGCTGACAGTTGCACATGAATCCCGTCCGGATCGGTGACGTTCAGATCCTTGCCGCTCGGATAGTCGCGATACGGAATCCCGCGCTTCTCAAGAAACGAGTGAATCTCCGCGATCTTATAATCCGCGATGCCCGCCGAAAAATGATCCACACCGTAAGGCTCCCGCGCATTCTCAATCGCGATGTAACAAGGACCCAGCCGCACATACCGCCGCTCGGTCTTCTTGTTCTTCCAGATCGGTCCGCCGAATGCCCGCGCGTAAAACTCCGCCGTCTTCAGCGCATTCGGCGCATTCGTTTCGATGTGATCGAGCCGCGTAAACCCGAACGGCGAATCAGCCGCTCGTAAGCGCCCCGCAACCATTCCAGCGCCCAGCACCCGCAAGGCATCCCGCCGATTCATAGCCCAACTATATTCCAATCCGGCGTCTGAAGCTCACCTGCAACCATTGTGGGGCGGGGCTTCGGCCCTGCCGCAGGGCTTCCGCCCGGCGCAACCAACGCCGCACACCCGCTATCAATACCCCGCCTTCTTATCCACGACGTTCTTCAGTGCCTCACCCTTTCGCCACCTCGCGAACTGCTCCAGAAAAAACACCACCGCCGACTCCACCCACCCGTCCACATGATCCGCACAATGCGACGTCATGAACACGTTATCCAGCTCCCACAGCGGATTCTCCGCCGGCAGCGGCTCCACATCGAACACATCGAGCGCCGCCCCGCGAATCCGCTTCGACCGCAGCGCCTCCACCATCGCGGCTTCATCGATCACCGGTCCGCGCCCCACATTCAGGATCACCGCCGACGGCTTCATCAACGCAAACTCGCGCGCTCCGATCATCCCCCGCGTCTCTTCCGTCAGTGGTGCAGTCACCGCAACGTAGTCGCACTCGGGCAGCATCGCGTGCAGTTCATCGACGCCATACACGCGGTCCACGTCCTCATCGCCCGCCCGCGGCGCCGGATTCCTGCGCTGCGCCAGCACCCGCATCCCCATCGCCTTCGCGCGCCGCGACACCGCCCGTCCGATATCGCCATGCGCCACGATCCCGACCGTCTGCCGGCTGATCTCGGCGTTGTCGAACACATCCCACTTGTGTTCCGCCTTCGCCCGTATCCGCCGCGGCACATCCTTCGCGAAATACAGAATCCCCAGCATCACGAACTCACCGAGCGACTGACTGAACACGCCCGACCCGTTCGTCAGCGGAATCGGACTCTCCACCAGCTCCGGAAACAGCGAGCGATCCAGCCCCGCGTACATGGCGTGAATCCACTCCAGTTTCGGAGCAGTCTTCAGGATCGTCCCCACCTCCGGCTTCGACCCCGTCCAGTTGAACAGCACGCGCGCATCGTGCACGGCATCCCCCAGCACATCAGCCGTCTTGCCGATCTTCACCGTAACGCCCGGCCCGATCGCGTCCAGTTCTCTCAGCGCCGGCGCGGCCGGGTCCGCCAGTACCAAAACCGTGATATCGTCCATGAAAGAGCAAACTACCACGCCCCCTTTTTTGCGAACCCGGGCGCGCTTTTGTTCGTATCCAGACAAGGGATCTCATGAAGACCTCGAACTCCGAACGCGGCGGCATTCTCGGCGCCCTCCTCATCACCGGCGCCGTCATAGTGTGCCTCATGATCATTGGCGGGATCGTCATCGCCCGCAGCTTCCACGTCACCACCACCGCGCGCAGCGGCGGCGACGATGTCACCATCGACCTGCCCGGCGGCCGTCTCGACATCCGCGCGCACGATAAGGCGGGCACCGCCGTGAAAGACATCCCGATCTATCCGGGGTCGCACAGCGCCGAGCGCCGCGGCGGCGACGCAGTCATTCAGTGGAATTCCAACAAGGACGGTGGCGACAAGGGTTTCTCTGTCTCCGCCTCGGAGTCCATCACCTCCGACCCGTTCGACAAGGTGGTCGACTACTATCGCACGCAGCTGCCCAGCTGGACGTTCACGGCGCGGCGCAACGGCAATGTCGAGTTGGAACTTCGTGACGGCGGTTACAAACGCATCATCGGGATCCACGAGGAACACGACGGCACACACATCGGAGTTGCCTCCGTCGGCGAGCCTGCGTCAAACTAGTACTACGCCCGATCTGATCAGACCCGAACACTGCACCTGCGGCGCAAAGCTGGCTGACAACGCACGTTTCTGCCACCTCTGCGGACGCCCCGTATTTGAACCGGAAATCCCGGAGCCCGCCGCCGCACCGTCCCCGCTGCCTGTCCCTCAGATGGCTCCCGCCGCGCGCGTGGCGCTGCCTGTCAGTTTCAGTAACCCGATCGCCCTCCGGGTCGCGTTTCTGATGTCGCTCATCACCATGCTGCTCACAATGATTCCCTTCGTGAACTATCTGTCTCCCGTCTGGTGGTTGGTGGCCGGCTCTGCCGCTGTCACGCTCTATCGCCGCCTCACTGGTATGTCGCTCAGCGTTGGCGCGGGTGCCCGGCTTGGTTCGATTACGGGGGTGCTTGCGTTTCTCAGCCTCGTCATCATCATCGCGCTCACCGTCGCGTTCGCGGGTAACGACCTCTTTCAGGAAATTGCGAAGCAGAATCCCGATGCCTCGCAGGTTCTCAACAACCCCGCCATGCTCGCGTTCGGCGCAGCCGTGTTCCTGGTGTTCCTGTTCGCGATCGTCGTCGGTATTTGCACCGCTGGCGGCGCGCTTGGCGCGCGGTTCGCCAACCGCAATGCGAAAGTCTGATCGCATCCTGGTGGCGATCACGTTCGCCGTCGGTATCGTCGTTGCTCAGGACAACGTCGCGCCGGACAACAGCGTCGATCAGGGATTCACCGACACCCCCGTACTCCCCGGCTTGCCTTGGCACGTACACGATCCCGCGCGTCCGCACCCGAAGATCGTGACGCCCGGCGCGCGGCCGGGACAGCCGCCGTCCGACGCCACCATCCTCTTCGATGGTAAGGACCTCTCCAAATGGACCGCCGCCCGTCTCGGCACGGCGGCTTTCACTGTCAGCGCGAATCCGGCGCCGTGGAAGGTCGCCAACGGCTATTTCCAGGTTGTTCCACGCAGCGGCGACATCGCCACCAAAGAAAAGTTCGGCGACGTGCAGCTTCACGTCGAGTGGCAGGAGCCCACCGATATCCGCGGCTCCAGTCAGAATCGCGGCAACAGCGGCGTCTTCCTGATGGGCCTTTTCGAAATCCAGATTCTCGATTCGTATCGCGCGCGCACCTATGCGGACGGCCAGGCCGGCGCGATGTACGGACAATGGCCGCCTCTGGTAAACGCGGCACGTCCACCGGGCGAATGGCAGTCCTACGACATCGTTTTCGAGGCGCCGCAATTCTCCGGCGATAAGCTGAAGCGTCCCGCATCGATGACGGTGGTTCTTAACGGCGTTCTCCTCCACAACCATAAAGCCGAGATGGGTCCCACCATCTACCGTCAGATTCCGAAGTATGTCGCTGGCCCGCGCGAAGGTCCGATCATCCTGCAGGATCACGGCAGTCCGGTGCGCTACCGCAACATCTGGGCACGCCGCGTCGAAGACTACGACGCTCAGTAAATGGCCGCCGGCGCCCATGCCGTAACTCACCCGCCGCGATGGAAGACGCTTGGCGCCTTCGCCACCATCTGTTTTGTCTGGGGTTCCACATTTCTCGCCATTCGCATCGGCGTGCACGATGTCCCTCCCTTCCTGCTCGCGGCTATGCGTTTCCTTGTGGCAGGCCTCGCCATGTTCGGTTGGGCGATCGCCCGCGGCGAACGTTCCCCGACGCGGCGCGAATGGGCGTCCGTGTTCGTTGTCGCTCTGCTGATCTTCGTCTTCGACTACGGTTTACTCTTCTGGGCCGAACAGCGCGTTCCTTCCGGCCTGGCAGCCGTCATGATGGCAACCATCCCCGCGTTCACAGCAGTCGCTGAGGTCGTGCTTCTCCGCACGCAGCAAATGACCGCGCGCCTTGCTGTTGCGCTTCTGATCGGCCTGGCGGGCGTCGGGGTCCTCGTGAGCCCGACCCTGAATCTGGGCGGCGCGCCGATTGATACCGCCGGCGCCATCGCACTGGTCATTGCATCGATGAGCTGGTCCCTGGGTTCGGTGCTCAATCGAAAGCTGCCGCTCCCGGCCCCCAGACCGCTCAACTCCGGAGCCCAGATGCTCGCGGGAGGCGTGTTGCTCTCCGTAGCAGCCGCGACCCTGGGAGAGTACCACTCCTTCAACCCGTCGAACGTCAGTATTGGCTCCTGGTTGGCGTTACTCTATTTGATTGTTGCCGGATCGATCGTCGCTTTCACGGCGTGGCTGTGGCTCATTCACCATGAATCGCCGACTAAGGTCGGCACGTATACATACGTCAACCCGGTGGTTGCCGTCGTAATCGGATACTTTCTGGGCAACGAAGAGATCGGTCTGCGAACCGCGGTGGGCACGCTGCTTGTGCTGTGCAGCGTGATCCTGATCACCGTGCGACGAGGGCGCTGATTTCAGGGGTTCACTTCTGTACAAACGCGTTCGCGAAACCCAGTCCTTTCAGCTTCGCCTTTGCATCCGCCACGTCGGCGGTCTGATGGTACGGGCCCACCAGCACCCGAAACAGATCCGGTTTCGAACTGGCTGCGACCACGGCGGGAAAACTTTGCTCGCGCAGCGTCTTTACCAGATTGTCCGCATCGGGCTGCTTCAGGGCGGTCACCTGCAGCCACATCGCCCCGCTTTCCGGCGGAGCCGCCGGCGTATCCTGCGCAGGTTTCGTTTGCACCGTCGGCGCAGCCGCTGCGGGCGCCGGCGCCGGATTTGTCGCAGGCGTCTCCGACAGCGCCGCGCGGCTGGCTGCCGTTTCATCCGGCACCGTCTCGCGTGGTGGTTCCGACGTCTGCGCCGGCGGCGCGGGGGATGGTGAGATTGTCGATGTTGCAGCCGTTGGTGCGCCGCCCTCCAGATTCACCGTCGCGGGTTTGCTTCTGTTTCCGCCCATCATGTAGCCCAGCGCAAAGAACACTCCGCAAAGCGCCACCACCACAAAAAACAGGCTGATGAGCTGTTTGTTACCGAGAACGATTTCTTTCTCCCCGTCCTGCGTCATGATTTCGATTTTCCCGCCTCACCTGCCGTCCGGTCGCTTTGGCTCGCCAGAAAATTTCCCAGCAGGCTCAGAAGATCCACCGGCATCGGGAACACGATCGTCGTGTTCTTCTCCGTGCCGATCTCGACCAGCGTCTGTAAATAGCGTAGCTGTATGGCTGCCGGCTGCTGCTGAATCACCTGCGCGGCCATCGCAAGCTTCTCAGATGCCGTGTATTCGCCCTTCCGCGTGAATGATCTTGGCGCGCTTCTCGCGCTCGGCCTCCGCCTGACGACCGATCGCGCGGATCATCTGGTCCGGCATGTCGACCTGCTTCACCGAAACCATCGTCACTTTCACGCCCCACGGCGACGTGTGCTGATCCAGAATCGCCTGCAGCCGCACGTTCAGTTCTTCGCGCTTGCTGAGCAGATCGTCCAGTTCCACTTCGCCCAGCACGCTGCGCAGCGTCGTCTGCGCCAGCTGCGAAGTGGCATACAGGAAATTCGACACTTCGGTCACCGCCAGCCGCGGCTCCACCACCCGGAAATAAATTACCGCGTTGACCTTCACGGTGACGTTATCGCGCGTGATCACGTCCTGCGGCGGCACCTCGATCGTGTCGACGCGCAGCGAAATCCGCACCATGCGGTCGATCGGCGCGAACACCAGAATGATGCCCGGCCCCTTCGCCTGCCGGCAGCAGACGGCCCAGCCGGAAAATCACCCCGCGCTCATACTCCGCCAGAATCTTGATCGACGAAATCAGATAGATCACAACGATGAAAATGACAAACAGCAGCGGCACACCGGCCATTCAGGCCTCCTTCTTCGGTCTAGCGGTTCCACTTTCAGCGTCAGCCCGTCGATTCCCGTGACACGCACATGCTCGTGCGCCCCGATCGGCCGCGCCGCCAACGCATTCCAGTATTCCCCGCGCACCAGCACCTGTCCCGCCGGGTTCAGTTCGCCCACCGCCGTCGCTTCCATGCCAATCATCCCTGCAGGGCCTGTGATCACTTTATTCCGCCGCGCCCGCACGGCCATCGAGACCAGACAACTCGTGATCAAAGCAAACGGCAGCGCGAGTCCAATCGCCGTGCTCCAGCGAATTCGCAGCTCCGGCACGTTCGTATCGATCAGCATCACCGCGCCCAGTACCAAAGCGACCGCGCCGCCCGTTGTCAGCACGCCGTGCGTTGCGAACTTCGCCTCCAGTACAAAGAACGTGAGCCCCAGAATCATCAGTGCCGCGCCCAGCCAGTCGATCGGCAACATCGCCAGCGCCGTCAGCCCCAGCAGCATCAGGATCGCGCCTGCCACTCCCGGCGCCACCATCCCCGGCGCATGAAACTCCAGCATAGATACCCAACGCGCCCAGTACGACCAGCAGCAGCGCGATGTTCGGATCGGCAATTGCCGTCAGCACGCGCTCGCGCAGCGACGGTCTGTAAACTTCGATCGCCGGGGCGGGGAAGTGCAGTGTCTGCCGGCGTCCGTCGAAGCGTTTGATCTCCCGCCCATTCAGCTCCCGCAGAAGTGCATCCGGATCCGCCGCCACGACGTCGATCAGATGCTGATCGAGCGCCTCCTGATCCGTGTACGACGCGCTCTCGCGCACGGTCTTCTCCGCGGCGCTCTGATTGGACGCCTGGAAGCCGCGGTCCCGATGCTCCATGATCGTGCGCATCAGCGCGGCCGCATCGTTTTCGAGTTTGGACTTCATGATGCTGTCCATTTCGCCGCCTGTGATCAGAACCGGATGCGATGCGCCCGTATTCGTTCCCGGCGCCATCGCCGCCACATCGCCCGCTTCGAGCAGGAAGAACCCGGCCGACGCCGCGCGCGCCCCCGACGGACCGGTCCATGTGATCACCGGCACCGGGCTGCGGAAGATCTGTTCCACAATTTCGCGGGTAGTATCCATCAGCCCCCCCGGCGTGCTGATACGGATCAGCAATGCGTCGTCGTGTTCGCGCTCGGCCTGTGCGACAGCAGACGCCACCAGTTCATTCGTGATCGGCGCGATCGCGCCATCGATATCCAACTGCAGCACCCGCGCTCCCATCGCGGCGGGAAACGTCAGAGCGGCAATCGCGGCCAAAGCCGCACAACCCCGGAAGGTGCGCAAGATCAGCTCACAACCAGTCTATCGGCAAAAGCGCCCGATCGCACAGGATACGCTCTCCCGAATACATTAAATAAAACATTTGTTTGTACAAATGTAACGCGCGCATTTTATACTTGCAGAAGTAAGTCCTATGGCAAAAAAGGAAGCTACCGTAAAAGAAACTGCGGCCGTCGCTCGTACAGCGCGCGCTGCAAAGCCGAAAACCACCACTCCCCGGGTTAAAACAGTCAAGCACAGCAAGACCGTCGCTGCTGAACCGGCCATCGCTCACACGGATGCCGTCCACGTCGACACTCCCCAGACGAAAATCGATCACTGCATTGATCACCACGCCGCGATCTCGCTCCTCGCCTACAGCTACTGGGAATCCCGCGGATATCAGGGCGGCACGCAACTCGACGACTGGCTGCGCGCCGAACAGGAATACACTCTGCGTTCAGCGCAGCTCTAGCAGGCTGCTGAAAAAGCTCTTTTCGTTGCCGCTTGCTGACGCGCGCACCTGCTTTTCCGAACCGCGACCGTAAGGAAGTGGCAAGAAGCGTTTTTCAGCAGCCTGTTAGGCGACCCCGATCAGTCCGTTTCGCGCGTTGGGAGATAGTCCGGCTGCTGTTCAGTACTTTCTGAGTACCGCCAGCAGCCGGCCCTGAATCTGCACGTTCTGCGCCGGAACCCGGATGGGACTCATCGCCGAGTTCGCCGGTTGCAGCCGTACCATGTTGCCGGGTTCCCGATAGAACCGCTTCAGCGTCGTCTCCGTCCCCCCGACCAGCGCCACCACGATGTCGCCCTCGCGCGCCTCTTTCGTCTCTTCGACGAGGATCATGTCGCCTTCGCAGATATGATCCTCGATCATCGAACTGCCGCGCACACGCAACGCATACGTATCCTTTTGCCCGACGAAATCGGCGAAGCTGACCGTGTCGCGCTCTTCGTACGCTTCAACTGGCTGACCCGCCGCGATTGACCCGAGCACCGGCACTTCCAGCGACACCTCGAGCTTGTTGCGCCGCTGCTCCTGCAGATATCGTGGCGCCACGTCGATCGATCGGCTCTGATTGTGGCTGCGTTGCAGATAATTCTTCTTGTCGAGCGCAGAGATGTGTTTGTGGACCGTGGCGATCGATGCCAGGTTCAGACCGCGCGCGATCTCCTCATAGCTTGGGCTGTAGCCGTTCTCGACCTGGAAAGAAGCAATGAAGTCGAGGACTTCCTTCTGCCTGCGAGTGATAGCCATTTACAGATATCGTAGGCGAAGAAAAGGTGAAATGCAATACTAAACTATAGAAAAGAGATGAGCCAGGTGCGGGGCAGAATAATTCTCGTCCGTCATGGTGAAACCGAGGCCAACGCGCGTCGCATCTTCGCCGATTCCGACGACATCCCTCTCACTGCCACAGGCCGACTTCAGTCCGAGCACCTCGCACAGCGGCTCGCACGCGAATTCCGTCCCGCCGTACTGGCGTCCTCCCACTTTCTTCGCGCGCGCCAGACCAGCGAGATTATCGGCCGCGTCCTCGGACTCACGCCCGAACCAATCCCCGGCATTCACGAACGGGACTTCGGCGGGCTCAAAGGCCATCCTTACGCGCGCTTCGCGGAATCGCCTCACCTCGCCGAGACACTCGACAGTGTCCGCCGCCGTGCCATCGCCGCACTTGAAACTCTGCGCGAACGCTATCCCGCGCATGAGATCGTCGTCGTATGCCACGGCGCTGTGATTCAGTCGATCTGCGCCCACATCACGGGCCTGTGGAGCGAAGAATCCGTCCCGCCCAACTGCGGCGTCGTGACGATCGCCTATGACGCAAACGGCTGGCAGGCGCCGCTCCTGTCAGGCGAATGGGATCAGATCACGCAGGCTTCTTCGTCAGTTCCTGATAAACCACGGCAGTAAACGTCGGGAAGCCTGGTCCGCGTCCCGGGGTCGCCGCCGGTTCCGGCTCGCCCAGCGCCATCCGGATATAGTCCAGCGACCTCCCCAGCCCGACCATCTCCTTGATCTTCGCCCTCTTCGTTTCCGCGTCCGTCAGCCGCTTCTCCACGTCTTCCTTAGTCAGCACGTCGCCGTGGCCTTCCACGAACTGTTCGCCCTTCAGCCCCGTGATTCCTTTCACCGTCGTGATCCAGCCTTCCGACGAGCCGTTCTTCTCCAGGTGGATCAGCGGATCGGCCGTTTTCCCGCCCGCGATGATGTCGCCGCAGAACACGATCTTTTCGCTCGGCAGATAAATGATCAGATCGCCGCTTGTGTGCGCGGGCGCCCAGTGGTAGAACTCAAACTTCACGCCGTCGATCTTTTCGCTCTGTTTGTTCTTCGACACCACCTCGGTCGGCAGATGACCCGCCGGAGGCGCACCCCGCCCGCCTGCGGCCAATGCTTTCTCCTGCTCCGCTTTGTCGTTCTCCTGGGCGATGATCCGGATGCCGGACGGAAACGCGGCAATGCCGTTCACGTGGTCGCCATCGCTGTGCGTGAAGATGACCGTAGTGACTGGCTTCGGCGTGATCTTCGCAATGTCTTCGAGCAGTTCTTTCCCACCCGCTTCAGTGGTCTTGGCGTCGATCACGATCACGCCTTTTTCGCCGATAATGACGCCGCTGTTTCCGCCCCCGCCTTCGATCCAGTAAACATTTGGCGTCAGCTTGTGAGTCATGAATGGCGCAGCTGGCCCGCCCGGTCCGCGCCCCTGCGCGAAAGCCAGCGAAGCCGCAACGATCAAACCAGCCATAATCCGAAAGCGCATGGTGAAAATCCCTCTCGACGCAGAATCTATCACAGTAGCCACTTAGTGGGGCCAGGCATTCCTGCCTGCCGCCGGGCGACTGAGCGCACAGCCCGCCACTCGGGTGGGTGTTGTGCGCGCTCAACATTCGCCCGGCATCTTCCTTATATGTCGTAATACATCGCGAACTCCCACGGATGCGGCCGCAGCCGGATCGCCTCGGCCTCATTCTTCCGCTTGTACTCGATGAACGTCTCGAGCAGTTCTTCGGTGAACACGTCGCCCTTCAGCAGGAACTGATGATCCTCTTCGAGCGCGGTGAGCGCCTCTTCGAGCGACCCCGGCATCGATGGCACCGACTTCATCTCCTCCGGCGACAGATCGTAGATGTCCTTATCCAGCGGTTCGCCCGGCTCAATGCGGTTGATCACCCCGTCGAGGCCGGCCATCAGCATCGCCGAAAATCCGAGATAGGGGTTGCAGGACGGATCGGGCGGACGGAACTCAACGCGCTTCGCCTTCGGGCTCGCCGAGTACATTGGAATGCGGCACGCTGCCGAGCGATTGCGCCGCGAGTACGCCAGATTCACCGGCGCTTCATAGCCCGGTACCAGCCGCTTATAGCTGTTGGTCGTCGGCGCGATGATCGCCGAAAGCGCGCGCGCGTGCTTCAGCAGACCGCCGATGTAGTGCAGCGCCATCTGGCTCAGTCCCGCGTATCCGTCGCCCGCGAACAGCGGCTTGCCCGCCTTCCAGATCGATTGGTGTACGTGCATGCCGCTGCCGTTGTCGCCGAAAATCGGCTTCGGCATGAACGTCACCGTCTTTCCGTACTGATTGGCCACGTTGCGGACGATGTACTTGTACAGCATCATGTTGTCAGCCGATTTCACCAGCGTGTTGAACCGCTGATCGATCTCGCACTGGCCGGCGCGTCGCGACTTCGTGGTGATGGCACTCGATCACGAGGCCGCAGCGCTCCATCGTGTTCACCATCTCCGCGCGCAGGTCCTGATAGTGATCCGTCGGCGGCACCGGGAAATATCCTTCCTTGTAACGCGGCCGGTATCCGAGGTTGTTTTCCGTGCGCCCGGAATTCCAGCGGCCTTCTTCGGCGTCGATGAAATAAAAACCCGAGTGCGGCGTTCTGATCGAAGCGAATGTTATCGAAGATGAAGAACTCCGCTTCCGCGCCGAAGTACGCGGTGTCGCCCGCGCCCGAGTTGCTGCAGATACAGTTCAGCTTTCTTGGCGATCCAGCGCGGATCGCGTTCGTAATTCTGCTTCGTCAGCGGATCGCGCACATCGCCGATCATCACCAGCGTCGGCGTCTCCATGAACGGATCCATGAATGCTGTCTCCGAATCCGGGATGAGCAGCATGTCGCTTTCGTTGATCGCCGCCCAGCCGCGGATGCTCGATCCGTCGATACCGAAACCTTCGGTAAACGACCCTTCCGTCAGCTCGCCGATCGGGTAGGAAATATGATGCTGCAGTCCCGGGATATCCGAAAACCGCACATCGACCTGCCTCGCGCCGTTCTCTTTTGCAAACTGCAATACTTCCGCTGGTGTCATCCGGCCCTCCTGGCTGGCATCGAAAGCCTCAGTTTACCCCGTCTGTGTAGCGCCGGCGATCTTGTCGCCGGTGGTTTTACTGAAAGAGTACGCAGCTTCCTTTATTCCCGCTGCATCAAACCGGGCATGGGAAAACTAGACGGAAAAATCGCACTCATCACCGGCGGCTCGACCGGCATCGGTTTCGAGACCGCGAGACTCTTTCAGATTGAAGGCGCGCAGGTTATTGTTACCGGCAGCAATCCGCAAACGGTAGCCGCGGCGCAAAAGGATCTCGGCCCTGAAACCCTCGCCGTTGTTTCTGACACAAGCAAACTCAGCGACATCCGTTCGCTGATCGATACCGTGAAGTCGAAATACGGGCGCATCGACATTCTCTTCGCCAACGCCGGCATCGCGGGGTTTCAGCCGATCGGCGAAATTTCCGAATCCTTCTTCGATAAGCAATTCAACATCAACGTGAAGGGTCTCTTCTTCACCATCCAGGCCGCATTGCCTCTGATCCCGAGCGGCGGTTCCATCCTTCTGACCTCATCCGTCGCCGGCAAGAAAGGCTTCCCTGCCGCATCCGTCTACTCAGCCACCAAAGCCGCGGTGCGTTCTTTCGGACGCACTCTCGCGAGCGAACTCGCCCCCCGCGGCATCCGCGTCAATACGCTCAGCCCCGGTCCCATCGACACGCCGATCTTCGGCAAGAGCGGCGGGAATGTCGACGAGCTAAAGGAGCAATTTGCATCTACTGTTGCGCTGAAACGTCTGGGCAACGTTGACGAGGTGGCGAAGGCGGCTCTTTACCTGTGCTCCGACGACTCTTCATTTGTCGTGGGCGCGGAGCTCTTTGTCGACGGCGGCGTCGCTGAGCTTTAATATCGATACATGACTCGCCGCGATCTCATCAAGCTGGGTGCGATCGCGGCAGCGTCTGCATCGGCCGCAACTCCGCCAGGCGATCCGGAGGAACTCACCGATATTCAGCGCGGCTATTCGGCCAGGTCCCTGACCGAAAACTGCCTGTCGCGCATCGAAAGCCTCAACCATCGTTCCGCCGCCATCAACGCCGTCATCGAGATCAATCCCGATGCACTCAAAACCGCCGGCGAGCTGGACCGCGAACGCCAGACGAAGGGACCGCGCAGCCCGCTGCACGGTATTCCGGTCCTTATCAAGGACAACATTGACGTGGCTGGCCCGATGCTCACCTCGGGTGGCTCGCTTGCGCTTGTGGATGCGCCAGCTCCCAAAGACGCGCCTCTGGTCGCGCGGCTGCGCGCCGCCGGAGCGGTCATCCTCGGCAAAACCAATCTCAGCGAGTGGGCCAACTTCCGCGGCCAGCACTCCACGAGCGGCTGGAGCGCGCGCGGGGGACAGACGAAGAATCCGTATGCGCTCGACCGCAATCCTTCCGGATCCAGTTCGGGTTCTGCCGCTGCGGTCGCCGCTGCCATGTGTCCCGTCGCGATCGGGACTGAAACCGACGGCTCCATCGTCTCTCCCTCCTCCATCTGCGGACTCGTGGGCATCAAGCCCACCGTGGGCCTCGTCAGCCGCACGGGCATCATTCCCATCTCGGCCAGTCAGGACACCGCCGGACCCATGGCGCGGACGGTACGCGATGCTGTCCTGCTTCTCAACGTGGTCGCAGAACCGAAAACTCCCACCGACTACACGAAATCCCTTGATGCCGCCGGTCTGCGCGGCGCGCGCCTTGGCATAGTTCGCAACCGTTTCGGCTTTCAGGCCGGCGTCGACAAACTCATGGACGAAATGATCGCCGCCATGAAAAGCCACGGGGCTGAGATCATCGATCCTGTCGAAATCCCGCCCGACGCGAAAATCTCAGAACCCGAAATGGATGTGCTCCTGTTCGAGCTCAAAGCCGGGCTCAACGCGTACTTCAAAGCGCGCGGTCGCCCAAAATATATGGGAAATGACGCGCTCGAAAGTCTGATCGCGTTCAACCGGAAGAATGCCTCGCGCGAACTCAAGTACTTCGGCCAGGAGCTCTTCGAGCAGTCGCAGAAAAAAGGTCCGCTGACCGATCCGGCTTATCTGAAAGCGCGCGCCGAATGCATTCGACTCACACGTACCGAAGGCATCGACGCCGCGACTGCGAAACACAAACTCACCGTTCTGCGTTGCTCCCACCTCCTGTCTTGCCTGGCTTACCGACTACATCAACGGCGACAGTGCCAACGGCGGCTGTTCGACCGCGCCCGCAGTTGCGGGATATCCGCACATCACCGTGCCCGCGGGCCTCGTGGGCGGACTTCCGGCCGGCATCTCTTTCTTCGGTCCCGCGTGGTCCGAACCGGCTCTGATTAAGGTTGCGTACGCTTTCGAACAGGCCACTAAAGCGCGGCGTAAACCAACCTACGCGGCGAGCGTCTAGAAACCCGCCGCGTCCGCGCGCCGTCAACACCGTGAAAAGATGGAGTGGAATGAATAGGACTCTTAGCCTGCTGCTCGTCTCGCTTCTCTCTTCTCTCGCGAGCGCGCAGACTGTCATCAGCACTATTGCCGGCAGCAGCACCGGTGCTTCGGGATTCTCCGGCGACGGCGGCCAGGCCACGGCCGCGAAGCTTAACCAGCCGAGCGGCATTGCCGTGGATTCTTCCGGCAACATCTACATCGCCGACACCAACAATTTTCGCGTCCGCATGATCTCTCCTTCCGGCGTGATCACGACAGTCGCCGGCAATGGCACCCAGGGCTTCTCCGGTGATGGCGGACCAGCCACGGCCGCTTCTCTGACCCAGCCCCTCGGCATCACAGTCGATTCCTCCGGTAACCTCTATATCGCCGATTTCGGAGGCAGCGTGATCCGAAAGGTTTCAAACGGCATCATCAGCACCATTGCCGGTAAATACGGCCTGTGCCAGGAATACGGCGACACAGGCCTCGCCACCTCCGCCGTTCTCTGCGAACCCTCCGGCGTTGCGGTGGACACTTCCGGCAACGTCTTCATCGCCGACACGGACGACAACGTGATCCGCAAGATCACCGCCTCCACCGGCGATATCTCGGTTGTCGCCGGTTACGGCACAGCGGCGGGGTTCGCCGGCGACGGCGGTTCAGCCACTGCGGCCGCGGTGTTACTAAACTCTCCTACCGATGTTTTTGTCGATGCCTCCGGCAACCTCTACATCGCGGACAGCGGCAACAATCGTATTCGCAAAGTCAGCAACGGCAACATCACGACCATCGCGGGTAACGGCCAAGAGGGTTCCAGCAACGACAGCGGCGGATCAGCCACCGCCGCGGAACTTTACAAGCCATTCAGCCTCGCCGTAGACGCATCGGGCAATGTCTATATCACCAACACCCAGACGAACCGGTTGGTGGAAGTCTCGGGTGGCAACATATCAACACTTACCGGCAACGGGATACCAGGAACGTACGACGGCGGCGGCTCTCCCGCCTTGGCTGAGCTTAATCAGCCCAAAGGCGTCGCGGTCGATGCCTCGGGCAACATCTACATCGCTGACACGGTCAACAACCGGATTCAGGAAATCAGTGCAACTTTTCCAGCGATCAAGCCGAGCGGCATCGTACCCGTCGACAGCACCGTCTCCACCGTGCAGCCCGGCGAGTGGATTGCCATTTACGGCTCGAACCTCGGCCCCGCCACACCTGTGAACTGGAACGGCAATTTCCCGCTCTCACTCGGCGGCACCAGCGTGACCATCGATGGCACCCCCGCTTACCTCTATTACGTGAGCGCCGGCCAGATCAACGTACAGGTGCCTGATGACCAGGTCGCCACCCCCCGGTCCGTGCCAGTCGTCGTCACTGTCGGATCGCAGAGCGTCACCTCTTCCGTGAACCTCGCGAGTGTAGCTCCCTCATTCGCCCTCCTCGCCGACAATCTGCACGTCGCCGGCATCATCCTCCGCACGGATGGCTCTGGTGCTTACGGCAACGGCACCTACGACATCATCGGACCGACGATCAACACCCTCGGATACAAGACCGTTCCCGCCAAAGCGGGTGACAACATCGAGCTTTTCGGCTTCGGCTTCGGCCCGACGACGCCCGCCGTTCCCGCCGGCCAGGTATTTCCGCCGACCTTGACCAGCGGGGCCCCCACCACCAACACGGTCACGCTGACGATCGGCAACACTCCGGTCGTCACGAGCTTCACCGGCCTGTCCGAAGCCGGCACCTATCAGTTCAATCTCACTGTTCCAACAGGAATCGGTACCGGTGATGTTTCAATTGCCGCGTCAGTCACGGGTGTCTCGACAGCAACTGGTGAACCCAGCGCCGTGATCTCGCTTCAGTAAATCTCGAAATCCGCGGTGCGGGTGACGTGTTTTCCTGTCGCATCGCTTGCCGTGACTTCCAGCGTATAAAGGCCGACGTCGAGCGTGTCGGTCGGCAGCGTTGTGACGGCCTTGGTTCCCGTCAACGGCATCATCCCGTGGGGCAGGCGATCGTCGTTTGCCGTTTGCCCTTTATGCATCACGCGTATCTCAATCTTCGCCGCCGCTCCCTCCCGGCCATAAACCTCGAAGTAGATAAACCCGGGCTCTGACCCGCGGAACCGGTTCGACCCCGACGGCACAATCTCAACATCATTCACTACCAGCGGCGTGCGGCTTTCCGTCAGTGCCGCAATGTCCAGACCGACGTCCGCCGCCGAACGCGTTTGCCGGCTCAGAGCGATCGCGCTCATCCCGAGTTCGCCCGGCTGCCACGGCGCAACGCTGAGCGGGGCTTCCACTCTGCCGAAGCTCTCGCTCGCTGAACTGAAGGCGATCGTGAATTTGTATTGGCCTGGCGCGAGCTTGAATTCCTTCTCGTAATGCAGCGGCTTTCCGGCGCTTTCGGCATCGAGTTTGACTACGTCGCTGAACCGCGCTCCCACGTCGCCGTCTGCATTTGTTGCGATGCCGAGAAAATCCAGCTCCCTCCTGGCTTTCGCCTCTTTGCCTTTCTGCAACTGAACCTTCACGGCTTCGGCTGGAATCTCCACGGCCAGAATGACGCGGGCGGCGTTTGTCGATGGAGAGCCCGGTGACAGATAGAAATAGGAAAGCTGAATCGCCGCTCCGAGGGTGGAACCCGCCGTCCCTGCATTCGCCGCTTTCCGCTCCAGATCCTGGCCCGCGATCGTGCCCGCCAGCAGATCCTGCGGCTTTGACTCGCAGTAACTGGAACGTGCACGCACGTTCGTTGCGCCGCGATCCACTTTGACGCGCAGTGTGTGGCATCGGCCCGCCTTCGCGTCTTTTGCCTCCTCAGTTGGAGTGAAGCTCAGCACGTAATATTCGCCCTGTTCCTCGCCGATCTTCTGTAGTCCCCGCCCCAGCTCGCCGGCGTCAGGAATAACGAATCCCCCGGTGCCCGTTGCCAGCCGGTAAAGCGCCTGCTGATTGGTGATGCCCGCTTCTCCTCCCACCGCTTCCGGATCGAGCTTTCGCGACGTACCCCCGCGCCCTCTGCGCCCCAGCCCGCTGTTATCGTCGACATCGCCGTATTCCTGGTTGAACTTGTCCTGCGCGAGATTCACCTGGAGCGGCCGCACGTCGATCGGATACACTGCGACGTCGGATTTGTTGCACGCCTCGATCACGGACGTCAGTTCCGCGCGCTGCGCCGACGACGGCGGGACTCCGCCGTTCACGAACACGATGGTCTTGCGCCCTTCGAGCACGCCCAGACTGCGCGCCAGACCTTCGAGCGCGCGCACGGTCTCAAAAGCTGCGGCACTCTCGCTGCTGGTAATTCCGGCGGTTGACGTGGCCAGGCTCACCGCGGTTTTCAGCCTGGCCGCATCCCCGGTGAAGTTCTGATTGATCTTCAGGCCGCCGTTGTAGCTGACGATCGCGATCCGGCGGTTCTCACCGGCGCTGTCCCCCGCATTGGCATCGATGAATCCGGAGACGGCCTGCCGGGCGAGGGCACGCTCGGCGGGCCCCATGGGCGCGAAGAACACCACCACGCTGTGCGGCCGCGAGGTAACCGCGCCTTTTTCCACGCTGACGCTCTGGATGGTCTGTTCCCTGTTGTCTTCGAAGAGGCGAAAATCCTTCGCCGCGAGGCCATGAACCCAGGCGCCCTGTTTGTCGGTGACGATGGTGTCGACGAGCACGACGCGGGTCTCGGTGCGGATCACCGCGCCCGGCTGCGCGAAGGCAGTCGAAACCGCCAGAGAGACCAACACCGGGGACAGGGCCTTCATGGGCTTCATCCAGTTTCTCTCACGGGCGTGCGTGTTATTCACCCCGCATTTGCCCTCTTGTATTCATTCTTCTGTAACCACACGTGGGTATCCTGTTTCGAGTGGTCTGTTCACCCTCGACGACGCAGGAGCCCTCATAGAATGATTAGACAGTCTTGCAGAACTGCCGGTCTGCTGGTCACAGTATCCCTTCTCGCCGCCCTTGCGCCGGCGCAGACCACCACGACTCCCATCAAGTATGTGGTTGTGATCTTTCAGGAAAACAACTCGTTCGATCACTACTTCGGGACTTATCCCAATGCACTTTATCCAGGCGGAGAGCCGGTTAACGGGACGTACCCTGCCGGGGAATCGCCCTTTGTTCCTCTGCCGAACACGCCTTCGGTCAATGGTCTCTCTCCAGCCACCAACAATCTCAGCGCTGTCGCGCCCTTCCGTCTGGACCGCTCTCAGGCGTTGACCTGCGACAACGACAATAAGTACAAAGACGAGCAGACAGCTTACAACTCAGGCCAGATTAATCTGTTCGCCACCACCACCAGCGGCACTACCTCACCCCCCGCCCCTCTCACTTCCTGCCTGCCCGACTTGAGCATGGGTTATTACGATGGCAATACCGTTACGGCGCTCTGGAACTACGCCCAGTATTTCGCCATGAGCGATAACTACTTCGATACCGAATTCGGCGTCACCGAGGAAGGCCATCAGAACCTGGTGGCCGGTCAGACTCACACGACCAGCGGCAATGTGAGCGGCAAGATCGTCAATGGAAGCATGATCGCCAACGTCGAAGCGGGTGTTGACGATTGTGTCAGCACCGCTTTGGGGAACACTCCCGTGGTGATGACCAGCAAGAACATCGGCGACCTGATGAATACGGCCGGAATAACCTGGGGATGGTTCTATGGCGATTTTCCGGAATCCGGCAGTTCAACCACGCCCATCACCAGCGCGCAGTGTCTTTCGACCCCCAGCTTTAACGCTTATAACAGTCACTATGCGCCGTTCATGTACTATGCGTCGACCTCGAATCAGCACCATTTCTCCCCCACGTCGGTAGCCGACATCGGCACCTCCACGGATGCGGCGAATCACACCTACTCGCTTGTCGATTTCACGAACGCCCTCGCTGCGAACAACCTGCCTGCGGTGACCTTCCTAAAAGCTCCCACCACCGAAACCGGGCATCCCGCCAATTCCACCCCGCTGACAGAGCAGACGTTTCTGGTCGACACTATCAATTCGCTGATGCAATCGCCGTACTGGCCTCAGATGGCCATCTTTATCACTTATGACGATTCCGATGGCTGGTATGACCACGTGATGCCGCCGATTGTGAATCAATCGAACGACTCCTCCAATGACACACTAGCTGGTGCCTCGCTCCATTGCGGCAGTGCTTCCGCGCCCCTGGGCGGCTATCTCGACCGCTGCGGTTATGGCACGCGCCTTCCGCTGCTCGCGATCAGCCCATATGCCAAACAGAATTATGTCGATCATGCGCTGACCGACACCACCTCTGTCCTGCGCTTCATCGAAGACAACTGGAATCTGGGAAGGCTTCCCAGCGGATCATTTGATGCGCTGGCGGGTACGCTGAATGGTCTTTTCGACTTCACCGACACACCGAGTCCCGCAGCCCGTCAGCTGATTCTCAATGACAGTACGGGTACCGTTGCTGCTCAGCCGGAGTAACGTCGGTATCAAATGACTTCGTAGGGCCGCATCATCTCGTTGTCCTCGTGCTCCAGCACGTGGCAATGCCAGACATAGCGGCCCTTATAGCCTTCAAACCTGACGATAATGCGGGTGGCGTGAAACTGATCCGCGCGCACGGTGTCTTTCCATCCGGCTTCATGGGCTTCGGGCGGAATGGCCGGTCCGATGTAAGCCAGTTTGCCGGTCTCCCGGTAAGCCCCGAGATCGAAGGGCCGACGGTCAAGGACCTGGAAGCGAACCAAATGAAGGTGGATCGGATGCGCCTCATTCGTCATATTGATCAGCGTCCAGATCTCGGTGGAATTCAGCGCAGGCTTCTCGGTCACCGGCATGTCGTAGTGCGCGCCGTTCAACAGCATGTGCGTCATCCTGCCCGTCGCATCCATGTAATCCACCAGGGTCAGCTCACGCGTCTTTACCGCGGCACTTTCGGGGGTGCGCTGGATAGTGCGCAGCTTCTCCGGCAGGGCGGGAAGCGATATGGCTTTACCCGCTTCAGCCGCCGCCACACGGATCTGCATGATCGGAAAACTCGAACTCTTCAGGTAGATGGTCTTGCCCGCATAAGGGCTGAAGTCCACCAAGATATCCGCCCGCTCCGCCGGCGTCAGGGAGAGCTTCTTCATCTCGACCGGCGCCTCCAAAAAGCCCTGATCCGACCCAATCATCTGAAAAGGCTCAGCGCCCGGTACGAGACTTAAACCGTCCTTTGCGAACGATAACGAAATGAAGGTCCCGTTCGAACAGTTCAACAGACGAAAGCGATAAGGCCGCGGCGCTGCTGCCAGGAACGGAAAGAGCTTTCCGTTCAGCAACAGCGCATTGCCGCTGTAGTCATCCGTCCAGCGTGGCGGATATTGCAGTTGTCCGTTCAGCTGAAACAGCCGGTCGTAGAGGCACAACGGGATTTCGTACGGGCCGCCCGGCAGGCGGAGCGAGTCTTCGAATGCGTCGCGGATCAGGAACTGCCCGAACAGCCCCGCCACGGCGTTCAGCCGCGTGATTCCCATGGCATGGTCGTGATAAAACAGCCCCGCGGCATCCTGGCGCAACGGGTAAGAAATGACTTTCGACTGCCCCGGGACAAACCATCTCTCGGGATTGCCATCGCTCTCAGGCGGCACTTTCCCGCCATGCAGATGCACTACCGTCCGCACATCGGGAATGTCATCGCCGGCGCCGTGAATCGCGTGATCCACGGGCAGCAGATGTTTAGTCGGAAGGTTGTTCACCCATTCCACGGTAATCGGCTGGCCGGAGCGGACATCAAATGTCGGGCCGGGCGACATGCCTTCATAGCCCCAAAACGTGGTGGGCGCCAGATCACGATGAATCTTCGCCTGAAACTCGCGCATCGCGATGCGGTAATGCCCTTTGCGCACAGGGCGCGCCGGCTCAGGGACCGGAAGCGCATCCACGTATTTCGGCAGCCCGGCAGGATTCAGCGACAGCCCCGAGAGATCCGGTGCACGACGCCGTATTTGCGACTGGCCGCGTACTGCCAGCGCCGAAAACAATCCACCGCGTTTCAGAAAATCACGCCGCTTGATAGTTGGCTCCGTGCTCTTGCGAAATTCAGGTTACCGCGCGGCGCTCAGGTTTACTGTAACGGCAAGCCGGTGACGGTGGACAGAATCGGCAGATTGGAATTCTGCGGTGTTGACTGGGTGAAGTTGAACATGCTGTTGATCGGACCCGCGAGCGCATCGAACGATCCCTGGCCGATTCTGCCCAGGCTCCAGTTATCTTCGATAAAACGAAGCACCGAAGTCTGATCGGTAAGCGTGCTGTCGACGTAGTTCGCCTTCGCCCACGGAGAGACCACTAACAGCGGCAACCGGGGTCCGTAGCCGCAGCGACCGTTTACGGGACGGCCTCCGCTATTCGGGCCGGGGAGCTGCGGCGTGGGCGTGTTACCGGTCGACGGAGTGCCACAGGCCCCGCTACCGGTAAGCGAGTCCAGGCTCGAGAACGAACCGTTGACGATCGGCCCCATCTGGTGGTCGTACCAGCCGTCGGAATCGTCGTAGGTGATGATGACTGCGGTTGAGCTCCAATATTTGGATTTCATGAGCGTGTTGATCACATTCACGATAAACGCCTGTTCATCGAGCGGATTCGAATTCCCGGGGTGACCGTTCTGGTAGGAAGGCGGCTTGAGGAAGCTCACGGCCGCCAGGTTACCCGCATTCAGCGAGTCGAAAAAGTCGTGAATATCGTATTGATGATTAGCCGCGTCACCGGCAAGCCCGATACTTGCCACGCTGGTCGGCCGCGTATGGCTGGGATTGGCAGTGCCGGGGTAGAACTGGAAAGGCTCATGATGCGGCACATAATCTGTTTCGGTCAGCCCCGTGATGGGCGATACTGTGCTCCTGTTGCAACCAGTCGTCCCGTTTGCATTGGTCACCGTGAGATCGAAGCCGCCCTGGAACCAGCCCCAGCTCAGTCCGGCAGCGCTGAGCAGATTGCCTACGTTGGTGTTGGCCGGGGTAAAGTTCATCTGCATTTTGCTGGATCCGGCGCAGGCGTCATTAAGGGGATCTGAGTCACCGTTGAGTGTGTAACCACCTTGTCCATCCGCGACCTCGTCCGAGCTGTTTGGATTCACCACGGTGGCCTGATTGATTCCGTTGGTCTGACCCGAGATGAGATTGACAGCGCCTGGCGACGAAGGTCCGAACTGGGTGTCGTAGAAGTTATCGTTCAACGCGAAGTTCTGCGCGTACTCCCACATGGCGGTGACCGTGTTGCCGTCATAGTAGCCCATCACCAGGCCCTTGGTCGTGACGACCGCCGGGTTCAGCACCGACATACTGCTGGAAGATCCGGCCGTGCCCGTGTTTGTCGGGAACAAATCCATCAGGCCGTGGTCGAATGAGGCTTGCTCCGGTCCGTAATTGTGATTCTGGTCGGCGGTGAGCGCCTGGCTTCGGTTCAGCCGGAACGGATTCGCGGCGCCCGTGCCGTTCGCCGGGTTCAGATTTGGATTATTCGTCAGCAGGCCCGGGTTGAAGCCATTGACCGTGGGTGTGTTCGGAAGCGCCGTAAAGCGAGGCTGCCCGGGAGGATTCGTCGCTTTCGGATAGACCCCGAAATAGTGATCGAAAGAAATGTTCTCGTCGAAGATCACAACCACATGCTGAATGGGCGTCGTGAGTGTGCCGGGCGGAGGGCTCTGTGCCTCCACGCTCACGGACCAGACCGGATTCAGGGCCAGAAAGACACTTACGGGAATGGAAAGTAATCTACGCATTTCTCCTCTTCTGTCTCGTGTGAAACTACAGAGCTCGATCGCGTGAAAATCGCGCAAGCACTACCTTAAACCCTGCGTCTGACGAATCTATTAGAATCGGATGACAAATACGCAACAAACCTCTCGGGAGTCGCATCTCTTCCCGGAGAGCGGCGCCCATTCAGCTGCCAGTCGTGAAGCAGACATTTGGTTTTCATACGAACGTCATATTCGGCTGATACCCTCGTGTACTCCGAGGATCAATCAATTGAAAATCAACGCGCTCATCTACGCCCCACTGATGCTGCTTATGCCGCTGCTCGCCCATGCGGGCACTGTGCAGATCGTCCAGGGTACACCGGGCGACAATAACGAATTACCGGCAACGTCCCCGGCGCCAGGTTTTCCGAACGTGATCAACTTCGCCAACCTCGAAGGCCAGATCACCAGCCTCTCCACGGCCGCACAGGAAAATTGCGTAAACAACGGACTGCAGTGTCCCACATTCAGTTCCACACAATACGCTTCACAGGGCGTTACGATCACCAGCCCCGACGGTCTCCTCATTTATCCTTTCAGTGACCAGACTGCCGGCGGGATCGAACTGTTCGACCCGGGCGCAGGTGGGGGGGGGAATGGCACCGCAAGCATAACCGTCAGTCTCGCCGGCGGCGTGAACGATCTCGCGATAGGCCTGTCGGACTTCGACGACCCGGTGGCTCTCACAATTAACGTGCTGGGTGCCGGCAACACCGTGCTGGATTCTCTGGATGTGTCGGCAGACGCCGAGGCTGCTGCGCTGACTACGGGACAAACCTACTTTGTCGCGGAAGACACCGCCGCTGCAATTTACGGTCTTCAGATTACCCAGACTACGGTGACTAACGGGTCCGGCCTGGCGCTCGCCGAAGTGGAGTCCAGTACGCCGGAACCTTCCACCTTACTTCTGATCGGCGGCGGGATGGCAGTGATCGGTTTTTCCAGGCTGCGCAGACAAGCCTGACGGGCTTCCATTCCGACGATTCAAACGAACAAGGAGAAGATATGCGTACACCCCTTTCAGTGGCTACCAGTGTGACTTTGTGTATGAGTCTGGTCGCAGGCCCCACCGCAATCATGGCGCAAAGTTCTTCAGCGCCCACGACGCCCACCACGCCAACGACACCCATCCAGCACGTAGTAGTTATCTTCGGCGAGAACATATCGTTCGATCATTATTTCGGCACCTATCCGAAGGCGGCTAATCCTCCCGGACAGCCGCGCTTTACGGCACTCCCCGGCACACCTTCGGCAAACAATTACGAAACGAACCCGACGCTTCTGACCAACAATCCCAATCTCAACCCGCTGAACGGCACAGGCGCAACCAATCCCTTCCGCTTCAATCGCAGCCAGGCACTCACCACCAGCCAGAGTCACAGCTACACGCCGGAACAGAATTCGTTCGATCTCGGCGCCATGGACCTGTTTCCGTTGAGAACCGGCTCTGCCGGTTCTTCCAGCAGCATGTCGGTGCTTACCCCGGCGATTGTCACCACGAAGGGCATCGATATGGGGTATTTCGACGGCAATACCGTTACCGCGTTATGGAACTACGCTCAGAACTTCGCGCTGAGCGACAATTCGTACAATTCGAATTTCGGGCCGTCCACCCCTGGCGCTATCAATCTGATCTCGGGCCAGACAAACGGAATCATTGCTTCGACTAACAGTCCCTCAAGCGACCAGATCGCCGACGGGCGGGGCGGTTTCACGCTGATCGGGGACGCCGAACCCCTTGGCGATGTATGCTCGAACGCTGGCTCGTTTAACGCCGAACTTTCCGGGCTGACAATCGGCGACTTGCTCAACAACGCGGGGCTTACCTGGGGCTGGTTCCAAGGCGGCTTCGATCTGACCGTGACGAATCCGAACGGCAGCACGGGCTGCGGCAGAAGCACCGTGTCACCGACCACCGGTCTGACGGAAGGCGATTATGTTGAGCACCACCAGCCGTTCCAGTATTACGCGTCTACCCGGAACCTGAACCATACCCGCCCAACGAGTGTGGCGACTATCGGCTTCACTGACCCGGCGAACCATCAATACGATACCCATGACTTTTTTGATTCGCTGAGTGCCGGCAATCTGGCCGCGGTGAGCTTCCTGAAGGCTCAGTCTTATCAGGATGCGCATCCCGGCAACTCGAATCCGCTGGACGAACAGGCCTTCGTGGTGAAGGTCGTGAACACGCTCATGCAGTCTCCGTTCTGGGACAGCACGGCAGTCATCATTGCCTACGACGATTCCGACGGCTGGTACGATCATCAGCAGGGCGCGATCGTTAACGGCTCGTTCTCGACTGCGGATACTCTTTCCGGAGCCAACGCCTGCGGGACTGCCGGTACCACACCGGTGCTTCCCGGTCCGAACTCGAACGGTCTTCCGGTGAACGGTCGCTGCAGCCCCGGGGTTCGCACGCCCCTGATGGTGATTTCTCCCTGGGCCAGGGCTAATTACGTCGACCATACGTTCACAATCCAGACTTCGATCATCAGGTTTGTCGAGGACAACTGGAATCTGGGAAGAATTGGCGGCGGATCCTTCGATGCGATCGCGGGTCCGATCAACAACATGTTCAACTTCACCAGCCCGAACGGACAGCCTACCAACACAAACACCCCGGTTCTCTCGCCGGTCACCGGGCTTCCGGAATAATCCGCTGACCGCGAGCGCACGGCTCGCCCACTCTCGTCGCCAGCCGGACTGGTTCCGGCCTGGCGATCGGGAAGGCTCATCTTTCATAGTTCAGGCGCAGAACCGGCAACGCCGGGCACCATTAACCTGATCGCAGATCGCAAACGACAGCCGGCTTTTTGAGGGGTAACTTATTCGCGGGCGCGGGTGCGTTTGGCGCGGCGCAACAGGAAATCGATGCGGCTTTCGGCGTCCGGATGAGTGTCGGCGGCGAAATGGAGATCCGGCACGCGACGCAGATTCAGGCGCGCGGCGAGTTCGTGCTTCAGAAAGCCTTTCGCGTGTTCCAGCGCCGCGAGCGCCTTCTTTTCCTGACCGGCCTCGATCGCCACTTTGACGTGCGCGGTGCGCATGTCGGAGGAGACGTCCGCGCTGGTGACGTTGACGGTGGCCGAGGCGCGGGTCGTCCATCTCGAAGCCGATGATCTCCGCCAGTTCCTCTTTTACGGCTTCGGAAACGCGCCGTGCCCGGTGTTCTTCCATTACATTCTCTACCAACCACTCGAGCTTCGGCGCGGATCAGCATGGGCCCAGCAGATCCGCCGCTTCGCGCTCCACCGCCTGCAGAATCTTTTCGGCGAAAGGGCGGCTGGGAGAGACCGTGGCCACCGCGATCACGGCGCTGTTGTGCAGATCCTGATCGTCGATCTCCGCCACCGAAACGTTGAACTTGCCGCGCAGGCGGTCCTTCAGGCTCTTGACCACGTGCCGCTTCTCCTTGAGCGAATGCGCGTGTTCGATGCGCAGTTCCAGCGTAAGTACGCCGACCACGGCCATTACGCCGTTTCGGTTCGCAACCCTCTGCATCGCGAACGCCTCGATCACGTCGCCCTGCTTCACGTCGCCGAAATTGTCGATGCGTGATGCCGCACTCCATGCCGGCGCGGACTTCGCTGACATCGTCCTTGAAGCGGCGCAGCGAGCCGATTTTGCCGGTGTGACACCACGATGTTGTCGCGCACGATGCGCACCTGCGAATCGCGCGTGATGTTGCCATCCATGACCAGGCAGCCGGCCACCACGCCGACCTTCGAAACCCGGAACACCTCGCGGATTTCGGCCTTGCCCTGTAAACCTCTTTGTAGACCGGCGCGAGCAGACCGGCCATCGCCTTCTTCATCTCATCCACGACTTCGTAGATGATCGTGTGGAGGCGGATATCGACCTTTTCCTGCTCGGCGGCCGCCGCGGCGTTGCGCTCGGGACGCACGCTGAAGCCGATGATGATGGCGTTCGAAGCGGCGGCGAGCTGCACGTCGGATTCGTTGATGGCGCCGACGCCGGCGCGGATGACGCGGATGGTGACCTTGTCGGTGGAAAGTTTTTCGAGAGTGTCGCGCAGAACTTCGGCCGAGCCGCGAGACGTCGGCCTTGAGGATGATCGGCAGTTCCTTGACTTCGCCCGCCGCCATCTTGCTTATGGAACTGTTCGAGCGTGATGCGGCCGGTTTTGGCCAGCTGTACGGCGCGTTCTTTTTCGGCGCGGTACATGACGATCTGCTTGGCCTTGGCGGTGTCGGTGACGGCCTGGAAGCTGTCGCCGGCTTCCGGCAGTTCCTCGAGACCGAGCACTTCGACCGGCATCGACGGGCCGGCTTCCTTGACGGGCTCGCCGCGATCGTCCAGCATGGCGCGCACGCGGCCGAAAACGGTGCCGCAGATAAAGTAATCGCCGACGTGCAGCGTGCCGTTGCGCACCAGCACGGTGGCCACCGGGCCGCGGCCGCGATCGAGCTTGGCTTCGAGCACGCTGGCCATGGCGGGACGCGCCGGGTTGGCTTTGAGATCCTGCAGTTCGGCGACCAGCAGAATCATTTCGAGCAGCAGATCGAGATTCTGTTTGGTGCGCGCCGAGACCGGCACCATGACGGTATCGCCGCCCCAGTCTTCGGCCAGCAGGCCGCGATCGGAAAGCTGCTGCTTGATGCGGTCGACCTGGGCGTCGGCCTTGTCGATCTTGTTGATGGCGACGATGATCGGCACCTTGGCGGCGCGGGCGTGATCGATGGCTTCGAGCGTCTGCGGCATGACGCCGTCGTCCGCCGCCACCACGAGGACCACGATGTCGGTGACTTTGGCGCCGCGGGCGCGCATGCGGGTGAACGCTTCGTGGCCGGGCGTATCGATGAAGACGATCGTCTGGCCGTTGTGATCGACGTGATAGGCGCCGATGTGCTGCGTGATGCCGCCGGCTTCCTTGTCGGCGACGTGGGCGAGGCGGATGGCGTCGAGCAGCGAGGTCTTGCCGTGATCGACGTGGCCCATGATGGTGACCACGGGCGGACGGCGGAAGAGGTCCTTCGCCTCTTCGGCGATCTCGATGTCCTGCATCGCCTCTTCTTCGTAAGTGACGGTGGAAGTGGAAGCGCCGAATTCGCGCGAAATGTCGGTGGCGAGTTTGGCGTCGAGAGTCTGGTTGATGGTGGCGAAGATGCCGCGGTCCACCAGCTTCTTGATGACGAAGTTGGCCTTCACGTCGAGCTTTTCGGAAAGCTCTTTGACGGTGATGCCTTCGGAAATGGTGATGTCGCGATTGATGGGCGGCGGCGCGGCGATTTCGCGGCGCGTCTGCGGCCGGAGATTCTTCTCTTCCGGCTCGCGCTGACGATCGCGCGGCCGCGCCGCGGTTCTGGTTGATGCTGCGGACGGCGCGCGGCCTGATCGGGCGGCGGCGGCGGCGCACCGGGGCCGATGGAGCCCGCCGCGCGAGGTGGGATGCATCGGGCGCGGACCGCCGGGACGCTGGCCAGGGCATGGGCGGACGGCCGATAGCGCGGCCTGCCATGGGGCGCTGCGCCGGGACGCGGCGGACCCTGATAAAGAGGCTGGCCGGGACGCGGCGTCTGCGGACGCAGCGGCACTCCGGGACGCGGCGGCGGCGCCTGCCCGGGCATTGGCGCGCGCGCGGCTGCTGCCTAATTTGGCGGCCAGATCGGGACGCGGCGGCACGACCGGACGGGCCAGCAGGCTGTCCGGCTAAAGGACGCTGCGGTCTGGGCGGGCTGCGCCGGGTCTGGAATGCGGCGGGACGCGGGGCGCCGGGAATCGCGCCCGGACGGGGCGCGGCGGCGGACGCGATCGGCACGCCGGGACGGACTGCGGGCGGCGGCGCGGCGCCGGGCGCGGCGCGCCGGGAGTAGCGAGACGACTGGCGTGGCACCGAGTGTGGCGGGCCGGAGCGGGCGGCCGCGGGCATGGGCGCGCGCGGGCCGGACAGAACCTGGCCGGGTCTGCGGTGCGCCTGGCAGTGGAATCGGGCGGGGCGGCGGAGGCGTGGGACGCACCGGGGCGGCGGGCGGTGCACTCGGAGCGCGGGCGCGGCGCCGTGGGCAGCGGAGGACGCGGGCGCGCCGACGGGCGGATGAATCGGTGCGCCGCGGCCGAGCATCGGCGGGCGCAGCGGAATGGCGCGCGGCTTGTTCGTCGTCGCCGATTTTTCGGCGGCGGGGGCGGCGGCAGCCGGGGCAGCTTCCTCGACGGGCGGCGCGGGCCTCGATTCCGCGACCGGCGGCACCGGTTGCGGTGCGGATACTTCCGCGGGCGGGGCCTGCACGAGGTTCGGGCGGATGCGCGGGCGGGCCTGACTTCCGCGGCTTCGCTCTTTCCCGGCCAGCTCTTTCTGGGCAAGCTCTTTCTGAGCAACTCGGGCTTCCTCGATTACCGAGGTGGCGCCGTTGCGCGGGATCGCGGCGACAGGCAGATGGGATTCGCCGCGGTAGTAGCGGCGCAATCTGGTCGGCTTTGTCTTCGTCGATCGAGCTGGAGTGGGTGACCTTCTCGGCGATGCCGAGTTCGTGCAGCTTGTCGATGACCTCGCGCGACTTCACTTCCAGTTGCCGCGCCAGCTCATTGATTCGAATCTTACTCATATTGAAGCGTTTCGTTTAACTGCCTGCTCCACTGCGAACTGCCGCACGCTCTGATCGCCATGCGCCTGACGTCACGGCTGCGCGTGATCTTCCTCATTGCCGGATTCGACGCCGCGGATTGCTCCTCGTACGCGCCGCGTTCGCCGCGAGACACTTCCGACGATCTCACCATCGTATCAGAGGCTCCGACGGAGTCAGACATCGCGGCTTCAGACGCGGTTCCGGCGGCTTCGGACTCCGGTGCCGCGACGATTGCGGCTTCGACCAGCGGCTCCGGATCGAGCGCGCCTCCGCGCTGGCACGCCCTCGGGCCGGCTGCAGCTCTCCTCGGCATACTCCTGGCCGTAGAAGCTGTTGATCGCCTGCTGGATGCGGCTGACCGCGTCCTCGTCGATGCCTTCGAGCGCTTCGAGCTGCTTCCGGCGTCATGCTGCCCAGTTTCTCGACGGTGCCGATGTCGCCCTTCACCAGCGCATCCACGGTCGCTTCGGCCAGGCCGTGTTCGATCAGCGCGGAAACCGGCGCGCCGGTCGAAAGCAGCTCGATGGCGTTCTGCACTTCCTGGCGCTTCTCTTCCTCGCTCTTGATATCGATCTTCCAGCCGAGCAGCTTGGCCGCCAGCCGCACGTTCTGGCCCTTCTTGCCGATGGCGAGCGAGAGCTGCGAATCGTCGACGATCACTTCCATGTGGCGCTCGACCGGGATCGATGATGGTGACGCGGCTGATCTTCGCCGGGCTCAGCGCGTGCGTGGCGAAGCTGACCGGATCGTCGGAAAATTCGATGATGTCGATCTTCTCGCCGCGCAGTTCGCGGATGATCGACTGCACGCGCATGCCCTTCATGCCGACGCAGGCGCCGACGCTGTCCACGTCGCGGTCGCGGCTGGAGACGGCGATCTTGGTGCGCTCGCCGGCTTCGCGCGCGCAGCCGCGGATGGTCACGGTGCCGTCGTAAATTTCCGGAACTTCCTGCTCGAACAGGCGCTTGACCAGTTCGGCGTCGGCGCGCGAAACCACCACGCCGGGGCCTTTGGCCGACTTGTCGACGATCTTGATGACGCAGCGGACGCGGTCGCCCACGCTGTAGCTTTCGAGACGCGACTGTTCGCGCTTGGGCAGGCGGGCTTCGGTCTTGCCGAGATCGACCACCAGATCGAGACCTTCGACGCGCTTGATGGTGGTGTTGACCAGTTCGCCGACGCGGTCGGAATATTCGCGATAGATGGTTTCGCGCTCGGCTTCGCGCACCTTCTGAAAGATGACCTGCTTGGCGGTCTGGGCGGAGATGCGGCCCAGCGCGTCGGTGGGCTTCGTGAATGCGGATCACGGTGCCGACTTCGGCCTGCGGATCGATGCGCTTCGCCTCGGCGAGCGTCATTTCGAGCGCGGGATCGGCGACGGGGTCGGCGACGGTTTTGACGGCGATAGAGTTTGAGGCCGCCGTTCTTCTCGTCGAATTCGGCCTCGTAGTTCTCGATGGTGCGGAAGTGCTTGCGCGCGGCGATCAGCATGGCGTCCTTGACCGCGTCGAGAACGATCTGGGTGATCGATGCCCTTTTCCTTGCTCAGAATTTCAATCGACTGATAAATGTTTTCCACGGAATTTGCCTCTGTCTCGGTAATGAATGAACCGGTCGGTTCGAGGACGCTACCACTCGAACTTCAGGTTGGCGCGGTCGACCTTTCCACAGGGAAAGAGACGGTTGCACCATCCGGAAGTTCGATCGTGACGGTATGGTTTTCTGCCTGCAGGATTTTGCCATCAAAGGACTTAAGGTCGGCTTGGGTCCGTTTGGCAAAATTTCGTTTCTTCGCGGAGGCGAGACCGGAGTCGGCTGGAGGCGCGGGTTGAACGGGCTCCCGGAGGACGACTTTGGCCTTGCTGCCGCAAAAACGAAGCCAATCCTGCCATTTGCCGAGCTTGCGTTCGACGCCGGGGGAGCTGACTTCGAGCTCGTAGGAGCCGGGGAGAGGGTCTTCGGCGTCGAGGGTGTCGGAAACGGCGCGGGAGACCAGTTCGCAATCGGCGTGGGTGACGCCTTCCTGGTGAGGCGGCGGGGCGGTCGATGTAGATGCGAAGCAAGTGATGGCGGCCGGAGCCTTTGAGTTCCACCTCGACAATTTCGATGCCTGCGGGGCCAGCGGCGGCTTCGGCGATGGCCGTGACGCGCGCGATGATTTCCTCGCGGGAGAGCGTCGCGTGAGAGGGCTCTGTTCGGGAGAGCTTCGGGGCTGCCGGGATGGTCTCGGTTTTCAAGGTTCGTCCAAATCCAGCCGCGACCAATAAAAAAGTGGGCTTCCGCCCACTCGCATGGTCCGACCGTCAACCGAATTATAACAGAGTTGCAGGGTAGTCAAACAACGGGCCGTGAGGTCATAGCGGGGATAAGGCTCACGGCTCGGATTTTTTTCTTGACGCCCCCGGCGCCTCGCTGATGATGTCGAGCCCTGGTATTTTCTCGAAGTGCTTTCGATTGTTCGTAACCAGTTTCAATGAATGCCGTTTTGCGCACGCCGCAATCCAGAGATCATTGGTAGATACACTGTCGCCCGCTAGTTCGAGTTGCGCCTTGAGTTCGCCGAACGTGCGACAGACTTCAATGTCGTACGGGAGAACAGCCACGGCCTGCAATCCGGCTTCGAGCTTCTGAATACGGACTGCTGGCCAAGCTCCCTTTTTAATCTGTTTCCTGTAACCTGCATACTGTTCGCCCACCGTTATGAACGATAGCGTGATAGTGTGCCCGTCGAGATGTTTCTTATACGGAACACCCTTTTCAGGATTGCCGCTGGTGATATACGAATACACATCCGTATCGACCAGGATGGTTGCCATACGGACTTGTCTAGGTTCGGCTCCTATAGATGTCTGCTACGAATTCGTCAATATCTTCATCCGGGATAGCCCCTGCGAGCACGCTGATGTCGGGAATCGGCTTGATACCCCGTTCTGCAATCAGTTGGTCGAGGGTCTTGGCGGTAAAAAATTTTCTGGTGTCTGCCTTCTGACGCCGTTTCGCATGACGTTCGATCATCTGTTCCGGCGTCGCCAATGGTGGCGGATCGGCGTGCTGTTTGCCCGAGAAGTAGATTTCGATGGTATCGCTGCCGCCAGCATGGAGCCGCCTGCCATATCGGATGATCTGGGCCGGGTGCACTCTTCTGACTTCGAACCTTTCGTCTTTGACGGTGAACCGATGCTTATGGGGGGAGAACATTCGGTTTGCCTCATTTCGATTCGAGATAACGCAGGTTGCTTTTTTTGATGATTCCTTCGAGGGTGCTCGTTTTTGCGATGGCACGCTCAACCGCCTTTTGCAGAATCAGCAGGTCGGCATTATCCAGCGCAAAATAGGAATCGCGGTGGCCGTAGTTGCTGATGTATGTGACTTTCAGGTTATGGACGATCATCGCGCCGATTGGCTTTGAGACGTCGCTCTCGGGCTCAAAAACTGTCCTGATGTCGCTCATGATCCGAGCATCGGTAAATATGTGCTCGTACTGATGCTGAACGTCGGAAGCGCGGGAATACATCTTGAGGGTCGGCGTGCTGAACAGATCACGTAGTCGCGCCTCCAGTATTTTCATTCGCGCCGCTTTTTTCTTCGGATCTTCGGCTTCGTGGCCTTTTCGCGCCACGACCGTTGAAGCGACCGCTCTCGCAAAAACCTCGGCGGTGATTGAAGGATCACGCGGGGCAAACGTCAACGACGCCACGACCTGCACAACGTCCTGAATTTCCGGGGTTTCCTTTTCAACAAGACCCTTGAGTTGCTCGGCGTATCGTTCCACGCGAAGACTCAACGGTACTTCTTCCATTCGGGCCTTCACAACCGACACCTCGGCGTCGGACATCGAACCAAGATGCTCGATGATGGCCTTCGCTGGTTCCGGGATATTGACCGTTACCATGTCGAAGCGTATTGTATACCGGAAACTACTTTCTCTTTGCCCATCGAGCCGCAATCGCTTTTTGAGCGATCTCTTTCCGGCGTTCTGGACTAACCTTTTCGTTGCGCGCCTCCGCGCCCGCCAGTCCGCCGATCCTGCCCATCTCCACGAAGTATTTACGTACGTCATCTGGCATCCGTTTCCGTCCCATTAGCACGATGATACTACACCCCCTGTAACATGTAAAGCCGATTTTTATTTGATTGCATGTGGGGGGTGTAGTATCGTCTCTCTCTATGAATCAGAAAGCCCCCATCACGGCGGGAACCGTAACCGGGACCTTGTCGAAGAACTCCTTCCTCTCCCGATCCTCGGCGGCGAGGCCGGATTTTCGACAACTGGCCGGGGAACGCGCTGCGGCTTACACCGGTGCGCTCGGCGCGCGCTTCAATCCGCTGAAGCATCTCGCGGCTGACGGGGACGCTCATGCGCCGGGGAACTGAGTCTTCTTTCAGGCGGCGAATTCGACTTTCTCGTAGAGGTCAGCCAGGCGGAGGCGGACGCCGACTGAATCGAGCGTCAGGGCATCGTCCAATGCGTCTGCGGAGGTCAGGATCCAGCGGTCGTCCGGCTGACGCGTGCAGAGATCGGCGTGGACGCGGTCCGAGGCGATGAGGAGATATTCGCGGAAGGACGGAATAGATTTGTATTGCTCGAACTTTCGGCCGCGGTCGTATGCCTCGGTCGAGGGCGAGAGCACTTCGACGATCAGATCGGGATTGAGCAACGTATCACGCCGCTCGTCGAGGAATTGCGGCTCGGCGCAGACCACGGTGACGTCCGGGTAAGTGTAGAGGCTGGAATTTACGCGCACTCGCATGTCGCCGGGGTAGGTTCTGCACGGGCGCGGCCGGAGTTGCTGGTGCAAGTCAGCGACAAGGTTCGCAACGAGCAGATTGTGGGCTTCCCGCGCGCCCGCCATGGCGAACATCTCGCCATTGAGATACTCGCTCTTGACCTCGGCAACACGTTCCAGTTCGAGGTATTGATCCGGCGTGAGGAATGTCTTCGGCTGTGTCGACATAAGGTTCCTCAACGACAACGTTAGCATCTCCCGCTGTTATCAACTTGGCAGATATCCCTGCTATGGTGATCGGATGATGCGATACATTCTGCCGATTTGTGCCCTGTGGCTGGTGAGTTGCGGCGGAGGCCAGGCCCAGAATCTGCTGAGTGAACCGGGTCCGACGTTTCGCGTTGCGGATAGTGAGTTGCCCAGTCCTCTCACGTTTGTGGCGTACGGGGATCAGCGGTTCACCGATCCGGCGAACGTGAAGTCGGCGGATCCGCGCGTACGCGCGTGGCTGGCGAATCAGATTGTGAAAGAGAAGCCAGCCGCTGTGATTCTGAACGGCGATGTGCCGCTGCACGGCGACGTCGCGGACGACTATGCTGTATTCCGCAACGAGACGGCTGCCTGGCGCGCGGCGCATCTGCGGGTTTATCCGGCAATCGGCAATCATGAGCTCTCCGGAATGGATGCGAAGGCAGGACTTGAGGCATGGTGGACCGCGTTCCCCGAACTGCGCAACCGGCGATGGTATTCGGTCGCGCTCGGGTCGCGGGTGTACGTGCTGGCGCTCGACAGCGAAACTTCGCTCCTGCCCGGCAGTGAGCAGGCGCGGTGGATCGAAGGGCAGATCGGCAGCTTGCCGCAGACGGTCGACTTCGTGATCATTACGATGCATCGTCCGCCGGTGGCGGATGTACAGAAGCACATCGAGGTGGATCATAATCCGCGTCCGAACGAAATGGCGCTGCGGGATTTTCTGTCAACGGCGGCGAAGACCTCACACGCCCGATTTCTTGTGTCGGCTGGACATATCCATAACTACGAACGTAGTCTGGTGGGAGATGTGGTTTATCTAGTGGCAGGCGGGGGCGGGGCGACGCCGTATTTTGTGGAGCGCACTCCAGAGGATCTGTATCAAAGCGTTCTGTTTCCGAACTTTCACTACGTAAAACTCACGCTTTCGGGCGATCGCCTGCACGGGGACATGTATCGCGTGGTAGACCCGGAGTCGCCGGAGCTGACCGCGGCGGTGAAAGACAGTTTCGACATCACCGCGAAGCCGCGAAAATAGGCAGCGCTGATTTTCCCTAAATTCTTGTGATCGTTCGCAATGCCCGCTACACTGAAGTAGCATCCCGGCGGCATCACAAGCCGATGCGGGCGCTGTTTTGCAGGGTTTCGGGGAAGCCGACTGACGAAAAACTCCCGCAAAACGAACAATTTGTGTTAGTTTTGTTTTTGCTGCCGGTGAGGTTTTGCGCCTCGCCGTGGTGGCGATTGGCCCCTGCGCGCCGCGCTCCGGTTCTTTTAAGGATGGGCGAGCGCCAGTGGCGTTGAAGGATCAGGCGAATTCAATGCGTGTCGCTCCAATGACGAGTCGATTTCTGGATGCTTGCCGGCGCCGGCCGACCGATGTCCGGCCAGTGTGGTTTATGCGGCAGGCGGGTCGATACATGAAATCGTACCGCGATGTGCGGGCGAAGCACACGCTGCTCGAAATCTGCAAGCGGCCGGATCTGGCCGCGGCGGTGACACTGCAGCCGGTGGAAACGCTGGATGTGGATGCGGCGATCATCTTCGCCGATCTGCTGCTGCCGGTGGAGCCGATGGGGCTGCGGCTGAGCTATCCGAAGGACGGTCCGCACATCAGCAATCCGGTGCTCAGCGGCGAGGACGTGGACGCGCTGTCGACGTCGAATACGGACGATCTGGGTTACGTCGGCGAGGCAATCCAGCAGACGGTACGGGCGCTGGCAGGGCGTGTGCCGGTTATCGGGTTCTGCGCCGCGCCGTTTACGCTGGCGAGCTACATGATCGAAGGCGGGGCGTCGCGCAATTTCATCCGCACGAAGCGGATGATGTACTCGGACGAAACGCTGTGGCGGCGGCTGATGGGGAAGATCGTGGATGTGCTGGCGCCGTTTGCGATCATGCAGGTGGCGTCGGGCGCGCGCGCGATTCAGGTGTTCGACAGCTGGGTGGGCGCGCTGGCGGGCGACGATTACGTGCGCTTCGCGCAGCCTTATTCGCGGGCGCTGATCGAGCGGATCAAGTCGAGCGGCGTGCCGGTGATTCACTTCGGCACCGGGGCATCGGGCTATTTCCGCGAACTGCACGCGGCAGGCGGCGATGTGATGGGATGCGACTGGCGCATCAATATCGATCAGGCATGGATGGATATTTCGTATCGCTCGGCGATTCAGGGAAACCTGGACCCGGTGGCGCTGTTTGCGCCGCTGCCTGAACTGCGCAACAAGGTGCATGATCTGCTGCGGCGGACCGGTACGCGGCCGGGGCACATCTTCAATCTCGGGCACGGCATTCTGCCGGAAACGCCGGTGGAGCATGTCAAGGCCGTGGTGCAGATAGTGCGCGAGTTCCGGCCCTAGAAGTAAAGAGTATTAGCCACAGATGGACACAGATGAACACGGATAAAAACCCTGTTCGTCGGGTGCTTGCGCGCCATTAAATAAATCGCGCCATTAAATAAATGAAGGTCGGCATTGTCGGCGGCGGAATTACGGGCCTCGCATGCGCGCATTACCTGGAGCGGGCGGGGATCGAGTCCGTTGTGTTCGACGCGACGCCTGGCGGGCTGATCGGCACGGTTCAGGTGGAGGGGTGCAGGCTCGAGACCGGGCCGGAGAGCTGGCTGGCGTCGAAGCCATGGGCCGAGCAACTCATCCGCGAAGTCGGGCTGGGGGACCAACTCATCGGGTCGAATGACGCGCGCCGGCGCACCTACGTGCGGCGCGATGGACGGTTCGTCACGCTGCCGGAGGGACTGCAGCTGGTGGTGCCCACGCGGCTCGGTCCGGTGCTGCAGACGGAGCTGTTCACGTGGAACACGAAGTTCCGCATGGCGACGGAGATTTTTCGCAATCCGAAAGCTTTGCCGGACCGGTCTGTGGCAGAGTTCGTGGCGGACCACTTCGGACGCGAGGCGGTGGATTATCTGGCTGAGCCGCTGCTGGCGGGCGTGTATGGCGGCTCGCCGGATGAACTGAGCGCAGTTAGCGTGCTGCCGAAGTTCGTGGAGCACGAGCAGCGCTACGGCAGTGTCGTGGTGGGGGCGCTGCGTGAGAAACGCAACGGCGGGGCGAAACCGGTGTTCAAGTCCATGCGCGACGGTATGGGGACGGTGATTGATAAGCTGCGCGAGAAGGCGACGATCGTCGGGGCGCGCGTGGAATCGATTCAGCCGGGAGGTGTTTTCGCGGCGGGCGAGTGGCACCTCGTTGACCAAATTGTGCTGTGCTGCGGGGCCAATCGCGCGGCGCCGCTGATGGCGCCGATCGACGAGAGATGCGCGGAGTTACTGGGATCGATTCCGCATACCGGCAGCGCGATCTGGACGTTCGGTTATCGCACCGAAGACGTGCCGCATCCGCTCGACGCGTTCGGATTCCTGGTGCCGAAGCGGGAGCGCGAAACGATCATGGCGTGCACCTGGGTGGCGACGAAGTGGCAGGGGCGCGTGCCCGAGGGTAAGGCTGTGCTGCGGTGTTTTTCGACCAATCCCGAGGCCAATGAAACGGACATGCGGAAGGATCTGAGGCGGCTGATGCAGATCACCGCGGAGCCGCTGTTCAGCTTTGTGAACCGGTGTCCGGAAGCGATGCCGCAGTACACGGTAGGTCACGCGGTGCGCATCGCGGAACTGGAAGCGCGGATGAAAATGATTCAGGGAATTTATCTGGCGGGGAACGCTTATCACGGGGTCGGCATTCCGGATTGTGTGCGGGGCGCGAAAGAAGTGGTTAAGGCGATTGCGGCCGAAGGCGTTGCTGGTTAGGTTTGTTTTTCCGAGGTTCCTTCACCATCTCCGGACGCAGGCCGGTGACGTTGCAGGCGAGCAGCGGGGTTAGCAACCCAGCGGCAGGATTTCATCCCACCCCACAATTACAAGGCTGCTGACTCGCGCCGCGAACGAGACCGCCTGGACGATAAAGGACCGGGCGGCGACGTACGGAAGGCGTGAACGAAGTCGTGAAGGCGATTGTGGCGGTTGGAACGGCCTGACGGCCGGCTTTGACTGAGTAAACCCACCGGCGACAAGATCGCCGGCGTTACAGCTTTCGGGCTATGACGCGGAGGCGCCGGTAGTCGAGCCACCAGCACCCGTCGCGGAAGAGCGCGGGGCGCAGGCGCGATTCGATTTCCGCGACAACAGGGGCGCGCGAGGGCGCGGGGATGCCTTCGAGCCAGACACCGGCGAACATCTCGAGCCATTCGCGCAGACCTTTCTCAGGATGTTCGAGTTGACTATCCCGATCGAAGGTCCAGAGGGCTTCGATCTCGAAGCCTTGCTTTTCGAGCAGACCGCCGTATTCCGCGGCGGTGGGGAAATACCAGGGGTTGCGCGGCTGGTGGCCGGCTTCGCCGAGCACCGCGGTGAGGGCCGACACCAGGCGCGCGATGTTTCCCTTCGCACCCATCTCGAGAACGAAGAGGCCGGCGGGTTTGAGATTTTCGCGCACGCTCGCGATGACGCTCTCGGCCTCCGGCATCCAGTGCAGAGCAGCGTTCGAGAAGACGCGGTCGAAGGGTTCTTCGAAGCGGAAGGCGCTGCCATCGCCCAGCACGAATTTCAGCTTCGGAAAGTTCTGGCGGGCCTGAGCGATCATCGAAACGGATAAATCGATTCCGGTCACTGCAGCGCCCCGGGCGGCGATTTGTGCAGTCAACTGGCCGGTGCCGCAGCCGAGATCGAGAACGCGGTCGCCCGGTTTGAGGTCGAGCAGTTCGATGAGAACCTCGCCTTTTTTCCAGACGTAAGAATGGCGGTCTTCGTAGAGGGAGCTGTCCCAGCGGTCCTTCATCAGTGGGAGGTTACCGGAACGAGAACGAAATAGTCGTAGACGGTGCGGGCGATTTCGGCGATAGCTTTTTCGGAAGCGTCTTCGGGCTTCGCGGAAGATTTGGTGAAGACGGAGATGGCGATGTGACCGGCGTCGCCGGGAAGCCAGATGTAGCCGATGTCGTTGGCCACGCCGCCGAGCGAGCCGGTCTTGTGCGCGACCGAGGTGCCCTGCGGCAGGAGACCTTTGATGCGCGATTTGCCGGTCTGGCAGCGCTCCATCATGTCGAGCAGAGTGCGCGCACTTTCGGACGACAGGATTTCGCGGCGCCAGATTTTCAGGAGCAGCTTCGTCATGTCGTCGGGCGTGGCGGTGTCGCGCGGGTCGGCCATTTCAGCGCGGCGGGCGCGCATGTGATCGCGTTCGGGGACGGCATCGAAAAGCTTGTCCCAGGTGTCGCGGTTCCACTGGCTTTCGGGCGGGAGGTTTTTTGCACCCTGCCAGTCGGAGATGAGAAGCGCGGTGGAGCGGTCGACGCGGATCGAGGGGAGTCCGATGGCGCGCATTTTCGCGCTGACCGCGGTGGGGCCGCCGGCTTCACGGAGAAGGACGTCGGCGGCGGTGTTGTCGCTGATGACGATGGCGAGTTCGAGGAGGTTGGCGATCGAGAGCGAGACGCCGGGATGGAAGAAGAGCTCGGTGAGTTTGCCGCTGCCGGGATGGAGGTCGGGGGCGGCAAGGGGGACCATTTGATCGAGCGTCAGTTTGCCGTCGTCGACCATGGACAGGATCTGAACGGCGACGGGGAGTTTGAAACCGCTCGCCATGGGGAAAGCTTCGGCACCGCGCAGGGCAACGGAACGGCCGGACTCTATGTGGAAGGCATTCACGCCGACGACGCCGTCTGTGGCGTGGGAGACGTAGTCGAGTTGTTGTTCGAGGCGGGCGAGGGAGGGGTCGGTGGCGGCGAAGGTGAGCGACGCAGTGAGCCAGAAGAGGCAGAATCCCCGCATGAAATGAGTGTAATGGAAACCTCAGTTGCGGGTCAGGCTGAGGCTGGCGGTTGCTTTGACGCCACCGGGCGCTGTATACGACACCTCGCCCTTGATTTGGGAATCACTGGCGACGGTGGCGTGGACGGCATAGATGCCGTCAGGCGCGTGAACTTCGAATATGAGCTGGTTGCCGTCGAGCGCGCCTTTCTCGACTGTGAACTGATCCTGGCCTGCCAGACCGGCGGTGCCCGTGACCGTCGCGCCCGTCTGTTTGAATTCCGCAGTGACAGGCGTGGAATTCATTGAGCCGTCGGGCGATTTCAGGTCCATCGTGCCGATCCACTTGCCGGATACATCGGCGGCGGCAAATACAAGGGGAGCCAGCATGAGCAGGAAGGCGAGCAATCTGCGCATGCAGACCAGTTTACTTTGTTTGGCGCGCACAACGGACCTTCGGCCTGTGCGCTAATTTGTTTGGCGCGCACAACGGACCCTTTCGGCCTGTGCGCTAATTTCTTCGGATGGTGACCGTTTTGAGAATGACCGGGATGGCCGGCTTATCGTTGGCAACCGTCGGGACCTGGGAGATTTTGTCGGCGACATCCTGACCGGAGACAACCTGGCCGAAGATGCTGTAGTGGCCGGTGAGATAGTCTGGCGAGCCGACGGTGATGAAGATCTGGCAGGCGCCTGAATTGGGACGGCCGGTGTTGGCCATGGCGAGAACGCCCGGCTTCTTGAAATTGAGCGACGGGTCGATCTCGTCTTTGATATCGGGGATGCCGCACGGGCTGCTGCCGGTGGCGTTGACGTCGCCGGTCTGGATCATGAAGCCCTTGATGACGCGATGGAAGGTGAGGCCGTCGTAGTAATGGCGCTTTGTGAGCGCACCCTTCTTATCGAGCGTGGCTTTCGTGCCGGTGGCCAGCGCGACGAAGTTCTTCACGGTGTTCGGCGCTTTGTCTTCGTAAAGCTTCGTGACAATGCGGCCGGCGGAGGTGTCGAAGATGGCGTAGAGGCCGGGGTCGGACGGCAGGTCGGCGGGCGGCGGGGTTTGGGCGAAGGAGACGGCGAGTCCCGCGATGCTGAACGCGACAAATGCCAGGCGGTGCATGGGGCTTAGACGACGTCCACGCCCATGGAGCGGGCGGTGCCTTTGACGCTGCGGATGGCGGCTTCGACGTCGAAGCAGTTGAGGTCGGGCATTTTGATTTTGGCGATCTCTTCGACCTGCGCCGCCGTGATCTTGCCAACCTTGGTTTTGTGAGGCTCCGCGGAACCCTTGGCGATCTGCACGGCGCGCTTGATCAGCACGGGGACCGGCGGGGTCTTCGTGATGAAGGTGAACGAGCGGTCGGAGAAGATCGTGATGACGACCGGGATGATGAGGCCTTCCTGATCCTTGCCCGAGGTTTTCGCGTTGAATGCCTTGCAGAACTCCATGATGTTGACGCCCTGCGGACCGAGCGCAGTGCCGACGGGCGGGGCCGGAGTGGCCTTGCCGGCGGGGATCTGCAGTTTTACCGAACCAGTTACTTTCTTTGCCATTGCTTTTCCTTATCGCTCACAACGCCCGCCCGGGTGGCGGCCTGTGCGCTGTGCCTGAATACCTTTCAAATAAGCTCGCGGACTTTTAGGTGGTCTTCTCGACCTGGAGGAAGTCCAGCTCCACCGGGGTGGCCCGGCCAAAAATCGTGACCAGCACGCGCAGGGTGTTGCGCTCGGGGTTGATCTCATCGACCTTGCCCTGGAAGTTGGAGAACGGTCCGTCGATGATGCGGACGGCCTCGCCCTTCTCGAATGTCATCTTCGGACGCGGACGCTCCGGCGTGATCTGGCGATAGAGCATCTTGTTGATCTCATCGGCGCTGAGGGGCACGGGGACGGTGCCGCCGCCTACGAAACCGGTGACGCGCGGCGTGTCCTTCACGCGGTGCCAGAGCTCATCGTTCATATCCATCTGGACGACGACGTAGCCGGGATAAAGGAGACGCTTGCTGGTGACCTTCTTTCCGTTGCGCAGCTCGACGACTTCCTCTTCGGGGATGAGAATCTGGCCGATGGAGTCGGAGAAACCGAAGGCCTCGGCGCGCGTGCGCAGAGATTCGGCGACTTTGCGTTCAAAGCCGGAGTAGGTGTGAATGATGTACCAGTGCCTCGAGTCTTCGACGGGGAGAGGCTCGGCGGCTTCTTCCACAGCGGCTTCCTGCAAGGCCGTTTCGTCTGCGGCTGCCTCTTCCACGGCTGCTTCTTCGTCTACGGGGGCGTCGTCGTGTATGGTTTCGTTAGGCATGGCGTCGTTATGCGAGGATTGGGACGGCTCGTGGTCGGGCTGTTCCAGTTCTTCGTGAGAGTTGTCGCTTTCCGGCATGTTATTTTGACAGACGGTTCTCGATCGGTATGACGGTTCTCTCGATCAATGTGTCGACGACCTTGAAATAAGTGGCGAAGATGAATACGCTCACGATCACAACCACGGTGGTCGACTGAACGCGTTCGCGGCTTGGCCACGTGACGCGCTTCATCTCGCTGCGGATATCGCCGAGATAAGCGCGCGTGTCCTCGACCCAGTTCGACTTTTTAACTTCCAGTTCGCCAGCCATCGTTATTCACCTGCCAAAAATACAAGCTTCCGCTTCGCCACCTTAAACATCATCTGAATTTATGATTCAGGGCGTTTGGCAGGGGCGGAGGGATTCGAACCCCCAAAAACGGTTTTGGAGACCGCCGGTTTACCGTTGAGCCTACGCCCCTGTTTCGGGTGAGTCCGCTTAATCAGTGTACCTGAACCTACTTCGTTTCGCGATGCGCCCGGTGCTTGCGGCAGAACGGACAGAATTTCTTCATTTCCAGACGCTCGGTAGTCGTCTTCTTGTTCTTCGTGCTTGTGTAGTTCCGGTTCTTGCATTCCTGGCACTGGAACGTAATGATTTCTCGTGGCATTTTTTGTTACCTCATTCGCGATGTTTCGGACGCTCCGCGCCGGGCGAAGCCCTGCTGCAGGGCTGAAGCCCTGCCCCACAAAAGAACAAAATCCCTAATCCAATATCTCCGACACGGTACCCGCGCCCACCGTTCGGCCGCCTTCGCGGATGGCGAAGCGCAGACCTTTATCCATGGCGACCGGCGTAATCAGCTCGACAACCAGCTGCACGTTGTCGCCCGGCATCACCATCTCGGTCCCTTCCGGCAGTTCCGCCACTCCCGTCACGTCTGTGGTGCGGAAGTAGAACTGCGGCCGGTAGCCCTTGAAGAACGGCGTGTGACGTCCGCCTTCGTCTTTCGACAGCACGTAAACTTCGCCCTTGAACTTCTTGTGCGGCTTGATCGAACCCGGTTTGGCAATGACCTGGCCGCGCTCCACTTCGGTCTTTTCCACGCCGCGCAGCAGCAGACCCACGTTGTCGCCGGCGCGGGCTTCGTCGAGCAGCTTCTTGAACATTTCGACGCCCGTGACCACGGTCTTGCGCGTATCGCGGAAACCGACGATTTCCATTTCCTCGCCCACTTTGGCGATCCCCGTCTCGACACGCCCCGTGACCACCGTGCCACGGCCCTGAATCGAGAAGATGTCTTCGATCGGCATCAGGAATGGCTTGTCAGTGACGCGTGCCGGGACCGGAATGAACGTGTCGACGGCTTCCATCAGCTCGTCGACCGTCTTTTCCCACTGCGCTTCGCCGTTCAGTGCGCCCAGCGCGGAGACGCGCACCACAGGCAGATCGTCGCCGGGGAACTGATACTTGCTCAGCAGTTCGCGGACTTCGAGCTCGACCAGATCGAGCAGTTCGGGGTCGTCGACCATGTCGACCTTGTTCATGGCGACGACGATATAAGGCACACCGACCTGGCGGGCGAGCAGGATGTGTTCGCGCGTCTGAGGCATGGGGCCGTCGGTGGCGGCGACGACGAGGATGGCGCCATCCATCTGGGCGGCGCCGGTGATCATGTTCTTGATGTAGTCGGCGTGACCGGGGCAGTCGACGTGCGCGTAGTGGCGTTTGGCCGTTTCGTATTCGACATGCGAGGCTGCGATCGTGATGCCGCGGGCCTTTTCCTCAGGCGCGTTGTCGATTGAATCGAACGAGCGGAACGACACCTTGGGATTGTGCTTCGCCAGCACCTTCGTGATCGCCGCCGTCAGCGTGGTCTTGCCGTGATCGATATGCCCGATCGTGCCGATGTTGACGTGCGGCTTGCTGCGGTCAAATTTCTCTTTTGCCATGATGCTTCTCTATCAGTCCGGAGCGCACTGGCCGCCTGATTCGGGCGGCCATTGTGCGCGGTTAAATATGGAGCCGTTGACCAGGATTGAACTGGTGACCTCGTCCTTACCAAGGACGCGCTCTACCAACTGAGCTACAACGGCGTCAGATCAAAATTGGTGGACAGGGGAGGATTCGAACCTCCGTAGCACTGTGTGCGACAGATTTACAGTCTGTTGCCATTAACCGCTCGGCCACCTGTCCGGTTAACTCATCAACAGCTTAGCCGGATACGCCCGAGCTGAAACTGCGGAAACGGGAATGAACATCCCCGCACGTCATTCTATATTAGCGCACAGAATCCGGCGACACTACCAGATGAGTTCGACAACGTAGACGGCGAGGGACGGATCGCGAGCCACGCACGGGATCTGTTCTTCGATTCATTGCGCCGCAAACTATCTTCTGGCTTCTGGCTTCTGGCAGGGGCGTCGCTCGTCGGGCACGAATTCACCGCGCGCCCGGCAGAGTTCGCCAATCATATTCTTATGCATGCTATTCTTGCTTTATTCGACAATTCAACATATTATGCATACGTGGAACAGACAGCATAGCCAGTGCGTAAAGGCCCCGGCGGCAAGACCGCCGGCGGTACATCAGAAGTTGAAAAGCTTCTGGCGCAGGGCGTCGACGTACAGGGTGCGGGCGGCTTTGGCGCGGTCGCGGAGTTCGGCTTCGCGGAAGCCGGCCGCGTCCCAGGCTTCCCATTCCGTCATGGAATGGTCCGGGGTGGCGAAGTTCTCTTCTTCCTGAATGGAAACCTTCCAGGCGTCCATGGCTGCTTTGTAAGCGGCCAGGCGGCTGTCGAGAGTTTCTTTGAGGGCTGTTTCGGCGGTTGCCATTGATATCTCCGTTATTTCGCCATCATGCGAAAGAGCCAGAACAGGGAGCCTGACAGCCCCATCGCGACAGGCAGCGTCAGGATCCAGGCGAGGGCGAGGTTCTTCACCGTCGACATCTGAATGCCAGACCGGTTCGCCGCCATCGTGCCGGCGACGCCCGATGACAGCACGTGCGTCGTGCTTACTGGCAGGCCGTAATTATCGGACGCCCAGATCATCGCCATGGCGCTGATTTCGGCGGCGGCGCCCTGGCCGTAGGTGAGGTGGTCCTTGCCGATCTTTTCGCCGACTGTGACCACGATGCGCTTCCAGCCAATCATGGTGCCGAGGCCGAGTGCGATCGCGACTGCGACCTTCACCCAGGTCGGGATGAACTTGGTCGAGAAGTCAATGTGCTGTTTGTAGTTCGTAAGGACTTTGTTGTCGGCATCAGTGAACTGGGCGTGACCCTGTTTCTCGACGAGGCGGATAGCTTCGCTGACGAGGTACATTTCGTTGCGGATGTTGCCCTGACGGTTAGCCGGAACGTCTTTCATCGCTGCATAGCCGGTCACCAGGTTGCGGACGTCGTTCACTTCCTGCCGCAGCGCCAGCATCGTATTGTCATTGAACTGCTTGGTGCGGACGTACGCCTTGATATCCTCCTCGGCGTTTCCGATCACGGCTCCCGGCTTCACGTACCTGTTGAGAACCTCCTCGGTCTGATTCGAAACGGCGATGAAATCCTGCGTCTGCGCCGGCGTGACGGCGTGATTCAGAGCGTAGGCTGTCGGAACCGTGCCAACGAGAATCAGCATGATCAGGCCCATGCCCTTTTGCCCGTCATTTGAACCATGGAAGAAACTGACACCACCGCAGGTCAGCCAGAGCAAAGCCCGAATTGCGATGGGTGGCGGCTCGGTGCCCTTTGGAGCTTCATAGAGCCGCTTATCCTTGATGAAAACCTTCATAGCCAGTAACAGGAGCGCCGCGACCACGAATCCGATCAGCGGAGAAAGCAGCAGCTGGAGACCAACCTTCTGTGCCTGACCCCAGTCCACGCCGCTGGTGGCTGATCCCGCGGGCGCCATCAGCTGATTGGCAATACCGACGCCAATGATGGAACCGATCATTGTATGCGAGCTGGATGCAGGCAGACCGAAGTACCAGGTGCCGAGGTTCCACAAGATGGCGGCAATCAGGAGGGCGAACACCATTGCGAAGCCCGCACCGCTGCCCACCTGCAGAATCAGTTCGACCGGCAGCAGCGTAATGATCGCGAAGGCGACCGCGCCGCTGGACGTAAGTACGCCGAGGAAGTTCAGGGCACCTGAGTAGACCACCGCAATATGGGGCTCCATCGAATGGGTGTAGATCACGGTTGCCACCGCGTTCGCCGTGTCATGAAAGCCGTTAACGAATTCAAATGCGAGCGCGGTCAGCAGCGCGACGCCGAGGAGGATGAACGCCAAGGCGGAGGTCGTGCGAATTGAACCCATGTCGTTCGCGATGCTGACACCCGTGTAGATGACACCGGCCACCAGGGCCAGCCCGAAGATGATCATTCCGATCATGCCGGGGCTGCTTTTAGCGAGCTTGTCGTGTACAGAGGTTGCTGGTAACGGTGTTGGTGCGGCGGTGGCCATTATTTCCCTTTCAGCGCGTAAGTGTACAGGGAAATCGATGTCTGCTTAATCAACGTTCTGTTACGGAATTGTTGCGACTGGAACAGAGCGTACGTGCTCCGGGCGGAATCCGAGGCCGATAGCACGGGCCGGAATGCGGCGGAGTGCGGGGAACCACTGAAGCAGACGAAGGGGCAGAGGCAGCCGGCGGATGCGGGAGTCGCGGCGGAGGGTCGGGGCCAGCACGCGGCGGTGGGCGAGGATCTGAAAACGCTGGGTCATGCGGGTGGGGAATTCACGGCGCTGCTGTACCAGATGGAGCAGAGGATCGGGATCGGCGCCGCGGGCGAGCGGGCCGGCGAGGATGTTGGCGGCAGCGACTGCGTCCTGAATCGCGAGGTTGATGCCGACACCTCCGACAGGCGACATGGCGTGAGCGGAATCACCGATGCAGAGGAGGCCGGGCTTCGACCAGGCGCGCAGGCGGTCGACGGCAACGGTGAGCAGGCTGATGTCGTCCCAGGTTTTCAACTCGGCGACGCGGTCGCGGAGGAACGGAGCGGCGATGGCGATCTCTTCGCGGAAGTATTCGAGTCCTTTGTGGCGGATTTCGCCGGCAGCGCCTTTGGGAATGACGAAAGCGCACTGCCAGTAGTCGCCGCGGTCGATGGTGACGAGGATCCGGTTGCCGCGCACGCGCCCGAGCGATTCGGCGGCGTCGTCAGGATGGCGGGTGAGGCGCATCCAGAGGACGTCGATGGGGGCGCCGAGGTCGATGACTTCGAGGGCGGCTTTGGAGCGGACGATGGAGTGGCGGCCATCGGCGCCGATGGTCAACGACGCGCGGACATCGAGCGGGCCATTGGGGGTAAGGCAATGAACGCCGGCGACGCGGCCGTTTTCGCCGTTTTCGCCGTTTTCCATGATGAGATCCACGACTTCAGCTTCCATGCGGACATGAAATCCGGGCCAGCGCGCGCCCTGTTCGACAAGGAAATTCAGGAAATCCCACTGCGGCATGAGGCCGATGAAGGGGCAGTGGACGGAGAGATGCGAGAAGTCGGCAACGGGCACCTCGAAGTCTTCGATTTGCGCGCTGATTTGTCTGAGCTCCTGATGAGGGCGGGCGAGGAATTCGTTGAGGAAGCCGAGCTCATGCATGAGTTCGAAGGTGGAGGGGTGAATGGTGTCGCCGCGGAAATCCCGCAGGAAGTCTTTGTGTTTCTCGAGGACGACGACCTCAATGCCGGAGCGGGCAAGGAGCAGGCCAAGCATCATGCCTGCGGGGCCGCCGCCGGCGATGCAGCATCGGACTTCGAGGGCGTTTTGCGGCATCCGTTGTATATTAGTCCAGAAAAACTATGTCACTCCGGATCAACGACGAGGCGCCGAATTTCAGTGCGGAGACGACGCAAGGGCCGATCAACTTCCATGAATGGATAGGCAACGGATGGGCCATTCTGTTTTCGCATCCGAAAGATTTCACACCGGTGTGCACGACGGAACTGGGATACATGGCACGGCTGCAGCCTGAATTTGCCAAGCGCAACACGAAGATCCTCGGGCTGAGCGTGGATCCGGTGACGAGCCATGGAAAATGGGCGGTGGACATCGAAGAGACGCAGGGGGCGAAGGTGGATTACCCGATGATCGGCGATCCGGAGCTGAAGGTGGCGAAGCTTTATGACATGCTGCCCGCCGATGCCGGGACGACGTCGGAAGGGCGCACGGCGGCGACGAATGCGACGGTGCGTACGGTATTCGTGGTTGGGCCGGACAAAAAGATCAAGCTGATGCTGAGCTATCCGATGAGCACGGGGCGGAATTTCGATGAGGTGCTGCGCGTGCTGGATTCGCTGCAGTTGACGGCGCTGCATCAGGTGGCTACGCCGGTGAACTGGAAGCCGGGCGAGGATGTGATCATCCCGACGGCGGTGACGGATGATGCGGCGAAGCAGAAGTATCCGGGGTTTCGAACGGTGAAGCCGTATCTGCGGTATACGAAACAGCCGGGTTAGTTTTCGCCTCGCAGTTGGTGCTCAAATTTGGTGCTCAAATAAAGACCGGGGCAACTGCGGAATGTCGAATAGGTGGCGGGTCTTGCCGGCGGCATTCTTTCTTCTTACCTGTCCGACGTTAACACCAGCAGCGACTGCCGCCGATGAGGCAGTTTTCAACGTCATCCACGGGGCTGATCCGGCGCTGGTCAACCGGAAGATCCTCTATCGCAATGCGGTGGCGTCGGGTCTCGATCTGGTGATCGCCATAGGCAGTCCGGCTAAATGGCCGCTGGATCCCGATTCTCCGACGATCTGGTGGGATGAAAAACAAAAGCTCGGCTTATTCCTGCAGGACAGGGCGCGTCCGGATCGCGTCTACCTGCTCGCGCTCGCCGCCGGATCTCTGGATTGCGGGGCGCGTATCGAACGCGCGACACCGACTGACACGGTCATCTCATGCACGGGGGAAAAGGCGTACCAGGGGCTCAATCAAAAGTTCGTGTACGACATTCGGGCCAAGGCACTGGTAAGTCACTTCGCCTATCAGCCATTCGCGATGATGCGCGTGTTGAACGTTTCGGGCCACACGGTGTTTGCAGGGAGTGATCTGAAGCGGCTGGTGGCCGTGGAATTCGAACCGGGAGCGTCTCCCGGGTTCCGCATCCTCGGTAACGCCGAAGCCGCGCCATGGCTGGGCCGAGTCAAGACTGCGCAGGAATGGATCGGTCCGGAGCAGAACCAGATCCTCTATGTGGCGCCGGATGATCCCGCGCCGATTCGCTTCGGGGCCGCGGACGCGTTCACATTCGCGCGCGGCACCATCGTGGACAGCCGGGGCAGGGAATACCATTTGCCGCAATCGACATACGACGACTTTACAAAGGCACGGCGGCGGCGGGTAACGGACGGTTACGTTCGCGAGGGTACGATCATCGACGAAAAGATCGGTCCTGCGCAGGCCGAGGGCGACAGGCTCTGGTTCGGCAAGACGTTTTACGACGGCGAGGGTAATTCCGGAGTGGGCGGCTTCGGCTACTTTGACGCGTCCGATCGTCAGTATCACCTTTTCGTTCCTCCCGAGATCGCCGATTACTCCGTTTCGGCGCTTCGCGTTGAGCCTGATGCGGTGTGGATGGGCATCTTTCAGTCTGGAGAATACGGCGGGTCGCCCGCGGGGGTGCTTCGTTACGACCGCAAGACTCAAACGATACATAAGTACGAACTTCCGGACGCGGTATATGGCCTCACGGTGTCGGGAAACCGCACGCTTGTGCCCACGAGTTCGGGAATCGCCGTGATTGAGGGCGATCGAGTCAATCGATATTTCGTCGATCGAACTACGGACGGCCGCCTGAGGGTGGCGGAAGCGGCTCGTTAATTCCAAAAGGGCTCCCAGCCGGAAGTCATCTGTGGTATTCGGAGGAGCTAATATGCCAGGTATGAAATTGCTCGCGACGAGCGTGTACGTGGCTTCGCTGAGTCTCGCGTTGGCGCAACAGGCAGCTAAGAAGCCGGCGTTCGAAGTGGCATCGATCAAGGCGACCGATCCGAATCCCGAGAACACGGCGTTCATCGGGATGACGGCGGACGGCGCGCGCGTGAAGTACACCAACATCACGCTGCGGGACTGCATCCGCGGGGCGTTCCGGGTGCGGGACTTCCAGATCGCCGGACCGGAGTGGATGACGAAGGCGCGGTATGAGATTAACGCCACGCTGCCGGCCGGCGCTTCGATGGATCAGATACCGGAGATGCTGCAGGCGCTGCTCGAAGAACGATTCAGGCTGGAAATCCGGCGGGAGCAGAAAGATACGAATGTGTATGCGCTCGTGGTGGCAAACGGCGGCGCGAAGCTGAAACCGGCTGAGGTGAAATCGGATCCGGGCGCGGCGACGGCATTGGGGCCGGACGGCAAGCCAAGGGCGGTGATGGAGTACTCGCTTCCATTGGGTGGCGTGAATATCAGGGCAGCATCGGCGAACCTTGAGAGCCTCGTCGGGATCATGTCGCGTTTCACGGCGCGCCCGGTAGTGGATCGGACGGGAATTGCAGGTCTGTACGAGTTCGATCTGACCTTTTTCCCGGAAGCCAATACGCCACGGTGGGGAGGTGTCGGGCCCGACGGCAAGCCTGTCGAGGTCGAAATAGTGCCTGCCCCACCGGTTTCCGACGCGGTGAGGAAGTACGGGCTGCAGATAGAGAAACGACGGGAGCCGATCGAGATGATTGAGGTGATCCGGCTGGAGAAGACGCCGACAGACAACTGAAGCCACAAAGTCTTTTATAAATTGCTGTGTTATTTATAGAGGACATGATTTGCTTCGGCAGACTCTCGTTTCTTTTTGTTTTGCTTGCCGCTGCGGCGTACCCGCAGGTGGGGGCTACAATCTCCGGAACGGTGACCGATCCTTCGGGCGCGACGGTTTCGGCCGCGGCGATTACAGCGACAAACATTGAGACCGGCCTCGCGCGCGACACCGTGACGGACAGCACCGGGCACTACCAGATCGTGTTGTTGCCGCTGGGTGTCTACGAGGTCAGGGCCGCGAAGCAGGGGTTCACCACACAAGTCCGCCAGGGAGTGCGGCTGGTGGTGGGGCAGGATGCGAATGTGGATCTTTCGCTCGCGGTGGGCGAGTCGAAAACGGCCGTCACAATTGTGGGCGATGCGCCGCCGGTCAGCGTAACGACGGCGGATGTGTCGGGCGTAGTCGGCGAGGAGCAGATCAAAGATCTGCCGCTCAATGGCCGCAGCTTCGATCTGCTGCTGATGCTGAATCCCGGCATCGTGAATTTCACGTACGAGAAGACGGGCGGCATCGGCGTGTCGAATTCGACCACCGGCAATAACTTTTCGGTAAACGGCAACCGGCCGCAGCAGAATCTGTTTCTGCTGAATGGTGTGGAATTCACCGGGGCGGCGGAGAACAACATGCAGCCGGGCGGCGGCAGCCAGCAGCTGCTGGGTGTGGATGCGGTGCGCGAATTCAACGTGCTGCGCGATTCCTACGAAGCGCAGTACGGCAAGCGGCCGGGGGCGCAGGTGGTGATCGTGACGCAGTCGGGCACGAACGCCGTGCACGGGGCCCTGTTCGAGTTTCTGCGCAACAACGATTTCGATGCGCGGAATTTTTTCGACGGCGCGTCGGTGCCGGGATTCCAGCGCAATCAGTACGGCGGATCGATCGGGGCGCCGATTAAGAAAGACAAGACATTCCTGTTTACGAATTTTGAGGGCTATAACCAGCATCTGCACCAGACGGGCGTCGATCTGGTGCCCGATGCGAACGCCCGGCTGGGGCTGCTGCCGTGCAAACTGGTGACGCCGGCGCCGACATGTCCGGCGTCGGGGCTTGTGAGCGTTGGCGTTTCGCCTCTCATCAACGCGTGGCCGACGCCGACGCCCGGCGCGCCGGACTTCGGAGGCATCGCGGAGGCGCTGAATAATCCGCTGCAGACGATTCGCGAAGATTTCGGGACGGTGCGGGGGGATCACATTTTCTCGACGAAGGATGCCCTCAGCGCGAACTATACGGTGGACGACAGCGCGGACCTCACGCCGACCAGCACCAACGCGTACAGCACCGACATCCTGAGGCTGCGCGAACAGGTGGCGAGTCTGGATGAGACGCATGTGTTCTCGCCGAACGCAATCAATGTGGCGCGGGTGGGCTACTCGCGTGCGGCTTACTACTTCACAGGAGAGCCGACGCCGGGGAGCCCGGCGGCATCGCTGCCCGGGCTTCTTTCGGGCGATCCGATCGGAGCGCTGGTGGTGGGAGGCAGTTCGTCGTCGAATCCGACAGCGCAGCTGAGTCTGGCGGGTGCCAACAACGGCAGCAATCTGCATGTTACGCGCAACCTGTTTACGTATGAAGACACGGTTTCGATCACGTTGGGCCGGCATCAGCTGGATGTGGGGGTGTGGTTCCAGCGCTTCCAGTCGAACGAGATCCTTGCGCTGAGTCAGTACGGGCAGGCGACTTTCACCAGCCTGCAGACGTTCCTGCAGAACAATGTCGCGACACTTCTTTTCACGCCGAATCCGACGGCGATGCACTGGCGGTCGCTCTTCGGCGCGGCGTTCGTCGAGGACCATTTCCGGCTGGCGCCGAACTTTACGGTGTCACTCGGATTCCGCGATGAGTTCTCGACCGGCTGGAATTCGGCGAACGGGCAGGCTTCGAACTACGGCTTCACGAACGGCATTATCAATGCGACGCCGTATGTGGGGAACTCGGTGTTCACGAAGAACAATGCGAAGTTTCTGCCGCAGCCGCGCGTGGGAATCGCGTGGAGCCCCTTCAATAATTCGAACAGGACGGTAATCCGGGCCGGTTTCGGCATGTACAACGACCTGCAGGACGCGCTGGGATATCGCACCGATCAGGAAGCGCCGTTCAACACGACGTACTCGGTTCCGAATGTGCCGGTGTCATCTTTGCCGCTTTCACAGTCGGGAACCATCCCGGCGTCGGCGCATATCGTGCCCGGCGGCGTGCAGCCCAATCTGCAGACCCCGACGTTGGTTTCGTGGTCACTCCGGGTGCAGCAGCAGCTGACGGCGAATACGTCGGTGACGGTGGGGTACGTGGGCTCGCATGGATATCACGAGCTGGTGGGCATCGATGCGAATGAGCCGTTGCCGGTAGTGTGTCCGGCAGCGCCGTGCCCGGCGAATTATCCGGCGAACTTCCCGGCGCCGCTGGCGGGGTCGGCGATTCCGGCGGGTACCTACTACTGGCCGTCGGCGACGAAGCCGACCGCGGCGCTGGCGAACACATGGACGTATTTCTCGGAGGCGACCAGCACTTACAACGCGCTGCAGCTGGATGTGAACCACCGCTTCGCGAACGGATTCGCAGTGCGCGGCGTGTATACGTATTCGAAGACGATTGACGACGGGAGTTCACTGAATCCGACGACTTCGGGGGGCGAGCCCGCCGTGGCTTCGAATCCGTTCAATCTGGCGACGGACAAGGGACTGGCGAATTTCGACGTACGCAACACGGGGATCTTCAATGCCACATACGCGCTGCCCGTCGGCCATGGCAAGCGGTTCGCGGGGAATGCGACGGGATTTGCGAACGGCCTGATCAGCGGGTGGACGGCGAACACGATTGTCACGCTGCAGGGAGGTTTTCCGTTTACGCCGCAGCTCAGCTACAACCCGTCGAACACGGGTGACACGAAAAACCCGGTGCGGCCGTTCGTGAATCCGAACTTTTCCGGGCCGGTGATTCTGGGGAATCCGAATCAGTATTTCAACCCGCTGGCGTTTCTGGCGCCACCGAATAACAGCGGGTTCGACGGGAACCTGGGGCGCGACACGCTGCAGGGGCCGAGTCTGGCGACGTGGGATTTCTCGCTGCTGAAGGACACGCCGATCCGGGAGCGGATGCGGCTGCAGTTCCGCGCGGAGTTTTTCAACATTCTGAACCACGCGAATTTCAATACGCCGAATGCGGTGGTATTTACGCCGAGCGGGGTGTCGCCGACAGCGGGCGTGATCACGAGCACATCGACGGCGTCGAGGCAGATACAGTTCGGACTTAAGCTGCTGTTTTAGGCTGCGTTCGTGTTCAGATCAGCGTATAGCCGAACCGATCGATACGCGCCCTGGTTTCGGAATCCAGATTGTCGATGAATCTGCTGAACTGCGGCAACTGCTCCTTCACCAAACGATGCGTGTAAGGCCTGGTGCCGGGCGGAGCCAGAGTGGTGACGGCGGGATCGAGCTCGAGCGACATGACGTTCAGCACTCTGCGAAATTCCCGGACCGGCTCGGCGATGAAATCTTCGAGGCGCAACGCCAGCGGAGCAGACTGCAGGTGAAGACTGGTCTCTTCGACAAACTCCGGGAATGAGAGGAAGCGAGGCCCCGGGAAGCCGGCAAAGAAGCTCGGGTCTCCCGCTGCGAAGCTGCTGAATTCGGCAAAGTGGGCATCCAGATCGGCGCACAGATCGCCCGTGGTGGGATAGGCCTCCCGAATTCCGCTGATGGCGCGGTTGTCGCGAAGGTAGGTGCGCCACCAGACCCAGTTCGTCAGCAGGGAATCGAGCGGATGACGATAGATGAAAATCAGGTCGGCGAAGCCGGCCGCCACGGCGTCCTGAATGGAGCGCATCACGGGCGGCGGAGACTGGTCACGCGAAAGGTAGCGGATGGTGGCATGTCCGCTGTAGATCATGGGAGTGGGGCCCGGATGCACGCGGATGGTGTCTCTGAAATACTTCGCGCGTTCGCCGGTGTGGCGCAACAGAAGCTGGTTCAGGTAGCGGCGTCCGGTGCCGAACAGGCCAATAATATATGTGGTGCGGTGGTTCGATCCGGTACCAGGCCAGTGACCGTCGATCCGCGCCAGGCGGCCTTCCAGCGCAACCACATCCATCGCCAGTTGCTCCTCTGGCGCGTTCATGGCGCGGCGGTCCAGCTCAGCCGCATTCGTGGCAAGACGGTCGAGCGCCAAGGTCATCTGCTCCAGCGAACTGCACAGGGCACCGCTGAATTCGGACAGCGAACGGGTGTACCAGGACAGAGTGCGCGCCACCAGTTTCTTGACCTGCTGGATGCGGTCGTTGTGCCATCCGGCGCGGCGGGGATTGACTTGCCCCACCTTGCGCCGCAGCGGGTCAAGCGCAGCCACCGTGCGCCGCAATTCGTCGAAGTCGAAAAGCTTCCAGCCCTGCGGGGTTTGCCGAATCGAGCGCGCTTCGCTTAAAAGGTAAAGCGTATCCTCAATCGCGGCGAGCTGAGGCACTCCGCTCATCTCGTGCACCAGCAGGGCCGCGATGTTCTTTGGGCTGCGCGGGAGATCCGGTAACGCGAGCTCGGTGAGGCAGAGCGTCTTCGCCACCCGGCCTGCCAACCCGGGACGCTCGTCGTTGGCGTCGAACCGACGGCAGATGTCGTCGATCTCCGCGCGCCGTTCCGGAGGGAGGTTGGCCTCCACCAGATCGTAGATTCGGTCGACGCTCACCAGCGCGCCCGCCAGGCGATCGCGGAATCCGATCCGTCCCGACGCCAGAATTTCAAAACACTGCTTCACGACAGTACGGTTTTCCCCTGGACGGTTCAGCGTATCGGGGAGCCGCTGGATGGCGTCGGCGACCGCGACTGAGAAATCGATCAGGTGCGGCAGGTAAGGATAGCAGCGGACAAAATCATCCTCTGAAAAGTCGGTGCGGCGGGAGGTGCCCTCCAGTTGAACGCTGGTCAGGAGCGATTCACCTCGCTCCGCGAACAGCTTGCGCAGAACGAACTCCTGGTCTGGAATTTTGCGCAGGATGCGGCAGGTAACGATTTCCCGCATGTCGGCCGGGCTAAGCCCGATGTGAAGCGGAAAGCACGGCAGACCGTCCTGAAGCTGCGGCTGCGCCGTAACAATGATCCAGACAGGCGCGGGGATGGTGCCAGCTTTCATGCGCTTCAGGCTTTCGGCCGAGAACGCCTCCACCACGGTGGAGAGGGCTTGCAGATGCTCCACGGCGAGCCAGGGCGTTTGATCCATTTCGAGGATGAAGGCGAAGGCCTGCCCCGCGCGCCGGGCTTCGTACATGTCGAACGCTTTGCCGACGAGTTCCGGGAGGCCGGCGGGACTGCTGTCGAAAGCGAGTCCGAGGCCGGTGAGCAGAGCGCGGTACATCGCAGCGGCAAGGTGCTCCGGGCCGGTAGGCTTCGGCAATCGATACGCGTCGAACGAGAAGACCTCGTAGCGGGCACTCCGGTTCAGCAAAGCCACGGATTCGGCCAGTTGCTTCGATTGAACCTTTTCGAGGAGGAGAGTGCTGGCCGGAGCTCCGTCGATCACGGGGTTCGCCAGCACGCTCGCGATGTTATTTGCGAACGACGATTTGCCCACGCCGAAGAATCCCGAGATCCAGATCCCCGTGTTCGTAGCCGGAGACCCGAGAGCCGCCGCCATGGCCGCAAACACGCGCTCGTATTCGGCACGGATGCGGGGGGTGACGACGTATTCGGCGAGTTCGGTCTCCGGCGCGGGTCTCGAGAAATCGCGCGCCATCAGGTTGCGGATCGCCGTCACCGATTTGTCCTGAGAATCAATTACCTGGAATCGCTCCGCAGTTCCAGTTTGTCACGCCCGGATGCGGCCGTGTTGTGGTGAAGCCGGGCGCTGCTCTTCGCGAGATGGACATCCCAGGAGCGCTTGCTCACGGGGTCGATGACCCAGCAGAAGGGCACGCCGAATTCGTGACAGCGCGCGCATTTCGCCAGCATTTCTGACGGACGCCGGGCGGGGGAGACCACTTCGATGCAGAGCAGCGGCGGCTCGGCGATGTAGTCCCGGGGGAGCTCCTTCTTCTTATCGCGCAGGTTTAATTCAACGAACGCGCGGGCACGCCCGCCTGTCTGGCCAGCCCTTAATGATAGTCCGGGTGAAGCGCAGCCTTTTCGAGATTCTGAAGCTCCACGCTGCTGAATTCGATTTGATGCACGATGTGCGAATCCCCGCCCGTCAGCGCATGGACGATCTGTGTACGCGGCGTGAGGCGCTCGGTATAGAGGCGCAAGTAGCCGAGCGAAACCGAGAGCCCGGAATTCTGGTCCGAGGGCAGGATGTTCGAGGCCAGGGCGCGGTCCTGATCGAGGTAAGGAAGGCGCTCGAGTTGAAATTCGTCGCTGTCCCAGATGGCCCGATTGGCGGCGGGCTGGCCGTACTTCTCCGCGAGCAAAGGCTCGACGGCGTGGAAGTCGGCGATGAAATCGTTGTACGCGGCGTGTTCGGCGTTCGAGATGTACTTGGCGCGGACCAGCTTGTCGTCGACAAAGATGTAGATCAGGCGGCCGGTCAGTTCCGCGGTGACGGGCTCGTATTTCACGATCGTTTCGCCGCCCGCCTTGCGGATTTCGGCGGGTTTGGCGGTTTCTGCCGCCATCACCTGCGCCTGCGACATACCCCAAAGGACGTGGCGAAAGTCGGAATCCGGCTGCGCCGCCGCGAGGCCGGAAGCAAACGCCAGGATCAGAGCTAAGACCAGAGGTAAGACCAGAGCTAAGTTCTTCATCTTCCGCAGATAGTTACCAGTATAGAAGCCACTGCGGAAGCTGATGGGCGGTTCATCACGGGCGGTTTCCTTATATAAATTAAAAATAAAGTTCGACGTTAACCTCCGAAGCCTCTGGCGCGCCTAATTGTCTTTACGGTTCCTTAATCAATAGCGCGCATGAGTATTTCATCCCCGTTCATATCCCGGCCGGTTGCCACGACGCTCATGACGGTTGCCGTGACGCTGGCCGGCGCGATTGCGTACACGCAGCTACCGGTTTCGCCGCTCCCGCAGATCGATTTTCCGACGATCCGGGTGCAACGCCTCGCTGCCGGGCGCGAGTCCTGAAATTATGGCGGTGTCGGTGGCGACGCCGCTCGAGAAGCAGTTCACGCGCATCGCAGGCGTTACGGAGATGACGTCGAGCAGTTCGATCGGCACCGCGACCGTCACGCTGCAGTTCGACCTGAGCCGGGATATCAACGCGGCGGCGCGCGATGTGCAGGCGGCGATCAACGCCGCGGCCGGGCTTTCTGCCGACGAATCTGCCGCAGAATCCGACGTATCGCAAGATCAATCCGGCGGATGCGCCGATCATGATGATGTCGCTGCAGTCCGACGTGGTGCCGCGGCCGCAGCTGTACGATATCGCGTCGTCGATCTTCGCCCAGAAGCTGGCGCAGGTGCAGGGAGTGGGACAGGTGATCGTAGGCGGCAGTTCGCTGCCGGCGGTGCGCGTGGAGGTGAATCCGCAGCCGGTTTCCCATTACAACGTCGGGCTGGACCAGATCGGCTCCTTTCTGGCCGGCGCCAACGCCAACAGCCCGAAGGGGGCGTTATCGCAATGACCGGATGACCATGCCGCTGCTCGCCACCGACCAGCTGTTCGAGGCGAAGGACTACAAGGACCTGGTGGTCGTTTACCGCAACAACGCGCCGGTCCGCCTGTCGGATCTGGGACGCGTGGTGGACGGGAACGAAGACGTGCGCAACCTGGGTCTGGCGCGGGGGCAGCCCGGCAGTCACGATACAGGTGCAACCGCCAGCCGAACGCCAATATCATCGACACGGTCGACCGGATCGAAGCGCTGCTGCCGCAGTTCCGCGCGTCGCTGCCGCCGACGGTGCATCTCGACGTGGATAACGACCGCACGACGACGATTCGCGCCTCGGTGATCGATGCGCAGCAGAACATGGTGATCTCGATCCTGCTGGTGATCGTGGTGGTCTTCTTTTTCCTGCGCAACTGGCGGGCGACGCTGATCCCGAGCGTGGTGGTGCCGGTGTCGCTGATCGGGACGTTCGGCGCGATGTATCTGCTGGGCTACAACCTCGACAACCTTTCGCTGATGGCGCTGACGATCGCCACGGGATTCGTGGTGGACGACGCGATCGTGGTGATCGAGAACATCACCCGCCACATGGAACTGGGCATGAAGCCGATGCAGGCGGCGCTGAAGGGCGCGAGCGAGATCGGCTTCACGGTGCTTTCGATGAGCGTCTCGCTGATGGCCGTGTTTATCCCGATTCTGATGATGAGCGGCATTGTGGGGCGGCTGTTCCGCGAATTCGCGGTGGTGCTGTCGGTGGCGATTTTCATTTCGATGGTCGATCTCGCTGACAGCGACGCCGATGATGTGCTCGCGGCTGATGAAGCGAGGCGCACGACGCACGGATGGTTCTACCAGACGACGGAGAAGTTCTTCGAGTGGATCATTTCGACCTATGCGGCGGCGCTCGGAGTCGTGCTGAAGAATTCGGTTCCGATGATGCTGGTGATGGCTGCTGACGCTCGGCGTCGAGCGTTTATCTCTATATCAAGATCCCCAAGGGTTTCTTTCCGCAGCAGGATACCGGGCGGCTGCAGGGCACGATCCTCGGGCAGCAGCATATTTCGTATCAGTCGCTGGTGGAGAAAGCGCAGTGGTTCGAGCAGCAGTGCCGGGCGGATCCCGATGTCGACACGGTCGACATGGTGGCGGGCACGAGCGGCGGCGGTGCGGGCGGTAATCAGGCGCAGATCTGGATGCAGCTGAAGCCGATCGGGGTGCGGCAAGACACCGCCGATCAGGTGATTGCGCGGCTGCGGCGGACGACCGCGGGCATGCCGGGCGCAACGCTGTATCTGCAGGCCAATCAGGATGTGCGTATCGGCGGCCGGCAGTCGAACGCGCAGTATCAATACACGCTTCAGTCGCCGGATCTGAAGGCGCTCGCCGAGTGGGGGCCGAAGGTGCTGGATGCGCTTTCGCAGCTGCCCGAGATTGCGGATGTGAGCTCGCGACCAGCAGAATTCGGGGCTGTCTTCGAACGTGGTGGTCGACCGCGACACGGCTTCGCGGCTGGGACTGACGGCGCAGGCGGTGGACAGCGCGCTCTACGACGCGTTCGGACAGCGCCAGGTCTCGACGATGTACAAATCGATCAACCAGTATCACGTGGTGCTGGCGCTGCGAGCAGCAATGGTGGGAGAGCCCGGACTTTCTGAATAAGATCTACGTTCAGACGCCCGCGCGGGTTGACAGTGCCGCTTTCGACGTTCACGCATTTCACCGCAGGGCATCACGCCGCTGGCGCTGCCGCACCAGGGGCAGTTTCCTGCGACCACGATTTCATTCAATCTGGTGGACGGGCTACTCGCTGAGCGATGCGGTCACGGCGATCAACAAAGCCGAAATCGATATGGGCGTGCCGGCGAGTATCACCGGGAAATTCGCCGGCACCGCGCAGGCGTTTCAGGATTCGCTCGTCGACGCAGCCGATTCTGATTCTGACCGCGCTGCTGGCCGTTTACATCGTGCTCGGAATTCTGTATGAGAGCCTGGTTCATCCGCTGACGATCATTTCGACGCTGCCGTCGGCGGGGCTGGGAGCGCTGATCGCGCTGGTGCTGTTCCAGACGGAGCTGACGATCATCGCGCTGATCGGCATCATTCTGCTGATCGGCATTGTGAAGAAGAACGCCATCATGATGATCGATTTCGCGCTGGCGGCCGAACGGAACGAAGGACTGACTCCGCGCGAGGCGATCTTCCAGGCGTGTCTGCTGCGATTCCGGCCGATCATGATGACCACCGCCTGCGCGCTGCTGGGCGGGTTGCCGCTGGCGCTGGGGCAGCGGCACGGGCGCGGAATTGCGGCGTCCGCTGGGCATCGCGATTGTGGGCGGGCTGATCGTGAGCCAGATGCTGACGCTGTTTACGACGCCGGTGATTTATCTGTCGCTGGATCGGCTGCGGATCCGATTCAGCCGGCGGCAAGCGGGGCGGCATCGGCCGGGGATTCTGGTGCCAGGCGGCATTCCGGGCGATTAGCCACGGCAACTTACCGAACCGTGACCGTGAGGGAGCGGCGCGGGTATCGGCCGAAGCGGGTTGGCTGCCGCTTCCTTATGGTCGCGGTTCAGAACCAGAAACCTTTTCCGTTTCCAATGCGACAATAGCTTCATGCGGTTTGGCTTGTTCCGGGCGGCGATTCTGACGTGTGTATGCGCGATGGCCGGCTTTGCACAGCAGCAGCTGACGGTCGATAAACTGCTTGAATTCGTCAATTCGTCGATCACCACGAAGGTGATGGATAAGGACGTCGCGGCCTATCTCGCGACTGTGAAGCTAAGCGAGAAGCTGGATCCGCGCACGGTGGAAGACCTGAGAAGCCGCGGGGCGGGACCGAAGACGGTCGTCGCCTTGACCAATCTGGCGTCGGCTTCGGCAGGACTGCCTGCGCCCGCGCCGAAAGCCGCCGCACCGAAGCCCAAAGTACGGGCGGCTCCCACTTACGAAGAGCAGCAGAAGATCATCCGCGAAGCACGCGATTATGCGTTGAACTATTCGAAGACGCTGCCCGATTTCATCTGCATGCAGGTGACGCGGCGTTACATCGACCGGCACTACAAGCCGGGGACGGATGGTTCGTGGTCGCCGAGCGATCGTCTGGCGGAGAAGCTGACCTATTTCGACCAGCAGGAAAAGTACGAAGCGATCAGTCACAACGATAATTCGCTGTACGGTAAGGACAAGGCCGAGAAGTTCGGCGGCGCGCTGTCACGGGGCGATTTCGGCACGCTGCTGCGGGAGATTTTCGAGCCCGGGTCGGATGCCGAGTTTCAGTGGGTGCGCTGGGGAAATCTCGACAACAAACACTGGTTCCACGTTTACTCTTATGCGATCGACCAGGCACATTCGCACGAAACCATTTCGCACAACGACACCGAGACAGTGACGGCGGCATTTCACGGCGAGGTCTTCATTGAAGAAGGCCCGAACGTGATCTGGCGCGTGACGGTGGAACCCGAACCGCCGGCGACGTTCCCGGTGCAGAACATTCATCAGGTGCTCGACTACAGGTACACGAATCTGAGCGGCCAGGCGTTTCTGCTGCCCGTGAACGGCACGGTCATCATGCGCGCAGACGGCGTCGGCAGTAAGAACGAAATCGATTTCCGCAGCTACCGCAAGTACTCGGCCGACACGTCGATCGTCTTCGACGACAGCGATAAGGATCCGGAACCGGCTAAGCCTGAGCCCCCGAAACAGTAATCCGGGGAGGACCTGCTACTTAGCCGCGGCGGCTTTCACGTGCGCGACGTCCTTCTCGTCTTCGGCGCAGACGTGTTCGAGCACGTCCGTGTCGGGCAGGAGTCCTTCGACAAAGCTGAAGGTTATCGGCCTGGTGAAGGTTTTTGGGTCGGTCACAGTGACCGTCATATCCATGTGGCCGTAGTCGCGGCGATGGAAACGCTCTTCGACGCGCAGATCTTCACTGTGGCCGGTACCGCGAGCGTCGAGCCAACTGAGGTCGTTGAAGCCCATCGTCTTCACGACAAGCGTGTCGCCTTCCCATTTGCCGGTGGCGTATCCCATCCAGGTGGGACGCGGGTCGACAGGTTCTTTGCGGCCGTCGAGGTAGATCTGGCGGAACATGGTTTCCACTTCATAGAGGATGGCTAGTTCGCCGGGCGTCTGGATGATTTTGAAAGGCTCGGGCAGGAGGTCGGCGTGCGGCACGCCGTCGGGGAGGCAGTTGAAGCTGGGGCCGGCGAAGGGACCGGCGGCGGCATGTTTGCGGATGAGTTCCGCGCCTTCGGGGGTCAGCGGTTCTTCGCCCGGTTTGAAGTCGGAAAGGATGTTGCGGAAGTATTTTGAGTTGGGGGATTCGCCCAGGCCGAAGAGTCCGGGGCCGCGCGGTTCGGCTTCAGCCTGCCAGATGCCGGAGAGATCAGGCTTGCCGTTGACGCGCGGGATGGGACCGGTCAGGTTGACGCTTCCGTCGGGGTTGCGCGGCGCGCCGGGAGTCTTCTCATTCAGCCATTGCGACTGCGCGGACGCAGCCAGCACTACGAGCGCCAATCCGATTTTCATGCCAGACACAGATTCAATATTAGTCTCATCAATCATCCGCACACAAACGCACACCGGGCCATTTCGGCGGTGGGTCCGGCCGCCTTTTTGTACGATAATTCGTCATGGACATCCCCCGATGAGCGCAAAATCAGCCGGCACCTGCTTCCTGGCGCGCAGGATGCGGAGCCCTCATGCCTAAGAAGCCAATCGCTGTCATCGGAAGTATCGATGGGAGCCGCACCGACCTCAATCCTCCACTGAAAAACGCCGCCGCAGGCGCGGGCGCCGCGCGCGCTCTGGGTAAAGCTCTGGCCGAAGCCGAGTGGCCGATCATGGTCTACAGCAGCACCCCGCACTTCGTCGAGGCGTACATCGTGGAGGGTTACGCCGGGAACGCAAAAGCCAGAGACGACAGCATCACGATGATCTATCCGCGCGACCGGGATCCCGCAGTCCACGGTGAATTCCCGGAACAAAGTGTACGCCCGCGGCTGTTCAATCCGTGCGTGGACGCGAACCCGCGCTGGCAGGCTTCGTACTATCAGTCTCTGCCTGACGTGGAGGGCATACTGATTATCGGCGGCGGCAACGCCACGCTGACCATGGGTCTGGTGGCGCTCGCCAACCGGATGCCGGTGGTGAGCGTGGCGGCTTTCGGAGGCAGCGGCGAAGAGATCTGGGCGATGCTGACCGATAAACCGTGGATTGACGCCGCGGACCGTCAGGAGATGGGTCGAGCCTCCTGGAGCGACGACCGTGCCTCCGGTCTGGTGGGATCCCTGCAGCGCCAGCGCGACAATCTCGTCAGGATTCAGAGCAAGAAGGACGGACTGGAAGCGAAGCGGCAGCAGGACAGAAACCAGCGCTCGGTGCGGGCTCTGGTTTTCGGCGTGTTGTCGGCGGCGCTGACGCTGCTGGGCGTTTTCGGAAGCCCGGACCTGTTCGGGAAGGTGCTCTGGCTGGCCATATATGCGCTTTGCTTCGCGGCGATCCCGGTCTTTTCGGGCATGGCGGGCGCGATGTTCTTCACCCTGCACCAACCCATGAATCGCTCCATTTCGATAACCGAAGCGCAGGCTCACGGCTTCTGGGCGGGATTAGGTTCGGCCATTCTCTTTTTCGTTTCGCAGGTGACAGCCCAGCGCGGCATTACCAGTCTTTCGGAGGCTGTCATGAAAGACGACGGCGGACTGAATGTGCTCTTGCTGTTCAGTCTGACGATCGGCTTCGTCGCCGGCCTGACGTACGAGGCTGTCTTCGGAAAATGGGAAGCCGTGGATGTCTCGCGCGCGGAGGACATCAATGCCGGCGGACGATAGTGTTGTGTCTGTGAAGTCTCTTGCCTGATGTGGGGCGGGATGGCATCCTGCAGCGGGGTTGTTAACCCCGCTGGCCGCTTGTAACGCTCACCGGCCTGCATCCGGAGATGGTGAAGGAACTTCGGCAACACAACAATAGCGGCCTCGACTGAGAACGCGCGCATCAGAACGCGCCCATCAGGAAGGGCTCAGCCGAAATCCTGATAGACTGTGACACGCCGTCAGAATGCACGGCGGAAAGCGACAAGGGCATGCTGAAGATTGCGATAACTCTCTGCCTGTTGAGCGGCTCGCTCGCGGCACAGTGGCCGAAGCACGCGACCCCCGGGGTCCCGCGAACATCGGACGGAAAGCCCGATCTCTCTGCACCCCCGCCCCGGTCCGCCGATGGCAAACCGGATCTCTCCGGAGTCTGGGTCGTGGAGAACTCGGGATCGTTGTTCTACATGGCCGGGGATCTGAAGCCCGACGAGATGCAGCCCTGGGCCGCCGCGCTCCTCAAACAGCGCGAGGAGAATTACCGCAACGACACGGACGGAATCAATTGTCTTCCGCCGGGTCCGAAAGCCGGCATCGGGGTCGGCAACCTTCCGTTCAGAATCATGCAGACGCCCGGGATGATTGCTCTTCTCTACGAGTACCAGACCATCTATCGGCAGATTTTCACCGATGGGCGCGCGCTGCCGGCGGATCCCAATCCGACCTGGATGGGCTACTCGACCGGGCGCTGGGACGGAGACACCCTCGTCGTTACCACCGTGGGTTACAACGACCGGACGTCACTCGACCTGGCGGGCCATCCGCATACGGAGGCCTTACGCGTGACGGAGCGTTATCGTCGCGTGGATTACGGACACATCGACCTTCAGGTGACGTTCGACGACCCGAAGGCCTACAAGCGGCCCTGGACGCAGGCGGTGAAATTCGACCTGATGCCGGAGGGTGACCTGATCGAGTACGTGTGTGAAAACGAGCGCGACAAAAAACATCTGATCGGCAGGAGCGGCGAGGAGTTCCGCGTTCCGGCGGAGGTGCTCGCACAGTATACCGGGAAATACGGGACAGGGCCCGTCACGCCGATTGTCTCGGTGGAAGGCGGCCGGCTGATGATCAACATGGGGTCGGGAAATATACCGCTCCTGGCACATTCGGAATCGAGCTTCACGATGGAAGGCACCGGGGTGGACTTCGTGAAAGACGCCGCAGGGAAAGTCACGGGCATGATCCAGCACTGGAATGAAGGCGACCGGAACTATCCACGCGCCAGGTAGCGCCGTCGCAGCGGTTTCTTACCTGCTGTCCACGCCGAAGTCGAAAACCATTACAGAGCCGGGGGCCGCGACGAAGGCATACTCGCCAGGCTTGAGCTCGACATCCGGCGCCACCCGGTAAGCGTACGGCCGAATCTTCTCGGCGTTAAACCTGACAGTCATCTTTTCGTCGTTTCCGAAGCTGGCGCCCGTAAATCCGGATTTCAGGACTGTCATCTCGCGATGATCTTTCTTATCGTCCAGTGCCAGAAGCGTGAACTGCTCCGGACTGGTGACGTTGTTCCCCGCGCCCAGATTGCCCACGGGCGGGAAGTACATGTAAAACTCCGGCTTTGCGTCGGTTGTCCTAAGCGGCGCGTGCGGGCCGGAAATCTCGGCCACCGTTTTCATCTTTACGATGCCGTACGTGATCGCCGAAGCAAAAATGTTTCCCGTTTTCCTGCGGTCGGGTCCTGCCCTTTCGACTAGCACGAGCCTGGCCCTCTCGCCATCGCGCGCCGGGAACATCATATAGATTCCGGGATCGTGCGGCGCCAAAGGATCGTTCGGATCCTGCGGCGCGGAATAGCTGAACCCAGGCGCGGGTGCATCCGCTTTTGCAGACGGGCCGAGCAGCATGGCGCGGATTACGCTGTCCGCTACGCCGGCCTGTTTCAGTGCGATGAGGTCATCCGTGGTGACTTCGAGGCGCTTCGGTTCGGTGCGAATCTTCGCGATGATGATGTCCTCGGGCAGACCCGACCGGGTCATCTCAATGATCGCTGTTGTCGTGAGCGTGGCGTTTTTTGTGGCAGCCGGGCTTTGGCAGAAAGCCGACGTCACAAAGCAGCCCGTGGCAATGAATCTGATCCACGATTTCCTCATGTCGTCCCTCGCCCGCGTGCGGCGCCCACGTCAGTCGGACACCTCCATAATTTTAGCCAATTCCGGTCGTAACAGCAGTGTACGGTGATTCACCGTTTCAAAGATGCGATAGACTATCGCACGATGCAGATTGCCCGTTTGGTTCCACTGGCGGTTCTCCTGAGCGTCGCGGCTTTTGGACAGTCAGCCGATACCGGAACAGCCCACAAAGCTGCCGCGACGGCTTTGCTGAACTCGAATAACACCGGCGCCGCACACCTCGCCTGCCCGGCTGCCATCTTCCCGGAACCGACCGCCAACCCGCCGGGCGGCGGTCCGGCCCGCGGCGCCGGCGCCCCAGGGCCCGGGCGTGCGGGAGGCCGCGGTCCCGGTGGACGTGGCGTCACCCCGCCGCGCGAAGACTGGTATGCCGAAGGCGGGCAGGTTTTTGACAACCTCTATATGCTGACCACGAAGATGAACAGCGCCTGGGCCGTGAAGACCTCCGCCGGCATCATTCTGATCGATACCCTGTTCGGTTACGCCGCCCAGGACGAAATCGTGGATGGCATGAAGAAGCTGGGTCTCGATCCCGCCGATATCAAATACATCGTCGTCAGCCATGCGCATGGCGATCACGACGGCGCAGTCAAGTTTCTGCAGGACACTTATCACCCGCACGTCATCCTGGCGCCCAAAGACTGGGAACTGGCCGCGCGGGAAGCCACTCCATACACGCATGATATGGACGCCACGGACGGACAGAAGCTGACTCTGGGCGATACCACCATTACGATCTACATCACCCCCGGTCACACCGGCGGTACTCTTTCCTTCCTGGTTCCGGTGAAGGATCACGGCGCGCCGCATCTGGCGATGGAGTGGGGCGGGACGGCCCTGAGCGGAAATACGTCAAAGGAAATGCTGCAGTCCTACATTTCGAACGCGGCCCGCTTCCAGGATATCGCCGACGGCAGCGGGCGCCGACGTGATTATCGGCAACCACACCGAATACAACGATGCGCTGACAAGGCTGGAGCGGACCAAAGCGCGTAAGGCCGGCGAACCCAACCCGTGGGTGGTCGGCAAACCGGAAGTCCGGAAGTATCTCACAGTCGTGGAGGAATGCGCCAAGTCCTGGCTCGCCATCGACGACGGCCGCCCCTGACGACTGGCAGGCTGCTGAAAAAGCTCTTTTCGTTGCCGCTTGCTGACGCGCGCGGTTCACTAACCACTGCGGAATCAGAACCTGCTTTTCCGAACCGCGACCGTAAGGGAGTGGCAAGAAACGTCTTTCAGCAGCCTCCTGGCCCGAACTGCTTATGCGGTCTTTACCAGCGCGCCGAACTCCCCATTGATCGCCCCCGAGAGCAGCTTGCCACTGGCTACAGCGGCGCTGCCGGCAGCCCGGTCCAGGGCGACCAGACCAAACGGCTGATCGAAGCTCATAGGACTGTTCCTGACCAGCCCCATAACGTGTTGCTGGACGTCAGCCTTTTTCGCAATAAAAGTCTTATTCGTTTCGACGGTCGCAGGGTCGGCGCTTTGCAGGAAAGTCTGCATATCGGCGACCTTGGCCGCGGTGGACGACATGGCGTCTGCCCACCACTCAATTGTCTTATAGTCGGTCGCAAGGAACTGGACGCGCGGGTCGCTAAGCTGCCAGCCTTTCTCTTTCTGCATGACCCGGGCGATATCTGTCGAGCCTTCGATTTGATTCCAGATAACATCGCTGTCGAGAAACTCGGGGCGATAGTTATCTCCCTCGGTCTGATCGCCCGGTGGCGGCAGAAGCAGCGGCTTCAGCGCGCTGCGTCCGAGGTTGACGTAGTATGCGGACAGTCCTGGCTTCCCGGTCCCCGGATCAACGAACAGAGCCTTGCATGCGTCGTCATTAAAGGCAACCCGGACCGTGCAGGTGGACTTGCCGGTGCCATGGAACGACTGCAGAATGGCGGCCTTACCCGCCAGGTCCAGTAACCGCAGGGCGACGAACCAATCGAGATAGTCCGACATCGTATGTTCGTCGGTCGAGGAATGCAGCGCAAAGTGAACGGCTGAGCACTCCATGCTCATGGCCTCGAGTGCGCCCCCGCTGCGGTAAGTAGTGGTCATGAGAATGGAATCAAAGATTAACTTGCGGAGCTTCTGCTGCTCCTGGGGCAGCGTAATGACTCCTATGCGCTGACCGCTGGCGGTCTCGCTGAAAATGACATCGCCGCTGGCAGGCTCATGAATCACCTGCGACTTAGATATGAAATCGGCGAGCGACAGGAAATTGAACAGGCCGATGAAGTTCATTTTGAATGTCGCCCCGCTTTCTTTCGTGCGGGTCAGAATGCTGCGCACCAGCGTCAGGCCCGGTCCTACGAGACCGTTTTCCTGAGCCTCGGGATTCAGACGGTCCATCGCGGTAAGATCTCCGCCAAGCGCAGCGGCCACGGCTGCTGACGTGTCCGCGTTCAACTTGGCCAGTTCTATGGTGTAAAGAAAAGCGGCCTCATCGCTCGTGAGGCCTTTCAGGTCAAGACTCAGCGAGGCGTGGATGCTGTGCTCCACACTGTCGGAGATGGCTTTATTGATGGCTTCGATCTCATCGGGCTTCAATCCCGCGGCGTCGAGTTGTTTCTTGTCGGCCTCCGGATTCTTACTGAGTTTTTTGATCGCCTCGGTCAGCAGGTCGGTGCTGCCCACGCCGACGCCGGCACCGGCCGATGCGGAGACGCCGATTTCCCAGTCGCTCCCTTCCTGTTTGTAGAAGCCGAGCTCGATAAGGCCGCTCGTCACCGCGCGGCTGCGGATCTGCCAGTTGGAGGTAATCTCATAGCAGCCTTTGATGTCGAGCTGCGCTCCCGTGTTGACCTGGATTGGTTTGCCGGCGAGGGGCAGATTCGGCGTGGCGAGCGGCACAGCGGAATAGCTGACCGCAAATTCTCCCGAAACCTTGAGACTTCGCTTTCCTGAGCATGTCGCGATATCGCCCGGAGCGAGCGCGGCCAGATCCGTAACATCTGCCGGAATGATGAAGTTGGAGACGGCCTCACCCAGTGCCTGTCCCACCAGGGGAGTCGCGGCGCTTACCTGGAACTTGCGGAAAAACTCGAAGGTGACCGAGGACCCGGCATCCAGACCCAGCGTTATATCGCCTTTGCACTGAGAGTCCTTGCCGGTTACAGAACCGGTGAGTGCCAGCGACAAATAACCTTCGCCGTCCTTCAGCGTGATCTGCGACTTGTAAAGGTTGTCGCTGAACAGGTCGGCCCCCTTCTTTGTATTCACGTGGACGGCGGCTGCCGCACCCGCGGCAATCGAAAGCTGCGGCTCGCCACTTCCAAAGTTGAAGGCCGGCCCAACCGCGACGCCCAGCGAGAGCGGAGTGGCGGCCTCACGGGCAAGCGGCACGGCAAGCACGTCAATCAGCTCTTTGGCCGGAATAAGCCTGAGCTCGGGGCTTTGGCCGTACTTGACAGCGGCGGACCGGGGCTGCGGATTTACCGGCGCCGCACTCAGGCTGACGTTCGTTGAATCTGTAACTGTCACTTTGCTCATGGACGATTCACTCCCTGGGAGTATACTCCCATCCGCCGAGAACCCGCCACGCTATGCTTCCTTAAGGCATGCAGACCCGGAAACTTGGCAACAGCGACTTAAACATCACCCCGCTCGGCGTCGGCGCGTGGGCCATCGGCGGCGGCGGTCTCACCTTTTCATGGGGCCCGCAGGATGACAACGATTCGCTCGGCGCCATCCGCGCCGCCCTCGACCGCGGCATCAACTGGATCGACACGGCGCCCGCCTACGGCCTGGGCCATTCGGAAGAAATCGTCGGACGGGCCATCAAAGGGCGCACTAACCGCCCCTACATCTTCACCAAGTGCTCAATCGTCTGGGATGAAAAACGCGAACCCAGCCGGAGCCTGCAACGGGACTCCATCATTCGCGAGTGCGAAGACAGCCTGCGCCGCCTCGGCATCGACGCCATCGACCTCTACCAGATTCACTGGCCCGACCCCGAGCCTGACATCGAAATCGGCTGGGCCGCCTGCGCCGAACTGCAGAAGGCCGGCAAAGTCCGCTGGATTGGCGTCTCCAACTTTAAGCCCGCGCACATCGCGCGTATCGAGAACATCGCGCCGATCACCTCGAACCAGCCGCCATATTCCATCCTCTCGCCCGAGATCGAAGCCGATGTTCTCCCCTGCTGCGCCGCAAAAAACATCGGTGTCATCGTTTATTCACCGATGAAGTCGGGCCTCCTCACCGGCGCCATGACTCGCGAGCGCATCGCACAGATGCCGACGGACGATTTCCGCCAGCGCACGGTGAACTTCAAAGAGCCGCTGCTCACCCGCAACCTGAATCTGGTCGAGCGGATGCGTGCCATTGGCAACCGGCACGGGCGTACGCCGGGCGAAGTGGCACTGGCCTGGGTGCTGCGCCGGCCCGAGGTCACCGGCGCAATTGTCGGGCTGCGCGCGCCGAAGCAGGTGGACGGTGTAGTCGGCGCGGCCGATTTCCGGCTGTCGACCGGCGAGATCGAAGAGATCGCGAACTTCCTCCGCGCCAACACGCCGGCCTGAACATGCTATAATCAAGCTTTCCCAGAGGACATCCATGTTGCTGAGCGTTAAGGAGATGGAAGTCCGCAAGTTGCCTTTTGCGGAGACCTGGGAGCCAAATGGGTTCGATTTTTCGGATCCCGGTGTGAAGCAGAAAACCCCTCTGGTGGCCGAAGGGGTAGCGGAGTTGCTGCCTCATACCGGCGGTGAAGTTCGGGTACACGGGCGCATCCGCACGGAACTCGAAGTCGAATGTGATCGATGCCTCGGCGGGACGTCCTTCCCGATCGACGCGCCGTTCGACCTCTTCTACAAGCCGCTCGAAGATGAACCGGAAGAGGAAGTGGCCATCGACGAAGGTGAGGCTGAAATGGGATTCTATGAATTGCCCGGCCTCGAACTGGAAGATATCGTAAGGGAGCAGGTTCTTTTGCAGCTCCCAATGCAACGCGTATGCAGCGCTGCCTGCAAAGGCATCTGCCCGATGTGCGGCGTGAACCGCAACGAGACAGAATGTAGTTGTCATCCTCCGTCGGGAGACGATCGATGGATGGCTTTAAGAGATTTGCACATTTAAGAAAGTAGAAGAAGCGCACAGGCCGAAGGGTCCGTTGTGCGCGAGAATAAGGAACGCCATGCCCAATCCGAAACGCAGACACTCCAACGCGCGCACCCAGAACCGTCGCGCCCACGACGCCCTGTCACGCCCCGCGCACTCCGAGTGCCCCAACTGTCACGAGCCGAAAGTGCCGCACCGCGTGTGTCCGCACTGCGGGCAGTACAAGGGCCGCGAAGTCATCGAAACTACTGCGGAGTAACGCCCCCAGGCCCAATGGTCACAATCGCAGTAGACGCGATGGGGGGCGACAAAGCCCCTGTGCCGGAAGTAGAAGGCGCCATCCGGGCAGCTAAAGAGTACGGGCATCGTGTCCTCCTGGTGGGTGATGCGAAGACCGTTGAGCGTGAGTTGAAGACGCACGCCAATATCGACGGGCTTCCTATTGAAGTGGTACACGCCTCCGAGCGCATCACCATGGATGATCACATTACCGCGGCGCGCGGCAAGAAGGCCAGTTCAATGCATGTCTGCGCGCGTCTGGCAGCTTCCGGCAAGGCGGATGGCTTCCTTTCAGCCGGCAATACCGGCGCCTGCATGGCCATCGCCAAGATGGTCTTCGGCAAGGTGCCGGGCGTCGACCGCCCTGCCCTGACCGGCGTCTTTCCGACTCACAAGGGCACTCCTGTCGTCGTCCTCGACGTCGGCGCGAATGTCGACTGCGAGCCCGCCATGCTCAAGCAGTTCGGCCTGATGGGCGAGATTTATTCGCGCCTCGTATTGAAGATCGAACGTCCCCGCGTCGGACTTCTGTCCATCGGCGAAGAAGAGCACAAGGGCAACACGCTGACCCGTGATGCCACGCCTCTGCTGAAAACGCTGGCGATCAATTTCATCGGCAACGTCGAGGGGCGCGATCTCTATTCCGGGCATGCGGACGTGATCGTGTGCGACGGCTTCGTGGGTAATGTCGCGCTGAAGGTCAGCGAGGGTCTCTCGGAGATGATTCGCATCATGCTGCGCGAAGCTCTGGCCGAAACCGTGACCCGCAAGATCGGCTATGCACTGTCCCGTTCAGCCTACCGCGATTTCAAAAAGCGCATCGACTACGCCGAATACGGCGGCGCCCCGCTTTTAGGCCTCAAGGGCGTCTGCATCATCTGCCACGGACGCTCCGATTCCAACGCCATCAAAAACGCCATCCGCGTCGCTGCGGATTTTGCATCCAGCAACATGAATCAGCGCATCGAAGAAGAGTTGCGCGAATACGCGACAGCAGCAGCGGGGTAAACCTTATATGCGTGGTCTCGTTCTCATCCTGCTTGCTTCGAGTGCTCTGGCTCAAAGCGAGAAGTTCAACCACGCCCAGTGGACGCTGTCCTTCGATCAGTCTTCCGCTGCGCCGGGCGCCACGGTCCTCGGGCGTCTCGAAGCCACGATCGTTCCCGCGTGGCACATGTATTCGCTCACCACGCCGCCTGGCCCGATTCCGACGACGATCACGATCGATAACAGCCCGGCAGTGGATAAGTTCACCATTTTCCAGCCGCCGCCGATTCGTAAGTTCGATCCGAACTTCAACGCTGATACGGAGACCTACGAGGGCAAGCAGACCTTCCTCGCGCGCATCGAACTTAAGAAGGACCTGCCCGCCGGACCAGTAACAATCACGTTCGTGCCCCGCTATCAGACCTGCAGCGGAACCCAGTGCATCCCGCCGCGCACACGTCAGGTGAGTGCTCCTCTGACCATAGCAGCCGGCGCACCAGTCGCGGCCGTCAACATTCCCGGCGGCTATATCGAAGCCAAACCGTCCGCCGCAAAAACAGCGCCCGTGGTCGCCTCAACCGCCGCCGCCAACACGGACAGCCTCGCCGCGTTCCTCCTGGTCGCATTCGGTTTCGGGCTCGCCGCCATCTTCACGCCCTGCGTGTTCCCGATGATCCCGATCACGATGTCCTACTTCATTGGACAGCGCGGCGGCGTTCGGCTTGCGATCACTTTCTGCCTCGGCATCATCGCATTCTTCAGCGCGCTTGGCCTGATCCTGACGCTCGCTCTCGGCCCAGCCGCCGTCGTGCAGCTTGGTTCCAACGCCTGGGTCAACGGGTTCATTTCAGCTCATCTTTTTCGTATTCGGGCTCAGCCTGCTCGGCGCCTTCGAAATCACCATCCCGTCCGGCTTGCTCACGAAGCTGAACGCGGCCTCGGGCACCGGCAACATGTTCGCCACGCTACTCATGGGCCTGACCTTCGCGCTGGCTTCATTCGCCTGCGTCGGACCCTTCATGGGCACGCTGCTTGCGGCTTCCGTGGGCGCCGAGAAACTGCGGCCCGTGCTCGGCATGGTGGTCTTCGCCACCGGCCTCGCGCTGCCTTTCTTCCTTCTCGCGCTTTTCCCGAAGTACCTGAAGAAGCTGCCGCGTTCGGGCGAATGGCTGGCGCGCGTCAAGGTCGTGATGGGCTTCATCGTGCTCGCTGCGATGCTGAAGTATCTCTACAGCCTCGACGCCGTACTGCAGACCGGCTTCCTGACACGCGAACGCTTCCTCGCCGCATGGGTCGTGCTGTTCGCCATGGCGGGCGTCTACCTGCTCGGATTCGTGCGGCTCCCCGGCATTGCGAAGGATGCTGAACTCGGCGTCACCCGCCTTCTGCTCGGCCTCGTGCTCGTCGTATTCGGACTGAGCCTGGTCCCCGGCATGTTCGGCTCGAAGCTGGGCGAGATCGAAGCCTATATTCCGCCGGCCACATCGAATTCATTAGGCGGCGGTGCGTCATCGGGCGAACTCGCCTGGGTCGAGAACGATCTGGCGGGCGCGTTCGCCAAAGCCAAAGCCGAAGGAAAGATCGTGCTGGTTAATTTCACCGGCTACGCCTGCACCAACTGCCACTGGATGAAGGCCAACATGTTCACCAAACCCGAGGTGGCCGCGGTAATGAAGAACATGGTGCTGGTTGACCTCTACACCGACGGCACGGACGCGGCATCGCAGTCGAATCAGAAGCTGGAGGAGGAGAAATTCCAGACCATTGCCGAGCCCTTCTACGTGCTCTACGACCCCAACCAGAATGTGGTCGCCACGTTCCCCGGCCTGACGCGCAAGCCGGAAGAGTACCTGGCATTCCTGAACACCAAAGGCACCGCGACTCCGGCTCCGACAGTCAGCGCTTCGCTCGACGGCACGCCGTTCAAGACCCTCGACGGCGCTTCTCTCTCCACAGCCGACTGGAAAGGCAAAGTCGTCGTGCTCAACTACTGGGCCACCTGGTGCGTACCCTGCCGCGCGGAGATCCCGGAATTCAACAGGATTCACGACGATCTCGGCGCGAAAGGTGTTGAAGTCGTCGGCATCTCGATGGATCAGGACGGCGCCGAAGCCGTGAAACCGTTTCTCGCCAAGAACCCCATGAAGTACACGGTCGGGATCGGCTCCGGAGAAATGGATGCCCTGCCAGTCACGTTAGTGCTGGACCGCAATGGCAACACTGTCGAGCGATTCGCCGGCTCGGCGAAAGAAGACGACATCCGGGCCGCCGTCGCGAAGGCGGAGGAAGCTACTTCAAAGCAGCTATAGCGTCGACTGCGAAAGCGCCGTCTATCGCGGCCACACCCTCGAACGGAATCACCGAGACCGGATTCGGCGCAGCGCGAATTGTCTTTGCCCTGTCGCCTATCCGGGCAGAAAGAGGATACAGATGCGTCATGACGATATCGGCGGGTTGGATACCGGCATCAGTCAGTGCACGGTCCATACGCTGGAACGCGAGCCGCGTGGCCTTTTCATCGGTGCCGAGCGCAATATGCGTACCCGTGAACGCCAGTCGCGCCGCGCGCGCGCTTCCGCCGCGCGCAATCGCTTCGCACTGCGGAGCGGCTGCTCCAGGCGAGCGCTGCGTCTGTACCACGTCGGCGGCGGCCCCGGCGAAGCGCGCCGCGATATTGGCTGCGGACGCGATATCGCTGACGTAGCAGGTAACCTCGACCGGCGCTGCTACCGCCTCGGGATTCGTGGCCGCGAGGAAGCTCAGTCCATCAGTACTCACCGGCCGTTTGGCTTCGGAAACCGCCTCGAGCACCACCTGCGCTCCCTGAAGCGGCAGCGCGCCCGCCTGAATCACGCTCACCGACGGCAGCGGCATCTTCTTCTCAGTGAGCACTTCGCTCACGATCTGCGGCACCCGGCGCAGATCGCCGCTCCCCGCCACAAACGCGCGGATATGAACCACCGGCGCGCCGCCGTTCATTTTGAGAATCGCCTTCAGCGCATCGCGCGTCTGCTGAGTCAGCAGACCTTTGGCCGAAAGCGGGGAGACATGAAACACCAGCCGGCTGGTCTCGCCGATGGCGACGAGCGGCGGGTCTTTGGGCAGTTCCAGCGTCTCGGTCGTGTCGTCGGCGTTTTTCTTTTTAGCCCCGCCGAGAGAGACGGCGATCACGAGGAGCAGAACCGCTACCCGGCTTTTCCGCATCAGGAAACTATTCTATCGACGCGCTTCTGCTAAAAATGAAAGAGAGGATTCACTCACAGATGTTGCTGCAGGACGAAACATACCGGCTCAAGGTCGGTCTGGCGGAAATGCTGAAAGGCGGCGTCATCATGGACGTCGTCAACGCCGAGCAGGCGATAATCGCGGAGAAGGCCGGCGCAGTGGCCGTGATGGCACTGGAGCGCGTGCCCTCGGATATCCGCAAGGAAGGCGGCGTGGCGCGCATGTCGCCGGTCAGCAAGATCCGCGAGATTATGGCGTCGGTTTCGATTCCTGTCATGGCGAAAGCGCGCATCGGGCATTTCACGGAAGCGCGCATTCTCGAAGCCCTCGGCGTCGATTATGTCGATGAAAGCGAGGTACTCACCCCCGCCGATGAAGAGCACCATATCGACAAGCGCAATTTCAAAGTGCCATTCGTGTGCGGCGCGCGGAATCTCGGCGAGGCATTGCGGCGGATTGCCGAAGGCGCGGCCATGATTCGTACCAAAGGCGAAGCGGGCTCGGGAAATATCGTCGAAGCCGTGCGGCACATCCGCACAATTATCAAGGAAATGAAGCAGCTCACGGTTCTGGGTAAAGAAGAGCTGGTGCACGAGTCGAAGAATCTCGGCGCGCCGCTCGAGCTGGTCGAGTGGGTGGCGCAGCATGGAAAGCTGCCCGTGCCGAATTTCTCCGCGGGCGGAATCGCCACGCCTGCCGATGCCGCGCTCGTGCTCCAGTTGGGCGCGGAAGCCGTGTTCGTCGGTTCGGGCATATTCAAGAGCGAAGATCCCGAAGCCCGCGCCAAAGCCATCGTGAAGGCGACGACCTACTTCAACGATCCGCAGAAACTGCTGGAAGCCAGCGAAGAACTCGGGATGGCCATGCCGGGACTCGATATTTCGAAGCTTCCCGACGCGGAGCTGATGCAGACCCGAGGCTGGTAGTTGCGCGCACAGGCTGAGGGATCCGTTGTACGCGATCAGAGAATGCCGCGCGTTGGCATACTCGCGCTGCAGGGCGATTTCGAAGCCCATGCGAAAGCGCTGCAGCGTGCCGGGGCTGAACCGGTCCTCGTGCGAACGGCCGCAGAGCTCGAGAACATCCACGGGCTCATAATTCCTGGCGGCGAGAGCACCACCATGCTCAAGCTCATCGATTTCATGGATCTCAGAGAGCCCCTCCAGAACTTCGCGCGTGAGAAGCCGGTATTCGGCACATGCGCAGGAGCCATCCTTCTCGCAAAAGAAGTCGAGAACCCCGCGCAGGAAAGCTTCGGCGTCGTGGACCTCACAGTCAAGCGTAACGGTTACGGGCGTCAGATCGACAGCCGCGTCGCCACGATTCACATGGACGAAGGAGACCTGGAGGCCGTGTTCATACGCGCACCGATCATCCGTCGCACCGGCCCCGGCGTCAAGGTTCTGGCAGAATACGAAGGTGACCCCGTGCTGGTCGAACAGGGCAGGCATCTGGTCGCGACATTCCATCCTGAACTCACCGAGGATTCACGGGTACACAAGCTATTCCTGAGCAAACTCTGAAGCGCGTACTCTTCGTCTGCATTGGCAACACGTGCCGCAGCCCGATGGCGGAGGCGCTGGCGAATCACTACGGCAGCGACGTCCTCACAGCATCGAGCGCCGGTATCGCGCCCGTCGAAACTGTCACGGGCAACACCGTGCTGGCCATGCGCGAACTGGATATCGACGTGTCCCGCCACCAGCCGCGTTTCTACAATGCTCGCGAAGCCGCGCAGTGCGATATCGTCGTCAACATGTCCGGATATCCGTTGCCGGGACCGCCCCCGAAGCGGCTGATCGAATGGCAGGTCGAGGACCCGATGGGCGCGCCGATCGAGCGATTCCGCGCGGTTCGTAGCGATCTGGAAACACGTGTGATGCTGCTCATTCTCGATCTGCGGCGCCGGGCGAAGCGGTAACCCGTGGTGGATGTCCTGGTCGTGGGTGGCGGGAACGCCGGGATGTGCGCGGCGCTCAGCGCGCGAGAGTGCGGCGCGAGCGTTCTTGTGCTCGAGTCCGCGCCGCCCGAATTTCGGGGTGGCAACAGCCGGCACACGCGCAATCTCCGACGCATGGACAGCGACGCCTATCCGGAAGCAGAGTACTTCGCCGACTTGATGCGCGTCACCGAGGGTCAGACGAATGAAACGCTGGCGCGTCTCGCGATTCGTGAGTCGGCGTGTGTCACCGACTGGATGAGGGGTCATGGCGCACGATTCCAGCCGGCTTTGGGAGGCACGCTGCATCTGGATCGGACCAATGCGTTCTTCCTCGGCGGCGGGAAAGCGCTGCTCAACTCGTATTACGCGGCGGCGAAGAAGAAGAACGTCGAGGTACGCTACAACACCGAAGTGATCGGCTTACAGTTCGCAGGCGGGCGGTTCGAGAGCGCAACGGTCCTGGTGGGCGGAGAGCGGAACGAGATTCGGGCCAGGACGCTCGTGGCCGCCGCCGGAGGTTTCGAAGCCAACCTCGAATGGCTGAAGGAAGCGTGGGGAGATGCCGCGGCGAACTTCATCGTGCGCGGCACGCCGTTCAATAAAGGGAAACTGCTCCGGCTGCTGCTCGACAAAGGAGCTGAACCCGTCGGCGACCCCACGCAGTGCCATTGCGTCGCCATCGACGCACGAGCGCCGAAGTTCGACGGCGGCATCGTGACGCGTCTGGATTGCCTGCCGCTGGGAATTGTCGTCAATAAAAACGGCGACCGGTTCTACGACGAGGGCGAAGACCTGTGGCCGAAGCGGTATGCCATCTGGGGGCGTCTCGTGGCACAACAGCCGGATCAGATCGCCTGGTCGATCTTCGACGCAAAGGCAGTGGGGCGATTCATGCCGTCCATGTTTCCCGCCATCGAAGCCGCTTCGGTCGAAGACCTGGCCGCCAAGCTGGATCTGCCGATCGATAGTTTAAGCGCGACCGTGCGGCGATTCAACGAAGCAGCGATGCCCGGGTCATTCGATCACACCAGACTGGACGGCTGCCGCACGTATGGCCTCGATCCCGACAAAACCAACTGGGCGCAGCCGCTCGACACACCGCCCTTCTTCGGATATCCGCTGCGGCCGGGGATTACGTTCACGTACCTCGGCCTGAAAGTGAACGAACATGCCGCGGTGCAGGGGATGTCGAATGTCTTCGCCGCCGGAGAAATCATGGCGGGCAATGTTCTCGGCAAAGGATATCTGGCCGGGATCGGTATGACGATCGGCACGGTGTTCGGCAGAATTGCGGGACGCGAGGCAGCCAGTGCAGCCCGGTGATCTCATCGAAGCCGAGCGCATACTGCGTATCTGCAACGCCTGCCGGTATTGCGAAGGCTACTGCGCCGTTTTCCCGGCTATGGAACGGATGCCGGGCTTCCGCGCTGCCGATGTGAACTATCTGGCGAATCTTTGCCACAACTGCGGAGAGTGCCTCGATGCCTGCCAGTATGCGCCGCCGCACGAATTCGGTGTTGACGTACCGAAACTTCTGGAGCGTATCCGGAATGAATCGTACCGGCAGTACGCGTGGCCGCGGCCGATTCCGAACTGGATTCTCATTTCTGTCGGCCTGATCGTGCCCGCCCTGCTCGCCGGGCGCGGCGGAAATTTCTACAGCGTGATCCCCAAAGCCGTTATGGTCGGGTTATTCGGAATCGTTTCGGGTCTGGTAATCGCGATCTGTGGAGCCGGTCTGGTCAGGTTCTGGCGCGAATGCGGCCAGCCGCCCGCGTTCATCGCAACACCGTTGCGCGACGTGCTGACGCTTCGTTATCTCGACCGGGGCCCGCGTCGCTGGTTCCATCATCTGACGTTCTATGGATTCGCGCTTTGCTTCGCTTCCACCTGCACTGCGGCTTTCTACGAAGACGCATTAGGCTTGCGGTCGCCCTTCGGATATTTCAGCGTACCGGTCATCCTCGGCGCGTCCGGCGGCCTCTCACTGCTCGCCGGAACGCTGGGGATGGTAAGAATGAAGCATCGCTCGTCCTTTACCGTGCTGCTTCTTCTCACCGCGGCTTCCGGGCTCGCGCTGCTGGCTCTGCGGCAAACGGCTTCGATGAGCTTTCTGTTGGTCCTTCATCTGGGAATCGTTCTCGCGCTGTTTCTGACCATGCCCTATGGGAAATTCGTCCATGCCATATACCGGTCGGCGGCCCTGGTCAGGTATGCGGTCGAGCGCACAGGCCGAAGGTCCGTTGTGCGCGTTGAAAAAAATGCCCGCGGCGTTCACCGGTAACCGGGCGGCATTCACCGAAAACCGGCTGCGGCAAGTCCCGGAAGCCTTTACTATCGGATTTCGAGGTAGAGCAAATGAGAACAGTTCATCCGGGCCAACTGCTGCTTCCGCTGATGTTCATCCTGACCGGCGCGCTTCTCGTCATGGGGCAGTTCGACATCATCCACATCTCGCGCTACCAGCAGTTATGGCCGGTGACGATCATCGCGGCCGGAATCGAGGAGTTGTACCGATGGGCGACGTCCGGGAACAATCAATGAACCTCCGCGATCTGCCGCGCGGGAGCGTTTTCGCGCTGCTCCTGATCGTTGCCGGTGCGGTGCTTTTTCTCGACAACATCGGCGTGCTGCCCATCCCCGATATTCAGGCTTACTGGCCAGTCTTCATCATCTTCTGGGGCGCTACCATGCTGGAGCGCTGGCGCCACCCCGTCTCCGTGATCTGGGGGATGGCTCTGATCGCCTGGGGTATCCTTCTGATCCTCGGAAACCTCCGTATTCTGCCGGTGAACGGCGGGGTCTTCTGGCCCATCGCCCTGATTGCGGGCGGTGTCACAATGCTGGTGCGTCCCGTGGACTTTCGCCAATGGCACGAGAGGATGAGGGCCACACAGCAGGAAGTCCGCGAACGCCGCGAAAAACGGCGCATGGATTACCGCGAGTGGCGCGAAAAGAGACGCACCGGACCGCAAGACTGGCAGGAGAAGATTCACTCGCAGTATGCGGGATTCACCGGCGCATTTACGATGGGCGGGAAAAGCTTCTTCGGAAACAAGCTGCGCGAGAGCACGGTTTTCGGCTCCGTGAATCGGCGCGTGCAGACGCAGCAGTTCGACGGCGGGAAGGTGGATGCGGTATTCGGGTCGGTGCAACTCGACCTTACCGAAGCCGCCATCTCCTCCCCGGATCACACCGCTATCCTCGAATTGAACGCCGTCTTCGGAGGCATCGAAATAGCCGTACCGCGAAACTGGAAGGTGGTGATGAAGACTGCTGCCGTGCTGGGCGGCTGCGATGACCGAACCATCCCTCCCAGACCGGAGCCCGGCGTGGAAACGCAAACCCTTGTGGTGACCGGCGCCGCGGTTTTCGGTGGTATTGAGATCCGCAACTGATGCACCCGCTTCTTCACAGCTGGAAGGCCATGCCGCTGTACCTCGTTGCATGGGTGCCCGTCGGGCTTCCGTTCGGCCTGCTGATGTGGCGCGCGGGGTCGCTGACCGCGCTCGAAGCCACCGCCCTCACGGTTCCCGTTGTCATCGTGCTGGCTTTCGTCTGCATCACGCCGTGGTTCATGTGCCGCGCGCTGCCGCTCCGATCCACAAATACATGGCGTCTTTACGGACAGTGGGCACTGGCGGCGATCGTCGTTTCCGTGATCGTAACGATGGTAGCGCGGGTGGTTGTCAGCAGCCTCTCGGGCGCGCTGCCTGGATTCGAGCGCGGGTTCACGGCAGTCAGTCCGGTGCTGGCCGCTATGTCGATGATGATCTATCTGCTTTCAGTCGCGACGCATTATGTCGTAATCGAGGCGCAGACTTCACGGCGATCGGAACTTCTGGCGCGCGAAGCCCAGTTACGCGCCCTGAAAGCTCAGGTCAATCCGCACTTCCTGTTCAACAGCCTCAATTCCATCAGCTCACTCACGGCGAGCGATCCGATGCGGGCGCGCGAAATGTGCATCCAGCTGGCGGATTTTCTGCGCACGTCATTGCGCCTCGGCGAGCGCGCATCGATTCCGTTTCGCGAGGAAATCGAACTCACGCGCATGTACCTCGGAGTGGAACAGGTGCGCTTCGGAAAGAAGTTGCGGACGTCGATCGACGTGGAACCGGCATGCGGCGATTGCGAAGTGCCGGCGCTGGTGATCCAGCCGCTGGTCGAGAATGCTGTCAAACACGGCATCGCGCTGCTCGACGAAGGCGGATCGATTCTGATGCTCGGACGCATCGTAAAAGAGGGCATGCGCTTCACCATTGAGAACCCTTACGATCCGCTGGCTCCGAACAGCCGCAGCGGTATCGGACTGAGCAACGTAAGACAGAGGCTGGAGGCGCGCTACGGCGGCGCGGCGCGGCTCGATGTGGAAGCCAGCCAGGATGTCTATCGCGTCACGGTCGTCGTTCCGGTGAAGAACGCATGAAAGCCGGCATTATGAAAGCGATTCTGGCGGACGACGAACAGCTGGCGCGCCGCGTGCTGCGTGAGTATCTGGAAAACCAGCCGGCGATCGAGATCGTGGCGGAATGCGCCAACGGTTTCGAAGCGGTCAAAGCCGCGGCGGAACACCGGCCCGACGTCCTGTTTCTCGATGTCCAGATGCCCAAGCTGGACGGATTCGAAGTGCTGGAGCTGATCGATCCGGATATCGCCGTCGTATTCTGCACCGCATTCGATCAGTATGCGATGCGGGCCTTCGAAGCCGCCGCCGTCGACTACCTCCTCAAACCCTTCAGCGAGGAACGCCTTCGCACGGCCTTGCGGAAGATCGAGCAGCGTAAAGGCGAGGTGCGGCCGCCGTCATTGCCCGTGGAACTCAAGGCGGCGGTGCGGCCCACGGGTGAGTATCTGGAGCGGATCGTCGTGAAAGACGGCGCGCGCGTGCATGTAATTCCCGCCGGGAAGCTCGACTATGCGGAAGCGCAGGACGATTACGTCGCGCTCCGCAGCGAGGGCAGGACATGGCTGAAGCAGCAGACGATAGCTAGTCTCGAAGCGGCTTTGCATCCGAAGAGATTCGTGCGCGTGCATCGCGGCTTCCTGGTCAACATCGAAAGGATCACCCGCATTGAGCCCAATACGAAAGATACCTGGATCGCGATTCTCACAGACGGAACACACATACCGGTGAGCCGCGGCGGGTATCAGAGATTCAATGCTCTGGTCGGCGGCTAGAGCGGGGCTGCTGAAAAGCTCTTTTCGTGGCCGCTTGCTGACGCGCGCGGTTCAGTAACCCTGCGGAATCAGAACCTGCTTTTCCGAACCGCGACCGTAAGGGAGTGGCAAGAAGCGCTTTTCAGCAGCCTGCTGGAGTGGGCCCAGGTGTGCCGCTTCAGAAAGGGCTTCCGAACCGTGACGGTGCGGGAGCGGCACACTACTAAACCGGCGGGCGCGACACTTCCGCCACGCCATCGGTAAGCGCGCGTGCATCTTCATCGGAGAGTTTCTTACCCCCCTTCTTCACATAAAACACATCAATCGCCTTCTTCGCTTCGGTGTCCACCAGCACAACCTCAATGTCTCCGCCGCGCTTCGAGATCAATGAAGCCACGTCATAAAGGAGGCCGGGCCGGTCCTGCGTAACCAGCTCGATCAGAGTTGAACTGGGTGATGCCTCGTTGTCGAAACTCGCCCGGGCAGAGGCCAGCGCGTGCAGGTCGGGTTTCACCGCGGGACGGCGGCTGAGCAGCTGCGCCACGTTGATCTCCCCCTTCACGGCTTTCGTTACCGTGCGGATCACCTGGCCGGGTTCCTCAGGATTGAGTTCGAGATTGCGCGAAGCATCGGCGAAGGTAAACGTATCAATGATGCTGCCATGCGCGTTGGAAAAAGCTTCGGCCTTCAGGATGTTGAAACCAAAACTCGACAGCGTGGCGGCGATGGAAGCGAAGAGACCCGGACGGTCGCGGGCCACCACGGTCAGAATCCAGGCGGCCGATTTCGTCAGCTTCACGGCGACGCCCTTGTCGCGGCTTTCCAGATCGAGCTGGACGTGGTCGGCGATCTCCTGCTGACTGTGCGTGCGCAGATAACGCGGCGGAAGGCCCTCCAGGAAATGCTTCACGGCCGGGTCAGTCTGGGAATCCGGCAGCTGCGTGCGGGTGGTGAGTTCGCGCGTCAGTTCCGCATAGGTATGCGTGTAGAGATTCCACAGAAGCTGACGGCGCCAGGGCGTCATCGCGGCTGGATTCACGGCGCTGATGTCCCCATAGGTGAGCAGCGTGAGGAGGCGAAGTTTTTCGACGGTGCCCGTCTTGGCTGCGACGTCGCGCGCGGTCGAGGGATCGGAGAGATCGCGGCTGTTCATGGTGGCGGACATCTCCAGGTGGGCACCGATCAGGAACGCCACCGTGTCCCATTCGCGATCGCCCATACCGGAGCGGCGCAGCGCCTCTTCGGCAATGCGGCGGGAAGCTTCGACGTGCCCCTCTTCCGGACTTCCCTTGCCCACGTCGTGGAACAGCAGCGCCGTCATGAGGAGATCCAGATCCGGACTCTCGGAGGCGAGTTCACCGAAGTTGTCTCCTTTCAGATCGCGCAGACCAAGCACAGTTTCGATGGCCACCAGCGTATGCTCATCGACGGTGTAGCGATGGTAGAAGTCGCGGATGACCAGCGCTTCCATTTCCCGCAGTTCCGGGAATATGGCTTCGAGCGCGCGCGTCTCGTGCATAGCCCGCAGGGCCTTTGTCGCGTGGGGCAGACGCAGGATTTCACGGAACGCGGGCCAGATGTCGGGCTGCGCGCAAACCCACGCCTCAAACGCAGGCATCTGCCGCTCCAGGCGTTCCTCGGTGTCGGGGGCAAGCGGCAGGCCGTGCCGTCCGATGAACGTAAAAAGCCGCATGAGGATCGCGGGATCCGATTCCAGATGGAGCGTCGAGCGGAAAAAGACGGAGCCGTGAAGAACGGAGAAATCGGCGTTTGACAGTCGCTGCGTTCGGTCGCGGAAGTTTGAAAACAGTCGGCTGCCCTTGGACTCGAAGCGTTCCAGCCGGCGGTTCGCGAGCCGCGAGATGTCGCGGACGGCGCGGTAATACTGGCGCATCAGGGCCTCGGGCGAGAGCGATCCGATCAGTGCCGCGATCTCGTCCTGACGCTCGAAGCTGAGTTTGTTGTCGTCGCGCCCGGCGAGGTAGTGGAGGAAGCAGCGGATCTCGAACAGCACCGGCACGCCCGCGGGAAGTTCGCTGTCGCCCGCGCCGAGTTTTGCCAGCCAGCGAAGAACCTGAAGGTCGCGCAGGCCGCCTGGAGAATCTTTGACGTTGGGTTCGAGGTGATAAATCGTGCCTTGAAATTTCGCGTGCCGGTCGTTGGTGAGCGCGACGATATTACGCCCCAGGTCGGGCCGCGGATCGCGGATCTGGCTGAACAGCGATTCGTTGCCCGCGAGCAGTCGCCGGTCGAGAAGGCTCACGGCGAGTTCGGCGTTGGAGGCATCAATCTGATTGCAGTCTGCGGGAGTGTGGACGGACTGGCTGATACGGAGACCCTGATCCCACAGGTCGCGGAGAAACATGGAAAGCGGGTTCTTGATTGCAGCCTGTGTTTTTTCGTCGGGCGTCAGGATCAGAAGGTCGACGTCGGAGTAAGGGAAGAGCTCGCGCCGCCCGTAGCCGCCGACGGCGGCGAGCGCGACTTCCTGCGGCATCCACTTCCAGCGTTCCGTGACGATTTCGTCGATGCGTGCGGTGCGGCTCGCGAGAGCCGCCGCGGCGTCGCGGGTGCGAAAGAACGCGTCGCGAATTTGCTTTTCCGTCACACCAATTAGTGTATGTGGGGCGGGATGATATCCCGCAGCGGGGTTGCCAACCCCGCTGTTCTCTTGCAACGCATTCTAAAATCCCGTACTGCAGGCGAAATTGCCCGCCTCATCCGTGCTGCCCGAGCCCTTATACTTCGCCACCAGCGGATACTGGCAGAGCGGACGCGAACGCGTAATCGCGCCGGTCCGGTCGCGCCGCGCCGCGGTCAGCGTAACCGGCGGCTTCCTGTCTTCCACCCAGGAGAGCAGTTGGTCCAGTTGGCCGTAGGGCGTGGGCCCCGGGCCTCCGCCGCAGTGTCCGACCCCCGGCGCAAGAAACAACCGCACAAACTGCGCAGTCTTCTCCGCGCCGCCCATCTTTTGAAGAACCCGCTTGTAATAGTCAATCGATCCTTCCGCTGTAATCTGCTGGTCCGCCCAGCCGTGCCAGATGATCGCTTTACCGCCGCGATCGCGGAAAGCGCTCAGATCGGGATTGTCTGTGCCGATCACGATGCCGAACTCCTCGAGCGATTGATCCCAGTAGCGCTCGAATGCGGCGGGCGTCACGGTGTTCCAGTCGAATTCCCGGTTCTCGGTGATCCAGTACTTCAGCCAGTCCTGGCTGAAGGCGAACCCGACAGGCTTCAGCGGAGTGCCGCGCGATGCAGCTGAGCCGCTGAGGTCCGCGCCGCGAGACTGGCCGTACCATAAGAAGCTGCCGTCTTCACGCCGCGGGCCGTCCCACAATTTGCGGATGAGGTCGGCGTCGGCCTGTGTGAACGCGCCGCATTCGCCGGCCTGTCTGCCGATAAGCTCTTTGGGATCGAAGCGGCAGCGGCCGGGATCTTCGATCACGCCGTCCTTCACGCCATCGATGCCATCGCAGGCTTCGATCGCCGCTGCGGTGGCTGCGGCAAGCTTGCAGGCGGGCACGGGATTGTTCGCAGCATTCATCTCGATCGAACCCCAGATCAGCTGCATCAGGAGCTTCGGCCAGTTGATAGCGGGCGCGCCGGCGAGAATGCCGTTGTAGTCCTGCGGGTATCGCTGCGCTTCCATCAGCCCTTGTCGTCCACCGGTCGAGCAGCCGTTCCAGTAGGAGTACTTCGGCTCCACGCCATACATCGCCTGCGTAAGGGCCTTCCCCGTGACCGTCATTTCGTGAATGCCGACGTGAGCGAAGTCGCGGATCGCCTGCCAGTTCAGATGGCCGTTGGCATCCAGCGCGAAGCTGCCGCTGCCGCCGTCGTGGCCGGTGTCGGTCGAGCCGGATGCGTAGCCGAGCGCCACACCCGGATTTACGCCGGCTGCGCTGCCGCCGACGTAGCCGCCACCGCCGTTACCAAGAAAACGGCCGTTCCAGCCGGATGTCGGGATGGCGATCCAGATCCTGACCTTGTCGCCCATCGGCGGATGCGTGGTGATGGCGGTGATGCGGCAGATCCCGGGATTCGCGGCGTCAACGGCGGCGGATTCGATCGTCGTGTTCGGCAGCGCGGTGTTCGGCAGCACTACGGTGGCAAGGCTTTCGCACGAACGTACCGCCTTCGCATGGGGAACCGCGGGTTTGGGAGTTTCGCCGAGCCAGGGCGGTGCCTGCGCCAGAACCGGAAGGGTGGAAAGGAGAGCGGCGAGGAGGAGCACGCCTGCGGCCATGTTTCTTCGAGTCACAGCAGCCAGTATTCTATTTCAGTTCGAGCATGACAACCGACTTCGCGGGGATAGTGACAGTGAGCTGCGAGCCGGCGTTTCTGATCCGCGTGAAGGGAGCGGGCTCAACCGTCGCCGGCTCGTCGAACGTGTTCATCGCATTCATAGCGGCGCGTTCAGCACCGAGCGAGTCATCGATTTTAACGATAATCGATATTACGGCAGCGTGACGATGACGCGCTGGATGTGGTAAAGTTCCCCGTCGGGAGACAGTCTGGAGAAATGACAGTGAAATCAACCACCGTTCTGATGCTCGCGGGCATGGTCTGCTCGTGCCTGCAACCCGCTCTTCGCGCGCAGACGGCCGGCGCCGTCGAGAAGATCAAGGTGCACGGCGCGTCGCTCGAGGGCAACCTCGAGGGCGATCCGGCCGACCGCGACGTGTTCGTGTATCTGCCGCCCAGCTACGCCAGCCAGCCGAATCGCCGGTATCCGGTGCTCTACTTCATCCACGGCTACGGGGCCACGGCCGACGCCTACTGGAAGCTCATGACCGTGCCCGACACCGCGAACAAGGTGATGAACGCGGGGACGGTGCAGGAAATGATCCTGGTGAATCCGGACGCACATACCATTTACGACGGCAGCATGTACAGCAATTCGCCGACGACGGGAAACTGGGAGACCTACATCACGCACGATCTGGTGGCTTATATCGACAGCCATTACCGCACCATCGCAAACCGTGACAGCCGCGGCCTGGCGGGGCATTCGATGGGCGGCTACGGAACCCTGCGCCTCGCGATGAAGGACCCGGGAATCTTTTCGAGCATCTATGCGATGAGTTCGTGCTGTCTGATGAATAATCCCGGCGCCGGTCGCGGCGGTCCGGCACGAGGCGCCGAGGCTCCCGCTAATGCGGCGAATGGCCGGGGTGCCGGGCGCGGTGCGGGCGGTTTCGCGAACGTGGGAAGCGCGCAGGCTGCCGCATGGGCGCCTGATCCTGCGAATCCTCCGAAATTCTTCGATCTGGCGGTGCAGGACGGCGTGGTGCATCCGGAAATCGCGGCGAAGTACGTTGCCAACTCGCCGCTGGCATTCGTGGATCAGTACGTTCCGGAGTTGAAGCAATATCGCGCGATCGCCATGGATGTAGGCGATATGGATACTCTGATGGCGACCAACAAGCAGATGGACGAGGCGCTGACGCGACTCGGCGTTACGCATACCTTCGAAATCTACGAGGGCACTCACGGTAATCGCGTGAAAGAGCGCTTCGAGACCAAGGTGCTGCCGTTCTTCTCCACCAACCTCAAGGCGCAGCCGGCCGGCAAAGGCAAATAGGGTGCGCCTATGTTCGGGGCGGCAGTACGACCACCAACGCGGTCGTTCTTTTAGTCCCGATGCGGCGATAAGCGTGCGGCTTGCCGGAATCAAAGTAAACAGCATCCCCTTCCGATAATTCGTGGAGGCCTTCGCCGACGCGCAATTCCAGCTTTCCCGAGAGAATATAGAGGACCTCAATACCGGCATGTTCGTGCGGCTGGCATTGCTCCGGCCTGATCGGATTGAACTCGGCGAGAAAAGTGTGCAGGGCGCGATTGGGAACCGGGAAGTCGAGGCTCTCGAAGTAGTAACCGACGGGATCCGCGTCCGGTGAGTCGGGAAAACGCAAACGATCCGCCTTGCGCACAATCTCGAACACCGGCCTGGGTTCGGCGTTGAAGAAATATTCCAGGCCGACGCCGAATACCATGGCAATCCTCGCCAGGGTTGGCAACGTGGGGTACATCACGTCCCGCTCAAGTTTCGAGAGCAAGGCCGGGGAAAGCCCGGTATGTTTGCTTAGCTCCAGCAGCCCCATGCTCTTGCGCAGGCGAAGGCGCCGCAGTTTGCTGCCGATCCCGTACCTGCCAAGTTCGGCATTGATGGTGTCGGATGCCATGTTGAAAGTTGTTTTCCTCTGCGTCCCGGTTTCCGGCGGATATTTTCCGCGCAGGAAACCTAAGCCGCCAATATTCTCCACAGTAAAACATATTTGATCTAAGATCAAATTGTGCAATGAGCACGAAAGGCGAAAAGACAAAAATGTACTGTTCCATGCTGCCTTGTGCCGCGATGACCATGTGGGTGCGTCCGATGCGGCGCATGATGTCGGCCGCCTGCAGACCTCCTGCTTCAGCGGGGACGAAGCGGGCGACTACTGCTCCCCCGGCTGCGGCAATCCCACGCGACATCATCGATACCACGCTCGCGGCCGGTTCGTTCAAAAAGCTCCTTTCCGCGTTGATTGCGAGCGGGCTGGCAGAGACACTGAAAGGTTCAGGCCCGTTCACGGTCTTCGCGCCCGGCGATACCGCATTTGCAGAACTGCCTGCGGGAACGCTGGACGACCTTTTGAAGCCCGAAAACCGGGAACGCTTGAAGTCCGTCCTTACCTTCCACGTAATTCCCGGCCGGCTGACGGCGGCAGAGCTGGTAAACGCCCGCAGTCTGACGACGGTCAGCGGGAAAGAACTGTTCCTGCACCTTGCCCTCTCCGGACTTTCCGGCGCGGAACTGCGGGCTTCCCTCCGGGTCGGCGGCGCAGGCATTGTAACCGCGGACATCGCGTGCACAAACGGAATCATTCACGTAATCGATCGTGTGCTGATTCCCGCCGCCCAGTCGGGAAACCCGAAATGGCTGGAATAGTGACGCCGGATAGTGCATCGGAGGTGACGTTTTGAGAGAGACAGCGGCTGTCCAGGTGATCTCACCGCAGGCGGCGGGGATTGCGTCTCACATGGAGGAAGTGCTGGCGCTCATCGGCGAAGATCCGTCGCGCGACGGATTGACGAGAACGCCCGAGCGCTGGGAGAAGGCCATGCGCTTCCTCACCAGCGGCTACCATCATCGCGTCGAGGATTTGATCAACGGAGCTCTGTTCACGGTCCGGTTCGATGAGATGGTGCTGGTCAAGGACATTGAGTTCTTCAGCCTTTGCGAGCATCACCTCTTGCCCTTTTATGGCAGGATGCATGTGGCTTATCTGCCCGGCAGCAAGGTGCTCGGGCTGAGCAAGATTCCGCGCATCGTGAATATGTTCGCGCGACGGCTGCAGGTCCAGGAACGGCTGACGCAGGAAGTGGCAGAAGCGATTTCGGGTGCTGTTCAGCCGCGCGGAGTGGCCGTGATGTGCGAGGCCAGCCACTTCTGCATGATGATGCGCGGTGTGGAAAAGCAGCACTCCAGCACCGTGACGAGTGCCATGCTCGGCGCTTTCCGCGATAATAAGGCGACCCGGGACGAGTTCCTGTCCCTGGTGTGCCGAGGACACAAATAAAACCGCCATGGCGCCGCCGTTAAAACCGCTGATTCTGCTTACGGGCGCCACAGGGTACGTGGGTGGAATGCTCCTGAACGACCTTCTGGCCGGCGGTCACGCGGTGCGCTGTCTGGCACGCCGGCCGGAGGTTCTGACAGCCAAAGCGCTTCCGGGGCTTGACGTCGTCGCCGGAGACGCATTCGATGCCGCGTCGCTCACCGCGGCAATGGCGGGAGTCCACACGGCTTATTACCTGGTTCACTCGATGGGTTCGACGAAATCGTTCGAGGAACAGGACCGCACAGCGGCGCGAAACTTCGCCAACGCCGCGCGGGATGCAGGAGTCGAGCGAATCGTTTATCTGGGTGGTCTGGGGCAGAGGCATGACCGGCTCTCCGCCCACTTGCGCAGCCGCCACGAAGTGGGTGACATTCTCCGCTCGACGGGCGTTCCGGTTACCGAATTCCGCGCTTCTGTCGTGATCGGATCCGGCAGCCTGTCCTTTGAAATGATCCGCGCGCTGGTAGAGCGGCTGCCGGTCATGATCGCGCCGCGCTGGGTTTCCGTCGCCGCCCAGCCCATCGCCGTTGCCGACCTGCTTTGCTACCTGCTCGCGGCCCTCGACCTGCCACCCACCGGCAACCGGATCTTCGAAATCGGCGGCTCGGATCAGGTTTCCTACGGCGGCCTGATGAAGGAGTACGCGCGGCAGCGGGGATTAAAACGCCTCGTGATCTCGGTTCCGTTGCTGACGCCGCGCTTGTCCAGCCTTTGGCTTGGATTGGTCACTCCTCTTTACGTCCGCGTGGGCCGCAAATTGATCGACAGTATCTGCCACAGCACCATCGTGGAAGATACGACCGCTCTCGAACAGTTTAAGATTCGGCCTTGCGGCTATCGTGAGGCCATCGCGGCAGCCCTCAACGCGACTGGGCCGTATGTCCCATACTCGCCGCGGCATCTCATGATCGATTCGCGGACGATCCACGTGACCGCTTCGCCCGAGGATGCGTTTGCTCCCATCAGCCGGATCGGCGGTGCCAGAGGCTGGTACTACGCGAACTGGCTGTGGACGCTTCGCGGGCTGCTGGACCGGCTGTTTGGCGGCATCGGACTCCGCCGCGGCCGCCGTGACCCGGATTCTCTTCGCGTTGGCGACACTGTGGACTGCTGGCGCGTGGAAGCCATGGAGCCCCATCGCCTTCTCCGTCTGGCCGCGGAGATGAAGATGCCGGGCCGCGCCTGGCTGGAATTTGAAGTGACGCGCGATGCCACCGGTTCCCTTATCCGGCAAACAGCCACCTTCGACCCTAAAGGCCTGCTGGGCCGCGCATACTGGTACGCCGTTTTTCCTCTGCATCAGTTCATTTTCGGCGGCATGCTTCAGAGCATCGCATCCAGGGGCCAGGGCAGCGGCTGAGCGCATGCCTACGTTTCTCAAAAGCATCCTCATCCAGGCACCAGTGGAAATGGTGTTTGGTTTACATGAACGGGAAGACGCGCTGCAGCTGTTGAGTCCGCGTTTTCCCCCAGTGCGGGTGATTCGAAAGACCGGTGGCATCGAACCTGGTTCTCGAGTGGAACTTAAGATCGGACCGTTTTTGTGGACCGCTCTCCACACCGCTTATGAAAAGAACCGCCTGTTTGCCGACGAACAGATTCAGGGGCCGTTTGCGAGATGGGTTCACCGCCACGAATTTGAATCCGTGGACCGGGCAACGCGCCTGACCGACCGCGTTGAGTATCGATTGCCTGGCGGCGTGTGGATGGACCGCTTGTTTGGATGGGCCGTGCAACTCGGGCTCAATCACATGTTTCGCCAACGCCACCGGCTGACCAGGCGTTATTGTGAGAAAGGATTAAATGAGAACCCTCCTGCTTAGCCTCTCACTTCTGGCGGTAAGCCTTTATGCCGCGGAAGCCGTCCCGCAGGCGGGTCAGCCCGCTCCCGATTTCACGTTGCCCTCCCAGGATGGGAGCAGCATCAGTCTGCATGATTTCAGGGGAAAGTGGGTGGTGCTTTACTTCTATCCCAAAGATGGAACCACCGGCTGCACGATTGAAGCGCATAATTTCCAGCGTGACTTGGCCAGGTACGAACAGAATCACGCCGTGATCGTGGGCGTGAGCGTGGACTCCACGGGCAGCCACCAGGAGTTCTGTGCCAAGCAGGGCCTCACGTTCAAGCTGCTGGCCGATACAGAAAAATCCGTCTCGCGGCAGTACGGGTCATTGACGAGTCTGCTCGGTTACAAGATCGCGTCCCGCAATACGTTTCTGGTGAATCCGGAGGGCCGCATCGCCAAAGTGTGGACCGGGGTGAATCCTGGCCGGCATAGCGCGGAAGTGCTCGCGGCGCTCGCGCAGCTTGCCCGCTAGTGTTGAGTCTCTGAAGTCTCTTGCCTGATGTGGGGCGGGATGGCATCCTGCAGCGGGGTTGTTAACCCCGCTGGCCGCTTGCAACGCTCACCGGCCTGCATCCGGAGATGGTGAAGGACCTTCGGAAACACAACACTAGCTTGTTCGGTGCCCGTTTGGGTTGGCGATTACCGAGATTCCGGAGGCAAGCATCTGACTCAAACGCACCGACTCCGGGCGATCGCCAATCAGTACCCGCAAAGACGCATTCCGGGTTCCCGTTTCCACCGTGATCGCTACGCCGGGTCTTAATCCCAGTCGCGTCATCTCACGCAAAGCGGCGGGGTCGCGGTCCGACACGCTGCTGATTACAGCCGGAACGCCACACGCCCATTTTGATAACAGCACTTCTTCCCGGGTGGGAAGCGCGCCATTGCGCTCGGGGATCAGATGCCCGTGCGGATCCGTTTCCGGGTCTCCCAGTTTCGCCGCGATGCGATCCTCCAGCCGCTCGGAGATGAAATGTTCCAGCCGTTCCGCCTCATCGTGAACCTCGTCCCACGAGTAGTCCAGAAAATCATGGAGGAAACGCTCCAGCAAACGATGGTGACGAAGAACCTCCAGCGCGCGCATCTTCCCCGCGGCCGTTAAACGCACGCCGTGATGTTTCTCGTAATTCACGAACGGCTGTTTTTGGGCCGCGAGCTTTTGCAGCATTCCAGTGACGGACGCCGCACGGACACCAAGATGCTGCGCGAGCGCGTTGCTGGTCACTCGTGCATCGTCGGTATGGCCTAACTCCAATATCGCTTTCAAGTAATCGTCTACAGATTCCGTGGTGTACGGTCCATGACTTCTAGGCGGCACTAATTCTCAATGTACCATCGCCGCAATGCACCAGGCTTGACAAGAACCAGGGCGCTGACAGTAATATTTAGCTATGCCTAAATTATTGGGCATCGCGGTCTCTATCCTGGTCCTGCGCGCTCTTGCCATGGCGCAGGGCGAGACGACCAGCGCAATCGTGGGGTCGGTTCTCGATTCCACGGGCGGCGCGATTCCCGGTGCCGCTGTGACCGTCACGAATATCGAGAATGGTCTCAGGCGGTCTGTGAAAACAGACGACTCCGGGCGGTTTGGTTTTCCGCAGCTCAAGCCCGGCACTTACTCGGTGAAGGCTGAAGCAGATCACTTCGAGTCTCAACAGAACAACTCTGTGTCAGCGGGACTTGGGCAACGGCAAACGGTCGATTTCAAGCTCAACGTCGCATCCGTAAGCCAAAGCGTCGTGGTTCAGGAGCAAGCGCCGCTGATCAACCCGGAGAACCCCAACACGTCAACGACGATGACTGCGCAATCCCTCGAAGACTTGCCTAATCCGGGCGGTGACATGACCTATCCCCTGCAATTCGCCGCCGGCGCTCTCATCAACACTGCCGGAAGCGGCAACGATTTCGTCGGCGGCACGAATGGTTATGGCAACGTGAATTTCAACGGCTTGCCGTCTCTCTCGAACGGCTACATCGTCGATGGCCTGGAAACGAACGATCCCCTGACGAACCTGAACAGCGGCCTTTCGACTAACCTGGTGCTGGGATTGAATTCGATCGCGGAGGTCACGGTCAATACGCTCTCCTACGCGGTCGATCAGGGCAGGTATGGCGCGTCGCAGGTCAACTATGTCACTAAATCCGGGACCAACCAGTTTCACGGGAACCTGTATGAACTGTGGAACGGATCGAAGTTCAACGCGGCTGATTTCTTTACGAACGCCACTGCCGGAAACCACAAGCCGCGCTCCACGGTGAATCACTTCGGAGGAAGTCTCGGCGGCCCGATCCTCCACAACAAGCTGTTTTTCTTCTTCGATTCCGAATGGGTTCGGATCGCTCTCCCCATCGTCACGGCCACGACAGTGCCCACGCCGGCTTTCCAGTCTTATGTCCTGCAGCAATTGCCGCGGGGTGGCGTGGACTCCGTAACCGGATCGACTTATCAATCAGCGCCTCAGCTCGTGCCGTTCTACCAGAAGCTCTTTTCGCTTTACGGTAATACGGCGGGGACTCCGCTCGCAGTTCTGGGCTGTCCATTCAACAGCGACGGGACGGTTGCCGCGGGAAGTCCTGGCACTCCTCCAAACGGAAACGGCTGCGCAAACCGGCAGAGCGTCTCGCATTCGAGCGACGATCGGGAACAGGTGCAAACGGCCCGCATCGACTACAACATCGATACCAATAACATCGCCTGGTTCCGGTTCCAGTCCGACACGGGACTGCAAGCCGCGTACACCGATCCGATCAATCCCCTGTTCAATGCCGCCTCTCCGCAGCCGCTCTACTCTTTCGCGGCGGGCTATACGCATGTGTTCTCCGGCCATCTGGTGAACTACTTCAATCCGGCATTCTCCTGGTACGAGAGCCTGTTCGGGCCGACCGATTTTCAGAAGACGCTGGCGGCGTTTCCCATTGTTCTCGAAGGCAGCGGCGTCAAATGCCCCGTTCACGCCGCTGGGAGGGCTCGACAATACGTGGGTGCAGGGACGCCGCGCCAGCCGTTTCTTCATCAATGACAATCTGGCGTGGACGGTCGGCGCGCACGAGCTTCGCTTCGGAACCAACACCCGGATCTTCCGCCTGAACGATTACGACTTCGGCGAAGGCACGGTCCCGCTGGTCACATACACCAGTCTGCCGCAGTTCATCTATGGAGTCGCGTCGACTGCCACCGCAACCTTCCCGCTGGCCAACTCGCAGCCCTTCAACTTCCTCAACCTGGACTTTTACGCGCAGGACACATGGAAAGTCACGCGCACTCTGACTTGGACGTTCGGCCTTCGCGATACGTACAATTCCAATCCGCTGAATCCGCATGACGACATCGCCCGCCTCGCCGGGTCGTTCGAGTCCATTTCTCATGATGTGAATCAGCCGCTGAGCCAGGTCATTCAGACGAAGCTGGGGACGGTTTTCGCCGCCACGCCGCTGCCATCCTGCAGCCGAGAACCGCCATCGCCTGGCAGATCGCGCCGCACACGGTTCTGCGGACGGGGTTCGGACTGTTCAGCGACATCCTGCCGGGCAGCGTGGCCGATCTGGTGGGAACGAATCCTCCCTACTCAAAGACATTCCAGGGCGGACTGCTGGGAACCGTTGGCGGAAGCGCCATCGCCCCGGGAGTTCCGAACAGCGCTGTCGATGCGACAGCAGCCGCGAACCAGTTGTTTAATTCGGGTTTCGCGCGCGGTGAGCTTTCCTGCGCTTCGTCTCTCGCGAATCCGAACGCCTGCCTTCCGCCGATTTCGATCACGGCTGTTCCGGATGGCAAGCTCCATGCGCCTTACTTCATGCAATGGAGCTTTGCCCTTGAACATCAGATCGGCAACACCATCAATCTGCGAGCTCAGTATGTGGGCACGGGCGCTCGCAACCAGCCTTACGAGACACAAGTCAATGGTTATCAGACCGTCTGCCAGGGCTGCTTCGCGCCGTTCCCATATGGACAGCCCATCGATCCGCGCTTCGGAGCCGTGACGCAGTTGAGTACCGGCGCGAACAGCCACTATAACGGCCTCCAGCTGACAGCCGAAAAGCGGCTCGGTCACGGCTTGCAGGTGCAGGCCAACTACACGTGGAGCCATTGTATGGATACAGTCTCAAATGGCGGATTCCTGCCTTTCGCGGCCGGCGCGATCCTTTCACCGTTGCCGGGTGAGCTTGGCCGTCAATACGGCCCCTGCGATTACGACGTACGAGACAACCTGACTGCCCAGTACGTTTATCAGTTACCCATTAAGTTCACTAATAAAATACTGGCCCGGGCGCTGAACGGATGGCAGGTCTCGGGCACTGCGTTCTGGCATAGCGGCCTGCCATTTTCGGTCCTTAGCTCTCCCTACTCCGCCAACGGAAGCGGCATCGTGCAGGGCGGCGGCCCGCAATATGCCAGCGTGGTTCCGGGCGTACCGCTCTATGCACACAATCCAATTCCCGGTGTGACCCAGCCTGGAACGATCCAGTGGCTCAACCCGGACGCGTTTATTTCGGCCGTCGATCCGGCCACAGGCGCATGCACAGGGGGCGACACTCCGGCGAATTGTCAGTTTGGCAACCTCGGCCGCAACGCCTTACGTGGCCCCGATTTTGTGTGGAGCGACTTATATCTGACTAAATGGTTCCAGTTGACGGAACATTTAAAGCTGCGCATTGACGGCCAGTTCTTCAACGTCTTCAACCACCCGAACTTCGGGCTTCCGAATCTGGTCTACGCGGGGATCCCGGGAAAGCCGTCCACGCAGACCGGCTTCGGAGCCCTGAGCTACGCGACTTCCCCGCCGACAGGATTGTTGGGCGTTGGGCTGGGCGGCGACAGCTCACCCCGCATGATTGCATTCCAGGCGCGCCTGGAGTTCTGAGCATGCGCTGAACGCCTCCCTCCGGCTGCATAATTCTCAATATTTCAAGGGCGTCTCATCCATGAGAGCCTTTGCCCGGCGAAAACCAACGGTACCGTTCGACAAGCTGCTGAAGTTAAACGATCAGGTGAAGGAATTCTATTGGCGATTCAAATGCCTTTAGAGGCTGGCAGGAATGTCAGAGCTTTCTTTCGGCGCAATGGGTTATCCTCTGCGGGCAAGTCGGCACGGCAGATCCTGCCAGGAACAGGAGTCGTTACACGTGCCGGGTCGAAAGCGGTTTGGCCACTACCGCGGCGAGGCCGAAATAATCGCCAAAATGGAAGCCCTGCGGGCCGCAGGCCTGGGATTTGACAGGATCGCAGACCGCTTAAACGTAGACGAGGTGCCGACGCGCTCCGGTAAGCCATGGAGTGGTCTTGTCGTCAACCGGATTCTGACTCGCTCCGGCCAGCGGATCGATTCACCTGATGAATCCTCAGATGCGCTGCCCGCCGAGTCGGCCTAGCAGGCTGCTGAAAAAGCTCTTTTCGTTGCCGCTTGCTGACGCGCGCGGTTCGGTAACCACTGCGGAATCGGCACCTGTTTTTCCGAACCGCGACCGTAAGGGAGTGGCAAGAAGCGTTTTTCAGCAGCCTGCTAGTCCAGCCGCTGCTCGATGCCCGCCCTGTCTTGCAGCAGCCGGTACAGAGTCGCTCGGCTGACGCCCAGAATCTCAGCCGCCCGCGGTTTATCCCCGCCCACCGCGTTGAGAATACGCCTCGCATGCGCGCGCTCCAGTTCGGCCAGAGAAATCATTTGGACTGAGCCGTTGGCCGCGACCTTCGAACTTCCCGGAAAGTCGGGCGGCAGATCGCACGCATCGATCTGGCTGGTGTCCGTCATCATACAGGCGTAGCCGATTACATTCTCCAGTTCCCTGACGTTACCCGTCCAGGGATGTCGCATAATAGCGGCTTCCGCGCGGCGCGTGATGCCCGAGACAGCCTTTGCATGCTTTCCGGCAAAACGATCGATGAAGTACTTCACCAGCAGCGGCAGGTCTTCCGGCCTTTCCGCCAGCGACGGCAATCTGATTTCGACCATTGCGATACGAAAGAACAGGTCCTCCCGGAAGTTCTTCATCTCCACCTCTTTCTGAAGATTCCGGTTGGTTGCGCATACGATGCGCACATCCACCTTACGCAATACCGTGGACCCTAACCGCTGCACCTGGTGGTTCTCGACCGCGCGCAGTAACTTTGCCTGTGCTGTCACGGGCATCTCACCGATTTCGTCCAGAAACAGCGTGCCGCCATTGGCTGTCTCGAACATGCCCGCTTTGTCGCTCGTGGCGCCTGTAAACGCGCCGCGAACATGGCCGAACAACTCGCTTTCCACCAGGCTCTCCGGTATCGCCGCACAGTTGCACACAACAAAGGGCCCGGATGCCCCCGGGCTTAACCTGTGAATCGCACGTGCCACTAACTCTTTACCGGTCCCGCTGGCGCCTGTGATCAGAACGGTTCCGAAATACGGTGCCACTCGCTGTATGCGTGCGAAGACTTCATGCATCATTGGATTGCGGCCCACAATGCCCTCAAAGCAGCATGTCTCCAGCATCTCCTGATCCAGTTGCCGGGCCCGCCGGCGCCGCTTCGCCGCGGCGATCAGCGGCGCTACCCGCTGGCGCAGTTGCTCAACTGTAAATGGCTTGTTCAGGTAATCGCACGCGCCCTTCTTGATCGATTCCACCGCCGACTCAGTGGTGTAATGCGCCGTCATCAGGATCACGTCCGTGGCGGGATCGATCTGCACAATACGCTCCAGCACGTCCATTCCCGATATGGCTGGCATCACCAGATCGACAAGAACAACATCGGGGCGCCTCCGCCGGATGACTTCCAGCGCCTGAATCGGGTCGGCAAAGATCATCAACTCCAGGTCGGGTTCCGCGCCGAACGCCAGCGAAACCAGAGCCAGCAAATCCGGATCATCGTCGACAGCAGCCAGCATTACCTTGCCCTGTTTGACGGAATTTCGGATTAAGTCGGCATTCGGCTTCAACGCTGCGGGCATCGGTAGCGGAAATTATAGCGCGGCGAATTAACTGACGGAGACGCAATGTTTGGGAATAATCTGAGCAAATGCCGCGCCTTTGTTGTTTCCCAATGTATCGCTTATGGATGCGTCAATTTGCCGCACCTCCAGGCGCCCGCAAACGCCATAGACTGGGGTATTCTACGGCAGGAAGTTCGCCGAGTACCCTTCAGTAGCATGGTCTTTGTGACTCCCGCGCAGCCGATACCCGAAGCTGCCCCGCAGATCGCTCTCCCGTGGATCATCCGCCTTAGATTTGGCATGGCCGTCGGCCAGATCGTCACGGTGCTGTTTGTACGCTTTGCGCTCGGCGTGGAAATACCGGTCATGCTCATCGCCCTCGCGCCGGCGCTGGTCGCTTTAAGCAATCTGCCGCTCATCGCCCGCATCGCGCAGCCCGCCGCGCCGCGCATGGTTCTCACCGCCACTCTGGTCGCATGGACTTTCGTATTCGACACCCTGGCTCTCACTTTTGTCCTCATGCTGGCCGGCGGACCCACCAACCCGTTCAGCCTCCTTTATCTGGTGCACATCACGCTTTCCGCGATCATTCTGACGAAGCGCTGGACATGGCTTCTGGGCGGGCTGTCCATGCTCTGCTTCGGCCTGCTGTTTCGCATGTACCGGCCAGTGGCAGTACTCGAAATGCATCACCCGCCGGACGGAACCAATCTCCACCTGATCGGCATGTGGATCGGCTTCGGCGTCGCGGCCGTGCTGGTGGCGCTGTTCTCGGGCAAGATTTCGGAGTTGCTCCGGCAGCACGAAGATTCACTTCTGAAAATGCAGGCCGAACTCGCCAAGCGCGACCGGCTCGCATCCCTCGCGACCCTTTCAGCGGGCGCCGCACATGAGCTCAACACCCCCCTCGCAACCATCGCGGTGGTGGCCAGGGAGTTGGAGCGTTTCGCCACGGATACCCTCCCCAACGACGCGGTGGCGGAGGACAGCCGTCTCATCCGCACCGAAGTCGAGCGCTGCCGCGAGATCCTCTGGCGCATGAGTGCGGACGGCGCGCAGCCTGCCGCGTTTGCCCCCGAAGCCGTGGATGTCGGAGATCTTCTGGAGGACGTCCGCCGCGATATTCAGCAGCCCGACCGCGTCCGGATATCCGCGCCCCCGGAGCCGGTTTCGCTCATCGTGCCGCGCCGTGCCGTGGCGCAGGCCCTGATCGCGCTCACGCGCAACGCTCTGGAAGCCAGCCCGCCGGAGGAGAGTGTCGAGGTTACCGCGCAGCGCCGCGAGGGGCTGTTCCGGTTTGTGATCTCCGATCGCGGCTGCGGCATGTCGGCGGAAACATTACGGCGTATCGGCGAGCCCTTCTTCACGACCAAGGAACCCGGCAAGGGGATGGGCCTCGGTACCTTCCTTGTGCGAACGCTGGCGGAACAACTCAGTGGACGGCTTACATTCGAGTCGACACCGCTGGCAGGCACGCACGCCACGTTCGAACTGCCTTTGACGCCGGCGCAGGAAACCGCTTATGCAAAGTGAGAGCGAAGCGGGCCGCGTAGCGCTCGTCGTGGACGATGACGACATCTTCCGCAACCGGCTTTGCCGCGCCTTCGAAGCCCGCGGCTGGGAAGCCGTTTCCGCCTCGGACGGCACCCGTGCTCTCGAACTCGCGGAACAGTCCAGCCCGGATCTCGCGGTCGTGGACCTCCGGCTCCCCGGCATCGGCGGACTCGACATCGTCCACGCCCTGCGCAGCGTCGATGAGACCACCTGCATCATAATGCTGACCGGCTATGGCAGCATCGCCACCGCGGTCTCAGCCACGCGGCTCGGCGTGAACCACTATCTGAGCAAACCGGCGGACGCGGATCAGATCCTGAACGCGTTTCGCGGGGTCACCGAAAAGCCGGACCAATCCGGCGTGCCCAGTCTCGCACGCGTGGAATGGGAGCACATTCAGCGCATACTCAGCGACTGCGACGGCAATGTGTCGCAGGCGGCGAAGCTCCTTGGCCTGCACCGGCGGTCCCTGCAGAGGAAGCTCGCAAAGTATCCGCCTCAGGTCTGATTTCATGATTCGACACTGCATATTTCTTGTGCTTGCTCCGGCCGCTTTGCTGGCGGACGTCTCGTCGCGCCGCGCCGCATCGCCACCTCCGCCGGGCGTGACGCCGGGCCTGCAGCGCCTCGAAGACGCGAAGAACGACTATCGCCACGCGCTCGTTCTCGCCGGCAACGGAGATCTGGCGGGCAGTCAGCCGGAAGCCGCCCGGTTCTGCCGCAAAGCTGCGGAAGCCGGATACGCACCCGCCGAGTTTGAGATGGGGCGTTTCTATGCAACCGGCTTCGGCGTTCCGCTGGACATGAAACAGGCCGCGCTGTGGTATCGGAAAGCGGCCGGTCAGGGTGACGCGGAAGCGCAGAACAATCTGGGCGCGCTCTACGCGAAGGGTCAGGGAGTGCACCGAAGCGCATCGCAGGCTGTGCACTGGTACCGTCTGGCCGCGGGCCAGAACGATCCGGAGGCGACCAGCAATCTGGGCATCATGTATCTCAGAGGCCGTGGCGTGAAGCGGAATCCGCTGCAGGCTTTTCAGTTCTTCTCCCGTGCCGCTGAAATGGGTTACGCGACGGCGCAGAACAACCTCGCCCTTATGTATGCCAACGGCCAGGGCGTGGGGCGCGATTTCGTCCTGGCATACGCGTGGCTCGAGTTGGCATCCAAGACGCTCGCGGGCGCGGAAAGGCTGCGCGAAGAAGTCGGGAAACAGATGAGCGCGGAGCAGCTTGAACGCGCCCGCGGGCTGGCCCGGCAAATTGCCGGTGAGGTCGCAGAGACCCGGAGACAGGCAAAGTAACGCCTCGGAGCTAAAGCATTTTGGTAACCCTCCTGTAGCGCCGGCGGTCTTGCCGCCGGTGGTTTTACCCGGTTAAACGCTCCACGTTTATTTCGGAACTGCTCTGATCCAGTCGGAGATTTCCGGCAGCTCCTGAAGCCCTCCGGCGGATAGGGCCTCCGGTAATCGGCCGACAGCCGCTCACCAGCTCAGTAGCGAAATCCCGACGTACGGAAGATCGTTCTGCTTCCGGGTCCACACTGCGGTGGCGCTCCGTGATCCGTCGGTAATCCACCGAGGCAGCCGGTTATGGTGGGGCGAAGGACCGAGTTCGGCAGGCTTTGACATGACACCGGTTGAGCCAACGTATCTCGCCCACGTCCGGCCTTCCTCCTGCCAGCCCACGACCGCGGCCTTTCCGCCCGGCAGAACGGCGAGCGTCACCTGTCCTTCACCTTTCCCGGAATCCACCCGAATCGGCTCGCCAAAGGTCTCTCCGGCGTCGGTGGAAAAAGCCACCTGGACTTTGGGAACATCGTTGGCGCGGGTCCACCAGGCGACCGCGAGATCGTTTCCCGCGGCATCCACTGACGGTCCGTTATCCGGACAGGCGTTGATCACCCAGTTGTCGGCATGCACCGTGTGAGGCCTGGTCCAGCGGCCCTGCTCCAGACGCGTGATGGAAATGTCGCGGACCGTAGGCCGGTCCGCGCGCACCTCTGAGGGCTTGGTTCCGGGCGGTTCCAGACGGCTGCGGTAAACAACCACAGGTCCCCGCGCTGTAACCGCTGCGCTGGTGGGACAGCATTCACAGGTAATCGGGTCGACAAAGGCTTCATGCGCGATCTGTCCCTGGTTGTCCAGTGCCGCATAGCGCAGGCCGATCGAGCCCATGTTATCGCTGCCGTTCTGGGATGCGGCTGCGGCGTGCCTGTGCCGGATTCTGGAGCGCTCGTCCGCATCCAGCCACAGTAAGCCGATTCCGTCCCTCGACGGAAACCATGACAGAAAGCTGTGCTGTCCGGCGTAAGCCTCGCCATAGGGCTTCAGCGGAGTGCCCCAGGTCCGGCCTTCGTCCGTCGATATCGCGGTCTGAATTTCGGTTGCGTAGGGGTCGCCGTCGCGCGTATCTTTCAGCTCCCAGTAGGCGAGTAGCTTTCCCTCCGGCAGCGCGGCCACGGCAGGGAGATCGGCAGAGAACATGCTCAGATTCGCGCCGCCGGCGATGCTGCGCACCGCACTCCACTCATTCCCCCGGCGAATCGCCATCTCAAACGCATAGCCGCCGGATTCAAGAGGTCTTTGCCAGCTAAGCAGAAGTCTTCCGCCGGCGAGAGGAGTCGCCTGCGGAACAAGGCTTGCTCCTGTTATCGGGACCGAAGCTGCCCGCACAACGATCAATCGCGGCGCTTCACTGCACCCGCCCAGCACTGCGAGGGCACCAACCAGTACGGCCAGCCGTGCTCTACGAGCGGCCCTGTTTACCGCCACGTCCATCGCACTCCTGCCAGAGCGTTCAAAGGCGAGCCAGGCCGGATCTGGTCCTGCCCATTGCTTGCAAGATAGTAAGTCCGGTCCAGCGCGTTCTGGATGTTCAGACTGAACCGCAGTCTCTGTTTATCCGTAATCCCCAGATCGTAGTAGGTACCCAAATCGAGGCGCGCGTACCCCGGAAGCAGCGCCGTATTGTAGAAATTATCCTGGCGCGCGGCCGTTGCGATCACGCCCGCACTCAGGCCGAGGTTCCTGAACATTCCGCCCGGGGCCTGCCAGGTCGCCCACATGGCCCCGCTGTTTCTCGGCGCATTGGGAATCAGATTGCCCACCGGATACTCACTCGATTGCGTCACCTGCGCCTGCACAAACGCATAAGAAGTCAGAAGGCTGAGCCCCCGTACCGGACTGCCGCGAAACTCAAACTCAAAGCCCTTGCTTCTCTCCTTTCCATTCTGTACGGAAAAGAGCTGATTGTTCGGATCGGGCGCCAGCACGTTGGTCTTCTGGATTTCGAACAAAGCCATCGTTGCGGTCATTCGGCCTGAGCCTGGAATGACTTTTACGCCGGCTTCATACTGATGATCGTACTCGGGCGAAAACTGCTTTCCCGCCGAGCTGACAGCGGTGGGAGTTGTGGGAATGAACGAGCGCACGTAACTGCCGTAGATCGAAACCCAGGTCTTTGGCTGATAAACCAGACCCGCGCGCGGGCTGACGGGAACGTCGATCTGTCTCTGATGTGAGTTGGACGACAGGTCAATGGAATCCTGATAAAAGCGTTCAGCCCGGAACCCGGCAATCGCTTTCCAGTGACGGCCCAGGTCGATCTGATCCTGCGCATAGCCGGACTGGTTATGATAGATCGTTTCGTAGGTCAGGCTGAAGTACGGATTCTTCAGTGCGGCTATGGCTTGCGCTTCAGTGAAATCGGAGCCAGTCACCGGGTTCAACACGCTCACATCGGGCGCATAGCCGCCGGGGCCTTCCGAAGATCCGGCCACCCAGCCTGCTTCAAATCCGATGGCCATGTGATGTGTGATGCTGCCTGTTCGCACGTTTCCGCTAAGAGTGGTCTGAGAGTACCGGTAGAGCGTCGGGAAGTAGAATTCATCCGACAGACGCGTGAGCTGAGTCGGGTCTGTATCGGGGCCGGTCGTGTAGACCTCCAGATAGCGGGCGTTGGTACGCGAGACCTGCAGCCCGTTATAGAGCGTCCAGTTCGAATTGAATGCGTGGCTGAAACGGTAGCCGCCCTGCCGGTCGCGGTCTTCCTCATGGTTCCACGGCTCGGTATAGCTGGTTGAAACCGGAACGGGAGCCGGCCGGTCGCCCAGCAGCACCGTTCCGTAATCCGAGTTGCGGTTCACGTTGATAAACTCACCCAGCACGGCGAGACTGGTTGAGGCGCTCGGCTTCCAGAGAAAGTAAGGCGCGATGAAATACTTCTCGGAATGGCCGGAGTTGCGAAAGCTGTCCGTATTCTCATAAACGCCGTTCAGCCGGTAGAAAAGTTTCTTGTGCGCGGTGAGTGGTCCTGACACATCGAATTCCGGCCGCAGAAATTGATACCTTCCTCCGGTCATGGAAAGCGCCGCATACGGAGTATCCGTGGGCTTCTTCGTGATCAGATTCACGATTCCGCCTGCCTCGGCTGTTCCATACAGCGCGGAAGCCGGTCCTTTCAGCACTTCTATCTCTTCGATGTCTGCCGTGTCGGAGAGTGACAGACCGTAATACTTGTAGCCGTCGCGCAGATAGTTGTTATTGAAATCCAGATTGAATCCGCGCATGGCGACTTCGTTGCCAACCGCTCCGGCGATCGAAGTATACGCGCGCTGCACGTCTGTGAGATAGGAGAGTGCGTCGGCGTATTGAAACACCTTCTGCTCGTCCAGCAATTCGCGGTTGACGATCTGCACGGACTGGGGCAGGTCCATGAGCGGAGTCTGCGTCAGGCTGCCCGCTGTGGTCGCCGCGACCACGAGGCCCTCCTGTTCGCCATGCACCGTCACGGTCGACTGCAAGGTCGCCACTTCCAGCGTGAAATTCCGGTCGGGATTCGGATCGCGAACGGTGTCCAAAGTTCTGGTTAAGCTCTGGAAGCCATTCGCGGACACAACCGCCTTGTACTGGCCTGGCTGCACGTTCGGGAGCACAAAGCGGCCGGACCCGTCACTCCGGGCTTCGGTCGAGCCACGTGACCCTTCCTTCGTGAGAGACACGATCGCGGACACTATGCCACGACCCTGGTTATCGACAACCGTTCCGGAGAGGGAAGCGGAGACGTCCGCGGATTGACCGTAGCCAGTCTGTGCAGCCACCAGGCTAATGAGAAAAATTAAGGCTTTCTTCACAAACTCCCTTCAAATGCGTCGAATTCGGCAGGCCAGAACTTAAGAGAGTAAGGGAGAAGTGGTGATTTGAAAATGCGGCAAATTGCCGCATTCTTTGTTTTCAATAGCCTCAAAGTGCGGCATTTTGTCGCAGCTGGATCGCACCGTTCCGGTCACCCGGGATACGGAAGGCTTTTCGGCAATCTCTAATGCGCCAGAGCCCGTGCCAGGGTGAACAATGACTTGGCATTCGCTCTGCCGGGTTCGATATTTCCGCCCATCCTGCCGGACAGTCACAAGGCGTGATCAGGAGAATTATTCGAGCGCTCAGGGGTCTACAGCCAGACCACCCCGGAACGGCTCAACCCTCTGGGAGAATGTAACCGCCATGGAAAACCTGATCTCTCATTCGCGATGGTTTGAAATCATTTGTCGGTTCGCGGCGTCCGTGTCAATGATTATCGACGTCCATTTCGGGCTGATGCCCGCGCTGCCCGCGCCCCGTGCCACCGGAAAAACTTAAATTTTGCCAAACGAACCCAACATAGGAGAAATACGGACACACCAGCTACGCAACGGAAGTCGGCACACCGCTGTTATCGATCTGCGAAATCGAAATCGGGCTGTTCAGCGGCAGCCGCACGATAAACCTGGTGCCTTTACCCGTTTCGCTTTCCACATCGACCGTGCCGTTGTGGGCGCGGACGATCCACGAGACAAAACTGAGTCCGAGGCCGAGGCCCTTCTCGGGCGAAGCCTGGTCGCCGGGGCCGCGCACCCGGTAGAACCGGTCGAAGATGTGCGGGAGATGTTCGGGCGGAATTCCCCGCCCGGTGTCTTCGACGCGGATTTCCGCCATGTCGTCGCGGCGGTCGATCGAGACGCGCACCTGCCCGCCGGGCGGCGTGAATTTCACCGCGTTTGAAAGCAGGTTCGAAAGCATGCGCTCAATCTGCACGCGGTCGAACTCACCCGCACACTGCGGCACATATTCGAGGAACTGCAGCGTGACTTCGGCCCCTTCCGCGGGAATCTGGAACTGATCCACAATTCCGGCAGCCACCTCCACGAGATCGAGATGCTGCTTCTGCAGAATTACCTGTCCGGTCTCCGCCTGCGAGAGCAGCAGAAGCGCGCGCACAATCTGCGAGAGCCGTTCGATATCGGCGAGCGAATCCACAATGGCGTCGCGGTACTGTTCCACAGTCTGCGCGGTGAAGAGCGCCACTTCGAGCTGGCCCCGCACGATCGTGATTGGCGTGCGCAGTTCGTGCGAGACGTCGGTCGAAAACTGGCGCACCTGGTTGAAGTTGATTTCGATGCGGTCGATCATCTGGTTGAATGTTTCGATCAGACGATCGATTTCATCCCCCGCGCCGCGTACCGGAATCCGCAGAGTGAGGTTCGAGCCGGAAATGCGCTCCGCGGTGCGCGCCACTTCGAGCACGGGCGTGAGGGCGCGGCCGGCGAAGATCCACCCCATGATGCAGCCGGTCGGAATGATCAGCAGCACGACGATGACGCCTTTGAGCGTGAACTGATTCAGGATGCCGCGCGATGCGGCGAGCGAAGTGCCTATGGCAACATAAAAGCGCTTGTCGGGGGACTGCTCGCCGTTGATGTAGCTGGCGCGGATCAGATAGGGCGTGCCGTCAGTGTCGGTCTTGGGTCTCACAACTGCGCCGTTGGTCTGGAGCACTGCGCGCATTTCGTTCGGATTGTTCAGCCCCAGCGATTCGTAGTTGGACGAACCTTCCATCACCTCGCCCGAAGCTTTGCAACAGATAATGTAGACCTTCTTGACACCTGCGACAGCAATGCTCTCGTCGGGATCGTCGGTATCGTAATGCCAGTTGGGGTGGTAGTCTTTCTGTCCGGGATCGTTGTCGATACGCAGGTAGGCCTTAACGACGGCCCAGTTCTCTTCCAGGTCGGCGCGCGCCTGGTCGTCAAGCGAGTTGGAGAGACTCTGGCGGAAGAAGAGAGCGACGCCGGCCAGAAGCAGTGTGAAGACAAGCGTGTAACCCGCCGTGAGCGTGAAGCGAAGACCGCGTGTAATGTTCCGGCGTACGGGCAGATGGAAGCTTCCTGCTCCCAATTTACACTTTTATTTAAGCTCGGTCATGACGGCGCTGCCGCCACCGCGCACCAGCAGCTCAGTGTGGGTGCGGTCGCGGAGATTGAAGCGCACCTCGCCGTCTTTATATTCGTTCACCGTTTTCTTCCCGTCCGGTGTCGTCGAAGTCAGCGCGGTAGGTTCTTCGTAGACCACCACAACGTCCTTGTCGTGGAAGTGCATGGGAGTCGGCTCGCCGGGGGTCCAGTGGTAACTCCAGACCAGGACCTTATCGGTCTCGTGGAGCTTCACGACGTGTGGGCGCGGAAAGGCGGGCGGATAGCCGGTAGTGTTATCCAGCGGCGCGACGGGGTGGTCTTTAAGAAGGATCACGATGGCATGTTCGCCGGCCTTGTCGGGGATCTCGCCCTTCTTGCCCAGCGTGGCAGTGCCTTTGTGAGTGAGCGAGACGGTGACGAAATCGAATTGGGCCGCGGGAAGCGCGGCGGTAGTGTCGAAGACGCTTACGCGTTCGTTATCGATGATGGGCGGGGCGGCAAAGCTCAGCGGCGCGAGAGAAAGAAGTATAAGAGCGGTTTTCAGCACGTTATGGATTGTACAGCTACACTGGTCACATTGGACAACCCTGTGGAAGAGTCCGCAGTCCGCATTGCGGCCGGCGATCGCGGCTTCGAAGAGCGTGTGCAGAAGCTGGCCGATCGCGTGCATCACCGCTTCCGCTACCACTCGATTGAACTGCCGGATGGCAGCGTGTTGCCGGGCCTGCAGCCAATCGAGCATCTGCGCCGGCGGCTCGATCTTTTCGGACTGCCGGAGGACCTGCGCGGCAGGCGCGTGATCGACATCGGCGCCTGGGATGGATGGTTCAGCTTCGAGTGCGAGCGCCGCGGCGCGCAAGTTGTGGCGGTCGACTGCATTGCCCTGGACACGTTTCTCGAAGCCAGGCAACTGATCGGGTCGAAGGTCGAGTATCTGACGCTGGACGTGAACGAGCTCTCGGCCCGGCGCCTGGGGAAGTTCGACATCGTGTTGTTCTTCGGCGTGCTCTATCATCTGCGGCACCCGCTGCTGGGGCTGGAGAAGGTAGTGGAGCTTTCGACCGATCTGGCGCTGATTGAATCGTTCGTCATCGAGCGCGAAACCCGGCAAATCGCGGCCGTGATGGAGTTTTATGAACGCACGGAACTGGGCGGCCAGGTGGACAACTGGTGCGGTCCGTCGCCGGAAGCCCTGCTTGCGATGTGCCGGTCGGCGGGCCTCGCGCAGGTGGAACTGCTCGACATCACGCAGCAGCGCGCCTCGGTCATTGCAAAACGGCGATGGCCCGAACCGGATACCGCGCCGGCAGCCACTGCGCCACATCTGCACGCGGTGATCAACAACAGAACGTACAAGTCGACGTTCCATCCGGACAAGGACGAGTACATCTGCTGCTACTTCAAGAGCGAGGAACGCGGCCTGACGACGGATGGATTGTTCGTGGAAGTGGACGGGTTCGGAACTCATGCCCTGACCATCGCAGCCACCGAAGGCAGCGGCTACCAGGCGAACTGTCTGCGGCCGCCCGGGCTGGAACCGGGAAGGCACGAAGTCCGTATCCGCACGCGGCACAGCGCACGCAGCAATGCGGCGGCGTTCACGATGCTGGACGAAGAAGGACGCGACATGGTGATGCCAAGTCCGAACCTGCCGGTGAGTGCACCAGAGTTGTGCAGCGCGGAGTTCAGTCCGTCGGGCGACCTGCGGTTTGCGGTCAACCGGGGAGGTTCGCTGGTGTGCTACTTCCGGTCCGCCGCGGAATCGGTGGGGACGGCAGATGTGGTGATTGAACTGAACAGCACCAGCGTCCGGGCGGACACGATCAGCTTCCTCGGCGACAACGTGTGGCAGGCGAATCTGCTGCTGGAAAAGCCGCTGGCGCCTGGAACAGCGGCGCGGCTGCGCCTCGGAGAAGGTGAATGGAGCCAGGCGCTCGCGATCAGCGGGATCGCTTAGTCATCGCCGCGGGCGACGGAATCGAGCTGAGTGGTGTATCCTCGGCGGATGCGCCCGAGTTGTATGCGGCGATCGACCGGAACCGCGCGCATCTGCGCGCATGGATGAGCTGGCTGCACGATGGCTTCGATGAGAAGGAGCAGACAGAGTTCGTGCGCGCGCGTGCGGCGGATAATGCGGCGCGGGTGGGTCTTACGATGAACATCCGGCTGGATGGAAACCTTTGCGGCGCGATCGGACTGCACGCATTTAACGAGAGACACAGGAGCACCAGCATCGGTTACTGGATCGATGCCGCGTACGAGGGTCGGGGGATCATGACCCGGGCATGCCGCGCGATCGTGACCGCGGGGTTTCGCGAATACGGAATGCACCGCATCGAGATTCGCTGCGCGGCGGGGAATTCCCGAAGTGCCGCGATTCCCGTTCGGCTCGGTTTTGTCGAAGAGGGCATTCTGCGCGAGGCCGAGTGGCATTACGACCGATGGCTGGATCTGCGGGTGTTCAGAATGCTGGAGCAGGACTGGAAGGTCTAAGGTTCGCGCCTGCCGCTCCTTCTGAACCGCGCGCGTCAGCAAGCGGCACCGCGAATCGGGGGTACGCGAATTTCTGCAATTTTGGCACTATCCCCCGTCGAGTGCGGCCGCGGCGATCTGCGCGATGTCGAGCAACCGAGGCGGCGTCGCAGAGACCGTTTTCAGGGCATCGCGGAACATCGAGGCGCAGAACGGGCAGGCCGCGGCCACCGTCGACGCGCCCGTTGCCACCAGTTCTTCGGCGCGCGTTACGTTGATGCGCTTTCCTTTTTCCTCACCGAGGAACATCTGTCCCCCGCCGGCGCCACAGCAGAATGACCGCTCGCGATGGCGCGGAGCTTCGAGTAACTCGACCGACTGCGCGAGGACGGCGCGTGGTTCGTCATAGACGCCGCGGTAGCGGCCGAGGTAACAAGGATCGTGATAGACGACCTTTTCACGCGTGGCCAGTGCGGGAAGTTTGTCTTTGTGCTGCGCGAGCAACTCGGAATGATGGATCGATCTCGACCGTCCTGCCGGCTTCACGCCAGTCGACGCTCATGGTGCGTACGCAGTGCGGGCAGATGCTGAGCAGCTTTGTGGCTTTACTCTGTGAGATTATTTCCAGATTCTCTTCCGCCAGCGTCGTGAACAGCAGATCGTTGCCGAGACGGCGCGCCGGATCGCCGTTGCACTTCTCCTTCTTCAGAACTCCGAAGGTGATATTGAGATGGCGCAGCACTTTCACCAGCGCGAGAACGGTGTCGCGTCCGGCGGGATCGTAAGCGCCCATGCACCCGAGCCACAGGCAGTAGTCCTGCGTGCCGTCGTAGATCGGCAGCGCGTTCTTCTCGATGAATTTCTGGCGCTCATTCGCGGGCAGGCCGAGCGAGTTGCCGTTCCGCTCCATGGTGAGGAAGAGCTTCGTTCCGTAGGTGTCTTCCCATGCGCCCGTGTTCACGGCGCCGCGCCGCAGTCCGACAATGACGGCCAGATGCTGAATGCCGACCGGGCACTGGAACTCACAGGCGCCGCACGTAGTGCACTGGAACGTCGCTTCATCCGAAATGTGAGCGCCGAGAAGGGTCGCGTCCGACGACGGACCATCGGCGTTCAGATAAGCGCGCAGGCCGAGAATCACTTCTTTCGGGTTGAGTTCCTTGCCGGTGTTCCATGCGGGACAGTGCTCGGTGCAGCGTCCGCATTCGACGCAGGAGAACGCCTGCAGCGCTTCGAGGCGAGTGACGTCTTTGCCTGTTACAAGGCCGAAATCTTCATCGCCGGCGAGCTTCGGGATGTCGGCTGAAGCCCGGTCGCTTCAGAAAAATCGTCGCCGGACTGAGGATGAGATGCAGATGCTTGGTGTGCGGCACGAGCGGCAGGAACACGAGCAACGCCAGCGTGTGCGTCCACCAGATCGGCGCCTGCGTCCGGTTCCGCGCAAGCCCCGCAAGGTAGGTGACCATCAGAACGAAAATCAACGCCGCAATGATGCCCGATTCGTGCGACACCTTGCCGAGCCATACGGGTCGCAGAATAAAGCGCCGCGCCGCAAGATATGTGATTGAGACCGCGACAGCAACGGCGAACACCGCGACGAACGCGAAGTAAATGCGCCCGAATCCCCCCGCGGGCGACAGGAACGGGACGCCGAAACCGGTCGCGAGGTGATTAAGCGTAATCAGTGCGAACGCACAGAAGCCCCAGAAGACGAATGCGTGCGCGAGGCCGGCGGCAGGACGCTCGCGGATGACCTTCCCCTGCAGCAGCACTTCCCACACGAATTCGCGAATGCGCGGGGCCAGATTGCCGATGATGAAATCCGGACCCGGTTTCGCTGCGGAGACGATGCGAACAACGCGGCTGAAACGATACCAAAAACCCGCGACAGAGAGCAGAATCAGTATCGCGAGTATGGTCTGCCGCATTGTTTAATCATGGTTATGGTACCGAACAGCTAAGCCTGCATCTCGACAAGTGCTAAATTCGTTATGTGTTCAAACGTGCGGTCGTATCGGGGGCGGCAGGCTTCGTGGGATCGCACATGTGCGATCGCCTGCTGAGTGAGGGCATCGCCGTTGTCGCGCTGGACAATCTGCTCACGGGCGTCGAACGTAACCTCGAACACCTGCGGCACAATTCCGATTTCAGTTTCCGTCATCAGGACGTAACGCTTCCGTTTGAGATCGAAGGCACGGTGGATTACGTGCTGCACATGGCGTCTCCGGCCAGTCCGCGGGACTACATGGCTTATCCGATCGAGACGCTGGATGTGGGGTCGATCGGCACCCGGCGCATGCTGGAACTGGCGCAGCATAAGAACGCGAAGTTTCTGGTGACGTCGACGTCGGAATGCTACGGGGATCCCCACGTGCATCCGCAGGTCGAAACGTACTGGGGCAACGTCAATCCGGTGGGGCCGCGGTCGTGTTACGACGAATCGAAGCGCTTCGCGGAAGCACTCACGATGGCTTACCATCGCGATCGCGGTGTGCGCACGAGCATTGCGCGTATCTTCAATACGTACGGGCCGCGCATGAAGCTGAACGACGGCCGGGTGGTGCCGGCGTTTATGGATCAGGCACTGAAGGGCGAACCGATTACGGTGTTCGGCGACGGCTTGCAGACACGAAGTTTCTGCTACGTCAGCGATCTTGTCGACGGACTGTATAAACTGCTGCTCTCCGACGAGGCGTTGCCGGTTAATCTGGGGAATCCGCGCGAAATGACGATTGCGGAGTTCGCTAAGACGATCATCGATATGACCGGCAGCCGCGCAGGCGTGGTTCATCACGATCTGCCGGAGGACGACCCGAAGCAGCGGCGGCCGGATATCTCGAAAGCGAAACGAATACTGGGCTGGAGCCCGGCGGTGAGTCTCGAAGAAGGCATGCGGCGCACGGTGGAGTACTTCCGCGAGATCCATGCCGCAGCGCAGGTTTATTGAGCGAACACGCTATCCCGCAGGAACTGGCGCTTGCGTTGAACGACCTTGTAGGTTTGCGCCTCGCGGGGACAGCTTATCCATGCCTGCGCAGCTTTCATTTTGTTAACCCAACTTGCCGGATGACGAAAGGGCGCTTCACATTCAGTGCCCATGGCGCATCGAGACGGAGACCGGGACGTAACCGGCAGCGATGATACCTGGGAGCCCGCAGATCCAGGGGCAGAACTCGACAAGGATTGGGAACCTGCGAAAGGAGGAGGCTTGGCGGAGCTGCGGCTCAGGCATCTGTTCGACAATCTGTCGCCAAGGTATATCGCTAGCAACAGACTTCGTCTGCACCGAAGCGTTGCTGGAAGAACACGGCAGCGCGGCTCTGCGTTTCACAGGCGGTTATGTACTTCGGTTGTTTCCGACTGGGTCGCGTGGCGAACACTGGCGCGTCTTCGCGCTGCATAACCTCGAATCGCACGTGGTCTGCAGCGCGGACACGGATGAGTTGGCGCCCTAGACCGGCTGTTCTTTGCCGGACTTCAGCTTTTCGCGCTGCTCGCGCAGCACGGCTTTGCGGCTCAGCTTGATCTTGTTGCCTTCGAGACCGAGGACCTTGACCAGAATCTGATCGCCTTCCTTCAGCTCGTCGCGCACTTCCTTGATGCGGTTTTCGGCGATTTCGCTGATGTGCAGCAAGCCGTCGGTGCCCGGGAAGATCTCGACGAACGCGCCGAAATCCACCAGCCGCACCACTTTGCCGAGATAGGTCTTGCCGACCTCGGCCGTCGCGGTGAGATCGCCGATGATCTGCAGCGCCTTCTTCGCGGCCACCGGATCGTTCGACGCCACATGAATCGTGCCATCGTCCTCGACGTCGATCTTGACGCCGGTCTGCTCGATGATGCCGCGAATGACTTTGCCGCCCGGTCCGATGACGTCGCGGATCTTATCCTGCGGAATCTTCATCGTGTAGATGCGCGGCGCGTACGGCGACATCTCGCGCGCGCGTCTCGCCGAGCACCTCGTCCATCTTGTCGAGGATGTGCAGCCGGCCGCGGCGCGCCTGCTCCAGCGCTTCCTTCATCAGCGCCGTGGTGACGTTGGGGACCTTGATGTCCATCTGCAGGGCGGTGATGCCGTCCTTCGTGCCGGCCACCTTGAAATCCATATCGCCGTAGTGATCTTCGGCGCCCGCGATGTCGGTCAGGATGGCGTACTTGTCGCCTTCCTTCACCAGACCCATGGCCACGCCGCCCACCGGAGCCGAAATCGGCACGCCGGCATCCATCAGCGCCAGGCTCGCGCCGCAGACCGTCGCCATCGAACTCGAACCGTTCGATTCCAGAATGTCGCTGACCACGCGCAGCGTGTAGGGGAACTTCGTCTTCGTCCGGAAGCACCGCGCTCACCGCGCGCTCGGCCAGAGCGCCGTGGCCGATTTCGCGGCGGCCGGGTCCGCGCATGAAGCCCGACTTCGCCCACGCTGAACGGCGGGAAGTTGTAGTGCAGCATGAAGCGCTTGAACGATTCGCCGGGTTCCAGCAGTTCGACGCGCTGTTCGTCGTCCTTGGTGCCGAGCGTGACCGTGACCAGCGCCTGCGTTTCGCCGCGCGTAAACAGGGCCGAGCCGTGCGTGCGCGGCAGCACGCCCGCTTCGCCCCAGATGGCGCGGATTTCGTCGAACTCGCGGCCATCGGGACGGCGGCGCGCTTCGAGCATCTCGTCGCGGAAGATCCGCTCCTTGAGAATGTCGAAAAGCTTGTCGGCTTCGTCTTTCTTCTCTTCGGCCGCTTCTTCGACCACGCGGTCGTGCAGCGCGTCGACGCGCGCGTAGCTTTCGAGCTTTTCGTATTTCTTCGTATTCAGCGCGTCGGTCAGTTCGGCGCGGACCTTCTTGTCGATCGCCGCGCAGCAGTTCCTGCGTCGATTGCCTTCGGCGTGAAGACCTTCTTGGTCTTGCCTGCCGCCGCGACCAGCTGCTTCAGCACCTCGATGATCTTCTTGCAGGCTTCGTGGCCGATGTTCGAGAGCGCCGAGCACTTCCTCTTCGGAAACCTGCTGCGCGCCGGCTTCCACCATCACGATGCCCTGCTCGCTGCCCGCCACGATGATGTTCAGCTTCGACGCGCGCGCTTCGGTGTAAGTCGGGTTCGCGATGTATTTGCCGTCCACCATGCCCGACGCGCACCGCGCTGACCAGGTGGTGGAACGGAATATCGGAGATCGCCAGCGCCGCGCCCGCGCCGACGATGCCGAGAATGCCGGGATCGTGCTCCGGATCGGCCGAGAGCACCATGGCGATGATCTGCGTCTCGTTGAGATAGCCTTCCGGAAACAGCGGCCGCATCGGCCGGTCGATCATCCGGCTGGTGAGCGTTTCCTTCTCCGACATGCCGGCCTTCGCGCTTGATGTAGCCGCCGGGAATCTTGCCGGCGGCATAGGTGTATTCGCGATAATCGCAGGTGAGGGGGAAAAAGCCCTGGTTGGGTTTGGGTTTGGGCGCCGCAGGTCGCGGTCACCAGAACGACCGAATCGCCCCAGCGGACGACCACGGAGCCGCCCGCCTGTTTGGCGAGCTTGCCGGTCTCGATCGTCAGCTTGCGGCCGTCGAGATCGACTTCAAATGTGTGTACTTTCATCTATCGTTTGTGCCGGGTTACGTTCCCCGGACATCCTTCTCTGCCGAAATATCGGCAAAATCTCAATGATCAGACGAGTGGGGATTTGACGAGGGATTGAAACAGGAGGGGATCCGACAGCCGGCGAACCGCCGCAGGCCTGTAGATCGCGGCCCGGAACGGACCACGAAGGCGAGTGTAAAAACCAACTGCTTCGAGTAGGAACCCGATACAACTAGTGGCGGATTGAAAGCTTTTGCAGAACACTCTTGTAGCGCTCCGGACTGTTGACCTTGAGATAAGTCAACAGCCGGCGGCGCTTGGCTACGAGGCTCAACAGGCCCCGGCGCGAAGAATGATCTTTCTGATGAGTTTTGAAATGCTGAGTCAGTTGAACGATACGATCCGTCAACAACGCGATCTGCACTTCCGGCGACCCGGTGTCGGACTTGTGAGTCTGGTTCCGGGCTACGATCTGCCGCTTTGCTTCTGCCACCAATGCCATCTAAAAGTTGCTACTCCTTGTCTTCTCTTTTCTCGTTTTGTATCAACGCCAGTGTAACACAGGTTCACGCGCTCACGCCCGCAACCAGCCACGATTCGAGGGCGGGATCGTGGAAATCGGCGGCATCAGAGCGAAACGCCGGGCAGATCGTCGTGCGTGGTCGTGACGCCGACCACGCGCATGCCGGCGGCCCATCCCGCCTCGACGCCGGTGTAGGAATCTTCAAATACGACGCACTCCGCGGTCGGCACACGGAGCAATTCGCGCAACGCGCAGGTAAATTTCCGGATGCGGTTTGGGATGCGTGACCTGGTGACCGTTCACGACCACCCGAAACAGAGGACGCAGCCCTGTGGTGTCCAGGACGAAATCCACGTTGGCTGGTTCAGCGTTGGTGGCCAGACCGAATTTCAGGTCCTGGTGGCGGGCAAGGAATTCGCGAACGCCGGGAACCAGCGACTCTTCGGTGCGCGGCTTCATCATTTCGCGATAAAGCGCTTCTTTGGCCGCGCCGTGGGCGAAGACTTCTTCGTCGCGATAACCCGTTACCGAAGAAATCGCGGATGATTTCGTCGTTGCGCTTGCCGTACATGCGCCGCTATCATGGCTTCCGTCATTTCAACGCCGTGGCGGCGCGTGTATTCGGCCCATGCGATGCGATGCACAGGGTTGGAATCGATGATGACTCCATCCATATCGAAGATCAGAGCGCCGGATTGCGGCATGCTACCCGATATTCGCAGACGCCAGCTCGCCATCCAGCCAGGAAAGATAGTTGGGCGATCCTTCAACCACCGGCAAGGCAAGCAGCTCCGGCAACTCGTAAGAGTGCGCGGATTCGAGCGCGGCGCGCAGACGGTCGAACAGTCGCGCGCGACGTCTTGATTACGAGGAGCCACTCGGCTGCATCGGTGATCGCGCCGTTCCAGTGATAGAAGCTGCGGACGGGCGAAATTACGGTGACGCAGGCGGCGAGGCGCTGGTCCACGAGGCTGCGCGCCAGTCGTTCGGCTTCGTCAGCGGAGTCGCACGTATTTAATACTACGATTTTGTCAGTCATATATATGGAGAACAGTCAGAAACGGTGTTACTATTATGCTTCCGCGGCTTATTCAATCCATGAAGATTCGATCGTCAAGACGATCTATGCATTAATCGTGTTAGCGGGGATCGCTTATGCGTTTGTCGAGTTACGCGGTCCAAACGGAATTCCCGGGTCTGCTGGACAAGCGGCGGCAGGTGCACGAGTACGAGGTTACGAACGAGCAGTTGCATCGCGAGATCGAGCAGAAGCAGGAGCGCATTCAGCGACTGCAGAACGATCCCGAGCAGCAGGAAATTGAAATTCGTCAACGCCTGAAATTTGCCGGACCGGGCGAAAAAATCTACATCATCGACGACAAGAAGAAGTAGCTCTGCGCTAACCGGTCCGAGGCAATCGATACCGGACACCCCCACAAATCCAGCAAGCTGCTGACAAAGCTCTTTTTGCAGACGCGCGCGGTCCACCCGCTTTTCCGAACCGCGACCGTAAGGGAGTGGCAAGAAGCGTGACGTAGCAGGAAAGATGGAGCCACCCGCCAGGATTGAACTGGCGACCTACGGTTTACGAAACCGTCGCTCTACCAACTGAGCTAGGGTGGCGTCCTCAAGTCATTATACATTCCATCCTCAGGCCCACCACCGCCAACGCAGCCGGTTTCCGATCGGTGTGAAGACCGCGCGCTGAAGCACTTTCTCGAAATGTCCAGCGCCGGTTTCGAAGTCCGGAAAAACACCGCGCGACCCGCATCTGTAAGGCATAACACCGCTTCAATCGTAAAGCCCCGGGAGCCGGGATTGCAGACCCGATGATGAAGGGATTTTCTCCGGCTGTCGAGTCCGGCAGCAGCGCGGCGACCCGGCGTATTTCCGGCACTGCCGAGGAGCGATTGTATGGTATGATCTGCGCCAGAAAATGATCTTAACGGATTAATTTCAGCACCTGGGCACGGTGCAGGGCGAATCGCCGCGGTAAAGTCTTGCGTGAGGTGAGCGATGAAGCGAATGATCTGTGTGCGCGCGGGCGTTTTCGTGCTGGCTGCAGTTCTTGGAACGATTTGCGCCGTCGAGAAGCGCTCGGTAGTACGTGCGGCCGGCGTGATGGCGCCCAGATTCGAAGTAGACCCATTCTGGCCGAGGCCGCTGCCAAACCACTGGGTAACCGGCTCGACTATCGGCGTCGCGGTGGATGCCCAGGATAACGTGTGGACCATCCACCGGCCCGACACTGTTGAGAATAACTTCAAGGCCGCCGACCTGAAGGTCGGGACCTGCTGCAAGGTTGCCCCGCCGATTCTGGAGTACAACCAGGCCGGGAAAGTCATCAATTCCTGGGGTGGCCCCGGCCCCGGCTATGACTGGCCGGACAGCAACCACGGGATTACCATCGACCACAAGGGTAATGTCTGGATCGCCGGAAACGGGACCATGGATACCCAGGTCCTCAAGTTCACCAGCACCGGAAAATTCCTTATGCAGTTGGGAAAACATGGCGTCCACAACGGAAGCAACGACCCGGAGAATTTCTGGCAGGCCACGAAGATCTTCGATGATCCCACGGCGAACGAAGTGTATATTTCCGATGGATACGGCAACCGCAGGGTTATTGTGTTCGATGAGGACACCGGTAAGTTCAAGCGACTTTGGGGCGCCTACGGCAACAAGCCGACCGACGATAAGACTCCTCCTTTCGATCCGGCGAAGCTCGAAGACACACCTCAGCAGAGGGGCCAGGACGCTCTGAAGAACTTCAGCACGCCGCACTGCGTCATCGTCTCGAACGATGGCCTCGTGTATGTCTGCGACAGGGTCAACGACCGCATCCAGGTGTTTCACAAAGACGGCACATTCGTGAAAGAAGTATTCATGGAACCCGAGACCAAACGCTCCGGCTCCGTGTGGGACATGACCTTCTCAAGAGATCCGCAGCAAACTTACATTTACGAGGCGAACGGCGTGAATGAACATATTAATGTCCTGCTTCGCAGCACGCTCGAGGTGCTGACGACCTTTGGTGATGGAGGGCGGGCTCCCGGCGAGTTCTTCGGCTGCCACAACCTGGCTACCGATTCGAAGGGCAACCTTTACGTCACCGAAACATACACTGGCGCACGCATACAACGTTTCCTTTTCAAAGGTGTCGGCCCCGTGGAAAAAGACCAGGGCGTGCCGTGGCCCAAAGGCCGATCGTAAGAACCCAGGGGGAGAATCCAATGCGTAATAACGGGATCAGCTTCAAAGTATTGCTGGGTGGTAGTGTCGCCGTAGCGGCGCTTCTTGCGCAGGCCCCGCAGCCCACTTGTCGTCACTGTCAGGCAACATACATCCCGGTGAGCGAACTGGACGCCTACACCGCAAAGGCCGTTAAATACAGCATCGTGGACCAGCAGGTTCGCTCCGTGGACATCGGTAAGGTGCAGGTCGGTATAGGCATGGTTACGCGCGGCAAGCTCCTGCCGGGAACGGTTCGGAAAGGCGCTGTTGCGGAGCACGAACAGATCAGCGAGGTTTACCACGTGATCGACGGCGCCGCGACTTTGATGACCGGCCCCGACCTCGTCAATCCGGTGAAAAGGCCCGCCGACGAGAAGACGGTTCGACTGCAAAACGGTCCCGGCTGGAGCTCCGATTCAATTTCGAACCCGGAGGTGCATCACCTCAAGCCGGGTGACGTGGTGATCATTCCGGCGGGAACGGGTCACTGGTTCACCGAGATCCCCGACCACATCACTTATATGATGGTGCGGATCGACCCCGACAAGGTCGTTCCCACTAAGAGCCAGGCTGAGTCCGAGGCCGACCTGAAGGTGATTCCTCCTGGCAGATAAGTCTCGGGAAGCCAGGCTCGGGGAAAGATCTTACTTCTTTGCTGCTGCCTCTTCGGCGCGGGCGCCTGCGAGCGATCCCGCCAGTCCGTAGTTTCCTTCGTGGCAGGCATACTCAAAGAGCGGACCCGGCACCTTTGTCATAGGAATCCGCGCGGTCCACGGCCGGGTGAACGTCTCGGGATCGTCTACCGTGAACTCGTACATCATCGTGTCGGCGCCGGTGCGCGTAAACCGCTCGGTCAGATGCATATGCTCGCCGGCCCCCCGGAAGCTGGTCCTGTCAGTGAAATTGGTCGTTTCCACCACCAGCGTGTTGCCCTCCCAATGTCCTCGCGCGTCACCCAGCAACTGGCGGACCTCCTGCGGAATATGCGGGCGGCCGTCGGTGGGAATGATACGAACGTCGTGGACCTGTTCGCTCAGAAGCGCCACGTATCCGGCAGACTGAACGATCTGATAGTTGGCATTGTAGTTGGCGGGCATCATGGGAGGCCCGGCGTTAGGCACCGCGATACAACGCTCGGCCAGTGACCGGTTCTCCGGTCCGTCGAACTCATGTCCCCGATTCTCTGCGGCGAGCGAAGCCGCCCGCCTCTGCGCTGCGGGAGTCAGTGGGGGAACACGGCCATCCGGCGGGTCGATAATCAGGGACGTTCGCCGGTCCGGGGTGATCTTCCCGCGGTCTCGCCAGAATTCGTTGTAGGCGCGGTTAACATCGGTGAGAGTAGAGCCGTCACGGCGGTCCGCGTTGACGCTGCTTAGCTCTTCCTTTTCGAATCGAGCCGCCTCCTGCTCGTTCAGCGTGGCTTTCCCAGCGTATTGCGCGGGCCTTTCGAGCGGCGTCAGGGTGGCGTTATTCCAGATTCCCTGCAGGTCCGGCTTACCGTCGGGTGTGCGGGGAACCGTCGTCGTCTTCTGGGACGATAAGGGAATCGCCGGTAACACGGCCAGGATTGTTAACGCTCGCAACATGCCCCCTCCTTAAGCAGAGCCAATCTTATCGAACTCCGGGAATGGCGATACAATCGGCAGCCGGGGGGACGAACCATGCGGCTGCTGTCGATCCTTCTGCTGATCGTGCCTGCTGCAACTGCGGCAGCGCCGGACCCGGTTGTGTCCTTATCCACCGGGCGCCTTCGCGGATCCGCGCTGTCACCCGGCGGCGCGGTATTCAAGGGCATCCCGTATGCGCAGCCTCCGGTCGGCGATCTGCGCTGGCGTCCGCCCGCGCCCGTGAAGCCATGGTCCGGTGCACCGAGCGCCACTGTCTTCGGCCCGCCCTGCGCCCAGAATTCAAACGGCCGCATGCTCGCGAACAGCAGTGAAGACTGCCTCTTTCTGAATGTCTGGACTGCCGATTGGCCTCCCCAATCCCGCAAGCCCGTCATGCTCTGGCTGCACGGCGGCGGCAACTATGCGGGAACGGCCTCCGGCGCCAATTTCGATGGAGAGAGTCTCGCGCGGCGCGGCGTTGTGCTGGTGACGGTCAACTATCGTCTGACCGTGTTCGGCTTCTTCGCGCACCCCGAGCTGACGCGTGAATCCGCGCACCACGCATCCGGCAACTACGGTCTCATGGATCAGGTTGCCGCCCTCCAGTGGGTCCACGACAACATTGCGCAGTTCGGCGGCGACTCCGCGAATGTCACCGTGTTCGGCCAATCGGCCGGCGCCGTTGACGCCAATGTCCTCATGACATCTCCGCTGACGAAAGGCCTGTTTCACCGCGTCATCGCGGAAAGCGGGACGGTAACCCGCAATCCCGACGCCGCCACCCTGAGCATGACCGCGCTCGGGGCCGTGATGAAAGTGAAGAGCAACCCTGTCTCGTATTCCGACGCACCCGCGCTTTTCGAGGCGGAGAGCCAGGGCGCTGAATTCGGATCTCTCCAGCATTTGCGCTCAATGTCCACCGCCGATCTCCTGAAACTGGTCGCCGGCCCGCAGATGAGCATCGGTCCGGCGAACGGAATTGTGGTGGATGGCTGGGTCCTGCCAAAGCCTCCGGCGCAGGTATTCGCCACCGGCCAGGAACATCGCGTGCCGCTGCTGATCGGCAACAACTCGCGCGAACGAACGCCGCCCCCTGTGGCCGTCGAAGACCTGCGCCGCGCAATGCAGGCGATGTACGAAGAACTCGGACCCACAGCGTCGCTGATCTACAACGATCGCGCCGCCGAATGGGTCGTAGACACGATGTACCGCTGCCCGGTGGTTCAGCAACTCCTGTGGCACGCTCCCAACGCCGCCTCTTTCGAATATGAATTCGATCGCGCCGCTCCCGGAAGAGAAGCGATTGGTGCAGTGCATGGCACGGAAGTAGCCTACGTTTTCGGCGCGTTGAATCCCGGATACGCCGATGCGGATCGCGCGATCTCTTCCGCCATGCAGCAATACTGGACTAACTTCGCAAAGACCGGAAATCCTAACGGCGCAGGCTTGCCTCCATGGCCGAGATTTGATGCTGCGGCCCGCGGATATATCGAGTTCACCGGCGACGGTCCCGTGGTGGGCGAAGGACTGCGTCGCGCGTACTGCGATCTTTACGTCGAGAACGTGCAGCGCCTCTTGCGGCAGTAGTACTAACTTGCAGAAATTCGCGCGCGAGGACGGCGGCGTTGCCGCTTGCTTACGCGCGCGGTTCGGAACGGATTACCGAACCGTGACCGTCAGGGAGCGGCAACGTGAACTTCTGCAGCGGCTGGCCGCCGGGAGCGTTCTCATATATAGTGTGTTGTCACGAAGGACAGCTCCCATGAAGAAATACTCACGCAGAGATCTCGGTTTCCTGCTTCCCGCGCTGGCGGCCACTGCTTCCGCGCAATCCAACACGCAACCTGCGTCTGATAACTCCGTCGAGAAGCTGCCGGTCATGAAGACCAAAGCGTTTCTCTATAACGAACTGCCCGTCACCACGAACGGACAGAACAAGCAGCGCCGCATGTTCACCGCCAAGACTCATACCGGCTTCAAGATGGAAAGCCATCAGAGCGACATCGCGCCCGGCGAAGTGAATCATCCGCCGCACCAGCACCTTCGCGAAGAGATGATGCTCGTGCGCACGGGCCTTATGGAACTCACCATCTCAGGTAAGCCCCTGCGACTTGGGCCCGGAGATGTGGGCATCATCGGTTCCAACGAAATTCACAACGCAAAGAACGTGGGGACGACGCGCGCTGAGTACTTCATCGTGAATATCGGCCGCGACGACGTATAGCTTTGTTTAGCTGGCGAGGCTTAGCTGGCGAGGAGAGTCTTTCGATGTTACGCGCGCGAGTCTTCGTTCCGGCGGCCATACTGGCCTGCTCCGCTTATGCGCAGATCACGCCTGACTACCGCAGGCCGCCCGGTTTGGATTGGCCTCTGGTCGGCGGCGACTGGGGTAACACGCGCTATTCCACGCTTGCGAAAATCACGCCCTCAAACGTAAAGACTTTGAAAGGCGCATGGGTGACGCGCCTGAATTCGGGATTTGGTCCGCCCTATTCGCAGCAGGGTACGCCGGTAGTGAAGGACGGCGTCATGTATATCACGACAGGCGAGCAGGATATCTTCGCGCTCGACGCCAAAACCGGGGGTTTGATATGGGAATATCGCACGCCCACCGATCCGAAAACGCCCGACAATAAAGCCAAGCGCGGCGTCGCGATGGGCGAAGGGATGATCTTCGGCGTCGAGACCGATATCCGAAAGCCTCCGCCCGCATCGGGCAAAATGGAGCCGGTCACGCGTCTCTTCGCCCTCGATCAGAAAACAGGAAAGCTTCTCTGGAAGCACGAGCTCGGCGAAGACATAGCCAAAAACCTGCGTCAATATGTCTCCGCGCCGCCTCTTTATTACAAAGGCCTTGTCTATATCAGCGTCTCCGGCGGCGATGGCGGCATGCGCGGACGTCTCACTGCGCACGATGCCAAAACCGGCGCAGAGGTGTGGCGCTGGTGGGCCGTGCCCGGTCCCGGTGAGCCCGGCAGCGAAACATGGGAGGGCGAATCGTGGAAGACCGGCGGCGGCGCCATGTGGGTGCAGCCCGCGCTCGATCCTGACCTCGGCCTGCTTTATGTGAACACCGGCAATCCCTGGCCCGATTACAATGGCTCGACGCGCGGTGGCAGCAATCTGTTCACTTCGTCGGTGGTTGCGCTGGATGCGATGACGGGCAAGTCGCGCTGGTATTTCCAGTCCGTGCATCACGACCTCTGGGATTTCGATATGCCGACACCGCTGATCCTGTTCGATCAGATTTACGCCGGCCAGATGCGCAAGGCGCTCGCGGCGCACTCCAAGCAGGGCTGGGTTTATATTCTCGATCGCACCACGGGAAAGCCGCTCGTTGGAATAGACGAGAGGCCGGTGCCGCAGGAGCCGCGCCAGAAGACCGCCGCCACGCAGCCCGTTGCCATGGGCGATCCAACCGCGCCGCAGTGCGCCGAGCCCGTTAAAGGCTACGAGCGTGGCTGCATGTTTACCCCGGTCTGGAGCGATACCAATATCGCGCAGCCGTCGGCTTCGGGCGATTGGGCGCCTGGTGCGTACGATCCGCAATCGGGCTACTTGTACTTCACGACCGGTGTCTCCACGCGGAAGTTCAGTCCAACCGGCCGCGTTTCGATTGCCGGAACCCGTGAGTACGGCCTGATCACCGCGCTCGATTCCCGCACCAACAAGCAGGTGTGGCAGAAGGAAGTGCCCTATCTGGCGGGCTTCGGAAGCGGTATTCTCGCAACGGCAGGCGGCCTGCTGTTTCACGGCGGCACGGATGGCTACTTCCGCGCGTTCGATTCCCGCAGCGGAGAAGAGCTGTGGCGCTTTCAGACCGGATTCGGCGCCGACGCACCAGCGGCCACTTATGAAATCGACGGTGAACAATACGTGGCCATCGCTGCCGGCGGCAGCCGCGATGGGCTGAAAGAGGCAAAGGGCGATCTGGTCTGGAGCTTTAAAGTTGGCGGACGCGTCAATCCGCTGAACGGCCCGCCGGCGCCTCCGCCGATTGTGCTCGCGCCATCGGTTCCGGGGCTCGGTGTGGAGCGGCAGAGAGAATAGACACATCTGGCAGGCTGCTGAAAAAGCTCTTTTCGTTGCCGCTTGCTGACGCGCGCGGTTGAGTAACCCCTGCGGAATCAGAACCTGCTTTTCCGAACCGCGACCGTAAGGGAGTGGCAAGAAGCGTTTTTCAGCAGCCTGCTGGACTGACCCGCTGATCCGGCCGCCTACTTGCCGGACTTCAGTTCGATCTCCGCCATGTCGCCGTTCACCACCACCGTCGTTCCGAACGGCCGCGATAAGTCGGCCAACCGCTCTAATATGTAATGCGCCTGGTCCCCTGTCGCCGGCTTAGGCAATCCACGTGTCTGGAGAAAAAGATTGTCGGTATGCTCCTCATGCACGTCGGGCTGACCCTCGCCAATCTTGTTTTGCGCGATCGGGCGGAACTTGATCGATTGCAGGTTCCGGCCCTGGAACTCGACGTAAGCGACAACGCTCTCCCACAGGATCGGCTCGTCCAGCAGCGTATCCGGCGGCGGGACCTGAAAAATAAAATTGCCGAGATCGAAGAAGATCGGGTGCCCGTGGTAAATCTCAACGCCGTGCAGCAGAGGCGCTCCGTGCATCACGACGATGTCCGCGCCCGCGTCGATCTCCGCGTGCGTCCATTTCTTCAGCCATTCCGGAGGCCCCAGCCTCTCCGGCAACTCTTCCAGCATGATGGTCTGAAACGGTTTGGCGAAGATGTGATTGTGTTCATAAACAATCACCAGATCGGCTTTCCTGCGGGCTTCGCCGATGCTCTGGAGAATGCGGCGCGTATCTTCCTCGCTCGGTTTATCGCCGGTTACATGCAGTTCGTTCACGCCTGCCCGCGACGCCGTTGCGTTTCCTCCGTCCGGCACCAGGCCCGAGGCCATGGCGATCAGCGCCACCGTTCCCTTCGGCGTCTTCAGGTAGCCCGGCGCCACTGCTTCGTCGATCGAATTCCCGACGCCGGCGTGGGCCATGTTCAGGCGGGTCGATTGTTCCAGCACGTTCTGGACGCCGACCGTCTTCAGATCGAACGAATGATTGTTGGCCAAAGACAGCAGGTTGAACCCGAACGTCTTCAGCGCTTCCATCGTCTCCGGCTGCGAGACGAAGCGGCCGTCGGTACGCTTCTGTCCTTTGCGCGGATCGAAGATCGTCGTCTCGAAATTCGTGAATATCACGTCGCCCTTCAGCAGCGACTGAATCACCGGCACCGCCGCGGGCGAGTGCGCGCGGATATCTGTACGGATCATCGATTGCCCGGTCAACGTAATGCTCATCGTCTGGGACTGGGCGGACAAAGACGATTGCCCGAACAACGGCAGCCCAGACGTCGCCGCGCACGCGGCTGCCAGAGCCAACCGCCCGGCAATCTTCACACGATTGGCTGCCGAACCGGATTTCCGAGTCGATTTCATCAGCATTTCTCCTCATTTCTCGCCGAGCCGTACGCACAGGGGCAGTCTAACGCAACAAACACGGCCTGCTGAAATGGAAGAAGGGATCGTGCTCTTCTTTGCCAACCGCTGCGGGTTACGGGCGCCGTCGACTGCCGGTTTTTGTGACACGATGAGTCCATCGGATCATGCCATGAGCAAGACGAAGACACCCGGACAGATTTCGCGCCGCGGATTTATCGCGTTTGCCGCCATACTGGCCTGCGCCGGAGTCGGCGGCGCGCAGACGCTGGAGGGCGTGATAGACATCCACGCGCATTCGGATCCGGATGGCGCGCCGCGATCCATCGATGCGATCGATCTGGCTCGTCTGGCGAAAAGCCGCGGCATGCGCGCGATCGTGCTCAAGAACCACTACGAGCCAACGGCGTCGCTCGCGTACATCGTGCGCAAAGAGGTGCCGGGGATTGAAGTGTTCGGCGGAATTTCGCTGGATCTGACAGTCGGAGGCGTGAATCCCGCCGCCGTGGAGTGGATGACGAAAGTAAAAGGCGGCTACGGACGCTTCATCTGGCTGCCGACCTTCGATTCCGAGGCGCAGGTGAAACTGACGAACGCGAAGAGGCCGTTCGCGCGCGTGATGAAGGACGGCAAGGTTGTTCCGGAAGTAATTCAGGTGATGGCCATCGCGGCGCGGCACAACCTGGTGCTGGAGACCGGACATTCTTCGCCCGCCGAATCGCTGCTGCTTATCGAAGAAGCGAAGCGGCAGGGAGTAAAGCACATTGTGGTGACGCATGCGCTCACCAACCCGGGCGGTCCGATGTCGATTGCGGAGATCGGGAAGGCCGCGCGGCTGGGCGCGTCTGTAGAACTGGTGTATACGCCGCTGACCGAAGATGCCGTCGGCAAAGACGTAGCGGCGATTCGCGCCGCGGGGGCGGGCTCGGTAGTGTTGTCGAGCGATCTCGGACAGCCGGGCAATCCGCTGCATCCCGACGGACTGCTGGCCATGTATAAAGCGCTCATGGCGCATGGCATCACCGAAGCGGAGATCGTCGAAATGTCGCAGACGAATCCCTCGAAGCTGCTGGAACTGAAGTGACGCGCAGATCCGGTTTCGCGGAACGGCAGGTTGAGAGTGCCGCTGTTACTGCACCCTGCACGAGAAATTTGCCGCGTCGTTGGTGCTGCCAACGCCCTTATAAACCGCAACCTGCGGATAGGGACAAAGCGGGCGGGTCATGTCGACGGTGCTGCCCGTCACATGCGAAGCGAGGATGGCTTCGGGAGCCTGACCGGCCTCGCGCCAGCGTTCGATCACTCCCATCTTGTTGAACTGATCCGGACCCGGGCCGCCGCCGCAGTGCGCCATGCCCGGCTCCAGGTACAGGCGGAGCCAGTCGTCCTGCTTCTTTCCCATCGTGGCCAGCACCGCATTGTAATAGAGCACCGTGTGACCCGGCGGGATCGTCGAGTCGGCCAGGCCGTGGTACAGGAGCAGCTTTCCTCCGTGTTTTTTGAAGGCCGAAAGATCGTACGTAAGGACGTCGATGCCCGCCTTGTCGGCCTGCGCCACTTCGGCGTCCAGATCGAAATTGTGCCAGTCGTAATTCTTGTCCTGATGGCCCAGAATGCGAATGACGTCCCAGACGCCGCCCGGTCCCGTGGGCACGTTGCGGAGCGATCCGACTGCTAGTTCGGTGCCGGCCGGGTACCCGGTCCAGATGATTTCGCCCTTCTTCGTCTTCACGTCGCCGAACACGATTTTCACGGTCTGCAGCTCGGCCTGTGTCAGGCACTCCGGACCATCCGCGCCTTTACACAATAGTGTGGCCGGATCGAAGTGGCACTTTTCCGGTTGGCTGATAATCCCGTCCTTCACGCCGTCGAGGGCATCGCATTGTGCCATGACGGCGGTGTGCAGCGCCTCGACCTTGGCCTGGGTCAGCGGCGCGTTGTTCTTCATCAGCTCGAGCGACCGTTCCACACCGGCGGCATGCAGGTGAACGTGAGGGTTCGCCGGAGCGCCCGCGGCGATGGCGTCGAAATCTTCCGGGAAGCGCGTGGCCTCAACCAGTCCCTGCCTTCCGCCGGTGGAACATCCGTTGTAATAGGAGTATTTCGGAGATGTGCCGTAGAACGCGGCCGCGATCAGTTTTGCCTTCACAACGGTTTCATGCATCGCCCGATACGCAAAGTCGGTGATCTTCTCGGGGTGGTCGAGCCCGAACATGCCGCCTCCGCCATTGTCGTTGGCCCTGTGCCCTGTGTCGTTCGAAGCCGTCGCGTAACCTTCTCGAAGGGCGGCGGCCATTGCCGGATAGCTGATGGTGCCGGCCCATCCGCCGTTTCCCACCACTTGGAGCTTTCCGTTCCAGTTTTCGGCGGGAAGGAACATCGCGGCTTCAATGAGCGAGTCCGACGACGGTTTCAGGATCATCTGCACGCGGCAATAGGCCGGCACGGTGGCGGCCTGAGCGGGGCCACGGCCGGCGCCCCGACCCGGAGGTGCCGGCGCAACGTCAACCGCCGGAATTGTCGGCGGCGGCGCCACAAAGGGACCGGCCGCCACGAACTGGATCGACGTCACGGTCGTATCGGGAAGCGACAGCTTCAATTGATCGCAGGGAGTCTGGGCAGGCGCGAGCGCCACCGCTAAGGGCAGAGCGAAGAGCGCTTTCAGTCCGCACATCGAGGTTCTCCTTCGATCAGCAATTGTATACGTTAAATGACCTGAATTCACCCGCGGCCTGAGCAAAGTGCGACGGCCGAGCGACCGGCATCTCTGGTATGCTACAGGGGAATTTTGGAGGTAAACAACCGATGAGGCTCCCTTCGACCGGTATCCTGTTTGCTCTGGGGATGGCTCTTTTTTGCGCGGCCCCGGCCTTTCCGCACCACAGTAATGTGGGTTTCGAAGTAACCAAAGTCATCACTGTCACCGGGATAGTCAGGGGATTCAAGTGGTCCAATCCGCACACCTGGGTTTATTTGACGGTCGATGACGGAAAGGGCAGGAAGATCGAGTGGGCCTGCGAAGGTCGCGCGCCGGGCGTGCTGCTGCGCGCGGGCTGGACACCGAAATCGCTGGCGGTTGGCGATAAGGTCACCATCGATATGAGTCCCGCGAAGGACGGCTCCTATACCAGTTTGATCGCGCGGGTCACGAAAGCCGACGGCACTATTCTGGCGAATGCGCCGCCGCAGGAATAGGTGAGGGATCCGCATATGAAACTCGACAAGCTCATCTGGACGCTCAGCCTGGCGCTTCCCGCTGTGCTCGGCGCGCAATCTGCCGCGCCGCCCGACTTTTCAGGGGTTTACTATCCGCTCTCTCCTTTTGGCCGCGCTGGTGGCGGGAGGGCGTCCCCGGCTGCGGTTGCTCAAAGACAGGGGCCCCCACCGCGTCCCACCGTCTCGGCGCCGCTTTCCGATGGCTCCCAGGGCCGTTCCCCGGATGCGCCGTCGCTGACTCCCGAATACATGGCAAAGTGGCAGATGATAAGCAAGTCGCGTATAGCCGGCTCTTATGAGTACGACTACACCGCCAAATGCCTTCCACCCGGAATGCCCGCGATGATGAACATGGCTTATGGCATGGAGGTGATGCAGACCAAAGACAAGATCACCTTCTTCAGCGAGCTGAATGACGCTTTGCGCCGGGTTTATCTCGACGGCCGCAAGCCCTCGCAGAAAGTACTCGACGATCCGACCTACGCCGGTTACTCGACGGGACACTGGGAGGGTGACACGCTGGTGGTGGATACCGTCGCATTGAATACGAACACTTTCATCGAAGGCTTCAGCCCGCACAGCGATGCTATGACAGTTCATGAGCGTATCCGGTTTAATAACGCCGGGCTCTTAGAGGATCGGATCACGGTTACCGATCCCAAAGCTCTCACCAAACCATGGGAGACCGTCAAGACTTACCGGAAGGCCGTACCGGGGAAAACGGACGAGCTTCGTGAGTTTGCCTGCCCCGAGGGCCTGGCCGACGCCAAGTAGACCGCTCCTGAAATCCGTCCAGATCTTCGGCCTTAAGAACTCCCGGTCAACCCGTGCCGCCGAGCGTTTCTTCAAGGAGCGCCGCGTGCCCGTCCAGTTCGTGGACCTCAGGGTGAAACCCATAGCACGGGCCGAAATCAGGCGTTTCACCGACCGTTTCGGACTGACTGCCCTCCTCGATACAGAGGGCAAACCCTACATCGACGCGGGCCTCAAATACATGAAGATGACTGAGACTGAGTTGCTCGCCCGTATCGAACGCGACCCGGAGCTCCTGCGTCTGCCCCTTGTACGAGCTGACAGGAAGCTGAGCGCCGGACACGATGAAGAAGCATGGAAGACGATGCTCGACTGATCCCGGGGCCGACGATGGCTCATCGCAGCCTGCCCGCGCCGTTGGGGGACGAATTACTAAGCGCCGGGTTAAACTGAGCCTCAGGGCCTCGCCATGTCCGAATACCTCCCATCCCTTTCTCAGATTCGCCCGCCCCTGGAGCGTGCGAAGGCAAGCCCGTCTATATCGCGGAAAAAGATATCCGGCGGTGTCGTACACCGAGTGCCCGCGGATTTCAGGAAGGCGCTTGTATCCGACCCGCAAGTGCTGACAGCATGGGAAGACATTACTCCGCTCGCGCGCAATGAGTGGATCTGTTGGATTGAATCAGCTAAGAAAGCAGAAACCAGAAGTCGCCGGATCGAATGGGGATGTTCCAGCCTGAAGGACGGGAAACGACGTCCCTGTTGCTGGCCTGGATGCTCCCACCGCTGATTTCACGTCAACCGCGCCGCGCTGCCTCGATGGCGGCGACGTCGATCTTCTTCATAGTCATCATTGCCTCGAAGGTCCGCTTCGTCTCACCGCCGCCAGCCGCAAGCGCATCGGTCAGAGCGCGCGGGGTGATCTGCCAGGAGAGGCCCCAGCGGTCCTTGCACCATCCGCACGCGTTTTCCGTGCCGCCATTGCCGACGATCGCATTCCAGTAACGGTCCGTCTCCTCCTGATTGTCTGTTGCGATCTGGAAGGAAAAGGCCTCAGAATGCTTGAATGCCGGTCCGCCGTTAAGACCGAGGCAGGGAATGCCCATGACGGTGAACTCGACCGTTAGTACATCGCCCTTCCTGCCGCCCGGATAGTCACCGGGCGCCTCGTGAACTGCGGTTACTTTGCTGTCCGGAAAGGTCGACGCGTAGAAGCGCGCCGCCGCATGCGCCTCCTTGTCGAACCACAGGCAGATCGTGTTTTTTGGCTTCATGTTGAGGTGCTCCGTCCCCCCATCGTCTGAATCATATCGCTGGTCTTGTGTCTCTGAAGTCTCTTGCCTGATGTGGGGCAGGATGGCATCCTGCAGCGGGGTTGTTAACCCCGCTGGCCGCTTGCAACGCTCACCGGCCTGCATCCGGAAATGGCGAAGGAACTTCGGATACACAGCACTCGCGTGATGACCACAGGACCTATAATCGCCCAATGAGCAGCTCTCATTTATCTCAGGGAACTGGTAAATCCGCAGTCCGGCTGGATCCACAGGCCCGCCATTTGCGAGTGCATGCGATTAAAGTTTTCGTGCGGGATCAGGAGCAAAGTCTAAGATTTTACGTCGATCAGCTCGGATTTAAGGTGGCATTTGATGCCCTGCTTCAGACCGGAGATCGTTGGATAGCGGTCTCTCCTCCCGACGGAACGGCGGTGCTCACCCTCGTCGCGCCTAAACCCGGCTCCACGGAATATGAGCTGATCGGCAGGTCGACCGGAGTCGTTTTTGTCACGGAAAATGTCGCCGCCCAGTACGGCGAATGGCGCAGGCGCGGAGTTCGATTCCACTACGCGCCGCGCCTCCGGCGCGTCAGGTACGAGCGCGAGGCAACGATTCCCGAGGAGGAGCAGTCCTCCGCGTGGGGCGGAGTATTCACTCATTTCAGAGACCTGGACGGAAACTCTTTTGAGCTTGTCGGCTTCGACGAGGTGACTCGTGAAGTCGATGCGCAGCGGAGGGCCATCGCCGAAAAGATGGAATCTGAACACCGTGCCGCACAAGAGCTGGATATTGCCACCCGGGTGCAGGCAGGGCTTTTCCCTCAAACGCTGCCATCCATCAGGACACTTGAGTACGCGGGCATTTGTATTCAGGCGCGCAAGGTTGGGGGTGACTACTACGATTTTCTCCATCTGGGTCTGGGGCGTTACGCGTTCATCATCGCTGACATTTCCGGGAAAGGAATCGCTGCCGCGCTTCTGATGGCAAACCTGCAGGCCAATCTCCGCAGTCAGTCCGCAATGGCGATCAACGACCCGCAACGCCTCTTGAGATCTGTGAACCGCCTGTTTTGCGAGAATACGACCGACACCGCTTATGCCACCCTGTTCTTCGCTGAATTCGACGACAACGCCGGGCGTTTGCGCTACGTCAATTGTGGCCATCTCGCCCCTCTTCTTCTCCGCAATGACGGCACGGTTGAAAAACTCGCTTCAACAAGCACAGTCCTTGGCTTGTTCAAAGAATGGGACTGCTCGACAGGCGAGTGCCGGATCTTCTCAGGAGAGATCCTGGCGCTGTATACCGACGGGATAACCGAGTCGTTCAACGATGCGGAGGAAGATTTCGGTGAACAGCGGCTGATCGACGCGCTGCGGCGCCACAGGGAACTGCCCGCCCAGGCGCTGATGGAATCGATTGTCGACGAAGTCCGGCTGTTCAGCTCCGGCGAACAGCACGACGACATAACTTTGATAGTTGCCAAATGCAGAGGGAATGGAAACTGAGGTGTCTCGGTGGCGACAGGTCCTGGGACCCGCTGGTCCGAACGCGCGTCAGCGGGCCGACACAAACGATCTTTTCCGTGCCCAGGATTCGACAGTTCGGCATCAAATAATCTCCCTCTGAGTGCGGAAACGCTTTTGCTTCAGGAGATAGGGGAGCGAGCCCAGGTTGGCGCGTTGCATGCCTTGGCAAGCTGCTGAAAAAGCTCTTTTCGTTCCCGCTTGCTGACGCGCGCGGTTCAGCAACCACTGCGGAATCAGCCCTGTTTTTCCGAACCGCGGCCGTAAGGGAGCGGCAAGAAGCGTTTTTCAGCAGCCTTCCGGGAGTTCTGTATGTCACATCACTTCGATACCAAACTGGCCAGGGAAGATCCGAGCCTCAACCTCTGCGACTTTTATTTATTTGACGGCCCCCCGGGCAAGACGGTCATGGCGATGACCGTGAATCCGGATGTGGGACTATCGGCTCCGGATACGCTTCATCCAGAAGGGCTCTACGCGTTCCGGTTCGACCTGAACGGAGATGGGAAAGAAGAGGTTACGTTCAAGTTCAGGTTTGGTGAACCACGACACGGAGATGGCAGTGAGCGTACTCATATTCAGCCGTTTGTAGTGCGGAAGGCGACGGGTGACGATGCTGTCCCCGGTGACGCCGGAGAGCTTCTGGTTGAGGGTGAAACCGGTTCGGTCGCGACTGATTCGGGTCTTAGTGCCTATGTTGGGATTGCTCCGGACGTATTTGCGGCGAACGCCGGATTCCGCGCATTTATGACCGCTTTCTATAAGGAACAGCGCTATGACGGGGACGCCTTTCTGCATCAGCAGAATCCCTTTGCGCGGCGCAACGTTACAGCGATTGTGCTGGAGGTGCCGAGCGCACTGATTGGGCAGGGAAAAATCAACGCATGGGCAACGATCTCCCTCTTTGGCCATGCGCCGGAGGTACAGGTTTCGCGCTGGGGCCTGCCTATGGTTACGCATATCTTCCTGAACGACCCTGGCGATCAAGAGGCGAAAGAACAATTCAATGCGTCGGTTCCCTCTGAAGATGCCGAGCGCTTCGCGAAGTCGATCGCGGATTTTGCCGAGAAGATGACAACCTATGCCGCCTCGGCGCCGAATCCGGCTGCGTACGGAAAACAAATCGCTGCACGGCTTTGCCCAGACACGTTGCCCTACGAGCTTGGAACGCCGGCGGCCTTTCAGGTGGCCAGTTTCAATGGGCGCGCGCTGGATGACGATGTGCTGGATGTGATGTTGACCCTGGCGACCAACACGGCAATTGTCGATGGACTTGTGCCCGACCGCGCGCGCATTCGCAAGGATTTCCCGTATTATGGCGCGCCGTTTACGGCCGAGGAGCAGGTGGGCGTGACACCAATGCCGCGCCCGGCTAAGAGGCAGGCGGGAAGCGGCGTCTGAGAGCGAAGCCGGGAATCGGGGCGCTTCCGCGGGCAGAACTGGTAAGCCCGATGCGAAGGCCCATGAGCAGAACGAGGTCTTATGCGCGAGGCCGCCAATTTTCGTTCGGGTTCGTACGTGATGGATGCTTCGGTTCAGAAAAAAGAGGTCAGAATGAAACACTCTGTTGATATGTTGATCTGAGTCGTGTTTCTCTCTCCGGCCACACAACCCAGGAGGCAGGCATGAGCACCACCGAAGTCGTTAGTAAGGACGTGACCCGCGACGCCAGCGTCGCAAAAGTCGACACAAAGCTTGAGATAGTCGTCATCCCCGTCTCGGATATCGACCGGGCCAGGGAGTTTTACTCCGGCCTCGGGTGGCGACTCGATGCCGACTACGACAACGGCAGCGATTTCCGGATAATTCAGTTCACGCCGCCGGGCTCAGGCTGCTCGGTTATCTTCGGCCGGAACGTCACCGGGGCCGCACCGGGTTCGGCCCAGGGCCTGTACCTGATCGTGTCCGACATGGAGACCGCTCGCAATGATCTGCTGCGTCGCGGCGTTAAGATCAGCGAGGTGTTCCACGGCGCCGCCGACGTGTACGCCGGTCCGGACCAGCCGTACCTGTTTGGGCGGATTCGGGTCAAAGGTCCTGATCCCGAGCATCGCAGCTACCGCTCGTTCGCCTCGTTCAGCGATCCGGACGGAAACGGCTGGCTGTTTCAGGAAATAACGGTGCGGCTACCCGGCCGCATCGATGCCTCGGCGACGACCTTCGCATCGGCGAAGGATCTGGCGAGCGCGTTTCGGCGTGCCGCCGCCGCCCACGGCGAGCACGAGAAGCGCATCGGGCAGCGCGACGAGAACTGGCCGGAATGGTACGCCGCATACATGGTGGCGGAGCAGTCCGGAGAAAAGTTGCCGGAGTGATGGATGCCGCAGGAGTGATGTTATGAGCACCGCAACCACCGCCTCACGGAGTTACCGCGAACCGGAACTCCTCGGCCCAACCGTCGTTGTGATCGGCGGCAGCGCCGGAATGGGGCTCGAAACGGCCCGCAGAGCAAGCGTTGAGGGGGCCAGGGTGATCCTCACCGGCCGGGATCCCGAGCGCCTCCAGCGCGCCGCGAGCGAACTCGATGCGCTGAGCACCGCGGCCTTCGATGCCACCGATCCTGCCTCCCTCGATCGATTCTTCCGCGACCTGCCCGCAACTATCGACCACGTGATGGTAACGGCTGGCCGGCCGCACTACGGGCGCCTCATCGATCTGGACTTCGAGCAGGCGCGCCGTGCCCTCGATGAGCACATCCTGTTGATGATCCAGGTCGCCCGCAACGCGGGCAAGATGAGGCCGGGAGGCACTCTGCTGTTTGTGGGCGGCACCGGAGCCCGCCGTCCAGTCGTCGGCCTCGGGATGGTTTCGACTGTTACCGCCGCACTCCCTGTTCTCACAGCCAACCTGGCCCTCGAACTGGCGCCCGTCCGCGTCAACCTGATCGCCGCCGGCTTTGTGGATACACCCCTGTCGGCATCGCTGCTCGGCGACGAACTCGAAAACCGCCGCAGGCAGCTTCGCGAAACGCTTCCCATCGGGCGCGTCGTCGGACCCGCCGACGTCGCCGCACTCGCGGTGCACATCATGACTAACACGGCCCTTACCGGCGCCACCTACGACATCGACGGCGGGCAGCAGCTGGTCGCCGCCTGGAACTGAGCCGACGCGGACTTCCGCTCGCTGCGCCAGGGTTCTTCACAACAAAGGAGAGAATGCGCCATGCCTGACCATTCGCAATTCAACATCGACCGCTCTTATCCGGGCCTGTGGACGATCACCTTCAGCAACCCGCCGATCAATATGTTTGTTCCCGCCACGATGGTCGAATTGGGAGCGCTGATGACCAGCCTCGAGGCGGACCCGTCCGTGAAGGTAGTGGTGTTCCAGTCGGCGAATCCCGATTTTTTCATCGCCCATCTCGACGTAGCCAAAGCAGCTGAACGGCCGGAGATGCTGGGTCTTTGGCGCGACTTTGTGCTGCGCCTCTCGTCCACGCCGGTCGTGAGCATCGCCAAGATTCGCGGCCGCACGCGCGGCATCGGTAACGAATTTGCGCTGGCCTGCGACATGCGCTTCGCGGGCCGGCAAAGCGCCCTGTTCGGCAACCCCGAAGTCGGCGTCGGACTGGTCCCGGGCGGCGGCGCGCTGGAATGGCTCCCGCGCCTGGTCGGCCGCTCGCGGGCACTTGAGATCGTCCTCAGCGGCGACGATTTCGACGCTGACATTGCCGAGCGCTATGGCTGGGTGAACCGCGCGCTGGACGACCACGACCTCGACTCCTTTGTCGATACCTTCGTCCGGCGTCTGGCCTCATTCGACCATGAAACGCTGGCCGCGGCGAAGGCTCAGGTCAATCGGTTCGGGACGCCGACAGCTGCCGAGCTTCAGTCGAGCAACGACCTGTTCTTCCCGCTGCTGGCCTTGCCGGGTGCGCAGGCGCGCCGTGCGAAGGTTCGTAACATCGGTTACGGTGTTCGGAGCGACTTCGAATTGAACTTCGGCCGGTATCTCCCTCAGTTTGGGCGCGCGGACGGCGACACGGATAAGCAACCCGACTAATTGACCCGCGTCCTCCACCCGCGATATGCTCGTCCCGTTTCCGCCACGATCGACCAACGGACAGGAGAGACAACCACCATGCACTTTCAAAGAACCGTCCTCATACGTGTCGCTTTCGCAGTCGGCCTTGCGCTCAGCGGACCGTTGACGGCCGGCGCGCAGGGCCCAGGCCAGGGCCGGACTCCTGAACCTTACACACCGGCCAAAGACGCCAAAGACCTGCGCTCCGTGCTCTTCAACTGGATGCGCTACATGGACATGCTCAAAGGCCACGATGAGCGTGATATGGTTGCAACCCTCGAATATCAGGGCAAGGGCACGATTCAGGTGGAGGGGCAGCCGTGCACGCTCACGAAATATCGCGCCAGCACCAATTACCAGACATTCAGCCAGCGCATCCAGTACTCCTGCACGCGTCCCAACGGACAGGCGTACTCGAATATCGAGGTCGTGAGTGGGCTCTACGCCTGGGACGAAGACACACCCGGCGCCGGGATCGGTCCAACGAAAGGGAAAACGACACCGATGCCCGCAACCGTCCAGGAACGGCTCATCCGTCTTTGGGCCAGTCCGCAGGGCGCGCCTAAGGCCGCCGTGGCCGGGACTACCGAGACCTTCTGGCTCGGAAAAAATCCCGGGACTCTTTTCGCCGATGGCGCCTCGAAAGTCGGCCAGACCTCCGTCTCCTGGGAGAACAACAAGCCGGTCGTGACGTTCCCGATCCCCGGCGTACCGGGGGCGACCGCAAGCGCCACGCTCGATGCGAAGTTCATGACCGAGCGCGTAGTCGTCAAGCTTGGCTCCGCGACTATCGAATTCAACTACACCGACTATCAGGACTGGAACAACCCACTGAACAAAATCGAGGTATTCTACGCTGGCAAAATGACCGAGCTTCGGAACGGCGCGGTGGTTCGCGACCTGACGACCACGCAGACCGAGACGGGCAACGTTTATGTTGTCGCGCCGGTGCCCGCCAGCGTCCAGACCGCCATGAAGGTAACGGGCAAGATCCCGCAGGGTGTCATCGCCAAGGACGAACCGCCCGTTAACAAGTCGATACCCACACCGCGCATGGGCGATCATCCTGACCTGACCGGCAGCTGGTCCTACAACGACTGGATCGGTAATTACATGACGGGCGGCGGGCGCCGCTGCTCGCCGACGCAGTCCTCCACCTGTGACCGGCAGGACAACCAGACTTACGATTTCGAGCTCTACTCGCCCTCGCGTTTCGGCGGCCTGGGCCGGCCGATTTACGAGCCGAAGTACTGGGATAAGGTGCAGGAACTCGACATGTGGACCAATAAATATGACCCTGTCATGACATGCCAGCCACTCGGAGTCCCGCGCGAAGGCCCGCCCCGCCGCATCATGCAGACGGATAAAGATGTGGTCCTTTTCTATCAGGGCGGCGATGCCGGCGGCGGATACGGCGAATATCGCATCGTACCGACCGATAACCGCAGGCACGATCCGAAGAAGGCGATCGAAGCGACGTATCTGGGGTACACCGTAGGACGCTGGGAAGGCGACACGCTTGTGCTCGACGCCATCTCTTTCGTCGATTCAACCTGGCTCGGGCGCGGCGGCCTCTTCCACGACGAGAACATGCATGTCGTCGAAAAGTTCCGGCGCGAAGGCGACGTGATCTACTACGACGTCACGGTAGAAGACCCCGGCGTGCTTACGGAGCCATGGGTACTGCCCACCCGCATCCTGCGGCGCAACGCAAATCCCGACGCCGGACTTATCGCCGAGCACGGCAACTGCGAGGTCTACGAAACCAAGAGCATCTCCTCCCAAATCCGCCATTAGTGGGGCAGATTGTATATCTGCGGCCGATTTGCCAAATCGGCCTGGCCGTTTGCAAACAGGCCCCGGATTTTCATGCCATAATGGCGCGACGGTCGCGCTGAAATGGATGCAAAACCCGCAAAATCCGTTTTCGTCTCGCATTCCTCCGCCGAGGAGTATCGCGACCGGTTCCTCGCCCAGCATTGGCTGAGTACGTTGAGCCGAGTTATCTGCGCTTCGACCCCGCGATGTTAGGCGCGGACCTTCCAGCGGATGAGCGCGACAAGGCGACAGCAGCGTGGGCAGAAGCCATGGGGCAGGAAATTCAATTCGTGGACCAACAAAGGTCCGGGGACTCGAACTTGGCGAACAACCTCACGCTCCTGGAGCTACCGAACTTCCTGATGGCTCTGGAGCACCTCGCGAAATGGGAATCTGCGGATGAGATTACGACTCTCGCCACCCGCCTTGAGTCGCTCGTCTCCGCACTGAATCGACCAAAAATGCTGGCGCGAATTGTCGAGATCCGGTCGTCACTCAGCCACGCACTCTCTGAAAGGAGCCACGCGCGTTACCTATCAGAGGACGTGGACCGCCTAATTGACCAGGGTCGTTACGCGGAAGCGGTTCGAGCGGCACGCGCGCGGAGCTAAATTCGGAGGCTGCTGGCGAGTCGGCATATGAAGGCGCAGACTACGACGAGGCTATGGCCCAATTCACCCTTCGGCGAGCGCTGAGGATGGTTGGGGAGGCACAGGCCGCACTCCTGCACCTGGAAAGCGCACGACGGCGATTCGAACACCTGGATGCAGCGCGCATGGCCGCAGTTGCCCTCACAGATAAAGCAGGTTGCTTAAACGCACTCGGACGTTACGACGAGGCAGCCGAGCCAGATCAACAGACAATCGCAATGGCGGAGCAAAGGAACGACTCTCGATCCGTCGCGGTGAACAAGAGCCAGCTTGCCACCGTCCGCTTTCTACAGAAGAAATACCAAGAGTCGCTCCGACTCAACGCCGAGGCAGGCGAGTTGTTCGAGAAACTGAAGGAACCCGGACGGATCGATAACGCCGCCCGCAAACTGATCAGGCTCAAATGCGGCAAACCGTTCAGCCATGTCGCCCAACACTGGAAACCTTCAGCATTATTTGCGACCTCGAACGCGCCGTCGGCAATGAACCCGCTGCGTTGGCGGCTCGGAAACAAGCCATCGAAGCATACCTCGCATACGGCCGCGACGGCGGCGTTCCCGAAATCGATCCCGCGACGCTGATGGTAAAGGTGACGCAGGGCCCCGCCGCGGCCCGCGCCTCCGTACACGATCCTGAAATCACGTATCGCGCAGCCGCCGAAATCATCCTCACCCTCGAAGCCCTAAGCTAATTCCCCGCCAGTCACGGCCGCCGCCCAACTCAATTTCCCCTGAAATCAACAATTCTCATCCCATTCTTCGGAAACGCCCCGTTCGTCGTGCCATGATCATGTCGTCATGCGTACGGCCCGGCAAATCGTTCCCGCAAAACCCGCCCTGGCCGCAAAATCAAAATTTCCAAACGAACCCAAGCCAGGAAAAATCCGGAGCCCGCCACCCATGCCCCCGCCGTGCATCCTCATTCGATACAATCTCGCACGCAGGAGGCACGAATGAAACTCACCCTCGCCACACTCGCCCTCACCCTATCCATCGCCAACGCCACGTTCGCCGCGGACCCCGGCAAAGCGGTCCCGCCCCCATGGGCCTACGGCTTCGAAACGCCGCCGCCTCCCGGAGCCACTCCTCCACCCCCCGGTCCGGCCAACACGGACCAGACTCTGCGCACCATCCCCGGCGCCACCGCGCAATACTCGCGCGCCCAGATCGCCAACCGCTTCGGCCCCGCCGACTGGTTCCCCTCCGAACATCCCCAAATGCCCCCCGTCGTCGCGCGCGGCAAGCAGCCGGACGTCTGGGCCTGCGGCCTCTGCCACTATCCCAACGGCAAGGGGCGCGCCGAGAATGCCGGCGTCAGCGGCCTCTCCGACGAATACTTCATCCACACCATGCATGACTTCAAGGACGGCAACCGCAAGAGCGCCGATCCACGCAAGAACAACACGAACCTCATGCACCAGTTCGCGCAGAACATGACCGACGACGAAATCAAAGCCGCCGCCGAATATTTCGGCGCCATGAAGTGGACCCCGTGGATCAAGGTCGTCGAGTCCAAAACGGCGCCGAAGGTCAAACCCTCGAACGGACTCTTCATCGTCGAAGGCAATGAAATGGAGCCCCTCGGCGACCGCATCGTGGAAACGCCGGTCAACGGCGAAGCCACCGAAGTCCTGCGCGACCCGCATTCGTCCTTCATCGCTTATGTGCCGATTGGCTCGGTAAAAAAAGGAGAGCTTCTGGTCACCAAAGGCGGCGGAAAAACCATCGCCTGCGCCACCTGCCACGGCGCCGATCTCAAAGGCCTCGGTCCCGTGCCTCCGCTCGCCGGCCGTTCACCCAGCTACCTGACCCGTCAGATGTTCGATATGCAGCAGGGTTTCCGCAAAGGATCGTGGACCGAGCTGATGAAGCCGGTTGTCGAGCACCTGAGCACCGATGACATGCTCGACATCGCAGCCTACGCGGCTTCGCGAACGCCGTAAGCCGGAAGGCGCGCACGGTCAGAGACCGAGTTATACAATCTCCGCAGGATCAATCATGAAAATTCAGGCTGTAGCCACGGCGCTCCTCAGCGCAGGCCTCGCAACGGCGCAGGCGCCTCCCCCGCCAGCCGCCCCCACGGGCGGGAGTCCCGCTTATCAGCGCGCCGGTCAACTTCCGGCCCGCATCATGGACTTCAAAGCCGAGCCGGAGTCGATTCAGCCGGGCCAGTCGGTGACTCTTTCATGGGCCACGGAGAATCCCACCGGCGCCACGATTGATCCCGATCTCGGGCGCATCACACCGCGCGGTGTCCGCCAGGTGACTCCCGCGCGGACGACCACCTACACCTTGACCGTACGCGGTCCCAACAACCAGGTCTTGACTAAGACTGTTACCGTAAATGTGGCAGGCACCACCCCGCGACAGGACGCTCCCGCAACCGAGTCGGCAAAGAACGAAGTGCCCCGCACCGCGGCCGGCAAACCCGACCTTTCCGGCGTCTATGACTTCAGCATGGGGGGCGGGCGCGGCGGCCGCGGGGGCGGACGTGGCGGCAATGCCGCGGATGGCCCGGTCCTGAAAGAAGGCGCTGAGAAATTCCGCGTGGTCCGCGGCCCCAACGATGCCGGTGGGACCTCTGACTGCATGCCTCTGGCCGGACCCCAGGCGTTCAGCGTGCCTTATCAGTTTCAGCTTGTCGAGAGTCCGCATTTCGTTGCCATCCTCCATGGTTATCCAGGCACGTTTCGCAGCATTCCCACCGATGGCGGCCCGCATTCGCCCGATCCCGATCCCACATGGATGGGCGAATCGATCGGGCACTGGGATGGTGACACGCTGGTAGTCGACACCATCGGCTTTAATGAGAAGACCGAGATCAGCGGTTATCGCCATACCGATAAACTTCACATCGTGGAGCGGTTCAGCCGTCCGGAATACGGCGTACTGCAATACGAAGCGACGCTCGAAGATCCGAACGTATGGGCGAAGCCATGGAAAGTCACCAGGTCTTTTGCACTGCGGACGGACTTGTCAAAGGTCGATGAGTTCGTCTGTGAGGCCAATACAGATTACAGTAAGTTTTTCGAGAAAAAGAAGTAGAGCGGAGATCGCAGGAAATGAAACTACGAACACTGACAGTTTGTCTGGTCCTGAGCATGATCGGAGGCGTGACCCCTTCGTTTGCGCACCATTCGACCGCCATGTACAACATGGCCAATCCGACGACAGTGACGGGCGTGGTGAAACGGTTTGAATGGGTCAATCCTCATGCCTATATCTATCTCGAAGTCACCGACGAAAAGGGCAACAAGGTGGAGTGGGCCATCGAGATGATGAGCCTGAACCACCTGAAGTCCTATGGCTGGCTGCACGATACCGTGAAACCCGGTGACGTGATCACCTGCACGGGCGGCGCGGCCAAGAGCGGCGATCCGGCCATGCTCAGTTCGCTCATTAAGCTGCCCGATGGCCGGCAGATTAAGTCTTAGTGAAGATCTGTGACCATCCTGGACGCCTGTCAGTGGCTTCAGAGTCTGCCCTGGGCAAGCGGCATCAAAGAGTCTTCCTGGCAGTTCCCGGTAATTGAAAGCACTCATTCGCTCGCCATCAGTGTGATGCTGTGGCCGGCCGCGATTCTGGATCTTCGCCTGCTCGGACTTATCATGCGCCGCAGGACCGTTACCTCAGTCGCCGCGCAGTTTCTGCCCTGGGTCTGGGTCGGCTTCGTCGTGATGGTTCTGAGCGGCGCCACTCTGTTCGCGGCGGAAGCAGTCAAGTGTTACCGCAGCCCGTTCTTCCGTGTAAAGCTTGTTCTGATCGCCCTTGCCGGACTGAACGCTCTTATCTTTCACAGGACTGTCTTTCATGGTGTGGATTCATGGGATCAGGAAACGAATCTGCCGTGGCGCGCCAGACTGACCGGCGGATGCTCTCTTGCCGTCTGGATCGGAGTAGTCGCCATGGGGCGCGCGCTGGCCTATGCTTAGCCAATCGTTTCTGCCCTTCTTTGAATGGTGCGGTAAGACCTGGCTCGGTACAGCCGTACGCGACAACGTCTGGGCATTCCCTGTCATCGAGACTTTCCATCTGCTCGCGCTCGCCGTATTGCTTGGCAGCGTTCTGATTGTGAACCTGCGCGTTTTCGGGCTTGGGGCCGGTCGTGTGTCCCTTTCAGACGACCTCGAGCCCTGGTTGCGGATCAGCCTGGTGGTTCTGATCGTGAGCGGTATTCCGATGGCGATGTCAGAGCCGATGAAATGCTACGAAAGCTATTCGTTTCCGATCAAGATGATCCTGCTGATGGTGGCCGTCCTGTGGCATTTCGCGGTCCGGCGTCGCTGGAGCGGGAGCAAACTGGCTGCCACGGTTTCGATACTCCTCTGGGCCGGTATCGGGATCGCCGGCAAGGGAATACCATACGTGTAAACATCAGGAGTCGCAAAGGGGCCGTCAGGGGCTAGTACCGAAAAATCAGTTGGTATAACCGAACGTTCTCGCGTCCGGGTTAAACTATACGTTCAGCATTCCGCGAAGCGGTTTTTCTCATGGCGAGAGCAGGCAGAACAGATACCGCATGATGAAAACCCTTTATATTGGGCTGCTTTTTATCGCGATCGCAGCGACTGCCCCTGCCGAGACGATTACCTGGACCGTCTCCGGTGTCACTTTTAACGACGGGGGCACCCTCAGCGGCAGCTTCGACTTCGACGCCGATACAGGGACCGTCGGCAGTTACAACCTGTTGGCCACGGCGGGCAGCACGCTGGGAGCGTTCAGCTGGACGCCGTCGACCGCCACCGCAAGCTATTCCTCCACCGCAAACGGGGGCTGTAACGGCCCATGTCTTACGGTTCTTTCAAACGCCACGTTTCCTGACTGCTGCGGGGAGAACGAAAGTCGGGTGCTGACGCTGGTGTTCGACAGCGGGCTGACCGACGGCGGCGGCACCATAGACCTCAATACGGATAGCAGCGGCGGCAGTTCCTCCCGCGATTGCCTCAACTGTAATCCTTTCCGCTACGCGACCGCCGGAACTGTTACTGGTGCGCAGTCTCCGCCGACAATTACAGGCGGGCAATTGCCAGCCGCGCAGGTTGGAGTTTCTTATAGCTACACGATACCGGTGTCGGGCGGCAACCCGCCGTACAGCTACACTTACACCGGGACGCTGCCGGCTGGTTTGAGCTTTGCCAATGGGGTGATCAGCGGTGTTCCGACCGGCGGAACCTTTGCGTCGCCATATGACGCGCCCAGCTGGACGGCCAGTTCGACGAACGGGACCACAACCGTTACTCCCGATTGCATGATCTCCGTTACAGTGACCGACTCCACAAATACAAGCGCTTCGGCGGCTTTCCAGGTTGCTGCAACCCCGTCGTCATCCTGTATTTCTTTCGGTTATTCAGCCACAGGTTTTTCAGGGCAGTGGACTTTCCAGAACAACGCCGCTACCACGGGCACGGCGGCTTTCAACTACCAATACACCGGTTTTCACGCGTTCTTCGAAGTTACTGCCGCCCTGCAGGTTTTCGCCGGCAGTAACACCGTTACTCTCTACAACGCCGGCCCGGTGGACTGCTGCACTTCTCCCTCCGGGGGTTTCAACGTGCAGGGCACTGGCACCATCAACGTTACCGCGGGAGCCCCGTTCGGCTTTATCGCAAGCGGATCTAATGCGGACGAAGATGACGTTCTGAATGGAACTCTGATCATCACAGGCTTTTCTATCCTTCCCACCACCACCACCACGCTGACCTCATCTCTCAACCCATCCGCCCCCGGTCAGTCGATCACGCTGACAGCCAGCGTCACGCCGTCCACGGCCACGGGAACGATCACGTTCACCGACGGTTCAACCAACATCGGAACTGCGACACTCAGCAACGGCACCGCGACGTTGACAATCGCCAGCCTCGCGCTCGGAACACACTCGATCACTGCCGCGTATGGCGGTGACGCGAACGACGCCATCAGCACTTCCGCCGCGCTCAGCCAGTCAGTGCTGCAGACGCAGACCATCACATTCGCCACGATTCCGAATCAGATCTTCGGTGTGTCGCCGTTCCCGATCGCCGCGCAGTCGAATTCGCTGCTGCCGGTCACTTTGACTTCGACGACACCGATTGTCTGCAAGGTGTCTGACGACCTGATGATGCTGCTCGCGACCGGGATGTGCTCGATCACGGCCAGCCAGAGCGGCAACAGCAATTACCTGCCGGCGATGAGCGTGACGCAGACCTTCACCGTTCGCAAGGCGATGCCGTCAGGAACTCTCAACGCCGCACCCGGCGGCCCGCTCAGTGCCGGCTCAGGCACTATGGGGACCTTGATTCTGGACGTGAACCGAGACGGATTCCCGGACATCATCGCGGTGAATAACAATACCGTCTCAGTTCTGCCGGGACACGGTGACGGCACTTTCGCGGCCGCCATGAACTTCCCGGTGTCTGCCGGGACCGTTTCCGTCGCGGCAGGGGATTTCAACAGCGATGGTAACCCCGATTTGGTGACGACAAGTCCCGGCGCCAACACCGTCACCGTTTTGCTGGGCGATGGTACCGGTAATTTCAACGCAACCGCTTTTTCCGTCGGGATGGGAAACCTCCAGCCGTTTTCCGTGGTGGTCGCGGACTTCAATGGAGATGGCATTCAGGATCTGGCCACCGCGAACGAGTCTGGCAATGTTTCGATTCTGCTGGGAAATGGCGCTGGAGCCTTCGCCCCCTTGGCGAACGGCCCCTTTTCGGCCGGCAGCCTGCCGACCTCCCTCGCGGTGGCGGATCTTAATCTGGATGGCGTTCCGGATCTCATCGTGACCGATGAAGCTGTCGGCGAGGTGCGGGTGTTCCTGGGAAATGGCGCGGGCGGATTCAGTCTTGCGGGCAGCCCCTATACGACAGGAGTCACCGCGAATCGGATTGTGGTGGGAGACTTCAACCTCGACGGCAAACCGGATTTTGCGGTCACCAGTGCCAATGGCGAGACTTTAACAGTGATGCTGGGTGACGGCGCCGGCAACTTCACCGCTGCGGCGAACAGCCCGATCCACGTGGCAAATGCGCCGCGGGCTGCCACCATGGCGGACTTCAACGGAGACGGCATTCCCGACATCGCGACGTACGACGAAACAGATAACGGTGTCACGGTGCTTCTCGGAGACGGCCGGGGCGGATTCGCGCAATCCGGGAGCCCGTTTGCCGTCGGCGGCGCCGGTCCTTTCACTGGCTTCTACCTCGGCGTCGGCGACGTGAATGGCGACGGCATTGAAGACCTTGCCCTGCCAGACAGCAGTAACGGCTCCGTCACAGTGCTGCTGGGGGCCGTCGTGCCGCCTCCGCCTCCGCCTCCGGCGCTGACGATTTCCGTTTCGCCAAATCCGGTTGTGACGACCGTGGGTGGGTCGGTGATGGCAAGCTTCAGCGCCAGTGGCGGCACCGGCGGCTACAAGTTCTCTGCCACGGGACTGCCGTCCGGGGTCGCGCTGAGTGGCAACGGGCTGAGCGGCACAACCACCCAGGCCGGAACCTTCAACAGCAACATCGCAGTGACCGACAGCGCGGGAGCTGGCGCAGCCAGCTCGCTCACGATCGACGTTCTGGGGCTGACCACCACCTCGCTGCCAGGCGGTACGGTAGGCCAACCCTATGCGGCTACCCTCAGTGCCATAGGGGGAATCGCCGGGTATACGTTCGCGGCAATGGGGCTGCCCCCGGGGATCTCGCTCTCGACAGCTGGCAATCTGAGCGGCACCCCCAAAACGGCCGCTGTCTACACCGTCAGCGTGATGGTCACCAGCGGCGCCGTTACCTCCACGGCCAGCCTCAGTCTGACAATCGCGAAGGCAACCCCTGTCACGATTTCGAACGCCACGCTGCCGGGCGGAAAGGTCAGCGTGGCGTATTCGCAGGCCTTCAGCGCCACTGGCGGCGTTCCGCCTTACACGTGGGCGCTCAGCTCCGGCGCGCTGCCACCCGGTCTCTCGCTGAGCGCAGCGGGGATCGTGTCGGGCATGCCCGCCACGGCCAACACCTACACTTTCGGCGTGATGGCGACCGATACGGCGGGGGGTACCGCCGTGGCAGGGGCGTCCATCACCATCCAGCCCGCTTCGCTGCAGGTCACAACCTTGTCGCTGCCCACGGGCATGTTTGGCGTTCCCTACCCGATGCAGCAGATTACGGTCAACGGCGGTATGCCGCCTTTCACCTTCACGGTCAGCGACGGCACGCTGCCCAGCGGACTGACGTTGTCGAGCGACGGTGTCCTCTCCGGCACACCGCAGCCGGGCGGAACATCTTCATCGATCCGGCCGGCGCTCGTCGCCCACGCCTCGAACGGTACGAACTCCTTCGGCTTCGGCATCACCGTGACCGATGCCGCGGGCGCGCAGACCACCATTCAGTTTCCGCTGGCCATCCGGCAGCCGTCCGCGGACCTTATCCTGACCGCGGGAACGCTCTCGTTTGCACTGTCGAATCCGGCGCAGAGCCCGCCCGTGTCGCAGGTGGTGGGTATACAGTCCACCGATCCGACGAAGATACTGAGTTACACGCTGGCGGTGAACCCGGCTGTTGCCTGGCTTGCCACCGCGAACGGGAGCATGACCCCGGATTCCATCCAGGCCGCGATCACCCCGAGCGCCCTGACGCTTAGCCCCGGTGCCTACAACACCACGATTACGGCGACCTGCACGTCGGCCGCTTGCGCGGGGAGTACGCAGAGGATCCAGGTGACGCTGACCGTAACAGCGCTCCCGCCGGCCCTGCAGGTTTCGACGAACCTGCTTTCGTTCGCCACGACGAACACCTCGATCGGGTCCCTGAGCGGGACGATTAACGTATCGAACGCGGGCGGCGGCACGCTGGGATTCGCTTCGGTCGCGTGTGAAGCCTCGTATTGCACAGCGGGTCCGGCACCGCAGAATCTCGCCGGCGGGGTTGGCGCGGTCATCCCGCTGGCGATCAACGCGGCCAGCCTCGGGCCCGGCTTCTACCGCACCCAGGTGGATATCTCGACGTCAGGCGGAAAAGCGTCGGTGCCGGTGACACTGTTCATATCCGCCAGTGCGACGATGACGCTGGCACCGTCCGGCACACAGTTCAATCAGCTGCAGGGCTCGGCGCCGGGTTTTGCATCCGGCTCGTTCCTGGTAGCGGTCAACAGCACCACCGCGGTGAATTATACGGCGTCGATCGCCTCCATTCAGAACGTGGCGGCGGCCAGTTGGCTCGTGCTGCAGACTTATTCCGGTGCCGCCACCTCCAATTCGCCCGGCACGGTTTCGTTTGCGATCGATCCCGCAGCCGCCGCGCAGCTGCCGGCGGGTGTGTATTACGCGATCATCTCGGTCGCGTCGCCGGATGTGAGTAATTCGCCGCAGGATTATGAAGTGGTGCTGAACGTGGCGCCGGCCAACACCCCTGTGGCGCCCGAACTGCAGCCCGCCGGCCTGCTGTTCATTCAGAGCGGCAACGGCCTGCCTGCCCCGCAGGTGGTGAACGTGTATTCGGCTTCGAGTCAGCCTGCCACGTATCAGGCCGCCGCGACCACCGTGAGTGGTGGAAACTGGCTATCGGTGACGCCGGGCACTGCGAGTTCTTCATCCACTGCGCCGGGCGTCTCGACGGTCAGCGTGGATACATCGAAGCTCGGTCCGGGCGTTTACTATGGCGGAATCACCTATTCGCTTTCCGCTACCGCCGTGCGCACCGTGAATGTGACGCTGATCATTCCCGCCGCCGGCACGCCAACATCATCCACATCTTCCGCGACGACATCCTCGCCAACACCCGCAAATGCCTCGCCGCGCGCTGCCGGATGCACGCCGTCAAAGCTGGTGCCTGCGCAGACCGGGCTGGTCAACAGTTTTTCAGCGCCGGCCGGTTGGCCGACGCCGCTGGGGATCAACCTGGCTGACGACTGCGGGAACCTGATTACAGACGGCAGAATTGTCGCTACTTTCAGCAACGGCGACCCGCCGCTGATCCTGCCGCTGGCCGATCAGAACACCGCGCTGTACTCGGGCACGTGGGCGCCCGCGCATGCTTCCTCGCAGATCACCATCAGCGTCACGGCTTCCGCGCAGGGACTGGCGACAGCCGCCGCCCAGATAAGCGGCGCCGTGGCTCCCAACCCGGTGCCGGTGATTTCGCCCAACGCCGCGCTGCACGTTTTCGATCCGCTGGTGGGCGGGGCGCTGGCGCCGGGCACGATCATCGCCATCTACGGGCAGTTCCTTGCGACCGGCACTTCATCGGCTACGACGATTCCGCTGCCGACGCTTTACAACGATGCGGCGGTGACGATCGGTAATTACTATGCGCCGATTTATTACGCCAGCCCAACGCAGGTGAATGTGCAGGTGCCGTTCGAACTGACGCCGGGCCAGCAGTACGATGTTTTCGTTTCCGTGGCGGGCAAGCTCAGTACGCCGCAGCCGATCCAGTTGTCGGACGTGGCGCCGGGCCTGGCTGCTTATACCAGCGGCGGTCTGATTGCGCAGCACCAGGCCGATGGGTCGCTCATTACGGCGACATCTCCCGCCGTGCCCGGCGAGTATGTGCAGGCCTATCTGGCCGGGCTGGGAGCGACGACGGTGACAGTTCCCAGCGGCGCTGCTTCGCCTTCGAGTCCGCTGGCGATGCCGAGCGATATGCCTGCGCTGATGATCAACGGCTCGTCGTATCCGATTTACTTCGTGGGCCTGACCCCGACGCTGGTCGGCCTGTACCAGATTGACTTCCAGATGCCCGCGGGGTTGCCCGCGGGGAACCTGACGGTGTCGATCGTGCAGAACGGCGCGTCGAGCAATCAGACCACATTGCCCTACCAGCCGTAGCCCGCGCGGCTCAATAAACCGGTAAAATTGACGAGGGTACAGCGAATGAGCAGAATCACACTCAAAGTGAACGGCAGCACGCATACTGTGGATGTCGAGCCGGCCACGCCGCTCCTCTACATCCTCCGCAACGATCTCGGCCTGCAGGGCCCCCGGTTCGGCTGCGGACTCGGACAGTGCGGAGCCTGCACCGTCATCATCAATGGCGTGGCCACCCGCTCCTGCATCACACCGGTGGCCGGGGTCAAAAGCGAAATCACCACGCTCGAAGGGCTCTCCGCCCCCGGCAGGCTGCACCCGCTGCAGCAGGCATGGATCGATGAACAGGTCCCTCAATGCGGCTTTTGTCAGAACGGTCAGATCATGACCGCCAAGGCGATGCTGGACAAAATCCCGCACCCGACCGATGCGCAGATCCGCGAAGCGATGAACACGACTCTGTGCCGATGCATGACGTACTATCGCGTGCAGGCCGCCATCAAGCGTGCCGCAAAGGCTATTGCAGATCGCCGCCCGCCTGCTAAGAAGGCAGGCAGGAAGGAGGTGGCGGCATGAGGACGTCCGGAATTCCAAAACACATCGCAGAAATTCTGCAGGCCAACCGCCGCTCGTTTCTGAAAAGCGCGGGCCTGTTCGCAGTGAGCTTCGCGACGGATGGCCGGGCTCTGCTGACTGCCCAGACCCTTGCCGCTGGTCCTTATATCGATCCCGACTATCATCAGCTCGATTCCTGGATCGTGATTCACCAGAACAACACGGCGACGTTTTATGTCGGCAAAACGGACTGCGGCCAGGGCACCGGCACCGGTTTCCGGCAGTTGATGTCCGACGAACTGGATATCGCCTGCGATCAGACCACCTGCATCATGGGCAGCACGGATAACACCGTCGATCAGGGCGGATCGGGCGGTTCGACGGCAATGGAGAGAGACTCCTGGCCGATGCGCCGCGCTGCCGCCGAAGCCCGCCGCGTGCTGCTCGAAATGGGTTCGGCGCGCCTCGGAGTTCCCGTGGATCAACTCGCGGTGAGCAATGCCGTGATCACCGCGAAGGGCGACGCCGTCGAAGCGGGTTACTTACGGGGAACTGATCGCCGGAAAGAAGTTCAACGTCACACTGACCGGGGCCAATGTCAATGCGGTCACCGGCGTGGCCAAAGTGAAACCGGTGCAGGAACTCAAATCCACCGGCCAGTCCCCGCAGCGCTACGACATTCCGGCTAAAGTAGACGGTTCGCTCAAGTGGGCGGTTGACGTCAAACTGCCCGGCATGGTTCATGCGCGCAACGTCAAGCCTCCCTTCGCGGGCGCGAAGCTGACGGGCATCGATGAATCCTCGGTGCGCAATCTGCCCGGATTTGTCCGGGTGGTGAGCAAAGGCAACTACGTCGCGGTTGTGTGCGAGCGGGAGGAACAGGCAATCAACGCCGCGAGGCAGCTCAAGACCACCTGGGAGAAGCCTGCCACCGCACCGTTCCCCACGTCGGAGGATTGTTCGACTACATGCGCGCCGCCACGCCCACCGTCGCCGCCGCGTCCGAGCGTCGTCGGCAATCCCGATGCGGCATTCAGCGGTGCGGCGAAAGTTCTCGAAGCCGAATATGCGATCCCGTTCCAGGGCCATACCTGCATCGCCGGAGCGCACGCGACGGCTGATCCGTCGAACGGCCTGATGACGATCTACACCAACGACATGAAGTCGTACGGCATGCGCAATGGCGTGGCTACGTTTCTCGGCATGCCGCGGGAGAAGGTTCGCGTCGTATGGATGGAGGGCCCGCAGGGTTTTGGCCGCACAGCCGCTGACGACGCGGGTTTTGAAGCCGCCTGGATTGCCAGCCAGATCGGGCGACCCGTCCGCATCCAGTGGATGCGGAATGAAGAGACAGCCTGGGACACCAAAGGCCCGGCGTTCCTTGTGAAGATGCGCGGCGGCCTGGATGCCGCGGGCAACCTCGTCGCCTACGATTACAACGCTCGTTCGTGCGACTACAACCATGTCGGCTACAACGAGCCCGACACCGTGCTGATCGCCCAGCTCATGGGCGTGCGGGTGGCCCGCCCGAACGGGGGCAGTTCCGCCACCCCCTCGGATATGTATGCGATTCCGCATCGCCGCATGGCGGGCGAGGTCGTGAGCCTGCCTCTCATCTGGGAAACCCCGGTGCGGACAGGCAATCTGCGCGATCCGAACGGCCCGCAGTCGACGTTCCCCGCCGAGTCGTTCATTGATGAACTGGCAGCCGCGGCGAAGACCGATCCGCTTGAATTCCGCATGAAGCTTCTGCGGGGCGACACGAAAGACGACAGCGGCTTCAAACGCGCCCGCTCGATTGCCGCGCTCAAGGCGGTTGCGGACCTGTACGGTTGGGACGCGCGTCCTTCGCCAAAACCCGTCGGCGCGGGAAACATCCTCACAGGCCGCGCCATCGCCTACTCATTCCGCGGTCAGTCCGTGGTGGCGGTGATTGCCGAAGTCGAAGTAAATCGTCAGACCGGTCGTGTCTGGACGAAGCGCCTGGCGTGCGCCTACGACTGCGGTCTGGTCGTCAACCCCGATACTCTGCGCCATACGGCTGAGTGCGCCATGCTGCACGGGCTGAGCCGGGCGCTGCATGAAGAGGTTCAGTTCGACACCGAAAAGGTCACCAGTGTGGACTGGATGTCGCACCCCACTCTTCGCCACGCCGACGTGCCGGAGCGGATCGATGTCGTGCTGGTGAACGGCGACCCGAATCCCGCACCGGGGTGACCTGCCGCCCTACGGCGGCGGCGAAGCGGCGCTCAAACCTATGCTCGCGGTGATCTCGAACGCGATCCACGACGCTACCGGCGTGCGCATCCGCCGGGCTCCTTTCCGCGACGCACGGGTACTCGCCGCGCTTAAAGCGGCGAATGTATAACCTGACACAATAGCCCGAGCGTTTACTTTGGCGCGGCCGTCTCGCCCGTTTATTATAGAGATCGAAATACGGAGGTACCAATAAGCATTTCCGGCTGAGAGATAGCCCGCACCACCTGAGCTGCAATGCCCAGAGCCATACAAAGATCATTTTTTGCCTGCATATTCGCGGTGGGATTGGCGCCGCTGGCCTGCGGCGACAATCAGCAGCAGACACCCACACCATCCTCTCTCAAGCAGCTTAGCCTTGAGGAACTCTCGCAGATCGATGTTACGACGCCATCCAAAGAGCCCGTTCCAGCCATGCGCACGCCCGCGGCTGTCTACGTCATAACGGGCGAGGATATCCGGCGCGCGGGCGTTACCACGATCCCCGATGCACTTCGCCTCGCGCCAGGCGTTGAAGTCGCGCAGATCGACAGCAGTAAGTGGTCAGTCGGGATCCGCGGATTCGGAACCCGGCTCTCCCGGGACGTGCTTGTTCTGATCGATGGCCGCACCGTCTATACGCCTCTCTTCGCGGGCACGTATTGGGAGGTGCAGGATACGCTCCTCGAAGATATCGATCGTATCGAGGTAATTCGGGGGCCAGGTGGAACGATATGGGGACCTAATGCGGTCGATGGCGTTATCAACATCATCACTAAAAGCACGAAAGATACCAAAGGGTTATTTGCTTCGGCAGGCGGCGGTAATGTAGAGCAGGGTTTTGCGAATTTTCGTTACGGCGGGGGCAACGATCAAGGTCTGACGTGGCGTGTCTACGGCAAGGCTTTCACGCGGGGACCCGAGACTCATCCGGATGGCGACAACTTTGACGCCTGGCGCGGCGGTCAGGGCGGCTTTCGCCTGGACTGGGCCACGAAACACAGCGACACTTTTACTGTGCAGGGCGATCTCTATCGCCAGGAAGACGGAGAAAGGGTAGGAGGCAGCGCATACGTGCCGCCGATGAACCTGACACTGGACGGCTATGAACAGTTGTCCGGTGGCAATGTCTTATTCCGCTGGAACCGAAAGGTAAACGAGAAGAGCGATTTTCAGCTTCAGGTTTATTACGATCGCACGAACCGGCATGAGCCAAATTTTGGAGACCGGCTTAACACTTTTGATCTCGATTTTCAGGGCCGCCAAAAGCTTCCCGGCCGGCAGCAGTTGCTCTACGGCGTGGAGGGCCGAGACTATCCCGGCCATTTTATCGAAGTCGTCTCGGGGCTGGTTTTCAGTCCGTTCAATCGCACGGATTATCTGGTTTCCGAATATCTGCAGGACGATATCACGCTGATCGATAACAGGCTCGTGTTATCGCTCGGCACCAAGATCCTCCATACCAATTACACCGGCGTCCAGGCGGAACCGAGCATAAGACTCACGTATACGCCGAACAACCGCCAGACCTTTTGGGCGGCCTTCACGCATGCCGTGCGAACGCCCTCCGATGGGGAGGAGGATTTCTACCTCTCCAGTTTCCTTGGCACGGCGAATGGTATGGAGCTTTTCGCTCGCTTCAACGCGAATCGGGCTTTTGCGCCGGAGCAGCTCAATGGCTACGAAATCGGTTACCGGCAGCTAATCGTAAAGAACGTCTATATCGATTTCGCGGGCTTCTTCAATCACTATCACGATCTTTTCAGCCAGGACCTGGCCGGCCCGATATTCGTGGAAAACTCACTGCCATTTCCGATCAACACTGCGCAGCCGCCAACACATCTGCTGCTGCCAGCCGAGTTTGGAAACAGCCTTTACGGCACTACCGCGGGCGGAGAGATCGCGCCGGAATGGCGGCCAACTGAGCATTGGCGCCTGCGAGGCTCTTATTCCTACCTCAATATGAATCTGTCGCGCGCGCCCGGCGTGGCACTTGGGGAAACGCCCGCGAGCGTGGTTGGTTCGAGCCCACGCCATGAGGTTGATCTGCAGTCTTCACTCGACTTGGGGAAAAAGCTGAAGCTGGATCTGATCTACCGGTACGTGAGCGCTCTGCCCGCTGTCAGCGCGCCCGCATACTCGACGGGCGACGTCCGCTTTGCATGGCGCGTGACCGCCCCTGTCGAGTTCGCTGTAGTTGGCCGCAATCTGTTCCAGCCGTCCCACGTGGAGTATGCGGGAGATCCGGGCCTCCCTGTAGCGATCCGCCGCAACGTTTTCGCAACTGTCTCCTGGACGAAGTAAGAGGCATGGCTGCTCCGCAGGAACGCCGCGTCCGCCGCCTTCTCGCTCCCTGGAGACAGCTGTTATTAGCCGCGCTCATTCTGCCGCTGCTGATCGAGACCTGTGCCGCCGCGGATGCGAGCCTCGAATACTCGGTAAAGGCTGCGTTTCTGCTCAACTTTACGAAGTTCGTTGAATGGCCGCAGACGGCGTTCGCCGATCCCCGCGCGCCGATGGAAATCTGCGTATCAGGTAAGAATCCTTTCGGCTCCGCCCTCGATGAGGTTGTGCGGGGCGAAGCCGTAAATGGCCACGGGCTCGCAGTCCGGGAAATCGGGCAGGCCCCTGCGCCCACCACCTGCCAGGTCCTGTTCATTAGCCCTGAAGTGAAAGATACAGCCAAATTGCTTGGCAGCGTACCGCACGGCGTCCTCACGGTCGGTGAAGGGGAAGGTTTCATACGTGACGGCGGAATGATTGCGCTCGTCATCGATAACCGGCGTGTTCGTTTCGACGTGAATCAGGCCGCAGCCCAGAATGCCGATCTGAAGATCAGCTCTAAGCTGCTCAGCATCGCGCGGAAAGTTACCCGGCAGCCATGACACGCTTCCGTGACATTCCGATCCGGCAGAAGCTGATTGTAATCACGGTCGTCACAGCTGGCGCCGCCCTCCTGCTCGCCGGCATCGGCAACGTCCTGGTGGATTCATATCTCTTCCGGGGCTATCTGCGCCGGGATCTGACCGTCCTTGTACGGGTAATCGCCGACAACAGCACGGCCGCTCTTTCCTTTAACGATCCGGCGGCCGCCACGGAAGCGCTGGCCGCGCTGAAAGAGCGCTCGCACGTTTCCGCGGCCTGTCTTTACAGGAGCGCAAGCCAGGCGGACGCGAGTCTCTTCGCGCAATACTCCGCAAGTCGTTCTTTCCGGTGTCCCGGTACGCTGGACCGCGCCGCACAACCAGGCAGCGGCGGTGAGTTGTCGCTTATCCAGCCGGTTCTGCTCAACGGACGCCGGATCGGCACGATCGTATTGTTCTACGACCTCGGCGAAGTGAACGAGCGCATCCGGCTCTATGGCAGCACGATCGCCGGAGTCTTTCTGGTTGCGATGCTCCTGGCCTTCCTGCTCTCAAACCGCCTCCGCGCTGTAATCTCGACTTCGATCACTAATCTCGTGCGAGCTTCTACAAGAGTGTCACAGACCGGTGACTACGCTGTTCGCGCGGAGAAATTCTCGGGCGACGAACTCGGGGTTCTGGTCGATCGCTTCAATGAGATGTTAAGCGGTATCCAGGTTCGGGATGAGGGGTTGAAGAAAGCCTTCCGGGAAGTGGAAGCGGAGCGTGCCCGGTTCCACTTCATGGCGGAATCGATGCCCCAGAAGATCTTCACGACAACGCCTGCCGGCGAGGTGGATTATCTGAACCCGCAGTGGATGGAGTTTACGGGCCTGACGTTCGGGCAGATGAAAGGCTCGGGCTGGACGCAGTCCGTTCACCCTGACGATCTGGAAGGAAACATCGGCGCCTGGAAGCGGGCGCTTCAGACCGGCGAGCCGTTTCATTTCCAGCAGCGCTTTCGTCGTGCGGACGGCTCTTACCGCTGGCATCTGAGCCGCGCCCACGCGATGCGCAATGAGGCCGGTGAAATCACGATGTGGATCGGCTCGAACACCGATATCCACGAGCAAAAAGAAAAGGAAGAGGAACTGCGGCGGGCGAACGACGATCTGCGGCAGTTCGCTTACTCCGCGAGCCACGACCTCCAGGAGCCTATCCGTAATGTGGCGATTTACAGCGAAATCGTGGCGCGCCGTTACGATCGTGCCCTGGATCAGAACGGCCGGCAATTTTTGGAGTTCCTGCGAGAAGGCGGACATCGCCTCGCGCGGCTGGTGGACGACCTTTTGGCCTATACACGGGCGAGCACGGCGGAACTCAGCGAACACGCTGTCGATGCGAGATCAGCAGTGAACAGCTCCCTGCTGCTGCTCGCCAAGCCGATCGAGGAGGCAGCCGCCGTGGTTACGACCGACGAACTGCCGGTAGTGTACATGGGTGACCTGCACCTGCAGCAGGTTTTTCAGAACCTCATTGGCAATGCCGTCAAGTACAGGTCGGAGGCGCCACCCCGTATCCACATATCTGTCCGGCAGGTGGGCAGCAAGTGGTGTTTTTCAGTACAAGACAATGGTATCGGAATTGATCCACAATATAAGGAGAAGATCTTTGGGGTATTCAAGCGGCTCTCCCATGACCGGACATACAGCGGGACAGGCATCGGCCTGGCCATTTGCCAGCGCGTGGTGGAACGCTATGGTGGACGAATCTGGGTTGAATCCGAGCCCGGAAAAGGGGCTACCTTCCACTTCACCGTCCCGCGGAGAGCAGAGCCCGCCCGAGCCGCCTCGGCTGAATCTTCTGGTGGCTGAAGACAATCTCCCCGACGCCCTGCTCATACAAGACATCGTCAACACTGAGAATCTGCCGTTCGAGGTGTACCTTGTGCGCGACGGCGAGGCGGCTATTGCCTTCATTGCAGCGGCCGACGCGAACCCCGCATCCCCGTTTCCTCACGTCCTCATTCTGGATCTCAATCTCCCGAAGAAGGACGGCCATGAGGTCCTGAAGCGGCTCCGTGCCAGTGAAAAACTGAAGGGTGTTCCGGTTCTTATCGTCACCTCGTCGGATGCGCCCGCGGACCGGAGTCGCGCCGAGGAACTGGGTGCGGAATTCTTCCGAAAGCCTCCCAGCTACGATGAATTCCTCAAGCTCGGCGCGGTGCTCAGACGTCTCGTTCAGAAAAATAATGCCGGATAGCGCCGCACTTCAGAGCGGCGAAAGTGTAACCGCCGACGCCGACTGCATCACAAGCGAGCTGAGACGGGACTTCGCTTCTACTGTCTCTGGCGCTTCCGGCCCCGCCAGCGCCAGCCAGCAACTGGCCAGTTCATTCTGCGTCCTGATTGCGGCATCCATGTCATCGAACCGGAGATACAGGTCCCGCAGCGAGGAAAGCGCGGTCAGCCTGAGAGGATGCGTCGGCCCCGCGGCGCGAACAACGTCGCGCGCCACACGCTCCAGCAGGCGCCGTCCTGGCCCGTCCTGGCCGGAGTCCGCGAGGGTCCGGCCAACCATAGCCGCCAGCGAGAGCGTTTGCATGCTGATCGGTCCGAACATGCGGTCATAGCAAGCCAGCGTGGCGACCATCTGCGCGAGATCGCCTGAGTCATTCGCGCATCCAATCGCCGATTCACACTCGCAGGGCATGTAATTTATACTTTACAATGTCATGGTGAATTCAAGAATCGCGATTTGCTGAATAGAAGGCCGCCGCACATGTCTCGTATAAAATACAAGGCCACGAATAGGAGAACACAAAAATGAAGCTGACTCTTTCCGCGCTCGTCGCGCTTTCTTCCGCCGCTCTGTCACTCGCGCAGGCCCCTGCCGGCGGGCCTCCGGGAGGTGGCCGCGGCGCCGCGCCTGCGCCCCGGCCCGTGTTCTTTGTGAGTTCACCCGCGTGGCCCGACGGTGGTGAAGTGCCCATGCACAACGCCTATTTCGGCGATAACAAGTCCCCCGCGTTCGAGTTTCACTGGACGCTTGCGGGTAACCCCACTGCGACGCCGGATGCGCTGAAAACCTATGCCGTGATCTTCCATGACATCGAGAACTCGACGGCGCGGACCACCGTCGACACGCTGCACTGGTCGGCATTCAACATTCCCGCCGCGGCGAACGGACTGCCCGAAGGTCTCGGCGCCGGCACGCTTTCTGACGGCACCGTGAACGGACCGGGCATCGCCATGGGTCGCCCCAACGCCACCGAAGGCAGCTACTTCGGACCCGGCGCGGGACCCGGACCGTTCCATCATTACGTGTTTGAGTTCTATGCCCTCGACACAAAGATCGATTTGCCGGCCAAAACGACGCGCGACGAACTCGTGAAGGCGATGGACGGACATATCATTGGTAAGGCGGCTTATGTGGGCCGGTTCCACGGACCAGCGGCGCCGGGGCGTTAAGTAAGGTAACGAGGAGAAATAAAAATGAATTTCGCGAAAACAGCTTTGCTCTTCACTCTGGCGTCGGCGGGGGCTTGGGCCCAGGTCAATATCGGCGAACAGAAGCCTGAAGCCAGCATTCCATTCAACATGACCACGGCGGCGGCCAATTTTGAGCTCCCGTGGCGGATCGCGTTCCTGCCCGACGGTCGGATGCTGATCACAGAAAAGGTCGGCCCCATCTGGCTCGTCTCTCAGAAAGGAGAGAAGATCGCGCCGCTTGGCGGCACTCCTCCCGTCTGGTGGTCGGGCCAGAGCGGCATGTTCGGCGTTTTCCTCTCACCGCATTACGCGACCGACCAGAGTGTATATCTGACCTACGACGAGCCCGGTGACTACGGCGGTGGCCTGGTGCTCGCGCGCGCCAAACTGAACGTCACTGCGACAACGGCCAGACTGCAGAACCTCGAAGTGCTGTGGCGGCAGATGCCCAAGGGCAAGGGCGGACAGGAAGGCGCTGCGGTCGCGTTCGCGCCCGATGGCAATTCCCTGTTCATGACGGTTGGCGACCGCATGCGTTTCACTCCGGCGCAGGATCCCGACCTGCCCGAAGGCAAGGTTCTTCACCTGACGCTCGACGGAAAGCCCGCGCCCGACAATCCCAATTACGGCAAGACCGGTGCTAAGACTATTCCTCTGATCGATCCGCCCAGCGACACCGAAACTGCAAAGAACGCGAAAATTGTCAGCACTTATACCTTCCCGGTCGCCAACATGACGCCGGCTGAAACATGGGCCAGCGGCTTACGCACGCCCTACGGTTTGGCTTTCTCACCGGCCGGCGAGTTGTGGGAAGTCGAACACGGTCCGCGCGGCGGCGACGAACTGAACCTGATCCAGAAGGGCAAGAACTACGGCTGGCCGCTGGTTTCGTTTGGCAACAACTATAATGGCGTGCCCATTCCGAAGCCCGATTCACGGCCCGACCTCGCGATGGCGGTGCTTTATTGGGTGCCCGTGATCGCGCCGGGCAACATCATGTTCTACACCGGCACCCAGACGTTCCCGCAGTGGAACGGCAACGCCTTCGTCAGCGGCCTCGGGACGACATCGCTCAACCGCATCATCATGGACGGCCATGGCGGCGCCAAATCCGCCGAGCGCTGGAATGTGGGCAAACGCGTCCGCGACGTGGAAGAGGCCCCCGATGGCTCGCTCTGGATGATCGAAGACGCCAATCCTGGCGCGCTGATCCATGTGACACCGAAATAATTCTTCCATACTGGTGACCGTTCGTTCCTGAAAGAGAGGTCACCATGCGAAAAACGATTCCATTGCCGGTCGCCGTCACCGCGGTGCTCATCACCGTGGTGGCGATTCTGATCGCGTCCGGTGCGGTCAGCCTGCATGCGCAGGCTCGTCCCCTCAGCGGTTAGGAGGATCGCGCCTGGATTGAGGACCTCAGGCGCGCTATCTCTTCGCACTTGATTTTCACGATCCGGATCTCGATGTCTCAACCTTCACACCCGACGGCGTGCTTGATTATGGCAGCGGCGAGGTAAAGGGCCGCCAGGCGATCAAAGCCGTGATAGCGCGGATGCCGAGCCCCGCCGCCACACCCGGGCTTCGCGCCGCGGCCGCCCGGCACAACATTTCAAATGACGTCATCCGGGTCGATGGCGACAAAACCTTCTCACGCTCGTATTGGTTCCACTATTCCAAATGACAACCCGCAGCGCAAAGGCGTCTTCGACGGGTTGGGCACTATGAGGATGAACTGGTGAAGACTAACGGGAGATGGCTGTTCACAAAGCGAAAGATCTACAACGAAGGACGGGATGAATGGGCCTATAAGGGCGGCAAAAATCCCGCCTGGTAATCCGGCCGGCTAGCGCGTGTTGTCGTGGTGCTCCTGGCTAACGTAGTGCCCGGCGTCTTTGTCGACGCAGGGTGCGGCTTCTTCAAGCGCGTCAGCCTGCAGCGTCAGCGTGCGCGACAGAGTCCACGGTTTCTGCAGTACCTCGGGGTCTTCCGCGGTGACTTGATACTGAATCGTGTCTCCCACACGCCGCAGCCGTTCGATCACGTGCAGCTTCCGGCTGTGGAAGAAACCGTTGTCTCCCAGCCAGGTCTCGTCGGTGAGCCGGGTGACGTCGACCACCAGCGTATCGCCGTCCCAATGACCTACGGAGTCGCCGTTATACGTCGCCGCTGTTTCGGGATCAGTGCTGTGGGGGCGCCCGTCGAGCGGAATCACGCGCCATTGGTTGCCGGTGTTGTCGGCATAAAGAAAGACCGCCTGTTTGGGCGTTTGCACGATCTGGTGCGGCGGTCCCAGGCGCGGCACGCCCGGCTCCACGCAGTGCAGCGTGGAGTCTTCGCTTACCTGATTGTCGTAGAGTGATTTCACTTTGGCCACGAATTGTGGTTTGTACTCCGGTTTCGGATCACCCAGCGGAGTGTTATACAGCGCGCCCGACTTCGGACTGAAGGCGCCGCCGACCACGAAGCTGTTGCCGACCTTCTCAATCGTGCCGATGCCGAAGAAATGGTGCCACACGCCATTGAGGTCGGGGTGACCGTCCGCCATGCGCGGCGTCGGCCGCGAGGCTGCGCCGGGATTCTTAGCGGCTTCCGCGGCATAGTTGGTCTGCGCCGGTGCGGCCATGGACGAGGCCAGAATGACCGCGGCAAGCGTGACTGTTCGGTGATTTGTGAACTCGGAAACCATGATCTCCTCCCTGTGTTCGGTTATTTCCGCAGAGCGGGGTCTGCATCCTGCGGCGACATACTGAATACGTGGCCGTCGGGATAAACCAGCTTTGTCATAAACCCGTAAGCCCTGGTGCCGTCTTTAGCGGGATTCGCCGTGACTGTCACCTCCTGCTTGTTGCTCAGCAGTACATCTTTGGTGAGCCCGCTGCCTCTGAAGAAAAGCGGAGGCAGTGATTGCAGCTGCCAGGTGGTTGTCTTTCCGGCGTCGTCCTTCACGTCCAGGTAGACGAAAATATGCGGATTGACCCAGTCGACTTTGGAGACAACGCCGTGCAGCGTGACGGTCCTGGACGAGTCGAACTCCGCGGAAAAAGAATGGTGCGCGAGGAGAGGCAATGCGCAGAACAACGCCGCGACCGCAGCCCACCGCAACTTACTTGTGGCTCCCATCAGATCCTCCAGCTGTCTCGAAAAGTATATACTTGCCGGCTGCCGCGCACAATCGCAGGTGCAAGGCCGCCCGCCCGCGCCCGTTGTATGCTGGAGCACAATGACACCGAAGCGAATGGCATGGCTGTGCGTGGGGTTCCCCGCGATCCTTCTTTTTACCTGGACGACGCTGGCGCCGGGGCAACAAGTCAGGAAGATTGACGATAAGGCCCTGAAGGCCGCGGGAAAAAGCACGGAGTGGCTGACTAACGGGATGGACTGGGGTGAGCAGCGCTACAGCACGATAGCTCAGATCACTCCTGCGAATGTCGGCAAACTGGCGCTCGCATGGTCTTATGAGCTCGGTAGCGGTGGCGGCAGCCAGCAGGCGACCCCTCTCTATTCGAACGGCATTCTCTACACCGTGACCAACTGGAGCATCGTCGCCGCCGTCGATGCGAAAACCGGTAAAGAACTCTGGCGCTATGACCCCGACGCCGACCGCACCATGACGCAGTTCGGAAAGTCCCGTCTTTGCTGCGGTGTGAACAGTCGCGGCGTTGCGCTGTATGAAGGTAAAGTGCTCGTCCCCGTAGTCGACGGACGAATGCAGGCTCTGGACGCAGCGACCGGGAAGCTCCTGTGGTCTTCGTGGGCGATCCCGGAGCCGAAAGCGGGCGAACAATCTTCCTATTCCCTCACGATGGCGGCCCGCGTCGCGAAGGGCAAGGTGTTCATCGGCAACGCAGGCGCCGAATTTCCTCCTTTTCGCGGGTACGTTTCCGCGTTCGATGTGAACACCGGCAAAGAGCTCTGGAAGTTCTACACAACACCGGGCGATCCATCAAAGGGATTTGAGAATAAGGCCATGGAAGCCGCGGCGAAAACCTGGGGAGGTGAATGGTGGAAGCAGGGCGGCGGCGGATCCATGTGGGACGGCATGGCTTACGATCCCGACGAGAACCTTCTGTATGTCGGGGTCGGCAACGGCACGGTATGGTCATCGGACGTTCGTAACGGTGGCAGGGAAACAACGCATCAGGACAATCTCTACATCGCCTCTATCCTGGCCATCAACGCCGACACCGGTCAGCTGAAGTGGCATTACCAGTGCACGCCTGGCGACGAATGGGATTACGACGCCATTCAGCACCTTCTGCTGGCGGATATCCGGATCGGCAACCGCACCCGCAAGGTCGTCATGCAGGCGAACAAGAACGGTTACTTCTACGTCATCGACCGCACCAATGGCGAATTTATTTCCGCCTCCGAGATGGCGCCGGTGAGCTGGGCTACGGGAATCGATCCGAAAACCGGCCGTCCCGCGATTCATCCCGACGCGCTTTATTCTTCGAAGCAGGGCGTGACGGTATACCCGCTGCAGATGCACAACACGTCGCAGATGTCGTTCAATCCGAACACGGGCCTGGTGTATGTTCCCATCGCCGCGGAAAACAGTTTCAGCTTCGTGGCTTCGGAGACTTATACACCGACGCCGGGGAACCAGAACTTCGGGCTGAATCTGGGCGCCGCGCGGGGCGGCACACCGATGGTATCCCCGCCAGCTCACGGACCCGACCGCAAGAATCCTGACGGAAGCAAAGTGCGAGGCGGCATTCTCAGCGCCTGGGATCCCGCCACGCAAAAGGAACGCTGGTTTGCGCCCGGCGGCGGACAGTCGGGCGGCGGCACGCTGTCCCTGGCGCCGAACCTCGTGATTCAGACGCTCCTCAACGGGCACCTGAAAGCATTTACTGCGGACAAGGGTGAACAGCTTCTCGATCTCGCGTTGCCGCTCAGTTCCGGTACCGGCCCGCCGATGACCTATATGCTCGACGGTAAACAATACATCGCCGTTTTCGCCGGAACCGGAACGGTGGGATTTGGACGAGGCCCCGGACGCGGCGCAGCTCCCGGCGGTCCGGGACCGGGACGTGGAGCGGCGCCTCAGGAACCAACCGCTGCCGCGGCTCAGGCCGGAAACAATCCTCCGCCGCCGGCCGCGCCTTTGACCAACAACAATCCGAAACTTTTTGTTTACGCCGTTCCGAACTGAGTTCCGGTACGCTGAGCCGCCACAGAACCTTCCAATGTAAAGTGGAATTTTGACGCTGGCAGCAGGCCGGCATCCAATCGGCCAGGTGCCACCGTGAAGCTGACAGACCTGCGCGGGATTCTTCACTACATCCCGCAATTCCGGGAAAAGACATTCATTATTGCAGTGGATGGCGCCATCGTCACGGACGAGAGCTTCGCCAACATTCTCCTCGACGTTGCGGTGGTGCGTTCACTGAACATCCGTGTAGTGCTCGTGCATGGCGCAGCCGAGCAAATCAGGCAGCTCGCCGAGAAGGAGAACATCCATGCTTCCAACCTCGACGGCACGGGCGTGACCGATGCCCCCACGCTGCAGCTGGCCATAAATGCCGCGAACCGGCTGACACACGAAATCCTGCAGGGCCTCGCGGCCAACGACCTGCGTGCCGCGAGCACGAATGCCATCATCGCCCATCCGCTCGGAATCATCCACGGCGTCGACCACCTGCTTACGGGGAAAGTAGAGCGTGTCGACACGGAACTTCTTCAGGCGTTGCTGAACCTGGGTATTGTCCCCGTCGTTCCGCCACTCGGTTTCGATGGCGAAGGCAGGACGTATCGCGCCAACTCCGACGACGTCGCGCTGGCGGTCGCCGAAGCTCTGAAGGCGACCAAGCTGATTTTCATCACCGACCAGGACGGGCTGCGGTACAAAGATGACGTAATCCGCCACATGCTGGTAGACGATTTGCAGAAGCTGGTTCAGGCTGCGGACGGCGGTTTTTCGACAACGGAAATGTTGTCGAAGGCCAGCCATGCGGTTGCCGCCTTCGCCGCGGGCGTCCAGCGCGTCCACATTATCTGCGGGCGCGACGACGAAGGGCTGCTGGCGGAGGTATTCTCCAACGAGGGCATCGGCACACTCATCTACGCCAACGAATACGAGCAAATCCGGCCGGCCAGAAAGAAAGATGTCCGCGCGATCAAGCGCTTGACCAAAAAGGCGGTGGAGGCTGAAGAGCTCGTGCGCCGGTCACGTTCCGAAATTGAGAGAAACCTGGCGGACTACTATATCTTCGAAATCGACAGGAACCCGGTCGCCTGTGTGGCGCTGCACGTTTACCCCGCGGAGCAAAAAGGCGAACTTGCCAGCCTTTACGTGGACTCGTCGCACGAAAACCAGGGCATCGGGCGCAAGCTGGTGCAGTTCGTGGAAAACAGGGCGCGGGAACTCGGGCTGGCGGAATTGATCGCGCTGTCGACGCAGACGTTCAGTTACTTTCAGTCGAAGGGCGGCTTTGAAGAGGGTAGCCCCGACGATCTCCCGCCGGAGCGCCGGGAGAAGTACAATCTCAGCGGACGGAATTCGAAGGTTCTGCTGAAGAAGCTGAAGGCTGCCTGACTGGCCAGCCGGCTTCTCCTGGTCCGCCCCGCTGTTGGTTCACGTTTACAACTTTCGCCAGTGGGAAGCCGTTGAAGTACTTTCTGTTGGCGGCGGAATACGCGCCTGTGTTTTCAGCGTAGACGAATTCGCCCATTTCCATGTCCGGGGGGTGTTCGGCCAGCCGATCGGAAGCTTTTCTGATGGTCCTGGGCGTGGTCGAAGATGATCCCGCCGTACGTGTGATACACGCCGTAGTTTATGTAGTAAGAAAACTTGCCGATGCGCGCCGCCTTGCCAATGATCTGCGCCACAGGCGTGGCCGCCGAGGCCACAGAAAACGCCCCGGCTCCACCAGAATTTCGATCGGCACGGGGAAAGACGGTCCAGTTCGCCGTTGATCATTTTGGCGACTCTCCTGAATGGAGGGACCGTTTCGTCGTAGTGGGCGGGAAACTCACCGAGTTCGCCGGATTCGTGCACTGGCTGGCCACGTGAAAGCTCAGCCCCTCTACCTCGAGCTTTGTCGTTGTGCGCGAAGGCGCCTGGGATAAATGCTGCGATGCCTGATCAAAATCGGCAGCTTGCAGCGCGCTACCGCTTCCAAACCGACGAACACGGCGAAGGCCGCGCGGAGGTTCCGTTATACGGCCCCTCAGATTCATAAAATCCCCGGCCCGTCCCGACATCGAGATACATGCCCGGCATTTGGGGGGAACCGGTATGAGGGTCATACTAAGGACATGCCGGGATATGAGAATCAACTCGAGCAGCTTGTCGCGGAACTGAATCGCGCCGCACCCGGCGGGCACGCTCCCAAACCCGGCGTCACGCCGGCTTTTCACCCGGCTGATCTGGCTTCGCTCGACGCTGTGTTAAACGAGGCCGCGAGAAGGGGCGCCTCCGATCTGCTGCTGATCGCGGACGTCCCGGTTACACTACGTGTCGGCGGTGCGCTGTCGCACTCCTTCGGTCCGCCGCTCAGCGCGGAAGCCACGCGGAATCTGCTGTTGCCGCTGATGACGCCGGCGCAGGGCCAGGAACTGGAACGTAACAGGTTCGCTGATCTGTGCTTCAGCCGCCCGGGTATCGGCCGTTTTCGCGCAAACGTTCATTTTCAGAGAGGCACGCTGGCGGGAAGTATTCGGCTGTTGCCGGAAAAAATTCCGACGCTCGAATCCCTGCATTTGCCGCAGGGGCTGCGCAGCCTCGCCGAGGCGCGGCAGGGACTTGTGCTCGTAACCGGGCCCACCGGCAGCGGAAAAAGCTCGACATTGGCGGCGCTGGTGGATCTGATTAACAACACACGCCACGATCACGTCGTCACCATCGAAGATCCGGTTGAGTACATGCATTCGAACCGGAAAGCCATCATTGAACAGATCGAAGTGGGTCAGGATGCACCCGACTTCGCCGGCTCCCTGCGCGGCATGCTGCGGCAGGATCCCGACGTAATTCTGGTGGGTGAGATGCGCGACCCCGAAACCATGCAGATGGTGCTGACGGCCGCGGAAACAGGCCATCTGGTGCTGTCTACGCTGCACACGAATGATGCTTCGCAGGCCGTCTCGCGCATTCTCGATTCATTCCCGCGCAGCAATCAGCCGCAGATTCGCCAGCAGCTGTCACTGGCGTTGCTGGCCGTAATCGCACAGCAACTGGTTCCGGCCGTGAACGGCGGGCGTTATCCGGTGGTCGAAATCCTGCGGGCGTCGAGCGGGGTGCGCAGCCTGATCCGCAAAGGGGAAGATCACCAGCTTTATTCCACCCTCTCCACGGGACGCAACGAAGGCATGATTTCGATGGAGCAATCGCTTGCCGATATGGTTCGAAGCGGCCGCATCTCGCGGGATACCGCGATGGCACACTGTTTCCGCCCGGAAGATCTCGCGCGGTATCTGCAGGGTTAGAGGGCTTCAAAAAGTCGGGATCTGGTCGAGATCCTGCAGCCCCCGTTCGCAGGTCCGCAATGAGGGATACTGGGCCCGAGGGTAGTTGCTGTGCCTCAGATAGATGCTCGTTGCGCCATCTGTATTTCCTTATCACTTTGTGTCGGACTCGCCCAGAACACGCCGACGGGGCCTGATCGCTCTCTTGCGCTGAACGTTGTCGTGACCGACAAGTCCGGTAAACCTTTCCCGGGTCTGGAGGAACAGGACTTCACACTTCTCGATAACAAGCGCCCGCAAAAGATCACTTCGTTCGAAGCCGTACGGGGTGCCAATGCGAACCAATCGCCGCCGGTGGAGGAGATCCTGCTGATGGATGACATCAATACGGGGATTACAAACCTGGCTTTTGGACGGCAACAGGTGGAAAAATTCCTGGAACGTGACAACGGTGTGCTCTCGCACCCGGTGCGGCTTGCATTCCTTTCCGATGCGGGTCTGAAACTGACCAACCCTTCGCAGGACGGGAATGCTTTGAGTGCGGAGTTGAAAGCCAACCCGGCGGGCTTGCGGGTAGTTACCCGGAATCAGGGCGTGTATGGGGCCGGCGAGCGGTTGCAGCTGTCTTTGAACGCAGTCGGCCAACTGATGCAGGCGGAAGGTGCAAAGCCGGGAAGAAAACTTGTGGTGTGGATCAGTCCGGGCTGGCCGATTCTGACGGGCCCGGGTATCCAGCTCGACACGAAGGACCGGCAGGGAATCTTTCGCAACATTGTTTTGCTCTCGGACAATTTGCGAAGGGCGGACATGACGATTTCCAGTATCGACCCGCTGGGCGCAGCGGAGGCGCCCCTCCGCACTTTTTTCTACAAAGAATTCGCTAACGGGGTGAAGAAGGCGGATGGCGCGCAGTACGGGAATCTGGCGCTGCCGGTTCTGGCATTCCAAAGCGGCGGCCGCGTGCTGAACTCGTCAAACGATATCGCCAGCGAGATCGCACTTGCCGTTTCAGATGCCGACATCTATTACGTCCTGAAGTATCAGACTTCTCCGGCTGAAGCCGCCAACCAATATCACTCAGTCGAGGTGAAAGTCGATAAACCGGGGCTGGCGGTTCGTACGCGTACCGGATATTACGCACCGTAAGCCAACTCCTTATGACTTTGAGGGAGCGACGACCTCGTAGGGCCGCATCATTTCATTGTCCTCATGTTCGAGGATGTGACAGTGCCAGACATAGCGGCCCGTATAGCCCTCGAATTTCACGATGATTCGCGTGCTGGCACCGGGCGTAGCCCTGACGGTATCTTTCCAGCCGGCTTCGTTTGGATCCGGCGGCACGGCGTCTCCGGTGTAAACAACTTTTTTGTCGTAAATCCGCGCGTCGACGTCGATCGGGCGGCGGTCCAGTATGCGGAAGCGAACGAGGTGCAGATGGATGGGATGCGCATCTTCCGTAAGGTTCAGCAGATCCCAGATTTCGGTTGTGCCCAGAACCGGCTTTTCGGAGACAGGATCGTGCCAGTGTTTTCCATCCAGCAGGTGGACCAGCGGATCGCCGAGCACGTTATCGACTTCTTCGAGCGTGAGTTGCCGGGTCCGGATCGCGTCCCTCGCAGCGATTGGCGGAATCGCCCGCAGCGTTGTTGGCAAAGTGCTCGGGTCCGACACTCTTTCGGACGCTACGCGGAACTGCATGAGGGGGACGAAAAGATTGTTCAGCAGAATCTGCCGGCCGCGATGTTCCGCGAAATCCACTACGACGTCTGCGCGCTCGCCGGGGGCAATGGCCAGGCGGGGCACGGTCACGGGCGCGGGCAGGAGTCCCTGGTCCGTTCCGATCTGCTGAAACGGCCGGTCGTTACCGAGCAACAGAAAATAGAACCGGGAATTGGAGCCATTGAGTATCCTGAAGCGGTACTTGCGCGGCTGCACATCAAGGTAAGGCAGCAGCTTTCCGTTGATGAGAGTGGCGTTGCCGCTGTATTCCGGGATCCAGGGTGCATCGGGGAACTGGCTTACTGGATAGTATATTTGCCCGTCGGTCCCGATCATTCGATCCATAAGCACAAGCGGAATCTCAAACTCGCCTTTGGGAAGACTCAGTGCGTCTTCAAAGGCATCGCGGATCACGTACAAACCGGCCATGCCGGCGCAGATGTTCAGACGGTTGATGCCCATCGCGTGGTCGTGATACCAGAGCAGCGCGGCATCCTGGGCGTTCGGATAGTGGTACGTGGCCGACTTCCCGGGCGGATACCATGCCTCGGGCCAGCCGTCGCTCTCCGGCGGAACTCTCGCGCCGTGAACGTGGACAACCGCGCGCGATTCGGGAAGGCCTTTGCCGGCGCCCATAATAGTGTGGTCGATCGGGAGAAAATGCTTCGTGGGCAGCTGGTTCGGCCATTCGATCAGAATCTCTTCGCCGCTGCGGGCTTCGACGGTTGGCCCGGGCACGCTGTTTCCGTAGCCCCGGAAACGCGTAGGCGGCACGTCCCGGTGAATCTTCGAGTAAAACTCCCGGATTGGAATCCGGTAGAAGGGCACCTGGGATTTCCGCGAAGGACTAAGGCGCTTGCCGATCGGCGTGGCCACTTCGGGAAGAGGAAGGGGATCCACATACGGTATCATCCGCCCTGGATCGATCAGAGGCGGCGCGGGCATCATCTTGGGCAGGTGTACCATCTGCGCCGTCCCAAAACGAGCAGCGGCGGTCGCAAGACCGCCGCTGGCTAAGAATTTGCGTCGTGTAACAGGCATGTTTCTGATGGGAGGGGGACCGTTCGGGTTGGTGAAGTTGACGACGGCGTTGACGGGACCGGCGATGGCATCGAACGATTCGCAGCCAGTTCGCCCCGGATTCCAGTTGTCTTCGTTGATTCTACTCTTGCTTGAATCTTGCCCGGCATGATAGAGCCTTAACAGAGTCTTGTCGCCTCTCAGGCCAGCGTCAGGTTCGGCTCAGCCGGAATGTCCAGTCGCGCAAACTCCCCTCTTCTGAACTTCGGAAACGCCGCTGCCGCAATCATCACCGCATTGTCCGTCGACAGCGCCGCACTCGGGAAATGCACCGGCAGCCCGATCGTCGCCGGCGTCGCCGCCGCCCGCAGCCCCGAATTGCAAGCCACTCCGCCCGAAATGATCACCGACCGCACGCTGTCGTTCTCCTCTGCGGCATGCGAAGCATGCCGCATTAACTCCTCAATCACCGTTCTCTGAAAGCTCGCGACCAGATCGCGCGTAGCCTGCGGCGTCAGCGCCAGCCACTCTTCAGCCCCAGGCGAGGCATTTATCTGCAGTAAACGCTTCCGGCTCTCGATCTCGCTGCCCATATCGTGACTCTCCACCCAGCGCAATACAGCAGTCTTAAGCCCGCTGAAACTGAAGTCCAGCGTGTTGCCTTTCATCCGCGCAATCGTAAACTTCACCGCGTGCGGATCCCCGTGCGGCGCGAGCTTATCAATCACCGGCCCGCCCGGATACCCGAACCCAAGCAGCTTCGCGACCTTGTCGAACGCCTCACCCGCCGCATCGTCGCGCGTCCTGCCCAGCAACCTGTACGCCCCCTCCTCCCTGGCTTCAAAGAGATGCGTATGCCCCCCGCTCACGATCAATGCCAGCGCCGGAAACTCTACGGGCGTCCCCTTCTGCCGCGCCTCCAGAATCACCGCGTGAATGTGCCCCTCGATGTGATTCACCGCAATCAGCGGCATCCCGGTTGCAAACGCAATCGCCTTCGCGTACGTCAGCCCGACCAGCAGCGATCCCGCCAGCCCCGGCCCAGACGTAGCTGCCACCGCATAGAGATCCTTCCACCCCAGCCCGGCGCGCTCCATGGCTTCGCGCACCACCGGCACAATGGCCCGCAGATGCTCCCGCGACGCCAGCTCCGGCACCACGCCGCCGTACTTTCCATGCACCGGAAACTGGCTCGCCACCACCGACGACAACACCCGGGTCTCGGCGTCGTTCACCGATTCCAGAACCGCCGCTGCCGTCTCGTCGCACGAGCTCTCAATGGCGAGAATGCTCGTTACTGCAAGTCTGGCCACTCTAAATCTCGTACGACCACGCCATCGGGTGCTTCTGTGCCCGCCGCGCCTGATCCACCCTCTCGCACACCATAGCCAGCGTTGTCGAATCCAGAATGTGCGCAATCGCGTCCCGTACCTCGCGCATCACGATCCGCGTGCCGCACGTCTCAATGTCGATGCATTCCTCGCATTTGCGGAATCGCGTCTCGCTCGCGCACGGCAGCGGCGCCAGCGGCCCCTCCATCATCCGGATCACCGACGCCACCGTGATCTCCGCGGGCGGGCGGACCAGCGAATACCCGCCACCCTTGCCCTTTTTGCTTTCGACCAGCCCTGACGACTTCAGGGCCAGCAGAATCTGCTCCAGAAACTTCCGCGGAATCGCCTCTTCTTCGGCCAGATGCGAAATCAATACCGGTCCCTGACCATAGTTACGTGCCAAAGCGTACAATGCGCGCAGGCCGTACTGCGTGCGTTTCGAAAGCTGTCGCATGACGGGGGTTGTCCACCACTCTACTACTGCGGCCCTCTGCAAGACCCAGCCCCGCGGTTGGCGGCAACAGTGTAAACATATTGGATATGGCCCTGCGGCTCCCGATCTTCCTCCTCGCGGCGACATCGGCATTCGCCCAGCAGTCGCGCATCGCTGCTCTCGCGGGCTCGAAGGATTCCCTCCATCAGCTGAGCGATTCCATCGAAGCTCTTTCCGAGCAGGTCAGCCCCGCGGTTGTACAGATCTTCTCCACCAGCTACACGGTGGGCGACGAGGACGCCGACAACAGCGGCGCGGCTGCCATGGGGCTCGTCGTCAAGCAGCACAGCACCGGTTCCGGCGTGATCCTCAGCGCCGACGGCTACATCGTTACCAATAACCACGTCGTCCGCGATGCCCGCCGTGTCCGCGTCCAGTTGGCTTCGCTGCCCGACGAAGCCGAAAACCGTGCCAGCGCGCGCCCTAAGTTCCACGCCCACGGGAAGCTCCTGGAGGCGACGGTTGTCGGCGTCGACCGCGTAGCCGATCTGGCCGTCCTTAAGGTCGAAGCCGGCACGCCGCTGCCCATGCTCAAACTCTCCGATTCCGACGCGCTGCGTCAGGGACAGGTCGTACTCGCCTTCGGCAATCCTCTCGGCCTCGAAAACTCCGTCAGCATCGGCATCGTCAGCTCTGTCGGCCGTCAGGTCAAGCCCGACGATCCCATGGTCTACATTCAGACCGACGCGCCCATCAACCCCGGCAACAGCGGCGGTCCGCTGCTCGACGCCGACGGCAATGTAATCGGCATCAACACCTTCATCCTCACGCAGTCGGGCGGCAGCGAAGGCATCGGCTTCGCCATCCCCTCCAACGTCGTGAAGGACATCTATGATCAGATCCGCAAAGACGGACACGTGCATCGCGGTGAAATCGGCGTCCTTGCCCAGAGCATCACTCCCGACCTCGCCACCGGCCTCGACCTCAAACAGGACTCCGGCGTCATTCTTGGCGACGTCACGCCCGACGGGCCGGCCGACAAAGGCGGTCTCAAGCCCGGCGACATCGTCCTTTCGCTCAACGGACGTCGTCTTTACAACGCGCGCGAATTCGAGACCGCGCTTCACCGGATCGCGCTCAACCAGATCGGTGACGGTGGAAGCCCTTCGAGGAACCGAAAAGATTGCCGCGAAAATCAAGGTCACCGAACGCGACGACGATCCTTTCCGCTTCGTCGATCTGGTCAAGCCGGAAGAGAACCGAGTCCCCAAGCTTGGCATCATCGGCATCGCCGATCACCAAGGAAATCGCCCAGCTTCTCCCCGAGACCCGCAAGCCTTACGGCGTGATCGTCGCGGCCCGCTCCGGCGAAGCCGAATACGCCGGTCAGGGCGGACTCAAACTCGGCGACGTCATCTACAGCGTCAACACCACTCCGGTCTCGACGCTCGACGCGCTGCGCATGACTGTCGACGCCCTGAAGGTCGCCGACCCGCTCGTACTGCAGATCGAACGCGACGGCAATCTGATGTATCTGACGCTCAGCGAAGAGTAGCGCACAGCCCGACGCCCTGATATAGAATGTCGGTCGACCCGGAGGCCAGCCGATGTTCCGAAACACTCTCGTTTTGTTCGCGCTTGCGTTGCCGTCATTTCTGACCGCGCAGACTCCCGAACTCAAAACCATCATCGACAAATCGATAAAATCGATGGGCGCCGACAACGTAAAGACCATCGTCATCTCCGGCGAAGGCTGGGACGGCTGTGTTGGTCAGAACTACGATTCAAACGCCGACCACTGGCGCAAATTCTCTAACAAAAACTACGTCCGCTCGATCGACCTCGAAGCCCGCGCCTGGCGTCTCGAGCGCCTGCGCGGCGAAGGCGAAGTCCCCGGACGCGGCGGCTGCAACGCGGGTCCCGTCCCTGACCAGCAGCAGAATCAGATCACCACGCTCAACGCGAATACGCCTTTCAACGCGCAGATGGAATTCATCATGCTTCCCGAAGGCTTCCTCAAAGTCGCACTCGAAAAGAACGCGAGTGTGACGACGCAGAAGATCAATGGCAATAACTACACAGTGCTCTCCTTCATAGGCGATCTCGCGCCGGTCGTCGGCTATATCAATGACATGGGCTATGTGGATCGCGTTGAAACGAAAATCAGCAACGACGTGATGGGCGACATGGTCTGGAGCGCCGAATACTCCAACTGGAAGGATTTCAGCGGACTCAAATTCCCCACCCACATCGTGCAGCACCAGGGTGGACTCGGCTTCTTCGAACTGAACGTCGCCGATGTGAAAGTGAACGTCCCGCTCGATCTCACGCCGCCTCCCGGGCGCGGTCGCGGCGGCCCAGGTGGGGGTCCGGCACGCGGCCGCGGCGAAGCTTCTGGCCCGATTTCAGAAGATCTCGGCGGCGGATTCTGGCTGGTGACCGGAGGATATGGAGCCGTCGTCGCCGATTTCAAAGACTACATCGTTGTCGTCGAAGGTCCGCAGAACGATATGCGCGCCTTGCAGATCATCGCCGAAGCGAAGCGCCTCGTGCCCAACAAACCGATCCGTTACGTCATCAACACGCACGCGCATTTCGATCACTCCGGCGGCCTGCGCGCCTTCATCGCCGAAGGCGCCACCATCATCACCCATAAAGACAACAGAGCTTTCTACGAAAAGGTCTTCAGGAATCCGCACACACTCGTGCCGGACACGCTTTCGAAGATGAATCCTCCGCCGCCGCTGAAAATCGAAACCGTGAACGAAAAGAAAGTCCTCACCGATGGTGCGCACACCATCGACATCTACCACCTGGAAGGCAGCACGCATGCCATGGGCACGCTGATCGTCTACCTGCCGAAACAGAAGGCTCTGATCGAAGCAGATGAATTCAACGTCGGCGCCGCCAACGCCCCGGCTCCCTCCAGCCCCAACCCATATCACACGAATCTGCTGGCCAACATCGAGCGGCTGAAACTGGATGTGGACCGCATCATCCCCATCCATCTTCCCAACGACAACCGCAAAGTCACCATGGCCGAACTCCATACCGCAGCGGGAAGGTAACGCCGGGCGGTCTTGCCGCCGGTGCTTTACCTGTACCCGTTTCCGAACTGCGGATTGCGCGCGCGGAATTCGCGGTAGTCGCGCATCCGCCGCAGGTCATCTGACAGCGAGCCGCGGTCCCGCGGGTCGAGTGAATTCGCCTCCACCACATGCTGCATGCGGTCGATCGCCGCATCGAGGTGATGTTTGTCGTAACGGCCCTGATCAAAGCGAATCTGGAACTCGTACAGCTTACCCCGCGCTTCATCGAAGCGCTTGCGGTCGCCCGGCGACGCGTACGGATAAGCGCTCGCACGTTCCAGATCGATCCGTGCGCGGTCAAACATGCCCCGATCCTGCCGCGCGTAATCGCGATCTCCGTATGGTCGATCGTACTGCGCGAACGCCGCAGTGGTGAGCAGTGTGGAAGCAAAGCAAAGGGCCAGCAGTGTTCGTTTCATCTCTTCGTGTGTACCTCGTCGTAACAAGGGGACGCGTCTCTGGCAGCCCGGTTGCCGTCTTTAATCCAGGCTTAATGCGGACTCCGAATCCATCCGGGGCGTCGCATTGCGCTGCACAATCTGCCCATCACGCATCACGATATCGGCGTCACGATGCCCCCCGCGACTCGCCAGTTCTCTGTAATCGTCCACATCCATGACCAACAGGTCGGCGGACTTACCCGGCTCAAGCGAACCGATCACGCGCGCGAGCCGCAGTGAATACGCCGCATTCCAGGTGGTTGCGATGATAGCCTCCTCCGGCGTGAGCCCGAAACGTTGCACTCCAAGCCAGAGCACGTGCTGCATGTTGAGAGTCACCACGCTCGATGAGAGCGCCACGGCCGCTCCATGCCCGATCGCGCATCGTATCGCCTGCCGTGGTCCGGCCTCGTCATCGCTGTGCGAAACCGGAATCACGCGAATCGTGCCGGCTTCAGTCAGCCCGGAGGCGAATCCGCGCAGCGAATCCATCGGCGCCACCACAGCAACCGCGCCCGCTTCCAGCGCCAGTTCCAGATGGGCCGGTTCCGGACGCCATGGCGATCGCAGCCGGATCGCATAACCGAAACCCGCCGCTGCAACCACCACCTTTCTCATCGTCGCCATGTCGGGTGTTCTGCCCGGACCACCCACGGTCAGTTCGAGCACCGCAGCGAGCTTCTGACTGATCACCGTCGGCAGCCACCTCGAAGTGAGCTGCTCGGCCAGATCCATCGTGACTATCGGCGAGAAGATCGAGCGGATTCGCATCGGCCTGCGCTGCACCACCCTGTGCACGCGCAGAAGTCTGCTGATGTTCTTCAGATCGGCCGCGCATCGGGTGTGCGCCCCGGCGGCCAGACAGCCGTATCTCGCGAGTTCTTCCGATCGCGCCTGCGCCTTCGCCAGCACCCTCCGCCGCGACATCAGCCTGATGCTGTCCGGTCCGCCCTCATTTGGCGCGCCTGCATTCACCAGCGCAACGTCGGCGGCCACGAACGCCGGCATCACCACCCGGCCCGTGGCGTCGATCTCGTGCGCCTGACGCGCCTCCGCGAGATTCTCAACCCGGCGCGTCGGCCCCACCTCCCGGATAACGCCGTTGTGAATCAGCAGTGCGCCCTTGGGTGCGATTCCGAGTTCAGCCATAGCCGGCCCGCTGCGGGGCCCGCCCGGCCCGCGCAACGTCAGCAGTTGCCGGGCATTCCGGACCAGCGTCCACGTATTCGCGGGCGCGGGCTCCGTAACGGATTGCACGCGCGCTTATTTTACCAGGCGCTTATTCCCTGACGCGCACAACGGACCTGACCACTGGCGCAGCCGCCTTATCCTGGATCAGGCTGACCATGCGTATTCGCTCAAGGGCCGGCCTGTGCGCTATTCGCCGCCTGCCTTGATCATCTTGCTCAGACCCCGCACCTTCTGTTTCAGCTCTTCGGTGGCGTCGGTCATCTGTGTCGTGTCGTAGATGACGTGCGGCGTCAGAAAAACGATCAGCTCCGTGCGGTTCTTGGTGGTGCTCTTCATGCCGAACAGGAATCCAAGATAAGGAATGCGGTCCAGATACGGAATACCAGTGATCGTGTCCGTGGTGTTGTCCATAATGATGCCGCCGATCGCCACCGTATCGCCATCCTCCACCGTCACCTGCGTGCTCACGTTGCGCTGCGAAAACGACGGCGAATCGATATTGCTGCCCGCCGCATTCGAAGCCGACAGCGGATTTGGAATCGGCGCTGTCACATTCTGGTCGATTACCATCGTGACAACCCCGCTCGCGCTCACCCGCGCCAGAATGTTCAGTCCGATTCCGGTGCTCGTGTTCTGTACCGAACTGGTGAACAGCGTCGAGCCGGCCTGCTGGATTCCGCTGGTGGCGATGCCGCTTACCGTGGGCACAGAGTCGCCCACCGTGATCGAAGCCGGAATGCTGTCGGTAGCAATCACGCTCGGGGCGGAAAGCACCTTGCTTTTGGTCCTCGTTTCGTTCGCCTGCAAATACGCCAGAAGCGAGCGGCTCTGCCCGACCAGCGTTCCCGCCGTCAGCGCGAGTCCGGCGTTCGATGTGCCGAGCAGTTGCTGCGCCGGCACGGTTGAGTTCGACGTCCCTCTCTTCTGCAGGAACGATTCGACTCCTGCGTTGAAATCGCCTGTCAGATCGACCTCATAAATCTTCGCGTCGATCAGCACCTGGCGGGGCGAAACGTCCAGCTTCTCGATCAGACGCTGAATCTGTTCCCACTCCTGCGCTGTACCCTGCACCAGAATCGTGTTGTCGTAAGGATTGGGAATGATGCGCGGTCCCGACGCTCTTCCGTAGGGCGAGCCCTGCAGATAAGTGCCTGTCTGATCCGTTCCACCTGCGTTCGATGCTGTCGTTGACGCCCCGCCGGCCGGAGCTGTTCCCCCTCCGCTGCTGAATACGTTGATCGGCGGCGCTGAAGACTGCGACGACCCATATGACGAGGGAGCGCAAGGCACCCCGAATCCGCCGCCCGCGCCCGTTCCGTAACCGCCGCCGTAGCCGCCACCGTACCCGGCAGCGCCCGTGCCTCCCGGGTAGCCGCCGCCTCCATATCCGCCCCCGGCACCATAGCCGCCCCCGCCATAAGCCGGTCCGGTGCCAACTCCCGGATAGCCAGCCGCGGGATAAGTGGAACTTCCGCCCGGTCCGCCATAGAGTCCTGCCCCGCCGGTTAAGCCGCAGCCGCCGTAGAGCTGATTCAGCACGCTGCCCAGAATCGCCGCGCTGCCGTACTTCAGCTTGTATATGTAGTTGTCGATTCCGTTCGCCGTCTTGGTCGCCGGAATGTCCAGGCGCCCAATCCACTTCTCGACTTCGGTGAAAGCCCCCGGATTCGGCGCCACCGCCAGAATCGTATTGATGCGGTTGATGGCGAGAAACCGCACCGCGCCGCTGCCTTTCTCGCTCGAAAGCGCGTACGCTTTGAAAATATCGTCCAGCTCTTTCACCATGTCGCTCGGCCGGGCGTTCTTTACTTCAAACGGCCTCACGCGCTGACCCGCGAACGTGTCGCTGTCGAACAGCGAAACCAGTTCCAGCGTGCGCCGCATGTTGCGGCTGTTGTCCAGCATGATCAGCAGATTTGCCGGATCGTAATTAGTCAGCTGTGCGCCCTCGCCGATAAACGGCAGCAGTATTTTCTGCATCTCTCCCGACGTCACGTACCGCAGGAAAACCAGGTTCAGCACCAGCCGCTCGTCGTCGGAAATCTTCGACGGATCGGCCTGCGAGATCGGGCTGACCGGCTGCCGCGCAATGTTCGCCGCGGGAATAATCCGATAAATGTTGCCCACCTGCACCATCGCAAGGTTGTTCATTCGCAGAATCGTTTCGAGCAGCGGACGCAGATCGACATCCCGCACCTGGCCGTACGTGTTGATAGTGACCGTCCCGCTCTTGACGGCGGGATCCACGATGTAGTTGATATGCAGGTCCTGCGCCAGAAGATTGACCACTTCGAGTAGCGAAGCGTTGTTCAGATTCAGCCCGCCTGGAACCGTCGGAGCAGGCGCGGGCGGCTGTGCCGGCTGCGTCTGCGCGGCAGGAGTCTGCTGTGCCTGCGCCGACCGCACCCCGACAATCAGTGCGCCGACACCCAGGGCGCCGATCAATATCCGTCGCCAGTTACTCAGATTGGCCACTCTTCGGCTCCGTTTTCGCATTCTGCGCATCGAAAAGCTTCTGTTCATCGGCGGTCAGATCCGTTTTCTTCTTCTCCCACGAAATCGTGCCGAAGGGCCCGGGACGCTCGAACCGCACTGCATCGCCTTTATCGACAGCCTTCGTCAAACTCATGTCGACACCCGTCTCTGCGTGCTCATCCGTAGCCGGAAACTTCATCACGCCGAACGGCGTCTTCGCGTAGATCCACTTCTTCCCCTGTTTATCGGTCCACGTGTAATTCCGGCCGTCGGGACTCGCGACAGCGTCTTTCGGAATCGTGATTATCTTTGGCGCCGGTGTGGCAGCAGCCTTCTTCGTGTCCGCTTTCTTGTCATCGGCCCAAGCGCCGGTTGCTGCCGCGCAGCACAGAATCACCACGAGTGTGTTTCTCATACGATTCGATTTCTCCTGTTGAACCTGTTTTATTGAACTTGCGTCCAGTTGCAGCTGTCGCCAAACGGTGACTTGACTATGTTCTTCCGATATCCATCGACGATCGCGCCGGCAGGCGAACTGTCACCAGCGGCGCACGCGCGGTAGCCGCCGCCGATATCTTTTCCCGGTCCGGCTTTCACGTTCATTTCGACCGCCGGTTTCGGCGCCGCGGGCGCATTATTCGTCGCGCCCGCCTGTCCCGCCCCTTCGACAGGCGCACTCGAACGATCAATCAGTTCATCGATCTTCTTCGGAATTTTCTTCCCGTCCCAGTCAAATGTCACGCTCTGCGGATCGAGCGAAGCAATCAGAAATTCGCCGACCCTATCGCCCTCGCGCACCGGCCGCCCCGGTACTCCGGCCTTCTCTGCCATGATCGCTTTGGTGCCGCTCGGCAGCCCCAGCACGCCGTAAACAACTGGCAGCGGCGGCATCTTCTTCGGCGGTTCGACTTTCGGCGCCTCGACCACAATGTTCGGATTGCGGTCCTTTGAAAAAAGATCCCTGGTCGCGACATCGGCAAACTTCGTGGCCGGATCGGCCTCGGGTTTCGGCACGGGCGCAAGCGGAGGCGGCGGCAGTGGTTTAACCTTCACATTCAGGCTCTCCTGCCGCGCCATCTGCGCCCCCTGCCAGCTGTTTCGCGCCTGCCAGACTACCGCGCCGAGCGCGGCCACGAGCGCGATACTCAACACGATCAGCTTCGGTCTCAAAATCCCGCCAGGCCTTTCTTCTCGGGCACGAGCTTCTTCGCCACCACCCCGGCCAGCACCATACGCACATTCATCGTTTTCTCTTTCGGATTCGCCGCCGCGATTCGCTCTTCATACGGCACCACCAGTTCCGGTGTCTTCGCGAGATCCGCCAGAAAATTCACCAGCTGCTCGATTCGGCAGTCGAAGGTGATGGTCGCGAAAACCAGTCCGTAGTCACCGGCCATCTTCGGGGCGCCGAAATCGCCGCCGCGCAGATCGATCTGGTCGTCCTTGCCGACCCGCCGCGCGATCTCGACCAGCGACGCCTGCGCCTGCGCCATCGTGTCGGCCTGAATGATGCCGCGCTCCCGATCCGCCAGATCAGCCAATGTCTGCTTCATTACCGCCTCGCGCGCCGGCACCGTGGCGGCGACCTGGCGCAGCCGTGCCAGCCGCTGCTGCGCCAGCTGCGGATCCACCTCCGACACGCTCGGCGCGGCCAGGCTGCTGCTGTCGCGATTCAAAAAATAGTAGAGCGGCGCGGCCACAACCAGAACCGCTGCGAGCAGAAGCAGCGCGCGCCGGTCCTTCTCGGAAATATTCACGGCGTTTGCCTCCCCGCGCGGCCCCGCCGCATGGTCCGGATGCGAAACTGCTCCGCTTCTCCCGTGCGCGTGAATGCCAGCACGAACTCCGAATTCTGAAACAGCGGCGACGAATCCAGCAGCTTGAGCAGCGGTGCCGCCTGATCCGCCTCGCCTGCAATCACCACCGAATCCGGATGAATCTCAATCGCGTTTGTCCACACCGTTGGCGGCAGGATCCGCGTGAGTTCGTTGAGCACCTCGAGATCGGCCTGCGGACGCCGCCGGATTTCATCCAGCAGTCGAATCCGGCTGCCGTTCTGTGCGATCGCGCGTTCGAGGCCGCGCGCCCGCGCCGCTGCCGGCTCCAGCTGACGCGTCGCATGATCCAGTTCCTCGCGGAGGCGCTTCTGCTCGACAGCCGGAAATACCACGAACGCTGTCACCAGCGCTGCCAGCACCAGCACACCGAGAGCTCCCGGTATTAGATACTGCACCCGGTCATGCGACGCGCGCCGTTCCACCGGGAGCAGATTCGCGAACCGCTCGGCTCGCGGCGCAGAACCTGCAACAGCCGCGGCATACGCGAATGCATTTGCGCGCGCACCGCCCGGCAGAACTTCCGCCAGCGATGTTGCAGGCTGATCGGCCGCCAGCCGCAGCTCCGCCCGCGCCAGCGCCAGCGCGCGCGCCGCCGGAACAGAAAATTCCGCCGAGAACACTGCTCGCGATTCGCTCTCACCGTACACTTCAATGCGACCGTTTTCGTCCGTATCGATCGCGAGCACCGCGCGCGGCGGCCTGTTCCAGATACGCAGTGCCGCATGAATCACCGCCGGCGAAAACGTCGCCGCTGCCAGCGGCACACCAGCTTCCGCAAAAAGCGCTTCGTAGTGTCCCAGCGTTTCCTGCCGCGTCAGCCCGATCAGTACATCCGACGCCTGCCCCGCGTGCGCCCATCCCCACGCCACCTCCGCATCGCCCCCGGTCTTCACATCAGACCACGGATGCAGGGTATCGATCTGCAATTCCACCGCATTCGCGATGTCCTTGTCCGCGACTCCCGGCAGATTCAGCGTTCGCACGACCACTTCGCTGCGCGGCAGAAGCACCACCGCAGCCAGACGCGACTCGCCTGCCGCACTGACAAATCTCTCCAGTTCCGCACCCCATACGGCGGCCGGACGATTACGGAAGTCACGAATCGTCGTCGTTGCTATCAGGGTGGCCCCACCCGGACGTGCTCTTACGATCGCCGCTTCCAGATCGCGCTGGCCGATCGCGATGCTGAACCCCGTCCCGATGGCCGTCGCGCGCTTCCACAGCGGCAGTCTCGTGGCGCTCGGCTGCGAACTCGCCGCAGCCACGGGTTCAGCAGACAGCGTGCTCATCTTCAGGCCCGGTCAAACCAGCGCACGATCTCGAAACCCACCGGTTTCTCCTGCGAGTTGCCCGGGAAGTAAATCTTCACCAGCGCCGCCACCGTGCGCCGCAGGTCGGAGAGCTTACCGTCCGCCAGCCTGAGCCGCGCCGTGGCCCGCAGCGTGAACATCGACCGTCCCCCCACGGTGAGCACCCGCCCGGCCGGACCCAGCGATTCCACGATCTCCCGAAACTCCCGCGGATCCGTTATCGGATGCTGCTTCCTGATGCTCACGATCGTGTCCGCGTCTGCGCCATCGATCCCAATTGCCTCCAGCGTTGCCCGCTGTGCGGTATTGATGTCGATCCCGAATCCGCCGCCGTAAACCGACAGGCAGTCGCGCAGACCCGGCCGGCTTGCGTCCAGACTCGATCCGTCGAGCGAATTCCCGTAGTAAAGCTCCGCAGTCATCCCCTTCACCAGCAGCAGTTCCTCGTTCTCCTGAAAAGACGTGTGACGGGCCGTAAAAGACGGAGACTGGCTTAAATAAAACTCATCGAACGGGCCGGGCTTCATCGGATCCAGCCGCATGCGCCAGTCGACGATCGCCGCCGTGATTTCCGCCGCGCGGTCCTCCGCCACCCCGAGCGCCGCGAGCAGCCGCAGAATGACTTCAGGCCGCGCACTATTCGGATTCAGCTTCGACGACTCCGGGATCACATCCACGTGCACGTCGCCTTCCGGAAACGCCAGGTCCATCCAGGGGTCGCCATCGATGTGATACATCGGGAGTCCGTCGTCGGTTCGATACGAGCGGCTCCAGATCATGTGCAGCGCAGCACGCTCCACGGCCCCGCGGGCGATGAAGTACCCGCGCGCGTCGTCGATGTTGGTTTCCGTGCGCTCAGTTTCCCCGCGCACGTTGCTCGCGACCGCCAGACCGACCGCGGAGAGCGCCGCCGTCAGCCACAGCACCATCAGCAGCGCCGAGCCTCTACAAGGTGTCGTCATAGACCACATTCGGATCCCGGTTCACGTTGAAGCGCACAGTCACCGTCCCGATGTGCAGGTCCGTCGCACTCATGTCCAGCGGCGCCATCTCGATTCGCACCGCGAATGGCGTCAACCCGGGCAGCACCCAGTCCGGACGCCATTGCTGAAACGGAGCCCTGGGAAGGGGTGCCAGCCACGAGAAACGGCAATATGCGAGACGATCCGCCAGTACGAACGACTGCGACCCCGCCACGACAGGCGCGTATCGCACAGTCAGCGGCCGTTCAGGCGTGGGCGCTTCGATGCCAACGATCTGCTGGCCCGCCTGATCCGGCCCGGTATAAGGTGTTTCATTCACGATCAGCCTGACGCCGCGGTTGTTCTCTCCCGGGATCACCTGCAGCGCTGCAATCTGCGGCCGGCCGCGCCATGCGTCCTCAATCGAGTACGAAGTCACAAACCGCATGCTGTGCTCCTCCGTCTGCAGAAAAGGCACGGACCGGGGCTTGTCCGGCTGCGGGCGAAAGTTCGCGTACGAGTAGATGAATCCGCTGATCTCATCTTCGATGATCGCCCTCGTATTCGACACGCGCCGGTTCTTCACCAGCTGCGCGTCGGTCTTGTCCATGGTGCTGAACCCCAGCCGCATCGCGACCAGCATGCCCACCGAAAGCAAACCGAGCAGCGACACCGCAATCAGAATCTCAATCAGCGTAAGACCCGACTCTCTGTTACTTTTCATTGCGCCGCCGGTACCGGAATCGGAACGGATCGATAGCTCTCCAGCTGAATCGTGCGCCGCGTCCCGGTCGCGGGCTCCCACCAGACCTCGAGCCCCACACGCTGCAGAATCGTCATTCCGGGCCGGGCTTTTGGCGGAACATCGAACGGCCGCAGCGACGCGCGCCACCCGCCTGGAACGCCGCCGGATTGTTCCCGATCGAACTGCCCCTCGACCGTTCCATCGAACGGCAGAGCCTTGTCGACTACCAGATCGTTCATCTTCGTACGCGCCAGCATCGCGGCGCGGTCGTAATCCTTCAGCCGCGCGGCATTCTTCACCGATTGCGACAACCCGGCGATCAGACCCGCAACTGCCACGCCCATGATCACTGTCGCCACCAGCACCTCAAGCAGCGTGAATCCGCTGTTTGTTTGACAACGATTCATTTGTTGTCGCCTTCCGCCCGCCCGATATCGGGCACGCCGGTCGCCGGATCGATCCGCACCGACCGCCGCGCGCCTTTCTCATTGCGCAGCACCAGCGTCATGCGTGGAAACGCTCCACCCGGCTGCAGCAGAAAACGTCGCGGCTCTTCGCCTTCGATGAAAATCCCCTGCGGCATGTGCAGCGTCCGTTCGGGCTTCTCGCCGGAAGCCCCCGTAAAAACTTCCAGTTCATCCTCCTTCGGCGCAATCACAACGGCGACCGGAATCTCGCGCCGCTCCACGCGATTCATCGTGGCTGTCAGAAAGCTTGCCGCCGATCCCGCCGCCGAATTCAGTCGTACGCTCGCAAGGCCCGCCGCCAGTGCCGGAAACGTGATGCCCGCAATCAGCGCGATGATCATCACGACGATCAGCATCTCGACCAGCGTGACGCCGGATTGGGGAGGTGTTTTCACTTCCAGCTGACGATGTCGGTGTTCAGATCCGTACCGCCCGGCTGCCCGTCCGCCCCATACGACACGATGTCAGGCTCATCGCCGTGGTCGCCGGGATACTTGTACACGTACTGATGGCCCCACGGATCCACCGAAAGGTCCTTCTGCAGATAGGGCCCGTGCCACTGGTCGACGCCGCTCGGCTGCGTGCGCAGCGCCGCCAGTCCCTGCTCGGTCGACGGGTACGCGCCGGTGTCGAGATGATACTGCCCCAGCGCCAATTGGAAATTCTCGATCTGCTGTTTCGCCGCCACCACGCGTGCTTTGTCTCCCTGATTCAGCAGCCGTGGTGCAACAATCGCCGCAAACACGGCGATGATCACAACCACCACAAGCATCTCGATCAGCGTCACGCCGGCCCGCCGATTCCTGCTCTGTTTCATATCTCGTCTCCTAAAGCGCCACATCATTGATACTCGTAATCGCGACCAGCATACTCAATACCAGCGAGCCCACAATGATCCCCATCACGAGGATCACCAGCGGCTCGAAGATCGCCGTAAATCTCTTGACCGACGCCCGCGTCTCTTCTTCGTAAATATCCGCCATGCGGGCGAACATCACATCCAGTTTGCCAGTCTCTTCGCCCACCGTCAGCAGGTGCGACGCCAGCGGAGGAAACATCTTCGTGCGCGCCAGCGGCTGCGAAATTCCCTCGCCGCGCTTCACCCCCTGCGCCACATCCTTCAGCGCGCCGGCCATTCGCGAATTGAACAGAATCCCCGCGGAAATATGCAGCGACTGCACCAGCGGGACCGTGTTCCCCACCAGCGTCGACATCGCGCGCGCAAACCGCGACGTCTCTGCCTTCTGCATCGCGTCGCCCAGAATCGGAATCTTGAGCCGGTTCGTGTCCCACCAGAACCGCCCCTTTGGCGTCGCAATGTACGTCCGGAAAGTCACCACGAACGCCGCCAGCCCCAGCGCCACCACCCACCACCAGTTCTGCACCACATGGCTCGCCTGCAGCATGATCAGCGTCGGCAGCGGGATCTTCATATGGCTATCATCGAAAATACTGGCGAAGCGCGGCACCACGAAATTCAGGATGATGAAAATGCTCCCCACGCCCACCATCGCGAGCAGCGCCGGATAAATCATCGCCGACACAATGTAGCTGCGCAGCTCATCGCGCGACCGCTCGAACCCCGACAGCCGCTCGAAGATCAGCCCCAGGCTCCCCGACGCCTCGCCGGCCCGCACCATGTTGATGAACAGCTCAGAAAAATGTGCCGGATGCAACGCCAGCGCATCCGCCAGAGATTTCCCGCCTTTGATCGACCGCAGTACATCCAGCACAATGGCGCGGAACGACTGCCGCGTCGTCAGTTCGCTTGTGATCGACAGCGCGCGGTCCAGCGGCACTCCCGAGTTCAGCAGCGTCGAAAGCTCCTGCGTGAAGAACAGGACATCCTTCCGCCGCCCCGTTTCAAACGAAGGCAGCTTCAGCCCCGCAGCCTTCTTCTCCTCAAACCCGACGTAAACTGGCGTGAGCCCCTGCCGCACCAGTTCGCGTGCCACAGCCTTGCCGTTATCGGCCGTAATGACACCGGTACGCAGCTTCCCATCCGCCGCCACCGCTCTGTAGTGGAACGTTGCCGAAGCCATCAGAACTTATTCTTATCTGTGTTCATCTGTGGCTAAAAAAGGTTTTAGAATTCCTGGGTGACACGCGTCACTTCTTCGACCGTAGTCATCCCTCGCCCGACCTTGGCCCAGCCATCCTCACGCAGATTCTTCATCCCGTTCCGCCGCGCCACTTCGGTCAGGCGCGTGGCATCGGCGTTCTCCATGATCAGGTGGCGCAGTTCGCCTTCCAGCTCCATCATCTCGAAAATCCCCGCCCGCCCCTTGTAACCCGACCCGTTGCACACTTCGCATCCCTTACCGCGGAACACCTCGATCTCGTCGCCCCACGGCGTCATCGTCGTCCCCGCGCTCTCTTGGCAGTTCTCGCAGATCAGCCGGACCAGTCTCTGCGCCAGAATCGCCACAACTGACGACGTCACCAGATAGTTCTCCACGCCCATATCGAGCAGCCGCGTCACCGCGCTCGGCGCGTCATTCGTATGCAGCGTCGAGAACACGAGGTGCCCGGTCAACGCCGAACGGATCGCAATGTCCGCCGTCTCGCGGTCGCGAATTTCGCCCACCATAATCACGTCCGGATCCTGCCGCACTATATGCCGAAGCCCCGCCGCGAACGTCAGCCCGATCTGCGGATTCACGTGAATCTGATTGATCCCGTCCATCTGATACTCAACCGGATCTTCAATCGTGATGATTTTCTTGTCCGTCAGATTGATCCGCTTCAGCGCCGAATAAAGCGTTGTCGACTTGCCGCTTCCCGTCGGCCCCGTCACCAGAAAAATTCCGTGCGGCAGCGACGTGAAATACTCCATGCGGCTCAGCATGTGCGCATCGAATCCCAGCCGCTTCAGATCGTAAAAATCCCCCGCCGACCGGTCCAGCAGGCGCATCACCACGCTCTCGCCAAAAAGCGTCGGCAGCGTCGACACGCGCAGATCGACGTCGCGCCCCAGTATCCGAATCTTGATGCGCCCGTCCTGCGGCATACGCCGTTCCGCGATATTCAGCTTCGCCATCAGCTTCAGCCGCGACGTAACAGCTGCCTTGAGTTCGCGCGGCGGCGCTTCCTGATTGAACAGCACGCCATCCACGCGAAACCGCACGCGAAACTCTTTCTCAAACGGCTCGATGTGAATATCGCTCGCCCGCTTCTCGATCGCCTGCGCGATCATCGCGTTCACCAGACGAATGACCGGCGCCTCGCTCGCCATGTCCCGCAGATGTTCGAGATCTTCCTCATCGCCTGTCCCGAATTCCGTCGTCGCGGTCTGCCGATCGGCCTCGCTGTAATACCGGTCGATCGCGTCCAGAATGTCCTGCTCCGCCGCCAGCTGCGGATTCACTTCCAGCCGCGAAAAACCGTGCACCGCGTTGATGGTCTCGAAGTCCAGCGGATCGGCCATCGCCAGCGTCAGCGCGCCTTCCTCGATCGCAACGGGAAAGATACATGCCTTGCGCAAAAACAGCGACGACAGCCCTTCTATCTCCGGTCCCGCCGCGGGCGCACCCAGCTGCGCGATCGGCAGCCCCAGTTGCTCGGACAGCACAGACAGCAGGTCCCGCTGCGCGATGAAGCCCATGTCGACGAGAATCCGCCCCAGCTTCTCCCCGCGCCGTTCCCTCTGCAGTTCGAGCGCGCGGTCCAGATCCTCGGGATCTATTAGACCGCGCGCAATCAGGAGTTGCCCGATCGGAGTCGGCCCGATCGCAGTCGGCAATGCCGCCGTTTCCGGCGCTGCCCCCTCATCCTGCTCTTTCATTGGTCCTGTTCTTCGATGATGGCTGCAAGCTCCTGCGGCCCGGCGTGCGCCGTCTTTGCGTCCATGAGCTTCTGTTTTTCAGCGCTCATGAACACCCGCTGCGGCATGCCTTTGGAATTCTCCCAGGAATAATAGAACAGGTAAGCCTCCATCGACACGCGCTCATTCGGCGGCATCCCTTCGAGCGTACTGCCGGCGTTCATCATCAGCGTGCGCATCGAGTCCTTCAGAATGGAGAGGTTCTTCACCTTGCGCTCACGCACACTCGCCAATTCCTGCGGACTTACTTTCGGCTTGAACGGATTGGGGCTGATCGGACCCGCGTTGATCAGATCGAGTTCCACCGTGAACAGCGCGCCGTAACCGTTCAGATAGGTTCCCCTCGCCGTCCCCATCAGCTCGTACGGATCGGCCGGTCCCACACTAAGCGTCCGGTTCATCGTTCCTTCCACTGCCGCAATCGTGGCTGGCGAAACCGCTGATTCCGCCGCCGCTAAACACAACGCTGCAGCGGCAATTCCCACCAAAAGTCTCATTGCCCGACTCCCGCACCCGGCGCTTCACTCAATGCCAGCTGCGTGTAGCTCCTCTTCTGCAGCACAGTGAACTGCTCGCTGATCGCGATCATCTGATCGCGATATTCCGCATCGCGCTTCTGTTCCGCCGCCTGAATTAACTGCGCGTCTTCCGCTCGCACCTGAGCCACCGCTTTCTCAACGGCTGTGTTGATCTGGTCCTGCGGAACGATCTGGGCCTGTGGAGCCGCCGTCTGAATCACGGTCCGTGTTTCCACACGCCCTTTGGCGCCAGCCATATGCCACACGGAGATCACCAGAGCCACGGCCAGCACGCACGCCGACGCAAATCCCAGCTGCGCGCCCGAATTCCAGAATCTTTGGAACCACGACGGTTCGAACACTTTGTCCGAAACAAAAGCGATCCTCTGCGGAATCTCCCTGTCCGGCAGGGTGTGCAGCGCCGCCGTCGTCACGCGCAGACGGTCAAGCTCCAGTGCGCACTCGCTGCACGCCGCCAGGTGCTGTTCAATCGCCTCGCGTTCGCCGTGCGGAAGTTCGTCGAACGCATAATCCCGGAGCGCCTCCCCTGGATGAAAATCTGCCGGATGAATCATTGAAGTTTGCCTCTCGTGCCCACTGGAGCCAGCTCCGTCTTCAGCAGCTCGAGCGCCGTATACAGCCGCGACTTCACAGTCGATACCGGCGCCCCCAGGATCTCCGCCATCTCTTCGAACTTGAATCCCTCATAGACCTTCAGCACCACGGCTTCGCGCTGTTCCGGATTGAGCCGGTCGAGCGCCGCCGTCACTGCGAGCGAAAGATCCATGGAGAACCCCGGCGCCGGACTGCGCTCCGCCCCCACATCTTCCAGCGCCGTTTCGGGCCGGCGCTTACGGAAGAATGAATAGGCTTCGTTGTGCGCAATCCGGTACAGCCACGGACCGAACCGCGCCGGGTCGTCGAGCTTACGGATGTTCTGATAAGCCTTCAGAAAAGCGTCCTGACTCAGGTCCAGAGCGTCGTCCGCACTCGCCGTCAGACGCAGAAGGTAATTGAAGACACGTTTCTCCCAGCGCGACACCAGGGCGTTATACGCCTCGACGTCGCCTTTTCGAACACGTGTAATCAGGTCCGCGTCTTCGACGGCCCGGAAGATCAAACTCTGGCTCCTGGTGGCAAGACGCACCGCACAACGAAAAAGTCTGCCGGAATGTTTTCAGTCTAATGTACCGCCGGCCGTCTTTGCCGCCGAAGAAGTTACCTGAATAAGACCGGGCGCCGGCCACGCCTTGCGAATGCCCCCGTCATCGACAATAGAAGGGATGAGTTTTCTCGACAACCTGGAGAACAACCTCAAGGCTCTCGAATCCGTCGAGGAGTCGGGCCCCCAGGATAACAGCCGCCGCGAACGGATCCGCGCCGAGGCCATCGCCGCCGCCCCCTGGGCCGAACGCCTCAGGAAGGACCCTTTCACCCAGAACCTGATGCAGCAGGCCACCATCGCCGGCCGGCCCCGCCGCCTCAAAGTCAACCTTATGTGGATCGAAACCCGGCTTCGCCTCGAGGCGCGCGGCAACCGTCTCGAACTGCGTCCTGGCGCCAAGGGCATCACCGCTGTCTTCATGCACGGCGCCGACGATGTCCGCCGCATGCCGATCGATCTCGCCGCCGCCGACTCGCAGAAGCTCGTCAACGACTGGATGGCCGACATCGACGAGCAGAAGCGCCTCGCAGACGAACAAGCCGCCCGCATGGCCGCGGAAGACGCCGAGGAAGATTCCGAGGAAGATGCCGGAAAAGATGCCGGAGAAGACATCGGATAGTGGATTTTGCCGAGGAACTCGACTCCATACTCCCCGCCGATCTTCCCCATCGTGACTCCGTTATTACCGGCGCCGCGAAGCATCTCGGGCTCATCGTGGAAGCCAACAAAGTTCTCAACCTCACCCGCATCACCAGCCCGCGCGAAGCCGCGATCAAGCACGTCCTCGATTCCGTGATCCCGTGGCCTCTCTTCCGGAACGCCCATCACGTCCTAGACGCCGGCACCGGCGCCGGATTTCCCGGCATTCCTCTCGCTCTCGTTCTGCCCGAAACTCGCTTCACCCTCGTCGAGTCGATTCAGAAAAAAGCCCGCTTCGTCGAATCCGCCCTGGCCGTACTGAAACTCCCCAACGCCGAAATCACCCCGCGGCGCGCCGAAGAACTCAAAGCCGGCGTGATCACCGCGCGTGCTCTCGCCCCGATCCCGAAAATCCTGTCTCTCTTCCGCCCCGCCCTTAAAGCCGGCAGCCAGATACTCCTGTACAAGGGCCCCGATGTCGCGCAGGAGATCGCCGAAGCAGGGAAGACCCACGCGCGCATCGAAATCGTCATGCGGTACGAACTCCCCGACTCCCTCGGCTCCCGCACCATCGTCCGGATCACCGCGTGAATCGCGCCCGATACGCTGTAGGACTGGTTTCCAGCCTCTTTCGGAAATGATGCCGCAGCGCGAATGCCGATCCGAATCCGCATCGCTCCGCTACTCGCTCTACCGGCAGCTTCGTCGTTTCGAGCAGCTCTTTCGCGCGCGCGATCCGCAGCCCCGCCACCCACTCCGCCGGCGTCGTCCCCGTCGTCGCCACAAAACGCCGGGCCAGCGTTCGCTTGCTGACATGCGCCTGGCGCGCGAGCCGATCGGACGTCAGTTCCTCCGCCAGATGCCGCTCGGTCCACTCCAGCAGTTTCGCCAGCCATGGACTCCCTTCGTCGCCGACCGGCCGCTCGATGTACTGCGCCTGCCCGCCTTCACGATGCGGCGGCATCACCAGCCTTCGCGCCACCTGATTCGCGGCCTGCGTTCCATAGTCGCGGCGAATGATATGCAGCCCCAGATCGATCCCGGCCGCGCTTCCCGCCGACGTCAGAATCGATCCCTCATCCACATACAGCACGTCCGGTTCAATCTGAATCTCCGGATACCGCCGCGCCAACTCTTCCGTGTACCGCCAGTGTGTGGTGGCGCGCTTTCCGTTCAGCAGCCCCGTCGCCGCAATCACAAACACGCCCGAACAAATCGACACCAGCCGCGCGCCTCTTCGATGTGCTCTTTTAAGCGCGTCGATCAGACGCCGCGGCGGAATCTCGTTCCGGTCCCGCCAGCCCGGAATCACAATAGTGTCCGCGCGCTCCAGCCCTGCCATCCCTTCGCGCGGTGTCACGATCAACCCGCCGGTCGCCCGCAGCGGACCGCGCTCCAGCCCGCACACCCTGAAGTCGTACCAGTCCTTCATCTCCCGGCGTGGCAGCCCGAACAACTCCACCACAATGCCGAACTCGAACGTACACAGCCCGTCGTACGCGAGCGCCGCCACGGTTCTCGTCGTTATCGGTGGCATGATTTTTACGGTAGTTGTCTTTCCTGCCACTCGTCAACCACCGCATTTCGCGCGATTCTCGAAGCATGAACGCCGTGACCGAAGTTCCGCCCGCCTCATCAGACGCCGCCCTCGCCCATTTTTCCGCCAGACTCGGCTTCGAAACCGACTGCGCCGATGTCCACGCCGCCCTGCAGTCCGGCGCACCCGGCTTCGTACTCCTCGACGTCCGCGGACCCAACACCTGGGCCAAAGGCCACGTCGCGCACGCCGTCAACATCCCCGGACCAGCGATAACCGAGGAACGCCTGCGCGAATACCCGGCCGACACTCTATTTGTTGTTTACTGCGCGGGCCCGCACTGCAACGGCGCGAACAAAGCCGCGATTCGCCTCGCGCGCCTCGGCCGTCCGGTCAAGGAAATGATCGGCGGCGTCACCGGCTGGCTCGACGAGGGCTACCCGCTGGCCGTCTAATTATGCACCGGCAGAATCACTGCCGGCGTCGTCATTCCGGCTTCGGTTACGATCAGCGTCAGATCACCGTTCGGCGCGTCCGCCGGCACCTCGAGATTGATCTGATAGAGCCCCACCGCTGTCGGCGTCAGCCCCGAGTAGGGGATGTTCGTGACGTTCTCGCCGTTGAGCGTCACTGTCGGCTGATTCGTGGTCAGCGCCCCGGCCGGCGATGGCTGCCCGGAGATCACTGTCATCGTCGTCGGCCCCATTCCCAGCAGATAGATGATTATGTACTCGCCGGGTTTTGCGGGCGACGATTCCGTGATCAGGCTGTAATCCGCGCCATGCTGCGCTTCGGCGAATCCCGAAACATAGGCCGCGACGCCCGGCGCGACCATGCCGGTCTGCAGCGGAACCGGCGTAGACAGCGCGCCGTTGTTGTTGACGATCACCTCATAGGTCTGGCCCGCTGTCAGATCGTACGGTATCAGTGCATTCACCTGCCCGGTGCTGACGAATTCCAGCGGTGCCTCCTCGCCGCCGATGATCACTGACGTACCGATCAGTGTGGTCGGAAATACGGAGACGTTGTTTATATCGAGCTGGTTCGCCAGATTTGTCCCGTAAACCGCCATCCACGTCCCCGGCGCCAGCGATTGTCCCGTCTGCGGCGTGAACGCATGCACCGTGCCGCCCGGATTGATGACCGGCACTGAGTTTGGAATGATCGACCCCGATATCTGCGTCGTCGCGGATGTCAGTCCCGTAGCCGACGCCTGCGCCGTCACCGTCACCTGCGATCCCGTATGGCGCGGCGTCCAGGTTGCCGAGTAGAGACCTGAAGTTGCATTCTGTACCTCCAGGACCAGCGGCGGATCACCGTTCGAAAACGTCGTGACCACCTGCCCGTTCGTCACGGGGGCGCCGCAGTCGTTGCTCAGCTGAATCTGCAGAGGCGTCGGCCAGGCTGCGGCGTTGGAGAAGTCACTGACGAGTCCGGTCGACGTCGGTACGAGCTTAGACGGCGTGCAGGTCGTCGCCAGCGGCCCGGGCTCTCCCGGGGTCCTGAAGGACGCGGGCGTGGTCTCGACGATCAGCGTCACGTTGACCGCCGGAACCGCCGCCGCGGCCAGCGAGTAACTTACCGTTCCGTGATAAATACCCGGCGCGAGTCCCGCGGGATTCGCCGTGATATTGACCGATGCCGGATTCGCCCCCGACGTTGTCCCGGTTGCCGGACTGACCGCGAGCCAGTTCGCCCCGTCGCTTGTCGTCGCCGAAGCCTGGTAAGCAACTGCGCCCGATGTGCTGGCATAGAGAACCGTCTGTTGCGGGGGTATCACGCTGCTCACCGTCCCGCTGAAGATCAGACCCGCGGGAGTGGGACTCGGCGCCTGCGGCGCAGTCGCCGCCTGTACGTTGAGCACGACCTGGAAATCCTGCGGCGAGTTGAGAACGCCACTGGCGGTTATCCGGATCGTCGCATAATAGGCGCCGGCCGCCAGCGACGAGGCGTTGCTGTTGATCTTGTAGATGACCGTACCCGGATTTGAGCTCGTGGACGATCCGCTGGTTGTGCTGAGGCTGAGCCATGGCGAAACCGAGACAATCTGCGCTGTGAAGGAAACGGACGAGCTGGCTGAAGGCGCTCCCGAAATGTTCACCAGAAACTGTGTGTCCGGCTGCGCGGCTGCTACCCCCGCAGGCTGGCTGAACTCGTCACCCGACGGGCTAAGCACCAGGCTCGGGCTCGCCTGGATGAGCAGCGTTACCGGGACCGTTACCGTTCCCGCCGACGAAACTATCGTCAGCTCCGTGAAATAGAATCCCGCATTCAGGCCGGCCGGATTCGCCTGCACGCTGATGTTGGCCGTCGCGCCGCCGCCGATAGGCGAGGGCACTGCACTCGGCACGACGCAGAAGCTCGCACCGCACGTCACCGATGTGAACGCGATCGTTCCGCCGCCCGTATTCTGCACAGCAACCGACTGCGCTGATGTCTGCGGGCTCGCGGCCGCTGTATTGAACGAAACCAGATCTGTCAGTGCCGTCAACTCCGGCGAGACCGTGCTGACCAGCAAGGTCACCGTCAGGTTCTGCGTATTTCCGGCGCAGGGACTCGGTGCCAGGCAACTGACAACCACGGTTGCGGAATAAGGCGTCGCCGACGCGGCCAGCTGCGACGCGCCCGCGGTGAGCGCTACATGAAACGCGCCGGGGGTGGTGCTCCCCGTCTTGCCGCCAGTGAGCGTGAGCCAACTCACTGCGGGTGTGATCGTCGCCGACCAGTTCAGAATCTTCGTCGGATCCGTAGCTTCCACCGGCACGTTCTGACTCGGCGGCAGCGCGGTAGCCCCCGAGGCAAGCGTGAACGCGAGGCTGCCGGATGAAATCAACAGGTCGGCAGAGAATGGGCGCACGTTGAGCGTGAAGGTGGCCGTCCCGGTCTGCGCGGGCTGACTGGAGTCGGTTGCCGTGATGGTGAACCGCGACGTGCCCGCCGTCGTCGGCGTCCCGGAGATCGAACCGTTTGCGGCCAGCATGAGCCCGGCAGGCAGTGAACTGCCGGACGCCAGGGTGAACGTATAGGGCGCAGCTCCGCCGGTGGCCGACAGCACCTGCGTCGGGTATTGCACCGTCGCCATGCCGGCAGGAAGCGGTGATGGGGTCGTGATCGTCAGCGTCGGCGCGGCGATCGTGATCGAGAGCGTCCGAACCGCCGAATTCCCGTTCACGTCCGTCACCTGCACCGTGAACGTGTATGTGCCTGCACGGGTCGGCGTCCCGGAAAGTGTCCCCGTAGATGAGAACGTTGTACCCGGCGGCAGAAATCCCGCCAGCACTTTCCATGTGTACGGCGCGGTTCCGCCGCTTGCGGTCAGCGTCTGCGAGCCCGCGGTCGAAACGGTGCCGCTCGTCAATGTCGTGCTGGAAATCGATATGGTCGCACTGCCCGAGCCTCCGCCTCCGGAGATGAGCAGCGCCACGATCGCCGGGCCGAAGCAGTTATCGCACGGGCCGTCATTGTCGCCAGGGCCGCCCAGGAAATTGATGTTGCTCACGTTCCCGTCGTTCGACAGCGGCTGCAACGTGCACGCCGGCGTGAATGTCGGCGGTGCGGGCACGCCGCATACGTCAGCCGATTGGATTGTGGTGCTGCCCTGCTGGCCGGTAAACGTGAACCGTGTCGTGTTCGCGGATGGCCCGTCATCGCTTGTGTCGAGTGGCGTCCCGGTCACGGTGAAGAAGTTGCTGCCTCCGTGATTCTGGCCGTCGTCGGTAACACCTGGAATCAACGTGAACGACGAGTTCGGGTTGATCGTGCCGACCTTGAAACTGTCCTGTATCCCGCTCGCGGCGTCGGACACCGAAAACACGGCGTTCGTGATGGGCGTGCTGCTTGTGTTCACAAACACGAAGACGGGTCCATCGATGACACCGCCTTCCTTGTTGTTCGCGGCGGTGTTGGCAGTGCACAGCACTGTCAGCGCGGCCGGGCAGGGCGAAGGCGGGGTGCTGTTGTAAAACACTCCGATGTATCCCGTTTGCACTGCATTGCTCAGCGTTACCATAGCCGTCTGCGAGATGCCCCCCAGCGAGGCCGTGATCGTCGCCTGTTGCGTGCTCGTCGCATTCCCCGCCGTTGCCGTGAATGTCGTCGTATTCTGTCCGGCGGGGACCGTGACCGAAGCCGGCACACTCAGCGCGGCGTTACTGCTCGCCAGCGTGATGCTGGTGGCTGCTCCCGCCGGTGCGTTCCCGGTAAGAGTGACGCTGCAGGTGCTCGTGCCGCCCTGCGCGAGAAGTCCCGGCATGCAGGTGACGTTCGAAATCAGCAGCGTGATCGCTCCCTGGCGCACGGGAAAGATATAGCGTCCGGGCATAGTGGAATTGACGCTGTGCGTCGTCAGCCCATCCGGTCCGCCGTTGAGGAGAGCCCCGTTCACCAGTGACCCGGTGAGCTGAAAGTAAATATTGTTCGCCCCGGTGCCGCCGTTCGAATAACCCACCGCCGCCGACGTGCCTCCCAACCCGTCAGTGCCGTCGCTCGCATCGCCCGTCTCCCACAGGATGTTGTTGTAGTTGAACTCGATGTCGAAATTTCCCGCCCCCGTATCAGAGCGGTCGAGCAGAATTACCTGAAAACTGTTGAGTTTGTCTGTCTCGCCTGAGAAATATCCCACATTGATGTAGTTCGCGATGAAAGCGTTGAAGCCGTTCACCGTGGCGTTGCCATACATCACCAGTCCGCTGCCTGTTCCGCTGGTATCGACGTCCGCGAAGAAAGGCGCAATGATCGGACAGTTATCGCCGGTGGTGTTGTCGCACTGCACTCCCATCGCCAGGCCGTTCGGCGTGAACTGGCTCAGAGGACCCGTGAACGTCAGGTTCCCGTTGTTGTTCACGTAAACCTGCGTATAGTTATTTCCGAAAAAATTGATGCCGTTCGCGCCGCCGATACCGAGTGGCTCAGCATTCGTGGAATCGTCATCGTTGGCGGCCAGCGTACCCATACCGGGATCGCCGGGGGGAGGAGTCAGCGTCACGTTGACAATGGCATTCGCCGTCTGTGCCGCCAGCGACCCCGCGCCGGCCAACAAGCCGAACGCTGCACTTCCCCACACCACCGCAACTCTCGCCAAACGACTCATGAACGTACCTCCCCCGAATTCTCTTACGAACGCGTCGCTGGATTCGGATTGCGCGGTTCCCAGCGCCCCGCTCACGCGGCTGCATTGAAAACGCCGGTATCGTCCGATTATAAGAGACACGGCGCCGGAACTGTGGACCGGAGTACTGGAGCCCCTTACTGCTGGCCCCTTGCTCGGGATCTCCCGCCCGATGATCTAATCGAGAAAGTGCCCGCCGCCGACGCCGCCCGCCCCACCCTTGTCTTCGACGGCGACTGTTCCTTCTGCCGCATCTGGGTTGGCTACTGGCGCAATCTCACTGGCGACCGCGTCGAATACGCCCCATACCAAACGGCCGCGGCGCGCTTCCCCGACGTGCCTGTCTCCGATTTCCGCCAAGCCGTGCAGTTCTTCGATGGCAACCAGCACTATGCCGCCGCGGAAGCAGTATTCCGGCTGCTGGCGACTCGACCCGGCGCTGGATGGCCGCTGCGCATTTATCAGTTGGTACCCGGCTTTGCCGCCATTACCGAAGCCATCTATTGCTTTATCGCCGCGCACCGCAACACAGGCTATTGGCTGACGCGCCGCCTCTGGGGGACCCAGGTCGTCCCCGCACAATACACCATCGCATCGTCGATCTTCGCCCGCCTGATAGCCCTGATCTACCTGATCGCCTTTGTCTCCTTTGGCCGCCAGGTTCGCGGACTGATCGGCGCGCAGGGCGTCCAGCCCATCACAGAATTCCTGAGCGAAGTGGTCCGCCAGCTGGGGCCGAACACCTTCTGGCGCGTACCAACCCTGTTCTGGTGGACCCACAGCGACTTCGGATTGCTCATGATCACCTGGGGCGGCGCCGTGATTGCCGGTGTAGCCGCCATCGGCCGCCCGCACACGGCGGGGCAGCGCGCCGCCTTCGTTCTGCTCTTCATTTACTATCTGTCCATCGTGATCGGCGGGCAGATCTTCATGGGCTACCAGTGGGACTATCCTGCTGCTCGAAGCCGGTTTTCTCGCCATCTTCCTGAAGCCGGCCTGGTCGCGCGTCTGGCTCTTCCGCTGGCTGCTGTTCCGCCTGATGTTCGAATCGGGCGCCGTGAAATTGTTAAGTCACGATCCGTCCTGGCGCAATCTCACCGCGCTTGCCGTGCACTATGAAACGCAGCCCCTGCCGACGCCCATTGCCTGGTACGCAATGCAGCTGCCTCTCTGGTTCCAGAAGATATCGACGGCTTTCGTCTTCGTCGTCGAACTCGGGCTGCCTTTTCTGATGTTCGGCCCGCGACGCCTCAAACAGATCGCGGCGTTCGGCACCATCACTTCTCGAGATCCTGATCCTGCTCACCGGCAATTACACGTTCTTCAACGTGCTGACCATCGCGCTTTGCCTCTTCCTTCTCGATGACGCATTCTTTCTCGGGCTCTTTCGCGCTAAGCAGCCTACCGCGCCGAAAAAGCCCGTACGCACCAACGCGCGCGCTTCGGCCGTACTGTGCGCGGTCATCCTGATAGCCTCCGTGACCGGTCTCGCGGCCATGTTCGGATTCCGCACCCCAACCGTGCTCTCCAACGCGGTCGGTCCGCTCAACACCTTCGGCATCGTCAACCAATATGGCCTTTTCGCCGTCATGACCACCAGCCGCCCCGAGATTCTGATCGAAGGCTCGAACGACGCCGCCGACTGGGAGCCTTATGTCTTCCCCTACAAGCCCGGACCGCTCAACCGCGCGCCGGGTTGGGTCGCGCCCTTCCAGCCGCGTCTCGACTGGCAGATGTGGTTCGCCGCGCTCGGCAACTATCGCGAAAATCCCTGGCTTATGCGATTGATGGAGCGTCTGCTCGAGGGCTCACCGCCGGTGCTCGAACTCATCGAACACAATCCGTTCGGCGGAAAGCCGCCGCGCTATGTGCGCGCCACCGTCTACGATTACCGCTTCACCACCTTCGACGAGCGGCGCCACACCGGCAACTGGTGGAAGCGGGAGTGCAAAGGTACTTACTTTCCGCCGATCAGTCTTCGTAATCAGCCATAAACCTGTTTGACTGATAATGGTCGGATGCCCATCGATCCCCTCGCGGGCAAGCCCGCGCCAGCCAGCATCCTCATCGACGTCAGCAAACTCGAGCGCGCCTATTTCGACGAAAAGCCCGACCCGTCGAACCCCGCGCAGCTTGTCAGCTTCGGCACCAGCGGTCATCGCGGCACCAGCCTGAACGGCACTTTCACCGAAGCGCACATCCTCGCCATTACGCAGGCCATCTGCGAGTACCGCGCAGGCAAGGGGATTGACGGCCCGATCTTCATGGGCAAGGACACTCACGCGCTTTCCGATTCCGCGCAGCGCACGGCACTCGAAGTCCTGGCCGCGAATGGAATCGAAACCGTCATCCAGCAGGACAACGGCTTCACTCCCACCCCGGTCGTCTCCCACGCCATCCTGTGCTACAACCGCGGCCGTGCCTCGGGACTGTCAGACGGAATCGTCATCACGCCTTCGCACAATCCGCCGGAAGACGGCGGCTTCAAATACAACCCGCCCGACGGCGGTCCGGCTGACACCGACGTCACCGGCTGGATTCAGAACCGCGCCAACGAACTTCTTCGGTCCGGAAATCACGGTGTCAAGCGCGTGACCTCCGAAGCCGCGCTGCGCGCCTCCACCACCAATCCGCGCGATCTGATTCGTCCCTATGTCAAAGACCTTCGCAACGTCGTACATCTGGACGCGGTCCGCGTTGCCGGCATCAAGATCGGCGTCGATCCCCTCGGCGGATCGTCCCTGCCTTACTGGGAGCCGATCGCCGATCACTACGGCCTCAATCTCACCGTCGTTAACACGAACGTCGACCCCCGCTTCGCCTTCATGACCGTCGATCATGACGGCAAAATCCGCATGGACTGCTCCAGCCCTTACGCAATGGCGAGCCTCGTCAAGCTGAAGGACGATTTCGACATCGCCTGGGGCAACGACCCTGACTCCGATCGCCACGGCATCGTCACGCGCTCTGCCGGCCTGCTGAACCCGAATCACTATCTGGCCGTCGCCATCGGTTATCTGCTTGGCTCCCGCCCCGGATGGCCTGTCACTTCCGTCGTCGGCAAGACCCTGGTGAGCAGCGGAATGATTGATCGCGTCGTCAACCACCTCAACCGCACGCTGTGGGAAGTGCCCGTAGGATTCAAATGGTTTGCGCCTGGACTGTTCGATGGCAAATGCTGTTTCGGCGGTGAAGAAAGCGCCGGCGCCAGTTTCCTGCGTACGGACGGACACGTCTGGACTACCGACAAAGACGGCCTCATCCTCGGCCTGCTGGCCGCTGAAATCACCGCCCGCACCGGCAAAGATCCGGGTGAACACTACCGCGAAATCACCGCACAGTTCGGCGAGTCTTTCTACACGCGCATCGACGCACCGGCCACTCCGGCGCAAAAAGACGCGCTGAAAAAACTTTCTCCCGAAGCTGTATCGGCTATGACGATGGCCGGCGACACGATCACGGCCAAGCTGACGAGCGCCCCGGGCAATCACGCGGCGATCGGGGGCCTGAAAGTCACGACGAACGCCGGATGGTTCGCCGCCCGCCCTTCCGGCACGGAAAACATCTACAAGCTGTACGCCGAAAGCTTTCGCAGCCAGACGCATCTCGACGAGATCGTTTCCGAAGCCCAGGAGATCGTCAAGAAGTCACTGTAGCGCCGGCGATTTTGTCGCCGGTTCTTTTACTGCAACACCGTCAGCTTCAAGTAATCCGCCGGCACGAACAAACTCCCCTGCGTGGTTCCCTGGGGCGTAATGTTTTTCAATTGACGGCCCAACCGTGCCGCATCCATCTTCCCCGCCAGCGCCAGCCCGAACAACCGCGCCACTTCCTTCACCTCATCACCCGATTCATGCACAAACTCCAGCCGGAAATGCCGAATCCCCGCCGCGCGCCACGACTCCAGATGCGCACTCGCCTCCTGCGCCTCCGCACCAAACACCGTATTCCGGCATCCCACGTCCGCCATCACGGGATGCGACCGCCCCGCTTGATCCCTCAACTCCACACGATGCTTCTCACACGGCCGCCCGCAGTCCTTATAACTCGTCCCGGTGGATAAAAACCGGCAGAATACGCAGTGCTCGGTATGAAACACCGGCAGGTGCTGATAGGCAATCGCTTCAATATTCTCCGCGCCCGCATCGCGCGCCAGATCCGCAATCTGCGCCGCATTCAGATCATGGGTCGGCGTCAGCCGCGCCACCAGCTTCAGATACTCGGCCGCCGACAGCGAATTCGCCGCATTCAGACTGAAATCCCCGATCAGAGTTGGCAAAGGCTCCTGCTCGCGCAGCGCCTTGAGAATCCCCGTCGAGCGCACCAGTATCGGGCAACCCAGGCTCCCAAGAAAGTTCACGATCCGCGCCTCACCGGGCTTGAGGACCCGCGGACTTGCCACCCGCGCCGTCAATCCCGCAGCTTTTACGCGCTCCACCGAAGGCCGCAGCCCGTACAGATCGAGATAGTCGAGCGTGATGCTCGCCGGCCGGATCTCAATCGCCGCATCCAGTTGCTCCGCTGTGCGCACCAGCAAATGCAACTCCGCCTCACCGCCGCGTGCGTCAGGCTGCATGCGGGATGGCAGCTCCGCATGTGCCACTCTCCGCTGCGGCGCAGGCCCCTGCAGCGCCTCGAGCTTCTCCACCGCCTCGCGCCGCATTTGATTCAGCAGCGACACCGGCGCAAACGGCGCACCCTCCGCATCGAGCGTGACCTCGCCCAGGGAATAGGCCGTGCCACCCAGCCTGCCAAACTGCTCCCGCAGCGTCTCGACCGACAGCGCCTGATTCCGCGCCGTGCCCAGCAGTTTCGGCGACTGCACGCTGACCCGCATTTCCGGCCGCGACTCCACCGACCACTCCGCCCTCAACGCCGCATCCTCGCGCGCAACCACATGTACCCGCACCGGCTGCGTTTGCACCGGCGCCGTCCCTTCCGTAAACACCCGCGCCGCCTGCATCACCGCCGCGTCACTGGTCCGCCACACGCAATCCCCCGGCCGCACCCGATCAAACCGAACCGCGTTATTGGCGAAGCACAATTCAAGATGTCCATCGAGGCGCGGGACCACCTGATAAACACGCCCACCCTCTTCCGGCTCTTCGGGACTTCGCCAGTCCGCCGCATCGAACACCAGGCCATCGCCCTCTTTGAGCGGCGCCGTCTGATGCGCCTCAGCCACTTCCACCACCACGGACTCCGCACCCACATGCACGACGCTCGCGATCCACACACCGCGATGCCGCGGCGCGCGTCCCTGCACCACCGCCTGATGATTCGTCCCCGCGACGAAGTATGGCCCCAGCCCGCGCGAATAAACCTGCTCCAGCTGCAGTTCCTCTGCGCGGCTGACCGCATGCGCCACACCCGCCCACGCATCGTCGACCGCCTTGCGATACGCCTGCGTCGTCAGCGCAACATACTCGGCGTCTTTGTACCGTCCCTCAATTTTCAGCGCCGACACGCCTGCCGCCACGATCTCCGGAATCTCCCGCAGGGTATACAGATCGCCCGGCGACAGCAGATACCGCGCATCCCCCAACGGCTCTTGTTCGCCATCCACCATCAGGTCGTAGGGCAAACGGCACGCCTGCGCGCATTGGCCGCGATTTGCGCTGCGCCCGCCCCACGCCTCCGACGAAAAACACTGCCCCGAATACGCCACGCACAGCGCGCCATGCACGAACATCTCAATCGCGCATCCCGTCTGCTCGCGTATCATCCTCACTTCGGCCAGCGACAACTCCCGCGCCAGCGTCACCCGGTCTGCACCGAAGCTCTGCGCGAAACGCACGCCCTCCGCATCCGTGATGCTCATCTGCGTGCTGGCATGCAGTTCCACATCGGACGACACGCCGCGCAGTAGCCTCAGTATGCCGAGATCCTGCACGATCAGCGCATCCGCGCCCGCTTCGCACGATCGCCGCCCCACGCGCGCCGCCTCATTCAGCTCGTGCTCGAAAATCAGCGTGTTGAACGTGACGATATCCGCGCACGCCGCGCCGATGCAGCGTGCGCATCACCTCCGGCAGTTCCTCCAGCGTGAACCCGACCTTCGCCCGCGCTGTGAAATGCTTCAGTCCGAAATAAACCGCGTCCGCACCGGCTTCAATCGCCGCGCGCAATTGCGGCCAGTAACCGGCCGGGCTCATGACTTCAGGTTTTCGCAAAGCTGTTACCAGCGTAGCGCCCGCCGGCGCAGGGTCGAACTGTGCGCAATCAGCCGGTAATTTGTGACGTCTTGCCGACAGTTCTTTGCAGGAAACAATTGCGGCACGCAGAGGCATGCTCCGTATTTCCTACATGCAGGGCCACTTCCGGGTTTGGCAAGCCAGATGCCTTTAAAGCAGGCGAGTGAACCGGGGCAAGGGCCGGCCCGCTAAGCGCGCTGCGGTCTTCCCGGAAAAGGACAATTTATATGAAACCGCGAAAATTTAATAACAAACTTCGGGCCGGGCTCCTGGCATGCGCCGGAATCGCTCTTACGCTCGGCATGGCTGTTACATATGCGAAGGCGGATGAGTGGAACAAGAAAACCGTCATGACCATCGACAAGCCGATGCAGGTGATGGACAACTACCTCGAACCGGGCACCTACGTTTTCCGTCTGCTGGATTCGCAGTCGGACCGCCATATCGTACAGATCTACAACGCGAATGAAAATCATCTGATTGCGACTATTCTGGCAATTCCGGATTATCGCGTTCAGGTTACCGGCAGGCCTGTATTTCGGATGTGGGAAACGCCTGCAGGTTACACTCCGGCGCTGCGTTCCTGGTTTTATCCCGGTGACAACTTCGGACAGCAGTTCCCGTATCCGAAGAACCTGAGACAGGTCTCTATCGCTCAGAACACAACAACGACGACGACCACCGAGACGGCTCAGGCTCAACCAGCTCCTGCGCCTCCCCCGGTCGAGACTCAGCAGCAGGAAGTGCAGCAACAGGACAACGTGATCGCGCAAAATACAGCGCCTGCTCAGCCGGAAGTGCAACAGCCCGAAACGCCGGCTCCCCCTCCCGCGCCGGCAGCCCCCAAGACGCTGCCTCAGACGGCGAGCCCTTATCCCCTCATCGGCTTCATCGGTGCGCTCCTGATTGGCGCCGGTGGCTTGCTTCGTCAGACCCGTTCGGCCTAATACCATTCATAATTCGAATGGGGACTGATGGAGGCTGAATATGAGACGGCGCTCGCCAATTCACCTGATCGGGATTGCGGGCGCCGTTTCATTGCTTATATCGGTGCTCTTGCTTGCCGGCGACGACTTCACTTTCCACAACGATGTCCGTCTCGTTTTGCTCGATATCAGTGTGCAAAACCACGGCGGCGGTTTTGTGGCGGGCCTCTCGCGGCAGAACTTTACCGTTTTCGAAAACGGTCAGCCGCAGGTTATCTCCGTATTCGACAATCAGGATGCCCCAGTCACTATGGGCATTCTGGTGGATGAAAGCGCCAGCATGGCTCATCAGCGCGCGCAGGTTCTCACGGCGGCGGGAGCGTTGATCAATGAAAGCAATCGGGCCGATGAAGTTTTCGTACTCAACTTCAACGATTCCGTCACACGTGGTCTGCCCGACGACATCCCCTTCACCGGCAACGTTCTGGATCTCCAGACCGCGCTCTATCGCGGCTATCCCCGTGGAAGGACAGCTCTCTATGATGCCATCGTCGACGGATTGAAGGATCTCGAAGCGGGACGACGCGGACGCAAAACACTGGTGCTGATTACCGACGGCGGCGACACGGCCAGCGTCCACAAACGCGCCGATGCCTTCAGGCGGCTGGAAAACAGCACTGCCACCGTGTTCACTGTCGGGCTGTTTGAAGAGGGTGATTACGAGGTGGACCCGGACCTTCTCAAAAAAGTGGCGCGTATCAGCGGCGGCGAATCTTTCTTCCCAAAGGACGCCCAGGCAATTCAGGATGCGTGTCATCGCATTGCCCAGGAGATTCGCAGCCGCTACACGATCGGTTATGTTCCCCGCGACGACGCCGGGCTTCCTGAACTGCGCCACATTCAGGTGCGAGTAAAAGCGCCGAACCAGGGCGGTCTCACGGTCCTTACACGCAAGAGTTATCGCTATGAGAGACAGACCCCGAAATAGAGCGTTGCGCTGGATCGCGAATGTCCTGCTCTGCGCCGGCGCGTTGATGATCGGCGTCTGGGCGGGGTCGCTTATCAGTATGAGGCTATGGCAGAGCTGGCAGAACCGCGCTTTCAACCGCAGCCTCAGCGCTCCTAAACCCGACGGCGAAGTTCATATCGCGAACGGCGACGTCGTGGGCCGTCTCAGCATTCCGCGGTTGCACGTATCGGCGATGATTCGGGAAGGCACCAGCGCTCCCGTTTTGAGCGTTGCGCTGGGACACATCCCTGGCACGGCCTTCCCCGGCCAACCCGGCAACATAGGTGTGGCGGGGCATCGCGACAGCCTGTTCCGCGGTCTTCGCAATGTGGCGAAGAACGACGAAATCGTCTTCGAGTCCCCGAGTGCCACGTACACCTATCGTGTCGAAGGCACACAAGTAGTCAAGCCGGAAGACGTTGGTGTGCTCAATCCCGGCTCCACGCGCGAACTCACGCTGGTTACGTGCTACCCGTTTAACTATGTTGGCGCCGCGCCTGAGCGGTTCATCGTCAAGGCGCAGCTCATGTCGGATAAGACACCATCCGATAAAGCACCTGCCAGCGTATTCCCGGCCGCCACCCCTCGCCCAGTGCCCCGCCGCGACGAAATCTCCTTTGACGTCAGGCAGGGTCACAGCCGCGAACTCGTGCCGGGCAGGATCTGGTTCGGTGTCGATTCCACCGACACTGCGAACCGCACCGTCAGTGGCTGGCTCTGGGTGATGCCCGACCGCCGCACCATCTGGCTGCGCGATGCCTCGGCCAACGAGCCCGTATTTTTTGAGCAGGACGGCAAGACCCGCGAGTTGCGCATTACTGGCATAACGGCAACTTCAGCCCAGGGTTCAGTTGTTGTCCCGGATCGCGGTTAGCCGCGCCTGACCACTACTCCCGTAAGACTAAAACGTCATTTCAATCTCACTTTCTTCTCCCCAAAAGGCCCAATGACTGCTAGCATCGTTGAGGCGATGGGCGCGCGGACTGCATCCAAAAACAACATGCCTTCCACGCTTCCTGCACTCGCCGCCGAACTCGCTGGCGCACGCGACCAGACCGACAGCCTCTTTCGACTGATCTCGTCCGAAGCCCTTTATTCACGCCCTATCGCTGAACGTCACCGGCTGATCTTCTATTTAGGCCACTTCGACGCTTTTGACTGGAACCTCCTCGCCCGCCGCACTCTCGGCGCGCCGTCTTTCCATCCCTCCTTCGACAGTCTCTTTGAACGCGGCATCGACCCCGCGCATGGTCAGGGCCCCACTGATGCCCCCCGCGACTGGCCCTCCGAATCCGAAATCCTTCAGTACAACGCGTCGACCCGTCGATGGATCGACACCCATCTGGACGACCTCGACCCCTGGATCCTCCAGATGGCGATTGAGCACCGCCACATGCACGCCGAAACCTTCGCCTATCTCTTGCACGGCCTCCCCTGCGACGCCAAATCCGGACCCGCACCAGAGACACCGTCCGCCCGTCCCGCGCCCGACAATCCGATGGTCGCCGCAGCGGCAGGCTGCGCCACGCTCGGTCAGCCGGCGAGGTTTCGGATGGGACAACGAGTTCCGCGCCCACGAGACCTTTGTTCCCGCCTTCCGGATTTCGAGGTTCAAAATCTCGAACGGCGAATATCTCGACTTCGTCCGCGAAGGCGGACCCGCGCCTCATTTCTGGGCACTCGAAAACGGCCAGTGGTTCTATCGCGGCATGTTCGCGCAGATCCCCCTTCCTCTCGACTGGCCCGTCTGGGTCACGCTGGCAGCAGGCGTCGGCATACGCGAAATGGCGCGGCCTCACGCTGCCGACGCGAAGCGCAGTTTCAGCGCGCGGCTTCCCTTCGACCACCCGACGCTTCACGCGACAACTTCGGCTACCGTCGTTGGGATCCGGTCCCCGTCGACGCTGATGACCTCGACCAGGCAACCTCACATCCGGCGAAACGCCCGCGCAGATGACCGGCAACGGCTGGGAATGGACGCGCGACCCCTTCGCGCCCTTCGATGGTTTCAAACCGCATCCGCTCTATCCTGGCTACTCCGCTGATTTCTTCGACGGCGAGCATTACGTGATGAAAGGCGCTTCTCCGCGCACCGCCACCGTCCTCGCGCGCCCCAGTTTCCGCAACTGGTTCCGCCCCGACTATCCCTACATGTACGCGGGCTTCCGGCTCGTCGGGAAATAGGATCGCAGACTGCGCCTGCCTCCGCCGCGGCCGCCGCTCTCAGTCAATCCCGAATTCGCGCAGGCTGTCACCGAAGGCCTCGCGCGGACCGGGCCAGAAAACCCTGCCGCCCGCGTGGTTCTACGACGACGTCGGCTCGGCGCTCTTCGAAGTCATCACGCGTTCTTCCCGAGTACGGACTTACGCGCGCCGAAGCACTTCTCCTGTTCGCAGCCGCTGCCGACGAAATCATTCAGATGTCCGGCCGACCGCCGCTGGTCATCGAACTGGGCAGCGGCTCCGGCACGAAGACCCGCCATCTCCTCGAAGCCGCCGCTCGTATCAGCGGAGCCCGTGCGCTACCTCCCGATCGACATTTCGCGGGCCGCCCTCGATAGCTGCGCGAAAATCCTCGGCAACATCGACGGCGTCGCGCATTCAGCCGATCGAGGCCACCTATCTCGACGGCATCGAAGCCGCCCTCGCCCACCGCCGCCCCGGTGAATCCGCGCTGCTTCTGTTCCTCGGCAGCACCATCGGCAATTTCACCCGCGCCGAAGCTCAGTCCGTTCCTCGCCGGTGTCCGCCGGAGCATGCGCCCCGGCGATTCTCTGCTTCTTGGCGCCGACCTCGTCAAGCCGCGCCAGCGCCTCCTCCGCGCCTATGACGACCCCATCGGCGTCACCGCCGCTTTCAACCTGAACCTGCTGGCCCGCATCAACCGCGAACTCGACGGCCACTTCAACCTCGCGCAATTCGCCCACGAAGCGCGCTGGAACGAACGCGAGTCCCGTGTCGAAATGCACCTCCGCTCCCACGTCGCGCAGAAGGTCCGTATCGACGCCCTCGACCTCAACATCTCGTTCGCGCACGGCTGAAACCATCTGGACCGAATCCTCGCACAAATTCCGCCCCGAAGAACTCTCGCCCTCGGCCGGCGCAGCGGCTGGACGTGCGTCCGCCAGTGGCTCGACCGCGAGTGGGGCTTCGCCGAAACGCTCTTTCGAATCGCGTCATGAGGCGCACAGGGCGACGGCTCCGTTGTGCGCGTTAAAGAAACGAAATGAGCGCCGTCGAGTTCTCCGGCGTCCACTTCCGGATCGGCCCCCGCACCATTCTCAACGACCTCTCGCTCACAGTCGAACCCGGCGAAACCCTGGTCCTGCTCGGCCGCAGCGGCTCCGGCAAAACCACCGCTCTCCGCCTCATCAACGGCATGCATCATGCCCACTTCCGGCGAAGTTCGCATCGACGGCAAGAGCACCACTGCGTGGGACCCCGTGCGTCTGCGCCGCGGCATCGGCTACGTCATTCAGGAAGGCGGCCTGTTCCCGCACTTCACCGTCGCGCGCAACGTCGGCCTCGTCCCCGCTCTCGAAGACTGGCCAGCCGACAAGATTGCCGCCCGCGTCGCGACCCTCCTCGCAGCCGTCAATCTCCCTGTCGAAACCTTTGCCCGCCGCTTCCCGCGCGAGCTCTCCGGCGGACAACGGCAGCGCGTCGGCGTGGCCCGCGCTCTCGCCGCCGACCCGCCAATCCTCCTCTTCGACGAACCCTTCGGCGCGCTCGACCCTGTCACCCGCTTCGATCTCCAGCGCGAATTCCTCCGTCTGCGCGCCGAACTCGGCAAGACATCCGTCTTCGTCACCCACGACGTGCAGGAAGCCATGAAGCTCGCGACGCGCATCGCCCTGCTCCACGAAGGCAGCCTCGCCTTCCTCGGCGTTCCCGCCGAATTCGAATCGAGCACCCATCCGGAAGCCCGCGCGTTTCTCGATGTCCTCCACGAGACTCGCAGAGACTCGCGGTCAATGATGAGGCCCGCCGTGCTCAGTGACGAATTGCAGGATCTGCTCCAGGAAGGCATCGGTCTCCTTGGCGAGCATCTGGTCCTCGTCTTCAGCGCCATCCTGATCGCCTCCGCCATCGCCATCCCCGGCGGCGTCCTGCTCGCCTCGCGACCCGCGCGCACGCCGCTGGGCCCTCGGCCTCGCCAGCATTGGGCAGACCATCCCCAGCCTCGCCCTGTTCGGCTTTCTGATCCCGATCCCCTTCATCGGCGGCATCGGGCAGCACACCGCGATCATCGCGCTGGTCGTCTATGCACTGCTGCCCATCCTGCGCAACACGGTGACCGGCATCCTCGGCGTCGACCCCATCCTCCGCGACGCCGCCCTCGCCATGGGCATGACCGAAAGCCAGATCCTCCGCATGGTGGAGCTGCCTCTCGCCGCGCCGACCATCATCGCGGGCGTCGCGCATCGCCACCGTCACCACCATCGGCACCGCGACCATCGCCGCCGCCATCGGCGCCGGCGGACTCGGCGTCTTCATCTTCCGCGGCATCGCCTCGGTCGACAAGCTGCAGATTCTGGCGGGCGCGATCCCCGCCGCACTGCTCGCCATCGCCGCCGACGGCGCACTGGGCTGGATTGAAAAACGATGGTCCGTTCGCTGACCGCGCTGCCTTGCCCTCGCGCTCGCTGCCTGCAGTCACGAACCGCGCGTGCGTGTCGGCTCCAAGAACTTCAGCGAGCAGCTCATCCTCGGGGAGATCGTCGCCCAGCATCTCGAAAACCGCCTGCACGGACACGTCAGCCGCAAACTCGACCTCGGCGGCACGCTCCTCGCGCATCAGGCGATGCTCGCCGGCGATCATCGACGTCTACCCCGAATACACCGGCACCGCGCTGACCGCTGTCCTCAAAGCGAAGCCGCTGAAAGACCCTTCTCAGGTCCTGGCGCCGTGCGCGCGGGCTATTCACAATGGCATCTCGAATGGCTCGACCCGCTCGGCTTCGAGAACACTTTCGCCATGGTGATTCGCAGCGAAGCCAGGCGGTCCCGCCGACACTCACGGAAGCCGCGCCGCGCACGCCTGGCGGCTCGGCGCCGGCTACGAATTTGCGCATCGCGAAGACGGCCTGCCCGGCTTAGTCAGAACCTATGGTCTGCGCCTGACCGGCGCGTCCGAAGACGATGGACCTCGGTCTGATCTACCAGGCGCTCACGAAACGTCAGGTCGATATGGTCGCCGGGCAACAGTACGGACGGCATGCTCTCGGTCCTCCCGATCACAGTTCTGCGCGGACGACCGCCACTACTTCCCGCCCTATGAATGCGCCCTTGTGGTGCGCGAAGCGGCCGAACAGCAATTCCCCGGCCTGCGCCCCGCGCTAGTGGAACTTTCCGGCCGCATCTCCAGCGAAACCATGCGGCGGCTCAACTACGAACTGGACGGCAAGCACCGCCCGGCGCGTGAAATCGCGCGCGACTTCCTGCGCTCCGCCGGGCCTGGAATAGTCGCTAACAGGTCGATATCGCGCGGCTTCTTGCCGAACTCCGGATTCTCTTTCGCCTGCTTCAACAGCTCATCGAACTTGCGGTTGAGCACCTGCCCCTGATTCTTCTCCGCCGCAAACGACTTCTGGAAGGCTTCCTCGCGCCGGCCCGGCCGCGCCCTTTCAGCTTCTGCCACTTCGGCCGCAAGGTCCTCAATCGCCGGCTTCTTCACCGGCTCCGTGTGTGAGATCACAACGCGCAGTTCCCCGTCGATCTTCAGCGTTGACTGGCAGCAGGGGCAGCTGACTTCAAACAGTTCGCGCGCCATATTCACATTATCGAACGCGCTGCCTAAGGCTGCATCGTTTTCCTGCCGATAGAAGGGGAGCCGACAGATAAGTTGTATCCGGCAAAGGAAAACCATGTACAAACCCCTGATGATCGCCGGCGCACTGCTTGTCGGTCTCTTCTGTTCGCATGCGCTGACCGCCACGGAGAACGGCGGCAGTGTCTATCCGCTGGGCGCGGAGACAGTGGCGCCGGGCCTGACGCCGGCCGCGGGCCAGACCGAGCTCTACGAGTTCACGGCCCTCTATCAGGCGAACCATCTCGTCAATTCGCAGGGTAAGAGTGTCCTGCCGGACTTCCACCTCGGCCTTGAGGCAGCCGCCATCAAACTCTCCCATAACTGGGGCGGAAACGTTCTTGGTGGCAATCTGGTGACTGGCGGCGCCATTCCCCTGTTTTCGGTCAGGCTGACCACTCCCGCCGGTACATCCCGCAAGACAGGCCTCGGAAACTCCGCCATCGGCCAGTACCTTGCGTATCACAAAGGCGCGGTGAGCTGGTGGTACGGGTTGGATTTCTGGACGCCGGGTTTTGGATACACCAAAGGCGCCCCTCTTAACATCGGCGAACACTACATGGCGTTCGTTCCTGTTGGCGCGGTTTCCTGGCTTCCCGATTCCGGGCGCACCGAGATCAGCTCTCGATTTTCGTATTTCTTCAATACGAAGGACCTGGCAAACAACTACCATTCCGGTAACGAGACCATCTGGGAGTTCGATGCCATGCGGGCCATTAAGGGAATTCACTTCGGCGTAAATGGCTATTACTACAAACAGACGACCAACGACACGCTGAACCAGGCAATCATCGGCGACGGCATGCGCGGACGCAACCTCGCAATCGGCCCCGAAGTTCGCGCACACGTCGGCCCCGTTGACCTGGTGTTGAAGTATCAGAAGGACACGCTCGTCCGGAACAGGCCCGCTGGCAACATATTCTGGCTCCAGATCGGATTACCCCTCGGAAACGCCCATGAATAGGCAAAGGCTCGCGGGGCAGGCGGTCGTTTCCCGCCGTCTGCCTTCTAATATTTCGGAACCGTCGGGTCGACCTTATCGCTCCAGGCGAGAATGCCGCCCTTCATGTTGCGGACTTTTCTGTATCCTTGCTGCTTCAGAAAATCGACCGCCTTCGCGCTGCGCGCCCCGCTCTTGCAGTGCACCACAATCTCGCTCGTCCGCATTGATCTCGCCCAGCCGCTTCGGCACTTCGCCCAGCGGGATCAGCGTCGAGCCCGGAATCCGGCAGATCTGAAACTCATGCGGTTCGCGCACATCGATCAGAAGGAACTTGTCGCCGCGATCCAGCTTTGTCTTTACCTCGGTGGGTTCGATGTCTCCTGTCATAGCCACCGGCTCCGGCGGCGCTTCCTGATGCGGCACGCCGCAGAATTCCACATAATCGATAAGCTTCGTGACGGTCGGATTGTCCCCGCACACCGGGCACTCCGGATTCCTCCGCAGCTTCAGTTCACGAAACTTCATCCCCAGCGCGTCGTAAAGCAGCAGCCGTCCCACCAGTGAATCGCCGATGCCCAGAATCAGCTTTACGGTTTCCGTTGCCTGAATCAGCCCGATTACACCCGGCAGAATCCCCAGCACCCCGCCTTCCGCGCAACTCGGCACCAGCCCCGGAGGCGGCGGCTCCGGATACAGACACCGGTAGCACGGTCCGCCTTCATACGCGAATACCGTCGCCTGCCCTTCAAACCGGAAGATCGACCCGTAAACATTCGGCTTCTTCAGCAGCACGCACGCGTCGTTCACCAGATACCGCGTCGGGAAATTATCCGTGCCATCGACCACGATGTCGTAGCCCGCGAATATGTCAAGCGCGTTCTCGCTCGACAGCGCCGTCTCGTGTTTCACCAGCTCGATATGCGGATTGATGTCCGACATCGTCTCGACAGCCGACTGGATCTTCGGCTTGCCCACATCCTTTGTGCCGTGAATTACCTGGCGCTGCAGATTTGAAAAATCGACCACATCGAAATCCACGAGGCCGATCTTCCCAATCCCCGCCGCTGCCAGATACATTCCGAGCGGCGCACCCAGCCCGCCGGTTCCCACCAGCAGCACCTTCGCATTCTTCAGTTTCAGCTGCCCTTCCATGCCCACTTCGGGCATGATCAGGTGCCGGCTGTAGCGCAGGATTTCGTCTTTCGAAAGCACCGCTTCGTCCAGACCACCCGCAATACTCGGCACAATCGAAAGCGTGTCCGGGTCGTTCACCGGCGTGGCGTCTTTCTTCATGTAGCGGATGTCTTCATCGTTCAGATACACGTTGACAAAACTGCGCAGCTTCCCTTCATCGTTATAGAGATGCTTCTTCAGATCGGGGAAGCGTGTGGTCAGCGCCGTCAGCACTTCTCCCACGGTTGCGCCGGGCAACTCCACCGTGTCGTGCTTATCGGCAAACTGACGCAGCGGTGTCGGAATTAAGATTCGGGCCATATGAGTTCCTCTTTCTCTGCCTGGGTCTGCTCGGCATTCGGCAGCCAGCTGTTGGCGTGATCGAACCGCCCCTTCTGCACGGACAGGACGACGAACGAGTACCACGGGCAGGAGTTCTTTAGATCGGTTTCTGAAAAATACGCGCCGCAGTCCGGATGTGAATGATAAATCCCGATCAGATCCAGCTTGCGTTCCCGCGCCTCGCGTTCGGCGCGCAGCAGGTCTTTCGGACTCAACTCGTAGCGGGCGGCCTGCGACCCCGCCGACACATTGTCCAGCGCAATCGCATAGCTCACCGTCTTCGCATCGCCGTCGATCTTCCCGATCATCGCCCCGCAGCATTCATTGGGATAAATCGCCTGCGCGTGGTTCACCATCTCGCGCCACGGCCCGCGTTCAATTTGGATCATCTACTCCGCATCCCAGAAATGTTCGCTCAGATATTTGTCCGCGCCGTCGCAGAGGATCGTCACGATCACGCCCTTGCGCCCCTGCGCATGCAGTTCGCGCGCAATCGTCAGCGCCGCAACCACATTACCCCCGCCCGAAATCCCCACCAGAATGCCTTCCTCGCGCGCCAGACGCTTCACCATCTTATGGCAGTCTTCCGTTTCGATCCAGAGATTTCGGTCGGCCAGCGAAGGATCGTAAATCCCCGGCACAATCGCCGTCGGCATATGCTTCGTGCCTTCAATCCCGTGGAATCCCGTCGACGGCTGCGCGGAAATGCACTCCACATGCGCCATCTCCTTGCGGAAGCAGCGCGCATTGCCCATGAACGTGCCGCTCGTACCCAGCAGCGCCACGAAGTGCGTCATGCGACCTTCGGTCTGTGCGATGATCTCCGGACCCGTTGTCTCGTAATGCGCCTTCCAGTTGGCGTCGTTGTTGTACTGATCCGGATAAAAGTACGTGTCCGGATCGGCGTTATAAATGTTCCGCACCCGCCGGATCGCTCCGTCCGACCCCTCATCCGCCGGCGTCAGCACCAGTTCCGCTCCATACGCGGCCAGAATTCTTTTCCGTTCGATCGAAGCGTTCGACGGCAGACAAAGTTTGATCCTGTACCCCTTCGCTGCGCCGATCATCGCGTAAGCGATCCCGGTATTCCCGCTGGTCGCGTCGATCAGGATCTTGTCCCGCGTCAGCTTCCCTGACCGCTCGCCCTCCAGAATCATGTTCAGCCCGGGACGGTCCTTTACCGACCCGCCCGGATTGAAATACTCCGCCTTGCCATAGATCTCGATGCCCGGCAGATCCGCGGCGATCTTCTCAAGCCGCAGCAGCGGCGTGTTCCCTATGTTCCCAACCACGTCATGCGCGGTACGGGGCGCGAAAGCGACCATATTCATCGATTGCAGACTTTTCCCATCTTACAATTGGTGATTCAGTTGATTGATTCACATGGCCCGCCTTTTGATTCGTCCCGGCGCGATTGGCGACTTCATAGTGAGCCTGCCAGCGCTCGAAGCTCTTCGCGGCGATTCCACTGAGGTCTGGTGCGCCGAACAGAACGTTCCCCTCGCCCGCTTCGCCGATTCCGCGCAATCCATTGTTTCTTCCGGGCTTGACCGGCTCGGCCTGCTTCCCGCCGAGGACGTCGTCGACCGGCTCCGGCGCTTCGATTCGATCATCTCGTGGTACGGCGCGAACCGCCCCGAATTCCGCGCCCTTGTAGCCGACCTGTGCCTGCCCTTCGAATTCCTGCCCGCGCTTCCGACGGGCTCGCGTCACGCGGTTGAGTACTACAACGACCAGGCTCGCCAACTGGGTGCCCAACCCGCCTCGCGGTTCCCGAAGATCGACACACCGTCCGCCACTCGCACCTTCGCCGTCATCCACCCTTTCGCCAGCAGCCCCGCCAAGCGCGCCCCGATGACGGTATTCGAATCGGCGGCGGCCACACTTGCCGAATCCATGCCGGTCCATTGGCTCTGCGGTCCCGAAGAATCCCTGCCCAACGCCACCCGCATCGATAATCTCTTCGACCTTGCCTGCTGGCTGCGTCAGGCGCGAATCTTCGTTGGCAATGATTCCGGTATCTCCCACCTCGCCGCCGCCGTGGGGACCCCGGTTCAGGCGTACTTCCGAACGACCGAACCGCGAATCTGGTCTCCCCGCGGCCCTTCCATTTCCGCATTCCTCTCCCCGGCATAACCCATTCTTTTTCATTCATATAAACACCAATCATCGCTGCAGCTATCACAGAATGTGATACCTCAAACTGCGTTGCCGCCGAGTCGTACCGCAAAGGAATCTGAGAATTCCTCGATTCTTCCCGACTGTTTTGTTATGAGTCTGGCACTCATTGAAAGCCCGCGTTCCGCCACCTCCGATTTCCTCGCGCACCGGATCTACTTCATCCGGGGTCAGCGTGTAATGCTCGACCGCGACCTCGCCGAGCTTTACGGCGTGAAAGCCATCGCTCTCCGCCAGTAGCTCAAACGGAACCGCGACCGTTTCCCTAAGGACTTTGTTTTTCAGTTAAATAAGAAGGAGATCGCCCTCCTGCTATCACAAAATGTGATACCTTCCGCCCGCGAACTCGGCGGCTCGAAGCCGTACGCCTTCACTGAGCAGGGCGTGGCGATGCTCTCTTCAGTACTCACCAGCCGCACGGCCATTCAGGTAAACATCGCCATCATGCGTGCCTTTGTCAGAATGCGTGAAATATGGACTGAGCATGCGGACCTCCTGCACCGCATCCAGGAGATGGAACTCCGCTACGACGGCCAGTTCGACGAAGTCTTCGAAGCCATCCGTGCCCTTACCGTTCCGCCCGACCTGCCGCGGCGTCCCATCGGATTCGTGCCTGCCGACTCGTGAAGTGTAGCCAGATCAGATCCGGGCGCCGACCGCCTAGCTGGCCCGCTTCTGGTGCATCAACAAGTCGACGGCGTGCTCCATCGACCCCGCCAGTGTGATCTCGCCGGAGTTAACGAAGAAGATCTGGTCCACGTTATCGATCGTGTTCAGCCGGTGCGCAATGATCACCCGCGTCGTCGTCTCCGGCAGCTTATCGAGGATCTCCTCGAGCATCTCCTCGGTCACCGTGTCGATATTCGCCGTGGCCTCGTCGAGAATCAGGAGCTCCGGTTTTCTGAGCGCCGCCCGCATGAATGCGATCAGCTGCTTCTGCCCCAGGCTGATGCTGTTGCCGCTGGTCGTTACCACTGTGTCGAGCCCTTCCGGAAAGCGCGAAACCAGGCTGGCCAGATTGGCCTCCTCGAGAACGTCGATCAGCTGCGCGCTCGAATATTCGCCATAGACTTCGTTGCCGTAGGTGATGTTGTCGCGCACCGTACCGCTGAACAGAAACGGATCCTGCAAAATGAACCCGATCTTTTTCGCGCGTTCCTCCGCCGTGTAAGACCGGATGTCGCGCCCGTTGAACAGCACCGACCCCCGCGTCGGATCGTAAAGGCGCGCCATCAGATTCGCCGTGGTGGTTTTGCCCCCGCCGGTCGGCCCTACCAGCGCATACGCCTTGCCGCGCTCCATCTCGAAGCTGACCTCGCGCAGCACTTCCGCACCGTCCGGATAATGGAACCACACGTTGCGGAACGAAAGCACCGACGCCGCATCCGGCTCGTTTGCCGTCCCCGGCACCTCGATCACCGGCATGTTCGATTCGAGCGACAGCACTTCGGAAATGCGTTCCAGCGCCGCCATGGCCATCTGGAACGATGCCCATACCGCTGCCAGCTGCCGCATCGGATTGTAGAAATTGTTCACGTACAGCAGGAACCCGATGAGCAGCCCGACCGTGGCATCGCCCGCCCGGATCAGGGCGATCCCGTATGCCACCACGATCAGCTGTGCGATGTGCGCCGCGAGGTTGTAGAGCGGCATGAAAACGTTGTTCGCATAGCCGGCCGACGTGGATGCGGCGAAGTTCTTCTCATTCGCCGAATTGAACTTCCAGCGGAAGTAATCGAGGCGGTTGAACGCCACGATCACCTTGAAGTTATTCAGGCTCTCCTGCACCTCCGAGCTCATGCCGCCCAGCGCCTGCAGGCTGCCGAGGTTCTTCCGCTTCACCCACGCCGAAGTGCCGCGCGTCAGCAGCAGCGCTCCCGCCGCCGGCAGCAGCGCCGCGATGCCGAGTTTCACATTGAGGCTTACCAGGAAGATGCCCGCTCCCGTGATGAGAAACGCGCTGCCCACAAACTGCATCAGTGACTGCGCCACAAACTGGTTCAGCTTGTCGGTATCGTTATTGAGGCGCGAAATCAGATCGCCCGCCTTGTTCTGATTGAAGAACGCCACCGGCAGTTCCTGCAGTTTCACGAAGAGCGCGTTGCGCAGATGATAGAGCATCCGCCGGCCGGCGCCGCCCATCGTCCGCACCTGCATATAACTCGCGACCCCGCCCGTCACATAGATCAGAAACACATACAGCGCAGACAGCAGCAGGCCGTGCATGTCCCTGCCCTTCATGTTCGTGTCGATGGCGCGCACGATGAGGACGGGCGCGATGAGCGTCGCGAGCGAACTCCACACGATGGCCACAACCGCCACGGCGAACGGCGTCTTTTCCTTCGCGAACAGCGGCAGAAACCAGGCGCCCGATTCGCGCAGCGACCGCTTTTGCCGGGGCGCACCGGCTTTGCCAGGCGAGGGCGCGGCCGCGCTGCTAAGCGTGTACTTCGTAGTGGCTCGTGCTTCGCTGAGAGTCGTAGAGCTGGACATATTCCGGCGATGTCTCCATCAGTTCCCTGTGCGTGCCGACGGCCAGAACTTCGCCCTCCATCAGGAGAATGATCTGGTCGTAATCTTCCACGGATGCGATTTTCTGCGTGACCGAGATCAGTGTGATACCCGGATAGTTCCCGGTGTACGTTCCCGAGAATCGTCCGCTCGGTGGTGGTATCCACGCGCGCCGTGAAATCGTCGAGCAGCAGCACGCGCGGATTGAGCGCCAGGGCGCGCGCCAGCATCACCCGCTGCTTCTGCCCGCCCGAAAGGCTGGTGCCCCGTTCGGAAACAACCGTCTCGAGGCCCTGCGGCAGGGCCGCGATGAAGTCGTTCAGTTCGGCTGTGGCGATGGCCCGGTCGATGTCCTGCGTACTGGCAGTCATGCTGAAGGCGATGTTTTCACGCAGCGTGAGATTAAAGATGATGCTGTCCTGGAATACGAAACCCACGTGCCGGTGCAGCGATACCTTGTCGTAGGAATCCACCGGCTGCCCATCGAACGTGATCGTGCCCGCGGACGGTTTCAGCAGGCCGATCAGCAGATAAAGGAGCTGTGTCTTTCCGGCGGCCGTCGGGCCGATGATCGCTGTCTTCGTGCCCGCCCTCACCTCGAAGGAGACGTTCTTCAGCACGGCCTTGTCGCCGTAAGACATCGAAACACCTTCCATCGCCACATCGCCGCGCAGATCGGCCGTGATTCCGCCCGCCGCCGGCGCTTCCGGCGCATTCAGCACCATGCTGATGCGCATGTATGATGCCCCCGCCTGCGCGATCACGTTGCTCATGAACCCGATGAGGATGATCGGGAAAATCAGAATCGCCAGATACGAATTGAACGCCGTGAAGTCGCCGAGCGACATGCTGCCGGCCATCACGAAATGCCCGCCCAGCGCGAGAATAATCACCGTAGCGATATTGACCGCCAGCGTAATCGCGGGAATCAGGCTGGCGAACAGCCGCAGAATGCTGAGCCCGATATCGCGCGCCTCGGCATTCGCTTTCATGAATTTGTCGTATTCGATCTGATTCGCGTTCAGCAGCCGGATCAGCGAAGCCCCCAGAATGCTTTCGTTGATCACGCGGTTCAGCCAGTCGACCGCTTCCTGCCCCCGGCGGAACAGCACCCGGACCTTCTTGAGAACCGTCTGGAAAGTAATTGCGATAAACGGAACCACGCCGAGGACCGCCAGCGCCAGTTTCCAGTTGATCGAAAGGAGCAGGATGCTAGCCCCGACAATCAGAAAAACGGAGGAAATAATCGACGCGAACGCCTGAGACACGAACATCTTCACCGAATCGACATCCGACGTGAGGTTCGTCAGCAGTTTTGCGGGCGTGATCTGTTCCACCCAGCCGAAAGACTGCACGGAAATCTTCGCCGCGAGGCGCGTGCGCATATCGCGGGCTACCTTTTCCGACGCCCACGTCTGCGCGATGTTCTGCGCATAAGTCAGTATGAAAACGCCCAGCCCGGTGACTAAAAACTGAATGATCACTGTCCGGTACGAGAAATGCCCGGCAGTATAGGAATCGATGGCGCTCGAAATCAGTTTGGGCACCACCAGATTCAGGGCATTGCCGATGATCGTGAACGTCACCAGCATCGTGACGAGAAGCTTGTAAGGCTTAAGCAGCACTATCAGCCCTGCGGCAGGCGACGGTCTTCGTTTGGTTTTGGCGACGTCGTTACTCATAGACAGGGACGTGCTGATTACAGGCCTGACGTGGCAGGCGGCTTGCAAAACGATTTTGGGGGTTAGAACAAAGATTAAAACAGATGTTTAACGATGTCAAGCTGAGGGAGTACCTGCGATCACCGGTGATCCGCACTTCTGTTCTCGGCGAAGAGGCCGCCGACCGTGAACAGAAGCGGGCTGGCTACGGCATCCCGATGCTGGTTGAATATGAAGCGGCGGGCGGTCCTAAACGAGCGGTGCTGCACACCATGGGAGCCACGCATTTCGGACATGAGCATATGTCCGACCGCGCAGCTATTCTCTTGTGGCAGAAAGACGCTTTCAATCGGCTGCCGCGCCATGTGCGCGCGCTCGACATCGGGGCATTTCAGCAGGGCGGGGCGCCGATTTCGCTGGGCACCGCGGAAGAGTTCTTCCTGCTGACCGATTACGCAGAAGGCGCCGGATATTTTCTCGACCTCGAACGTATCGCGAAGAGCGGGGTTCTTACCGACGCGGATCGCGCGCGCGCCGACGCGCTTTGCGATTACCTCGTCGACATTCATCGCGTCGCCGGAACCGACGGTAACCTCTACGTGCGGCGCATACGAGAGCTTGTCGGGCATGGCGAATGCATCATGGGCATCGCCGACGCATACTCCGGCACATATTTTTGTCCGAGCGATGCTCTGCGCCAAATCGAGCATCTGTGCGTCGACTGGCGCTGGCGATTAAAGGACAAGACGCATCGGCTGAAGCAGGTCCATGGAGATTTTCATCCGTGGAATATTCTTTTCAGCGATGGTGCAGATTTCACCGTGCTGGACCGTTCGCGAGGCGAATTCGGGGATCCGGCTGATGATGTCGCGTGTCTCACGCTGAATTACGTCTTCTTCTCGCTGGAACGCAGCGGGCGTCTGGAAGGTGCATTCGAAGAGCTTTTCCGGGGGGTCTGGACGCGCTATCTCGACAACAGCGGAGACACTGAGATGTTGGATGTCGTGGCGCCTTTCTTAGTGTTCCGGGCGCTGGTGCTGGCGAATCCGGTTTGGTATCCGGAACTCGCCGAGAAAGTCAGACGGCAACTGTTTGCGTTCAGTCTCGCGGTTCTGAGGGAGGATCGTTTCGATCCGGCGAAGGTGAATCATTACTGTGGCCTCGAAGGCTGAGCAGGCGTTCGCGATCTGGTTGACCGGTCTGCCGGCGTCGGGCAAATCCACGATCGCCGCATGTCTGAAGAGCCTGCTGCAGGAGCGCGGCATCGACGTGGAAGTGATCGAGTCCGATGTGCTGCGGAGGATACTTCACGATGAAGGCTACGGCGAGGCCGATCGCGACGCATTCTATAAGCGCATGGTGTGGATCGGCGCGTTACTCGCGAAGCACGGGGTACCGGTGATCTTTGATGCCACGGCGAACCGGCAACGCTACCGGGACGCCGCCCGCAGTCAGATTCCCCGTTTCTTCGAAGTCTTCGTCGATGTGCCGCTCGCGGCGTGTATGGCGCGCGATCCGAAGGGCATCTATCGAAACGCAGCTGGTGAGGTCCCGGGGCTGCACGCGACATACGAGCCTCCGTTGAACCCCGATCTGGTTATCGACGGACTGCACGAATCTCCGGACGAAGCAGCCCGCCGTATCGCAGCGCTTCTGCTTTTAAAATAATGAAATGCCGGGTAACAGTGCCATCCCGCTCGCCGGCGTTATTGCCGCCTTCTCGCTTTCGGCGCAGGCGCAGTGGCTCGACTACAAGGCTTCCGGCATTCCCCGCACGAAGGATGGCAAAGCAAATCTCTCCGCCCCGACGCCGCGCCTCGCCAACGGTAATCCGGATTTCAGCGGCGTGTGGCGCGACGACGAATCCGGGCCCTCATTAGTCATTGACACGCTGAAAGCGAAGCCGTGGGCGGAAGCGATCGCGGAAGAACGCAAAGACGAAATCTACCGGGATGCGCCGGGCGTTCTGTGCTTGCCGTCGGGTTCCAACGTGGACCTCGGGATTCAAAAGATCATTCAGACGCCAACCATGCTGGTGCTGCTTTACGACGGTACGCTCTACCGGCAGATTTTTCTCGACGGCCGGCCTCTCGAAAAAGATCCGAGTCCCGACTGGATGGGTTACTCGGCCGGCCACTGGGATGGCGACACGCTGATCGTCGAAAGCAACGGCTTCAACGATCGAACCTGGCTCGATCGGCTGGGACATCCGCACACGGAAGCGCTGCATGTGACGGAGCGGTTCCGGCGGCCCGATTTCGGGCACCTGGTTTACATCAAGACGATGACCGATCCGGGCGCGCTGGAACAGCCATGGACGGTCCCCTTGCGATATGTCTATGACGCCGACAGGGAACCGCTTGAATACGTCTGCAACGAGAACGAACGCGACCGCGCGCACCTCGTCGGCAAAGCGTCCGATTTAAAAGGCGTGGATGTGCCGCGGGCGGTACTTGCCGAATATGCGGGCACCTACGAATTCCATCCGCCCGAGCGACTGGACCTCACGCTCTCGCTCGGTCTCGTCGTGGAAAACAATCAGCTGGTGATGACCGGCTTCGGCCCGGCCTCGGGGCCTCTGACCGCACTGTCCGCGAACCAGTTCGCTGCCGCCGACGGTACGACTTTCGACTTCGTCGAAGACGCCGGCGGCACGGTTACGCGCCTGGTCGCGCACATCGTCGAAGGCGACATCACGGCTGTGCGGAAGCCATGAGCTGACGAAGCAGTGCCGCAGTGCCTTCGCGCACAACAGGCGGACCGCCGGCGCGGCCGCGGCCGCCGCCGCCGAGAGCGAAATCAAGCGGCGTCTTGCCCTGCTTGTCTTTGACATCGAGCCTGGCGCCGTTCTGCGCGAGGAGCTTTACCGTTTCGTCGGAACTGAGGACTGCGAAGTGGAGCGCCGTTTGTCCGGCATCGTTCTGCGCGTTCACATTGACGTGCCGATCGAGCAGCACTTTAACGCCTTCGACCATTTGCGCTTCGGTGGCGTAGTCTTTCGCGAAGACACCAAGGCCGCGGCCGAGTCCGGCAGCCATCATCAGCGCGGTGGTGTGATTTCGGGTAGCCAGTTCGGGGTCGGCACCGTATTCGAGCAGAAGACGCATGGCGGCGGCATCGCCGTTTTTCGCGGCGCGCATCAGGGGCGTGGCGCCCTCACCGAGGGCCGGTTCACCCGGCGTGTGGGCACGATAAAGGGCCGCAGTCTTCAGCCGTGCATTGGGGTTCGCGCGGGCTTTCAGCAGCAGTCGCATGAGATCGAGCCCGCTGGTGTCGCCGGAAGTCTGGTGCTGGGCGGGACGTCCGTAAACTTCGCCAAGCGTGTTCATGTCAACGGTCGCGTAGAGCGGCGCCATGCCGGTGGAGTCGGGGAGATTGGGATCGGCGCCCTTCGAGAGGAGAAGCGCCGCGGTATCGAAGTGGCCATTGATAATCGCGACGATGAGGGCGGATGTGCCGTCGGGATCCGTGAGATTCAAACCGGCTCCGGATTCGGCCAGAACGCGCGCAGCGGCGGATGAGCCCTGCCGCGCCGCGTACATCAGCGGCGTCCAGTAGCCGTGGGGGAGAACGGTGATGACGCCTTCGAGCCCGAAGCGGTCCTTGTCGTATTCCATCTTCGTCGAACGCGCGTTGACATCCGCGCCGTGTTCGATCAGGAGCTTCGCCGCGGCGGCGCGGTTCTCGGAAGCGGCCCACATCAGGGCTGTTTCGCCGTAGCTCGACTCGCGCGCGTTGACGTCCGCACCGCCGTGATCGAGCAGCATGCGGACGACTTCGGGGTTGCCGGTGCGGGCGGCGGCCATCAGGATGGTTTGTCCGCCGGCCTTCACGACAGAGGCATCGGCGCCGGCTTTGAGGAGCGCGGCCGGTGGTTGCCGGGTTGCCGTTGGTGGCTGCGAGTTCGAGCGGCGTGATGCCGTAGCGATTGGACGCTTTCGCATTGGCGCCGGCGGCAAGCAGAGCCTGCGACGATGGCAAGATCGTCGGCGCGCACGGCCCAGGCGAGCGGAGTGGTGCCGTCGGCTTCGGGAGTGTTGAGCAACGCACGATTTTTGGTCGAGCGCGCGGACGGATTCGATGTTGCCGGACTTTACCGCTTCGATCAGGCGCGTGTCGGATTCGCCGGCGCTCAGCATGAGAGCCAGCACGAAAAGAGCTGCGTGCTTCATTAGAATTCTGGCGTACCCCGGTTCAGAACCGTGACCGTGAGGGAGCCGTGCACGCGAACGCCTGCGATCAGACATCTAAGTAAAGAGGCCCTCGATCATGCCGGAGCCGTCGCCGTAATGATCGATTTCGGTCCCATATTTATGAGCGACAGCGCTCCAGAGATTGCCAACGGGCGTGCGCGTGGGGATTTCCACGTGACGATGTCCCGTTCCCACGCCGCCGCCCGCAAAGACCATAGGCAGCGGGTCGCTGGCGTGCACGTTCGAATCGCCCATGCCCGCGCCGTAGACGACGAGCGAGTGATCGAGCAGGGTACCATCCCCATCTTCGGTGGACCTTGAGCTTCGCGAGAAATTTTGCGTACAGCTCGACGTACCAGGTGTTGATGCGGACGCAGATCGCCATCTTTTCGGCGTTGTTCTGGTGGTGCGAAATGCTGTGGTGCTGCTCGGTGACGCCGATCTGCGGATAAGTGCGCTGGCTGAGCTCGCGCGACATCATGAACGTGAAGACGCGCGTGACATCGGCCTGCCAGGCAGCGGCGATGAGATCGAACATCAGGCCGACGTGCTCGTCGAAGAGATTCGGGGACGCCGACCGGGGCATCGAGCGTAGTCTCGCTCTTATGGCTTTCGGCGCGCTGGATGCGGCGCTCGATTTCGCGCACGTTGTCGAGATAGTCGCTGAGACGGGCGCGGTCGCGGGAGCCGAGGCCGCGCGAGAGGTCGGTGGCTTCGGTGGAGATCGAATCGAGAATGCTGCGTTCCTTCGTGACGAGTGCGGCGCGCTCGCTCACCGTGCCGGCCTGGCCGAAGATGCGTTCGAAAGCGACGCGCGGATTGGTCTCCATGGGCAGAGGCGTGGTGGGCGTGCTCCAGGAGATCGTATTCATGTAGGAGCAGCTGAAGCCGGGAGAGCAGCCGCCGACATAGCCGGTGAAATCTTCGGTCGCGAGCTCCATGGAAGGCAGCGGCGTGTCCTGACCGATCTGCTTCGCGACGATCTGATCGATGGTGGTATTGGCGAGAACGTCCTCACCCTCGGTGCGCTTGGGCCATACGCCGGTGAGGAAGCCGGCGCAGCTGACGGCGTGGTCGCCAACCTGTGCAGCCGGGATGCGAGCGCGTGAGGCCGGTGACGACCAGCAAAGAGTCCTTGTAAGGCTCGAGCGGCTTAAGGATCGGCGTGAATGCAAAGCCCTTGCCGGTCTCCTTGGGCGTGAGCTCCTGCATGATGGCGCCGTTAGGGAAGTACGTGACGCCGAAGCGCGTGCGCGGATTGGCGGCGGCCTTCGCGAGAGGCGTGAAGGCGGGGAACATGGCGTCGAGCAACGGCAGGGCGACGGCAGTGCCGAGGCCGCGCAGGAGGGTGCGGCGGTCGAGCGATTTTTTCGTGATGAACATCCGGTTAGTCATCATTATTCTATGCCCTTGGCGGGGCGTTCGCGGCCTCCGTATTTTTCCGTAGCTGGGTTCGTTTGGCAAAATCATTGTTTTCCCGAAAGCCCTTTTCTGGCAAAGGGTTAGGCGAGCTCAAGATGGCTGCACGATTCGGTTATAGCAGGAAGGGGAAGGCTTCGAGAGTTAAGCTGTTGGTCCCGTTGGAGTGAACTGATGCGACTAGCCCCACTAAGAAAAAAAGGCTGGCCTCTTTCAAGGCCAGCCCAGGGAGCAGAACAAAGAGCAGATTACTCCTTCTCTTCAGCGGTGCGCCTTTTGAGCGCTTCTTTATAGCGTCGGCGGGTTTCGGCGAGACTCGAATCACCGGGATAGATGACGTCGCCCTTGAGACCGCGCCACAGGATGCGGTTGTAAGCGACCGGATCGACACGATCAGCCTCCGAGAAATTCATACCCTTCGTGACCTTGGCCCAGTATTCGCCGCCATGAGCGGGCTTGGGGATAATCAGGCCGGCCGTCTGCGGAGGCAGGATGGGTGGATTCTCGTTGGCCAGTTCCGTGGTGTAGAGGATGGGCGCGGCGGTGGCGGTGAACGACCAGTTGGCCGGGTTCAGGGTCGTGTCAAACACATCCGCCATGGGCTGCGCCAGGGCATCGGTGATGTGGTTCGGGCTCATGCCGAGAACTCGTTCGATGGTGCGAACGAAATTGATTGTGTTGTATTGAGTGTGCACCACGACACCACCCTGTTTGACGTAGGGTCCGACGATGTAGGCGGTGCTGCGGTGAGCATCTACGTGATCGCCGCCGTTTTGCGCGTCGTCTTCGATCACAAAGACCAGAGTGTTGGTCTTGAGCGTCGGGTTGTTGGCGATGTCCTGGATCACTTTGCCGACGGCGAAATCGTTATCGGCCACTTCGCCTTCCGGAGTGTAATTGACGGTGTTCGGATTGGTGCTGTAGCTGCCCGTATGGTCGTGCGGAAAGCGAAGGATGCTCAGCGCGGGAAGGTTGCCACCCAGCCTTGTGAAGACGTCGTAGTTCCACTCCTGATAGCGATACGTGTCGTCTTCCAGCAGGTCGTAAGCACGGAAGTCAACGTCATAGTTGGTGCTGTTGTTCAGAACTGCGAATGATGGCTTGGTTTGCTGCACGCCGATGCTGGCAGGCCACGCGACAGCGGAACCAACGGTATCGCCGTCGGCGCCGTATTCGCGGAAGCTCAGGCCGGAGCGGAATGCAGTGCTCCAGAGGTAGCCGGCGTTGATGGCGTTGCCGGGACCGTCGGGAGCATCGGTGTCGACGACGCCGGGAAGAACGTTCGCGGCAAGAGTATTCGGGCGATAGTTCAGGTTGATTCCGCGAAGGTCGCCTTCCGATTCGTAAGCAACGCCGGCGCGGAAGCAATAGTTGACAGCTGTCTGACGAATCAGGATGTCAGGACCCATGGCGCTGGTCGACCAGGACCAGCCGTCATAGCTGACTTCAGAAGTGTCGTAGAAGTTGTCCAGATCGACGAAGTTCGAGGCTATGGCGTGGCCGTTGGGAGTAATGGCCTGACCGAACTCGACCAGCGACGGATCGCCATTGCCTATGGGCAGGTCACCAAGGATCTGATCATAGGTGCGATTTTCGCGAATGATGTAGATGACGTGCTGGATTTTCTGTGCCAGAAAGTTCATGGTGGTGGCGGTGGCCGCGCTCTCCGAGAAGGAGAAGTTGTTATTCGCGGCTACCTGTCCGGTAAGCGCAGCCAGCTGGGTGGCCGACGGAACCAGCAGGAACTGCAGACCGGCTTTGGTCAGCTGGAGGGTGTACTGGTCCGAGGCATTGCAGGTTGCGGTGGTTTCGCCGTTGAGCGACATGTCGCTGCCATGGCAATGGTTCACGTTCGCGACCGGACGGACTTTTGGCGTTCAGCACGTACATATACTGGCCGGCGCCACTGCCGGTGACAATCACCTGAGTGGGATATTGGCCGGTGGGAATCAGACCGGTAACCGGATTGCCGGAATTCGATTTGAGCGCGGCAACGTTGACCACCGCTACGTCGTTGGTTGTCCCGTTCGTCACGTAGAGTGTGCTGCCATCGGGGCTGAGCGTGACGCTGTTCGTGTTGTTGCCGGAAAGCTTCGCCAGCGATGCGGGGTACACGCTGGCCGGCCCGGTCACCGGTAGTTCCGCAATCTTTGTGTTGGTGCTGGTGCTGATGACGGCCACTTCGTCGGACTGATCTTCCGCCACATAGAGATAGTTCTGGCCGGCATCGAGGGTCGATTTCAGTGGTTGGCCTGTGGTGGGGATGCGGGTGATAACGCTCGGCGCGGCCGGGCTCGTGATGTTGACGACGTCGACTTCGCGATCGCGCATGGTGGAGACGTAAGCCGTGTTGTTGTTCGCGATGGTGACCCAGAACGGATACTCACCGCCGAACAGGCCGTTTGCGTTCAGAGTGCCGGTCGTATTGGGGCGCAAATCCAGTTCACCTACATGCGACCATGTGGCGCCGTTCTTCTGCAAAACAGACACGGAATCATTCTCATAATTTGCAATGACGATTTTGGTACCGTCGCTGCTGATCGCGATGCCGGCGGCTTCCGGAGGAGTGCCACTGCCCAGACCGGCGGTGTGGCCCAGCGTAACCGGGGAGTTCGCCGATTCGGACCAGACGCCGGCCGTCAGGTTGTAAAAGTGCATCTCGTCGTCACGCCCGCCGCTGACGTAAAGAACCGTGCCGCTCGGATCGAAAACCAGACCCTGGTAGGTGTTCTTCACCTGGATAGCCTGCTTCTGAACGGGAATAGCGTGGCTGATATCGAAAATGAAAATCCATTCGGTGGAAGCCGCGTTATCTTTCGCGCCAGTGGTTGTGTTGTAGATACCGTAATCGCCGCTTGTGATCAGAGCCAGTGTTTTGTTATCCGGCGTGACAGCCGCGCTGACAGCAAATTCGACGACATCGGTCGGATAGTTGGCCAGACCGGGGTTGAGATAAGTAAAACGCGAACCGGCGGGAGCGAGCGGGGTGATTACCTGGCCGGTGTTCGGGACATTCATCGATTGGGTGATCGGAACCTGCGGACCCTGCGCGAAACAGCTCACGGCGCCGGCCAACATGGCCAGGGACAGCGTCATGGATTTGCGGGCGGATTTTCGCGCTGCGAATGCGAAGAGACAAATGGCGCCCGAAAGCAGGAGCAGGATGGATGAGGGTTCCGGAGTCGGGGATACCGTCACGGTGGCCGAATTGCTGTCCACGTTGTTGTTGTCGAGGAAGAGGAAGCTCTGATCGTCGAAAGTGCCGGGCGCGAACGTTGGAGCCGCGGTTGTCCCGGAGAAGATCTGCGAACTGGCGAAGATAATTTCGGTGCCGGGGCCGAAATCGACTGCAAAACCGCCGCCATCGGCTGCGGTATAGAAAGTGATCTCAGTCGGCTGCGCAACGATGTCCGCGATCCCGTTCAACTCATAAGTGAAGGCGGCGACGGGAACATCGAAGGACAAAGTTGTGGAGTTGCTCGAGGTGATCGTGGGAATGGTTGGGACGACGAACTGAAGACTGAACTCGTCGTTCGGGATTACGAAAGTATCGGCGGTGTCGGCTGAGCTGAATGTGCCGGTTCCGGTCACCAACAGCGAACCGGCGCTCGACATCCCACAAGCCGCCATTGACATCGCGAGAAGCAGCAGCGATTTTTGCATCATGCGGAAGAGTCTATGAGTTGGGGATTACATGGCGATGAATGCACGGTTTCGACTCAAAATTTAATGCAGGCACCCGATTAAGATCTCAAACGGCTGCAGATGCGGCGCATGAATCGGAAAAAGGCATCTGGCAGTTGGCTGGGAGTCTGCAGACGACAGCGGGAGCGCGATTGGCAATCGCGCCGCAGGATATCATCCTGCCCCACAGGAGCGGGTGAAATCGGGATCACAGAGGTCACGCGAATATATTTGGCTTTTTCTTCAACGAATTAGGGGATTTGAGCGGCCAGGCCGCGCCGTCGCGATGGTAGCGTTTGTGCGGGAAAGATATTTTGACCACGCAATCGCATATCGAGCAGGAACATCCGGATTACACATCGCGGGCGCGGATGTGGCGGCGATACCGTCATCTGTACGCGGGCGGGGAAGCAGTTCCGCGAACACGCGGCCGAATACCTGGTGCGGCGGCACAACGAGCCGCATGGAGGTTTATCAGGAACGGCTGGACGCGCGTTTTCTATGAGAACTACCTGGGGTCGATTGTCGACTGGTACGCGGCGACGCTGGTGCGGCGCGAACCGGATCTGGAGTTCACAGGAACGAATGACCGCGCGAAAGAGTTTCTGGCGCACTTCGCGCAGAACTGCGATCAGCGCGGCACCACGCTGACGCAGTTTTTCAAACAACAGATTACGGAAGCGCTGGTTTGCGGGAAGTCGTATGTGGTGGTGGATTTTCCGAAGGCGCAGGGTCAGGCAAGAACGCGCGCGGACGAAGATGCGTCAGGGCTGAGCCGGGCATATCTGATGCCTTACGGCGCGGAAGAACTCATCAACTGGAGCTACGACGCGAAGGGCGAACTGGAGTGGGTGGTGATCCGGACGTCGTGGCTGAAACAGGACAGCGTGCGCAGCTCCGGATGGAAGCGCGAGAAGCGATGGATCTATTACGACCGCGAACGGTTTGAGATTTATGCGCGGCGCGACGGCGATGCGACGCCGATCGAACTGGTGGATGAGGGGAGGCATGGGTTCGCGGGGATCGGGCGCGTGCCGGTGTTCGAGCTGTCGGTGAGCGAAGGGCTGTGGCTGACGAACAAGATCGCGCTGCTGCAGCTGGAACACTTCAATAAGTCGAACGCGCTGGGGTGGGCGCTGACGATGGGGCTGTTCGCGATGCCGGTGATTTATTCGGATCGCGAGTTCAATCAGATCACCGGGGAAAGCTATTACATCCAGCTGGGGCCGGACGACCGGTTCGGGTGGACCGAGCCGAGCGGGAACGTTTACCAGATCGCGGCGGACAATCTGACGCGGCTGAAGGACGAGATCTACCGGGTGTCGTACCTGATGCAGCAGGCGAGCGGCGCGTCGGCGGGCGCAGCAGTCGGGGCTGAGCCAGCAGTGGGACTTCAGCGTCACGCAGGAGATTCTGCGGGCGTACGGCGACGTGGTGAAGGACTCGATGCACAACGTGCTGTCGGCGATTGTGGCGGCGCGGCAGGACGAGCTGGTGGTGGACGTTACGGGGATGGACGAATTCGACATCACGGACTTCAGCACGGATGTGGCGGATGCGAAGAATCTGCTGGCGCTGGGGATTCAGTCGCCGACGCTGACGCAACAGGTGCAGAAGCGAGTGGCGATGAAGTATCTGTGCGATGCGCGGCAGGAGATCAAGAACCAGATCGTGGACGAGATCGATGCGGCGCCGGCGCAGGAGGGCTAGCCGCCCGGGGCTGGGCCCAGCTGAGTAAAAACCACCGGCGGCAAGACCGCCAGCGGTACAGGGAATTGCAGTCAATGAGGAGGAACAGTGAGTGAAGCAGTGGACGTACAGGCGATCGTGCAGCAGGCGGTCGACGAATACATGCGGCAGGACACGGCGCGGCGGGAGCCGGCGTACAAAGCAGAATTGCAGGAAGAGCGGCGGCGGCGCGAACAGCTCGAGAAGCGGGTCAACGAACTGGTGGAAGAGAACAAGCGCAGCCGGGCAGTGGCGGATGAAGCGCAGCGAAGCGGCAACATCCGCGCGGAACTGCAGAAGCTGGGCGTGACGAAAGTCGATCTGGCTTACAAAGCGGTGCAGGACGGCATCGTGCGCACCGAGGACGGACGACTGGTGGCGCGAGGGGAGAGCGGCGAACAGCCGGTGGGAGAGTTTCTGGCGAATTTCGTTCAGGAGAATCCGGAGTTTCTGCCGGCGCGGATCGCCGGAGGTACGGGAATGACGCGGAACGCAGAAGGCGGCGTCACATGCGGGCGGAGGCGGCGATCGATCTCGACAAGATCAGCCCGTCGATGAGCAAGGAAGAACTGGACCGGGTGCGCCAGGAGATTTTGCGGGTAGCGTAACGACGCAGACATCGCGGTGACGGCGTGAAGCCGCGGTCGGTGAACGCAGAGAAGGGAATAAAGGAGAACGATGCCAGCAATTACGTCAGCAAATGTAGCAAACGCGATCGTGAAACTGGTGGCGGCAGATGCTTTGCCGGCGCTGGTCGGGAACCTCGTGATGGGGAACCTGGTGAATCGCGATTATGAACCAACTCTGGCGCAGGCGGGCGACACGGTCAACGTGCCGATCGCGCCGCAGCTTGTGGCCAACAACATCGCCGAGAGGGTGGAAGCGCGGTGACAGCCGCAGAACCCGAGCCTGGGCAATGCGCAGATCGTGCTGAACACGCACGCGGAAGCGACGTTCCAGATTCCGGATGTGACGAAAGTGCTCGCGGTGCCGGATCTGCTGAAGGTCTACATGCAGCCGGCGGTGGTGGCGATCGCGGAGAAGATCGAAAGCGATCTGCTGAATCTGTATGCGGGATTCACGGCGAACACGCCGCTGGGCACGGCGGGAACGCCGATGACGGAAGCGGTGATCGATCAGGCGGAAACGGCGCTGTTCCTGGCGAAGGTTCCGGCGAGCGAGCCGAAGTATCTGGTGGTCGACAGCAACACTTATTCGGCGATGCGGCAGATTCCGCGTTTCAGCGAATTTCAGAACGGCGGGCGAAGCGGGGCTGCGGGCGCTGATCGACGGAACGATCGGGAAGATCAAGGACTTCTTCGTGTTCCGTTCGCAGTATGTGCCGATAGACCGGCAGCTCGCCGGTGAACACGCATAACCTGGCGTTCTGCAAGGATGCGATCGGCTGGTGGTTCGCCGGCTGCCGCAGCCGCTGCCGGGCACGGGCGCCATCGCGGAATATGCCGAACTGGGCAACTTCGGCATGCGCGTCACGATGAGCTATCAGCCGAATACGCTGTCGCAGCAGTTCACGGTCGACGTGCTCTACGGCTGCGCGATTCTGCGGAATAACTTCGCGGTGCAGATCAACAGCTAGACAAAGCGTCGCCACAGGTCGGTAAGCAGGGCGATCGCAGTGGACTGCGCGCAACGGCACAGAGGCACGGCGGAGTCCGCCGCGTCTGTGTCGCTGCGCTGGTGAACACTTTCGGTGGACGAGGAGAATACGATGGATTTGCGGTCGTACTACAGGAAAGTGCGGGAAGCGGAGGCGGCGCTCACCGGGGAGCACTTCGTCATGGTGAGTCTGGAGACGCCGGAGGGCGGCAAGGAAGGTGTGCGCACGGAGGCTTCGCGCGCGCACAGCGGCGAGGCTTATTGCGGAAGGCGGGCGCGCGCTCGCGACGGAGGAAGAAGCGAACGACTTCCATGAGGCTCATCGCGAGGCGAGAGAGGCACGCGAGCAGGAAGAGGCGGCGCGGCGAGTGCAGGTGATGGTGATTCCAGCGCAGGAACTGAAGAAGCCGAAGACGAAAGAACGGAGCTGAGCATGGCGCTGTTCGTGGATGGGCCGGCCTGCACGATCGACGACCTGACCGATCAGGATTCCGGGCTGCTGGATGTCGCGCTGGGAACCAACATCAACGTGACGACGAAGCTGCGGCTGGCGCAGGAGGAGATCGAGACGGATCTGCAGCTCTGGCTGAACAAGCCGCGGCCGACGCTGGAGCTGGTGTGGGCGCCGACTCTGCGTATCGGGCAGATCGTTGTGACGCCGCCGCTGAGGCGATGGGAGACGATGCACGCGCTGGCGCTGGTGTACCGGGACGCATATTTCAGCCAGCTGGTGGATCGGTATCAGGCGAAGTGGCAGGAGTACGCAAGCCTGGCCGGAGACGCGCGGGAGAGCTTCATCGCCAGCGGGTTGGGACTGGTGAGCGATCCGGTGACGCAGGCGGCGCCGCCGATACTGGCGGCCACGCCGGGCGCCGCAGAGCGGCGGGACGTTCTACGCAAGCGTGGCGTGGGTGAACTGCGACAAACCAGGAGGGTGCGCCGTCGGCCGCCTCGTCGATCACGGTGGCGGACGGGAATCTGATGACCGTCGCGGTGAGCCATGCGCCAGTCAATGCAGTGGGGTTCAACGTGTACGCCGGGACTAACGCCGACAGCGATGTCGCTGCAGAACAATGTCATGCTCCCGGTTACGGCGGTGCTATCTGTATGTGCCGGGGCAGATGGTCGGCGGGCGGCTGCCGGGCAACGGACAGACAACCGGATTTCATGCGTCCGATGGTGCGGACGATGCTGAGGGGCTGACGTATGGCGGGACTGAGCGGAACTCTGACGTCGATTGTGGTGTCGACTGCTGACGTCGACTGCGAACGGCGTGAATGTCGAGGATCGGCGGTGATGGTGGAGGACGATTCCAGCCTGCAGGCGGTGGGGATGCGGACGATTGTCGCGATGAACGCGAGTGTGGATATCAGCGAGAAGACCGGGTACGCGCAGTATCCGGCGCTGCTGGTCTACTGCGACAAGGTGTCGAACACGCTGAAGGAGAAATTCCGGCAGTTTTCCGGAACGGCGCATGTGGTGGTGGAAGCGCGGTATTCGCAGGACAAGCTGGACAACCTGCAGGCGAACGCGGAGGTCTATGTGGACGCGATTTGTGCGCTGCTCGACGATTCGCGGGGCGACTGGGGCGGCGGGTTTCTTTTATTCGGGCGGATATGAAGTGAGCTATGAAGCAGGTGGTGCGGGGCGGGAAGAACTTTCTGCAGCGCGGCGAAGGTGGGATTCGACGTGGAGGTTTCCCGCTAACCGCGGGGCAGGTTCGTTCTTATGAGACGAGGTAAGCGATGGCATACATTTCATCAACGGCGAACCGCTGGTATGTGGGACGCGAGAGCGCGTACGGGCAGATGCCGGCGATCGCGCCCGGCAACCGGATTCCCGCCGTGAAGCTGACCGCACAGCAGCAGCGCGCCAAGAGTCAGCGCAAGGACAAGACGGGAAGCCGGACGTGGCAGGGGCTGCCCGTCGGGATGCGGCTGCAGACGTCGTTCGACATGACCTCTTATATGAGGGACTGGCCGGACCCGGCGACGCTGCCGTCGCATGGGCCGCTGTTTGAAGCGGCGATGGGTGCGCCCGGCGTGCTGTGGGCGGGGAATACGGCGGGCGCGGGCTGCGTCGACTTCAAACATCGTGTTCGCAACGGCGCACGGATTGGCAGTTGGGCAGGCAATAACTTCAGGCGGCGAGATCCGGTTTGTGGCAGCGGTGGTGAATTCGACGACGGTGACGGTGAACGCGCCGTTTTCGGCGGCGCCAGCGCTGAATGCGGCATCGGACAGACGGCGACTTATAGTCTGGCGGAACAGCTGCCGAGCTTCAGCTTCTTCGACTACTGGGATCCGGTCGACGGCGGTGCAGAGGGTTGTGGCGGGCGCGGCGGTCGACACGATGACGGTGAAGCTGAACGGCGACTTTCACCAGTTCGAGTTCAAGGGGACGGCGCAGGATCTGATCGACAGTGCGTCGTTCGTTACGGGGCAGGGCGGTCAGACCGGTTTTCCCGCGGAGCCGGCGCTCGACGGCTTCACCTATTCGCCGGTGCCGGGGAATCTCGGCGAAGTCTGGCTGGGAGTGTTCCCGAGCCAGTTTTTTACCGTGTCCGCGGCATCGATTCAGATGCAGAACAATCTGGACACGAGATCGAAGGAGTTCGGGACGAGCCTGCCGCTGGCGGTTGTGCCGGGTCCGCGGACGGTATCGATGACGCTGGAGTTGTTCAGTCAGGACGATCAGGCAACCACAGCGCTGTATCAGGCGGCACGACAGCAGTCGCCGGTCAGCGTGATGTTTCAGCTGGGGCAGATGCCCGGACAGTTGCTGGGCATCTAGTCTGCAGAGCCTGGTGCCGAGCGTGCCGGAGTTCGACGATTCGGATAAACGCCTGCAGTGGAAATTCACCGATACGCGGGCGCAGGGCACGGCGGAGAACGAAATTGTGGTGGCGTTCGGATGACAGCTGGGAGAGCCGGACGATGGTGGCGTCGGAAGCGCGGCCCGGCGTGGAGTTCGTGATCGCGCGCATGACTTTCGGACGGCGTATTGAACTGATGCGGCAGGTGCGAGATCTGGCGGCGCGGCTTGAGTATTTCGAAGCGGGGCGGGACGCGAAGAACGAGATGGAAGCCAGTCTGCTGGGCGCCGAGATCGACCGGCTGTACGTGCGCTGGGGCCTCGAAGAGATTCGCGGCCTCGAGATCGACGGCGTACCGGCGACGACGCAGTCGCTGATTGAATGCGGACCGGAGGAGTTGTTCATTGAAGCGCTGGCGGCAGTCAAAGCCGAGTGCGGACTGACGGAGAACGAAAGAAAAAACTGATCGTCGCGTTCCACTTCACGATTGCGAATCAGCAGTCGCAGAACCGGGCCGGGTGGAATTGCGAGAGCTGCAGGCGGCACGGACTGGAGGCGAAGCGCCGGTGCGGATTTCTGCCGGCGCAGGAGCGGGGCGAAGCCCGCATCGTCTGGGGACGCGGGCAGACGCACACGGAGGAGTGCCCGAAGTCGCTGGTCACGGCTGAGAGCCTGGCATGGCTCGAGGAGTTTTTTGTGCGGCGGCGGCTGGGTATCGCGGACTTGCCCGATCCGGCGGCGCGGAAGGTGGACGCATTTCTGATTCTGCGGGATGAGATGGAGCGGGAGGAGCGGAATGGCGAAGCGCAGCATTGAAGAGACCTTCAAGATGGTCAAGCCGAAAGGGCAAAAAGGAATTCCGAGCCCGCCGACGATTGGAGTGGGCGTGTCGAGCAATAACAGCGACCTGGGAACCGCGCTGTCGCAGGCGGGGCAGCAGATTGCGCAGCTGCAGTCGGCTTACCAGCAGCAGGCGGCGCTGATTCAGGCGAACACAGCAGGCGGTGCAGGGCAACACCTCGGCGCAAGGCAGCCATTCCGCGCTGGGCACGGCGGGCGGGATTGCATCGAGCTTGCTGGGTGGATTGGGACTGCTGTCGCCGATTATTTCGGGAATTGCGAGTTTGTTCGGAGGAGGAAGCCCGGCACCGGCGCCATTGCCGATTTATACGCCGCCGCCGCCGGTTTCGATCAGCGGGACGCTGAATTCGGCGGCTCCCGCGGCTTCGAGCCGAGGCGGCGCCGGCGACAACACAGGTCACAGTGAATGTGAACGCGCTCGACAGTCAGTCTTTTCATGGATCACAGCGACGATATCGCGAATGCCGTGCGCGAGGCGATGCTGAATATGCATCCGATTAACGGCGTGGTCGCGAGCATATAGGATATGGCTACGTTTCCGGTATTGAAGACCGGCGCGGTGGCGCAGTATCCGCTCGGTTTCGGCGTGCGCTACTCGACCCACGCGGTGCGGTTTCTGGACGGCAGCCAGCAGAAATACGCGTTGATCGGGACGGGATTGCGGCGCTGGACGATCAGCCTCGATTTGCTCGACGAGCAGGAACTGGGCGCGGTGATCGCGTTTGTCGAGCATGCAGGGGAGCGCGGTGTTTGCGTTCACGGATCCGCTCACAGGAAACACGGCACCGAACTGCGTGCTCAGCGGTGAGAGATTTGACGCGACGGTGAAGCGTGACATGACAGGAAAAGCCACTGTGGTGATCGAGGAAATTGCATGAACTGGTATCCGCAGGTTGGCACGGGAACGATTGCGCAACTGCCGGTGACGCGTACGCGGAAGTGGCGGGCGATCACGAACGATCTGGAGAGCGGTGAGGAAGTTATGCTGCCCGACACGGCAGCGGGGCAGATCGAGTGGAAGCTGTCGTATCAGGATCTCAGCAGCGCGGAGGCGCAGAGCCTGAGCAGCCTGTTTACGGCATCGCAGGGGCAGTTTGCGCCATTCGCATTTGTGGATCCGCTGGCCAATCTGCTGGGCTGGAGCGAGGGTCTTTCGCAATCGTCGTGGCAGGCTGGTTTGCTGCAGATGAATGCGGGAATAACCGATCCGCTGGGGACGCAGAGGGCATGGTCGCTGGCAAATCCGAACACGGGGGCGCAGGTGCTTCAGCAGACGTGGCGATCCCGGGGAACTATGTGGCCTGTTTCAGCGCGTACCTGTGGAGTGCGGTGGCGGGTACGGTCACGCTGGAGCGGGACGCGACGCAGGCGACGGTGAAGGTGGGGCCGTTCTGGACGCGCGCTTATGTGAGCGGGCAGGGCGCGAGCGGAGCTGCGCAGTCCACGTTTTCGATTGTGCTGGCGACGGGACAGCTGATTGATGTGTGGGGGCTGCAGGTGGAGACGCAGCCGTATCCGTCGGCTTACAAAGAGACAGGGGCAGCGCTGGGGATTTATCAGGAAACGTATTTTGGGGGCGACGGGAGGTGTGAGCGAATCCGTGTAAACGGCTCGCGGCGTGATTTGCTTTCGGGTTCCGGTCGTAGAGAATCGTTTCTTAGCTCATCCCGCCGGAGCCGCCCGTCGCGAAACCATCCTGACAGAACGGAGCGGAGGGCGCAAGGGCGCGCCGCTTCGGCGCGGCGGAGCGAACCCTTGCGCGCGAGCACCGTTCTGTTATCGACCGGTATGCGGACGGGCGGTTCCGGCGGGAGGAGCGCCCATCCTGCTGGTGGGCTTTGAGCGTTTTGCTTTTAGCGCAGGCCGCCCGTTTCCTGGATGCGATCGCCGCACATTGTGTCCAGGTAGTTCAGCATCTGCTTCCAGTGCTGCACGGTTTCCCATTTCGCCACCACCCGCACCAGGGCCAGGTACAGCAGCTTAAAGGCAGCTTCTTCGGTGGGAAACGACCCGCGCGTCTTGATGATTTTGCGCAGGCTCATGTGCAGCGACTCCACGGCGTTGGTGGTATAGACGATTTTCCGCACCTCTTCGGGGAACGCGAAGAACGGTATTATCCGCTCCCAGTGGTCACGCCAAAGCCGGCTGATCGCCGGATACCGGGACTTCCATTTTTCCTCGAATTGCGTCAGTTGACGCTCGGCTTCATCGGCGGTCACCGCTTTGTAGATCGGTTTCAGATCCGCCACCACCTGCTTGCGATCTTTCCAGGTGACGTAGTTCAGGCTGGCTCTGATCATATGCACAATGCAGAGTTGCACCTGGGTGTGGGGAAAGACCGATTCAATCGCCTGCGGAAATCCTTTCAGTCCGTCCACGCAGGCCAGATAAATATCTTTGACGCCGCGATTCCGCAATTCGGTCAGCACACCGAGCCAGAACTTTGCCCCTTCCGAGGCGCCGGTCCATAACCCCAGTACGTCTTTCCGGCCCTCCAGATTGATGCCGATCGCCACGTAGACCGCCCGATTTTCCACCCGGCCTTCGTGCCGCATTTTCACGTACAGCGCGTCCAGAAACACAATCGCGTAAAAAGAGTCCAGCGGCCGGTTCTGCCAGGCTCGCGCCTGCTCCATTACGCCGTCGGTCACATCGCTGATCAGGCTGGGGCTGACTTCCACCCCATACATCTCTTCCAGGTGTCCCTGGATGTCGCGTGTGCTCATGCCGCGCGAATACATGGAAAGGATTTTGTCGTCGAACCCGGCCCAGCGCGTCTGGTTCTTTTTGACTATCCGCGGCTCGAACTCGCCGTTCCGGTCGCGCGGCGTCTCCACTTCCACTTCGCCGAAATCCCCTTTGAGGGTTTTGGAGGTCACCCCGTTCCGGCTGTTGCCGCTGTTGTTGCCCTCCGGATCGTGCTTCTCGTAGCCCAGGTGCTCGGCCATCTCTCCCTGCATGGCGCGCTCGACCACCCGCTTGGTGAACTGCTTCAAAAGCTCGTTTACGTCTTCCGGCTTTCGCCCCTGCTTAAGCCACTCGTCTATCAGTTCGTCACTTACCGGCGAGGGCCGCTTCGTCTTCTTCATTCCGTTCTCCCAGTGTCGCCGGAGAACGTTTACACAGTTTTCAGCTCACCCTCGGGCGACGAGCTGACGATGACAAGCACGGCCCCGGGTCTTTCGTCATGCGAGATCGCGCTGATCTCACGAGTCTAATAAATGGGAAGCCCACTTACAGCCAAACAGCAGCTCAGCGCCGATACGCCATTATTCTTTTTCGACTGCACGCTCAGCGACGGAACGGAGCGGCACTGGTCGAGCCGGAGCATTACGTGGAACGGGACAGCGTACGAAGGCCGTGTAGTGAGCCAGAGCCAGTTTCAGGCGCAGCTGGCTTCCGATACGCAGGTGGGTGGGCCGCCGAAACTGTCGTTCCAACTGGCGAACGCGGATTCCGAGCTTTCAGAGATTGAGCAGCAGACCGGATTCAAGGGCGCGCAGCTGACGGTGCAGTGCGTGTTTTTCAATCTGGCGGCGGGGACTGCAACGGCCGGCCCCGTGGTCGTATTCGCGGGGCTTATGAATCCGCCGGACAACATCAGCGAGTCGGTATTCAGTCTGAGCGCGATGAACCGGATCTCGATGCAGCGGACGGTGGTGCCGAATGTACGGGTGGAACGGATGTGTCCGTGGAGGTTCCCGACAACTGCGGCGGAGCGTCTGGAGGCGGTCGACGGGGGACTGGCGCGGGGCAAGTATTCGTTCTACTATTCGCTGCGGGTATTCGCCGGATCAGGCAAACGGCGTGGGCAATCTGAACGGCAATGTCCCGTTCACCAGCTGCTCTTACGACCGTGCCGATTGCGAGCAGCGCGGGATGTTTACGGTTGATACAAGCGGACGGAAAACGGGGCGGTTTGGCGGGATTGAATACCTGCCGCCGACGATTCTGGTTCGCGGCACGGGGCAGAGCCAGTCGCAGCTTTCGGCTGTAGAACAGAACACGGCGGCGTACAACGATTTCGTCCCGCTGGTCTACGGGACGCAGTGGACGATGCCGGACGTGGTGTTCTCCCGCAACGACGGAAACCTGACGCGTATGGAAGTGCTGCTGGGGATGGGTGAAATTCAGGGAGTTGTGACTGTACTGGTAAACGACATCATCATCCCGCAGGGTGTCAGCGGAATGAACATGACGTCGACCGGCTGGTACAACCTGATTACGCCGGGCACACGAAACGGTGTGCAGGATCCGAACTTCACCGACGGGCATGGGAACGCGCAGGGCGATCCCTACGGCAGTATGGCGTATCTGTCCGTGGTCGTCCCGAACCGGATCAACAACGGCACCAGCATTCCGACCGTGCAGGTGCTGATGCAGGGGCTGAAGCTGTGGCAGTTCGACACCAGCGGGAATCTTCTCGGCGAGGCGTTTTCGAGCAACCCGGCGTGGGTGCTGCTGGATATTCTGATGCGCGCGGGTTATACGATGCCGCAGATCAATCTCGCCAGCTTTGCGACAGCGGCGACTTACGGCGATGCGTTGATTTCGGTGGACGACCCGGTGGGCGGGATGGTCCAGCTGCCCAGGTTCCAGTCGCAACTTCGCGCTGAATCAGAGCCAGAGCGCGGGGCAAATCATCCGGTCGATCCGCAATGGATCGAGGATGTATCTGGTGCTGAACACGGCGGGGCTGATGGAAGTGCGAGTAGAAAACACGTTCGCGCTGCAGCAGCCAACGCTGCCGACGTTCAGCAATTCGACGGAACCGTTCAACGGCGGGTGGCCGGCGTACGAATTCGACGCCACCTCGATTGCGCGTTCCAGGGATGGCAGTTCAAGCGTGCAGCTTTCGAAGCTGGGCGCACAGGATACGCCGAACCGGCTGTCGATCGAGTTTCAGGACAGCTTTAATCAGTATCAGCAGGACAGTCTGTCGCTCGAAGACGAAGATGATGTGAACCTGTGCGGGCAGGAAGTCGCGGTGATCTGGGATGCGGTGGGTATTTCGACATTCAGTCAGGCTTCGCGAATGCTGCTGCTGGGGCTGGATAAGGCGATGCCGGGCAACCTGTATATCCAGTTCCAGACCAGCATAAAAGCGCTTGGTCTGCTGCCGGGCGATCTGATTACGGTTTCGTATCCGAAAGAAAACCTGGAGCGCACGCCGTTTCGCATAACGAAAATCGCCCCGGGCAACAGTTTCCGCACGGCTACGATTACGGGGCAGTATCACGATGATGAATGGTATTCAGATGCGCCGACCGGGATAACCGGCGGGCTCGGTGTCGAGACCGGACAAGGTTCGGGTCTGCCGGCGCCGACCGCAGGCAGCGTTACCGATCAATACGGCAATCTTCAACTAAGCATTGCGGAGGCCGAGGTGACCGCGAGCGATGGCTCCGCCGATGTCGCGCTGACGGTTTCGTTCACGGCTCCGTCGGGAAGCATCGGGACCCTGACGGCACCGTTGATCGGTCTGGCGCCGGTAGTCAGTACGACCGGTGGAACGCTGGCGGGCGGAGTGAATTACTTTTACGCAGTCAGTACGGTGGATGGTAGCGGCGGGGAGAGCCTGCTCTCGTTCGTGGCGCAGGCGACGACTGTGGCCGGCGGCAAGACGAATTCCGTTGTGCTGGATGGAATCCAGCTGCCGGTGGGGGGCGCAAGCTTCAACGTGTACCGCGGCGCGAATCCGCAGTTGTTTTTCCGGATCGCGTCCACGCAGATACCCGCGGCGTCATTTATCGACACGGGACTGCCTTCGCTTGCAGTGCTTCCGCCGGACCCGCAGTATGACCACGTGAACATGTACTGGCGTTGGGAGCTGCTGCCGGAAGCCGCTGTGACGGTGGCGTCGTCGACGACGGTTGGCAACAGCGCGCTCCGGTTGATGGTCAACGAATATCAGTCGGCGGTGGTGCGCATCACGCGCGGGCCGGGCGCGGGCCAGGAATATACGATTGTGAGTAATACGCCAACTACTCTGACAATCGGTGTGCCTTGGGCGACGCAGCCGGATACGACGAGCTTCTTCGTGGTGGCGGAAAATACCTGGACCTCCGGGAGCAGTGGGAAGGCAAGCCCGATTATCGTGGATGTCCCGGAGCGCATGGGGTCAGGCATTCGAGATCTCCGCGCGGGCAGCAAACGTATTGAATGAAGAAGCGGCGTATGCGCTGTCTCCTCTGACGCGATGGACACTGGGGCAATCCGGACAGATTGCGGCCGATTCGGGTGCCCCGCCGGCGCCGATGTTCGGGCTGGGTCTTTCGCCGACGGCCGGAGGATTTGTCGACCTGGGGGCGACCGGGTTTCCTTCGCTGACAAATACCCTGAGCATTATAGCGGGAACCTACACTTTTCATTACTACGACGAAGTTAACGGGCCGGCCGGGATCACACTCGCCGCGGCCGTCGGCGCTGCCGATACAGGCATCGCGTTCGGACAGAGTTTTGTGGTGGGGACGTTTTTGCAGATGGAGCAGGAAGTTGCAGAGGTCAGCGGGAGCAACGCGGACGGAAGTTCGATTGTGGTGCGCGGAGTTCTGGGTAGTACTGCGTCCACGCATGTCATGGGAGTGTCGGCTTATGTACTTACTCAGTCAACACTGATCGTGCCGTATATCAAGAACTTCTTCGGCAGCCCGGCGAGCGGGGACTGGCAATACAATGTGTCCCTGCCAAATGTGCGGCTGGCGAGTACGGAGCTGTATATGACCAATGCCTATGGCCCGGGAGCGACAACGCAGGATTGCTACACCAACACTACCGATTCCGGGTTACGGACTCTGGCAGGAGGGCAATATTCATTTCAGATCACCGGGTATCTCGCGATTCAGAGCAATGCCGCACCACCGGTGATCGTGGATGCGGACGGGTCAGTGCGCGATATCTACGCGATCGTGAGCACGGCGCCGACGGGGGCTGCAATCACGCTGCAGATTACGGACAACGGTACGTTTTATGCGACCTTGCAGATCCCGGACGGCGCAATGATATCGAATGTCGTAAATGGCTTCGGCATGGCGGCGCTGCGTGGGGGAGATCAGCTCAATCTCAACATCTCAGGTGTGGGGACGACGACGCCGGGCAGCAATCTGACCGTGATTATGCGGTTATGATTTCGGCACAAGCTGAATCTCGAAAAGCCTCGGCCAGAGTTTGCCGGTGACGAAGAGGCGGTCGCCGAGGGAATCGTAAGCGATGCCGTTGAGGACATCAGCGCCTTCGGAGATTTCGGCAGGCGTGAGCAGGCCGGTGAGATCGATCCAGCCGGTAACCCGCCCGTCGGCCGGATTGATGCGGGCGATTTTGTCTGTCTGCCAGACGTTGGCGTAGATTTCACCTCGAACGTATTCCAGTTCGTTGAGGGATGCGATGGGCATGGCGCCGTCATGGACGTTGACGCGGCGGGTTTCCTGGAGCGTGGATGAGTCCCAGATGCGGAGCTGCGCGGTGCCGTCGCTCATGAAGACCTGACGGGCATCGTGGGTGAGGCCCCAGCCTTCGCCCGGATAATCGAAAGCGCCGATGCGGCGCAGCGTGTCGCGATCGTAGATGAATCCGCGATGGGCCTGCCAGGTGAGCTCAATGATGCGCTGATCGAGGATCGTGACGCCTTCGCCGAAGTATTCGGCGCCTACGGGGATTTTCTGCAATACCTTTCCGGTTTCGAGCTCGACTTTGCGGAGAGTGGATTGGCCGTTGAGGCCGGTTCCTTCGTAGAGAAATCCGCCGCGAAATTCCAGACCCTGGGTGAAAGCAGCGCGGTCGTGCGGGTAAACGTGGATGATCTTATAACCGTAGACGGGAGTGCGGGGCTGGGGCGCGGCTGATGAAATGGCGGCCAGAAGCGCCGCGGCGGTAAGAATCGCCGCTGCGAGGTAAAAACGCATCGTTTTTCATCATATTGCACGCTCCGTGATCACGCCCAACTGACCTGACCACAGGCGGGACAATCCTAACAGGCTGCTGAAGAACGCTTCTTGCCACTCCCTTACGGTCGCGGTTCGGGAAAGCAGGTGCTGATTCCGCAGGAGTTACTGAACCGCGCGCGTCAGCAAGCGGCGACGAAAAGAGCTTTTTCAGCAGCCTGCCGAAGGGCCTTTTGCGCATCGCAAACCCGGGGCGCTTCGCTGCCGCGGCCAGCGTTGACTAGTCCGGGATTATGTCAAATTGATTACGTTCAGTTTGCCTGGCTGGCCGGCCAATCATCATGCTAACCTTAATAACCCCCTTAGGCCCCGATTACGGGGTCATCGGGGCGGAGGAGAAGAACGATGAGCATTAAGCAACTCCTGGCAGCCGCAGCCGGATTGGCGTTCGGTGCGAGTCTGGCCAGCGCCGGCGGCATTTCCTACACGTGCGACCCCAGCATTGCTGCGTCAACGTGCGCGTATCTCAATACAACGGTCGCCGGGTACTACAACAATACGTTCAGCAACGTGACGGCGGACATTTATATCACCTACGGAACAACAGGGCTCGGCCAGGGGGAGAACCCTGACAATACGATTTCCTACAGCACTTACCTGAGCGATTACGCGGCCAATGCCGCCGCCAGCGGCAATCCGAACCAAGCCTCGGCGCTGACTTCTCTGAATACCTATGCCAGTCCTGTGTACGCGGGCACCGATGTCGAGATCAGCGGCGCTCTCGGCGAAGCGCTGGGCATCTCCGCAAACAATTTGCTGGGCTTTGACTCTGCTGGAAACCCTGGCTGCACTTTAAGCGCCGCCGGGTGTTACGAAGACGTGCTCACGATCACAAACGACCCCACCACGCCTTTGTACTATCGCATGGGGACTATTGCCTCGGACGCTTATGACTTCTACTCCGTGGTGGAACACGAGACTGACGAAGCGCTGGGAACGGTTTCGTGCATCGAGACGCAGGACCCGACCCTGATGAACAATTGTGATGGCGCCGAGTCGGCGGCGGACCTGTTCCGCTATCAAAGCGCTGGCAATTTGATTCCCGACAGCGCGTTCAGCACGACACCAGGCGCTTATCTTTCCTACGACGGAGGCGTCACGAATGCGTTGGGGAACGGCCTTTTCTTCAATACTCTGCCGAATGGCGAAGACTACGGCGACTTCGTGACGGATTTCGGCTGCCCCACGGCACCGTATGTCCAGGACGGTGAAGCCTGTCCCGGCTTTGCCAATCTCAATATCACCAACGACGGCGGTGCGGAAATCAATATACTGAACACAGTCGGTTTCGACGTGCAAAGTGCCCCGAGCACGCCAGAACCGGGGACCATGGCGCTTTTAGCCATAGGCGCTGGAATTCTCGCGGCGTACCAATTTCGGCGAGTTCGCAGCTAGCCGGGCGATTGAACCGGGCTGAGCCACGTCGCTCAGTCAGCCGGTCAATTGACGTCGCCATTCACCATTACCGTGGATGCGGTGTCGGAAGACTGCGAAGTCAGAGAAGTCGAACCCCAAACCACGTTAGACCCCCAGACCACGTTGCTGCCCCAGACCACGTTCGATCCCCACACCACATTGGCGGCGTCGAGAAACAGGTTGCTCGTACCCCAAACCACATTCGTGCCCCAGACGACGTTGGTGCCCCACACCACGTTCGATCCCCAGACTACATTCGCCGCGAAGGAAGAGTTCGAACCCCAGACCACGTTCGTCCCACCGACGAACGTCAGTTCGCCCGAAGTCGTAAACACTAGTGCAGGCGAAGTGGCTGCATCGCCTGCCGGCGCAACCGTTGGGCTGGCCAAAGCGCCGGCGACGTTCAGATAGCCGGCGCCGACCGTGAAAATATCGTACTGAGAGTAATAAGTAATTCCCGTCGTTGGGTCCTTATAGCTGCTGGTGGCGGGGAAGACCGTCTTGTCCGCCGTCAGCATCAGCCGGGCTTTTATCTGATCCGGTGTAAGCGTCGGATGCTGCTGAATGATCAGCGCTGCCGCCGCGCTCACGAATGGAGTCGCCATGCTGGTACCGCTGAGTTGCATGTAGTTCGGCGAGGTGCCGTTGATTCCGGTCGCATACAGGTTATAGTTAATGCCGACCTGCGGATAGTTACTGACCATATTGCTCGCCTGTCCGCGGGTCGAATCGATCAGATTGCCCGGGGCTACCAAATCCGGCTTGGCCACCATGTCGTAGAGCGTCGGTCCCTTGGAGCTGTAAGTGGCGATGCGGTCGTCGCTCAGTGTTGATGTTCCCATGTCCTTCATGGCGCCCACGGTGATCACGTATGGGTCGTTGCCGGGAGCCGTAATCGTGCCGTAGCCGTAGGTCGTGGTCGGGTTCATCCGTCCGTAGTTGCCCGCTGCCACCACGACCGTTATACCCGCTTTCCATGCCGATTCCACAGCCTGGCACAGCGGGTCGAGCTTATAGCTTTCGAGCACCGGCCGCCCGAGTGAAAGGTTAATCACCTTGATGTTGTACTTGCTCCGCAGGGTGATGGCTTCCTGTATGGCCGCGATCACGCCGCTGTCGGTACCGGCGCCGGTCGAATTCAGCACCTGCAGGTCGATCAGGCTGACGCCTTCCGCCACGCCGTGGAAAGTGCGCGTATATTGCGAACCGGTCGAGTCGAGGCCCGAACCGGCTATGATGCCGGCCACGTGAGTGCCGTGGCCAAACGCGTCCTGAATATTAGTGTTGGCGACAAACTGCTGCTCGTAGACCACTTTGCCGGAAAGGTCATCGGACGGTCCAATTCCGCTGTCGATCACCGCGACACCAACGCCCGCGCCCGTGAGGCCGTAAGTCGCGGCTGCGCTTGCTCCGATGGTGGAATCGGCCTGATCGAGCAGCCCTTGCAGCGGCCGATCGGGCGAGATATACGCTACGTTGGGATCGGCAGCCAGCTGGGCCAGCGAGGACGACGGGACGTGATACAAACCAGCCCGGATGCTGTTGAACGTGTTCCGGTGGATGCCGCCCCTCCTGGTTACATTGCGGTGATCGGCGCTGGTTGGAGGTTGCTTGTACTGAACTATTACGTCCAGCTCCTCGGCCACATCGGGTCTCTTCAGATCCACGGAGAGTTTTTCGTCTTGCCCCCAACAAGCGGTGCTAACGACAATGCCCACCGCAAGAGTGAGCAGCGGGGTAGTGAATCGTGTGCGTTTCATTGTAATTTCTCCGAACATGTTTTTCATCGTGGACCCGCTCAAGTTACAACCTGATCGTAGAGGGACATGTCGCATTGACTCAATGTGCGTTGTACCGGTAAACAGACTCTCCCTTCGTTAACCGGGCGATGCTTATTTTTCTGCCGGATATGCCGAAAAGCAGATGCCGTCAGGGAGGGGGACTGATCGAAACGTCAGCCCGAAGTTGGCAAACAGCAGGTTAACCGCTGTAAACCGGCAAGGCTGCTTAAACGGCTCAGACCGCCGGTACTCAGTGGCCGATAGTTAGTCAGCCGGCGGTTAGCTTTGTGCAATGGCCGTTTGTACAGGAAATCGCTCCGCGGGCGGCGACGAACAGGGTCCTGCCAGGCCTGGCCGGAAGAGCTGTCCTAACAGGCTGCTGAAGAACGCTTCTTGCCACTCCCTTACGGTCGCGGTTCGGAAAACAGTCTGAACCGCGCGCGTCAGCAAGCGGCAACGAAAAGAGCTTTTTCAGCAGCCTGCCAAGAGGGTATCGTGGGTCCGGCCCAATCGCCGGAAGTCGTGGTCCGGCTTGTGCGCATAGACTGGTTATTTGCTGCTCGTCCAGAACGTCTCGAAGCTCTATCGGCTGTACAGGACGCCCTTCGACCGCATTCGCGAACTGAATCCGCTGCGAAAGAAACCACTGCACACGGATTTCTGGGCGCTGCGGGATATCTCGTTCAGCGTGGAGCGCGGCGAAGTGGTCAGTCTGGTGGGACCGAACGGCTGCGGCAAGAGCACGCTGCTGCAGGTGATCAGCGGCATTCTGCAGCCGACCACGGGCCGCGTGGTGACGCGCGGGCGAGTCGCCGCGCTGCTGGAACTGGGCGCGGGATTCAATCCGGAATTTTCCGGGCGCGAAAACGTTTTCATCAATGGCGAAATCATGGGGATCAGCCGCGCCGAGATGCAGCGCAATCTGCCGTTGATCGAAGCTTTCGCGGAGATCGGCGAATTCATCGACCGGCCGGTAAAAGAGTATTCGAGCGGCATGTATGTGCGGCTGGCGTTCTCCACGGCGATCCATGTCAATCCGGATATTCTGATCGTGGATGAAGCGCTGGCGGTGGGCGATGCGGTGTTCGCCAACCGCTGCATCCGCAAGTTCGAGGAACTGCGCGAGAAGAAAACCACGGTGCTGTTTGTCTCGCACGATCTGGGGCTGGTGAAGCAGCTTTCGAACCGGGCGATTTTTCTGCTGAACGGGCGCATCGAAGCGGAAGGCGAGCCGAAGCACGTGATCGACAAATACATCGGCGTGGTGCTGGAGCGGCAGAAGGCGTTCGAGCAGAGCGACCGGCCGCATGCATCTCGGCGGCGAGTAACCGGCATGGCGACGGATCGAGCGAGATCCTCGATGTCACGCTGCTCGACGAGAACGGGCGAGCCATGCGGCGTTGTTTCGAGCGGCGAGCGGGTCACGATTCGGATTCGCACCGTTTTCCGGCGGCGGCGTGGCAGCCGATGGTCGGTATCCTGATCCGCAATCGCATCGGCATGGAGATCTACGGGACGAACACCGGAATCGAGCAGGTGGATCTGGGCGAGTTCGAGCCGGGCGAAGAGCTCGATATCGATTTTCAGTTCGAATGCTGGCTCACGCCGCAGCACTACACGGTGACCGTCGCGACGCAGTATGCCGGACGGATCGAGCCACGACTGGCTGGACGACGTGCTTTCCTTCGAAGTGATTTCGCCGCGCCAGGCGGCGGGTGTGACCGATCTGCGCGCGCGGATCGCGTGGCGGAAGACAGTGCGCAGATGAAAGCCCGACTCACGCTTAAGGTCCGCGCCGGCGCGCGCAGGACGGAATTCGCCGGCAGATACGGCGACGCGTGGAAGCTGCACGTCGCGGCGCCGCCGGTAGATGGCAAGGCGAATCGAGGCGATCGTCCGTTTCCTCGCGCAGAGCTCGCCGGGGTGCCCGCAGCGGCAATGTGCGGATTCGTCAGCGGGTCAACCGGCTCGACTGAAGATCGTCGAGCTCGACGGCGTCGATCGCGGCGTCTCTCGAACGCGCTATTCTCGAATCGCATGGACCTCGCCCGGATTCAGGAAGCGCTGCGCCGCGAAAAGCTTGACGGCTGGCTGTTTTTCGATCATCACCATACGCGACCCGCTGGCGTATCGGGTGCTCGGGCTTCATGCCGCCGCGGCACGTCACGCGGCGCTGGTATTACCTGATTCCCGGCGAACGGGCGAGCCGCGCGGCCTGGTGCACCGCGATCGAAGTCGGGCGTCATCGATGCGCTGCCGGGAGAGAAACGCAAGTATTCCAGCTGGCAGGAACAGCATGCCGGGCTGGCGCGGCTGCTGAAAGGGTGCAGACGCGTCGCCATGCAGTACTCGCCGCTGTGCGCGGTGCCGTATGTGGCGATGGTGGACGCGGGCACGATCGAACTGGTGCGCGCGCAGGGAGTCGAAGTTGTCACATCCGCCGAACTGATTCAGGAGTTCGAGGCCTGTCTGAACGATGAGCAGTTCGCCACTCATCTGGAGGCCGGCAGGCGGGTGGACCAGGTTTGCGCCGAAGCGTTCCGGTTCATCGGCGGCGAAGCTCGGCAGCCGGCGTGGACGAAGTTGACGGTTCAGCGACTGGATTCTGCGAGCAATTCCAAGCAGCCGGCATGGTGACCGACAGCGGGCCGATCGTCGGCGGTGAACGCTCATGCCGGCGATCCGCATTACGAGCCGCCGCGCGAAGACCAGCGCGCCGGTTCGCCCGGGCGATTTTGTGCTGCTCGATCATGTGGGCGAAGCTCGATCAGCCGGATGCGGTCTATTACGACATCACGTGGACGGGTTTCTGCGGAGATCCGCCGGAGCGCGTGCGGCAGGTTTTCGAAATCGTGCGGGACGCGCGAGACCAAGCGCGATCGAAGCTGTCGCGGACGCAGTGAAGTCGGAAGCGCGAAATCCGCGGATTCGAAGTGGACGACGCGGCGCGCAGCTACATTCGCGAGCGCGGTTATGGCGGATCGCTTTGTCCATCGCACCGGCCACTCGATCGGGACCGAAGTGCACGGAACGGGCGCGAATATGGACAATCTCGAAACGCACGATGAGCGGCGCATTCTGCCGGGCGCGCTGTTCTCGGTCGAGCCGGGGATTTATCTGGAGGATTTCGGCGTGCGCTCGGAAGTCAACGTGTTCGTGCACCGCGAATTCGGCCGGCGACTACCGGCGCGGTGCAGCGGGATCTGGTCCGGATCGGATAATGCCGCGCGGCGCTGCGCGAACATCTCATCCAGCATGGCCTGAGTCAACTTTCCGGTCGAAGTGTTCTGCTGGCTCGGGTGATAAGAGCAAAGCAGGGCAGGGCAGCAGGTCGTCATACAGCAGCGCCGTGGCCGAAGCGGAAATCGGCAAGGCGTTCGATCGCGCCGCGGCTCTTCAGGATCGCCGAGGTAAGTGTCGAAGGCGATCTTTCCCAGGGCGACCACAACCCTGAAGATTCGTGAGCAGTTCCAGTTCGCGTTCGAGGATACGGCCGGCAGTTGCGCAATTCCTCGGGCGTGGGCTTGTTGTCCGGCGGCGCGCAGTGTGCCGGCGGCGGTGATCCAGGCGTCGTGACAGCTGAAGTCCGTCTTCGGCGTGCGGCTTTCCGGTTGGGAGGCGAAGCCGGCCCGATAAAGCGATCGGTACAGGAAGTCGCCGGAACGATCTCCGGTGAACATACGTCCTGTACGATTAGCGCCATGAGCAGCCGGGAGCCAGTCCGAGGATCAGCAGCCGGGCCGAGAGTCACCGAAGGAAGGCACGGGTTTACCCCAGTAGTTCCAGTCGAGCTAGGCGCGGCGTTTGGTGCGCGCGACTTCGCTGGCAGTGCCGGATCAGGCGGGGGCAGCGTTGCACTCCACAATGTGCCGCTTCAACGTGATAAAGTCGGCGTCTTCAGGCTCACGGGTCTTCGACGGGGCTGACGGGATTTTGGCGGGCCGGGCGGGTACATTAAATCTCCTAAATGTTTCGGAAAAGGCATCTCGGCATCGAACTTTATGTGACGATAGACTAAAAGTAGACGGTTGTCCTGAAATGGAAGTGCGATATAAACTGTTGACCTTGGGCGACAAAAGCGCCAAAATATGATTTTCCGGCTGCTCCCCGGAATTCCGCGCAATCGCGTTTGATGAAATCTCGTGCCGTTCGGTTTGGTACGGACGACCGCATCTCGCTGCTGTGTCGTCGGCCTCGTGACCGGAGCAGCCTTCGCGGTGACCACGCCGACGAAGATCCACAAAAAGAAAAAGACCACGAAAGCGGCGGCCGCGACAGCGGGCGTCCACACAATGACGGTGGCGGCGCCAAGCGCGCAGTCACTGCAACAGCGGTTAAGCCCCTCGCCGCTGCTGCGGCCAAGCCGCGGAAAAACTGGGTCCAGACCTGGGACGAACCCACTTATAAGGATTCCGTCTCGAACGACAAAGTGGACGGCGAAGATCTGACGGTTCGCAAGGCGGCGGTGGACGCGCTGGGCCCTCTGAACGGTGCGATCGTGGTGGCCGATCCGACCAACGGGCGCGTTCTGAGCATTGTGAATCAGCCTTTGGCGCTCGGCGGCGGTTTTCAGCCGTGCTCCACGGTCAAGGTGTCGGTGGCGCTGGCGGCGCTGCGCGAAGGGCTCGTGGAACGCACCAGCCCGATCAAGTTCTACAGCCGGCGGTCGATGGATCTGACCGACGCGCTGGCCTATTCGATCAATGCCTATTTCGCCAACCTGGGCGTCAAGCTCGGCTACGAGCGCATGAATTACTACGCCCACCTGTTCGGCTACGGCGAGAAGGCCGGAATGAACATCGAGGGCGAGCATGCCGGGTACTTTCCGCCGGCTCCGCCGGCGAACGGCGGCATGGGGATGCTCACCAGTTTCGGCGAGGAGATTTCGCAGACGCCGCTCGAACTGGCCGGGTCTGATGAGCGCAGTCGCCAACGGCGGAACGCTGTACTGGCTGCAGTATCCGCGGTCGCAGGAAGAGGTGAATGCGTTCGAGCCGCAGGTCAAACGGCATCTGGATATCGGCAACCTGATCGACGCAGATCAAGCCGGGGATGAGGGGCGCGGTTGAGTTCGGCACCGCCGTGCGGGCCAAACAGGAAGACGAAATTCTGGGCAAGACCGGCACCTGCAGCGAGGGCCGCACGCATCTTGGCTGGTTTGGGTCGTTCAACGAAACCGGCGGACGGAAGCTCGTGGTGGTTGTGATGCTCACGGGCGGCACGCCCATCGATCGGAGCCACTGGCGTCCGAAGTCGCGGGCGACGTTTACCGGCGTCTCGCATCGGAGAACTTCTTCAAGAACACGCCGCAGCTGACGCCTGCGCTGCTTTCGCCGATCGCGCGATAGCAATGCGGTTTCACAACCAACGTACGACCGCTCCAGAGCATTCTCGAAAATAAACTCAGAACCTTCGCTGACAGCCTGCGGCTGGTCTTAGCTGTGTAAGACAACCGGCGGCAAGACCGCCGGCGGTACAGGGCTACTCGCGCTTGCGCAGCTTGTCGAGGAAGTGAAACAGAGCGCACGCCGATTACCGCGTTCAGAGCCGCCGAGATCAGTTCTGTCTGGATATCGAATACGGCGGGCTGGTCCAGCAGCGTCGCTGCAGCACCCAGTAAAAAAACTGGTGAAACAGGTAAAAGAAAAAACACAGCACCAGGCGGACGAAGGCGTGCTCCACATCGAACTGCATGCCGATGGAAGCCGAGAAATAGCCGACCAGCGTCTTGCAGATGCCGTACATCCCGATGTGCTGCTGGAAAACGCGAATCCTGCGCGAGGCCGAGCGTCACGCCGATGGCGAGGCCCCGCAGTTGCGAGCGCCGCATCAGTGCGAAGTAGATCGTGACCAGCAGCGGCAATTCGATGCGCGAAACAAATCGCAGCGTCTCGAACAGCGGCAGGTAGACCTGGATCAGCAGCGCGCCGAGCGGGACGGCAAAAAAGACCCACACCGGATACGTCGCGGAGCGCACTTGCCGCGCGCTGTCCACCATGATGCGGCTGCCCGCAGGGTAATCCATCAGGGCTGCGGATCTTTCGCTGGCGGCGGCACGGGCAGTGGCACGGGCCTGGGCGCCGGCTTGGGAAGCGGGGCGGCCGCGCGGGGTTGAGCGGTGGTCGCGGAAACGTCGGGCTTCGCGGCGGGAGCCGGTTTGTCAGGCGGCGTTTTGTCAGGCGCGGGTGTCGCCACGGCAGGATTGGGCCGGGGCATTCACGCCGGGCACCTTCAGGTTGAAATTCGGCGGCAGCGTACCGGGATTGCCGACGCCGAAGACATGCTTCTGGGCATCACCGATCTTCTTGTACTCGTCGCGCAGCTTGTCGGCGGTGGTGAGCGCGCCACCACCAGTCTGCTGCGTGTCGTCACCTGAGTTGTCCACGTCGGGCGCGAGGAACACGGGGGTGTCGGCGGCGGGGGCGTCCGGGATGGCCTGATGCACCGGATCGATGATCACCAGCACTTCCTCCGGGGCCGATTCAGCGCCGGCGGGCTGAACCGTCATGTCCTGGAAATTCGCTCCTTCGCGGACGCTGGTGACTTTGCCGACCGGCAGACCCTTCGGGAAGATGCGGTCCTCGCCGGAGGTGAAGAACATTTCGCCGACTTCCACCTTTTGCCCGGTGGGAACGAAATCGACGCGCGCGCTGCTGCTGCCCAGGCCTTTCAGCACTCCGTGGACGTGATTCTTCTGCGATTCGACGCCAGCCGCGAAGCCCGGGTCGGTGACGGAGCGAACCTGGCTGGCGAAGGGAAAGACCGCAATTACCTCGCCCACGATGCCGTCGGGTGTGACAACCGCCATGCCGCGCCGGACGCCGGACTGCGCTGCCGCGATCGATCAGCACGCGACTTGGAGCCGACACCGGGCGTGGCGCCGATGACGCGGGCGCCGATCATCTTCGAAGGATTGTGAGCCTGGAAACCCGCCAGGGCTTCGGCGCGCTGGGCGGAGGCGAGGTCGTTCTTGAGCAGCTGGTTTTCCAGCCGCAGCTGATCGACTTCGGTGCGCAGCTGGCGGCTTTGTTCGCGGGCGTTGCGCAGTTCGAAGTAGTTGCTGAAGAAACCGGTGGTGCCGTTACGCAGGGCTTCGATGGCGCTGGCGACGGGCGCCACGGCAGTGACGGCCCAGACCCGCACCATGGGAACGTCGTTGTCGCTCTTCACCTGCCAGGCGAGCAGAACAAGCTGCGCGAAGATGGCAATCAGCAGGACAATGATGTTCCGGTAACGGTCGGAAGATGGATTCCATGGCGCCGCGAGCCTACATTGCTATTTTCGCCTGGCAGGGTCCGGTTAATCGATGGAGATTTTGCGCAGGAGCTTGAAGTCGCTGAGCATGCGGCCGGTGCCGAGCACGACGGATGCGAGCGGGTCGTCTGCAATCGAGACAGGCAAGCCGGTTTCTTCGCGGATGCGCTTATCGAGATTCTTGATCAATGCGCCGCCGCCGGTCAGAACGATGCCGCGATCGCTGATGTCCGCGCTGAGTTCGGGCGGTGTGCGTTCGAGAGCCACGCGGATACCGTTGATGATGGTCGCGATGCACTCCGACAGAGCTTCGCGGATTTCGGCATCGTTCACCGTGATCGTCTTGGGAACGCCTTCGATGAGGTTGCGGCCTTTGATTTCCATGCTCTGCTGCTTATCGAGAGGAAACGCGGAGCCGATCTCCATCTTGATGGTTTCGGCGGTGCGCTCACCGATCAGCAGGTTGTACTTTCGTTTGAGGTAGAGCATCACGGCGTCGTCCATGGCATTGCCGGCGACGCGCACGGAGCGCGAATAGACGATGCCGGAGAGCGAGATCACGGCTATGTCGGTGGTGCCGCCGCCGATATCGACAACCATGTTGCCGGAGGGTTCGGTGATGGGTAGACCGGCGCCGATGGCGGCGACCATGGCCTGTTCGACGAGATGGACTTCGCTCGCTTTGGCGCGATACGCGGAATCCATAACCGCGCGCTTTTCCACCTGCGTGATCTCGCTGGGCACGCCGATAACGATGCGCGGATGCACGAGCATCTTGCGGTTGTGGGCCTTCTGGATGAAGTAATTCAGCATCTTCTCGGTGACTTTGAAATCCGCGATGACGCCGTCTTTCATGGGCTTGATGGCGACGATATTGCCTGGAGTGCGGCCCAGCATCTCCTTGGCTTCTTTGCCGACGGCTTCGACTTCGCCGGTGTTTTTGTTCAGCGCGACGATGGAGGGTTCATTGACGACGATGCCTTTGCCTTTGGCATAGACCAGAGTATTGGCAGTGCCGAGGTCGATAGCAAGATCGGACGAAAAAAGACTAAAAAGAGAACGAAGATTCATGTAACTGATTAAAAATACAGGGCGGGATTACGTAAGCCTCATCGTAACACGCGAGTCGGTTTTGTATCACTTCGGCTCACGGGGCCAGCTCATTGAACCAACCATTGCGCGGATTGATCGGCTAGGGTGTTGAGGCTGGTGACGATGCGGTCGGATTCGGTGCTGACGAGCGTGTACTGGGCGGAGTCGGTGTTCGATGCGGCAAGCATGGTGTTCCAGGATTCCCGAAGATCAGGCAGGCGGAGGGCGGGCTCGGAAGAACGGAACGCGGCGCCGAGGCTGTCGAGGGTGGCATCAACACTGGCGGTGAATTCCATCGTAGCGGCGCGAACGTGTTCGTGGCGGTGGAGGTTCAGGCCGGATTCAAGCGACATGACGGCGCGTACAAAATTGTGCGCACTGGAGAGAATGCCGCTGAGAAGATTGGCGCGCTCGACAGTGACGCCGGGTTCGGCGGCGACGCGATCGATCATAGCTTCGGCGTTGGATCGCGCGAGACGAGCTTTCAAACGCGTGCGATTGCGCAGGGCTTCGTTGTCCGCGCCGGTGATGTAAGCGTCGACAACGCTGCGGGCATATTGTTTGTAGGCATCGAGGAGATCGGCGAGGACTGGTCCTGCCTGGGTGCGTTCCCAGGTGGGCCAGACCCGATACGCAGCGAGCGCGACGGCACCGCCGAGGACAGTGTTGATGGCGCGCGCGACGATAACGCTGCGCGGGCTCACGCCGGCGACCGCCATCAGGAGAACGATGTAGGCGCTGATTGCCGTCACGAAGACGCCGTAATTCGCCGGGCCGATCCAGCGCAGCAGGAAGGCGAGAACGGCCAGCAGCACGATCTCGAGAGTTGTCCCGGGATGCAGGAAGTGGAACAGGCCGGTGGCGAGAGCGAGACCCGCGAGGGTACCGCCGATGCGAAGGATGCCGCGGGTAAATGTAGACGAGTAATCCGGACGGAGGACGATCGCGATGGTGATGGTAAGCCAGTACGTGCGCTCGAGGCTGAGAAACTGGCCGAGGGATTCGGCTGCGCCGACACAGGCCGCCAGGCGCAGCGCATGGCGAAAAGCTGTCGACTGGAATGACAGGTTGGCACGAATAAGAGCCGGGAGCGATGTTGGATTTTCTGGCAGGGCCTGCGTTATGGCCGGATGCGATGCTTCCGGCGCGGCTTTCAGCGCAGACGCTGAAGTGATGCCGCGAACGGCACGGATCTGGCCGCCGAGCGCGTCAATCTGGTGCGAGGCGTCGCGAATCACTGCCATCAGAAAGGGTGAACCTTTGTGCTGCGTGAACTGCCGGAATTGCCGTGCCGCTTCGCGAAGGTGATCAGGGGGAATCGGCGTGCCATCGACGATGGCGCGGCTGGCTTCTTCCAGGGTGGTCGATGTGGCTGCGAGGATGTGCCCAACCGCGGCGGCGGCTTCGGCTCCGTCCGGGTCTCTTTCGATGCGGTGCATCAGGCGGCGGAGGGTGAGAAGTGAAAGGCGCATGCGCTCCGCCTGATTGACCAGAAACGTGTAGCGCTCCGCCTGGCGGCTGCGGTCCCCGGAGAGAGAAGCGAGAACCTTCTGCGTTTCGGCGAGCTGCGCGGTGGCGGGCGGCGCGTTGCCCTCGCCGGCGGGTGAGACGCACAGTCCGGCGAGGGCGTGGTAGAGAGAGCCGATAATCTTTCGCTCGGGTTGGTAACGGTTCACGGGCCAGAAGGCGATGGCGAGGAGCGTCTGGAGGAGTCCGCAGAGCAGGGCGATTATGCCGGACTGGGCTGCCTGCAAGGGCGAGAGTTGGCGGGCGGCGAAGACAACCAGCGAGACCAGTGTGGTGACGCCGAGGTTGCCGGCCTGCAGTCCTAACAGGACCATCAGGCCGGCGCCGAATGCCCACAGCGTGGAGACCGAGACCGCGACGGGGATGCTGCGCCCGGCGAGCGCGCCCAGGGTGACGGCGCAGGACACGAGCGCGGTGGCAAGCAGCATGCGACGCGCGCGGGCGGGATAGGGGTCGCGGCTGTCGGAGTAGGAAACACTGAGTGCGGGCAGAGCACCGGCGGCTCCGGCGGCCGGATTTCCAAGCGCGGCCCCGACGACGAGAGGAATGACGACGCCGATTGTGTTGCGGATCGCGATTTCAAGTGCGATCTTGCCCTTGTCGAAGCGGAGAAGGGTTTGCCAGCTGACAGCTTGATTCAGATGCCTCTATCGTTGCATCCTGAAGGCCGATGAAGAAAGCTGCCGTGGTCCTGATTCTCGCATCGCTTCATGGAGTTGCCCAGACTGCCGCCGTGCATCGGCCGGATACAGCGCGGGATGAGCGCGAACGGCCGGAGGTGCTGTTTGTTTCGTTTGTGCTCGACGATGTGCAGAAGACGTGGGACCGGATCCTGCCTGCGCAGAAGAATATGCCGTACCATCACGCGCGGCTGGTGCTGTACCGCAACTCGATTGCGTCGGCTTGCGGGAAAGCGAGCATGGCGACAGGGCCGTTTTATTGTCCCGGGGATGAGAAGGTCTATCTGGATCTGGAGTTCTTCAATGAGTTGAAGCGGAGGCTCGGCGCGCCCGGGGACTTTGCGCAGGCTTATGTGATTGCGCATGAGATCGGGCATCATGTGCAGAAGCTGCTCGGCGTTGAAGGGCGTGTGCGCAGGCTGCGCGAGGAAGAGCCGAGGGAGGCGAATCCGCTTTCGGTGAAGCTGGAGCTGCAGGCCGATTGCTTTGCAGGAATCTGGGCGCATTCGACGGCGCAGCGGAAGATCGTCAATCAGACCGATGTGAATGCCGCGATGCGGGCGGCGGCAGCGGTGGGCGATGACAGGCTGCAGCGCATGGGGCGCGGGTATGTGAATCCGGAAACGTTTACGCATGGAACGTCGGCGCAGAGGGAGACGTGGTTTCGGCGAGGACTGGATAAAGGCGAAATTGCGGCTTGCGATACGTTCCGGTAGTGTGGAAAGACTCCGAACCATGACCGTGAGGGGAGCCGGCACCGAAGCGTGCAAGAAGGTTACGTTGCCGCTCCCTCACAGTCACGGTTCAGTGAGTTACTTGGGTACTGACCTCGTTTGAGAATCTTCCGAGTACTGCGGCTGCGGCGGATTCAGCTTGATCGCGATGGTCTGCTCGCGGCTGGTTGAGCTGAAAGATATCGCCGAATGTCTGATAATGCTCGGCAATCACCTGAATCTGGACTTCGCCCATGGGGAGTTCGGGAATCGTGACCGTGCCTTCCTGGCTGGTCTTGGTTTCCCAGGCGGTGATCATCTTTTTCATCTTCACCGGATTCAGGCCGTGGCGGAACTTGCACGATCACGCTGGCGCGATCAATCGGCTTGCCCGGTGTCGGCGGAGTTCACCTGGACGGTCAGCTGTGTCCCCGATGCGCCGAACAACGGAAGAATGAGCAAGGGACAGAAGGGCCACCCGAACAGCTTACGCATGGCTCCATTATGCGATATCGGGCAGGAGAAAGCGACGCGGCGCTGCCGGCGGCTTCCGTAACCGCTTCGGCGGCGAGATATCCGCTGCGCACGGCGCCTTCCATAGTGGCCGGCCAGCCGGAGCGTGTCCAGTCGCCGGCGAGAAAGAAGTTGCTCAGGCGGAGTTCGGCGAAACAGGGCGAAGTGGTTCGAGGCCGGGCCTGGCGGAGAATGTCGCGCGAACCTCTTTGATGACCTGAGCTTTTTCGAGGCGCGCTTCTTTCACGCGCGGGAAGAATTCGGCGAGTTCGCGAACCGCGAGATCGATGATCTCCTGCGCGGCGTTTCGAGCGAGGCTGCGCGACGCGCTGACGACGACCTGGATGTAGCGGCCTTCGCTCTTGTTGAACATCCACTGGATGGTGCGGTCGAGCAGCGTGGCGTGCGGGCAGGGTGGTGACCGGGCGATCGAACCAGAGATGGATGCCGGTGATGGGCGAGTGTTCGAAGGCGTGTCCACTCGATGGGCAGGTCGGGAAGCAGCGGCTGCAGGCGTTCGAAGGGCAGGCGGAGATGTAATAGTCGGCGGCGATTGCGGCCCGTGGCGGACTGGATTGCCTGGACGCTTGCGTCGGCGGTTTCGATTGACGTGACGGCGGAGCGATGCGCGATCCGGACCGCGCCGGCGCGGGCGAGCGACTGTTCGTCGTAGAGTTCGCGCAGCGGGACATCGGGGATGCCCATTTCGTAGGAATCGGCGCGCGCGATCATGCCGAGCCAGAAGACCTGAAAACCGTGGGCGGCCGCCATGCGGTCGAGTTCTTCGTTGACGGCGCTGACCAGCACCTGACGCCAGTAGCGCTCGATGGCGCTGCGTGGGTCTGGCGTTTCTCGCGCAGCCAGTCGAGCATGGTGATGCGGTCGAGATCGGTGCGGGACGGCGTTCGCGCGGGATGGCGCGGATGGCGCGGGCGATGGCGATCTTGTCGGCGACGCTCAGGAACTTCAGCTTCAAGAACGATCCGAAAAAATGCGCCGGGGCGGGAAGCATGCCGCGCTTGAGGACGGAAGTGCGGCCGCCGGGTTCGATGAAATGGAATTCGCGATGGAAGCGGATTTTGTCTTCGACGCCGAGACGGCGATAGAGGTCGAGCAGATTGACGCAGCAGCGCAGCAGGACGTGCTGGCAGTTGTCGATCACCTCGGCATCTTCGCCGCCGACGGGCCAGGAGGTGGCGCGGCCGCCGAGGAAGTTGCGGGCTTCGTAGATGTCGACTTCGAATCCTGCGCTGCCGAGAGCGACGGCGGAGGCGAGGCCGGCGAGGCCGCCGCCGATTACGGCGACGCGCGGCATTACTCGAGAGCCGCCATCAGTTCGCCGGTCTGGCGCAGAACATTGAAGCGGGCGCGCTCGGCGTTGAACTGCGCGTCGTAGAACGCGATCCATTTTTCGTTTTCGTTGAAGCGGGCTTCTTCAACCTGACGCAGAGACGCCCGGCCCTCGCTCATCTGCGCGAGCACGACGGAAAGCTGCGCGCGCGCGAGATCGAGATCCGCCTGGGCGAGTTCGCGGGCGAGAGTCCGCTTTGCGGATCTCCTGGTAGCTCTGATGGATATCGAGCGATGATTCTATTGCGCATGACGATCTCGCTTCGGCGCGGACATGCTGCTGTTCGGTTTCGGCCTGCTCGATTTCGGCTTTGGCGCCGGCGCCGATGTAGACCGGCATCTCAATGGAAGCGCCGATCTCGCCGTTGTTGCGCGGTGAACGTGGCGAAGTATTCTGATAGTTGTTGTACTTGGTGAGCAGGGCGTACTGGGCGACGAGATCGACCTTCGGCAGGCGCTGCGATTTGTCGGCCTTTGATCTCGAGGCCTTTGGCGGTGTAATTCGATTCGAGACGCTTGAGTTCTTTGCTGGCACTGAGGGCCGTTTGCACGGCCGCTTCCTCGGTAGCAGGGATGGCGGGCGCGGCGCGGTCTTCGGCCACCGGCGTAACGACATCGTCGGCGTTCCATCCGAGCGTGGCGGCGAGGTTGTGGGCGGCGTAATCGCGATCGCTTTCGAGCGTGACCAGACGCTGGCGGCCGCGCAGCAGATTGACGTTCGCTTCCTGCGCGGTTATCGGCAGGTCGCGGCCTTCTTCAACGCGCGCCTGCGCGGTTTCGAGGACCTTTTCGAAGGCTTTCGACCTGCTTCTGGCGGAATCGGCGAGGCGGCCGGCGCGATCGGCGTCGATGTAAAGGGAAGCGACCCGGTAGGCGATCTCGTCGCTCTTCTCGCCGGCGGCGAAGCCTGCGCCGCGGGCCGATTCCTTCGCCTGCGCGACGGCATAGCTTTGCGGCCTGTTGAAAAGATATTCGTTGGCTTTGGCTTCGAAGACGGCGGGCGCCGAGCCTTCGATGCTCAGCGGGAAATCCGTTGGTGTAGGCGAGTCCGCTGCCCACGCCGACGTGCGGCGTGAAGGGGTTGTTCGCGACACGCACGGCGAGCGAAGCTTTCAGTTTGATCGAGACGCGCCATGACGACTTCGGGGTTCTGCGCGAGGGCGCGGGCGACAGCCTGTTTCAGAGTTAAAGTATGAGTTTCGGCGTCGGGCTGAAGAAGTCAAGCGCCAGCAACAATGCGAATTTGCGCATGAACTATTCGTAGCGCAGCGCTTCGGTCGGGTTCAAGCGCGAGGCGCGGCTGGCGGGCAGCATGCCGAAAATCAAGACCGACCAGACTGGACACCGTGAAGGCAATGCCGACCGACCACAGGGAGATCGGGATGCGGATATTGTCGACGAAAATACTGCACGCTGAGCGGCAGGGCCACGCCGGCCAGGATGCCGACGATCGCCGCCGGCCAGGCTGATCAGGACGGCTTCGGTGAGGAATTGCAGCAGGATCTCGCGGCGCGATGCGCCGACCGCCATGCGGACGCCGATCTCGCGCGTTCGCTCGGTCACGGTGACCAGCATGATGTTCATGATGCCGATGCCGGAGATGACCAGCGCGATGGCGGAGACCAGCACCAGCACGAGGCGTCAGGATTCGGGAGATGCTTTTGGCGGCATTCAGAATGCCGGTGAGGTTTTCGACTTTATACGACGCGCCGGCGCGGTGGCGGCTTTCGAGAATCTCTTTGACCTGCGGGTGACGGCTTCGACCTGATCGGGCGCGCGCACCTGAACGTAGAGCGGATCGATGCGCTCGACGGGATGAAATACTGCTGGACGGTGATCGGGAATGAGCAGCGTTTCGTCGTTCAGCTCGGACTGGCCGAAGCTCTCGACCTTTTCCTTGAACGTGCCGATGACGGTGAACTGCAGGCCGTGGATTTTGATGGTCTGTCCGAGGCGGCGTTGGCGTCGCTGCCGTAGAGCCGCTTGGCCAGTTTCTCGGTCATCAGAGCGACTTGCTGCCGGAGATCGACGTCGCTCGGCGTCGAGAAAACGGCCGGAGAGCACGACCAGATTGCGGACGGGCTTGTAGAACTCGTCGGAACCGATGACGAGGAGCCGCTCCTCCTTGCCGTTGATGAACAGTGGAATCGTAGTTGCTTTCGATGCCGGTGGCGGCGACGATGCTGTCCGGCAAGCTGCTGGCGAATGGCCTGGACGTCGGCGATCTTGATGAAATCGGCGTTGACTTCGGCGGAGGATGCCTGCGTGCCGACTTCATAGGAGGCGAAGATCATGTTCGAACCGACGCCTTCGATCTGCTCGAGGATGTAGTTCTGGCTGGTGAGAGAAATGGTGACAACCAGGATGACCGACGCGGTGCCGATCACCATGCCGAGGCCGGTGAGAAAGGAACGCACCGGATTCTGCCGCAGGGCCTGGAAGACTGAAACTCATGGCTTCGCCGAGATGCATGATTCGGGTTCTACTGTACGGCGTGTCGCGCAAACATGCGGAACACTTCGGCGATGGCGATCCAGAGATTGACGACGCCCAGGCCGCTGACGCCGCCGCGCACGTAGCTGTTGTTCCAGAACGCATGCCAGCGTCTGCAGGCTGCCGCGCGCGGCGGCCCAGGCGAAATAGTTGTCGCTCCAGCCGTCGGTCCACGGATAAATCGAGCAGAAAGAGCCCGAGTTCGAAGCAGAAGATGATGAACAGCACCGACCTCAGGCGCTGGAACCAGCCGGGACCGGGCGGAGTCATGATCGGATCGCCGGGTGCGACTGCCGGGTCGACGCTGGCGTGGGCTGATCGCTCATACCGGCGGCGAACATCTCCATCTGGCGGTCGCGCGGGAGAGGCGAGAAAAGAGCGTAGCGGCGCACCGGTTCGAAGCTGAGGCGATGCAGCGGGGTGGGGCCGTAGCGTTCGAATGGCCGCCATATGCTCGGGCGCCTGGTAGCCCTTGTGATTGCGCAGGCCGTATTCGGGATAGAAGTTGTCCCACTCGCGCATCATCTGGTCGCGATAGACCTTGGCGATGATGGAGGCGGCCGCGATGGCGTGGCAGCGCTCGTCCCCCTGAATGAGAGGCTGCTGGGGAAGGGGAAGGTCGAGGGGAACGGCGTCGACCAGCACGAAATCGGCGGCGGGATTGAGCTGCTGGACGGCGGTCTTCATGGCGAGGCGCGAAGCCTCGTAGATGTTGATGCGGTCGATAGTGGCGGCATCGACGGCGGCGACGGCCCAGGCGACGGCGCGTTCGCGAATGCGCTCGGCGAGCACTTCGCGGCGATCCGGATCGATCTGCTTGCTGTCGTTGAGCCCGCGAATGGGAGCGTCGGGCGAAAGAATGACCGCGCCTGCCACGACTGCGCCGAACAGCGAGCCGCGGCCGACTTCGTCGGCGCCGGCGATGAACGCGAAACCGCGCGCGCGCAGTTCCCGTTCGAGATTTCCCTGGCACTTCCAGCGCGGGCGTTTGACTGTGATTCGGTTGTGCGGCGCGGGCCATCGAGTCGCCCTGCCTGAGGCTTAAGCTGCGTTCCTTGAGGCGGGCGGCTTTGCCCTTCAGTCCGCGCAGATAGTAGAGCTTGGCGCGGCGGACTTTGCCGGTGCGGACCACATCGATGTGGTCGATGATGGTGGCGTTCAGCGGGAAGATGCGCTCGACGCCGTGGCCGAAGCTGACTTTGCGGACCGTGATGGTTTCGCCCATGCCGGTGTTCTTGCGGGCCAGCACGGTGCCTTCGAAAATCTGGATGCGCTCTTTGTCGCCTTCCTTGATCTTGACGTGAACCTTGATGGTGTCGCCGGGACGGAAAGCGGTCAGATTGGCGCGGCGGTTCTTTTCGACAAACTTCGATAACAACGCGTTCTGCATTTCGGGAACCTTAATAGGTGGGTTAATCCCTTATGTTACTACAGGCCCGCGCTGTTGCTGACAACCCGGCTCTGCTGCGGATCCGGCGGCGCCGCCGGGCCGCACTGAGCATGCGCACCATTCTGTCGATGAGTTCCTGCGGCATATCGGCGTGAATGGCGATGTCACGGCCCTGCTGTTCGACTGTGATGCCGTCCCAGACTTTGAGCGAGTCCGGTCTGGTTTTCCGGGTACGTTGAGGCGGCCCAGATCCGACGAGCCGCGCACGGCGTCGCGCAGATTGATGGCGTCCTTTTCGGTGGCTGTGATCGCCGTGGATTTCGGCGCGCATGCCGGCGGTGAAGTCGGCCTGGAACCAGTAGTCCTGCAGGCTGCGGAAGATCGCGTGAAATCGAGGCCGGAACCGGAGGCGGGGGGTGGTCGGCGAGAAAGTTTCCGCAGCCCGTGGAGATGCCCCAGACCTGATTCTGCGGATTGACGGCGGAGACGCGCCAAGGAGTGCGTTTAGCGGACGGTGTGGGAGCCCGAGGTCCACTCTTCGAGGGCTGTCGGTGATGGCTCGAGGTCACCCGCGGCCGCGAGAGTCGAATCGAGAATGCAGAAGCCGCTTTTGCCGCGCACGCCAGATGTCGTACTGGCCCTGGCGGGACTTCGTGCATGTCTTTCAGTACCGCCGGGCTTGAGATGGAAATTGCCGCGGGCGAGCAGGACGGCGCCGGGGAGCTTCGGTGACGAACAGGATTTCGCGCACATCGCGGCGGGGATCGAAGCCGGTTTCGCGGGCGAACTCATCGAGCTGCTGACAAGCCTCCCTGGGTGGCGACCATCTTCGGTACATTTCGGTCTGCTTGATCTGGTCCATGTGGGCGCCGACAAGGCCGGTGGCGCCGGGCGGGACCATCCGTTCGAGAACGTTGTCGATGCGCGGCTGGGCGGCGAGCGCGGAGGCGAAGAGGAAGGCGAGGAGGGCGGAGAAGAAGACCGCTGGCCTTGCGGCCAGCCGGACGCGCTGGAAAGCGAGTCCGCAGCCTGGAAAGGCTGCCCCACAATCACAGGAGATCAGGGTCATCAGAAGCTCCTCCGCTGGAAGCGCCAGAGGCCAAGGGCGAGCACGACTGCGCCGAAGATCGCGGTAGACCAGACGGGCATCCAGCTGTCGATGGGCTGGTTGAGAATGAGGTGGCGGATGATGACGCTGACGTCTGAGGTTTTGGGCAGGACGTAGTAGAGGAAACGGAACAGGTCGCGCGACCATTCCGAACTCAGAAGTCTCTCGATGGTGGTCTTCTGCGCGAGAATCGGCGTCACAATCATGATGGCGAAAGTGACCATGATGGCGACGGCGGAACTGTCCCAGAGCACGCCGACCAGCACGAGAACGGCGAGCAGGACGGCAAAGATGAAGATCGTGAAGAGGCTGGAGACAAGGAAGCCGGCGCCCCAGACGTTAGTTTTAATGCCGAAGATGATCCACGAGCCGGCGACCAGATAGATGATATTCGCCGCGACGACGAGCACGTTGCCGACATAGCGGCCGAGCAGCAGATGCACGCGCGAGACGGGCTTCGAAAGCAGAAGCTCGATGCGTCCCGGCTCGAAAACAGCGGCCACCAGACCGGCGGAGGCGAAGACGGCGAGCGCCATGCCCGCGAAGTAGAGAACCATGGCGATCACGCTCTGCGTCTGCTCGACGAGATTTGTCACGCCCATGGTGCGCGCGCTCTGGCCGAAGATGGTGACGGTGGCGAGAGCGCCCTGCACCACGTCGACGCGCATGATGAAGATCAGGAAGAGCAGAAGGGCGGTGCAGCAGACGAAAAAGCCCCAGAAGATTCGGCGCGCAAAAGCTTCGCGGAAGGTATCGCGGACGAGGGCAAGGGTGATGTTCATTTGGCGGCAGCTTCCTGGGGGGCTTCGCTGGATGGAGTGTCCACCGTCTTCATGAAAACGTCTTCGAGGGTGCTGCGCGTGCGGGCCAGCGATTCAATTTCGCAGCCATTGGAGCGCAGCAGATCGACAGCCTGATTGGCTTCGTCGCGGGTGGCGAAGAGCAGCTGGAGCGATCCGTTGTTCGAGGAGCAGGAACGGGCGCGGGCGCGCAGTTCGGTCTCGAGAGTCTCCGGGACGTGCATGCCTTCGATGCGGTAGCCGCTGCCGCTGGTGAGTTCCTCGACCGTGCCGGTGAGCGCGAGGCTGCCCTTCTGAATGATGGCGACCTCGCGGCAGAAGAGCTCCACTTCGGCCAGAAGATGCGAGTTCAGAAAGATCGTCACGCCCTGCTGTTCGAGAGACTGCAGAACGTCGCGGATGTGGCTTGCGCCCGACCGGGTCGACGCCGTCGCCGGGCTCATCGAGCACGAGCAGGCGCGGGGAGTGGATGAGAGCCTGGGCGAGGCCGACGCGCTGCAGCATGCCTTTGGAATATTTGCCGAGGCGAAGATTGTGGGCGCGCTCTTCGAGGCCGACCAGGTCGAGAACTTCAGGGATGCGGCGGCGGCGCGCGGCGGCGTCCATGCCGGAGAGAGCGCCGTAGAAATCAAGCATGTCGCGCCCGGTCATGTAAGTGGGGAAGCGGTGGTTCTCGGGAAGATACCCGATGGGGCGGCGGGCTTCGGGGTCGCGCGAGTCCCGACCGAAGACCAGGGCGCGGCCGGCGGTGGGGTGTGTGCAGGAGAGCAGCATCTTGACGAAGGTGGTCTTGCCGGCGCCGTTGGGTCCGAGAAGGCCGTAGGTGGAGCCGACCGGGACGCGAATGGAGATGTCGTCGACGGCGCGAAGCTCGCGGCCGGAGAAGGGCGCACGGAAGACTTTGGTCAGGCCTTCGGTTTCGATGGCGTAGGCTGGCACTCTTTTCCTTTTCGCGCACAATGGACCTGACCCCAAGGGCAGACGCAGGGCTCACCATTTTGCTCGCGGTCTCGCCTGTGCGCTTTCATCATCAAGGATAACGGAGGGCGAAGGGGATTCGTTCGGTGAATGGTGGCGGTGGTTTGTTTTGTTGAGGTTGCCGGGTTCGTTTGGCAAAACATGCGTTCTTGCGGGGAACGGAATCAGGTCACCGGAGGTGTGAGCGAATCCGTGTAAACGGCTCGCGGCGTGATTTGCTTTCGGGTTCCGGTCGTAGAGAATCGTTTCTTAGCTCATCCCGCCGGAGCCGCCCGTCGCGAAACCATCCTGACAGAACGGAGCGGAGGGCGCAAGGGCGCGCCGCTTCGGCGCGGCGGAGCGAACCCTTGCGCGCGAGCACCGTTCTGTTATCGACCGGTATGCGGACGGGCGGTTCCGGCGGGAGGAGCGCCCATCCTGCTGGTGGGCTTTGAGCGTTTTGCTTTTAGCGCAGGCCGCCCGTTTCCTGGATGCGATCGCCGCACATTGTGTCCAGGTAGTTCAGCATCTGCTTCCAGTGCTGCACGGTTTCCCATTTCGCCACCACCCGCACCAAGGCCAGGTACAGCAGCTTAAAGGCAGCTTCTTCGGTGGGAAACGACCCGCGCGTCTTGATGATTTTGCGCAGGCTCATGTGCAGCGACTCCACGGCGTTGGTGGTATAGACGATTTTCCGCACCTCTTCGGGGAACGCGAAGAACGGTATTATCCGCTCCCAGTGGTCACGCCAAAGCCGGCTGATCGCCGGATACCGGGACTTCCATTCTTCCTCGAATTGCGTCAGTTGACGCTCGGCTTCATCGGCGGTCACCGCTTTGTAGATCGGTTTCAGATCCGCCACCACCTGCTTGCGATCTTTCCAGGTGACGTAGTTCAGGCTGGCTCTGATCATATGCACAATGCAGAGTTGCACCTGGGTGTGGGGAAAGACCGATTCAATCGCCTGCGGAAATCCTTTCAGTCCGTCCACGCAGGCCAGATAAATATCTTTGACGCCGCGATTCCGCAATTCGGTCAGCACACCGAGCCAGAACTTTGCCCCTTCCGAGGCGCCGGTCCATAACCCCAGTACGTCTTTCCGGCCCTCCAGATTGATGCCGATCGCCACGTAGACCGCCCGATTTTCCACCCGGCCTTCGTGCCGCATTTTCACGTACAGCGCGTCCAGAAACACAATCGCGTAAAAAGAGTCCAGCGGCCGGTTCTGCCAGGCTCGCGCCTGCTCCATTACGCCGTCGGTCACATCGCTGATCAGGCTGGGGCTGACTTCCACCCCATACATCTCTTCCAGGTGTCCCTGGATGTCGCGTGTGCTCATGCCGCGCGAATACATGGAAAGGATTTTGTCGTCGAACCCGGCCCAGCGCGTCTGGTTCTTTTTGACCATCCGCGGCTCGAACTCCCCGTTCCGGTCGCGCGGCGTCTCCACTTCCACTTCGCCGAAATCCCCTTTGAGGGTTTTGGAGGTCACCCCGTTCCGGCTGTTGCCGCTGTTGTTGCCCTCCGGATCGTGCTTCTCGTAGCCCAGGTGCTCGGCCATCTCTCCCTGCATGGCGCGCTCGACCACCCGCTTGGTGAACTGCTTCAAAAGCTCGTTTACGTCTTCCGGCTTTCGCCCCTGCTTAAGCCACTCGTCTATCAGTTCGTCACTTACCGGCGAGGGCCGCTTCGTCTTCTTCATTCCGTTCTCCCAGTGTCGCCGGAGAACGTTTACACAGTTTTCAGCTCACCCTCAGGTCACCCTCGCTTCGAATCGCACACCAGGTTCCCGATAGTCGGCCACTCAGTCAGCTTTAGCTTCTTTTCGGGCTTAACAGGTAATCGTGTGAATTGATTTCATCTTCTTCTCATCTTCATCGTCTTCTCCTGGCAAGAGCTTCGAATCCGGAAACCACATCGAACAGCTCTTCATCGATCGAGGCCTGCCGCGCGCGATGAAACTTCAGATTCAGGTCTTCCAGGATGACTTTGATATTCTTTTCGGCGCGCTGCATGGCAGCGAGACGGCTGGCATTCTCGCTGTTCAGCGATTCCGCGCATGCCTGAAACAGCAGCATGAACAGGTATCCGCGTATGAACCCCGCCAGCGCCGCCGCGGACCCGCCGATCACTTCCGGCCGGCTTTTGCCTGGCCATGCGATCTTTGTCACTCTGCTTTGCCACACGCTGTCGAGCGGCAGCAGCCGGCTGTGGACGGGCTCGTAGACGGCTCCGGACTTCGGCAGGTTGTGAAACACGTGAACATTCACCACCTCGCCCTTCTCGCGAGCAGATTCGATCGCGATCAGAATCCGACCCACCAGCGGGGTGATGCCCTCAATTGAAACCGGAACCGGAAACAAGTCGACCGGCGCCGTTCCCGCATCTGTCAAGAGCGATCCGACACGCTCGCCCACCGCCCAGAGTTTCCGTATAGGTCCAGGATGCTTTCTGAGAGTCTCGGTGGCGAGGTCCACGACCACCTCGTTAAAGCGGCCCACCAGCCCCTGGTCGGAACCGAAGACGACGGCGCCGATCGGCTGGCCGCTTCTGACTTGCTCAGCTGGACCAGCCTCGCGCAGGCACACTGATAACCCCAGTTCGACGGTGCGATAGTAATCGTTCAATGACGCGACGGCCTTTTCATACTGGCCGATGCTGGAAGCCGCCAGCGCCTTCATAGCGCGCACAACTCCTTGCAGATCTGCCGCACCATCGATCCTGTGCCGTAAACTCTGAATGTCCCCGCTCACCTCGCTTTGCTCACTTTGGCGAGGCTTTCGGGGGCAGGAACGGGGCCAGCGTCCGCGTGGCGATTTCCAGTACCGCCTTCCGATCCGCGTCGCTCAACTTATCCGCAGTGGCGAATCGCCCCGCGATTTCCGCCGGGATCTGCGCCGCGGCCTTCTGTAGCGTCGCTTCGGCGTCTTTCACTTTTTCGAGCGGCACCGCATCGAACAGCTCGGCCGTCAATGCCAGCAGTACGCAAATCTGCTCCACCATCGACCACGGTTGCGACTCCGGCTGATTCAAACACGTTCGGATGCGTTGCCCGTGATCGATCGTCTTACGCGTGGCGTCATCCAGGTGCGTACCGAACTTAGCGAACGATTCCAGTTCCTCGAATTGGGAATAAGCCAGCTTCAGAGACCCGGCCACTGCTCGATAGGCGGGCCGCTGGGCCGCTCCGCCCACCCGCGAAACCGATTTCCCCACATCGATCGCCGGCAGAACTCCCAATTCGAATAAGGTCGGCGAAAGGTAAATCTGGCCGTCAGTGATCGAGATCAGGTTCGTCGGGATGTAAGCCGAGATATCCTGCGCCGTGGTCTCGATAATGGGCAGCGCGGTCAGCGAGCCGCCGCCCCGTTCCTTGCTGAGATGCGTCGCCCTTTCGAGCATTCGTGAGTGTATGTAGAAAATGTCGCCGGGGAAGGCTTCGCGTCCCGGCGGCCGCCGCAGGAGCAGCGAGAGCTCGCGGTAGGCGCGCGCGTGATGCGTGAGATCGTCGTAAACGATCAGTACATCGCGGCCTTTCTCCATGAAGTATTCCGCGATACTTGTCGCCGCGTAGGGAGTGACATACACCAGGCCGGGCGCCAGATTGCCTTCAGCCACAACCACCACCGTGTATTCCATCGCGCCCTTTTCCTGTAAGTTGGCCACAACCTTCGCGACGGCAGACGCACGCTGCCCGATGGCGCAGTATACGCAGATCACATTCTGCCCGCGTTGGTTCAGAATCGCATCGACCGCGATAGCGGTCTTGCCGGTCTGACGATCACCGACAATCAGTTCGCGCTGCCCGCGCGCGACAGGCACAAGTGCATCGACGGCCTTAAGACCGGTCTGCAGAGGAACGTCGACAGGCGCGCGATCCATGATCTCCGGCGCCGGCCGTTCGATCGGAAGCCGGCGATCCGCGGCCACAGGCCCCTTGCCATCGAGCGGTTTGCCCATGGGATCGATCACGCGTCCCAGCAGACCGTCTCCTACCCCGACGTCCATCACCCGCCCGGTGCGCTCCACTTCGTCGCCCGTGTGCAGATCTTCGAAGGGGCCCAGCAGGATGACGCCGATTTCATCCTCGTCTATATTGAACGCAATGCCTTGTATACCCCCGGGGAACCGCACCAGTTCTTCGTATTCGACGCCAGGCAGGCCCGACACCGTCGCGATACCGACGGCGACGTTCGTGACGATTCCCACTTCATGCGGAGTCAAACCCGGCTTAAATTCTTCAAGAGCCTGACGCACGGCCCCGAACGTGCGGTTCACGGCATCCTGAAGAATATTCATTTGGCCGCCGGTTCAGCCTGAAGCAGCGCGCCCACGGTCCGTTCGAGCGATGTCAGATATTCCGCGATGCTCCAGCCAATCTTCTGCCCGTCGGCCTTCAGTTCGATTCCGCAGATTTGATCCGGCGCCGCTTCGAACCGTACGCGAATTTCCGCCGAGAAAGTTTCGTTGAGCGCATTCTGAATGGTGGCTCTCTGGTCAGCGGGCATATCGAAGGCGCTCTGCACGACGGCCGGTTCCTTCAACCTCCGGAGAGCCGCGCCCATGGCTTCTTTCGCGTTGCCGTCCATTGCGCCCAGACGACGAGTGAACACTGCGCCTACGCGCTCCTCCAGGCTGCCGGTGGCCAGGTCCGCAAGCGTCTTCCGCGCGATGGCAAACACTTCATTGCTAGCGGTTCGCGTGATTTCTTTGCTCAGCCTGGCCTGATCGTTTTTCAATGCAGCCGCCTGGGTGGCGCGGAGACTATCCGCCTCTTTGCGGGCTTCATCGACCAGGCGATCGTGCTCCGTCTTAGCCTCGGCCGTAGCCTTGTTCAGCAAAGCCGCGCGTTGTTCGTCGAAGGCCTTATTCTTACCTTCGAAATCATCACGCTGCTTCTGGGCTTCTTTCGTCTTCGTATCGGCGTCGGCGAGTCTGGCTGCAATTCCTTTCTCCCGCGCGGCGATAGCGTCGAGGATCGGCTTGTAGAGAAAATGCTTCAGTACCCAGACCAGAACCAGAAAGTTGAGCGCCTGCGCACCGACCGTGAACCAATCGATGAGCATCGCTCACTTGCCCCCGGCCTGCGCGATCGCGTTGGTCCAGAAAGGATTGGCGAAAATCAGAATCATCGACACGACGAAGCAGTAAATCGCCAGCGATTCGATCATGGCCAGGCCCACGAAGAGGGTCCGCGTGATGGTTGCCGAAGCGTCGGGTTGTTGCGCCAGCGATGTCAGAGCCGTGGCAACGGCCCGACCCTCGCCCAGCGCCGGGCACATAGCCCCGATGCCGATCGTGAGACCGGAAGTTGCGATTGAAAAGATTGCGACGAGAGTCTTGTAGTCCATAAGTCTTCCTTTACTGTTTTGCCGGAGCCGGCTTCTGCTGGGTTGACCCGGCCGGACGGGGCTTGCGCACCAGCGTTGCCGCCGCGATATACACCGCAGCCAGAATGCTGAAGATATAGGCCTGAACCATACCCGTCAGCAGCCCGAGCATCGTCATCATGATGGGAAACAAAAACGGCGTAATTGTCAGCAGGATGCCCACAATCATCACGCCGCTCATCATGTTGCCGAACAGACGAACGGCCAGCGCCAGCGTGCGCGAGAGCTCGCTGATGATATTGAACGGCAGCATGATGATCGTAGGCTTTGTATAGGTCTTCAGATAGCCGCCCAGCCCCTGCTCCCCGATGCCGAACAACGGCACCGCGACAAAGACGCAGAGGGCCAGCGCGGCGGTAGTCGAAAGCGAACCCGTCGGCGGCGTGAAGCCGGGAATCAGCGTACCCAATGCGGCAGTGGCAACGAACAGGAACAGCGTGCCCAGAAACGAAATATACTTTTCCGGCTGTTCCAGGCCAACATCCTGAATCTGTTTCTCGATGGATGTGATCACGATTTCGAGCAGCCCCTGCCAGCGCGAGATCGCGCCTTCGGTGGCAAGGCGGCGCGTCACCAGCTTCGAGCCGACGCCCATGGCGATGATCATGGCCCAGGTGGTCGCGATGGTGCCGTTGAGTTTTACAAAGCCGTGCTGCCAGAGAATCTGCTGGTCCGAGGAGAGGTTCACTATGCGTCTTCCTTCAGCCGTGTGAGCCGCACAATGAACAGGCGCGCGCTGAGAAATCCTGCGACGCATCCCGCTATACGCCGCCAGTCGCCCTGCGCTACGAAATAGAATCCGAGCAGTACGACCCCGGTTCTGACCAGAAAGCTGCCGGAAAACCAAAGCGCCGCCTGAGAGGAAGACAACGTTTTCCGGATGGTCCACCAAAGGCCACCGAAGAAGAAGGCGCCCAGCAGCATGCCTGCCAACGCCGCCGCCAGTATGCCTGTCGTTTCATTCATGTCGCTTCACTCATCGTGCATTGCCTTATCCTGCTGGTCGATCCAATACCAGGCGTTTGCGCAACCGATAAACAGGCCGGCAAACAACAGCGCGAGCGTCCAGGAAAAGGCTCCCGGATACCGCCGGTCAAGCCAGATACCGAGCATGATTCCGCCCAGCGTCGGCACCGCCACCGACCAGCCGATCAGTCCGGACATGCCGAGACCGAACCATGTGCCCTGAGATCCTTCGCGCTGAACGCGGAGCTTGCGAGCCTCCTCCGAGGCAATCTTTCGCGCGAACAGCGGTTCCTGTTCATCGCTCATGTTGAAACTCCGCGAGGCGCCCGACGAAACCGCTTTCCATTTTCGCTACCATGTCGCGCACCGCGCGTTCTTCCCGATCGAGCGTCAGAAATTTCTTTTTGATTTCGTCGTGCAGCTGGCCGAGGTTGGTTCCACCAATAGCGTGGCGAACCGAAACGAGAACATCCGCGCCGGTTTTCACTAACACGCCCTCGTCCACCCCCAGATAGACTGTGCCCCGCTCCGTCGTGTAGGTGAGGATGCCGGGCGCGAGTGCCGCCACACAGTCGAGCCGGTGTTCCAGCAAACCGAACGATCCTTCGCCGGTTTCGGCAACAATGCCCGACACACCGGTCTCATCCGCGAAGATTTCGGTGGGAACGAGGATCTTAAGATGCATGGGCCACGTCCGGTTCTGGCTTAGCTTTTACTTCCGCAGCTTCCACGGGCTTAGCTTTTGCTTTATCATTCGCCGGGGCGTCCGGCTTTTTTGCTTCGCCAATGGCGCCGATCATGTAGAGCGCGCTCTCCGGATAATCCTTGAATTCGTCGCGCAGAATGCGTTCGCAGCCATCGAGGGAATCTTTCAGGCTCACCGACTGCCCCTTGATGCCGCTGAACTTTTCGGTGGTGAAAAACGGTTGCGTAAGGAATCGCTCCAGGCGTCGCGCGCGCCCGACTACCTTGCGGTCTTCGGGCGAAAGCTGCTCCATGCCCAGCATCGCCACAATGTCCTTGAGGTCCTCGTACTGCGCCAGCGTCTTGCGGATTTCCTGGGCCAGTTCGTAATGTTTTTCGCCCACAATACCGGGCGTTGCCATTTTCGAACTGGATTGGAGCAGATCGATGGCCGGATAGAGGCCTTCACTGGCGCGCTTGCGCGAAAGCACGATGGAGGCGGAGAGATGCGAAAACACATGCACCGCCGCGGGATCGGTCAGGTCGTCCGCGGGCACATACACGGCCTGGATGGAGGTGATGGCTCCGGCGTGGGTATTAGCGATGCGTTCTTCGAGCCCGGAAAGTTCCGTTGCCATGGTGGGCTGATAGCCAAGCCGCGAAGGCATCTGTCCCATCAGGCCCGACACTTCCATGCCCGCCTGGATGAAACGGAAAATGTTATCGATCAGCAGAAGAACTTCTTTGTGCTCGTCGTCGCGGAAATACTCGGCCATCGTCAGGGCCGCGGCCCCGACGCGAAAGCGGTTGCCCGGCGGTTCGTTCATCTGGCCATAGAGCATCACCATGTCCTTCAGCACGCCGGCTTCCTTCATCCCGCTGTAGAGTTCTTCGCCTTCGCGGCAGCGCTCGCCGATGCCGCAAAAGATGCTCACGCCCTTCTGATGCCCGAGCATATTGTGGATCATCTCCGTCAGGAGCACCGTTTTGCCGACACCCGCGCCGCCGAAAAGGCCGCCTTTGCCACCCCGCTCCAGCGGCACGAGCACATCGATTGCCTTGATGCCCGTTTCGAAGAGCTCGGATTTGGTAGAGCGATCTTCGAGCGGAGGCGGATCGCGATGAAGGTCCCGCCAGGTGACGTCCGCCGGCACCGGGCCGCGGTCGATCGTATGCCCAAACACGTTGAACATGCGGGAAACGATTCCCTTGCCGACCGGCGCCTGCAGGGCGTGGCCCGTATCGTCCACGCTCATCCCCCTGGCCAGCCCCTGCGTCGGCGTCAGAGCAATTCCCCGTACGCGCCGGGCGTTCAGCTGCTCCAGCACTTCGATGACGATATCCCTCTTCGCCCCTGTGCGCAGCACCCTGTAGACCGGCGGCAATGTCCGCTCGAATTGAACGTCCACCACTCCGCCGCGGATCGAAACCACGGAGCCCTGATTCATACCCTATACCTGCGCTTTCGGGGAATCGGCATGGCCGCCCTGTGGTAACACTTCCGGGATGTCCAGGCGCGCTACGCCAATCCGGTCATCCGCCATTCCGTAATAGATATCGAAGCGATTCGGCAGACCGAGATCGTCACGCCTGTCGATACCCGTCGGAAACACTACGTCAGCAACGGTACCGTGACACTCCCCGGGTAGGGAGGGAGTCAGAACCGGCTCCGCGGAACGGTAGCGGATGATCTGCGGATGCTCCTCGGAAAGAACCATTACGCCGGCCGAATAGCGAAGCGGATGGAGGTCCCGGGTCGCGCCGGCTATTTCGCTCACTCCGTGATAGAAGATCATCCATCCATACGGCGTGAGCACCGGTGGCGTGCCGCCACCGATCTTGAGTCGCTCCCAGGGCTCGACCGGCGTCGCCAGCCGATGGTGGGATTCAAATACCGCGAGGTTTGCCTGAATCGGGAGGTTCGGCTGAATCGGGCAGTACGAAATCCAGATGCTCTCGCGATCCGGATTGACCGTTCGCAGCCCGGGGTGGCAGGCCGTCTCTTCCGGCCGTGTGCCATCGAAGAGAGGCCTGTGAATCATCGCCAGCGCTGCATGCCCCGAGGGATTCGGAATCGCCACAGGGAAAAGACTGGCGTCCTTATCATCAACGCCGTCGAATTCAATACCTTCACACGGACCGAATCTCGCCAGCCCCAAACGCGTCCAGTGGAACAAATCCTTCGACACAGCCAGTGCTATGCGGGGACCATGCGCGGAAAAAGCCGCGTAGGCCATTACGTATTGCTGCAGTGGTTCGATGAACGTGACCCGCGGATCTTCGCAACCGCCGCCGCCATTCGGCCGCAATTCATATTCGGCCTCGGGCTCCAGCGCAATTCCCAGACGCTCGACGCCGATCGGGTCGCCCTTTTCGTTGAACTTCACACGGGCAATCCCGATCCGCGAGTAGTTACCCCTGGCAACCAGACGCGGAAACAGGTACAGTTCCCTGTCCGGTCCCCGTACTGCTCCGGGATTCAGTACTCCTTCGACCTCATGATCGTTCCCGGGTTGTGGCTCCATGATCGTTCCCAGACGCTGTAGTTCCGGTCCGCTCACGCCAGACAACCAATCACTGCTTCTATGACTCGCTTCGTCTCATGCGGTCCGCGAACGCAGACCGAAAAGACTCCGGCCTGTTCCGGCGGATAGTCGTTCCCACCTGGGAAGATTGCGTCGCCGACGAACATCATTTCCTTGATCGGGATACTCAGGACGTCTCGAAGCTTGGCGATCCCGTAGGCTTTGTCGATCCCCGGCTTGGTCACATCTATGGAAGTAGCTCCGCCCATTCGAATCGAAAATTCGGGGATGAGCTTATCAGCCAGTGCCTTGATCTGCTTTCGCTTCGCGTAGTCCGGATCCCATACCTTCTTCGCATCTAACGGAGCCTGTTGGCCCAGAGCCGAATAAGTGATCTGGCTGCCGCGGTCTTCAATGGTTTCGCCCCAAAGCCGGGCCACTTTGACGCCTGATTCCGTAATCGCCGTGTTCAGGGAAGCAATAATCTTCTCCTTCTCCGCGACGGTAAAATCCTCCGAGTAGATCTTCGTCCAGTCTGTGGAATAACGGTAAAATTTCGTGCCGCAGGTTGGGAGCAAAGACAGATTTTCCAGCCAGGTGTTGTGCGGCAGCCGGCCCAGAACCTGTGCCTCGAACTGTGGCCACCCGCCTCCGGAAATCACGGCAACCTTCGCAATGCTCAACAGTTTGCGGAGCAATCCGCCCATTTCGGTATCCACGGGAGCCTTGCTCTCCGCCAGCGTGCCATCCAGATCGAAGACAAACAGATTCTTCATTCGGGAATCGCGATCTCCAGCAGGCTGATCGCTGAAGAGTCCGGCACGCAGGTGCAAACACCTATAGCTGCCGGCAGCAGGAACACGTCGCCTTGCCTTACCGCGTAACGGCCTCCGTCCGACGCGATTTGTCCTGCGCCCGCGATGCACACCAGTACACTCGGAGCACCCGACGCCCCGACCAGAAATGGCGAATCTTCGCGCAGCCGATCGAGCGCAAAGTAGTCGCAGTCGAAGAGCTTCTCGCGCTCCCGGGGAGCGGCATCTTCCTCCACCGGCCTTACCAGACCGCTATCGCATTGGGCAAAATCGACGGCGCCGATCGCCAGATCCACCTGCAGCGGCCGGGAGTGTCCGGTCCTGGGATCCACGCGCTCCCAGTCGTAAAGGCGGTATGTCACGTCACTGTTCTGCTGGACTTCGAAAACCAAAACATCACCGCCCAGCGAGTGAACCGTTCCGCCCGGAATGAACACCGCATCCCCCGGCGCCGGATGGAACGACGCCAGGTGTTGGGGCAGTTCGTCGTCGTGCAGAGCTTTTCGCAAATCGTCCTCGGTTGTTGTACCCTCCGTCAGGCCTGCATAGATGCGGCTCTTCGCTCCCGCCTCCAGCACGACCCACGCTTCGGTCTTACCGTCCTTGCCATCGGGGTGGACCTGTACGGATAGCATCTCCCGTGCGTCCAGAAACTTCAGGAGTAAAGGAAATCGTTTGAAGCGGCCGGCCAGCCGCCCCAGCATGTCTTCGGGAAACCGATCAATGAGTTGCTCGATGGTTCGACCCTTGAATTCACCCGATGAGACATGGCTGGTGTGGTCGTCACGATCGCTAAGGATCCAGGCCTCTCCTACAGGCCCATCGGGCAGGTTTGCCGAAAGCAGATTTGCCATCCGCCTGCCGCCCCATAACCTGTATTGAAAGATCGGATCGAACTGAAGCGGGTACACTATCTTCTGACCAGAGCGAGGTTATCGCTCATGACGTATATTCCAATGGCCGCGAACATCATGAGCATGGCGAACCAGAACTTCCAGTCGTGATGCGCGCGCTTCCAGTAAGGGTCGTGCCTGTCCGCAATCGACCGCGTACTCAAACCCGCCACTTCCAGTTCCGGATCTCCGGCAAATCCTCGCCGTGCTCGTCAATGTAGTGCTTGTGCTCGATGAGCTTGTCCTGCACCATCTGCTTCAGATAAGCGCCTTTTGAACCCAAATGAGGCAGGCGGTCGACTACGTCCTGCACCAGATGAAAGCGGTCCAGGTCGTTTTGAACCCGCATGTCAAAGGCGGTCGTAATGGTTCCCTCTTCCTTGTAGCCCCGCACGTGCAGATTGCGATTCGCCCGGCGATAGGTCAGGCGATGAACCAGCCACGGATATCCGTGAAACCCAAAAACAATGTGCTTGTCTTTCGTAAACAGCGAGTCGTAATCGGTTTCGCTGAGTCCATGTGGGTGCTCGCTGGCCGACTGCAGCTTCATCAGGTCCACGACATTGATCACCCGGATCTTCAGTTCGGGCAGGTGCTCGCGAAGAATGGAAACGGCGGCCAGAATCTCCAGCGTCGGCGTGTCTCCACAGCAGGCCATGACCACGTCCGGTTCACCACCCTGATCGTTGCTGGCCCATTGCCAGATGCCGATTCCTTCCGTGCAATGCACGACCGCGGCGTCCATCGTGAGCCACTGCGGCAGGGCGTGTTTGCCCGCGACCACCACGTTGACGTAATGCCGGCTGCGCAGGCAGTGGTCGAAGACCGACAACAGGCAATTGGCATCGGGCGGCAGATAAACCCGCACAATATCTGCCTTCTTGTTGATGACGTGGTCGAGGAAACCGGGGTCCTGATGCGTGAAGCCGTTGTGATCCTGCTGCCAGACGTGAGAGGCGAGCAGATAGTTCAGCGACGCGATCTTCCGCCGCCAGGGCAGTTCCAGCGTGACCTTCAGCCACTTGGCATGCTGGCTGAACATCGAATCGACGATGCGAATGAAGGCTTCATAGCTGTTGAACAACCCATGCCGTCCAGTCAGCAGATAACCCTCGAGCCAGCCTTGGCACTGGTGCTCGCTGAGCATCGAATCCAGCACGCGGCCCTCGGGCGCGAGGAATTCGTCATTCTTCACTTCCCGCGCGTCCCACTGGCGATTGGTGACTTCAAAAACGGCACCCAGAAGGTTCGAAAGAGTCTCATCCGGTCCGAAGACGCGGAAGTTGCGCTGATCCTGGTTCAGCCTCGCAACATCCCGCAGAAACGAACCCAATACGAGCGTGTCCTGGCCGTCAACGGCGCCCGGTGCGGGCACATGCACCGCGTGGTCGCGAAAGTCGGGCATGCGCAGATCGCGCAGCAGAATGCCGCCGTTGGCGTGCGGATTCATACCCATACGCCGGTCGCCCTTCGGGGCCAACTCAGCCAGTTCCGACATCAGCCGCCCATTTTCATCGAACAGTTCTTCGGGCTTGTAGCTCTTCATCCAGCTTTCCAGAAGAGCGACGTGACCGGGATGATCGGCATCGACGAGAAGCGGCACCTGGTGCGCGCGGAAGGTGCCTTCGATTTTCAGGCCATCGACCACCTTAGGTCCGGTCCAGCCTTTTGGAGACTTGAGAACGATCATGGGCCAGCGCGGCCGGGTGGTGTCGTTGTGGGAGCGCGCATTCTCCTGGATTCGCCGGATGTCCTCGATGGCCCACTCCATGGTGGCGGCCATGAGCTGGTGCATCGTGTCCGGATCGTCGCCCTCGACAAAGTGAGGCGCCCAGCCGCAGCCTCGCAGAAATTGCTCCAACTCGTCAGGCTCGATCCGCGCCAGGATGGTCGGGTTGCTGATCTTATACCCATTCAGGTGCAGGATCGGCAGCACGGCGCCGTCGGTAATCGGGTCCAGTAGCTTGTTCGACTGCCAGGATGTCGCGAGCGGGCCCGTTTCCGATTCACCGTCACCAACGACGCAGGCGACGATCAGATCGGGATTGTCGAAGGCAGCCCCGAAAGCGTGGCTGAGCGAGTATCCCAGCTCTCCGCCCTCATGAATCGAGCCCGGGGTGGTCGGCGCAACGTGGCTGGAAATTCCCCCTGGAAACGAAAACTGCTTGAACAGTTTTTTCAGCCCGGCTGCGTCCTGGGTGACGTTCGGATAGATCTCGCTCCAGCTGCCTTCGAGATAAACGTTGCCCACAATCGCCGGACCGCCGTGGCCGGGACCCGCGACGTAGAACATGTTCAGGTCGTACTTTTTGATCACCCGGTTCAAATGCACATAGATGAAGTTCTGACCCGGCGTAGTGCCCCAGTGCCCCACCACCAGGGGCTTCACGTGGGACAGTTTCAGCGGCTCTTTCAGCAGCGGATTGTCATAGAGGTAAATCTGCCCGACCGAGAGATAATTCGCCGCGCGCCAGTAGGCGTTGATCTTTCCCAGCAGGTCATGTGTTAATGGACCAATTGCGCGATCCGTTGCGGCGGTTCCCGGGTTCGACGTCCCGACTGATGCTTCGGCCGGCATTTCAAGGGTACTTTCGATCATTACGTTTGCACCTGAAGCATTCCTGAAGGCACGCACGGGGCCACCTTATAAGAATGAATCTTCAATGTCGGGAAAAAGGTCGGATCTCAGTCAAAAGCGCTCTTGACGCGATATTGATGTTTACTCCTTTGACACCGAACACGACGATTCCGCGCCGCGCGAGAATCCGCAGTGCGACCGCATTTGGTCATTTTCAACTCGCCCCCGTCTCTCGTACGCCGCGGGCACGGCTGGTGGCACCAGAACTAAGTGCGCGGAACTCACTTTAGCCGAGGAATTGCGCTTTCGGCCAGTGAGTTGCACAGCCCACTTGCATGGCAGCGTACTCCGAGGGCTTACGGCCTGTCCTATTCCTCCATGGCGGACCATGAAAACTCGACGCTCAACGTCCTGCGCGGCGCGCTGAAATCCGCGGGCGATAGCCTCTACCCTGCATCTTCCGGCGAACTGAGTTGATTGTGCTCGACCTGTTCTTGCCCGACATGGACGGCAAGGATCTTATTCGGCGGCTTCGGAAACGGACGTCAGCGCCTATTCTCGTGATGCTCGCGCGGAATGAAGAAGCCGAAATCATCGCCTTGATGCGGGAGCGGACGATTTCCTTGCGAAGCCGGTCGCATTGGGAGCGCTGCTGGCGCGAAGCTTTCACGGCTGGCGATCACAGAGGGGCTTTCGACCGGCCGGCGATGTTTGTCGGAAACGACCGGGTCAGATTGACGGCAACTGCCCAGCCGCATTTTCGATGGCTCGTCTCTATTTATCCAGCGAGCGCGCTTTCTCGAGTTCCTGTTTCCGTGTGACCAGGGTTTTCTCCGCCCATGCTTTGATATCGGCGTTTGTTCCATGCGCCGCTTCCGCTTCCAGCATCGAGATCAGTTTCCGCTCGTCCGCAATATCGCTGCGCAGAAACCCCCGGTCGAAGTCCACGCCTTTCCTGCGTGTCAGGGCCTGGATTGCGGGATTCCTTCCGGCGTCGATGCCCTTCGGAATTTCTGCCCCCGCCTTACTCGCGAGGGTGCATAGCTGGCCATACTCGTCGAGGTCTTCTTTGTCCAGTGCGCCGCCCAGATCTTTAACAGCTCCCTGGGTCGCATCGTTTTGCGCCATCTCGGCCATATGTGCCTGCATCATATCTGCGATCGCAACGGCACGGAGGAACTGACGGTCCTGCTGCCTGCTGCGGTGCACCGCGCTTGCAGACATCGCCAAGCCCCCGCCGCCAAGAAATAACAACGCATAACCGGCTACACTTTTCAGCTGCATCATCTTCGCCTCCGTATAAGTTCTTCCGGACACCCCGGTTCGTTTATATGGTGGTCCCGCACAGGGTCGCTCGCAATCCCGTAAAGACACCAGATTTCTCTTGAAAACTTTCCCGCGCGGCGCACGTCGCAGCAAGAAGGATCGATGAGACGCAGCATCGTTATTTCCACGCTCCTTTCGTTTCTGCTTCCGTTACAACCCATCCGTGCCATGACGCCGCCACTGATTTGTGCAGGCGCAACTCCACTGGGCTGGATCGAAATGAAGGTGACGCGGGCGCCCGGCGCTTCGCAGTTCGATCTGCAGCGTGTTAATCGGTTGCTCGAAGGCGACACGATCTCTTATCGTCCATTGAAAATTCAGTCGCTTGAGCCGAAGAAGGCCCGCATTGAGCTGCTGCTCGTACCGGCGGATGGCTCGAAGATTCTCGTATCCGACCCGCGGCCCGCCAACCAGCCGACCTCCTGGATGGTGCCGTTTCGAACACAGCTGGCAAGTCTCGTTTGGGGCACTGCGGGTCTGGACAAAGCCAAGGTCGCCGGCCTTGTGGCAAGGAACTCAGACCTCATCGCGCAGTTGGCTGACTATGCACAGAAAACCGAAGAGACGCAGGCACTGATCCAGGCCATCAAGGCCCAGCAATCGCTGGACACAAGCCCGAATCTCGATGCGGCGGTTGCCGGGTTTGCAAAGCAGTTCCCCGCGGCAGAACTGGATCGCACACAGCCTGTGCAGGCGCAGCTTGGAACTCTGCTGGGTCGAGTGAATCCGTCGCTCTCAGCGTACGATCCGCTGGCACAGGATCCGCTGGAGCGGGCGACGCAGTCGGCTGGTCTGGTGGCGGCTATTTCGGGTATGTTCTTCGGAAGCAGCATAGGTGCGGCGGTAAGCGGCGGCGCGGCGCTGGTGAATCTGCGCAGCGTTCTCTTTCCGCGCACGGAATTTCTCTCGGCCCTTGCGGTGGAGGGGCCACCAGCCGCCGGCGCCAAAGCAGCTTCTCCGGAAACCGGGCTCTGCGGTAACAAAGTTCCGGCGGCGGCGCGTACGGAATTTGCCTTTCTGTGGGCGCTGCGGATTCCCGACGCGGCCGCGCCTGAACTCAAGCTGTCTGTAACCGAACATTTGCCGATCGGCATCAAGTCGTCGGTTTCCCTGAATGTAAAGGGCGGCGACTGGAAGCTGCTGCCGCGCGTTCGTGAGTGGAAACTGGTGTCGGCAGACAATAAAGACTCCGCGCCGCTTCCAGTAAACGCGAATGTCACCGCCAAAAAGCTGGAAGTCGATCTGTCAGGCGCCAAAGTCAAATCCGGTACCTGGAAACTTGTGGGCAACTGGGACTGGGAGCCGCTGGAAGTGTCCGGGAATCTGGTTTTGCACGATTTTGCGGCATTCAAATCCGCGCACCTGGCGAAGGAATCGCAGGACAGGCTGATAGCGGGCGCAGGCTCGCTCGACCTCGACCTGACGGGCGATGACTTCGAATTTGTGCACAAGATCGAATACAGGAGAGGCGGCGATCTGTTCGGCGCGCCGCAATCCGTGCCTTTTCATCTCGAGGCTGTGCGCGGTCCGCAGACCTCGCTGAAGATCCGGCTGGATACGAAGGATCTCACGACGGGGAACTATTCGTTCCTGATCGCGCAGACGGATGACAAAGTGCATGAAGTTCCGTTCAAAGTACTGCCGAAGCCGCCGTCTATTACGGCGACACCGGTCGTTCTGAACATCGGCAGCGCGGCGCAGACCGTCGTATTCCACGGTTCGGGTCTGGACCGGATACACGGATTGTCTGCGGACGGCGCCACGATTATGCTTGGAGATCCGGAGAACGGCGACGTGCGCAGTGCGACGGTGACACTCGCGCCCGAGGTGAAGGAGGGCGCAATGCTCTCTCTTCGTATGAAGGTGACTGATTTCGAAGGAGACATTCCCATTCCCGATGCGCTTCTCGTGGCCGGACAAAAACCCGCCATCACCACCGTGCGCGAATCCTCCGCAGGCGTGGATTCGGGGATTGCAACGAACCGGGGCGAGATGCCGCTGAATTCCCTGGTCAGCTTTGAAATCGGCGTCAGCCACGCGCCCGCGGTCTCTGCCGTGAGGCTGAACTGCCGGGACGCGGCCGGACCTGCGCCGCTGAAAATATCCATGGGAGAGGCAAAGGCAGACGCAAAGTTGGCCCGTGAATCGGCCGATACAGTCTTCCTTCTTTTTGCTCCGCAGAATGTCGGCCAGGCCGGGTGTACCGTGATGGCGACACTGATCACGGCCGGCAGCGGCGAATCGGAGCCGCGGGAACTGGGCACGGTTGTGCTGCTGCCGAAAATCGACTCGTTCTCGCTCAGCGACGAAAGAGCGGGCGGCTTTTCTTACTTCGCCACGCTCGAAGGACGCGACCTCGAGAGCATCGGGCGCGTGGGCTGGGACGCGCAGACCGGGCTGCCCGTGGAAGCCGTGCCGGCCCCCGTTGCCGGTCCGGGCATCAAGGAACGCCTGCGCGTCGCCATGCCGTGGCCGGCCCCCGCGCCGCACGCTCCGATCTACATCTGGCTGCGCGGCGAGGATCACGGAAGACTCACCTCCTCGCGATACTAAACGTACCGCGTACCGGCCTGGCTGGTGCCTATTCGGTATACCCTTTTTCCGCTCCTCAGCAGAGTCAGGAGTCCTGGCGCATCGCTGGAGTCGAGCTTATTCCCTCCACCGAATCGCTTCTTCGCTTTTCAATGGGTTTGTAAGATTGACTTCCAGATTCGCTTTATCGATCTGCTCCACCAGCCACATCCACTTCAGCTCCGCTTCCGTGGCTACAGGGCTGCCCGGCTTCAGACCTTTCAGAAATCGCTCCAGCTCATTTGCTTCATGGTTCACCCAGATATCGGCGGCGCCACCGTCCCACTCTCTCCTTTCCAGCGTTCGGGCGCAGGCTATTTAAACTCCTGCCGGCTGAAGCCGTCTGGAAGGTGTCCGGCGAGAGCCGGCTCAAGGCTCCGTGACCGCTCCGACGATGGAACGGGCTGCCAACAGTCTTTTGCCTCTGTCCGTGTCCATCTGTGGCTCAAAATGCCTTTCTTGCGCCCGGGAACATCTTTCCCGGCTGCGGAGTCCTATAATGGGGGCACAATCCCGAGGGCACATTGGAAGGCACTTCTTACCTCAACCTGAATTCGCATCTGACGGCCGAACAGGAGGCCGCACTCGAAGATCACCGCCTCATCTCCGCTCTCCAGGCGGGAGACGCCCTCGCCTATGAGCAGCTGATCGAACGCTTCCAGACGCCGGTCTACAACCTCGCCTATCGGCTCCTCAACGATCAGGCGGACGCCGGCGACGTCGTGCAGGAAGTGTTCCTCAAAATATTCCGCAATGTGGGAAGTTTTCGCGGCGACAGCAGTCTGCGCACCTGGGTGTACCGCATCGCGGTGAATGAATCCCACAACCGCCGGCGCTGGCTGTTCCGTCACCGCCGCGGCGAAACCGGCATGCTCGACAACTTCGACGATGCCGATTCGCGCGAAAAGCCCCTGATGGACGTGGGCGAAACGCCGTTCGACTTCACCATGAACCGTGAAGCCCAGGTCCTGCTTGAAGAAGCGCTCGCGGAGATCAACCCGGTCTTCCGCACCGCGCTCGTTCTGAGGGAGGTCGAAGATATGACCTATGAAGAGATTGCCGATATTCTCCAGGTTTCGATCGGCACCGTGAAGTCGCGCATTGTGAGAGGCCGTGAAGCCCTGCGGCGCAATCTTGCCGCGAGACTGGAACCGGCGGGCAGCCTGCAGCTGGTTCCGAGGGTGGCAAGATGACAGCGGAAGTCAGCTGTAGTTCAGTCCGCACCTCGTTGTGGGACTTCACCGCGGGCACGCTCGATCCTGATTCCAACAGCATGGTCGCAGCGCATCTGGACGACTGTCGCGAGTGCCGGCTGCATCGCGCCGAAGTCGGTTCGCTCTCGGCGGGTCTGAAGCATCTGCCGAAGATGATGCCATCGCCCATGCTCCGTACCCGCCTCAGTGTGATTGCCTCGCGCGAGCGATCGCGTCAGATGCTGCGGCGCACTCTGGCTCTGCGTTTTGCCGATTTCCGTTCGCGGCTGAAACTGCTGTTCGATAACGTGCTTCGCCCCATCGCGATTCCCGCGGCTGGCGGCATGCTCGCTTCCACACTCTGCTTCGGCGTGATCGTCGATACGCTGCATATCCGTCCCGACTGGAGTGACGATATTCCGGTGGGCCTCTACACTGAGGTCGCCATCGGCGACGTGACGCCTTTCAGCGACTGCGCCGGCAAGGATGTGCTGGTGCAACTGACGATCGACCGCAAGGGCAACGTCGTCGGCTTCGAAGTACCGCAGGGCAACACGTCGCCCGATGAGCTCAAGGAGATCGGCAACTTTGTTCTCTACAGCTCGTTCACTCCGGCGACGGCGTTCAGTGAGCACGTTTCGGGCAAGATCCTCGTTTATATTCAGCACCTGAACGTGCGGGGCTGATCGCGAACCTTGGCCCGCCAGAAGCTCGGGCAGCATTTTCTCGTCAGCAGCAGGACTCTGGAACGTATCGCGCACGTCGCGTGCGGCGACCGTGTCCCGCTTGCCGTCGAGCTCGGCCCCGGCCGCGGCGCGCTCACCGGGAAGCTGCTGGAACACGCCGACCGCGTCGCCGCGATCGAACTGGACCCCGCGCTGGCCGAATATCTGCGCGCGCGTTTCCCGCAGATCTCTCTGCTCGAAGCCAACGCGCTCGACGCCGACTGGTCGCAATGGGGCGCCGGTGTGCTGACCGGCAATCTTCCGTACTACATCGCGACGCCCCTGATCTCGCGCTATCTGCGCAATCCAGGGCCGCTTACGCAAGCCGTGTTTCTGATCCAGAAGGAAGTCGCCGAACGCATCACCGCCAAACCCGGCACGCGGGATTACGGCTACTTCTCGGTGGAATGCCAGTTCCTCGCAAGGACGGAGTTTCTCTTCACCGTGCCGCCGGGAGCATTCCAGCCCCCGCCGAAAGTCGACTCGGCCGTCGTGCGCCTGACGCCGAAGCCTGCCCCTCCCGATGCGGAAGCATTCCTGCGCTTCGCTTCAATCTGTTTCCGTCAGAAGCGCAAGACGCTGCGCAACAATCTGCGCGGCTATTACGACCCGGTCCCTGAGATCGGACGGCGCGCCGAAGAACTCAGCGTGGAGGAACTCCGCGCGCTCTGCCGCGAGCTGGCCGGCAAAGGGCCGATCGCGGCCCACGACGCAACGAAGTAATCGCCGGGGCGAAAGCCGCGATCCAGGCTCCGTTTTGCGGGCGATGCTTAGGAAGTCCACCCCACAAGCGCCCGCAGCACGATCCAGAGCTTCTCGGCAGGCGAGAGTGAAATCCGCCGGTTCAGCACGTCAAAAGGTGAAGCGTGAATGTGTTCGAGCAGCCGCGAGTAGATCCCGATCAGCGCCCACAGGGAAGCATGGCTGTCGGGTTCCACCATCCCGAGCAGCGGCGCCGATTCCTGATAATATCGCCGCGCGCGCGCGGTTTCGAACTCCATCAGGCGTCCGAATCTTTCCGGTCCGCCGCGCCCCGGTCAGGTCCTCCGCCGATACCCCGAAGCGCACCAGATCCTCGCCGGGCAGATAAATGCGCCCCATTAACGCGTCTTCGCGCATATCGCGCAGGATATTCGTCAGCTGAAACGCGATGCCGCATTTCTCCGCCAGCGGCAGCGCATCGGGCGACGTAAATCCGAAAATGTGGATCGTCGTCAGCCCCACCACCGACGCCACGCGATAGCAATACTCGATACAGCTCGTCGAACGTCTGAATGCGGCGGGTGTCCAGATCCGACGCCACGCCTTCGATCATCTCGTGGAAATAGTCGCGCGGAATCGTATAGCGCTCGACCGCGTCGAGAAACGCGGGCCAGGTGGGATTGCTGTCCGGACGCCCCGCCAGCGCCTCGGTCAGCGCATCCCGCCAGCGCTCCATGGCCGCCCGGTTCGCGCCCGGCTCGTCGCTCAGATCGTCGCAGTAGCGCATGAACGCGTACATCGCGCACATGGCGTTCTTCTTTTCTTCCGGCAGCAGGACGAACGAGTAATAGAAGTTCCGCGCGCGCTTTTTCGCCACTGCGCGGCAGTGCGCGTACGACTTCTCGAGCGCGCTCATGCGGCAGATTGGAAGCGCCACCGCGCGCCAGTGTGCTCGAGCAGCAGTCCTACGCGTTCGACCTTCGAGATCTTCGGACGCCGCGACAGCACGTCGTAGTTCTGCTGCTCGATCTTGTCGAGAATGCTGCATTCCGCCGCGGCTGAAAAGCTCGAGATCGACCGCCAGGCGCCGGTTCACCATGCCCGCCAAAGGCAGACCGGTCAGAAACAACCCGCGCGCCCGATCCACGGCCTCGCGCATGATGCCCCGGAAACGTTCATCGAATTTGTGCGCGAACAACTCCTCCACCGTGTAGTTATGCCTCGCCAGCAAGTCGAGCGGCAGATAGACGCGGTCTTTCAGCTGATCGACCGTCACATCCTGCCAGAAGTTCGCCAGTTGCAGAGCCGTGCAGGTCGCATCCGACAATCGCTGCCGCTCGGCATCGGAATATCCGCACAGATACAGCACCAGCCGCCCCACCGGATTCGCCGAATAAACGCAGTAATCGAGCACTTCATCCCAGTTCGCGTAGCGGGTCATTCCGGTCCTGAATGAATGCGCGGAATCAGATCGGCGAAAGGCTGCTTCGGAATCCCGTACTTCGCCACGGTCCCCTTCAGGGCTACGAAAACCGGATGTTCCGCGTCTCCCGCATACATGCGGTCCAGTTGCGCGCGCCACTCGTTCAGTTGCCGCAGACTTTCCTCGCGATTCGCCGAATCTCATCCGCCAGATCGTCCGCCCTACCGGCAGTAAGAGTACACGTTGTAGAAATCCTGATGCAGATGTTTCGGCAGCAGGAAACTGACCACGTGAAAATTCTCGTAATGGTGGTGGCAAGCTGTCGTGTGTGCTGCTCGGCGTCTTTTACTGTCATGGGCGAACGGTCATGGAATGATGGCTGTTTTGAGCGGTCCGCTGCCCTCCATCAGCCGGAACAGTACTCTCGAAAGATTCCCCAGCGGCTCCTCGGCCTGCACGAAATCCTGCGCCCGGACGCCGCCGGTTTCAATGATGTCGAGCGCCTCACGAAAAGTGCGCGGCGTGTGATGGAAACTCGCCTTGCAGGTGATTTCCGAATAATGCAGCAGGTTGGTATCGAGCTCGACACGCGTGCCTCCGGGAGGCCCGCCGAAGAAAGTTGACCGTGCCGCCGCGCCGCAGCATTTCGACCGACCAGTTCCACGTCTCCGGACGCCCCACTGCTTCGATCACGATATCCGCGCCGCGTCCGCCGGTCACTTCGCGCACCGCGGCCACCGGATCCAGAATCTCCTCCGTGGCAATGATGCGATCCGCGCCGAGTCGCAGTGTCTGTTCCAGCTTGCGGCGCTTACGTCCGATCGCCATACCTGCGCGCCGCGAAGTTTGGCGAGTCGCACGAACATCGATCCGATCGGACCGACACCAATCACGGCGACCGTGTCGCCGGCCTCGACGGCCGTATCTTCAAGCCCCTTGACCACACACGCCAGCGGCTCGGCCAGTGCGGCATCGCGATAACTCAGATGCGGCGCGATTTCATAGGTATTGCGCTCGACGATGCGCGCGGGAACGCGAATGAACTCCGCATAAGCGCCGTTGTTGAACAGCAGATCTTCGCAGAGATTGACCCTGCCGCGCAGGCAGTAGAAGCAATGCAGACACGGCGCGGAATTCGCCGCCACCACGCGCTGGCCCACCGCGAAGCGCGTGACTGAATCGCCCACCGCGATCACATCGCCCGCGAATTCGTGCCCAAACACCGCGGGCGGCACGATCATCCGCGCATGATAGCCGCGCCGGAAGACCTTCACATCGGTGCCGCACGTCAGAGCCGCGCGCACGCGCACAAGCATGTCGCCCGGTCCGATGGCGGGCACCGGAATCGTTTCCAGCTGCACGTGCTCCTTGCCATAGAGCACGGCGGCGAGCATGGTCTTATTCGCCGGCATATTGAGGCCGCACGATGATCTTCAGCGGATTCTCGCCCGGAAATTCGCCGGGATGCGTCGCCAGGCGGAATGCAAAGTCGATTTTATCAAGCGGAACCCGGTGCGAGATCAGCAGGTGAAGCGGCAATTTGCCGCTGAAAACCAGATCGGCCGACTCCTTCTGAATGTCGACCGACGCGCTGTAAGAGCCCAGCAGCGAACGCTCTCCGACGCAGACGCTGGCGCCCGAAAGTTCGATGCGTTCCTTGTCCGAAGTCTGCGCGAACAGCATGATCTTCGCGCCCGGACGCGAGCACGCCACCGCCTCCTCAACCAGTCCCTTGACGTTGGTCGCCACGAACACCATATCCGCGCCGCGACCCTCGGTCAGATCTTTGAGCTTCTTCGCAACGTCGGTATTGCGGGGGTCCACCGCAAACGTGGCACCGCACGCCTTCGAAAGCTCCAGCCGGCGCGGGATGGTGTCGGTGGCCAGAATCGTGCACCCGCGCAGCTTCAGCAGCATCGTAAACAGCAGTCCGATCGGCCCCTGACCCTGCACCAGGACCACATCATCCGCCTGCGGATCGCACTGCTCGACCGCCTTCAGACACGTGTTCAGCGGCTCGACGAATGCCGCCACTTCGAACGGCACGCCATCTGGAATCTTCTCCACGCCGCGCTCGACGATCCAGTCCATCACCCGTACATACTGCGAAAATCCACCGCCCGCCGGCTCAAACCCCGCCGTCACGCCGACCTTCTTATATACGGGACACTGTGCGTACAGCCTGCGTTTGCAGTAGAAGCACGCGCCGCACGGAATGTGATGAAACACGATGACGCGATCGCCCGGCTGAAACTTCGTGACGTTCGCCCCAACATGCGCCACCACGCCCGCCGTCTCGTGTCCATAAATCCGCGGCGGCGCGAGCAGGTTGTATTCGATCTTCTTGAGATCGGTGTGGCACACGCCGCACGCCTCCACGCGGATGAGAATCTCGCCCGCGCCGATGGCCGGCGTCTCGACCGTGTCGACCGATACCACCGAGTTACCCCGATACACTGCCGCCTGCATCTGAGCGGGGATTTCAGAAACCTGTTGCGTCAAGAAAGTCTCCCAGTTTTTTCGATGCCAGTTCCGTGCGCTGTTTCAATCGCAATAATTCTCCAAACTTCAATTGCATCACGAGCCGAGTGGTGCTGAAGCGGCCGTCTTCGCCCAGCGCGCGGTTGAAGTCGGTGGCGAAGGTCTCGTTGGCCAGATCGCTCACGGCGCGAATGCAGTAAAACGGCACGCCCAGATCCTCAGCCGCCCGCGCCACTCCCGCCGCTTCCATCTCGACAATGGTTGCGCCTGTCGAGCGCAGCCGGTGCTTCTCCGCCGATGTCTGCGCCACATGATCGAGGGATGCCACCGCGCCGCGCGTGGCTTCCGAGCCCTGCGGAATTTTCGCAAACCAGGTTCGCGAGCCCGCCTGCACCTGCGTCCCGATAACCACGTCGCCCACATGCAGACCGTCATGGAGTGCGCCGCAGAATCCGATGTTGCAGATCGCCGATGCCTTCGGCGCCATCAGAATTGCCGCGAACGCGCGCTCCGCTCCCGCACCGTTTGCGACCGCGTAAACCTCGCGGCCTTTCCACTGGCCCGACCGCGCCCAGTGCACGGGCAGCGCCAGGGTCTCCACATGATGCCAGTGCGTCAGGAAGCCTGCGAACTCGCGCGGATCGGCACCGATGAAAAGCAGAGAGTCAGGCATTTTTTTGAGCGGCGAACCACGCGACCGCATCGGCCAGTGCGCTTGATGCCGGGCACGGCGAGTATCCCAGTTCTCGCGCCGCCTTTTCGTGCGACACCCACATCTTCTTCTTCGCCATCCGCACAGCTTCGAGCGGCGCACGCGGCGGAATGCCTGTCAGATGCGCGAGCCCCGTCGTAATCACGCCCGCCGTCCACGCGACGAAGTAGGGCAGTTCGATCGTCGGCGCTTTCCGGCCCGTGATCTGTGCGAGTTCCTGCAGAATCTGCCCGAGCGTCATGTTCGCTGCACCCAGAATGTACCGCTCGCCCACGCGCCCCTTCTCGCACGCCAGGAGATGTCCCAGCGCCACGTCGCGCACGTTCACCACATTCAATCCCGTATCGATATAAGCCGGCATCGCGCCGCGCAGAAAATCGACGACAATCTGCCCGGTGGGCGTCGGCTTGAAGTCATGATCGCCCATCGGTGCCGTCGGGTTGACGATCACGACGGGGAGCCCGCCGCGCGCGAACTCGAGCGCGACCTGCTCCGCCATGAACTTCGATCGTTTGTACACGCCCGTCATGTCGTCGATCGACACCGACTGGTTCTCATCTCCGATCCCGTCGGCGGGAATGCCAATGCACCCCACAGTGCTTGTGTAGACGACGCGCTCCACGCTGGCTGCCTGCGCCGCCCGAAGCATATTGCGGGTGCCATCGACATTTGATCGATACATCTCCTCCGGATGTTTCGACCAGAGGCGGTAGTCCGCCGCAACGTGGAATACCAGTCCGCAGCCCTCTGCTGCCCGCCTGAGAGACTCTGCATCGCGCAGATCTCCCGTGACGCGCTCAACGTCCAGCTCCGGAACAGCACTTGAGGCCCGCAACAGCGCACGTACCTTGTGGCCGCGCTCGGCGAGCAGCCGCGCCACGTGCCAGCCGACGAATCCCGATGCCCCGGTAACCAGAGTCGGCTTCACGTAGTGCCCCGCAGTTTTCGCGCGGGCCACGTCAGCATCCGCGCCAGACGGAACGAACGCGAGCGCGTGATTCGCTCCAGCGCGGTGTTGAACTCCTTCTCCCGCTCATAGAGAAACCGGATTTGCATGTTACGCCGTTCTGTCAGCACGTTGAGCTCATCAACGTCCGCCTGCGCCAGCGTGTACCCCGCCTGCAGACGCTCCGGCAGCGGTCGCGGCACATAGATCGTCGCATGCGGCGCGGCGGTTTCCGCCGGGGGCCGTTCGCTCGTGTAGTAGTACACAGCGATCGAACGGCGCGAAATGTGGGGCTTTTCTTTCGGCAGATCGATGCGCGTGAAGCCGTGCCATGAACGCTCCGTGGTTTCAAACATCACCGCACGATTCGCGAGCGGAATCACTGTGCGCGCCGTGCCCGCCCCGATATCCCACGGGGCTTCCCATGGATTAGCGCGCAGTTCGAGGCATCCACCCCACGCCTCAGACCACTCCGGATTCAGAAACACAATCAGGTTGAGCCGCCGATGCAGCAGTGTCTTCGGATGGTAGTTGAAATCGACGTGCAGGTCGAGCTCCTGGCCGCCGAGATTTTCATGCGTCCCGCCGCCGACGTAATCGGGATCGTAGCGCAGCGAGTCGATGCCCGCGATCCGCCCCATCAGGTCGAGGAACGAGCGGTCGCGCATGAGCAGATCGAAGTCTCTGTACGCCGGGCCCAGCTGCGCGATGTGCGGGACGGCAGCTTTGCCGCCGATTTCGCCGTGTTCATTGCGCGCATATTTCGTGTCAAATGGCGGAAACTCCGCGATCAGTTTCGCGCAGAAATCGGTTGACAGGAAGTCGTCGATGACGACGTGGCGGAACGGCTGCGCGGACGCGAAATCGCGCGCCAGCTCGGCGACTCTCGGCGGAACCCCGGTATTGAGAAGATGCAGCAATCCACCAGGATATCGCCTCGGGTTGATCGCTGCGAACCGGGCTTGTGCGGACACTCAGAAAGGCGTGGTTGCAAACGGCCAGGGCCGATTTGGCAAATCGGCCGCGGATTGACAATCCGCCCCACACAGAGCGGTCCTTTGTTTTCAATGAGATGTTGGGTTCGTTTGGCAAAATCATGCAAAAGGGCGCAGGCGGCCCGGCTAAGAAAAAGAGTCCGCCCGATCAGTATTTATAGCATCCGGCCGGGAGGCTGGGAGGTTAACTTGTTGATTCAGCAAGGTTGACGCTGTGTCAACGGAAAAACATGCAGTTCGCGTAAACTGAAATAGCGATTCCCTCGTCCCGAGAAATGTCTTTTACCATCCAACCTATCCGTGAGTTCGTGGTACGGCCGGCCCTGCCGCCGCAGCTCTCACGGATGTCCGAACTCGCTTACAACATCGTATGGTCCTGGGAGCCGCCCATCCGCGCGCTCTTCCGCCGTCTCGACCCAGCGCTGTGGAAGGAGTCCGGCTACAATCCCGTGGTCATGCTGGGCCGCGTCTCGCAGAATACCCTCGAACGCGCCGCCGGCGATCCGCGCTACATCGCCCAGTACCATCTTGCCTGCCAGCGCTTCGACGCCCACATGCTCCCCGAGTCGGGCAGGCCGGATGCCGGCGACGGCAAGCTGATCGCCTACTTTTCAGCCGAATACGGCCTCACCGAATGCATGCCTATCTACTCCGGCGGCCTCGGCGTGCTTTCGGGCGATCATTTGAAGTCATCGAGCGATCTCGATCTCCCGCTCGTCAGCGTCGGTCTTCTCTACCAGTTCGGCTACTTCCGCCAGTTGCTCAACGCCGACGGCTGGCAGCAGGAACGCTATCTGGAAAACGATTTCTACACTTTGCCGATCCGGCCGGCTAACGGCGCCGACGGAGAACAGCAGGTCGTCTACGTCGACTTGCCTGCCGGCCCTGTCGCCATTCGCGTCTGGATGATGGAGATCGGCCGCATCAAGCTGCTGCTGCTCGACACCAACACCCCGCTCAACCAGCGCCAGGAAGACCGCGCCATCGCGAGCCAGCTCTACGGCGGCGACAACGACACGCGCATCCGGCAGGAAATCGTGCTCGGCATCGGCGGCATGCGCGCGCTCGAAGCCCTTGGCTACAAGCCCACCGTCTTCCACATGAACGAGGGGCACTCGGCCTTTCTCGCCATCGAGCGCATTCGACTCTTCATCGAGCGTCAGAAGCTGACTTTCGAGGAGGCGCTCGAAGCCACACGCATCAACAACGTCTTCACGACGCACACGCCGGTGCCCGCCGGCATCGACCTTTTCGATCCCGGGCTCACTTACCACTACTTCAATGCACTACTGCCACGGCGGCAGGATCGATTTCGACCGCTTCATGGCGCTCGGCCGGCGCAATCCGCAGGATGGCGGCGAGCCGCTGTCGATGGCGATACTCGCGCTCAACACTTCGGCCTATCGCAACGCGGTCAGCCGGCTGCACCAGCACGTATCGCAGGAGATGTGGCACGCGCTCTGGCCCACGCTGCCGATCTGGGAAACGCCCATCACCTCGGTCACCAACGGCGTCCACCTGCCGAGCTGGATCAACGGCGATCTGGCCGATCTTTACGATCAGTACCTCGACCCCGACTGGCGCAATCGCTGGAACGACCCCAACGTCTGGCGACAGGTGAAGGACATTCCCGACGAAGAGCTTCTCGAAGTGCACCGCCGCCGCAAGCGCCGCCTGATCGCCTTCGTCCGCGAACGCCAGACTGCCTCCGCGATTCGCCGCAAAGCCGCCGCCGCCGAGACAGCGTCATGCCGCCGAGGTTCTGGAGCCGCATGCGCTCACCATCGGGTTTCGCGCGCCGCTTCGCCACCTACAAGCGCGCTACGCTGCTGTTCCGCGATCGTCGAGCGCCTGCAAGAAGATTCTGTGCAACCACGAGCGCCCCGTGCAGATCGTCATCGCCGGCAAAGCGCATCCCGAAGGATCAGCCGGGCAAATCATTCATCCGCGAAATCGTCCAGCTGTCACGCGACCCGGAGTCTCTGGAAGCACATCGTGTTCGTCGAAGATTACGACATGAAAGTCGCGCGCGAGCTCGTGCAGGGCGTCGACCTCTGGCTCAACACGCCGCGCCGCGGCGAAGAAGCCTGCGGCACCTCCGGCATGAAAGCCGCTATGAACGGCGTGCTGAATCTTTCGGTGCTCGACGGCTGGTTCGACGAAGCCTAGGAAATGTCGGGCGGCTGGGCCATCGGCGACCGCGAGGAGTATTCGGAAGACCAGGACGCCATCCACGCCAGCAGCATCTACTATCTGCTGGAGCGCGAGATCGTGCCCATGTTCTACTGCGCAAACCGATGCCGGCGGCTCATCCGAATGGGTGAAGCGCATGAAGACGAGCATGATGCATCTGACGCCTGCCTTTCGATGCGCGCCGCATGGTACACGACTACACCACGCAGCTCTACGATCCCGCCCACTACAACTGGCAGCAGATGCAGCAGAACGATTTCGAAAACGCGCGCGAGCGTTCACGCTGGAACGCGCGGGTGCGCGAGATCTGGCCGCAGGTGAACTTCACCGATCTGGGCCCGGCGCCCTCCGGACCCGTCACCAGCGGCCGCCCGGTTGAAGTGCGCGCCGCGCTGCGGCTGGCCGGCCTCACGCCCGACGATGTGCGCGTGGAATGCGTCATCGGGCGGATCGGGGCGAGCGGCGGCCTGGAGGAAACCGAAGTGGTGCTGCTGCCGCACAAATCGCTCGACGGCGATGTCGCGGTGTTCGAACGTCAGATCATTCCGGCACAGACGGGAAGGCTGGGGTATGCGATAAGGGTGAGCCCGAATCATTATGATGATCCGCTGACGAGACCGGTGACCAGCTTGCTGAAGTGGGGCGCGCGGTGAAGTGGTTTTCAGTTATCAGCCTGGCTCAACCGAGTGTGTGCGCCGTCATTCCGCTGCCGGAGTCCCGTCCGTCAGATCAGTGGCAAGGGCGCTCTTGATGATCATCTGTCGAAACATCTGAACACGCGCGACGCCCGGCCCGAGTGGCGGGCCGTTCACCTGGCCATACACGGTGTTCTTGCCCGGACTTTCATGTCACGCCGTCCCGGAGGGCAATACGCACGAGGTCACTCAGAGACTGAATGTTGAGCTTTGCCATGATATTGGCGTGGTGGGTCTCGGCCGTGCGGACGCTTATGTCGAGTTCGGCGGCCAACTCCTTGTTGCTTTTTCCGCGCGCGAGCAGGCGAAGCACGTCCAGTTCCCGTGGGGTAAGGAGAAAGTGCACCGGAATATATTCGGGGGCTTCCACGGTTTGCCGGGTTGCGCTGGAGGAGGCAAAAAAAAATTCCCCGGCGATGACTCGCTCCACCGCGTGAACGAGCATCTTCGGGGCTTCATTCTTGGCGAGGTAGGCGCTAACGCCGGCTTTGCGCAGATGGCGCAGGATGGGGGCGGCGGCATACATAGAGAGAATGATGATCCGGATGCCGGGGACCAGTTCCAGCAACCGCTCGGCGACCTGCAACCCGCCGATGTCCGGCATGGAGAGGTCGAGGATAGCCACACCGGGACGAAGCGCCGCTCCGAGTTCGATGGCTTCCGTTCCGGTTGATACATCCGCCGCGACGCGCCATTCGGGATGGCTATCAGCAAGCATACGGATCAATCCTAAGCGGATGAGTTCATGATCGTCGGCGATGAGGAGTTCAACCGGGGTTTCCATTGAACGCGGGGTGCGATCCACTGTCATGTGCTCGCCCTCATCCTTGTCGTCTTCGGTCGCTTTTGGTAATTCCACGGCCGGTCGCTTCCGGGAGCTGCGAACCTCTCACGTTCTTCCGGAGTCGCATACTCGCACATCCCACCAATCGGCGTTTCCCCTTCGAAAATCCTGAGTTCCTTCCCGCAGATCGAGCAATTTGCCACAGAGCGTTACCCATGTGCAGTATTCCCTGCGCGTTTTCCTGGTCGCCTCGTCACCTCGTTTACGGTTCCCGACGTTGGCGTATCGATCGCTTCGCCCTTCGAAGACGACTTCGCTTCCAGGCGCTCAAAATCGGCAATCGCCGCATCGATGGCTCTAAGCTCCCGCTTCAGCTTCGTGATCTCTGTGTGGTGGTCGCCAGCCGTGGGCCGCGACTTACTCATACTGCACACCTTGACGCTACAGTGAAGGCCTCATCCGAGACAATCGGATCTGTCCCCTAAGAAGCCGCCTTAGTCGGATTGGTATTTCCTCCTAAGACAAGTACCGGGGACCCATGCCGCATCCGGGGTCACTCTGCGTGCGCCGTCGCTCACGCAGAGTGAGACTCAGATCTCGATGATCTGGTGCCGAATGGCAAACTGAATCAAGTCACTGTACGTGCGCAGATTGAGTTTTCGCATAATGCTGGAACGGTGCGCGTCCACTGTTTTCACGCTGATCTCAAGCGTGGCGGCTGCTTCCTTATTACTCTGGCCCAGTGCAAGAAGCTTCAAAACCTCGAGTTCCCGCGGGCTGAGATCCGCCGGGGATGGTCCCGGTTCTTTTGTTTTTGCCAAATGGCCAATAATCAGTCCGGTAACAGAGGGCGACAGAAATGGTTTTCCAGCCTCGACGGACTGAACTGCCCGAACCAGATCGCGAACCGCATCCGACTTCATCACCAGACCGCTCGCGCCCGCTGCCAGAACACGGCTGGCCATTTCTCCGGAGTCGTGCATCGTGAGCACCAGGATCTTCACGCCCGGGCAGGCCTCCCGGATTCCGGGTATGGCGTCCAGCCCATTCATATCAGGCATGCTGAGATCAAGAAGCACGAGATCCGGCTGGAGTTTCCGGGCTTTTTCGACAGCCTCAAGCCCGGTAGCCGCTTCCCCGCAAATCTTCCACTCCGGCCGGGCGTCAAGAAGGGCACGTATGCCTCGTCGAACCACTTCATGATCATCGGCGATCAAAATCGACCGGGCTTTCATGGCGCGATTTTCATATCCCGGCCGGAAGCGGAATTGTGGCTCTGATGACCGTACCGCCGGGCCGCGAGATCGTCTCCAGCCGGCCGTTCACCTGCTGTAACCGTTCCCGCATGCTCGCGATGCCAACGCCTGAAGGGGCGCCCGCCCGAATCCCGGCGCCGGCGTCCTCTACCTCCAAAACCAGATTCGACCGGTCCTTCGCGAGGCGAACGCGGGCGGTGTCGCTGCCGGAATGGCGGTGAACGTTTGTCAAACTTTCCTGAACAATGCGAAAGATTGTGGTTTCGATAAGCCTGCGGCAGGCGGCCAAGCTCCGGCGGCAGCCTCGATTTCGACTTGTATTCCACTGCGCTGGATGAAGCCGTCGATGTAACGCGAAAGAGCGTATCTGCAAGCCCAGCTCGTCGAGTTCCGGAGGGTGAAGCAAATAAGAAACCGTGCGAATCTCGCGCAGGCATTGGTCTGCAAGCGCCGCGCTCTCAGCGATGGCCGCCTGCGCGCGGGGGTTGAGGAGCACCGGCAGATTCACTCACCACGGAAAGATTCATGCAGAGTGCGGCGAGAGACTGGGATGTGGTGTCATGAAGCTCGCGGGCCAGGCGGCGACGCTCCTCATCTTCCAGTGACAAAATGCGGCCGGTAAGTGAGCGCAGTTCCGCTTCCGCCTGCTTACGTTCGGTAACGTCCTGCAGGACACAGGCAACCCGATCGATAGCCGCGGCGCCTTGAATGGGAAAGTACGATACAGACAAGTCCCTCTCGCCCTGTGCGGGATACGAGATACTTCAGTTCGTATTTGACTACGTTCCCCCGAAAGCACTCATCCAGTTTTGCCTTGACGAGGTTCTCAAAAACCCCCGGATTCGTCATGTCCTGGACGAATCGCCCTATCAGCTGTTCGCGTTCCAGTCCCATATAAGAGAGGAACGCGCGATTCCCAATCAGATAGCGATATTGACGGTCGACGACGGCGATCATCTCTTCCAGGCCTTCTACCGCTTTCTCGTATTCCCGCAGCCTGTTCTCGGTCTGCTTGCGCTCCGTGATGTCGCGTCCCATATAAATGTCCGCTCCATCGGAGAGGTGAACCTTGTCCCATGACGTTTCGATCGCCCGCCCGTCTCTTGCACGGACTGTTAATTCAGCGAATTTAGTCTCTGAACCCGATATGAACTTCATCACTTCCTGGCGATACGTGGCGTCGGGATACGCCTCGGTCAGCAGGTCCAGGTCATGCCCGAGTACTTCTTCCAGAGTCCAGCCCAGGGTTCGCTCCCATTCGCGGTTCGCGAAGGTTATCGTGCCGTCCGGCCCTCTTAGCGAGATCATTACAGGGGCATAGTCAAAGATTTTCTGCAGCGTTTCCTTCTGCCTTCGTAACTCATCCTCCGCCCGCTTGCGCTCGGTAATGTCACGGATGAAGCCGGTGAATGTGCGCTGGCCATTGTTTACGAATTCCCCGAAGGAAATTTCGACTGGAAACTGATCCCCGGTCTTCCGCATCCCGATAAATTCCACTCTTTGCCAGTCCATGGTTCGCTCACCCGTATTCAAGTAGCGCTGGAAGCCCGCAGTATGCGAATCGCGCAGGAATTCTGGCATCAGGATCGTTAACGGCATCCCCGGCAGCTCAGACAGCGTGTATCCGAAAACTCGCGTAGCCGCCTGGTTGGCAAGAAATATTTGACCATTCTTATCGACGCTGATAACAGCATCGGAAGCTGCCTCTACAATGCTTCTATATTTTTCTTCGCTGTGCCGCAGAGCCAGTTGGGTCCGCTCCCACGCCAGAATGTTGTGCAAGAGGCGCTCGACTTCCCGCGAAGCTTCATTCGGCTTCAGAAATTCATCGGGCGGAACGTAGTAGGGTTCCTGCAAACGATGCCGCCATAAACCACGAGAGGGTGGGTGCGAATGACACCCAGCAGGACTTCCGGCGAAAAACGCGTGCGGTTGTATTGGCATATGCCTCGGGCATCGTGGTCGCGGAAAAAGTGGTTGAGCTTGCTCTCGTATTCGATAAGCTTAGCCGTGCCGCTGGTCGTCCCCGGCGCCCAGGTCATTTCACCCAGAATTGTTCTCACTCGCGAAAACCTGGCGGCCCCGGCCTCAGCGGTAGCTTCGGTCAGGAAGCTGATCATCCAATCCGGTTCGAAGCGTCCCCGCTCAAGGTAGGTCTCTTCCTTGTTGGCTATCGTCAGTGCGCCGCTGCGAAGGTAGCGATCGACGTCGGTCCCGCCTTTACCCAGAGCATCGAGGACGGCAGCGGCAGTGTTCTCGTCCACGATATAGAGGCAATTCTCGCCCCGCTCAAGACTGGTCCTCAAAAAGGGCAAGGCTGCCGCAAACTGCTCTTCCTGGGTGTCATAAATTATGCACAGGTGCTCGTGCAGACCCAGCCTGCTCACCACCTCGGCGAGTCGCGAATAGTCGCCGTCAGCGTCACCCATGCAGCACCTCCAGTGTTCCGCTGGCTCGTCAATAATAGAGCCACGGCAAGACCGGAAGAGATTCTCCCTACGATAGTACACTGCGGCCGTTTCGCCGCTGCTGAAGGTGATGATCGACCCAGGCAAGCCGCGGATGATCACTGGTGCGTCAGTCAGGAGCCGAATCCAGCCGACCGGGGCAGAGTTGTCCAGCGCGGAAAATGCGGGCGGGTTATGCGGATGAGGAAGCCTATAGCCGTAGTGGCAGCCCCCGACAGTTCCGCGTTTCCATGCATAATTGGTTTGCGGCTGTCTGACTTCACGCGACGCAGTCGTACGGCAGTCGGGACCGAACGTGAAAGCGCGCTCCGATCTCCCTGCCATTATTAAAAACCGAGGGAATATCCGCCCTCTCAGGCTTGAGCACGTCCCGAGGAGCCAGTGTCGATGGAGCCCGACGATGTACGGGTGGAGTATGTCATTGGCCGTGTTGTGTATCCGGAGTTCCTCGACCATTTCCGGATGCAGGCCGGTGAGCGTGGCAAGCGGCCCGCGGGGTTAACAACCCCGTTGCAGGATGCCATCCCGCCCCACATCAGGCAAGAGACTTCAGAGACACAACACCAGCGGAACGGCAGATCGTTCCGGCGCAGACAGGACGGCTCGGGTATGCGATAAGGGTGAGTCCGAATCATTATGATGATCCCCTGATGAGACCGGTGACGAGCCTGCTGAAATGGGGTAAACCCACCGGCGGCAAGACCGCCGGCGTTACTTCGGGTTGTAGATTCGGGCGTCCGGCGCAACAGCGCTGAAGGGCGAGAAGTCCGGCGCGTCGGTGAACAGATCTTCCAGCCCCGCTGCTGTCCGGTCGATCAGAGTTGCGGCGGGAAGACGCAGGAGTTCGTATATCGTTTTCAGCAACCCGGATACTGTGGCATTTGTATGCGACACGTAATTCCGCTTCACATACGGGCCGGCCGCAAACAGCAGCGTGCGATGCGCGTCGACATGATCGATCTCGCCCACCGCATCTGTCTCCGTCATGAAGACCGCCATCTCGCGCCACCAGGGCGAATGCGACAACCAGTCCACAATCTTCCCCGCCGCGAAATCGCTCTCCGCCACGTAAGTCGCTTCATACGGATATCCTTTGTCGGGCTCAGGATCATGCCGGTCGTCCGGCAGGCTGATGCGCACAAACTGCGGCAGCGCGTCCGATTTGCCGAGCTCTTCGATGGCCTGATCCGCGTTCGCGGCGTCGACGCTTCGATACGTTACGCCGTTCTTCTTCAGGTGATCCCACAGCGCGGTTGCCGCAGGCGCTCCGCGCGACGCATTGATGGCGCTCTGGGTCAGCGGGTCCGGATACCCGCCGTTCAGCCAGCATTCGCCCTCCACCTTCGTTTCCCCGGCCGCGTAGAAGTTGTCGCTGAACGCCCACTGCTTCGCGATGGCGTGCTGGTTCGGCGTTATCGGCGCGTCGTGCACGCTGAATTTGTTCTTTCCGCCATCGGCGTAGCCTCGCATTCCGAACATGGCCATCTTCGCCAGCGATTCCACCTTGCGGTTGCCCGCCGTACCCACGTCGCCCATCACCTCATCGAATGTCCGGCCGCCCTTGACGATCAGGACGACATGCTGAATTGCCGCCGGCAGCCGGGGCGATTCCTTCACCGGAACGAATCCGTTCAGGGAATAGACCAGCGAAGTCTGCTCCTTCAACTCGCTCGGTGCGGGCATGACGAACGTCGACACTGAGCCTCGATAGAGCACCGGCACTTCACCGAGTTCCAGAATCTCGCGCCGGGGAAACGGCCCCGCGCCCCTGCCCCGCGCATTAGTCACATAGACACGATCGCCGGAAATGGCCACGCGCGTCGGCATCCAGCCCGCCGGCAGATGCGCGATCAGTTCGTTTTTCTCGGTATCGATTATCCCGACTGCATTGATGCCCGCTTCCGCCACCAGCAGCCACTTGTTCACCGAATCCCAGGCCATTCCCGCCGGAATCACCCCACGATATTGCGCGAGGCCTGCGACCGTCAGCGGGATCTCGTCCACAACTTTGCGGTCCGCCGTCGATATCACGGTGATCGAATCGTCGCGGGCGTTCGATGCGTAGACGTATTCTTTCGTCACCACGACCGCCTCGGGTGACGGCGCGTCCGCGCATCCCGCCAACCCGGGCTTCATGGGATCGCGCAGATCGATGGCGCATACTGCGTTCGGTTGGGTCACCCATGCGTTCATCCCGTCCGGCGAAAGAGCGATGCCATACGGAGTCTTTTCCTCTTGAGCGCGCACAACGGACCCTTCGGCCTGTGCGCTCAGTTTCAGAGACGACAGGACGTGGCCGGTCTTCTCATCCACTGCCGCCACCCGCGCGTTCGCCTGGTCGACCACATAGAGGATGCGGCGCGCGGCGTCGTATGCCAGATCGATCGTGAAACTATTGCTGAACTCGCCGGTGTTCAGGCTGACGATCCTGCCGTGTTCGCCGTTCGAGAGCTCGAGTTGCCGGATCTTTCCCGATTCGCCTTCCGTGATCCAGACCGACTTCTCGGCGTCGAACGCGATGCCCGCGGTGACGCCTTTCCAGTCCGGCGGTGCGAACTCCGGCGCGGTGCTGTGTGGCGTACGTGACCAAATATGGCCAACCTTCCACGGATTCTTCTTCACCGGGGGCTCAACGATCGTGATGCCGAAGCGCTCCGACCCGGTGTCGGCCGTAGCTATAATGCCACGTGGACTCACGGCAAGGCCAAAAGGACCCGGTCCGGTCTCGATCTGCGTCCCCAGCGGCTTGATCAGCCGCCCTCCCGGAAGTACTACAACCGGGCCGACAGGCGAGGAAATCGACGACGCATCGGCAAATCGCTCGCCGCCCGGCGGGCGGAAGTCGGCGGCGAAGGCCGGGCACCCTGCAACAATTGCCGTCAAGGTCAGGACGCTGTGTAAAGTCTGCAATTTCACTTCTGTTGACGAAACCCGCCGAGGGTTTAATGTATCCCTATGTTATTGAAACTGAGTGTCAGAAAGCGAACGAAACTTTATGGCTTCTGATGTGCTTATAAAAACATGCCGGACACGCGGCTATAGTGCTTCTAGTACTGTAAAATCAGACCCAATGGAGTCAACAGCAATGGGCATGAGTATTGCACCTCTTCCGCAAACCAGACCGCTCGAAGATCCTCTGGCGCATCTGCCTTGTTCCACCATTCTCGAATACCGGAAGGGCCAGATTATTTACAGCCGTGAACAGCCCTCCACCAGCATTTATCTTGTCATCGATGGAAAAGTAAAGGTGTGCCGCCAGGCCGACGATGGTCGTCAGGTGGTAGTAGACCTCTACCAGCCGGATGAATTTTTCGGCGAATCAGCATTCCTGGGTATGGCTCAGCGCAACGAGCTCGCGGTGGCGCTGGAGAACACCAAGGTCATGACGTGGACGATTTCGGAGATTGAAGATATCGCCACAAAGCGTCCGCGGCTCGGCATCGCGCTGCTGCAGCTTCTGGTGCAGCGATCGATGGATTTCGGCAGCCGCATTGAAAGCTTCTCGGTCGACAACATCGCCCGCCGTCTGGCGCGCGCTCTGGTGCGTTTCTCCGAGCGTCTTGGCCACGAAGCGGAGAACGGATCTGTGCAGATGATTCCGTTCACGCACGAGCTGTTGTCGCAATACGTCGGCACGTCGCGTGAAATTGTCACGCACTACATGAATCAGTTCCGGCGGCAGGGCTACCTGAGTTACTCGCGGAAGGGGATTCTGCTGCATCGCGACGCTCTGAGGGAGTGGCTGCGCCAGACCCCGGCGGCGGCGTAATCAACAGACTGAACAGCGCTTGGGGCAGACAGCCATTCCGGGCTGTCTGCCCCAAGCGCCATTAATTTTCACCGCGCACAACGGACCTTCGTCCTGTGCGCTTTTTTACTTTGCGGCCTTGAGCTTCTCGGCTCTGGCCTTCTGATATTTCTTCTCGAACTTATCCACGCGGCCCGCGGTATCGATCAGCTTCTGTTTGCCGGTGAAGAACGGGTGGCAGCTGGAGCAGATTTCCACGCGGATGTCGCCTTTGTGGGTGGAGCGGGTCTTGAACGTGTGTCCGCACGCGCAGATCACGTTCACCTCGTTGTAGGCAGGGTGAATTCCAGCTTTCATGATTACCTTTCAGGGGGAAATTTCCATCATAACACGGCACAAACCCCCGTGAGCCGTAGCGTGGCTCGCGGGGGCTTTGCGTAGCTTCAATTACCTGAGGCAGTTACTACAGCAACGCGACGAAGCGACCGGTCCACAGGAACATGATCCCGCCACTGATAGCGGAGATCGGCAGCTTTAGAACGGTCGACTCAGCAGTCGGCCACCTCGCGCGGTCTACTACTTGAACTCATTATTTCTGGACCACCTCCTTCTTCAGTGATACCTACAAATTACGCCCGCTTTTCGCGTTGTCAAGTGCCGGGCGTAATGGCTTCGGGCGCGCCGCAGGCTGCACTAATCCAGTGGCGCTCAAGCCCTCTATCGGGACACAATGAACGCTCTGTGGGTTCGGATGTTGGTCACGAACTGAGGATTCGCCCTCGCATAGAATGGTTCTTCCTCTCTTATGACCGATGTATTTATCTGTGACGCTGTCCGTACGCCCTTTGGCCGCTATGGCGGGACTCTGGCCACCATTCGCACGGACGATCTCGCGGCGCTCCCGATTCAAAGCGCTTGATGGAGCGCAACCCGGGCGTCGACTGGGATGCGGTGGACGACGTTATTTTCGGCTGCGCCAACCAGGCGGGCGAAGACAACCGCAACGTGGCGCGCATGGCGCTGCTGCTGGCCGGGCTGCCGAAGGAAGTCACCGGTTCGACCATCAACCGGCTGTGCGGTTCGAGCATGGATGCCGTGGGTGTGGCGGCGCGCGCGATCAGATCGGGCGAAGACCGAACTCATGATCGCGGGCGGCGTCGAGAGCATGTCGCGCGCGCCGTTCGTGCATGGGCAAAGCCGACACGCCATTCAGCCGCCAGGCGGAAATCTTCGACACGACCATCGGCTGGCGTTTCGTGAATCCGCTGATGAAGAGCAAGTACGGCGTCGATTCCATGCCGGAAACGGCCGAAAACGTCGCGGAGGATTTCAAGGTATCGCGCGAGGATCAGGACGCCTTCGCGCTGCGCACGCAGCAGCGCTGGGCGAAGGCGCATGCGGCAGGTTTCTTCGCGGACGAACTGATTCCGGTGGCGATCCCGCAGAAAAAGGGCGATCCGAAAATGTTCGACGACGGATGAGCATCCGCGCCCGGATACCACCGCTCGAAGCGCTGGCGAAACTCAAGCCGGTGGTGAAGCCGACCGGCACGGTTACGGCGGGCAATGCTTCAGGCATGAACGACGGCTCGTGCGCACTGCTGCTGGCGTCAGCGGATGCGGTGAAGAAGTACGGCCTGACGCCGCGGGCGCGGGTGCTGGCACGGCGGCGGCGGGAGTCGCGCCGCGCATCATGGGATTCGCCCCGGCGCCGGCGACGCGCAAGGTGCTGGCCAAGACCGGCCTGGCGCTTTCCGCGATGGACGTGATCGAGCTGAACGAAGCCTTCGCCGCGCAGGCTTTGGCGGTGACGCGCGACCTCGGCCTGCCCGACGATGCCGAGCACGTCAACCCGAACGGCGGCGCGATCGCGATCGGCCATCCGCTAGGCGCGAGCGGCGCGCGACTGGTCACGACGGCGATTTCCCAGCTGCAGAAAACCGGCGGCAAATACGCGCTCTGCACCATGTGCATCGGGGTGGGGCAGGGAATTGCGATGGTGCTCGAACGCGTGTAGCTCAGAGCTATGCCAGTTTCTCGATCCAGATGGCGGAGCGCGGCCTCCAGTTGCTCGCGCCGCCGCGGATGAGTGGCGCCTTCCAGATCTTTAAGAACCCGCGTTCGCGACAATTCCAGACTGTGCCGTTCTGTTTGCAGGCGGATCTGTTCCGCCGTCAGCGGCGTCTGCCGTGCAGCGGTGCGCCTCGCCGCCGCCTCTTCCTTCTGCGACTCGACGTCCTTGCTTTCCCAGCCGCGGGACATACTTCATTCTCCGTACAGCCATTGTCCGACAGCGGAGCGCCGTTGATTCCGCCTGATTTGATGCGGTCTGGTGAGCGCGCGAACACTGCGCGGTCGATTGCAGGACAAGCCTGCGAGGTGGACTATGAAATCGCAATGGTTAATGTCTTCGATCCTGCTTAGCTGCACCCTTCTCGCAAACGCACAGGAGGTTGCACCCGATCACAGGCTTCGCAGCGCAGCCGATGTCTTCCGCGAAGTAATGGCGACCCCGGATAAGGGAATTCCGCGCGGCCTTCTCGAGAGAGCGCAATGCATCGTCATCATCCCCGGCATGAAAAAAGCGGCCTTCATAGTGGGCGCGGATTACGGAAAAGGTTACGCAGTTTGCCGGACCACAGCCGGGATGTGGGGCGCACCCGATCCAGTCGGACTTTCCGGCGGCAGTTTCGGACCGCAGCTGGGAGTCGACTCGACCGATGTCATATTGCTCATGATGACCGAGAAAGGCCTTAATCACTTGTTGGCGGACAAGTTCAAGATCGGCGGCGACGCGGCTGCGGCCGTGGGGCCGGTGGGTCGCGATGCGGCGGCAGACACGGATGCATCGCTTCGCGCGGAGATCCTCTCCTGGTCCCGAACGCACGGACTGTTCGCGGGCGTCTCGCTCGACGGTACCGTTCTCACCCACAGCAAGGGAGAAACCGAGAAACTATATGGGCGCGAATACACCGGCAAAGAACTGATACGTGGAAATGTTCCGCCGCCGCCGGCTGCCGAGACTCTGCTGAGTGAACTGAACGCTTACGGCCCGCGGAAGTAGAATCTCAATACATTGGGCTGCCGGTCTGAAACGTCTGAACCGGGCCGGCGGCCAAAGGGTGGGAACAGTGCTGTTCCCTTCGCGTCTTTCCTGGCCGTGTGGGTTCCGCCTTCGGGGAAGCAGCGCCGGGTTGTGTGCACCGTCTCTCATGTACTAAAATCAGAGTTCTTGGCAAAAGCCCGGGCGTGGAAGTGTGCGCCTGAGCATCCAAACGAGGTTCAATTCCAAATGCATGCAATTATCGAAACCGGCGGAAAGCAGTTTCGCGTCGCTCCAGGCGATGTGATCCGCGTTCCCAAACTGGCCGCCGAAGTCGGGCGCGGAAGTCGCGCTCGGCAAAGTGCTGGCGCTGTTTCCAGGATGGCGGCGATCTGCTGACCGGCGACGAAGGCTCGGCGCGGCGCGCGTCAATGCCACCATCTCCGCGCAGGACCGGGGCGACAAGATTCTGGTGTTCAAGTTCAAGCGCAAGAAGCAGTACAAGCGCACGCAGGGCCACCGGCAGGATTATACGGAGGTCCGCATCCGCGACATCGTTGCTTAAGTCCGAAGGTAATTCATTCATGGCACATAAAAAAGGTTTAGGCAGTTCCAAAAACGGGCGCGATTCCAACGCGCAGCGGCTGGGCGTGAAGGTCTTCGGCGGCCAGTTGGTTCCCGGCGGCTCGATCATCGTTCGGCAGCGCGGCACCCCGATCAAGCCCGGCGAGAACGTCGGGCTGGGGCAAGGACGATACGCTGTTTGCCAAGATCACCGGCATCGTGGAGTTCCGCGACCGCGGCCGCATGGGCAAGTTCGTCAGCATCAAGGCGTCCCGAAGCCGCCGAGTAACAGCTTCTCGCAAATGAATCAGCCGGACGATTTCGGCCGCATCAGGTCTCAGCGGCCTTTTCATTATGTTAGTCGATGAAGTAAGAATCACGGTCAAAGCGGGCGACGGCGGCAACGGCTGCCTGGCGTTCCGGCGCGAGAAGTACGTTCCGCGCGGCGGCCCCAGCGGCGGCGATGGCGGGCGCGGCGGCGACATCATCATGGTCGCGACCATCCACCGCAATACGCTGCTGCATTTCCGCTTCAATCCCGAATACACCGCCGCAGCGCGGGCGGCACGGCGAAGGCAGCAACCGCACCGGTCACGACGGCGAGAGCCTGACCGTGCAGGTGCCGGTCGGCACCGACGGTCATCGACGACGAAACCGGCGAGACGCTCTTCGATTTCACCGAAGACGGCCAGACGTGGATCGCGGCGAAGGGCGGACGCGGCGGACGCGGCAACGCGCGCTTCGCCACCTCCACGCATCAGGCGCCCACCGAGCACGAAGCCGGCAAACCGGGCGAATTCCGCAAGCTCCAGCTCGAAGCTGAAGCTGCTCGCCGATGTCGGGCTGGTGGGCTATCCGAACGCCGGGCAAATCGACGCTGATTTCGCGCATTTCGGCGGCGCGGCCGAAGATCGCCGATTATCCGTTTACCACGCTCGAACCCAATCTGGGCGTGGTGCAGATGCCGGACCATGCGCAGCTTCGTGGTGGCCGATATCCCGGGCATCATCGAAGGCGCGCACGAAGGCCGCGGACTCGGCATTCAGTTCCTGAAGCACATCGAGCGCACCAAGGTTCTGGTGCATCTGGTCGATATGTCGGAGACCGGGCGCGATCCGATTCACGATTTCGAAACGCTGATGGCGGAGCTGGAAAGCTTCGACGAGGACCTGGCCAAACGGCCGATGCTGGTGGCCGCGAGCAAGATGGATGTGGCGCAGGATCCCGAAAAAGCTGACGGCGCTGCGGAAGCTTGCCGCAGACGCACGGCATGCCGTTCTTCGAGATCTCGAGCGTCACGGGGCAGGGAATCGAAGCCCTGAAATTCGCGCTCGCCGAAAGGGTCCTGCCGCGCTCTCCAATGGATAATCCCGTCTTTGATGAACTGTTCGAGCCCGTCGAACTCCGCGTGCTCGGCACGCTGATCGAAAAGGAAAGCACCACGCCCGAGTACTATCCGATGTCGCCTGAACGCGCTGGTCGCCGCCTGCAATCAGAAAACGAATCGCTGGCCGGTGACCGAATACGACGAAGGCGACGTCACGAACGGCATCGAAGCTCTCAGGCTGCGCGGCTATGCGGCAGTCGATCACCGGCGGCAGTCGCGTGACGAAGTATGCGCAGCGTTTCACCGAAAAGCTGAATCTCGGCCGGCGCGAGACGGCGATCCTTTGCGTTCTGATGCTGCGCGGCCCGCAGACGGTGGGCGAAATCAAAGGCCGGACGGAGCGCATCTACGCGTTCGCCGATCTCGAAGAAACCGAAACCGTGCTGCAGAAGATGATGGACACGTTTGTCCAGAAGCTGCCGCATGCGCCGGGCACGAAGGAACCGCGCTATGCTCATACCCTGGGCGGCGCGGTGGAGATGCCCGCGGCACCGGCGGCGGGCGGAGCATATGCGCCGGATCGGATATCTGCGCTCGAAGCGGAAGTCGCTCAGTTGCGGGAAGAAGTGGCGGAGTTGAGGCGGCGGCTCGACGCGGTGCTGAGCTGAGTGGCACACGATCCGGCGCCTCATTTGCGAAAGTTCGCGTTGCCGCTCCCTGCCGCGGCATAGCCGGAACGCAACAAGAACGCGATTCGCCTGCGGTTCTGCCGTAGTGGCCGCAACAGGCTGGCGCGGCAACTCGACCACAGCCTGCACGCAGCACCGCCCCGAAGTTATTACCAGCCCGCGAAAGCATTGCCTGGATTCGCATATAATAAGCCCGCCGGAGCCAGCTCATCATGTATTTCAATAACCCGGGTTTCGCGAAGATCCTGCGCCGGACAGTGTTTCCGGGCGGCTGTAGTCGTCCTCGGGCTGATCCTTTTTTCGCAGGTCGCGCGCACCTTTGACGACGCCAACGCGATCCCTGTGCGGCTCATGGTCCTGCAGTTCAGATAAGGATGCGCAGGCCGCGCTCGACCGGTTGAAGGCGGGTGACGACTTCGGGGTCCTCGCACGGGAAAAATCCGTTGACGCAACTTCGGGCGACGGCGGCTTTCTGGGAAAGATCGATCCCGCTTCGCTGCGGCCCGAATTGAGAGATGCGTTGCGCGGAGTACAACCGGGCCAGTTTTCGAAGGTTGTCAGGATACCCTCCGGTTATGCCCTTCTGCAAGTATTGACGGAAACAGAGGCCGCGGATCTGGGGAGCGCCGACCGCGCCCTGCAGGCCGCCGTCCGAGCCGAAGGGAGCGTAAGGGTTGCTCCGCTCGTGGGCGGACAGGATGAGGCATTGTCGCTTTTAGTCCAGCGCACCCTTCCGGAAAGCTGGGGCCAGGATCTGCATGCCGTCTGCGAAGACTTCCGTCAGTCACCGTTAACACTCCTGAAGCAGCTGGATGCGCTGGCGGATCCGGCGAACAAAGATAGCCCGCTGCGCGATAAGTCCACGAAGCGGCTGGACGTGATGAATTTCTACGTGAACAGGGGGCAGATCCACGCGTACCAGGGCGAAATGGCTAAGGCCGTCGCAACAGTGGGAGACCGGCTTACCGCATCGCCTCGGCGGATGTTCCGAAAGCCGTGCCGCTGATGGAGGAAGTGCTTGGGGTTGGTTACCTGCACAAATGCGAGATGGACAACGACATCTATCGCAATCCGGGCGACCGATGCATCTTCCCGATGCGTCCGGATGTTGCGCAACTTGCGCAGACGGCCAGTGCGGCGAACGCTATTCAGTATTTCACGAAATATCTGGAGCGCAAGCCCGACGATCTGGAAGTGAAATGGCTGCTGAACCTGACGCAGATGTATTTGGGGAACTACCCGTCGGGTGTGCCGCGAAAATACCTGTTGCCACTGCCTTCGTTTGCGTCGTCTACTTCCGGCGAGAGCATAGGACGGTTCACCGATGTGGGTCCGCAGGCGGGGCTGAAGCTGTTCGCGATGGCTTCGGGCGTGATCGTCGACGATTTCGAGAACAACGGCCGGTTGGACGTGGTGACATCGAGCTACGGGGCTTGCGAACCCATGCACTATTTCCATAACAACGGGAACGGAACTTTCACCGACCAGGCGGCGAAGGCCGGCCTCGCCGACCAGATGGGCGTGGGCCTGAACCTGGTGCAGACCGACTACAACAACGATGGATGCACGGACATTCTGGTGTTGCGTGGAGCATGGCATCCGCAGCGGGTGGCGCAGCGCAAATCGCTGCTTCGCAATAACTGCAACGGGACATTTACGGATGTCACGCAGGAGAGCGGTCTGGGGAAAATGGTGACCAATACTCAGACGGCGGTTTGGGCGGACATTAATAATGACGGTCTTCTCGACCTGTTCGTCGGAAACGAGACCGGGCCCAGCCAACTCTTTCTGAACAAAGGCGACGGAATGTTCGAAGACATTTCGCATGCCGCGGGCATCGACGGGACGTCGCTTTTTACGAAGGGTGTGACGGCCGCCGATTACGACAATGATGGCTATGTGGATTTCTATGCTTCCAATTTGAACGGGGGCAATCTTCTATTTCACAATAACCATAACCTGACGTTTACCGAGATCGGCAAACAGGCCGGCGTGCCGGGGACGGGAAGGGGCTTCGCCGCGTGGTTCTTCGATTACGACAACGATGGCTGGCCCGATTTGTTTGTCGGGGACTTTAACACGTCGATCGAGGAGACGCTGCAGACTTACCTTGGGCTTCCTCACAAAGCCGGGACTTTGAAGTTGTATAAGAACCTTGGAAACGGGGCTTTCCGGGATGTGACCAAAGAGACCGGGCTGGACAAGGTTTTTATGCCGATGGGGGCGAACTTCGGCGATGTGAACAACGACGGTTATTTGGATATTTATCTGGGTACGGGAAGTCCTTCGTATGCGTCATTGGTGCCTAATGTATTGCTTCTGAATAAGGAGGGAAAGTCGTTTGTGGACGTTACGGCTTCTTCCGGCACGGGGGAACTGCACAAGGGGCATGGGGTTGCCTTTGCGGACATCGATAACGATGGTGATGAAGACATCGTCACTTCGATCGGCGGCGCGGTGCCGGGTGACAGCCATACGTTCCGGCTGTTTGAAAACCCGGGCAACGGCAACGACTGGATTAGTTTGAAGCTGGTGGGTGTGAAGGCCAACAGGGCCGCGATCGGGGCACGGATCAAAGTGACCGTGAAGAATGCGGATGGCGGCACGCGCTCGATCTATCGCACCGTCAGCAGCGGCGGGTCTTTTGGCGCGTCGCCGTTGCAGCAACACATTGGGCTCGGGAAAGCGGCGCAGATTGTGAGCATCGAGATATTGTGGCCTGGCGGACAGGACGCCGCAGACATTTATCAACGTGGGCAAGAACCAGTTCTGAGATCAAAGAGAGCAACGAAACCGTTAAG
>CAVPVO010000002.1:0-1248977 GCA_963709215.1 Terriglobia bacterium | reverse complement strand
CCCAAGCTGGACGTCGCGGGTTCGACCCCCGTCTCCCGCTCCATAAAATCAATAACTTAGCGTCACCTGTTTTCAAGACCTGCTCCAAAATGCTCCAAAACCCCAGAAAACTACATGACCGGCAGCGCTGACTCCAGAGCATCCACCGCTTCCTTGCGTCTTGCCACTGAAGCGCGTGTATAGACATTCTGGCTTACGTCCAGCGTGTGGCCGAGCTGGTCGGCCACCATTTTGGGATCGTCGTGAATCTCGTTCATGAGGGTGGCATGCGTGCGCCGCATGACGTGGAAGTCCACGAAGCCCAATCCGGCCAACTTTAGCTGCGGGCCGATATGCCGTCGCCACATATTGTCCCGTGAGAGCGGGGTCTTGCCCGTCTCCGAAGGAAATACCCACCCGTCTTCCCCGCAGTCGCGCGAAAGCGTTCTCCATTCGCGGATGTCATCGAGGAGTCCTGCCGCAAGCGCTGCCTTGCGGAGTGAGTGGCTGGTCTTGGGCGAATCAATTCGACCGCGATAGACACGCTGGCGGATATCCGCGTGCGTCTCTGAAATGTGGCCCCATTTGAGGCCGAAGATTTCTCCTGGACGAAGGCCCGCGAGAACGGCAAACTTCACGACGAGCCGCTCGCGTGGCTCAAGGGCTGCAAAACATATCTGTACCTCCTTCAATGTCATAACGGTGTGGACCGGGCGCTTGGCTTCCCGTGGGATGAAAAGCAACTCGGCGGGATTGCGCAACAGGTGGCCTTCCTGCACGGCCATGCGCAAAACCTGACGCAAGTCCCAGCGCAGATGCGCCACGATGCTGTGCGACAGGCCTGCCTGTGCCTTGGAGTCGAGCATGTCCTGCAACTCGTTCCGCTGAAGGTTACCGAGTGCTCTGTCCTCATACAGAGACGTGAGATGCACTCGGAAACGATCCTCGTTGGTCATCCTCGTGGAGAGTTTCCACTTCCTACGGTAGAAGGGCAAATACGTGTGGTTCACGAATTCACCCCAGGTTGTGGAAGGGGAAGGAGCTTGGGCACGACTGTTGATGGGTGCCAGAATCGCATCGAGCTCGGCTTGCGCCTTCGCTTTTGCGACCGTTGATACCCTGCCGAGGGTTCGCTTCTTGCGATGCCCATCTTCCCACCACTGCGCTATCCAACTGCCGTCAACCTTGATTAAACTACCTTGCTGATACCGCCTTCGCATGATGTACCTTTCACGCGTCTGCGGCGTCAATGTCTGGCGATAGTCGGATCGTAACACCCTTCATTGGCCTTGATCCACTTTTCAAGGCTGGCCCTTCGAACGAGACGGCGGCGACCCAGGCGCAAAGCGGGCAGAGGCTGAGCGCCGTGAACTTTCCCGTTGACCAGGTTATGCACGTGCGCCTTTGAGCAACGAAGTTCAAGAGCAACCTCTTGCACAGTCAGGACGCCACTGCCGGAGTTTAGGGCGAGCGATTTGGACGAAGCTGACACCGGCATCAGCGTCCCCAAGGTTATCGGTCGATCCGTTTCAATGCGATCTGTCTCCCGGGTCGGGGATGTCTCGGCATTTCGGGGGCAATCTGCGTCGTGCAGTATTGTTTGATTGCGGTGGAAGTCGTCAATAGCCTGAGTCACCGATCGGCTGTCATTGGGGTTCATGCCGTGTTCTCTTTGTGGAAACCGGAGGCGAGGGCGGCAATTGTTGAGTCGCTGATTCGTGCCGTTGCACGGTCGACGCCTGAGGGGTGACAACCCACCAATAGAAGAGGGCTCCCAGAAGTACGCCAATCAACAACGCCAGGCCCAGGTGGATCCACTGCACTCGGCGCATCTCACCATCCCAAAGGTCGATTGACTTCTTCGCGGAATCCGCGGCTGAGGTGACGTTGTTCAGCACCCATGTGACGTGACTTTGTGAATCCTTCATTTGTTGCCGGAACTCGGCAAACGCGTGATTCTGGCCCGACACCACCTGCCGGAGCCTGTCCCCTTGCTCTTTGAGTTGCCTCCCAGCCTCCGATACTCCGGACTCCTGGAATTGCTCCCTCACGCCATCCACGATCTCGGTGACCAGTGCGGCGGGGCTAAGACCTTGCGCGATTTCTCCAGGCAGGCTAATTAGCCGGTCACTGAGCTTCTGGTGATAGACAGCGGTCGTTTTTGCTGCCGCAGTCATCTCCTCAATGAGACTGCGAGACAGCGTGGCCAGCTTTGCCCTCTCAGCGGCAATAAGCTCAGGTGTGCTGCGAGTGAGCAGCGCGAGGTATCCCATCGAATACGCCAAGTGCGCGACCTCGTCGTCAGGGGGAAGCATGCGCAGCCAGGGGCGGACATTCTTGTACCAGCCGAGGCGCGACTCCTCCGGAAGAAGGGCCGCCACCTCGTCAATCCATTGCAGATCACGTTCGGCGTTATCTGTTGGGCCGGCCGCCGCTACCGTGACCGCGACGGTTTCCCGAATCGGAGTTACCGCCGGTTGTTTCATGGGAGGAATAACTCCTTCGCTTTTTCGAACTCCAGAAACAAGCGTCGGCGGTAGCTCTGTGCCCGGATTACAAACGAGGCTTTCTGCAACTCCCCCGCATTCGTTTTGCGCTCGGCAACCTGTGCGAGCGTGGCGCCATGTTGGCGCGATGCGTTCTCAAGATCCCCCAGCCGGTATTCCATCGACAGAACGACTGGCCGAAATGCGTCTCGAAAGCGGATGCACTGTTCGCTATCCCGCCAATAGGAGAAGTCCGCCTGCGGGCTCGTGGCGTTCTCCACGATCACGTACTCCACTCGGTTCTGCAGGCGGGCGGCCCATGCCAACACGCTTTCCACGCTGGCCGGGTCGGAGGTGACAACTCCGATCGCGGTAAACACTATACCCTGTTCGGTCAGGTCGGGGTACATCGTCTCAAACCAGTTCAGTGCGACCTGACCCGATCCTGCCCCCATGTCGGCCAACACGACAGGCGAACCTTCGGCGAGGCAATCGATGAAGGCGTCGAGGCCGGCCTCCGTATGGATATTGATCTTTCGGGCGATTCCGTCGAAGTAGTGCTTCAGACTGCCCCGCGACTTGTTCTCCGTGTCGAGATCGAGAAGCGAGAAAGGGATGTCATTGGCGATAAACCATTCGGCAAGGTGAATCATGAAGCCGGTTTTTCCGACGCCCCCTTTCCCGCCCTTTGTGAACACAACCCGTTTGGGTACCCGCGGTCTGTCTGCCGGCGTTTGTTCATTCTGCGTTGGCACGAACCCCACCTCCTGGCCCAAAAATTGCGCCCCTCACTTGAAAGGGGCAGGGCGGACAGTCCAAACATCCGACACGCGGGAATTTCGCGCCCATACATATAAGGGCTCAGGATGCCGATTTTGGACAACTCTGGAGATTAAAAACAATACAGCTGCGACGGGCGACTCGTTCAGTCGATCTTGGCCGGTGCCGGGTTTCGCCGCAATTTAAGAGGCTCGTCTTCCTCGTACGTGAAAACCGGCTGCGGTGCATCAGTGGGAGTCCGTTGCTTCAACGCGGAGATCCTCTTCTGCACATCAACATCCGCGCGAATGTTCTTCAACTTCGATGCTGAAACACGGTTTGGCCTGGTGGCCGACTGCTCTCCGGTTGAAACGTCGTTTTGTTTTCCCCGCCTCCGGCGGACGCGGACGAAGTCATGGATTGTACTGGGAGCAACCGTGATCGCCAAGTGGTCCTGGAAGAACTGCGCAATCTCGCGGTAGGTGAGACGCTTCCGCCGCAAAGCGCTGATCACGTCAGCGTGAGGTTCCAGTTTGGATCGAGGCGGCTTTTCGGGGATCTCCTCCAGCAACTTGTTGATACGTGGATCCAAAATCAATCCTCGATATGACTTCAGTGTATCCAGTTCAACCCGAACAAAGCCGAATCTTGTTCGGTGTAATTCGTATATTTTCGGCTGTGTTCGGCATTTTCCACCCTTCCGATCAGGATCGAGTTGCCGAGAGACAACCCAACCGCGGCCATTGGCAGCAAAAGACCGGTAGTGGAACATAAAGGGTTGTCGGACGGTGATTTTGTTTTTTGATCCTAACGCGCGGTGGTGGAGGAATTTCCAGTGGGGGACAAGAGAGTGGTGGTGTCGCCCGAATGTCCGACCGCAATCCTAGCGGATTTTTTGTCCAAAAAGTCCTTTCTGAGCCGTTATCTGTGGAGGACATTTTCAAATGCCGAAACGAGCGGTTCGAATCCAACCTGAACTGGACCACCGTATGCAGAAGGCAGCCAAAGAGCGCGGCTACCGTACGACGAGTGACTTCATCCGCGCCGCGATTGACCGGGAATTGAAATCACGCAGTGAAATGGCTGGAATGGAAGAGCAGACCGCTGCCAGCTTCGACCGTCTTGCCAAAGAATTGCGCCGCGTGCTTCGCGGCCAGCAGGCGCTGTTTGCGCTTGTCGACGGGCTGACCAAAACCGTCCTGACTTGTGTGCCGGAACCACCGAGCGAGGCAAGGGCAACTTCGGTCTCCCTGGCGCGCGATCGTTATGCGCGGTTGATGAAGACCGCCGGCTACGCGATGGCGAACGACTCTCTTTCGGCGATGCAGGAATTGGTGGCGAATGTCGATGAGTGACGAGGAACGGGAGTTCCGGCTCCGCCCGGGAAAACCAAAGGTCTCCCGAACCAAAGGCGGCGGGTGGACACCCGGATTCAGAATGCTGATGCATTATGCACGGCAGAGTCGAGGAATGAGTCGTCAGGGCTCTTCTGGCGGCACGCGTACTGTCGCATACCGGCAGCGATGTGCGGTGCGAATTACGTATTTGAAGAACAGGACCCGCGGGCAGTGGCGCGCGCATGGGCGCTATCTGGAGCGCGAGACCGCCGCCGGCGGTGAGACCGGATTCAATGCGCGCGAGGCCGATGTTAACATCTCAGCCCGCTTGCAAACCTGGCAGGTAAGCAAAGATGAACTGCTTTGGAAACTCATCATCTCTCCGGAGTTTGGTGAGCGTGCCGACCTAGAACGGCTGACGCGGGATGTGATGCTCCGCGTTCAGGAGGATGTCGGCACTTCGCTGGAGTGGGTCGCAACTGTGCATCGGAATACCGAGCACCCCCACGTGCATATCGCGATGAGGGGTGTCGCTGCAGACGGGAAGACGCTTCGGCTTAGCCGCGATTATGTGAAACGTGGCGTACGCGGGATTGCAGAAGAGCTTTGCACTCGACAAATGGGATTCCGGACAACGCTCGACGCCACCGAGGCCGAACGCCGGGAGGTCAATGAAACGCGATTGACTTCCCTGGATCAAGTCATTCTCAAAAAGGCGATAGTCACCGAAGACGGGCTCGTACTCGCTGAGGAATCCGAGAAGGCGAGCGCAACAACACATCACGTATCCGCACGCTTGATCGCTTTGGCGCGAATGGGGCTGGCAGAGAGCACAGCTCAGGGCTCGTGGCTTCTTCGATCGGATACGGCGCAGGTCTTGCGCGCAATGCAACGGGCAGGCGATCGGCAAAAGAGCCTCGCCGCACACGGGGAATTGCTTTCGGACAAGCGCCTGAGGGCCGAAGTTGCAGACTGGCGCAAGCTTGCGTCGGTCGAAGGCCGGATACTCGGGCATGGCGAGGATGAGCAATCCGGAAGGAGCTTCCTGATGCTGGAGGCCACATCCGCGAGGGTCATATATATCCCGTACACGGAAGAAATGGAGGAGCGCCGCAGCCTTGGCGGGCTGAAGACGAATTCCTTCATTCGACTGGGGAGGCTATCAACGAATGGCAGGGTGAAGTTAGAAATTGAGGATCTGGGACATTCAGAGGCCGTGCTGACCAACCGCCGCCGCCTTCGGGAAAAGGTTGACGAACTGCGCCGACAAGGTCTTCGGCCCACAGAGGACGGATGGGGAGGATGGCTGGGGAGATACCAGAAAGCGCTCTGTGAAGTAGAGGCCGATCGAGATGTCGTCAGCAGAGAACAACGGATCAACAAGCAAGTCCGCCGAAGGTCGAGGTCGCTTGAACGGTGACGAGCGCTTGCCACGCGACCCTATCGTGGGCGGCTCCTTCGGCGATGAGGGCGCCCCAGAAGTGACGGGGCAGATACCAAGCGCCGAAGTCTCGCCGGTACGCCTCGTGCCGGCGATGTTCGAGACGCCCGAAACGAGCAGCCAAGCCGCGGTTGATACAGTACCCTTACTCCAGAACGTGATGTCGCGCCGCCCGAGTCTGTGCGGCTCCGTGGAAGGATCGGGTCGGCCACCGGTTGAAGGACAGGTACCAGCGGTCCAGCTGTTTGTCTACAATCGGCCGGATCTCCAGTCCATGTGTCCGGAGAAAACTGACCGCCGCTGATAACCGACCTCGGTCGAGAGGCTCACGTTCACCGGGGCACACGGTCTCGACATCAAGGGTAGGCCCATTGAGGCGAAGGGCAATCGTGCCACTCTGGATCAGGCGGTTACGATGTCGCCCGGTCCCGGCGGAGCTCATAACTGGCAGCCGATGTCTTGCGGCCCCCTGACTGGCCTGGTTTACATTCCGGGCCAGGAGATCAGTTACACCTACCGCATGGATCCGAACTCCAAGTATGTTGTGAGCGGACGCATCTGGGAATGGTGGGCGGTCTCGGTCCGCGACTTCCCAATGGAGCGACGGCCTGACCAGCGCCCGACCCGCCGCCGCGGCGCCTGCCCACGAGCCTGAGGGAGCAGAGAATGAACCCAAAGCCACCGGCTGCTTTCTGGTAGCCTGGTATCCGAAGACTGAAAAGGAGCGCTGGCGGATAACGGGCGCTGGGGGATGAACGGTGGCGGCGCACTAGCGACCGCAGGGAACCTGGTGTTTCAAGGTCCTGTCGCTTACAACGCTGAGACAGGCGAGAGCTCTGGGAGATGGACCTCGATCGCACCAACATTACGCCCATCACCTACATGCTCGATGGCAAACAATATGTAACGCTGTTTGCCCGAGGCTATCCCGATAACCGGCTGTTCACCTTCGTGCTGGACGGCAAGGCGCAAGTACCGCCCAAGAAGTAGCGGGGCAGACCGATCCGGCTCGATGCTGAATCTCCGAAACGCAGACTCGCAAAGAGAACCATTTTGGCCGCGTAGCCAATCCGATCGGTATCGCGGGACATTCAATGAGCGTTCGATAATATCGACAAAGGTTAGCTTCGAAGAGTTCCGGATAGAGGTTTATGGTCGTGATTCCCTATTGCTCTGCCGGTTGGCGACTTTGCGGGCTCCTCACCGTTCTCTGTGCCGCCGGTGTTGCACAGATGAATGTGGCTGAAGTCTCCGGCGCTGTTGACGATATGTCGGGCGGCGCCATCGCTCACGCAGCGGTTACCGCCGTCAACACAGAAACCAACGTCAGGTTCGTCTCGGGGACTGACGATTCCGGGCACTTTCAGGTTGCCGAACTGCCACCGGGTGATTATTCCCTCACCGTGAATGCGGATGGATTTTTGCAGGCACAGCAGCAATTCACGGTTCATGCGGGGGACCGCATCGGCCGGAACTTCGTGCTCACCGTCGGGCAGCACACGCAGGTCGTGGTTGTCGAGAGTGCACCGGGGCAACTGCAGACCGAATCGGCGGAAGTGAAGGACGTGATCGAGAACGATCAGGTCCTCGATCTGCCGGTGCGCGACCGCGAGTTTCTCGAGTTGGCGATGCTCGGGCCGGGGGTGGTCAATCCGCCCGGAGGCACGCGCGGCGATTCGCTGCAGCAGACGGGCAAGCTGATCAACATTCTGGGGCAACGCACCGGCCACAATCTGTTTCTGGTGGATGGCGTGAGCGTCACTGACCAGTATTACAACAATGTAGTACTGAGCCCTTCACCAGACGACACACGCGAGTTCAACATCGCCAAGACCGACTATGATGCGGAGTTCGGCGGAAAATCGGGCGGGGTGATTAACGTAATCACGCAGTCGGGCGCCGACCTGTTTCATGGGAGCGCGTATGAATTTCTGCGCAACAACCATCTGGACGCGCGGAACTTCTTCGCAGGAAGCGGCGGCGCGCCGCCGTTCCATGAAAACCAGTTCGGCGCGGCATTCGGCGGGCCGGTGGTCAAAGATAAGACATTTTTCTTCCTGAACTACGATGGGCAGCGCATCCGCCAGTCGTTGGCGGATGTTTTCAGCGTCCCGACGGCGGCGCAGCGGCAGGGCATCTTCACGACGGCTATTGTGAATCCGTTGACCGGACAGCCGTTTCCCGGCAATACAATCAATGTGCCGCTCGATCCGGCGGCTGTCGCGTTGCTGGCGCGTGTTCCGCTGCCGAATCTGCCGGGTACTGCGAACAACCTGCGCGCGGTCGAGGGACAGAGCGTGAACACCGACCAAGCCAACGTGAGGATCGACCACCGGTTCTCCGACAGGGACGGCGTATGGGCGCGCGGCTCGGTTTTCGATGCGAAAGAGTTCGATCCGTTCGGGTCTAGCGTCCTGAACGAAGCGCTGCTGCCGGGGTTCGGCAGGAACCTGGACACGCATTCGGCTAACGTCGCCACCGGTGAGACGCACGTGCTCTCGCCTGGGATCGTGAATGAGTTTCGCGCCGGATGGCTGCGGGTTTCGGGTGGACAGGCCGATCCGAACGCAGGCAATCCGTTTGCGAGCACGTATGGGCTGGCGGGCACAACCACCAATCCGAAAGACCGGGGATTCCCGCAGGTGTCTCTCAGCAACCAGTTCACCACGATCGGCGGTGCAACCGGATTCACGAGCCACGTCGACCGCGATTTTGAGTTGTACGACAATGTCTCGATTCAGCGCGGGCGGCACAGCCTGAAGTTCGGCGGCTACTTTTTTCATCTGAACTTCAATCCGTCGTATCCGAACGATGCGCGCGGCGTGTACACGTTCAGCGGGGCGTACACCGGAAATGCCCTCGCGGACTTTCTGCTTGGCTACCCGTCGCAGGCGCAGGCGGGGATCGGCGAAGGCGCGGAGAATGCGCATACGAACTGGGGACACTTTTTCGCAGAGGACGGCTGGCAGGCGACGCCGAATCTCAAGCTCGATTTCGGGCTGCGATACGAATACAACCAGAATCTCGTGGCGCGGGCAAATCAAACATCCGACATCGATCTGCAGGCGCCGGGCGGGCCGGCGTTCGTGGTGTCGGGCAATGCGGCGAACCTTCCGCCAGCGGCGGCCGCGATTGCGGCGCTAAGTCCCCTGCCCGTGGTTTCGGCATCGAGCGTGGGCTGGAACAGCAGCCTGCTGCGGCCGAAGAGTCTGCGTCTGTCGCCGCGCGTCGGGCTCGCGTGGACGATTCCGAATTCGGGGCAGACTGTCTTTCGCGCAGGCTTCGGCATCTACACGAACCAGGCGGCGTACAGCATTCTTCAGAACCTCGCCGAGAACGTGCCGTTCTATCTGCTCAAAACCGTGGCGAATTCGGGAGCGAAGCCCACGTACAACACCGAGAACATTCTGACGTTCAACCCAACCGGCGCCCTCGGAGCGAACAGCGTGAATAACGGCTTCGCGATTGAGTACAACGAAGTGTGGAATGCCACGGTGCAGAGGCCGCTTGGCGCGGGGACAGCCTTCGAGGCCAGCTACGTCGGGTCGCGTACGGTGCATGCCGACAGTTCGACAACGGTGAACGTGCCGGAGACATTCGGCGGTCCGCGGCCTTATCCGCAACTGAACGCGTTTACGACCATTCGCTGGGACGGCTGGGCGACATTTAACGGGCTCACGCTGCGCGTGACGCGGCGGTTTCAGCACGGGCTTTCGTTCGATGCCAGTTATTCGTTGTCGAAATCGATGGACGACGGATCGGATACCGGTACCACGAATGCGGAGTACAATCTGCCGCAGGAGCCGTACGGCGCGCGGAGTCTGGAGAAAGGCCTTTCGAGTTTCGACCACCGTAACCGGTTTGTGGCGAACGCGGTATACAGTCTGCCATTCGGGCAATCGGCGACAGGCCCGCGGCACTGGCTGATTGCAGCCTGGCGCACGTCGGGGATTCTGACCATACAGAGCGGCGCGCCGTTCACGGTCAATCTGTCGTCCGCGGCAGGGCAGGATGTGGCGCATGTGGGGCTGGTCGGCGGGAACAACCTGGAGCGGCCGAATGTGATTGCGAACCCGAACGCGGGACCGCAGACGCCGTCTGAGTGGTTCAACATGTCGGCGTTCGTTCTGCCCGCGCAGGACACCTTCGGGGACGCTGGCAGGAACATTGTCACCGGGCCGGGGCTCGCGGACCTTGACGTTTCTCTGCAGAAGGAAGAGCCCCTGCACGATCATGCGAAGATTCAGTTCCGGTTTGATGTCTACAATTCGCTCAACCACGCGAATTTTAATCTGCCCGGAAGAATTTTCGGGGCGGCGAATTTCGGCGTAATCACGAGCGCCGGGGATGCCCGCGAGATGCAGGCAGCGGTGAAGCTCATTTTCTAAATACTTGGTTTCTCTGACCTCTCCGCAAAAACGTTCAGGTTGGGACTCTGGGTCGGAAGCTGGATCGGTTTCACGCCGCCGCCGTTCAGCATGGAGCAAATGGACGCGTCAGGGCCAACCGCCGTCCGGTGTCCGCGCGGGAGTCGCGCTGGCGTCGAGGCGCAGGGCTGGGAAGTATTCCGAACCTAGGGCACACACTTCCCTCCATAAACGGCTGGGTCGGCAGTTAACCAAACGTGCACGGCTCGACGGAGAGGGTGGGAGGTTAGCATTGGAAAGAGCGCCGGCACGCTGCCCGGCATGAGTTAGCTCGTGGCGAGTACCACGCTGAGAGGGCTTTTCCCCCGAGTATTGACCATTTTCGCGCCAGTGCACGTCGTTGCGTCAACCAGAATCGCGGCGAATTCGCAGTAGAAGCAATTTGGCTCCCCACATTTTGGACGCATTTCGAACTTTTCGTCTGCGGTCCCGACGTCAGCCCTTGCTTCCGCAGGAGCTAGCCACCAAAGCTACTATATGCGAAGCGCATTATGAACGCCGCTGTTTAGCCGCGCAGGAATAGTGTGGGTCAACTGTTACAACGTGCTCGACACCAGAGCGCCTTTCGGTGGCTTCAAGCAGTCTGGAATCGGGCGGGAACTGGGTTAGTACGGTGTGCAACAGTACACCGAGGTGAAGACCGTTCCCGTAAAGCTGTGATCCGCGCCTGACCAGCTATCCGACATGGCCGCGTCCACTATCAGGAGATCTGAACACGTTTCGGTTTCCAACCTCTGGTTCATCCCGCTGGGCGCTGCGCTGGTGCATATCTGCATCGGGTCGGCTACGCGTTACATCGATTTCACACCGGCTCTTGTGCTTCTTGGCCTGAGTGCTTCCTTCGGTGGACCCTGGGCGGAGCGGCGCGGGCCGCTGGTTTTCCGCAACCCCGGCAGTGATCTTCTTCGGAGCAGGTCTCCTCATCGGAGGCCTGTGTTGGCGTTCATTCTTCGTCCCGGCTTTGTTCATCGGTCTGTAATCGCGAAGCGTGATCAAAGCTCGCTTACCGGCACGATTCAGGTCCGGCAGAGCAATGGCTTCGGCTCCCGTGGGCTGATTCAGCAAGTCTTTAGTGATGGGACAATGAGCCATTGCGATATGCCTGGAGTAACTTTTTATCGGCCAATCGATGCCCTTCTTCCGAACTCGCCGGCCTGGCTTCGTATACCCCAGGGGTTGGAATTCGTGGTCACAACATTGCGTCTTCGGCCTGATGCGTCAATTTGCCGCATGTCCAGCGCGCTGGGTTATCCATAAACTTGAACTAGTCAGTCGGCGCTGACATCCGCAGTCCAGGCGGCGGACAAAGCAAGGAATAAGGCATGAGGAGAATTGATTGAAGGTCCTGCGACTTGGTCTTACCGCCGCGGCGTTTACACTTGGCGCGTCCGCAGATGTAGCGTCCCGGCCGCCGGCCTTTTCGTCTCATCAGACAGAACTGGGGTCAACCGGCCTGCAGCGCAATCAAGCCGAAGATGACTACTGGCTCGCCAGCCAATTCGCCGAGGGTCTCACGGTCGAAAGGGACTACTCCGCCGCCGCGCGATTCTATCGCAAGGCCGCTGCAGCCGGATTCGCTCCGGCGCAATACCAGCTCGGCCGCATGTACGAGGATGGCAATGGCGTTGAGTGCGACCTGACGCGGGCTGCGGCTTGGTTTCGGAAGGCTGCGAATCAAGGTGACCCGGAAGCTCAGAATGACCTGGGCGCGCTCTACGCCACCGGGCGGGGGGTGCCCCAGGACGACGGGGAGGCAGTGCGTTGGTACCGTTTGGCCGCCGAACAGAAAGATCCGGAAGCTACAAGCAACCTCGGCATGATGTATTTCAAAGGCCGCGGCGTGGCAATGGACCTGACGCAGGCGCTCCTGTTATTTCGCCGGGCAGCCGAGCAAGGCTACGCCGGAGCACAGAACAATCTCGCGCTGATGTATGCCAACGGGCAGGGCGTGAATCAGGATTTCATTTGTGCCTACGCCTGGCTTGATATCGCGGCGGCGCAGAATCCGAGATTCACGGAGTTGCGGGAGCAAGTGGCCGAGGAAATGACGCCGGACGAAATCAAACGTGCCCGCGACTGGTCTATAAAGAAGCGCGAAGAGATCGCTCACAAAGGCAAAGAATCTAGATGACAATCCCTCACTCACTTAATCTCAAAGGAGAGGCGCTTCAAGATAGCCGTTGAGCAGATCCGGCTGAAACAGACTCCAGGGTAGATATAGCTCGCGGCCGGATTCACGCAGGAGTTCTTGTACCCCGACACGCGTGCAATCAGGTACGATAATCGCTTGCGGCGCATCTCTGCAGTCCTGTTCCTGATCCTGTTCAGCTTTTCGCTGCTGGCTCCGGCACTTGCCTCGAACGCGGATTCCAACCTCCCCGCCTGTTGCCGCCGCGCGGGGAAACACCATTGCTCGATGGCGGCGCACAGCGGGAGCCCGCAGAACGGCCCCGGATTGGCCGCCAACAAGATGTGCCCGCTCTACGGGCAGACCGGTGCGGTGCAGAGCGAATCCCTGATAGCCTTGGGGTCGCAAGCAGGATCGTTCCGAACGCCCTGGATCGCGTATGCGGGAGGAACTCCGCGCAACCAGTCTAACCTCTCCGCAATCCGCGTGAAGGCGCACCTCAAGCGCGGACCTCCTCTCTTCAACCTGATCGGCTAGAAAGTCATCAACAGTTTGTTCCACGTGCGGCTCTACGTGCCGCGCTGGCCCTGACTTCGACAGGAGGAAGTATGATTCACCGAGACCGCTTTCGGCAGATCTCATTTGTATGCGTATCCACAGTCGTTCTCGTCGGTGCCGCTTGCACTCCGACTAAGAAGGAGCAGCCGAAGGTCTATACACTCCATGGAACTGTTGTAAAACTCGATCGCGAGACTAACCTCGCCACTATCAAGGGCGAGAAGATCCCGGGTTGGATGGCCGCGATGACCATGGAGTACCCGGTGCAGGATCGGAACCAATATCTGTCGCTTCACGCGGGCGAAAAAATTGAAGCGACCGTCAACGTCACCTCGGAAGGGTACTGGCTGACGAACGTCCAGGAGAGTAAAGGTGACTGACATGACGTTCAGTGTCGGCGGACATTCGACCCCGGAAGCGGCTCCGCAGATCGCTCTGCCGTGGATTGTTCGTCTGCGCTATGGCATGGCCGTCGGCCAGATCGGAACCACACTGTTCGTACGATACGTTCTCGGGGTGCCGATACCGGTAGGGCTGATAGCCCTCGGACCGGTTCTTGTGGCGATCAGCAACGTTCTGCTTGCCGTGCGCATTACCCAGCCGGGAATATCCCGCGCGATACCTATCGCAACGCTGGTCGCTTCGTCGTTCGTCCTCGACACTCTCTGTCTGACTTTCGTCCTGATGCTGGCGGGTGGGCCGACTAATCCGTTCAGTCTGCTTTACCTGGTGCACATCACGCTTTCAGCGATCGTCCTGACGAGGAGATGGACATGGTTCCTCGGCGGCCTATCGATGCTTTGCTTCGGGTTGCTCTTCCTCATATACCGTCCTGTCGCCGTTCTGGAGATGCATCACACGGTCGAAGGAACGAATCTTCACCTGGTCGGCATGTGGATCGGGTTCGGCGTTGCGGCGGTGCTGGTGGCCCTGTTTTCAGGAAGGATTTCGGAGTTGCTCAGGCAGCACGAAGACCAGATGCTGAAGATGCAGGAAGAGCTTGCCAGAAGGGACAGGCTGGCATCGCTCGCCACGCTCTCGGCCGGCGCTGCTCATGAGCTGAATACGCCCTTGGGCACCATCGCCGTAGTGGCGAAAGAGCTGGAACTGTATGCCACCAACACAGTTCGCGACCAGGCCGTCGCGGAAGACAGCCGTTTGATCCGCACCGAGGTTGAGCGCTGCCGCGAGATTCTCTGGCGTATGAGCGTGCAGGGCGCGCAGCCGGCTGCGCAGGCCCCTGAGGCGGTGGATGTCCGCGATCTACTCGACGATCTGCGCCGGGATATTCAGGAGCCCGAGCGCGTCGAAGTGATTCCGCCCGCCGCGCCGGTTTCCCTGACGATTCCACGCCGGGCTGTCGCACAGGCGTTGATTGCGTTGACGCGGAATGCGATCGAGGCGAGCCAACCGGACACAGCGGTCCGGGTGACGGCGCAACCGGCGGAGGGGCGGTTCTCGTTCGTGATCGCCGATCAAGGCAGCGGCATGTCCGCCGACACCCTTCGGCGCATCGGCGAGCCATTCTTCACCACAAAGGAACCGGGAAAGGGGATGGGGCTCGGCACGTTTCTCGTTAGAACTCTGGCCGAACAGCTGGACGGCCGACTCACATTCGAATCGACTCCGAACGCCGGTACGCGCGCCATCTTCGAACTGCCGATGAGCTGGAGGCAACAGAATGCACGCGCTGACTGAAACGGAAGCCGGACGCGTGGCACTGGTTGTGGACGACGACGACATCTTCCGGACGCGTCTGTGCCGTGCATTCGCCAGCCGGGGCTGGGAGGCTGTGGCGGCTTCGGATGGCGCCCAGGCACTCTATATCGCAAAACAGTCGAGTCCCGATCTCGCGGTCGTCGATCTCCGGCTGCCCGGGATGAATGGACTGGAGATTGTGGAACGGCTGCGCCATCTGGACGAGACGATCTGCATCATCATGCTGACGGGTTATGGCAGCATCGCAACCGCAGTGACCGCCACTAAATTGGGCGCGAACCACTACCTGGGAAAGCCTGCGGACGCGGACCAGGTCCTCAACGCATATCTCGGGATCACAAACAACCCGAATGAATCCGCCCCGGGCTCGGTGCCTAGCCTGGCGCGCGTGGAGTGGGAACACATTCAGCGGATTCTCAGCGACTGCGGCGGGAATGTGTCGCAGGCGGCGAAGCTTCTGGGACTGCATCGCCGTTCCCTGCAGAGGAAACTGGCCAAATATCCGCCGCAGGTGTGATGCGACAAGTGAATGATGCGACAAAGTGACGCATTCCCCGCGATGCCGTTCAGTCCTACGCTGGAAGCGTGAGAAAGTTCCGCACATGCCGCATCGCACTGACCGCCTTATTCGCGAGCACCGCGCTTCTTGCGCAGGAGCCGGAAGGCGAGAGCATCGTGCCGCCGCGGTTTGCCACTGCTGAGCAGACCGCACTATACGACCGTGTTTCCTCACGTCTGATTGCACCCTGCTGCTGGTCTCAACCCGTGCGTCTGCACGAGTCGCAGGCGGCTTCAAAAGTGCGCATGGAGCTGATTTCCTACATACGCGGCGGAATGAATGAGAACGAGATTCAGGATCGCTTCGCGAGCGAGTACGGCGAGCGGATTCTGGGCCAGCCACGCGGCTCGCGGTCGCTGGTGGCCTATGCCGTTCCATATATTTGCAGCGCAGCGGGAGTCCTCGGGATGATGGTGTTCCTGATCGCACGAAGCCGACGCGCGCGGCTCGCAGCCCCGGGCTTGGCGGGAGAACTTCCGGATCTGCCGGAACTCGACTGATCGGACGGCCGTGCGGGCCTCGCGATAGCGCGGTCCCTCATTATCGTCGGCCTGACCGGCGCAGTGGTGACGATGCCAGTCTCGATGAGGGTTGCGGTTCAGCCAGTGCGACAATTTGCCGCATTGTCTTGATAGACATGCCTACAAGATAAACAGATAGAATGGCTACATCGTCAATCGAAAGCTTGAACTTCAAGAGACACCCGATCTCGCCAAGAACAGCTCGAGGAAGTCAGACGAACTGCTGCAGGTGGAAACCGGATCGTTGGCCGGATTGCTTCTGAACTCAGCTGAAGGCAGATGATGATAGCCGCCTCAAACACAGGAGCAGAGGTACCGGAACTTGCAAAAGCGAAAACCGGGGAGCAGGGTCGACGTCTGTACCGTGCTGTCTGGCGCTGGCATTTCTATGCGGGTGTCTTTTGCGTTCCGTTTGTTATCTGGCTGTCGATCACTGGGTCCATTTACTTGTTCCGGCCGCAGATCGAACGCTGGCTGGATCGCCCGTACGACCGTCTTCACTTGGAGGGCGCCAGAGCGATGCCGCAACAGATCGCGCTGGCGGCAGTGGCCGCGGTTCCACACTCCAGCCTTCACTACTACGAGCTTCCTCGTGATCCCGACGGAGCCGCGCGGGTCGTCGTCGGCGTCGGCAAACAGGAATTTCGCGTCTACGTACATCCCGTGACGCGGCAGATTCTTTACGTCATCAGTGAGGACCACCGCCCAATGACGTTGCTGGCCCATCTGCATGGCCAGTTACTCGTTGGCAGGTGGGGCTCTTACCTCGTCGAACTTGCCGCTTCGTGGGCCATTGTGCTGCTGCTTACCGGCATGTACCTCTGGTGGCCGCGCCAGTCGGAAAAACTCGCCGGTGTGATTTGGGTGCGCTTCGGTAAAGGCCGGCGAACTTTCTGGCGGGATCTCCATGCGATTACGGGGGTGTGGATCTCAGCGCTCGCGGCTTTCCTCATCCTGACGGGGCTCCCGTGGGCAAACGGCTGGGGAGCGTACTTCAAAAGCATCCGTCGGATGACAGGCACGGCGGCCTCACATCAGACCTGGACGACAGGCCGCGAGTCGGAACTGGCCGCGCGCGCCGCGATGAACAGCAACAGCCTGAACGCGATGGCCAACTCGCCCGATATGCCTGGCATGGATCATGCCGGGCACGTCGAACTGACGTCCCCCGACGCCTATTCGGTTTTCGACCGGATTGTTCCCCTGGCCGCGACCCTGGGTCTCGCCTACCCCGTCCAGATCGTGCCTGCCGCCAGGCCTGGAGGTATGTGGACGATCAAGTCCGATTCGCAAAACCGCACATTGCGGCATGAGGTCGAGGTTGACGCTCAAACGGGAGCCGTCGTTGGCTGGCTGAAATTCAATCAACGGATGCTGCTGGATCGCATCGTCAACGTTGGCATCGCAACTCACGAGGGACAGCTTTTCGGCCCTGTCAATCAGCTGCTCGGGGTCCTGACGGCGATGGGACTTATTACACTCTGCATAAGCGCCGTGAACCTTTGGTGGCGGAGGCGACTTGCAGGTGTGCTGGGAGCACCGGCGCCGATGACTCAACCGCGTTACTCATTCGCACTTCTCGCGGCGGTGCTTGCGCTTGCCATCTATCTTCCCGAGCTGGGTATTTCGCTCGCCCTTATCTTCTTTGCGGAGAGGTTCATTCTCTCGCGAATTCCTTCCACGCAGCGATGGCTTGGACTCGCTCAGGTATGACGAGCCTCGGAGGTGCAGACCGCCTCGCCTGCCTTCCTTAGAACCGGTAAGTCATCCGCAGGCTGACCTCCCGCGGAGTTCCGGGAATGACGTCGAAACTGCCGAAATCCTTGGTGTAATAGATCCGGTTCGCGATGTTCCGGACGTTCAGATCGAAACGCGCGCGGCCCACGGTATAGGTCGCGCCCAGATTAACAACCGTGTACTGAGGCAGTCTCACGTTGTTACCGAGCACACCCGGGCCCTCGGTTACGTTCGCCGTGTCGAGCAATGCGCGGTTACCCACAAAGTTCAACCCGCCACGCAGCTGGATCGGAAAGCCCTCCGGGGCATACCGAAGAGACACATCCGCACGATTTCTGGGCGTGTCGGCTGTCTGGAAGCCAAGGTTGCCTGAGTAGCTCTTGATGATCCGGGCATTCTCGTAGGTGTAGCCGGCATCGGCGAAGAAGTCTCGGGCGAGACGCAGCTTGCCGTCAATCTCAGCGCCTCGCCCGCGCACGTCGCCGTCGTTGATGCTGTAACCGGCATGAACGGGGTCGGCCGTTACAGCGTTTGTCTTGTTGATCTGGAAAATGCTGGTGGTGAAGTTGAACCGCTGCTGCATCAGCCGGACTCCCGCCTCGCCCTGCCACGAGTCTTCCGGAGCGAGTGGAATGCCACTGTAAGTAAGCGTGTTCACAGCGTTTTCTATGTTGAAGCCGGTCGCATAGCCGCCGAACAGAGAAAAGCCGTGAACCAGCCTGTAGGTCGAGCCGATCTGGTAGGTGCCGTGGTTGAAGTTGGTGTTCAGAATGGTGGGAGGCGTAACGTAATTCGGGGCAAGGCTGTGATGGTCGAGATAAAAATCGCCCCGAAAGCCGGCGATAACGTTCCAGCGCGAGGTCACATCGATCCTGTCCTGAGCATAGACTGCCCATGAATCATAGTTGTTGAGCACCACCTGGGCGAGTGGATAAGGCCCATCCGCCACAGTGCCATAGGTTGGATACGGGTTTAGGGTGTTGATCGCAGGAACCGAGGGCATGTTCTGCTGAAAGTAGCTCACGCGGTAAAGATTGTTCTGGACGCCGAACATCAAGTGGTGTTTCATCCCGAGCGCCTTCACCGTGCCGGTCAGATCGACCTGCTCGATCGGGTAGTGATGACGTTCTTCATCGTAACGGCCGGTCCGGTTCACCGTGACCAGGTTGGCGGTGACCGCGGCCAAGTTGATTTCCGAGTAGTTACCGGCAAAGGTGGAGTATGAGACGCGCGGGGTGAGCGTCCAGTTGTCGTTGAGCTCAATTGGCGCCCAAGCCTGAATGAGTACGCCGGTGGCACCGAAGTTGTTGTGGCCAGGGTCGCCGTCGGTCGCGGGATCGCCCAGATAGGTGGACGAAGGAATTCGTCCGATGCCGTTCGAGATCACCGTCCCGATAACCGGGAGTCCGGGGTTGCGGAACGTGTCCCGCTCCTGATACTCGCCGACGAAATGAATCGGCACCCGGAGGTTGTGGAGCCAGTCGAGAGCAAGATGCCCGTCGTCCCGGTTGATCGGCAGATATCTCACAAAGCTGCCGGAGCGTTCGATTTCTCCCACTCCACGGAAATAGAGGCCGTCGATACCGGGCACGGGGCCGGTCACATCGAACGCGCCCGCGGCCTGCTCGAAGGAACCGCCGACTACGCTGACGTTACCGGCGTAGTCCTGCTGCGGGCGTTTGGTCACGATATTGATCGCTCCGCCCACCTCGCCCTGGCCTAACAGCACATCGGACGGGCCTTTGACCACCTGCGCCTCTTCGATGTTGTAAGTCGCGGAGGGATCCACGTTGAAGAAGTAACGCTGATAGACGCCGTTGTAAATCGGATAGGCGGTGAATCCGCGGATTCTGAACGCAAAGCCCTGATAAGTGGACTCGCGCGGCGGGCCGGCTGTCGCGGATGGAACATCGGCGAGGATGTCGCCGAGGGCGATCACGTTGTTATTCAGCATATCTTCTTTCGTGATCACCTGGACGGACTGCGGGAACTCTTCCAGCGGGATGGAGGATTTATCTCCGAACACGACCTCGTTTGCTGTGTCCGCGACGGAGAGACTCTCGGATTTCGGGGCAATGACGAACTGGAAGTCCGCTGTCGCGCCGCCGCCGGCGACGACCGTAATCCGGGTCGTTGCCGGGCGGAAGCCGTTCTTCTCCGCCCGCACACTGTAGGTTCCCGCCGCTGGATTCGCGACTTGATAGTGGCCGGTTGCGTCGGTAACCGCCTCGTAGTCAGGGTGTCCGGTCGATTGAACAATCGAAACCTTCGCGCCCGCGATCGCAGCGCCCGTAGTATCGGTGATAGTGCCCTCCACTGCCGTGGCTGCTTCTTGTGGAGGATTCTGCGCCCGCCCCGGGATGGACAGGCTGAGCAAAAACCACGAAACAAGTAAGGGATAAATAATCAATTTCCTCTTCACGCGGTCATATCCTTGTAAGTTATTTCGATAGGCTGATACGCAGGCGGGACCCAGCCTCCGATGCCTGTAAAGAGCCTTTATTTCCGCCTGTTCCGGCTATAGGGAGAGGCGGCATCACCAATGCGGTGAAGTCACCCATCGATTGTGAGACAGGGCAAAACGAGGCAAAAGCTTTTGGCAATCGCGGCGAATTCGTAGGATAAGTTTGCCGCATTGTCCGGGTCAATGCGGCATGTTGTCGCACTACGCAGCGCGGACCGCACCTCACCCTTATCGTCGACGAAGGCGAAGACGCCTCATCGAGGGGGTAGCGCCGCTGGTTACGGAGTGCTGCCCGATCAGCCGATTTGGCCGTCAGCGGGCCTTCTGCAGTTTCCGGGCTATCTGCGCGGCTTTCTGCGCCGCCAGGCTCTCAGCGCGCTCGATGTCATCGGTCGTCATTCGATTGCCGACTTCATCGCGCAATCGCTCGGCGCCCGAGATTTCCTTCGCCGCCAGATCGAGCCATGCATAAGCCCAGATGTAGTCGCGGCCGACGCCCTGACCGTTGGCGTACATCATGGCGACATAATTCTGCGCCGTGGCATATCCCATCTGCGCAGCGCGCAGAAACAACTCAAAAGCGTGCACGAGGTCGCGTTTAACACCCTGGCCGCGCAGATACATCACCCCGAGGTTGCTGGTCGCTCCCGGATCGTTCTGCGCCGCCGCGAGGCCGTACCAGTGGGCGGCCCGGGAAGCGCTGCGGTGCACGCCGTGACCCTGGGCGTAGAGCGAGCCCAGGTTGTTCTCCGCTTCGGCGTGTGGCGGCTTCGGATGGCGCCCAGGCACTCTATATCGCAAAACAGTCGAGTCCCGATCTCGCGGTCGTCGATCTCCGGCTGCCCGGGATGAATGGACTGGAGATTGTGGAACGGCTGCGCCATCTGGACGAGACGATCTGCATCATCATGCTGACGGGTTATGGCAGCATCGCAACCGCAGTGACCGCCATTGATGACTACCGGCTGAAAGCCGGTAGAATCCAACACGACTGAAAGTCGCGGGGTAGCGGCTGAAGCCGTCTGAAGGCTGCTCCGGCTGAGAGCCGGCTCAAGGCTCGCTGGGCGCTGTGATCTTGAAGCCCTGGTCGTCTTCGTCCCACTTTTGGCTTTCGATATAGGCCTTGATCGTGGCCTCGTCCACCGCGCCCACCGTCGCACAGAAATACCCGCGCGCCCACATGTGCTGTCCCCAGTAACGTTTTCGCAAATCAGGGAATTCCGCCTGCAGGTTCCGGCTCGACCGCCCCTTGATGTACTGCGCAAGTTTCGCCGGTGACAGAACAGGCGGCGCAGACAACAGCAGATGGATGTGGTCCGGCGATACCGCTCCCCTCACGATAACCACGTTCCGCGCCTCGCAGATCTGTCGGATCAGGTCGCGCGCACGCTCCGCTACTCGACCCCGCAGTATCTTATACCGATACTTCGTGCACCAGATCACGTGATACTTCAGGTCGTAGACCGCGTGCGCGCTTTGCCTGTATTCCGCCATCCTTCCATTGTCGAAGGCGTGGAACGGGCTGCTGGAAGCCGACCGCCTGAAAGGCGGTGGGATTAAACCGGGCGATGGATCCTAAATTGGGCGCGAACCACTACCTGGGAAAGCCTGCGGACGCGGACCAGGTCCTCAACGCATATCTCGGGATCACAAACAACCCGAATGAATCCGCCCCGGGCTCGGTGCCTAGCCTGGCGCGCGTGGAGTGGGAACACATTCAGCGGATTCTCAGCGACTGCGGCGGGAATGTGTCGCAGGCGGCAAAGCTTCTGGGACTGCATCGCCGTTCCCTGCAGAGGAAACTGGCCAAATATCCGCCGCAGGTGTGATGCGACAAGTGAATGATGCGACAAAGTGACGCATTCCCCGCGATGCCGTTCAGTCCTACGCTGGAAGCGTGAGAAAGTTCCGCACATGCCGCATCGCACTGACCGCCTTATTCGCGAGCACCGCGCTTCTTGCGCAGGAGCCGGAAGGTGAGAGCATCGTGCCGCCGCGGTTTGCCTCTGCTGCGCAGACCGCACTATACGACCGTGTTTCCTCGCGCCTGATTGCACCCTGCTGCTGGTCACAACCCGTGCGTCTGCACCAGTCGGAGGCGGCTTCAAAAGTGCGCATGGAGCTGATTTCCTACATACGCGGCGGAATGAATGAGGACGAGATTCAGGATCGCTTCGCGCGCGAGTACGGCGAGCGGATTCTGGGGCAGCCGCGCGGTGCACGGTCTCTCGTGGCCTATGTCGTGCCCTATATCTGCGGTGCAGTGGAGTTTTCGCCATGGCGGTATTCCTCATCGGCCGAAGTCGACGCGTGCATTTCGCTTTAGCGGCGGCGAGCCCTGGCGGAGATCTTCCGGAGTTGCCGGATTTGGAATAGCGTTCAAATTGCCGGTGCCTGTTCACGAACTCGGCGGGCCGTCTGCTGCCGCGTGCGCATCTTTCGCCACCAGATGTAGACTCCGGTCACCGAAAGCGCGGCGAGCACCACGCCAAAGATGCACACCAGCCAGCGGTAGAGAAGCACATCCCGAATATCGCCATAGTGCAGACCCCAGAGAATCGTGCTGATGGTGTTGCCCGTGTGCTGGCCCGACGGCAGGAACACCTTTCGCAGCGCACCGGTGTCGCCGTCGATCCACACACCGGTATCCCAGCCATGGCCGCGAATGTCATTGCTGGCGCGCACATCGTACGTGTAAACGCCGAACTGGGCAATATAACCCATCCCCCACGGCCGCGTGACGGTGAAATGATGCGCCGCGGCCTCCTCGGCGATGAAGCGCTGACCGGCCAATTCGGCATCCATCCAGTTCAGGCGCGGATTTTCGCGCGGCTGCGCGAGCATGGCCGACATCATGGCAGAGTCGGTTTCGTAGTCGAACAGCAGGCCCGTTGCGCGTTCATAGACCGGGCGCAGCGACAGCATGACGCTCGACCACGCGAAGACGAAAACAAGCAGCCAGAACCAGAGACCCGCGGCGCGATGCAGATCGAAGTTCACTCGGAACGCACTGGCGCGCCATTTGACCAGCCACGCGTGCTTCCAGCGCTGCCAGAATCCGCCGCGCCCGCGCGGCAGCGTCAGGTAAAAGCCGACGAACGAGTCGAGAGTCCAGAACAGTGCCATCACGCCCAGCACCCAGCCGCCGAAACCGCCCAGCATGAGAGACGTGTGCAGGTCGTACATCAATTGCATTAGATTGATACCGCCATTCAGGATTTTGCCGTTGCGTATGCGACCCAGTTCGGCGCCGGTATAAGGGTCGAGCACGAGGTGGTCGAACCCGATTTCAGCCTCTGAATAATAATGTCCTGTCGCGGGGTTGACCCGGTTTTGCACAGCGATCAGGGTCTGGCCGGGCTCGATCGCGAAATAGCCGGCGCGCACACGGGGGTTGATGGTTTCCACCCGCGCGGCCAATTCTGCAAGGTCGAGCGGCTTCGCATTGGGCGCGGGATGCACATACAGCCGCGGGTTGAGTAAGGAGTCGATGGGCCGGCGAAACGCGAGCAAACTGCCGGTGAGACCAACGATGATCAGGAACGCGGTCATCGCGAGACCGACCCAGCGGTGCAGCCAGACGAAGATCCGATACGCCATAGGTCAGAACTGCAGGCGCAGCGCCGGCATGATCGAGAAGGGCGCGCCGGGTAAAGCCTGGCTCGGATTGACAGTGGCGAAGTACGACTTGTTCAGCAGATTCGTGATATTGACCTGCGCTGTGAGGTGGGCCTTCTTCACCTGGTGCGTGTAAGCTGTCATCAGATTTACAATGCCGAAGCCGGCGATACGATCGGGCGAATAAGTAACACCGTCGGGCGATTCGTAGGCGCTCTCGCCGGTGCGGGCCACAAGTCCTGCGCCAACGCGGAAGCCCTTCAGCGTCTGGTTCCGAAATTCATAGACACCCCAGAGGCTCCCGCTGTCATAAGGCACGCCGGGAAAGCGGAGACCCTGCAGGCTGGGCATGTTGGTGTCGTGGGTAATCGTGCAGTCGATATAAGAAAAGCCGCCGATGATGCGGAACGAGGGAGTGATCTGGCCGTTGACGTCAAACTCGACCCCGCGGCTGCGCGCCTGGCCGATCGCGATACTGTACATGGGATTGGCCGGGTCCGCCGCGGGAACATTGGTCTTGATGATCTGATAGACCGAGGCTGTTGCGGTAAGGCGCTTCTGAAACCATTCCGTTTTGAGGCCCGCTTCATACTGATGTCCGCCTTCGGGCGGCAGCGGCTGCCCCTGGATCGTGAATGCACCGAGAGCGGTGGCTCCGTAGATACCGGTCCAGGAAGTATACAGGCTCAGATGCGGTACCGGCTGCCATGCTAAGCCGGCCCGCGGTGTCGGAGCCGGACGGTCGTGCACGTCCGTCGCCTGGCCGAAGCCGGTGTCATAAGTATCCACGCGGTCGAAGCGCAGTCCGACGAGCAGGTAGAGGTGAAACGGCAGAGTCATGTGGTCCTGCAGATAACCGCCGTAGGCTGTCTCGCCGTTGTTGACGAAGAAATCGGTGGAAGCGTCGGGAAGCTGATAGGGGTGATTGTAGACAGGCGCGTAGATGTTGATTGAAGGGGGAAAGTAGGTGTTTGCGTCGTAGTGTCCGGCATCGTGATAGAAGTCGAAGCCGATGTCGAGGTTGTGCCGGATGGCGCCCGTTTTGAACTCGCCGGTCACGTCGGTGACGACCTGCTGTGTGCGGTGATAAAAGATGTTGCTGACGAACCCGATTAACTGCAGGTTGCCGCTGGTATCGGTGTCGCCGAGATAGATCTGAAAATCAGGAGTCGGGTTCTGAATGTATTGGGTCTTATAAGTGACGCGGGCTTTCCAGTTTTCCCCGAAGGAGTGCGACTCGCGGGCCTTGATCGAGTACTCACGTACCGGGTCGAAGTTGGCATTCGGATCCACGTAGTTCCGGCTGAGCGGTACATTCGCGGGAGTGCCGTTCGGCAGAAACGGGACGCCATTGTCCAGTGTCAGATGACCTTTGCCGTAATAGGTCTCAAGCGTCAGTTGGTCGTGCGTGTTCGGCTTCCACAGCAGCGTCGGGAACACCGAGATGCGGCGCGTGTTGATGAAGTTGCGGAAGGAGTCGGCGTTCGTGTAATCGAGGTTGAATCGGTAAAGGAGCCTGTGCGTGAAAACAGGACCGGAGGCGTCAAGTGTCGTCCGGTAGACGCCGTAGTTGCCGAACTGCTGCTGGAGTGAATAATACGGCGTATCGAGAGGCTTCTTGATGACGACGTTTACCAGGCCGCCGGGTTCGGATTGTCCGTAGATGACCGCGTCAGGCCCTTTGACAACGTCGACCTGTTCGACGTTAGCCATGTCGCGGGTGAAGCCGGAGTTGGTGTACTGATCGACCCGAAGGCCATCTTCATAGGTCAGTTCGTTCTGATCGAAACCCCGGATGGTGAAGCTGTCGCCGGTTCCATATCCGTCGTTGCTGACGATGACGCCGCTGATGTTCTGGATCGCCGACTCAAGACTGGTGACCTGCTGATCCTGCAGGACCGCCGCGGAGACGACATGCACGGAGAGAGGAAGCTCCATCAGCGGCACGTCGAGCTTGGTGGAAGAAGAGACGTCGGGGGCAATATAGGCACCTGCGTCTTTGACAGTGACGCTCTGGCGCAAAGACAGCAGGCGCAGCGTGATTCGGAGGAGGCTGGCCTGAGATTCCGACACTGTCACCTTCTCGGCGGCCGGCTCGAAACGTTCTTTATCGACTTTGACGGTGTAGGTCCCGATGGCGGCGGCAATGGAGAAGCCGCCCGCATCATCTGTGAGCACCTCACGCGATGTGGCGCCGCGGGAGTCGATCAGCGTGATTTTGGCGCCTGCCACAGCTCCGCCGGTGGGATCCACAACGGTTCCGGTGATCCGGTTCGTATCCTGAGCCACGGCTGCAGCGGCGAGCAGTATCAGACAAAGGGCGCTTCGCCAGACCTGACGCAGACCGGGCCGGCTTTCAATGAACATTGCGGTTGTTACTCCCATGAGAATGCCCTGCGCGCAGGGCTCTTTCAGCAGCGTGGCACAGCCCGGACGCTTGGACTATGCGGCAATTTGTCGCATTACGGCTTGCTTATGCAGGATTCGTAAGGCAGCATGGAATGACCTCAGCGGCCTTCCTGTGACTTCGCGATCTGCGCGGCCTTGCGGCCTGCCAGCGTTTCGGCGCGCTCGATGTCATCGGCCGTCATTCGCTTACCTACTTCATCGCGCAATTGTCTGGCGCCGGAGATTTCCTTTGCCGCCAGATCGAGCCATGCATAAGCCCAGATGTAGTCGCGGCCGACGCCCTGACCGTTGGCGTACATCATGGCGACATAATTCTGCGCGGCTGCATATCCCATCTGCGCAGCGCGCAGGAACAACTCAAAAGCGCGCGCGGGATCGCGTTTGACGCCCTTTCCGCGCAGATACATCACCCCGAGGTTACTGATCGCCCCCGGATCGCCCTGTGCCGCCGCGAGGCCGTACCAGTGGGCTGCCCGGGAAACGCTGCGGTGCACGCCGCGACCCTGGGCGTAGAGGGAGCCCAGGTTATTCTCCGCCTCGGCGTCGCCCTGATCCGCAGCCTTGCCATACCAATAGACCGCCTGTTTAAGGCTGCGCGTCACGCCAAGACCGTCCGCGTAGAGATGGGCAAGCTCGAACTGGGCAGGAGCGTAACCCGCATCCGCCGCTTTCCTGAAGAAACGCGCGGCTTCATACCAGTTGCAGGTGGCGCGGTCGGTGTCGGTGAGAAGAAGGCCCTGCTGGTAGTTGATCTTCGCCTGATCGGCGCGGCTTTGAATTTCCGATGCCGACAACGGATCGGGCCCAATCGCGCGCGGCGCAACATCCGCGAACAATATCAGGGGCATCACGGCTACAATGGCAAATCGTTTGATCATTCCGGACCTCCTGTTTTGCGGCTTTTCTTTCGCGGCGGGCCTGGTTTGAGATCGTCGAGCACGTATTTACCGCCTTGCCTTCGTACTGTCGCTTCCACCGGCTGGCCGGGCCGGAGCTGTTTCAGCTGATTGCGATCCGTGACTTGATACTCCATGGCGTTCGGTGCTTTCATCGCACCCATCAGGCCGGGAATGGGGTCGTTATAGAGGCTGACAGTCCCATCCCGCAGAAACACCTGCACAACCTCGCCGTGCAAACGATAGCTGGCGCCGCTGACAGGCGCGGTCGTCCACGGATTCGAAAGCGCCGGATTGGTAAGCAGCGTTTCGTCGGTCAGCGACTCGAGGAATGCGATGACGTCCTGCTTCTCCTGAGAAGTCAGAGTGAAGCCTTTGATGAACTCACTGCGATTCGGATTCCTCGAACCGTCACCGGCGAGAGGCCCGGAATCGATTCTTCGGCCTCCGGCAGCGTAGTGATCGAGGGCCTCGGAAAGCGTGGCGATGCTGCCATCGTGCATGTAAGGCGCAGTCACCGCTATGTTGCGAAGCGTAGGAGCCTTGAATTTGCCGACATCGTCAGGCAGTTGCGTGAAGTTGTAGAGCCCCAGGTTCGGCTCCGGATAAGAATACCGACCCTTCAGGTTGTAGAGACCTGTGTTGTGAAATTCGACTTCCGCGAAGCCTTTGTCGAAGTAATCTACTGTGCCGGTGAAATTGAATCCGCCGTGACAGTGGAAGCACTCGAGCTTCTCGCTGAAGAAAAGAGTCTCGCCGCGTTTGGCCGACTCAGAGATGGCGTTCGCGTCGTCTCCACGGCGATAACGATCATAAGGCGACTCCCCCGACAGAATCGTTCTTTCGAATGAGGCAATGGCTTTGGTCACGTTGCCGATCGAAAAGGGAAAAGCCTGGTTACGATATGCGGCAGCGAAAAGCTTCTGGTAAACCGGTTCGGCCATCAAACGGTCCAGCAGGACTTCTTCCCTGCCGGACATTCCCAGTTCCACCGGATCGTCGCCGAACATCGGAACCAAAGCCTGAGTCTCCAGCTGTCTCATATTCGGGTTGGCCCACGTGAGCGCCGGGCTGTAGGCGACGTTCACCAGGCTCATAGGTCCGCGGGGGTGAAGCTGAGCTGTGGAGCCGGAGCCGTGCGCCCTGCCGTCCGTGAATGCGAGGCTCTGCTGGTGGCACGTGGCGCAGGACTGTGACTGGTTCAGAGAGAGGCGCGTGTCATAAAAAAGATAGCGGCCGAGCCTGACCTTCTCCTGGGTCATCGGGTTGTCGCGCGGCACGTTCGGATAAGGAAAGCCGGGCGGTAAATCCCACGCGTATGGGCCCAGCCGGCTCAATTCCGTGGCGCGTTGTCGCGAGCGCAGTTCTCGAACCCAGAGAACCGCCGCCCAGCGCTGCGTGTCGTCCAGGCTTTTATCGAACGCGGGCATCGAACTGGCGATGCCGTGCGTGGCCACCCAGTAGATCTCGCCGTCGGTCATCGAATCCATCAGGTAGTCGGTGAGGTTGGTGGGACGCACCGAAAGCGTGGCCGCCAGCGGAGTGCGGGCTTTTCCATCGGCACCGTGGCAGCCGGCGCAGGATTTTTCGTAAACAGCGCGGCCCGATTCGAGAGCAGCCGACGGATCCGCCAACGGGCTGTTCAGATGACGCGCTTCGATCGGTGCGGTGGCGTGGCCGTGCGCGTCGTGCGCCCACAGAGGAAAGGTTGCCAGCAGAATGGCGAAAACAAAGCGCACAGCGGATCGCCTGGTCTCTAACGCGAAGCCTCGACCGAGTTGGCCGGCGACATCCTGCCGACCCGGAAGAACTTCTGCTCCGATGCCGGTTGGCCGCCAAACGGCAGACCGAAGTTAAGGAACAATCCGGCGCAGTCCAGATCGTCCGGACCCGACATGCAACCCGGACTCGGCATGCCGTCCTCCGGTTTCTCCGGCGGCGGATTAACGCTGGTGTCCACGTTGGTGTCCTGAAGCAGCGCGGCAAGATCGGCGATCACAACATCGCGCGCGGGATCGAACGAACTGAAAGTCACTTCGACCCGGTTGGGCGATTTGCAGCTGGTCGGGATGGTGTTCCTCGAATCGTTCGGCGTGCATCCTGTGCTGCCGAGATGTACGAAGACACCGCGCGGCGCCCCGGTGCTGGAGAAGTCGAGACGAGCGAATTTGTGCCCGGCATTCCAGACCCACATGAGCGCGGTGATGTTGAGCGGGGAAGGCTGCGAGATCGGGTCGAGATGATTGCGATTGAAAGGCACACCCAGCGTGAAGCGAAGCCCGGTATAGCGGCCCTCCGGAACTTTACCGGTAATGGCATCGTTCATGTCGGGTGTGCCATTAGCGCAGCCCGCGGTTCCGTTTTCGAAATCCAGGAGCGCGAGATCGTCGAGCTGCCACTTGCCGTCCTGATCCAGCACAAGTGGCGTTTCTTTTCCGGCAGCATCGAGAAGGCGGACGCCCGAAATGTAGAAGCGGAAATCGCGGGCCCTGATTTTCGACTTAGTGACCCCGACGCCTTCGTATTGGCTGCCGCAGGCGAACGGCTGGTCGCCGACCTGCGCGTGAAAACGGATCGTCACCTGCTGCTCAGCGCCCTGACACAGCGCGGCGAATGAGAGCATAAGGCAAATCGCAATAGGTCGCATGAGCTGACACCATTCAGCCTACGGAAGGAAAGGATATTTGGGAATGCGGCAAAACGTCGCACATTCGCTGGTGCGTCATTGCCGACAGTTGAGTGTCGTTACCGGCCGCGGCCCATACGGCCCGCCTGCATGGCTTCGGTGGAAGGAGGGACGAGTCCTTTCAGCCGCAGATAGACGGCCATATTGCCGTAGCACTCGTTCGAGTGGATGAGCACGCCGTAGAGTGCCGACGCCCTGGGTATCTGGCCGCCAAAGCTGGCCACCATCTCACTTGCGTTGGCTTCCGTCGTGGCTGAGAAAGCAGCATCACAAAGGTCGAAAGATTGTTTCAGGGCCGCAACGAGATCCGCTTTGGACGTTTTCGGTGCCGCGCCGATGTTTTTGCGCGCGCCGGAAACACCGGAGCATCCGCTGGCTTGGGCGTCGGCAACGTGAGCCACCCAGGCGCCGAAGTTGCGCTCTTCTTTGGAGGGCTGGAGAGAGTAACCGTCCTCCGGCATACTCTCGGCGGCTTTGGTCAGGTTGTTCTTGATAGCGTTGTACTTTTGATTGAGGTCAGCAGTCATGGAAACCGGACCTCCCCGGCCCTGCGCGTAGAGGCCTAAAGCAAACACCGTCGCAAGTAAGAAGATCCGTTTCATCGCTCCTCGATTCTCCCGTGCTGCGTTCGCACTTTTCGAGTCTAATCGAGAGCCGGCACTTCGTAGATGCGGCAAAATGACGCACTGGCCGTCGGACAAGACGCGGGCGAAGGTAACCAGTTCGTCCCCCCGCGCTTCTTGCGGGTTTGGTAATAATGCCTCTCCGCGGTGGCGAGAGGTTCTGTGGGCAGCGACACAGTCAGTCTTCTTGCATTGCGTCGCACGCGAGATTCTGGCCCTCCGAGGCCCAGCCTGGTAGTTCTCTGGCTCTCTGCAATCTCCGCAGCTTTTTGCGCGGCAAGAATTCCGGTGAGTAAGTTCCGCAGTAGTTCCGAGAAAATTACCCGTGCACCCCATTCGACCTGCCTGTCAGACACCATTCCCGGGCCGTTCTGCGATGCGTCAAATTGTCGCAGCGCTTGAAAGAGCGTAACAAGACTCATGCGCAATACGTCAGCCGACTAGTGCCTGCGGAAGCACTTTGGCGATGCTCCGATGGTTCGAAGGGTGGCAGACTGGTTTAGATCGATGACGATCGGAAGCCCGGAGTTGAACTTCCAGACATGCAGGTACGGGAAAGGCGCACAATGAAACGCAGGGATATGGTAGTCACCGCCCTTACGGGCACGGTAGCGTCCGTCGCGCTCACTGGTCGTGGCGCGGCGGCGGAGTCCGATACCGAGACAAATATTTTGTTCAGTGGGGATAATTATGGACACTGGAAGGGTATGGCAGAGCACCATGTGCCTGTCGTCCAGATGAACGGCGAGAAAATGACCGTCCGGACTCCACACGCCATGAGCGAGGCTCACTATATTGTGAGCCACAGTGTGGTGCTCGCGGATGGCAGGTTCCTTGATCGAAAGACGTTCACCTGGAAAGATCAACCGGTATCCGAGCATTCGCTGCCTGCAGGATACAAGGGGAGTGTCACTGTCACCAGCACATGCAATATGCATGACATCTGGGTCAAGACAGTGAAGGTCTGACTCGGAATTCGGCAGCAAACAATATCGTTCTCGCGTCAGCGTCAGGTGGGGTTCTTCTATGAGAACCGCCGCCGGCGAATCCTATATCGTGTATCGTGGCGCCTCGAATCGTCTCATTCGGGTCACAATCCGCGCCTTCAGGCGACGGCTTCCAGCAAGCGCGCAGATAGCCTTGAGGGATGGCGGAGTCGCCTTCAGGCGATGGATTTGACTATCTGAAGTATCAGAACCGGCGCGCCGAGTACCTTGCCGTGATCCTGCCTGTCGTTAACTGGGATTACATTTCGGTCAGATACGAAGCCCGCTGAAGAACTGATGTTTTACGAGGCAGGAGCGGAAGGTCCGCCTTCCGCCGGATGAGTCTCCGTGCTCCCGCCTGTCAAGCGGATTCTGGCCAATTTTCTCTGCAGAGAACGGCGATGCAGTCCGAGGATGGAGGCGGCCTGAGAGATATTGCCGTTGCAACGGGCCATTACGCGTTCGATGTGCGCCCGTTCCACGTGCGCAAGCGAAAGATTGGCTTCGGATGGCAGCTGGACCGAATTCACCGTTTCAAACATGATTCTACTGTCGCCAGGGCGGAGCGCGGTGCGGCAAATTGCCGCGACCCGCATGAATTTCCCATGTGTGACAATTTGCCGCACTATCACTTGGCGAAAAGTGAGTTACGTTATAACTCAACGACAGAGGCTCCTGGGAAAAGAACTTCGCGTGATGGCCTTCGCCGGACTCGTAACGTTCCTCATCCTGATGGCAGGTTGTGGATCGTCACCGCAGGAGGGGCGCATGCTGTACGAGTCCAATGGCTGCGCCAGCTGTCATGGACCGGAAGGCCACGGCGACGGCCCTGTTGCCAGGTCCCTGGAAGTGAAGCCGACGGACTTCCGCTACGCCGCGGGGTTCCGGAACGGATCGGACGAAGCCGCCATAGCCCAGACGCTGATGACCGGCATCGCGATTCATCATGAAGACTCAGGCGGTGGAGTGGCGCATCACGACCTTGTGATGCCTGCGTTCGGCCATCTGTCGGAACAAGAGAGGCGATCGCTCGCCCGGTATGTGATTTCACTGCGAAAGGGCAATTGAACAAGAGAGGCTGAATTATGAAGGCTTTGCTCGTAACGGCAATGTTTGTTCTTTCCGGTGCGGCGTTGATGTTCCCGACCGCGCTGACGGCGCAGAGTGGCAATGTGGTGGTGCACGATGCGTGGCTTCGCGTCCCCCTGCCCGCGCAGGATCAGACAGCGCTCTTTTTCGTTATTGAGAACCACGGCTCGGCGGCGAAAGCGATTGTGTCGGCATCCTCGCCTTCCGCCGCCAAAATCGAGATGCACGAAGCGAAGATGGACCCTTCCAGGAAGATGATGTCCATGACGCCGGTTGCCCGCATCCCGGTTCCGGCCAACGGCATGGCGACGCTCAAACCAGGCGGCTTCCACATGATGGTCTTCGGTCTGAAGTCCCGGCCGATGGCGGGCATGACTTTCCCGGTCAGCGTCACCATGGATGACGGGACAACCATAGCGGTCACGGCGATGGTGCGCGACGAAGCCGGCGACTCAATGAAAGACATGAAAAAGTAAGGTAGAAAAACGTTGCACCGCGTGACAAGCTGCCTTATCGTTCTGGCTCTTGCGACAATCTCCTGTAAGCGGCAGGTCACCCTGCCGGTTCTGCCGGTCGGCGGCAACTTCACGCTGACAGACGACACCGGGCATCCTTTCACTCTGGCTTCCCTGCATGGCAAGGCTGTCCTGATTTTCTTCGGCTACACGTCCTGTCCCGACGCCTGCCCGACGACGCTCTCGAAGCTGTCGATCGTGTACCGCCGCCTCGGGGCCGGTGCGAAGCGCGTTAAGACGCTTTACATCACTGTGGACCCCGGGCGGGACACACCACAGGCCTTGAAAGCCGACCTGGCCAATTTTAAGGTCGATGCCCTCGGGCTGACCGGGACGAAGGCTGATATCGACAAAGTTGTGAAGCAATACGGCGCAGCCTATGAGATCGTTCCAACGCCCGATTCGTATGCCAGGTACACCGTCTCGCACACGACGACTGTCTATGCCCTCGATACCTCCGGCCGCACGCGGATACTTTTCGATTACGACGCAAAGGCCGACGATATTGTCGGCGGCCTCCGGACAATTCTCGCGCTGCGTTCCTGAACTTGGACTAAGCGGTTCGCCCATGCGGCAAAAAGCCGCATTCCCGGCACCCCGGTCATTTGCGTACACTCACCTCTTGACACTTATGGCGCACCGTCGGCGCGGCCGTACGAGACCATCGGCTTCGTTCGTGTATGACAAAGCAACACGCACGCGCGTTCTGAAGGCCGTTGTCAGACTCGGATTCCTGGCTCCCGTGGCGCAGGCGACCGGCATCAGCGTCGAAACGATCCGGCGCTGGGCCGCGCAGGCACAACTCCGGCTGGCCCCTGGGCGGGAGCGCATCGCGCGAAGCGCCAGACTGCAACTGGAAAGGCGGCGAGCCCGGTGGGCAAAGGTCTACAAACTTAAAGACAAGCGGATGATGAACGCGGACATCGCGCGAAAGCTTGGGTTTCGCAGCGCCGCTTCCATCACGCACATCCTGGCGCAGCGCGACGCCGTCTAACCCGAAGCCAGTATGGTTCGTATGCCGGTAACTATTTCGTCATTTCGTCTGCATGCGCGTAGTAATCGAACATCATCCGCGTGCGACCCGAGGTGTCGAGTGCATACAGAGTCGTCGTGTGCGCGACCGTATATCTGGCATATGAATTCGGTGTCTGGATGAATTCGTAGGAGGCATCGAACAACCTGACGACCCTGTCGATGTCCGCGTTCTTTCCAGTCAGTCCAACGGCGTCGATTTTAAAGTTCGACAAATCCGCACGGAGCGCGGCGGGGGTGTCGCGCTCGGGATCGACTGTGATGTAAAGCGTCTTCACGCTTCGCGTCCCTTCCGAGCCGCCGGTAGACGAGCGATATCTTCGACAAGGTGGTGGGACACGCGTCGGGGCATGAAGTGTAGCCGAAAAAAATCAGCACTGCCTTGCCTTGCAGCGACGAGAGCTGAAACCTGCTGCCGTTGTAATCGGTTAGCTCGAAGTTCCCGCCAACGGCAAGCACCGGCACTTTGGGCGGAGGCGCCCAGCGAAGGTTGGCCAGCGCAACCAGGCCAATCAGGACTGTCGCGCGAAGAATGTTCTCAGACACACGCGTCATTTGGCTCGCTCCAAACATGGGGCAGATTCCCGGCCACTTCAGCGATTTGCCTCATCATGCGTTTAGGCTGGCGCCAGTGTTCCCTTCTGCTGCGCGATTGGTTTCAGGGTGGGATAGAACTGGACGAAGGTGGTATCCACAGCGCCGTGCTCCGCGTGACAGCTATAGCAGTCTGCTGTGAGAGGAGTCATCTTCGATGTCTTGTCAGTGCTGGAGAAGCCGAAGAATGCCCACTTGCCCTTAAAACGCGATTCATCCTTCACATGCACTTCGATTCTCATAGCCTCGGTCTGAAAACTTCCCTTCTTGTTGATTGAGCCTTTTCCCTCCGCGCGCCGAAGTTCGAGAACCAGAGTCGTTTTGTCCGGCCACTTACCGTTTGACTGAAATGCCCGCCATGCTTCAGGATTCACGAATACGTTATCGAACATCGAATGATCCATTTGCATTTCCGGGTTGTAACTCATGTCAAATCCCGATGACAGATAGATCCATGTACGATAGTCCGCGGGAACGCGGAGTTGCCCGTCCTGGGTATATCCGGGTTCGTACTTCGGCGCCGTTGAGGTCTGAGACATAGCCACAAAACCCAATAGCAGTATTGAGGCGGAACAACATACTTTCGATGAAATACTCATTGCTATATTGTTGCGGGATTCGTGCCGCTGCGCCAGACCGCTCCCTGCACTATACCGGCTAGCGGCTGCAAACAAGCCGCCCGGAAAAATAACGAAAGAACTGTATGAACCCCAACGGTTGAGGTCTCTCTAGTTCGATGCGACGTCAGGCGATGTACAAGTGTAGCTCGACGCCAACCTGGCAGCTGCGGCATTATTGGCTGGCCCGATGTAGCGGGGGTACTGCGGATACGGGCACAACGGCAAAGTGAGAACTACCGCGCCCTTCGCATCCAGCTTCTCGGCCGTCAACGTGGCCGGTGCGACGCCCTTAGTCACCCATTGGTCCAGCGCTGTCAGGAGGTCGGTCTTGTCCGCGCCGACTCCGCCTTCGCAGTGATCGACCCCTGGCGCCACGTAGAATCGAGTAGATGCAGCGGCGCTTTCTGCACCGATGGATTTCGCCATGTTCGTCATGTACTCGATGGTCGAGTTGACGCTGAGGGCTGCATCGGAGCCTCCGTGCCAGACAATCAACTTGTTGCCTGCTTTAATGAATGGGCGGATATCTGTTTGCGTCGCGTCATTGAGCGCAGCCAATGCGTAGAGTGCGTTCTGATTCCGGTCCCAGGGCGAGTACTTAAGCGAGTCGGCCCGGGGATCTCGCGCCAGGTAGTACTTGACGGTGGTGTCCTGAAACAGGTACTGACCGGCCTTGCTGACATCTCCATTGCCGGAAACCCAGATCCCAAAATTGAATGAATCATCCTCGTTCCCCGTAAGGTTGTATCCCTTACTACGGTAGGTGCTGCTGCCCGCGAATACTGCGTCAGTCGTCCAGGCTTTGACGACGGCGAGTTGCGCATCGGAAAGGCAGGTGTCGCCCGTATCGGCCCCGCCGACACAGCGCAAAGATCCCAGGTTCAGGATCTTTGCCGTGCAGGCAACAGGATTCGCGACAACGCCGTCGACAATACCGTCCAGTCCATCGCAGGCGTCGCGTACTCGCTTTGCCAGCAGCGCCGTTTTGGCAGGACTGAACGCGCCGCCGGGAGCAGCCAATGCCCTGGCCGTTCGGTTGAACGCGCCCATGAATCCCACCCAGTTGTAACCAGGTGCGCGCGCAATGACACCATCAAAGAGATTCGGGTTTCGCTGCACCGCCATCAACGCCTCGCGCCCGCCATTGGAGCAGCCCTCGAAATAGGATCTAATCGGCGGCGCACCATAAGCCGCGGTCACGACTTTAAGTGCCGTGGACATGACCGTTGGTACAGAGAGGCTACCGAAGAGCTGGGCGGCAAAGGTATCGGTAAATGCAAAAGCGGCGGACATTCCTCCTTCATCCTGATGCCCGGCATCGCTGACGACCTCGGCATAGCCTTGAGTGAGTGCGGGCAACGTTAATGGCGGAATCAAGCCGTCGTAACCCCCGCCGCCCCCATAGTAGAGCTTGCTGTTCCAGGCGTCCGGCAGACGGATTTCAAAGTTCAGAGCAGGCGCAATCGTGCCGTTGACCTTGCAGTAAGCCGGCGCTGCCCCATTCACCTTGACGACGGCCGTCGAGAGCGTTGCTCCGCCGATGGTTTTCCGCGACAGGCTCGCGCAGGCTGTCTGTGCGGTGACCACGGAAGAGGTCGCGCCACTCTGCGTGGCCGCATGTGTTGACACAGTATGGCCCGGGGCACCGCATCCCGGCATCAGCAGCGAGGCGCCCATGACTGCGAGCGCTGCAGCGTGCGTCACCCTGGGTTGAAAGTTCTTCTCAATCATGTGACATCCTCTTTGCCGCTGTTGTTTCGACAGTATCGTAAATTGGCAGGCGGTGCTGAGAGGGCTAAGAGAATTGCTTTATGAGAGTAGATGTCCGTCATGTTCTTACTCTGTATTCAGATGGATGTTCAGCCTCACGCAGGCGGAGATTGGCTGGTTCGGCATCACAATTCAGGAGCCAGGGCAGTCGCAGGGTCCAGGGTGTGGCGGTTTGCCGGAATCGCTGCCGGGCATTCGATCGTGTAAGGGCGTCTGTTCGGAGTGCCGGATACGGCTTGCCTCGGCACCCGCATCGCCAGCCGCACGATGTAAATTTAGCACCAGGAAAAACGCAACAGTGACGAACGAACGGTGCGAACCCTACCGGCTGAGCCGAAGCGTGATCTGATATGTGCGCAACAACCCAGGCGCAATCCAGTCCAGCGCGATGGGAAAGCTGCTTGTGTAATAGAGCTTGTTGGTCAGATTCAAAACGTTCAGCTGAATCGTATTGTGCCAGGCGCCTGTCTGAAAGTGGTGCGACAGCATTGCATCCACGCGCGCATAACCGGGCAACAGAAAGTTATTGCCATAGTCGCCGTTCCGGACGCCGACCGCGAAGACGCCGGCCCCGGCGGTCCAGCTCTCGCCCAGCGAATGGCGCAGCCACACGCTTCCGCTGTTTCGCGGAGCTTCGGGGAGCCGCTCGCCCTGGTAGCTCGGATCATGCGTGACTACGCCATCGGAAAACGCGTACGAGGCGATGGCCGAAAGCCGTTGCGTCAGACGGCCGCTCAGGTCGACCTCGATGCCGCGTGACCGCTGCTGCCCGACGGTGACAATCGTCGGGTAGAAAACGAAGCTTGCGATGTTGTTCTTGACCAGCTGATATGCGGAAACCGTGGCCGTGATCGCCCCTCCCCGCGCCCGCACCTTATAGCCAACCTCAAACTGGCTGGCGGTCTCCGCGGCCAGAGCCCGAAGGGTCGCGGGGTCGCGGCCGTTGTTCGAATCCAGCGCCTGCTGATACTGGCCATATACCGACTGTCCGCCGGACAGTTGCCACACCAGGCCCACGCGCGGTTTCACGAAAGACTTTACGTTGGGCTGAGTACCGGGAGGAGCATAAATCGCGCTCGTCCAATCTGCCCGAAAACCTGCAACCACGGTCAGCCGGTACGGAAGCGTGATAGAGTCCTGCGCGTAAAGGCCGACCCAACGGGTTTCATCGGTCGTAACAAGCGGCGACGCGACAGTGGGGTCAAGCGGTGGCGCCGGCGTGAACACGGGGTTGTACACGTTGACGGGCGCCAGCTGTTCGTAATACTGGGTCCCGGTCCTGCCCGCTGCAAACCCATCCAGTCCGACAAGCACCGAATGCCGCAATGCACCGGTCCTAAACTTTCCCGTCACATCCGCCGACCCCTGGACCAGCCGGTACTTCCTGTGCGGCGCGTTGTAGTAATACTGAAGGCATTCCTGGCCGCTGCCGAGGCAGTCCGCTCCCGTAGCCAGGTTGCTCCCGTATGGTGTGATATCCGCGTCATAGTAATTGGAGACCAGCGACAGGAACTTCACATTCAGATTCCAGCCCCTCGAAAGCTGCTGCTCCAAGGTCAGTCGGGCCGACCTCGGCTGTGTCGTGGACAACACGGGTGAATCATTGAACTGCGAACTGTAGTAAGGAAGGTTGAGTGGCCGGTCGCCGAGCGAGGGAACTCCATAGTCGTTGCGATAGGCCTGGTGCTGGTAATTCAGCGACAAGCCCAGTTGAGTGCGCGGCGTCGCGCGCCATATCAGAGTCAGTGCACCCGACCCGAGGCGGTCACGCACAAACGCTCGCCCGGTCTTGTCGGCGAACCATGTGCCTGAAGCCCGCAAAAGCAAGCTCCCGCTCCGGTTGAGCCGTCCACTTGCCCGGGCGGTACTGCGCGTGGCCCCCAGTTGACTGGCGATCTCTTCCAGGTCCGCCGCAAACTGCGGAAGAATCGGCCGCGTGACCACATTGACGAGGCCTCCTGGCTGGGCGCGTCCGTACAGCACGGTGTCGGGTCCTTTTACCACGTCCACCTGCTGCACGTCCGCCATATTCAGGGGCACCCCCTCGACCCTGCTGCCGTCCTGGTAGTAGGAAGCGGACGCCGTCATGGAACTCGGCGCTGTCATCGACAGGTTAGTAAAGCCCCGAAGAACCAGCGCCGGCTGCGTGTTGCCGTTAAAGCCGAAGTCCTGCGCCACCCCCGCCACATTGCGGGTCGCATCGGTGAGGGTCAGCGCATTCTGGTCCTGCAAGACCGCCTCCGGCACAGTCTCGACGGACTGCGGAGTCAGCAGCAGCTGCGAATCGGTCTTCGTCGTCGCTTGATCCGTCGCGGAGGGGGCATAGTCGCCCTGCCGGTCAAAACGGTCAGTCACCGTCACCGATTGACGCTGCGTGTTGATGGCGATTACTAAATCCACGGTCAGCGCTTCCTGTCCGTTTGCGCTCACCTCTTTGGACTGTGCCTGAAAGCCCTGGCGCTCGACGCTCAGCGAGTAATGGCCCGCGCGCAGCAGCGAAAAATGGTAGGCTCCCGCTCGGTCGGTCTGAGCATCTCTGGCCTTACCTGCCTCGTCTTTGAGTACTAAGTGAGCGCCGATTATGGCAGCTCCCGAAGGGTCGCGAACAGTGCCGGACAAACTGCTCTCGCCTTTTGTTTGTGTCTGTGCCGAAAGTGCGTGGGAGAGTAACATCCCCGTCCCAATCAGGCAACAGCACTTGACTAACTTCACCATTTGACCCATGACGCACTGAATCCTCTCAATTGTGTCCGGCAGCGCGGATAACCTTAAGGTGATGAGGCTAGCACCGTCATCCGGATTCGACAATGCGACAAAATGCCGCACTATTCGCGGCGTCGTCATCAGACCGCTCCCTGCAAAATACCGGCTACTCGCTGCAAAACCCGTGCATCGAAAGCGATCCGGGCATTACGATGCAAAGATGTAGACATGGGCGAGCGAAAAGATATCCGGCCACGTCACGCTTCGCCCTGGCTTTGGATTACGCTGGTCTGGCTGTCCATTGGCACCTTTGATGCGTCGGATACGGTCTTTTCGATGCTCGCCGAAGGACACCACCACAAGTGGGTCAGCCTGTACTTCACTCTGCTCCTGTCGTGGCTGCCGTGGGCACTCGCAAGTCCTCTGATTCTGCGCTTCGGGCGGAGGCACCCGCTGAAGCTGAAATCTGTTTTGTGGTGGTTATCTCATCTCGCGGTGTGTGCCGGGGTTGGTCTTGCCTCAGCCGCCGTGACGTCCGGCCTCGAAGTGTTTTTCAACCCGTGGCTTTGGCATCCGCCTCCGCCTCTCGATTCTTTTTGGAGCCTGACCCTAACCCGTCTTCTCGATCACTCCGTTTCCTTGCCGATTCTCTATGCATCGATTATCGCGATCGGTTACGTACTCGATTCACGGGAACAAATGGCGCTTCAGAAAACCGAGAGGGCTCAACTTAAGGAGTTGCTCACGCGGGCGCAACTCGATGCCCTTCGTCGGCAGATTGAGCCGCACTTTCTTTTCAATACCCTGAACGCCGTCACGGCGCTGATCCGCGAAGAGAGAAACAACGCCGCCGTCGAGATGATTGCAGAGCTTGGCGTTCTGCTACGCCGCGTGGTGGAAGGCTCGGACCGGCATGAGATCGCTCTGGGAGAGGAGATGGATTTTCTCGGGAAGTATCTCGATCTACAAAAGCTTCGTTTTGCCGGGCGTCTGAGGTTGAGCGTGGATGTTCCTGAAGAATTGTTCACCGCTCGGGTCCCGAGTCTCGTTCTGCAACCCATCGTGGAAAACTCAATCAGGCACGGGATCTCGAAAAGCGTTCAGGGCGGCCAGGTTCGCATCGGAGCTTTTCGTTCCGACCAGATGCTGACGCTCAACGTCTATAACGACGGGCCGACACTGGCCCCGGACCACGAAATGTCTTCCGCAGGCACAGGCATTGCGAATATTCGAACCCGCCTGAGGAGCCTTTACGGAAATGCATTCAGTCTGACGATGCGGAACGAGGGTGCGCACGGCGTCGAAGTCTCGATCTCTTTGCCGTTCCGGGAGGCCTGAGTAGTGTCTCCGGATGAAAGCCGTGCCACCGTTCGAACCCTGATAGTCGATGACGAGCCGCTGGGCCGCGCGAATCTGCGGGTGCTGCTCGGGCGCCATTCCGACGTTAAAATCGTGGGGGAATCCGGATCGGGGGTTGCGGCGATCGAAGAGATTCGCAGGAACAGGCCCGGCCTTGTCTTCCTGGACGTTCAGATACCCGAATGCGACGGCTTCGACGTGCTGGAGATGCTGGGCCGGGATGTTCCCTCTGCCGTGATTTTCGTCACGGCTTACGATCAGTACGCACTCAAGGCGTTTGAGGCCGGAGCGCTGGACTACCTGCTCAAGCCTTTCGATGACGCGCGGTTCGAACTGGCTTTGAGCCGTGCTCGGGATAAGCTCCAGCGTCCGCGGCCAACTTCCGCGAGCAGACGGCTGACGGTGAAAAGCGGCGGGCAGATTCTGTTTATCGATCCGGACGATATCGACTGGATCGAGGCCGCGGATTACTACGCGTGCTTACACGTGGGCGCGAGAACACATTTGTTGCGGCGCAGCATGTCGGAGCTGGAGCTGGATCTCGATCCGACTGTTTTTTGCCGCATTCATCGGTCCGCGATGGTGAACCTGACTCGACTGCGCGGCCTGCAGTCGAATCGCAGCGGCGAATACGAGGCGCTGCTCAACGACGGAAGCGCGCTCCCCATCAGCCGGCGCTACCGGCGGCAGATTCAATCCGCGGTCGCGCGCCAGAACAACGAGGCACGCCATACCCCTCCGGCAAGGCGTGCTACCCGGGCGACTGAAGAAAAGGAAGAGGAAGCCAAACCGGAGCCTTCTCCTTCCAAAGAGTGAACCGTCCTTCGCCGGACAGCGCTGTCATCTGAGGCGTCCCCAGGGTTAGGTCGAGGCGGCGTTAACGGCCGCGTCGTCCACGGCCCATTACTCGTGCCTCGAACTTTGCCCGGCAGCACCTGGCAGGTCGTGCCCGGATGTTGTGAGCATGAAGCGGCCATGCTTCACGCCCTTCATCGCGATAAGCGAGTCAGCCAGTTTTCGAACTGAAGCCGATTTTCCACGCACGAGTATCACTTCCAGGCAATTGTCGTGATCAAGGTGAACATGCACACTCGACAGGACGGCTTGGTGGTAACGATGCTGCAGGTCGGTGAGCTTATCCAGCAGTAGCCGCGCATGGTGATCGTAGATCAGGGTCACTGCCCCGTAGACCTCCGCGCTCGGCGACGCCGCGATCTCGTCTACGAGCTCCTTGCGTACAAGGTCGCGCACAGCCTCGGAACGGGTTGCATAACCACGCCGCTCGATCAACCGGTCGAATTCCTCCAGTAGCTCTTCGGGAATCGCAATTCCAATGCGCGCCAACCCACCCATTTTGGGGCTCCTGTCCGGCGGCTTGGAATCCCCAAAAACCCGCCTGGTGCGTAACACTTCTTGAAGATTAGTGCTACCATTTTAGGCCAGTAGCACGTTTCTTTATTTCGTAGCACAAGTGAAAAGAGCTCATGCCCCGACGCCCGGTCGTCATCACCTGCTTCCTGGTCGCAACAATTTGGTGTGCCTGGGCCGCGGACGTGCGCGTATCGGGAACTGTCGTCGATGCGTCTGGCGCGGCGATTGCCGGGGTCACCGTGCAGATTCAAAGCGCGGAAGGTACTGTGCTGACAACGACCCAGTCCGACTCGAACGGGTCCTTCACTGTTTCTGGGCTCTTGGCGCGTGACTATCGACTCGTGGTATCTCATGCCCAGTTCGAAACCAAGAAAATCCCCTTCACCATAGCGATCAATGAGATGCCCGCGCCGCTCCGCATCTCTCTGGCTGTGAGCGCCGTGAACAGCACCGTCAATGTGCAGGGTCGGGATGACGACCTTGTCGGCGTTGCCAATTCCGCTATACAGGGAACGGTTGGAGCAAGGGAAATTGAGGATCGTCCCATCCTTCGTTCGGGAGAAGTTCTGGAGACGGTTCCGGGCGTCATCATCACTCAACACGCCGGCGGCGGCAAGGCCAACCAGTATTTTCTTCGCGGCTTCAATCTCGACCACGGCACGGATTTCGCCGTTTTCATCGACGATATGCCGCTGAACCTGCCGTCGCATGCGCACGGCGAAGGGTATGCTGACATGAACACCGTCATCCCGGAGCTGGTGCGGCGGGTGAATTACGAGAAAGGTCCTTACTACGCCGACGTCGGCAACTTTGGCTCAGCCGGATCGGCACATCTGGAGTTCTTCAGGACTCTGCCCGAGAACTTCCTCCAGGTGGAAGGCGGCATCTATGGCTATGCGCGCGCCGTCTTTGGCGTATCGCACAAGGTCGGCTCAGGCAATCTGCTGTTCGGCGGAGAAGCGAGTTACGATGACGGCCCATGGACGCATCCGGATGGTTATGCCAAATTCAACGGCATGCTGACTTATAGCCAGGGCGATGACGCCAATGGAATCAGCATTACCGCCCGCGGTTACCACGGAAAATGGAACTCGAGCGATCAGATCCCCATCACAGCGACGCCCCTCGTCGGTTTCTTCGGCGCACTCAACCCGACAGACGGGGGCAATTCCCAGCGTTACAGTCTGCAAACTGAATGGCATCGCAAACGCGGAAACTCGAAGACGAAGATCACGCTGTACGGTTTTTATTACGACCTCGATTTATTTTCCGATTTCACGTACTACCTCGATGATCCTGTTAAGGGTGATCAGTTCGAGCAGCAGGACAGGCGCTTCGTGGCCGGGCTGGAAGCACACCACACGATTTCCAGTCAATGGTTCGGCCGCAAGGTGGAAAATACGTTCGGAGTACAGGTCCGCAACGATTGGGTCCACAACGGCCTTTACCGGACAGAGAATCGCGTACGCACGGACAACAACGATATCAACGCATGCAACGACGAACCCATCGACGCATGCAATACGTATCCGAACCTGGCGGCGATCTTGCCCGCGGACACAGATGTGAATAGGTTTACCGACACGATGGTCGGCTTTTATGTTGAGAATAAAATCCAATGGGCGGACAAATTCCGCACGGTCCTGGCCGTGCGGGGCGACGAGGCAATATACAACGTCACGAACCTGACTCCCGGTTACGTCGCCACGGAATTGCCGGGTGCTCCGGTGGTCAACTTTGCGGCCGCCAATTCCGGCACTGCCAAGAAATTTCTGCCCCAACCTAAAGCGACCTTGATTTTCGGCCCGTGGTCCAAAACTGAGTTCTATGTGCAGGGCGGATTCAGTTTTCACAGCAACGATGCGCGCGGCGCAACCCAAATGGTGCAACCGATTTCGCCGGACAATCCCTTTCCCACGCCTACCTCGAGGATTCCCGCCTTGGTCCCAACCAAGGGGGCGGAAGTTGGCGTGCGCACTTCGGCCTTCTCCCATCTGCAAAGCACGTTCTCACTCTAGTATCTCCGCAGCCAGTCAGAACTGCAGCAGGATGGCGACACCGGAGGCACGGTTGCTTCATTAAATCCGAGCAACCGGTATGGCATTGAATGGGCGAACTACTACACTCCGCTGGAACATTGGGCTTTTGATCTCGACCTTGCAGATTCCAGAGCGTTTTTTGCCGCAATCGACGCGGCTGATGCCGCGCCGGGCAGCCCCGGTGGCACGCGCGTACCAGAGGCGGTTAGGCTGGTGGCCTCGGCGGGAGCCACGATGCACGATTACAAGCGCTTTTTCGACGAGTTTGCGTCTGCGTGCTTTTGGTCCGCGCGATTTGACATCCGATGCAATTTATCGCTCAAATGCAACGGTTTTGCTCAATGCGGAGGTCCGTTATCGAATTACGAGGAAATGGAGTTTCGCCGTCGAAGCTCTGAATTTGCTCAACCGCAAAGATCACGACATTGACTATGCTTATACGTCCCGAATCACGCCGACGTCCGACGCGGCATTCACAGGCGTTTTCCACCCAGTCGAACCCTTTCAGGTGCGATTCGGGTTACGGAGAACGTTTTGACAACTGGCGGGGAACACAGGCTAGGCCTGGAGAATTTCGCAACCGGTAACTGAGCTGCCAACTTACCGCGCGTCCCGGCGTGGCGACACAATCTGGTGGAGTCTGCCTTACCGGCCGCGCCCACGGCCCATCTGCATGGCTTCCGTGGAAGGAGGAACGAGCCCTTTCAGCCGCAGATAGACGGCCATGTTGCCGTAGCACTCGTTCGAGTGGATGATTGTCCCGTAGAGCGCCGCCGCCCGAGGCGTCTGGCCGCCAAAGTTGGCCACCATCTCGCTTGCATTGGCTTCCGTCGTGCCGGCGAAGACGACATCACAGATGTCGAAGGATTGTTTCAGCGCGGCGACGAGATCCGCCTTGGTAGTCTTCGATGCCGCACCGATGTTCTTCCGCTCACCGGCGATACCGGAGCATGCACTGGCCTGGGCATCGGCCACATGAGCCACCCATGCACCGAAGACGCGCTCTTCTTTGGAAGGCTGCAGAGAGTAGCCGTCCTCCGGCATATTCTCAGCGGCCTTGGTGAGGTTGGTCTTGATGGCGTTGTACTTTTGGTTCAGATCCGCAGTCATGGAAACCGGACCGCCCCGGCCCTGCGCGTAGAGGCCTAAAGCGAACGCGACTGCAAGTAAAAGGGTCTTCTTCATTTTTCCTCGATTCCTGTGCTGCCTGGCACCTTCCGAGTCTAATGGAGAGCCGGGCCGCTAAAGATGCGGCAAAATGACGCACCGGCGGTTACAAGACAGAGGCGAAGCGTGCCTTTCCATCTGTGGCTTTTATCGCGGCCATCTCGGTGAATTGACGCAGACATCCCGAGTCCATCGAGCCTCTCTGAGAAACACCCGAAGCCATGACGCAGGCCCGGCGGTGGAGTTAAGCGAAATCGGAACCCGATTTATCTGCAAGAAAACTGGCCCGGAATGGGGTCGCGCGAGCCGTCTGGAAACCGACGCCGGGGCAAGGGTCGCACCGGCATTCCCGGCTTTTGATACCATTTCTGCCAAGCCTCTTCCGTAAACAGACCGCGAGCAGCATTGGCCACGACCCCTCGGAACTGTTCGACGGGCTACGTACCGGGTTCTTTTTCTGGCGTGGCGGACCCCAGTTCATTCTCCAGTTCCTCAATCGTCGGCAAACTTCCCTTCAGCTTCTCGGGAAGACTTTCAGCGAGCCGGTATTCGGAGATGCCGATGGGCTTGTTCATGTCACGGAGCGCGTATTCGGCGACAAAACGGTCTTTCGTTTTGCAAAGGATCAGGCCAATGCTGGGCTGGTCGTCGGGATGCCGCAGAAGGTCATTGACAACTGAAAGATAGAAGTTCATCTTGCCAGCGAACTCCGGCTCGAACGATCTCATCTTCAGGTCGATCACCACATAAGCTCGGAGCTTCAGGTGGTAGAAAAGAAGATCGATGTAGAATTCCTGCTCGCCCACGGCCAGCCGGTACTGGTTGCCCACAAATGCGAACCCGACGCCGAGTTCGAGAAGGAACTGGCGGAGGTGGTCGAGCAGGCCGCGCTCCAGATCGCGCTCGTGGGCATCGTCGCCCAAGGTGAGAAAATCGAAGTTGTAGGGGTCTTTGGTGATGTCCCGCGCGAGGTCGGATTGCGGCGCGGGCAGAGTGCGGTCGAAGTTCGCGACGGCTTTCCCCTGCCGGTGCAGCCGTCCGGATTCGATCTGGTGAATCAGGACGTTGCGGCTCCAGCCGTGCTGAATGGTCGCCTTGGCGTACCAGATGCGGTCCTCCGGAGCCTTGACGAGGTCGAGGATGCGGACGTTATGGCCCCACGGAATTTGTGCAACAAGCTGTTGCACAATTGCATCGTCCGGCCAGGCCTCCGCGAACGCGCGCATGTATTTCAGGTTGCGCGGGGATAATCCTTTCATGTCCGGGAACGCCCGCTTGAGGTCCGCCGCCAGACGGTCGATCACTTTCGCGCCCCAGTTTTCCCGTTGCTGCCGGTCGAGGATATCGCGGCCAATCTGCCAGTAGAGCAGGACAAGTTCCCGGTTGACGGCCAGCGACGCGCGAAGCTGCGCCGCGCGAATCCTCTCCTTCAGGTCGGCGAAAAATTGTCCATAGGTGTCGGGAATGAGTGGTTGCGTCATGGTTCCCGGTGATTCTTCATTGTCGTTTATGGGTCGTCGTTTAGGTTCAGCCGCGCGAGCCAACTCCCATCCCGTGGGGAGAAAACCCAAAGGTCCGTTTCGACTCCCAATCAACTCCCACTACCCGTTTCCGGGGGTTCCTGAAAGCTCTTTCGAGTGCCACTCGTGCCTTGTTATGAACTACATAGCCAATGCCCGGCACGCTCTTAACCCACGGTGAAGCGCTTCGAATTCAACGATTGACACCCTCTGAATGAGGCGCATGTCACGCGCATTCATTTCCAGGGTCGGCTGCAGCGAATCCAGGCTCATCTCCAGGACTGTCGACTGCCGATGATTGTTCTTCTGCTCCAAAACTGCTCCATTAACGGACACCTTGAAGCAGGGGCTTGAAAACAGGGCATTTATCTATCGCCCTACATTGACGCCATAGACGCTATAGTTTTTATTTTCAACGTGCTGTCGATTTCCCGAGCTGGACGTCGCGGGTTCGATCCCCGTCTCCCGCTCCATCTTTTCAATAACCTGGGGCATATTGCCGGTCTCAGCGTTAATGTGATTACTGCTTTAGGCTCCCGATTACCTCGCGGAGCCGGCAGGAGGGTGTTACGAGCACCCTCCTGCCAAACGTGAAATCTCCTCCCGTAGCCTCAGTTCAGAAAGCCTCATTGTTCGAGAACTCTCCGCGACGTCGTTGAACGACGACACGTCTTGCGCCGTGCAGACCATGGCTCGCTCCGCGCGCCCCGATTCCGGGGACTGCTCAGTCGCCCTCCGGGCCAGTTCCGCAGCCCGGGAATCGGTGTTCTTTGTGTCGGACATACGCTCTCCTTAAAAGAACATGTTCCACTTCAAATGTCTCTCAGTGAGCTGTCCATCGAAGTTGAGAACCTGGGTATCCACAGCAACGGCCTAACCACGCCGGGCCAGTCCCCACCTATAGAAAAGGTCGCTCGATGGCAATCATAGCCGAAGCGTCTCGATCGTAAAGGTACGAGTCACGCGCGCGAATCCGGGCATTTTATTTTTGCGTATTTTCGCGCACCGTGGCTGGCCGCAAAGGTGGCAGGATGTCCGAACGGAGGGTTAAATGTATCGTGGTTCGATATTTTTAACGAGCGTTTTTGCAGTGATAGTATCCGCCGGTACGGCAAGGGCCAGCGGGGCCTTCTATGCGTTTTATGTGCAGGTTCCCGGGACGCTCTCGCAGTCAGCGCGGATGTTGGCGACCTTGGCACCGCGGCATGCTGGATTCTGCTCGATAAGCTGACCGGAAAGTACGCCTACGTTTCGAACAATCCCTCCAACACCATCTCATCGTACACGCTTAAAGCGGATGGCACAGTCACGCTTCTGGATGCCGTCGCCGCGCCGGTCAGAGGCCCTAACGATCTGGCGGGCGCCGTGGAAAACGGGGCCAGCTTTATGTACGTGGTGAACGCCGGGAAAAAGACGATTGAGGCGTTTCAGATCAATTCAGACGGTAGTTTGAACTTCCTGGTGCCTTGGACATCAGCACGGGGGTTTCCTGCGGGTTCCGCCCCCCAGGGCATCGCGGCGTATTAAGAGCAGGATTTGGTCGCCTCGGAAAAAAGGGAAACGCGTTGGTGGGCAACGTTCCCCTCCTACCCTGTATCCTTCAGCACGCATTTCCGATAAACGCAAGTGTTCGTCAATTCGAGTGCTCGGGCGCGCACGATGGACCTTCCTCGATGTATATGACGATGGGCAGCCTCCGTGCTGGCATTCGCCCCGGCGATGCTTTGATCGCGGTTACCGGCTTTGCCAGTATCGTGTAACGACATAATTATTTCGGACCGGGCCATGCGCATGATATTCGGGCGGCCGCAGATCCCGGTCCGGCTCAGCCAAGAATCGCTTTAGCGCGCATTACGAATAACCGACTGCAAAGCTTTCGCCAGCGCGGGACCGGAGCGCTCCAATTCCAGCCGGTGCACGAGTGAGAGTTTCCGCAGCAGCGCCGCTCCTGCCGACGTCATCCGGACCTCTACCTCGCGGCGGTCCTTTTTGCCCTGTATTCTCACCACGAAACCAGCGGAGGCCAGTCGGTTAACAAGCTCAACGGTGCTGTGATGTTTTATAAACAGCCGCGATGCAAGTTCCCCAATGGTAGGTCTTACGTTCTCCGGCAGGCCCTTCAGTGACAAAAGAAGCTGATGCTGTTTGGGTTCGATTCCGGACTGCCTGGCGACACCCTCGCTGAAGGAAATGAATTGCCGGATCTGCCGCCGGAATTCTGCCAGATGGCGATAATCTTCCGCGCTGAGATCTTCGTCCGAACCCATTCATGTAGAGTACCCAACGCTAACCGCTTGCGCTCACTGCGGACCGCTCGACGATCTTCTTTCCAATCCGGTAACAAAGCGATACAGCCCAAGGCATCCGAGGAACAGTCCGCCGGAAATGATCGCGCCCGGTAGAACGGCCTCGTCAAATCCGGCGAGATACGAGTTCAGAGTCGCCGACACCAGCCAGATCTGCACAATCAACAGGATCAGGATAAGCGACATCGCGCCATCGATGGCCCCGAGGCCGCGGTTCTGCGTTATGTTGTGCTGTTCCGTCGAAGGTCTTTCCACTAGCTCTCCAGTTGATCCTGCATCCGGACTGCGACCAGATCGGATCCGCGCCTCTCCAGCACCACACGCGGCAGCGGCCGCGGCGGCGGTCCCTGAATCACCGAGCCATCTTTTATCGAGAACACGCCGCTATGGCAGGGGCAGATCAGCTGGTTCTTCTCCGGCGCGTAATACACTGCGCAGGAAAGATGCGTGCATTTCTGGCTGTATGCCGCATACTGATCCTCCGCTGTCCGGACCATAATGCACTGGTCGCCCGGGCCGGGATACTCGAATAGCTTGACCCCGCCCACTGGAATCTCTTCCGCCCGCGCCACGGTCCGGGCCGGATAAACTGCCATCTTCCGCGCCATTGATTTGGTCAGAATCCAGATGTTGCCGGCGAACATACCGAGACTGGTGAGCGTCAGAAACTTTGTGAGCTGACGCCGCGTGACGTACTTTTCGTCCGCCTTGAAGATGGAAAACTCTTCTCTCCACAGCGACTTTTCCTTCCGCGCGGACGCGATTCTATCCTGCGGCAGCTGTTCGAGCTCCATCGCCGTCTCCTTCCCACATGTAATCCGTCACGTCCAGCGAGATCTCATCTTCGCCGTCCCGCGGGACCATCATGAAAACCTTCGTCTTGACGACTTCGTTCCCGAACCGAATCTGGTTGACTGCCTTCTCCCGGCGCAGCTTCGGGATATCTTCCGAACGCACATACGCGAGCGCCTGGCTTGGGCACACGGTGGCGCACATGGGCTTCTTACCCACCGACGTGCGGTCGTAGCACATATCGCACTTCACCATCTGCTCATACTGAGGCACAAGCTTGGGAATTCCGAACGGGCACGACAACACGCAGTTCGAACACGCGATGCAGCGGGGCTTGAGCGACGACTGCACAATGCCGTCTTCGCCCTTCTTGATCGCGTCCGCCGGGCAGACCATGGCGCATGTCGGCTCGTCGCAATGGAAACAAACGAACGCCGCCGTCTGAATAGTGTTCGGCGCGGTCGAGGTAATCGAAATTGATCATCGAAACCCCGCGGTGCGTGTCGCACTCTTCGCATGCTTTGACGCACGACTGGCAGCCGATGCAGCGTGAAGTGTCGACGTAAAACTCGTATCCGAACATCAGGCTTCACCCTCCGGCGCGCGATCCGCTTTGCGATCCGGCACGCCGATACTTTGAACTCCGGGATCTTGCTGCGCGGATCGAGCGTGCGATGTGTCAGCATGATTGGCGCTTTTGTTGTCCGCCCAGTGATACGGAATGAAAACAGTGTCCGGCCGGATGGTCTTGACCACCAGGGCACGAAGCGTGATTGCCGCGCGGCTTCGTTGTGATAGTGGTCCAGTCCTTATCCGCAATGCCGTGCTGCTCCGCGAGACGAGGATGGATCTCGACACGCGGTTCGGGATAAATGTCCACCAGTCCCCCGATGCGCCGAGTCTGCGCGCCGGAAAGGATACTGGCTCACTACGCGGCCGGTCGTCAGGTAAGTCGGGATAATCCGGCTCCACCGGATCTCCGCTCTCGCGCCACTCGGCTACTGAAAACCGGCACTTCCCGTCATGGTGGAAGGAAACACCGCCGTCAAACAGATTCGGGGTTCCGGGATGATCGAGATCGGGGCATGGCCAGAACACGCCCATTTGCCGATCGATTTTTTCGTAAGTGATGCCGTAGTAATCGGCAATGCCGCCGCGCGATGCCTCGCGCAGTTCGTCGAAGATCTCGCGCGTCGATTGATAGGGAAAGTATTTCCCTTTGCCGAGCCGCCGCGCAATCTCGCAGATGATCTGTGAATCGGGGCGCGCGTTCCCTGGCGGATCTACGCACTTTTGGATATGGATCACGCGTCCTTCGCCGCTGCAGACAATGCCTTCTTCTTCTTCCTGCAGGCTCCCGGCGAGGACGACATCCGCATGTTGCGCGGTTTCGGAGAGAAAGAAATCTATGGAGCCGAAGAACTCCAGCTTATTGAGAGCTTCGCGAGTGAAGTCCGCGTTCGGGAGCGACACCACCGGATTGAAGCACATGCACAGCAGCGCTTTGATCTCACCTTCGTGGATCGCGTTCATGATCTCCTGCGCGCTGTAACCCGGCTGCGGCAGTTCGTCCGGCTGGATTCCCCAAACCCTCGCCACATGCTCGCGTGCGGCCGGATCGGTCAACTGTCTCTGCCCCGGCAGTTGGTCACACTTCTGTCCGTGTTCGCGGCCGCCTTGCCCATTGCCCTGGCCGGTGATCATGGTGCAGCCGCAGCCAGGCCGGCCAATCTTGCCTGTAGCCAGTGTCAGATTGATCAGCGACAGGACGTTCTCAACGCCCTTGGACTGGTGCTCCAGGCCGCGCGAATGCATGGCGACGCCGGTGGAAGCTATGGCAAACAACCGGGCGGCACGTTCAATCGTCTCGGGGGGAATGCCGGTCCGTTCTCCGACCGAGCGCGGATCGTATGCCTTCACCGATTCCGCGACAGCCTCGAAGCCGGTCGTATGTTCCTCAATGAACTTCCGATCGTCAAGGCCGTCGCGTAAAACGATGTGCAGCATGCCCATCAGCAGCACAAGATCCGTGCCGGGACGGAGCGGAAGATAAATATCCGCGTTGCGCGAAATGGGTGTCATGCGCGGATCGGCGAGAATCAGTTTCGCGCCTCGGTCCTTCGCGCGCCAGATATAGTCCGTCGTGATCGGATAGCACTCGCCGATGTTAGCGCCGATGACGAAAATGACGTCGGCGTGGGCAATCTCTTCCCACTGGATCGGGCTCCGGTCCACATGAAAAGCCAGTTTGTACGCCACTCCGGCCGAAACCATGCAGAGACGCCCGTTGTAATCGATATGCCGCGTCCCAAGGCCGACCCGGGCAAACTTCCCCATCAGGTAGCTTTTTTCGCTGATCAGGGAAGCGCCGCCGAAGACAGCGACGGAATCTTTACCGTACTTCGCCTGAATCTCCTGCAGGCGCTGCACTGTGAAATCCAGCGCTTCGTCCCAGCCCGCCTTGCGGAAACCCGTACCCGTGCGCATAAGCGGGTCGAGCAGACGGTCCCGATGGTTCGACTGCAGATAGCGCTTCACCCCTTTGGGGCAGAGCTTGCCTTTGTTGAAAGGAAACTCTTCCCAGGGCTCAAACCCGATGACGTGGTTGTCACGGACCTTGAGTTGAATCCCGCATTGCTGGCCGCAGAAACAACAGTGGGTCTTGACCAGGCGGTCGGCGGGATTCTGCGTCTGATCCTGCCACCCGCCGGGCGGAACGTAATTCGGATGCGGGCCGTACTGTTCCTTCAACTCCGCGAGAGATGCGGGCGGTTTAGCCATGATTTACGTCTTTACCTGTCTGAGACGAACCTGCGCGCCCGCCAGCGATTTTCGCTTGCATGCAGGACACAATCCCTGCCAGTGTCCGGCAGGTCCGGCAACGCTGTAGTCGAATCCGAGTTTCGGCAGCACATTGTGCCGCAGGTCTTCTATGTGTTGAAGGGAGGCATATCGCTGCCCGCACCGCCCGCACAAGGCAGGCGCGCCCGCATCGCCGGTCTCGTGATAGAGCTTCACGCCCAGTTGCGCAGGGCGCTGGAAGATATGGAAGAACTTGCCGAAGGGAAGAAAAAGCAGGGCGCCGATCACCGTGATGGCATGCAGGATAGCGACAAAGCTGTATGCCTCGCCGCGCAGCCATTCCTGCGAAGCAGTAAGAGCGAGCCCCGTGACGGAAATGGCGAACAGCAGGAACAGCGGGAACATGTCCATGCCGAACGACTGGATACTTTGCGCGCCGCGATCCCGCATTCGTCGCCAGAGCGAAAGCCCCACGCCCAGCAGCACTAGCCCGGCCGATATATCGAGAGCATGGAAGAGGACTCCGGCGATAAAACTATGGAGGGGAAAGTCTCCGGCCTGGAAGCCGAACAGATAGGTCGTATAGATCAGCTGGTTGTCCGGACGGCTGCGGAAACCGATCCAGCCGAACACCAGCGGGAACGTGATACCCATCGCCGAAATACAACCCCAGAAAATGGATTGATGCATCCACCAGCGCAGAGGGGAGCGCTTGCGGATGAAGGTCTGTCCCAGAAGATGCGTTGCCGTGGTGCGCACCAGACTCGGCAGACTTCGCCACAAACGCTGTTTATGGAAAATCTCCCATCCTCGATCCCAGTAAAGGCGTGTCGGCGGTTTCTGCAGCCAGACGTTGTAGTGATATACGACGCCCCATGTCGCGAATACGATCGCGAACGTGTACATCACAAGTGCCGCATCGAAATTCTGCAGATTGCGTGACCCCACGACGATTCCCGCCACCAGCAGCCCGGTCCAAAGCGTGGCAAAGGCGCCGGAACGTATCTGGTCCGCCAGCGGCCCGTGAATATCGAGGTGAATTGCGTGGGTCTTCTCGTGTGAAAGGAAGACGCGTGCGTTCACGATCCAGAGGACAGCCGCAGTCACCGAGAGCAGAACGAATCCCGGCCAAACCACGCCGAACCTGTCGAGAAAAATGCCCAGCAGCAGAGGTGGAAAAAATCCGCCCAGCCCGCCCATCGCACTGACAAGGCCGGTAGCCGTCCCGGTGTCTGCTCCAAAATATTGCGGAACCAATTTGAAAACCGCCCCGTTACCGGCCCCTAGAAGCGCGGCGCATCCCAGCGCGCCCACAGTGAACGGAAGAATGGCCTCCCAGCCGAGCAGAAGTGCAAAAGGCACAATGCCCATGAACACCAGCGACAAAACGCGCGCCCCGCCAATCTTATCGGCGAGCCAGCCGCCAACCGGCCGGATCAGAGTAGCCAGCACCACAAAACCGGCGGTGCGTAGCCCGGCATCGGCAGGCGTCAGTTTGAACTGGTCCCGGAGCAGGCTGGGCAGGTAGATGGAAAAGGCGACGAATCCGCCGAAAGTAAGAAAGTAAAACGAAGCAAGAACCCAAACCAGCGGTTGACGCTTCAGCAGCGACAGCATCGCGCCGAGCGATTTTGGCTGGGCCCTTTCCACCCGCGCGTTGCGCCCGAAAATGGCGAAAGCGACGCCCCAGATCACCAGCAGCGCTCCCACCCCGCGGAACACGTTCTGCCATCCTATGAGCACTGCCAGCGCGGGTCCGCCGAATGCCGCCACGGACTGCCCAATGTTCCCCAGCCCGTAAATCCCCAGGGCCGACCCCTGTTTCTCGCGCGGGAAGAATGGCGAAACAAATCCGATCCCCACCGCGAACGACGAACCGGCCACGCCGAGCAGGAACGCAAAGCCCAGCAGCATGGAGTAGCTCGTGGCCTGCGGGATCAGGAACGGCGGGACAGCAGAAAACAGCATCAGCGCGGTGAAGACCACGCGTCCCCGGTAACGATCGGTAAGCAATCCCATGGGCAGCCGGGCGAGCGATCCCAGCAATACAGGTGTCGCCACGAGGAACGCAGTCTGGCTTGCGGTCAGGTGAAACAGTTCTTTAAAGCGCGATGCGAAGGGGCCGATCAGGCCCCACGACGCAAAACAGACCACCATCGACATGGTTCCCAGCGCTAGCTGATGGTTTGCCGACGGCGCTGCTCTGTCTGCCGCACTATTCGTTTGACTCATGGTCGGGCGCTTACCTGCGAAGACGATGCGCGAGCTTCCTGAAACTTACAAACCATATCTTGCCACGATTTAATCAGCAATGTTCCTGAATCTTTCGCCGCCGCGAGGAAATAACGGCCGGACGACAGAAATCTCGTTATACAGTCGGTCGGCTGGGGAAAATGTTTCAGTCGGTACTCCCGGTCTGTATGACCCTTCTGTATGTGTGAGATTTCTCACCACGTCGAGGATGTTTGAGTACAAATATCGTTATACGATGAACATTCTCTCATTCCACTCAGCTGCTGCGTCCACCTGGACGGTAAGGATTGGTGAGGCAAATGGCGGATCGCGAGAAAAAAGTAGTGATTCTGGGCGGCGGCTTCGGCGGAGTGAACGCAGCCCGGCATCTTGAAAAGATGCTTGCCCCGGACGAGGTCTCGATAAGGCTGGTAAACCGGGAAAACTATTGGGTCTGTCAGCCGATGCTCCCCGAAGTCATCTCCGGCTCGATCGGCATCACCGACGTCGTATCTCCCATCCGCCATCTTTGTCCGCGCACGCAGCTGGTGATGCGCGAGGTCGAGGAAATCGATCTCGCCGGGAGGATCATAATCCTGAGTCCGGGCTTCCGCCCGCGCCGCATGGAATTACCGTACGACTATCTCGTGATCGCGCTGGGTGGCGTCACCGACTTCTACGGCATGCCCGGATTGATGGAGCACGCCAAACCATTCCGCACGCTCGCCGATGCCGTGGCGCTGCGCAACCACCTGATCCACGCACTGGAGGAGGCGGATGTCGAATCCGATCCCGAATTACGCCGCAGGCTGTTGACCTTCGTTGTGGCGGGCGGCGGATTCTCGGGCGTGGAAGTAATCGCGGAGCTGAATGACTTCATCCACGCCGTGAAGCGCAATTACCGAAACCTCCGCGACGAAAAAATACGCAGCGTCCTGGTTCACTCCGGCGACCGGATCCTTCCCGAAATGACCGGCGGACTCGCGCTCTTCGCGCAGAGGATACTCACCAGACGCGGCGTCGGGATCGTTCTCAACGACCGACTGGTGGCCGCCACATCCGAAAAGGCGGTCTTCCAGTCCGGCACGGAGATTCCCTGCAAAACTATTGTGTCGACAGTACCTTCAGGGCTCGCGCCGGTGCTCCGCCAACTGCAGTGCGCCAAAGAAAACGGCCGCCTGAAGGTCAACAGCAGTATGGAACTCCAGGGTTACGAAGGCGAGGTCTGGGCTGTGGGCGACTGCGCCGCCGCCACCACGGTCAAAGGCAGCCGTGTCCCGCCTACGGCCCAGCACGCTACCCGCGCCGCCAGGCTTGTGGCACTCAATATCGTCGCCGCCATGCACGACGGTCCGAAGACCGGGTTTGCATTCGAAGGTCTGGGTACTCTCGGCGCCCTGGGACATTATTCGGCGATCGCCAACATCATGGGCCTGCATTTGTCTGGCCTGGCGGGCGTGGTTCATGTGGCAGGCCATTCACCTTATGAAAATGCCGGGGGTTAATCGGAAGTTACGCATTTGGGCTGGACTGGGTAATCGCATTCCTGTTTTCGCCAGATCTGATGCAACTCAAAGTTGCCCGCGAATCCGGCGTTACCCGGCAGCACTTCGAACCGGGAGAGATCGTCTTCAATCAGGGAGACCTGGGCGACAGCGTCTACGTCGTCGAAAAAGGCCGGTGCGAAATGCTGAAAGAAGCCGGCGCATCCCAGGAACATATCGCGGATCTGGGCGATGGCGATTACTTCGGAGAAATGGCGGTGCTCGCCGAAGTAACCCGTAACGCGACCCTCCGGGCCATCACCCCGCTCGATGTGCTCCTGATCCCGAAAAACGATTTCAACCTGCTGAAGACGGCCGTACCCGCTTTCGGCACCGTATTCCAGAAGCTGGCGCAACACCGGCACGCCGCCGCGGCGGAAGAACGCGTAAAGACTTCCGGCGCCGGAGGGTATTCGTAGAGTTATATCGTCGATCGATGTTATTGCCCGGTATGCCGGTTGGGGCTTGTGGCGCCAATATTATTGGCACTATTAAGTCAACGAAGGGACAACAGGTGGTGCGCCTACAAGATCGTGAGCCGATAAAAATATGTTGTACCCGTCATTACGATTGCGACATACTGAACGGCAGACCGTGACCGTTTTCTTTATGACGAAAGCGCTGTTTGCCATGGCTCTGATCGCCGCCGCCGAATGCAGCGCGCAATCGACGACTGACGATGGGATCAAACTCGGCGATGTGACTTTTACGGCGACTCTGCGCGCGCGTTTGTACGAATGGGATTGGTTCCAGCCGGGCGTTTACCAAAACGAGTATGCGTATTCAGGCAATTTGCTGCGGCTGAATTTCGCCGAAACGCGCGGCGCGCTCGATCTGGATGCTGAGATCGCCGTTCCGTTTATTCTCGGTTTGCCCCGCACCGCCACCGCGCCCGCGCCGCAGGGCGCTCTGGGGCTGGGCGCAAACGATTACGCCGCAAACGCCAATCACCGGGACACCGCACTCGCGTTCCCGAAACAGCTTTACGGGCGCTATCACCTCGACCCCGACAACCACCAGACCATTCAGGCTGGGCGCTTCGAATTCAACGATGCCACCGAACTGACGCCCAAAAATGCCACGCTCGCGGTGCTCAAGCGCGATCACATAAGCCAGCGTCTGATCGGCACCTTTTCGTTCTCCGACGTGGGCAGGAGTTTCGACGGGTTCAGGTATTCGTGGACCGATCCCACCGCGGACTTCACCGTTGTCACGGCAACGCCGACTCGTGGCGTCTTTCAGACCGACGGCTGGGGATGGAACCGCATCGGATTCGCCTATGCGGCTTACACGAAGGAATGGGGACGCGGTATTCACGCGGCCGACACGCGGTTTTTCGCGATTGACTACGACGATTTTCGCATATTCTGAAGACCGACAGCCGCCCGCTTGCCGTGCGCAAGGGCGATACGGAAAACATCCATGTTCAGACGTGGGGAGGGCACAGCCTCCATGCTCTGACCACGAAGGCCGGGGTCATCGATGGCCTCGGATGGCTGGCGGTACAGACGGGCCGATGGGGAACGCAAACCCAGCGCTCCTATGCGTTCGATATCGAAACGGGTTACCAGCCGGCGATTCTGCCGGCGCTCAAACCGTGGCTGCGCGCCGGTTACACGATGGGATCCGGAGACGGGAATCCCAATGACAACAGGCACGAAACGTTCTTTCAGATTCTGCCGACACCGCGCCCCTACGCCAGGTTTCCGTTTTTCAACATGATGAATTTAGAGGATGGATTCGGCGCACTGGTCCTGCGCCCGGGCGCTAAAGTGACCATTTCGAGTGAAGCTCATTCGTTGCGCCTCTCGAGTCCCAATGACCTTTGGTATTCCGGCGGAGGGGCCTTTCAACCCCAGACCTTCGGCTACACGGGCCGCGCGGTTTCCGGCCGGCGTTCGCTTGCCAATCTCTACGACACAAGTGTGGAGTACCGGTATAACCGGCACGCGACTTTTACGGGCTACGTGGGCTATGCGCAGGGCAAATCGGTAATGGAAGAGATTTACCCCACAGGAAAGAACGGCAATTTCAGCTATCTTGAAGCGCTGTTCCGGATGTAAGATCCCCGCCCCACGGCCGGCGCGGGTTTCGATTTCAGATTTAAGAAGGAGTACGCACGTGAAAGCAAAAAGTCTCATAGCATCTCTCTGATGCGCCACCCGAAGGGAATTCGCGCGGCGGCGCTGGCCCTCGTACTGGTGGCTGCCGACCACCGGGAATCTCGGCCGTCGCATTATTGGTGCTTTCGACGATTCGCAACCCGCTTTGGGCCGTTGCTTACCTGCTCGTATTCGGCATGGGAACTGTCGTCGGCATGATGCTGATGACCTCGGCCATGGCCATACCGGTTGCCGGGACGGGCAAAAACTTCGCAGCCGCGGGCGTGTATCTGGCCCTGTTTCCGGCATTATCAGCACTTGCTTCGGGCTTTTCCTCGCGTATCAGATCGGTTTCGTCGATGGCCTTTTCAGGGCCGGCGTCCATTGGACTCCGCAATGACTGGTTCGGCAATTTGGCAAACCCGCGCAGCGTCTGGCTATTTTTCTGTTGACTCGCCCTCTAAACATGCATATTATGTCATCCGCAACAATCACCCTCTACGAACAACTTGGCGGAGCCGGCGCTGTCGAAGCCGCCGTCGACCGTTTCTACCGGAAGGTCCTCACCGATCCCCGCGTCTCGCGGTTCTTCGAGGGCGTCGACATGGACAGGCAGCGCGCCAAACAGAAGGGCTTCCTGACCATGGCCTTCGGCGGCCCGCACAATTACACCGGCAAAGATATGCGCACGGGTCACGCCCCCTTGGTGAAAATGGGACTCGACGATTCGCATGTCGATGCCATTATCGAACTCCTCGGTTCCACCCTCCGCGAAATGGGAGTCGCGGAAAACCTCATCCAGCAAGTGGCCGCCATCGCCGAATCCACGCGCAACGACGTTCTCAATCGCTGATGTCTGTCGTTCATTTCGGAGCCGTCCGCAGCGAACTGCAGCCCGGTGAAAGCGCGCTCGATGGCTTGCTGCGCAAAGGCGCTTCCCTTACGTATGCATGCAAAGCAGGCACGTGTGGATCCTGTATGGTGCGAGCCGTTTCCGGCTCGGTCCCGGCCCGCGCCCAGGTGGGTCTCAAAGACTCATGGAAGGCGCGCGGCTACTTTCTTCCCTGCGTGTGCCACCCGGAAGGCGACCTGGTCGCCGAGGCGGCGGGATCGGATGCCCGGGTCGGGGCTGCAATCCGTTCGCTCAAACTCCTTTCGGAGGACGTCCTGGGCGTGCGGCTCGTCTGCGATACTCCGCTCGATTTCCGCGCCGGCCAATATCTGACCGTGGTGCATGAGCGCAGCCTCGCCCGCAGTTACTCGATCGCGAGCCTGCCTGGTGATGCCGGAGAAAACGCCGAAATCGAACTGCACATTCGGCGTGTGGCCAACGGCCGTATGAGTGGATGGCTCTTCGGTAATGCCAGGCCCGGCGACCGCGTCGAGGTGCAGGGGCCCTCGGGCGAATGCTTTTACGTCGCGGGCAGGCAGCAAATGCCAATGCTGCTGGTCGGCACCGGCACCGGGCTCGCGCCGCTTTATGCGATCGCGCGCGATGCCCTGCGCTCAGGCCATCAGGCGCCGATTCATCTGATTCATGGAGCTCCGCGTCCCGCTGGCTTATATCTGCGCGACGAACTGCGCGCGGTCGCTGAAAGGCACGCGAATTTTTACTACACCGCGTCGGTGCTCGAAGGCGGCAACGACGACGGTTGCGTGACGGGTCCGCTGGAAGGCCTGCTCGCTACTCGGTTTCCGAATCTGGAGGGCTGGCGGGGTTATGTGTGCGGAGATCCGGTGCTGGTGAAATCGCTGCGCATGAAACTGTTTCTCGCCGGGATCGGGATGCCCGATCTCTATTCGGATTCTTTTCTGCCCTCAGCCTGACCGCGGGCGCTATGCTCGAATCGCCACCAAATGCAACTGAGCTTACACGCTGATTACGCCCTCCGCGTCCTGATCTATCTGGGCGCGCACCCGGGCGAGAAAGTCTCCACCGAAACCATCAGCACCGCCTACGGAATTTCGCGCCACCATCTTGTGCGCGTCGTCCACACGCTTGGCGACCAGGGTTACGTGAAAGTGACGCCCGGCCGCGCTGGCGGAATCGTGCTGGCGCGCGACCCCGGCGAAATCCGTCTCGGCGAAGTAGTGCGGAACGTCGAACCCAACCTGAACCTGGTTGAGTGTTTCGACCCGGCAACCAATACGTGTCCCATCCCCGCTGCCTGTGCGCTGAAGTTCTGGCTGCGGGATGCGCTCGCGGCCTTCCTCGCTGAACTCGACCGCCACACCCTCGCCGAAATGCTGTTGAAGGATCGCCACGGCCGGCTCCAGAAATTGTTCCGGGTCGCTCCGGTGGGCTGACCCTGCAGCGTACAGATTGTGCAGGGTCGCTCATGCACGGATCATCGTCAACAGCATCTTGAATCTACTCAGGGCCTTCAGCGAATGGGGCTGGGTGGCTGGCATCAAGACCGCCTGGCCTGCCGCCGCCCGCAGTACTTTCCCCGATATCGTGATTTCCGCCTCGCCTTCCAGCAAATGTGCTACAGCGTCGAATGCTGCCGTATGCTCACTCAAACCTTCGCCTTCGTCGAATGCAAACAGCGTAAGAGTGCCCCCGCCCCGTTTCAGGATCGTTCTGCTGACAACGGAGCCGTCCTGATAACTCACAAGGTCTGCCATGTCGACGACTTCCGCGCCAATCATTTCACCTTTATTCTGTGCTTGCTGAGAACTCATTACGGGCCGATGTCAGTATATGTTAAGCAACAGAACGCAAACGGAGCCTGCGATGCGGGATCGGGCAGCCGAAGGGAACAAGAATATTCTGCTGAATCAGTTCGCGGACTGCTGATCTGAGCGTAGCCTGCCGCGAAACAAAAGGGTTTTCCGGGGCAATCCCGGGACCCCTGCGCGGTACCCACCTTGGCAGGCTCCACGCCGGAGTTGAATCAGCCGTTAATTTCGAAACAATCTCGTAGCCCGGATTGCCACATGCGACGCAGCCTCGTGACGTTTTTTTGAGTCATATTCCGCACAGGTTTAGCCCCCCGAAACCGCAGCAGAAGCTTCGGGCGCACGCGACGGGATCAGTTCACGGGGCGAGGTTTCGATCTGTACAAGCCCGCGCATTGGACTTGGCGGCCTGCTGAAGTATTACCGCCGTTCCGCATGAATACTTTTACCAAACGCGCTTTCGGGCGTTCGATCAGGACACAGGGAAAATTCTTTGGGAAGCGAACCTTGGCTCACCCCGTCAAAGGTTATCCCATCTGATGCCGACGATGACTCTTTGCTTCATTCGCCAGAGTAATGCGCTTTGATGTGACAGCTTAAACGGCGTGAGTTGAATCGGGTTATCAATGTCCGCCCCCTCACGACGGAAATGCGGCTACTGGCCTCTTGGGTCGGGCAGCGTTTCGCCTTGCGGAAGAAGTCCGCGGGCAGCCAGAGCTTTCTTCAGGATTGCGGCAGCTGCCGGAAATTCCTTACGCGAATTTGCCATAAAAATACCTTTGGTCTCCATGAGCGGCGTCCAGCCCAGCGTGTTCTTCGCGTCGGGTTCCGCACCGGCATCGACAAGGAACTGGACCAGCGAAGGCTGATTGGAGAGCACTGCGCCGTGCAACGCCGTCATTCCGTTCCATCGGGGGTCGCCGACGCCGAGATTCAGCAGATCGTCCATGTTCAGCGGGTAGTCGAGCAGCGTGTATTCAGCGCCGCCCAACATGGGGTAGTTGCCGAAATTGGTGTGGCCATTGATCGGATTGCCCAACTCGAGCGCCAGCTTCAGCGCTTCGAGGCGCTCTGCTTCGGGCACGCCGGTGAGCGGACCCGGGCTTTCGCCTTCGTAGTAATCGAGACCCGCGGCCGCCATAAGCGGCGTGACGCCGACGGCGGTGTTGATGTTTGGATCAGCGCCGTACTTCACCAGCAGCCGCATAAATTCGGCATCGCCGTTACGCGCGGCACAGTAAAACGGTGTCGCCCCGACGAGGCTGAGGTGATGCCGGCCGAGATTAATGTCGGGCGGATTGCGTGTGGTTCCCAGGCCCTTTGTCATCGGCATCTCTTCCCAGGTCACGCGCGCATTCGGATTCGCCCCCTTCCGGAGAAGCTTTTCCGCAAGTTGCAACGCGGTCACACTGCCGGTGGGACGCGGCACAGGATCCGGATCCTGGCCCAGTCCGGCGGCTTCCCAGGATGCACCCGGCTTTCGGATCCACACGACGCTGTGCAACGCCGAGCCGCGCGGATCGGCGGCGTTCGGATTTGCGCCGAGGTCAAGCATTGCCGAGGCCAGGTCGAAGTGAGCGTTGACGACAGCCATGTTGAGGGCTGTTGTGCCGTCAGGCGCCTTGTCTTCGATGTTGGCGCCAAGCTTCACGAGAGTCTTCACTGTTTCGATCCGGTTGTTCAGGACCGCAAACAGAAGCGCAGTGTAACCGGCCTTCGATTTCGCCTTCAGGTCAGCGCCAAACTCAACCAGCAGCGCAGCGGCATCCCAGTTTCCCTTCCCCGCCGCCCACATCAGAGCTGTCTGCCCTTTCCAGGGCTCGATTGCGTTCACCTTTGCGCCATGGGTCAGGAGCATTTTCACGGCATCGACCCGGCCGTTCAAAGCGGCAGTCATAAGGGCTGTCTGACCGTCCTCCGACGTGGAGTTTGGGTCCACGCCGGCCGCGAGCAGACGTTCGATGATCTTCGCGTTGCCTTTTTCCGCCGCGATAGAAATCGGCGTGATGTTGTAACGCGTTTTCGCGTTGACATCGGCGCCCGCCGAGATCAGAAGAATGACGGCTTCGAGGCTGTTTTCCTGTATGGCGAGATGCAGGGGAGTCGAAGTATCTTCGGCAGCGGCATTCACATTGACGCCGGCTGTGATCAATTCGCGAACGCCCGCCAGATCATTGGACTTTACTGCCGTGATGAGACGCGCGTCCGCGCCTGCGTATGCCGATGCCGCCATCAAACCCGCAACGAATCCTGTCAGCAGCCACCGATTGAAGCCCACCATTCTCAGAACCTCCGGCGTACGGACTGGTTTTGCGGTCCGGCGCCTGTGGGCCATTATATAATGGCCCACGAATGGCCGGTGCGCGCTTAGTTATAAAGGTTTCAGTCATTTACACCGCAGCATTTGGCTTGTTCCTGACCGGTCAGCCGGTTCGAAGCGCCACCCCATCGGACACCATCGAGATCGTCGCGGCCGATCTCGGAAAGTACTGCGGGGCATGCCACAACGCGAAAGCCAGAACTGCCGGGGTTGTCATCGATCCGGCTGCACTGGCGAAACCTGAGGGGTTGGTGGGTAGTAACGCCGAAGTTTGGGAACGAGCCGTGCGACAGCTTCGAGCGAAGTCGATGCCTCCTGTCGGAATGCCCCGCCCCGATCCGGGGAGCTACGAACGCATTGCTTCATATCTTGAGACCGCACTCGACAAAGAGGCCGGCTCCCATCCGAATCCTGGCGATCTGCCGAACCTGCATCGGCTCACGCGCACCGAGTACAGGAATGTAATTCACGATCTGCTCGGGCTGGACAATCTGCCGAAGGAAATGGATTACACGCTGCTCCTTCCCGCGGACAACGCCAGCAGCGGATTCGACAACATCGCGGACCTGCTGTATGTATCGCCGGTCGTGATGGAACGGTACCTTGACACGGCGACAAAAATCAGCCGCCTGGCAGTTGGCGATCTCTCGATGCCGCTGCTCGTGAATATCCATTCGATGCCCGTTCAACAACCGCAGACTTCGCGAGTCGAGGAACTCCCGATGGGCACGCGTGGCGGGCTCGCGGTGAAAAGTTATTTCCCGCTTGACGCTCAATACGAGTTCGCCATCGAACTGGCGGGCGGAGCCCGCGAGCAGCACCAACTGGAACTGACCGTGGACGGCGAACGCAAGGGGTTTGTGACGGTCGGCGGTGGTGGACGTGGAGGGCGCGGCGGTGGAGCACCGACTGCTTTCAAAGTGCCTGTGACGGCCGGCCCACATCTGGTGGGTATTACCTTCGTGCAGCACACCGAAGCGCTGGACGAAGGCATCCTGCAGGCTCGCCAGCGCAGTCGCGGAACGCAGCCGGCGATCAATTCGGTTACTATCCGCGGCCCTTACAACCCCACGGGTTCCGGTAACACGCCAAGCCGACGCAGGATTTTCTCGTGTTATCCGCAGAGCGCGGCAGAGGAGACCGGGTGTGCGAAGCAGATTCTGAGGACACTGGCCCGCGGCGCTTACCGCAGGCCGGCGACAGATGCCGATGTCGGACGCCTGATGCCTTTCTACGAACAGGGGCGCAAAGATTCAGGCTTCGAGCACGGGATCCAAATTGCGCTCGAGCGGCTGCTCGTCAGCCCGCAATTTCTCTACAGGATTGAGAGAGATCCGGCAGATGCAAAGCCCGGCTCCGTTTATCAAATAAGCGATCTCGAGCTGGCTTCGAGGCTGTCTTTCTTCCTTTGGAGCAGCGGTCCGGATGACGAACTCCTCGAGACAGCGGTCGCGGGCAGACTGAAGCAACCCGCCGTTCTCGAGAAACAGGTTCGCCGGATGATGATCGATCCTCGTTCAGAATCGATGGTGACGAACTTCGCCGCGCAATGGCTGTTCCTGCGCGATGTCGAGGTGAAGGAACCCGACCTTTATTTGTTCCGCGATTTTGATGAAGGTCTGCGGAAATCCTTCGAGCGCGAGACCGAACTTTTTCTCGACAGCATCCTGAGGGAGAATCGCAGCGTAAAAGAGTTGCTCACCGCCAACTACACGTTCCTGAACGAAAGGCTGGCGGAGCATTATGGCGTGCCGAATATCCGCGGCAGTGAATTCCAGCGATACACATTTCCGGCGGGCAGCGCGCGCGGCGGTCTGTTTGGTCAGGGCAGCGTCCTGACCCTGACTTCGTATTCGACGCGAACGTCTCCCGTGCTGAGAGGTAAGTACGTGCTCGAGAACCTGCTTGCCTCTCCACCGCCGCCTCCGCCGCCGAACGTACCGTCGCTCAAGACGGAAGGAAATAAATCCGGCGAGCAGTTGTCCCTGCGGGAAGCGATGGTCCAGCACCGGGCAAATCCAGCGTGTGCCAATTGCCATGCGCGCATGGATCCGATAGGCTTCGCCATGGAACATTTTGATGCGATCGGCAAATGGCGCGATCAGGATGCAGGCAAGCCGATCGATGTGGTGAGTAAGCTTACGGACGGCACCACGGTGGACGGCGTGGAAGGCGTCAAGCAGATGATCCTGCGCGATCCCGCGCGGTTTGCGGGCGCAGTTACCGAAAAACTGATGATGTACGCCCTCGGCCGGAACGTGCAGTATTTTGACGCGCCGGCAATTCGCGCAATCGTTCGCGACGCCGGGAAAAACGATTACAAATTTTCAGATCTCGTCCTGGGCGTAACGAAAAGCGCTCCATTCCAGACGCGCAAGTCGGCTTTAAAGAAAGATTCGGGAAACAGCCAGGTCGCGGAGAAGAACTAATGAATTTCATCACGAAAAAAACACTGTCGAGGCGCACGATGCTGCGCGGTATCGGAGCGACGGTAGCGCTTCCGGTGCTCGATTCCATGATCCCGGCATTGAAGGCGCAAGTTACGCAGGCGCCCCCACGGCTTGGGTTCGTATATGCGTCGCACGGTGTGATATTCGATCAGTGGAAGCCGAAGACGATCGGCCGAAATTTCGAGCTGACCCCCAACCTTAAGCCCCTGGCAAAGCTGCAGGGGCAGTTCAATATCCTCACGGGTCTGTCGCATCTCGAAGCCGACACCAAGGGCGACGGCAGCGGCGATCACACCCGCGCCTCCGCTGCCTGGCTGACAGGCGTTCACGCGTATGACCGCACGAGACCGGGCGTGGAAGTCAGACTGGCGACAACGGCCGATCAGATCGCCGCGGCAGTGATTGGGAAGAACTCGCCGATCCCATCGATCGAAATGACTGTAGATACGCCGTCCCAGGGTGCGTGCGATTCGGGCGATTGTTTCTACGTCAACACGGTTTCGTGGCGCACGCCGACCACGCCGAACATGGCGGAAAACCAGCCGCGCGTGATTTTTGAGCGCCTGTTCGGGGATGGCGGAAGCGGCGCCCAGAGACTCGCGCGTGTGCAGAAGGAAGCGAGCATCCTCGATTCTGTGCGTGAGGAAGCAGGTTCATTGGCTGCAAGTCTGGGACAAAGCGACCGCTCCAAGCTGACCGAGTATCTGGATTCCGTGCGTGAAGTGGAGAAGCGTATCCAAAGCGCGGAGAAGGTGGGGCCCGACAATATCGAGCTTCCGGACCGTCCGGTCGGTATACCGGCTTCATTCGAAGCGCATACGAAGCTGATGTTCGATCTGCAGTTGATTGCGTTTCGCGCCGACCTGACCCGCGTCTTCAGCATGATCCTGGCGCGCGAACTCAGCGGCAGAACGTATCCGATGATCGGAATTCCAGGCCAGCACCATCTGATTTCGCATCACCGCGACGATGCCGAACTGATGTCACAGAAGGCGCGCATCGACACTTATCATGTCTCGATGTGCGCCTACCTGCTCGAGCAAATGAAGAACACGCCGGATGGCGACGGTTCCCTGCTCGATCACAGCCTCATCTTTTACGGCAGCGGCATGGGCAATGGCAATCTGCATCGGCATTCGGATCTGCCTGTAATGCTGGCGGGTAAGCTGAATGGAAAATTCCAGACGGGTTACCACTACGATTACAAGCCCGACACTCCCATGGCCAATCTGCTGGTGACGATATTGGACCGGGCAGGGGTGCCGATTGAAAAACTTGGCGACAGCACCGGACCGCTGAAGCTGGATCCGCTGAGTGTGGGTTAAACGGAGAAGGACATACGCAATATGAAGATGACTCGACGAGGGATCCTCCAGCACGCTGCCTTGGCGTCGGGCGCAGCGGCTCTGGCAGGAAAGGCAATCGCGCAGGGGCCGGGCGGCCGTGGACGGGGAGCCCCCGCGGGCCCGCCTCCGGAACCAGTGTCGCTTCCGGATACGCAGGCGTGGAAGCGCCTGTATCCCGAAGGTTTTCGGAACGAGCGCATCAAGACTTCAGGCGCCGAGATTAATGCCGTCATTGGTGGTTCTGGTCCGCCCGTCCTGTTGTTCCATGGCGCGCCCGATTCATTGATCACATGGCGGCTGGTCGCGCCGGAGCTTGCGAAGGAATACACGCTCGTCATGTGCGACCTGCGCGGTTACGGCGATTCCGGCAAGCCGAAGGGCGGCGGCGATCACTCCGACTACTCAAAGCGCCCGATGGCTCTCGACGGCGTCGAAGTCATGAAGCATCTCGGCTTCAACCAGTTCAGAATGGTCGGGCACGATCGCGGCGGCCGCGTCGGGCGCCGCATGGCGATCGACCATCCGGATAAGGTGCAGAAGCTGGTGGTGCTGGATATCGTGCCTGCGCACTATTTGTATGGACATGCCGTGTGGACCGATGCGAAAGGCGAAACCCACGCAATCATCGAGTTCGTGCGTGCCTATCCGCATTGGTTCAACCAACTGGCGCCAGAGCCGGGGCCTGAATACGATTTGATCCGGCAATACGCGGCGCAGGCCGCGACCGCGACCGATGATGTCCAGAAGGAATATGCGCGCGTGCGCAACCTGCCTGGATTTGCGCATGCTCAGTGCGAGGATTACCGCGCGTCGGCTTCGATCGATCTGAAGAATGACGACGCGGACATGAAAGCAGGCAAGAAGATCCAGTGCCCGCTGCACGTACTGTGGGCGGGCAGAGGCGCCATGGGCATATACGATGTTCTCGGCATCTGGAAGGAAGAGGGCGTGACCGTCACCGGGAAGGTGCTCCCCGCTGGCAGCCATAATCTTCAGGAGAGCGCTCCGAAGGAAACGCTGACGGAGCTGCAAACGTTTTTGAAGGGATGAGTTGGGGGCGGGCATCCCTCGCCCCGGGCGTTCTCACGGAAGATCGGGATAACCCTGCCACACATACTCGAGCGCTTCAGACAGGGTCTGACGTTTGAGAGCGCCGTCGCAATGACCAGCGTTGCGCGCGAACAGGAATTCATAGTGGTAGCTGTGTGTGCCGGAAAATTGATCAGCCCTGAAATCAGAGGTTTGCGGTCCGCGGTGGGGACTCGTAAAAAGCGTCTCGGGATGGTACAACGGTTCATTCCTGATCGCCATCATGTGCTCGTTTTCCGCGGCCATACGCGTTTTCTTTCTGACTTTGTCGGATTCGGTGCTGGAAGTCCTCCCTTTGCGAGTTGGATCTATCGAGTGCTCCGGGCCGGATTGCGCATACGCCACTATTCACCTGCCCGTAAAACGGCCATCTCAAACGAAGCCCCAGTCGGGCTTGCCAAACCCAGATAGTGAATGATAAAGGACGCTACCGTCAATCGCGCGTCAGACCGTTGGTCTCAAGCGCTCGCGAAGCCGGCGCTCCCCCGGACCGCGTGCGATCGACGTCATAGATGTCGCGCGGCCCAAGTCTTGACGGTACGAACGTGCGCAGGGCAATTCGCCAACCATCCCGCGTCTTGACGTACTCGTCTTCGTAATGGCCGCCACCTTGGATGGCACCCGCATTCCCGTTTTCGCCCACCTCGATCCAGACAACATAAACGCGGCCGGTGGCAGCCCCGCGCGACGGCTGGATGATGTAGTTGGTCAAAAACTCGCGAACAAACGCAGGACCACGGTGGATGAGATCGCCTACTACAAACGCCGCGAGCTGCGGGCGTCCCTTGATTTCGGCCGGCAGGGCTTTTTTCGTGATGAACGCTCCGTCCAACGTAAAGAGCTGCGCGTAGGCGGCACCTCGGTCGGCAGCGCTGTCAAGCGCGTACGCAGATCGAGCGATGAGTTGCTGGATCGCGATCGTATCGGCCGCCGAAAGCGCACTCGCAGGTGCAGCGACGGCGGCCGTTCCAGCAACCTGTGCAGCAGATGCTGCGGGCGGCGGCGCCGCAGTCTGATTTTGCGGTCCCGCCCGCGGCGGAAAGAGCCGGCGCGTCTTGATGCGCCAGCCTTGCGGCGTCTTCACGTACGTGTCTTCGTAGTGGCCGCCGAGAAACAACGAGCTCGCTTTGCCGTTCTCGCCGTTGTCGATGACGGCGAGATATTCCCTGCCTTTGGCGCCGCCGGGCATCGGTTCGATCACGTGATTCGTCAGGTAGTGACGCACAAAGTCCGGACCGCGGGGCTGAATCTGCCCGAGCCGGACCAGCTGGTCGTGCCCCGTGGCACCCGCGAACGAGGCGTCCGCGGTGTACAGTCCTGCATATGCCTCGCCGTTCTCGCCCTTGCCATAGCCCGAGTCGAGCGCGTGGCCATAGCTGGCGACCAACTGTGCGATCTCGAGATAGTCCGTTGCCGAGAGCGACGATTGCTGCGTGGGCGCAACGAAGTTTGCGGCCGGCGCCAGGGACGCGCGCGTGTCGATCGGCGTGGTGTCAGCTGGAATGCTCGGCGGGGCGTCAGCTGGAATGTTGAGCGGCGCGGGATCGGCACCACTCGTCGAAGGAATGAAATCACGCTTCCTGAATCGCCAGCCAGCCGGCGTCTTGACATAGACATCTTCATAATGTCCACCGATCCGTGTCAGCTCGCCGGCTTTCCGGCCCACGAGGTCCCACCCGTTCGCCGGCCCGGTCCCCGCTCTGCCACCAGTACCGCCGGTGGCACCAGTACCGCCGGTGGCCGGAGCCGGCGCGATGTCCCAGTTGAGCAATATGACGTATGCCTTGCCGGTCGCGCCATCCGGCGTCGGCTCGATGACATGATTCATGATGTAGTGCACGGTGTTGTCCGGACCCAGACGCGGACCGCGCGCGAACGCCGCAAGCTGCTCCCGCCCTTTCGCATACGGGCGCGTGAACTCGCCGTCCGGGGCAAATAGATCGGCGTAGTCGTATCCGTTGTTGCTGCCCGTGTCGGCAGCAAACGCGTACCGGTTGACGAGCTGGCGGATTTCGATGTAGTCCATCGGCGTCAGCGTCAGCGCCTTCGCTCTCGGTTTCACTTGTCCGCTTGTGGTGCCGATTGTTATGGCGATCGTTGTGGCGAAGACTGCTGCGAGCGCCACGGCCAGAACGACAGACCTGGCGGCCTGCAATACGCGTGTTGACATATTAATGCTCCTGCTTGTTCACGTTGTGCGCCGGCACGATCCCAGGTGCCTTCAACTGAATCGTGTAGACGGAATCGCATCCCGCCATGAACAGGGTCCTGCCATCCGGACCGCCGAATGCGACGTTCGTTGCGCAGATCTGCCTCTTGGGCTCGCCGCCGTAGATGGGCAGATTGATGGTGCCGAGCAGCCTGCCCTCAGGCGAAGTGATGCGGATGATGCCGGGGCCAGCCCCGCCGGTCGAAAACACATTGCCCGCCATGTCGGCCTTCTCGCCGTCACCAATGCCGACGCCTTCAGTAAAGACGGTAAATGAACCCAGCGTGCCATCGGATCTGACGGCATATCGCCGCATCTGACGATTTGCAGTGGACAGGTACATCCACTTACCATCAGGCGACAACGCAATACCGTTCGGAGTGCCACCGAGATCTGCGCCACTCAGCACGAGCGTCGTCTTGCCTTCTGTAATCCGGTAGATGCCGTTCTGCAATTGCTTGTCGGGATTTTTGCCGCCGTCGCGGAGGCCGAAATCGTTGTCCGTAACATAGACCGAATCGTCCGCCGCGATCGCGATGTCGTTCGGGCCGCTGAACCTGCGGCCGTCCATTCCGCCAGACAACACCGTATGCGTGCCGTCCTTCTCCAGGCGCATCACTTGTCTATCGTTGTCGGCGCACCAGATCACGCGGCCCTGGTGATCCATGCCCGTGCAGGACGGACCGATCAGAAGCACATGACTGCGACCGGAACGAGTCTGCGCGCCGACATGCTCAGGATCGTTGCCCGTATAACCAGCCCTCTCCATGAAGACCGAGACCTGCTTTTGTGGCGTAACCTTGTAGAGGACATTGTCAAGCAGGCCCGCAAAAATCCAGTAGCCACTGGGCCCTTCGGCGATCCACAATCCGGCTTCGGTGAGACCAAAGCCGCGCCCAAGTTCCACCAGCTTCGCTCCGGGCGAGATGATGTTGTCGAGGGCAGGATCGCTCCTCGTGATCGAAAAAGGCCTGGCCGGAGGTGGAGGACCGTCGCCGCGCATCTGAGGAACTGCGGGGCCGCGCTGTGCCTGCCCGTGCGCAACCGCCGCAAGGATAATGGTAAGCAGAATCGCGTTGGACCAGGAGGGCATCTTCATTGTGTCGTCCTTCGTATGACCGAATTCAATTCCTGGAGGCTGCGTTCTCCAGCATGGCACGAATATCGGCTGCGCCGGCGGGTACAGCCTGAGGACCAGACAACGTTTGCCGTAACGCCAGCGTCTTGCCCGGAACGGTCATCCCGTCAAGGGTTCGCTTCGCCGCGCAAACCCCACGCGCCCTTAACCGCTCCGGGCCGTTCCGACAGACCGATCTACAAAATGCAACCGGTTCCTCAGCTTGACAGGAGACCGTCATAGCAGGACGTTTGCTTCAATGATCAGGGAAACCACAAACGGAATGTTAGTGGTAATGGGCTAATCTCATATCCGTTTGCAGAGCGCCTGATTGCATGTCTGGCTTTAGGCCGTCCGACGAGCCGATCCAAAGACTCAACGAGCGGACTTCCTGATACACTCCGATAGGCCTAAACCTGATTTTCTGCCGGCCGAAAGAAAGAATGTTCAATCCAGGTGTTTCTCTCAGGGAAAGCATGACTCGCCGGGAACTGGGCAGGGCGGCACTGGGCGCGGCGCTGCTGGATTTGCCGCGGTCCCTCTATGGGACGGTAAAGCCTCAGCCCCCGGGAATCAAATTAGGCGCCGTAGCGCCGGCCAACCCGACAGACGATGACCTCTTGTTCCTTCAAGCAGCTGGGTGTGGATTGCGTTTTCTGCGCGGTGACGCCCGAGTTGAACAGCGTTGAGGGATTGCTCCACATTAAGAAGCGCTACGCGGAAGCCGGTCTTTCCGTACACAACATGCGCAACCTGGCGGTAACGAACAATCAGACCGAGATTGTTCTCAACCGGCCGGGCCGGGATAAGAAGATCGAAGACTACAAGACATGGCTGCGTACGCTGGGCAAGGCCGGGTTCCATTTCACGCTCTCAAACTTCAATCTGGCTCAGATTGTTACCAGTGAATTTGTTGAGACGCGCGGATCGCGGACACGGGTCTTCGATCTCAACAGTCCGAGCATGGGAATTCCGGCGGACGTTCCCGGCGGCTTAGCGGTCATGGGATCGGCAGGTTCGCTGTATTTCGGGCGCGAATACAGCACGGAGGAGATCTGGGCAAACTACACCTACTTCATCCGACAAGTCATACCGGTGGCAGAAGAGGCCGGGGTGGCAATCGCGTTTCATCCCGACGACCCGCCCGTGCCTTCGCTTTTTGGCGTACCGCGGATCATGGCGAATCTGAACGACTGCCGGAAAGCACTGAAGATTGCCGACAGCCCGAACGTCGGGATTTGCCTGTGCTGCGGAACGTGGGCCGAAGGCGGAAAGGCGATCGGAACGGACCCCGCCGGCGCCATTCGTTACTTCGGAGCGCGCAGGCAGATTTACGAAATTCACTTCAGGAACGTGAGTTCTCCGCTGCCGCGTTTTCAGGAAACGCACGTGGATAACGGCTACTACGACATGTACAAGGCCATGAAGGCGCTGGTGGACATCAAATACGACGGGATCGTACACCTGGATCACACCGTGCCGATGGTGGGCGGCGACCGAACCTATCAGGCCTTCGCGCAGGGTTATATGCGGGGGCTGCGCCAATGCGCGCTGGCGGAGGCGCGGCGAAGTTGATAAACTCCTCGCATGAAGAGGGCATTTCCTGTCGGCGTCCTGTTTGTTACGGGGATTGCGTATCAGGTTCCCGGCCAGCAAAGCCTGCGCTCCGCCAGTCTGAAGCCGAATCCGACAGCGGCCACGTCCACACCCGTTTCGCCGGAAGCGGAGGAAGTCCTGGCATTCGAAAGAGCGATGGAAGCAGCCGTGGTGCGGGGCGACGTAGCTTATGTGGACAAGGTCAGCAGCCCGGATCTCACTTTTACGCACGGTGACGGATGGACTACCGGCGGCAAGCCTCTTCTCGTCGACGACAGGAAAACCTTTCTTCAGCGAGTGCAGAACAAGCAGTACAACGCGCGTGATCTGGACTCGGTGAAGGTGGAGATGCACGGCGACGTCGCGATTACCTATGGGCGTTACATGGCACAGAACCGAATGGCTAAGGCGGAGCAATCCTGGTTTTCGGTGTGGTTCGAGCGCGTGTACGAGAAACGCGACGGCCATTGGCTGTATGTGTCGCACCGAACGGTCCACGGACCTACATACGGGCCGGACCGCCAGTCGGTGAGCGACAAATAAGAAGTTCCGTCGCAATTCTGGCCAGTCTTCTGACGTTCGGCGACCGGCGGGTTTCGGGGCAGACGCCACCGACCCTATACCCGCCAGCGGAGCCTCTCCTGGTTAATGACAAGGCAAGTTTTCGCCAGCGGATCACCAGCCGCAGCTATGCCTCGATGGACTTCGATTCCGTGAAGGCTGAGCTTCATGGGGACGTCGTGATCACCTATGCGCGGTGTGGCGCCGGATCGCGCGTGGTTTTCCGTCTGGTACGAGAAGGTCTATGCGAAGCGGAATGGCCAGTGGATGTATTTTTCGCACCGCACGGTTCATGGCGCGACTTACGGTCTGCCGCGGGAAGCGGTTGCCCATAAATAGCCGGGCGTCGGACCGCGAAGCGGCGCAACCGGCAATCAAAGCTTCGCGGCTGGTTTTTCACCAGCCATCTGGTATGCGTCGAAAGTAAGGGACACCGCGCGGGCGCAATCGCGGACTGACGCGGGAGGCGGCTCACCGCGGCCGATCCGGTCGAGACAGTCTTTCACGACACCCGGCCAGCTCCCCACGTAGCCCGCCGGCGCCATGAGCGTTTCATTCCGGCCCGGACCGACGATCTGAACGCCATCGCCGGTGGTCGTCGCGCGCACCAGGGCTTTCTCCGCGGCGATCTTGCGCTCGCTGTCGGAGCCGGTCGCCGGAAATGTATAGCTGGCTTCGTTGAGAAATACGATGCCGCTCGGCGTCCGCAGGGTCACGAACGCATAGTCCTCAACGTCGCGTTTCCAGATCGAGTGGCTCGTCACCGCCGAAACAACGGAGGGCTCCTCGCCCGTGATGTAACGGCAGAGATCGAAGCCGTGGAAGCCCAGATTCAGCAAAGCGCCGCCGCCAGCCTGCGCTTTGGTCACCATCCAGCTGTTGCCTTCGTCAAGATAACGCTGGATGCCGGGTTGATTGAAACGCACCAGCATGTGCGAGATCGTTCCGAGTTCACCGTTCCTGAACATTTTTCGGACGGTCTCAGTCCACCAGCTGTACCGGAAGGACATCGGAGCGCAGGCCCAGGCGTTCTTCTTCTCCGCGTAGGCGGCGAGTTCGTTGACGGTTTTGGCGTCCGTGCCCCAGGGCTTCTCCGCGAGAAAAGGAATCCCGCTGTCCACCAGATACCGAAACGGCCCGGGCATATCGACGTGACGGTTCAGGGACAACACAAACTCGGGTTTGGTCTTGTCGATCATGGCCCGGTAGTCTGTGAACGGAGTGCTGCCGCAGCGCCGGGCGCGATCCTCTGCAACTGCGCGGTCCGGATCGTGCACGCCTGCGATATCAAGCTTCTCGTTTTGCAGAATCTGCAGGTAGAATGGCGCGAGAGTCGCGTGGTAATGGCCTGCTCCGATCACTGCAACGCGCTGCGGGCGTTGCGCTACCGGAGGCCGAGGGGCGGGTTGAGTTTGCCCCTTCGCTGCGGACCGGATCGCTGAAACCGCTTCTGTAAAAGCCGAGAACTTCACCGCAGCCTGCAGGAAACCACGACGGCTGCGCCCGAATTCTCTCATTTGGTCCCAGGCTTCCTGCTTCATTGTGTTCGAGCCCCGAGTGCTTGAGCGGAAGGGTCGACACCCGCCGGGGAAACGGTCGGGCCGTGTACCGTGCGGTGCGAAAGAAACAACCATTTCCCGTTTCTTTTCGCGTACACGCGCTCGAACCAGATGGAGTTCAGCCGCCCCGGCGCTGCGTTCTGATTCCTCGGCATGAAGAGGCTGACATAACGCCCATAGGTGATCACGATGTCGCCATGCACTTCCGTTTTCACGCCGTCGAGATCGTGAACCAGATACTCCCTATCGGACACGCGTTTGAGAAAGGCCGCTTTATCATCGCTGGCCAGCGGCTTCCCTCCGGTGGTCCAGGCATCCCCGTGAACAAAGCTGAAATCGCTTGCGAGCACGCTGTCTACGAACGCAACATCGCCGCGAACGACGGCGTCCTCGATATTCTTCTCGAGCGCAAGAACTTCGGCTGTGGCGTTCGAATCCTTCGTGGCCGCCGAATCATTCGCGTCGGCCGGCCTGGGCTGCTGGCCCGGCATCAGTGAAACGATTGCCAGAAGAAGGCCGAATCGCCGAGCGAGCGAACCGGACTGCGCGAACATCGCCGGCAATCTTATCACGATGTCCGGATCAGAAGGTCGCAATCGGGTTAATGGGCGATCCGGTGCCTCCTGGAATCGCCAGCGGCGCGGCAGTAAGGAGAAAATCCCAGCGCTTACGGGCTGCCGCGGCATCGGCCAGGGCTTCCAGGTCGCAATTGTCGAAAAGGTGAATCCCCAGATACAGCAAAGCGAAATCGTGTACTGCCCCGCGCAACAGAGCGGGCGCGACGTACTGCGGATGGTCGCTTCCAAGGATCGCGATATCCCTCTTTCTGAGCCACGGAATCACCGACGCATCGAGGCCGGCATCGCGGCCGCCATCGGCACGCCCGCGTTGGTACGGCCCCAAAGCTTTCCTGCGAGCCCAGACGCCGGTTCGGACAAACAGCGCGTCGCCCGCTGAAACCCTGACGCCTGCTTTTTTCTCCCACGCCTCCAGGTCTTCCACGTAAATCGGTGTGCCCGGTTCGAGATAAGGAACACCCTTGAGCCGGGGAATGTCGATCAGGATTCCACGGGTGAAAATTCCATTCTTCAGGTTATGGATGGAGTTCTTCGCATGTCCCTGCTTCATGACCGTGTCCGCGTCCGGCTTGTATCCATTGAAAAACACCCCGTTGTCGTTAATGTGCGCCAGCGAGTCGAGATGGGTATGGGCAACGCCGTGATAGTTCACGGCGATCTCGTCCATGCCGATGGCGAGCATCCTCAGTTCAAAGGGATTCGGATTGTCCACGGCTTTCACCGTATCGAGGTCGCCGGCCATGGAAACGGAAACGCCCTCCTTGACGAGCGCTGCGGCTTGTTTCCGTTTGGCGGGAGTGATCAGGTTCAGGGCGCCGATTTCATCGGCCTTGCCCCATCGGCCCCAGTTGGAGAGGTCCTTCTTCCAGCGCTCATACTGCTCGGGGGTGACTGCGTGCCCGGCCGCGGGGGGTTGGCCGGTTGGGACCGCCTGCGTCTGCGCTGCAACGATAACAGCCATCAGAAGACAGCCCATCAAAGCGACGATTCTCATGGTTCAACTCCTTTGGACCTCGCAACTATATAACAGTTGAGATGCGGTCCGGCGACTTACTCCAGCAAATCGTACATCAGGCGCGCTTTAACTTCATGAGCGAAGCCCGAATCTGGTATTCGCGAGACTTTTTGCCGCTGGCCGTCTGGATGGGATTATATGCCTGAGGTCCATATTTTCGGCTGCCAATCAGCCACGCGATAGTTCCTGCGCCACTTCGTGCAGCCCTGAGGATGTCGGGGTTACCGGGTCGATTGTTTCTGTAAGTCGCGATGGCTTCCCGTCTTCCCGATTCGCCTCGTCCGGTACAATTGAGCCACCTCAGAAGGAGACTTATTTCATGAGCGTGAAACTGAATACCCGCCAGGTGGGCGACGTAACGGTGGTCGATGTTTCCGGCCGGGTCACTCTCGGCGAAGGGTCGAGCGCGATACGCGAGGTGCTGCGCGATCTGACAACCAAAGGCCACAAGAAGATTCTGCTGAATTTGAGCCAGGTTTCGTATATCGACAGCACGGGTATAGGTGAGCTGGTTGCGGGATTCACTACTGCAGCGGACGCGGGAGGCACAGTGAAATTGCTGGGACTGACCAAACACGTGAAGGACGTGCTGCAGATCAGCAGGCTTTACACCGTTTTCGAAGCGCACGACGACGAAGCAGAAGCGGTGGCGAGTTTCGGGTAAAACCTTTTTCCGACTCGGCTAAAACTGAATCCTCGATATGCCGCTCTGTGCCTGCGCGGGGCATTCGGTGGACCTCTTGGCTGGATACCGGGTTTCAGGTTTAATTCGCGTGCCCACACTTTTGCAGTATTGGCGACGCCGATGCCTGAAGCCTGTGATCCTGAAGCCTACTCGCCGTTTGGGGACGCGAGTCGGCGGACTCGGCTGATGTTTCTCGACAGCAGGAACGCGCACCCCAGGCTGCTTATAGTCTCAGCGATCTACAGAGAGGTTCTATCCAGCAGACTCATCAGCGTCGGCAAATAATCCAACCCATAGTTTCCGGGCCACCTCCTGCAGCACTCTCACGATGTTGCCGCGTGTTTCGGCCCGGTGGTTTACGTAGAGCGCGATGGCTCCCCCTGTTCCGGACCGCGCCGTCCGGTACAATTGAGCAATTTCAGAAGGAGACTGAATGCATGGGCGTAAAGCTGAATACCCGCCAAGTCGGCGACGTAGTCGTGATGGATGTTTCCGGCCGCGTGACTCTGGGCGAGGGTTCGAGCGCGATGCGCGGCGAAATCCGCGCTTTGGCGGACAAAGGAAACAAAAAGGTCCTTCTGAACCTCTGCGATGTAAGTTACATCGACAGCGCCGGCCTCGGCGAACTGGTCTCTGGCTACACCTCGATGGTGCACGCCGGCGGTACTCTGAAGCTCCTGAGCCCGCCAAAACGAATAAAAGAGTTGTTGCAGATCACCCACACTTACACCTTGTTCGAAGTGCACGAGGATGAAGCTCAAGCGGTGCAGAGCTTCGCGTAAAACCTGTTCCTCTTCTGACTCGGCTAAACCGAATTTGCGGTATACCGCGCTCGCCGGCGCGGATCGCGTGGTTGTCACACTGGCGCTTGTCTGCGTAGCCGACGACGTGGCGCTGCTGCATCCGGCTTGATTGTTATCGATAACGTTCCCCGATAATGCCAGCCAGGACCACTCACTGACCCAGCGGGACGCCGGCGCAGGTGAACGCCTTGGTGCCATACTAGGCTCCGATCGACACAAATCTCCAGCTGCTGGTGCAACGCGATAACACCTACGCGACACCAGGCTATCCACAGGGAACACCCACAGGCGAGCGGGGGACAGACGCGCGACAGTGTAGCTCAGTGTGAGATGAGAGCTTTTCGTAAAGCAGTTCGAAGGAGCGTTGCAACCATTTCCTGCCACTCCGTCGATGAGAACGGCTGATCCGGCACAACCCGAATCTCCACCGAATTCGTCGAGGCAACTCTACCCGAATGGTCGGAAGGTTGCACGCTCGACACCCGAGTGAAGGTTGTAGTGGACGTTGTCGCAATCGTAAGCGTGGCAGCGCCGCTTTGCCCTTCATAAGAATATGTGCCCGACGCCGAAAACGTGCCGGTTTCGTTCAACGTCATCACATTTCCCGACACCTGTCCGCTGGCATTCAAAGTATTGTTGCCGACGTTGACACTGGTGATATCGAGCCCGGTGTTCCCCGCCTCGATCGCAGCTACCACCGCCGCGGGCACATCCACTTCACCGGTAAGACTCACGTTGTTGCCGCTCACGGTACCCATACGGACCAGGCTCGAGCCGGTGCCAAGCAATTCGCCTGCGGGAATGGGGTTGAGCTGGACCGAGCAACCAGTCTGCGTGAACGTAACGATGCCGTTTGCCTGAATGGGATCCGTCTCCGAACCCGCCTCGCCGGTTGCGTCCAGGGTCTCAGTCATCGACCCCGTCTCCGACGCGCTCCAACTCCCGCCGATGTTCGCGCACAGCAGAGTCTCGGGTGGCGCGACCGTAAGACTGGCCTGTGCGGAAGATCCTCCAAATGACGCTGTGATCATGACCGTCTGGCTGGAACTCACGGTCCCGGCGGTGATGGCGAACGTCGCCGAAGTACTCCCTGCCGGTACGATGACAGTGGCGGGCACCGCTACCGGGCCCGACGAACTGGCGGAGAGCGCGACAACCTCACCGCCGGAGGACGCCGCTCCGAAGAGGGTGACGATTCCCGTGATAGTTCCGCCGCTGACCACTGAATTTGCCGACAGGGTCAGGCTTTGAATTTCTTCAGGACCCTGCAATGAGATCAGGACATTCGAGGGTGTCTGCACGCCGCCAACAGCTGCGATCAGCGGAAGATCCCCGGTGCCAGGACCCGCCGGCACCGTCAGATTGATTTGGTAAAGGCCGGCGCTGGATATTCCCACAAAGGACGGCGTCACGCTGACGTTGTTAATGAACAGCGATACCGGGTTTGTGGTCTGCGCCGCGCCGGAGTACGCGGCGCCGGCGGGCACGTGCGGCAGGGTTGGTCCCAGCCCCAGTGCAAAAAGCTCAATGGTATCGCCCGGCTTCGCGGCAACCGTTGCATAGCCCAGCGAATTTCCCGTCGGACCGAGGATGTCGTAACTCCCGTTTTGGTACGCTCCGGTCCCGTTAGCCCGGATGATGACGCCTGCGACATGCCGGTTGTCGAGCAGACTGAAGGAGGGCGCGAACTGACCGAGCGTCACGGTGGAAGTCGCGCTTCCAGTGGAAGTGGTTACCACCACGGGGACCGAACCCGTCGCCGTATCGTCCGGCGCCTGCAAATCGATCTGCCCAGGGCTGACATACAAAAGATAGGCGGATTTCCCGTTGATCGTGACGCTTGTGCCACCGAGGGAAATCGGGAAACTCCCATTCCACATTGCCGTGGAACCAGCGAGATTTGTCCCGTAAATCGACACAAACTCACCGGGCTGGATAGTGGTTGCCGTACTGTACAAAGGAGCGACGCCGTTGGGCAAAATCGAGGGCGTCTGTGCACGGCTTGGGGGGCCGGCAAACAACGTCAGGAATACGGCCCAGAAAAGTGCTGCGCGGCGGAAATTCGGCGCTTCGCTCATCGGGGCACCGCCCATAATTGAGAAATTATACTCCGCTGAGCGCACCCTGCAAGGGGGATTAGCGAGGTAATCTGTGATTCATGCACAGCCCGGTTAATGGCGCGAAATACTTCATACGGTTCGCCGCCGCCGTTGCTCTGACGGCGCCGGGGGCGTTATGTCAGATCATTACCACTGTCGCGGGTACGAACTCGTCGTTCCCTGCCGGCAGTCTGACGGCAGTCAACGCGCCGTTGGGAGCGGTGACCGGCGTGGCAGTCGATGGAACCGGCAATGTGTTTATTGTCGACAGCGGCGACAGCCTTGTATTCCGCATCTCGTCGAACGGCGCCATCGAGGTGGTCGCCGGAAATGGAATCCCCGGTTTTTCCGGCGATGGCGGGCCTGCCACCAGCGCGTCGCTGTACAGCCCCTCCGCGGTCGCCCTCGATTCGGCGGGCAACCTCTATGTCGCTGACACCGGCAACGAACGGATCCGGAAAGTAACAGTATCGGACGGGACGATCACCACAGTTGCTGGAAGCGGAACGAACGGATTCTCCGGCGACGGTGGGCCCGCCGTCAACGCCTCATTTGGCAACCCTACCGGGGTGGCAGTCGATTCGGCCGGTGATATCTACATCGCCGACACAGCCAACGCACGCATCCGGAAGGTGTCTGGCGGGACGATCACAACGATTGCCGGGAACTCCACTATCGGATTCTCGGGCGATGGGGGACCCGCGACCGGCGCATCGCTCGACTTGCCTGCCGGAATAGCCGTCGACTTGAGTGGAAGCCTCTATATAGCCGACTTCGCCAATCAACGGATACGAAAGGTGGCGAACGGGACCATTACTACGGTCGCCGGAAATGGAAATCAGGGATATTCCGGCGACGGAGGGCCCGCTTCCACCGCATCCATTAATGGCCCGGCGGGAGTGGCCGTGGATACGGCCGGCAACCTGTATATCGCAGACACCGGCAACAACCGGGTGAGGAAAGTCGTGAACGGGACAATCACGACAATCGCCGGAAACGCAAACCCGGGATACTCCGGCGACGGGGGGCCATCCGCCAGTGCATCTCTTGACGGGCCCTTTGGAGTAGCTATAGATTCGACGGGCAACCTCTATATAGCAGACACTTCCAACAGCCGGGTTCGGAGGGTCTTCGCCGGCACGATCGCGACGATTGCCGGTAACGGAAATTACCGATTCTCCGGCGACGGCGGGCCCGCCACCAGTGCTTCTCTGAATTTACCCTCCGGGGTGGTCAACGATTCCGCCGGCAACCTGTATATCGCCGATTCTCTGAACAACCGAGTGCGCAAGTCCTCGGGCCGGACAATCAACACGGTTGCGGGCAGCGGCCCCTCATGCTCGGTATCGTCCGCGCTGTTCTGCGGAGGGTTCTCCGGCGACGGAGGCTCTGCCCAGAGCGCGTCGGTGAGTTTACCCATCGGTGTAGCTGTGGATTCGGCCGGCGACTTCTTCATCGCCGATTCATCCAATAACCGCATTCGCAAAGTGTCGAACGGGACGATCACGACGGTCGCCGGAAGCGGAGCCGTCGGATTCGACAGCGGAGGCTTCTCCGGCGACGGAGGGCCTGCCACCAGGGCGTTGCTGAGCGACCCCGCTCAGGTGGCTGTGGATGCAGCCGGCAATCTCTACATTGCCGATTTAGGCAACAGCCGGATCCGAAAGGTATCCGGCGGCATCATCACGACGGTTGCGGGTAATCAATTTCAGGGATTTTCCGGCGACGGAGGGCCCGCCACCAGCGCGTCGCTGAATTTACCCTCTGGTGTAGCCGTAGATGCAGCGGGTAACCTCTACATCGCCGACACGGATAACCAGCGGATCCGGAAAGTATCGGGCGGAATCATCACGACGGTAGCCGGGAACGGACTCCGGGGATTCTCCGGGGACGGAGGGCCCGCCACCAGCGCCTCGCTCAACTCCCCCACTGCGGTAGCCGTGGATTCGGCTGGTAACCTCTTCATCACCGATTTATTCAACAACCGGATTCGTGTGGTGTCAAACGGGACGATTACGACAATAGCCGGAAATGGAAGCATGGGATTTGGCGGTGACGGAGGCCCGCCCGCCAGCGCGTCCCTGAGCGGTCCAAATCAAATATCGCTGGATTCGGTGGGCAACCTGTACATCGCCGACACTGGCAACGACCGTATTCGCGAAGTCCTGGTTAATCCTCCCTACTTCAACAACCCCCTTCCTCCAGGCTCTTCTTCTCTGACGCTGTCGCAGGCAAGCGGCGGCAAGCCCGTGACGACGACATTGATCGCCGATACGTCTATCGCTGAAGGCAATTCGACAGCCGTGCCTGGCATGGCCTACACGGCCTCGGTCATCAGCGGCAGTTCCTGGCTGTCTGTTTCTCCCCAAGGCGGAAGCACGCCGGGACTGATCACGGTGACGGCCGATCCACTGAACCTGCCCGCTGGCAGCTATGGCGGCGCGATTGTCGTCAGAGTGCCATTGGCCAACCCGCCCGTACAAACGGTGAACGTCCAGTTCGCTGTCAGCCCCGGAGTTCCAGCCGCGATCTCCACTGATCAAAGCCATATGTCGTTTACCTATGCGACGACATCCGCGGCACGCAGTCAAACGCTGATCGTGTCCAACGCGGGCGGCGGTGCGCTGAACTTCACCACGTCGATTGCACTATTCTCCGGCCAGTCCGCCCACTGGCTGAGCGTATCGCCGCCGAGCGGTACCGTTGCGCCCGCCAGTCCCGTGGCGCTGGCGGTCCGCGCCGATCCATCGCTCCTGCCGGCGGGCACTTACACGGGAAGCCTGACTATCAGTGCCCAAGGTATCCATCCGGTCATCATTCCCATGACGATGACCATCACGACGAATCCGCTTGTGTTGTTGTTGTCGCAGTCCGGTCTCACCTTCACCGTGGTCCAGAACGGCGGAGTGGTTCCTCCGCAGACGTTCGGCGTGCTGAACCTTGGCTCGGGGATGCTGAAATGGTCGGTGAAAACTTCGACCCTCAGCGGCGGCAACTGGCTGACAGCAAATCCCGCCACCGGATCGAGCGATGCCGGGACACCCGATGGAGCACCGCTCGTGGCGGTGAGCGTTAATCCCGCGGGCCTCGTGCCCGGAGCTTACTACGGTCTGGTCAAGGTGATCTCTCCCGGCGCGGCCAACACGCCGCAGGAAGTCGTCGCCGTACTGCGGGTGCTTCCCGCAGACACTGATGTTGCGCCCATCGTGCAGCCCAGTTCCCTGATCTTCAGTGCTCCCGCGGGATTGTCGTCTCCTTCTTCTCAGACTGTGCTGGTTTACGACCCCACCGGGACTGGCAAAAGCTTCACCTCGACAGCAACCGGCGCCGGCGCCGTGGTGACATTGCCGACTGACGCGACGATTCCTCCAACCGGGCCGACGCAGATCGTGGTGCAGCCGATCGTGAATGGTCTTGCGCCGGGTACCTATCAGGGGACACTGACCCTCCAGTTTTCCGACGGGCGCGTGAGCGCGGTCGCGATCACCTTTGTCGTCACTGGCGCAGCGGACTCCGGCTCGGCGCGGCCGGCTCCCCATGATTCCCTATCCTGTACAGCGACGAAACTCATTCCGGTACTGACCACGCTCGGCCCGGGCTTCATCGTTCCCGCCGGTTATCCGCAAGGCCTCACCGCGCAGGTGGCCGATGATTGCGGAAACCCGCTGACACAGGGCCAGGTATCGGTAGAGTTCTCGACCGGCCAGGGTGTGCAGTACATGCAGTCGCTCAACAACGGGCGCTGGGACGTGACGTGGCAGACCGGCTCAGAACCTGCCGCGTCGGTGATCCTGACTGTAAATGCCACAAACCCGAACCAAACGATCGCGGGCGAAGCTCAGATCAGTGGAGCGCTGGGAGCGCTGCAGGCGTCTCCGCAGGTGAAAGACGGGGGTGTGGTTTCGGCGGCGACTTTCCTCGTGACGCCCCTCGCGCCAGGCGGGTTCATCTCGATTTTTGGATCGCTCCTGTCGGATGCGACCGGTTCGGCGCCGGTGCTGCCGCTTTCCACTCAACTGAATAACACGATAGTGTCTCTCGGAGACCTGCCGCTGCCTTTGTTCTATACGAGTGCGGGGCAGGTCAATGCGGTAGTGCCCTATACATCGGCTGAGAATACGAACCTCCAGCTTCTGGTGCAGAGGGACAACACGTACGCAACGCCGGTACACGTGGACGTGGCAGCGGCGCAGCCGGGAATTCTGCAGCAGAACGGGAACATGGAAGCGGTCGCGGTGGATCTGAACGGTAATCTGATCGGCCCGTCGAATCCGGCACATGCCGGCAATGTGCTCACCTTGTACTGCCTCGGCCTCGGCGCGGTGTCGCCCGTGGTCGCAGACGGAACTGCCGCGCCGTCGAACCCGCCCGCGTCGACCGTGAACCCGGTCACGGTGACAATCGGCGGACAAAACGCCAACGTCATTTTCGCGGGCCTCACGCCGACGCTTGCCGGTCTCTATCAGATCGATTTCACCGTACCGCCGAATACGGGTACCGGCGATCAGGTGCAGGTGGTTGTATCAACCGGCGAACAGACCAGCGCAGCGGTCAATCTCAGCGTGCGGTAGACGCTGCAAATCCACGTTTCTTTTTCACGCGTGCCCGATCCTGCTTCGCGCGGTACGCGCTCTCCGCGGCGGCATAGCCAGCAGCCGCATCCGCGGTCTGACCTTTCTGCGCCGCGTCATCGCCGTAGAGCTCAAAAAGCTCGGCATCGAACGGCAGATGGTTCCGCAATTGGTCGAGCGTCGGCAGGCCGCTGCCGGGCAGCGCCAGACTGGCCACCAGGCCTTCGAACTCCGCGCGCGCTTCCACGCCGCGTTGGTTGTGCAGCAGATACTCCGCCAGCGCGATGCGCGATGCAAAGCCGGGCGGATCGGCCTGCATGGCTTCCCTCCACAATCGCTCCGCATCCGCCGACGCACCCTTCCGGCTAAGCAGCAGCGCTTCGTTGTGCTTTACCGCGCCGAGATCCGGATCGTCCGCCTTCGCCAGCTTCAGATCCTCCTCCGCGTGCCTGTAATTCTTCCGTTCCATATCTATCGTGGCGAGCGCATTCCAGATCACTGCACGTTCGCGGAACCTCGCCGTCTTCGGTTCGATCCCCAGATCGCGCGCCTTCTGCGCCGCCGCGATGGCCTGCCGGTAATAGCGTTGGGCTTCATCCAGCCGGTTCACGTTCTGATTCAGCAGGCCGAGATTGTACGGCAGATACGAATAGTTCGGCGCCAGCCGCATCGCCTGCTGATAAGACCGTGCCGCCGCCAGAAAATTCCCCTGCTCCGAATATGCCAGCGCGAGATTGTGCAGCGGATACGCCCACTGCGGCGCAAACCGTATCGCATCCTGAAACGCCGCGGTGGCGCGCGCATAGTTGTTGGCGTCGCCCCGCGCCTGTTCCAGATACGCAATCCCCAGCGCGTTGTATGCGTATCCGCGTTCCGGATCGAGCAGAATCGACTTCTCGATAAGCGCCATGCCGTTCGCGTACCCCTGCGCTGTGCGATCGAAGATGGCCGCGCGCCCCTGGCAGAACAGCATCCGGCTTTCATCGAACGCATTCGCCGGCTGCAGCCGCAGCGCCGTTTCAAAGTCACGCCCGCACTGCTCGAAATCGGCTTTCACCATGGCGCTCTGTTCGCCGCGCAGATAGCGAATCAGAATCTGCTGCCCCCGATCCTCGGCTTCCACTCTTGCCTGATCGGGATCGGCGACCGCCGTTTGATTCGGGACGGACTGGTCCGCGATTGCATGGGGAGGCTCGGGTTTCCCGCGTTCGCGCCGGCCGGTTTCATCTTTGGACATCTTCGTCGCCTTGCCCAGATCGATGGTCGGCTCGGCCACCGCGTTCTCAAAGATAACGGGATCGTAGCGGATCTCCAGCTCCGTTGGCTTCTGTGCGCTGTCCGTCAGTTCACGCACCCGTTTGCTGACGTGGTCGGACAGATCGTCGTAAACGATCTCGTGCTTTTCGTTCGGCTTTACGGTACCGTTGAGTCCCTCGATTACCGCGTATGTGAACGCCCCGTGGCCGCCGCCGAATTTGTCCGATTCATACGCGACTCCGCGGGGACCCGTCGCCATCATCAGCCCCAGCACACCCTTGTTGTCATTGAAGACTTTTTTCACCGCATCCGGCAGTTCCTTGTCGCTCGTCTCCTGAACGTGTCCCGCGTGACACACATCGACGAACACGAACACCCGTTTAAACGACAGCGCTTCTTCGGCAATGATTTCCTGAAACCGCGACATCTTCAGTCCGGTGGTCTTGGAATCCTGGCTGAAAGTGTCATAGGTTACGAAATACGGCGCGGTCTCCAGCGCCTTGCCCGTCGCCGGATCGATCTTCGTCGGCAGATAGTCGCCGTGCCCCGCCAGGAGAATGATGAGCGTATTTTTCGGATCCCGCGCGTTGCGTACGAAAGTGGAAACTGCTTCGTCCACGCGCGCCAGCGTGGCATCTTTGTTCGTCAGCAGGCGAATGTGATTCTCGGGGACCGGGCCGCCGTGCCGCTGACCAAGGAACTTCGCAAACGTCTCGGCGTCGGCGTGTGCGAACTGTAGCTTTTGTTGGCGCGTTTCCGGCGGATAGTCCGAAATGCCGATCAGCAGCGCGTAAGTTTCCCCCGGTCCCGCTGCCTCAGCCGTCGTCGGCAGCGTGGAAAGATGCGCCACCACGCCGCGCGTCCACGTTGCCTCGGGATAACAGGAAATCTTTGCGAGCGTGGTCTCTTCCTTCGCGCTGTCACCGCCCTTCGATGCATTCGCCACATCGGCAAGCGCTGCGAGCAGGTCCACTTTCTGCCCGCTGCAGTCCGGCGCCGCCGGCGCGGTGCTCATATTCCCGCGCGCCATCACGCCGCTGGTTTCGGGGATTGGTGGAATCTCGCATGCGGTCACCCCCATCCGGTCCGTGACCCCAGCCGCACCCAGATTCGAAGCTGGCACAACCAGCGTTTTCCCCTCCATCAGCGTGGCAGCGGTCTTATCCGGGCAGAACGCGAAGCGTATCGTGCCGCCCGTGGCCTTCAGGCTGTCGCCCGCTGAAAAAACCATCCCCGCGCCCGCCGGAAGCCATGAATCTGTTTCGGCCCGCTTGTACTCGGCTGTCCCCGTCGCAGCGAGTACAATGCCCAGTGGATGCGAGTCCGCCGCATACGCCGGGAATGCCGCCAGCAACACCCACGCCCACCGCATCAGAACGTTACCCGCACCAGCAGTTGTATGCGCCGCGCCGCCTCACTCAGCGGCACCAGCGGCGGAAATCCCGCACTCGCGGTCGGAGTTCCGAACAATGCAACGCCATAGTTGCTGTATCCCGGCTGAGTCCCGGGCGGATTGAGATTGGCATGATTCAGCACGTTGAAGAAATCCGCTCGCATCGTAATGCCTCCGGCGTCGCCCAGCCGCCGCACCGCGAAACGTCGCGCTGCCGACAGATCAAAACTCACCAGCCCCGGTCCTTCGAACGCATTCCGGCCTGTCGGCGCGGCAGTGCAGCCGGGACTCGCACTAACAGAGCAAAACGCTGACGCCAAGAACAACTGCTCGCCGCCAGTTACCGGCAGCGGCGTCGCAAGCAGTGGGCTTCCCGGATTCACCGCACTGGCACGTTGGCTGATTGCGTTCGGATTGTCGTCAACCGCGTAAACAGAATAGGGAAATCCCGACCGCACCGCGGCCACCGTCGAAAACGTCCAGCCGTTGACCCAACGGCTCACCGACGGCCTCACCGTCGCAACCGGCGAAAGCGAGCCATAAACCACAACCGCCTGCCTCTGATCGAAGTCCGCATTTCCGCGATCGCCCCTGCTGTCACCGGGAACAGAAAACCCGGCTTCAGGCGGCGTTGGCCCTGTGGCCCCGAGATTCACAAACAGCAGATTGAAGTAGTCTCCCGCAATCGGATCGCTCTGTTCATCGATCGCATGGCTCCACGTATATGCCGCCTGCAGGAATCCGTGCCGCCCGCGCCAGCGCGTGACTAAATTCAGCGAATAATAATCCGAGAGGCCCTGCGCCGAAATGTAATTGATCGGCGGAGAGACGTTGGATTTGTTGTAATTCAGGACATCCGTGGTGATCAGCCGCCGCCCCAGCGATCCCGCGCCGTTCAGCTCGAACGAAAGACTGCCCGGCCCCGGCTGCAGCACTCCGAGAAAAAAGTCTTCCGCATAACCATTCGGCATGGGCTTTTGAAACGCAGTGAGATTCGGAAAGTCGGTGCCAATGGGCTGGCCGTTGTATGACGGCAGAACCGAACTGACCGGCGCCAGATAGTTGTAATTGCCCTGCGTGTTCACCAGAAAGCCGTTGGTCCCGGGCGGGAACGTGAAACTGTTGTTGCGCGCATTCAGCCAGAGGTTGTCGAAAATCCGGTCGTAGAAGATTCCGAACCCGCCGCGCAGGAGCGTACCGAAGCGCGGCAGCAGATCGTACGAAAAACCCGCGCGCGGCGCGAACGACTTGTTGCCGCCGGGATACAACGGGTCATTCGACGTTGCCGGGACCAGTTGCGCCGCCGCCGCGCCGTGACTCAGATCGACAACCGGATCGCGGACCGCGCCTATACTCACCGGTCCGCCGAAATTGTCGTATCGCACTCCAGCATTTAGCGTCAGCCGCGGCGACACGCGGAACGTATCCTCGATGAACAGAAAGAACTGTGCCTCGCGATAAACGCGCTGCAGATTCGGCTGCTCGTACATCGGTGACAGCCTCGCCAGCGAAGTCGAGAACGTTGCAGGCTCATCGAACGCAAATTGCACAATACTGTTAAAGCCGTATTGGCCCGCCGTCCCGTAGCTCAGGAGATCGTCCAGATGCCGCAGCAGAAGCCCGCCGCCCGTTTTGACGATATGGCGCCCCCGCACCATGACGTGTTCATCGTGCAGATCGATGGTGCGGTTGCGATCGTTCAGTCCATATCCGGCGAGGCTGCCTGGCAGCACCGGATCGAGGGCATTACCGACGCCGGCGATCAGCGTTGGGATGTTCGGATGCGCGCGGTTGAATTCCACTGTCTCGCTGTCGAACCCCGCCGTGAGCTGATTCACCATGCCCGGCGAAATCGCGAACGTCCAGCTCGACGCCAGACTCACCGCCGGCTGCATCAGCCCTGAAATGTAATTCGGATACGGCGACCAGATGAAATCCGGCTGCTTCAGATGCGACACCGCCGCTCGAAATGTGCCGTGCAGAAATCCTTTGCGCGACGCATAGTCGGCCCGCGCCAAACCGAGCCATCGGTTCAGCGCCACCGGTATATCGAACGTCACCGGCGTGATGTAAGGATCGTAGTTCACTGCTGTCTCCGCCGACACTCCCGGCGCCGGATAATTCGTCAGCAGATGACACGCGATGCCGACAGGGTTGTAGCAGGCTTCCTGAATCAGCCGTGTATTCGGCAGGTTGATCTGCGTCGGCGGCTCGAAATCACGCGTCCGTAAATACTCCGTCGAGAGCCCGATGAACAGCCGGTCCCTCACCACCGGACCGCCCGCAAAAAATCCCGCACGATCTTCCCTCGACGGCCGCCGCGTAAACCCCTGGGCGTTGTCCTGGAATCCGTTCGCATTCAGGATTCCGTTTTCGAGGTTGAAGTACGCCTGCCCGTGCCACGCGGGGCCGCCGGCGCGCGTGACGGCATTGGCGATGTATCCCGCCGCGCCGCCGTATTCCGCGGAATAATTGTTCGTCGATAGCCGATACTCCTGCACCGCTTCAGGCGCCACCGCCAGCAGTGGCCCGCTGACAAGGTAAAAATTCGCCTCCACCCCGTCCAATAGAAAGCTCGATGACGACGGCCGCTGCCCGTTCGCCGAGATGCCCAGACTGCGCGATGTCGCGTTGCTCGCCGTCGTGCCGGGCTCGAACAGCAGGATCGAATAGATGTTGTTGCCTTCCAGCGGCAGCTGCTGGATGTCCGCCGGCTGCACCGCGTCCGAGATACTGGCCTCGAGCTTGCCCGGCTCGCCCGCGTTCGCCGAATACGTCGTCCAGAAATTCGGATCCACATCCGGCCCGTAGAAATTCAGCAGCGACTTGCCGCCGGGAAGCAGTATCGCGCGCGGCAGGATCGGCTCCTGAATATTCACCAGCGGACGCAGCGCGAAATCGAGTTCGAGCGACGACGCCACTCCCAGCGGAATCTCAAACTGCGCCTTCGCCTGAAAACCCGGCGCGTTGACTTCGATCTCGTACGCGCCCGGCGGCAGCAGCGGCACCGTGTAGAAGCCTTCGCGATCGGTCGTCGTGCTGATGACGGTGTTCGTCGCCGCGCCCGTGCAGATCAGCGTACCCGAATCCACCGGTGCGCCCGACAGTGCATTCGTGATGCGGCCCGAAATCAGCGCCTGGGTGCTTTGGGCGGCAGCAGAACCCGCATGGCTGAGGAGCAAAAGCAGTGCTGCCAAGCTCAGGACAACCGATTGTGGGCGCGCCGTTCTCATTATCCGATGGGCACTGGGCAGTGAAGTCCTCTATTAACGCGCGAGTGCGGCACGACGAAGCGCGATGATTCGGAACATGGCGACCATTTTAACGGAGTGAGCAAGTACCAGGGGCTTCAGGCGGGTACGGATATTGCGCTCATCATGCAGCCGGCGGTGCTGATTTTCAGTTCGACGGCGCGCCGTCTGTTCGCCGTCGTGGCAGATGGTGTCAGTCTACGATCCAACCGGTACAAACAAGAGTTTCAGTTCGGGAGTCGTGACCACGAGCGGAGGGAGCTTCCTCGTAACGCTGACCGGCGCCACCATCGCGCAGAACGAGCCGACCGAGTCGTGGTCCAGCCGCTCGTCAGTAATCTTGCCCCCGGCACCTGCACCGGTACGCTTACGCTGGAGTTTTTCCGCTGGCCGGGTGCGCTCAGTGGGCATCACACCGCTGCAGTCACATCGAATATAAAATAGCGGGGAACCCGGAAAGGTCGATTCGGTGGGAGCTGCCTGGAGCACTTTGGCGAGGATTGCAGCGTGTGGGCTGTTTGCCTCGGCGGCGAACGCGCAGATCATCACGACGATTGCCGGCACCGACTATTCTTTCCCAGCCCCCAGTCTCCCTGCGCTCAATGCGCCGCTGGGACAGCTCTACGGCATCGCCGTGGATGCAGGGGGCAATGTGTTTATCGCCGACACATCCGACAACCTGATTATGCGGGTTTCAGTGAGCGGCACACTCACGGTTTTCGCGGGAAACGGAATTGCGGGTTTTTCAGGTGACGGAGGGCCCGCCACCAGCGCCTCGCTTCACCTCTCGGCCCCCGGGTCCTTCGGTGGCGGCGGCGGAATGGCTGTCGACCCCGCGGGCAACGTCTATATAGCCGACTCCGTCAACAACCGCATCCGTAAGGTGTCGGGTGGAACGATTACCACCGTCGCCGGAGGAGGAGGCAGTCTTGGCGACGGAGGGCCCGCCACCAGCGCGTCGCTTGAATACCCCACGGCGGTCGCTCTGGATTCGGCGGGCAATCTGTACATCGTCGACCTCGACCACCAACGCGTTCGAAAAGTATCCGGCGGGACGGTCACGACAGTCGCCGGAAACGGGACTCCGGGATTCTCCGGCGACGGAGGGCCCGCCACCAGCGCTTCGCTTTTCTTCGTGGAGTATGGAGGGGGTGTGGCCGTCGATTCGGCGGGCAACATCTACATCGCCGACTCAGCCAACAACCGGATCCGGAAGGTGTCTGGTGGAACGATTACCACCGTCGCCGGAGGTGGGTCGGGCTTTAACGGCACCGGGCCCGCCACCGGCGCATCGCTGTTCTTCCCCCTCGGAGTTGCGGTTGATTCGGCCGGCAACCTTTATATCGCCGACACGTTCGACAATCTGATACACAAGGTAACCAACGGAACCATCTCGACAGTCGCCGGGAATGGAACTGATGGCTTTTCCGGTGACGGTGGGCCCCCCACCGCCGCTCAGCTTTACAGTCCTTCCGCGGTAGCTGTGGATTCCGCGGGCAATATCTACATCGCCGACACACTCAACGAACGGCTTCGGAAGGTTTCGAACGGGACGATCACGACGGTGGCCGGAACCGGCGCGGGAAGCTATCGGTTCTCCGGCGATGGCGGGCCCGCCACCAACGCGTCACTCAACTACCCCGATGGAGTCGCAGTTGACGCGCCCGGCAACATCTATATCGCCGACGCGCTCAACAACCGAATACGCAAAGTCTCAAACGGAACAATCTCGACGGTCGCCGGAAACGGAGCGGTTGGATTCTCCGGCGACGGCGGCCCCGCCACAGGCGCATCGCTTGAACTCTCGCTCCTCGGCAATATAGGAGGGGGAGTGACCGTGGATGCGATCGGCACCATTTACATAGCCGATTCCTTCAACACCGACATTCGGAAGGTGTCCAACGGGGCGATTTCATCGTTAATCCCGGGGCAGCAAATCCGGTTCCCCGAAGGGTTAGCCGTGGATTCGGCTGGCGATCTGTACATCGCTGCGACTTCTTCCAGCCTGATTCAAGAGGTGGCTGGCGGGACCATTACGACGGTCGCGGGGAACGGACATTCGGCCTTCTCCGGGGATGGAGGCTCTGCCACCAGCGCGTCGCTCTTCTATCCCGAGGGAGTGGCTCTCGATTCGGCGGGCAACATCTACATCGCCGACTCAGCCAACAACCGCGTCCGGAAGGTATCCAACGGGACGATCACAACTGTCGCAGGAAATGGTACGGCGGGCTTCTCAGGCGACGGAGGCCCAGCCACCAGCGCGACGCTTACCCCAAATGGAGTGGCTGTCGATTCAGCCGGGGACCTTTACATTGCCGACCGGTTCAGCAACCGGATTCGAAAGGTCTCGAACGGAACGATTACTACTGTCGCCGGAAATGGCACGGCCGCCTTCTCAGGCGACGGAGGGCTGGCCACGAACGCATCGCTGAATCTTGCCCCACCCGGTTCCCACCTTCCCGGTGGTCTCGCCTCCGGAATTGCCGTGGACGCAGCCGGCAACCTTTATATCGCGGACTCGGGAAACAACCGGATCCGAGAGGTTTTGGTTAATCCCTTCTTCAGGAACCCGGTGGCGGAAGGCGCGGGCTCTCTGTCGCTGACGCAGGCCAGCGGCGGCAAGCCTGTCACGGCTACGCTGAACGCAGATATTACTACCACCGCAAACAGTTCGATAGCCGTGCCCGGAATGGAGTACTCGGCTTCGGTGACGGCAGGCAGTTCGTGGCTATCGGTGTCGCCGCAGAGCGGGAGCACGCCGGGATTGATCTCTGTCACCGCCAATCCTCTGAGCCTTCCGCAGGGCGGCTATAACGGGACGATCCAGATCAGTGTGCCGCTGGCCTATCCGCAGATTCAGACGGTGAGCGTCGCGTTCACGGTGACTGCCGCGATTCCCCCCACGCTGTCGCTCGATCAGTCGCACATGTCGTTCACCTATGCGACGACATCGACGGTACGCAGCCAGACGCTGATTGTGTCGAATACAGGCGGAGGTTCGCTGAACTTCAGCACTTCGATTGTGCTTAAATCCGGCATATCGGCAAACTGGCTGAGCGTAACACCGCAAAACGGCACCGCTACACCGGGCAATCCTGTCGCTCTGGGTGTGCGCGCTGATCCGTCCGTGCTGCCTCCGGGCACCTACACAGCGAACCTCACCGTCAATGGCGGCGCGGCGGGAGCCGCGACGATTCCGATCACCATGACGATCACGACGAATCCGCTCGTGATGCTGCTGTCGCAGGCCGGGCTGACATTCACTGTTGTTCAGAACGGCGGCGCTACTCCGCCGCAGACATTCGGCGTGCTGAATCTGGGATCGGGAATACTGAACTGGACGGTACAGACTTCGACCCTCCAGGGCGGCAACTGGTTGATCGCCACGCCGCCCGGCGGATCGAGCACATCCGCCGATTTGAACGGAGCGCCGCTCGTAAGCGTGAGCGTGAACCCGGCTGGTCTCGCGCCGGGGGTTTACTACGGACTGGTGAAAGTGATTTCCGGGGGCGCGGCGAACACACCGCAGGAAGTCGTCGCGGTGCTGCAGGTGCTTCCCCCGCGCAGCGATCTTGCGCCAATCGTGCAGCCCACTTCACTCATTTTCACGGCTCCGGCGGGCGTCTCGTCGCCAAGCTCCCAGAATGTACTGGTCTACGATCCCACCGGGACCGGCAAGAGTTTCAGTTCGACGGCGAGCGGCGCCGGATCGCTCGTGACGCTGCCGACCGATGCGACCATTCCTCCGACCGAGCCCGTGCAGGTGGTGGTGCAGCCAGTCGTGAATGGCCTTGCGCCAGGCACCTATCCCGGCACCCTGACGCTGCAGTTTTCCGATGGGCGTTTGAGCGCCGTGGGAATCACGTTCGTTGTCACCAGCGCAGCGGGTGCGACATCGGAGAACTCGCACGCGATTCCCCATGACGCCGGCGCCTGCGTGCCGACGAAGTTGATTCCCGTGCTGACCACGCTCGGTTCCGGGTTCACGGTGCCGGCCGGATTCCCGGAAGGACTGACCGCGCAGATTTCGGACGACTGCGGAAATCCTTTGACGCAGGGGCAGGTGTCGGTTGAGTTCTCAACAGGTCAGGGACTGAAATATATGCAGTCGCTCAACAACGGTCGCTGGGATGTGACATGGAACACGGGGTCGCAACAGGCTTCATCGGTGACGCTGACCGTTCAGGCTACGGACCCCACGCAGACTCTTACGGGACAATCCCTGATCAACGGCGCGCTCGGAGCACCGCAAGCTCCCCCGCAGGTGTCCGATCACGGGGTGGTTTCGTCGGCGACCTTCGCGGCAACGCCGGTCGCGCCGGGTGGTTTCATCTCGATTTTCGGATCGTTACTGTCGGATGCTACCAGTTCAGCGCCAGTGCTGCCGCTGCCGACGACGCTCAACAACACGACGGTCAGCCTGGGCGATCAGACGCTGCCGCTGTTCTACACCAATACCGGTAACAGCGTGACGCCGGCGCAGCTGAACGCTTTGGTGCCTTACGAGACTAACCTGAACACGAATCAGCAGCTCCTGGTGCAGCGCGACAACACGTACGCGACACCGGTCTATGTCGATGTCGCCGCCGCCCAGCCGGGCGTGATCGAGTACGGCACTCAGCAAGCGGTCGCGGTGGACGCGAGCGGCAATCTGATCGGGCCGTCGAACCCGACGCATGCGGGGGATGTGGTGGTGATGTACTGCCTGGGGCTGGGCGTTGTGAGTCCCGCCGTTGCAGATGGTGCTGCCGCGCCGTCGGATCCGCTTGCTTCGACCGTAAATCCGGTGACTCTGACGGTTGGCGGGCAGACGGCAACTGTGATCTTCGCGGGCCTTACGCCCACGCTTGTCGGTCTCTATCAGATCAACTTCCGCGTACCGCAGGGAGCGGGCACGGGCGATCAGGTGCCGGTGGTTGTCTCAACCGGCGGCCAGACCAGCGGCGCGGTGAATCTCAGCGTACGATAGAACAAAATGTTCGGTGCGCGGCCAGCGACTAATCGACTCCTGGTTATGCTTTTGGTCTGTCACGCCGTGTCCGCGCAGGTCATCACCACCATCGCAGGAACTGACTTCCATTTCCCAACCGGCAGTTTGTCGGCGGTCAATGCGCCGCTCGGAGATGTACTCGCGGTAGCGGTTGATCCCTCTGGCAACGTGCTTACCGCGGACCCGAACAACCAACAGGTGTTTCGGATCACACCAGGCGGGACGTTGAGGCCGGTCGCCGGAAACGGGATCGCGGGTTTCTCGGGAGACGGTGGCCCGGCCGCGTTTGCGTCTCTGAACAACCCGCAGGGAGTGGCAACGGACCTGGCGGGCAATATTTACATCCCGGACGTCTTCAATAACCGGATTCGAAAGGTATCGACGAACGGCATCATCACGACGGTGGCGGGCAACGGAATGCAGGGATTCTCAGGCGATGGAGGGCCTGCTGCCAGCGCTTCCATCAACATCGATTATGGGGGGCTCGCTGTCGATGCGGCCGGAAACATCTACATCGCGGACGACCTTAACCATCGCGTGCGGAAGGTGTCGAACGGCATCATCACTACGGTGGCGGGAAACGGTACCCTCGGTTATTACGGCGACGGCGACCCGGCCACCAGCGCCGCGCTGAACGGCCCCAGTCACGTTGCGCTCGATGCAGCGGGGAATCTGTTTATCGCCGACACCGGCAACAATGTCATCCGCAAGGTGTCGAACGGTGTTATCACGACCATCGCAGGTAACGGAATCGCGGGGTGCTGCGGCGACGGAGGACCGGCCCTCATTGCATCCTTTAGCCGCCCCACAGGGCTGGCCTTCGACGCGTCCGGAAATCTGTACGTTGCTGACACCCTGAACTATCGCATCCGCGAAATCTCCAACGGGACCATCACCACCGTGGCAGGCAACGGCACAATCGGTTTCGCAGGCGATGGAGGAGCCGCTGCGGCTGCGGAACTCTACGCGCCGTACGGGGTGGCGGTCGATTCGGCCGGAAGCCTTTATATTGCGGACACGAGCAACCGTCGGGTTCGGAAAGTGTCAAACGGCATCATCAACACGCTTGCCGGCAACGAACAGTATCAGTTCTCGGGCGACGCCGGGCCAGCCGCCAGCGCGTCCCTCAGCACTCCGCCCGGGTTGGCGCTCGATGCGTCGGGAAATGTCTATATCTCCGATGGCGATCGCATCCGAAAGGTGTCGAACGGGATCATCGCGACGGTGGCAGGCAACGGAAGTTTCGGATTCTCCGGTGACGGCGGACCCGCCACCAGTGCCGCAATTAATTCGCTTGGCGTAGCGATTGACGCGCAGGGCAACCTTTATACCGGCGACGGCGGCACCGCCCACGTCCGAAAGGTGTCGAACGGGATCATCACCAGCGTCGCCGGAAACGGAAAGGTCGGTTTTTCGGGCGATGACGGGCCCGCCACGAGCGCGTCGCTCGCAGGACCCTATGGTGTGGCTCTGGACTCGGCCGGGAATCTTTACCTCGCGGACGGCGGCAACAACCGTATCCGCGAGGTATCGAACGGGATCATCATGACCGTGGCTGGCAACGGGTCGCCGTGCTACAGCGCGGCCTCAACCTGCGGAAGCTTCACCGGCGATGGAGGACCCGCCACAGCCGCCTGGCTTTCGAATCCCCAGGGCGTGGCTGTCGACTCAGCGGGGAATCTCTACATTGCGGACACCTATAACAATCGCATCCGGAAAGTATCGAACGGAATCATCGGCACCGTGGCTGGCAACGGTTCTCCGGGTTTCTCGGGCGACGGCGGACCCGCCACCAGCGCATCGTTGTACGAGCCCGTTGGGGTGGCTGTGGATGCAGAGGGAAATCTCTATATAGCCGACACTGCCAACAACCGGATTCGAAAAGTATCGGGCGGAACCATCACAACGGTTGCCGGAAATGGCAAAGCGGCCTTTGCCGGCGATGGTGGTCTGGCTACGGCGGCGTCGCTGAGCCATCCCGCGCAGGTAGCGGTGGACTCCGCGGGAAACTTGTACATCTGCGACCAGAACAACAGTCGCATCCGCGAGGTACTGGCGAGTCCGCCGGCGGTTGGCGTCGTCGTGTCGGGGGATTCGCTGTCTCTGACGCAGGCCGGCGGGGGCAAGGCGGTAACCGCGTCGCTGAGCGTGGATGCGGCCGCTGGTGTGGTCAGTGTGCCGGGCATGGCATACACTGCTTCCGTCATGACGGGAAGTTCCTGGCTGTCGGTTTCTCCACAGACCGGAAGCACGCCGGGGCTGATCACGGTCACGGCAAATCCGCTGAACCTGACGCAGGGGGTCTATAGCGGAACCGTTTTGATCGGCGTGCCGCTGGCCAATCCGCCGATGCAGACGGTGAATGTCGCATTCACGGTGACTGCCGCGATTCCGCCGACGCTTTCGCTCGATCAGTCGCACATGTCGTTCACATACGCGACGACGTCGATCGCACGCAGCCAGACGTTGATTGTGTCGAATACAGGCGGAGGCTCGCTGAACTTGACAACTTCGATTGTGCTCGACTCCGGTGTGGCGGCGAACTGGTTGAGTGTCGCACCTTCCGGCGGCACCGCCACGCCTGGCAACCCGGTGTCACTGGCGGTAACTGCAGACCCTTCGAAGCTCGGGACCGGGACTTATACGGCGCGTCTTACGGTGAACGGCGGGTCTGCCGGATCGGTGACGATTCCGATCACGATGACGATCACGACGAATCCGCTCGTGATGCTGCTGTCGCAGGCCGGGCTGACATTCACTGTTGTTCAGAACGGCGGCGCTACTCCGCCGCAGACATTCGGCGTGCTGAATCTGGGATCGGGAACACTGAACTGGACGGTACAGACTTCGACCCTCCAGGGCGGCAACTGGTTGATCGCCACGCCGCCCGGCGGATCGAGCACATCCGCCGATTTGAACGGAGCGCCGCTCGTGAGCGTGAGCGTGAACCCGGCTGGTCTCGCGCCGGGGGTTTACTACGGACTGGTGAAAGTGATTTCCGGGGGCGCGGCGAACACACCGCAGGAAGTCGTCGCGGTGCTGCAGGTGCTTCCCCCGCGCAGCGATCTTGCGCCAATCGTGCAGCCCACTTCACTCATTTTCACGGCTCCGGCGGGCGTCTCGTCGCCAAGCTCCCAGAATGTACTGGTCTACGATCCCACCGGGACCGGCAAGAGTTTCAGCTCGACGGCGAGCGGCGCCGGATCGCTCGTGACGCTGCCGACCGATGCGACCATTCCTCCGACCGAGCCCGTGCAGGTGGTGGTGCAGCCAGTCGTGAATGGCCTTGCGCCCGGCACCTATCCCGGCACCCTGACGCTGCAGTTTTCCGATGGGCGTTTGAGCGCCGTGGGAATCACGTTCGTTGTCACCAGCGCAGCGGGTGCGACATCGGAGAACTCGCACACGATTCCCCATGACTCCGGCGCCTGCGTACCGACGAAGTTGATTCCCGTGCTGACCACGCTCGGTTCCGGGTTCACGGTGCCGGCCGGATTCCCGGAAGGGTTGACCGTGCAGATTGCGGACGACTGCGGAAATCCTTTGACGCAGGGGCAGGTGTCGGTTGAGTTCTCAACAGGTCAGGGACTGAAATATATGCAGTCGCTGAACAATGGTCGCTGGGACGTGACGTGGAACACCGGGTCGCAACAGGCGTCGTCGGTAACACTGACCGTGCAGGCTACGGACCCCACGCAGACGCTCATTGGACGGACGCAGATCAATGGGGCACTGGGCGCGTTGCAGTCGCCTCCGCAGGTGGCGGACCGCGGCGTGGTCTCGGCGGCGAGCTTCACGGCGACGCCGGTGGCGCCGGGCGGATTCATCTCGATCTTCGGATCGCTGCTGTCGGATGCGACGAGTCCAGCGACGGTGCTGCCGCTGCCGACCGAGCTGAACAACACGACGGTCATGCTGGGAGACTTGCCCCTGCCGCTGTTCTATACCAGCAGCGGATCGACGGCTCAGCTGAACGCGCTGGTGCCATATGAGACGTCGATGAATACGAATCAGCAATTGCTGGTTCAGCGCGACAACACCTACGCGACGCCGGTGTATGTCGACATCGCCGCCGCGCAGCCGGGCGTGTTGGAGTACGGCAATACGGAAGCCGTTGCGGTCGACGTGAGCGGCAATCTCATCGGACCGTCGAATCCGGCGCATGCGGGCGACTCGGTCGTGCTGTACTGCCTGGGGCTGGGCGCCGTGAGTCCTGCGGTCGCGGATGGAGCCGCGGCTCCTTCCAACCCACCGGCGAGCATGGTTAGTCCGGTAACGGTAACGGTTGGCACGCAGACGGCGAGCGTCGCCTTTGCGGGCCTTACGCCCACGCTTGTCGGTCTCTATCAGATCAACATCACCGTGCCGGCGAATGCGGGCACGGGCGATCAGGTGCCGGTGGTGCTGTCGACAGGCGGACAGACCAGCGCCGCGGTGAATCTCAGCGTGCAGCAGTAGTGGGCACGATATAGCTAATGGGATGGTACACCGCGGGGAGTCCAGGTTGGCTGGACCAGAAAAGCGGCTGTGCGAACCCTTGCCGCCGAGCCCCGTTCTGCTTATCACACCAACGGCGACCGGCAGCGCCGACGAGAATCAGTTCCGATACAGCAGTGTCCGTCGGACGTCCGACCGCAACCGGACGCAACGCCCGCTCAGCGGCATTGTTATCCATCTCCACGCGGCCCACATCGACGAACACCAGAAGCGCAGTCCGGCGTTCCAGCGCATAGTGAATCGCTTCGGCGAGCTCCGTTTTCCGGACAGCTTGGATATTGTTGCGTTAAGCCATACGTGCATGGCTTCAGGTAACGGCCGTAATATCGCTTGCCCTACCTGTTTTCTATCGTCTGGTGATCGACCTCTGATCTCCTTCCGATCTGATCGAAGACGGCGTCATCCAGAAAGATATAGGTGTCGGAAAGGAGCCCGATTCGCATTCTCCATCGCAATGGCAGGCCGCCCGTTTACAGGCGAGTGGAACAGGTGACGGTAATCCACTCGGTTGCGTCGACGCGGCGGCTGCTGATGAAGAAGTGGTAACAACGACACCAGCGCAGACACCGGAAGCAAACTGAGCTGCGCGGCGCAGACCATAAATATATCGTTATGATCGGGGACCGCAGTGGTTCCTAATCCCGGGCACCGGAAGAAGCGCGCAGCTGGCGAGGTTATACGGCTGTCAGGAAGTGGCGCCGGCGTGTAGAACTTGCTGCTCGTGCTGGACAGCGTGGGCCCGGTAGCGGGCAACAGCGTCGGCACGAATTCCCTGACGCCAGCACGCCAGTCTGGTCAGCTCGGAAATTTCTTCCTGCCTGGCGCGACCATTTTGCAGGGCCAACTCAAGGCGGGAGGTGGCTTCCATGTGGTTCTTTACGGCAAGGGCCGCTGCATTCAGAAGATCGCGACAATCGATGCACTCCGGAAAACTCATCCGTGCGGCTCTTGAGCAGGAATATGGCCAAGCTGAAACCTGCGAATCACGCTCACGGCAAGCAGGGCAGCAGACGTTCGCTCACCCAGTGGAACTGGCGGAGTGCAGCCGCAGGATATCTCTTCTGAGCGACGCAGGGCGGCTTTGGAAGATTTTATCAATTTGAGCCCCGACACCTATCTACAGCGATCACTGAGCATCTGCGATTGCGCCTCGGGGCGCAAAGAGCGCCCGAGAACCGGGGGAGACAGCCGCGTTGCACGCGGCCGGACTGGCTGGAAAGCCTGTGTGCAGGCAGGAGTGCCTGGCAGGACCGCCTGCCCCACGATTACCGGTGCTTCGTCTTCAGGTACGAATGCGATCGATGAGCGTGCGGCGCCGCAGCGGAAGTCGTGAACAGCGCGGCTATTTTTGTGCCGACGGGCGAACCGATGCCGGTGCAGGGGTCGGGGCCGGGCCCGGCTGAATACGTGCCGTTGTTACCCTGGGTGATGTCGTTGAAAGAGTCCTGATTCAACCAGAGCGTCGGAGTGACGAAGCCCAGCTTGGGTCCGAAAGCGGCGAAGAGGCCGGCATAGAGCGGCGCCACGGCGCTCGTGCCGCCGACTACTGTCGCCGCACCGTGCACGTAGATGTTGTATCCGGTTTGGGGGTCGGCATCGGCGCAGACGTCCGGAACCATGCGGCCCAGACCGGCTGACGGCGGAGGCGGGGCGCCTATCTGCCAGGCCTGTACAGGGAAGAGCGTGGAATAGCCGCCGCCTGTGCCTTCGCCGTTGGTCTTGCCGGGATTGTCATTCCACACCGTTTCGGAAGTGCTGGTTTTATTGGTGCCGCCACATCCGACGACGTGCGGGCACGACGAGGGCACGTCAACGTTGGCCGCGTTGGTACCGCCGTCGCTCGAATCGTTGTCCCCCGCGGCAGCGAAGACGACCATGCCGGCCTCAGTCGCGCTTTGGGCGGAAGCTTCCATGGTGTCGGCTGCGGTCTGGCCATAGTCGGCTTCATCAGCCCCCCATGAGATGGAACAGACGTCGCAGCCGTCTTTCACGGCGGCGTTAACGGCCGGGGCGATGTCGTCCGCAAAGTACATGCGAATGACGGCGGGTTTGCCGGTGGCGACATAGTACGCAGCACCGGCGACCTGGATATCGAGAGCCACTTCGTAGTCGGGATCGGAAGGACTGCCGACGTTCTGGTTGGGATTGTTCGTCACGCCGTCGACCGAGACGTTGGTAATGGAAGGCGTGGGCTGGCCGATCGAGCTGAAGTAGGCATCCATGTCGGACTGCACCCAGCCGCCGCCGAGTTCGACGATGGCGATGACGCCGCCGCCTGCGAGGCTGGAGGGCCAGTTGTAGGCGGCGCAAAGGTCGGGAACGTCGAAGGAGACAGATCCGGTTTCGGCGAGCTTGAAGTAAGTATGAGCATGGTACTTCGGGGATTTGTGGTGGGGTTTCGACATGGGATTACTCCATGTTAATTCGCCGGACCAGCGGGGCGGAGAGCTGTTATGTGAGGATCGGGACTATTCTCACGAACGCGTCGCGGCACCAGCAGGAATTCCTGCCGATGGTCAGTAAAGCGACGGCCGGGCGTCGCCCCCGAGCAATGAGGTGTTTACAGCGGTCGTTGTGTGGGTGCCTTCCTGGCCTCCAAAGGAGAACATCGCGTAGAGCACGGGCAAGCCTCCGGCGTGAAGGGTCAGTCCAACTGAGTAACTGTGCCGGAGATGAGAAAAGTCGATGCCGCTTCGTTGCAGCGCGACCTTGCCTTCATCCAGCATCAGCGCGAGCCCGACGGGCGATTTGAAGATCGAGTGCTCGAATGCGGCGCGGAACACCATCAGATTCGGCGCCCGAAAACGGTAATCCTGAAAACTCGACAGCAGCGCGTTGCCGTTGATGTCCGATCCGCCCAGGGTGGGCTGGAAATAGAAGGGCTCGATATGACCTGCCGGGATGATCGATTCACTCAGCAGGAAACGCAGCTGGAGACTGCCCTCGTAGTCCCGCGTTATGCCCGGGCACGCCAGATCTTTGCTCGTGTCCGCCTGGCTTTTCGACGCGGAACACTCATCCGGTCCATTGATGCTCCGATGCATCTGCGGGAGATGGTTTTTGTAAATCTGGAAAGTATGCGACAAGTCAGTCGTGAATCGACGGAAGGAATAATTGTCGTGCGCCACGTATTGCTGATAATTCACCAGATAATCGAGCTGAATATGATCGCCCGCGAACGACGGCCGCAGCCGGATGCCTTCGCCGAACTGCGCGAAGCCGCGGTTCACGAAGAGTCCAGGAGCGGATACCGGCGAGTAAAGTTGCTCGATCGACGGGGAGTCCTGACCGTCTGCGCTCCGCGTTTCCACGAAGCGGCCGTTGCCCTCCCCGAGAATACTGACGTGCAGCGGCTTGATCGCGGGGAAAGTAGTCAAGGGGAGGACAAAGCTTCCGCCGGTGACCGTCTCCCGCATGCCGAAATATGCTCTTCCGGTTTCGGCAGTTGACGGACCGAGGCCGAAGAAGCTGAGCTTGTTGAGCGAATCTGTCTCCGCGTAGACGTGAAAGACCGGCTGCTCTTGCGTCAGGTCGATCTGCGAACTGTTCCCCGGACGCGAGCGTCCTCTTTGCACTGTCGGGGCGGTCACTTTGGCCCGGACAAACGTCACGTACCCGCCCGCGCGCCACGAAAGATTTGGTGACCCTATGGCATCGAGGTCCCAGGTGTTGCGCCAGTTCGCCGTGGTCCAGTGCCCGACCATGGCAACTCCCGCGCCAAAGCCATTTCCCGGCGCCATGCTGCCAACGGCGATATGCAGCGGATGGTCGGTGAAAAGAAGCTCTCCGCAGGACGCAATCGCGCTGAAGGAAAATCCCGAACAGCTGGTTTTCGCGCGGTCGCCTTCGCCGCGAAAGTCGGCGGCAAGATCGCCCTCGGCGAAACACAATCCCGCGCAGCAGAAACTCAGCGCGGTCATGCCGATGGCAATTTTCATTCGCCCTGTTGCTCGCCGCTGGCGGCGGTTTTTGGATGGAGGAACGCAGTCATACGCTGAATGTATTCAGCCGCCTGGCCTTCGGTCATTCTTTCTCGTTCGACCTTCTGAAAATGCATCACCTGACTCAGCAGCAGCGTGTTTTTTATCAGCGGGCGATCCGGATTGTACGAACCCGCTGCCACCTCCGGCAACTGGACGATTCTGCTGGATCTGGCCATTGGCTCTCCTTCTCACTTGAAACTGGGGCAATCGTCGTCGTTCTGCATGGTGTCGCCAAGAAACTGGAGAAACGTGGGGGCTAGCTTCTCGCGATCGGTTCGTTGACCGGTGTAGCCGGGCAGAAAGTGCTCCGTGACGGTCCCCGGAATACAGGCGTGTTCGAAGATGTGGCCAGCCGGGTCTTCCGGGCCCGGAATTACCGTGCCCGCCGGGATCCACGGGGAAACCAGAATCGCGGGAACACGCAATCCCAGCCTGTCGAAATGAAACGGCGCGCCTCCGGTGGCGCTGGACGGAGCGACACCTCCGTCTATCTGCGCGGGACCGAGCTGCGGCGGAGGCACATGGTCGTGAATGCCGCCGTGCTCGTCGTAGACAATCAGCAGGAGCGTCGATTTCCACAGATCCTGGTTGTCGGAAATGGCGTTGTATATAGACGCGATGAACCTTTCACCCTGCGCGACGTTGTGATCGGGATGCTGATCCGAAGCCAACAGCTCACCGCCTGCGGAGCCGGCATGGTCGGAATAATTCGGTTCGATGAAGCTGTAATCCGGAAGGCGGTTGGCGGCGCAGTCGGCGAGGAACTGCTGATAGGTGCCAAACACCGCGGACTGATTGCTGAGCAGATTGACCACTTCCATCGTCGAACTGGCCTGGTCGTAGTAATAAAGCTTGGCGGTGCGCCCGCCCTGCAGCATGCGGTCGTAAATGCTCAGGATCGGCTTGTTGATGACGAAAGGGTCCATCGTGACGCTGCCGAAGGAAGTGCCGTAGTGCGCGAAGGCACGATTGCAGATAGTGGGGCCCGGAATCGACGCAAACCAGCCGTTGAACACTGCGAAGCTCTGCGCCAGAGTGGTGAGCACAGGCAGCTGTTCGGGCTTGAAGTAGTACATGATTTTGCGCGAATGCTCCACATCCTGGCGCTGATCGTAGTAGCTTTGGACAAAGCCCTTCATGGCCGGTGCGGCACCCGCGGCAGTGCCGTAAAACAGTTGCTTGTTGACGGCGGGAAAGTGATGGTCGGGGTCGGGATCGAGCTGGCTCTGATACTCGGCCAGGGGCTGAACCAGGGCAGGCTCCCCGGTGGTGTCGGGATTGGATTCAGTGCCGGTGAGACCGTTAATGCGCGGGTCTTTCGCTTTCAGGCCGCCCAGCATGTGATCGAACGAGCGGTTTTCCATCATCAGAACCACGATGTGCTTCAGGTTATCGAGACCTTGCGACACTGACGCTCCTGTTCACAGAACGATAACACACGAGGCATCTATTGAGCTGTAGCGGTTTTGCCGGCAGGCGTGGTGAAGAGCGCGGCGAGTTTCGTGCCGATCGGAGTGCCGACGCCAGTACAGGGATTGGGGCCGGGGCCGGCGTGATAGATGCCGTTGTCGCCCTCGGTGATGTTCGTGAAGCAGTGCTGATTGGCCCACAGGGCGGGCGCCACGAAGCCGAGCTTTTTCCCGAATGCGGCGAAGAGACCAGCATAAAGCGGAGCAACGGCGCTGGTGCCTCCGGCACCGTCGAACGGTTTGCCATGCAGAAAGATTTTGTAGCCGGTGTGGGAGTCCGCATTCGCGGCGACATCGGGCACCATTCTGCCCAGGCCTGGCGTGGGCGGCGCCGGCGCACCCTGCTGGAATGACTGCGCGGGAAAGATGGTGGAGTAGCCGCCCCCGGTTCCGGCACCGTTGGCATCGCCAGGATTGTTGTTCCACACGATTTCGGAGGCGGGGGTTTTGGTGGTGCCGCCGCAGCCGATGACATGCGGACAGGAGGAGGGTACATCCACGTTGGCGCCGTTGGGACCGCCGTCGGCCGCATCGTTGTCGCCGGCGGAGGCGAAGATGACCATCCCCATCTGCGTGGCGAGGTGCGCGGCGGCTTCCATCGTGTCGGTGTCGTCCTTGCCCCATTTGGCTTCATCCGAGCCCCACGAGATGGAACAGACATCGCAACCGTCCTGCAACGCGGCAACGACGGCGCCGGCGATGTTCTGTGTCCAGTAGACTCGGATGACGGCGGGTTTGCCGGTGGCAACGTAGTAGGAGGCAGCGGCGACCTGGATGTCGAGAGTGACCTCGCAGTCGGGATCTTGCAGCGGATCGCCGACATGCTGGGTGGGTGTGTTCTTCGTGTGGTCAACCGAGATGTCGGTGATGGAGGGGTTCGGCTGCCCAATGGATTTGAAGAATGCGTCCATGTCGGACTGCACCCAGCCGCCTTCCAGCTCGACGATCGCGATTACGCCTCCGCCGGCGAGTTCGGCGGGCCATTGGTAGGCGGCGCAGAGTTCGGGCACGGTGTAGCTGATGGATGCGGCCGCCGCGACAGTCATCGGGTGGGTGTGACGCCGCAGGTTGAAGTGAGGACGGACATCGTGCTTAAGAGGCATGAGTTTATCGCCTGAATTGTTTCATGGTTCGGGAGACGTGGCAAATTCAGGGCGCCCCCACCTTAGGCGGTCCAGCGCCTGATGAAGTTGGTGTCGAAGCGGCCTTCGATGAAGTCAGGTTCGCTGAGAATCCGTTTGTGCAGAGGGATCGAAGTGTGGATTCCTTCGACGACGAAGAGATCGAGCGCTCGTTTCATGCGCTGGATGGCTTCGACGCGGTCGTGGCCGTGGGCGATCAGCTTTGCGACCAGCGAATCGTAGTAAGGCGGAATGACGCCGTCCTGATAATGCGTGCGTGTCCACGCGGATGCCGATGCCGCCGGGAAGATTGAGTCCGGTAATGCGGCCCGGCGAGGGCGTGAACGTGTCGGGGTTCTCGGCGTTGATGCGGCATTCGATGGCGTGGCCGCGGAACTGGACGGGTCCGCCGAGAATGTCGGGAAGCTCGTCGCCGGCGGCGATGCGGATCTGCGCTTTCACCAGATCGACGCCGGTGACCATTTCGGTGACAGGGTGCTCCACCTGAATGCGCGCGTTCACTTCGATGAAGTAGAGGTCGCCCTTCTCGTCCATCAGGAATTCGACGGTGCCGGCGTTGCTGTAGCCGATGGCGCGCATGGCGTCGCGCAGCTTGGTTCATGACGCGCTCGCGGACTTCGGGGCGCAGCGCCGGGGAGGGCGATTCTTCGAGCAGCTTCTGGTGGCGGCGCTGGATGCTGCATTCGCGCTCGCCCAGGATTTCGACGTTGCCGTGCTCGTCGGCCAGGATCTGGAATTCGATGTGGCGCGGCGCGGCGATGTACTTTTCGAGATAGACGTCGGCGCTGGAGAAGGCCGCGCCCGCTTCCTGCTGCGCCTGCGTAAGAAGGCCGGGGAGTTCGGCGGCTTCGTTGACGACGCGCATGCCGCGTCCGCCGCCGCCCGCCGAGCCTTCAGGATCACCGGATAGCCGATCCGCTCGGCGATTTCAAGGGCCTCTTCGGCGCTCGGCAGAACGCCGTTCGAACCGGGCAGGATCGGCACGCCGTGCTCCTGCATGATGGCGCGGGCGCGCTCCTTGATGCCCATGGCGGCGATGACTTCCGGCGTCGGGTCCGATGAACTTGATGCCGGAGACGCGGCAGACTTCGGCGAAGCCGGCGTTCTCGCTGAGGAAGCCGTAGCCGGGATGGATGGCGTCGACGTTGGTGATTTCGGCGGCGCTGATGATGGAGGGAATGTCGAGATAGCTGCGCGCGCTTTTGGCCGGACCGATGCAGATGGCCTGGTCGGCGAAACGCACGGGGAGGCTGTAGCGGTCGGCTTCGGAGTACACGGCGACGGTGGGGATGCCGAGGTCCTTGCAGGCGCAGATGACGCGCAGGGCGATCTCGCCGCGGTTGGCGATCAGGATTTTCTTAAACGGGCCGGATGCCAAACAGGGCTTCTCCGTATTCGACCGGCTGGCCGTTCTGCACGAGTTTGCTTTCGATGACGCCGGCGACGTCGGCTTCGATCTCGTTCATCAGCTTCATCGATTCGATGATGCAGAGGACTTTGCCGGGCGTGACGTGCTCGCCGATGCGCACGAAGGGCGGCGAATCGGGCGAGGCGGCTTCGTAGAAAGTGCCGACGATGGGGCTTTTGGCGTAGAAGAGCTGAGGGTCGGGTTTGGGGGCGGCGGGCGACGCTTCGGTTTTCGGAGCGGGAGCCGGGGCCGGCGCCCCTGCAGGTCCAGGCGCCGGAACAACGGTTGTGGTTTCCGCGCCGAACGTCTTGCGGATACGCACGCGGTTGTCGCCGCGCTGTACCTCCAGTTCGGCTATGCCGGTTTCGGAGACGAGCTGGATCAACTCGCGGATCTCGTCAATTGTCATGTCGCAATTGACTAGGGTATCAAGCAGATTGATGAAAACGATTTATGGCCACAGATGGACACAGATAAGAAAGCTTAGCCGTGGATCAGGTGCATCGCCCAACTGCCCGCGATCACGGTCGCAATCGAGCAGGCGAAGAACCAGGCGGAATGCAGGAGGCGTTCGCGGCGCGTGCGCTTGCCGAGGAATCCGATAAGGGTGGCGACGATCAGGGCGAGAATGGCTGCGAACAGGAGATGCGGAACGGGGCTGAACGGTGTGAGGTATCGGTCGAACATTTTAATGAGCCACAAGGAACATACGGTCCCATCGCGTTCTGGTGAAGAAGTGCTCCGCCACATCGACGAGGTGGTGGACGTTCCAGTTTTCGAGATCCTCCGTCGACGCCTCGTAAGACCAGTAGACAAACAGGGGCTTGCCGACAACGTAGCTGCGCGGCACGAAGCCCCAGTAGCGGCTGTCGGAGGAGTTGTCGCGGTTGTCCCCCATCACGAAGAGCGCATCGGGCGGCACCACCACTTCTCCGTTGAGGACATGATGTTCGAACATGTCCTGACCGCGGGTGCTGGTGAAGGCGAGCGGCTCGAGCGGGAAATCGTCGCGATAAGGATCGATGCCGGGATCGACATGCTGGGTGTAGGGCTCGATGAGCGCGTGGCCGTTGCGGATGACCTGCTTGTTGCGGAGATGAATGCGGTCGCCGGGAAGGCCTATGACGCGCTTCACAAACGTCTGCCGGGTGTTTTCCGGATAGAGGATGCAGACGATGTCCCCGCGCGCGACGTCGCGATAGGGCATGATGTAGCGGCCGAGTGCACCGGGATTCGCATAGGCGGTGCGATCGACCAGCATGTGGTCGCCGACGCGCAGCGTTCTTTCCATGGAGCCTGTGGGGATAACGTAGGCCTGCACGAGGGTGGTCGTGGCGAAGAGATATATGAGGAGAGTGACGATCCATTCGGTGACATTACCGCGCGGGGCGGATTTTCGGGCCGTCGATATAAGGCTGCGGGCGCCGTCGAAACGTTCACGGAGGCTCGTCGACACGGTGTCGGCAGCGGTGCGCATCATGAATCCCGCGACATTGCGACGGCGCGTGGCGTCGCGGTATTGATCGTGGAAGAGACGCTCCATTTCACGCCCGTAAGCGAAGCGGAACGCGCGCGGGTAGGTGAAGAGCATCAGGCGGTAGATGCGGGTGAGCAGAGTCGTCATTATGCTTTTCCTCCTGCTAACAGACGGCGGGAACGGGCGGCCGTGACGGCGTGGGCGAGACGTTCGGCTTCGGCGCGGACGACGCGTCTGCCGAGTGGGGTCATGCGGTAGTAACGGCGGCGCTCGTCGTCCAGTTGGGGGTCGGGGCGCTCGTCGGATTCTTCGATCAGACCGGCGGCCAGCATGCGCTTGATGCAGCCGTAGAGAGTGCCGGGGCCGAGTTGGAGCGCGTCGTTGGTCTGAGCCGCGACGTCCTGCATGATCGCGTAGCCGTGGCGTTCGCCGTCGGCGAGGGCGATCAGGATGTGGAAGACGGGCGGGGTCAGCGGGGCGTTCATATATCCGTTACGGATATAATATCGGGGAAGTCTCGGGTTGTCAAATCATATCGGCACGCCGGCGAGCCGGGCAATGGCCAGCGCATTCGATTCGCGCGACGGCCCCGGCCTGAGGACATAGTCGAAGTCAAGCGGACCGCCGCCAGGATGGGAGCCCATATGGACATTCGTGCCGTTGAGTCCGTCCAGACCGGCGATTTCAGTCAGCGCGAGGTCATGGGTCGAAACCGCGCCGATGGCCCCATTCTCCACCAGCGTGCGCACGATGGCTTCGGAGGCGATGCGGCGGTCGCGGGAGTTCGTGCCGCTGAGGATTTCGTCGATGAGAAAAAGGACTCCGGCGCCCGATGATGCGGATTCGATGGCCTGACGCAGGCGGTCGATTTCGGCGAGGAATTTCGATTTGCCCGCCGCGAGTGAGTCGACGACAGAGAGAGAGGCGCAGACGGAAAGCCGCGACAGGCGCAACGATCGCGCACGGACCGGAGCCCCCGCACACGCCAGAACAGCATTCAGGCCGATGGCGCGCAGCAGTGTGCTCTTGCCGGACATATTGGAGCCGCTGATCACGAGGAGGCGGCAATCCATTCCCTGGTTCGCGCACAACGGACTGACCAGAGGCGCAGCCGCACTGCTCTGCTTATCCTGGATCAGGCTGGCCCTTGATCTTCGCCCGTGGTCTGGCCTGCGCGCTTGATTCAGGCGGACGCTGTTGCGAACGCAGGAATCGTCTGGAATCAGCGGGTGGCCAAGGGCGTCGGCCTCGAATCGCACACAGTCAGACACGAATTCGGGAAAGGTGTTTTGAGGGTTCTCGTACGCATAGGTGGCGAGTGAGTTGAGGGCTTCGAATTCAGCCCATACTTCCAGCCACATGGTCAGTTGCGACGCATGTTTCCCACGCCACTCTTCGATGGCAGCGAGGAGTTGAGTGCCCAGCAGCAGAACGAGGCTCGGGAGATAGAACCAGTCCTTGTTGCGCTCGTGGAGCGCGTTGACGAGGCGCTCGAGTCCGCGCAAGGTCCGGGATGCGTGGCGCGCCTGCTCCGAAAGTCGGCGCAGTTTGGGCGAAGCGACTTCCGTTTCTTCGAGCAGGCAAAGGCCACCGCGCAATACCTGCGTTTCGACGGACACCGGGCCTACCCGTTCGATGGCGCGGTTGACGCGGCGGCGGTGGATCAGCCCGGCTACGGTATGGAAGGCCAGCAGCGGCGCAGCACCGAAGGCGACGCGGTCCCATGGAATCAGGCCGGTGAGGCCGCACAGTAAGAGCGCCGCGAGCAGCGCCGAAGTGACAAGCGCTGTTATGCGGAACAGCCGGCTGAACGCGATCCGCGGCGAGTCGAGCCATTCCGCGAAGGTTTCCCACTTCGTTTCCTGCACCTCGAAATCGCCAAGAAGCGCGATGCGTTCGCGGAGATCGGTGCGCATGCGCAGTTCCGCGACTGCCTGCTGACGTTCAGAGATTTCAGCCACGGGAGGAGCGGCGAGCAGATAGCTGGCAAGACCTTTCCTTCCCACCGCGGTGCGGGCGGTGGACAGAAGTTCAAAAAGAGAGCCTTCGCCGAAAAGGTTCAGATCGCGGGCATAGGCGTGTTCGGACGGCGAAAATTCCTCGCCTGTTGCCCCGCCAGACCAGTTTCCACCGATGCGGTCGATAGCGCGATGGTAGAGCCGCGCAAGGCGGGAAGATCGGTATCTCGACTGGCGCTCGATTCGATAGCGGCGCGCTGCAGCCACAGTTGCGGGCAGTGGTACGAGGGGCCACCAGGGTGCGATCTGGCGTCCGATGGCCCAGAAGCCGAGGGTCAGAAACATGACGATCGCAACCGCGAGGGCTGCCGCTGCGATACTGCTGTGAAGGCGCGCCTGCGAGACAGTGGTCTCCAGATCGCGCAGGCGGGACTGGTACTGGATAAGGATGGCCTGTACGGTCAAACGCGAGTATACGACTCTTCGGGGCCAGTGGTTCAGGCGATCAGGAAAATCGACACGAGCAGTGCCGCGGCTCCGAGGAATGAACCTAACGGCAGGGGATAACTCGACGGGTCTTTGCCGGTCAGTTTGATGAAGGCGAGACCGATGATGGTTCCGGCGAGCGCGCCGCCGCCGATGGTGAGCAGTGCGCCCTGAATACCGAGGAAGGCGCCGACCATGGCGAGCATTTTGACGTCGCCAAGCCCGAGTCCTTCCTTGTGCCGGAGCTTCTCGAAAATCCAGCCGAGGAGCCAAAGCGCGCCGGCGGGAAGAAGGGCGCCGAGGAGGGCTTCTCCGAGTGCGGATCCGCGCGGGCCCGGCAGCCAGCCGAACAGGCTTGCGGCGAGACGGAAAGTGGAATCCGGAACCGGTGCGAAAAAGGCTAAGGCGAGGCCGATAAACAAGCCGCCGATGGTGAATTCATCGGGAAGAATCAGCGTATCGAGGTCGGTGAAGATGAGCGCGATGAGGATGGCGGAGAAGACGCAGTATTTGGCGGCGATGAGCGTGAGTCCGCTGTGGTGAACCCAGAAGGCGAAGGCCAGAGCCGTGAGCAGTTCGACGAGCGGATATCGCCAGTGGATGCGCACGTGACATTTCCGGCAGCGGCCGCGCAGGAAGAGAAAGCTCAGGACCGGGACGTTGTCGTGCCAGGCAATGGGCTGCTCGCATGCGACGCACCGAGAGCGCGGGCGGACGACGGAGAGGTCGCGCGGCCAACGGTAGATGCAGACGTTGAGAAAACTGCCGATCAGAAGGCCGAAGACGCCGGCAAGAAACTCAACCACGGGCAAGAACCTTTTCGTATGCCGCGAGAGTGGCGTTGACCATGTGGTCCTCCGTGAAGCGATCGATCACACGGGCGCGCGCGGCATGGCCCAATGCCGGATCGATGCGGCGGAAAGCAGCGGCTACGGCCGCGGGATCGTTGGGGACAAGAATGCCGTTGACGCCGTCTTCGATCAGCTCCGGAATTCCGCCGACGCGGCTCGCAATGACGGTGACGCCGTGCGCCATCGCAAGCAGGATGCCGGATCCGAGGCCCTCGGAATGCGTGAGGTAAACAAGGGCACGGGCGCGGGGCAGATCGGCTTCAAGATCAGACGAGATTTTCAGGTCGATACCGGCGAGCTTTGCGGCTTCGAGCGCGAGCGCCATGCCCTTCTCGGGATCCAGCGTGTGCGGGGCGAGAATATCGTTGCCGTGCGCGGGTTGGGGCGGAACGGGGACGCCGTCGTATACGACTTCGATGCGATTCTCTTCGATTCCGGCGCGCACGAGTTCCTCAGACACATGACGCGATACGGCGAGAAAAAGCTGAGGACGAGAGTATTTCCAGCGCGACGAGGCCGAGCGGCGGACGGGAAACGAGACGCGGCGGGAGACTACGAGCGGGACCGTCCCGAGCAATGCGGCGAGCGAGTGGCTGCGCGCGTCGTGAGCATGCAGAAGATCAAAGCCGCGGGAGCGCACGCGCAGGGGGCGCATCTGTTCGCAGGGGAGACTTTCGGCGCGGGCCATCGCGAATAAGGGCGAGCTTTCGCGCGCGAGCAGAACAGAATCGTGGCCGCGCGCGAGCAGTCCGCGATGCAGGCGCAGCGCCTGCCACTGGCCGCCGCGCATTTCGCGTCCGCTATCGAGATGGAGGATTTTCATTCCGAAAGGACGCTTTGGCGTATTTGAGAAATGTGTAGAGGGCGGCCATCCAGGCGATGGCGAGTCCCTGGGGGCCGTCGAGAAAGCCGCGCTGGATGACATAAGTCCGGAAGAAAGTCCAGGCGGGATCGAGGGCGAGCCGGCTGAAGCGGCACCGGTTTCTGGCCGCGCGGCGACTTCCTGCGGCGGCGAGGGTGGTGTAGCGGTCGAGCGTGCGCAGATGTTCGGAAAGCGAGGCGCAGGTGAAGTGCAGCAGATCGCCGTGCAACTCGCCGACCGAACCTTCGACACGCACGCTTTCGTGAACATATCGCCCGACCCACTTCGCTTTGCGGCGGTCGTACAGGCGCACCTTGCGGTCCGGATACCAGCCGCTGTGGTGAATCCAGCGGCCGAGGTATTGGGCGAGGCGCGGGAACGTGTAGCCGTCGAATGCTGGCCGCTGGTCTTGAGCGCGAGAATTTCCGACTGCGAGTTCGGGAGTCAGTTGCTCGTCGGCGTCGAGCGAGAGAATCCAGTCGTGCGTCGCGCTGCAGGCGGCGAAGTTTTTCTGCGCGGCGTAACCGCGCCAGGGCTCTTCGATCACGCGCGCACCGAGCTGCGGCGCGATCTCGCGCGTGCGGTCGGTGGAGCCGCTGTCGACGACCACAATTTCGTCGGCGCAGCCGAGGCTCCCGATGGCGCGGGCGATGTTGCGCTCCTCGTTCAGGGTGACGATCGTGGCGCTGATTTGCATTAGCCGCGGAATGAAGCGCGACGGAAGCCCGGCGGCAGGCTGAAAGCCTGGCCCACTAAGTGCAGCTGGCGAGACAGCATCAGCCAATATCGGCGCGATCGAGAAACAGAGGATGAAGACAACCAGTGCGAGGACGCCGAGCCGGATGCGCGGCAGGCCGATGTCCGTTTCGTCGTAGACCGGCGGATGCCGGCGGGCGAAGAGAAACAGCAGCACCGCCCAGAACCACCAGCCGTTCCACAACTTGCCCATCGGCAGCAGCGCGAGCAGGAAGGTCCAGGTGATCCACTTGTGCGAGCGTCCCAGCAGCGCATAGACGATGTGGCCGCCATCGAGCTGGCCGACCGGCAGCAGATTGAGCGCGGTGGCGAACATGCCCACCCACGCGGCGCGCGCCACCGGGTGCAGATAAATATCGGCCGCCGGGACGCCCGGGAAGATCGTGCTTCTGGAGCATCCACTGCAGCGCCGGCACGCCGAGCTGCATCGAGCCCTGATGATTGATGCCGGGAATGATTTTCGAAAAAGCGAGGCCCACGCCCAGCGCGGGAACCAGAAAAATGAAGCCCGCCAGCGGCCCGGCGATGCCGATGTCGAACAGCACGCGTTTGCTGTAGATCGCCGAACGGATGCGGATGAATGCGCCCAACGTGCCGGTGAACGGCGTCGGCGCGGGCAGGAAGAACGGCAGCGTCGCATCCACGCCGTAATAAACGCAGGCGAGATAATGGCCCAGTTCGTGCGCCATCAGGATGGTCAGCAGCGTGAGCGAAAACGGCAGGCCGGCGAAGAAGAGCGCGAGGCTGCGCAGTCCCACGGTGAAGATATCGAGATCGCTGCTCGAGATCGAAGAACGGCAGATTGTGGCTGAAGTTGTACTGCATGTGCGCGCCCACCAGCGTGGTCGTGAACAGCGTCGCGACGAAGCAGCAGCACATGCAGCCAGAGGCGGCTTTGGCGCGGCGCGCGGTAAACGATGCGGACCTGGCCGAAGTAAAGCGCGACGTCCGGATTTCAGCCGAGGCGGTGCCGGCGCTTTCGATCAGATCTTCTGGAAACACACCTCGGGAACACCCTTCATGATCGCCGGGCACTAGCGCGTGGGCTCACTGTAGCGTCTGCAGTTCTTTGCCCGGCTTGAAGCGCACGGCCTTGCCGGGCGGAATCGACACTTCAGCGCCGGTGCGCGGATTGCGGCCGATGCCGGTCTTGCGCGGCTTCACGGTGAAGACGCCGAATCCGCGCAGTTCGATGCGGTCGCCCTGCTCGAGGGCGCGCTTCATTTTTTCAAAAACGGTCTCGACGGCCATTTCGGCCTTGGTCTTGGTGATGCCGGTCTTGTTGACGACTTCGTTAATGATGTCGAGCTTGATCAAACGGCCCTCCGGGATTTTCGGATCGGCCTGTCAAACTGATGATAGAATTAGGGTTATCTCGATGTCAAGCAAGGCGCGCGCGGCCGGGGATCCGGGGCTTGATTCGCCCGTCGGTTTACCTCATGTGGACGCGCGCCAGTATCGCCGAACCTGCGCGCAGTTTGCCACGGGCATCACTGTCGTCACGACGCGTCGACACCGGGGGACATCCGCACGGGCATGACGGTGAATTCATTTTCGTCGGTTTCGCTCGATCCGCCGCTGGTGCTGGTGAGCATCGACCTGCGCAACGCGATCCTGGGACATTTCATCACCAGCTCGTGTTTCGCCATCAATGTGCTTGGCGAAGATCAGGAGGAGCTTTCGCGGCGGTTTTCCAGTACGGCGGAGAATCGGTTTCTCGGTCTGGAGTGGACGGCCAACGCGTCCGGCGTTCCACTGCTCAGCGGTGTTCTGGCGCAACTGGAGTGCGCCGTGGTGCAGACTTTTGAAGCCGGCGATCACACAGTGCTGATCGGCGAGGTGCGAAGGGCGCGCTGTGAAGCGGGACAGCCCTTGGTTTTCTTTAACAGCGGATACCGGCAGCTGAAGTAGGCGCCGCGGCCCCGGAACCGGCGACTAGATCGCCGGTGGTACATCAGAACGTGTAGAGCGGCACGCCGGGCGACAGTGCGGGCTCTGCGGCCGGTGCCTCACCAGCGGCCACCGGCACCTCTTCGGCAGAAATCGGCAGCGGGCTTTGGTTGGCGATCCGGTAATAGATACCGGTATCTCCCAGATAGATGTCGAGCTCGGAAGGCCGCGGGAGCTGACCCTGGATCAGCGCCTCGGACAGCGGATCCTCGATGTACTTCTGCAGGGCGCGCCGCAGCGGGCGCGCACCGTAGCTGCGGTCGGCGCAGGTCTTCTCGAGAATGTACTTGGCGGCATCGGTGTGGAGCCGGATTCTGATCTGCTTGGTTTCCAGATTCTTGTTAATCTGCTCGACCAGCAGGTCCATGATCTTGATCAGATCATCGTCGGTGAGCGACATGAAGAGGATGATGTCGTCGAGACGATTCAGGAATTCGGGATTGAACGCGCGCTTCACTTCGCCGCGCACCTGATCCTCAACTTTGGACGCCTGCCCTTCCACGGCCGGCGCCTGGAACCCGAGATGGCCGCGCTTTTCTAGGAAACGCGCACCAAGGTTCGAGGTCATGATGATGATCGTGTTCTTGAAATCGATCTGGTTACCGAGGCCGTCAGTGAGTTGGCCATCTTCGAATACCTGGAGCAGGATGTTGAAAATGTCCGGGTGCGCCTTCTCAATTTCGTCGAGCAGGATGATCGAATAGGGCGAACGCTTCACGCGCTCGGTGAGCTGGCCGCCTTCCTCGTATCCGACATAGCCCGGAGGCGAGCCGATGAGCTTCGACACCGAGTGCTTCTCCATGAATTCGGACATGTCGAAGCGGATGAGGCTCTTTTCGCTGCCGAACAGGAAGCTGGCGAGCGCGCGGGCGACCTCGGTCTTGCCGACGCCGGTGGGTCCGAGGAACAGGAATGAACCGGCCGGGCGGCTGGATGCTTTCAGACCGGCGCGCGAGCGGCGAATGGCGCGGGCGAGAGCCGAGATGGCTTTATCCTGACTGATGATGCGCGCGTGCAGTTCCTCCTCGATGCGAAGGAGCTTGGCGATCTCTTCCTCTTTGATGGAAGTCATCGGCACGCCGGTCCAGCGGGCAACCACGTCTTCAATGTCTTCTTTCGTTACGACACCGGTGGAGGAGTCGTCGAGGTTATATTTTTCCCGCAACTGGCGCATGTTCTCGCGCTCTTTGCGCTCTTCGTCGGAATAGAAACGCGCCTTCTCGAATTCGTGATTCGCGATGGCGTTTTCCATGCGGTGAACGATGAACTTGATGCGCTTCTGGATGTCGGCGAGATCGCTCGGAAGCGTGGTCTGGCGCAACTTCACGCGCGCGCCCGCCTCGTCGACGAGGTCGATGGCCTTGTCTGGGAGGAAGCGGTCGGGGATATAGCGGCTCGAGGTGTAGACAGCGGCTTCGATAGCATCGTCGGTATAGCTGACCGCATGGAACTTTTCGTAGCGGTCCTTGATGCCGAACATGATTTTCACGGCATCGGCTTCATTGGGCGGCGGAACTTTGACGGCCTGGAAACGGCGTTCGAGCGATCGGTCCTTTTCGATCGACTTGCGGAATTCGGCGGGCGTGGTGGCGCCGATGCACTGAATCTCGCCGCGTGACAGGGCCGGCTTCAAGATGTTGGCGGCGTCGAGAGAGCCTTCCGCGGAACCTGCCCCGACGAGCGTGTGCAGCTCATCGATGAAGATGATGGCGTTCTGATTCTCCATCAGCTCTTTCATGATGGTTTTCAGACGCTCCTCGAACTGTCCTCGATATTTAGTGCCGGCAACGATGAGAGACAAATCGAGAGCGAGGATGCGTTTGTCGGCGAGGAACGAAGGCACGTCGCCTTCAGCGATCTTCTGCGCGAGGCCTTCCACGATGGCGGTCTTGCCGACGCCCGGTTCGCCGATCAGCACGGGATTGTTCTTCGTGCGGCGGCACAGGATCTGCACCACGCGTTCGAGCTCATAGTCGCGGCCGATCAGCGGATCGAGCGAGTTGTCCATGGCGGCCTGGGTGAGGTCGCGCGAGAACTCGGCGAGCAGCGAACTTTCTTTCGGCCGGCTGGTGGCTACCTTTTCAGACTGCGACCGCTGAAGTTCCTCCCGAATTGTCGAGAGGCGCAGGCCGCGTTCGTGGAGGATCTCCGCGGCAAAGCACTTTTCTTCACGCAGCAGGCCAAGCAGCAGATGTTCCGTGCCGATGTGTTTGTGATTCAGGCGCTCGGCTTCTTCCGCGCCATAGGCGAGAACGCGCTTGCACTCGTGACTCAGCGGAAGATCGACCGAAGTGGAAACTTTCTCGCGAACCGTGGTGTGTCCTTCGATCTGTTTCCGGATAGAATCGACCGCTGCGTGCGAACGCAGAAAACGGTTCGCCAGCTGCTTGTCTTCACGAAGAAGTCCGAGCAACAGATGCTCCGTCTCAATGTAAGGACTCCCGAACTGACTCGCCTCATAGCGTGCGAAGAAGATGACACGCCGGGCTTTTTCCGTGTAACGCTCGAACATTAGTTATGGGTACTCCCTTTGCCGCACAGCCTATATATTTAAGATACTCTTCGCTGCCACGCAGTTGCAAAGCGCGCGTAAAAATTTACACACCCGGCGGTCACACGCTTCCCAGTACGCGGTTTTCGGGCCGCAGTCCGCCACTTTCCAGTTTCAGTACGCGGTCGGAACGGCGCGCGAACGCGAGATTATGCGTCACCAGAATGGTGGTGAGACTGCGTCGCCGCCGCACTTCATCGAGCAGATCGAAAATCATTTTGCCAGTTACCTCATCGAGATTGCCGGTGGGCTCATCGGCCAGCAGCAGCGACGGATTCGACGTGAGAGCCCGCGCGATGGCAATGCGCTGCTGCTCCCCGCCGGAAAGTTCGCCCGCACGATGATGAGCTCTTTCGGCCAGCCCGACCTCCTCCAGACTCGCACGCGCGGCGACGGAGGCCTGCGCGCCGGATTCGCCCCGGATGCGAAGGGGCATGCTGACGTTTTCGAGCGCGGAAAACTCAGGTAACAGGTGGTGCTGCTGCCAGACGTAGCCGATCTGGCGGTTACGGAACTCCGAAAGCGCGGGCTCAGCGAGCCCAATCATATTCGTATGCTTGTAGTATATCGCCCCCGCCGTCGGCGAATCCAGACCAGCGATGAGGTGAAGCAGAGTGCTCTTGCCCGCGCCGCTCTCGCCGATGATGGCTACCTGCTCGCCCTCGGCAACGTCGAGCGAGAGGTCGCGGAAGATCACGAGGTCTTTGTCACCTGAGCGGTAGACTTTCGCGAGATTTTCAATACGGAGCATCTGGTCTAACGCGGCTTGGGCCGCGTGTGCAAACGCGCGGCACTCCAGAACCTGGCTTTTCAGAACTTGGCTTTTCAGAACTTGACGACAGCCGCGAACGACGACGGGTCGAGGCTGGCACCGCCCACCAGAGCGCCGTCGATTTCCTGCTCCGCCATCAGCTTTTTTACGTTGTCGGGTTTGACGCTTCCACCATATAAGATGCGCACGGACTCGGCGGGTTTCACGCCGAACTTCGCGGCCACTTTCGCGCGGATGAAACGGTGCGCCGCCGCGGCGATTTCGGGGGTCGCGGTTTTGCCGGTGCCGATAGCCCACACGGGTTCATAAGCAATTACGATTTTGGCGAACTGTTCGGATTCGAGGGGCGCGATCCCGCCATCGAACTGCGCGCCGAGCACGTCTTCGGTCCGGTCGGTCTCGCGTTCTTCGAGCCGCTCGCCGAGGCAAACGATCGGCGTCAATCCGTACTCGAGAGCCGCCGTGGTTTTGCGCACGACATCGGGCTCGGACTCGCCGAAATATTGGCGGCGCTCACTGTGAGCGACGATGACGTACTGGCAGCCGATGGCCTGCAGCATGTGTCCGGAAACTTCACCGGTAACCGCGCCTTCCCTGCCCCAGTAGAGATTCTGTGCACCCACGCCGATGTTGCTGCCGCGCGCCTCTTCGACCGCGGTGGGCAGATTGGGAAAGGGCGGGCAGATGACAATGTCGCAATGCGTACAGTCCGCAACCAGCGGTTTGAACGCTTCGAAGAATGCGTGCGTCTCCGTGGGAGTCTTGTACATTTTCCAGTTTCCCGCCATTACGGGACGTCTCGTCATTCGATAGCTCCCAGAAAGCTCATGCCGTGTTCGATGGATGTGCCGAAGTTTGCCGCGACGGTCTGACCGATATCGCTCAGTGTGGCACGCAGGCCGAGGTCGACGCCGGATTTGGCGTGCGCGCCGAAGACGAGGAGGGGCGTGTACTCGCGGCTGTGGTCGGTGGAGGGGGTGGTGGGGTCGCAGCCGTGGTCGGCGGTGAAGATGGCGAGGTCGTCGGGACGCATCGCGGCCCGGAATGCGGGTAGCCAGGCGTCGAATTCCTCAATGGCGCGGGCGTAGCCTTCGACGTCGTTGCGATGGCCGTACTGCTGGTCAAAATCGACGAGGTTGATGAAGATGAGGCCGGCGTCGAAGTGCTGCATGGCGTCCAAGGTCTTTGCCATGCCGTCGGCGTTGTTCTTTGTCGTAACGTGCGGACCGATGCCGCGTCCGAGGAAAACGTCGTAAATTTTGCCGACGCTGCAGACGCCGACCTGGTTCGAACAGAGCTGGTCGAGCAGCATGCCAGGAGGAGGCGGGACGGCATAGTCGTGGCGATTAGCGGTGCGGACGAACGTGCCGGGCTGGCCCTCAAAGGGACGCGCGATGACGCGGCCGACTTCGTACGGCCCGCGCAGAATGGCGCGCGCGATTTTGCACATGCTGTTGAGCTCGGGGAGCGGGATGACCTGCTCGTGCGCGGCGATTTGAAAGACGCTGTCAGCGGAGGTGTAGACAATAGGCGAGCCGGTGCGCATGTGTTCCGCGCCGAGTTCCTTGATGATCTCTGTCCCGGAGGCGGCTTTGTTGCCGATGGCGTGGCGGCCGGTTTGGCGCTCGAATTCGTCCATGACGGCGGGCGGGAAGCCGTGCGGAAAAAGCGGAAAAGGTTTCGCGAGATGAATACCCGCCATCTCCCAGTGGCCGGTGGTTGTGTCCTTGCCGGGCGAGGCGAGAGTGCAGCGGCCGAAAGCGGCTTCGGGATGATCGACTTTCGGAAGTTCGGGGATCGGCTTCAGGTTGCCGAGCCCGAGGCGCAGGAGGTTGGGGACGTTGAGGCCGCGCTGCCGCGCGATGTTGCCGATGGTGTCACTGCCGGCGTCGCCGTAAGCCGCGGCGTCGGGCATTTCGCCAACACCGACGCTGTCGAGAACGATCCAGAGGACGCGTTTGAACATCGAATGTTCAATGGTACCAGGAATACGGCTGTCAGCTACCAGCCGTCAGCTGTCAGTTCAAATCAGTTCTCGGTCGGCATTTCGGCGTGGTCGATCACCAGATATTCGGGCGCATTTGGCAATACGAGCGCAGCCGGAGCTGCTCGTGGAGGGCCGCAAAATATCCGGCGCTGTGTTCGGGAGTATCGTTCGGGTGAAGAACGGGATGGCATCTCACTTGACGTCATCTGTTGACACTTGACGCCAACTGTATTAACATTCACTTGACGTCAAGTGGCGAGGTGAACGAAATGGACAATTTTCGCTGTAAACGAATCATCGACGGTAGGACATATAACACCGAGACGGCGAGCCTGCTTGGGCGTTGGGCGTCCAACGACTATCCGTTAGAAGAGGCTCTTTTAAAGACGCGACATGGTGCATATTTCCTTTTTGTATCCTCGGAGGTCTCTGACCCCGAGGAGGAAATCAGGCCACTCGAACTTGAAGCGGCGCAAGAATGGATGGAGAAACATTGCCGCGCAGAATTATACGAGGCAGAGTTCGGCGAAATGCCCGAGGCCGGTGACCCGGAAGCGCGGATCACGTTACGCATACCGGAGACGCTGCGCAAGCGCCTCGCGGCCATAGCTGACAACCGCAAGCAATCGCTCAACGCGTGGATTCAACGCTGCCTTGAACGGTGCGCAACTGACGAAGAGGTGGTGCGATAGTGCTGACCGACGCGCTACCAAGAAACAAAATACTGAGGACGCAGTTCAAGAAAAGTGACGGGCTGCGCACCCTGAAGGTGCCCAAGAACGACCGTCTACGACAGCTGACAGCCGCCATCGAAGAAGCTCTGGCATCCGGCCAAACGAGGGTCGTCAGGTTGGCTTGCGCCAAGTTCGTTGGCGCGGCGGCAGAGTTCTATAAGGTCAGGTGTCCAGAGATTCGGATACTCGGATCGCGGCCCCGCCGCGTTTGGGAGTTGGGCGACGTGACGGTGGCCTCTACGGAACTGTTTGGCGACTATCGACCTGGCACGAACGTGATACGCGTATGGATGCGGACGGCAGTCCGAAATCAAACAACCTCCTTCGGGACATTCTTCAGCACGCTCTGCCACGAATTCTGTCATCACCTTGACGTGCAGCGATTCAACTTTCAGGGATCTCCGCACACCCGGGGATTTTTCGGTCGAACGGCAGCGCTGTACCACCATGCGCGCGGAACTGCCTACAAGCGCCTATTTTGGATTGCACTGCCGGGCGAGCGTTATCGTATCGATTGGCAGCGGACAAACAGATCAGCCGCCACGCGATCCCGTTCTGATGCGGCCGTTCAAATTCAAGCGATACCCGGCGGCCGCGGTTAATTACATTCCGGTAAACTGGAACAGAGTCTTATGCAGACCAGGCGCAATTTCATTGGTCACGTGGCTACCGGCCTCGCCGGGAGTTTTGCGACTGGCCGCGTCCTCGGCGCCAATGACCGGCTGCGCGTTGGCGTTATCGGCGTCGGGGATCGCGGCACGCACCTGACTCGCGAAGCGATGGCGTCGCCCGATGTCGAGATTGCAGCCTTCGCTGACGTCTATACGCGGCGGCTGGCCGATGCGGTAAAGCTCTTGCCAGTCGCGAAGACGTGTGTCGATTACCGGCAGGTGCTGGACGATCCGTCGATAGACGCCGTCATCATTGCGACGCCGCAGCATCTGCACGCCGACGCGTTCATCGCGGCGATGAACGCGGGCAAGCATGTCTACGTTGAGAAGGCGATGGCGTTCACGCTCGATCAGGCGAAGGCGATGCGTGTGGCGTATCAGCGGGCCGGGAATCGCGCGGTCGAGATCGGGCATCAGGTTTGCTCGACGGGCCATGTGGCGGATGCGTCGAATTACCTCGCGAGCGGCGCGGTCGGTCAGGTGACGGCGATTCGCGCACACATGTATCGCAACACGCCGCACGGCAAGCCGCAGTGGACGCGGCCGGTGTATCCGGATATGACGGCAGAGACGATCGACTGGAACGGATTTCTGGGACCGGCGCCGGCGCGCGAGTTCGATGCCGACCGCTTCATCAACTGGCGGTTGTTCACGGATTACTCGGGCGGCAATGTGCACGAGAGCATGTCGCAGCAGATTGCATTCTGGTACAAGGTGATGGGCCTCGCGATTCCGCATGCGGTCACCATGACCGGCGGGCTCTATCGCTGGGTCGACGGTCGCGAAGTGCCCGACACGATGAACGTCGTGATGGAGCACGAGACGCTGCTGTTTTCGTGGGACTCCGGATTCGGCAACAATCAGCTGGGCGTGACGGAGGATGTGCTGGGCACCGACGGCACCATCGCGCGCGGCCAGCAGATTCGCTATCTGCCGCAGCGAGTGAATCGGCCGGAAGGCGTTGAGATGCTGGGCCAGACCAGTACCGCGCCGCACGCGCATATGGACAATTTCTTCGAATCGATCCGCACGGGACGCACGCCGAATTGTCCGTTCGAGATCGGGTATCGCGTGTCGGTGGCGTGCAGCATGGCGATCGAAAGTTTCTATGCCGGGCGCACCGTGCGATGGGATCCGGCGACGGAAGAAATCGTCTGAATGGCGGCGGCGATGCGGGCGCTGGCGGTCACTGCAGCCGCGGTGGCCGGGATGGGTTGGGCTGTGCGCGGACGGTCATCGAGTGTTTTCGGGCCGTCGCTGTGGCGGGGGAAGCCCGGTCGCAGGGCGATTGCACTGACCTTCGATGACGGGCCGAGTCCGGCTACGCTTGACATTCTCGATGTTCTGGCGGCATACAGCGTGCCTGCAACGTTCTTCCAATGCGGGGCCAATGTGCAGCGTGCGCCGGGGATCAGCCAGGCGGTCTGTGCGGGACCGCACGAGATAGGCAACCATTCGCACACGCACCCGAATCTGGCACTTTGCCGCAGCAAAAAAATAGTGGATGAGTTTGCACGGGCGCAGGAGGCAATCCAGGCGGTGACTTCCCGAACGCCCGCGCTGATGCGCGCACCGTATGGTGTGCGGTGGTGCGGATTTCGCGAAATGCAGGAAGGTCTGGGGCTGACGGGCGTGATGTGGACCGTGATCGGGCGCGACTGGAAGCTTCCGGCGGCGGCGATTGCCGCGCGGTTATTGGCGAATGTGGAGGACGGCGCGATCATGTGTCTGCACGACGCACGTGAGCTGCGGAACGATCCTGACATCAGCCAGACGGTCGAAGCCGTGCGCCGCATTGTGCCCGCGCTGCTGGAGCAGGGGTATCATTTTGAGACCGTCTCGCAGTTGTTTAACGGGTAACGATGACAAACGACGAAATAACCGGCCGCATCCTCGCGATCATCGGCGAGACACAGCGCAAGGATCCGGCGCAGGTCACGATCGACAGCACGTTCGAAGAACTGGAGATCGATTCGATGGACGGCGTCAACATCGTATTCGCGCTGGAGAACGAATTCGACATCAACGTGCCGGACGACGAAGTGAAGAAGCTTCGCAGCGTGCGCGAGGTGGTGGATGGCGTGGTCCGGCTGGTCGAGATGAAAGCCGCATCCTGATGCGGCGGGTGGTGGTCACCGGCATCGGTGTTCTTTCGGCGCTGGGGCTGAACAGAGAACAGTTCTTCGCGGGGCTGTGCGCGGGACGAAGTGGGATCGCGGCGATTACTGCGCCCGATTGCTCTGCTCTCCGTTTTCCGAACGCGGGTGAAGTGAAAGGCTTCTGCGCGCAGAATTATTTTGAACCGAAAGCAGCGGACATGCTCGACCGGTTTGCGCACTTCGCGGTTGTGGCTGCGCGGGAAGCGGTGGCGCAGAGCGGGATCCAATGGACGGACCAGCTGCGCGAGAGTGCGGCGATTGTCACGGGCTCGTGCGTCGGCGGGCAGAGCACGGAGGATCAGGGATTCCAGGATCTTTACAAACTGGGCAGGCAGCGGATGCATCCGATGTCGATTCCGAAAACGATGGCGAATGCAGGCGCGAGCGCGATTTCGTATGAGTTCGGAATCACGGGTCCGGCTTTCACGATTTCGACGGCATGTGCATCGTCGGGGCATGCGATCGGGCTGGCGTTTCAAATGGTGCGGTCGGGAATGACGGAAGTGGCGATTTCGGGCGGGAGCGAAGCACCATTCAGCCTCGGCAGTCTGAAAGCCTGGGAGGCGCTGCGCGTGGTATCGCCGACGGTGTGCCGCCCGTTTTCGAAAGACCGCGACGGCATGATTCTGGGCGAAGGCGCGGCGATGATGGTGATCGAATCGCTCGAACACGCGCTGGCACGGGGTGCGACGCCCCTGGCCGAGATCGCGGGATTCGGCATGTCGAGCGATGCGCACCATATTACGCAGCCTTCGGCGGAGGGCGCGGCAAAGGCGATGCGGCTGGCAATGAAGGACGCGGGAGTCGTGCCGGAGCAGGTCGGGTACGTGAACGCGCATGGCACCGGGACAACCGCGAACGACGTGACAGAGACTGCCGCATTGAAGCATGCATTCGGGGAACACGCGAACAAGGTTGCGATTTCGTCGACGAAGTCGATGCACGGACACACGCTGGGAGCGGCGGGGGCCATAGAAGCGGCGGCCACGATACTGGCGCTCGGCAGCGGCATTCTGCCGCCTACGATTCACTTCAGGGAGCGGGATCCGGAGTGCGATCTCGACTGCATTCCGAATGTCGCGCGCGCGGTCGAGGTGGAGTGCGCAATGTCGAATTCGTTCGCGTTCGGGGGATTGAACGTGGTGCTGGTGCTGCGCGCTATTTGATTTCTATCGGGTCGAGGATCTTGATCGGCGCGATTGAAGTAATCTTCCACACACCTTTGATCTGGCGCATCTCGACCTCGACGCGCTCCCGGCGTTCTTCCACCTGCGCCGCGGCGCCCTGGGATTTCAAATGCATGAACCAGTCAAGATCGAGCTTGTGTACGCCGTTAACTTCGGTGTCGGTGACGATTTCGATCGAGCAGGAGATGTCGTCCTGCGCGGTGACGGCTTCGATCTTCTGCTCGATTTGCCCGTAGGAGGACAAATTCGGGTCGAAGAATTCGAGGGCGCCGTCGGGATCATTCTCGCCGAGAGCGGTAGCAAGGGCGGCGAGCGCTGTCAGTGGGGTCTTCGGCGCTGCCGGCGCTGAAAGAGCACCCACAAGCAAAAGGAAACAGCCAGCGATGTATCTTGCCCCCGCACACGCCGGGCGGAAGCCCGGCGGGACCCAGAGGGTGCCCCTGGAGAGCCTGGCCCCACTAAGATCAGGTGCGGTAGTTCGCATTGATGTGGATATAATCTTCCGTCAGGTCGCACGTCCAGAAAGTCGCGCTTCCCTTCCCTTTACCTGAAATCCGGAAGACGATCGACACGTCCGTATCGTCCAGCCGCAGCTTCATTTCGCCTTCGTCGAACGGAGAGGCCAGGCCGTTGCGGCAAACCTTGACATCCTGCAGCGTGATTTCGACCGGTCGAAGGATCGAAGTTCACGCCCGAGTTGCCTGCAGCCGAAAGAATGCGGCCCCAGTTGGGATCGGAACCGGCGATGGCGGTCTTCACCAGCGGCGAATTCGAAATCGAGCGGGCAATCGCGGCGGCCGAGGCATCGCTGATGGCGCCGTGCACTTCGACGGCGATCAGTTTGCGCGCGCCTTCGCCGTCGCGCACGATCTGGCGCGCGAGCGACTGCAGAGTCTCCGTCAGAGACTCTTCGAAAACGCTCATCTCCTTCGGATCGGGCCGCACGCCCGAAGCGCCGTTGGCCAGCACGATCAGCGTGTCGTTGGTCGACGTATCGCCGTCGACCGAGATGCGGTTGTAGCTGAGTTCGGTGGCGCGCACCAGCATGCGGCGCAGCAGCGTCTGCGGGATCACGGCGTCGGTCATCACGAAGCCGAGCGTGGTCGCCATGCGCGGATGGATCATGCCCGAGCCTTTGGTGACGCCCGCGATGCGCACGATACCGCGGCGCAGCGTCACTTCGCGCGAAGCGCCTTTCGGCTGCAGATCGGTGGTGAGGATGGCGCGCGCGACATCGGGCAAGCCCGTGTCGCTCAGCTTCTCGACCAGTTCGGCAGCTTCGAGAGGATCAGATTCTCATCCAGTTCCACGCCGATCACGCCGGTCGAAGCGGGCAGCACCTGATTGGGCTGCAGCTTGAGCAGCTTCGCCAGCGCCCTGGTGGTGTTGAGCGGCGACCTTGTCGCCGCTCTTGGTGGCGCAGTTGGCGTTGCCGGCATTGACCAGGATGGCGCCGCAAACGCCTTTCGAAGCGCGCATATTGGCGCGGGCGAGTTTGACCGGCGCGGCCTGCACCTTGATTCGTGGTGAACACGGCCGCGGCGGCGGCGGGCACGGCCGAAACAATCAGCGCAAGGTCGTCTTTTTCCTGTTTGCGAATGCCAGCGTACGTGGTGGCGTACTTAAATCCAAGTGGTAAGTCGAAAGGTCTCATTGTCTTCCAAGTCGATCTTATGTCGTCAGACGATGGCCGTTGGCGAATACTTCCGCCGGCATTTTTTTACGGCCTTCGAGTTGTACTTCGAGTAATTCCAGAGCAGCGCCGTCTCCGCCGACGGCGAAAACGCCCTGCTCATGATCAGCGCGCCCGCGGCAGGTCCCCGAATTGGCTCAGAAAACGCTGCGGAACCAGACGCGAGCGCCAAAGGTGCAGCGATTGGCCGCGGAACGAGGTGTGCGCTCCGGGCCAGGGTTGAAAGCCGCGAATCAGATTGTGAATTTGCTGGCCGGGTGGCTCCAGTCGATGCGCCCGTCTTCTTTTTTGAGGATGGGCGCGTAAGTGGCGCGCGCATTGTCCTGCGGACGAGGCTGGATGGTTCCGGCGCAAAGACCGGCGAGGGTGCGGACAGCAGGTCCGCGCCGGCGGCGGCCAGGCGCGCGGAAAGCTCGGGCGCGGTTTCGTCAGGGCCGATGGGGGTTTCCCATTCGAGCAGGATGTCGCCGGTATCAAGGCCGGCATCGATGCGCATGGTGGTTACGCCGGTGCGGGTGCAGCCGCGCGCGATCGACCACTGGATCGGGGCGGCGCCGCGCAGTTCGGGCAGCAGCGACGCGTGGACGTTGATGATGCCGAGCGGGGCGATATCGATAATGCTCTGCGGGATAATCTGGCCGTAGCCGACAACAACCATGGCTTCGGGATTCAGTTCCTGAAGGCGAGCCTGGGCTTCTGGTTGACGGATACGTTCGGGCTGAAAGACCGGTATCGCGTGGCGCAGCGCAGCGGCCTTTACGGGAGACGGCGTGAGCTCCTGTTTGCGGCCTTTGGGACGATCGGGCTGCGTGACCACGAGCGAGACAGTGTGTCCCGCGGCGACGATGGCTTCGAGTGTGGGGACGGCGAATTCGGGCGTGCCGAGGAAGATGAGGTTCATTGGCGAACCTCGCGGGCAAATCGGCCTTGCGTTGCCGCTCCCTCACGGTCGCGGTTCTGTGACGTCTGTGCTGAACTGCGCGCGTGAGCAAGCGGCAGGAGATGCCTCGTCATTCCCATTCGCCCGCCTTCTGCAGTTTTTTTATCTTGCGCTTGATCAGGTCGCGTTTGAGCGCGCTCAGGTGGTTGATGAAGAGAACACCGTTCAGGTGATCGATCTCGTGCAGAAGACAGCGGGCCAGCAGATCCTCGCCCGACACTTCGATGATGTCCCCGTTGGCATCGCTGGGCACGTACCAGCGTTTTCTTCGCCCGCGTCACAGGCTCGCGGAAGCCGGGAATGCTGAGACAGCCTTCTTCGCCGGTCTGCCTGCCTTCCTTCGAAATTACCTCGGGATTGATGAGAACGATGCGTTGCGGCTCCTGCTCTTCCTCCGCCCCTGAAACGTCGATCACCGTGAGCCGTTTCCCGATATCGATCTGCGGGGCGGCCAGACCGATGCCATGAGAAGCATACATGGTTTCGAACATGTCCTCGACGAGCGAGTGCAGTTCGGGCGTATCGAATTCCGATCGGCAACCGGGGCGGCCGGGCGCTCGAGGATCGGGTTGTTGAGATACCGGACTACCTTGTACAGCATCTAGAAATTCCGTACCTGGTCGAGATAGGCGTCAAAATTGCGCTTTGTCTCTCGCGAGCGAGTCGCCGCCGAATTTTTCGAGCATCGCCTGCCGCGAGGACTATCGACACCATCGCCTCGCCGATAACGCCCGCGGCGGGGACCACGCAGACGTCGGAGCGTTCGTAGGCGGCTTTGGCCGGTTCGCGCGTTTCGAGATCGACCGATTCGAGAGGACGGCGGAGAGTCGAAATCGGCTTGAGGAAGCCGCGGACGCGCAGATCCTGACCGTTGGTCATGCCGCCTTCGAGGCCGCCAGCGCGGTTGTCGCCGCGGAAAAAACGCCGACCCTCGCGGTCGTAATGGATGGTGTCCTGCACTTTGGAGCCGAAACTTTGCGAGCCTTCTTCCGCCCAGCCGACTTCCACGCCTTTGACGGCCTGCATGGAAACGATGGCCTGGGCGAGCTTGCCGTCGAGCCGGGAGTCCCAGGTGATGTGGGAGCCAAGCCCGGGGGCAGGCCGTGGGCGACTACTTCGAAGATGCCGCCAACGGTGTCACCGGTTCGGTAAACTTCGTCGACGACGGCTTTCATTTCTTTCTCGGCATCCGGATCGACACAGCCGAGGAGGACCTCCGTGCGCCGGCTGAGATCGACCAGCTCGGGCCATTCGACGGCGCGCTCGAGCCGGGCCGGACCCACCGCGACGACATGGCTCAGGACTTCGATACCGAAGTGACAGAGAAACTGCTTGACGATGGCGCCGACGGCGACGCGCGCGGTGGTTTCACGGGCGCTGGCACGTTCGAGGATATAGCGGGCATCGGGCAGGTTGTATTTGATGGCGCCGGCGAGGTCGGCGTGGCCGGGCCGGGGGCGCGAGACGGACTTGTGCTTCGCGGGATCGCCGGGTTCGACCGGCAGAGATTCAGTCCAGTTCTTCCAGTCGGCGTTTTCGATAATCAGGGCGATGGGCGAGCCGATCGTGCGGCCGTGCCGGACGCCGGATACAACACGAGCCGCGGTCGGTCTCGATCTTCATGCGTCCGCCGCGGCCATAGCCCTGCTGGCGGCGCCAAAGTTCGTGATCGATCTCGTCGAGGGCGATAGGTATACCAGCCGGGAGCCCTGTCAAGGTTGCCACGAGACATTCGCCGTGGGACTCCCCAGCCGTTTCGAACCGAAACATGTAGGCTGAATCATCTATCCTCGCAGAAAAGCAGGAGTTTTGGCAAATCCGCGCGGCGGTCACGCGTTGGCTCCTCGGGGATCGGTATACGCTCCGCCGCTACGGAGGATCTTCCGTCTGAGCAGCACTGAGACCGACCCAGTATCTACACTTCCGGGGATGCCCCGCCTTGTAGATGATGCAGTCTTCGGGAACATTGACGACCTCGACAAACCTGGCACCGGCCAGTTCCAGGCTCCGTCTCGACGCTATATTCTCCGGATCGCACGTAATCCAAAGGCCCTTAAAATTCAATCGTGTGGCAATGGGAACGAGCAGCTTAAGCGCGCGAGACGCATAGCGATGTCCTCTGTGGGGCGGGTGAACTGAAAACCCAACATGGCCCGCGTACCGTTCGATGTGAGGAGTCGAGCCGGAGCGAAGATTGATCGCGCCCAGTTCTTCCCCGGTTTCGGCGTGGGTCATTCGGAAGCGGAGTGTCGGCACTCGATGGACGGGGTGCCTTTCAACGCACAAGAATTGCAGGTTTAATTCCCGGTCCCTCGGTGGCGGCACATTCATGTTCTCAAAGCCCATATTCATGTCGCAGCCGGCAGTCCAGCTTACCTTTCCCGCGGAGGTCGGTGTTGGGGAAATGTTTGCAAACGGCCGGATAGTCACGTCATAGCGCGGATATAGAATGATTCCGCAGGATTGGGCTACAGTAGCATTTGAACTTCTGGAGGTGAACGTGCCGAACCCGCGATTGGCGGGGCTATTCGTGCTCCTCGCCATGAGCACGCACGCGCAATGGCTGCACTACCCTACGCCCGGAACGCCGCGCACACGCGACGGCAAACCGAACCTGACCGCCAAGGCGCCAAGGGCTCCCAACGGCAAGCCGGATCTCACCGGCGTGTGGCAGGCCGCGTACGCTCCCCCCGGAGAGATTGAGCGGCTGTTCGGCGACGCGTTCAAGGATTTTGTGGTTCCCGGAGACGACCCGCGTACCTTCTCGAAGTACTTCCTGAATATCCTGGCGGACTTCAAGCCGGAGGAAGCGCCTTTGCGTCCCGAAGCCGCCTCATTGTTCCAGAGACATTCTCAGGGCGGAAACCGTGAGAGTCCCTCGACGCGGTGTGTTCCGCAGGGCATTCCTCGCGGCGAACTCGACAACTATCTCCCTTTCAAGATCATTCAGACACCGACAGTGATCGCGGTGCTCTACGAAGAGAGCAACACGTACCGCCAGATATACACGGATGGCCGTCCGCTTCCGGTTGATCAGCAGCCGACGTGGATGGGCTATTCGGTGGGTCGTTGGGAGGGGGATACGCTCGTCGTTGATGCGGCAGGCTTCAACGACCAGGGCTGGCTGGATGCAATGGGACACCCGCAAAGCGAGGATCTGCGGATTCGGGAGCGGTTCCGTCGGCGTGATTTCGGTCATATGGATCTGGAGTTGACGATTGACGATCCCAGGACGTACACCCGGCCGTTTACCGTAAAGGCGACGGAGGTGCTGATTCCAGACAGCGACGTATTGGAGTACGTCTGCGCGGAGAACGAAAGGGACCGCGCCCATCTGGGAAGGCAATAAAGGAAAGACCGCCCCGGATTTTATCGTCCCGAGCCCGGCGTCCGGCCGTTCCCCAGCCCGTAGGGGATGGGCCCAAACGGGAACACTTCCACTTCGCTTTAAGGACGAAAAGAGCCCCCTGTATAGGAAAGTAGGAACGCCGGCCTGCATTGTCAATCGACACGATGAATCAATCGAGCAAACCGGAGATTCGTCATGAAACGGAGCAACACCGCAAATATTTCGCCATCGCCGCCGTCAGCGCACTTGCTCTGAGCATCGCGCACCCGGCGAGGGCCGACGACAGCACAAGGATGTGCTAACGAAACTGTGAGGGGCACGTCCGGATTCAGAGGCACCGGATTCATCGTTATGCGGCCAACATGCGGGCCCGTTGTCTTCTCCGGCACCGCCCTGAGGCAATTTCCATGGGACGTTTTTTCAATAACGGCTTCGGGCACCTTCGGCCGCCAGGACGTCCACCGGCCAACGAATGTACAAAGTATCGCGGGGGCGGGGCGATTGGCCTGTTTCCCGCGCGGCGTCCTGAAGACCTGGGTTTCAGAATCATCGGCGGATTCTTCCAGGCAGGCGCTCAACGCCGGGCAGGACGGTGACGCACGAAGGCATGGTGGCGTCGGATCCCGCGATACTGCCGCAAGGTGTGTGTAGTCAGAGTATTAACACCGGGGCGGGAGCGGCCGTCGCACACATTGATGCATGCCGCACATCGGCAGAGTCCGTGCATAATTTGCGGCGTTATGGCGATGAGTACCGGCTATGTGCGGGCAGTGCGCGTGCGCGAATACAACGCGGCTTCACCGAACGGAATTGATGTATGGAAGTATACGTTTCCTCTGGATAGAACCGGCGACGTGGATGATGTTTTCGTACGGACGGCGATTTATTCCGGGTCGGGCGGGTCGGAAACCATGTGGACGGGTGTGTTCGAGTGCGCGCGGGGACGCAACCTCGAAGTGATTCCTTGGGAGACAGCGCACGCGCTCGTGGTGGCGGCCGCGAATGCGGTGTACATCGTTGACCCGGCCAGTCCGGAATGGTTCAGCGGGTTCGCAGCGCCGGTCGGGATTACGGGCGTAACCTTCGATGAAGGGGCGGGGTACCTGTTCGTGGCCGAAAGCCTGCGGGTTTATGCGTTTTCCCAGGACAGGCTGTTCAAGTGGATTTCCGAACCGCTGGAGGGTTACGACGCGCACCTGCGAAGTTGCCGCGGCAGAGTGCTGGCTATCGAGTTGAAGTCACTCGAAGCAGCAGCTAACGGTGAGGATCCGATGACTTCCGTGATTCGGCTGCGCACCGAAGACGGGACCCTTCTGCGATCGCGGTTCCGGCGCGGCCTCCGGCATTGGATGAAAAGGGCGGCTTAGTTACGGGCGGCATCCATCTGGAGTTCGCCTTGGCGCGCCGTCGGCGCGAAATCTTTATGGATCGTTTATTAGAATTGGGATGTAAGTAACTATTCGCGGCTTTTTCCAGCCTTAACTCATCAGATACCCAACAACCTATGTGGATTGTTCGCATTGCCCTTTCGCGTCCATACACGTTCATCGTGCTGGCGCTGGTCATCATACTGGCGAGCCCCATCGTTATTTCGCGCACCCCGACCGACATCTTCCCGAATATCGATATCCCGGTGCTCGCCACTATCTGGCAGTACACGGGCATGGACCCGGAACAGATGGAGGGGCGTATCACGTCGGTCTTCGAGCGAAGTCTGACGACCGTTGTCAACAACATCGAGCACACCGAATCGATCACGCTGAATGGGCGCGCGATCATCAAGACTTTTCTGCAGCCGGGCGCCAGTATCGATACGGCGAACGCGCAGATCACATCGATTTCGCAGAGCCAGCTGCACAGCATGCCGCCGGGGACCGCGGCGCCGTTCATCCTGACCTACAACGCGTCGACCGTGCCGATTCTGCAGCTGGCGATTTCGAGCAACACGCTCTCAGAATCGGAACTGAACGACTACGCCCAGAATTTCATCCGGCCGGATCTGGTGACGGTGCCGGGCGCGGAGATGCCCTATCCGTTCGGCGGCAAACAGCGGCAGATCAACGTGAGCCTGAACACTTCGCTGCTGCAGTCGAAAGGACTGTCGCCGGGCGACGTCGTGACCGCCATCGGACAACAGAACATCGTTCTTCCGGCGGGAACGGCGAAGATCGGCCCGTTCGAGTACAACGTGGAGCTGAATTCGAGCCCGCTGACGGTACGTGAGCTGAACGACCTGCCGATTAAGCTCGGAGCAAACAATTCACCGATTTACGTGCGGGACGTGGCAACGGTGTCGGACGGCTTCGCACCGCAGACGAACATCGTACGGCTGAACGGTGAGCGCGGCACGCTGATTTCGGTGCTGAAGCACGGCGACGCCTCGACGTTGAGCGTGGTGCAGGGCGTTCTCGACGCGCTGCCGGCAATCCGGAAGACACTGCCGCCATCGATTAAGATCGAACCCATCGCGGATCAGTCGATCTTCGTGCGGGCGGCGATTTCCGGTGTGGTGCGGGAGGCCGTCATTGCCGCGTGTCTGACGGGCGTCATGATCCTGTTGTTCCTTGGCAGTTGGCGCAGCACGATCATCATTGCGGTCTCGATTCCGCTGTCCATACTGGTTTCGATCTGCTGTCTGAGCGCGATCGGGCAGACCATCAACATCATGACGCTGGGCGGACTGGCGCTCGCGGTCGGGATTCTGGTGGACGACGCGACGGTGGAAATCGAGAACGTCAACCGCAATCTGGAGCTCGGCAAAGAACTGCGGCAGGCCATTCTGGACGGTGCGCAGCAGATTGCGGTGCCCGCTTTCGTGGCGACCCTCTGCATCTGCATCGTGTTTATTCCGATGTTCTTCCTGAGCGGCGTGGCAAAGTTTCTGTTCGTGCCGCTGGCGGAAGCGGTGGTGTTTGCGATGCTCGCGTCATACCTTCTGTCGCGCACGCTGGTACCGACGCTGGCGATGTATCTGCTGCGGCCGCATGAGCACGTGCTGCGCCCCACACGCAATCCATTGGTTCTGCTGCAGAGGCTGTTCGAGCGCGGGTTCGAACGGGTGCGCCTCGCTTATGAACTGCTGCTGACGACTTTCGTTTACCGGCGCTTCGTCTTTGTGCCCGCATTCCTCGGGCTGTGCGCCTGCGGGTTTCTGCTGTTCCCGTGGCTGGGGCAGGACTTTTTTCCGTCGAGCGATAACGGCCAGTTCCGGCTGCACCTGCGCGCGCGCACCGGCACGCGTATCGAAGAGACCGCCAGCCTCAACGACCAGATCGACAAGTCGATACGCCGCACGATCCCCGCCGCGGAGCTGGACAACATTGTCGACAACATGGGGCTGCCGTACAGCGGCATCAACACGACATACAACACGAGCGGAGTGATCGGGTCGGCAGATTCGGACATTCTGGTGTCTCTGCGCGAAGGACATCACCGGCCAACCCAGCAGTGGGTGGATGAGCTGCGCCCGAAACTGGCGGCGGAGTTTCCCGGCACCACGTTCTATTTCCTGCCGGCGGACATGATCACGCAGATCCTGAACTTCGGCCTGCCCGCGCCGCTCGATGTGCAGGTGGACGGCGCCAACATCCAGGCCAACCGGGTATGGGCCGACCGTCTGCTGAGCCAGATCCGTCAGGTGCCGGGGGTGGTCGACACGCGCATTCAGCAGCCGTTCGATCAGCCGACTCTGCAGGTCAATGTCGACCGGACGAAGGCCGAGCAGGGCGGTTACACGCAGTACGATATCGCCGGCGGCATGCTGGTGTCGCTCAGCGGCAGTTTTCAGACGACGCCCACGTTTTATCTGAATCCGAAAAACGGCGTGGAATATAACGTGGTGACGCAGACCCCGCAGTATCGGATCAATTCGCTGCAGGATCTGCAGAACGTGCCGATCAACTCGGCCACGGCGCGCCGGCAGGAGATTCTGGGCGACGTGAGCGCAATCGACCGGACGAACGGACCTGCCGTGGTGAATCACTTCAACATCCACCGCGTGGTGGATATCTATGGCTCCGTGGAAGGGCGCGATCTCGGCTCGGTCGGCAAAGACATCACAAAGCTTGTGAACGCGGCAGAGAAGAGCCTGCCGCGCGGATCGACCGTGACGATTAAAGGCCAGCTGGAGACGATGAGGTCGTCCTATATCGGGCTGGTGGCCGGGCTGGTGGCGTCGATCGTGCTGGTTTACCTGCTGATCGTGGTGAATTTCCAGTCGTGGCTGGATCCGTTTATCATCATCACGGCGCTGCCCGCCGCGCTCACCGGCATCCAGCTGTTCCTGTTTCTGACGGAGACGCGGCTGAGCGTGCCGGCGCTGATGGGTTCGATTATGTGCATCGGGGTGGCGACGGCAAACAGCATCCTGGTGGTTTCCTTCGCGCGGGAGCGGATGACGCATCACGGCGATGCGCTTCAGGCCGCGATCGAGGCGGGCTTCACGCGCTTCCGCCCGGTGATCATGACCGCTCTTGCGATGATGATAGGTATGGTTCCGATGGCGCTCGGTATGGGCGAAGGCGGCGAGCAGAATGCGCCGCTGGGCCGGGCCGTGATCGGCGGACTGATCTGCGCCACGATAGCCACCTTACTTTTCGTTCCCTGCGTATTCGCCCTGATACACAACCTGATCCGAAAGACCAGTCCGGCAGTCCCACAATATGAACCAGCTCACCAATAACGAATCGGAGATTGTCTTGAAAGCGGAGCAGAATGCCCGGGAGACTCAGACCAAAGAGGCGTCGCCAAAGCGGGCTATGAGCCTCTGGCTGGTGCTGACGCTGCTTGTGGCGTTCGGCGCGATCGGCTGGTTTGTGTACAAAGGCATCACCACGCGAGTGTCGGCCGAGAAAACTCTGGTGGTGGAGACGCACGACGCCGCGGTGCTGGATGTCTCGGTGACGCACCCGAAGATGACCAATGCCTCACAGGAGCTGGTGCTGCCGGGCAATACGCAACCGCTCATCGATTCCCCGGTTTATGCGCGCACAAACGGCTATCTGCGCAAGTGGTACTTCGATATCGGCGCGCATGTGAAGGCGGGGCAGCTGCTGGCGGAGATCGAGACGCCGGAAGTGGATCATCAGCTGCAGCAGGCGCGGGCGGATCTGGAGACGGCACAGGCCAATTACAACCTTTCCAAAATCACCGCCGAGCGTATGGTGACGCTGGAGAAAAAGGGCGCGGTGGCACGGCAGGATACGGACAATGTCGTGAGCGATATGAACGCGAAAAAGGCCACGGTCGATTCGAATACGGCGAATGTGCAGCGGTTGCAGGATCTGCAGTCGTATGAGAAGGTCTATGCGCCGTTCGATGGCGTGATCACGGCGCGGAATACTGATATCGGCGATCTGATCAATGCGGGTTCGGGCTCCTCGAACGGCAAGGAACTTTTCCACGTTTCGGCGACGAACCGGCTGCGCGTGTTCATCAGCGTACCGGAAGACTACGAGCAGGCGGCGCAGAACGGCGCACCCGCCACGCTGACGCTCAACGAGTTTCCGGGACGAACTTTCAAGGGGACCGTGGTGCGCAATGCGAACTCGATCGATCTGGCTTCGCGCACGCTGCTGGTCGAAGTGGACGTGGATAACCCGACCGGTGAACTGCTGCCGGGCGCGTACGTTTCGGTGCATCTGAAGTACACCGGCGCTTCGGCGCAGGCGGTGACTATCCCGGTGACCACCGTGCTGTTCCGCTCGGAGGGACTGCGTGCCGCCGTGGTGCGGGACGGGCGCGCGGAACTGGTACCGATCACGATCGGGCGCGATTTCGGCGATTCGCTGGAAGTGCTGGCCGGGCTGCGGCCGCAGGAATCACTGATCCTGAATCCGCCCGACTCGCTGATCTCAGGCACGCCGGTTAAAATCGAAACGACCAAATGAAAACAGCCATAGTGTCCGGCTCCAATCGGGGCATCGGACGATCCATAGCCCTGCGTCTGGCGCAGGAGATGAATGTTGTCCTGTGCGCACGCGATGAGGAACTGCTGAAGAAGACAGCGGCCGAGATCGGGTCGAATACATTGCACGTGGCGGTGGATTTGCGGCTGCCGGAGTCGGCGGCGAAAGTGGTGGATGCGGCGGTCGCGAAGTTCGGCACGGTCGACGTCCTGGTGAACAACGCGGGCGCGACGAAGCGCGGCGATTTCGAAGATCTGACCGACGACGATTTTATCGATGGGTTCGCGCTGAAGTATTTTGCCGCGGTGCGATTGACGCGGGCGGCGTGGCCGTATCTGAAGAAGCAGCGCGGGTCGCTCGTGAACATCGTGGGCGCGGGCGGACGCACGCCGGGTGCGCTGTTCACGATCGGCGGGTCGGTGAACGCGGCAGTACTGTCTTTCACGAAGGCTATGTCGGAGAAAGGCATTCAGGACGGTGTGCAGGTGAATGCCATCAATCCGGGCCCGGTGCGGACGGCGCGGCTGGCGGCGCAGTTGAAGGACAAGAGCGAGGACGAGTTTCTGAAACAGCAGCGCATTGCGCGCATCGGCGAACCGGAGGACATTGCGGCGCTGGTCGCGTTCCTGCTGAGTCCGCATGGGCGCCTGCTGCAGGGTTCGCTGATCGATGCCGACGGCGGACAGACCAAAACGATCTAAGACAATCGAAAGAATGGAGCCAAATGAGTCCTAATGCGCAGGCGATGCCGCCGAAGCAGCCGATAGCGGGCGTGCGGAATCTGATTGCCGTCGGAAGCGGCAAAGGCGGCGTGGGAAAAACCACGGTAGCGGTGAATCTGGCGATCGCGCTGGCGCGGCTGGGCCACAAGGTCGGGCTGCTCGATGCCGATGTCTACGGTCCGAACGTGCCGCTGATGATGGGCATCGAACCAGACGCCCGCCGGCGATCGGCGAGCGCATTCAGCCGCTGAAGAACTACGGCGTGAAGCTGATGTCGATGGGTTTTCTGAGTCCGGGCGACAAGCCGCTGGTGTGGCGCGGACCGATGCTGCACAGCGTGATCCAGCAGTTTCTGCGCGGCGTCGACTGGGGCGAGCTGGATTATCTGGTGATCGATCTGCCGCCGGGCACGGGCGATGTGCAGCTTTCGCTGATTCAGACGGCGCCGGTGACGGGGGCGGTGGTGGTGACGACGCCGTCCGACGTTTCGCTCGAAGACGCGCGCAAGGCGGTGCGGATGTTCGAGCAGGTGAAGGTGCCGATTCTGGGGATCGTCGAGAACATGAGCTACCTGATGTGCCCGCACTGCGAGGAGCGCATCGACGTGTTTTCAGCACCGGCGGCGGAAAGCGAACGGCGCTGGCGATGAACATCAACTTCCTGGGCGCACTGCCGCTCGACCCGCATGTGCGCATCGGCGGGGACACCGGTAAACCGATTGCGACATTCGGGCCGGATGACCGGCGCGCAAAGGGTTATTACGAGATCGCGGATATCGTGATCAAGCTGGCCGATGAAGCGTCAAGCGTCAAAGGCCCGACGATGACGATTTCGGACTGAGCAACTGGACGATCAGGGGGAAACATCAGACCCGCGGAATTCGTAACGCTCCGCGCCGGGTAAACCCGACGGCAGGTCGAAACCCTGGCCCTCCAAAATCTGCGCGGTCGGCGCTCGCTGTGAAACTACGTGTTCATCGTGTTGATCCCCGCATTTTCCAGGGTCTGAAGGATGATCGTCGCTGGATTGAGCGATGCCGTCTGGCTGTCGCTTTGAGCGCTGCTCGAAAGGCTATTCAGCAGTGCGCTCAGCCCGCCTGAGTTCGAGCTGCCAGACGCGGTCGCAGTTGACTGGGCGCTGCTGTCTGAATCGCCGGCAGTGGCGCTGGCCGCGTGATGGTGATGACGATGCTCCCCGCCACCTCCGCCGACTGCCAGGGCTAAATCCTGCACGTTCGGAAGCTGACCGCTCTTCGATGCATCCGTGAAATCGGTGGCAAGCTGTGTTAATTGATTCGCTGCCGTCGTGTTGCCCGCCGACTGCGCGCTTTGTGCCGCAGTGTTGAGGTTCGTGGCAATTTGCTGCGTCACTTGTTTGTACTGCGCGGGATTGCTTTGCTGAAGCTGCTGCAGCTGGTTCAGAATGTTGGCCAAAGGTGAAAGCTGACTGTTGTCGCTACTCTGCCCTGCTGCGGAAACGGCTGAGGAGGAGCGGCCCGTCGCCCCAGGCTGTTGTAGTTGGCTGCTGACGATCGATTGCAGATAACTGCCTGAGATATTTCCGATGCTCCCCATGATGTGTTATCGGCAATGCGAAAGTCTCTTAGAGGAAATGTTCGTCCAGACGGAATCGGGGGGAGAATTGGGCATGAATCCTTCGGATCTTCATATCTTCGTGGCCACGCCCTGTTATGGCGGGATGGTGCATCAGGGGTACATGCGGTCGGTGATTTCTCTGCTGCAGGCGGGAGCGGCGGGCGGGCTTCGGGTATCCGTCGAGCTGCTGGGCGGCGATTCGCTGATCACGCGGAGCCGGAATACCCTGGTTGCGCAATTCCTGAACACGCCGGATGCCACGCACCTCCTCTTTGTAGATGCGGATATTGCGTTCGACGCGGCGCAGATTGTTCGCATGATCCGGTTCGGTCAGGATGTGGTGGCGGGGATCTATCCGCTGAAGATGATTCTTTGGGATGAGGCGGCGGAGGAACGGGTACGGTCCGGCGAGCCGCGCGAGACGGCTGCCTTACGGTATGTGGGGTATCCGGCGGAGGGGGAGGAGTTCGAGTCACGCGATGGCTTCGTCACCGGATCGTTTGCGGGCGCCGGATGTATGCTGATCCGCCGCCCGGTGTTCGAACGCATGATCGCGGCGTTTCCGGAAAGCCGGTATACGGCGGCGCATACTGGACCGACGCCGGATACCCGTGCCAATCAGTATGCGCTGTTCGATTGCATGATCGATCCGGAAAGCGGGCATTATCTGAGCGAGGATTATGCGTTCTGCCGGCGGTGGCGGAGCATCGGCGGGCGCATCTGGCTGGATACGCGCGCGAAACTGACGCATGCGGGCGCGCACGAATTTTGCGGAGAGCCGCATTCGCGGTTCGCCGCTCCTTAAACTTAACCCACAAACTTAAACCACAAACTTAAACCACAGCCACTTTGACGTTGTGGATCGGCGGCAGCGATTCGAAGAGGCAGTCCCAATGCTCGCCGCCTTCCCGGCCGATCCACAACTGGCCAGTCGTGGTGCCGAAGTAGAGAGCCGGAGTTTTCAGCCCATCGATGTCCATCGCGTCGCGCTGCACCGTGAAGTAACTCTGCTTCTTCGGAAATCCGCGCGCGAGCCGCTTCCACGACTCCCCGCCGTTTTCACTGCGCCACACCGCTGGTGCGGCGCCTGGACAGGTGCGCGTGGCCGGTTCCAGGGGCGCGACGTAGACAACATCCGGGTCATGCGGATGCACCACAATCGGGAAGCCGAAATCCGAAGGCAATCCCTTGGCAATCGAGCGCCAGGTATGGCCGTAGTCGTCGCTGCGCAGGACGCCGATATCGGGGCGCGGGCCGCCCGGTCCGGTCCAGTCTGCCCAGCCGCCGTGATTCTGCATGTAGAGTCGGCCCGGCGCATCGTCGTGGCGGACAATTTTGTGAACGCACTGGCCGAACTCGGGATAGGGGTCCGGCGCGAAACCTGCGCCGACGCCTCTGTTCGCTGCCTGAAATGTTTCGCCGCCGTCCTCGCTGACGTAATGGCCGCCGGTGGAAATCCCGATGTGCACGCGTTTTCCGTCGCGGATGATGGTGTGCATGCAGAGCCCGCCGCCGCCGGGGTTCCATTTTCGCGCATGCTCATGATTGCTGATGCCGGGTACCATTTCCCACGAATCGCCGCTGTCACGGCTGCGGAACAGCGATGCGGGTTCCACACCGCACAGCAGTTCCTTCTTCGCCGCGCCTGGTTCCAGCGACCAGATGTTGGCCAGGGCGCGCCCATCGTCTTTGGGAAACGCGGGCGCCGATTTCGTCTCTTTGAAGCTCCTGCCGAGATCGGTCGAACGCAGTATTTTCATTCCGAAAAACGGATTGCAGGCGGAAGAATAGATGGTCGGCGTTCCGCGCGTGTCGGTCAGCGTGGAGTACACCGGGACGCCGGGGCCGAATGGTCCGCGGAGCTTGAAACTCTGCCGGACTTTAGCGGACTCGGCAACGAAAACACCCTTCCGCGTACCAATTGTGAGTATGACTCGATCCGCCACGCATCACCCTCCTGAGACTGCTGGTAAGAATGTAACAACGTCGCCTGTACGAAGACCAGTGCCGATGCCATTCAGATCGCGGACATGGTCGGAGTTGACGAACACATTCAGGTGCCGCCGCACCCGGCCGGTTTCGTCACAGAGGTTGCGATACAGCGCGGGATGCCTGTGCTCGAGTTCGAGCAGCAGGTCATGCACCGTACCGGCAGACATGGCTAGACGCGCTTCGCCCGCACAGTAGGCACGAAGCGGGCCCGGGACATGCACGATTACCGCGGCCGGTGCACTCGGGGGCATCACGCACTCAGCATCCCTCGCACTCTGCCTTCCACCCCGGCGCGGATCTTGTCCTCGCCGATAAACTTGCTGACGAGCGCCGGAAGGTCGACGTTAACCGTAATGTTAGTGTCATCGACGATCACCGTTCCGGAAATCGGCAGCGAGATGAAACCGACACTGGCGGTCAATGCGAAATCCATCGCCGAGCCATTCCAGTTCTTCCTGTGGTCGGATAGCTGGACTGCCCCGCCGCCTGGAATCTGGAACAACTGATCGGACTGGCTGTCGACCAGGCGGATGGCCTCTTCTTTGGTCTTATGGTGGGGGATGATGACTGTCATGCGCTGTTGCGTTTAAGCTGTCCGCAGGCCGCAAATATATCAAGGCCGCGCGGCTTGCGAACGAAGCACGGGATGCCGCGGCGCCCGATCTCCTGTGAAAAGCCGCCACGCGCTCGGGGGCCGGCGTCACGAACGGAATACCTGGCCCGGGATTCAGCGCGATCAGATTCACTTTGCAGTTCAGGTTCGCCAGCAGTCTGGCAACGCGGCGCGCGTCGGCATCGGTATCGTTGACCCCGCCGAGCAGAACGTATTCGAACGTCAGCTTCTCCCAGGGACGCAGCGGGTAGGCGCGGCACGCCTCGATCAGGTCCTTCAGATGCCACTTGCGCGTGATCGGCATCAGCTCCTGGCGCTGTTCCTCGGTGGAGGCGTTGAGCGAGATGGCCAGTTTCGGCCGCACTTCGGCCTGGCCCAAGTTCGGCGATCTTCGGAATAATGCCGGAGGTCGACACCGTGATGCGGCGCTCGCTCATACCGACGCCGTCGGGGTCGCAGAGGATGCGCGTGGCTTTGAGTACGTCGGGCAGATTGAGCAGCGGCTCACCCATCCCCATCATCACGATGTTGAAGCGTTTGTTGCCGGCCCGCTTCTGATCAGACAAGAGGCCGTTATCGCGCGCCACGAAAAGCACCTGGCCAACGATCTCCCCGGCCGTGAGCGAGCGCTCCAGACCCATCAGCGCCGTCATACAGAATTTGCAGTCGACCGGGCAGCCCACCTGGCTTGAGATGCAGACCGTGTCGCGGTCGGCTTCGGGCATCAGAACCGTCTCGACCGTTCGGCCGTCACTGAGGCGCAGCAGGTAACGGCGGGTGCCGTCGATCGATTCGTAACGGTGGTCGAGAGCCGGAAGGCCCAGTTCAGCCTGCCTCGCCAGTTCGGTCCGGACGCGCGCCGGGAGGGTGGAAATTTGGACGAGATCGCCGACCTTCTGGTGATAGATGGCGCGGTAAACCTGCGTGGCACGATACTGCCGGCTGATCCGGCGGGAGGACCTGCCGCAGCTCGCTAAGTTCCATTCCTACAAGCGGTTGCGGCACTAACGAGTGTAACACATACGGGCAGATAAACCCGGGGGCGGGATACCGTCGGTGAGCCCCGAAGCGAAAATGGTACAACTGAAAGCAGGCTAACCACGTTGCTATCCACTGAAAGCGCAGCCGCGCAGGCCCACACGGGCGAACGCGACATCCTCACGACGACGCTCCCGAACGGGATCAAGGTCATCACGGAGACCATGGCGCATGTGCGCTCGGTTTCGGTCGGGATCTGGATCGCGAGCGGATCGCGCCGCGAGAGCGCGGAAGAGAACGGCATCTCGCACTTCATCGAGCACATGCTGTTCAAAGGGACGACGAACCGGTCGGCGGAGGAAATTGCGCGGTCCGTGGATTCGATCGGCGGCAATCTCGATGCGTTCACCGCAAAAGAGATGGTCTGCTTCAACACCAAAGTGCTCGACGAGCATCTGCCGTTCGCGATGGATGTGCTGGGCGACCTGGTGCTGAACCCGCTGTTTCCGCGACGAGGACATCGAGAAGGAAAAGGGCGTCATTCTTGAAGAAATCAAGATGGACGCCGACAGCCCCGACTATCTGGTCCACGAAATCTTCTCGTCGAATTTCTGGAAGGATCATCCGCTGGGAAAGCCGATTCTCGGTACGCGCGAAACGGTGAAGCGATTCAACCGCGGAATGATGCGGGATTACTATCAGTCCGTTTACACGCCTTCGAATCTGCTGATCACCGCGGCGGGAATCTGCAGCACGAGCGGCTGGTGAACCTGGCGCGGGAGCGTTTTGAAGCGCTGCGCAAGGCCGATCCGGAGCCCACCCAGGCGGCGCCGGCAACGCACGCGCGTATCTCGCTGCGTTCGAAGAAAGACCTGGAACAGGTGCATGTGTGTCTGGGGGTGCCTTCGTATCCGATTCCGCATGAGGACCGGTTCACCTGCTATGTGCTGAATACGATGCTGGGCGGCGGGATGAGTTCGCGGCTCTTCCAGAACATTCGCGAACGGCAGGGGCTGGCCTACGCGGTGTTCTCGGAGCTGAACCCTTACAGTGACACGGGTTGCCTGTCGGTTTACGCGGGGACGTCGCTCGAGTCGGCGAAGCTGGTGGTCGAGTCCGTGCTCAAGGAGTTTACGGACCTGAAGCAGTCGCCTGCGCCTGACGAGGAACTGCGGCGCGCGAAGGATCATCTGAAGGGCTCGCTGATGCTGAGTCTGGAGTCGACTTCAAGCCGGATGTCGAATCTGGCACGGCAGGAGATGCATTTCCACCGGTTCTTCTCGCTGGATGAACTGGCGGAGAGCATTGAACTGGTGACCGCGGACGATGTGCAGCGCGTGGCGCAGACGTTCTTCGATCAGAAGCAGGTTGCGCTGACGGTGCTGGGGAACCTCGACGGATTCAAGATGGTCCGCGAAGACCTGGCCTGCTGAGTAAGTTTTCAGTTATCAGTCTTCAGTCGCGTGGTGTCGGCTGGCTCCGGAACTGAAAACCGATAAACACCCTACCCGCCTTTCTGCTAATCTGAAAACAGCCACGGCACTTTTTGTGCGCTTCTCCTCCGTCGAACAGCAGCCCGAACAGGAAGCCGCCCCCGGCAGAATTCAACTCCGGGACGATCCCGGTTTTGCTTCCGGCAAAGATGGCGGTGTTTCAGTACTTCGCCGTCGCTATTTTCCTGTTTCTCGTGACCGGGTTCTGGGAACTGCAGATCAAAAGTCCCGAAATCTATAACGAACGCGCGGAACGAAACCGTATTAAAGCGTTGCCGATCGTCGCGCCGCGGGGCAAGATTCTCGACCGCGACGGGCGCGTAATCGTTGCCAACCATTCCAGCTGGAGTGTGATTCTTTCGCGCGAAAACCTGCGCACCGACCACCTGCACGAGATCGCCGACGGCCTCCATCTGGATTACGACGATCTTGTCCGGAAGGTGGAGCGCTATAAGAACCGGCCGAAATACGAGCCCATCATCATCAAAGAAGAACTGACGCCCGCCGATCTGGCATTTGTCGAATCGCATCGCGATCCCGACACGTTCCCGGAAATGGAAATCATCGAATCACAGCGGCGGCTGTATCCGCAGAACGGCTTCCTCGCAAACGTCATCGGCTACACCGGTGAAATCAGCGAATCGGAGCTCGACATCCCCGACTACGCGAAGTACAACCAAGGGCAGATCATCGGCAAGACCGGCATCGAGAAGCAGTACAACGACATTCTGATGGGCGTCGACGGCGAGCGGCAATCGGTGGTGGATAACCGCGGCCGCGAGCGCGAAGTGCTCGGCATCAAGGAAGCCAGGCCGGGGAAAAATCTGCAGCTCACGATCGATCTTGATCTGCAGGTGGTGGCAGAACTGGCGCTCGATGAAGGCCTTGCCGATTTTCCGCATGCGCGCGCCGCCGTGGTGGCGCTGAATCCGCAGAATGGCGAGGTTCTGGCGATGGCGTCGCGCCCGACTTTCGATCCGAACAAGTTTGCCGTGCGCATCAAGTCGAAAGACTGGAAGGAAATCACGACCGATCCGGGCAACCCGCTCCTCAATCGCGCCATTCAGGCGCAGTGGGCGCCCGGGTCGACGTTCAAGCCGATTGTGGCGCTGGCTGGTCTCGAAAGCAGCGCAATCGACGAAAACACCGTGTTCCACTGCGCCGGCGGCGCGAGCTTCTACGGACATTTTTACAAGTGTCTCGAAGTGCACGGTGATGTCACGCTGCATCGGGGCATCGTGGCATCGTGCGATGCCTATTTCTACGGCGTTGGCAACAAGACCGGCATCGACAACATCGCCTTCTATGCCCATCAGGTCGGCTACGGAGCCAAAACCGGCATTGATCTGCCGAACGAAGCTGCCGGCGTCGTTCCATCGGAGGAATGGAAGCTGCGCAATTTTCGCCAGAAATGGTTCGCCGGCGAAACGATCTCGGTTTCGATCGGCCAGGGTGCTACAACCGTGACTCCGCTTCAGATGGCGCGCGCGCTCAGCGGAATCGCAATCGGCGGAGTCTGGCATACGCCGCATCTGCTGCTCTCCGCCACGAAAGCCGAGAAGCCGCACGAATGGGCGCTCAACCCGGACAATGTGAAGAAGGTGGTTTCCGGCATGTATGGCGTCGTCAATGAGGGCGGCACCGGCATTCGCGCCCGCATCCCGGGTCTCGACGTCTGCGGAAAAACCGGCACCGCGCAGGTGGCTTCGGAGGAATACGAGAAAGCACACCGCGACATAAAGGACAACGCCTGGTTCGTCGCGTATGCTCCCTGCGACAAGCCCGAAATCGCCGTGTCTGTGCTCTGGGAAAACGTCGGTGTCCAGGGCGCACACGCCGCGCCGACCGCGCGCGACATCATTAAGGCGTATTTCGATAAGAAGCTCCGTGTCGCCGAGGCCGAGCAGACGAAGCAGATGCAGAAAGCGAATCCCGCCAATGCGCTCGCTTCCGCGCTGACACCGCCGGCGCTTGACGCAACTCCGAACCCCACTGCCGCGGGAGCATCCAACTAATCCATGTTTCAGTTCGCCGGCATCCGCGACTTCGACTGGACGATGTTCTTCGTCATGATGGTCATCTGCGCACTGGGCGTGCTGCAGATCTTCAGCGCGACGCACGACACGGTCTGGCAGGGCTCCTGGTGGAAGCAGATCCTCTACATCGCCGCCGGCTGTCGTGCTGATGTGGATCGCGACCAGCGTCGATTATCACGCGCTGATGACGCGCGTTTATCCGCTCTACATCGCGGCCGTGGTGCTGCTGGTGGCGGTGCTCGTGGTCGGGAAACGCGCGTTCGGCTCCACGCGCTGGATCGCGCTGCCGGCGGGCATCCACCTGCAGGTGTCCGAATTCGCCAAGATCGTGATCGTTCTTCTGGTAGCGCGCTTCCTGACTGAGCTGCAACAAAGATGAACTGGAACTGCGCGACCTGCTGAAGCTCGCCGGCGTGATTCTGTTGCCCATGGCGCTGATTGCCAAAGAACCGGACCTGGGGACGGCGCTGACATACCTCCCGATTCTCGCCGTGGGCGTTTTCCTGGCGGGCATGCCGTGGAGATACTGGGCGGCGATTGCGGTGGTGGCTCTGGTGGTGCTGCCGATCGGGTACGCTTCACTCAAGGAGTATCAGAAGGCGCGCATCGTGAGCTTTCTCGATCCGGAGCGCGACCCGCAGGGCACCGGTTATCAGCTGATTCAGTCGAAGATCGCGGTGGGCGCGGGCGGTACGTGGGGCAAAGGCGTCACCAAAGGCAGCCAGACGCAGCTCCGCTTCCTGCCGGTGCCGCATACCGATTTCATTTTCTCGGCCTTTGCCGAGGAACACGGCTTCATCGGCGTGATGGTGGTCCTGATTCTGTACTTCGTTCTGTTGATGCAAATTGTGCAGAATGCCCAGACGGCGCCGGATCGCGCCGGAATGTATATGTGCATGGGTGTCGGAGCGCTGCTGTTATTTCATATACTGGTAAATGTCGGGATGGTGGTGGGTCGAATGCCGGTAACCGGCATTCCGCTGCCGCTGATGAGTTACGGCGGATCGAGCATCTGGTCCACGTTTCTGATGCTGGGTCTGGTGAACAGTGTCCGCGTCCGAAGATTTGTGAATTGAACGCAGGTTTGTTTACTGATTTTTTCTGTAGTTGCCGGGTTTGCTGTGCGGTTTGTGGTGGCGGATGTGAGGAAGTCAGGTGCTTCCGGAATCCGTTTTCAGGGTTGTCAAGAGTTACAGAATTTTGATTTAGAGTTGGGAGCCATGGAGACTCTCGGGACCCGGTCGATGGCGATCCGGGTATTCCGAATATGAGCGGTTTCCCGAAGCCGTAAGGTGGCGCGTGAAGTGTCACCAGCAACTGATGCAGGGTGTTGAGCAGTCGTGCAGAGCAATCCTCCACCCTCCGGCTGGCGTGAGGTTTTCAGTTTTCCGGTCGTGCGTTGCCTCTCTGCTGAGGCGGCGACGATCCTTACGCAGGGTAGGCAGTTCTTTTTCGGATCCGGATTCTCTCCGGTGCGAGCTCTTCAGTGGAGCCCAACGGGAGAAATGGCATGTCGAAAGAACTTATCGTCTCAACGCAGGACGCCACGAGACAAGAGTGGCGATCCTCGATGACGACCAGGTCGTGGAACTGTTCCACGAACGCGAAAAAGAATATTCCTTAGCCGGAAGTATCCAAAAGGGCGCGTCACGCGCGTACTGCCCGGAATGCAGTCCGCATTCGTCGATATCGGACTGGAGCGCGACGCGTTCCTCTACGTTTCCGATTTCTTCGAGGACAACGAAGAATACGACGCCGTAGTCAGCACCGTCGAGGAAAAGGTCCTCAAGATGGAGCGCGGCGGGACCGCTAATGGCGCCCCGGAACCCGTTGTCGCAGCAGCCGCGCCCGCGGAGGAAGTACCCGTGGCGGCCGCGGCGAGCGCGGCGGAGGCCGCCACCGACGCAGCAGGCGGCACAGTGACTGCGCTGGTTGATGACAGACCGGCCGAACAGAGACAGGAGAGACCGGAGGGCGCGCGCGACCGTGGCGGACGCGGCCGGCGCGGCCGCAGAAGGCGCGGCGGGCGCCCCGGCGGGCTGCCGGATTCGAAGTTCTTCTCACCACGGGAATTCGCCGCGTGCGGCCGAAGCGGCACCGGAAACTGAGGCGGCCGGAGAACGAGGCAGCGGTACGAAGTGCAGACGATTTCATTGTCCTGCCCGGAGAGTCGCTGGCAAAGTACTCACCGGATGACGACGCTGAAGAGGTGACCGAGCCCGCTCCGTCTGTCGAAGCCAGCCGGCCGGCAGAAGTGGAATCAGCACTTCCGGTCGAGCACCCGCTGGCCGGTTTCGGCGAGGTTGCGTCGTGGATAGCCGTACCGGTCTCCCCGGTCCAGGCAGCACCTCCGATTGAAGCAGCGCCTCCACACGAAGAGCCGCCGCCGGTTGCCGAAGCGCCCGCGGCTGCCGAGGAGCCGGCCGATTTGCCGGTGTTGGCAGAGGCCGTTGAAGAAACTATCGACGATGTAGAGGACGAAGGGCTCAGCGCGGGAGAACTGGCTGAAGCGGAACTGGCCGCCGATGTCCGCGCATCCGAAATCATCCCCGAGATGATTGAGGACACCGAAACGCCTGCGGAGGGTGCGGCAGAAGAAGGTCCGGAGCCGGCGCGCATCCCGACCAGTCTGACGGCGCACCTGCGCGAGCAGGGCCACCGCTATCCGCATCGCGTGTCGCGCCGGATGCGCCGCAAAATGCGTGGCGGGGAGCCGGGCACTGATCAACGTGGGGGCGATCAACGTGGGGGTGATCAACGTGGCGGGGATCAACGTGGAGGCGATCAGCGCGATGGTGAAGCTCAGCCTCGCGGGGACGGTCAGGCCCGCTCCGAAGTGCAGGCGCCGACCGAAGAGCGCACCGTCGCGCCCCGGCGGGAAGAACGAGGACGGGAGGAAGAGGACGCGAAGAGCGCGGCGGACGGGAAGAACGTGGCGCCCGGGAAGAACGTGGTGGAAGAGAGCGCGCCGAACGCGAGCGCCCTGTCCTGCCTTCCATCTCCGACCTTCTGAAGGAAGGCCAGGAGATCATCGTTCAGATCGCCAAAGAGCCGCTCGGACAGAAGGGCGCGCGCATCACTTCGCACATCGCGCTGCCCGGGCGGTTTGTGGTCTACATGCCGACGGTCGAGCATGTCGGCGTTTCGCGCAAGATTCCGTCCGACGAAGAGCGCCAGCGCCTGAAGCGCGTCCTGCAGACGCATCGCCAGGGCATTCCCGGCGGCTTCATCTGCCGCACGGCGGCCGAGAACAAGAGCGAAGAAGAGCTGAAGAGCGACATGCACTTCCTCTACAACCTCTGGCTCGATATGCGCCAGAAGGCCGAGAAGAAGCCCGCGCCGGTGCTGCTCCATCACGATCTCGATCTGGTGCAGCGCATTCTGCGCGACCAGCTCACCACGTCGTTCAAGACCATCTGGGTGGATAACGAAGAGCTGTACGCGAGCATTCTGAGTTTCGTCGAGCGGTTCCAGCCGGCGCTGGTCGGCCGCGTGAAGCTTTACACGCGCGCGAATCCGATCTTCGACGAGTTCGGCATCACGGCCGAAATCGAAAAGGCGCTGCGGCCGAAGGTGTGGCTGAAATCGGGCGGTTACATCGTGATCAACCAGACCGAAGCGCTGGTGGCGATCGACATCAATACCGGCAAGTACGTGGGCAAGTCGAATCGCCTCGAAGACACCATCGTCAAGGTCAACACCGACGCCATCAAGGAGATCGTGCGGCAGATCCGCCTGCGCGATCTGGGCGGCATCATCGTGGTCGATTTCATCGACATGGACGAGCGCAAGAATCGCCAGAAGGTGATGCATGGCGCTCGAAGACGCCATGCGGGCCGATCGCGCGCCTTACAAGATTCTGCAGTTCAACGATTTCGGTCTGGTGGCGATTACGCGCAAGCGCGTGAAGCAGTCGCTCGAGCGGACGCTTTGCTCGCCCGTGCGCGTATTGCGAGGGCGCGGGCTACATCAAGAGCGTGCAGCACGGTGATCGGCGAGATTCTGCAGGAAGCGCAGCAGCATGCAGCAAGGCGCTCGAGAGCGAGCAGTCGCAACATGGTGCTGCGCGTGAATCCGGAAGTGGCGAAGGTGCTGAAGAGCAACCAGAATTCATTCCTGCAGGAGATCGAAGAGATCGCTCGGCAAGCAGGTGATCGTGAAGAGCGATCCGCTGCTGCACCAGACGAAGTTCGATCTGGCTTAGGAAGTTGCCAATCGTCAGTTTTCAGTCGTGAGTTTTTGGCGCGCGGCCCGCGCCATCTGCGCCGCCACGCGGCCGGTATGCCGTGCCGCCTCCGGCGTATCGCCTTCCAGTGTGATGATCGGCAGTGCCGCGCGCTTACGTAATGTCTCAATCCAGGTCTTCGCTTCTTCAGATGAGGCCGCGCCGCCGATGACGAACGCATGCGCCCATTCCGCATCCGGATCGCGCGGTGTCACGTATTCGCGGCTTTCCGGCGTACCGTGGAAGCGGCGCAGCCGGATAAACGCCCTTCCCTGCACGGCACCCACCGCGGCAGCCAGCGCCAGGCGTTCCACCACTTCATCCCCCGAATTGAACAGAACCACTACATTAACGTCCTGCATCAGGCAAGGTCGAAGAACAGAAACTCAGCCGGGACCGTGCCGTCGCCGGTAAACGCCAGTTCGGTCTCGTTGCTGATGGCGGCGCCGTCCCCTGCAGCGAACTTCTGCCCGTTCAGCAGCATACTGCCGCGGGCTACATGAACCCATGCAAAGCGGCCCGGGGCAACCGTGCGGTGCAGCGTGTCCCCGGGCGCGACTTCGGCCGCATAGACCGACACATCCTGATGGATCACGGCCGAGCCGTCGTGCCGGACGGGTCCGGCAAGCAGGCGAAACCTGTTGCGTCTCTCGGCGGGCGAAAACGAAATCTGCTGATACGACGGTTCAACATCTTCGGCCGCCGGTTCGATCCAGATCTGCAGCGAATGCGAAGGCTCACTGTCGGACGCGTTGAATTCGCTGTGTACGATGCCGGTACCCGCTGACATCGCCTGCACGGTGTTCTGACCGATCACGTGCTGCTCGCCCGTGCTGTCCTTATGTGCCAGCTGGCCCGAGAGCATGTACGTAATGATCTCCATGTCGCGGTGGGCATGTGCGCCGAACCCTTTGCCGGGCTCGATGATGTCATCGTTGATGACGCGCAGGGCGCGGAATCCCATGTGCGCGGGATCGTGATAATCGGCGAACGAGAAGGTGAACCAGGAGTTCAGCCAGCCGCGGTCGGCATGGCCGCGCTCCCCGGCGGGCCGAAACGTAATCATCGAAAACAGTTTACAATTCCCCCGGGCTTCAGACGTATAATCACCGAGACGGACCCCGGGAGGCCGCATCAATGCCAGAGCAGAATTACAAGAAGCACGCACAATTCGTACCGTTGTTTCATTACGTTCTCGCGCCGCTGCTCCTGATCGCGGTCATCCTGTCGATCACGAATTTTGTCAGGCATATCGGCGACACACACGGCAGGACCGAGGTCGTCCTCCTGCTGATTCTGTCTCTCGGCCTGTTCCTGCTGTCCTTTCTGGCGCGCATCTTCGCCCTGAAAGCGCAGGATCGCGCGATCCGCGCCGAAGAGAATCTGCGTCATTTCGCCCTGACCGGAAAGCTGCTCGACCGGCGCCTCACCATTCAGCAGATCATCGGACTGCGCTTTGCTTCGGATGAAGAATTGCCCGAACTGGCGAAGAAAGCCGCCGAAACAGGCATGTCGATGGACGACATCAAGAAGTCGGTGAAGAACTGGCGTCCCGACACCTACCGCGTGTGAGTTCACAGAAAGTCAGATACCGCTTACTAACTAATGTCGGCCTAGGCATCCCGGAGGATGCCTGTTACTTTCGGGGCGGGAAGTCAGGGCATGACCACCACCGATTTACATCAGCTTGCACCCGGTATTGAACTGAATCAGCACGGCTGGTGGGAGCGGAACAAAACGACGGCAGTATCGTACCCGGAAGAAGGTAATGCGCTTTGTTTTGCGGTTGAAGACTCCTCTTTCTGGTTCCGGCACAGAAACCTCTGCATTCTTGAAGCGCTGAGACAGTTTCCTCCGCCCGGCACATTTTTTGACATCGGGGGAGGAAATGGCTGCGTGGCACGGGCAATTCAGGATGCCGGACTTGACGTCGTCCTTATCGAACCCGGCAGCGATGGCGCGCGCAACGCTGTACATCGTGGTATACGGCATGTCCTGCGTGGGACTCTTGATGACGCAGCCATGGCGCCCGGCAAACTTCCCGCCGCGGGTCTGTTCGACGTGCTGGAGCATATTTCTGAAGATGTCGGTTTTCTCAGGAACATCCATCGGCTGCTCGTTCCCGGAGGCAGACTGTACGTCACGGTCCCGGCCTGGCAGTCGCTTTGGTCGGGTGATGATGAACTGTCGGGCCACGCGCGGCGATACGCCTTACCTGAGCTGTGCAAGGTTCTGGAACTTTCTGGTCTTACCGTTGAGTTCGCGACGTACTTCTTTGGCTTCCTTCCGCTGCCGATCCTTCTGCAGCGGGCACTGCCCTACCGGCTCGGATTTAAGCCGAAGATCGCCGAAGACAAAGTCCGGTCCGACCATAAGATCGGGAGTCCGGTCATTCGCAGGATCGTCGAAGGATTGAATCGCCGTGAACTGGCGCGGATCGCGAAACGACGTCCGGTTCGTGTGGGAGGAAGCTGTCTGGCGGTGGCCAGGAAGATGGTGGGCGGTTAGGGACTCGAACCCCAGACCCCCTCGGCTCTGCTTGCGCTACATGGTGGTTCCGGCTGGGCAGAAATCTTGAATGTCCCCTACAAGAAGGTGGTTCCGATAATAGAGCGCGCTCCCCCTCGCCCAAGAATTCTGGCCGACGTAACTCCACACGAATGGTGTGCAGTATCGATTCCCAAACGCATCCTCGTATACGGTTCGACCAAACACGACGATTGGAAGACTGCCATCCCAATCAAGGAAATCGTCTCTTTGGAACTCGCTTAAATACCAGTATTTTCTGTTATAGGTATCTTTAAGAGTGACTGCAACGACAGCCGTGGGAGGTGCTCCAGGCGACAACAGGTCTCCTTTGTTGGTTTCATCCAACGGGTCAGCGCGAATCTCGCGATACTGGGTCTCTCCAAAAACAAGATGCGTGATGGTGCTACCGTGTCTAGCAACCGACTTGCCGGTATTTCTCAGGCTAAGCGCCACACCGAGAGGCTTTCCTGCAACTGGACCGGGAAGCCTCAGTCTGGTTATTGGATCGACGAAGTACCCTGGGATAGAAGTATCGATGAATGGACGTTGGTCGATAACAAATTGCTGTTTCATGGTTGTCAACTGTCCCTCGGCGGCGGTCGACTGTCTCTTATTTTCGACGTTCGCGGCGTCAGAGGCAGATTTATTTATGAGATTGGAGGATTGCATGGCCAGCGTCTGAAGGAACACCGCTTGAAAGGTCTGATCCATCGTTTCCTTCTGGCGGGCAGAGATATTGGCGTATCTCCACGCGGCGACGAAGGCGGCTAGAGTAGCCAGACAAAGCGCTACTTGCACCCAGAAGTGCGCTACTGGGAGCCAAGACTGATGGTTCTCGGTGGCGTCGTGCGCGATATTTTTTGCGCGATTCGGCTGACGGCGTTCGCCTGTAATGGAATAGAATTCGCGAGTGGAGTCTTCGGCTTGTGGCTTAGATGGGCCAGTATTGTTTATGGCTTCTACAGCCTTTTTAATGTCGTTGGAGAGTCTATATTCCTGTGACCCAAAGCGCTCCTCAGGTTCCATCGGTTCTTCCGTCTACGCACAGGCATCGTCGTGCCCTTATGGCCTGTTTAGGCAGCTGCCATCACGCGCGAGAGTGAAACGGTCTCTACTCAGAGCATTATCTCATGATTTTGTTTGATCGGTGGCACGCGCCGCCGCACTACCGCCCCGCCTTCGGCTTCCACTCCCGAGCGAGGCGCTGGGCTTCGGCGATCTGCGCGGGGAGCGGGTCTTGGCTAATGTGACGCTGTCTTTATCTCCTGCATCTCGGGCATAGGGCTGAATTGCCTCCGTGTTTTATGACCGCCGATCTCCCGCCCCGACGGATGATCCCTTGCGGCGACGATTTCCGGGGAACACGATCGACCAGTGAAATATGGTGGGCGGTTAGGGACTCGAACCCCAGACCCCCTCGGTGTAAGCGAGGTGCTCTAACCAACTGAGCTAACCGCCCTTCGATTTATGGACCAGCGACTTCTACAGTAGCAAGTCCCCCACACTTAGTCGCAGGTCAGGCGCGCGATCTTCACGTAGCCGAAGCTCGACCCCGTGGTCTCGGTTTCACAATGCGTGTGGTGCTTCGCGAGCAGCCACGTCTCGTAGCTCCAGTCGGGTCTGTCGTCGATCAGATACAGACGGCGCTCACCGTGAATCCCTTCGGTGGCTTTCTCGAGCGCCGGAATCTCATCCGCGGGAAAGATGTGGGGCACGCGAATCGAGCGGCGCGGCTCGCCATACCTGACCTCCGGGGCGAAAAGAATTTCCCGCAGCGTCGGATCGTGCAGGGCGCGGAAACCGACTCCTTCGGTGAAGGGGCTGACCACCAGAACCGGGGCGTCGCCCGCTTCGCCCTGCAGGAAAGCCAGGCCATCGCGCCAGTCGTCGCTGCCGTGATTGGGGAACGCCATCCGGCTCTGGGTCGTGAGTGTGATGGCCGCCACCGCGACGATCAGCGCGTTGCGAATAACAGCCGGCCTGATCGACGCAAGCAGGGCTCCGGCCAGCATGGCCTGGCCGGGAACCGAGGACGAGCAATATCGTTCGACGAAGAGATGCACGTCGGTCCGCGTCGAGATGAGGAAGAGAAATAACGGCGGAAAGAGCGCCCAGATCAGGATCAGCACCGCGGTGTTCGACTGAAACGCGGACCCGATCCGGGCCTCCCCGAAAACGGTCGTGCCGAACCACGTGATCAGAATGACCACGCCAGAGAGAGACAGGGGAACCAGAAGCGGGAGCAGTTCCGCGGACGCCGGGCGCGGCAGGAACGCATGGTTCCCGCGAGTGGCGTAGAACGTCAGGCATTCGCTCGCCACCGGGAGGCAGAGAATCGCGACCGCGGTCTGGGACAGCGCCAGCCACCCAAGGCGGCGGGGCTCCCTTCGCAGTCTTACAACCGCGTAGACAAAGCCTGCCAGCAACCCGACCGAGAGGATGACGTGAGTGTACACAACGAGCGCGGCGCTGATGACATAGAAGAGCGCATCTCGCGTACGGCTGCTGTCCAGCCAGCGCACGAGCATCCAGGACGATGCGGTGAGGCAGAGGATTCCCAAGGCGTACGGGCGCGCATCGATGGCAAAAAACGAAGTCGCACAGATGAAGAGGAAGCAAACGACGGCAGCCGCGGAGCGGTCGATCAGGCGCGCGGCAAGCCGGTAAAGAAGCCACACGGTGCCCGCCGTAGCCAGGACCGAAGGAATCCGGAGGGCGATATCGCCGTGGCCGAGAATGCGTGACGCAAGCCACACCACCACGTAATACAGCGGCGACTGACCGCTCCACCACAACGCGCGGTGAATTGCTTCTGCCGGTCCGTCTTTGATGATCCACCAGGTGCCGGTTTCATCCAGCCAGAGGCCGGATGAAATCCTGCCGAACCAGAGTTGAAGGACGACTAACGATCCGGCGGCGACGACCCACAGCGAATCGCGCCCTCTCTCGCGGGCCACGGAGCGCTCGGGTGTCGTCGTATCCGGCGTCACGAATCCCACGGTAAAGCGCATGGCCCGGGTCCGAACAGCCAAACCTTGGTTAGTATGCGAGAGTTAGCCCACCTCAGTCAGTAAACCGCGGTGAGTAAACCGCACCATACCTATGTGGACTGTCACAGCGTGGCGCACAACACTTATTCTGACCTTGACCACTCAACGGCGAATGAAAGACGGCGAATGAAAGACGGCGAATGAAAGACGGCGAATGAAAGACGGCGAATGAAAAAGGTTCCGCTCATGAAGAAAGCTCTTGCAAACGGGACGCCGATCCCCGGATTTACACCCGCTGAGCGAAGAACCAAAGCCCGACCGTTCCTGCTGCCCGATCGCCGAGTCCAGACAGCGGAGCCGCTTCCGTCGCTGCCTTTCAACCGGTTCTCCAGGGTCGGGACGGAGTTCACGTACATCCAGCAGGCCATCGACGCGATGCAGATCAGCGGCGACGGGCGATTCACGAATCTCTGCCACGACATCCTGGAGAAAAGCCTGGGCGTGCGCAAAGCGCTGCTCACCACATCGTGCACGCATGCTCTCGAAATGGCCGCGCTGCTTCTCGACATCCAGCCGGGAGATGAGGTAATTATCCCGTCGTTTACGTTCGTTTCGACGGCGAATGCGTTCGTCCTGCGCGGCGCGCGTCCCGTATTCGCGGATATTCGGCGGGACACTCTGAATATCAACGAGTCGCAGCTGGCAGCGCTGATTACGCGGCGAACCCGCGCGATTGTTCCGGTGCATTACGGAGGTATCGGATGCGCGATGGAGCCTATTCAGAAGCTCGCGGCGCATCACGGCATCAGTGTGGTAGAGGACAACGCCCATGGTTTATATGGCGCATATAAAGGCAACCCGCTGGGTTCGTTTGGCAGTCTCGCCACGCTGAGCTTCCACGAGACCAAAAACTTCTCCTGCGGCGAGGGCGGCGCGCTGCTGATTAACGATCCCGCGTACGTCGCGCGGGCAGAGGTTCTGCGCGAAAAAGGCACCAACCGCAGGAGCTTCTTCCGCGGCGAAGTCGACCGGTACAGCTGGGTGGATCTGGGATCGAGCTATCTGCCATCCGACATTCTCGCTGCTGTACTCTATGCGCAACTGGAGGCACGCGACCGGATTCAGGGCGAGCGCCGTGCCGTGTGGGAGTTCTACGCCGAACACTTAAAGGACTGGGCCGCGGCGAACGGCGTGGGAATACAGTCGATTCCGCCCGACTGCGTATCGTCGTATCACCTTTTCTACTTGTTGCTGCCGCGCGCCGAAGACCGGCCGCGACTGATCGCGCACCTGAAGGCGGCGGGCATTCTGAGCGTCTTTCATTATCTTCCTCTGCACCTGAGTGAGATGGGGCGAAAGTTTGGCGGAGAGAAAGGCGACTGTACTGTCACGGAGGACGTCAGCGAACGGCTGGTCCGCCTGCCTTTTTACAACAGTCTCAGCCGCGCGGACCAAAGCAGAATCGTGGAGCGGATCCGGTGCTTCGTCTTCTGAGTTCACGCGAACAGACCGGGCGCAGGCCCGGGATCTCAGTCGTTGGTCCCGTATACAAGTGCGGGAACTGTGTCGCAGAACTGTATCGCGAGCTGGTCGAGGTCCTCGAACCGCTGGTGGATTCGTTTGAGATTGTACTGGTAAACGACGGCTGCCCGGAGAATTCGTGGCAGGACATTCTGGCGGTGGCGAGCTGCGACTCGCGCGTGAAGGCTGTCAATCTGTCGCGGAACTTCGGCCAGCACTACGCGATCGCGGCGGGCCTGCACAACTGTTCAGGCCACTGGGTAATCGTGATGGACTGCGATCTGCAGGATCGGCCGGCGGAGATTCCGCGGCTTTATCGGAAGGCGCAGGAAGGCTTCGACATTGTTTACGCTTTGCGCAGCGACCGCCGCGACACGTGGACAAAACGCGCGCTTTCGCGCTCCTTTTCGCTTATCTACAATGTGCTCAGCGACCTGAAGATCGACCCGCGCGCGTGCAACTTTTCCATCGCGTCGCGCCAGGTAATCGACGCCTATTGCGAGTTGAAGGAGCTGAATCGCTCCTATCACCTGTTGCTGCGCTGGCTGGGTTTTCGCTCGACTTATCTGGTGGTGGACCACGCCGAGCGCTTCGCGGGAAAGAGCGCTTACAATCTGCGGCGCGGATTTCTGCTGGCGGTGGAATCGATCACGTCGCAATCGAACAAGCCGCTGATTCTTTCGATACGCGCCGGATTCCTGATGGCGGGTTCGGCGGTGGTGGCGGGTGGCATCGACATCATCCGCTATTTCCTGCGGGGGATTACCGTCGCTGGATGGACGAGCGTGATCGTTTCGATATTTTTCATTGGCGGCCTGATTCTTGCCAATCTGGGCGTGATCGGCCTGTATCTTGGCAAAGTGTTCAACGAAGTGAAGGAGCGCCCGCTTTACGTGGTACGTGACGAAGTGAATTTCCAGGCTGGGAGCGAAGCAACCCGGGAACAGGCTGTATCGACATGCAGCTGAATATCGTTGAGTATTTCGAGAACGGTGCGGCCCGGCACTGCAGAGATCGGATCGCGATCGTCGACAAAGACCGGTCGTTCACCTTCGCCGAACTGGAATGCCGCGCCAGGCAATGCGCCGCGAGAATTATTCAGCGCGCTGACGTGCTGCGCGAACCCGTTGCTGTCATTTTGCCGAAAAGCGCGGAGGTAATCTTTGCCGATCTCGGCATCGTGTACAGCGGCAATATCTACGTCAACCTCGACGTGCAATCGCCGGCGCAGCGAATTCGCGGGGTTCTGGATCAGATTCGCCCGGTTTTGATCATCACGAGCAGGAGCATGGCTGCGAAGCTCGATGGACCGGACGCGCGGCTGCTTTTCATCGAGGAAATCTTCGGTGACGATTTCGGGTTCGATGCCGCGCAACTTACGGAGAGGCTGGCAAACGTCATCGACACAGACCCGCTGTGCATCATCAACACATCGGGATCCACGGGGATACCGAAGGGGGTCGTCCTCAACCATCGCAGCACGATCGACTTCATGGACTGGTGCTTCGACCGCCTGCAGCTCGATGGTCGGGAAAGGATCGGCAGCCTCTCACCGTTTCACTTCGACATTTACACACTTGAGCTCAACTACTGCCTCGCCAAAGGGGCGACGCTGGTGATCATTCCGGAAGAGATGGCGATATTTCCGGCGCAGATCGTGAAATTTCTCTCCGAAAAATCCGTCGGCTTCATTTTCTGGGTGCCATCGATCATGGTGAACATTTCCAGGCAGGAGCTACTGGACGCGTTCAGTCTGCCGGACCTGAAAACGGTTTTTTTTGCCGGTGAAGTGTTCCCGATGAAGCACCTGAATCGCTGGCGGCGCGCCCTGCCTGGCGCGAGGTTTGTCAATTTATACGGCCCGATTGAGATCACGGTGGACTGTACATACTTTGTGGTGGACCGCGAGTTCGGCGACGATGAAGTGCTGCCAATCGGCTTTCCCTGCCGCAACACAGACATCCTGATCCTCAATGAGCGGAACGAACTGTGCGAGCCGGGAGAGCGCGGCGAACTGTGTGTGCGCGGGAGTTCGCTGGCGATGGGTTACTGGAACGATCCGGAGAAGACGGCGCGCGCGTTTGTGCAGAACCCCATGAATACGCGGTATCCCGAGCTGATCTACCGGACCGGAGACATCGCCTATACCAACGAACGAGGCGAGATCATGCTCGTGGGGCGCAGGGATTTTCAGATCAAACACTTCGGCTACCGGATCGAGCTGAGCGAGATCGAATGCCAGGTGCTCGCTATCGACGGCATCGCCAATGCCTGCGTAACGTACAACCGGGAACGGCAGGAGATCACGCTTTACTACGAAACCAGTCGGGCCGAGGTTACTCCGGCCACAATCCGCAAGGCACTGCTCACAATATTTCCCAAGTACATGCTGCCGACTGTCTTCCATCAGCTCGATCAACTGCCGCGCAATCCTAACGGCAAGATCGACCGGAATGCGCTCAGCGAACAGGCGCTACAACTTGTCTGATGCGACCGATGAGATCCATTGAGGAACTTGACGACGCCATAGCCCGGGTACGGCAGCGTGGGGCCGCATGGAGTTCGAATCTTTTCGCAAGCCGTGAGGAACTCGCGAACTGGATAGAACGCGGCGGGGTGTGTCTCAGCGCGAACGAGGCCAGCGTGCTGGTGCCGCGGCAGGATCGCGACTTCTGCCGCGTTTATCATGTGTCGGCCGACCCGGAATCGCTTGGAGGGCAGCTTGAATTGCTGAACGGCAAAGGCGGTCCTTTCGTGGCGGATCTGGTTGGGCAACCGAACCACATACGTTCGGCGGCTGGAGTGTACGCCGCGCACGGATTTGAAAGATATCGTTGCCTGTTCCGCATGAGCCGCCCCGGGAGCACTGCCTACAGCTCTCACACTTCCGATGCGAGCGTCGAAATTGCGACGGCAGATGACGCGCCGCAGGTTCTGGCGTTTCTGGAGCGGCTGCTCGATCCCTATGTGGACCAGATTCCGGAGGAAACCGATCTGCGCTGCGCCGCAGCGCGACGGAACATTCTGATGACGCGGGGGGCTGGATCGCCTTCAGGCGTCCTCGTGTTTGAAAAGACGTGTTCGACTGCGTCGCTGCGCTATTGGTACGTCGCACCGGAAGCGCAGGGGCGCGGGACCGGTGCGCAACTGATCAAGACATTCTTCCGGCTCTGCGGCGATGTCAGGCGCATCGTGCTTTGGGTGGCGGGGGGCAACGAAGACAGCATCGCGAAATACCGGCACTACGGTTTCGTGAGAGACGGATTGATGGATCAGATTATGCTGCGGAGGGCAGCGTGAAGACGATCGAAAGCGCGCTGGAGTCCATCCGGCCGGAGTTCGACTTCACGGCGTCCACCGATTTTATCGGCGACGGCATGCTCGATTCCTACGACATGGTGATGCTGGTGGCCGAGCTCGACAAAAGCTTCGGCATCCGGCTGGCGGGTACGGACATCGTGCCGGAAAACTTCCGCAGCATCGCCAGTATCGAGCAGCTGGTGCGCCGATACGAGAAGCCATCGTGAACCTGACGTTTCACAACCGCGCGATAACAGGCCTGCTGGTGGTGGTGCCGTCGCACGAGCGGAAGTTTGTGGACGAGATGGCGAATTTCAACTTTCCGCCGGCGCGCTCGCTCAGGCTGAAACAGGTGATGGGTTACGATACGCACCGGCTGGTAAACGGCCCCGTATGCGCTTCCGATCTGGCGGGCTGCGGACTGCGGCATCTCTTCGAAACCAACGCGCTGCAGCGGGAAGACATTGACGCACTTGTGGTAGTGACCCAGTCGCCGGACTACCTGATGCCGCCGACGAGCAGCATTATCCAGGGCTGTCTGGGCCTGAAACAGGACATGTTGTGCATGGATATCAACCAGGGTTGTGCCGGGTTCGTCATGGGCCTTTTTCAGGCGTTTCTGTGGCTCGATCAGCCCGCTATTCGGAAAGTCGCACTGGTGAATGTCGATGTGCTTAGCCGCCGCGTCTCGAAGCAGGACCGGAACAGTTATCCGCTGATCGGCGACGCGGCCTCGATCGCAATCATTGAGCGCTCCGATGATCCTTCACCCATTCATGCCAGCCTGAAGATGGATGGCTCCCGGAGCCGGGCGCTGATGATTCCCGCTGGCGGCTTCAAAGTGCCCTCAACCCCCGAAACAGCGGTGCTTGAAGAAGACAGCGAGGGCAATCTGCGCGCACGCGACCACCTGCGAATGGACGGGAGCGCGGTCTTCAACTTCGTGCAGGTGGAGGTGCCGCCGATGATTGAAGCGCTCCTCCGCACCGCGGGAGCAACCAGACAAGAAGTCGACTATTTCCTGTTCCACCAGCCCAACCGGTTCATGCTGCAGAAACTGGCCGAAGCGATCAACGTGCCCGAGGACAAGATGCCGAACAACGTGGTGGAGCACTACGGCAATTCAAGCGGGGTCACCATCCCCGTGGCTATTGCGCACAATCTTCGCGAGCGGCTGATGGCGGGCACCATACGCGCCTGCCTGGCAGGATTCGGAGTCGGCCTGACGTGGGCCTCTATGCTGATGAAGCTCGGCCCGTTTCGTTTCTGCGATCTGATCGAATTTCCGGAGACCGTATGCTGATCATGGAATCGTTTTACAGTGAACTGGCCGCCATCATGGAGGTCGACGAGATTCTCCCGGAAAGCGTCCTGAGCGAGTTCATCGAATGGGACTCACTGACAGTGCTCTCAGTGATTGCCATGGTCCATAAGGAATATGGTCTGCGCCTGCACGCGTCGGATCTGAAGGGTCTGGAAAGAGCATACGACCTGTTCCGCTTCATCGAAGACCGGCGCGGAAACTGAAACCGATGGCGGAAGGTGTCTGCACCCTCATTACCGGGGCTTCGTCGGGCATAGGGCGGGCCACGGCGTTTCGTCTTTCATGCGGGAGCAGACTCATCCTCCATGGAAGAGACACCGAGCGCCTGGAAGAGACGCGACAGGCATGCGTCAAACCCGAGCGTCATCTCATCTGGCCGTTCGATCTGCTGGACGTCGATTCGCTCGCGGAATCCCTGACAACCCTGCTCTCGGAAAGGGGTGTCTTTGTCGAATCCTTCGTGCACTGCGCGGGGATGGTGGAAGTGCTTCCCATGCGGAGCACCGATTACAGCACGATGCTCCGCACTATGACGGTGAATTTCCTGTCGGCGGCGGAGATCGTAAACACCCTGCTGAAAAAGAGCGCGAACCACCGCCAACTGCGGAACATCGTTTTCATTTCGAGCATCTACAGCCGCTTTGGCGCGCGCGGGCACAGCGCCTATGCCGCGAGTAAGGCCGCGCTGGATGGCCTGATGCGGACGCTGGCTGTTGAACTCGCGCCTTCGGTGCGAGTGAACTCGGTCTTGCCGGGAGCCGTCCCGACGCGCATGGCGGAGGAGTCTTTCAGCGATCCCGACATGCTGGACAGTTTCAGCAGGAGCTATCCGCTGGGTACCGGCGAACCGGGCAACATCGGGGACGCGGTCGAGTTCCTTCTTTCCGATAAGGCGCGCTGGATTACCGGCCAGCAATTCACGGTCGACGGCGGCAGAACGGTCAACGCATCGGTGAAGTAGCATCCCCATGCAGGAAATCAATCTTTTTCAGGACTCAAGCGGCGCGTGGGTTACCACGACAGGACTGCAGCGCGTGCTCGAAAAAGTCGGCGCGGCGGATGCACGCGTGCTCTACATTCATTCGGGCATCTCCTTCGGAAAGCCGGATCTCAGGCTGCGTCGCACTGACCTCCTCGCGGCGATGTATGAGGTTGTGACCTCGCTGGGCGTGCCGACGCTGTGCGTGCCGACATTCACATTCAGTTTCTGCAACGGGCAGGACTACTGCGTGCCGACATCGCCCAGCAAAATGGGCGCGTTCAACGAGTACGTAAGGCGACTGCCCGAAGCCGTGCGCTCCCTCGATCCTCTGATGTCGAATGCATTGCTTGGTCAGGATGGGGATCTGGTGACGAATCCCGGCCGGAACTCCATCGGCGATGGCTGCACATTCGACAGGCTGCATCAGCGCGGCGCAGGCGTGAAGTTCCTGTTCATGGGAACGACGGTCAGCGACTGCTTCACCTATACCCACTATGTGGAGGAGCGGCTCGCGGTCCCTTATCGTTATAACCGTGCGTTCAGCGGCAGAATCTCCGACGGCCAGCGGAGCTGGGAAGACTCCTGGAATTTGTTCGTCCGCTACCACGGAGTCGTGCCCGCCGCGGATCGAATGCTCGAAAAGGAACTCCTGCGGCGCGGGTTTCTGCGTGAGGAGCGCTGCGGCGACAGTTCGGTCTCCTGCGTGGCTGAACCGGACGCCTATGACACGATCGCGGACCACCTGCATCAGAACGTGCTCTGCTACATTGCGCAGGACCCGGGGGATCGGGACACCACGTTCGAGGTTTCGAACATGGTCGCGTTATGAATGCGGAGCTGGTCGAAATCGACTCCCGCGTCTTCAGACGCAATGTGATCGCTATCCGGGATTTCGATCCGGCGGCAGATTTTAGCGATTTTGAGCGCGGCTATATGGAACGCTTCGATCCGGTTTACGCTTCGTGCAAAATTCCCATGGAGCGCGTGACGGACGTTCACGTTCTCGAAGACGCCGGGTTTCGCCTTATCGAGTTTCAGATCCGCTCATCCGTCAAGCTTCGCAGACCATTCGATGTCTCAGCGTATAACTATGATTTCGAACCGGTCACGGACGAAGCGGAACTGGAAGAGGTTCTCGAAATCGCCGGCGGCACCTTTACGCACGACCGGCTCAGCGTCGACACGGCCCTCGATCCGGCCATCTCCGGCGCGCGGTATCATGCATACGTTTGCCATTCATTTCACGCGCCGGACGAAGCCGTGTACCGGCTTATAGACCGCTCAACCCGCCGAACCGTGGCATTCAAAACTCATCGCTATGTGGGTCCGGATGAGGTTCTATTCCTGCTGGGCGGCGTTCACCCGGAAATGAAGAGCCTCGGCATCGGTCTGATCAACGAGTACTTCGAATTCAATGAACTGATCCGCAAAGGCATCCGGCGCGGCACAACACATATCTCCGCTTCAAACTATCCCGTATTCAATCTTGAAATCGGGAATCTCGGCTTTCGCGTGCTCACGAGCTTCGCCGTAATGCGCAAGGTTTACTGTTGACGGCGCGCCGGCATGCCGGTCTACTGCGCTATCGAAATCGCGATCCCCGGCTGGCTGCTCACACCGTTGACCTGCATGACGACCGAGTCCAGCGGCGGGAAAACGAATTGGGAGCTATTCGCAAAGAGCACGGCCGGATTCGGAACGTACACCGTGATCTGATAGACGCTCCCCGGCAATCCGTTCACCTGTCCGACAATAGCGGCCACGCCGTCACAGTAAAAGCCGTCGATGAACACGTTCACCGGATAGGCGGCGACCGCGCAGCACTGCGTGAAGCTCAGCGGTCCGACGCCCGTGGCGAAGACTGTGATCCTGTCTCCGGGGGCGGCGGGATTGGCCGGCGAATTCAGCGTGCCGTCTTTGTTCAGAATGTAGCCTTGCCCGTAGCCGGTGCCGCTTTGCGAGAAAATCCCCGGCGCGGTCGCCGCCACCGGCATCAGGACTGAATTGCTGCTCGCGCCGCCGGACTGAACTTCGACTGCTGCGGCAGCGGCCGGCAAACTCGCTGGGACGGTTGCTGTGATCGTTGTCGGGCTGATCGAGATCGGTGACACCATCGCGCCGCCGATCGTGAGCTGCGCGTTGCTGCCGAATCCGGCGCCGTTGACAACAATCGTTTCTCCTGCGGAAATCGGACCATCGACGAAGCTGGCGGCGTTCTGGACGGAATCGATGCGCAGCGGGGGAGGCGGAGTGAGCGTGAGGCTGTTCACCCAGACATCCCCGGGGCCCGGCGAACAGTCACACTGGCTCGCCCCACCGCCGATCCATACGCTTCCGTTCAGCCCGATCGCGACCCCCGAAACCGTGAAGCTCTCGGTGTCGCCGAAATAGCTGGAGAACAGCAGCGAAGACAGATCGGCCGACAGTTCGCTCATGAAGCCGGTCGGATAGGCGAACCCGCCGGCGAGCGGTGTGCGCGTCGGCAAACCGGTCGGTGCGGTGCTGCCGCCGATATACAGGTTGCCCGCGGCGTCTGTGGTCATGGCCTTCACCCCAGCGTAGGACCCGAAGTAGGTGGCCGCGAGCACATTCTGCAGCGCCGCGTCAATCCGGACGATGCCGGTCGCGGAACCGGGCGATCCCTCGTCCGGCAGACTCGGAATCGGCGGAATCGTGCTCTGGAACGCCCCCGGCGTGGCATGAAAGTTATTCGGCGTCCCCGCGATGTAGAGGCTGCCATCCGGGCCCAGAGTCATTGCCGCCGGGTTCACCGGCGAGTTGGTCATCGACGAAAGCAATGTCGATCCGGTTGAATCGATGCGGAAGCATCCCTGGTAGGCGCCCACGTAGGCTGTGCCATCCGAAGCAACCGCAAGGGCGCCCGCAGAAGGCGGGAATCCCAGTACAGCCGTCAGTCCTGAACCCGGAACGTATGTCGAAAAAGTGAGGGCCGAGCCGGAGGGTGAGAACCGCGTCAGCGTGGCTTCTTCCGGGATGATAGGCGGACCAATACTGATCACGCCGCCATTGGAGCAGCAAAACGTCGTCGCGAGCGCCCCTGGCGTCACCGTAAATCCGCCGAAGGAATTATTTCCGAGCAGCCACGCCGACCCGTTTCCGTCCGTCGCAACCGCCACGGGATTCGTTCCGCTGAAGTACGTCGAATAGCCCAGCGAACCGTCGGGGTTCAACCGGAAGAGAAACATCGTGCCGGACGCCGCATATGCGCCCTGGCTGACCGGGAAATCGGCCGAGCTGGTCGTGCCGGTAACAAAAATGTTTCCCGCCGCATCCACAGTCATCGCGACCGCCTGGTCATTGCCGGTCCCGCCGAGATACGTGGAGTAAAGGATGTTGCCCGACGGATCGAGCTTGGTGACAAAGACGTCCGCTGAGCCATAGTTGGCGGCATAAACCTGCCCGTTCACCACAGCGAGAGAAGTCAGGTCGGAAGGCACCGCCGCCGCCGCACCCAGCGCCTTTGCAGTTTGCAGATTGCCGGAGATTTGGGAGACACCCGTGCCTGTGACCACCCCATAATAGACCCCGTTCATCGCGTCGGCCACGAAGTCGAATACGCTCGATGACAATTCCTGCGTCCAGGTGACGCCGCCATCGGTGCTTTGATAAAGGCCCGCTCCGACGCCGATGAGCCGTCCTGGCTGGATCGGATCGGGCACCACCTCGCTGATTGCGGCCGGCACAGGAAAGGGCGTGAACGTCTGGCCGTAATCGACGCTTTTCAGCAGGGCATCCTGGAACGTGCTGGCGTAGAGCACACCGGGGCTGTTTGTATCGAACGTGAGACTCCGAGCGCCGCTGGTCGACAGCGTCACCTGCCAGTTCGCTCCACCGTCCACGGTCCGCGCGAGTCCGCCGGACGTATTGACAAAAATTACGCTGACATTCGTCGGATCGATCCAGACAGGCGATCCGTAGTACTGCCCGTTGTTCGGCGGGGGCAGGCCGTTGTTGACGGACAACCATGTGGCGCCGCCGTCCGTGCTTTTAAGCACCCCCTGGTCGTAAGTTTCGGCGTAGAGGACCTGGTCGTTGCCGGGCTGTATCGAGATTGAAACAGCCTGCGAGCTCGCGAGAGTCGTCGGCGCAAATGTGACGCCGCTGTTCACGCTCTTCATCAGCACGCCGCTCGATATCGCGAAAATCGTGGAGGGATTCTGCGGGTCAAGCGCCAGCGCGGAGCATGAATAAAGCCCGAGGGCGGTGCTGGTCCCGCCGGTGAAGCGATAGAGACCTGACGATGCGCTGGCCGGCTGCGCGGCATTCTTCACGGGAAAGTGCTGCGACAATGTGGTGCCCACGATGTAGAGGTTCCCTTGCGCGTCGGTACCCAGCCCGGCCACGGTGTCCAGGCCGGATGCGTCGACTTCCTGAATCAGCTGATAAGCCGGCAGGCTTTGGGAAAGCCCGATTGAAACAAACGCGAAGGTAGTGACGATCAGGCGCAGTATCACGTCTTGTCACCGGCAACCTCAGGGCCAGTCATAAACTGAACATTTTCTTTGGAAGCTCCCATTCAGGTGTGGCCACAAGACACACCTGTTACCTCAAACCACCAGCCCCCAATCCAGAAAAACACGGAAAAGCAGGATATTCAGGATTGCGGAGAGCAGCAGCACGATGGCGAAAGGCGCACCTTTGCCGACTTTCGCAGCCAATGCCGGGTAAGCGGCGAAGAGCGTCAGCGAATATCGGGTGGTGCTCTGCAGCAGCGGGTCGGTGTGCTTGGTCAGAAAGAGGCACATGGCCGCTGCCGCGTAAAGCCTGTACTCCGCGCGAACCGGCGGGAAAAACGAAGCCAATCCGGCTACCGCGAAGAGAATCAGGTTGAGGAGGACAAGGGCGTCGTGCCCCTTGATCACGGCACGGATCGCATCGTGGAGTGTTATCCAGGGTGCGACGGTCGCCGTCATCCACCAGGTTCGATAAACCTCTGCGGCGGACGGAAAATGTTGAAGCAGCAGCCATCCCTGATAACAGCCAGCGCCGGCAAAAGACGAAGCCGCAGCGAGTAAGCCTTCTTTCCGATGGTCTTTCCAGGCGATCCAGAGAAGAGGCACGGCGGCCAGACAGCCCATCGCCTTCGTCAGGCCGGCGAGCAGACCGAGAGCGCCCGCGGGGAGCCAGCGGCTCGACCTTGCCACGACGAGCGACCAGACGATGAGTGCGCAGACCAGTGAATCGGGATATCCGGCAAAGAATACGAAGGAGGCCGGCCATACTGCCCACAACAGAACCGCTCGCGTTGACGCGCGGAAAGTACCGTCGAAGTCGGACAGTCGAAGAGCGCCCCAAAAGAGGAAGAACGTAGCGCCGGTCGAAATCAGCAGTGCCGCCGCAAGTTCGGACCGCGTCAGGACCGAGACCAGGCGGATCAGGATCGGATAGAGCGGATAGAAAACCGTCGCCATCGGTTTGTCGTAACCATGGCGGGCGATTTCGATGTACCAGAGCGTGTCGAAGCGCTCCCAGACGCCGAGCAGCGAATAACCGACGGGGTGCAGCGTACGGCTCATCAGGTGATCGGTCAGCCGGTTACTGCGGATCAGATTCTCGTTGAGCGCGAGGCGCGGAGAGAACAGAGCGGCAACGAAAGAATAAAAGAGTCGGAAGCCGAGCGTGAGCAAGGCGGCCTTTTGCGCGGGCTTCCACCCGTCGAATCCCTGCACGGCCGGCGCTTCGGACACAACCGTGATCGTTTGGGCGGCGGCCATGCCATTGTCCGTTACCCCAAGAGTAGCGGGGCGCGCGGAAGCGCCGATAGTTGACGAAAGTTAGTGAGAGACCACTTTGAAAAGCTGATAATCGCGCGGAAGTCCTGGAGTCGAGACTGGCTCGATGACGTTACCGCGTTCCAGCGCCTGCACGCTGACGTGAAAAGAGGACGACTCGGCAAGGCCGCGGTCGGGAGTCACGATGACCCATCCCACGCTCTCCCGGCTAATCGTCCGCGAAAGCTCATCCGGCGAGATGGACTGGCGCCCGAGATAGTAGAGGTCGAAGTGGCTCGGAACAAAGCCGCGCACCGTTTTGCGGCCGGTGCTGAGGAAGAAAGCGCTGTCCAGATTGGCCAGCAGGACGGCGTCGGGTGCGGTGTTGGTGCGTATGTACTCTGAAAGCGCGCTGACCCGCTCCCAGTCGTCCGCGGGGATGCGCGCGCGCTGGAAGACACCGCTCGAGTGCGCCGGAAGAAGGCGCGTCGCGTCCGCAACCAGTGGTGTCGCCAGAACAATCAGCCCAATCGCCGCCAGTGCTTCGCGATTGCGCATCAGCCGGAGTACGCGCCATATCATCCAGAAGAAAAGGGGAATGACAGGGGCGATGTAGCGCTCCGGGGGTACGGTCCAGACGAGGAGTGAGAGTGAGAAAAGAACGACGAACAGATCCGGCACAAGCTGGCGGCGGATCCAGAGTCCGCGAGCCAGCAGGAAAAGAGTGCCGATGATGAAGTAGACGTTGCCGAATCCCGCCAGCAGCGAGAACGGGCTGGCGAGAAGCGACACAAAGTTCTGGAAAATTACGACCAGCTTCTCGTTCGCCGCCAGACTGGTGAAGATGTCGAGAGACTCCTGACTGACGCCGCGGGAAGAATGCGCCAGTGACCAGCCAAACCACGGCGCCGTGATCAGCATGGCGATGGCAGCGAAGACAATCGCGCCGCGGAACCTTCGGCGCACTGCGAGGGTCAGGATGCAGGCCACAATCAGACCGATACCGCCCGTGCGGGTCAGCGTGGCGAGTCCGGCGATGCCGCCCGCAAGGGACGGATGTTCGTCGAGCAGCGCGAGCAATGCGGCGGTGCCAAGCAGCGCGAAGAGCGTCTCCGGCACGAGGTTGGTGCTCAGGAAAATCACCGTGGGCGAGGCGGCGGTTAATCCGATGAGCAGCAGCGCGGAGTTCTCGGAGGCTCCCATCCTGAGCAGAAGGCGGCGGGTCAGCAGCATCCATCCAAACCCGCAGAGAAGCGGCAACAGCTTCAGCCACTGCGCCTGCTGCGAAACAAGCGTAAACAGGGCTAAGAGTCCCGGAAAGAGGGGTGGAAAATTCGTTTGCGGAACCGGATGCGGCAAGTTCCCGACGACGTAACCGTGGCCGGTGGCGAGCGACCGCGCCGTCACCAGAAACCCCGCGGCTTCGGAATCGAGGCTAACCGCGGGCAACCACCACGCATAGGCCCAGAGCGCCGCCACGAGGAGCATGTAGACCGCAATCGTGACGCGCTGCGCGCGCGGCGTAAATGTCATGGGGGAGAGGAGTTCCCTTTGTAACACGTTGAGAGCCTCCGACTCGACCCTGTGCCACCATATGCTAATGCGCGTGTCCAGCAGATCCCCGTGCCGTGTCGATCTGGCGGGGGCGACCCTCGATATCTGGCCGCTCTATCTGTTTCATGACAACGTGGTCACGGTCAATTTCGCCGTGGATCGTTACACGTATTGCGAGATCGAGTCGCGCACCGACGCGCGGATCGTGCTGCGCTCCCGCGACCTTGGGCGGGAAGAAACGTTCGGATCGCTTGCCGAATTACGCGGCGCCCGGCGGTATCGATTGCCTCTGCTCGCCCTGCTCGTGCGGTTCTTCGAGCCATCCGGCGGCTTCGAACTGACGTCGAACTCGGAAGCCCCGGCGGGCGCGGGAATCTCCGGTTCATCCGCGCTCATGATTTCGACAGCGTCGGCATTGAACACGTGGACGGGCCGCGGCTATTCGATCGAGAAGATCCGCGAGATCGCGCAGAACGTGGAAGCGCAGGTCATCCGCGTCCCCACCGGCGCGCAGGATTATTATCCGGCGATGTACGGGGGCGTTTCGGCGATTGAGTTCGGACCAGCCGGAATCAGGCGCACGAGTCTGGCGGTTGATGCCGACGCACTCGACCAGCGATTTGTCCTCGCCTACACAGGCGCACCGCGAAACTCCGGCATCAACAACTGGGAGGTGACGAAAGCCCATATCGACGGCGACAAGGCAATCCAGCGGAACTTCGATCGCATCGCGACGATCGCAACAGCGATGCGGGCCGCCGTCGGGAACAACGACTGGGACGAAGCCGGGCGTCTGATGCGCGACGAGTGGACATGGCGGCGGAAGAATCTTCCGGACATCACCACACCTCTCATCGATCGCCTGATCGCTTCGACACGGCGCGCCGGCAGCATCGGGGCAAAGGCATGCGGCGCGGGCGGCGGAGGATGCGTCGTATTCCTCGTCGAGCCGGGCGCGAAGGAAAGAGTTGGCGATGTCATTCGGGCCGCGGGAGCGGAGGTTCTGGATGCGAAGGTGGCCCGCCGCGGATTAAAGGTCCGGCGTGTATAACACTGCCGGCCACAAGCCCGACCCGGTCCGGCCTCTGCTGGGCGTCGGCCTGTACGCGCTCGGTTACTGGGTGCTGCTGAATGTCGTAGCGACAGTCGCAGGCTTTCTCGGAAAGTCGATGGTTGCGCTGACGATTCCGCCGCTGGTGACCGCATCCATCATGGGTGCGATCGCGATGGCGATTTTCGAATCGCGGCGCCTGACCGATCTTGGCCTTTACTGGATAGATGGTGCGGGGCGAAATGTGCTCACGGGAATTTCGTTGGGAACAGGCGGCGCCATGCTGCTGATCCTTCCGCCCGTGGCGTTCGGCCTGGCGCATTTTGAGGCCACGCCGACTCACTTCAGCCTGGGGCCGGCGTTGTTCACGCTGGCGCTGCTGTTTTGCGGCGCGGCCGGTGAAGAGATCGCATTTCGGGGCTTTCCGCTGCAGTTTCTGATGCGCGGTTACGGCTCGTGGATCGGGATCATCGGCGTCGGCATTCTCTTCGGGCTGCTGCACGGTTTCAATCCCGGCGCCACCCGCTTGAGCATGGCCAACACGGCAGGCTTCGGAATCCTCTTCGGCTTCGCCGTACTGCGCTCTCACGATCTGTGGCTGCCGATCGGTTTTCACTTTGGCTGGAACGCGGCGCTGCCGTTCCTCGGGGTGGACCTCAGCGGATTTACAATACAAGTTGTAGGCTATCGACTCGTATGGACAGCCGGGGATCTGTGGAGCGGCGGAACGTATGGACCGGAAGCGAGCCTTCTCGCGAGCGGCGTTCTGCTGATTTTGTTTCTGGCGATGCAAAGAATTCCGGTGCGGCGCGGCGTTGCGTATTTGCTCGACGGCAAATCGGTCGAAGACGAATCATTAGCTTCGTAGCCTGCACGCTGGCCCTTGTGCCGATCGCCGGAGCCGGCGTAATGCACGTGAGCGACAGGCTGACCGAAGACGAAAAGATCAGCCTCATTCGAGATCTGATGTCGGAATACGCCAACGCCAAGGTGGCAATTCCGCGTTCAAAAAAACCCCTCGAGTACAACGCCGACGGTACTTACGATCACATGGCGTGGCACGACTGGGCGCTCACGATGGGACAGGCCGCGCGCCTCGGCGACAAGTTGCAGATCACCAAGGTCTCGCTCGAAGGCGATCACCTGGTGCTCGAAATCAACGGCGGTCTCAAGACCGGGGGGAAATGGTACGACCATGTGCAGGTGGGCATGGGTGGCGTGGCGCAGTCTGGCAGCCCGAATAACCGGACCGCTTCGCTCGGCACCTGGATACAGATCAACTTTCACAAGCCCATGGAGAATCTGAACGCGGTGGAAGTCAAAAGGATTCTGGCGCCGATTCTCGAATTTGACAAGCGTTCGGCGACCGTGCTCTACGCCGAGACGCTGCCGCCGGAAATGCAGAAGGCCGTCAAAGAAAAACGCGCGATCGTGGGAATGGACCGGGAGCAGGTGCTTCTCGCTATGGGGCATCCGGACCACAAATACCGGGAGAGCAAGGATGGCCTGGAATCGGAAGACTGGATCTACGGCGCGCCGCCGGGGAAAATCGTGTTCGTCACCTTTGGCGGCAACAAAGTGACGAAGGTGAAAGAAGAATACGCAGGACTGGGCGGCGATACGGCAGTTCGCGCTGTTCAGTAGGATGGGTCCAGTAAGACTGGTCCCGCGCAGGTAGTCACTCTTTCGGCAGCACGAATATACACACGATATAGGCGAAGAATCCGATCTGCGGCGGCAGGAGGAGCAGCGCCACCCAGATAATTCGCATCAGCGTTATGTCTGTGTCGAAGTATTCAGCAAATCCGGCGCAGACGCCGGCCATCTTTTTCTGCGCCATGATGCGGCGCAGTTTTCGGCGCGGCGCGGCAGGCACAACCGGCTGCGCAATGCCCACGGGCTTACCGCAGGCCGTGCAGAAGCGGGCGGAATCATCGAGACGCGTGCCGCAGGACGTGCAGTACATTGGCCGAATCAATTAAAACATGCAACAGGCTATTTCCGATAATAACCGTCGCGCGCCAGCACCCTCCACTCCTCGGGATGCAGCGGAGCGCCGGGCGTGAGCGTTACCTTCACGTGGCAGAACGTTCCCGCGGGCTTGTCATCAGCGGGATGGTAGCCGATCGTATAGCGGGCACGGAGATCGTCGATGTCCTGCGCCAGACGCTCGTCGACGTCTTTGCCGCGCAGGCTGGCGGAGAAACCGCCGCTCAGCTCGGCATATTTGCCGGCGTCGCCGGGCGGGTATTTCTTTCGATACGGCGCTTCGGACACCATCACCATCTGGATCCACCACTCCGCCGTGCGGTCCTTCAGCAGAATTGGCATCACTACGGCGCCGGCCTCGTGCAGTTTACGGATGGCCTCTTCTTCAGTGTGCGGCAGGGCGCCGCCGAGACCCTTCACGTGACCTCGAAAGCGAGAGGTGTCGGGCACGTTTGCGAAGTTATCGGTCAGCCACAAGATAACGCGGCGAGCAGACGGGTTGGTGGAGCGCTCCAACTGTGCCGATGCCTGGTAGACAGCTTCGTTGAAGAACGCCGCGTCCGCGGACTTCATACGCGCAGCTTTGCCGATAGCGTCAGCGGTTCGCGCATGATCGCGCGTGAACCCGTCGACCACATTTGCGGATGCCGCATATGCCATCACGGCTATCTCATCCTCGGGCTTCAGATGATCGAGAGCGGACTGCGCACCTTGCCCCAGGCGATGCAGCACGCCATGCACGCTCTGCGTCAGATCGAAAAGGAGCACAATTGAAAGCGGCAGATCGTCGCGCCCGAAGTAGGTGATCTGCTGCGGCGTTCCATCTTCGAAAAGCTGAAAGTCGCGGGCTTTGAGTTGCGCCATCGGAGCGTTGGTCTGGTTGTGGAGGACCTCGACGTCGAGCATCACGAGTTCCGAGTTCGCGTGGAAAAGCGGCGTATCCTCCTGCGCCACTGCCGTCAACGCGAAGACGGCGGCCAGTAAGACGACGCGAGGCATGCTCCGCTACCTTCCGATGGTGAGCCTTGAGCCGAGGATCTCGGGCAAGCCGGCCGCCTCGATCTTCTTTCGCGTGGTTTCGCAGTCGTAGACTACACGGCGCTGCACTACTTCCAGCGTTTCGCTGTCGAACAGTGCGAAGGCGGCACGGGGATCTCCATCGCGCGGCTGTCCGACCGAGCCCGCATTGATGAGATAGATACCCGCGGGGTCGAGCCGGTGGCAGATTTCACCAAGAAACGGATCGAGCTGCCGCATGACCTGAAAGTATCCTCCAGCGTATGCGTATCCGCATTGCAGATGGGTGTGGCCGAAGAAACTGAGGCTGCATTCCAGGTAATCGAAGACGTTGTGCGCATCCGTGGCGTTGATCAGGTATTCGTCTTCGTCGAGCGGCGAACCGTGGATCAACTGAAAGCCGTCTACTGTAAGCGGACCCGCGGGCAGTCCGTGCAGGTATTTTAAGTTCTCCGGCGTCAGCTGGCCCATCGTCCAGATGTTCGCGGCTTTCGCTACAGGATTAAACCACTCGAGACTTTCCTGGCCGCAGCAGCCGCGGTCATGATTGCCGCGGATCACGGCTTCCAGATTCGAACGAGCCCAGTCGAGAACGCGGTTGGGGTCGGGACCGTAACCGACCAGATCGCCGCAGCAGACGATGCGCTCGTACTGGCCGCGGGTGGACTCGAGGACAGCTTCGAGCCCCTCCCAGTTGCTGTGCAGATCGCTGAGGATGAGATAGCGCACGGGTTCAGGCTCGGACCAGACGAGCGACGGTAATCTCGGGCGGAGCGCCGAGCCTCACAGGCAGCGCGATGGTGCCGATGCCGGCGGTCACATAGCAGCTTCGGCCGTTGAGACGATAGAGCCCCGCGACGTAAGGAGTGGCGAAACGCGCAATGTTGAGCGTCTGCTGCAGGTATTCGACAGTCACCTGGCCGCCGTGCGTATGTCCGGAGAGTACGGCGTCAAAACCTTTTCGGACCGCGACCGGGAACGGGTCGGGGTTGTGCGACAGCAGAATGTTGGCCATTCCCGGGCGTACGAGTTCTTCGGCATTTATCAGATACGGGCCGTAGCGGACGCTCTGGTAATCGACGCCCGCGATGTTGAGCACGCCGCTGCCGCGGCGAATCTGCTGCGCCTCATGCCGCAGAATCCGGATGCCAAGTTTCGCGGCTTCGCGGGACACGTAGTCCTCGCATCTGACGTAGCGTTCATGATTGCCGTGGCATCCGAGCACGCCTGCGTCAGCGCGCAGACGGCCGATTTCGCGGATGGCGCCGTCGAGAGGATCGCCCGGCTGGGTAATGAGATCGCCGGTAACGACCGTCAGATTGGGTTTCAGCTCATTGAGCATATCCACAACGCGCGCGGCGTCGCGCACAGTAAGCCAGGGACTGCAATGGAGATCACTCAGCTGTCCAATCCGGAAGCCCTCGAAATCGGGATGCAGGTTGGGCACGGGGAAATCGGTTTCTATGACCTGAAAGTTCGTTCGCTCAACGATGGCTCCAAACGCGGCCGCCGCGAATGGCGCCGCCGCTGCGACTGCTCCGGCGGCTTGAAAAAGCCGACGACGACCCGGAGAGTGCGAAATCGCACGGTTTCGACCGACGAGACGGAACACATAAAAGAGGGCGAGCGACATGACCGACACGATGCCCCAGAAGTTGCCGATCGCGAACAGCAAGTTTCGCACGTCGTAAGGCACGCGATCCAGCAGCGGCGCCCGGGTCAGAAACCGGTAGGGAGAGGCAAAGAGCAGCATCGCCCACAACAACACCAGGATGCCGGTAGTGACTGCGGCGACAAATGGAGGCAATTGCTTTCGTCTCGAAATGAACAACCGCGCAATCAGGATCTGGCCGGCCAGCGTGACGATAGTGACCAGAACGTCGGCAATATGCGATCGAAAGACATCCATGCGTGGCTAAATCGATTGTAGCGAGCCGTTATCCGAAGCCTGCGCTGAGCCACATCTGTGCCAGCACGGCGAGTGCGGCACAGACAGCCGTTTCCGTGCGCAAAATGGATGGCCCGAGCGATGCAGCAGTCCAGCCGGCGTCCTGAAACTGGCGGCGTTCGGCATCGGTCCACCCGCCTTCCGGACCGATGGCGACAGCGGTGGAGTCTCCGGCTTGGAAAGCGAAGGACTGAACGAGCGGTTTGGTGCCAGGCAGCTCGTCGAGCAGGTATCGATGGGTGGAGGTGTCGTGCAACGCCTCTGCGAATCGAATGGGATCGGCGATTTCCGGGGCACGCAGGCGACGGGATTGTTCGCTGGCTTCCCGGGCGATACGTCTCCAGCGCTCGACGCGCTTGTGAGCACCGGCGAGGAGTCCCTGTTCACTGCGATTTGTTTCTACCGGCACGACCCGCGTCACACCAAGCTCCGTCGCCTTCTCTACAGCCCATTCAAAACGATCGAACTTGATCAAAGCGAGATACAGCGTCACGCAGGGAAGTTCCGGAGCCGGAGCCAGTTCCTCGATGACGCTGAAGCGTACGAGGTCCTTCCGCGCGGCTTCCACCTGCGCCAGCCAGGCGCGCGCGCTGTCGGTAATCTCGAACTTCTGCCCCACTTCAACACGCAGTACGCGCGTCAGGTGATGCGCGTCGTCACCCCTGATTTCAGCCTGCCCGTTGCGAACCTGATCGACGAAGAAGCGGCGGCGCGCCATGTACAATTACGCTATCCCAATGATTGCGCTGCTGCGCGGGACGCTGGTCGAGAAACACCCGAACCAGGCGATCCTCGAAGTGGGTGGTGTCGGCTACGACGTCACGATCCCGATATCAACATTCTCGCAACTGCCGGACACGGGCGCGGAGACAAAGCTGCGCGTATATACGCACGTGCGCGAGGACATCATCGCGCTCTATGGCTTTCTGACGGCTGACGAGAAGAATCTCTTCGAGAAACTGATCGGCGTGAGCGGCATCGGCCCTGGGCTGGCGATGAAGGTGCTGAGTGGAATGGCGGCCGCGGATTTGCTTGGGGCGATCCGGCGCAATGAAATCGAAAAGCTGGTGCGCATTCCCGGCGTCGGAAAGAAGACAGCGGAGAGAATGGTGCTGGAGTTGCGCGACAAGCTGCCCGCGCCGGCTGGCGAAGAGGCAGCTGCGGCGCCGGCGCTGTCGCGACTCGATGAAGACGTGCTTTCGGCGCTGCTGAATCTGGGATGCGCGAGGCCGGCGGCGGAGGCGGCCGTACGGAAGGCGCGCGCCGGCGGATCGCCGGATGAGTTCGAACCTTTGTTCCGGAAGGCGCTGGAGCTTGTCCGGTGAAGGTGGCACGGTGATGGCTGACAGGCTGGTTTCCGCGACGGGAAGCGAAGACGAGCTCCAGCTCGAAGCCGCGCTGCGGCCCCGCCGGCTGGCGGATTTCACCGGACAGACGCGGCTCAAGGAAAATCTACAGATCGCTATCGATGCGGCGCGTAAACGCGGCGAAGCCATGGACCATGTGCTGCTCTACGGGCCGCCAGGCCTCGGCAAGACAACGCTGGCGTCGATCATTGCGCAGGAACTCGACGTGCGGATTCCAGCAGACGTCGGGGCCGGTTCTGCAGAAGAAGCTTGACCTTTCCGGGATTCTGAGCGGCATCCAGGCGCGCCAGGTTTTTTTCATCGACGAAATCCACCGCCTTCTGCCCGACGTGGAGGAGATGCTCTACTCGGCGCTGGAAGATTTCCATCTCGACATCCTGATCGGCACAGGACCGGGCGCGCGAACGCATTCCATCCCGCTGCAGAAGTTCACGGCGATCGGCGCGACCACGCGCCAGGGCCTGGTAAGCGCGCCGCTGCGCGGACGCTTCGGGCTTGTTCTCCGCCTGAACCATTACGATGTTCCCGAGCTGAAGCAGATCGTGACCCGCTCCGCGCGGCTCCTCGACACGCCGATCGACGATGAGGGCGCGGCGGAGATTGCGCGCCGCTCGCGGGGGACGCCGCGCATCGCCAACCGGCTGCTGCGCCGGGTGCGCGACTATGCCCAGGTCCGCGCGCACGGACATATCACGATGGAAGTGGCGGAGACGGCGTTGAACCTGCTCGAAGTCGATCGTTTTGGTCTTGACGAAATCGATCAGAAAGTCATGCGCACGGTGCTGGAGAAATTCGGCGGCGGACCGGTGGGGATCAACACGATTGCCGCATCCGTAGGCGAAGAAGCCGAGACCATCGAGGAGGTCTACGAACCTTATCTCATCCAGCTGGGTTTCCTGCATCGTTCACCGCGTGGGCGCATCGCGACGGAGAACGCGTACGAATACTTCAAAGTGCCGCGCCGCTTCGGCGGGACAGCGCGCCAACCGGAGTTGTTTTGAAACTGGTCTACCTGGGACTGGGTTCGAACATCGGCGACCGTGAGGCAATGATCGAGCGGGCCCTCAACGAACTCGACGCACCGGACCTGCGGCTGAAGCGCGTGTCCAGCCTGTATGAAACGGAGCCTATCGGACTCCTCGATCAGGACTGGTTTCTGAACTGCGTCGCCGAGTTCGACACCGGCCTTATTCCGAAACGCCTGCTGCAGCGCATGCAGAAGGTCGAGTTGGGGATGGGCCGCGTCCGTTCCGTGAAGAATGGCCCGCGGAATATCGACCTCGACATTCTGCTTTTCGGCAACGCAGTCATGAAAACCGAAGAGCTTGAAATCCCGCATCCGCGCTATCGCGAGCGGCGATTCACCCTGGCGCCGCTCGCCGAACTGGCTCCCGCGATGCGCGATCCGGTCACCGGGCAGACGATGGCGGAGATGCTGGCGCAGCTGACAGGGCAGGCGGCACGGAAACGGGAACGCCCGAAGACCAGTCAGACTGAATGATGGAGATGAATCCCGTAACCCGGTTCCGCATCCAGGACATCCTGCTGACGCTGATATTCGGCACGTTGATTTTTCTCGCGCACGACATCTCAGAGAGGTTGCTTTTGCTGGCGCTGGCCGTGCTGCAGTTGCTCGAAGGCCGCGTTCGTATCGTCCCCGCTCTGGCTTCCGTCACCGTGCAGCTCATCGTCACCTGGGTGCTCATCGGCTACACAGGTGCTCTCGAGAGCCAATACTGGCTGATGCTGTTGTTTCCCGTCCTGTCAGCGGCAATCTATCTGAGCATGATCGGAACTCTGGTGGTATCCATCGCGGGCGTGGGAACGTATCTTTCGTTTCTGCTCTATGTGAATTTCGAAACACAGGAACTTGTCCCGGAGGCGCGGCACATTCTTGCCATTCGCTGCCTGATGCTTTCGGCCACGGCGATCACGGTGAATACACTCGCCGCGGTGATCCGAGCCCAGTCGGTCCAGTACCGGCAAACAGCCGAGCAGTTGGCGGCAGCGAACAAGAGCCTGCTCGAAGCCGAAGCCGCAGTGCGCCGCTCGGAACGGCTGGCCGCGCTCGGCCAGTTGTCCGCCGGCCTGGCGCACGAGCTCCGCAATCCGCTGGGCAGCATCAAAGGTTCGGCCGACCTGCTGGCGCGCTCCGCATCCCACGACGCCGACCCGATGGCGAAGGAACTGGCGCGAGATCATCAGCCTCGAAGTCGACCGCACGAACTCGCTGGTAACGCGCTTCCTCGATTTCGCCCGGCCGCTCGAACCGCGGCGCGAGACTGTGGATGTCACGGAGGTCATCGACCGGGCGGTGCGCACGGGCCAAGGTCGAGGTCGATCCGGCGATTACGCGCGTTCCCTGCCCCGGCTTGCCATCGACCCGGAGTTAATGGAACAGGTTTTCTCAATCTGGTGACCAATGCCGCGCAGGCTTCAGCGCCCGGCGACCCCGATCACGGTTCGCACGCGCGAAGTGGACGGCCAGGCCGAAGTGAGCGTTGATCGACCACGGCTGCGGCATCCCGCCGGACAAGATCGAGACGATTTTCAATCCGTTCGTCACCACCAAACAGAACGGCGTCGGACTGGGCCTCGCGATCGTGGCCAAGATCGTCGATGGGCACGGCGGTAAAATGACGGTCGAAAGCGAACCAGGCAAGGGCAGCACGTTCCGCGTCTTTTTGCCGATTTCGTCACGATACGCCTATCATGAAAAAACAGATTCTGGTTGTCGAAGACGAAGACCATCTGCGCCGCATTCTCGAGCTGCAGCTGCTCGATTCCGGATTCGAGGTCGAGAAGGCATCGAGCGGCCGAAGAAGCGCTGCCGCTGATCGACCGCGCCGATCTCATCCTGACCGATTTCAAGCTGCCCGGCATGACCGGCCTCGAAATGCTGCAGATCATCCGGCGCATGGATTCGCACGTGCCGGTGATCGTGATGACGGCGTTCGGCACGGTGGAGAACGCCGTGGAAGCGATGAAGGCCGGCGCGGCGCGATTTCCTGCTGAAGCCGTTCTCGCTCGATCAGCTGATCGCGGTGGTCAACAAGGCGCTCGAAATCCGCAATCTGCGCGAAGAGAACCGGCAGCTCAAGGAAGAGCTGGGCCGGAAATACCGCTGGGATAACATCGTCGGCCGCAGCCCCGGCGATGCAGCAGATCTTCGCCACGGTGATGCGCGTGGCGCCTTCGCGCGCGACCGTTCTGCTGGCCGGCGAAAGCGGCGTCGGCAAGGATCTGATCGCGCGCGCCATCCATTTCCATTCGCCGCGCAAAGACCGCCCGTTCGTCAAGATCAACTGCACCGCGCTGCCCGAAAATCTGATGGAAAGCGAGCTGTTCGGCTACGAAAAAGGCGCGTTTACGGGCGCGAATATTTCGAAGCCCGGCAAGTTCGAACAGGCCGACACCGGAACGGTGATGCTGGATGAAATCGGCGACGTGCCCGCGAATATTCAGGTGAAGCTGCTGCGCGTTCTGCAGGAACGCGAGTTCGAGCGGCTGGGCAGCAACAAGACGCAGCACATCGACGTGCGCGTGATTGCGGCGACGAACCGCGATCTGCGCGTCGCGCTCGAAGACGGCACTTTTCGCGAAGATCTTTACTACCGGCTGAACGTGGTGCCGATCGAGATTCTGCCGCTGCGGGAGCGCAAGGAAGATATTCCGTATCTGGCGCGGCATTTCGTGGAGAAGCTGGCGCCGGAATACGGGCGGCCGCGTGACACGGAATCACCGACGCCGCCATCGACAAGCTGATGGACTATTCGTGGCCGGGCAATGTGCGCGAGCTGGAGAACGTGATCGAGCGCAGCATCGTGATGGCGTCGGGCGAGCAACTGGATGCCGACGATATTCGGCTCGATATGAATCTGCGGCCGCGCCACGCGGCCGGGCGAACTAGGGCTGCCGGAAGGCATGAGTCTCGATGCGTACGAGCAGGAGCTGATCAAGAATGCGCTGAAACAGGCCGACGGCAACAAGAGCCAGGCGGCGCGCATCCTGGGACTCACCCGCAATGCGCTGCGCTACCGCCTGACCCAGATGGGCATCGAAAGCTAGCAGAGCCAGCTAAGATGAAAGCTTCCGCTATGCTTTCACGTGTCCTCATTGTCGTGGCAGGCGCCAGTCTGTCGTGCTGGCCGCAGACCGGCTCGAAGACACCAACTACGTGCCCTACGAACATAAAGCCATTCAGTATTTCGAAACGCCCGCCGACGAGGCGGTAAGCGCTCTGGATGACGCGATCGACCAGGGAAAGACGAAGCTCGACTTCGAACCGGCGGTCTCGGCTATCTTCCCGATCTGCTGAAGCACCTCGACATCAATGTCGATTCCCAGGTGCTGGTGTTCGCGCAGGACAGTTTTCAGGCGACGCTGATCTCGCCGCAGTGGCCGCGCGCCATCTACTTCAACGACGAGTACTCGGTCGGATACGTGCCGCATGGCGAAGTGTTCGAATTTCGGCGCTCGACCCGAAACAGGGCGTCATGTTTTATACGCCTGAATATGAGCCGCGCGGCCAAGCCATCCTTCGGGCGGCGCGAGGTTTGCCTGCAGTGCCATCAGGGCGGGCAGACGCTCGGAGTCCCGGGACTGGTGGTCAGTTCGCAGTACATCCCGAAAGGCGTGACCGCGGAGCACGTGCAGCGGCGGTTTCGTCACGGACGATCGGACGCCGCTTGAGGATCGCTGGGGCGGCTGGTACGTCAGCGGGTCTCGATTACGAACAGAAAACATCGCGGCGTCGCCGATCGGTTGCCGAATATCCAATCGCCCCGTTCGACGCCATCAAGCGCTATCTGAGCCCCGACCAGCGATGTGGTCGCGCTGCTGACGCTTGAGCACCAGACGCGCATGACGAATCTGATCGTACGCGTCGGCTGGGATACGCGTATCGCGATGGCCGACGGCAAGCTGGACGAGGCGCGACCCGCAGCTCGATGCCGCTATCGATGACATGGTGGGCTACATGCTCTTCGCGGACGAAGCGCCCTTGACGGACCGGTTAAAGGCGTTTCCACCTTCACGAAGACGTTTCCGGAGCGCGGACCGCGCGATAAACAGGGGCGCTCGCTGCGCGACTTCGATCTGCAGAAGCGGCTGTTCAAGTATCCGCTGAGTTACATGATCTACACGCAGGCTTCGACGCCATGCCGGACCTGGGACCCGGAGCGTGTTTATCAGCGGCTCTACGATGTGCTGACCGGCAAAGACACCGATGCGAAGTTTGCGCGGCTGTCGGCGGATGACCGGCGGAATATCCTCGAGATCCTGCGCGATACCAAGCCCGGCCTGCCGGCTACTGGAACCGCAGCATTAGGTCCACTTCAGGGCTTCTGTTGCCGCTCCCTTACGCCGCATCGTTTCTGAACCGTGACCGTGAGGGAGCGGCAACGCAACGTCCGCCATTACCCGATTATTCAACTGCCCTGCAGGATCTCCCGCGCGGCGTTGTAGCCGGGCGCGCCCATCACGCCGCCGCCGGGATGCGCTCCCGAGCCGCACAGATACAGCCCGCGCACCGGCGTCCGGTATCGCGCCCAGCCCGCCACCGGGCGCAGGAAAAACATCTGGTCGAGACTCATCTCGCCGTGGAAAATGTTGCCGCCGGAAATGCCGAAGCGGCGCTCCAGATCGAGCGGGCTCAGCACCTGACGCTCGCGCACGATGCCGCGCATGTTCGGCGCGTATTCTGAGATCACATCGAGCACGCGATCGCCGTAGGGTTCGCGCAGATCGTCCCACGTTGGCATCGCGCAGCGTGTAAGGCGCGTATTGCAGAAAGATCCCCATGATGTGTTTCCCGGCGGGCGCGAGCGCCGGATCGTAGATCGTCGGGCACGTCATTTCGAGCAGCGGATTTTGCGATGGGCGCCCATACTTCGCGTCATCCCACGCGCGCTCCACGTAATCGATGGACGGGCAGATGTGCATGGTCGCGCCGTGCTGCGGACCGGGCGCGCCCGGACAGCGCGGTGAAATCCGGCAGTCCGTCGAGCGCCAGATTCATCTTGAGCGAAGTGCCTTCGACGCGAAAGTGTTCGATCGAATTGCGGAATTCGGGATCGAGATGACGCGGCTCAATCAGCCTGCAGAAACGTCGCTTTGGGATCGAGGTTCGAAGCGACGATGTCCGCGTGCAATCTCGTCGCCATTCTCCAGCACGACGCCATAGGCGCGCCCGTCGCGCATCAGCACGCGGCTCGACCGGCGCGTTCATGCGGATCTCCGCGCCCTTGCTGCGCGCCGATGCCGCGATGGCTTCCGAAACCGCGCCCATGCCGCCCTGCACGAATCCCCAGAGTCCGCGCTTGCCGGCCACGCCGCCCATGCAGTGGTGCATCAGGATGTAAGCCGTGCCGGCCGAGCGCGGTCCGCCGTTCGCGCCGATCACGCCATCGGTCGCCAGCGTGACTTTGATTTCCGGCGATTCGAACCATTCGTCGAGAAGATCGGCCGCGCTTTGCGTGAAGATCTTCACCAGTCCGGTGATCTCGCGCGGCCCGAGCTTGCGGAAGCGCCCGAGCAGCTTCAGGTATTCGATGAAATCCGCCGGCTTCCGCGGAGGCAGTTCCGGCGGCGTGACCAGCAGCAGCGATTCCACTACCACGGCCAGACGCTCCAGATACGCTTCGTACTTCGGAAAGCTTCGGCGTCGCGCGCGGAAAACTTCGCGATCTCGGCCAGCGTCTTCTTCTCGTCCTGCCAGAAGAAGAGATGGCGGCCATCGGGATAGACGGAAAAGAAGGCCGGATCTTTGGGCATGACGCGATAGCCGAAGCGTTCGAGTTCCAGTTCGCGCACGATCCGCTCCTGCAGCAGGCTGACCAGATAAGCGCCGGTCGAGACGCGGTAGCCCGGCCAAATTTCTTCGGTGACGGCGCAGCCGCCGAGCATTTCGCGGCGTTCGAGCACCAGGACCTTCTTCCCCGCGCGCGCGAGATACGCGGCGGTGACCAGGCCGTTGTGGCCGCCGCCGATGACGATTACGTCGTAGGGCGCGGGCATTGGAAGGCGACGACGGCCAGCGGCGGCAGCGTGATCGAAATCGTGTACGGACGGCCGTGGCTTTGTGTCGTCGGATGCCATCACGCCGCCCGCCATTGCCCATGTTGCTGCCGCCGAAAATGCTCGGAGTCCGAATTCAGAATCTCCCGATAAAAGCCGGCTTCCGGCACGCCGACCGAGTAATTCAGGCGCGGCACCGGCGTGAAGTTGCAGGCGAAGACGATGCAGTCCGGCCGGATCGGCCGCGCGGCGCAGGAACGAAATGCACGGACTTCTCCGACATCCGCGATATCGATCCATTCGAAGCCCGTGTAATCGAAATCGACCTCATAGAGCGCAGGCTGCGACGCGGTAGAGCCGGTTCAGCTCCCGCACGAACAACTGCAATCCGCAGTGCATCGGATACTGCAGCACTTCCCAGGGCACGCTCGCCGTCGTGATTCCACTCGTGGTAATCGCCGATATCGGTGCCCATGAACAGCAGCTTCTTGCCGGGATGCGCATACATGTAGGCGAGGAACGCGCGCACATTGGCGAACTTCTGCCATTCGTCGCCCGGCATCTTCGAAAGCAGCGAGCGCTTGCCGTAGACCACTTCATCGTGCGAAATCGGCAGCACGAAATTCTCCGTGAAGGCGTAGAGCATGCTGAACGTGATGTTGTTGTGGTGGTACTTGCGGTAAACCGGATCCTCGCTGAAGTAATGCAGCATGTCGTGCATCCAGCCCATGTTCCACTTCATGGTGAAGCCGAGACCGCCCGCATAGACCGGCCGCGACACCGCCGGAAACGAAGTCGACTCCTCGGCGATGGTGACGGCGCCCGGCACCTCATGCGCCAGTTCATTGAAGCGGCGCAGAAACTGCGATGGCCTCCAGGTTCTCGCGGCCGCCGTAGCGATTGGGAATCCACTCGCCTGGCTTGCGCGAGTAATCGAGATAGAGCATGGAGGCGACGGCATCCACGCGCAACCCGTCGATGTGATACTCGCTTCAGCCAGAAGAGCGCGCTGGCGATCAGGAATTCGCGCACTTCGTTGCGGCCGAAATTGAAGACCAGCGTGCCCCAGTCGAGATGCTCGCCCTGGCGCGGATCGGCATGCTCGTAAAGCGCGCTGCCATCGAAGAAGGCGAGCCCGTGCGCGTCCTTCGGGAAAGTGGGCCGGCACCCAGTCCATGATCACGCCGATGCCCGCGCGATGGCAGGCGTCGACGAAGATACATGAAATCCTGCGGCGTGCCGAAGCGCGACGTGGGGGCGAAATAGCCGGTCACCTGATAGCCCCACGAGCCGGAAAACGGATACTCCTGAAGGGGCATCAGCTCGATGTGCGTATAGCCCATGCGCTTCACGTATTCGACGAGATTGACCGCGAGCTCGACGGTAGCTCGAGGCTGTTCGCCGTCGGGCCGACGCATCCACGATTCGAGATGCAACTTCGTAGATCGAGACCGGCTCCTTCAGCCATTGCCGCTCGCCGCGCGAGGCCATCCATTCGCCATCGCTCCATTGACATAGCTGTCGAGATCGCAGACGATCGACGCGGACTTCGGCGGGACCTCCGTCCGAAATCCGAACGGATCGGCCTTGAGTTGCTGGTGGCCGAAAAGCTTGCGACCGCACGATGGTACTTGTAGGAATCGCCGTCTTTGCGCGCCCGGGATGAAAATCTCCCAGACGCCGCCGGTGCGCAGGCGCATCGGATGGCGGCGCGATATCCCAGTCGTTGAAAGTCGCCGGTCACCGAAACGATTCTTCGCGTTCGGCGCCCAGACGGCGAAGCGCACGCCCGCAACGCCGTCGATCTCCTGCAGATGCGCGCCGAAGGTGTGCCAGGCTTCCTGCAGATTGCCTTCGCCGTGCAGGTGCAGATCGAATTCGGTGATAATGGGCGGGAAGCGGTAGGGTCCTCGATCACCGATGTCCCGCCGTGCCAGTGCTCGATCTCGATCTGTAGGCGCGCTGCTCGCTCTTCAGGCCGGCCGTGTAGAAGCCGTCCGGATGGACTCTTCTTCATGGGAACGGCGAGGCCGTCGTAGAGGAGGCTGGCGGACCGGGCCTGCGGGAGGAAGGCGCGGATGGTCCATCCGGCATTGGCTCTGGCCTTGCCGGTCGTTTCGTGTATTGATGGGGTGCGGCCCGAGTACGCTGAAAGCGTCGCCGTGATATCCACCAATGATTGCTTCCATTTCGGCGGCAGTCATGGGAACTTCGATTATATGAGTCGTGACTGAACTTCACCTGCATCTGGAGGGTACGGTTGACCGGGAGACGTGATGCTGCTCGACCCCGGAGTCTCGCGCGAGGCCGTGGATGCGGCGTGGGAGTTCATCGATTTCGCCGGATTTCTCGACTGTTTCAAGTTCATTGCGCAGCGGCTGCGGGGGCCGCGGGACTATGCGCTGATCACGCGGCGGATGATGGAGACTCTCGCGCGCCAGGGCATTACCTACGCAGAGGTGACGCTGGGCGCGGGCGTGGTGCTGTGGCGCGGATTCGATTTCGATTCGGTGTGGCGGGCCATTCGCGAGGCGCAGGAGGAAGCGTACGCAGGAGTGGCCGGTGGAGGTCTGGTGGAATCTGGATGCCATCCGGCAGTTCGGCCCGGATCATGTGATGGAAGTGGCGCGGCTGGCGGCCGACTATGTGGGCGATGGCGCGATCTCATTCGGGATCGGCGGCGATGAAGCCGGCGGACCGGCGCATGGCGTTGCGCGATGCGTATCGCTTATGCGAAGGACGCGGGGCTGCGGCTGACGGCGCATGCGGGCGAAACGGCCGGGCCGGAATCGATTCGCGCGGCGCTCGAGATCGGAGCGGAACGGATCGGCCATGGGATTCGCGCGGTGGACGATCCGGACTTGATGCGGCAGCTGCGCGAGGAGCAGATTCCGCTCGAAGTTTGCATTACCAGCAATGTGAAGACGGGCGCGGTGACATCGCTGCGATGCGCATCCGGTCAGGACGCCTGTTCGATGCGGGCGTGCCGATCACGCTGAATACGGACGATCCCGGCGTTTTCGAGACCGATCTGGACCACGAGTTTGGACTGGCGCGGGATGTATTCGGATTCAGCGAAACGGAGCTGGCCGGCATCGCCGAGGCAGCGGAGCGATTCCGCTTTACACAATCATGAAAGAAGTTTTCAAGACCCGTCCAAAGAAGCCGCCACCGTACCCGTTCGTCCTCGACGCGCTGGCGGATGTGGTCACCGAGAAGAAGCCGATGTTCGGCAGCCTGGCGCTGTATGTGGGGGACAAGATCGCCCTGATCCTGCGCGAGAAGCGCGACGGCAGTCCGGATGACGGCGTCTGGCTGGCGACTATGGCGGAACATCACGAAAGCCTGCGGCGGGAGTTTCCGAATATGCGTTCCGTCGCGCTGTTGGGAATGCAGGCAACCCACTGGCAGGTTCTGGCAACAGATACTCCCGATTTCGAAGAAGCGGCCCTGCGCGCCTGCGAGCTGATTGCGGCGCGCGATCCGCGAATCGGTAAAGTGCCCAAATCGCGGAGCGCCACATCGAAGGCGGTGAAGAAGCGGCCATCCGGCCGGCGCTGAATCGCGTAATGTACCAAGTTGCAGAAAATTTGCGTACCCCGGCTCCTTGGTGCAGCAAGGGTTTCCGAACCGTGACCGTGAGGGAGCGGCGGGCAATACACTTTGTTGTCCGGCTACAATAGGCTTTTCATGCGTCGTTTCGCCGCCACCGGTCTGCTTTCTGTAACCATTCTGTTCGCGCAGAAGAAGCCGGTAACGGTCGAGGCGGTGGTGAACTCTCCGCGCTCGGCCCTGAGCGCCATCACCTGGGCGCCGGACGGAGAAAGATTCGTTACCATCGAGCGCGGCGAAATTGTTCTCGGTGACGTCCGTTCCGGCAAAGAAAAACCCGTCATCGCCATCGATAAGCTGCAGGCGGCCGCCGTCCCCGCACTTTCGGGCGGTAGATACGACTGGACCAACCGCCGTGTGGGCGAGCGCGACGTGCAGTGGTTCAGCGACGGCAAACACCTGCTGGTGGCAGCGTCGGGCGACCTCTTCCTCATCGACATTAACAAGAGCCGATTCGAATCGCTGACGCAGACGCCCGAGGCGGAGCGCGATCCGAAGCTTTCACCCGACAACCGCTACGTTAGTTTTCGTCGCGGACCCGATCTTTACTCGCTCGAAATTGCGTCGAAGATTACTTTCCGTCTCACCAGCGACGGATCGGACACGCTGCTCAACGGACAGGCCGATTGGGTCTATCCGGAGGAGCTCGACCTCGACACGGCGCACTGGTGGTCGCCCGACAGCCGCTACGTCGCCTATCTGCAGTTCGACACGTCGCACGAACCGGTGTATCCGCAGGTTTCGCTGCTCGGTGCGCGCGGGATTCTGGAGCCGCAGCGCTATCCGAAAGCCGGCGAGCCGAATGCCGACGTCCGGATCGGTATCGTACCCGCTGCCGGCGGCGAAACGAAATGGATGAATCTCGGAGATACGCGCGATTATCTGCTGGCGCGCGTGGTGTGGTCGCCTTCCGGCAAAGCGGTGCTGGCCGAGCGGCTCAATCGCGTGCAGAACAAGCTCGATCTGATGATGGCGGACACCTCCACTGGCGCGTCGCGGGTCGTCGTGCACGAAGAGGATCCGCAGTGGATTAACGTGAAGGAAAATGACGAGCCGTGGTTCGTCGGCGAGGGCCGGCAATTTCTCTGGACCAGCGAGCGTTCCGGGTTCCGGCACATCTATCTGTACGACATGGCCGGCAAGCAGGCCAATCAGCTTACCAGCGGCGACTGGGAAGTGGAAGGCATCGTTGGCGTGGATGAAGCGCAGCGCCGCTTGTATTTCACCTCGACCCAGGATAGTCCGACCGAACGCCAGTTGTATTCGGTTGGTTTCGACGGCACAGGCAAACAGCGGTTGACGAAAGGCGCCGGCACGCACGCCATATCCATGTCTCCCAATGCTGCATACTACGCCGACGATTACAGCAGCCTCAGCACTCCGCGGCAACGTACGTTCTATAAAACGAACGGCAGTGAGGTCCGGACGTTCCACACAGCCGAGCCTCCGGCCACAGAAGATTTCGATATTCTTCCGACGCAAATCGTGCAGGTGAAAGCAACCGATGGTACCCGGCTCTATGGACGGATGATCAAGCCCGCGGGATTTCAGGCGGGCAGGAAATATCCTGCCGTGGTGATCGTCTACGGTGGCCCTGGCGCGCAGTACGTGGTCAATCGCTGGCAGGGGCTCAACTGGGACCAGGTGCTGGCGCACAAAGGTTTCGTCGTGTGGCAACTGGATAATCGCGGTTCCACCGGGCGCGGGCATGCCTTCGAGAAAGTGCTGTATCACGACATGGGCGAGCACGAACTCAGCGATCAGAAGGCCGGCATCGAGTACCTGATCTCGCAGGGTTTCGTGGATGCGGCGCGCATTGGCCTCTACGGATGGAGCTACGGCGGCTACATGACTCTCTACACGATTACGCATGCGCCGGGTCTCATAAAAGCGGCGATTGCCGGTGCGCCGGTTGTCAGCTGGCGGAATTACGACACAATTTACACAGAGCGCTACATGGGCCTGCCGGAAGAAGATGCAGAGGGCTACAACAAGAGCTCCCCGCTCGCCAGCGCCGCAGCGCTCAGTAACACGAAGCTGCTCATGGTTCACAACGTCGAAGACGACAACGTGCACTTCCAGAATTCGGTCCAGATGGCGCAGGCGCTTGAGAAGGCAGGTAAGCAGTTCTTCATGGTGGTTTATCCGCAGAAGACGCACAACGTATCAGGGCCGGAGTATAAACAGCTTCTCGAAGAAGAGACTGCCTTTTTCGAGGAAAACCTTAAATAGATGGACCAAGTCCTCCGGTGGGCACGCCGGAATCAGACCCCGGTCATTGAAACGATTCGCCGGTTTGTGGAGTGCGAATCGCCCACCGATTCGCCACGCGATGTGCGGCGCTTCATGGCGCTGCTCGTAGAAACCATCGCCGGTGTCGCAACCGCACGCTTCACGAAGGAAGGCGGCCTGATCTGTCGATTCAAACTGCCGGGCCGGAAGAAAAGCGGACAGTCGCTCGTTCTTGGACACGGCGACACGGTTTGGCCGATGGGCACGATCCGGACAATGCCTTACCGGCGCGCGCGCGGACGTCTCTGGGGGCCGGGCGTGCTCGATATGAAGGCCGGACTCGCGTTCTTCATTTACGCGATGCGGGGGCTGGTCGAGCTTGAAATCCCGGTGACGCGTAATGTCGTCCTGCTGGTCAATCCCGACGAAGAAACCGGCAGCCGCAGTTCGCGCGCCACGACCGAGGCGCTGGCTAAGCAGAGCGACGCCGTGATTGTGGTTGAGCCGGGAACGGGTCTCGAAGGCAAAGCCAAGACCGCCCGAAAGGGCACCGGCGCGTGGACGCTCAAGGTACGCGGCATTGCAGCGCATGCGGGCCTCGATTTCGAAAAAGGATCGAGCGCTGTGGTGGAGTTGGCGCGCCAGATCGAAGTCATCGCGGGCTTCACTGATCTGAAGCGCGGCGTTACGGTGAATGCAGGCGTGGTGCAAGGCGGCACGCGTTCCAACGTTGTGGCGGCGGAGGCATCGGCGGAGATCGATATCCGCGCGCCGCGTCTGGTCGATGCGCAGGCGATCGAGAAAAAATTTCGCGGGTTGAACCCGTTCGATAAGCGATGTTCGCTGGAGCTGTCGGGAGGACTGAACCGGCCTCCGATGGAACCGTCCAGCGGCGGCGCCGAACTGTTCCGGACGGCTCAGCGACTCGCCGCGGAACTTGGCGTCGATCTGGCGGAATCAGCGAGCGGCGGCGGCTCGGATGGCAATTTCACCGCGGCGCTGGGAATTCCTACGCTGGACGGTATGGGCGCAGTCGGCGAAGGCGCGCACGCCGCGCACGAGAGCATTCTGATTAACCGGATAGCCGACCGCGTCGCTCTCCTGGCACAGCTTATCGCCACAACGTGAATTCGCGATATCTTATACAGCATGACCAAATCGCACATCTTCTCGTTTATCTGCGGCGGGCTGGCAGCTCTTGCAGTGACGATGGCTGTACAGGCACAGGCGCCGCATCACGTTTACGAGCTGCGGACGTACACTGCGCCTCCCGGAAAACTCGATGCCCTCATCGCGCGCTTCCGCGACCACACAGAACCGATTTTCAAGCACTACGACCTCAAGGCCATCGGCTACTGGGTGCCCGAGGACAACAAGAACAATCAGCTCATTTACATCGTCGAGCACAAGAGCAAAGCGGACGCGGACAAGAACTGGGCGGCGTTCCAGAATGACGAAGAATGGAAGAAGGTGCGCGCTGAATCGGAGAAGGACGGTCCTCTGACAACGAAAGCGCCCGAACGGGTATTCATGGACCCGGTCGATTTCTCTAAACTGAAGTAGATGAGGCTGGCGTTATTACTGGCGGCGAGCGTCGCGCTCGCCGCCACCACCGCTCCTGAAGACTATGCGCAATGGCGCGCCCACTATGAAGCCGGGCTGAAGGCTCCGGATGGCTGGTTGTCTGTGGCCGGATTGTCGTGGCTGCAGGAAGGGGCGAACACCGTCGAGCTGCCCGCGGGCGCGTCGCAGAAGACGCTCGCACTGCGGCTGGATCATGGCAAAGTTACTTATCAGGGCCGGCAGCTGAAAACCGACACCGCAGATCATCCCGACGAACTCCGCTTCGGCGAAGTGATGGTGATGATCATCGATCGCAATGGGAAAGTCGGGGCGCGCATACGGGATCCGCACGCGGAAACGCGGCGCGATTTCAAAGGCTGCACCTGGTTCCCGGCCGATCCCGCCTGGCGCATCCAGGCGAAATGGATGGCCTGGCCGAAGCCAAAAACGATCGCGATCACGAACATTCTGGGGATGACCGATCAGGAGCCATCGCCAGGCTACGCGGAATTCACTCTGCAGGGGAAGACCATGCGGCTCGAACCAGTGCTCGAAGATGACGAACTGTTTTTCATTTTCAAAGATACGACCAGTGCGAAGTCGACCTACGGAGCGGGACGATTCCTCTACGCGAAAGTGCCCAAAGGCGACACGGTCGAACTCGATTTCAACAAAGCGCATAATCCGCCCTGCGCATTTACGGCGTTCGCCACCTGTCCGCTGCCTCCGCGACAGAACGTTTTGGCAGCCGCGATTGAAGCCGGCGAAAAGAAGTACGGCGGCCATTGAAATTGGTGCTGGCGTCGCGCTCGCCGCGGCGGGCGGAATTGCTCAAAGCCGCGGGGTTTGAATTCACCGTGCGCGTTAGTGATGTTGACGAAACGCCCCGCCCGGGCGAAGATCCTTTCGTCTACGCCGTGAGACTCGCACTGACAAAAGCGGACGCGGTTCCTGCAAGCCCGGATGAAATCGTGCTCGCAGCCGACACAACGGTCGTGTTAGGCAGCGAGATCATGGGCAAGCCGCGCGACGCCGCCGACGCCACTCGTATGCTGCGCGCTCTCTCCGGCCAACGCCACGAGGTCATTACGGCAATCTGCCTGCAGCAAGACGGCCGATATGAAACCGATGTCGCCTCCACATCGGTCTGGTTTACCCCAATGAGCGATACCGAGATCGCAGACTATGTTGCCTCAGGTGAGCCCATGGACAAAGCGGGCGCCTACGCAATTCAGGGCCTGGCCTCGAAATTCATCGACCGTATTGAGGGCACTTACAGCAATGTCGTCGGCCTGCCGATCGACCTGTTGTACCGCGACCTGAAGAACTTCGCGTAATCAGACCTGCGATTCCAGCTGCGATTCGACACCGCTCTTCTGCGAAACGCTCTTCTCCGGCGCTTCGATCATGTACCCGATGCCGCGTACGGTGTGGATCAGCTTCTGCGGAAAGCGATCGTCGATCTTGCTGCGCAGATGCCGGATGTAGACGTCGACGATGTTCGTCAGCCCGTCGTAATCCATGTCCCAGACGTGCTCCACGATCATGGTGCGGCTGAGCGGGCGCCCCTTGTTGCGCATCATGTATTCGAGAATCCCGAACTCCTTGGGCGCAAGGTCGATGTTCTCGGCACCGCGCACCACTTTACGCCGCGCGCAGTCGAGAGCCAGATCGGCTACCTGAAGCTTCTCTGGAGCCGGCTGACCGCGCCGCAGCAGCGCGCGCACACGAGCCAGCAGTTCCACAAACGCGAACGGCTTGGTCAGGTAATCGTCGGCGCCGGTTTCGAGCCCCTTCACGCGGTCATCCACTTGGCCGCGCGCACTGAGGATCAGTACCGGGGGACCGTTACGGCGCCCACGCACGCGCTCCAGAACCTTTAGCCCGTCCATGTCGGGAAGCATGATATCGAGAATGATCAGGTCGTAATCGGTATCGTGAGTGAATTGCAGCGCTGTGGCCCCGTCGGGCGCCACATCTACGGCGTATCCTGCGCCCTGTAACCCGCGGCTCAGAAAGTCGGCAATTCGCTTCTCGTCTTCTACAACGAGTATTCTCATTCCTTTTTTAGACTACCGCAGGTGTCTGGCTCGTTACATTCTAAACTGGGTTTTGAGTGCACAGCCCGCCACGCTTGTTCTTCCCGCAATGCCGGGCGTTGTGGACGGTAAGACGTGTCGTTCAGGATCGCATGAAAACGCTGTGGTTGCTGCTGTTCATTTCCGCCTCACTCGGGGCGCAGAACTGGGTGCCGACGTTCACCGACGAATTCAACGGCCCGTCTCTCGATCTCACACACTGGGCGCCGCACGATCCATTCGGTGTGGTGCGTGACCGGCAGCTGCAGGCATATGTCGGCGATGCCATCACGCTCAGCGGAGGCCAGTTGCACATCGCCGCGCGCCGTGCGGCTGCCGACCAGCCGGTCCGATACGACGGCAAGGATCGCGAATACCTTTCCGGAGTGATCAGCACCTTCGGGTTATTCGCCCAGACATTAGGACGCTTTGAGATCCGCTTCCGTGCGCCCGCAGGCCAGGGACTTCGGCCCGGATTTCTCCTGTTGCCCGTACCGGCCGGCACCTTGCCTCGGATCGACATCTTCGAAACCACAGGCAGCCCGCCGACCCGCATATTCTTCGCCAACCGCTGGGGCACCGAACACACGGAGCGCTCCTATGGCGATTCGTTCACCGTGCCCGATCTTTCGAACGGCTTCCACACTGTCGCCGTCGAATGGGAACACGATCGCATCACGTGGTTTGTCGACGGAAAGAAGATGTTTGAATCAACCGACGGCGTTCCGCACCAGCAGATGTACATGCTCATCGATCTCGCCGTAGGCGGACGACTCGCCCATGCGCCCGACACAACCACTTCCCTGCCCGCATCGTTCGATATCGACTACGTGCGGGTTTACAAACGGGCAGGACAGTAGAATAGCGGCGTGGACAGCACTGCGGAACGGTCCGTCGAAGAACGCATGCGGGCGGACTGGAACGAGCGCGCCCGCGAAGACGCCAACTACTATGTCGCTTTCGGCCGCCGTGACCAGGAGGAGCAGGAATTCCTCGCTTCAGCGCGCGATGTAGTCCGCGATCTCGAAGGTGAAATTAAGCGCCTGCCTGCGTCTGTTCCATCGCCGGCCCGGCGCGCGCTCGAGATCGGCTGCGGGCCCGGACGTCTGATGCGCCCTATGAGCCGGCACTTCGGCGAAATCCACGGCATCGACGTTTCGGACGAAATGATCGCGCAGGCGCAGACGAAGCTGGCCGACATCCCGTGGGCGCATGCACATCACGCCGGTGGCAGCGATCTGGCCCAGTTCGCTTCGGATTATTTCGATTTCGTCTACTCCTACGCAGTGTTTCAGCACATCCCCAGTGCAGAGGTGGTCTTCAGCTATCTGCGCGAAACCGTGCGCGTGCTGAAGCCCGGCGGATTCGCCCGGCTGCAGATCAACGGTCTGCCGAAGACTGCCAAGACTTACACGACGTGGGAAGGCGTGCGCATCAGTGGCGAGGAAAACCGCGCCTTCACTCGTGAGCAGGGTGTGCGCCTGCTTTCTCTGACCGGCGTTGAGACGCAGTACATGTGGACAACCTGGCAGAAGCCACCGCTTGACGAACCGCCACCTGAGACCGCGCGATGCCGCATTCGTCACATCGTGGATGCGTTCAGCGGTGAGCAGGCGGTGCCATCCACCGGGCCGCTCGCCTGCGCCACGATGATGATGGAGAATCTGCCCGCCGGCTGCGACCTGAACTCTGTCGAAGCGATGGTCGAGGGCGTTCCCGGGACGCTTTGTTACATCGGGCCCGCCGTGAACGGACTCTCGCAGCTGAACGTATTTCTCCCGCGGGGTGTGCGGACCGGACTGGTGCCCTTGCAACTGAACTGGCGCGGCGCGCCGCTGTGTCCGGAGGCGACGATAAGGGTAATACGGGCGGGTCCCGTTGTACCGCGATTGATATCGCTGAGCGACGGCGTCAACCTGCTTTCCGCCCAGCGGGTTGCCTGCGGGTATATGAAGGCCACAATTGAAGACGCCGCGGCGATCGACACTTTCAGCGCCACTGTGGATGACATGCCCGTGACCGAATGGGATACCTTCCAGACCGACCCCCGGCTGGCGCAATACGAAGTCAATTTCAGGCTGCCCCGAAAGGCGGGTCCGGGCGGACACGTGCTGGAGATCCGGATGGGAACGCGAACCGTCGCGCGAACGGGCATCGAGGTGACAGGGTGAAGTGGATCGCCGGCGGCCTGGCAATCCTTAGCCCGATGCTGCTGTGCGCCGCAACGCCGGAGGCGGAACTGCGCGCCGCGTTTGGCAACAAAACCGGTGCTGTCAGATTGCCCGCGGGCGTGATCGAGATCTCACGCGAGATCACTCTGCCCTACGACGCACATGACCTCGACGTCTCCGGAAACGGGACAACGATTCGGGCGGCTTCGACGTTTCGCGGGCGTGCGATGATCATCATTCCGGCGGGCAGAAACATCCGGCTGCACGATTTCGCGCTCGACGGCAATCGTGATGCGGTGGCGCGGCCCATCGGTTTGCCGCCTTCCGGAGCCATGTTTTCCCGCTTCATACCGAACAACGGCATCGTCGCGGAAGGCGTCGACCATCTTGAAATCGCGCAGGTGAAGGCGACCGCCATCGCAGGCTACACGATTCTGGTGAATGCCGGCCACACCGTGAAAATCCGCGGGATTCAGATCACCGACAGCGGAGGCCTCAACCCGAAGAAGCGCAACAACACGACCGGCGGTATTCTGCTCGAAGAAGGCACCACGGATTTCGAAGTCCTCGACTGTCGCTTAGCCAACGTGCGCGGCAATGGCATCTGGACGCATTCGACTTCGCCCCGCAACGCACGCGGGCGCATCGCGAACAACGAATTCGCCATGATCGCGCGCGACGCGATTCAGGTCGGACACGCGACAGAGGTGCGGGTGGAAGACAATCGCGGGCGCATGATCGGATATCCCACCGAGGAAGTGGATCTCGAAAACCAGGCGTTTCCCGTCGCGGTCGACACGGCGGGGAACGTCGACAAATCGGTATACCGTAACAACCAGTTTGAAGAGATAGACGGGAAATGCTTCGATCTGGATGGTTTTCATGACGGCGAAGTGAGCGGCAACACGTGTGTCAACGGCGACGAGATCAAAGAGTATCCGTATGGCCAATACGGCCTCATCATGAATAACAGCAACCCGGATATGCACTCGACGAACGTCCGCATCACCGGCAATACCTTCGACGGAACGCTCTTCGGCGGCATTTTCGTGATCGGCACGGGTAATACGATCGCCGGCAATCATCTGCTGCACCTGAACCTCGCGCACTGCAACGAACCCGGCCCGATCAACTGCCTTTCGGTGAAGGATCAGCCCGATCTCCTCCGCAGCGGAATCTATCTGGGCGCCGGGGCCGAGCGACCCGACATCGCTAAGGGCAATGTGATCGAGAACAACGAAATCCAGGGCTACGGGATGTCGCGCCACTGCATCGGCGTCGCGCCTGGCGTTTCGCTGGCCGCCAATACCGTGGTCAAGAATGAGTGTTCGGACGATGCGGCGATTGCCCGTGCGCGATTCGCGAGACCGCGTTGACCAGTTTGCGGTAGGGAATCTTCGACCAGTCGTCGACCAGGAGTAGTTCACCGTCGCACCAGCTGGAATAAACCCAGCGCGCCAGGACGGCGAGCTGCTCAATGCGTTCGACGCCGGTTGCCGGTCTCGATTGGGCGTTCATCGCCAGCTCGCGCAGCCTGGCATCCAGTGAAATCGAAGTACCGTCCGCAGGTGCAAATTCCAATTGCGAGAAACCCTGCCAGGAGCCATCGCGCATCCAGCCGAGTTCGACCGTATCCGGATTCACGCCGGAGGTAACCGTGATGGCATTCAGATGGTCGACATCACGCGCCAGTTCATCGCTCAGGCCCAGAACCTCGTGAATGCGCTGCACCCGCTGATGCATGAGGGCGGCTCCTTCGAAATCCATTTCCGCGCTGCAGCGTTCGCGCGCGCTCTCAGCCGGACTGGAAAGGGATTTGCCGCCGGTTCTCAGAAACTCCGCGACGCGCCCCGCCTCGCCCCGATATTCATCCACACCGACCGCCTGCTGGCACGGCCGGAGACAGCGTCCCATTTCGCCGTAGATGCAGCCGGGATGGTCGGGGCGCGGCACGAGATCCTCCTGACAGCGCCGCAGCTGGAAGAGATCGAGGAACTCCGATTCGAAACGCGCCGCGGTGGCGCGATTACGGAACGGGCCGAAGTAGAGAGCGCGGGCGCGGCCAATATGCGTCGTCACCTGGGTGCGCGGGAATTCGTTCGAGAGGATCAGCTTGATGTACGGCGGCAGGCGCAGCCGGATCTCTTTGCGATAGCCGGCGCCGAGGTGCTCACGCGCCAAATCCAGCATCAGGAAGTGCGCTGCCAGGCGCGAACCCGTGAACTGAAACTGAACACGCTCAATGACCCCGCCGAGATTGGCCAGCGAACGCTTCAGCCGCCTGCGGAGAACGTTGGTCCGCGCCAGTTCCGGCTTCCCCGTCCGCGGCCAGAGCAGGAGCACCGCGGGGCGGTTCGGAAGAGCTTCCAGCGTTTGGGCGAGCTCGGTTGCATCCTGCGGGATCGCCAGGTCGACCATGCTCTGGCTTTATGCTACGCCGCGCCGATTTCCTTCACCAGGCTGGCTACGAACGACTTGGCATCGCCGAACAGCATGAGCGTCTTATCCATGTAGTACAGCTCGTTGTCGATGCCCGCAAAACCCGCTGACATGCCGCGTTTGATGATCATGATCGTGCGCGATTTAAAAGCATCGAGAATCGGCATACCGGCGATGGGGCTGGTCGGATCGTTCTGCGCCGCCGGATTGACGATGTCGTTCCCGCCGACGATCAGCGCCACATCAGTCATGCCCATGTCGGGATTGATGTCTTCCATTTCGATCAGCTTGTCGTAGGGCACATCGGCTTCGGCCAGCAGAACGTTCATGTGGCCAGGCATGCGTCCGGCCACCGGATGAATCGCGAACCGCACCTCGACGCCGCGTTTGGTAAGAATATCGTGCAGCTCGCGGATCTTGTGCTGCGCCTGGGCCACGGCCATACCATAGCCAGGGATGATAACGACGCTGCGCGCGTCGCCCAGAATGACGGCGGCTTCTTCCGGGCTGGCGGAGCGCACGGGCCGCGCCTCCTTGCCGGCCACAGCGGTCTGGAGCTGGCCGAATCCGCCGAACAGAACGTTAGAGAACGAGCGGTTCATGGCGCGGCACATAATGATCGACAGGATGAGGCCCGACGATCCGTCGAGCGCGCCCGCGATGATGAGCAGCTTGTTGTCGAGAGCAAACCCCATCGCACAGGACGAAAGTCCCGAATAGGAGTTGAGCAGTGCGATCACGGTCGGCATATCGGCGCCGCCGATGCGAATGATCAGGAGGACGCCGAAGATCATCGCCAGCGCGATATAAACCGGGAACAGATGCGTGTCACCCGGGTTCGCAATGTTGTAGATGCCGATCCCTGCCGCTACAGCCAGCACTCCCAGGTTAAAAAAGTTCTGGAATTTGAAAACGATGGGCCGCCCCGGCAGAATCTCCTGCAGCTTGCCGAACGCCATCAGGCTGGCGGTGGTGGTGAGGAAGCCAAGCAGGATTTCGACCATCAGCGCCGCGGTCGTGAACGTGGGGCGCACCCCCGCCTTGTAATACTCGGCCGTACCGATCAGCGCCGAGGCAAAGGCGCCGCAGGAAAGCGAGATGGCGGTTCGCTGCGGCACAGCTGTCATCGGCATCAGCACGGCTATCGGAATACCGATGGCTGCACCAACGATGAGTCCGATGACGATCCACTGGTAATCGATCACCTCGTGCCGGATCAGCGTGCCGACGACAGCCAGCAGCATGCCGAGTTCGCCCGAAAACACGCCGCGCCGCGCGGTCGAGGGATGCGACATCCACTTGAGAGCAAAAATGAAAAAGAATGCTGCAGCGAGGTAAAGGAACTGGTACAGCGTCATTTCTTCGGCTGCTCTCCGGTTACCTGCGCGCTGCGCTCCGGCTTCCTGAACATCTTCAGCATGCGATCGGTAATCAGGTATCCGCTGACAAGGTTAGTGGATGCCGATACCACCGCAATGAAGCCCAGCACCTTCGACAAAGTGGACGCACCCTGCTCGCCGGTAATAAGGATCGCGCCCACTACGGAGATAGAGGCGATAGCGTTTGTCATCGCCATCAGGGGCGTATGCAGCAGAGGAGAGACCTTCCGAATCAGCTCAAAGCCGACGAACGCGGAGAGCATGAAGACATAGAGTCCAAATTCGTAATTCAAGCGCGTGCAACCCCCGCTTCGAGCAGTTGAGCAACTTTCGGATTCACCACTTTTCCCTCGTGTGTGACCAGCGTCTCGCGAATCACTTCATCCTTCAAATCGATATTCAGAACGCCTTCTTTATTCACCATCAACTTCAGCAGATTGACAATGTTGGTGGCATACATCTGGCTGGCGTGATAGGGCGCGCGCGACGCCAGATTTGCCGGGCCGATGATATTCACGCCACGATGCACCACCGTTTCGCCGGCTCGCGTCAACTCGCAGTTGCCGCCGCGTTCGGCCGCAATGTCGACGATCACCGAACCCGGCTGCATCGCCTCCGCCATTTCGGTCGTAATCAGAATCGGCGCTTTACGTCCCGGCACCGCGGCGGTCGTTATCACAATGTCCTGTTCGCGAAGCACCGCGGCCAGCAGCTCGCGCTGGCGTTTGTAGTAAGCCTCGTCCATCGCCTTCGCATAGCCGCCTTCACCTTCGGCCGATTCGATCTCAAGAACGATGAACTTGGCGCCGAGGCTCTCGATCTGCTCTTTCACCGCAGAGCGTACGTCGTACGCCGAAACCACCGCGCCCAGACGCCTGGCTGTTGCGATCGCCTGCAGCCCCGCCACGCCCGCGCCCAGCACCAGAACCTTCGCCGGGGTGATGGTGCCCGCCGCGGTCATCATCATCGGCAAGAGCTTCGGCAGCGCGACGGCGGCGATCAGCACAGCCTCGTATCCGGCAATACTCGCCATCGAAGACAGCGCGTCCATGGCCTGCGCGCGCGTGATGCGCGGCACCAGTTCCATCGAGAAGAACGACACGCCCCGTTCCGCGAGATCGGCACATTCGCGCGGCGCGGTCAAAGGTTCGCCGAAACCGATCAGCATCTGTCCGGATCGAAATAGTGGCAGATCATCGCGGCCGCGTTCGGGATTCGCGCCCGGCGCGCGCGCCTGCACGATGATGCCGGCTTCGCTGGAACACGTCTTCGCGCGAAGCAAGACGCACGCCGCGTTTCGTGTACTCTTCGTCCGTAAAACCGGCGTCCAGCCCGGCAGAATGTTCGACGACTACTTCCAGTTTGAGCTTGATGAGTGCTTCACAGGCGCGAGGCGTCATTGCGACGCGGCGCTCGCCCCCGAAAGTCTCGCGCGGGACACCAATTATAACCGCTATGAGACACCTCCATGAAACCGTCCATCATATCAATGGCTCATTTGCGGCCCCTGTGGTCGCGGCAATGCGTATAAGGAGTCACAATCCGGCGGCCATGGCATGCCGTATGACAGAATAAGGGCAACTGCTCCGGGTCGATCAGGGCTCGGATAAGTGCCGTCAATGACTGTTCGAGATGCATCCGACCGACACCAGCAATCCGGACTACTTTCATAAAGTCGTCGACTGCCAGTGGGCCTGTCCCGCGCACACCAACGTTCCCGAATACATCCGGCTGATCGCGCAGGGCCGCTACACCGACGCCTACATGCTCAACCGGGAATCGAACGTCTTCCCGGGAATTCTCGGGCGCACGTGCGATCGTCCCTGCGAGCCTGCCTGCCGCCGCGGACGGCTGCCCGAAAACGGCTCAAAACCTGTCGCCATCTGCCGGCTGAAACGCGTAGCGGCCGATCTGCGCGGCGACATTCACGGACCTCCTGCCGCGGATTCCCGCCGCGAAGAACGGAAAGCGCGTGGCGCTGCATCGGCGCGGGTCCGGCGTCCCTCGCGGTCGCAAACGATCTGATGCCGCATCGGCTATCGACGTCACCATCTTCGAGAAGCTCGACAAGCCCGGCGGTCTGATGCGCACCAACATTCCCTCGTTCCGTCTGCCGGAGCGCGTCCTGACCGAAGAGATCGACAGCATCCTCAACATGGGTGTCGAGATCCGCTACAACTCGCCGGTCGAGAGCATGCAAATCGCTTCTCGACGCAAAACTTCGACGCCATCTTCGTCGGCAGCGGCGCGCCGCGCGGCAAGAACCTCGATATCCCCGGCCGTTACGAAACCGACCGCATCCACATCGGCATCGACTGGCTTGGTTCGGTCGCCTTCGGCCACACCGACAAGATCGGCGAACGCGTGCTGATCATCGGCGTCGGCAATACCGCGATGGATTGCTGCCGCTCGTCGCGGCGCCTGGGCGGGAAAGACATCAAAGTGATGGCGCGCCGTCCGCGCGCGTTCTTCAAAGCTTCGCCGTGGGAACTCGAAGACGCCGAAGAAGAAGGTGTCGAGATCGTCATCAACCACGCGCCGAAACGGTTCGTGATTGAGAACGGCGTGCTCACCGGCATGGAATTCGAGCGCCTCGAATGGGACGCCGAAGCGAAGAATTCGAAAGTCATCGACACCGTCATCATCCCCTGCGACGACGTGATCCTCGCCATCGGGCAGGACAACGCATTCCCGTGGATCGAGCGCGATCTCGGCATCGAATTCGACAAATGGGACATGCCCAAGGTCGAATAAGGTCACGTTCGAATCCACGCGGCCCGGGCATCTTCTTCGGCGGCGACGCGGCATGGGGACCGAAGAACATCATCTGGGCCGTCGAGCACGCGCATCAGGCGGCGATCTCGATCCACAATCACTGCCAGGGCATTCCGGTCACCCAGCGCTCCCGGTCGCGCATGAATCTCATCAGCCAGAAGATGGGGCTCAGCGAGTGGAGCTACCACAACGATTACAATCCGGCGTCGCGGCAGAAGATGCAGCACGTCGATCTGGTGCGGCGCTTCGAAGAGCTGTCGATCGAAGTCGAACTCGGCTTCAGCGCGGAGCAGACCGCGCGCGAAGTGCAGCGCTGCCTCAACTGCGATGTCGAAACCGTCGTTCACCGCGGCGAAATGCATCGAATGCGACGCCTGCATCGATATCTGTCCGCTCTCCTGTCTCACGATTGCCGCGGATGCGCCGGAGGAAGTGCTGCGGCACCACCTCTCCGCCCCCGCGGTCAATCCCGACCAGGCGCTCTACGCCTCCAAACCGCTCCCGCAAACCGGCCGTCTCATGCTGAAGGACGAAGACCTGTGCGTCCACTGCGGCCTGTGCGCGGAGCGCTGCCCCACGGCGGCGTGGGACATGCAGAAATTCCAGCTTCTCATTGGTTACGCGGGTCAGGTGATCCCCATCAGAATCATGCACAGCGGCATAAACGATTTTGCAATCAAGCTGGCGAACGTAAACGGATCGGGTTCCGCCAGCGCCAATGGCCTCATCATGCAGGCCATCTTCCGGATGGGTGTGCCGGTTTCGGGAAAGAACCTTTTCCCGTCGAATATTCAGGGGCTGCCCACGTGGTATGAGATCCGCGTCAATAAGGATGGCTACACGGCGCGCGCGCTCGACTACGACCTGATGGTCGCGATGAACGCGCAGACCTACGCGCGCGATGTGAGCGAAGTGCGCTCGGGCGGCTACATTCTCTACGACTCGTCCTGGCCGCTCGACGACGAAGCTCATTCGCGACGACGTGACTTACATCGGCGTGCCGCTGGCCGCAGATGTGCAATGAGAACTTCCGCGAATCGCGCGAGCGCGTGCTGATGAAGAACATCGCCACCGCGGGCGTGCTCATCGAACTGCTCAATATCGACGGCGCCGTCGTCGCAGCAGCTCATTGAAGAGAAGTACGGACGCAAGAAGGGCCTGCAGGCATCGAACCAGAAGGCGCTGCAGTCTCGGCGCCGATTATGTGCGCGAGCATTACCCGTGCCCGCTGCCGTTCCATCTGCAGACGATGGACGCCAACGGCGACAAGATTCTGATCGACGGCAACACCGCCGCCGCGCTGGGCTGCGTTTACGCCGGCGCGACCGTGGCCGCCTGGTATCCCATCACGCCGTCGACTTCCACGCATGGACGCGTTCAAGGCTTTCTGCGACCGCTACCGCAAGGACAAGACCACCGGCGAAAACAATTACCTGATCCTGCAGGCGGAAGACGAACTGGCCGCCATCGGCATGGTGATCGGCGCTTCGTGGAACGGCGCGCGCGCTTTCACCTCCACCGCCGGTCCCGGCATCTCGCTGATGAACGAACTGCTCGGCCTCGCCTACTACGCGGAAATTCCGGTGGTCGTGATCGATGTGCAGCGCGTCGGCCCGTCGACCGGCATGCCGACGCGGACGCAGCAGGGCGACGTGCTCGAGTGCGCCTACGCCTCGCACGGCGACACCAAACACATCCTGCTCTTCCCGGCCAATCCGGCCGAATGTTTCGAACTCGCGGCGAAGAGCTTCGATCTGGCCGAGCGCTTTCAGACGCCGGTCTTCCTGATGACCGATCTCGACATCGGCATGAATGACTGGGTGACGCCGAAGCTGACATGGGACGACTGCTTATCGCCCCGATCGCGGCCGCGTGCTGAGCTTCGGACAGAACTCGACGAACTGCCGAAATTCCTGCGCTACATGCCGCGAGAACGGCAGCAACGTCGCGCCGCGCACGCTGCCGGGCGTCAATCCGAAAGGCGCGTTCTTCACGCGCGGCTCCGGCCACAACAAATACGGCGGCTACACCGAAATGCCCGATGAATATCAGGAAGTGATGGACCGGCTGCTGCGCAAGCACAAAGAAGCTGCCGGATTCGTGCCCGCGCCCATCATCGAGAAGCGCAAAGGCGCGCGCACCGCGCTCATCACCATCGGCGGCTGCGATGCCGCCGTGCGGGAAGCGCTCGATATCCTCGCGGACCAGGGCATCGCCGATGGACTACATGCGCCTCCGCGGGTTCCCGTTCGATGAGCCGGTCGAGAGCGTTCATCATCGCGCACGATTACTGCTACGTGGTCGAACAGAATCGCGACGCCCAGCTGCGTTCGCTGCTCGTTCTGGAAACCTCGGCGCCGAAGGAAAAACTGCGCTCCATTCTGGTGCTACGGTGGTTTCCCGCTGAGCGCCAAACATCGTGCTCGAAGCTGTCAGGTAACCAGGTGTAGGAGCCTTATGCCATCCATCGTTAAACCGCCGGTCGCGCATCCCAGCCTGGCGCGCAACGAACTCGGCCTCACCATTCGCGATTACGAAGGCTCCATGTCGACGCTCTGCGCCGGCTGCGGCCATGATTCGATCACGGCCGCCATCGTGCGCGCGCTCTGGGAACTTTCCACGCCGCCGCATCGCATCGCCAAGCTGAGCGGCATCGGCTGCTCGTCGAAGACCCCCGACCTATTTCGTCAGCGGCGCGCACGGATTCAACTCCGCGCACGGCCGCATGCCGCCGATCGCCACCGGCGCCAATGCGGCCAATCGCGAACTGACTTACATCGGCGTTTCGGGCGACGGCGATTCGCTTTCCATCGGCCTCGGCCATCTGTGCCACGCCATGCGCCGCAACGTCGAACATGCTGTACATCATCGAAAACAACGGCGTGTACGGGCTGACCAAAGGCCAGTTTTCCGCCTCGTCCGACGTCGGCTCGAAGAGCAAAAAGGGCGAGGCGAACGCGATGTCGCCCATCGATCCGGTGCTGCTCGGGCTGAGTCATCGGCGCGACTTTCGTGGCGCGCAGTTTCTCCGGCGACAAAGAACAGCTGGTGCCGATCCTGAAGGCCGGCATCTCGCATCGCGGCTTCGCGCTGGTCGACGTGATTTCGCCCTGCGTGACGTTCAACGATCACGAAGGTTCGACGAAGAGCTACGCCTATACACGGCAGCATCTGCTGCACGCGACCGAGTCGGATTTCGTTCCCGACGCGCAGCGAGATCGTAGCGGAGATCGCGCCGGTCGGCGTGCACCAACGTCACGATGCACGATGGCAGCGTGCTGCGGTTCACGCGCGTGCCGGAGGATTACGACGTAACGGACCGGCAGAAGGCGTTCGCCTATCTGAAGCAGCATCCGCATGAGGTGGTCACGGGTGTTCTTTTCGCCGATGAGAACGTGCCCGACCTGCATGAAATGAGCCGGACGCCGAAGACCGCGCTGGTCAATCTGCCTTATGAAGCGCTGTGCCCCGGGGCGCAGCAGCTGGACCAGTTGATGAACGAATTCCGGTAGGGTCTATCCGCACAAGACCCGAGTCTGTGATATTCTGACGACTGAAGGGATGGAATGGCGGCACCATTCCATCCCCGAATTCAGCTAACGAACCTTTCGGAACATCAGGCTAACTTCGAATGTGATCTTTCGGATCACGATTTTCAGTCGTACGGTGTACAAAAGCATCACCGCCTTCCCGTCCCATGATTGACAGACCGGCAGCCTCACCTGCCGGTTTCCCGTCGGGACTCGCCCCTGCCAGTACGGAACGGAAAGCTTCGATGGGATAGTCGGTCCGGGAAGGTTTTCTCTCAACTACTGAGCAGGAGCCACATCCACCGAGCCTTTCAGCCCGGCGTCGTCTATTGACTTCTGAATCAGACCCGCCTTCCGCGCCTCCGACAGAAAACGGTTCAGCCTTTCCAGACCGGCCTTGTCTCCCTTCGCTACAACCACAGCCTGTCGCACCGCGAAAAAGTTGTCCGACAGCACGCGCATGTCCAGGCGCGCCGCCGCGATTTCCATCAGGCGTTGGCGATTCGCCGCCCATGCGTCGATCTCACCCGTCCCCAGCAGACGCACGATGTCCGCCTCACCGAGGGCCTCGTACGGCTTCAACTCCGCATTCTTAAGATTCCGCGAAAGATAGAGCGCCGGGGAGTCGCCCTTCACCGCACCGATGCGAATCCCCTTCTTGTCAACGTCCGCGACGGCGTGAAGCGGCGAGTCGACCGGCACGAGATAGCTACTCCACGACAGCGCATAGACGTCGCTGAAATCCACGTCGACGGCGCGGGTGGGATCGAACGCGAGAAATCCGATATCGGCGTTGTGATCCTTCACCGCGTCGATCACGGCCTTTGCATTGGCAACGCCTTTAATCGACACCGGCACGCCCAGCTGCCGCCCGAGCTCGCGCGTCAGGTCATTCGCCGGACCGCTCACGGCGCCTGTCTTCCCATCGATCCGGCCCTGCACTGGATTCGTTCGCAGAAATACTGCGCGCAGCGTGCCCGGTGGGCGCGAGCACCTGGGCCTGGCACGCGACAGCGCCCAGCACGGCGAATAACAGGCGGCAGCGAGTCGTCACGTTGAGAATTATTTCCCGTTAGCGGCACTGCTGTCAAAGCGAGGCACTTCATGACGGAAGCGGAAAAGCGCAAAGCAATCGATCTCGCCCTTGTGGCGATGGACAAGCAGTTCGGCAAAGGCGCGGTGCTGCGCCTCGGCGCCGACAACGTCGTTCCGGTCGCAGGTGATCTCGTCGGGCTGCCTGTCGCTGGACGTGGCGCTCGGCGTGGGCGGATTTCCGCGCGGACGCGTGGTCGAGGTTTACGGGCCGGAGTCGTCCGGAAAAACCACCCTGGCGCTGCAGGTGATCGCGCAGGCGCAGAAACTGGGCGGCGTGGCGGCATTCATCGACGCGGAACACGCGCTCGATCCCGGCTACGCGAGAAACTCGGCGTGGATATCGATAACCTGCTGGTATCGCAGCCCGACACACGGCGAGCAGGCGCTCGAAATCACGGCCGCGCTGGTGCAGAGCGGCGCGATCGACATCGCGGTGATCGATTCGGTCGCCGCGCTGGTTCCCAAAGCCGAACTCGAAGGCGATATGGGCGACAACCACGTCGGACTGCATGCGCGGCTGATGTCGCAGGCGCTGCGCAAGCTGACAGGCATGGTGTCGCGCACCAATACCTGTCATCGTGTTCATCAACCAGATTCGGGAGAAGATCGGCGTCATGTTCGGCAGTCCCGGAGACCACGACCGGCGGCCGCGCACTGAAGTTTTATTCGTCGGTGCGGCTCGATATCCGGCGCATCGCTGCCATCAAGGACGGCGAGACCGTGGTGGGCAACCGGACGCGCGTCAAGGTCGTCAAAAACAAGGTAGCGTCGCCGTTCCGGGAGGCCGAGTTCGACATTCTCTACGGCGAGGGGACTTCGCGGGAAGGCGATCTGATCGACATGGGCGTGGCGAAGAACGTGGTCGAGAAGTCCGGTTCGTGGTTCAGCTATCGGCGGCGAGCGCATCGGGCAGGGCCGCGAAAAAGCGCGCGATTACCTGAAAGAACATCCCGGAAATGGCCGATAAGCTGGACCAGGAGTTGCGGAACGTGCTCGGGATCGGAGCCAGGCAGCCGCCGGCTGCAGCGGCTTAGACCACAGAAACGTCAGGCTTATGAAACTCTCGTGGCAGAATGATTCGGACCGTCTGGAAGGCCGATGGTCGGAGGAAAATCAGTGCCGTAATGCATTCCCGTGCGAAGCCCCATGGGCACACGACGAGTCATTGAGCGCGATGCGGGAAAGTCTGATTCCGAAGGCACCGGATTTCGACCGATGCGTCAGCCCGTTTGGCCGCAGCGAATGGCGACGGGAACGGCCAACCACGCAGTATCTAGCCGCCTGATTGGTCCCTGACGGTCACGGTTCGGAACTCTTTCTGAAATCATGCGCGCTGAGCAAGCGGTACTGACGAAACGCAATCAGACACTAACCGCCGATCGCATTCGGGCCAAACGCGTCTCGGCAGCAAATCCTTGCCCGTTAAACTAATCGACGGATGCCGGAAGATTCCTCGGCCGCACAGTCGGTCGCGCGCGCGCGCGCACATGCGCCATCTCGTCGACACGCTCCACCATCTCGAAGACAAGCTCCGCGAAGGCGGCGGCGCCGAGCGCATCGAGAAGCAGCACCGCGCCGGCAAACTGACCGCGCGCGAACGCATCGCCCGCCTGCTCGATCCCGGCGCGCGCTTCCTCGAAATCGGCCTGCTCATCGCCTATGACCAATACGACGGCCAGGCGCCGGCCGCGGGCGTCGTCACCGGCATCGGCAAAATCGAAGGCCGCCCCGCCGTGATCGTCGCCAACGACGCCACCGTCAAGGCCGGCGCGTGGTGGCCCGAGACCATCACCAAGATTCTGCGCGCGCAGGAAATCGCCATGCGCAACCGCGTGCCGATCGTCTATCTGGTCGATTCGGCGGGCGTCAACCTGCCTTATCAGGACGGCATCTTTCCCGGCCAGTACGGCGCGGGCCGCATTTTCTTCTATAATTCGCTTATGCGGCGCAAGCTCCGTGTGCCGCAGATTGCCGCCGTGATGGGACCCTGCATCGCGGGCGGCGCCTATCTTCCCGCGCTCAGCGACGTCATCATCATGGTCGAAAAAACCAGCTTCATGGGCCTCGGCGGCCCGAATCTCGTCAAAGGCGCGACCGGCCAGTCGATCGATCAGGAATCGCTCGGCGGCGCGCATCTGCACAACGCGACCAGCGGCGTGGCGCACTATGTCGCGAAGAACGACGACGATTGCCTCGACATGATCCGCGCGCGCTTTCGCCAGTTTCCCGTGCCCGCGCCCGCGCCGCACTCGACCGAGCCGGCGCAGTCCGCCGGACGGATCTCTACGCCGTCCTGCCGGCCGATCATCGCCTGCCCTACGACATCGAAGACGTGCTCGCGCGCATCTTCGACCGCGACGATTTCGTCGAATTCCAGCCCGAATTCGCGCCGGAAATGCTGTGCGCCAACGCGCGTCTGCAGCGGCCATCCGGTCGCCGTGATCGCCAACCGCCGCGGGTTCCTCAAGCCGCGCATCGGCGGCATCATCTACACCGAAACCGCGCGCAAAGTGGCTTATTTCGTGGAACTCGCCGACCGCGCCGGCACGCCGATCATTTATGTGCAGGATGTTTCCGGCTTCATGGTCGGCAGTCGAAGCCGAGAGCGAAGGCATCATCCGCGCCGGCGCCGAGATGGTGGAAACCATGTCGTGCGCCACCGTCCCGCGCATCGTCCTCACCATCAATCACGCCAGCGGCGCCGGCTACTACGCGATGGCCGGCCAGGGCTTCGATCCCAACTTCACGTTCAGCTGGCCCACCGCGCGCATCGGCGTGATGGAAGGCGATTCCGCCGTGCAGGCGCTCTACTCGGTCGAACTCGAAAAGCTGAAGAAAGCGGGCGCGCCGATGCCCGACGGAACTCGCCGAATCCATCGAGCAGACACGCGCCGATTACGAGCGCTGGCTGGATGCCAAATATGCCGCCGCGCGCGGCCACTGCGACGCCGTGATCGATCCGAAGCGAGACGCGCGAAGATGCTGACCCTGGCGCTCGAAGTAGCGCATGCATCGCCCGCGAGCCACGGCGCTCGCCCTGGAGACTTTATGATCCGCATCGCCAACGGCCAGGGCTTCTGGGGCGACTGGCTGGAAGCGCCGGTGCGCCTGGTCGACCAGGGGCCCATCGATTTCCTGGTGCTCGACTACCTCGCCGAAGTCACCATGTCGATCCTGCAGAAGCAGAAGCAGGAGGACCCGACCCTCGGCTATGCACGCGACTTCCCGCCCCTGATCGGCCGCCTCGCGAACAAGCTCAAGGACCGCGGCATCAAGGTGGTCGCCAACGCCGGCGGAGTCAATCCCGTCGCCTGCGCGCACGCAGTTCTGCAAGCCGCGCCGGGCCTGAAAGTCGCGGTGGTCCACGGCGACGACGTCTTCGACCGCATCGACGAATTCCTCGCGCAAGGGTTACGAGATGCGCGATATGGATACCGGCCAGCCGCATCTCCACCATCCGCGACCGCATCCTCTCCGCCAACGCGTACATCGGCGCGTTCCCTCTGGCGGAGGCGCTCGATACCGGCGCGGATGTCGTGATCGCGGGCCGCTCCACCGACACCGCGCTCACGCTCGCGCCCATGGTCCACCGGTTCGGCTGGAAGCCGGACGACTGGGACAAACTCGCCGCCGGCACCATCGCCGGACACATCATCGAATGCGGCGCGCAATGCTCGGGCGGCAACTGCCAGGTCGATTGGGAGAAGCATTCCCGAACATGGCCGACATCGGCTATCCGATCGTCGAAGCCGAGCCCGACGGCTCGTTCACCGTGACCAAACACGCCGGCACCGGCGGACGCGTCCACTCCGACACCGTCAAGGAGCAGTTCTCTACGAACTGGGCGATCCGAAACGCTACATCACGCCCGATTGCATCGCCGATTTCACCACCATCCAGCTCGCCGATACCGGCCCCGACCGCGTGCGCGTCAGCGGCATTCGCGGCGGCCCGCGTCCGCCGACGCTCAAGCTTTCGATCAGCTACGCCAACGGATGGAAGGCCATCGGCACGCTGGTCTACAGCTGGCCGCAGGCGGTCGAGAAAGCCCGCGCCGCCGACCGCATCGTGCGCGCAGCGGCTCGCCGCGCTGGGCCTGACCTTCGATGAAATCTACACCGAGTTTTTCGGCGTGAACGCCTGCCACGGCCCTGCTGCGCCGCCGAATCCCGATCCGCCGGAAATTCAGCTGCGCATCGGCGTGCGCGGGCAGGATCGCAAAGCCGTCGACCGCTTCACGCGCGAACTGATTCCGCTGGTGCTCAACGGACCGCCCGGCGCGACCGGCTTCGGCGAGGGCCGTCCCGCCGGTGCGCGAGATCGTGGCCTACTGGTCCGCGCTGATTCCGCGGGAAGAAATTGAAACCGCAGAATGTGGAGGTGATCTCATGAAAGATCGCGCTGGCGTACGATCGCGCACACGCGTTCCGGCGATAAAGGCGACACATCGAACATCGGCGTGATCGCGCTGAAGCCCGAATACTACCGCGTGATCCTGCGCGAAGTCACCCCGAGCGCGTGAAAGAATTTTTCGGCGATCTGGTCAAAGGTCACGTCGAACGCTTCGAACTGCCCAATCTGGGCGCGATCAACCTGCTGCTGCACGAAGCGCTGGGCGGCGGCGGCACGGTTTCGCTGCGCATCGACGCGCAGGGCAAAACCTACGGTGCAGCTCTTCTTCGCATGGAGATGGAAATTTGATCGAATACAAACTGATCACGGTGAAACAGGAATGGCGCGTGCTGACCATCACCCTGAACCGCCCGGAAAACGCAACGCGCTGAACCTGAACTTTGCCAGGAGCTTGCCGACGCCTTCGATCGCGCCGACCACGACCGCTCGGTCGGCGCCATCGTCCTGAACGCCAACGGGCCCTCGTTCTGCGCCGGCATGGATCTCAAAGAAATCCATCGAAATCGATCAGATCCAGCTCGCCGGGATCCACGAGCGGCTCTTCACCACCATCCACCGTATCCGCACGCCGATCATCGCTGCGGTCCACGGCGCCGCCCTGGCCGGCGGAACCGGCCTGGTGGCGAACGCGCACATCGTGATTGCGAAGCCGGACGCGGTGTTCGGACTCACCGAAATTCGCATCGGCTTCTGGCCTGTGCTGATCTTCCGCGCCGTCGAGCAGGCCATGGGACGAGCGCCGCACCGTGGAACTCAGCCTTACCGGTCGGGATTTCACCGCGAAGGAGGCGCTCGATTACGGACTCGTCACGCGAGATTGCGGACGATCCTCTGCAAGCGCGCCCATGAGGTCGCCGTCCGTCTGGCAGGATTCAGCCCCATCGCGATCGGCGCCGGACTCGATTACGTCCACCAGATTCGCGGCCAGGACTGGGAACATGCGGGCAAGGTCGGGCGTCAGACGCGCAACCGGCTGCTGGAGAACGAGGATTTCAAGGAAGGTTCGCGCGCCTTCCTCGAAAAACGACAACCGTCGTGGCCGTCGCTGAACCGCAGGAATGACGCACAGACGCCACAAGATTTGTGGAAGTCTTGAGGAAAACCCTGTATCCTGTATAGGTGGCTACTTTACTTTGATCTGAAACGCGGTTAGTATGGTGACGAATTGAGGTAACGATTTGCTGAAGCTGAGGAAAGTCGAACTCCAGGGTTTTAAGTCGTTCTGCGACCGCACCGAGCTGCGGTTCAACGGGGGCGGCATTGCGGCCGTCGTGGGCCCGAACGGGTGCGGCAAGTCGAACCTGAGCGACGCCATCAGCTGGGTGCTCGGCGAGCAGTCGGCGCGCAGCCTGCGCGGCGCCCGCATGGAAGACGTGATCTTCGCGGGCACGAAGTCGCGCAAGCCGGTCGGCATGGCCTCGGTCACCATGGTGCTGGTCGATCCTCAGGCGAACGAACTTCCGCCGCCCGCCCCCGAAGTGATCGATGGCGCAGAAGTTCCCACAAAGGTTCACGAAATTCACTCGGCCAGCGGCCATTCCGTCGTGCACCACCCCGGCGCAAAGCCCGGCGAAATCACCATCACGCGGCGGCTGTTCCGTTCCGGCGAAAGCGAATACCTGATCGACGGCCGCCAGGCGCGCCTGCGCGACATCCAGGACATCTTCATGGGCAGCGGCCTGGGCCCGGAAAGCTACGCCATCATCGAGCAGGGCCGCATCGGGCAGATTCTTTCCTCGAAGCCGCAGGACCGCCGCGCGGTGATCGAAGAAGCCGCCGGCATCACGAAGTACAAGAGCCGCCGCCGTCTGGCCGAAGCCAAGCTGGAAAGCTCGAAGCAGAATCTGGCGCGCGTTTTCGACATCCTGGAAGAAGTCACCCGCCAGGTCAATTCCCTCAAGCGCCAGGCGGCGAAGGCGCGGCGCTATCAGGAGCTGAAAGGCGAACTGGAAGGCCAGCTGCGCACCGTGCTGGCGGGCCGCTACGTCTCGCTGAAAGCGGAAACCGAGAAGGCTGCCGCCGCGCTCGAAACGGCGTCGGCCGAGCTCAAAGACCTGACCGCGCAGGCCGCCGACAACGACGCCGAGCGGCAGAAAGCGCAGGAAGTTTTCTACGCGCTCGAAGCGCAGCTCACCGAAGCGCGCGCGGCAACTGGCGGAGATGAATCTTGAAGCCGAGCGCACGCAGCGGACGCCTCGAAGCGCAGGTCGCGAAGCCGCCAGCATCGAGCAGCGCATGACGCGCGCCGACCAGGAAATCGAACGACCTCGAAGACGCGCCTGCAGCAGAACGAAACCGAGCGCGCCGCGCTGGCGAAAGCGTGGCCGAGCTCGAACAGGAGATGCAGGAAGTTCGCACTGGCCTGCTCGAAAAGAATCAGGCGCGCGACGCCATTCAGGTGCGCGTGCGCGAAGCCGAGCGGACCATCGAAGCCTCGCGTCTCGTAATCCTGCGCCTGCTGGGCGAAGCTTCGACCATCCGCAATCAGATCGCGCAGGCCGATACGTACCTCGCCGGGATCGAGCGCGAGCGTGCGCGCGTGCAGAAGGAAGAAGAGGTCGCGGCCGCCGAGATCGAGCGCCTTGCGGGCGTCAAAGCAGCAGCTTTCCGAAAGCATCGCCGAGCGGCAGCTCGAACTCCAGAGCGTCACTGTCGACCGCCGCCAGACCGAGGAAGGCCTCGCTGAGCAGGCGGCAAAGCCGCAGCCGAGCTTCGTCAGCAGATCGATCAGCTGCGCGCCGAGTGTTCGCGTCTGCGCGCCAAACGCGAATCGGTCGAGAACATCCTGTCGCATCACACCTACACGACCGAATCGACGAAGAAGCTGCTCGCCGCGCTCGAAAACGGGCGCGCCGGCCAGTTCCGCCCGGAAGGCGTGCTGGCCGATTTCATCGAAGTGGATCCGGCATGGGAGCGAGCGGCGGAAGAGTTCCTGCACGACGAGCTGGAATACGTGGTGGTGCAGGACTGGACGCAGGCCGAGCGGAGCATGAATCTGCTGCGCGGCGAACTGGAAGGCCGCGCGACGTTCCTGGTCGAAGGCGGGCCGGTCGCCGAGGAACCGGCCAACTCGCATGGCGCTCGAACTGCCGCGTCTGTCGGACCACATGCGGTTCACCAACGGGCTCTCCGGCCAGACGCGCAATCTGCTGCCGCGCCTTTCCGGCTGCTATCTGGCGAGCGATCGCGAACAGGCGCGCGCCATGGCCGACGCGCATCCCGACCGCTACTTCCTGCTCGCCGACGGCCAGTGCTACAGCGGCCGCATGCTGACCGGCGGACGCAAGAAAGCCAGCGGCCCGCTGGTGCTCAAGCGCGAAATGCGCGAGTACGCGGCGCAGTTGAAGGAGCAGGAGCGCGCGCTGGCTGCAGAAGATCGAGCGCCACGAAGCGCTGCAGCAGGAAACGCGCGCGCTTGAAGCGGAGCTGGAGCGGCTGCGCCAGCTGCAGCAGTCGAGCGAGAAGGAAGCGGTTTCGCTCGATCACGATCATCCGCCGCGCCGCCGAAGAAATCAACCGCTCCAATTCGCGCATTTCCGTCGCGCGTCTGGAACTGGAGCGGCTGCAGCGCGAAGAAGAGCGCGCGCATGAGAAGCGCGCCGCAGAATCAGACGCTGGTCGAGCAGAAAGACGCCGAGCGCACCGATCGCGAAGCTGGCCCTCGAAGCCATGCGCGACCAGCTGGAAGCCGCGCAGGCCGAAGCGCAGAGGATCGGCGAAGAGCATGCCGTGCTGCGCGCGCAAGCTCGCCGCGCTCGAAGAGCGGCACCGCGGCGAACGCGCGGCGCTGGCACCGTCTCGAGAATCAGTTCCGCGAGATGTCGCAACCGGCGCGAGCAGATCGCGGGCGAGGTCGCAGCGCTGGGGCGAAAACCGCGCGCGCATTCTGACCGAAAATATCGAACTCGATCAGAAGCTGACCGGCGCTCGGCCGAGCAGATCGCCGGGGCCGAGCGCACCGTGCTCGAACTGTCGGAGCAGGAAGCGCGGCATCGCGAAGCGCTGGCCGCGGCCGATGAAGTTCTGCGCGATCTGCGCGCTCCGCATCGAAGCCGGCGCATGCGCAGCCGCTCGGAGATCGAAGTCGAGCTGACGCGCCGCCAGTCGGAACTGCAGTTCCTCGACGAGACCAGCCGCAAGGAACTGAACGTCGCGCGTGGCCGAGCTCGAAGACGCCGGCGGATACTTCGCCCGAAGTCCTGCAGGCCGCCGAAGCCGCTTATCAGGAAACGAAGACGAAGATCGAGAACCTGGGCGCGGTGAATCCGACGGCGTGGGAAGAATTCCAGGAAGCGCAGCAGCGCCACGACTTCCTGACCGCGCAGCGGCAGGACCTGCTCGATTCCATCCGCGACACCGAGAAGGCCATCCAGGAAATCGACGAATACTCGAAGAACCAGTTCACCGAGGCTTTCAAGGCCATCAACGAGAACTTCAAGCAGGCGTTCCAGACGCTTGTTCGGCGGCGGCTCGGGCGAGATGCGCCTGACCGACGAGACGAATGTCAACGACAGCGGCATCGACATCATCGCCTCGCCTCCGGGCAAGAAGCTGCAGAACGTGCTGCTGCTTTCGGGCGGCGAGAAGGCGCTGACGGCGCTGTCGCTGCTGATGGCGATCTTCAAGTATCAGCCGAGCCCGTTCTGCGTGCTCGACGAAGTGGACGCGCCGCTCGACGAAGCCAACATCGGGCGCCTGACGCGGCTGCTGGCGGAGATGGCGATCGACACGCAGTTCATCGTGATCACGCACTCCAAGAAGACGATGGAATCGGCGCAGGCGATGTATGGCGTCACGATGCAGGAAGCCGGCGTTTCGAAGCTGGTCTCGGTGCGCTTTAACCACGCCGAAACCGCTGCTGGCGCCGCCGCTTAGCGGCCGGCCGTTCGTTTCGCGCGCTGGCATAATATAAAATCCGGTCAGGAAGCCGCGGGCAAGTAACCCGGACCCCGGCGGCAACGCTCCCTTATCAGAGCTCATGGAAGACGGCGTAAAACGCGGGTATCTCTGGTTTAAGGCCTCGATCGCGCTCGGCATGCTGCTGGGACTGATTCTGCTCGCCCAGAGCATCTTCACCTACCGCTACGTCGCCAACAGCATGGTGCGGCTCGAAGCCAAGCGCGAGGCCGACCGCAAGATGCAGTCGATCATCCGTCTCACCCGCACCGCCGGAAACCGCAACGTCGCCACGCTGCATCCGCTGATGGACGAACTCCACAAGGAAGCCCCGCAACAAATCGCCTGGATGCGCGTGCTCGACCCCACCGGCAGGGAAATCGTCACCAGCGGCAACGCGAACGACGCACCTGCCTACAACGCGTCCAACTTCGACAAGATTGTGGAGGACCGCGAGCGCCCGCCGGACGTTCGTCAGGTGCCTGGCGGCGGCCGCGTCCTCATCACGCTGAATCCGCTTTACATCGGGCTTCCCGCAAAAGGCCCCGCCGCTCCCGGAGGTTTGGCGAAAACCATACCGGGCGTGGGCATCATCGAGATCGCTATCTACCTCAACGGCGTTTCCACGCGGTTCGGCCCTCTGCGCGAAAACCTGATCGTCGGCGTTTCAGCGGCGCTCGCCCTGTGGGCAGCGGTGATCGTCATCGGCTTCCGCTTCCGCAGCTATCTGCGGGGCAAAAAGATCGAGGAGCAGCTGGCCATGGCGCGCCTCGTGCAGTTCGATCTGCTTCCTCCCGGACGTCTGTCAACGCGCGATCTGGAATTCGCGGCGCAGTGCGTCCCCGCCTGGCAGGTCGGAGGCGATTTCTACGATGCCTTCGAGACCCGCGACCATCAGGTGGCGCTTGTCCTCGGCGACGTATCCGGTAAGGGACTCTCCGCTGCGCTGGTCATGGGCGTGGTGCAGGGCGCGGTGCACGCTGCCGACGCCACGGGCAGTTCGGCGGACCACGAACACAGCGCCGAGCGCCTGAATCACCTGCTGTGCAAGAAGACCTCGCGCGAGCGATTCGTCAGCCTTGTGTGGTGCTACTTCGATCCGGCGGCGTCGGCACTGAACTACATCAATGCCGGGCATCTGCCGCCGCTGCTGATCCGGCATCACGATAATGGGCAGTTCGAAGTCCTGCGTCTTGAAGAAGGCGGTCCTGTGCTTGGCGTCCTGCCCGGCGCGACCTACAAACAGGCGCGGGTGCCGATCGAACCCGGCGATCTTCTGGTGGTGTTTTCCGACGGAATTCTGGAAGCCGCGAACAAAGGCGACGAAGAGTTCGGCGAGGAACGTATTCTGGCGGCGGTCAAGGACAACTGGTCCGCCTCACCGACTGAGATCTGCGACGAGGTGCTGGCCCGTGTGCGCGCATTCCTAGGCAAAGAGCTGCCGCATGACGACCAGACCCTGATGGTGGTCCGTCTGCAGGGCGTAGCCGCACAGGCCGCCACGCGCTACCAGCCCGGCGAGACGGTGCTGCATATTTAACGCCGCTTCGTTTCGCTGCGCAGCCAAACCAGCGAGCCGTCCGGAAGGATCTCAAACCGATCGACGTCGTAATCCAGCACGGCGCCTTTCCCGAGCGCTTTCACCAATAAAGGCCCCGACTTGAGCTCCTGTGCCTCGTAACGGCCGCCGCCCTTGTCTCGATACCGCACGCCGGGCCGATCGGAATAAGACACCGTCAGATCGCCTTCCAGAATCACTCCGTCCACGGCGCGCCCCTGCACGAACGGAAAGTTGTTCGACACATTCGTGAAGCCCGCTCCGTCGTTCCGCAGCAGCACCGATTTGTCGCCCAGCAGGAACAGGTCGAGAGCGCCGTCGTGATCGTAATCGAGCCAGACAGCTTTGTTGTAGGCGCCTTCGGGAAGGAAGATGTTCAGCTTTTCGAATCTGCCCCTGCGATTGACCCAAAGCTCAGCGTCGAACTTTGTAAGGATTGCCAGATCCTGCAGACCGTCGCCATTGAAGTCTCCCGGCGAAATCGAAATCACGTCCCGCAAACCGTCCAGGCCGCAATCGACAGGCGTTTTCGATCCGTATCGAAATACCTTCACGCCGTTCGCCGACCACGCGATGATCCCCCCATCCACCGCCACAAGACCGGCCGTTAAAGGATCAAAACCATCGGCAATCTTCACCGGAGCGGCGAACTGAAAACTGAACAGCACCACCGCGAGTAGCTTCACCGGATTCCCTGGCCTTCCACCAATCGATACCGGCCAGCCTTCACATTGCGCAGTGTTTCCTTATCGCCGCTCGGCCATTCGACGACGACCCGGTCAACCGTATCGCGGCTGCCCAGCCCGAACGTCACAGGCAGTTCCGACTGCGAAAGATAGCTGGATCCGCTCTTCACCGTCAACGCCGCGTGGCGATCTCCATAGAAAATCCGCACCACTGCCCCGATCGCATCCCGATTCGACTTCGTGCCGACCAGCTCAAACCGTAAGCTGCGCAGCTCGGGATGCTGCTTCACGATATCGTTCCGATACAGATGCGCCGGACCGTGATTTGTGGTGAGAACGAAATCGAGTGCGCCATCGTTGAAGAAGTCTCCAAATGCGGCGCCACGGCCCACCTTTGGATCGGCGAAGCCTCCGCCCACCTGAGCTGCGACATTGTGAAAATCTCCATTTCCCGCATTCAGGAACAAGTGCGGCGGCTGTTCATACGTCACACCGGGCCGTATGTTCCGCACCGTGTCGTCGATATGCCCGTTCACCACGAGCAGATCGAGCAAGCCATCGAGATTCACGTCAAAGAAGAAGCACCCGAACCCCAGGCTGTGGCGCGAAACCCGTCCGATCTCCGTCTGTGACGCCCGATCGGTAAAGAACCCCTTCGCGCTGCCGCGGTAGAACCCGATCATCTCGTCGTCGAAGTTTGTCACGGCGATACCCGGGATACCGGTGTTTTCGTAATCCGCCACATCGACGCCCATCCCCGCCCGCGCCTTACCGAACTCACTGAACGCCACGCCCGCCTCCAGCGCGACATCGCGAAACGTTCCGTTGTGGTTATTGCGGTAGAGCTTGTTCGGCTGCGTATCGTTGGCGACGAAAATATCCGGCCAGCCATCCAGATCGTAATCGAGCAGCGCCACGCCGAGCGATTTGGATGTGCTGTCGAAGATGCCGCTCTGCGCCGTGACGTCCTCAAACGTGCCGTCGCCCTTGTTGTGAAACAGCCAGCACGTGGCACCGCGATAGGCTTCCGGCGTGCAGTACGACTTGTGCGTGCCGTCCAGACTGCAGAAAACATCCTGCGTCTCCGACCATTTCACGTAATTCGCGACGAAGAGGTCAAGCCGCCCGTCGCGGTCGTAATCGAACCACATCGCCGACGTACTGAACCCGGTGTGCCCGCCGAGGTGGCTGCGCTCGGTGACATCGGTGAATCCGCCGTGGCCGTTGTTTTGAAACAGCCGGCTCTGGCCCACGGCAGTCACGAACAGGTCGGGGAAACCGTCGTTGTTGAAGTCTCCGACGGCCACCCCCATGCCGTACATTTCGACATCGAGCCCCGCGCGATGCGTCACGTCGCTGAACGTGCGGTCGTGATTATTGCGATAAAGCGCCATCGTGGTCCGCTGCTTCCGGTGACCCGGCCAGTCCGCGCCGTTGACCAGCAGAATGTCCTGCCAGCCGTCCTTATCGAAATCGAGCACAGCCACGCCGGAACCGAGCGTCTCCGGCAGATACCTGCCTCCAAAGGCGCCGTTGTTTTGGGTGAACGAAATGCCGGCTTTCGCGGTAATGTCGACCAGATGGAAACCGGGATCAGCCGCGGCCAGCGCCCAGGAAAACAGGAACGCGCACGACAGGCACTTCATGGAATCTGCGCGATGCCGGTGCGAACCGCGTACAGCACCAGCTCGGCAGTCTTATGCACGCCCAGCCGCTCCATGATGTTGGCACGGTGCACCGCCACGGTATTCACGCTGAGATCGAGCAGATTCGCGATTTCGCGCGTCGACTTGGCTTCGGCGATGAGCTGCAGTATCTGCCGTTCGCGCGGCGTCAGTACCGGCGCGGGTTCGTTTGGCAGTTCCAGTGGTTCTTCGATCTTCGGATCGATGACCTTCCGCCCGCGCGCGACATTCTTCACCGCAGCGGCGAGATCCACTTCAGAGGCATTCTTCAGCAAATATCCACGGGCACCGGCCTTCAGTGCATTGCGCACGTAGTTGGCCTCACTGTACATGCTGAGAATCACGATCTTCGCCGTCGGCAGAAACTTCAGAATTTCGATCGTGGCCTGCGTGCCGTTGAATTCGGGCATCGACATGTCCATGACGATCACATCCGGCCGCAGCGAGCGCGCCAGCTCGACCGCCTCCACGCCGTTCGAAGCCTCGCCCACCACTTTGATTTCCGGTTCGTCCTCCAGCAGGCGCCGGAACCCCTTGCGCACCAGCGAATGGTCGTCGGCCAGAAGCACGCGAATCTCAGTGGTCATAAGTTTTCCCCGCCACCGCGGGCGCATGAATAGGAACATGCAGCCGCACCAGAGTTCCGCCGCTCTCGGGGCGCAGAAACTCAATCTTACCGCTCAGCAGCTGGGCTCGTTCACGCATGGCTGTCATGCCCATGCCGCGCGAACTTTTCTCCGGCTCGATACCGACGCCGCGGTCTTCCACTTCCAGTTCCAGCGACTCGCTCGAAAACCGTACCCGCACCCACGCCGATATCGACCGCGAATGCCGCGCCAGGTTGTTGAGCGATTCCTGCAGAATGCGGTACACATGAATCCGCCTGCCGTCGCCCAGCTGCTCCTCTACCTCGCGGCTGACGCCCGACTTTTCCAGCGCCACGTGGATGCCGGTTTGCTTTTCAAATACGGTCAGATACCAGTCGATCGCCTCTTCGAGACCGCCATCGTCCAGGATAGACGGATGCAGCGTCTGCGTGAGGCTGCGCGTCTTTTCGAGTGCGTCCTGCGCAATCGCGCGAATTTCCTCGAGATCGTCCGCCAGCTCCGGCGGACAGTGCAGCCGCCGCGACCGGCTGAGCATGGCACCGACAGCAGTCAGCATCTGGCCGAATTCATCGTGCAGTTCGCGCGAGATGGAGCGGAACATCTCCTCCTGCATGGTGATCAGCTTTCGCGCCAGAGCGCTGCGCTGCTCCGACAACTGCTCCATTTCCTGGAGCACAATGCCATTCGCGCGGATGAGCATCAGGCTGGTGAACGCTATCGCGGCCAGAGCCGCCACCAGCAGCCAGTAAATGCGCTTCTCCGCGCTGGCGTAAACGGCGGCGACTCTTTCCGCAGTCCTCTGCTGCGTCTCGTTACTCTCGACCAGCAGCCGCGAAACCGTTGTGATCAGGCTGGCCTGCTGCGGCTCGAGCGAATTCACGAGCAGGGCGCGCGCCTGCGCATCTTTCCCGTCGGCCGCAAGCATAAACATCCGGTCAGTTGAAATCCAGAACTGCGAAAGCCCGCGCCTGAAGGCAGCCTGAAGCTCCGGGCTGTCAATAAACGAAGTGAGATCGCCTCCCTGGCGGATGGCATCACTGATGTCCCTGCGGATGCGGAGGAATGGCGCGTTCCATGCTGACAGCGGATAAGGCTCATCGCCGCTCAGCATGTCGCGCATGGTGAGGCCCAGCGCGTTCAGGTCGTTCTGCGTGCGCAACAGCTGCAGGGAGTCCTTGCGATTACGATCGATGGTTCGGCTCTGCAGATCGCGCAGTCCGGCGATCTGATGGAGCGCGTAGAAACAGAACGTCGCCCCCACGGCGAGCGTGATGGCCAGTCCGGCCAGCAGGCGAACAGTGGGTGAACGAAGTCCTTTCTTCAGGCCGCCCGGCGTCACTTCACCGATTATCGCCCGCCGGGTGCGTGCAGAAATGCTGTAGCCGTGTCCGTGGAGAAATGGCTTAGTACGAGGAGAAGGCCGCGTGCTGCGGGCGCACCAACTCGCGCGTCTGAATGGCCATCGTTTCCATTTGGGCTACGAGCGGTTTGAGGTCCATGCCAAAGGGCACAAACCGGTCCAGCAGCAGCCGGGCTTCAATTAACCAGACGGCCAAGATGAAAGACATCTGTAGTTCAAACAGCTCCATCGAGAGGTCGCCAGGATCGGAGATCGCGTGTACCGTCTTCGCCATAGCAATACCATGCAGACGATTGAAGTCCTTCGACGCCTCGCGCAAATATTCGCGGAGCAGGTCGCGCTGGATGCCGCGGTAGCATTCGGCCAGAACCTTGCCATGAGCAGTTTGGATGAACTTCCGGTCCATTTGGCCGGCGAGCCGCAACATGGGCCGGTAGACGCCCAGCGAGAAGTTCTCCAGAAACGACGCATCTGAACCCGGACTGAAGGTGCTGTAACCGTCCCCCGGCGCGCGGCACGTCAGAAGTGCAATTGCGACCGTTAACAGGACCACTATTGAGAGGCCGAGAATCACCTGTTCACTCCAGCGTGAAACATCCGAGTCATCTTCCTCAACAAGATAACTCCGCGTCCTAAACAGCACAATGTTGAAATGTGTTAGGGGATTACCGTTAACTGATGGGGGTATCGATCAGCCCCGGCTGCGGGCGGCACGTGAGAGAAGGCGGTTAATGTCGGTGAGTTGCTGCTGCAGGCGGGCGCGGTCGGCGCTCGAATCGACGGCTTCCAGCTGCGGCTTGACCTCGCCTTTCTGACGCAGCAGGGCGGCACCAGCCAGCAAAAGCCCGCTGGCGAAAACGTTGGTCCAGAGATTCAGGCTCAGTACCGCCTGAATGCCGAGCGTCGCGACCACGACATCAAGGGCCATCGTCAGCGCGAAATAGATCGCATAACCGGTCGAATAGATCATCCGGTTAGGTGAAAGTCTGAGACGATACCTGACCAGAAAAAGCTGGATCAGAACGAGAAATAAAAGGATACCCAGAACGGTCGACCGCTCCAGAACAACATACAAATGAATAGGCCCGCCGGGTTTCCTCAGGTCCGGGATCGCGTAACCGACCGAGATAACAACTGCCAGTCCCAGAGCCGAGGTAACAGCTTTGCGCCCCACACTCGCGATGCCGGGATAATCCTCAAGAGTTAAACGGCAGAGTTCCAGAACAACCAGATACGCCAGAATCCACAGGACGGGCGTGGCGACGAAGTAAATTTCCTGATACGTTCTCGATCCAACTGGCAGCAGGACAATTGTTTCGAGTGTTTCGGCGGCCAGGAATATCGAAAGAAAAAAGTAGGTCCGCGCCAGCTTCTCGGACCACAGGCGCCAAAGCAAAAGCCCGTGGCCGGTGATCGAGAGGACTAAGACTAAACGGACCCACCCCAAAAGTGGCATAGCCGGGTGCTCTAAACCCGGAGTCTATCACTGCTCAGCCGCTGCAGCCTGTTGCCTTAGGTTATTTTACGCAGTAGGGATAGCAGGGAAGCGGGGGGAAAGCCGAAGCCATGTCGGCTACCACTGCGAATTGCACGGCCAACAGCAACGCAAATACGATTTTGCGGACCATAAGTTATCCTCTTTTCCAGTTTTTTGGGACTAATAGTACTTAGTCCTCTTGGAGGATACAATGGAAATAATCGCTATGGGATCAGACAATTCCTAGACATCAAACATTTGTGATCAGATTCACACTTACCATAGTTAGGTACTACAAAGTGCGAACTGCCATGTTTACAACATCATCCACCCGCATAGTCTCTTTGACCACGTACGGCTCAGCGTACTTCACGCCAATGAGATCCCCGAAATAGCGCGCCGTCGAAGCCAAGCGGTCTCGTATTTCCACCTCGTCCGGGAAGATCGCCGCACCGTCTTTGGTATAGCCGTACTGGGACTTATAAGACAGAAGCGCCTCCATTCGCCGCTCGAATTGACGGCTGATATCCACGACGAACGAAGGCCTCACGTTGGCGTAGAGCGGAAGAATAGACGATTTTGTAAGGCCGGTGCGGCTCGGTGCACGGATCGATTTTTCTCAACCCGGCGAGAAAGCAGGCCTCATAGCCGATTCGGCCGTGCGGTAATGGTCCGGGTGGCGCCCTTCCCAGTAGGGCAGGATCACCGTGCGGGGCCGCAGTTCGCGGATGCGCTGGGCGAGCGTCATGCGCGCCGGCCATGGAGTTTTCGAGGCGCGCATCGGGGAAATGCAGATTTTCGCGATGCCCGAGCCTTTGAGTATCTTCGCCGCGTCCGCCGATTCCGCGACGCGGATCTCAGGCGAACCGCGCGTGCCCATATCGCCCGCGGTGAGATCGATGATGCCGGTGCGGTATCCGGCTTCGGCCATGCGCAGCAGGGTGCCGCCGCAGGTCTGTTCCACGTCGTCGGGATGGGCGGCAATGGCCAGAAGATCGATCGTAGGCATCTACCAGTAGATATCGCGGCGCGGGAAATAGCGCTGCGCGCACGCCCATGAACTGCACCAGAATCATGCCGGTGATGAAGCCGCCGATGTGCGCGCTAAGCCACGCCCCCGCTCGGTCACATGGGTGTGCGCGATCGAGCCATACCCGCTGAACAGCTGCGTGATGAACCAGTAGATCAGGATGAAAGCCGCGGGGATATCCGCCATCGTGACGAAAAACAACAGGAAAATCAGCGTGTGAATCCGGGCGCGCGGAAACTTGACGAGATAGGCGCCCATGACGCCCGCGATGGCGCCGCTGGCCCCAACCGTCGGAAGCGTCGTGTACGAGGTTGAAAATCACGTGCGCGATGCCGGCGGCGACCCCGCAGATCAGGTAGAACATCAGAAATTTCGCGTGCCCCATGGCGTCTTCGAGGCTCTTGCCGAATGCCCAGAGGAACAGCATGTTGCCGATGATGTGGCTCCATCCGCCGTGGATGAACAGCGAGGTCAGCAGCGTCGTCGGGCGCAGGTGCGCGGGCACGACGCCGTACAGATTGATGAAGTAATTGCGCGAATACTCGTCGAGCGAGAGCTCGTAAAAAAAAACCAGCGCGCACGCCACAATCAGCAGCGTGGTGACGACGGGGGCCGAATAAGTCGGCCGGTCGTCTCGCAGAGGAAACATTCAGCCCGCTTGCACCTTGTGAGCGATGGCCGGGTGCTCGCGCCGCGGTGTTCCGGACTGCATCAGCCGGCGCGCTTCCCCGAGGTCTGCGATGTGTCCGCGCGCGCCCGCTGCCGTGCAGTTCAGCGCAGCCATGGCATTGGAAAACTCGAGCGCCTCGGCGATCGGCATCTGCTGCAACACAGAATAACAGAACGCCCCGTGGAACACGTCTCCCGCGCCGGTGGTATCGATACAGTTCACCACGAACCCCGGCGAGTAATGAAATCGCCCTTCGACATAAGCCAGCGCGCCGTGCGCTCCCAGCGTCATCGCCGCCACGCGCATGCCGTTGGTGCGCTGGATCATGATCAGGGCCGCGCACGGATCTTCTGTGATGCCCGTCCAGCGTGCAGGGAATTCAGAGCTCGCAACCAGATAATCGACCAGCGGCAGGACGCGGTCGAAGCCGGCGTAAATGGTATCGACGTCGACGGTCACCGGAATACCGTTGTCGCGCGCGATGCGCGCCGCATGCTCCACTGCCGCAGTATCGTGACCATCGATATGGAGCAGCCGCGCGCGGTTGATCTGATCCGAGTCGATCTGCTCGGGCGCGATAGTGAGGCAATCGGGGCGGTTCCAGAGGATGGTTCGTTCGCCGGTGGATTCGTCGACCACGATATAAGCCGACTGATTCGGGCAGTTCGCGCGCTGCTGCACGTGCTCGATATCGACCCCCGATGTGCGCAGGCTGTCCATCTGGATGCGGCCGCGCTCGTCGTCGCCGACCGTGCCGATGTACTTCGCGCGCAGCCCGAGCCGCGCGCATGTCACCATGGCGGTGGCCACCTGACCGCCGACTGAATAGAATTCGCGCGTGAACGGCGCCTTGCCGCCGTACGCCGGAAACCGCGGCACGATGAGGACGGTGTCGGTGGCGTTCAGGCCGACCCCCACTACGTCGAAATCACTCGATGGTGGCAAGCACCGCCCCTGCGATCACGCTGTCGCCGGCGTTCACCGCGACCGACGTCACCCGGCCTGCGCGCGGGGCTTTGAGTTCATTCTGCATCTTCATGGCTTCGACCACCACGATTCCCTGCCCTTCGGCGACTTCATCACCCGCGTTGACCAGAACGCGGATCACCTTTCCGGGCATAGCGGCAGTGATCGAGATGCGTCCATGCGCGCCCGCCGCGTGAGCGGAACGCTTCCACTGGCGGGGGTCGTCTATCTCGATGATGAATCGATGCCCGCCAATCGATATTTGATTTCCCGTTACGCGCACTTCAAAAGATGCACCATCCGCGATCACCGAGTACACGCCCGGTTCGACTTCAACTATGTCCCCGTCAGGCTGATTCATCGCAGCAAACCCGCGCGCCCTTCAGCGAGCCAACGGGAAGCAGTCGCCGGAGGCGGCGCGTTTTCGGCAGACCGGCGACGTAACGCAATAGCAGCCGCGATTGAGGCAAGTCCGGCGGGCGCGTCCGGGTTCCAGTCGACGCTCTTCAGAAACTCATCCAGATACCCGGTGTGCAGTGCTCCGTTGCGAAACGCCCCATCGTTCAGAATCTTTCGGAACAGCGGGATGTTCGTTTCGATCCCACCTATGTGATATTCACCCAGCGCGCGCAGCAGCCGTTCGATCGTGTGCTCGCGCGTGCCGCTCCACGCGATCAGCTTCGCCAGCATCGGATCATATTCAAGCGGCACTGTCCAGCCCGGATAAATGCCGGAGTCGACACGCACCCCCGGCCCCGCCGGCTCCGCCAGCTGCACGATATGCCCGGGCGACGGGAAGAAATTGTTTGCCGGATTCTCCGCATAGATCCGGCATTCGATGGCCGACCCGCGCAGCGCCACGTCGTCCTGTGCGAGCGGCAGCTTCGCGCCCGCCGCGATCTCCACCTGCAGCCGGACCAGGTCAAGACCTGTGACCAACTCCGTCACCGGATGCTCCACCTGCAGACGCGTATTCATTTCGAGGAAGTAGAACTCTCCCGACTCAATCGCCAGGAATTCGACCGTGCCGGCGTTGTAATAACCGGCCGCGCGCGCGGCACGTATGGCCGCTTCTCCCATGCGTTCGCGCATACCGGGAGTCCGCGCAACCAATGGCGACGGCGATTCCTCAATCACCTTCTGATGCCGCCTCTGCACCGAGCACTCGCGCTCACCGAGGTGAATCAGACTACCGTGCTTATCTCCGAATACCTGAATTTCGATATGGCGCGCGCGTTCGATCAGCTTCTCGACATAGATGCTGCCATCGCCGAAAGCCCGCAGCGCCTCACTGGACGCCGCTTCGAACGCCGACGGCAGATCCTCCATCCGGTCGACGCGCCGCATGCCTTTGCCGCCGCCGCCCGCGACGGCTTTCAGCATCACCGGGAATCCGAACTCGCGCGCAAACTCGGCCGGGTCGCCAGAAGAACCGGGCACAATCGGGGCGCCGCCCTCCTGCGCCACTTTCCGCGCTTCCGTCTTCGATCCCATCAGCGCAATGGATTTCGCGGACGGCCCGATGAACGTAAAACCAGCGTCCTCGCAAGCCTGCGCGAACGGCGCGTTCTCGCTGAGGAAGCCGTACCCCGGATGAATGGCATCGACACCATGCCGGCGCGCCGCATCCAGAATACGCCCGATGTTCAAATAGCTTTCCGCGGACTCCGGGCCCCCGATATGCGCAGCTTCATCCGCTTTCCGCACATGCAGCGCGGCGCGGTCCACGTCCGAATACACCGCGACGGCACGGATGCCCATCTCGCGCAGCGTGCGGATCACGCGCAGCGCAATCTCGCCCCGATTGGCAATCAGAACCTTCCGGAACACGTTTGCTCTCTTCGCGCACAACGTACCATGCGGCCTGTGCGCCTTCAGACCGTTATCACAACCTTGCCGAAGAAATCGCCCGCCGAAAAAACGCGGAACGCTTCAGCGGCGTCGTCGAACGGAAACACCTTGTCGACGATCGGCTGAATGCCGTTGACCTCGATAGCGCGGTTCATGGCTTCGAACATCGCGGTGCTGCCCACGCCGACGCCGTGCATGCTGCCGCCCCTCATCATGAGGCCGTAAGGCGTCTGCTCGCCCGTGGGGCCGCCAAGAAAACCGATCAACTGGATCTTGCCGCCGAACCCGATGGCTTCATACGAGCGCGCCAGCGTCCCCACGCCGCCGACTTCAATAACACAATCGACGCCGCCTCCGCCGGTCAGCCGCATCACTTCCTTGTGCCAGTCCGGATGCGTCTTGTAATTGATTCCCTGCCACGCGCCGAGTTTGCGCGCACGCTCCAGTTTCTCATCGCTCGAAGAAGTGATGATTGCCCGGGCGCCGGCCGCCGTCGCGAACTGCATGGCGTGCGTTGAGACGCCGCCGGTTCCCAGACAGAGCACTGTGTCGCCTGCCTGAACAGGCTTACCCAGCACCATCAGCGCGCTCCATGCCGTCACGCCGGCGCAGGGCAGCGTGGCCGCCTGCTCAAATGACAGAGCCGACGGAATTGCCACCACGCCATCCTCATGCAGCACGAGATACTCGGCCAGCACTCCGTCGAGGGGAACTCCCAGCGCCGGATACCAGGCCTTGCGCGGACCATCGGTCCACACCTGAAAGAACGTGCCGGCCACGCGGTCGCCAACCTTCCACCGCGTCACGCCTGGGCCAATTGCAACTATTTCGCCCGCGCCATCCGACAACGGAATGGTCGGCCGCTCGACCGGCGTGAAGTATTGCCCCAGCACCACCGCTTTGTCACGGTAGTTAATCGACGTGGCGCGTACCCGGATCAGCACCTGATGCCATTCCGGCTTCGGCTCGGGTCGTTCCCCTCTTTTCAGCCCGTCGAGTGATGCGCTTCCCTTCTGTACCTCATAAACTTTCATTCAGTTTCTGAGCTTAACGCACCGATGTTCAGCGCTGCGGCATAATGGCTCAGAACGTGAAGACAGCACCCTGCGGTTTCTGGAAATCCCCGATCACATCCGATCTCATCGTGGCCCAGTCCATCGGCCTGCACGAAGCGCGCTTCGACGGTGACGACATCTACTGGCTCGAATCGCGTCCGCAGGAGAGCGGCCGCTATGTCGTCATCCGCTACGTGGCGTGGAACATGTCAACCGAGGATGTGACGCCCGCCGGCTTCAACGTGCGCACGAGGGCTCACGAATATGGCGGAGGCGCGTGGACCGTGGCCGACGGCATGATCTACTTCTCGAACTTTGGCGACAATCGTCTCTATCGTATGGACCGGTACGGACACGCCCCTATTCCGCTTTCGCCCGAAGGCGAATGGCGCTACACGGACGGCGTCGTCGACACGCGCCGCCGCAGCTGGATAGGGGTTCGCGAAGACCACAGCGGTGCCAGTCAGAGTAACCAAAGCGAGGCGGTCAACACCATCGTCCGCATCGACGTGGCGAACGCATACGGGATGAATCCCTCTGATGCCGGCGTCGTGATCGCATCCGGCCACGATTTCTACTCCTCGCCGCGCGTTTCGCCGGACGGACGCTGGCTCGCCTTCCTTGCCTGGGATCATCCCAACATGCCGTGGACCGGCACCGGCCTCTACGTGCTTGCGCTGCATCAGCCCGACGCAAAACCTATGCTCGTGGCGGGCGGCGAGCGCGAGTCGATCTTCCAGCCCGAGTGGGCGCCTGACGGTTCCGCGCTCTACTTCATTTCCGACCGCTCCGGCTGGTGGAATCTTTACCGCCAGAAGTCGCGCATGCCCAGCGAGGCTGTGGTCCCGATGGATGCCGAATTCGGCCAGCCGCAGTGGGTGTTCGGCCTCTCGACCTACGCCTTCGCGGGCGAGGACAAGATCGTCTGCTCGTATGTTTCGAAAGGCCTCGGTTCGCTCGGCCAGATCGATCTCACCACCGGCGAATTCAAACCTTTCGATCTGCCGTGGACGGACTACTCTTCGGTGCAGGCGCACAAACAGCGCGCCCTGTTTCGCGCCGGATCGGCCGTCGTGCCCGCAGGCATCACCGTACTTAACCTCGACAGCGGGACCACGGAAATTCTGCGCAGCACCACCAGCCTCCATTCCGATCCCGAGGTTGCCAGATGCTTTTCGCCGGCGGAGGCCATTGAGTTCCCCACCGCGAACGGCAAGACAGCCTTCGGTCTTTACTATCCGGCGTTCCACCCCGATTACGAAGTTCCCGAAGGAGAAAAGCCCCCGCTGCTCGTCAAGGTTCATGGCGGGCCCACGTCCGCCGCCGGCAGCACTTTGAATCTCGGCATTCAGTTCTGGACCAGCCGAGGCATCGCGGTTCTGGATGTGAATTACGGCGGCAGCACCGGCTTCGGCCGAGCCTATCGTGAGCGGCTCGACGGCAACTGGGGCATCGTGGATGTGGAGGACTGCGTCAATGGTGCGCGTTATCTGGCGGAGAAGGGCCTGGTGGATGGCAATCGCAGCGTGATCACCGGGGGGAGCGCGGGCGGGTACACCGTGCTTGCGGCACTCACATTCCACGACTATTTCCGCGGCGGCGCGAGCCACTACGGCGTCAGCGACCTCGCGTTCCTAGCGCAGGACACGCACAAGTTCGAGTCGCGCTATCTCGACGGTCTGATCGGCCCTTATCCGGAACGCGCCGATCTATATCGCGAACGCTCGCCGATCACAGCGGCGGATCGCCTGTCCGCGCCAGTCATCTTCTTCCAGGGCGATGAAGACAAGGTGGTGCCGGTGAGTCAGGCGGAGACGATGGTCGAAGCCCTGCGGAAGAAAGGGACGCCTGTCGGCTATCTGCTGTTCTGCGGCGAGCAGCACGGCTTTCGCAAGGCGGAGAATATTAAGCGAGCGCTCGACGCGGAGTTGTATTTCTATGCCGTGAACGTGTTCCGCGTCGGGTTGAGTTTCTGATGAATCATCCCGACCATCTCGTTGCCGCTCCCTCACGGTCACGGTTCAGCCTTCGCTGCCTGGTCTTCGTGTTCGCATTCGCGGCGCTGCTGCCGGGCGCCGAAGAATACACCTACTGGATTGAGCCCTGCCCGGCCGAGACCGCGCGCACGACCGGTTGCCAGACGGGCGATCCCGAACTCGGCCGCTGGGCGCTGGAAGCCTGGCAGCGCGAAGCGGGCGGCGCAATCGTATTCCGGAAGAGCGCCACGGAAGAACACGCGCGATTCCGCCTGCACTGGGTGAATGGCTCATCGGGTCTCTACGGTGAAACAGAGCCAATGCTGGTCGAGGGCAAACGCGGCGCCAACATTTACGTGCTGCCAAGCGTCGCGCCCGGCACCGACCCTCTGCTCCGCGACGCTATCGTCTACCTCACATGCCTGCACGAAAGCGGACACGCGCTGGGGCTCGTGCACACCAGCGCCTTCCCCGACATCATGTACAGCTTCCAGTACGGGGGCGACATCCCCGCCTACTTTAATCGATATCGGGTGCTGCTGAAGACGCGCGCCGACATCGCGGCGCACTCCGGGATCTCGGATGCCGACCGGGTCGCCCTTCGCGCGGCTCTCCGGCAATAGTTCAGTCCTCCATCATTTCGAGCAGCTTCGTAACAGTGCGCCAGTTGCGCAGCGTGCTGACCGTCGCGAGCTTCGAGTCGAACCATGCATTCGTCAGTTTTGACAGGCCCGCGCCGTTTGGCAGATGCAGATAGATCTCCGCGCCGCGCACGATGAACCGGTCGGGCGCCGAGCGATTCGGATCGAGCCCCGCAATATGCTGCGCATGCGGGCGATCCCGCAGAAACATGACGTGCAGTCGCTCTTCTTCACCAGGAAATGGATTGCCGTTCACCACTTCGCGGATCTGCTCCACCGTCCGCAGGATCACCGGCGTGCGATACCCATAACGTTCGGCGATACCCGCCGCGACGACTTCGCCGAGGCGAGACGCCTTCTTCGGCGGCGTGAAAATGACGTTCCCGCTCTGAATGAACGTGCGCACGTCCGAGCAACCCGCCTCTTCGAACAATGCCGCAAGTTCCCGCATCGGAAGCTTGTTCTTACCGCCCACATTGATGCCGCGCATAAGCGCCAGTTGAACCGCCATTTTCTACAGTATGATTTCTACTGATATGACAACGCTCCGTCGGATTGTTCCGCTTGCCTCGCTCGCGCTGTGCCTCGTTTCTGTCGCGGCCGCACAAGACCACTGGGTTGCGACCTGGGCTGCCTCTCCGCAGGCGCCCCGCATCGCCGCACCGCGCGCCGCCGCAGCGCCGGGACAGCCTGCGCCGCCCGCGTTCGACAACCAGACGATCCGCATGATCGTCCACACCAGCATCGGGGGACGGCGCGCCCGCGTGCAGCTATCGAACGCGTTCGGAACCGCGCCGCTCAAGATCGGCGCCGCGCACATCGCCCTTCGCGATAAGGAATCGACTATCGCGGCCGGCTCCGACCACGCCCTTACGTTCAGCGGCTTCGGTTCTTTTACCATCCCGCCGGGATCTGAAATCCTCAGCGATCCGGTCGACATCGAAGTACCGAAGCTGGGTGATCTGGTAATCAGCGTCTATGTCCCGGGCGAAGTGGCGGTGGCGACCACGCATGCCACGGGACTGCACACCACCTATGTCTCGAAAGCCGGCGACTTCACCGCCGCGCCTTCGATCGACGACCCGGCCACCAAAGGGCAGGCCTGGTATTTCATCTCTTCGGTTGATGTGGCGGCGCCTGCCGGCGCGCGACTCATCGTGGCCTTCGGCGATTCGATCACGGACGGCGCCACATCAACGCCCGATACCGACAGCAGCTGGCCCACTCAGCTGGCAAAACGCCTGGCTGCGAATAAAGCCACGGCTGACCTGGCGGTTGTCAACCAGGGGATCTCCGGCAATCGTCTGCTGGCTGATGGCGCGGGCGTTTCGGTCCTCGCCCGCTTCGATCGCGATGTGCTCTCACAGCCAGGCGTCGCGTACCTCATCATTCTCGAAGGCATCAACGACATCGGCATCACGGGACGCGCAACGGGCGCCGACGCGATCACGGCCGACGACCTGATCGCGATTCACAAGCAGATGATCGAGCGCGCTCATCTGCACGGGATTAAGGTGATCGGCGCGACGCTGACGCCGTTCATGGGCGCGGCTTACTACACGGATTCCGGCGAGGAAAAGCGCGTTGCGGTCAACGAGTGGATCCGCACCAGCAAGGCCTACGACGGGGTGATTGACTTTGACGCCGTCACGAAGGACCCGGACAACCCGAAACAGATTCGGCCGGCGTTCAACATCCGCGACCACCTGCATCCGAACGACGCCGGTTACAAGGCGATGGCGGATGCCATCGATCTCTCGCTGTTCACTACTGCGAAAAAGCGGTAGGCTTGCAACAAGATGCGTTGGGCGGTTTTGATGATCTTCGTGCTGCCGGTCCTGGCCAGCGCGCAGCAAGACCCTCTTGCCTGGTATCCGCTGCGAGTGGGCAGCCATTGGATTTACCAACACGAGTGGAAATCCGGTGACAGGGATCATCCAGTCGTGGATCGCTGGACGAGCGACGAGTCAATTACCGACCTGGTGACAATTCCAGATGGAGTTGTCGTTCTGCGCGATGTGAAGCAGGTAACATCCAAAAACAGCCAGGCGCGAGGTTACCTGGTCGATCGTGACCGCGCGCCTTACCTGGTGCGCGGCAGCTGTATATACCAGATCGGAGAGGGCTGGGATGGACAGAGCCAGCGCCTCCGCCCGACTTATCAGGAATATCTGGCAAAGGGCGCCCTGTCTGCCGATTTCTGTTTCCCGCTGCAGTCGGGCGACCAGTGGGGAAACAGCGATGTCCCCTGGAAGGTCGAACCGGCGTCCGCCGCTATGGCCGCGCTGATTCCAGCCGAATATCGCGGCGCGATCCATATTTTCTCCAGCCACTTCGGCAGCGGCGGACAGGAGGATGTGTGGTTTCAAAAGGGAATCGGCGTGGTGGGCGAACATTACGTCCACCGCGGCACGTACGATGAATACTCCAGGAAGCTCGTGTCGTTCACGCCTTGAGCACGCCCTTACGGCATAATCGCTTCGGCGTCGGCCTTCTTTTGCGCGAGATCCCTGATCTCCGCCGGAACCGCGAACACGGTCTCGTCCAGCGGCTCGTTGAGCTTCACTTCATCCGCTGAAAACAGGGTGTCTTCGCCGGACGCCGTAATGCGCACCCTCGACGGCCACTTCACGTCGGCCACATCGCGGTACTCCTCATACGTCATCACCAGCGGCAGCGATCCCATATCGGTTCGCAGGGCCAACACCGATCGATAGAGCAGCCCCGTCTCGCGGTCATACCAGCGAATCATATCGGGCGATCCGTCGCGCGGAGTCAGCCGTACGCGATAACAATCCCGCCCGTCGACCTTCTCTTCCGTCTCTGTCCGCAGATGATCAATCAGTACGCGCCACTCGATCATGGCCGCCGCATCCAGCGTCACGCCCAGCGAGGCAGCATTCCTGCGCGGCTTGACACGCGGTCCGATCGCCGGTGATCGATCCCACGCAATCACGCCGTCGCTGCCCTCTTCCTGCCGGCCCATGCCAGGAATGTCGGTCAGCTGATAATACTTGCCACCGTTGGCAGCCCACGTCTCGAGGCGGCCTTCGACGTTGCGCGCCACATAGGTCAGCCGCCCGGTCACCTTCTGTGTGCGCAGCATCGCATAGAACTCCGGCCCACCCGACTCGAAGATATGCCTTTCGACGATCTCTTCGGCATTGGGCAGCGCCTTGCCCGCGCGCTCGGCCTTCAGGTAGTCGGCGACGTCAGCCGGATACGCGAGATCCATATGCTTCAGATCGAATATCGTATCCAGCACGCGCAGCCGGTACTCGAAGTCGCCGCGCCAGGCCGTCATCACCGCAGGCTGTTTAATCCCACCGTGCGTCGACCATTCTTCGACCGTGTAGCCTGCAGGCGTGTCGCCTTCGGGCGAAAGTTCGAACGCCGAGCGCTTGACAAGAAGTCCGGTCGCGATGCTGAACCACTCGGTCTTCTGCGTTGGCGAGGGAAGCAGCAGAACCTTGTAACAGCGCTCATTGTGAACGACCTCGATGCCGGCCACGCGCGACTGCGGATACAGCGTCCGCCAGTCGGCTTCTTCGAGCATGCGGGAATCGCGCGCGGCTTCGTCGCGCTCCATGCCGTGCTTGATGCGCACGCCGGAGAAATGCGACGAGGCCCACGCCACGCCTTTGTAGATGCCTTCTGTGCCCGCCTGCGGAACCTGAATCTGACTCAGCGAATTTCCGGCGCGCGAAACCGTGACCGTGGCACGCAGCACGACGCGCAGACCGTCGAGCGTCCGCCCTTCGACATCGTCCGTTTCGGTACGTTTCTCATGCCACGCCGCTGAGCCGCCCGTGGCACTGACGTAGCGGTCGAGCACCTCGCCCGCCGAAGGCAGTCTGCCAGGCGCGGCAAACAGCGGCGCCACGCACAGCAGTAAGCTACCGATGCGTCGAACGAATCCACTCATCTGCCGCGTCCAGAACAAGATCTTTGCCATCGCGCCGCGCTTCTTCCGTTTGACGGACTTCCACGTCCGGGGTTACGCCTGTCCCTTCGAGGACCCTTCCCCCCGTCGAGGTGTACCCGGCCTGCGCATACTGAAATCCGTCGCCATTCGGCAGCCGGATGATGTCCGACGGCAGCACAGCGCCGGCCGTACGCGTGCCGAAAATACGCGCGCGTTTGAGATCCTGCAGCCCGCCCGCCAGAATCTCCGACGTGGACGCCGAACCGCCGTCCACCAGAATCGCCAGCGGTCCTTTCCAGGTTTCCGGCCGCGGGAAGATCACGAACTTCAGCGTGGTGTCACGCATTGTCATCACGCCCAGCGACTGCCCGGGCTTATCGATGAAGAAACCCGCGATCCCCATTGCCATAATGCCGATCCCGCCGGGATTCCCGCGGATATCGAGGATCACGCCGGGCGCATCATGAAAGCCCTTCAGGGCGGCTTCGATCTGCGGCATGATCGAACCCGGCTCGAGGAATTCATTGAACCGAATGTAGCCGACGCCGTCGGCCAGCGCGCGCGATTCAAACGACAGCCGCGTCTCGGGCAGATTGCCAAATCGCACCAGCACGCCCTCCGCCGAGATCCGCCCGAACCCCTCGCGCGGTTTGGCGTCGGCTGGCGCGTCGGGAGTCTTTGCGGTTTCGGGCGGTTCCGTGTATCGATCCGCCGGAATGATAGCGTAGTGCGACGAATCCAGCTTCGCGAGCATGTCGCGCATAATGCTGCGCACTTCGTCCATCGACTGCGCCTTTTCGATCAGCGGTCTGGTGGAATCGTGAATAGCCTGCCAGTTAAGGCCGTTGAGCTTCGGGTCCGGATGGCGATCGCGGACTTTACTCCAGACCTTCTCGAATGCATCGAGATTCCCGGCTTTCTGAGCGGGCGTGAGCTGCGCGGCGACCGTCCCGCAAGAGCACGCGATCAGGATCAGGAATGCGATCAGGCGCCGTGACACGTGTTCATCACCACCATATCACTATCTTCACGCGTCTCCCCGGCGCGGCGAAAGCCCGCTACTATGGCTCATATGGCCGCATTCGACTGGGACGATCCCGAAGACATTGCGATCGCGCTGATGGAAGCGCATCCCGACGTCAATCCGCTTTCCGTCCGCTTCACGGACCTGCATAAATGGGTCATTTCGCTGCCGGGGTTTCTCGGCGACCCGCAGAAATCAAACGAAGCCAAACTCGAAGCCATCCAGATGGCGTGGCACGAAGAATTCTCCGACCGGTAGGTTCTTTATGACTCAGTTAAGACGTACGCTCCCCAACTGGATAACGTTCCCGCAAAAACTGCGCGATGCCATCCCGGCTTTTGAGCCGTGCGCCGGCCGCGTGCTGGAGCTCGACGCCGTCGATGCCCGCGCGACGGATTCCAACTGGACCGGGCGCCGCGTCGCAGTCAAGCTGCGCGTCTGCGAGACCGGCAAACTGGACCGCGCCTTCGACGTGTGGCTCGATCTCAACCCTGCCGCGGCGCAGGCGTTTGCCGAAGCGCTCCTGTCCGCCGCCGACCGGGCAGCAAAAGCGATTTGAAAAAACGAAGCCAATTTCGGGATTCAATCACTCCGTTGCCATGGCTAACCTCTTTCGCCACAACTTGTACCACGGCGCGGGCCGGAACCGGCTTACGACCGGTGTCGGGGAAACGGCGGGCGTTCCGCGCAAGATGCTGCGGATGGGCGAGTTGGTATGCGGGGCAAACTGTTTTCGAAGTTTGTGATCAGCGCCCCGCTGGCAGGGAAACTGAAATCAAAAATCGGCATGACGCGCAGAATTCGTAAAGCTCCGCGCCGGGTGGAAACCCGGTGGCAGGCACGAATGCCTGGCCTCACTAAAATCCACTAAATCGCCCTGCGGATCGTCCGCAGCAGTTCTTCCCTGCCCTCAATCTCTGTCCTGATTTCAAGCCAGCACAGCTGAATATCCCCCAGCATCGCCGCGTAATCCGGATCCAGATTCACCGAGTCTTTCGCCGTTGTCAGCAGCAACTCCGCGCCCAAGTCCCGCGTGTGCTGCACCAGACGCCTGAACTCCGAGGGCCTGTACTGGTGGTGATCATCGAACGCGTAGCGCGCGACCGGCTCAATCCGCATGCCGCGCAACGTCTTCCAGAAAGCCTCGGGATTGCCCAGTCCGCAAAACGCCACCGCGGGCCTGACGCGTATCGAACCCGGATCGACGTCGCCAGCGTGATCGCGCCAGCGCGACGGTACGGTCCGCGCGCGAAACACGGGCGCCGCGTGGTTCCAGCACCGAAGCACCGATTCGACAGCACGCGTGTTCGGGACTTCGTCGGCGCGCGTGATCAGAAACGCATTGGCGCGGCGCAGCCCCTGGAGCGGCTCGCGGAGACTGCCGAGCGGCACCAGATGGCCGCCGCCAAACGGAAGCAGCGCGTCAATGAGCACCAGATCAAAATCCCGGTGCAGCTGCAAATGTTGAAACCCGTCGTCGAGAAACAACACCTGCACTGCGGCCTGTTCGATGAGTTCCAGCCCGACCGCGTAACGATCCGGCCCGACGCCGATCGGAACAGACGCCTCCCGCATGCACAGCTGGGCTTCGTCCCCGCTGATCGCTGTGGTGACGTTTTCGTCCTCCTCCAGGAACAGCAGGCGCTCGCGTGAGGTACGGCCATGGCCGCGCGTCAGCAATCCGGGATTGGAATTGCGAAAAGCACACAGAAGTTCGATCACGGCAGGCGTCTTCCCCGTGCCCCCGGTGGTGATATTTCCGACGCTCACTACGGGAACGGGAAGGCGCGCCACCCGGCTCGTCTTTGCTTTGCGGTCGCGCGCGCTGCCGACGCGCCAGAGTTGCTCGAACAACCACAACAGCGCGTAACCTGGCTGGGCGGCACGTTCCGATGGGTACGTCGTTTCGTAGAGCGCCACCACGGCCTCGGCAGCCCGCGCGGACGCACCGCGTTTCTGTTCCGCAGCGATGCGTGCCCGCTCGCCCAGGCCATCGTTCAGCGCGGCAAGGAACACAGCGTCTCTTAATCCACTGGCGTCGTCGATACGAACGATCGCCTGCATCCGCTCGAAATCGGCCGCGATTTCGCGGAAATTCTCCATGTGCGGCCCAGCGATGACCGGCTTCCCGAAAATCGCCGGTTCCAGAATGTTGTGCCCGCCGCGATCGGCCAGCGTGCCGCCCATGAACACTACGTCCGCATACCGAAAGAGTCCGCCCAGTTCACCGATCGAATCCAGCAGCAGCACATCGGCCTGAGGGTCTTTGAAGTCACTGCGGCGGGTCCACTTCAGGCCGGACCCCGCCAACAGATTCGCCACTGAGTCGAAACGTTCCGGCTTGCGCGGCGCGAGGATCAGCCGCCACCCCGCCATCTTTTTCTGTGCAGCGATCACGAATTCTTCTTCCGCGATGCGATCGTCCGCCGATGTACTCGCCGCAATCCACAGCTTCATCCCCGGCCTTGCCGAAAGGAATGCGAGAGCGGGCGAGCCTTCCGGAACAACCGGCGGTGTGAAATCGTACTTCAGATTCCCGCCGACGCGCACGCGGTCCGCAGGCGCCCCAGCCATCCCGAACCGCAACTGCATCTCCTCCGACTGCACGAGAATCACGTCGCACAAGCCGAGCACCGCCGAAAATACCGGCGCGAACCGGCGATAGCGCGGGAGGGCGCGATCCGATATCCGGCCATTCACCAGAATCAGCCCGCATCCGACGCGCTTGACCTCGCGAAACAGATTCGGCCAGATCTCCGTTTCGAGAATCACCACCACGGTCGGCCGCAGCCGCCGCAGCACGCGGCGTACGCACCACACAAAATCGAGCGGGGCATAGAAAGCTCCCTCCGCCAGACCCGCCAGCCGCTTTTCTGCGGTCTCCATGCCCGCGAGCGTTGAAGTGCTGACGAAAATTTTCGCTCCCGATGTGCGCTTCCTGATCTCCTCGAGCAGCGGAACCGCGGCGATGACTTCTCCCACCGAAACCGCATGCAACCAGATGGAAGCGGAAACAGTCTGTTGCCATGATGCGGAAATGCCGCCGAAGCGCGCGCCGAGAGTGGCGAAATACCGCGGCTGCCGGAGTCCACGCCAAACCAGATAGACTAAGAGAAACGGTGAGAGGAGCGACTGGAAAACGCGGTAGAGGAGGAAAATCGCTTTGCGTTGCAATGGCTTAAAGGGGGGCTTAAAGTGGCTGCTCGTCCTCTCGGCCAGTATAGCCGCGGGCGCGGCAGCCGACAACGACAAGACGAAGTTGGAAGTCAGACCCGCCGCTTCGTACCCGCAGCACCAGAGCAGCGAAAAGGTGACGATCGCGGCTCAGCCCGTTGAAACAGATGCTGAAACCCGCGACGCTTTCGGCAAGCTCAACCCCAACAGTTACGGCATCCTGCCCGTTCTGATCGTGATGCAGAACGACAGCCCCGACGCCATCAAACTCGACCGCATTCGCTTTGAATACATCACGCCCGACGGCCAGCGCATCGAAGCCACCCCCGCGCAGGACGTGAAGTACATCCACGGGACGCGCGCACCCAACAAACTGCCCGGCACGATCCAGATCCACAAGAAGGTGAAGAATCCGCTCGACGTGTGGGAAATCGAAGGCCGCTCCTTTACGGCAAAAATGCTTCCCGCCGGACAGTCCGCCAGCGGCTTCGTTTATTTTCAGGTTGAGCAGCCCAGCGCGGCGGCGAATGTGGACATCTCGGGCATGACCGATGCCGTCAGCGGCAAGGAGCTGTTCTACTTCGAGATCCCGATGTCCGGGAAATAGCCATTAGCAGGCTGCTGAAAAACGCTTCTTGCCACTCCCTTACGGTCGCGGTTCGGAAAAAGCTACTGAATCGCGCGCGTCAGCAAGCGGCAACGAAAAGAGCTTTTTCAGCAGCCTGTTAGAACTTCCCGCGAGAATTTCGTTCTGTTTCGGCACTCCCTGACAAAGGAATGACCGATCATTGGGTTGCCGCTCTCCTCGCACCCCTCGCCATCTGGATTCTGATCAACGGCGTTGACGAACTCGTCATCGATATCGCCGCCGTTTTCAGCTACATCATCCGCCGCCATTCCAAAGACCCCGACGAGCGCAGCCCCACCGATGCCGAACTCGACGCCGCCGCGCCGCGCCTGATGGCCATCTTCGTCGCGCTCTGGAAAGAACACAGAGTCATCCAGAAGATGGTCGACAACAACGTCACACGCCTGAACTATCCGCGCTTTCACTTCTTCATCGGCGTCTATCCAAACGACACGCTCACCATCGCGGCCGTCGAAGAAACAGTCAAGCGCTATCCGAACGTGCATATGGCGATGCTGCCGCACAATGGTCCCACGTCGAAAGCCGACAACCTCAACTGGATCTACCAGCGCATGCTGCTCCACGAACAGGAGCACGACGTACGCTTCGACATGATCCTGACCCACGACGCCGAAGACCTCATGGACCCCGACGCGCTGCGCTGGATCAACTACTATGCGCAGTGGAACGACATGGTGCAGATTCCGGTGCTCGCGCTGAAAACGCCTTTCTGGAATCTCTCGCACGGCGTCTACTGTGACGAGTTCGCGGAGTTTCAGTTCAAGGACATGCCCGCGCGCCAGGTGCTCGGCGGCTTCATTCCTTCGAACGGCGTAGGAACGGGATTCTCACGACGCGCGCTCGAAACGCTTGCCGAATGGCATGACAACCGCATCTTCGAACCCGCCTGTCTGACGGAGGACTACGAGAACGGATTTCGCATCAACCGCCTCGGACTGCCGCAGAAGTTTATCCCGATCCAGCTCCGCCACGGCCGCCCCATCGCCACGCGCGAATACTTCCCGCAGACGTTCTGGCTGGCGATCCGCCAGCGCACGCGCTGGGTGATGGGAATCGCGCTGCAATCCTGGGAATTCCACGATGTGAGCGACACCTGGCGCCATCTCTACTGGTTCTGGCGCGACCGCAAGGGCGTTATCGGCAACCTGCTGACACCGGTCTGCAATCTGCTGTTCCTCATCGGGCTTGCGACGTTCACTTTGTCACGCCTGACGCATCACGAATGGGCACTGGCTCGTGAACTTGCACGCTTCCATGCTCTGTACGTCATCGGCCTTTCGATTCAGGCACTGCAGACCGGCATTCGCGCTGCGTGTTCGGCCCGAATCTACGGCTGGGCATTCGCTCTGGGAGTTCCGCTGCGTGTCTTCGTCGCCAACATGATCAACGCGGTCGCCACGGCGCGGGCCGTCTGCATTTACGTAAACGCGAAGATTCACCGCCGACCGCTGCGCTGGGTGAAGACGGAGCACTCGTACCCCAACCGCGCCGCGCTGATGCCGCAGCGCAAACGACTCAGCGAGATTCTCACAGGCTCGCAGTGGGTTACGCCCGAGGAACTCGAGACCGCGCTGACTTCGAAGCCACCACGGCGGCGTCTCGGCGAACACCTGATGAAGCTCGGTCTCATCACGGAACAGGATCTCTACACTGCGCTCAGTCTGCAGAATGATCTCCCGCTCGGCAAGCCCGACGCGGATTCGGTCTCGATCCCCGTGACGCGCAGTGTGCCCGCCGAGGTAGCGCGCCGCTGGCGGGTTATGCCTTTCCGTATCGCCGGCGGAGAGCTTTACCTCGCCGGTTCGGAGCTGCCGGATGAAACCATGCAGCGCGAACTCCGCGGATTCAGTTCACTCGAAATCCGGTTTCACCTTGTAACGCCGACCGAATTCGAAGAACTGGCTGAAGCTTACCTGTAGCGGGCTGCTGATAAAGCTCTTTTCGTTGCCGCTTGCTGACGCGCGCGGTTCAGTAACTCCTGCGGAATCAGCACCTGCTTTTCCGAACCCCGACCGTAAGGAGAGTGGCAAGAAGCGTTTTTCAGCAGCCTGCCAGAGTGCTTTCTTTGAGGCTCCGTTGAAGAAGCGCCGCGTTACTGAGAATCCGTAAAGTTCAGCGCCGGGCAGAAACCCGGCGGGACCCAGAGGGTGCCCCTGGAAAGCCTGGCCCCACTAAGGCCTGCGGGACAATGGACGTGACATGTCTGCGGCGCGACCCGATCCACTCTCATACCTCGGCGAACAGCTGGCTGAATGGAAGAAGGCCGGCACTTATCAGCGGCTGCGCATCCTCCAGGGACCCAGCGCCGCCGAATCGCGATTCGACGGCAAAGAGGTCATTAACCTCGCCTCGAACAACTATCTGGGCCTGACCACCCACCCGAAGCTGATCGAGGCCGCGATCGAAGCCACGCGCAAATACGGCGCAGGGTCGGGCGCGGTGCGCACCATCTCGGGAACGATGGACCTCCACATGGAACTCGAAGAGCGCATCGCGAGATTCAAAAACGTTGAAGCGTGCGTTGTCTTCCAGTCGGGCTTTGCAGCCAACGCCGGGACGGTCGCCGCCGTGCTGACGCCTGAAGACCACATCATCTCCGACGAGCTTAACCACGCAAGCATCATCGATGGCTGCCGCCTCTCCCGCGCGAAAATCCACGTCTTCCCGCACAAGGACCACGCCGCCGCCGGCCGCATACTCACCGAACTCGACAGCGCACCGGGCCGCAAGCTCGTGATCACGGATGGCGTCTTTTCCATGGATGGCGACATCGGCCCGCTGCCCCCGCTCGTCGAACATGCCGAAAAGCACGGCGCCATCATGATGGTCGACGACGCGCATTCCTCCGGCGTCCTTGGCCGCAACGGGCGCGGCACCATCGATCATTTCGGCCTGCACGGACGCGTCGACATTCAGGTCGGCACGCTCTCGAAGGCCATCGGCGTGCTCGGCGGCTATGTCTGCGGCACGAAGGATCTGATCGAGTTTCTGTACCATCGCGCGCGCCCGTTTCTCTTCTCGACGTCGCACCCGCCCGGTGTCGCCGCCGCATGTCTCGCCGCGTTCGACATTCTCGAAAACGAGCCCGAGCGGATCGAGCAGCTCTGGAGCAACACGCGCTATTTCAAGAAGGGCCTCGCCGACGCCGGCTTCAACACCGGGATCAGCGAAACGCCGATCACGCCGGTGATCGTGGGCGAAGCGGCGCGCGCTCACCGGTTCTCCGCGGAGCTGTTCAATGAAGGCGTACTCGCCACGGGCATTGGCTTCCCGACTGTCGCCAAGGACAAAGCCCGCGTGCGGACTATCGTCACCGCCACGCACACGCGCGCGGAACTCGATCAGGCGCTCGACATTTTCAAGCGCGTCGGGAAGCGGATGGAAATCGTCTGAGCCCTCACAGAATATTCACTGCGCGCGCCGCCAGGAGCGCCACGGTCGCGAGCGAAATCAGCGACTGCACGATCATCATCGCTTTTGCCCAGCGCGACAGCACCGGCACGTCCGTCGGCGAAAAGGCCGTGCTGGTGTTGAACGCCAGAAACAGGTAGTCCACGAAACCCGGACTCCATGTGTCTTCGCCCATCTCACGCCGGCGCGCCGGATCCATCGTCATTTGCGGAAACAGGAACGCGCCGTCCGTATGCACACCCCGTTTGTCGCGCTCATTCGGTCCCCCGCCGTCGAGCCGCCAGTACCAGGACGCGAATACCAGAATGTTCGACACCCACAGGGCGGCCGCGGCACGCAACAGTTCCACCGGGTTGTCCTTGTGCGTCGGCAGCCGCCGAATCAGCAGCACCAGCGACGACAAAACCGCCAGCGTGATGATCGCGAGCGTCGTGTACGCAAACACTTCGTTCAAGCCCTTCCGACCTGTCCGGTGAGTCAGCGATGTCGGAATCGCGAAAATGACAACCACCACCAGCAGCAGCCAGTCAGGCCCGATAGTGAGAGAGGGCGGCATCGCATAAAACAAGACGCCCGTTGCCAACGCCGCCATAATCGCCGGCCAGCGCGCCTGCACCTGGCGCCGCGCCTGTTGACTCAGCTGCTCAACCGGGGCCTTGATGTCCATGCCGAATCCGATCTTCGCATTTTCAGCGCTGCAGAAGGTTAACGCCGTGCCCTGAACTAAGTCTGACGATCACCACAGGTGATAGTAGCCGTCCCGCTCGGCGAGTTCGACTCCCACACCGAACAACTCTCTCAGCGAACCGGCAGTCAGCAACTGCGCCTTCGGCCCGTCACCCACAATCTGCCCGCCGCGCATCAGAATCACTCGATCGATCTCCGGGATGATGTCCGACAGATGATGCGTCACGAGCACAATTCCGATACCCGACCGGGCCAGCCTGCGCACCGTTTCGCGCAGTTCGTGCTGTGCGAACAGGTCGAGACTGGTCGACGGCTCGTCGAGCAGGAGCGCTTTCGGATCGTGCACCAGCGCGCGCCCGATCAGCACGCGACGCGCCTCGCCCGACGACATCTCGTCCACCGGCTTTTCCGAAAGATGGGGCGCTTCGAGTACGTCAAGCACCGCCGCTGCCTTCTCGCGCATCTCGTCAGTCACATGGTGATTCGGCCAGATGCCGATGCTGGAAAAAAATCCGGACAGCACGACGTCAAAACCGGTGATCCCGCGCGTGCACTGCGTCATGAGGTCGTTCGAGACAATGCCGAGCATGCTGCGAAGATCGAATACATTCCACAGTGCGCGCCCCAGGATCTCGACCGACGAATCCGGCTGTGCCAGCGGATAGCACTCCCGCGTGATGGTCTTGATCAGGGTCGACTTGCCGCAGCCGTTGGGCCCCAGGATCGCGACGTGCTCACCCTGACCGATTTTCAGACTAAGATCGTGCAACGCAGTGTTGGCGCCGCGCATGACCGTAACGTTGCGCAGCTCGATGAGAGGAAATGACATCAGAACTTGTATGTTAGCTTCGTGACAGTGGCCCCGAGACGAATTGCCTTCGCTGCCATTCTGACCGGCCTCTCGATCCTCGCTGTGGCGGCCGGATTCCGAATTCAGTCCAGCCGCGCGTTTTTCGAACCGCAGCGTTTGCTGTCGCGCTTCCCTGCCGAGGATGCGCTGGCGCTGAGCGTCGATATTGCCTCATTGCGCCGCGCCGGCCTGCTGGAACAATCGAAAACCGCGCTCGAACCGGAATATCGTCAGTTCGTGGAAGGCACCGGCTTCGATTACAAACGCGATCTCGATTCCCTCGCGGCGTCCTTCTCACAAAGCGGCAGCTACTTCATCGCCCGTGGCCGCTTCCATTGGGATAAGCTGCGCGACTACACTGTCCACCAGGGCGGGTCCTGTTACAAGGACCTCTGCCGCCTGGCCGGGAGCCGCCCCGAGCGGCACATCTCTTTTCTCCCGCTGCGCGACGATGCCATCGCTCTCGCGGTCAGCACCGACGATCTCGCCGCCACGCGCCTCACAAAAACCGGATCGCCGATCACAGCCGCCATCCCTGTCGCTCCGGTCTGGATCTCCGTTCCCGGCGCCGAACTGCGCCGCCCGAATTCTCTGCCGCCCGGTATGCATCTGATGCTTTCCGCTCTCGCCGGCGCCGATCGCATTCTCATCACGTTCGGCCCGGCCGGCAAAAACATCGAGGCCCGCATGGAGGCCACCTGCCGGACCCCCGAAGACGCGAAAGCCCTCGCCACCCAACTGCGCTCTGTTACCACCCTCCTGCGGGAAGCCGCAGCCCGGGATAAGCCCTCCGACGACGAATTTACCGCGCTCCTCACCTCGGGCAGCTTCGATCAGAAGGAGCGCCGCGTAAACGGCAAATGGCCCGTAAGCCGCACTCTCCTCGACGCTCTCACCTCCGGCATCTGATGGGAACGATCACTCTGACTTTCGACAACGGCCCCGACCCGGCTGTAACGCCGGGCGTCCTCGACTGCCTTGCCGCACACCACATCAAGTCGACCTTCTTCGTTCTCGGCGAACGTGTAAGCGATCCGGTGCGCGCGCCATATGCCCGCCGCGCACTCGCGGAAGGCCACCGCGTCGGCAACCATACTTTCACGCATCGCACGCCGCTTGGCGAACTCAGCCGCGCAGCCGCGCTCGATGAATTCGATCGCACCGAATCGGCGCTGAACGCGATCGGCGCGCATCGGCTGTTCCGCCCCTATGGCGGGCGCGGTAGTGTCGGACCCCACTTGCTTCATCCTGCTGTGGTTGAAAGACTCAAATCCGGCGGGTACACCTGCGTGCTGTGGAACGTAATACCCGGTGATTTTCGCTATCCGGACGACTGGCCACGCCGGGCTCTCGAAGCCTGCCGCGCACGCGAGTGGAGTCTGGTGGTCCTGCATGACATATACGCCACGACGCTTGCACATCTCGATACGTTCATCGGCACGCTGAAGGAGGAAGGGTTCGGGTTCACCGAGGACTATCCGGCTGAGTGCACGCCGATCGTCAACGGCCGCATCGTACTGCCGCTGGATGCTTACGTTTCAGGGGGCGTTCAGGGGTTGAGCGGGATGCTCAAATAAACCAGGCTCTGCTGGATCTCGACCTTCTGCGTGCGCTGCTGGCTGCCTTTTTCCACCGTGATGGAATACGTGCCGGGTGGCAGCGAAATCGCCGTCGGCGTCATCTGCGGAAGCAGTTTCCCGTCCACCCGCACATTCGCGCCCGGCGGATTTGTGGTCAGCATCAGAGTGGCGCTGGGCTTGCGCAGGGTGATGGGCGGTACATCCTGTGCCGTTTCGCCGACGTGAATCTCACGATACTCGTTCTCGAATCCGGCCTGTGAAATCGTCAGATGATGCGTGCCCGTGACCGCGTGCACCATGCACGGGGTGCGGCAGGCCTGGGTCAGATCGTCATCGAGAACCGCCTTTGCGCCCGGCGGATTGGTGCTTACCCAGACGTCCTGCGGGTGCGACTGGGCCGGGGGACCTTTAATCACCTCCCGGCCTTTGCGAATCGGAGGCGTTGTGACGGACGGCGCCGGCGTTGTCTTTTCCGGCTCGGGCTCCGTGACGGGCGGCGGAGTCGACTGGGTGGCTTCAGGCTGCGGCGCAGCCGTACCGGTCCCGGCGACTGCGGAATCATCGTCTGACGGCGCCTGCACCGGCGACGGTTTCGGCTCGCTGGGCGGGGGCTCCGGAGGCGCGGGCTGCGCCACAGGCGACGCCTGCACCGTCTGCTCCGGTCCGTTGGAAAAGATCTGTTTAAACAGCGGCTGGTTCGTGACAAACGACTGGACGACCGGCATGAACCCGGCCTGCCAAACGATGACGCCCGCCACCCCCAGCACCACCATCAGGCTCATCATCAGGGGCAGCGCGAGCGATGGCCGGCGGCGGCGCGGCACTTCGTCAGTGTCCGCTATCGGTGGCGGAAGCGCAGGGCGCAGGGCCGCTGTGGGCGCAGCCGCGTTGGCGCCGGACGAGAGCGTCGTCCAGCCGCGCGATTCCGCGCACGCCATCTCCAGCGCGCCGACGAAACTGGAACAGTTCGGATAACGATTCTCCGGCTTCTTCGCCAGCCCGCGCCGGAGCACGGCGTCGATCTGCGGTGTCAGGGTCGAATTGATGCGCTGCGCCTCGCCAGGCTCCTCAGCCACGATCCGGTAAACGACGGTGCTGAGGTGCTCGCCGGAGAAAGGCCGCTCGCCCGTGAGAATTTCGTACGCAATCACCGCCAGTGAGAACTGATCGGAACGCCCGTCGATCTCGAGACCCTGCACCTGTTCGGGTGACATGTAATTCGGCGTGCCTACAACGGTTCGGGTCTCCGTCATGTTGTTGACGGCGGTTATCTTGGCAATCCCGAAGTCGGTGATTTTCACCGCGCCGTCTTCGTCCGTCATGATGTTGGCAGGCTTGATGTCGCGATGTACGATGCCGCGTCCGTGCGCGTAGTCGAGCGCCGAAGCCGTCTGGCGCAGAATGCGCAGCATATTCGAGCCGGACAGCGGCGCCTCCGATGCCAGAATCTTCTCCAGGGTCGGACCGTTGACATACGCCATGGCGATGTAGGCGAGGCCATCCGACTCATCCATGTCGTAAATCGTGACGATATTCGGATGCGACAGAACGCCTGCGGACCGCGCCTCGCGGAACAGCCTTTCGCGCAGCTTGTCGCGCTGCCGCGTGTCGTTAATGTCGCGAATCCGGATGGTTTTGATCGCGACCGAACGCCCGATCGAAGGATCGGTCGCGTGATAAACCACGCCCATCGCGCCGCGCCCCAGCTCACCGATGATCCGGTAGCGACCGATAGTTTCCACTATTCTGATGTTATCGTGTGGGCGCGTTGGGCACTTTTGCCGCGACCACGTCCTGCATAAATTCGAGGGCGACGTGATCGGTCCAGAAGCGCGGTGCGCGGCGGTTCAGAAATCCCAGATGTCCGCCGTGCTCTGTTGCGATCAGCCGGATAAACGGATTCGACCTTATCGCCGGGTGACTGTAGATTTCGAACGGGATGAATGTGTCATCTTTCGCCGTAATGAGCAGCGCCGGCACGCGAATGCGCTCCAGAAAGTTCTGGGAAGACTGGGTCCGGTAGTAATGGTCTGCGCCTTCGAAACCGAACGCAGGCGCAATGATTTTATCGTCCATCTCGTAGATGGTTTTGATGGATGCGAGTTGTTCGCGCGTGTACCGGCCGGTTTCGGTCAGCCGCTCCCGCATGCGCCGCAGAAACCGCAGCTCGTAGATGCGGTTGTCCGGCTGTCCGACGCGCCGTACGCCGGCCGCCAGATCGATGGGCGTCGAAACCGCGCAGACGCCCTGAATCAAATCCGTCTCGCCGAGTTCGCCCGCGAGCTTCAGCGCAATGTTGCCGCCCAGCGAATAGCCAATCAGGAATACGGGTGCATCGAACTTCCCGGTTTCGAGAAACGTGCGCACGTCCGACGTCAGGCCACCATGGTAGAGCGTCTTTGAGAGATGCGCCGTGCCCCCGCAGGTCCGCATATTGAACCGATGCGCGGCGAAGCCGGCGTTGAGCGCCTCCCACGCCATGCTCACGATATATCCGGCTTCGCTGTGTCCTTCGAGCCCGTGAAGCAGGACCAGATGGCCCTTCTCTTTGCCATCTGGGCGCTGCGATTCGATCCGCACCTGCGTGTCCGCGTCAGTGCGCACCAGCCTGCTCTCCAATGGGAACCGCGCGTGATCGTAATGGCGCGGCCAGAAATTGGCCAGCACAGTCATCACGTGCGGATTCTTAAACAGCGGCTCGAAAGGCGGCATGTCTCAGACCATTGATAACATCACCACTGACAGGAACAGCCCGCTCAGTTTCTGCACTGCGCGCCGCCCGTCGGGCTCAGCACGCACGAAAACGCAGGCGCGCCGTTGAGATCGATCAACTCAAGAGACCACCGGCCTCTGACACGCCGCAGCCGCGTGTAACCGAACTGCTTGCGGCTGCCTCCGCCAGTCACGGGAACTCCGTTCAGCTCTCCGCCGGCGAACCTGGGTCCGAGGCTGAATGCCTCCATCTTCGTGCCGCCCGTTCCGGCCACCAGCTGGCTGGTGTGTGAGTCGCCGAACGCGAGGAATTCGAACAGGTGCGTGTGGCCGGAGACAATCAGCTGGATTCCCGCCGGCTTCGCCCGCTGCCATGCTGCCCACAACGGCTTGGTGGCAGAGACCGGTCCGTTCGCCGCGGGCGAATATGCGGAAACGGGATGATGTACGGTGATCCAGTCGACGTGGTCCGAGAGCCGCTCGAGCTGCGTGACGAATTGGGGCACGTATCTGGCGGATTCGGTATCGGTAGCCAGTATCCGCGAAGAATCCAGCACGCCGATGCGAAGCGCACCGCTCTGGGCAATCCATGCGTCGGTCAGACTCTCCTTCTGCCCGCATTGCGCCGTGAAAGGGCGGGGGTCGAGATAGTAAAACCAGCCTCGCCACGAGCGTTGGCAGTTCTCGTGGTTGCCGCGCGTGAAAACCCACGGCGCGGCCGCCAGCGCTTCCGCGGCGGGCTCAAAAAAGTCGGCCTTCCACGCAGCCCAGTTGTCGCCGTGGGGGCCGGCACAGCCTTCCTTCGGATCGGGGCAAGTGCTCTCGCGATAGAGGTAATCGCCCACGTGAATGATCAGGTCCGGCCTGGATCGCGAAATGCGGTGCGCGTTCCGCCGCAGCGGCCAGGCTACGGGATCGTTGCAGGCCTGCAGTTCGGTGGCGCTGACGCGGCAGCCGGAGTCGCCGAATACCACGACCGAGGACGGATCCACGGGGCGGCGCAGTATCTGCCCGCCAAGCTTGACCCGGTTCGCATTGGGCGGAAGGGCTGCCTCGCACGCGGGCTGAAAACCCTCGGGCACCGGCTCGCGGCGCTGCATGGGAAGCGGCGCGCCGTCGACAGTCAGCGCTGGGCACGAGTCACCGGTCTCGATGACGAGGCGCGCGAGAATGACGCCATCGGGGGCCAGCTCAACCCATGCAGGAGTCAGATTCCGGGCGTGCAGAATGGCTGCAAGAACTACCAGCAGGACTGTCGCGCGCATTCAACGATCCTAACAGCCCTGGGCAAGAATCAGCGCCTTGCGGAAGCCCGGCGGCAGGCTCGAAAGCCTGGCTCCACTAAGCGGCAGGCAGACTCAGCGTAAACGTGCTGCCGTGCCCGGGCGTGCTCGACACGTCCAGCCGCCCATGCATCGCTTCGGCGATGCTGAGCGACAGCGGCAGGCCCAGTCCGGTGCCGTGGATCTGCGCGGCCCGCACCGAAGCGCTCCGGTAAAAGGGCTCGAATATGTGCGGCAGATCGGCCGGGTCGATTCCTATGCCGCGGTCCGAAACGCTGATCCTTACCTCCGGGCCGCCGTGCTTTCCCGCGTACTCGCTGGCGCGGATGCCGATCCAATTCTGTCCGTTCCCGTATTTGACGGCATTGGTGATCAGATTCTGCAGACATTGCGAAAGACCGTCGGGATCACCCGCTACAGGCGGCAGATTCTGCGCCACCTCGCATTCGACGCACGCGTGCGCCGCTTCAATCAGGCCGGCCGAGCCGCTCAGCGCTTCCTCAACTGCGCGCCGCACGTCGAGAGGACGCAGCGTGTATTTCAGCTGGCCCTGTCTCGCGGCCGCGAACAGCAGGATTCTCTCGACGAGGCCGACGAGCTGCCGCGCCTGATTGCCGATCACCGCTCCGTACTGTGCCATCTGCCGCCCGGTCGCCACCACGCCGTTGCAGATGTTGTCCGCGCCCGAGATGATCACGGTCAGCGGCGTGCGGAGTTCGTGCGACACCGCCGTCACGAAATCCATCTGCATCTGCGCCAGACGCTGCGCGCGGTGGCTGGTCACGATCAGCATGGCCATATTGACCGCCAGCACCAGCAGGACGCCGAAGCCGATGGCCAGGTCGCGGCGCCGCATCTCCACGACGAATGCGCCGAGCGCGCCGCCGCGACGGTGTCTCACCACCAGGCGCCAGTCCGCGTTCGGCGCGGATTCCCGCAAAAACGGAAACCACGCGATTCTGACTGAAGGGTCCGGCCCCTTGTTGTCCAGCGGGACGTGGAAGACATGCACTGCTGAGCTTCCTGCCGAACTTGCCTTGCTCTCCGGCGTTCTGGCAAAAAGGCTGATCGTGCCGTCTGCGTCCGCGGGCTCCGGCGAGCCGAAGCCAGGGTCCGACGAATACATCACTTCAGGATGCGGGCCGTTCGCGATCACCGCGATCAGATAATCCAGTCCGTCGGTGCCCTGAAAGTACGTCCGGGACAGATCGGCCAGCATCTTCGAACGGACTTCGCCCCGGTTCAGCTGGATCGCAATCCAGTCCACCGAGGGCGCGTGCGGCGAGCCCGAAAATACAGAGTGTACGAGCGCAAATACCGCGGGATCGAATCGCCAGCCCGCCGCGGGATCGTCCTTGCCAAAGACGCCGCGGATGTCGGGGGAAGCAGCGGACACGCGCGTCAGGTCGGCGCGCAGCGGTTCGAAAACGCGCGGCCACGGCGCCGGCTCAAAGCGGCCCGCCGGCACATTCAGACGCAGTGCCGTGCCGCCCGACTTCAGCAGATACAGATTCTCCACCAGATCCGGATATTTCGCGACGGCTTTCCACTCCGCGAGTCGTCTGACATACTTCCCGACATCTCCAGGCGCCTCTTCCACGGGGTCGATGCGAAGCGATAAGCCGATCTCCGAAAAATAGCGAAAGAAATCCTTCTGCCAGTTCATCAGCGACATCTGCAGGCTGTCGGCCAGGCGCACGGCGGTGGCTTCACTGACACCGGTGCTCCAGCGGTACTCGAGGACGGCAAGCGCGGCCACGATGATGGCGCTCGGAATCACGATCGCCGTCGACACCGTGCGTGCGCGAAACGGCAGATTCATGACCCCGCCCGGAACTTATAACCCAGACCCTGCACGGTCAGAATGAACGCGGGCTCTTTGGGATTCTCTTCCAGATGCTGGCGGAGATTAGCGATCCGCATGTCGACGGTGCGCGTCTGGATTTTCGCCTCATAACCCCACACGTCGCGCAGCAGCACGTCGCGCGAGAGCGTCTCGCCGCGGTGCTCGATCAGGAAGCGCAGCAACTGAAACTCGCGCGCCGAGAGATCGACAACCCGGCCGTCGCGTGTCACTTCGGTCCCGCGCAGATCGACGCGCACGGAGCCGAACTGGTAGACGCTCGGCGGCTGCCCGCCCTTCGTGGCGGCGCGCCGGAGCAAAGCAGCCACACGCGCCATGAGTTCGGTCATCTTGAAGGGCTTGGTGACATAGTCGTCGGCGCCGATTCCAAGGCCATTGACCATGTCTTCACTTCTTCCCCTCGCGGTGAGCATCAGAACCGGCGTCGGGCGCCCTGCCGCGCGAATGGCCCGGCACACTTCGAAACCATCTTTGCCTGGCAGCATAATGTCCAGAATGATGAGGTCGAGCGGCGGCGACGCCGCGGAAACCGCCCGCGTGGCCCGGGAGAGCGCAGCCGGACCATCCGCGGCCTCCTCGACCTCATACCCTTCGTTGCGCAGGCTGTCACCGACAAACAGGCGCAGTCCGTCTTCATCCTCGACGAGAAGCACACGGTTGATGACAGGCGTTGACGCGGCCACTGGCTTTCAGTGACCATCCTACTCGTCTCCAGTCGACAGCTGAGCGACATACCCCGCAGTTGTTACAACATCGATACACCATGCTTCAGCGGAGAAATGTAGCGTGAAAGAGGGGCAAAAATGCCCGCAAGCTACCCTTGATCAGCAGACATCCCGTTCTGTATATGGCTCTGGCCCTGTTGCCCGGCCTTGTCGTTATCGGCTTCGCCGCCACCGGCGGGAGCATATCCGGAACCGTGAAGGATTCTACGGGTGGCGTGGTTCCAGGCGCCGCTGTCAGCGCGGTCAATCCCCAAACCGGCGTCAAGCAGTCCGTCGCGACCAACGCGGCGGGCCAGTTCTCCTTCCCCGCGCTCGCCGTCGGCCAGTACGACATCGAGATTGCGGATAAGGGATTCAGGCCTTATAGGCGCGCCGGGATCATGGTGGACGTCAACGGCGCGCTGCATGTCGACGCGGTACTGCAGGTGGGCGAAAGTTCCGAGACGATAACGGTCAGCGAATCCGCCGCGCAGGTTGAGACTGCCAGCACACAGCTCGGCGACGTCATCACGTCCGCCAGCGTGGCCGCGCTTCCGCTGAACGGCCGCAGCTATACCGACCTGCTGGCACTGCAGCCGGGGGTGGTGCCCGTCACCACTGTGACGTCCCTGACCGTGCAGGGGCTGGGACAGAGCGTATTCTCACCCTCGGGCGATCTGAATCCCGGCCAACTCTCGATCAATGGCCAGCGCGAATCCGCCAACGGGTTCATGGTGAATGGCGCCGACGCGGAAGAAACCGGCAGCATGGCCGCCGCCATTGTTCCAAATCTCGACTCCATCGCCGAATTCCGCATCCTGTCGGATAACTTCGACGCGGAGTACGGCCGATTCACCGGCGGCCAGATCAACGTGATCACCAAGTCAGGTGCAAACCAGTTTCACGGCGACGTGTTCGAATTCCTGCGCAACACCGATCTCGATGCGCGAAACTTCTTCTCTCCGACGCGCGGCGCTTTCATCCAGAATCAGTTTGGCGCTACTGCGGGGGGGCCGATCCGGCGCAACAAGGTTTTCTTCTTTACCGACTATCAGGGCACGCGACAGAATCAGGGCACAGACACCGGGCTGATCCCCGTGCCATCGCTCGCGGACCGCATGGGAAATCTGTCGGATCAGGCAAGCTCACTCACAGGCACGGTGAGCGGCCAGTATTTCGCCAACCTGCTTTCGCAGAAGCTCGGCTACCCGGTCGCCGCGGGCGAGCCTTACTACACGCCCGGATGCACCAGTGCGGAAGAATGCGTGCTGCCGAACGCAGTGGTTCCGCAAAACGCGTGGTCGGCGCCGGCGCAGAATCTGCTGAAATACATCCCGACGCCGAATCTGCCCGGCAGTCTGTTCTCAACTTCCGCCAACAATCAGATCCTCAACGACGAGAAGATCGGCGAGCGCGTCGACGCCAATACGCGCTGGGGCACGATTTTCGGTTACTATTCGTTCGACAACTATACGCTCAACAATCCTTACCCCACCGCGCAGGGCGGCGCCAACGTTCCTGGCTTTAACGCCCTCAATACCGGCCGGGCGCAGCTTGCGGTGCTCGGCTACACGAAGAGCTTCGGATCCAGCGCACTCAACGAATTCCGTTACAACTACACGCGCGATGCCAATGATCTCGGCAAGCCTTCGGGCGGCCTCGGCGTCAGCACCGCGTCGCAGGGCTTCGTGACCGGACCGGGCACACTCGGCATCGTTCCGCTCGCGCCGCAGAGCGAGGGCGTGGAAAACGTGATCTTCAGCAACTTCACCATCGGCTCCGACCCCGACCGCTTTTACCAGATCAATAACAACTTCGAGCTAAGCGACAATTTCACGAAAGTGCTGGGCGATCACACGCTGAAGACCGGCTTCCAGTACGACGCTTTTCAGATCAACACCTACCCATACGCCGACCTGAACGGCAGCTTCAACTTCTATGGCACGGAAACCGGCCTCGACTTCGCGGATTTCCTGCTGGGCATCGCGAGCCAATATACGCAGAACGATCTGCGCCCGTTCTACGGCCGCAATCGGTATGCGGGAATCTACGGGCAGGACAGCTGGCGGATCGGTTCCAGCCTGACGCTGAACTACGGACTGCGCTGGGACCGCAACGAGCCCTGGTACGAGAAATACAACAACAACATCACGTTCGTGCCCGGCGAACAGTCGGTCGTGTTCCCCACCGCGCCCACGGGCATCGTGTATCCGGGCGATCCGGGCATCACGCGCACTCTGGCACCGCCGGGGAATCGCGACTTCGCGCCGCGCCTCGGCCTCGCCTGGTCGCCCGACGCGCGCCAGGATTCGCTGCTCGGCAAGATCACGGGGCGTCCCGGCAAAACCAGTATCCGCGCCGGTTACGGCATTTACTATGCGGCCATCCAGGGCGAGACGCTCGGTCTGATCTCCGACAATGCGCCTTACGGGTTCACCTACACCAGCCCCGCGCCGCCGCTCTTCGCCACACCGTTTGTAGATGGAGCCACGGGCAACGTGGAGGGCCAGCGCTTCCCCGCACAGCTGGCGCCGCTCAATGTTTCCGCGGCGAATCCCGACACGAACATCAGCTTCGCGCAGTTCGAGCCGATCAGCACGATCCCCGGTTACAAACCCTCGAACAGGATTCCGTACACCGAGTCGTACATGCTCTCCGTGCAGCGGCAGTTCGGGAACAACACACTCGCGACCATCAGCTATGTAGGTAATCAGGCCCATCATCTTCTGGTGCTCGAATCGGCCAATCCAGGCAATCCGGCGCTGTGCCTCAGCCTGAGCCAATCGAGCAAGGTCGCGCCGGGTTCCGCCACCTGCGGACCTTTCGGTGAAAGCACGGTGTATACGACCGCCGCGGGCCAGACGGTGAACGGCACCCGCAGGCCTCTGGGACCGGCCTTTGGCAATGTCAGCTACCAGACCACCATCGGCAACTCGAATTTCAATGCGCTCGAGGCCAGCCTGCACCACGCCAGCGGACGGCTGCAGCTGCTTCTCAGCTATACCTACAGCAAGGCCATCGACCAAGCGTCGAACATCGGCGATCAGATCGATCCCTTCGATCCGAATCTGAGCCGCGGACTATCGTCCTTCGACATACGGCAGAATTTCGTTGCCAGCTGGGACTACAAGCTTCCGCTGGAGCGTCTGTTTCACACCCGAAGCCGATGGGCGGAAGGATGGTCGCTCTCCGGCATCGCGCGCTTCAGCACGGGGCTGCCGGTTACCTTTTACAACTACACGGATTCGTCGCTGCTCGGAACGCAGGGAAACGGCGTCAACAACCTCGCAGTGGATGAGCTCGAATACACGCCGGGACAGCTCGACCTGAATCACAATCCGCGCAGCGGCAACGCGTACTTCAACACCGCGCTATTCAGCCTGCCTGCGCTCGGCTCAGCGGGGAACAGCGGCCGCCGCATGTTCAGCGGACCCGGTATTGAGAATTTCGATCTGACGGTGCAGAAGAACATCCGCTTCCGGGAGTCGAAATCCCTCGATCTGCGGCTCGAAGCGTTCAACGTGTTTAACCACGCGCAGTTCTACGGAGCGAATTCGGTGGACGGGAACGTCAGCAGCCCGACCTTCGGACATGTGGTCAGCGCCGCGGCGCCGCGTCTGGTGCAGATCGCGGCGAAGCTGCATTTCTAAGTGGATGGTTACTTCGACCAGGGCGGGACTACACCGTTTATCCGCGCATAAGCGATGGACTGTCCCATATGCTCGTTGGCGTGCGCCAGTATCCGAAGATAAACGGCGCGCGCGGTCGTCTTTCGGCCGAACATTTCCACAGGTTTCTCCATGTCGGCGCTGGGTAAACCGGTCGTCACCGCGTCCAGGGTTCGTTCCAGAAGCGCGACGACATTATCTTTCCCGTGAACTGTTTTTTCGAACTCCAGATTGCGCGTAATGATCCCGCGAGCCGCGTCTTTTCCCGAAAATCGAGGACCGGAAAAATCCACTTTCACGCCCAGAAACCCGAGCAGGAGTACGTTAGTCTCCGCAATATGAACGTAGACCTCACCGACCGAGCGAACCCCGGGACCTGGGCGCCAATCGAATTTGTCAGCGGGCATCGCTTTCGCCAGCGAAGCGATCTGACGGCTGGCAGCCCCGAATTCAGCGAGGTACTCGGATTTGAAGTCGGAGGCGGGGGCGGCGAAGAGCGGGACGACAAGCAGCAAAGCGAAGCACAGTCTCATATTGGCCAAGTATAGGACTGCTTCGGGCAAGTATTATTGGAGACAGGAATGAACCGTATTTCGATCTGCGCTGCGATCTTCGCGGCCATGGTGGCGTCGGCGTCCGCGCAGCAGCCCGTGCCCCTCTTTTCCGCGGAGCAAATCAAGTCGTTCACACCGGCGGACAATCCGATCACCGACGCCAAAGTGAAACTGGGCGATATGATCTTCGACGAGAAACGCGTTTCGGCTGATAACTCGGTGGCCTGCAATACGTGCCACTCGCCGCGCAATGGTTTTACCACGCATACCGAAACGTCGCGGGGCGTCGGCGATCAGCTGGGAAAGCGAAATGCGCCTTCGATCCAGAACGCCATGTTCTATAAATCGATGTTCTGGGACGGGCGCGCCGCGACCCTCGAAGAGCAGGCCACACTGCCGATTCTGAACCCCGTTGAAATGGGCCAGAAGGACCCGAAAGACGTGGTGGCGAAGCTGGCCGCAATTCCGGAGTTTGTGCAGGCGTTCCAGCAGGTGTTCGGGCACCCTGTGAACTGGGAGGATCTGGCGAAGGCCGTGGCGGCTTTCGAGCGAACCCGGCTTTCGACCGAAGCGCCTTTCGATCGCTTCCTGCACGGCGATGAGAAAGCTTTCAACGCCTCACAGCGGCGCGGCTGGGCGCTCTTCACAGGTAAGGCCCGCTGCGCCACCTGCCACACGTACGATGCGGCGCTTCCGCTGTTTGGCGACAACCGCTTCCACAACACGGGAGTCGCCGCGCGCAAACAGGATTTCAATCAGCTGGCCGCGCGCGCCGTATCGAGTGTCGCGGCGGGCGACAAGGCCGAGATCGACAGGCTGGCGCTGGAAACGGATGCCTCGGAACTCGGCCGTTTCCTGGTTACGCAGAAGAAGGAAGACATCGGCTCCTTCAAGACACCGTTTCTGCGGGACGTGCTGCTGACCTCGCCCTACATGCACGACGGAAGTCTGGAGACTTTGTGGGACGTGGTCGAATTCTTCAACAAAGGCGGGGAGCACAATCCCTACCTCGACGCGGAAATAAAGCCGCTGGGACTGACCGAGAGTGAGGTGGACGACCTGGTGAGATTCATGAGCGCGCTTACTTCGGATCGTTTTCAGGATCAGCGAGCCGTGGAGCAGGATCGGCAGCAGGCGGATTATCTCTACCGCCGCGCGCTGCAGCGTCAGGCGCATAAGGAGGGCCGGTAAGGTAAGTCGGGACTCGCAGTGTGTGACCGACTGCGAAAGGTCGCGGTGCCGCTTCCTTACGGTCACGGTTCGGAAACGCTTTCTGAACCGCGCGCGTGAGCAAGCGGCACTGAGAATCAGAGGCCCAAACCTACATGATCTCTTCGTCTTCGCGCACCGCGATCTTGACCCCGTTGCTGCCTTCTTTGCGGTTCAGGTCGTCGGCCAGAATGACGGCTTCCGCCAGATCGCGCATCGACCGGCGCAGCCGGCGGCTTTCATTGCGCAGCCGCAGATAGGCTTCTTCTTCGGTCAAATTGTGCTTGTACTGCAGGATGCCCTTGGCGCGTTCGATCAGCTTACGCGCTTCGAGCGTGCGCTTCATGTCGAGCGTTTCCGACATCAGCCGCGCATTCTGAATCGCAATCGCGGCCTGCCCGGCAACTACCTTGACGAAGCCAACCTCGTCGTCGGTGAACATGCGCTCGTCGCGCGTGTAGATGTTGATTGAACCGATGACCTTGCCCTGCGAAGTCAGCGGCGCGGCGAGAAGTGACAGTGAGCCCCGACTTTCGCGCCAGTTCCGGATAGCGATACTGCTTCTCGTTGTGGATGTTCGGAATGATGATCGGATGCCCCTGCCGGATCACAAACTCGATCAGCGATCCTTCCATGCGGATCGGCATGCGATGCATATAGTCCGGCGCCGAGCAGCGCGCCGCACTCACCGTCAGCTCTTTCTTCTCATCGTCGACCAGCAGGATCGAACACACCGCGGAGTCGAGCGTCTCGGCCAGCATCTCCGAAATCGCCTGCAGAATGCGCTCGAGATAGCTTTCCGCGGAAATCGCCTGCGCCACCGCGGCCAGCGTTTCCATGCGCCGCACCGCGCCTGCGACTGCTCCGCCAGCCTCGCCCGCGCAATCACACCGCCCATCTGCTCGCCGATGAACGTAACCAGCGCCACTTCATCGCTCGAATGCTGATGCGGCTCGCAGTGATGCACGTTGATGACGCCGATGATTTCGCCGCTGTCCACCAGCGGCACCGACAGGAAACGCCTGGTAGGTATCTTCCTGCAACGAACTGAAAGACTTGAATCGCGCGTCCGCCGAAGCATTGCGCGGCAGCGCCACCACTGAGTTATGCGCCGCCACCCAGCCGGTGATGCCTTCGCCCATCTTCATCCGGACGTTGCCGATCTCGGCATCGTGCGGCAGCTGCGACGCGCGCAGCACAATCTCATTCGTGGCGTGATCGATCAGGTAAACGAGACAGGCATCGGAATGCGTCACGTTCATGATCAGCGAAACCATTTCATGCAGGATCGACTCGACGTCCTGATCCGAACTGACGATGTTGCTGATTCGGTGCAGCAGCGCTACTTGGGTGCTTGACGTTTCCACCGGGGTGACCACGATTTTACCTTCCTTTGTTAAACCGTAGTGTAGGAAGCGGCCACAATGATAATCCAATTCATTTTTTGAATCGTCGATATCGGGCGATTCATGTAATGCAACAGCCCCGTTTACAGGGGTTTCATGCACTTTTTAGATGGCGGAAATACCTTCAGCCCAGTTCGGCCCGAATGGCTTCAGCGATCCTTCCGGCCCAGTTTTCCACCTGTGCCGAATCCGGCCCTTCCACCATCACGCGCGCCAGAGGCTCAGTTCCGGAGAACCGCACCAGCACCCGACCCATGCCGTTCAGTGCGGTTTCGCACGCACGGATCTCATTCACGACGCCCGGCAATTCGTCCAGCGGCCGCCGCTGTTTTACCCGAATATTCACCAGCAGCTGCGGAAAAACCGTCAGGTCAGCCGCCAGTTCGTCGAGGGTCGCACGCGCGCGTACGCACGTTTCGAGCAGTTTCAGCGCGGTGAGCATACCGTCGCCCGTCGTCGCGTACTCGCGGAAAATCACATGGCCGGACTGTTCACCACCCAACGCCGCATCCCGCCGCAGCATTTCTTCCAGCACGTATTTATCACCCACCGGCGTGCGCAGCATGGCGATACCGAGTCGCTCCAGGGCTTTTTCCAGACCGAGGTTCGACATGACCGTCGACACCACAACGTTGCCTGCCAGATGGCCGTCCGCCTGCAGTTGCCGGGCCGCGATCAGCATCGCCGCATCGCCGTCAATGATCCGCCCACGGGGGGAAATCAGAATGGCCCGATCCGCATCCCCGTCAAACGCGACGCCGGCGTCGGCCCCCTGCGCCAGAACCATCCTGCGCAGACCTTCCACGTGCAGGGCTCCGCAGTCGAGGTTGATGTTGCGCCCGTTGGGCTGGCAATTGATACTTGTGACCGTGGCGCCCGCTTCACTGAACAGCTGCTCTGCCAGCTGCGACGCTGCGCCGTTTCCACAATCGACGACCATCCGAAGACCGGTCAGCCGGGTATCGCCGAGCGTTGAAAGCAGAAAATCGATGTAGGGCCGGACATCCGAACCCTGCGTCAGAGAGCCGGTCTCCCCGACAAACGCAACGCTTTCGAGAAGGCGGAAAATCTCTTCCTCGACTTCATGCTCTTCTTCATCCGGCAGCTTGTAACCAGTTCTGCTGAATACCTTTATTCCGTTATCCTGGAACGGGTTATGGGAGGCCGAGATCATGATTCCGGCACTGAAATCGCCCGTTCGCGTCAGGTAGGCCACGCCAGGCGTCGTGACCAGGCCGGCAAAGCGCACGCCAACCCCGGCCCGCTTCAGCCCCTCTCCGAGCTGCGCCGCAATACCGGGCCCGGACTCGCGGGTGTCCATTCCAATGAGCACCGGCTTCGCGCCGAAGCCCCGGCGAGTCAGGTCATCGCCCAGCGCGATGCCAAGCGCTGTGATGGTTCGTCGATCCAGCGGCGGGTCACCCGCTACGCCGCGGATGCCGTCGGTACCGAATAATTGTTTTCCCAAGTTTCCCCGTTGAATCCCGTTCAGCGAACGTGCTGGACTACGCTTATCTTCACTTTAACCTGCGGGGCATTGAGAATCCGCACTTCGGTGTCTGATGCGAACACCGCCAGGGTCAGCGTCTTATCGCCGGTGATCCCGCTGAGATCGAGCGGATCCGACTCCAGCTTGTCCGACCGCAGCACATGACTCTCCGGCCCGGTGATCTGCAGCTGCGACGGCGTAACATCGACATCAGCGACCGTGAACCCCGCCGGAAGCTTTCCCGAGAACCGCACATTCACGCCCACGAACCGGGTGGCGCGCCGTTCGAAGCGGAAGCGCAGTTGTGCCGGGATGGTGCGCACCAGCTCGATCCCCCGGGGCAGCTTCAGTTCCTTGTTCGTGATGGTGAATGTGCGCTCGCCAGGTCCCGTCACGCCGGCGAAATCGAGAACGGCCGCGATGCGCCCGTCGTGCAGGCTGCCGAGCAGTCCCGACGGCCCCTTCGCCTCCAGATCCACCGTCTCCACGATGTCGGAACTGATTTCGAGGTCATTCGGAAAGTGGTTATACTGCACCGGCACCGATACGATGCTGGCCAGATCGGGCTCGTTCGAAACGTTCAGCCAAACGGCAAAAGCCGCTGCCAGCGCGAAGAGCTTCCACAGGAGATTGCGGGTGAACAGATTCATCGCGCGTGCTTTGTCGCCTCTTGCTGCGTCGCCTCTTCCCGCGTTCCCTCTTCCCGTGTCGCCTCTTCCGGCTGCGCTTCAGGCGCTCCTTCCGGACGCGGGCGCGCCACCGGGACCTGTGTCTTGCGCTCGGCGCCGAAGTGCGTGCGGATGCGCTCTTCCACGCGCTCCAGCGTTACGCCGCTTTCGATATCCCCGAACGCCGCCACCGAGATCAGGCCGGTCTCCTCACTGACAATCAGCGACAGACAATCGGTTTCTTCCGTAATTCCGATGCCCGCGCGATGCCGGGTCCCCGTCTTCGTGGTGAATGCCGGATTCACCGTGAGCGGCAGAAAACACGCCGCAGCAGCCAAGCGGTCCTTCTGGATAATTACCGACCCGTCGTGCAGGGCCGTACCCGGCTTGAAGATGGACAGCAGCAGATCGCGCGAAATCTGCGCATCCAGGCGCACGCCGCTTTCGATGAACGTGCGCAGTCCGATGTCGCGCTCGAGGATAATCAGCGCGCCGGTGCTGTCGCGCGAAAGCGAACTGAGCGCCAGCAGAATTTCCGCAGTCGATTCCGGCGTCCGGTATCCGCCGAAGAGCCGCTTCCTTCCGAGGCGCGCCAGGGTGCGGCGGATTTCCGACTGAAACAGCACGATGATCGCGATCGCCGTATAGGGCGCGAGCGACGCCAGCAGCGTTCGCAGCGCCTCCAGCCCGGTCCGGAGCGCGATCTCGTAGGTGACCAGCACTGCCAGAATCCCCAGCAGAATATGTCCGGCGCGCGTGCCCCGCACGATTTCGAGCAGCTGATAAATGACAAACGCGACCGCCAGGATGTCAATGACAGCGCGAATTGTGATGGTCGGGATCGGCATCGGGGCGGCTGCCGTTATTTTATTGTTACAGGAAGGCGTTGTCAGGAATGAGTTGTCAGGAATGCGTTGTTAAAGAAGTTCGTCGCGCTGATTTTTTTCCAGCAGTTTGACGATTTCGCCCACCTGCTGGGCGCGGCTGCGGTCCGCTACCAGCAACGCATCCGGCGTATCCACGATAATCAGGTCCTTCACGCCCAGCAAGGCCACCAGTTTCCGCCCGCAGTCGACGTAGTTTCCCGTAGACCCCGCCGAAAGCAGTTCGGAACGCGCCGCATTCCCACCGGAATCATGCGGCAACAGCTCATAAACAGCGTTCCAGCTGCCCACATCGTTCCAGCCGAATTCATCGCACGCCAGCCCGTAGACGTTGTCGGCATGCTCGATAACGCCGTAATCGATCGAAATGTTTTCACAACGCGGAAACGCCCAGGCCAGTTGCGCCGCGAAGTCCGGGTGGGAAAAGGCGGGCAGACTGGAGATCAGGACCGAGGTCTTCGGCTGATGTTTCCGCATCGCCTCCAGCACCGTCTCCGCCTTCCAGAAAAACATCCCGGCGTTCCAGAAATACCGTCCGGCACGCAGATACTTCTGCGCGGTTTTCAGGTCGGGCTTCTCCTGAAAGCTTGCCACCTCGCGCGCTTCGAGCGATCCCGCCTCCATCTTCTTCGGAAACTCGATGTACCCGTACCCGGTCTCGGGCCACCGCGGCCGAATCCCCAGCACACCGATCCGTCCTTTGTCCGCCGCCTGCAGCGCCGCCCGCACGAACTGAAGATAAAGTTTCGGCTTGCCGATCACGTGATCCGACGGAAACACCCCGAACACCGCCTTCGGATCGACCGAACGCAGAATATGCGCCGCCAGCGCGATGGCAGGCGCGGTGTTGCGCTGCGCCGGTTCCGCGATAATCTGCGAAGCCGGGACTTCCGGCAGCTGCCTGACGATCTCATCGCGCACGAAATCGTTGGTCAGGATCCAGATCCGCTCGGGCGGAATCACCGGCTTCAGGCGGTCCACCGTAGCCTGAATCAGCGTGCGCTCGCCGGTGACGCTGAGCACCTGTTTGGCATGCCGCTTCCGGCTGCGCGGCCAGAATCGCGTGCCGCGGCCGCCGGCCAGAATCAGGCCGTAATGGTGCGCTTTTGGCATCCGGTTACTGGACAGGATAGGAATGTATCAGCCGCAATTCGCGGTTCCAGCGGGTCTTGGTGAACAGGTGCGTCGCGATATCCAGCAGGTGCGGAATACTAACGGCCGGATTCGACAGCTCCTCCGTGCTCGCATCGTACGACCAATAAATGATCAGCGGCTTGCCGATGATGTTCTCCCGCGGCACGAATCCCCAGTAGCGGCTGTCGAGCGACTGGTCGCGGTTATCGCCCATGGCGAAGTAAAACCCTTCGGGCACGACCACCTCGCCGTTCTTTACGTTGTGCTCGAGCATCGCCTGCGCGGGCGGATAAAGCGGCGTATTCGGATCAGTCGGGAAATTGTCGCGGTAGGAGTCGATGTAATCCAGCTTGTGCACAACGTAGGGTTCGTTCAGCAAATGTCCGTTCAACCAGACTTTCTTGTTTTCGAGCCGGATGCGGTCGCCCGCCACACCCATCACGCGCTTCACGAACGTCTGCTTGATATCGACCGGATAACGGAACACGATAATGTCGCCGCGCTTGACCGGCTCATAAGGCAGCAGGTGCGCTGTCACCGAGCCAGCGGGCGCGAAAGCTCAGCTTGTCGACCAGCAGGTGGTCGCCCACCAGCAGCGTATCTTCCATCGAGCCGGTCGGAATCACGAACGCCTGCACCAGCGTTGTGGTGCCGAACAGGAGAAGGATGATCGTGACGGTCCACTCGGCGATAAATCCGCGCGGGGGTTCGGCGGCCTTCGCGCCTGTTGAACCGGCTTCCGGCGAAGAGCCATTCCCGTGGGCTGCGTTCAACTTGTCGTCAACTGCTGTTTTTGCCTGATCCACTTTTTTTATTGTACCGGCAAACGCTGCTATCCTGAAAACACATCCGCAACGTTTCAGGTTCGAATGGCCAGTTCCGTTACCGCACTCCCTGACAAGGCGTCCCGCCGCTCGAACAAATCCATCTATATGGTGCTCGGCTGCACGGTATTTGCCGCCACCGCCCAGGTGCTGCTGAAATTCGGCGCCACGCATCCGATGCCGCAACTGCAACCCGCGGACACCTCAACGTGGCTGCCATTCCTCGTCGCGTTACTGGGGAACTACCAGCTCCTGCTGGGCTACACAGCTCACTCCTGCAACGCCCTGCTGCTGATCCTCGCCCTGAAAGACGGCGAGCTTTCCCTGCTCTACCCGATCATCGCCCTTACCTACGTCTGGGTGAATCTGCTCAGCATGTATTTCTTCCATGAGCAAATGAACGCGTGGAAAGCCGGGGGCATCGCGCTGGTGATCGCGGGCGTGTCCCTCATGGGCTGGGCGAGTTCGCGCTCGTGAACACAACCCCTCTCAGCTCGATTCTTCTGGTGCTGCTGGCATCGCTGATCGGCTCATTCGGTGCGGTCTTCCTCAAAATGGGCGCCGCGCACCTGAACCGGGGCTTCCGCTATATCGTGAACTGGCAGCTCGCACTGGGCGTCGCGCTCTTCCTCGGATCCAGCGTCCCCTTTTTGATTGCGCTTCGTCACGGCGAACTTTCCGTGCTGTATCCGATGGTCTCGCTCAGCTATATGTTTGCCCTCTTCTGGTCGCGCATTTTCTTCAAGGAACCGATCACGAAGGCGAAACTGGGAGCACTTGCCATGATCCTCATCGGCATCATCTGCATCGGGGCGGGCGGCAGATAGCAATCTGGATATCAACCTGGATACCAACCCGCGCAAAATATCGTGCAATATAGAGGTATGCTGCGCCGGCCCGGGCTGCTCGCGATCTGTCTGCTGCTTGCCCCTGCGATAGCCTTGGCGCAGACCACTCTTACGGGCACGCTGCGCCGCATCACCGACGACAACATCGTCATCCAGACGGACAAATCCGCCGTGACGGTCGGGCTCGGCATCACCACCAAGTTCTATAAGGGCTCGCCCTCCGGCCCGATGATCCGCTCCGCCGAACTGCAGCCCGGGGACCATGTCAGCATCGCCGCAACGCAGGATGCCCAGGGCGTCTATCATGCGCAGACGATCAGCCTGCTCAAAGCGGGCACGCCCACAGAGCGCGCCGCGGCGTCCAAATCCGCAGAGGGCAAATCCGCCGGCGCGGATCCCGACGACTCCGGCCCCCCGCAACTCCGCCACGGCATGCCGCGTCCGAAGCCGGCCTCGAATCCGGACATCGATTCGCGCCCGGGCCTGCGCGCCGAAGATACAAATGGTGTCACGCGGCTTCCGGCGCCGCCCTCGCAGGGTTCAAACAAAGACGATCCAACTGCCGACGCTGCCACACCGCCGCGCCGCGCTTTCCCGCCCAGTGGCGATCCGGAGATCGACAACGCGCGCGAAGCCGCTTTCGCCTACGCGCAGACGCTGCCCAACTTCATCGTGAAGCAGGTTACGACGCGCTACGACTCACAGACCGGGCGCGGCGGCCAGACCACCTGGCGGGCTTACGATACGATCACCGCGGACGTGGTATCCGAGGAAGGCAAAGAGAGCTACCGGAACATTCTCGAGAACGGCCATCCGCCGACGCGGCCCATCGAGGATACCGGCTCCTGGTCGTCGGGGGAGTATTCCAGCGTGCTGCTCGATGTGCTCTCACTGGCCAGCCACGCAGCTTTTCACGATCAGAAATCCACTACCATCGTCAATCGCTCTGCGTGGCGCTATGACTACAGCGTCGACCACCATAATTCCCACTGGCACATAACCTCAAACACGGGGACGATCGAACCCGACTATATCGGTTCCATCTGGATCGACAAGGAAACCTCGCGGGCCCTGCGCCTCGAGCTGGCCGGCCGCAACTTGCCGAAAACTTTCGAACTCGACACGGTCGAGTCGGCGATCGATTACGATTTCGTGACCATCGGCGAGAGCCGGTTTCTGCTGCCATCGCATGCCGAAATCCTCAGCTGCGAGCGCCGCAACGGTTATTGCTCGCGCAATGTGATCGACTTCCGCGACTATCGCAAATTCACGGCCGATAGCAGCATTAAATTCGATCAGGACTCTCCTCAGTAGCCGTTAGCAGGCTGCTGAAAAACGCTTCTTGCCACTCCCTTACGGTCGCGGTTCGGAAAAGCAGGTGCTGATTCCGCAGTGGTTACTGAACCGCGCGCGTCAGCAAGCGGCAACGAAAACAGCTTTTTCAGCAGCCCGTTAGACGGGAAAACCCTGCGACGCGCGGATCTCTTCCATCTGGTCCGCGTGGCGCGCGCCATGCAGGCTCATCACGATCAGCCACTGATAGCAGTCGATCTCGCCAAATCCGCCGTGCGTCTGGAAATAGCTGCGCAAATCGCCTTCTGTGGCGCGCACGAATTCGGCGGAGCGCTCGCGCGTCTTCCGGAACTCAGCCAGCAGTTCCCCGTCACCCTGCCACTTCCCGTCGGGACGCACGGGCTCCGGCGCCTGCCGGGTAACCGAACGGTCCACCACGCCCTTCGCGATTGTCGCGTCTTTTTCGCGCAGATCGGCCGGCGGCAGCTGTTTCTCCGGCTGGGGCGAACCTTCCTTAAGCGCCTTTCCGATCATGCCGCAGATTCTGTTTTCGACCCGTATTACGTGTTCCAGACACTCCGCGATCGACCACCGGCCCTCGGCGGGTCGGAATTCCCACTGTTTCGGCGTCAGCCCCTCGACCACTCCCAGAATCCGGTCGCGGCTGGCATTCAGCTGATCGATAACTACCTGTCGTTCGTGTTCCTGCATAACAGTCTTCGATGAATCCGCGGATCACAGGATGCACTAAATCCTGCCAGACTTCGCCCAGCGCGATGCGCCGCCGGACTTCCGACGACGATACCTCATCCCAGGCCGCATCCATCGCGAGAGGCGAGATGCGCCCGCCATGCCGACGATCCGGCTGATACTCACCATGGCGCGCCGCCACCAGCAGACGGTGACGCCGCACCAGATCGTCGAACACGCCGGGTGTGCCGTAGTCCCAGGTGGCGATCCTCTCAGCCGCGTCCCTGCCCAGCACGATCACAATTTCCGTTTTCGGACTGAAATACTCGCGCGCCTCGCCGGCGATATCGACGTAGAGTCCGCCGTGCGAGACCGCTGCCGAGCACTGCGCATGTTCACGCACGAGCGCTTCGAGCATGCCACACCGGTTCTCGAACGCGGCACCGTCGAACGCCTTGTGCGGCAGCGCGCGCGGCAGCACCCAGACCACTTCATCGACTTCCCGCAGCGCCACGCGCGCTATATCGACATGCGCGATGGTTGGCGGATTCCACGTGCCGGGAAACAGCGCGACGCGTTTGGGATTCCGGCCGCCGCGATGAAGGAACTGGAGCGCCACCTTACCTTTGTAATACACGGGCTCTTATTCTGAGACGAAACCGCACGGGTATGCGCGTTCGTATACATTGAAAGAGGCTGCACAGGCGAGAGTCCATAGTGCGGCGGGAGACAGAAGCAAAGCCAATGTTCAGCTGGATTTGTCCGCAGTGCGGACGCGACGTTCCGCCTTCGAAGACCGATTGCCCATACTGCGCCGAACTGGCCGCGGCTTTAGCCGCCGCGCCTGTCGCCGCCACTCCGGAAACACAGCAGGGGGCTCCGTGGCAGCCACCCGCACCCGGATACGGCGCGCCACCGAGTTGGCCCCCGCAGCCTCCGCCGCAATACGCTCCCCAGCAAGCGCCGCCGCCGCAATACGCGCAAACGCAGTACCCGCCGCCGCAATATCCGCCGCAACCCGGGTACCCGCCGCAGCCGGCATACACGCCACCACCCCCTCCGCCACCACCGGTCCAGCACGCGCCTCCGCCTCCACCCCCGGCATATGCAGCACAGCAGCCACGCGCTTCGCAGCCCGTCGCGCCCGCGTGGACGCCAACTCCGACCAGCTCAGCACCTCCCACCTGGCTGGTGGCCGTGGGCTTCGCCGCTGTGCTGCTCCTGGTTGGCGGCGGCATCTACTACTTCTTCCTCCGTACACCAGACTCCGGTTCGTCCACGGCGAAGACGGCGTCGGCCAGCGCCAATCCCGCCGCCGCGAACGCGGCCGCCAAGGGTTCGAACCCTTACCAGAAATATGTTGAGATCGTCGGTGTCCGTATGTTCCAGCAGGATAAGAAGCCGACCGTCAAGTTTGTGGTAGTGAACCACTCGCAGACGGAGATCGATAACCTTGAGGCCAATGTCCGGCTCTGGGCCAGCACCTCACGCTCGGAGGAAGATTCCATCGGATCCTTCAGTTTCAAGCTCCCCCAGATCGACCCCAATTCCTCGAAGGACCTCACCGAGCCACTGAAGACGAAGATGAAAATCTACGAACTCCCCGACTGGCAGAACACCACCGCGCAGATCGAGATTACATCTCCGGCGCAATAACTACGCCACCTTCGCGGCCCGCAGAAAACGCGCGGTGTGCGACCCGGCTGCCTGCGCGACGTCTTCCGGGGTGCCCTGCGCCACAATGCGTCCGCCGCCGTCGCCGCCCTCCGGGCCCATATCGATAATCCAGTCCGCAGCGCGAATCACGTCGAGATTGTGCTCGATCACCAGCAGCGATCCGCCATTATCGATCAGGCGTTCGAATGCGGCGAGAAGCTTCTGGATGTCGTCGAAGTGCAGCCCGGTAGTCGGCTCATCACAGATGAATAACGTGCCGCTGTTCGTGGCCTGCGCCAGATAGGCCGCCAGCTTGACGCGCTGCGCCTCCCCGCCCGACAGCGTCGTCGCCGACTGCCCCAGCCGCAGATAGCCCAGCCCGACTTCATCCAGCAGGCTTCAGCCGCGTCACCAGGCGCGCCGTGTCGTGGAAGAAACCGATGGCCTCGCGCACCGTCAGCTGCAGCACCTCATGCACGTTCAGACCTTTGTATTTGATGTCGAGAATGCTGCTCTTGAAACGCGTGCCCTTGCACTCATCGCACACCAGTTCCACATCCGCGAGGAACTGCATCTCAACCGTCACCGTGCCGTCGCCCTGACAGACCTCGCACCGGCCGCCCGGCACATTGAACGAAAAATGTCCGGCCGTGTAGCCGCGTTTCTCCGCCGCCGGAGTTGAGCCGCGAACAGGCTGCGCGATGATGTCGAAGCCCTTGATGTACGTAATCGGATTCGACCGCGGAGTGCGTCCGATGGGCGTCTGATCGATCATCACCACGTCCTGAATCGCATCCGCGCCATCCATGCGCGTGCAGTTCAGCGCGGGGTTTCTTCACCGCCAAGCTCCGGATCGAACTCGGCCTCTTCCGCCGCCACGCCCTCGCGCTGCCGCAGCCTTGCCTGCAGCGACTTGTAGACGATGTCGTGCACGAGCGTCGATTTCCCCGACCCCGAAACTCCCGTGACCACCGTCAGCAGGCGGAGGGGGATCGTGACATCGATGCCTTTCAGATTGTGGAGCCGCGCGCCAAAGAACTGAATCGTCTTCCGCGGATTCACCTCGCGGCGGAACTTCGCCGGCGACACCTGCTTCTCATGCCGCAAATAATGTCCCGGTAAGCGACCCGTTGCGGTCCGCCATCAGCGCTGGATAATTGCCTTCGAAAACCAGCCTGCCGCCGCCTTCACCCGCGCCCGGCCCCAGATCGATGATATGATCCGCCGCGCGCATCACATCCGGATCGTGCTCCACCACCAGGATCGTGTTGCCCAGATCGCGCAGTTCATGCAGAATGCGGATCAGCCGCGCCGTATCCCGGCTGTGCAGGCCAATCGACGGCTCGTCGAGCACATAACAAGCCCCCACCAGGCGCGATCCCAGACAGGTGGCCAGCTGGATCCGCTGCGCTTCACCGCCCGACAACGTCGACGACAGCCGGTCCAGCGTCAGGTATTCGAGCCCCACGTCGTTCAGGAACCGCAGCCGCTGCTCGATCTCGACCAGAATCTTTCCCGCGATACCGCTTTCTTCCGCGCGTCAGTTCCAGGTGTCGAGAAAAACCCGAGCGCTTCGGCGATATTCATCCGCACGGCATCGGAGATGCGTCTTGTCGCCCACGCGCGCGTTCAGCGCTTCTTTGCGCAGCCGCGACCCGCCGCAGTCCGGGCACCTCGCATAACCGCGATACCGGCTCAGAAACACGCGCACATGCAGCTTGTATTTCTTCGTTTCGAGGAAATTGAAAAACTGCCGGACGCCGTCGACCTTCCGCCCGCCTTCGAGCACCAGCTGCTGCTCTTCTTCCGATCAGATCGCAGAACGGCACATCGAACCGCACCCGCCCGGCCGCCTGTTTGCGGAAATCGCGAAACCATTCTTTGCCCTTCGGTTTGGTCCACGGCTCGATGGCGCCATCGTTCAGCGGCAGGCCCCGGTTCGGCACAATCAGATCGAGCGAATAATCGATGGTGTTGCCGAAGCCCTGGCATCGCGGGCACGCGCCCGCCGGGCTGTTGAAGCTGAACAGAATCGGTTCCGGCTCGCGAAATTCGATGTCGTCGTACTTGCACATGAAGCGCTCGCTGAACAGATGCCGCTCACCCGTCCGCACGTTGTGAAAAATCGCATCGCCCGATTCGCGATAGCACGACTCCACCGTATCGACGATCCGCTGGTGCAGTTCCGGACCGATCGCAATCCGGTCCGCCAGCACATACACCGGTTCCGACCACTCGATATCGATAAGGGACTCCGGCGTGGAAAACTCGAACACCGTGCCGTTCTGCCAGAGCCGGTTGAAGCCGCGCGAACGCAGCTCCGTCAGCACCAGCATTGGGGACATGCCCTGTCCTCGTGTTTCACCGGAAACAGCACGAGAAAGCGTTCGCCCGCGGGCTGCGCCAGCATCGCTCTGCGCGACCTGATCGACAGTATCTTTTTCCACGCGCCTGCCGCACACCGGACAAAACGTCCGCCCTGCGCGCGCCCACAGCAGCCGCATGAAATCGTAGATCTCAGTCGAGGTGGCGACCGTCGACCGCGGATTCCGCGTCGTGTTTTTCTGCCGGATGGCGATCGCCGGCGCGATGCCTTCGATCTCATCCACCTCCGGCTTCTCCATGCGTTCGAGGAACTGCCGGGCATAGGCCGACAGCGATTCGACGTATCGGCGCTGGCCTTCCGCATAGATGGTGTCGAACGCCAGCGACGACTTGCCCGAACCCGATACGCCGGTGATCACGGTCAGCTGGTTGTGCGGAATCGCCAGCGTGAGATTCTTCAGATTATGCAGACGGGCGCCGCGGACAACGATCTGGCCGGAATTGGTTTGTGTGCTCAATGGAATCGGAAGGCGAGTGCCTGAGGGGAACACTACATTTTAGCAATGGACTCGCCGAATACCCCGGCTGGGTGCTAAAATCCACTGGTCCTGTGATATGATCCGCGCCGCGATATTATTGCTCGGGCTGAGTTGCGGCCTGGCTTCCGCCCAGACCATCATCACCACCCTCGCCGGCCGCCGGTTTGTTTTTCCTGCCACACCGATTCCTGCAATCAGCGCCCCCGTCGGCGTCGTCAGCGGCGTCACCGCCGATTCCCAGGGCAACATCTATTTCTCCGACCTCGCCACCGATCGCGTCTACCGCATCGACACCAAAGGAAACCTCACCCCATACGCCGGCAGCGGCACACAGGGCTATGGCGGTGACAGCGGCCCCGCCACAGCCGCGGCGCTTTTCAATCCGCGCAGCCTCGCATTCGACTCCGCGGGCAATCTCTATATCTCCGACACCGGCAACTTCCGCATCCGTGAGGTCACGCCCGCCGGCATCATTTCGACTTTCGCGGGCAATGGAACGGCCGGATTCTCGGGCGACGGCGGTCCCCCCACTTCGGCTTCTTTCGGCACTACCACGCGCATCGTTTTTGACAGGACCGGTATTCTTTACATCTCCGATCCTGACAACCACCGTATCCGCCGGGTCACCACCAACGGCGTGATCAATACGTTCGCCGGCAACGGCAGGAACGGCTCAAGCGGCGATAGCGGCCAGGCTTTACAAGCCTCCTTCCAGGCTCCCACCGGCCTCACCGTCGATCCGAACAACAACCTCTACGTCGCCGACATCAATGCTGAGCGTGTCCGCATGATCACCCCCGCGGGCATTGTCTCGACCGTCGCGGGCAGCGGCACCAAGGCGGAGGCCGGCGATGGGGGTCTCGCCACCCAGGCAAACCTCAACGGGCCCGCCGGAGTCGCGATCGAAGGTACGACCGGCAACCTTACACTCCTCGTCGCGGATCAGTACGGCAGCCGCCTGCGCAGTATCAATCTCACCAGCGGCATGATAACCACGATCGCCGGCACGATCGCTCAGGTAGGTATGGCAGGCGACGGCGGCCCGGCCGTTAACGCTTCCCTCTACCAACCCACCGATCTTTTCATCACCCAGGCCGCATCGAGTCCTGTCGTCCTCATCGCCGATTCTCTCAACTTCCGGCTGCGCCAGATCGCCAATGGGACCATCTCCAACATCGCCGGCAATGGAAACTACGGCTACACCGGGGACGGCGGCATCGGTACCGACGCCAATCTTCCCGGTCCCGACGGCGTCGTCATCGATGCGAACGGCAACACGATTGTCTGCGACACCTACGCCAACCGCGTGCGCAGCATCAATATGTTCGGCATCATCAATCTGATCGCCGGCACCAACACAGCGGGCTTCATCGGCGACGGGGGCCCTGCTGCCTCCGCATCTCTGGTCGACTGCCAGGGCATCGCCATCGACGGCGCGGGAAACCTCTACATCGCCGACACGCACGATCAGCGCATTCGTAAAATCAGCGCCGCGGAAATCATCACCACGGTGGCGGGGAGCGGCGTCAACACGTTCTCCGGCGATGGCGGGCAGGCGGTCAACGCCGCTCTGAGTCAGCCCCAGGGCATTGCAGTGGACGCGCAGGGCGATCTGTACATAGCCGACACCGGCAACAACCGTATCCGCCGCGTGATCCCTTCAGGCATCATCACGACCATTGCGGGCACTGGCACTGCAGGTTACGCCGGCGACGGAGACTTCGCCACGGGCGCGCAGCTGAACGCCCCTTCCCGTGTCGCGCTCGACTCCTCCGGCAACATCTACTTCAGCGACAACGGCAACAATGTGGTCCGCCGCATCCAGACCGACGGGGTGATTCAAACCGTCGCAGGCAACGGCCAATACGGTTTTTCAGGAGACGGCGGGCAGGCCACCGCCGCGATGCTTGCCAACCCCATCGGCCTCGCATTCGACGCTGCCGGCGGACTGCTCATCGCCGACGCCGGCAACGCGCGCATCCGCCGCGTCGATCCGACGGGCGTCATCAGCACGATCGCCGGTAACGGCACGAATGCGCTGGCGGGTGACGGCAGGCCTCCGCTTCAGACCGGCTTCGGCTCTCCCGCCGACGTGACGGTGGACCCCCAAGGCAACATCTACGTCGCCGATCAGAACGAGGGCCGCGTGCGCCGCATCGAACCCAAGCCGCCGTCTCTGGTAATCTCCGATTCCGGTCTCACTTTCACAACAGCGGTAGACGGCGTACCGGCATCGACGCGCACTGTCACGATCGTGAATGGCGGCGCAGGCACAATAGGCTTTTCCGCGGTCGCCACCGTACTTTCCAGTCAGACCTCGTGGCTCAGTGTTTCGCCGTCGCAGGGCAGCGCCAGCGCAACATCGAACGCCGCGCTTACCGTTTCCGTAAACACGGGCGGACTGGCGGCGGGCGACTATTACGGCCGCATTGAGATCGCCTCTCCCGGCGTGGCCAATTCACCCCGATTCATCACCGTGGTTCTCCATATTCTTTCGCCTTCGCAGACCAGCGCATCAAACGTGTCACCCGCCAGCTTTCTGTTCTCCGGGGCCGCCGGCGGGGCGAACCCTCCAGCCCAGACGCTGACGCTCAGCATTGCTCACGGCTCGCCGTCGTACACTTCGACCATCACTTACGGAAGCACCAGTCAGTTCCTCACCGTATTGCCCGCCACCGGCAGCTTCAGTTCCTCCACGCCTGCCAACCTCACCGTGCAACCCGTCATTGCCGGACTCGCGCCAGGCATCTATACCGCGACCATTAACCTCAACTTCTCCGGCGGCGCCGTCCGCGCCGTGCCCGTCACGCTCTCGGTTTATTCGGGATCTTCCGCCTCTGCCGCCAGCCGAACCGCGCGCGCCGGCGAGCGCCCTCGTGCCACCACCTGCGCACCGACTCAGCTATTGCCCGCCATAACCGTACTGGGAGCTGGTTTTTCCGTGCCCGCCGGGTGGCCCGCCGCGGTCGACGTCAACGTCGTGGATGATTGCGGCAATGCCTTCACCAGCGGCAATGTGGTCGCGACCTTCTCCAACGGCGACCCGCCCCTCTCCCTCGGCAATCTTGGAAACGGCTCATGGGCCGCCACCTGGGCACCGCGCACCGTTTCCAACGTCACCGTAAAGGTGGCCGCGCAGAGTTCCCCGCCGGCCACACTGCAGGGCGCGGCACAGATTTCAGGTCTGGTGAGCCCGAACACCGAACCGCCGATCATCAATACTGGCGGCATTCTCAACTCCGCCAGCTTCGCAGCGGGAGGGCCATCGACACCCGGCGCGCTCATCTCGATATTCGGCTCGAATCTCGCGACCGGGAACGGCGTTTCCGCCACATCCCTGCCCTTGCCCACCGAACTCGGGGGGGCGCAGGTCATCATCGGCGGCATCCTGATGCCTCTGCTCTATGCCGGACCAACGCAGATCAACGCTGTCGTCCCGTATCCCGTGCCCGTTAACACGACGCAGCAGGTTATCATCCAGACCGGAAACGCGCTTTCCGTACCTGAGCCGAACAACGTCGCCCCCGCTGCTCCGGGCGCATTCACGCTCAACGGTTCGGGCTCCGGAGCGGGCATCGTGGCGGCCACAAACCCCGACGGCAGCGGATACATTGTGTCGACCTCGCAGCCCGCGCACCCTGGCAGCGTAATCGTAGTTTATTGCACCGGACTCGGCGGTGTACAGAGTTCGCTCAATGCCGGCGATGCAACCCCGCTGTCGCCGCTCGCGCCCGCCACGGATACAGTGACGCTTACGATCGGGGGCGTTAACGCGCAGGTTTACTTCGCAGGTCTGACGCCCACGCTGAGCGGCCTCTACCAGATCAACGCGCAGATCCCGCCGGGTGTCACAGGTGATGCCGTTCCGATCGTGATCACCGGCAGTGGCGCGTCCGGCCCTCCGGCGACCATCGCGATTCATTGATCGTGGTGTGTGGTCGATTCTGCAGCTGATCCGGGCGGAATTCGTGCGCCATCGCACCACCGGTCCCGCCCGGCGAGTCATCTTTTCGTAACTTTCGCCGCCAATTCGGTTTACTTATCCTTGGGCTGCGGGGCTGTGCAGGTGACGAAAGCTGTGCCATCGCGTGTTTTCTGGATCACCGGGCTCTCGGGCGCAGGCAAGACAACGGTAGGACAGGCCTTGGCGGAACGGCTGCGTGCCGACGGCAGGCCGGTCACGTTTCTCGACGGCGACGGGCTCCGTGCCGCCATCGCCGAAGACCTCGCGCACAGCGCGGATGACCGGCGGCTCTGCGCCATGCGATACGCCCGCCTTTGCCGAACGCTGGCCGGGCAGGGTGCCGATATCGTCTGCGCAACGATCTCTCTTTTTCACGAGGTGCAGCGGTGGAACCGGGAAAACATTCCAGGGTACTGCGAGATCTTCCTGCGCGTCCCCATCGATGAGCTGCGGAGTCGCGACAGCAAAGGCCTCTACGGAGGCCGGCGCAACGCAACGGGCGGCATCGTTTGTGACATTGTGGGTGTCGACATTGCCCCGGAGTTTCCCGAAGCGCCCGATCTGGTTCTGGATAACTACGGAGAAGTGGACGCCGACGCCGCGGTGGAGCGGATTATTGCCGTATGCGGGACGCGCAGCGGGAGGATTCCGGCGGTTCGGTTCGGCACGAAGGCAGAGTCGCTCGAAGCGCTGGCGCCGGCGGTTCGAAGTGCGCGAGTGCTGCCGCAGATCCGGTTCCGGGTTGACGAATGGCACCGCGGCGCGGGGGAGATTCTTCTTGCAATAGCTGCCGCACCGTGGGGGTCCGGCAGCGTTATCGTGCGCAGCAGCGCGCTGGATGAAGACGGGGCGGAGAAGAACTCGCAGGCGGGGAGATACGCTTCGGTCCCCGGTGCGGCGGGCCGCGAGACGATCGGACGCGACATCGAGCGCGTGATCGGGTCATTCGGCGATGACGCGAATCCCGCCAATCAGGTCTTCGTGCAGCCCATGCTCGACCACGTCGCAATGGCCGGCGTGGCGTTTTCACGCAGCCCGGCGGGCGGTCCGTGGTACGTCATAAACTACGACGATTCATCCGGCCGGACGGATCGCGTGACGGGCGGCACAGGCGCCGATCTCAGAACCTTCTATTGCCTGAAATCGCGTGCGTCAATGTGTCCGGCTGCGCTTGCGCCTGTAATTGCGTTGGTCAGCGAAGTCGAAACGCTGGTGGGCTCGGACGCAATCGACGTTGAGTTTGCGGTCACAGACGATGGACAGCTCTATCTGCTGCAGGCGCGGCGGCTGGCCGTTGACGAGGCGCACCGGGTCGGGGACGACCAGTTGGATGACGCGCTGACGCAGATCGCACGCAAGGTGGAATTGCTGAGCCGCCCGCATCCGTGGCTGCACGGCAGCCGGGCTGTGTTCGGCATCATGCCGGACTGGAATCCCGCAGAGATTATCGGCGTGCACCCGTGGCCTTTGTCGCTGTCACTCTATTGCGAACTGATTACGGACGCGATCTGGGCGTATCAGCGCGACAACTACGGGTATCAGAACCTGCGCAGTTTTCCGCTTCTGGTCAGCCTGCATGGCCTGCCTTACATCGATGTACGTGTCAGCTTCAATTCCTTTGTGCCGCGCGACGTGCCGGACAGCCTGGCGGCGCGCCTGGTGAACTATTACATCGACCGTTTGCTTGCCGAGCCGCATCTGCACGACAAAGTTGAATTCGAGATTGTCTTTTCCTGCTACACGCTCGATCTGCCGGAGCGGCTGAGCCGGCTGACCGGCCACGGATTTTCCGCCGATGACCGGCACGAGCTGGCGGGCTGCCTGCGGCGCCTGACCAACCGGATCATGCACGGCGAGAGCGCACTGTGGCGACAGGACCGGAAGAAGATCGACAAGCTGGCCGCGCGCTTTCCGGCGATGGCGAATGCGCGTCTGGATAAAATCAGCCGCATTTACTGGCTGATGGAAGACTGCAAGCGATACGGCACGCTGCCGTTTGCAGGCCTCGCGAGGGCGGGGTTCATTGCGATGCAGATGCTGCAGTCATTCATCGCGACGGGCGTCCTGAGCGGCGAAGAAGCCGCACAGTTCATGGCGGGGATCGACACGATTACATCGCGGATGGGGCGCGATCTGGCGCGGCTTTCGAAGGCCGGCTTTCTGGCGCGCTATGGCCATCTGCGGCCCGGCACGTACGACATTCTGTCGCCGCGCTACGATGAGGCGCCCGATCTCTACTTCGACTGGTCGGCGCCGCGGCCGCACGCAGCCGCACCGCCGGCCTTTGTGTTTTCACCCGCGCAGTCGCGACGCATTGCCCAGTTGCTCGGCGAGCACGGCCTCGAGATCGGCGCGGATGGCCTGATCGAGTTCATGAAGGCCGGTATCGAGGGCCGCGAGTACGCCAAGTTTGTATTCACGCAGAGTCTGAGCCACGCGCTCACGCTGATCCGCGAACTCGGTGAAGAACACGGGATCGCGGCCGAGGACTGCGCTTTTCTGAGCTACGACGTAGTGCGCACGCTGCATAACGGCAGCGGCTCGGTGCGCGATGCGCTTCGCGAGAGCGTGGCGCGCGGCAAGGAACGCTACGCGCTGACCCGTAACCTGGTGCTTCCCCCGGTGATTGCTTCGCCTGAAGACGTGTTCGCGTTTCACCTGCCGCCGGCACAGCCTAACTTTATTACGCGCAGAAGTGTGACGGCGCCGGTCGCCTCGGTCTCGGACCCTCCGGAAAGTCTGGCGGGCCGGATTCTCTTTGTGCCCAGCGCGGACCCCGGCTTCGACTGGATCTTCACCCGCGGTATCGGCGGATTCGTAACGCAGTACGGTGGCGCAAACTCGCACATGGCAATTCGGGCGTGCGAACTCGATATTCCGGCCGTGATCGGCGCGGGCGAAACTCTGTTCCGGCAATGGCAGGTGGCGCGCACGCTGTGCCTCGACTGCACGAATCAGAGGGTTCTGGTGATCGCCTGATGCGCGCGGTGATTCTGGCTGCGGGCCGCGGCAGCCGAATGGGGAATGCCGGCGACAATCGTCCGAAATGTCTCTTCGAGCTTGAAGGCCGGCGGCTGATCGAACGCCAGATTGCGGCACTGCGCAGTGGCGGCGTCAGGGAGATCGCCGTGGTCCGCGGTTATCGCGCAGACATGATAGATTTTCCGGGGATCTCGTATTTCACCAATGAGCGATGGGCCGTAACCAACATGGTGATGTCTCTGGCGGCCGCTGCGGAATGGCTGCGGGAGGGGCCCGTTATCGTCAGTTACGCCGACATCTTCTATCGCGGCGAACTGTTGCGGGGACTGGCTGCTGCCGATGGGCCATTGGTTATCAGCTATGACCTCGACTGGAGCCGGCTGTGGACGGCGCGATTCGCCGATCCGCTCACCGACGCCGAGACATTCCGGATCGACGGGGCGGGCCGGCTGCTCGAGATTGGCGGCAGGACGACGCGAATGGAGGACATTCAGGGACAGTACATGGGACTGCTGAAATTCACGCCGCGCGCCTGGACAGCTGCGGAAACCTTGACCGGTGGTCTCGAACCGGCACTCCGCGACCGGCTGGATATGACGGGCTTGCTGCGCCGCCTGCTGGCCGCGGGCGAGATTCCCATCCACACGCTTCCCACGCATGGCCAGTGGGGAGAAATCGATCAGCCCGGCGATGTCCTGCTGTATCGCAGGATGATCGAAGCGGGCGAACTGATCCTCGAGGAGCCATAACGCAACCCGCGATGAAGCACGGGGACTTCACAGGTCTGGCGGCGGATTACGCCAGGTACCGGCCAGGTTACGCTCCCGAAGTGGCGACCGAAATCCTGAACTGTCTCGGGCGCGATCCAGCAGTCGTGGATGCCGCTGACATCGGCGCGGGGACCGGCATCTGGACGCGCATGCTGGCGGCGCGCGGTCTGCGCTCTGTGATCGCCGTGGAGCCGAATGACCAGATGCGGGAACAGGGGATGGTGGGTTCGTTTGGCACGAATATTCTCTGGCGTAAAGGCTCGGCCGAAGATACCGGGCTGCCGGCGGGTTCAGCCGATCTCGTCAGCATGGCCTCTTCGCTTCACTGGGCTGATTTCGATCAGGCATGCGAGGAATTTCATCGCGTGCTGCGGCCGCACGGTGTGTTCGCGGCGCTGTGGAACTCACGAATTGTCGAAGAAAATCCGCTGCTGGCGGAAATCGAAGCGCAGATCACGCGGCTGAAGCCGGATGTCCGGCGGGTGTCGTCGGGACGCTCCGGCATGGCGGAACGCTTAACGGAAATGCTGGGCGCGAATCCTCATTTCGCCGATGTAATCGAAGTCGAAGGCCGCCATACGGTGCGGCAGACACCGGAACAGTATATGGGGGTCTGGCGCTCGGTGAATGATCTGCGGGTTCAGCTCGGCGAGGAACTGTTTGGTCAGTTTCTCGGCTTCACGGAAGAGCGAATCGCGCGTCTGGCGGCGGTTGAAACAACTTATTTGACCCGGGCCTGGGCCGCGCGGCGCGCATAACTCATCGCTGCCCGTGTTCGGCCGCCGGTGTTGTCGCCAGTCCCGTGAATGGAACTGAAAACAGGGGCGTTTCAGACGCACTCCAGCTTGTACCCGCCGGGAAGGCGGCGGAGCGGTGTCCGAACCAGTCGCCCGTCAGCGTGGAGATCATGCGGCCTTCGAGAAGTCCCAGGGCAGGCCGGCGTGTGAGCAGGAAAACGCTGGCGATCTGACCGGCGCCGGTGGCTGTACTCGCGGATGAACTACAGCCAGCGTCTATCTGCTGAGAGTTGGCATAGAACTGCTGGACAGTCTGGCCGCGCGGGCTGCTGCTTTTGACAGGAACCTGTTTCCAGAACCACGGGGGAGTGGCGACCCCGGCGGGATCAGAATTCTGACTACCCATCAGGTCATGGCCGCTGAAGACGCCGAACAGGTTCGGCCAGGTGTTGACGCCCAGCGTGTTCCAGGCTTCATCCGCGGCATTTGAGTAAGGCGCCGCAGCCATCGAATAACAGTTGGGCCCGTAGGTATCCGTGCGCCGGAAGTGCGTTCCGTTTGTGGTCAGCCACGCGTGCGTAGTGATGTAGCACTCGCAGTCGGGGTTCGCCCGCATCACGTTATAGGCCCATGACCACGCGTCGCTCCCGGCGAAGAAATCCATGGCGAGAATCAGCATCCTGATGCCGGAAATGACGAATTTCACCGCGGTGTTTGCACCCGTGCTGTCAAAGGAACCAACCCACCGGGCCATGTCTCCGTCGCCGAGCCCGATACCGGAGCCGTAAACAGACGCGCGATTGGCCGCTGAAAAATACCCGTTGGCGAACTGATCGCCGAGGTTAGTCCGGGAAGACGGGCTGCCGTTGTAGTCGTGATTGCCCGGCGGGGTTGTGAATGCGATGCCGTGCGCGTCCAGAATGGACCACGCTGTCTGCGCGTTCGAGTATTCGTTGGCGCCGGTCGTCAAATTCACGCAGTCGCCCACGCCGACCACGGCCTTGATGTTGGCGGGAAACGATGACCGGCCCGACGTGAAAACCATGTGTCGGTTGGCGACGATCCAGTTCATCATGGACGCGTAATACCCGCCGGAACTGTCAGGGCACGACTGCGCCAGAAACTGGGGATCGGGAATGATGGCGATAGTGAAATCGGGACTGGATGCGGCCGGCGACGCCGCCCGGGCGATGCCTGACGCAGCCATTCCCGCGAGGCCGCCGAGGACAGAAGCCCCGAACCCCCGCCGGGAAACGCGGGCCAGCAGTCTCCGCGGCGTCAAACCGCCGTTTCTGATTGTGTATTCGAGCTCCGTCACGACCACCAACCCTGTGGCAACAGGATGTAATTTTTCTCACATTGTATACCAAAGTAACTATTTCAACTGTAAGAGTTGAGTAATAGACGTGGTCGACTCAGGCGGGCTGCACTGTGAACTGCACCACGGTTCCCACTCCGGACGAGGCTGGGTGGATGCCGATCCGGCCTCCGTGCAGATCAACAATCAACTTCGCCATGGCTAGCCCGAGACCGGGTTCCGGGCTACCGCCGAGCCGGCGGAACGGCCGCAAAACAGACTCCGCGTATTCAGCATCGATGCCAATTCCGTTGTCCGCGACTTGAATGGCATCGATCCCACCTTCCTTTACCGAAGAAATCCGAATGCGGGGCGGTGCGCCGGCGCGGCGGAATCGCAGCGAGTTGCTGATCAGAATTTCAAGGATCGTCACCATGTGAGCCGGATCCGCGGAAACCACCGGCAATGGGTCCGACACGATCGCCGCGCCGGTTTCGGAGATCGTCTTTTTCAGCATCCCGAGCGAGGCCGACAGTGCAACCTTGAGATCCACAGGTTCAAAGCGCGGAACTCTGCCCGCGACGTCAAGGAATTTGCGGATGCCGGCAGCCAGGCGCTCCATACGGGTTGATGCGTTTTGCAGAAGCTGCAGAACGTCCTCCGCTTCGGAATTCCGCTGCCCACCGTTGCGCCTCATAAAAAGGGCCAGTAACGATCCGGCCTGGTTGATTGGCGCGAGGAGGTCGTGCCGCGCGCACGATGAAAATTCCGTTAACGCCGAAAGCAATGCGCGCGCCGCGATCGCCTCTCGCGCACTCGCTTCTGACGTCGGCACCATCAACGAGTCCTCGGCCGATCAGCACGCCGCCGTGTTTGCGACGGGTTCAGCCGGCGCCGGGAGGAGCACCCGAAACGTGCTGCCGGCCCCGGCCGCGCTGCTCACCTGGATGGCGCCGCCGAGGGAGCGAACCATCCCCCGGGCGGCGGCCAGACCCAGCCCTCTGCCGGTGAATTTTGTGGTGAAGAACGGCTCGAAAATCCGGGCCTGAATATGCGCATCCATGCCGGGGCCGGAATCCGAGACTTCGATGGACACATAGTTTCCTGGCGGGAGTTCGTCTGCGGCGCTGACGTCGGCGGTCGGCCTCGTGATTCTGACCCGGATGTTACCGTCTTCTTCGCCGATTGCCTCCACAGCATTCATCAGCAGACCAGCCACTACCTGGCGCACATAGGCGGCGTTCGTATCGATCAGCGGGAGGTCGGCGTCTGTCTCAATCGCTACACGAATGTTGGGCGGGATCGAACTCGGCAACTGCCGGCACGCGTCTGAGACGACGCGCCCGATATCCACCGGTTCCCTGAGCGCATCAGCCTTGCCCGCGCAGGCGAGCAGTTGCCGCGTCAGATTAGCGGCTTTCTCGCCCGAAGACAGTACAATTTCGAGGGCTCGATGTGCGGGATGGTCCGGCTGAAGAGATTCGAGGGCAAAGCTGGCTCCGGCTATGGTTCCAGCCAGAAAATTGTTGAACTCGTGGGCTATTCCACCTGCGAGCAGGCCGATATTCTCCAGCTTTTCACGCTGCCGGAGGGCGGCCTCGGCACGCTTCTGGTCCTCGATATCCGTAAACGTCCCGAACCAGCTGCCAAGGCCTTTCTGGGGCGCGGGAATGAGCGCGGTCTGCAGCAGATGCCAGCGCCAGGTTTGATCCTGCGCCCGAAGCAGCCGGAGTTCCATCTCGAATCCGCGACCGAATCGACGGGCGTCGTCCCATTTGTTGCGCACCTGGACACTGTCATCGGGGTGCACGAGGCTTTCCAGCGGCCAGCCTCCCGCGTTCGCCGCCCCGCTGAAGTCCTGCAACTGACGGTTCGCGTATAAGACACAGCCTTTGGAATCGACGGTCCAGACAAGCTGGGGAATCGTCTCGGCCAGAATTCTGTAGCGCTCTTTCTCGGCGACGAGTTCCGCCTGAATCTCTTCGAGCTGCCGGTTACGCTGCTCCAGCGCGAGGCGCTGACGCACAATTTCCTGCTGGAAGCGAAATCGCTGGATGGCGCTCGCGATCGTCCTGGGCAGCTCGAGCGTGCTGTTCGGGCCCTTTGCCAGATAGTCCATAACGCCGAGCTTCATGGCTTCGGCGGCTACCCGTTCACTGCCGGCGGCGGTCAGCATCACGACAGCACAGGGCAAATTATTGCTGCCGTCGCGCAGAAGCGGGAGAATCCTGAGTCCGTTCAGATCCGGGAGGTTGAAGTCCAGAAGAATGCAGTCCGGTTGAAACTCCTTCTGGCGGCGAAAGCCGTCCCGGCCGGTTTCCGCCTCCTCAAACAGAAAGGCACCGGGGTGTTCGGCGTCGAGAGCCTTTTTGAGAATCTGCCGGTCCACCGGCTCATCATCGATGATCAGGATCTTCTGGGGCGCCCCGGTCCTCTCCACCAGGTCTTTGACTTCGTAAGTAATTTCCGCGTGTAAACTTTCCGCCATGACTTGTGCGCCGCTGGATTTCCCAGCAATTTTGTTGCAAAATGCAGCACAGTCAGTTGGGCCGGATTCACCGATCGGCGGGTAAGGCAAAAAAGAAAGTCGCACCCTTGCCAAGTTCGGACTCAACCCATATACGTCCGTGATGGCGGCCTACAATCTTGCGGCATATGGCGAGGCCCATGCCGCTGCCGGAACGCTTATCCCGCGGATCGAGACATCTGAAAATACCGAACACTTTCTCTGCATATTCAGGATCAATACCGATCCCGTTGTCGCGCACCGAAAACAGCCAGTGGTCGCCCTCCGCGACAGCGGCTACATGAATGCGAGGAGTTTCGGCAGTACGATATTTGATTGAATTCACGAGGAGGTTCTGGAAAAGCCGGGTCATTTGAATCGGATCACCGGTGATGCGAGGGAGGCTTTCCGTGGTGATAACCGCGCCGCTTTCTTCGATCAGTGAGTGAAGGTTGCGTATGGCGTCATCGAGAGCTTCGCCGCAGCCCATGTGAACGAAGAAGTCTGCGCCCCGGGCGTCGATGCGGGAGAAATCGAGCAGGTCGTGAATCAGGCGCTCCATGCGCTGGGCGCCTTCCACGATAAATTCTATGAACTGGCCGGCGTCACCGTCCAACTGGCTTTGATAACGCCGCGCGAGGAGCTGAGTGTAAATCGACACCGCGCGGAGGGGTTCCTGGAGATCGTGGCTGGCGATATAAGCAAACTGCTGCAGCTCTTCGTTGGAGCGGAGCAGAGCGTCAGTACGTTCCTGCACACGTTCTTCGAGGCTGGCATTCAGCTGGCGGATGCGCTCCTCGGTCTTCTTGCGTTCGCTGATATCCCGGATGGCGCTGGTGATGACAAGGCCGTCCTCCGTCTGCACCGGGCTGAAGGTAATCTCAACCGCAAAGGGATCACTGCCCTCAGGGAAGGCTGCCAGTTCGATCCCTCCCAAGGGGGCAGCAAGCGCATCCCGTCCATGCTGCCGGCGCAGGTCCCAACCGGGCACCAGGGCGGTTATGTTCCTTTTGATCAGGCGGTCGCGGCCGCAGCGGAAAAGGACCTCTGTCTGTGAATTGACCATGAGGATTTCGCCGTCTTCGCGGCACACTACCATCGGATCCGGGGCGGCTTCGAGCAGGGAGCGGAACTTCAGTTCGGCTTTCTGCAGAACCTCAGCCTGCTGGCGCAGAATGTCGGCCTGCTGTTTCAGGCGGGCGTTGCCGCGGCTGAGGTCCACAAAGACAGCCACCTTGGAACGCAGGACTTCCGGCACGATGGGTTTGAACAGGAAGTCAACCGCGCCCAGGTCGTAGCCGCGAAACAAATGCTCTTCGTTGCGGTATCCGGTCAGGAAGAGAATTGGGGTCTGACGGGATCGAGGGCGGCTGCGAATGAGTTCCGCCGTTTCGAACCCATCCATATCGGGCATCCTGACATCGAGAAGAATGGCAGCGAAATCTTCCTGGAGGAGATGACGAAGCGCCTCTTTGCCGGAACTGGCCAGCACCAGTTCCTCGCCCAGTCCGCTGAGTGCGGCTTCGATGGAGACAAGATTGTCGGGTGTGTCATCCACCAGAAGGATTTTCACTCTTCCTTCGGAGGCATTCTCGCGGACCATTTGTACACCGCTGCCAGCTGTCATGTGTCGCTCAGAAATTCGCGTATCCCCGATTTTCGGCGCCGCTTGCTGACGGACCCAGAGGGTGTCCCGGTTCAGAAGGGGCTTCCGAGCCGTAACCGTGAGGGAGCGGCCGCACTAGCTCGCTACCCCCATCGCAACAGGCACGTGCTGATGGGACGCGATCATCCAGACGCGCAGCACAGAGAAAAGCTGATCCAGGTCCACGGGTTTCGTAATGTAGTCGGAAGCGCCGGCTTCGATGCATTTGGCGCGGTCTCCCTTCATGGCTTTGGCGGTGACCGCGATGATCGGCAGGTGGCGGAATTCAGGGATTTGACGGATGGCGCGCATGGTTTCGTAGCCGTCCATCTCGGGCATCATGATATCCATCAGAACGCCGTCGATATCCGGGGTCTGACTGAGTATTTCGATGCCGGCGCGTCCGTTCTCGGCGTGCACCACGTGCAAGCCGTGCTGCTCCAGAACGGTGGTGAGGGCGAAGATGTTGCGCACGTCGTCGTCGACTACCAGAACGCGTTTTCCAGCCAGCCTGGAATCTGCGCGGTGGATATTGCGGAGGATGTCACGCTGCGCGTCGGTGAGGTCGTGTTCCGCGCGATGCAGGAAGAGCACGGTTTCTTCGAGCAGGTGCTCGAGGGAGTCGACGTAGCGCACCACGCTGTACCGTCCGAGATTACGCACTTCGGTTTCCACGTTCCTGTCCCGGGTGGCGGGGCCGCAGATCATGACGGGAGGCGTCTGGGCGCCGAGTTCCTTCTGGATTTCCTCCACCAGCTGCACGGGACGAAGAGCCTCGAGCGCGGCGTCGATGACAATGCCATCGAGATATCTGTGCTGCACCACTGCGAGTGCTTCGCCGCCCGAAGTCACAACCGAAATCTCGACGTCAGGGCCACCGAGTTGGGCCTTCCAGTCGGTCCCGCGGGACTCCGATTCTGAAACCAGCAGGAGCTTGCGGGTGCGGCGGTCGAGCGAGCCGTGAATGGTATCGAACGCAGCGGTCAGATTGTCCTTGGTGACCGACTTCTCGAGATAGGTCATGGCCCCCAGCGCAAGCCCGCGCCGGCGGTTCTCGTCGCCGGTGATGACGTGCACCGGGATGTGGCGGGTAGCCGGGATCGTGCTTCAGCCGGTCGAGAATGGTCCAGCCGGCCATGTCGGGCAGATTGATATCGAGGGTGATGGCGCGCGGCGTAAATTCGCGCGCCAGGGTAAGCGCGGTCCCGCCGCGCAGGGCCACCAGCACCTTGATGCCACGGTCATGCGCGAGGTCGAGCAGAATGCGGGCGAAGGTGACATCGTCTTCGACGATCAGCAGCACGGCGTCGCCGGGCTGAATCAGATTGCGGTCGTCGTCGATTTCGATGTCGTGCACGACGGGGGTAGGCGCTGTGGAAGGCGGCGGCAGGATGATATCGATGGTTTCGCCCTCCGCCACGATAACGCCCGTCGACGGGCGGCAGAATCCGGTTGCTCGGCCTGCGGTATGGAGCGCTGATATTCCTGCCTGCGCAGCGGTGACCTGCGGCTGCCCAGGTCTGCGGCAGATACAAGCGTGAATGTGCTGCCAGCGCCGGGCGCGCTCTGCAGCCGGATCTCGCCGCCCAGCAGGCGCGTCAGTTCGCGGCTGATGGAAAGGCCGAGGCCGGTGCCGCCGTACTTGCGGCTGGTGGTTCCGTCGGCCTGCTGGAAGGCTTCGAAGATGATTCGCTGCTTGTCCTGCGGAATGCCGATGCCGGTGTCGGTGACGGAGAACGCGATCACCGATTTGACGCGGTTGAGCACCGGGTGATTCGCGCTCCAGCCGGAAGTGCGCGCGGTCGATGCTGCAGCCGCACGGTGCCGTGCTCGGTGAACTTCAGCGCGTTGGAGAGCAGGTTCTTGAGCACCTGCTGCAGGCGCTTGGCGTCGGTGATGAATGGTTTCGGCAGGCAGATTGTCCGTCGAGGTCGATGGAGAAGTCGAGGCTCTTGCCTTCGGCCACGTGGCGGAACGTGCGCGAGCAGTAAGTCGCGCAGTTCGGCTGAAGCGGACGCTGCCGATTTCGACGTCCATCTTGCCGGATTCGATCTTGCTGAGATCGAGGATGTCGTTGATCAGCGCCAGCAGGTCGGTGCCCGAGAGTGGATGGTTTCGGCGTATTTGACCTGTTTCGGCGTGCAGGTTCTTTTCCGCGTTCTCGGCCAGCATCTGCGCCAGGATCAGCAGGTTGTTCAGCGGCGTGCGCAGCTCGTGGCTCATGTTGGCCAGGAATTCGCTCTTGTACTTCGAAGTCAGCGCAAGCTGTTCGGCCTTTTCTTCGAGCGCCGCCTTGGCCTGCTCGACTTCGCGGTTCTTGGTTTCGACTTCGTTCTTCTGCTCGGCCAGCAGGTGCGCTTTTTCCTCCAGTTCGGCGTTGGTCTTCTGGAGCTGCTCGGCCAGCGCCTGGCTCTGCTTCAGCAGCTCCTCGGTACGCATGGTGGCGGCGATGGTGTTCAGCACGATGCCGATGCTCTGCGTCAGCTGGTCGAGGAACGCCAGGTGGACATCGCTGAACTGCCGGAACGACGCCAGTTCGATGCACCGCCTTGGCTTCGCCTTCGAACAGCACGGGCAGCACGACGATGCTGGCCGGCGTGCCTTCGCCGAGGCTGGAGGTGATCCGGATGTAGTTCTTCGGGATCTCGGTCACCAGGATGCGGCGCTTCTCATAGCCGCACTGGCCGACCAGGCCCTGGCCCATCCGGAACTGGGTGGGAATGAGGCCATCGTCGCTCGACGCGTAGCCGGCGAGCAGTTTGAGCGTAGCCGCCGTCTTCGGTGGAATCGGTGATGTAGAAGCGTGCCGTGCTGCGCGCCCACCAGCGGCGTCAGTTCGGAGAGAAGCAGCTTCGACACGGTGAGCAGATCGCGCTGGCCCTGCAACATGCCGGTGAACTTGCGCGATGTTGGTCTTGAGCCAGTCCTGATCGTTGTTCTTGCGCGTGGTTTCGGCAAGGTTGCCGATCATTTCGTTGATGTTGTCTTTGAGCGCCGCGACTTCGCCCTGCGCTTCCACCGCGATGGAGCGCGTCAGGTCGCCTTTGGTGACGGCGGTGGCGACATCGGCGATGGCGCGCACCTGAGTGGTCAGGTTGGCGGCGAGCTGATTGACGTTATCGGTAAGATCGCGCCAGATTCCGGCGGCGCCGGGCACGCGCGCCTGGCCGCCCAGCTTGCCTTCGATGCCGACTTCGCGGGCCACGTTGCTGACCTGATCGGCGAAGACGGCGAGCGTGTCGATCATGCCGTTGATGGTGTCGGCGAGTTCGGCGATTTCGCCTTTGGTCTCGAGCACCAGTTTGCGTTTCAGATTTCCGTTGGCGACGGCGGTCACCACTTTGGCGATACCGCGAACCTGCGTGGTCAGATTCGCGGCCATGAAGTTGACGTTGTCGGTAAGATCTTTCCACGTGCCGGCGACGCCGCGCACTTCGGCCTGGCCGCCGAGCTTGCCTTCGGTGCCGACTTCGCGCGCCACGCGCGTCACTTCCGAGGCGAAGGTGTTGAGCTGATCGACCATGGTGTTGATGGTGTCTTTCAGCTCCAGAATTTCGCCCTGCACATCGACCGTGATCTTGCGGCTGAGGTTGCCGTTGGCCACGGCGGTGGTCACCTGGGCGATGTTGCGGACCTGCGCGGTCAGATTGCCGGCCATGGAGTTCACGCTGTCGGTCAGATCCTTCCAGGTGCCGGCGACGCCGCGCACTTCGGCCTGGCCGCCCAGCTTGCCTTCGGTGCCGACTTCGCGCGCCACGCGAGTCACTTCGGCGGCGAAGGAACTAAGCTGATCCACCATCGTGTTGATGGTGTTTTTCAGCTCCAGAATTTCGCCGCGCACATCGACCGTGATCTTGCGCGACAGATCGCCCTTGGCGACGGCCGTGGTGACTTCGGCGATGTTGCGGACCTGGTTGGTGAGGTTGGCCGGCCATGGAGTTCACGCTCTCGGTGAGATCCTTCCAGGTTCCGGCGACACCCTTGACTTCCGCCTGGCCGCCCAGTTTGCCTTCCGTGCCGACTTCGCGCGCCACGCGGGTGACTTCCGCGGCGAATGAGCTGAGCTGATCCACCATGGTGTTGATGGTGTTCTTCAGCTCCAGAATTTCGCCGCGCGCATCGACCGTGATCTTGGTGGTCAGATCGCCCTTGGCGACGGCGGTGGTGACGCCGGCGATGTTACGCACCTGGTTGGTCAGGTTGCTGGCCATGGAGTTGACCGAGTCGGTCAGATCCTTCCAGGTGCCGGCGACGCCGCGCACATCCGCCTGGCCGCCGAGCTTGCCTTCGGTGCCGACTTCGCGCGCCACGCGCGTCACTTCGCCGGCGAAGGCGTTGAGCTGATCCACCATGGTGTTGATGGTGTTCTTCAGCTCCAGAATTTCGCCGCGCACGTCCACGGTGATCTTGCGTCGAGAGGTCGCCTCTGCGCCACGGCCGTGGTGACTTCGGCGATGTTTCGCACCTGAGCGGTCAGGTTGCCCGCCATGGAGTTGACGCGATCGGTAAGATCTTTCCAGGTTCCGCCGACGCCCTTCACGTCCGCCTGGCCGCCGAGCTTGCCTTCGGTACCGACTTCGCGCGCCACGCGCGTCACTTCGCCGGCGAAAGCGTTGAGCTGGTCCACCATGGTGTTGATGGTGTTCTTCAGCTCCAGAATTTCGCCGCGCACGTCGACCGTGATCTTGCGCGACAGGTCGCCTCTTGCCACGGCGGTGGTGACTTCGGCGATGTTGCGGACCTGAGCCGTGAGGTTGCCGGCCATGGAGTTGACGCGATCGGTAAGATCTTTCCAGGTGCCGGCGACGCCGCGCACATCCGCCTGGCCGCCCAGTTTGCCTTCGGTGCCGACTTCGCGCGCCACGCGCGTCACTTCCGAAGCGAACGAGCTGAGCTGATCGACCATGGTGTTGATGGTGTTTTTCAGCTCGAGAATTTCGCCGCGCACATCGACGGTGATCTTGCGCGACAGATCGCCTCTGGCGACGGCGGTGGTGACTTCGGCGATGTTGCGGACCTGGTTGGTCAGGTTGCTGGCCATGGAGTTGACCGAGTCGGTGAGATCCTTCCAGGTGCCGGCGACGCCTTTCACTTCGGCCTGGCCGCCCAGCTTGCCTTCGGTGCCGACTTCGCGCGCCACGCGCGTGACTTCGCCGGCGAATGCGTTGAGCTGATCGACCATGGTGTTGATGGTGTTCTTCAGCTCGAGAATTTCGCCGCGCACGTCGACGGTGATCTTGCGCGAGAGGTCGCCGTTGGCGACGGCGGTGGTGACTTCGGCGATGTTGCGGACCTGGGCGGTCAGGTTGCCGGCCATCGAGTTGACCGAATCGGTCAGATCCTTCCAGACGCCGCCGACGCCTTTCACTTCCGCCTGGCCGCCGAGTTCGCCTTCGGTGCCGACTTCGCGCGCCACGCGCGTGACTTCGGAGGCGAATGCGTTGAGCTGATCGACCATCGTGTTGATGGTGTTCTTCAGTTCGAGAATTTCGCCCTGCACATCGACCGTGATTTTGCGGGAGAGGTCGCCGTTGGCAACGGCGGTGGTGACTTCGGCGATGTTGCGGACCTGAGCGGTAAGGTTGCCGGCCATCGAGTTGACGGAGTCGGTCAGATCCTTCCAGACGCCGCCGACGCCTTTCACCTGCGCCTGGCCGCCGAGCTTGCCTTCGGTGCCCACTTCGCGCGCCACGCGGGTCACTTCGCCGGCGAAAGCATTGAGCTGGTCGACCATGGTGTTGATGGTGTTCTTCAGCTCGAGAATTTCGCCGCGCGCATCGACGGTGATCTTGGTCGAAAGGTCGCCCTTGGCGACGGCGGTGGTGACGCCGGCGATGTTGCGCACCTGGTTGGTCAGGTTGCCGGCCATGGAGTTCACGCTTTCGGTGAGATCCTTCCAGGTGCCGGCCACGCCTTTCACTTCCGCCTGGCCGCCGAGCTTGCCTTCGGTACCGACTTCGCGCGCCACGCGCGTCACTTCGGATGCGAACGAGCTGAGCTGATCCACCATGGTGTTGATGGTGTTCTTGAGTTCCAGAATTTCGCCGCGCACCGCGACCGTGATCTTGCGCGAGAGATCGCCGTTGGCGACGGCGGTGGTGACTTCGGCGATGTTGCGAACCTGGCCCGGTGAGATTGCCGGCCATGGAGTTCACCGAGTCGGTGAGATCTTTCCACGTACCGGCCACGCCGCGCACATCGGCCTGGCCGCCGAGAATCCCTTCGGTGCCGACTTCGCGCGCCACGCGGGTCACTTCCGAGGCGAACGCGTTGAGCTGATCGACCATCGTGTTGATGGTGTTCTTGAGTTCGAGGATTTCGCCGCGCACGTCGACGGTGATTTTGCGCGAAAGGTCGCCGTTGGCGACGGCGGTGGTGACTTCGGCGATGTTGCGGACCTGGGCAGTGAGGTTGCCGGCCATGGAGTTGACCGAGTCGGTCAGATCTTTCCAGACGCCGGCGACGCCTTTCACTTCCGCCTGGCCGCCCAGTTCGCCTTCGGTACCGACTTCGCGCGCCACGCGGGTGACTTCCGATGCGAACGATCCGAGCTGATCGACCATGGTGTTGATGGTGTTCTTGAGCTCGAGAATTTCGCCCTGCACATCCACGGTGATCTTGCGGGAAAGATCGCCGTTGGCCACGGCTGTGGTGACCTCGGCGATGTTGCGGACCTGGGCGGTCAGATTGCCGGCCATGGAGTTGACGGAATCGGTGAGATCCTTCCAGACGCCGGCGACGCCTTTCACCTCGGCCTGGCCGCCCAGTTTGCCCTCGGTTCCGACTTCGCGCGCCACGCGCGTAACTTCCGAAGCGAACGAGTTCAGCTGCGCGACCATGGTGTTCACCACGCGCGCGGTGTGCAGGAACTCGCCCTTGAGCGAGCGGCCGTCCACTTCGAGAGCCATGGTTTGCGAGAGGTCGCCCTTGGCGACCGCGCCGATCACGCGCGCCACTTCCGTGGAGGGCTGCACCAGATCGCCGATGAGGCCGTTGACTGAATCGAGACACTCGGCCCAGCCGCCCGGATGCGGATCCCAGACTGGCGCGCTGACTGATCTTGCCTTCCTTACCGACAGCGCTGCTGATTCGGGCGAATTCGCTCGCCATGCGCGCGTTGAGTTTGAAGATGTCGTTGAGGGTATCGGCGATCTTGCCCGCAATCCCGGTCTGATCCACCGGCAGCCGAACGGAGAAATCGCCGTCTTTGAAGGCAATCAAAGTTTTCAGCAGGACGCTCGTATCCAGTTCCGTTACCGGCGAGGCCATCAGAGACTCGTTCATCACAAACTCCCTCTTTGTGAAACTGCTTTTTCCCCCTGACCGAGAAGCTCTTTGAAAACCGCGCCGAGGCTAAGAAACTCATCCAGGCTGGACGGTTTTCGTAAGTAGCGCGTGACCCCGAGTTCATTGGCCATCAGCCGATCGCGCGGGGAATCCGAAGAAGTCAGCACGACTACCGGGACCTGCTCCATCCATGCCGACTCCCGCATCTTCTGGAGAATCTCGATGCCGTCATGCCGGGGAAGATTCAGATCCAGAATGAGCAGGTCAAAGCGGTGCGCGGCCGCGTCCGGCGCGGCGCCGGAAATGATGCCGAGCACCTCTTTCCCGTCAGAAGCCACGCGCAGAACGAAATCGACGCCGTGCTCCCGCAAGGCTTCCCGTATGAGGTAGACGTCAGATGCGTTGTCGTCGGCAAGCAGTATTTCAGGCATTTGGTCCCGTCCCCCGATTTCGCTTTCGGCTGCAACGTGCTGTTTGGAACGAAATGCACGCGATGCAATTACTGCATGGCGTGCGGTGCAGATATTTGAAAATCCGTGCTGCGTTCATGTGTCGGGGCATCGTCCGTCGAGTCGAGTATTGCTGTTAAGTCTTAGCCAAACAAGAATCCGAAACTCACAAAGGGTACTAAAACAAACGAGCGAAACCGGGATGAGTGCACGTTCGCGGCCAGTCCGTGGAACACCAATTGCCCTGCGAACCGGGCCGTTTCCTCTGACGGGGAAATTTATGCATACAAACGGGGTCGGATCGAGTCCGTCTGATCCGATACACGGAGTATGCAAATTTAAACAAATGAGTTCTACAATGACTGGAGCCGGAGAATTCGTGTCAGCAACGATCCTGATAGCAGACGACAACCTCGAGGAACGATCAGACCTGGCCGAGATGGTTCAATCCTTCGGTTATCAGGTGGTGACTGCCAACGACGGCCAGGAAGCCCTCGCTAAACTGACAGCTTCGCCGGCCAATGTGATCCTTACCGATCTGCGGATGCCCAGAATGGATGGAGCAGAGCTGCTTAAAGTTCTGGCCTCGCGGGGCGATCGCACTCCCACCATCGTGCTGACGGGATTCGGCAGCATAGATCATGCGATTTCTCTGGTGCACGAACTGAAGGCTTTCTGGTTTCTGGAGAAACCCGTGCAGGCGGGGCTGATGCGCACGCTTCTGGAGCGCGCCGTACAGCAGAGCAATCTCATAGAACAGGCCGACCGGCTGAATCGGGAACTGAGTTTCCGGGGCGTGCTTGGGAACCTCGTCGGCGAGTCGCCGGCAATGCAGGAAGTTTTTTCGATGATCCGCCAGGTAGCTCCTACCACAGCGTCAGTCTTCATCAGTGGAGAGAGCGGTACCGGGAAAGAACTCGTAGCGCGGGCGATCCACAATCTGAGCCCGCGCGCCGGAGGACCGTTCGTGGCAGTGAACTGCGCGGCGCTGCCGGAAAACCTTGTGGAGAGCGAACTCTTCGGCCACGAGAAGGGTGCGTTCACCGGCGCGGTGGAGCGGCGGGCCGGATGCTTTGAGCAGGCGCGGAACGGCACGCTGCTGCTGGATGAAATCGGCGAGATGCCGATCGGAACGCAGGCCAAGCTGCTGCGCGTGATAGAGGAATCCAAAGTGCGGCGTCTCGGCGGGACGGCCGATATCCCGTGCGCGGTACGCGTGCTGGCGGCAACGAACCGTCCGCCGGACCAGGCCATCCGAAGCAATCATCTGCGGGAAGATCTGTACTACCGGCTCAACGTGTTTCACATTTCCCTTCCCCCCCTGCGCGAACGTGCGCAGGACGTTCCTGCGATCGCGGCGGCGATGATCACCGGTCTGAACGAAAAGCATAACTGCCGGGTCACCCATCTGAATTACGAGGTAATCCGATGGCTGACAAGGAATCCGTGGCCAGGCAACGTGCGTGAACTGAGGAACGTTATCGAGCGCGCGGTCATTATGGCCGGTGAGGGGGAGGTGCTGCTCCGACATCTGCCCGACGCCCGCAATATCGCGCCGCGTGCTGTCGCTGAGCCAACCGAGTCGCAGGATGCCCTGCATTTTCCGGTAGGGCGATCTATGGAGGAAATCGAAGAAGCGTATCTGCAGCTGACGCTCAGATATGCAAACGGTAACAAGACGCGTGCCGCGGAGATGCTGGGCCTCTCACTACGTACGGTGCATAACCGGCTGAGTTCGTCCGGTGACGCGAAGACCAAAATCGCCGGCGCGGAGTAACGGGCATGCAGCCACCGGTAAGCCACCGCTCCCTCACGGTCACGGTTCAGTAAGGCTCGGGAGGGTCAGGAGCAGGACGGAACCGCCGGATCGCGTGGATTCCGCCCAAAGCCTTCCGCCGTGCCGCTCCACAATGGTCCGGCAGATGGTCAGGCCCATGCCGGCGCCCTCTCGGTGAGCTGAATTCAGGCGTTCGAATGGCCTGAAAACCCGCTCGAGATAATCGGTCTCAATACCGCGTCCGTTGTCAAGGATCCTGAATAACCAACCGTCGTTATGTCTATCCGCGCTGATGCGGATGCGGGGAGATGCGCAGCCGCAGTGTTTCAGGGCATTCCGTACCAGTTCCTCGAACACCTGATGCAGCCGGTCGGAATTGCCGGACACGCCGGGGAGATCGCCGCAGGTCACTTCCGCGCCGCTGCTGCGCAGTTCGCCGTCCAGTCTGGCAAGCACACTTCGGAGAAGCGCGTCCATGCGAACCGGCTGGAAAGACGATGGTTCGGTTTGCAGCGCGATGGCATAGCTGGTCAGGCGATCTGTCAGGACGTCGATCTGCCGAGCACCTTCGGCAACGAACGCAAAATCGTTTTCCAGATCGGGGCCGGGGGAGCCTTTGCGGATTCTCTCCGTATGTGAGCGAATAGCCCGCAGCGGATTCCGAAGATCATGACATGCCCGCAGGAGAAAATCCCCGAATTCGGGCGCGGAGATATGACGGCGGTCTCCTATACTCGGTTCGCGCTCCGGCCGACTACCCTGCGACATCGAAATAACGTACCATACCTGCGCTGTAACGAATTCACTGAGGGACAATCGCGCCCTGCGCGATCAGAGCGAGGAAATCGACTGCCTGCGTTCGGTCATCCACGCGGAAGCGTGCGGCGGTTGCGCAGTCCTGACAAATGCGAATCGTGACCGCATTCGCCAGCGCCACGAAAGCATCCTCGTCGGTTCTGTCATCACCGATGTAGCACACGCCGATCTTCGTGTCGCCCGCCCGTCGCATGCGGGCGAGGATGTGCAGGACAGCGGAACCCTTGTTCCACGCAACGGCTGGAAGGATCTCGATAACCTTACTGCCGTCGCGGACGAGGAAGGAGTCGTCGTATGCCGCGAGGGCGGATCTGACGCGCTTTGACATGCGGAGAGCATCGGTACCCGTGGCGTTACGGTAATGCACGCTTGCACTCAGGCCTTTCTGCTCGACCAAAGCGCCCGGGATGCCGCGGAATTCGGCGGCAAGCTCGCGGGAGATTGCATCCAGAGCGGCCTCGTATCGCGCGGCTTGAGGATGCCGCCAATGGACGCCGTTCTCGAGCATCTCGAGGCCATGGTTTCCGGCAAGTATCGCCTTCTGTGCGACGCGCGTGCGCAGGTCGTCGACGGATCGGCCACTGATCACGGCGATGGTCGTACCGGGTCTCGCAGCCAGGGCTTCAAGGAGATTTTTCGTCCCGTCCGGCATGCTGGCGCGGTCCGGCTCGGAGACAATGGGCGCCAGCGTCCCGTCAAAATCAAGTCCCAGAAGCAGGCGTGGCGCAGCCGCGAGTTCACGCGCCACTTCGGCCATCTGATTCGACAGCATCTCCGTTACCATGCAGAGCCTGTAGCCCTGAGCATCGGGGATTGCGATTCGAAAGGCTCAGATGAGTCCATCTTCAGGAGCGCTGTCAGAATCCGGGCAGCCCAGCGGTAGATCGTATTTTCGGCAACCGCAGTGCGCAGCCGGCGCATGCGTTTGCGGGATTCGGCGCGCGGCATCGTAATCGCGCGACGGATCGCATCGGCCATCTCGTCTGTGGAGAACGGGTTCACGAGAAGCGCATCCGTGAGCTCTTCAGCCGCACCCGCGAAGCTGCTCAGGATGAGAACTCCCTTCTCGTCGGAACGGCTCGCCAGAAACTCCTTGGCCACCAGATTGAGACCGTCGTGGAGCGGACTCACCATGCAGAAATCCGCCAGTCGGTGCAAACCCATCAGTTGTGTCTGTGAATAGTCACCTTTGAAGAGGTGCACGGGGCGGTACTGTCCGTCGCCCCATCTTTCGTTGACCCGGGCGACTTCCTGCTCTATTTCAGCATCGAGGTCGCGATAGCCCTGAATCTGTTCCCGGCTGGGCACGCCCACCTGGGCGAAACAGATGCGACCCCGATATTGGGGGTTGTTTTCAAGGAACAGGTCGAAGGCGCGCAACCGCTCCGGAATGCCTTTGGTGTAATCCAGACGATCGATGCCGATTCCAAGGAACTCCGGCTTCGCGCCGAGGCGCTCCATCCAGCGCCGCGTCTCCGCGCGTACTTCCGCGCTTTGCGCATCGTGGTTGTGCGATTCAAAATCGATGCTGATCGGAAACGGGCGAACCATGGTGGATCGTCCGCCCCGCGTGACCTCGCCGCGGGGGTGGTCCACCTTAGCCTCCACGTCGCGTTCCACCGCGCTCATGAAATTGGCACAGTGGTAGCGGAGATGAAAACCGAGAAGGTCGTTTCCGAGCATGCCGTCCAGCAGTTCCTCTTTCCAGGGAAAGACGCGGAGCGTTTCGCGGTTAGGCCAGGGGATGTGCCAGAACTGTCCGATCAGCAGATTCGGCGCGTCATTTTTCAGCATGCGCGGCAGGAGGGCGAAATGGTAGTCCTGAATGAAGACGAACGCCGGCTCGCCGCGGGCTTCTTCCAGCACGGCATCGGCGAAAATGCGGTTCACTTTGCGGTAGCTTTCCCAGTTTCGCTGGCTGAAGCGCGGGCGATGGAAAGCGACATGACAGAGCGGCCACAGTCCCTCGTTAGCCAGCCCGTAGTAATACTCGTTCTCAAGTTGTTTGTCGAGCCAAACGCGGCGCAGCGTGTAAGAGGGGTTGCGCGGCGGCACCTTGAGATGGCCGCGTGCGTCGGCTGTTTCCCGGTCTGCGTCGCCGCTGCCCAGCGCAACCCAGACGCCGCCGGAGGCGCGCATCACGGGATCGAGCGCGGTGGCGAGTCCGCTGGCGGGCTGGATACAGATGACACCACTATCACTGTGACGATGCACATACGGTTCGCGATTCGACACCGCTATGAGACGAATATCTTTCATCGTTGCGGCGATCAGACCCAGAAGGTCCTCTTTAGTCCAGACCTTTGCCAGCGGGCTGGCGAACGTATCTGCTGCAGTCATTAACTTCTGTTAAGGCAGAGACGTGGCCATTGTGAAACCGCGCACGGTGGGGATTCACACGCAAGGCGGATTGAACGCTTAGAGTCCATGACCGAGGCGAGCATTCAGCAGGATACAGGCGCATCTTTGGCGGCCGGAAGCTCAGCCGATATCGTGCTCGGCATCCTGACGCACAACAATGCGGAGACAATCGGGAGCGCGGTACGCGATGCGCAGCAGGGTCTTGCCAATTGTTTTCCGGCCCGGCGCAGTGTGATCGTTCATGCCGACGGAGGGTCAAGGGACGGGACGCAGGAACAGGCCGCTCTGGCCGCAGCCGGCGATGACACTTTTGTACAAATTGCCTACACGATTTACCCGGCTCAGAAAATTTCTCCTGAATCTTTCGGAGTGCCAGGCAAGGCCAACGGAGTTCAGGCGATATTTTCCGCTGCCGGCGGGATGAACGCCGCAGTGTGCGCGATTGTCGACTCCACAGTCGGGATTCCGACAGAAGGATCCATTGCGGCGCTGGTTCGCCCCGTAATAGAAAATGAGATCGACTTCGTCGCGCCCCGTTATGTGCGACACAAATATGATGCCGCGATTCTGAACGGAATCGTATATCCTCTCACGCGCGCCATTTACAGCAGGCGGATTCATCAGCCGATTGGCGGAGACTATGCAGTTTCGCGAAAGCTGATCGGATATCTCACGGGCCAGCCATGGCCGGATGGGGACGCAAGCAGTTCCGACGCGGATGCATGGATTATCGTGCAAACGCTGTGCGGAGGATTCCGGATTGGCGAAGCGATGCTCGGCCCCCGAGTGCTTTCGCAGCACGATCCGGCGCCCGAAACGAGCCGGATTCTTACCCAGGCACTCGGGTCGGTTTTTGCAGAAATGAACCGCTCGGCCGGCTTCTGGCAGAAGACGCGGGCATCGCAGGCGGTTCCGATGTTCGGACCGCGTTTCGATCCGCCCGCCAGTCCGGCTCCGGTCGACCCCGGTCCCATGGTGCAGTCGTTTCGCCTCGGGTACCAGAATCTGCAGGATATTTACCGCCTGATTCTGCCGCCCGCGACTCTGCTGGAACTGAAACGGATGTGCCTGCAGAAAGCAGAATCGTTCCGGTTCGACGACTCGCTGTGGGCGCGCGTGGTCTACGATTTTGCCCTGGCCTGGCGGGCCAGAGCGATCGACCGGGACCACCTGCTGGGCGCGCTGACACCGCTCTACCTTGGCTGGGTGGGCGCGTGGGTGAGTGCGGTTCGCAACGCTGGACCGGAAGAAGTCGAGGAACGTGTGGAGACTCTCTGTATGGCGTACGAGGCGCAGAAAGGCTATCTGATTTCGCAATGGCGCTGGCCCGACAGGTTCAACCCGTGACTGCGGCCCTAAGGAGTACAAATGACCGATTCATTAAATGAGGTGCTGCGGCAGACGATGACCCGCATCACCGCGGCACTGGCGGATTTTCTTCCCGGACTGCTGGCTTTCTTCGTCATTCTGCTGGTGACGAGCGGGGTGGCGTTCGCGCTGCGTACGATTATTCGGCGCTCGCTGCAGCGCATGGATTTCGACAGCCGCGTGGGTCAATGGGGGCTGTCGGCTGTGAATGAATGGTCCCCCGCACACAGCCCGACCCTTCTGATCGCACAGGTTTCTTTTCTGACGGTAGTGGTGATCGGCATTCTGATCGGTGTGAGCGCACTCGACACGAGACTGACATCGCAGCTGATCGTCGAGCTGTTCGGCTACCTGCCGCACGTGGTGGCCGCCATGGTGATTCTGCTGGGCGGTTCGATCCTCTCCCGTTTTCTTGCGCGCAGCGTGCTTATTGGGGCCGTGAACATGCATATTCATTCCGCCAGACTGCTGAGCGTAGGAGTGAAATGGCTGGTGATTGTCCTTACCGCGGCGATGGCGCTCGATCACCTGCGGATCGGTGGCATGGTGGTGCAGATCTCCTTTGCCATATTGTTTGGCGGAATCGTGCTGGCGCTCGCCCTGGCGGTCGGGCTCGGGTCAAAGGAAATGGTGCGGCAGTCGTGGGAGCGACAAACCGACCGGACAGAGCGCGAGCCTGAGGAACAACTCCGTCATTTTTGACGCCGGCTTCGTGCAGTTTGCAGAAATTTGCGTTGCCGCTCCCTAACGTTCACGGTTCGGGAACCCCTGCTGAACCGCGCGCGTTAGCAAGCGGCGGTCAGCATCTCAAGTGACCGCGTCAGCCCGCAGTTCGAACCAGAGGAAGCCGTACGGGCCGAGTGACAGGCGGTAAGGTTCGGATCCGATACGCGGGAATTCCGTATAGCCGAGCATTTCGACGGGCGTCATTCCGGCCACGCTCGAGAGATCCAGTTCCACCGGTTGCGGAAACCGCGACAGATTGGCCACGCAAAGCACCTGGTCTGTCTCATCGCGCCGCAGGTAAGCGAGAATCTTCCGGTTGGGGGAATCCAGGAATTCAAGAGAACCCCGGCCGAAAACTCGGAACAGTTTGCGCAGCGCGATCATGTTGCGCGTCCAGTGCAGAATCGATGAGGAATCGGCCAACTGCGCTTCCACATTCACCGCGTCGTAGCCGTAGATCGCGTCCATAATGACCGGGCTGTACAGCTGCGCCGGATTGGCGCGCGAGAAGCCGGCGTTGCGATCCGCCGACCACTGCATCGGAGTGCGGACGCCGTTGCGGTCGCCGAGATAGATGTTGTCCCCCATGCCGATTTCATCGCCGTAATAGATCACCGGAGTGCCCGGGAACGAGAACAGAATGCTGTTCATCAGTTCGATCCGGCGGGGATTGTTATCCATCAGCGGCGCGAGGCGCCGGCGGATTCCCACATTCAGGCGCATGCGCGGATCGCTGCCGTAGGCGAAATACATGTAATCCCGCTCTTCGTCGGTCACCATTTCGAGCGTGAGTTCGTCGTGGTTGCGCAGGAAGAGTCCCCACTGGCAGCAGGCCGGAATGCGGGGCGTGCGCGACATGATTTCGACCACCGGATGCCGGTCTTCCAGCCGCAGGGCCATGAACATCCGCGGCATCAGCGGGAAGTGAAATGCCATGTGGAATTCGTCACCCTCGCCGAAGTATTCACGCACGTCTTCGGGCCACTGGTTGGCTTCGGCAAGCAGCAACCGATTCGCATAATTGGCGTCCATGACGCGGCGCAGACGCCTGACGATGTCGTGAGTCTCCGGCAGATTTTCGCAGTTGGTACCATCGCGCTCGACAAGGTAGGGAATGGCATCGAGCCGAAGCCCGTCGACACCCATGTCGAGCCAGAAGCGCATGGCTTTCAGCACCTCGTCAATCACGGCTGGATTGTCGTAATTCAGATCGGGCTGGTGAGAAAAGAAGCGATGCCAGTAGTAAGCCTTGGCTTCGGGGTCCCAGGACCAGTTTGATCTTTCGGTGTCGGTGAAAATTATGCGCGCGCCGCTGTACTTTTTGTCGGTATCGCTCCAGACGTAGAACTCGCGTTCCGGCGAACCAGGGCCGGCCCGGCGCGCCGCCTGAAACCAGGGATGCTGATCGGAGGTGTGATTTACGACCAGTTCGATCAGCACCTGCATATTTCGGGCATGCGCGGCTTGCAGGAAGTTTCTGAAATCGTCGAGCGTGCCGTAGGAAGGATGGACGCTGAGGTAGTCGGAGATGTCGTAGCCGTCGTCGCGCAATGGTGAAGGGAAAAACGGCAGCAGCCAGAGGCACGTGACGCCGAGGTCCTGCAGGTAGTCGAGCTTCTGCGTCAAGCCTTTGAAGTCGCCAATGCCGTCGTTATCGCTGTCGGAAAATGCTTTAACGTGCGTTTCATAAATAATCGCGTCTTTGAACCACAGCGGTTCGCGTGCGCTTCCAGCCAGTGCCATCCGTCAGCCAGCGCGAGAGCAGTCTACCGGCCAGTGTGCGGCATTTAACATGCAGGAGCAGCCGGCATGAACAGCCAGGTGCTCGGGTCGCGGAGGAGTGGAATCATGCTGCATCCGACGTCGCTCCCGGGCCCTTTCGGCATCGGCGACCTCGGACCCGAAGCTCGGCGCTTTGTGGATTACCTGGCGAGCGCGGGGCAAACCCTGTGGCAAGTGCTGCCATTGGGACCGACAGGCTTCGGCGATTCACCGTATCAGTGCTTCTCGGCGGTGGCCGGGAGTCCGCTACTGATCAGTCTGCAGGATCTTTCCGCTGAAGCGCGCTGCCCTCTGTTCTCAGCGGACCAGGTCGACTTCGGGCATGTCATCCCCTGGAAAATGGCGGCTCTCGAAGCCGCGGCGAAGCGATTCCGGACAGCCGCGCCGGCGGCGGAGCAGGGGCATTTCGAGGAGTTCTGCGGCGAAAACGCCGGCTGGCTGGATGACTATGCCCTGTTCCAGTCGATCAAGCAGACCGACCCGGCGCTGGTCTGGAACCTATGGGATGAGGATATCCGCGAACGCGAAGCGCAGGCGCTGAAGCGATGGCGAACACGCCTCGCGGCAGCGATCCACACGCAGAAATTTCTTCAGTACACATTCTTTTCGCAGTGGAACGCGCTCCGCACTTACTGCGGGGAGCGCGGCGTACGCATCATGGGAGATCTGCCGATCTATGTCGCGCACGACAGCGTGGACGTCTGGGCGAACCGGGAATATTTTCAGCTGGACGAACGCGGCAATCCGAAAACAGTCGCGGGTGTGCCGCCGGACTATTTCAGCGCGACGGGGCAGCTGTGGGGCAACCCGATCTATGACTGGGATGCGCTCGGGCGCAACCACTACGACTGGTGGCTGATGCGGTTCCGCAACGCTCTGAAGCTGTTCGATGTGATCCGTCTGGATCATTTTCGCGGTTTTGAAGCTTACTGGGAGATTCCCTCAGGCGCGCCCACAGCGGAGACAGGCCAATGGACGAAGGGTCCGGGCAGAAGTCTGTTTCAGGCGTTGCAGAAGGAGTTGGGCGCACTGCCGCTGGTGGCAGAGAATCTCGGCGTCATCACCCCTGCAGTGGAGAACCTGCGGACCGAATTCGGATTCCCCGGCATGAGCATCCTGCAGTTTGCGTTCGGCACCGATCCGCAGGCGCCGACTTTCCGGCCGCACAACTATACGCGCGATCTGGTCGCCTATACGGGAACGCATGACTGCGACACGACTGTCGGCTGGTGGACAAGCAAAGGACACGGCGAAAGCACCCGCAGCGAGGAGAACATCCGGGCAGAGCGGGAGAACGCGCGTCGCTATCTCAATACGGACGGCAGCTCGATCCACCGGGACTTCATCCGCGCCCTGCTGGCGTCGGTGGCGAACACGGTGATGGTTCCGCTGCAGGATGTGGCGGGACTCGGCAGTGAGGCGCGCATGAATCAGCCGGCGACGCTTTCGGGAAACTGGCGCTGGCGTGCGCGGCCCGGCATTCTCACGCATGAGAGCGCGCAAAACCTGCGGGCGCTTAGCGAATTGTACGAGCGGAATCCGTAAATGTGATGGCAAACAGCGTGCAGCTCACCGGGCGCGTGCGACTCATCACACTGCTCTTGCTGGGCAATGGCGTCTGGTGCGCTGCAGCCCAGACCGCCGCGCCCACCCAGACCCCGGCACCGCCGAAGAACCAGGATCCTTTCAACCGCGACACTCCGCAGAGCGCGGTGGTCAGTTTTCTCGAAGCCTGTCATGCGAAGAACTATGCAAAGGCCTGGCGTTATCTGGATCTGCGCAACCTCCCGGAATACAAGCGGGCGCAGGAGGGGCCGGAACTGGCGCAGCAACTTGAACAGATTCTGGATCGCGACCCGCGGTTCGATGTGGCATCGCTCAGCCGCGAGCCGGACGGCGACACGAACGACGGTTTACCCCGCAACAGCGAACTGGTCGACACCTTCCAGGTCGATGGCAAGGCGCAACAACTCACGCTGGAACGCTCGACGCTGCATTCAGGCCTCCAGGTCTGGCTCTTCTCGCCGGATGCCGCGCGCCTGATCCCGAAACTGGCGGCGATGTCCACGGGTTCCCCGATTGAAAAATACCTTCCGCCCGAGCTGGTGAACTGGAAGCTGATCGATACGTCTCTGTGGCGCTGGATTGCGATGGTCCTGCTGGCGCTTGTGCTCGCGATCCTTTCGAGATGGATCTCGCGGCTTGCCCTCCTTGTCGCCGAGGCGCTGATGGAACGCGCACGGCCGCAGGTCGACCGGAAATTCCTGCGTGGTTTTGCCGGACCGCTTCAGCTGTTACTTCCGGTGGTGATGTTCCGCGCGTCGTTTACTGCCCTCGGTCTTTCGGCGCTGCTTCGGCTGGCGATGGAGCATATCTGCAGATTCCTCCTGGTGGCCGGTATCGCATGGGTTTGTTTTTTGATCGTGGACGCATCCATCGCCGGAGTCGGGTCATTCCTGACGGCGAGAAAGAGGCAGCTGCCGTACTCCGCCATGTCCCTCGCGTCGCGGATTCTCAAGCTCACGGTGCTGGTCTTCGCGCTGACAGCGCTGTTGAGCGACTGGGGATACAACACGTCGACGATCCTCGCTGGGCTCGGCGTCGGTGGCATTGCCATCGCGCTCGCCGCTCAGAAAACCATCGAGAATCTTTTTGGCGGCGTCGCGGTGATCAGCGACCGTCCGGTCCGGGTCGGCGACTACTGCAAATTCGGAAACAGTTCGGGCACGGTGGAAGATATCGGGCTGCGTTCCACGCGGATCAGGACGATAGACCGCACGCTGGTGTCAGTGCCCAACGGCGCTTTCTCGGCGATGACGCTGGAGAACTTCAACCAGCGGGACAAGATGCTGTTTCACATTACCCTGAATCTGCTGCGCGACACTACGCCGGAACAGGTCAGAGCGGTCCTCGCTTCGGTTGGCGACACGCTGCGCCGGAATCCGAAGATCGAGGGGGGCGCTATGCCGGTGAGGTTCGTCGGCATCGGCAGCTACTCGCTCGATCTGGAAGTTTTTGTCTATGTCCTGACGATGGATGGCGACGAATTTCTGAGGATTCAGCAGGAGCTGCTGCTGACCATTCTCGATGAGGTTCGGGAGGCGGGAACAGCGCTCGCGCTGCCCACCCAGGCGAGCGTCAGTTATTCAGCAGAACGGCAGCCCGAACCCGCGCACAACGGGAGGCGCTGAGTTGCGGACAGGCCGAAGTTCCGCGAGGACATTACTCTTTATGACATCGCTATCGCTTTTCGCCGCCGCATCGCCCTCAGGCACGAATGACCGGGAGCCGATTCTCGATTACATCCGGCGGACCTGGAGCACACTTACCCGTACCAATCGAACACTGGCAACGTCGGCTGTCGACCCGAAGTTTCATCCGGAAGCCGGCGGGCGCTGGCCGGTGTACATTTCCGCCGCCGAAAACCGCGCCACCGTGGAAGAGCAGCTTCACCGTGACATTACCCCGAAGGACCTCCGGCTGATCGACCTGCGTACACTGCCGGCATCCGGCACCCCCGGGCCCGGTCTGCTTTATCTGCCAAGGCCATACGTGGTGCCGGGCGGCCGTTTCAACGAGATGTACGGATGGGACAGCTACTTCATCATGAGAGGTCTCCTGCGCGACGGCTTAGTGGATGAGGCGCGGGGTATTGTGGACAACTTTATATACGAGATCGGAAACTACGGTAAGGTGCTGAACGCGAACCGGGCGTATTATCTGACGCGATCGCAGCCGCCGTTCCTCACGGAGATGATTCGGGATGTGTACCGGCGAACGCACGATCGTCAGTGGCTGCAAAATGCCTTGCCGGCGATGGAAGCCTATTACCGCTACTGGACCACGGAGCCGCATCTGACGCCTGCGACCGGCCTGTCGCGCTATTTCGACCTCGGTGACGGACCAGCGCCTGAGGTGATCGCCTCCGAGCGGGATCCGCGCGGCCGGACGCATTACGACCGGGTGCGCGAATATTTCCGCAAACACGCCGTGGGCGACTACGACCTCAGCCGGTATTACGACGCCCGCCGGAACGAACTCACGCCGCTGTTCTACAAAGGCGATCGTGCGATGCGCGAATCGGGTTTCGATCCGTCGGGACGATTTGGGGCGTTCAGCATTGACATCATCGACTACAATCCGGTCTGCCTCAACTCGCTTCTGTATCTCATGGAGAGCCAGACTGCGGATCTGCTGGCGGAGATTCCGTCACGGGCGAATGAAGCGCAGGAATGGCGGAATCGTGCGCAGGCGCGGGCCGCGCGGGTCAACGGGCTGATGTGGAACGAAGGCGACGGCCTGTATGAGGATTACGATTTCGTCCACCGCAAGACACGGCACTATCCGTTCCTCACCACCTTTTACCCGCTGTGGGCGGGAATCGCCACCGCGGAACAGGCAGCGCGGGTCGCCCGAAATCTGCCGCAGTTCGAGCGCGCCGGAGGTCTTCAGACCAGCATCTACGACAGCGGCGACCAATGGGATGCCCCGTTCGGATGGGCGCCGCTGGAACTAATCGCGGTGGAGGGTCTGCGGCGCTATGGCTATCAGGTCGAAGCAGACCGGATATCGAAAAACTTTCTTTCCATGGTGGCTGAACAGTATCGCGTCCATGGCACCATCCTCGAAAAATACGATGTAGTGCGACGCTCCGCCGAACTGAATCGCGAAATAAAGTTCGGCTACCGTACCAATGAGGCGGGGTTCGGGTGGACTAATGCAGTGTTCACCAATTTGCTCGACGCACTGTCGACAGAACAACGCTTCCGCATCCTGACTGCGAAATGAGGGGTTGCGGTCGTTAAGCTTAACAGGCTGCTGAGAAACGCCCCTTGAAAAGCAGGTGCTTAACCGCAGGGGTTACTGAACCGCGCGCGTCAGCAAGCGGCAACGAAAAGAGCTTTTTCAGCAGCCTGCTAAGGCTACATTCCGATCATTGATACCGTTGGGCTGCGGGCGCGCGAGATGCAGTTCTTTGCGCGCACAAAATAAAGAACAAATCAAAGCAGAGTAGTTCTTTTCTGGTTGAGTAACGCAGGAGGCGATGCCTGCTGCAGTACGCGTTCCGGCTACTGCTTTTAGCCACTGGTGGGGCGAGATAAAAGCATGATACGCTCTGCCGGGTCTCGACACTAGACAGAGGGGTGAATCAGGATGACGTTTCGGTGGGTGCGGGTGTCTTCAAAATTTTCGGCCGAAGACGGCGGCGAAGTCGCCGGCGGCCATGACCAACACAACGCTGCGGGTAAAAATCCCGGGCAGCGGGCGCATCGCGCCCTGAGAGCCGCGGGAAGCGCGGCAATACTCGTGGCTGGCATCACGGCCTCTCTGGCATTCGCCGCTTCTCCGGCGTCCGATGAAACGGCGCACGCCCAGTGGCGTGAAAACATGCTCCATAAAGCGACGCCCGGCAAGGGGTGCTTTCAAGCCTCATTTCCGGCCGTCAGGTGGGAGTCGGCGCCATGCCGGGCGGTTACCGGATCCACACACCCACTGCCCCGCCTGACTGGCTTGACCGGGCCTCAGACGGTGGGAAACGGCAACGACTATGCTCTTGTTGCGCCCGGCTCGAACCTGATCACCCAGACGGTCGGAAGCTTTCCATCCGTAATCGGCGTGACGTCGGAGTCCAGCGTGGGCGTGGCATCGTTTGGCGGAGGCGGCATACTCGGTTCCAACGAGTACACGCTGCAGATCAACACGAATAACAGTTCAACGACCTCGGCATGCTCCGGCGGAGCCTCGGGGTGTACCGTGTGGCAGCAATTTCTTTACGCGCCGGACCAGTTAGTCAGCGGATCCGCGGGCGTCTTCATTCAATACTGGCTGCTTGGATACGGAGCGAGTGGAGCATCATGTCCCAACGGCTACACCACATCCAAATCCAGTTGCTACATCAACAGCTCAGCCGTAGAGGCGCCAGACACGAAGATCACCGGTCTGGGGAATCTCCAGCTGACCGCCACCGCGGCCGCAGGCGGTAATGACACTGTCAGCGTCTTTAACGGCACGAAGGCTTACAGCGTGACCGCATCGGACAGCGTCCTGAAAATAGGCACCGTGTGGACCCAGTCGGAATTCAATGTGGTTGGCGATGCCGGCGGCTCCGAGGCAGTGTTCAATACGGGTTCGGTGATCACGGTAAACGTGACGGCGCAGTACGGATCGACCACCGCGCCGACCTGTGCGTCGGGCGCCGGCACCACGGGCGAAACCAATAACCTGAATCTCCTTCCCTGCTCGGCGACAGGCGGAACAACGCCATCTGTTCAATTTATTGAATCGCTGATCAGCGCCCCCACCATCAGCAAGACGTTCAGCCCAACGAGCATAAGCGCCGGCGGAACCTCGACGGTGACGCTGACGCTGAGCAACCCGAACACCGGCATCAGCCTGACCGGAGCGGCATTCTCCGACTCCCTCTCCGGCATGAGCGCGGTGGGCGGAGCCGTGGGCGGCACGTGCAGCGGAACCAGTCCCGGCACTTTGAGCGCGGGCGCCACGAACCTCAGCTTCTCCAACATCACGATTCCCGCGGGCGCAAGCTGCACCGTAACGTTCAGCGTCACCAGCCCGGACTTTGGGGTATTCACGAACACCGCATCCGGCGTATCCAGCAATCAGGCGCTGACCGGCAACCCAAGCAACACCGTGAGCCTGACCGTTGTCGCAATCCCGCAGACGATCACATTCACCACCAGCCCTCCGGCCAGCGCCGTGTATGGCACCAGATTCACGGTGGCGGCCACCGGCGGCGGGAGCGGGAATCCGGTGACGTTCACCTCTTCCGGTTCGTGCACCAATTCGGGGGCAACATACACCATGACCGCCGGCACCGGGACGTGTTCGGTGATCGCCAATCAGGCGGGTAATATGACCTACGCCGCGGCGCCGACCTCAACCCTGTCCGTGGGCGCGATCAAGGCAGTTCTCACAGTTACCGCGACAAGCTTCACACAGCCTTATAACACGCCCCTTCCCACACTGACTTACTCCTTCAGCGGATTCGTCAGTCCGGATACCCCGTCGGTGGTAAGCGGCGCTCCCGTCCTGACAACTACCGCAACGGCGACCAGCTTACCCGGGGTATATCCGATTAACATCGCGCAGGGAACTCTGGCGGCCGCCAACTACAGCTTCAACCTGGTGAACGGAACCCTGACCCTTACGCTCCCCGTAGGCTTGGGCCAGTGCGTACCTTTCCCGGTGACTCTGGCGGCGCCTGCAGGGCCAACTGGTGCGGCTGTAACACTCACCAGCAGTAATGCCTCGACAGTCGACTTCAGCCCAGGCGTAAACCCCGTCGTAGTTATCATCGAGCCTGGACAGACATCACCGACAAGAGGGGAAATACCGCAGGTCTGCGGAGTTAATTTCGGAACGACGACGGTGAACGCCGCCCCAGGCGTGACCACTACCAGTGAGACGGTCACGGTACAGGTAACTGCCACGCTCAGCTTTGCCTTCGCCAGTTCGACGGCAACGGCAGGAACACAGGACAGGCTGCAGCTGAATCTGTCCGTGCCCGCGCCAGCCCCCGGCGGCCTGACGGTGAACCTGAGTTCCGCTAACGCGGCAGTGGCGACGGTGCCCGCAACCATAGTCATTCCGGCAAACAGCACGAGCGTGATCGTGCCGGTGACGGCCGTGGCGGCGGGGTCGACAGTGATTACCGCCAGCGATCTGCCGAATGTACCGGCTGCCACGACCAGCGTAACCGTGCAGTAATCGGGCAGGTGGGCGATACCCCGCGCAGTGGGAGGGCAAGGGTCACAATCGGGTCCTTGCCCTCACGCAAAAACGACGACTTGAATTCGGCGACCGTGCCCAAGAGGCTGGCTTCGAGTGGACTAACGGCGATGTTCACGAATCTGCTCGATGAACTGCCGGGCAGAACAGATGCTCCGCATCCTGACTGCGAAATGAGGGTTCGCGATCCTGCCTCGTTCTGAATCACACCCTTCATCCGACTTTTTGGCGATGATCATGCTTCGTCAGGAGAGGAGGCTCTATGACGAACGATCTCTCCGCGAGGCTTTTGTTCCCCGAGGACGCAATCGGCCCGCCGCCCCCGCCGCGGTTCTTCATAGTTCCGCACAGTCCGGGTGCCAATTACGTCTGGGTCAACGGATACTGGTATCCCCTTGACGGCCGCTATGTCTGGCATGACGGGTACTGGACGCAGCCTCCCTATCCGGGGGCCAAGTGGGTGAGTCCCCGCTACGAAGGGAACCGCTTTTATGATGGCTATTGGGAAGGCGATTGCGGACGTGTCGATCATAACAGCGCCTCCGGTCAGGACCGCGACCGCGATCTCAGGGTTCGACACCGGCTGGACTGGGTGACAGGGTAAACGGCGTGCTCTGCCGACGAGTGCCCCAGCTAACTGATAGTACTTTTTTTCTGGTGTGGCAATAAAGCCGGATTAACCGAGGGCCACTACTAAAGTAGCGGAACATTCGGTACACTCTCTTGTGAGTGACAAGAGGCAAGTCCTGTAACGAGCTAACGCCAATATCATCAGTATTTTCCAGATGCATATCCCGGCAAAACCATAACGCGCAAACCAGACTTATATCATTGATTACATTGGTAGTTATTTGTGTCTCTGGCCTTATAGCGACAAACGTAGGCCTGCAGGCGCAGACATCCTGCGGGAACGTGTCGGTGAGTGTTACGCCGGATTCTCACTACCTGATCGGAAGCTCGACGGGCAGCTCTTCTTTCAACTGGACAGACAATGGCCAGACATTCTTGTCCGGAGCCACGTCCCAGCTGGGATTGTTTCATTATGATGGCGCCCTGACGAGTACGTCCGGTATCGCGCCTTCAACGGCAGTAGGGCAATGGTTCGGACCAGGAAAGTTCGGGAACTCGCTGGGAGTGGCAACGGGCGGCATCGTGCAGTATCCCGCGAGCGGCAACCTCTCGTTCGTCAACGGAACGATCGAGATGTGGATTGCTCCGCAATACGCCGGTAATGCGGCAATCTATGGCGCGCACGATCATTCGCTGCTGCGCTATGTGGCGCCGAACGGCGACCAGCTGATGGTGTCTGAAAGCTCAAGCGGACTTATCTACGCAGGCACCGTTGTGGGCGGTGCGTATCAGGGCGCGGGGGGAGGATCGATCAGCGGCTGGGGTGCCTGGCAATGGCACCACATCGCATTTACTTACGCGATTCCGAATAAACGCTACCGGCTCTATATCGATGGCGTGCTGATCAACGAAGGCGATTACGCCGCGGTGGAGACGCCTGCCGCAGGCGGGTCGTTCACGGTGGACGGCGATCCGTTCGGCAACGCGAGCGCGTTCATGGTCGATGAGCTGAGAATCCTGAACACGGAACAGACGCCGCAGGAGATCGCATCGGACGTGCTGCGCACGGCCGCCTTTGCGGACAACGAAATCTACGAACAGTTGAGTGCTCTTCCGGCCGGAGCAATCGGTTTTCAGGCGACGAACGCGTCGGGCAGTTCGTGCGGCAGTGCGAGTTTTGCGGTGGTGACGCTCAATGCCGTGAATCCACCCGCCGGGCTTCTGCCACCGGGAAGCAGTACGACGCCGCTGACGTTCACAACGCCGCAGGCAACAGCGTGCCGGTACTCAGTGGGTTCGCTGGCGCCATGGAGTTCGATGCAGCCCTTCGACTCGAGCGAGGTGACCAGCCACAGCGGGACCATCGCCGGGCTTTCCTCCGATCCGCGGGTGACCAACTCGATTTACTTTGCGTGCGATGTGAATCCGGCGTATCCGACGGTGCTGACGTACCGGTCCGTTTCAGCTCCCAATGGATCCTATCCGCACATCGGCAGCATATGGACGGGCGAGGGCTTTCTTACAAACACGCCGGCGCAGGCGTCGCAGATCCAGTTGTTTCTGGGAGCCGGTTTTACTCCGGCGCAGGCAGTGCAGATCCGGTCCACGAATCGCAGTGTGCTGATCCTGCCCTCCATTAACAGCATGGAGACCGTTATGGGCACGCCTTCGGTACCCTCCAGCTATTTCCTGCGGAACACCGCCGGCAACATGATCGAGGACTGGCCGGGTGACTACGTTCTGAATCTGACCAACCCGGCTGTGGCGCAGTTCATGGGCGCTTACGCGGCACAGACCGCGGCGGCGGGCGGCTATCTGTTCGACGGCACTTTCTTCGACAACATACGCACGACCATTTCGAATCTGACCGACATGTACGGGAATCCCGTGGCGATCGATATTAACGGTGATGGCGTCGCCGATAATGGACCGGCACTCGACGCAGCCTGGAGCGCGGGTGTGTATCAGGAGGTTGCGGCGTTCCGGCAGCTCATGCCGAACGCTTACGCGGTGGGACACATGGGGGCGACGCCTCCCTCGCCAACGGCGCTCGCTGCCTTCAACGGAGACGCCCTGTTGTTTCCGGTGGTCAACGTCCGGGAAGGGACGGCGGCGTTCTCTTCGCTCGCAAACGCTTACCAGTCGTGGTTCGTGTCAGGGCAGTCGCCGGCGATCACAATGCTCGAGTCTTCTCCGCCCAATCAGATTGCATACGGCTACGGCTACACGCCTTTGACCGGTGCGCTGCCTTCGACAGTGGCGTTCGGGCAGACGTTCTACCCCAATGTGCGCTTCGGTCTGGCTAACGCGCTGATGAATGATGGATTTTCAGCCTACGATTTCGGCGACACGGGCTCCAGAGTCAACTGGTGGTATGACGAATACAACTTCAATCTCGGCATGCCGCTTGGACCAGCCACGCAGATCGGACTCACGACCGTTTCGAACATGCTGACCAACGGCGGCTTCGAGAGCGCATTCGCCGGCTGGACCTTGGGCACTACCGCCTCTGCCAGCGCCCAACTGGCGGGCGACACCTCGATTGTTGCTCAGGGGAACACCTCGGCGCATGTCTCGGTTACGACCGCCGGGACCGCTGGGTGGCAGGTTTCACTGGAGCAGGATAGCGTCTCGTTGACGGCGGGCGTGAGTTACCAGCTGCAATTCTGGGCGCGCGCCGATAATCCGCGGAACATTGTTGTGAACGAGCAGGGAGGCGCGCCGAACTATGCGGCTTACGGACCTCAGACCAGCGTCGCGATCACGACTTCGTGGACGCTCTACACCGTATCGTTTGTGGCCACGACCACGGCGACCGATGGCCGGATGCAGTTCTTCATGGGCGACGCAGCGGGGAACGTCTGGATTGACGGAGTGGTTCTGTCGGTGGCGCCGTCAGCCCTTTACCGGCGCGATTTCACCAACGGCACCGTGCTCCTGAACGGCACGACGGCTCCGCAGACGATATCGATGGGCTCCGGCTTTCAGAGATTCAGCGGAACGCAGGCGCCCATGTATCAATACATCGTCGACGACGCCGCGCCCGCATTCAGCGCTACCGCCGGCTCCTGGAGCACCGTCACATACGACACCGGATATTCGTCCACGGGCGGCGGCGAAACGGCGAACGCACCTTACTACCACGCCTGGAACCGCACGCTCCATCAGGTCAGCGGCAGTGGAACGGCGCAGTGGAATCTGAATATCCCGGCGGACGGCACCTACACGATTCAGGCCTGGCTGCCGGCAGCGCCCAACGCTTCGAGCTTCACGAATAACGCGGAGTATCAGATCGTGTCGGGCGGGAGGGTGGTATATTCCACGACACTGAACCAGACCGCGGCGAGCGCGGGAGATCAGTGGTACACGATCGGCACATTCAGTCTGACGGCGGCCGGTAATCCCGTGCTTCAGATCTCAAACGCAGGCTCCGGGCTGCTGAACGCCGACGCTGTATACGTGACTTCGGCCGCGCTTTATAACAACGGCGCGCCGGCATCGAGCGTGACACTCTCAGCCATGGATGGAATCCTGCTGCAGCGTCAGACGCCGGTGGCGGCTCCTTCGACCACGCTCAGCAACGTGATGAGCGCCGCCACGTGGCAACCGGTCGTGTCACCGTCATCCCTGGTGTCGCTGCAGGGTTGGGGCTTCGGAACAATTACCGAGACGCTTTCGCTCGGCTCGCTGGTGGGAAACCAGCTGCCGACTCAACTGGGAGGGATTTCGGCCACGGTCAACGGAAATCAGGCGGCAATGAGTTCCATCAGTCCGAACCAGGTGGTGCTGGTTTCGCCGGACGACACGGCTGTGGGGAACGTCCCGGTACAACTGACCGTCAACGGATCGACCTATGCCGGGTCCGTAACGCTGCAGAAATTTGCTCCCGCTTTGTTCCAGACAAACAGCGGTGGAATCGCCTATGGTCAGGCGTTCCATGCGAGTGGCGCGGCCGTAACAACCACGGCGGCGGCCTATCCGGGGGAAACGGTTACGCTCCTGGCCACCGGACTCGGCCCGACGTCGCCGGCGACACCGGCACTCCAGACAGTGACAGGGTGGGCGCCGGTGGTAATGCCCGTGACAGCGACAATCGGGGGCGTGGCCGCGACAGTGCAATACGCGGCCAAAGTGTCACCGGGTGTCTATGTGATCAGCGTGACCGTGCCGGCATCGGCCACAGCCGGTAATCAGATGATACAGGTGGGAGTCAGCGGGTTCTCGAGCTCGTCGGGCGTGTTTCTGCCCGTCGTCTGAGATGCGGGATTCGTAGGTGCGGACATTAGTTCGTGCCCACGCGATACCAAAGCGAAGCGGCAGCCAGCCACCGAAAGGTTCCGGCCCGCAGCGGAGCAATGGTATCGCCGGCACCATCAGCGACATTACTGGTGCCCGCAGCGGCAAAGGTGATCGGGTTTCCGGAGGTATTGATGACCGTGATCTGCTGGCCGTTGACGGCCCCGGCCTCGAGGACGGCTCCGGTCGCGGCCGAGGACGCTGCCACCGGAATCGTTTCGTATTCGTACCCGTTGACATTTCGCAGAATGATGCCGCCGCTCGCGACCGCCTGCGAAGCGGTGGGCGCCAGCGCCCAGCCGCCGCCGTTTATCCAGCCGCCGGTCGCATAGGAGTCAATGAAGCCACCGGTGCCGGAATTGTAACTGAGACCATGGCCGCCGACGCCGAGGCCATACGTTGGCGTCGTGTAATTGCCAGAGTACAACTGAATGTCCGAACCGTTGGGAAGCTGCAGGGCTTTATTGAGGCTGTTGAAGTTGAGAAGATCGAGTGGATACGGACTGGTGGTCGAAATGGTGAACGAGTTGGTATCACCAGATAAAAGACGCGTGCCGCCGCAGGTAGCCAGCGTGTTCGCGCAAGTGAGCCCGGTACCGGCGATATTCCAGTTGTCGCTGGCCGCGGGCGTTCCCTGGACGTAAGCACCGGTTGTGGTGTTCGTGGTGATCATGTACTGGCCGTTCTGCTCGTTGACGAAGTAGAGCGCGCCATTCCAGATATTGTCGAAGCGCGTCGAAATGAAGTTGCCATCCGAACTGGCTGTGAGACCATCGCCGACCGCCGGCGTGGGGTTACCCGGATTCTTCTGCCAATACACCCCGGCATAGGTGTTCATTCCGGCGAGTTGCCCAAGCTGAATACCGACCGAACCAATCTGTTCGGCGGGCGGCTGGAAGATGTGTCCGCCCATAAGACTCTCGTTGCCACCACCGAGCATCACCAGCTGCGCGGTATCCGAGCCCTCGAATTCGCAGTTGGAGCACTGATTCGAGCCGCCTTCAAAAATGGCGCTGGCTGAGTTATTCCCGAGGGGCGGGGCGAACGAATGTAGCGAGGATATCTGGGTGGCGCCGCCGTTCGGGCCGATCATGACGCCGTGGCTGGCGTTCTGATAGGTAATAATGTTCGTCCACTGTGAATCCGTCGGGCCGGCCCAACGAATACCCACGGCGCCGACCGTATAAACCGTATTGTTGGCGGGATTGACGCCGCAGTGGTAGGCGGTGACATTCACCAGCACACCCTGGAGGCCGGTCGGCTTGGGAAGCTGTGCGTTGTAGTCGCTGTAGAGGCAGTCGCCGAACGTGTCCGTAATCGTTACGTTCTGGATCAGAAACGAATATCCATACTGCCGGATGCCCGCCCCGCCCGATTGCTGATTGGCGGCGTTTCCATAGATGGTGAGATCCGTGATCGCCCAGCCGGTAATAGCAGCCACGGCTCCGGTTTGATAGCCGGATGAGTAGTTCACCATGGTGGAGCCATAACCGTTCGCAGTGCCGTAGAAGACGTCCCTGTTGGCGCCGTTGAGCAACGCCACCTGCGTAACGTTGGCGCCTTCCCCGGCATAGGTCACATTACTGTAAATCGGCACACCGGTGCTCGTGGTGCAGACGCCCGCGGGCAGCAGTACCCTTCCCCCTCCCGCGGTGTTGGCTGCGGCGGCGGCGGCATTGAGCGCCGCGGTGTCGTCGGACGTACCAGTGCACTGAGCGTTATAAGGCGGCCCGGAGACGACGATATCGCCGGGCTTAGGCGTTACCGGGTGCCGCACCGCTGTGCTCGTCAGATTGGTGCCGGTCTGGGCGAAGCTTATGGAGGCCGTGAGGCAGCAGATGGGAACGATTGTCTTTTTCATTTTGAGTGCGGTCGGCCCGTGCAATGTCGAACCTCTCAGACTTCTTCATATGCCACGGCAACGGGGGCCGGGGTGTTCGACGAGACCCATTGGGACCGTATGACGGAGGTCAGGACGTTAACGAGGAAAGCTGCACCCTCGGCGATAACGCCGCACCAGACGATCCAGGGCGCGCCCATGGACTGACCGATGACGACGCGCAGTATGTTTGTGCCGGCGTATCCGGCGAGCATGTTGCGCGTGAATCGGTATCCGATGCCGGCATGAAACATGTACTGGGAGATGATCGTGTTCAGGCAGAGCACGACGAAGTAGCACAGCCAGGCGGGAAGTATGGCGAGAACCTCCTCGAGCGCCGACGCGGAAAAGTTGCCGCGCAGATAGATGAGAGAAACGAGCGGGCGGCGTACCACGAACAGCGAGATTGCAAACAGTGCAGCGCCCACGGCGAGAGCCGAGATGTAGCGTTTCGCCACGCCATCGCGATCGGCCTCAGCGCTCCGGCAGAGCCTGGCCTGCAGCAACTGCACGAGGGGCTGTGCGAAGAGACTGTAGCCGAGCATCCCGATGCGCGTAGCGCAGTTGTTGGCTGACACGGCGCCGGTGCCCGCGCGCGCCATGAAATAAAGCATCAGGAACTGATTGATGGAGAAGCCGATGGTTTCGACGGAAGAAGCGGTGAGCTGGCGCGTGAAGCGGCGGAATGCTTCGAATCGCCAGGGCCGCAGGATGTTGGCGGCCGACCGGAATGGATGTTCGCGAGTGAACAGACCAATCGCACTGAAGATGCCCACGCCGGCAAAACCGATGCTCATCGAGAGCGCGAGGCTCAGATTGCCCATGGTCCCGGCGAAGTACATGCCGATAAGAGCGGCCGTCATGACGACGTAGGGTGCACCTGCCAGCGTCAGTGCGCTGAGGTTTCGGCCGTAGCTGTTCCATGTGGCGACGCGGAATCCGGTGAAGACGATCGGCACGTAGCAGACAGCCAGCAGTGCGAGAGTCGCCCACGATCCGGAGCGCGTGAATGCCGCGAGGATCTGCGGCGCAAGAAGAAAGCTGAGTAATGTGCACCCGAGACCTGCAAGCGCCGCGTAGAAAATCAGGCCCGGCAGCCAGGATGCTTTGCCCTCCTGGTCGCACGCTTCGGAATAAGCGGGAGTGAACGCCCGGGCGAAGGGTCCGAACATGAATGTGGCGGCGGTCACGGGGAATTGCTGGAGCGCGAAGTAAGCGTCGGTGACGGAAGAGAGGCCGAAGCGCGCGGTGATGAACGCTTCGCGCCCGAAAGCCGAGAGCTTGAACAACGCGCCGAGACCCAGTGCCAGCAGCACGATCAGGGCGGAGTTGGGTATGCGAGTGAAGCGGCGCAAAGTTCTGCTATTTCTCCGCGATCAGGATGACGGGGTTCTTGAAGACCGGGCGGCCATTCGAGCGGACCAGATTGGCCACGCGCCGCACGGCAGAGTGCCGTTCGATGAAGCGATTCAGCCGGGGTTTCACCCGGACGGGCCGAAGGGCGGGAAAATGGTGAGCGAACGGGAGGACCGTTCGGATATTGCGGAAGCCGGCGGCTTCCAGCTGCGGCACCAGTTCCGTGTAAGAACCTTCGTTGAGGTGAGAGCCCTGAGCGGGCACGCGGCCGCTGAAGGTGTTATCGACGATCCGCGTGATGTCCTGCGGTCCCCAGTAGCGGTTGGGCAGACTCACGATGAATTTGCCATGGTTTCGAAGTGCCGCGCGGATCGACTGCACGTGGTTGCCCAGGTCGGCCGGGGCAATGTGTTCCAGCACCTGATGGGAGAAGACGATGTCGAAGGGATGCTCGACGCGGAACGAAACCACATCGCTGCGCAGAAACCGAATAGCCGCGTGCTCCTGCGGCAGCATGACATCGGAGGTGTCGAGCCCGCAGAGTTCGCCGTGCGGCAAGAGACGCGCGACCTGATCAAGGAAGATGCCATCACCGCAGCCGACCTCGAGAATTGACCGGTTCTCCAGTTCACGCCGAAACGTGAATATCAGCCGCACGTAATTCTCCGGGCTGGGGCGGGTCTCACCCAGCGCGCCTTCAAGCTGGAGCCGGTAAACCTCCTTATAAAGTTCGTGATATTGGCGTCCTCTGTCTTCGGCCGATTCAGTGGCGAGGATTCTCCGGTGGAAGTCCCTCTCCAGGAGAAAAATACGCACCAGTGTTTGCGGGGCAATGCCGCGTTCGCGGGCGTGCCAGTCGAGGTGAGGAAAAGTCTCAGTGGTCTGCATTTGTTTTTTGCCAGACGCGGACCCAGCTGACGTTCATTGCCATCCGCGCGGCGTCTACTCCTTTGAGGTTGTTGGGCTTCCAGTCCTCTCCTTCCTGCATGGAGAGAACTATCAGGTAGTCCTGGTGATCGAAGATGGGCGGAAGCGGTTCGGAGTGAAGAGGCCGGTTGTCAAAGTACCAGGTGACCTTGCCGGGGGTCCATAAGAGTCCATAGATGTGATCCTGCTCGAAATCGGCGCCGCCAGGCAACGGGAAGGCATTATTTCTGCTTGGATTATCGTGAAGATTGATCCAGTCATGCGCGGTACCGAAGAAGGCGTGCGGCTGACTTCCCTGCCCCTCGAAGATGTCGATTTCGCCGGATTCGCCGGAATCCTGCCAGGTGGCTTTGCCTTTCACATCGGGCACAGGAATCAACCAGATGGCGGGCCAGGCGCCCGGCACAGCGTCCCATCTCATGCGGGCCTCGAAATAGCCGTAGCGCCAGGCGCGGGAATGCCGAAGATCGTGCGACAGCGTGGTGACCGATGTGTCGGCGGCTTCCTGGCCACGCCGCCAAACAAGTGTAAGTCCGGAAGAAGAAGCGGAAATATTCGAAAGGGGCGCGTGTTTGGGATTGAACCAGACGCCCTCATACCAGGTGTGCGATCCGAAGCCATCCGGGCTCAAATCGAAACTGCGGAAGTCGTCCTCGAACGCGAGGCGATAGCCGGAAGCGGCGGCGGGCGCCGTCGCGAAAGCAAGCGTCATCGTAAGAAATAAGGCTGCGGCGAGGATCATGCGACTCAGTTACAGACAGCCGCGGCTGAATAAGAGCGCGTCTGCTGCTGCCGCTGCGCCCATTTCCAGAAGTCCTCTTCCACGGAAAAGCGGCTCACCACAATCGCCACGAAAATGAATGCAAGATAGTCCGCGGGCTCTTGTCCATAGCCGAACAAACCCGGCGCTTCAACGCCGGCGCGAAGCAGCAGAAACAGACATCCAAAAAGCGCCCACTGGCCATTTCGCCACGTCGCGGTGCGCTGGAAGGCAAGCTTCCAGGAAGAATGTAAAAGAAAGACGAAAAGCGCCAGGACCGGAAACAGGCCGATCAGACCCTGTTCCGCCAGCATCGTCAGATATTCACTGTGGTATCCGCCGGCAAGATTTATGGCGTCGTAAGAGGTTAGCCGGTACTCACCAGGAAGCCGGGACACCAGATCGTCGCGCCAGGAATCGAATCCGTAACCGAATAATGGCCGCTCGGTGAATTTCTGCCATGCAACGGACCACAAATCCCATCGGCCCTCGGTTGCCTTCGACATCTGGGAGAAAGTTACCACCTGAGTAGCCACGATCAGGCCCGCAATCAGGCTGAAGATCGCCAGCCAAGTAAAGAACTGCGTAGGAAAGTGCCGGCTCACGAGACCATTCGCCAGGCCCAGAGCCAGAGCGCTCGCAAGCAATATTGCGATAGGGGCGCGCGATCCTGTAAGCACGGACGAGACGGTGAAAACCACCAGGCCCAGCCACCATAGCGCACGGCGTCCCGGTAGCAGACACATTCCGCACACGTAGGCGTATACACAGGAAAATGCGGCCGCATTGAGTGGAAGGTTCGCGTGCAGGAGGGCTGTAGCTTTCAGAACGCGGGCCGATTGGTAGGTCGGCAGGGTAAATCCAACCAGACTTATGTAAAAGTAGACGATAAGGACAACCCCCAGAACGGAGGCAACAATCAAGCCGCGGCCGAACGCCCGTGCCGTGCCGGGGTCGCGCAATGCCCGGCAAATAAGAAGGGCGATAACACAAAGGAAGGCCATCTTGAGCCAGTCGGCCAACGCGCGGGAGGAACTGGTTGCGGCGAGGGATGGAACGAGCAGGACGACGCACATCGCTGCCAGGATTCGTCCAAGAGTAAGCTCGGCCTGGGTCAGGGCCGGTCTGGTCCAGATCAATGCCGCGAGAAGAGTTGCGGAAAGCATCGCGGGACGCAGCGCGCGTATGGCGAGGTCTGTGTCCGACTGGTAAACGAACCAATAGATGCCGAGAAGCAGCGGGACCAGCAGCGCAAGGCCGCGCGAAAGTAACGCGGCTCCGGACCTGCCGGACGAGTAAGTGTAAGAGAGAGCCGGAGACATATCAGATTGCCGCGACCTGAGGCAGCGACGCAATCGGTGCTTCCGCGGGCGAGGGGTGGCTCCCGAAGTACCGCTTGAGGCGGAGGAAACGGGTTTCGAGCAAATTCCAGCTCAGAAGTGCCGCCGCACAACTGACGGCAGTAGTGCATGCGAAGACGATCAAGACACTGAGGAACTCCGGCGCGCCCGGAACCACGCGTTGCATCAATGCTTTGAAAGCCACGGCAAGCGGCGCCTGAAATACGTAAATCGCGTAACTGTACTTACCGAACCAGCGCAGGACCGGGGTGGAAAAACAGCGCCCCAGGCGCCCGTCACGTGTGACAAGCGTGTAAATTAAAGTGGCGAAAAGAAGCCCGAGCGAAGAGTATCCAAGGACCTCCATGTCCGGACCTTCATAAGGCAGCCAATGTCGCAAGACGAGAATAACAGCCAGACAAACCGCAGCCGCCGCGACCATTATCCTGACGACAGTTCTTAAACGAAGCGCAAGGGCTGATTCACGAACCAGAACAGCCACACAGGCGCCAAACAGGAGTGTGTCGGCGCGGGTGAAGGTCAGTTCTCTTACCGCCCAGGGGGTCAGGCAGCATTGCAAAAGCGCGAGGCGCAGCAACGGGCTCAGGATGCACACCGCGGCACAGATTCTCAGCAGAGTCTTATTGCCTGAAAAGAACACAACGAGTGGCCACAGCCAGTAGAACTGCTCCTCGACTGCGAGGCTCCAGAAATGACCGAATCCCGGTAGCTGATGCGGGCCTTTGGCCTGCAGATAGTTCTGCAGATAAGTCCATAGCCACAACTGGTTGCGGAAAAGCTCCGAATAAACCGCCGGCAGCCACCTCGATGCAACAAGCGGCGGCAGGACGAAGACAGCGATCAGAACGGTGTAATAGAGAGGAAAGATACGCAGAGTCCGGCGGGCATAGAAGTTTCTGAAGTAACCGGTTTCGGTGCGGGAATCAATCAGTATGCCAGTTATGAGGAAACCGGAAAGCACAAAGAACAGATCCACGCCGGCCCAGGTCGAGTTCATAACGGCTGACCAAAGGGTGGGAAGAATGGCGGGCCGGTCGGGGATCAGAAGGGTGTGATAGGCGATCACGCTCAGAATTGCAACTCCGCGCACGCCGTCGAGGCTTTTCAGGCGCCCGCCCGAACTAGCTGGCATGACGAAGATTCTCCGCGTAGTTCTCCGCGTGGTTCCCAGACTTCAGAGCTTCTGTCATATTTTTCGCAAGAGTTTCGATATGAGTTGTAAGGCAGGAGATGTGGTTGCCGGGGATGACGCGCGCCACAACATCGGGGCTCAGGCGCTTCCACGGTTTCCAGTCGAACTCAACCGCGCGAGTACTGCCCGCGGCAGTCAGGCAGACAATACGCGCCCGCGTGGGCGAAGGAATGTAGTTGGCCATGAGTCGCTGATAAACAAGCCTGGTTTGCCTCGACTCTAGAGCCCACGACGCCGGATCGTCCTCAGAGGGGCTGTTCAGGCCAAGCCGCTCACAGACCCAACGGAAAGCTCTCCAGAACTGGAACATGATTGCGGCACGGATGACGCGTCCCAATTTTCTGTCCGGGATTACCGCGACCAGTGCTTCGAGAGTACGGGCAATTGTGCGGAACGCCGGCCGCGCATTCAGGGAGATCGGCTCGATCAAAATGATGACTTCCACTTCTCGCCCGATCGCCGACAGTTGACGCGCCAGTTCCATCGACATCAGTCCGCCGTTGCAGTGGCCCCCGAGCCGGAATGGTCCCGCAGGCTGCGCGGCAAGGATGGCCGGCATATACCCGGCGGCCAACTCTTCAATCGTCGGAACGCCGCGGCTGTCGGTGAGGTTGTAGTTGTTTAGCAGCCAGAACGTTTGACTCCCGCCGGATAACTCCGCCAGCCGGTAAGCATAGCGGCCGCCGAACATATAGTCGCCGTGACAATAGAAAAATGGCGCGCCGGACCGCGCGCCGTCAATCCGCACGGTGAGCGCATCATCGGCAAGTGGTTCGGCTGCGATGGCAGCCTTCGCAAGAGACCGGATGGTGGCAGGTACCGGAAGAATGCCGCCCCGCAGAAGCTTTCGCGTGACACGTTCCGCATCGAGCAGCATCTGCGCGGCCAGCAGCGAATCTCCGCCCGCCGCGAAGAAGTCGTCGTCGATGCCGATATCCGGACGCTGCAGGAGGCGCTGCCAGATTGTCAGAAGCTGTGTTTCGGTTTCGCTCTCCGGCGGAGCCGGCGTTCGGTCAGCAAAAGGCCGGCAGGACGCACTCAGTTCCTTCCTCAGAATTTTTCCAGTCGGCCCTTTTGGAAGCGCCGCCACGAAAAAGATGCTGCGTGGAATCATCTGCATGGGAAGGCCGGCGCTGAGAAAACTCTGCAGATCTGCGGCCGCGGGATTGGCGAAGGACTGAAGAACGACCGCAGCTGCGACGTCTTCGCCAAGGCGCGGATGGGGAACCGCGAACGCGGCGGCTTCGCGTACCGCGGGATGCCGACGCAGCGCACGCTCGATCAGATCAGGCGAAATCTTCTCGCCGCCCCGGTTGATGATTTCCTTCAGGCGCCCTGCAATCGTCAGATAGCCGTCACTGTCAATGGAACCGAGGTCCCCGGTGTGAAACCACCCCGCGGAGAAGGCGTCGCGATTCAGGGCGTCATCGTCGATGTATTGGGCCAGAACAGCCGGGCCGCGCACCACGACCTCACCTTTTTCGTCCGCGTCGCAAAGCCTGCCGTCCGGAGCCATGATTGCCACTTCGTCGGGAAAGCCGTATCCCACTGTGCCCGGTTTGCGCTCTTCGGGCCGTATCGAGTTGCCGGTCAGCAGACCGATCTCGGTCATGCCCCATGCGTCCAGAAGCGGAATCCCGAGAGTATCCTCAACTCCGGTGCGAACCTGTTCAGGCAGACTCGCCGACCCGGAAATGAGGAATCGCAGGTTGTGACGCAACGCCGAATTTCCGCGCACTCGTTCAAGGACAGCCTGCAGGAATGTCGGGCCTGCCGGAAACCACGTGGGCTGCAGTTCAGACAGCCATGTCTCCAGGGTGTCGAGGACCGGTGCCTGGGGGATGGCAATGCTGCCGCCGAGAAGCAGCGGCACAATGCACGCCGACTTGATGCCCTGCGCATAGTACAGCGGAAGCAGACAAGCGCACCGGTCGACATGAGAAAGCTCGAAGCAGTACTCCATGCGGTGCGCCATCGCGAGGAGATTGCGGTGGCTGACGGGGACCAGTTTGGGAGGACCGATGGTCCCTGAGGTTTGCAGAATGAGCGCGGCATCATCCAAAGCCGCATCGGCCGCGTCTGCGCGGGAGAGCACGGCTCCCCGTTCGCTGCCGCTTATAACGGCCTCTGCGAGGGAGGCTTCAGCCCTCGTCACGCGAAGAACGGCGAATTCTCCGTCCATGTTGTCCAGCCAGGCGGGGGGCTCCAGCCAGGCCGGCAAAACGATCGCGGCAAACCCGAGCCTGGCGTGCAGCTGCTCAAACTGGACCGCAGCGACCGCCGGATTACAGGGCACGGCAACCGCGTTAGCGGCAACACCGACCCCCGTCAGCGCAAGTTCCGGGCAACTGGGGAGCAGTATCGCCACCCGGCTGGAGCGGCCGAGTCCCGCCTGATGAAGCGCAGCGCCGATTCGTTCGATGTGCTGCTGCAGTTCGGCGTACGAGCATGGCGGAAAACCCGGGGCCACAACCGCGGTGTGTTGCGGCCGGATGGCGGCATGCCGGCGAATCAGACTACCGATTGTCCGGCAATCGGCAGGGAGCGCGGAACGTGCCGACAGCGGACTGGTGAATACTTGAGCCATAGTTAAGCGGGGTCTGGCCCGGGGCCGGAAATCTGAGAGCGCCGCTCCCTTACAGTCACGGTTCAGAAACCTCTAGCGCGGGGGCAGGAAATTCAACACTGCTTCCTGCGAATCCACGACGCCGGCGTCGGCGCGTCTCCTGTTGGCAGCCTCGTCCAGGACGTCGATGTAAACCGCCCGCGTACGTTCGATCATCTGACTCAGCGAAAAGTTCTTCTCGTAGCGCCGCCGGCCGCACCAACCAAGACGCGCGCGCCTGCCGGGATCGACAAGAAGTTCACTGAGCGCCTGTACCATCGGCGTAACGGCGAAAGGCGGGACGAGCAACCCGGTCTCGCCGTGAACCACTAATTCGGAAATCCCCCCGACATTAGACGCGATCACCGGCAACCCCGCGCGCATCGCCTCCAGAATGCTGATGGGCAAGTTGTCGAGTTTGGAAGCAAGAACGAAAACGTCAGCTCGACTGAGGAGACGGCTGACATCATCCCGATCGCCAGGGAACTCCACCCGATCCGCAATGCCGAGACCCGCTGCGAGGTGTTCGGTAGCCGCGCGCGTCGGACCGTCGCCAATCAGTTGCAGGCGGGCGGGCACTTTCAGCTCCGCAAACGCGCGCACGATGGTTTCGTGATCCTTCAATGAGGTGAAACGCGCCACCATCACGACGACCGGTATCCGGTTTTCACCGTGACGAACCCGCCGGGGAGAATCGCCGATTCCATTATGGATGGCGACCATGCGCGAAGGCGAGCCAATGCGGTAACGTTGACCCACCTCCGAACCGGAACGTGAGACGGTGATGGTGCGCCTGCTCCAGCGCGCCGCGGTACGTTCCAGACCCGGACCAAAGACGCGCCACGAGTGGGGCAGTTCCGGCCCGAAGTGCCACATATGCACTGTGTAGATGGACGGAATACCGCGCAGCCGGGCTGCCATCCGGCCTATGAACCCCGCTTTCCAGGTGTGCGCGTGAATCAGGTCCGGCTGCTCCGCCCGAAGCAGATCGAGAGTTTCAAACAGTGCCCGCGTGTCCGACCACGGTCTGATTTCCCTTTCGAGGTGCGGGATCAGATGGACGGGAATCGACTCGGCACGGCAGGCATCGGTAAGAAATCCCTCTTCACCGACCGCCAGAGAAAGGTCGAATTCGTCGCGGAATCCGCGCACAAGATCGACCACATGGGACTGCGCGCCGCCATGTTCAGCGCGCGTAATGATGTACATCACGCGCTGCCTTTTCTTGTGAACGAGGTCGTTCATTATGATCGGCCTGAATACCCGTAAGCTACGATGTGCTGGAGATGGCGAATGGGTCGCAGGAGGAACAGGGACGCGATGGCGTGGAAAACCCGCGCGTCGATCTGAGCGACTTCACGCACGGCGCACAATCGGTAAAGGCAACCTGCGGCTGCATGGCTGTCGCGCTGTTTCTGGCTGCTGTGGCGTACTTCGCGCGCCACTTGTTGTTCCGCTGATCCACGTCAGTACGCTCCTTCCCGCAGGAGCACCGTCTTAACGGTTCTCCCGATGATGTAGAGGTCGAGCCAGATGGACCAGTTGGTCACGTAGTATTCATCAAACTGAACTCGCTCTCCGTAGCTCGTGTTGTTCCTGCCGGAGACCTGCCACATGCCGCTGATGCCTGGCCGCACGCTCTGATAGGAATCGAACGAATCGCCATACCGCACTATCTCGGCGTCCACGATAGGACGCGGTCCGATAAGGCTCATCTCGCCTTTGAGAACGTTCCAGAGCTGGGGCAGCTCATCGAGGCTGGTCTTCCGCAGAAAGCGACCAACCGCGGTCACGCGCGGGTCGTTCTTCAGCTTATGATCCCTTTCCCACTCGCTTCGCAGCGCCGGATTCGTCTCGAGGTGATGCGCGAGGACCTCGTCCGCATTCGCGCACATCGAGCGGAATTTCCATGCTGTAAACCGCGTGTTGTGCCGCCCGATGCGCTTCTGGCCATACACCACCGGCCCCGGCGATGTGATGGCGATAGCGAGTGCAATCAGGCCGAACCCGGGAAGAAGCAGAAGACTGGCTGTCCCCGCCAGCAGCAGGTCGAAGGCGCGCTTGAACAGCTGCGGCCCGCGGTGCAGCAGTGTCTGGCTGATGTGCAGGCCGAGCATCCCGCCCAGATCGCGGGTGCCAACCCACATAGAACACAGTCCCGCCAGATCGGGGACGACCAGCAGCTGTTTGAAATACCGGGCATCGCTTTTGATCAGCGCGCGAATCTCACTGCCGCGTGCATCGGGTAAGGCCACAATGGCGTGCGTCACGCCGAGGTTCAGCGCGTAAAAAGAAGCATGCGATCTACGGGTCACAAAGAGATCGCTTTGGTCCAGTTCGGGCCAGGCGGGGCAGAAGTCTTCGAAGACCGCCACGATCCGCAGCCCGGTGGAAGGATAGGCCCGAATGTGGCGCAAAACCGATCTTGCGGTCTGGCCGGAGCCGAAAATCACGGCCGGCACACCCCACCAGGGCTTTTCCGCACAGAGATGACGCACCGCTGACCTCGAGAGCACGATCAAAATCAGAGTCGCCGCCCAGGAGAAACAGATGCCGGCGCTGAGCATGGTTTCGGCAGGGCGCCAGACAAAGAAAGCGCTCGCGGCCAGGCCGTGGCTGATGGTGGCGCCGGTAAAAATCTCCCTGAGTTCGCGCGCCGGACTAAGGCCGCAGCCGGGATAAAGCTCGAGCCCGGCAAAGATCACCATCATCGCGGTCTGCGCGAGCAGAAACTCTTTCCAAAGGTCGAACCACCGGTCGACGAACAGCACCATCATCGCCGCCACGATCACGACCGCCGTTATGTCAGCGCCGAGAAGGCAGATGCTGGTCAGCCCGCTTCGGCTCTTAACCCGCGGCAGGGAGGCGGGAGAAAGAGCATTAAATGCAGCCACGCTCATCTCAAACCTCCGGCTACCGATTCAGTTAGTGTTTCCATGTCCGGCACGTTCATAACGTCCCGGTAAAGTGCCCACGTAGCATTAGCCATCGTCCTCACGTGGAAGTCCCGCTCGTAGCGCGCGCGCGCGGCCTGTCCCATGAGTTTCAACAACTGCCGGGACGAAAGAACCTCACTTAGCCGGTTTCTCATGTCTTCGACATCACCCAGGCGCGTAAGGTATCCGGTGATCCCATTGGTCACCGCTTCGCTGACGCCCCCCACATTCGTGGCAATCACAGGCAGTCCGGCGCGCATCGCTTCGAGAATGCTCAGCGGAAGCCCTTCCCATTTCGTGGCGAGCACAAACAGGTCCGCGGCGGCCAGCAGTTCGGCAATGTCGGAGCGGTCACCAGAGCACTCTACGCGGTCAGACAATCCGGCAGCGGAGATGGCTTGTTCCACCGCCGGGCGCAGCGGCCCTTCTCCCACCAGCAGAAGTCGCCAGTTCCCTTTAATGAGGCGGAGAGCTTCAATGAGCAGCAAATGATCCTTCTGCTCCACAAACCGCGCGATCATAATCAGCGTGAGGGGATTTCCCGCACCCGGTGTGGCGCGGAGCGCAACGTCCGGCACGCCGTTCCAGATCCTGACAATTGAATCGGGACGCGAGATACTCCGCCGCAGCGCCATATCCATGTTGGCCTGCGAAACGGAGATGATTTTCCCCCCGAGACCCGCGGCCAGCCGTTCCAGCGGAACTGCGAACCAGCGCCGGCGCCTCGAAACACCGTCCGCGAAGCTCCATGTATGCGCCGTAAAAACAGCGGGGGTCCGGGTGTGGCGCGCGGCCAGACGTGCCAGCAGGCCGGCCTTCGAGGTATGCGCGTGGACCAGATCCGGCGATTCGGCGCGAATCGTATCGATGACCTCACCGAGCGCGCGAAGATCGTTCATCGGGCTGATGGGCTGCATGAGATGAGGAATTCTGCGGACAGGAACGCCCAGGCCGGCCGCGCGTTCGCAAAGGAAACCGTCTTCACCGGTTGCGATCACGGGCTCGATCCCGGATGGCAGATTGGCCACGAGGTCGAGCAGATGCACCTGAGCTCCGCCGCGTTCGGCGCGAGTGATGATGTACAGGACTTTCACTGAGATTTACTCCCCCTGTCACGACAGGCTCACTGGGCGGTCCGACAGATATCGGCTGTAAAGTTCAATCCACCGTTCGGCTACGGCTTCGAAACGGAAAGTCTTCTGGCAATGCGCGCGCGCCGCGTTCCCAAACGATCTGCGCGCATCCACGGGCGAGTTCTGCAGCTTTTGCATCGCCGCCGCGAGTCTTGCGGGACTGCCCGGCTCGACTACCCAGCCGGTAACCCCGTCGATGACGACCTCAGCATTTCCGCCAACATCGGTGACTACCCCCGGAAGCCCCATCGACGCGGCTTCCAGAAGAGCGATCGACAGGCCTTCGTAGTGGGATGACATCACCAGCCCGTCAGCGGCGTTGTACAGCTGCCAGATATCTTCACCGGCGCCGAGGAACCTCACGCGGTCCGCGAGGTTCAGCCTGCGGCACTCGGCCTGAAGCTGGTCCGCCAGCGGTCCATTTCCCGCGATCAGCACCACCCAGTCATCACCAGGCAGCATCGTAAGAGTTTGCAGAAGGCCCAAGTAGTTCTTCTGCTCAACCAGCCGGCCGACTGAGAGCCACGCGAAACGCTGCCCCACTCCAAGTGACGCCCGCGCCGTGTCGCGTGCATTCGGAGACGGCGAAAACCTCTGCGTGTCGATTCCGTTGGGAATCAGTTCGAGCTTCCGCGCAGGCACGGCCCGCACCTTCACATAGCGGTCGAAAGCCGCGCGGCAGATGATTGTGGTTCTGTCCGCGAGGAAATCGGTGAGCCGGTAAAGGAATTCCTTGTGCCATGTGCCGCCGCCTCTTTCGGAACGTTCCTGCAGATTATGCGCGGTGCAGATGAGCGCGGGGATTCGGCAGAAGAGGCGGGCGAACCGTCCGAGCAGATTCGCGTGTACCATGTGGCAGTGCACAATATCGGGTCGGAACGCATTCACGATGTGGCGCAGCCGCCAGATTCCTCTCGGGTCGGGAACACCGCGCGGCATACTGAGCGATTCGACATCGATTTGTGCATCCACAAGCTGATCCACGAAAGCGCTCGGGTCGACCATGCAGACGACCTTCACCAGCCAGCCACGCCGCTTCAGCTCAATCGCCAGGCGGACCACCTGCGTCTCCGCGCCCCCGAAAGTGAGCGTGGTGATCAGCATCAGAATTCGCGAGGGCCGTTCAGCGCGCGCGGCCGCTCCGCTTAACTCACGGTAGAGCGCGAGCGTGCGGCGGCCGATTTCCTTCCATGACCGCCCGGATCCCATAAATGCCGCGCCCCGCTCGCCCATTTGCCGAAGGGCCGCGGGTCCGGCGTCGCGCGCTGCCACGATCGCTTCGGCTACCCCTTTGGCGGTAGGTTCCTCAATTGCAATTCCACACGGACATTCGGCCAGAATCGCGCCGAGCCCACCCGCGCGCGAGGCAATGATGGGCCGCCGATTAGCCAATGCCAGGGCAGCGACACCGCTCTCCGAACCGAACTCTGCGTAGGGAAGAAGCATCGCGTGATGTTCAGCCAGCAGCGGCCCCGTTTCGCGGTCTTCGATATAACGGCGGATCACGCTGATTCCTGCAGGATTCCGAGCGATAAGACCGGCGCAATAGTCCCAGTAATCCTGCTCGCGTGCGTTAGCCACCTCGCCGGCGATGGTTAACTGGACACGAACGACTGCCGAGTTCAGCAGTTGCACGGCCTGTATCGCGAGATGCACGCCCTTGTTCTCTCGGATCGAGCCGAATACCAGCAGTCGAAGTCCGCTTTCGGGGGCAGGCCCGATTGGCTGTGACGCCACCAGTGGACCGTGCGGTATAGCGACGATCTTGCGCGGATTCTGGTGGAATCTCTCAGTCAGAATCTTTCTGCCCACCTCGTTATGTACAACCAGCCGGTCGCTGAGTGAGTACGCTAAGCGCAACGCGTTCCATTCAAGCGGCCTCAGACCATTGGGCAGGAGCCATTTGTGAGGCAGCGGGTCGTGCGCGGTGAAAACGATCGCGCAGCCCCGCATCCGCGCCAGCAGGAAAAACGCGAGGCCCACCGGGAAATAGAGCGGAAACTGAATATGAACGATATCGCCGCGCTGCGTCTCCTCCAGTTGCCGCCTCGCGGTGCCCAGCAAAAACCGAACGTTTCCGGCCACGCGCGCCGCCAGTCCCCCCGGACCCGTCCTGCGGTGAGCCGAGAGTGCGACCGTTGCTCCGCACGATCGAACCTCGCTTAGATAGTCAAACCCCGGCGGACAAAACAGCTTCACCTGAGCATCGTTGGCGGCGAGGCCAGCCACGAGTTCCGTGACATACCGTGCTGCGCCGGAGGACGGCTCAGAGGTGTGCAAAACGATGCGGTTCACCGGCATGTCTGCTTCGGGTGTTCTTTGCTCGGTTACTTCGGAGCCTCAGCTGGTCTTCTCGACAACAGCATCCACCAGGCGATTGCGCTCCCGGCGATGTTGTCCGTAGCCATAGGTGTAGCCATACGCGTAGTCACCATAGGCTTTCAGCGAAGAAGACTTGACCTGCGTCATGACAATCCCCATGATGTTTGCCCGATCGCGCATCAGCGCGTCGAGTGCTTTCGAGACCGCCTTACCACTGGTTGTTTCCGCTTTCGTCACGACGATGACGCTGTCGGTCATTGAGGCAAGCAAATGAGACTCGGCGAAGCCCAGCAGCGGCGGGGCATCCACCACCACGAGGTCAAACTCGCTCATGACCTGCTCCAGCAGTTCCGAGGCCGTCTGTACGAACATGTCAGCGCCGCGGCGGGACACAGGGCCAGCCGGAATGACATACAGCTCATACGGGTCGATGCACACCATGACTTCGCGCCAGCCGGCACGGCATGACAAGACGTCCGAGAGCCCTTTCCCCATTTTTGTGTCGAAATGCCTGTGCATGGTGGGGGCGCGCAGATCGGCATCGATCAGGAGCACTCGTTTCCCGGCCTGAGCAAAGGAAAGCGCCAGGTTCGCCGCCGTCGTGGACTTGCCTTCGCTCGGCTGCGCGCTCGTAACCAGAATCGAGCGAACGGGGCGATCCATATTCGCGAGATCGATCGAGGTACGCAGGCCCCGGATCGATTCCCGGAACCGCTCGGTTGCCTGCGCGGACCGTCCTTCGTCGATCTCATCATTGGCGATCGCCACCGGGTTCTTCAGATTTCGCGTGGCCGGAATCATGCCCAGCACCTGCACGTCAAGTCGTCTCGCCGCATCTTCCGGATCCGACAGAGTCAGGTCAACGGCGTCTGCGACGACGATCCAGATAACACTCAGCACAGCGGCCAGCACGAACGCAATCGCCAGGTTCATCAGCGTATTGGGAAACACTTTGATGTCGGCCGGCAGCGCGGGCGCGGCAATCTGAATAATGGCGTCCTGGAACTGATTGTTGAGACTGGCCTCCGTAGTCCTGCGCTCGAGATCCTCATAGAGCTTCTTGTCGTTATCCGCGTCGCTCTTCATCTGCTGATACTGGAGCGCGCGGGCGCTCAGGCCGTCCACCTCGCTTTTCGTCGAGCGGACAACCGCGGACAGCCGCTCCTCTTCCCCGAGCGCCTGCTGGTATTCCACTTTGACGCGATCTCCCGTCGAAGCCGCCAGCTCTTTCACGCGTTTCTGCAGTTCGTCTACCTGCTCTTTTGCCTTTCGGTACTCCGAATAGTTATCCCCGTATATGGCGCGCACCGCGGCAAACTGCTGCTGCGCCGCATCCAGGCGTTCCAGCGCGAGGTCGAGCGATTCCACGTGCCCTGCAGCCTGTGCCGCGGCAACCGCTGTGTCCGAGCCCTGCATGGCCTTAAGCTGAGCCTCTTTCCGGAGGCGGTCCGCCTGGGCTTTGGTGTAGTCCTCGTTGAGCTGCTTCAGCCGGGATGTCTGAATCGTCGAGCCCTGCTCCGGGTCCACCATGTTCAGTTCCTTTTCAAACTGAGCGAGACTTGCGGCTGAGGTCTCCATGCGCTTTTTCACTGTTCGGAGTTCCTTCCGCATGGAATCGGAAATCTCTTCGAATGTGCGGTCCCGCGCATCGAACGCATGCGCAATGTATGATTCGCCGATCGCATTTGCAACCTCTGCCGCGAGGCGTGGATCGCTCGCCCTGTAGGTAATGCGGATGAGATAAGTGTTTGGCGGCCGGGTGACTTTGAGCCGTCTGAGAGACACGGGAGCGAGGCGCCTTTGCTGAACCGCTGCAGCACTAAGACCCCGGAACTGATTCTCGCGGGACAGAAGATTATACTTGTCGGCCACCGGCCGCAGCACCGGATCAGACTGCACGATCTCCATCTGGGTTGCCATGATCTGATCCATATCGTTGACTGCCACTGTTTGTCCTGCCTCAAGACCGATGACGCCTCCCGACGAGTGGCGGTCAATCCGGACGACAGCTGTCGATTCATACAGAGGCTGCAGATTCAGCGACACGATTCCGGCTGCGGCCGTCAGCAGGACCACCAGAGCGAGCATCCTCCACTTATAGCGGCTGATCAGCCCAACAAGATGCATCAGCGACGCGCCTGCCTCGTTCCCGGAAGGCGCCGACAGCACTTGTACAGGTGCTATCGGCCGTGCATCGGGCATGCGCAAAAGGGGCGCGGAACCCGCGGTAAGAAGTCTCTTATCCGATTCAGGAAATTTCATGGTGTATTCTCTGGCGCGTTAATACCGGAATGCAAGAGCCGCCGCTGACGTGGCCCCGAAGCCGGTAATCTTATCGAGAACCGTTGCGGTCAGCCGTTTGTGCGCGTTGTCCTGGATAAAAAGAACATCGTTAGCTTCTAAAGTGACATCGGGAGTCTTACGGTGCTCGATATCGTAGAGAGGGATAGGAATTTCCTTTCGTTCTGTGGTTCCGGGCACCGGACGGTAGACATACGCTGTCTTCTGCGAGTAAGGCAGAAGTCCCTGACAGAGCGCCAGCGCTTTGAGTACCGTTGTGGTGCCTGTCTCGGTTAACGGATAAGCTCCGGGCATCTTGACGTTGCCGCTGATGTAAAGCTTCGCGGCCTCCGGAACCCGGATTTCTTCACCGCCATGAAGGGAAATATTGAGGGATGGATCAGTCCCTGACAGCAGCTGTTTGACGGGAATATGCCGGATTTCATTTGGCCCGGCGTCGGGAGCACCGATCTTCGAAACCAGGATCTCCGGCCCAGCTTCAGGAGCAAGTCCGTCGGCTTTCGCAATGGCGTCCAGCAGCTTTACATCTCCCAGCGCCTGGAAGGTGGTCGACCGCCTCACCGCTCCAACAACGTTGACGGGCCTGCTGCGGTATTCCAGAACCGAAACGGAAACCGACGGCTGAACCAGAATATGTTCCTGTTTCAGAGCGTCGGCAATGGTTTGTTCCAGATCGGCCGGTTTAATTCCCAGCGCCTGAACAGGAGTGCGGAGAAGCGCAAGTTTCAGCTCGCCGTCGGCGGAAACCCGGTAACTCCTCGTGATTTCCGGACAATCCGTAACCGAAACGTAAACGAGATCTCCCGCTCCTAATGGCTCATAAGCCACGTTCGCAAACGCCAGCTGCTGGTCAACGTGACCGTCCTCCCGCGGCGCGGTCGGCGACTGTGCCGCCACCTGGCACACCCCTGCAGGGAGAAACATCGCGATAAGAAGTGAAGACGGCAAAACGACGTTTCTGAACATTCTCGTTCCTTCCGTTCGTCCGATTAAGCGGTGGATCACGCGTATTGGCCGGCGTGCGAAAACACGCTCAGCGAACTATAGTCTTTTGGCCCCACCGGTTCGATGTGAAAAATTATCCAGAGAAGAATACACACGCCGGCGAGCAGGAACGCCAGCACCAGACCCTGCACTAAACGCCTTCGCGCCCTGGTCATGTGTGAAGTTTATTCAGCCGCGGTTATTGCACTCCGCTCACCCAGTCAAGGTCGAGTTCTGTCGACACGGACCTTCTGAGCAGTGAAATCGAAACAATCAGTCTGCATTCGTCCTTCCTCCTGACAAAGGTACCCTCAATACCTCTTAGCGGGCCATTTACGATGACCACTCGGCGGCCAACCACCGGGTCGAGCCAGGGTTCGGCTGTAACCGGAGCAGCACAGATCCTTCTCACAGCTTCGATTTCCCGATCGCTCACCGGAACAGGTGCGTCGCCCGCACTTACGATATGCACAACACCGGGACTGTTCAGCACAGGATAGGGATCTGACGCGTCAAAACGGCAGAAAACATACCCCGGGAACAAAGGCAGATGCAGCCTTTTGACGCGATCCGACCATTGACGACGGCTGTGATAGGTCGGCAGGAACTCCGGAAAACCCTTATCGCGAAAGGCCGCCGAAGTCTTAGCTTCAAATCTTGATCTTGTCCTTACGGCGTACCACCGCGCGGCGCTGCCTTCTGATGACAGCATAGAGTCGCCGAGAACGTTTTCCATGATCCTCCCGCTGCGTGAAGGCATAGCTTCGCCCTTTGAGTCCCACGGAGACATTGCATCAAAGAGACTGTCTAAGCTCTATGGAGCGGCCTCAGCCGCCCTGAGTCATCAACACAGTTGCAACAGCGGAGTCGCCAGAAAAACCTGCACAGGCAGATTCATCTTACAGTCCACACAGCAAGCCAAGAACCAATCATGGTTTTCGCAAATTTCCTTTGCACAATGCTGCGTTCGTCACCGAGTATCGCAAACGCCCGAAAATAATCGCAAGACCTTTTATCGGGTGCGTGTACCCTTTTTCACCGCGTTAGCTATCCTCCAGTTGGTTATTAATCTCACAACGGCGTCCGGAATAAGCCTGGATATCCGACCGCATTTGGTTATTGCGGCGACCTGCGGTCATCTCCCCATCATGGCGCTGGAAATCCGTGCCCCCGAAAGTTATCGGAACAGTCGTCGGTTCATCGGTAATGAGCCGCCTGCAGTTCAAACAGGTTGAAGTAACTTCTTCCGAGTTTCATCAGCCTCGCGTGACTTCCTTCCTCAGCGATCCTGCCGTTTTCCAGAACGAGTATGCGGTCAGCCGTCCGCACGGTTGAAAAACGATGCGATATGAATAAGGCCATCTTCCCCTTGGTAAGTTCCGTGAAGCGCTGAAACACCTCGTGTTCCGACGGTGCATCCAGCGACGCCGTGGGCTCATCGAGGATAAGTATCTGCGCTTCCCGCAAATATGCCCGGGCGAGGGCTATCTTTTGCCATTCGCCTCCCGATAAATCCACTCCGCCTTCGAATCGCCGGCCGAGAGTCTGTTCGTAACGATTGGGGAGGCGCTCGATGACCGTGTCGGCACCGCTCTTGTGCGCGGCGCTCTGCAGCTTTTTCGGGTCTCGGCAGTCTTCAATACGCCCCATGCAGATGTTCTCCGCGACCGAGAGTTCATAGTGCATGAAGTCCTGGAAGACGACGCCAATCTGGTTGTAAAGATCTTCAATATCGAAATCGCGCAGGTTTACACCGTCCAGCAGGATTTCTCCTTCGTCCGGTTCATATAGACGGGTGATGAGCTTTACGAGTGTAGACTTGCCCTGCCCGTTTCCCCCGACCAGAGCGACCCGCTCCCGAGGCTCCCAGCGCATATTGAGCCTGTTCAAGACAAGGCGCGTTGAACCCGGATAGGCAAAAGTCACATTGCGGAGTTCGAAGCCGGTCTGAATGTGGCGGGGCGCGATAAGGGCTGACCGGGCGGGCCGCAGGGCGGGACGGACGGCAAAGAACTCGCGCAGATCCGTAAGGAACAGCGACTGATCGGCAATGCTCGAGAACGAACTAAAGATGTTCTGGATGTTCGTGCTGGTCGCCGCAATGGATCCCGCCAGAAATGTCATCGTGCCGACGCTCTGATGGCCGCTCACCGTGCGGTAAATGACATAGACATATGCGGCATAGTATCCGGCGCTGCTGAGGATTGACAGGAAAGAACCCACCCACAACCGCTGTTGTGCGAGCGCCCGGTTCTCGTGATAGATCGAGTCTGAGAGTTTCGTGTAGCGTTGCAGGAAGAAAGGAGCCAGTCCGAACAGCCTGAGTTCTTTTGCCGACTCCTTGCTGGCGCCCAAAGTGCGATAGTAGTCCATCTGCCGCCGCGTGCCGGTCTGAGAGAAACTGAGTGTGTACCCGAGAAAAGCGAAGTGCGTTTCACCGAGGAACGCGGGCAGCAGACAGGCGATCAGCACAAAAAGAAGCCACGGCGAGTACATAAGCAGCGCCGCGGACAGCGTTGCAACGGTGATGGCCTGCTGCAGCACCGACCCGGCTTCGCGTACCATGGCGATGCGGTCCGTCGCCTGCATTCGTGCGCGTTCGAGTTTGTCATAAAACGCAGGGTTTTCATAAGATTTCAGATCGAGCGTTGCAGCGTGCTCCATAACCCGCAGGCTGACATAGCGCGTGAATCGGTCCGCGAAAAGGCTCTCAAAGAACCCAATGGCGCGGCTGAGGATGCCCGCCGATACCGCCAGGGCAAACTCCAGAAACACAATCCACCAGAACTGCCGGGGTAAAGGATGCGTCCCGTTCATGGTGGTCACTACGGCATCGATAATCATCCGCGAGACTGAAAGCATCGCAATGGGAATCACGGCCGCTATAAGGTGCAGAAGGACACAGGAAAGCACCACAGCGCGACCCGATTCCCAGACGAGCATCAGCATTGGCGGAATGTTACGCAGGGCTCTCAGCCGCTGCGTCCAGGCGTTAGACGAGCCGGGGTTCATGTGACTGCGGGAACGGTGCAGGAAGGCTGCCAGGGAGTGAATCCGGACGAATTCGCTCAGACGGCTTTGAAGCCGGCGCGTTCCATTCCCCGCGCCGCCTCCGGATTCTTCATGAAAGTCTCCCACACAAAGCCGGTGCGCGCGTTTTCCGCCATCAGCATAGTGATCCCGGTATCTATCCCGATGACATCGCTGTCATACCAGTTCTTCAGGGGATTAAACGCATTAACAAACCCGTAACGATTCCACGCCGACACACCATAACGATCTTTTATCGTCTGGATAACTCTGATGCATGCCTTTGGTTGAAACGGCAAAGAGCCGGCTGCGGCGCTGGTCGATATGGTGCCGTCAATCGGGCCCGTGCGGGGAGGGCCTCCCCATACCTCGTACCCGCGAATCGAGTCAGAAGCAGTTATACCCCACAGATCATTGCTGTAGTCCGGAAATTCCTTCGCGAGGTCCAGGCAAAATCGGCGGTGGACGTCCGTTGCGGTAACTGAGTTCTCGAAGTAGTCCGCGTAGCGGTCCCGCCTTTGGCGGAAATCGAACCACGCCTGCGAGTACTGATGAACGAACAAGGGACCGAATGACCCGATATACCTCTGCCCGTCGTACTCGAAAGTGATCCTTTTCCATACATTCCATGACTCCGGCGGTAATGGGTTTGTCGACGACCCAAGGCCGAGCAGGTATAACATCATCAGTTCGCTGTACAGGTCCCAGTGATAGGGAAGGAAACCCAGTTCAGGCGTCCACCCGTGCGGCAGCAGCGTGGTGTCTTCGGAAAGCCACGTCCATTCCACACGGTCGAAAATCAGTGTGGCGAAGCGGGAAATCTCTTCATCCTGAAAATGAGCGCGGCAAGTGAGGACTCCGCACAGCAGAATCGCTGTGTCCACCGAAGACACTTCCGAATCCAGGACTCTTTCGCCCGTATCGATGTTGACCCAGTGATAGAAAAAGCCGCGGTGGTTCGGTTGCCAGTTAGCGAGGGAACGCAGCGTGAGTGCCACCCGGTCCCGCGCCTGGCTCCACGAAACAAAGCCGCGCTTTTGTCCGATGCACATCGCACTCAGCCCGAAACCGGTGGCGGCAATACTGCCGAGCACACTGCGATCGTTCCTGCGTACATTGGCCCGGTCTTTGACGAGGCCGGTCAGGCGGCCCGACTGCTCCCAGAAAAACAGGAAATTCGCGTGCTCCAGATCGTTGAGGAGCCGATCCTCCTCAAGTGTGAAGGCGGGCTGCACCGGAAGGAATCCCGCTGTCTTCGGTCCGGCAGCATAAGCGGATCGGGCGGCAAAGACAGGGCCGGCGCGAAAGAGTCCTGCGAACAGCTCGCGGCGTGAGAATCTCATCTCATCGTTCGATTACAGATTAACGGCGAGCGCTTGAAAACCCAAGGTGCTGTTTGGAACGCTGTTTGCAGCTTCCACCGCACGCGCCAAAAAAGTATCCTCGTCTTTCTCTGCCTGCTCATTGCCGGCATTATCGTCGTAGTTGTGTTTTTCAGAACACGTACCATCACGCTCCGCGGCGCGGTGATGCGCAAAAGTGACGATCCGGCACGCGAGTCTGTAATCAGCGGGGCTGATGTGACGGTGAGCGATGGCACGCTCTTCCTGGAAACCAGGTCGGACAGCGCTGGCGCCTTCGCACTCACGGCACGGCGCTCCGTCATCCGTCGGCATACTCTGACGCTCGGGATCAGCCACGCCGGTTACCAGCCGTATAAGATAGCCGACCCCGCGGGAGATCAGCTCTATGTGGTTCAGATGACTCCTGCGCCCGAACCTCGAACTCCTGATCAGACCGCCACAAGGATCGGAAACCTCTCGGTGCGATACACACTGAAAACCGCTGCCGCGGTGGATGTGGGAAGCGGCGCCAAAGTGTTTCAGGTTTTGAACAAGGGCAACGTACCCTGCAACCGCCGCAAGCCCTGTTCCCCGGACGGACGATGGAAAGCAGTCATCGAAACCGCGCAACTGGACGCCGGACCCGAAAATGAATTCCGCAATGGGCGCGTATCCTGCATAGCGGGGCCGTGCCCGTTCACGAGAATCGAAGACGATGCCTTCTCGAGGGGGGGACGGGTCATCAGGGTGACGGTTCGTGACTGGTCCGACACCACCACCTTTCTGCTGCAGGCCGAGGCCGTTCGCCATGTGGTAACAGACGCGACCAGAAAAACTTACCCGGTCATATTCGCGCGGACGCTGAATTTTTCGCTCCCTGCGTCGGCCGAAGGGACCTGTATTGAAGCGGAAGTCGACGGCAAACCCATCGTGTTTCCGATCATGCCGAATGTTTCGCCGGGCTGGGCAAGCTGTGAGACGCAGCGCGAGCCGGAAAACAGTACGCTCTATCGCTGTGAACTGAAGCCCGGTTATGAGTTCCGCTGATCCGATGATCACAGTGGTTCGATACCTGCTTAGAGCTGGGCGTGCTCGGATGGATGATGATCTTCGCGTTATTCGCTCTGACCGGTTCGGTTCTCACGTTTGCAGATCCGGCAGTACAATCCGAGTCCCTGCGACTGGCGACGATTTTCTTCAGCGTTCTGTTCTGCCTCAGCATACTGACACGGATTATCCGTGGCCGCGTCTGACTCGAAGCGAATTGTCCTGGCATACGGTCCTTCCGCCGGCGGTTGGGTCGAACGTATCCTGAAAACTCTGCCGCGGAGATCGCGGCGTCTCTGGAAAATCGGCGACGCAAGCGAAAACGTTCCATCGCGGCTCGCGGGCTTCGCCTCGCTGCGACTCAGGAACGAAATTCTTGTTGCAGCCGAGACGAATGCCGCGGACGCAGAACGTCTCGCTGCCGAGTGGGGCCCTCCCGGGGCCTCCGGCTTCTTCGTCCTGCGGCCGGAGCTGCCGGAACGCCGGGAATCGGGAGAGGAAGCGAGCCCGGCCGCGAATTTGCGCCGGCGGACGGTTCTGGCATTAATCCGGAAAAACAGACTGATTCTCGATCGAGCTCACAGCGCGCTCACGGAAGCAGCCAGAATGGGGCGTCCGCTGACGGATGGCGCCCGCTGGATAGTCGACAACTCCTGGTTGATTCGCGCGCACGTTGCCCAACTCCGGAGGGAACTCCCGCGCAACGTTTCGCCCGGGGCCTCCGGGCGTCTGGCGAGCGACATCCACCGTCTGGCGCAGATTCTGGCAGTCACTACTGACGGAGCCCTGACTGAAGACAACATTCGGGAATACCTTCGCAGCGTGCAGACAGCTTGTCCGCTGACGAGCCACGAACTCTGGGCCTTTCCTCTGTTTCTGCGCGTCGCACTGATCCAGATTCTTGCATCCAGAGCCGCCCGCGAGGACGAAAATCAGCAGTTGCGCGAGCTGGCGCGTCTCTGGGCGAACAGGCTGGCGAACGCTGCGCGCGCCGGCGGAGAGGCTTGCGCGCGAATGCTGGATCGGCTCGATTCCGAACCGGCTGCACGCCGCCCTCCCTTTATGGCCGCACTCGCCGGCGAGTTGAGGGACGAAGAAGCAGCGCTGCAGGGCGTTTGTCGCTGGATGCAGGAAAGGTCGGACATTCCACTCTCCGACCTGGCGCGACGCCAGCCGCCGGAGGAATCGGCGCGGGCAGTCGGGATAGCCAATTCGTATACCAGTCTGCGCACACTGGGCCAGCTGGAATACGCGGAGATCTTCGAAGCCGTCAGCCTTGTGGACGCAGAACTCCGGGCCGACCCGGCCGGCGTCTATCAGCACAGCGATTTCGAGACGCGGGACCGGTGCCGGCGGGCCGTCGAACGCATATCACTGCAGAGCGGAATCCCGGAGCGGGAAATCGCGCGGCGCGCCACGGAACTGACGGACCGGTCGGACGATCTCCGCACCGGAAACGTAGCCTGGTATCTTCTTGCCGGCGGAATCACGTGCGTGGAACAAGCTTCCGGCGCACGCATCGGCAACCCCCTGCGGATTCGCCGTTTTGCCGTGAGACACGCAACGGCTGTCTACATCACGACGATCGTCCTGTTAACCGCCTGCTTCATGGCCCTCTCGCTCGTTCTGGCACGGGAAGCGGGAGTTCAGTCATGGGCGATTCTGGCAGCGCTCGCCGCCGGCGCAGCCTTTACGCTCAGCGAACTGTCGGTTCAAATCGCGCACGCGCTGATCATCTCCCTGTTGCCGCCGGAACCATTGCCAAAAATGAATTACCGCGCGGGAATTCCCGCGGTTAGCGCGACCCTCGTGGTGGTTCCCACGATGCTCACCAACTGCGACGCGGTGCGCGCGGATATCGGCAGGCTTGAGGTTCGCTATCTCAGCAACCGGGACGACAACATCTTTTTCAGCATTTTTTCGGACTTCACGGACTCGCCCGTGGCAACGGATCCGGGCGATGAGCAACTGCTGCGGGCGGCCGTGGAAGGAATCAACGATCTGAACGCGCGTTATCCCGGCGGGCGATTCCTGCTCTTCCATCGGCCGCGGACCTGGTCGGACGGTGAACAGGCGTGGATCGGCCGTGAACGCAAGCGCGGCAAAATCGAGGACCTGAACGCTTACCTGTGCGGCGAGGGAACCGGCAATATTCTCGTTGCGGGGCGCCTCCCGCCGCCCGTCGCTTACGTCATTACAGTGGATTCCGATACGCAACTCCCGCTCGAATCGGCGCGACGACTGATTGAGACCATCGCGCATCCTCTGAATCGGGTCGAAATCAATCCGTCCTCCCGTGTGCGCACTCAGGGGTATACGATCATCCAGCCGCGCATCTCCATCGCGCTGCCCGCCGCGACCGCCACGCGGTTCACTCGCATATTCGCGGATACCAACGGCACCGATCCCTATTGCCGGATGACTTCCGACGCGCAGCAGGAGCTTTTTTCCGAAGGGATTTTCCACGGCAAAGCCATATACGATGTGAAGGCATTTCACGCGATCCTCAAGGACCGTTTCCCGGCCGAAACCATATTGAGTCACGATCTGATCGAAGGGGCGCATGCCGGTGTCGGCCTGGCCAGCGACATCGAGCTTTTCGAAAACATGCCGACCGATTACGGAAGCTATGCCGCGCGCCAGCGCCGATGGATCCGCGGCGACTGGCAGATTGCCCCCTGGATGTTCGGCCAGGTTCCGCTGCCCACCGGCAAGAAATGCGCGACGCCTCTCAACGCGATCGGGCGTTGGCGAATTCTCGATAATCTGCGGCGCAGTCTGATTCCGGTTGCCGCGGTCGGGCTTTTGCTTTTTGGCTGGCTGATGTCTTCGGCGCCGGGCACAGGAAGCCTTGTTGTGGGGCTGGCCGTGGCGATTCCCGCCTTCGCGCCTCTGTTGGACCGGCTGGCCAGAAGGCTCCATGGCTCAGTTCGCGGCTGGCAGGGTGCGGCTGACGATCTGCGGCGCGCCGCCGTCATGATCGCGTTCCTGCCCCATCAGGCGTGGCTCGCGGTCGATTCCATCGCCAGAGTCTGCTATCGCCGCTGGTTCAGCCATCGGAAAATGCTCGAGTGGCAAACCGCCGAGCGCGTACAGGTCCTCGGCCGGCAGCATCTCGACGCAACCTTCCGTCAACTGCTGGTGGTCTCGATTCTGTCGATGGTTCTCGCCGTGGTGCTGGTGCGGCACAGCGTGTGGGCGCCCGCCGTTCTGTTCGTTGGACTCTGGATTTTCGCGCCGCTCCTGATGAGTTGGCTGGCAAGTCCCGACCAGCCGGAACAGGCATGGCTCCCGCAAAACGACATATGGTTTCTTCGCCGCGCGGCCCGCAGGACCTGGCGATACTTCGACGATCTGATCGGTGCACAGACAAACTGGCTGCCGCCGGATAACTCACAGGTGAAGCATCGGATCGAAGTCGCGCAGCGGACCTCCCCGACCAACATCGGTCTCTGGTTCACTTCCGCTCTTGCAGCGTGGGACTTCGGTTACCTCACGACCGACGAAATGGTCACCCGCTGCGGGCAAACGCTCGAAACACTCAAACGACTGGAACGCTGCGACACACACTTTCTGAACTGGTATGACACACATACGCTCGCGCCTCTGAATCCGCGCTACATATCGACTGTGGACAGCGGCAACCTGGTGGCGGCGTTGTGGGTTTTCGCGCAGGGATGTGTTGATGCAATGGGCGCCCCGGTGATCGGGTCCGTGGCATTCCGGGGGTTGTCGGACACGCTCGCGGTTTTTCGCGAAGTGTGCGGCAAGGATCCTTCAGCGTCAGCCCCCCTCCGGGAGTTGCGCAGTCTCCTGCGCAGACCAAATGGAGGTCACGAATTTGTCTCCGGTCTCGATGTCGCCTCCGCCGCTGCCAGGAAGCTGGTTGCAGCGCAGCTCCGAAACGATGTGCCGGGGAATGAACAGGCGTACTGGGCGTCGCGCCTGTCAGAACAACTGGCGGCATGGAATGAAACAGCGCACCGGTACCTGCGCTGGATGGCGGTTCTGGCATCCATGCCGGATACAGCACTGCAGGAGATCGACCCGGAACTGGTCAGTCTGCGCCGTTCCGTGCTCCGCTCGATTCCCTCACTGAAGGATCTGGCGGGCTGCATGCCGGCTTCCGTCGCGTCGATCCTTTCCCGCCGATGCGCGCAGGCAGTCGATACGGGCATGGCGGCCTGGTTCGATCGGATCGCCGGCGAATATGCCGACGCGCAGGCAGAAGCGGCGCAGCGGATGGCGCGGTTGGAGGCATTACGAACGGCCGTCCAGCAACTCGCCGAGGATACGAACTTCGGTGTACTTTACGACCGCCGGCACCGGTTGTTCGGCATCGGACACGATCCCCGTGCCGCCGGAAACTTCACCAGCCACTACGACCTTCTCGCCAGTGAATCCCGGCTGACGAGCCTGGTGGCGATTGCCAAGGGAGACGTACCCGCCGAACACTGGTTCGCACTGAGTCGTCCATGGATTCACTCATTCCGCCGGGGGCAGCTGCTGTCGTGGAGCGGAACGATGTTTGAGTATTTGATGCCGCCGCTTTTTACGCGGATTTTCACCAACTCACTGCTTCACGGGGCCTGCCGGAGCGCCGTGAAATGCCACATTGAGTATGGGGAACGCAACGCTGTTCCGTGGGGCATTTCCGAGTCGGCGCACGCGGATTCCGATTCCCGCGGGGTCTACCAGTACCGCGCGTTCGGCGTGCCGGAACTGGCATTGAACCCGGATATCGGGAGCGACACTGTCGTCGCTCCTTATGCCACGATGCTGGCTTTGCCGCTGGCCCCCAGGGCGGCGCTTGAGAACCTGCGCCGGCTCGAAAAGACCGGATTGGCAGGGCCTATGGGTTACTACGAATCAGTCGACTTCAGATCGGAATGCAGCGCGGACGACAGCGGAGGCTCGGTTGTTGGCTGTTACATGGCGCACCATCAGGGGATGAGTCTGGCGGCGCTCAGCAACCTTCTGCATCGCAACATCATGCAGCGGCGTTTTCACAATGACCCGAGAATTCGGTCTGTCGAGACACTGCTGTGCGAGCGGGTTCCCGTCGTGCCCTTGCCGGCTGAGGAAAGAAAGCTGCGGCAGACACCGGCGCGAGTGCCGTCCGCCGGGAAAGCTGCGGCGCCTGTGGCTGCAGGAGTAGCTGAACGTCCCGGCTGATATCGTACGCCCCGCGTAATGTATAAAATCGATTGAATTTTGCAGAGTCTTTCAGCGCTCGGCCCGCGTTACGAGCACTGCCGCCAATGCTGTGGTCATGGGGCAAGTGATGGTACCATCGCATCATCGTCAGGTCCTGTCAGAAGGTCGGCGGGACTCTGTATCATCTGGGCACATGCCGTTGCAGGAGGTCTTATGAAACGAGCCGAAACCTATATTGTTTTAGCCGCCGGTGCGGGTTGGCTCCCGCGGCGGCTCCGCATAACGAACCACAAACTTTGGATGGGATCCTGTCTGGCGATGGGGCTTATGACACTGGGGCTTGGCGGGTACGTTTATAAGAACCTCAATAGCGACACTGCCGTCGTTCACGCGGCGCCATCGGCCCCTGCGCGCGTCGTCATCAAAGGCTTTGCGTTCGATCCGAAGAAACTCACGGTCCCGGTCGGGACAGAAGTCGAATGGGTCGACGAGAGTGGCCGGCACAGCGTGAAGGCCGACGACGGCTCCTTCGATTCCGGAATCCTGACGGCTGGCGGAACATTCAAACACACCTTCGACCGTAAGGGTGAATACCCCTACTACTGTGAATTTCATGGCGCGGCGCACGGCAAAGATATGTCGGGTGTCGTCACCGTTCGCTAGCAGGCTGCTGAAGCTCTTTTCGTTGCCGCTTGCTGACGCGCGCGGTTCAGTAACCACTGCGGAATCAGCACCTGCTTTTCCGAACCGCGACCGTAAGGGAGTGGCAAGAAGCGTTCAGCAGCCTGCTAGTGCTGTGTCTCTGAAGTCTCTTGCCTGATGTGGGGCGGGATGGCATCCCGCAGCGGGGTTGTTAACCCCGCTGGCTCGGCTTTGGCCAATTGACTAGATAAAGAGCATGGAAAAGCATTTTTGATAATTCCATGTTGTAATCCTGTCTCGTTTCTGTTATCTAGTTATATAACTAGATATTACCGAAAGGATCTTCCACTATGGGTTTCCCCACCAAAGTCCAGCTCATCAACCGCAAGGCCAGTGAACAGTGGTACATCAACTTCCCCTCCGCCATCGCGCAGGCCATGGAGTTTTCCAAGGGTGAGACCGTCGAATGGGTCATCGAAGACAAATCCCTTCTGGCCTTGCGTCGCCTCGAAGCGCCGGCTCCGGTTCTAAAAAAAACTCCGCCGGAATCCTCCCTCAGTTCGAGCAGCTCTGGAAGCGGTGCATCCCCGCCTTCGACCAGCACCGTGTCTCCGACCGTGCGCAAACGCTCGCGATGAGTTCGCTGCTCTCTCTCGGACGCCACACCGTGACCGGTCTGCTCACTACCTCCGGTTCCCAGTTTCAGGACTGGAGCGCCACCTATCGCCTCTTCTCTCAGGACCGTCTCCCCGTGCCCGATATCTTCTCTGTCGTCCGCCGCGCCATCGCCGGCCAACTGCCCGCAGGCGCGCCCTTTCGTGCCGTCCTCGACGATTCATTGTTACGCCGCTCCGGCTCCCATACGCCCGGCGTTGGCTGGCGGCGCGATCCGCTCGGCCCGCACTTTCAAACCAACTTTGTGCGCGCCCAGCGCTTCCTCCAGATCTCCGGTGCCATGCCCGGAACAGAGGGCGTATTCCGTTTGGCTCCTATTGCCTTTCTGCACACGCCCACGCCGCAGAAACCGGATGGCGAGGCTCCCGCCGACCAGGTGGCGCAATACCGTCTGGACGTCAGTTCGTCTCGCCTCAGTCTGCGCGCCGCCCAGCAGATGATCCAACTCCGCCAATCTCTCGATCAGGACCCCGGCGGCCGGGAGCGTATTTTGATACTCGCCTTTGATGGCGGCTACACCAACTCCACCGTGCTCAAACAGATTCCGCCCCGCACCATCTGTGTCGGGCGGATTCGCAAGGATGCCAAACTCTTGCTTCACCCCGGATTCGGCCCTTATTAAAGCGCGTGGTCGGCGTCTTCGCTACGGCGCGCCAGTCCCTACTCCCGAGCAGTTCCGCACCGACGACGCGGAACCCTGGGAAACCATGACTTTCGCGCATTCCGGCGTCTCTCATCCGCTCCGCTTCAAACGCCGCCAGAACATCATGTGGCGCACCACCGGCGCCGGTCAGCTTCTGCAACTGATCGTCATCGCGCCCCTTGCCTACCGCCTGCGCAAAGGCTCGAAGCTTCTCTATCGGCATCCCGCCTTCCTCATTTGCACCGACTCCGGACTGGACCCGCGCCCGATCATCGAAACCTACTTCCAGCGCTGGGACATCGAGGTGAACTTCCGGGATGAAAAGACGCTCCTCGGCGTGGGACAGGCGCAAGTGCGAAACAGCGTATCGGTGGAATCGGCTCCGGCGTTCGCCGTCGCCGCTTATAGCATGTTGCTCGTCTCCGGCCAGCTCGCCTTCGGCAACTCCAGCCACGGACTGCTGCCGCCACCCAAATGGGCTGCCAGTTCCAAAGGTCCCCGCACCTCAACACAACAACTCCTCCATCAACTCCGCGCCGAAGTTTGGGGCCGTGGTCTCGGTATTGAACATTTCTCCGACTTCGCGTCTAACCTGCCCACCACGCCGAAGCCCGAGAAATGCTCTTTTTCGCTCGCTTCTGCCATTTGCTACGCCAATGGATGAAATACAAAAGGGCCAAAGCCGAGGCAGCGGGGTTGTTAACCCCGCTGGCCGCTTGCAACGCTCACCGGCCTGCATCCGGAGATGGTGAAGGAACTTCGGAAACACACCACTGGAAATCGTGGCGGCGCGCCAAGCCGAACCGCCATTTCGCGCTGGCTGCGCTGAGCCAAGCCGCAGCGGGATGCGGCCAGGAATGAGCCGCAATGAGTTGCGGCGGCGCCCCGTGTCCGCCGGCAGATTCGGCGAGGCTGGCAACCTCCGGCCCCTTCCGTCCGGCCGCGCAGCAAGACGTTGACGCCGGATACCGAGATCATCGAGGATGCCTGCGAAAACGAGCGACACAGTTCGCATCCCGGAACGGACACCAGCAAAAAGGAAAAGGCTGTTCGGAAGGCCGGCCGTCCAAAAGGAGGAAAGTCCTCCGGCCTGCAGTGGAGCGGCCTCAACGGGCATCAGCGCCCGGAATCGCGACCTTCAGCAATTGTGAACTGATCTTCAGCCCCGCTTGACTGGCTGCCTCGTTGTTGATTTCAAACCTGATCGTTTCGCCGACCAGACGAAACACCACCATAACTCCAGCCCCGAATCCGTTCGGGTCGTCGCACACGGTGAGAACCGGCTTACCCGCCAGAATTTGCACGATCGCCTTTGTGTGCCGCAATTCAGAACGTTCGATCAGAAGGATTTCACAACAGTCCGCGGCACTCGATGCGGCAACCGGCGTAACCGTGACCGCTCTTCCGCCGATCGATTTTCCCTCCGCCGAGTCCCGCACCACCGCGGCGAGATCGCCGTGCCCGGCCACGCAGATTCGAAGAGCCGGGCCCGAGTTAACGTGCGTCGGCCACTCGACAAACCTCCCGAAGTTAAGAATGTCCAGAGCTTTGACAGTTGTCTCAACATCGGTGCTGTCAGCCCCTGCCGCTGGACTCGATGCGGCGATCGCCAGCATCAGAGCTGGGAGTATGGCGGACCCGAAGTGCAGCCGCATCAATTTCTCAAACGCGGAGCCGGTTCTGCCAGGCGACAGGCGGCCGAAAACTTCATCGCTCGTTCCTCCCCAGTTCTTGTATCGGCATTTCTGATGAATTGATTAGTCCCGACCGCACAGAAACCTGCGGCAATCCGCAGCTGCGCGTTAAAGACTTTCCTTCCTTATGCCGATAGGAGTCTGGTGGCCTTAATCCGAGGAACCCGCACTTTGGCATTGTCGGCCCTGTTTCTTTTCGCAGCAGGCCCGGTTTTGCTGGCGCAGGAAACCGGCGGGAACGCACCAGACCCAGGCTCGCCAGGCCAGCCGTCCGGGGTATTGCCGCAGACCAGCCTCGACGCCGGTAACCTTCAGTTCCTTTCCATCGAGCAACTGACACAGGTGAATGTAACCTCCGCCGCGCTTCACCAGCAACTGATCAAACGCGCGCCTGCCGACATCACCGTCGTCACCGCCGATGAGATCGAGCGCTATGGCTGGCGCACGCTCGGAGAAATCATCAACCATGTGCGCGGCTTTTATGTGACTTACGACCATACCTATAAGGAAGCGGGAACCGCCGGCTACTCGATACCGGGCGACTGGTCGACCCGTATCCTGGTCCTGGTCAACGGCCACAACATGACTGACAATATCTTCGGCTCGGCAAGCTATTTCGATGAAGACTTCGTCATCGACATGACGTTAGTCGACCGGATCGAGATCATGCGTGGCGCCTCCTCTTCCCTTTACGGCAGTAATGGCATCCTGGCGACGATAAACATTTTTACGAAGCGCCCGGGCAGCTTGCCGGGTATTTCGGTCCGCGCTGACACGGGTACTGCCTCCGAGAAAAGGGGAACGTTGACGGGTTCGTGGCAGATGCCGGGAGGAATGGCCTTGCTCGGTTCCGCCACCGTATTTAACGACGGCGGACAGCACGATATCTACCTGCCTGAATACTCCGGTGCCGCAACCAATTATGGCAACGCAGTCAATATGGATGGCGACCGGGGGTATCGCCTTTTCGCCGATTTGATCGCCGGGAACTGGGAGATCCTCGCATTCGCCGGCACCCGCGTCAAGATTCAGCCCGTCTCCTGGGCCGACACGATATTCAACGACCCCGGCACACGCGCGATCGATCATCGTGCCGCCGTGGTGGCCACGTGGACCCATAGATTCGCCCAAACCCGCAGCCTGACCTGGGCAAGTTCCTGGGACCAGTACACCTACAACGGCATTTACCTCTACCCGCTGACAAACGACGACGTCACTGGCACGAGTGGAATCGACACGAACAAAGAGTATGATTCCGGCCAGTGGCTGACATCCACGGTCACTTATCAATTGCCGTTTTTCCGAGGGGATCTGACTGCGGGCGCAGAGGCCAGACTGGACTTGCGCGCCCTGCAGAGTGAGGCCGACGTGTTGCCGGTCTACCGCCAGGAGCTTTATGTAAACAAGCGGGATCGTTCGACCGCAGGCTTCCTGCAGCAGGAATGGAAGCTGGGAAAGGCCTGGGATTTTACAGCCGGCACTCGCTACGACTGGTCCTATTACCGCAGAAACGCTCTCTCACCTCGATTCGCCATCGTGCTTCAGGCAACTCCGAATACAACCCTGAAGCTCATTTATGGGCGCGGGTTTCGGGATCCGAACGCCAACGAACTTTTCTTCAGTGACGGAAGCCAGAACGTTGCAAATCCTTCGCTCAGGCCGGAGGAGGCAGACAGCATAGTGGGGGGAATCTATCACGCTATCGCGAAACGCTGGACCGTCAGCTTCACCGGTTATCGGATAGTCGATAAGGGGATTATCATACCCGTGTACACTGCGGATGGCGCCAGCGAGTTTGTGAACGCAGATGAATTTCACGGTATCGGACTGGGCGGTGAAATTGAGGGACGCCCAAGGCCCTGGATGGATGTGAACGCGAGTTTTCAGCAGCAGCAGTCGTGGCTGGAAAATCGCACAACGCTCCCGAATTCGCCCCGCGGTCTGGGTAAGCTGCGGCTGTCGATTCCACTGAAGGGGCGTGCTCTGATGCTTTCCGGGGGCCTGCTCTATGAATCCGAGAGACAGAGTCTTGCCGGCGCGCGCCTCGATCCGGTTTGGCTGCCCGAAATCACGCTCGTCTCAAAAAACATGCCACGAGGCATCGATCTGCAGTTCGGTGTGCGCAACCTGTCAAACACAAGGTACGTTGATCCGATCGGGCTCAGTCCGTCGGTCGATACGGTCCTGCAGCCGGGACGCACCTTTTTCCTGACTGCCCGGCACCGGTTTTGAGATTCCGGCGGTTACCAGAGCCGTCGGCGCCACTGCCAGTACTAAAGTTCCCCTGACTTATCGGCAGTACCGGTACCGGTTTTCGCCGGAACGCCGGAAAAGGCAGCCCTCAGTGAACAATCAAGATTTTTCCGTCCGATCTCTCTTTCGTACGCGAAAGTCTTTATGCAAAGCATATCCTTCAACAGAATCCGTATCAAACACTTCGCACGACGGGCTGCCACATCGCTGGCAGCCGTCGCGCTCTCTGCCGCTCTCGCGTTTGCCGGAACGGTGTCACCGCAACTCAACACGATGCCTCCGAACCAGCCGGTTCAGGTTATCGTCCAGTACGCCCCCACGCTCCTCGGCGGTCTCACCTCGACCGTCTGCGGCCTGGTTAACCTTTTAGATATTTTGCCGGTTGGCGATCTCTGTTCCATGACCGTGGCGGATGCCATCAACATGGCGCAAAATCCGCAGGTGGCGCACATCTCGGTCAATAACACCCTGCAGGCCACCAACGCGGCTGTTTATGACTACACGCCGCAGACCCTTCAGCCAGCCTCCGCAACCACAGGCGCCGCCAATCCGAGCCTCGGGAATAACGTCGGCGTGGCGATCATCGACAGCGGCATCCACATCAACAACGATCTGATCGGCAATGGCTCGTTGCTGGGCAGTCTGTTCCCCGAGGTGGTCTACGCACAGAGCTTCGTCCCGAACGAAGGCGTGGACGACTACTATGGGCACGGCACTCACATCGCGGGCATCATCGCCGGTAACGGGGCGAACTCTTCCGGAAAGGCTTATCTGCACGACATCCACGGAATCGCGCCGGGCGCCCATCTGATCAGTCTGAAGGTGCTTGACGCGAACGGTTCATCGACAGACGCTGAAGTGATCCAGGCCATCGATCAGGCCATTCAGCTGCGCTACGTGTACAACATCAAAGTAATCAATCTGTCCCTCGGCCGCCCCATTTTCGAAAGCTATAAGACGGACCCGCTTTGCCAGGAAGTGGAGAAGGCCTGGAGGAGTGGAATCACGGTGGTCGTGGCCGCAGGCAACGGTGGCCGCGACAATACGTCAGGCAATCAGGGATACGGAACGATCGCAGCGCCCGGAAACGATCCGCTCGTGATCACCGTCGGCGCCATGAATACGGAGGGAACTCCGCAGCGCGGCGACGACCTGATGACGACTTACAGCTCAAAGGGTCCGACGGTGGGCGACAACATCGTGAAGCCCGACATCGTGGCGCCGGGGAACCGGATATTTTCCATTCTCGATCCCGGTTCCACCCTGGCTACAGAGTACCCTGGCAATATCGCTCCCCTGGCCTCCTATGTGGCGTCCCCATACAACGGACAGGTTTCTAACTATCTCATTCTGAACGGCACCAGCATGGCAACCGGCGTCACCAGCGGCGCTGTCGCGGCACTCCTTGGCAGTCAGAATCTGACGCCGGATCAGGTCAAAGCACGTCTGATGAAGACCGCCACGAAGACCTTCCCTCAGACCTCGGCCATTACGGACCCGACCACGGGCCAGACCTTCACGATTCAATATGACCTTTTCACTGTCGGCGCAGGCTATCTGGACCTGGACGCTGCCCTTGCCAGCAAAGACACCATTCCCTCGGGCACGAATGCAGCCAGTCCCGTGGCTTCCCCTGGATCGCCCAACCCGAGCGGCCAGACGCCGGTCTACGTGACAAACAACCCATCGGATTCGTCCACATGGGGCTCCAGTGCGGTCTGGGGAACCAGCGCCGTCTGGGGTACTTCCGCGGTTTGGGGCACCTCGGTATGGAGCGGAGATGCAGCCGACTGGGGTTCGAGCGCGGTCTGGGGAACCAGCGCGGTCTGGGGCACAAACTCGGACGCTGGCTACAGCGCGGTTTGGGGAACCAGTGCGGTCTGGGGAACCAGCGCCGTCTGGGGTACTTCCGCGGTCTGGGGCACGGGCGACCCCTCGGCGAACCAGTAACTCCAATAGATAGCGCGCATCAGCACGGCGGGCGCCCGATGGCCAGAGAGGCCCGGGCGCCCTTTTCTTTTCCGGGGTAAAGTTCAGCCGCTATGCTGCCGATAAGTCAATAAAGGTTTTACCAGGGATGAATTCTCGCCGCGCCACTGCCTACCTCGTTCTCGTGATCGCCGTCGGCGCGTTCGCCCTTGGACATGGTTTGTGGACCTGGAACACCGCAAATCCGGCGCGGTATCTCTCCTACTGCATCATCGCCCTGGTCGCGTCCGGGATGAAAGTCAGCCTGCCGTCGGTTCCGGGCACGATGTCGATGAATTTCGTGTTTGTATTGATCGGCATCTCGGATTTCAGTCTGGGAGAGACGCTGCTCGCGGGGTGTCTCGGCGTCCTCGTGCAGTGCATTTATGATGCGAAGGTTCGCCCGAAGCCTGTCCAGCTGGCATTTAACGTGGCCAGCATGGCTTGTTCCATTCAGGCGGCCTATACCGTCGGGCACCTCCCGAACCTGCAAAGCGGTCTGCTCACCGCGGCAACCTTTTTCCTCAGCAATACGTTTCTTGTCGCAGCCGTTCTTGCCGTAACGGAGAAAAAGAACCTGTGGGCCGTATGGCGCGATTATTTCTGGTCGTTTCCGAATTATCTGGTGGGTGCGGCGGCTGCCTGGGTGATCAGCGTGTCGGACCACCTGATCGGATGGCAGCCGTCTTTGCTGGTTATGCCTATCCTCTATGTCGTTTATCGGTCGCACCGGATGTATGTGGGCCGCCTCGAAGAAGCCCGAACCCGGGCTGAGGAGCAGAGAGTCCATGCCGAAGAGGTGGCGGCCCTCCACAGGCGCACTATCGAGACGCTGGCGCTCGCCATCGAGGCCAAGGACCAGACTACCCACGATCACCTCGAACGCGTGGAAACTTACGCCGTGGAGGTGGGCAAAGAACTGGGAATGAGCGAGACGGAACTGGAAGCACTGCGAGCCGCCGCTCTGCTGCACGATATCGGCAAACTTGCGGTTCCGGAATATATCATTTCCAAGCCAGGGAAGTTGACCCCGGAAGAGTTCGAAAAGATGAAAACTCACACCATAGTGGGCGCCGAGATCGTGGAGCGAATCCGCTTTCCCTATGCGGTAGCTCCCATGGTCCGTGGACACCACGAGAGATGGAATGGCACTGGCTATCCGGACGGTCTGGCCGGTGAACAGATTCCCATTGGAGCGCGAATTCTGGCTGCAGTGGACTGCCTCGACGCGTTGGCATCGGACAGGCAGTACCGCCGGGCCATACCGTTGCGCGAAGCCATCAAAATCATCGAGTCCGAGGCGGGAAAGAGCTTCGATGCGCGCGTGGTTGAGATCCTCGCCCGCCGCGGCGATGAACTCGCGGGGATGGTCAGCAACGGGCAGCGCATCGCCAGACTGGCCACCAATTTCAAGGTCGAACGCGGCGAGGCCCCGGCCGCCGGATTCGAAAAGGCCACGGGTTTGCCTTCGCGTCCCCCAGGTGGCCAGACCGGCAGCGATCTGTTGAACCTGAATGAATCGATTGCCGAAGTCGAAAGACGGTCCGAAAGACTCGCGCATCTGATCAGTGCCATCTCGCTGTGCGGGGAGCGCGGCCAGGCGTTTACCGTGTTGCAGGCGTCACTCCGCGATGTGGTCGCTTATGACGCGCTGGTGATCTATCTGCGCCGTGGAGAGTCGCTGAGGCCGGAGTGGATTGACGGAAACGATTTCCGACTGTTCGCTTCGCTGGAAATTCCGTTGGGCGCCGGACTCTCGGGCTGGGTAGCGGAGAATGGCAAAGCGATCATCAACGCCAACCCCGCCGTGGAACCCGGATACCTGAACGATCCTTCAAAATTCAGCATTCTTCGCTCGGCCCTCGCCGTTCCCCTCATCGCTGCCAACGGGATCATTGGAGTCATATCGCTTTACCTCGTGGAGCACGAAGCGTTCAATACAGCGGATCTGGCCGCGCTCACGTCGGTGGGTTCGACGTTGGCGGGCGCGCTGGAACGTACGGCCGCCTGCGAGGCTGTTCGCTGAACCTGTCACTGAGCCGCCCCCCGCCCCGCACAGCGAGTCTTTCCAGCAGGTGCTGCGGTTCGCGTTCGAACAGGAACCGATCAGCGAGGCTGCGAAGCCGGCTGCACGTTGATCGTCACTTCACCCGTGGTGTACAGCTGACTGTCGTCGGCGATGGCGCGCAGCACATATGTACCGGGGGCGCTGAAGGTCACCTTCGTTGTCATCGTCACGGGCTCGCCGTAGATGATCTCGCTCGCGCCCGGATGGAAAGCAACTTTGCCCGGGCCGCGGTATTCGATCCACCTGATCTGTACACCCTTGGGGCGCTTCGGCTGCGAGTCGCGGTCGGGATTCGACGGGGCGCGCCGGTAGGGCTTCGGCAAGCCGTCATCAGTCGCGGAGGCGGTCAGCGTGATCGGTGCGCCGACACTGGCGGCCGGGATTGGTCCGATCGTCACGACGGGTGCTTTGTTGTTGGGGTCGGGCACGCCGCCGCCCATGTTCTCGACGATGACGTCGTCGCTCAGCTCCCATTCGGGTTGCAGCCAGCCTTTGGCCACGTCGGTGCGTCCGTGTGACGTGAGCGTCCAGACAACTTTCTGCTGTTCGCCGAAATCTTTCGGCACAACCACCTTAAACAGGAACCGCTGTCGGCGCGTGTAGAAGTGCGTCGGCTGGCCTTTGTCGCCGTAAGTTTCCTTGCCGATGGTGATGGAGTTGGCGGGGCCGATGGGAATGTCGACTTCTTCTTCGTAGTTGCGATTGAGATAGCCGAACACCAGGCTGAAGGTCCCGTCGGGATTGTGTTCCCAGCCTTCGTATATCGGCGCGACATTCTGGCCAACAGCGTACTGCACCTGAGCAGACAGGGGCGCAATGGCGGCTCCGGCAATCAAGGGCGCGATCACAAGGGCGAGATGGCGGGGCGTCATTGATTAATCGGTAGAGGACTTCTGTGCCTGCTTCGCTTTGCGCTCGGCGAGTTGCTGTTTATACTCGTCCTCGGTCAGCGTGTAGTAGCTGATCCAGGCGCCGCCCATCTCGTCGATGGTGCGCTGGCCGTAGGTGATAGTGTTGTCGGCGTCGGGATTGAACTTGTTGCCGGGTGAGTTGTCGTACCAGGACGTGATATGCAGGATGGTGCCCGCCGGCAGCAAAGGCTGTTCGTCATCCGCGTAGAGATAGACCAGGTGCCAGGCGAACTGGTAGTGACTGACGCAGCTCAGCATCTCCACCTTGTGTCCGCCGGGATAGATGGCTTCCATACAGGATGCTTTCCCGCGATTATGCATGTGCGGCTGGAAGGAGAGCATGCGCGCCGGCTTGGCGAGCGTGTTGTAGGCGTCGAAGCGTACGCTGTCGGTGTTGGCGGGGATGTCGAGATCTTTCGGGTCGCCCACCTTCTCGGTGGTTTCGGCCCATTTTGGCGTGTAGCCCGCGGGATAGAGTTTGAGTCCGAGCGCGACGTTCGCCGCGGTTTCCTGGCCGACGCTGTGCAGATGCAGGTTGAAGTTGATCTTCGTCCCGGCTTTGATGAGGCGGCCCGCACCGTCGGGGAAAACGTCGGCATTCTTGCCGAGCGCGTATTCGTTGAGGAAAGTACCCTGCACGTTGTCGCCGTCGTCGGCATCGTCCTCGTGCTTCATAGAAGTCGTGACGTGGTGAACCACTTTGAAACCCTTGATGGGCTTCACTTCGATGCCTGCGATATAACGGTCCTCCTTGAGCCCGGAGTCGGCGAGGACGTCGATCCACTGGTCGGCGCCTTTGGCGGGGACGATGCGGTCTTTGGGCAGCGTGACGATGAGATCGGGCTGGCCCATGCGCCACTGGGACGAGTCGTCGAAACGGAGCGCGGCGGGGAGATCTTTGGGGTCGCCTTTGGGAGAGCCGGCGTCGACCCACTTCACTATCGTGGCGATTTGCTCGTCGGTCAGGGAGACGTCGTTCTTGAAATGGCGGACGCCCACGTTTTTGTCGATGTACCAGGGCGGCATCTCGCGGGCGACCACTTTCTGTTTGATCGACTTCGCCCACGGGCGTACCTCTTCGTAGGTCATGAGCGACATCGGCGCGAAGGTGTCGGGCCGATGGCAGGACTGGCAGCGCTCCTGGAGAATGGGCGCCACGTCCTTTGTAAAAGTGATCTGGGCCTGTGCCGCAGCCGCGACGAAGATCGTTATGAGAAGAGTCTTCACTGATGCCCGCCTTTCTGAGAATGCTATGTGGGCGGGACAACGGTGTCAAGGGTGGAGTCCGCTGCCGGCTGTGCCGACTGTCCGGATGTGGACAGCACGGTCCGCGATTCCCGACACCTCTCAGACTGCCGGAAGACGGAAAATGCGCGGTCTGAAAGTGGAGATAAGAGTGCGATATGCATGCCGTGAACTGCGTGTGGATTCACCGCGTCGAGGCGGATGGCTTAGAACTCTTCTACCGGGAAGCGGGCCCGGCTGCCGCTCCGGTGATTCTGTTGCCGCACGGATTTCCGGCGTCGTCGTTTCAGTACAGAGAACTGATGCCGCGGCTGGCGGGCCGGTATCGCGTCATTGCGCCCGATCTGCCGGGGTTCGGATTCTCGGAAGTTCCCCAAGCCCGCGGCTATGAATATTCGTTCGACTCGCTGGCGCGGACCCTTGCACTTTTCACCGATGCGCTGACGCTCGAGCGATACGCACTGTACGTTTTCGACTACGGCGCACCCACCGGCTTTCGACTGGCGAGAATGCGGCCGGAACGGGTGACGGCTATCGTGTCGCAGAACGGCAACGCTTACGAAGAAGGCCTCGGTGATGCGTGGGCACCGATCCGCCGCTACTGGACGACGCCGAGCGAAGAGAACCGCGATGCCCTCCGAAAAGGACTCAATGCGGACGGGATGCGCCGGGAGTATGCATCGGGCATCAGCGACCCACGCGCGATAGCGCCGGAGGGTTACACGCTGGATGCGGCCCTGTTGGCGCGGCCCGGCAACGTCGAGATCCAGCTCGACCTTTTTCTGGACTACGCAAATAACGTCCGTATGTACCCGGCGTTCCAGGAGTACTTCCGGAAATGGACGCCGCCGCTGCTGGCCATCTGGGGAAAGAACGATCCTTACTTCATCCCGGCAGGCGCGGAGGCGTTCCGGCGCGATATTCCGAATGCGAAAGTCGAGTTTCTGGACACAGGGCATTTCGCGCTCGAGACACACGTTGATGAAATCGCCGCGGCAATGAAACAGTTTCTGCCGATGACAGTCACGAGAACACTATGAGCGCACCGAACACGGAGGGCTGGAAAAACGGCCGCGGCGATTGTGGAACAAGGAGACACCGACCTGGGAGCATTCGGCCGCCGCTTCGTCGCGCACCCGAACCTGCCCGAGCGCATCCGCCTCGGGTTCCCGCGGAACCCGTATGATCGCTGGTAACGACGCAGCTGCAGTTTAAAGCCCACGGATGGAGGTGGAATGGACACGGAACAATACAGGAACGTAGTCATCGGAAGCGGCGAAGGCGGCAAGTATCTCGCGTGGCACCTGGCGCAGATGGGCGAGAAGACGGCAGTGATTGAGAGGAAATGGATCGGAGGCTCGTGTCCGAATACCAATTGTCTGCCGGCGAAGAACGAGATCTGGAGCGCCAAGGTGGGGAATCTGGCAAGGCATGGAAGCGCATTCGGCGTCGTCACGGGGGCCGGTCTCAACTGATATGGCTGCGGTGCGAAAGCGCAAGCGCGCGATGGTTGACGGGCTGGTCGCGATGCACCTCGAAAAGTACAAAGCCAGCGGCGCGGAGTTGGTGATGGGCGCAGCGAGATTCACCGGCGAAAGAGAGATCGAAGTAAGTCTGAACGACGGCGGTACGCGGAACATCGCAGCCGAAAGGGTTTTCCTGAACGTCGGCACGCATGCGTCGATCCCGGCAGTGCCCGGTCTGAAGGCGTGTGCGCCGCTCACGCATATCGAGGTGCTCGAACTCGACCGGCTGCCGGAGCATCTCATCGTGATCGGCGGCGGATATGTGGGTCTCGAATTCGCGCAGGCATTTCGACGCTTCGGAAGCAGAGTCACCATACTGCAGCGTGGTCCGCAACTCCTCGATCATCAGGACGCGGACGTCGCTGCAGAGCTGGCGTACATTCTGTCGGCGGAGGGAGTCGAAATCATCACGTCGGCCGAGCTTCTCAGCGCAGAGGGGCGTTCGGGAACGGAGGTTTCCATCGCCATGCGGACTGTTGCGGGCGCGCGGACACTGTTGGGCACCGACGTTCTGGTGGCCGCTGGCCGGACTCCGAACACGGCCGGCGTCGGGCTGGAGCGGACTGGCGTGGAACTGGCGCCGGGAGGCTGGATCCGCGCGAATGAGCGCCTCGAGACGACCGCTTCAAACATCTGGGCGATCGGGGAATGCGCGGGCAGCCCACAGTTCACGCACGCCTCGTTCGACGACTTTCGCGTCATTCGGGACAACCTGGCGGGCGGCCGCCGCACCACAACAGACCGGTTGATGCCGTCGTGCCTTTTCACTGATCCACAGGTCGCGCACGTGGGGTTGACGGAGACGGAAGCGAAGAAAAGCGGCGTTGCGGTCGAGGTGGCGAAGCTTCCGATGGCGGCTGTGCTGCGAACCCGCACCATCAGCGAGACGCAGGGCTTTATGAAAGCGCTGGTCGGGTCTGACAACGGCCGCATTCTGGGTTTCACGATGGTGGGAGCGGAGGCCGGCGAGGTCATGACTGTGGTCCAGATGGCGATGCAGGCCGGGCTTTCGTATGCGGTGCTGCGCGATTCGATTCTGACGCACCCGACGATGGCGGAGGGGCTGAACGCTCTCTTCTCGTCGGTCCGCATGCCGAAGACACGCTCGGCCGGGCAGCTATGACGGATCGCACCTGGAAGGTCTGGATGGTCGAGGAGGCTGGCGGCCCTTTTTGCGCGACAGAGGTTGCACGGCGCAATCCAGGGCCAAACGAAGTACTGGTCCGGATTCATGCCAGCGGCTTGAATCCGCTGGATGCGAAAATTCGCGCGGGCAAGGCGGCGCACGCACAGCAGCCGCTGCCCGCAGTGCTGGGTCTCGACATGGCGGGAATCGTGGAGGAGGCTGGCTCCGGCGTCACGGCGTTTCGGCCGGGTGATGAAGTATACGGGATGGTCGGCGGCGTGGGTGGGCATCAGGGAACGCTTGCGGAAATGGTGGTCGCCGACGCGGATCTGCTGGCGCGAAAGCCGAAAACCCTGAACATGCGCGAGGCCGCAGTGCTGCCGCTCAGCGTGATTACATCGTGGGAAGGACTGGTGGACCGCGCGAAAGTGCAGGCCGGGCAGAAAGTGTTGGTGCACGCGGGAGCAGGCGGCGTGGGCCACATCGCTGTGCAGCTCGCTAAGGCGTTCGGGGCAAATGTGTTCGCCACAGTCTCGCCGGATAAAAGGAACATCGTCGAGGCTTACGGTGCCACGCCGATTGACTACCGCACTACCACGGTTGAGAGCTACGTTGCGGAGCACACGGGCGGTGCGGGCTTCGACATCGTCTTCGACACGGTGGGCGGCGAAACGCTGGATGCTTCATTCGCAGCAGTGCAAAGATACACGGGACACGTGGTGAGCGCGCTGGGATGGGGAACGCACTCATTGGCGCCTCTGTCGATGCGGGGCGCAACTTATTCCGGAGTATTCACATTGCTGCCGCTGATTACGGGGGAACAGAGGATGCACCACGGTCGAATCCTTGCGCGGGCGGCGGCTCTGGCGGAGCAGGGCAAGCTGAAGCCGCTTCTGGCCGAGGGGAATTTTTCCGCCGGCGAGCTGGATGAAGCTTATGCCCGGGTCGAGGCAGGGACTCGGGGAAAAGTTGCAGTGGATATCGCCCACTCCCCGCACCTCCGGCAGTGACCCGCTGTCCCCGGACTCCGTTGCGGGTTACCTCAAGGGCGATATCACTTCTTACAGCGCGGATCAGCCGACTGGATCGCGCTTATCATGAAATCAGTAAGCGGAATGGGCGCACAGCCGTGCCCCTTTTCGCAGACGAAATCGAATTTCGCCGCCGGCGAGTGACACTCCAGACAGGGCTTCTTCAGCAATGTATTGAGCGTTTTGTCTCCCCGCTCTCCAATCACGGTTCCCGCGGCAGAGACCTTTAAAGCAAAAAACTCCCAGCCATTGCTGCGTGGAAAGGCCGCGCGGTCATGCTTTACCATGGCCTCATTCGGGACCAGCTGCAAAATCGTGCCGGTGGGATATTCTTTATCGGGCACACTGTCCCTGAATATCCGGATCGCCTCTTTGAGCTTTTCCGGGTCGGGATTCTGAATCCGCGTGTTTCTCACCTTCGGCAGGTTGAGGAGGCAGCCAAAGCTCTTTTCGGTCACGACAAGATTATCAGCCGAAAGGGTGGCGGCCAGACTGAGACTCAAAACGAGGCGGATCACGCAGCGCATCATTTGAGTTTAAGCCTTCCCTGAACGGCAATCTTCCCACGAGAAGATTTCGCACCCGGTGTGCAATGTCGGGTAGTGCTGTCCCCTTCCTGCGCGAACGGCATGTGCGATATAGATCGGTCATCCCCTTAAATGACCCGTGTCATCCCCGGGTTCTGTGACCGATATCCCGCTTGCCTCATAGCTTGAGTTCCCGCCTCCAAAGGCCAGCCAATTGCTTGTCGAAGCAATATACACATTGAATCTATGACAGACATCAGGAAGACGAAACACACGTCGGCGCGCAAGCCCGCAGCGGACGGCCCGGAGACCGCTGAACTGCACCAGACGGCGGGCAAAGATGTGCCCGTATTGACGACTCAGCAGGGCGTGCCTGTATCGGATGATCAGAACACGCTTCGCATCGGGCCTCGTGGACCGGCGCTGCTCGAGGATCTTCATCTTCGCGAGAAGATCTTCCACTTCGACCATGAACGGATTCCCGAGCGCGTCGTGCACGCGCGCGGCTTCGGCGCCCAAGGCTACTTCGAGAATTATGCTTCCCTCGCCGAACTGACGCGCGCGGATCTCTTCCGGCACGCGGGGCAGAAAACCCCGGCTTTTGTGCGCTTTTCGACCGTTGCCGGCAACAAAGGTTCTGCCGATCTCGCCAGGGATGTGCGCGGATTTGCGGTGAAGCTTTACACGCAGCAAGGGAACTGGGACATCGTCGGGAACAATATCCCCGTCTTTTTTATACAGGACGCGATCAAGTTTCCCGATTTGATTCACGCGGCCAAGGCGGAGCCCGACCGCGACTTTCCGCAGGCGCAAACGGCGCACGACAATTTCTGGGATTTCATCTCGCTTATGCCGGAGAGCATGCACATGGTCATGTGGATTATGTCGGATCGTGCCATCCCTCGCTCTTTTCGCTTCATGGAAGGCTTCGGCGTTCACACATTTCGACTGGTCACCGCCGAGGGTAAGTCGACCTTCGTCAAGTTTCATTGGAAGCCGAAACTCGGACTGCAGTCTGTAGTGTGGAACGAGGCGGTCAAGATCAACGGCGCCGATCCGGATTTCCACCGGCGCGATCTCTGGACTGCCATTCAATCGGGTAACTACCCGGAATGGGAACTCGGCCTGCAGCTTTTTGATGATGCCTTTGCCGAAAAATTCGCCTTCGATGTGTTAGATGCCACCAAGCTTATCCCGGAAGAACAAGTGCCGATTCGAAAAGTCGGCCGGCTGGTGCTCGACCGCTGCGTCGAGAATTTCTTCGCGGAGACGGAGCAGGTCGCATTTTGCACCAGCAACGTTGTGCCGGGCATCGACTTCAGCAACGATCCGTTACTGCAGGGCCGCAACTTTTCCTATCTCGATACCCAGCTCAAACGGCTCGGCGGCCCCAATTTCACGCACATTCCGATCAACGCGCCCAAGTGCCCCTTTCACCACTTCCAGCAGGACGGGCATATGGCGATCGACAACCCGAAGGGCAGGGTGAATTACGAGCCAAACTCGCGCGGCGCCGCCGGCGGACCGCGGGAAGATCCCGTCACCGGTTTCCGGTCGTTCGCAGCCGAAGAGGCCGGCGCGAAGGTTCGGCTGCGGCCGGAAAGTTTCGCCGATCATTACAGTCAGGCCCGTCAGTTCTATACCAGTCAGACGAAGATCGAACAGAGCCACATCGCCGCGGCGCTGGTCTTCGAGCTAAGCAAGGTGGAGGAACCGGCGATCCGCGAGCGGGTAGTTTCCCATCTTCCCAACATCGATCCCGGCCTCGCCGAACAGGTTGCGCGTGGTCTGGGCCTCAAGGCAAAGATCAAAGCCGCTGCGCCTGCGGTCGAAATTCATTCCGATCTTCCAAAGTCGAATGCCTTAAGCATCATTCTGAACGGGCCGGAGAGTTTCGCCGGCCGCAGGGTGGGTGCGCTGGTTACCGACGGGGTGGATGCGAAGCTGATCGGCTCCTTGCGGACGGCGCTCGAAGCGGAAGGCGCTGAACTCGAAATCGTGGCTCCGACGGTAGGCGGCGTTCAGATGAGTGACGGAAAATCTCTGGAAGCTGACCACAAATTTGCCGGCGGCCCTTCCGTTCTCTTTGACGCAGTCGCAATTCTCATTGCGGCGGATGCAGCCGACGAACTTCTGTCAAACGCGGCTGTCGGCGACTTTATTCGTGACGCTTTCGGGCATCTGAAGTTCATAGGTTATACCGAAGCGGCGATCCCGCTTTTCGAAAAGGCCGGCGTTGCCGGCGCGCTCGACGCGGCCTGCATAAAGCTTGACGGCCCCAAGTCGGTCAGCGACTTTATCACGGCCTGCCGCAAGCTGCGTTTCTGGAAGCGCGAAGAAGCCGTCGCCTTTTGAATTCGCGGATTTCCGCCCTCTTGTACCGCCGGCGGTCTTGCCGCCGGTGATTTCTCTCTGTCAACATACGCTCTGCGCTTGTTGTGGAAATGCTTCAGACAGCAGACTCTGCCGCGTGAGTGGGAAGCCAGACGTAGAACGTTGCGCCGGCGTCCTGTGCGGACTCCGCCCAGACCCTGCCTCCATGCGCCTGCACGATCTTTCGGACCAGTGCCAGACCTATGCCGTTGCCCTCAATCGTCTGGCCATGCAATCTGTAAAACAGGTCGAAGATCCGTTCCACGTACTGCGGGTCGATGCCAATACCGTTGTCCCGCACCGAGAATAACCAGCCCTCGCCTTCGTTGCGCGCCGAAATATGAATCTCCGGGGCGATTCCCGGCCTCGCATACTTGATGGCATTACTGATCAGGTTCTGGAAAACATGCTCCAGTTGTTCCGTGGCGGCGATGGCCGGCAGCGGATCGTGCGTAATTTTCGCGCCGCTGTCCCGAATGGATGACTCAAGGCTCCGGGTAACCCGGTCCAGTATCCATTCACCACTGATCGAACGCACTTGGATGTCAGGCGCGGCTGCCTGCGAATAGCGGAGCAGGTCTTCGATGAAAAATCTCATTTTGGCCGCGCCGCCCACAATCAAATCCAGGTATTTTGCCGTTTCCGGGGTTGCGCCGGAGCCCAGATGTTTATTGAGCAACTGAGTGTAAACCGTGATGGTCCGCAGCGGTTCGTTCAGATCGTGCCCTACGCGGTACGCAAACCAGCGAAGTTCCTCGTTCGATCGGCGCATCTCTTCCTCTGCCCGGCGGGCGCGCAGGAAAGCATTCACCGTCCCGAGCAGAACAGCCGGTTCCACTGGTTCCACCAGATAGCCATCCGCGCCCGATTCGAAACCGCTCACCTGGTGCCGGGCCAGCACAGATGACGCGGAGATATGAAGAATGGTGAGAGTGGCCGTGGTCGGGTTGCTCCTGAGCTGGCGGCACACTTCAAAGCCGCTCATATCGGGCAGGTTGACGTCAAGAAGAATAAGCGACGGTGTGCAAGACGCTACCAGGGTGAGGGTTTCTTTTCCGGTTCCGGCCTCGAGCACCCGATAGCCCGCCTGTTTCAGAAGTTTGGTGCGCGCATAGCGCCCGGGCAGGTAGTCGTCCACATTCAATATCAGCGAATCGGCAGGCTTGATTTCGATCATTGCAACACCGGGTTATTCAGAATATGACGAACCGCCTCCCCCGCCACGGACTCGCTCAGATTGCCTTTGCTGATCAGGGCCGCGCACTGCACGGACAGCCGGTCCTTTTCATGGGTCGACAGCGCGCGCGAAGTGACCACCACGATCGGAATGTCCATCGTCTCCGGCCTGCGCTTGAGTTCATCGAGCACTTCAAAGCCGGTCATGTCCGGCATCGTAAGATCGAGGAAAATCAGATCCGGCCGGCTCTGGCTGGCTCGGCTCAGCCCCGGCCTGCCGGCCTTTTCCTCCGCTATAGCCAGGGGCATGTTCTTCAGATGCTGCCTAAGCACATAGCGATCGAGGTCGCTGTCGTCGATGATCAGGACGCGCGGTAATGCCGGGCGGCCCGCCAGAGTTCGCAGTTCCCGAAGCAGGACATCGCGTTCCACCGGCTTGACAATATAAGCATCCGCGCCGAGATGGAAGCCCTTTGCCTGATCTTCCACCGTGCTGGCGACCAGCAGCGGAATATTTTTGGTATGCGCTTCTTTTTTCAGCCGTGCCATGAATGCCCAGGTATCTTCCGAACGCAGAACGATATCCAGCACGATCACCACCGGCTCCGTGTGCTCCAGAGTCGCGTGCTCCAGAATTTTCTCCGCCTCCCGCGTCGTGGCGGCGGCGACAACCTGAAATCCGGAGTCCCTGAGGTGACTGCGATACGCCTTGATCGTCTGCGGATCGTCTTCCACAAACAGAACCGGCAGGCCGCCCGCGTCCTCTCCGTGGGCGATTGGCTCCGACGCCTGGGGACGCGAAGGGTCCTGATAGATTCGCGGCACGCGTACGGTAAAAGTTGATCCGCGGCCCGGCTCGCTCTGCACCTCGACGTTGCCCCCCAGAAATATTGCCAGCTTCTTCGAAAGAGGCAAACCCAGGCCCGTGCCTCTGACCTTGCGCTGGATCGGGATGATCGATCTGGACGAAATCCTGAAAGATAAGATCCAGATCGGCGGCCGCTATTCCGATACCCGTGTCGGATACGGATAAAGCGACTTCGTTCTCCCCCGTTGCATGTGCCCGAAACGCGCACCTCGCCTTTCTCGGTGAACTTCAGTGCGTTGGAAATGAAATTCCGCAGAATCTGCGATATCTTCCCTTCGTCGGTATACAGCGGTCGGGATATCGCTCGGCGTCTTCGAACACCAGATCGACCGACTGGTTCAGCAGCAAGCGGCCGCAGCATGCCGCGCAGGGCGGCGAAGAGATTGGAGACTTCGAATTCGATCGGGCCGCACCTCCAGTTTCCCCGCTTCCACTTTCGCCAGATCCAGCAGATCGTTCACCAGTTCCAGCAGATCCTGCGCGGCCTTCCGGATGTATCCCACCTGCTGCTCCTGCTCGCCGGTGAGCGGGCCGTCGGAGCGATCGCGCAAGCAGACCCGACAAGCGCCAGTATCGAATTCAGCGGAGAGCGGAACTCATGGCTCATGTTGGAGAGGAACTTCGACTTCAGCTCGTCGGCCCGGCGCAGATGGTCCGCCTTCTCATCGAGTTCGGCATAAAGAGCCACCACGCCGCGATTGGTGTCTTCCAGTTCCCGGTTCACCCGCGTCAGCTCCTGCTGCCGCGCGCGGATTTCCTCCAGCGCCCGCAGCAGTTCCTGGTTTTGATACTGGAGTTCCTGGATCGGGTCCTGCGGCCGCTCGCCCGCCAAGCTATCGCAAATCCGCAGCAGGTCCGCTTCCGCGATCAGCGGGGCCGTTTCGGAATCAGTTTTGTAAGCACCACGGTTGTACCGGATCCAGGCGCCGAATCGATCTGGAACTCGATCCATCAGACGTTTTGCACCGATGATGCCGAGGCCCATGCCGGTTTGCGGACTCATAGCGCCCCTCGAGTATGGCGGAAAGATTCGCGATGCCGGGCCCCCGATCCACGACTCGGATTACGAACAATTGCGGCCGCGTCCGTCCCTCCACCGAAAATTCCACCCGCCCGCCTTTCGCGTAGTTGAAAGCATTGCGGGCGATTTCGGAAACCGCTGTCGAGATCCGGGTCTGATCCTGCGCATCGAATCCCAGACAGCCGGGCATATCTGCCGCGCCCGCTGCCGCGACATTGACGGTGTCGTGTTCGTGGCGGATCTCAGCCGTGAGGATCGCCAGGCTCATTGGCAATCTATGCCGCCTTGACCACCACAACCGTAGCATCGTCATGGCCGCGCGAAAAATCCCGATAAAGCACTCCTGCGATCAGACCTGGATCGTGGTGCGCGAGGCCGGGCCGGGATTCGAGGCCGGTACTCGTCGACAGTCCGTCGGAATGCATGATCAGAATGCCATCCGCCGGCCACGCATAGCTGAATTCGCGAATTCGTGGCCGCATGGTGTCCGGCGGTCCCGTTGACCGACACCATCTGCTGGCAGCGTTCTGCACCCGCATAGATTTGCGCGGCGACATTTCCCAGGCCGGAAAATGTCATCTTGCCGCGCACCCGGTCGAGTCTGGCGACAGATACAGCCGCGCCCCGCAGACTCCTGAGCGCCCGGTGAATCAGATCGATCGAGCTTCCCGGCGCAAGGCTGCGGTTGTTCGTGCAGAATGCGCACCGCCTCCAGTGAAGCCAGGCTCGCTTCGTATCCATGACCCAGGCCGTCAGCCAACATGACGGTGAAAAACTCGTCCGACTGCTCGATTCCCCAGGCATCGCCGCAGAAGTCCTGGCCGTGCTTGCTGACATTGACGGCGCCCACCTGCAGAGGCGCTTCAACGGGGGTTTGGCGGTCGTTGCCGGCCGCGGACCACCGAGCCAGCACAGCCGTCCCTTCCCCCGGAACCGAATAAAAATCCGCTTCATCGGCCAGCCGCCGTATTGCGCCCAGGCCCTCTCCCGATGAACCGGCCGTGGTGAACCCGTCGCGCAAACATTCTTCGATGTTTCGCATTCCCGGGCCTTTGTCGAGGGCGATCACTTCCATTCCCGGCAGTGCGCCTGCGGAATTGGTGATCTGAAGCAAAACCTCACCCCGGCCCGCATGCTTGACAATGTTTGTAGCCGCTTCCATCACGCTGATCAACACCTGCCCGCCCCGCACTTCGTCGAAGCCTGCTTCCGCAACCAGCTTCTGCGCCATGCGGCGCGCCTCGGCGCATTGGCTGGCTTCTTCTATTGGAAGCCGGATCGTCGGCACCCTTATTTCCACCTCACGATGGAGACCCGCGTTCCCTCGCCCACCTTTGACCAGATCTCAAATTCGTGCGACAGCCGCTTCGCGCCGCTAAGTCCCAAACCCATTCCGCTCCCGGAAGTGTAGCCGTCTGTCATGGCCACATCGATGTCGGGAATCCCGGGCCCCTGATCCTCGAACACAAGACGAATGCCCGTCTTCCGCTCGTTCTCGACCAATTCGATTTGAACGGTGCCGCCGCCGCCGTAATCCAGCGTGTTGCGCGCCAGTTCGCTCGCCGCCGTAACGAACTTGGTCTGATCCACCAGCCCCAGCCCTAATGCGATCGCTCTTTTGCGCACTGCCTGGCGGATCGCAACGATATCCTCCGACGACCGCACGGCGAGCGATTCGAACTTCAAGCACCTGCATCGCCGTGTCTCTTTTTCGAAAAGAGCCTCGCGCAGCACCGTCATGCCCTTTTCCACGTCCAGCGCTGTTCGGATGCCCTTCAGCGAGAGGCCGAGTTCCACCAGAGTAATGGCCACCGAGGGCTGCATGCCGACCACCACGGTTTCGGCATCCAGCAGATGCGCCATCGATGCGATGGTTCCCAGCATGCGGCCGATAAACGAGTCCACCATCTCGAGGGCTGAAATATCGATCAGAACGCCGCGCGAACAATGGTGCACGATCTGCGACGTGAGGTCGTCCTGCAGGGTAAGCGCCAGGCGGTCGTGCATGTCAACCTGAATGGTGACGAGCAGGAACTCGCCCATCTTCAAAATCGGAATTCTTTCCATACTTATCTCGAATCCGACGCCGCGGCCTTTCCGGTCTTCACCACCGCGTGTCCGCTGCGCCGCAAAGTCACCGCGAACGCATCTGCCAGCGTGGCTTTCGTCGTGACCTCGCTGAGGTCGACGCCCAGGTGAATAATGGTCTGCGCAATTTGCGGGCGGATTCCGCTGATCAGGCAATCCGCGCCCATCAGACGAGCTGCCGCTACGGTCTTCAGGAGGTGTTGCGCGACGAGCGTATCCACCACCGGCACGCCAGTGATGTCGATGATGGCGAAGTCGGAGCGCGTCTGCACAATAGCGTCGAGCAGATTCTGCATCACCACCTGCGTGCGCGCGCTGTCCAAAGTCCCGATCAGCGGCAACGCCAGAATGTTCTCCCAAAGCCGAACCACCGGCGTGGACAGCTCCATCAACTCCTGCTGCTGTCGTGAAATCACGTCTTCACGCGTCCGCTGGAATGCCTCCATCGTAAAAAGGCCCAGCTTGTCGATCAGGTTCGTAACGTGCCCGAGAGCCGCCAGCCCTGCCACCGGATCCTTGCTGAACTCGGTTTGAATGGCGCCGAACAAGGGGGCTTTCAGCGAGAAAATGAAGGACGCTGTCTCCGTCGGGCTATAGCCGTCCCGCGCCCGCCGGGTGGATAACTCGGTCAGGAGGTCTCGCATGGGCGCCCAGCCGGGGGTCGAAAGATCGTCTCCCTGTTCCTTCTCGCCTGCCGCCTTCAGTGCGGCCATGAACTCTTTGGACTCGCGGACGACTTCCTGTTTTTCAGCCGCTGAGGTCCGGCGGCTGGACTTCGCCTGCTGCTCCAGCCATTGAGTCATGATCTCGTTTTCCTGCCTCGAAATGAGGTTCCGGACTGCGTTATTCGGAGATGGGGTCAAATCTTCCTCCAGGGAATCTACGGTGTCGAATTATAGCGTCACAATGGGGATTTTGCTTATTTTAAAGGGTTCTAACGCACAGGTTATGGCGCACGAACGCACAGATGTGCGTATTTTTCTGATCGGCTTGCTGTTAAGTTAACACGCCAGGGCGGGAGGCCCGCCGGTATTTTGCCTGCTGTTTGCCCCGTCCCTCAGCGGCTCTGCGATGATCGGATAGCCCTCTCAATCCAGAGACGGCGAAGGACGACAAATGAGCACCATTCCGCCAGACGATCCTGTGCGCAGCCTCACGCTTTCCGCTGTCGACAATCCGGCCCTGCCCCATCTTGCCGTGGCAGGCGATACATATACGATTCTGCTAACCGGAAAGGATACGGCCGGGCGCTACTGCCTGATCGACATGTATGTTCCGCCGGGCGGCGGTCCGCCCCCGCATCGACACGATTTTGAGGAGTCGTTCACCGTCCTCGAAGGCGAGATCGAGGCCACATTTCGCGGCCGGCAGCAGACTGTCCGGGCCGGGCAGGTGATCAATATTCCGGCCAACGCCCCGCATCAGTTTCGGAACCAGTCGGAACAGGCAGCGCGCCTGCTCTGTGTTTGCTCGCCGGCGGGTCTGGAAGAGCTTTTCTTTGAAGTCGGGGTTCCCGTGGCAACGCGGACAACCACCCCTCCGCGACCTGACGCAGCGCAGCAGGAGGCGTTCCGGGCTCGCGCAGAGGCGCTCGCGTCGAAGTACAGAACTGAATTACTGAAGCAGGCTTAAAATCGGATCAACCGGAAGCGCGCCCATGTCGGCCAGGGAGACACTGAGCATAAGGCTGGCCACCCTCGCTGACATCCCGGCGATCATACAGATCGAGAGCGCGTCGTTTGGCCGCGATGCATGGGAGCAAGACCAGTTTCTCGAATATCTGACCGCACCCGGCACCTGCATTTTCCTGGTTGCCGTCGCAGCAGCGACCGTCGCCGGGTACATTCTCGGCTCGTGCAGCCAGAATCGCGCCGAGGTCGACTCCATCGCGGTGAGTCCCGCGCATCGTGGTCTGGGTATTGCCACCGCGCTGATGGGCCGCCTGATGAGACTCCTGCGGCGGCGCGGATTTGTCACCCTCAAGCTCACGGTCCGGCTCGATAATGCGGCAGCCATCGCGCTGTATCGAAAGCTTGGGTTTACGCGGGAGCGCCGGATAAACCAATATTACGAAGACTCAGCGCCCGCCTGGCGGATGCGAGTCTCCTTAAATTAAACCGACTCAGACCAGTCGATTGGACTTAAGGTGCCTGAGCAGATTGACCAGACTTACAGGCTTGATGAAGTATGCGTCGCTGAAATCCTCAAAGCATCCGATCATTTCCTTCACGTCGTCGATCGCCGTCATGACAAAGATTCGGGCGCCATCGGCGCGGGAAATTCGCTCGGTCTCTTCCAGTTCCCGCACCTGCCGAACAGCTTCGCGTCCGTCCATTTCGGGCATCATGATGTCCGTGCAGATCAAATGGTACGGCTGCCCTTGTCCTGCAGCGGCGCGAAACGCCTCCACCGCTTCCCTGCCGTTAACGGCAACATGGCATGGGCCGTAGCGGGAAAGGAACGTCTTCAGTAAGAGCCGGCTGGCGAGGTCGTCGTCCACCACGAGGATACGCAGGCAGCCGCTCCCCTTTTTTTCAGACTGGAGTGAAGCACCACTGCCTCCTTCGCCGGGCGCAGGATTGGCGCTCAGCCTCTCCAGCGAGCCGACCATCCGCGAAATGTCGGAGTAGTTGCTCTTGGTGCGCTTCTGAATCAGTTCTCCAAGCCGTTCGGCGGCACGCAGCAGAATGCCGACTTGCCAGGGCTTCGGCACCGTCTGATGGGAAAGAATCAGGAGCAGAGACTCTTCCATTTTTTGCGCCAGTTCGCTTATCGTGGTCAAACCAAAGAAGACCGCGCCTCTGATCGAATGCGCCGCCCGAAGCACACGACCTGCCAGTTCCTTCTCGTCGATCTCGGCCACCCCCTTTGCCAGCGCAAGGAGATCCTCCCGCATGCCGGCGAGGTATCCCCGGTATTCCTCCAGATACTTCTCCGCCAGCCGGTAGTCAGGCGTAGCCAGCGCTTGTGCTCGCGGGGCCGGTATGTTCATTGATGGCTATACCCATCCGGCCTGTTCAAGAGTGTTCCTGAAGCGGTCGAACTCCTCCACTGCAGCTGGCAAAAGCCGGCCGCAGCGATCCAACCGCCCATCCGTCCCCGCCTGTTCCAAAGCCAGGGCTATGGCATACAACCGGTCCGCCGCGACCGTCGCCGCCGCTCCCTTCAGCGTGTGCGCCTGCGCGCGAGTCCCGTGGGAATCCTTTTCATCGAGCCGGCTGCGCAACCTGTCCAACTGGGACGGGACATCGTCCAGAAACGATTTCAGGACGATTTCGGCGAGCGACCGATCGCCCATCAGCCGCTCCAGCAGGTCCTCCGCATTGAACACGCTCGCCGCCGCCTCTACCTCCTCGCGGCGTTGCTCCGAGGCAACACCGGAGTCAGACAACCAGTGCGCCAGCACGTCCGCGAGCCGCTCTATGTCCACCGGCTTGCTGATGAAATCGTTCATCTCAGACAGGCATTGATCCCGGTCTTCCTCAAAAGCACCGGCCGTAAGGGCGATGATCGGAATGTCCGGTTGAATCGATTTGCGTATACGTCTGCTCGCCTCGAAACCGTCCATAACAGGCATCTGGCAGTCCATCAGCACCAGGTCGTAACCTCCCCGCTCGACAGCCTCTACGGCCTCGGCGCCGTTGTTGACCGCACTCGCTTCAAAACCGAGCCTCTGCAATTGGGCAAGAGCTACCAGCCGGTTGGTCGCATTGTCCTCCGCAACAAGAATTCGCGGCGTCCGCCCCGCCGGCGTGCCCACGCGCCGCTCACCCACACGCCCGTCTCTCCAATCGCCCCCGGGTTCGAGGCCAGGACTCGCGATATCAAAAACCGCTGTGAACCAGAAGATCGAACCCCGGCCCTGGTGGCTCTCCACGCCAATCTTCCCCCCCATCATTTCGACAAGCTCCCTGCATATGGCCAGGCCAAGCCCTGTGCCGCCGTACTTGCGCGTCGTGGAGGCGTCTGCCTGCGTGAATGGAGTGAACAGCAGCGCGGCCTGATCCGCCCGAATTCCAATTCCCGTATCGGCCACAGAAAAACGAACCGTTAACTTGTCAGCCCCATGCGACTCAGGACTCGATCCTGTATCGACGTTCAGGGTAACTTCGCCCTGCTCAGTAAATTTGATCGCGTTGGCAACCAGATTACTCAGCACCTGGCGCAGACGGCGCGCGTCGCCGCTCAGGAAGCGCGGAATTTCCGGCGCCACGTGCGCACAGACTTCGAGCCCCTTCGCGCCCGACGCATCGTGAAAAAGCCGCACGACATCCTCGATCGTGCGCCGCGGGTCGAAACTTAAATTCTCCAGCACCACTTTGCCGGCCTCGATCTTGGCGAGGTCCAGGATGTCGTCGATCAGGGCCAGCAGCGTCTGTCCGCTGCCCTGCGCCACAGTGGCGTATTGTTGCTGCACGGAAGTGAGGTCTGTTTCCAGCAGCAGTTGAATCATGCCGACAACCCCATTCATGGGTGTGCGAATTTCGTGGCTCATGTTCGCCAGAAAACGGCTCTTCGCGCGATTGGCCGCCTCCGCACCCTCTCGGGCATCAATCAGTTCCGCCTCGTAGCGCTTCTGCTCGGTAATCTCCTCGGCAATGCCGACGATTCGGATGATCTCCCCTGCCCTGTCCCGCACCGGGTAAGCCCGATCCCGAATCCACTTCACCTGCCCGCCAGGCGTCACTATACGGTATTCCGAAGGTACGTCTATCCCTTCCATTTGCCTCGCATGGACAGCCCGCGCCGATTCCCGGTCTTCGGGGTGGATCGCCTGTTGCCATGACAACGGATTCCGATAGATACTCTCGCAGGTCCTGCCCCAGATCCGTTCATACGCGGGGCTTACATAAGGACACTCCTCGGCGTTGGGAGAAAGCATCCAGAAAACTTCGCGGATATTTTCCGCCAGCTGACGAAATTTCTCTTCGCTGCTCCGGAGCGTTTCCTCCGCTTGCTTTCGCTCCGTGATATCGCGAATGAATACCGCGCGCCCCAGCGAGTGCCGGCTGTCTTCGCTCTGCAGATTGCAGGTATAACGTTCCAGCGTTCTGCCGTCCCTCAGTTCAATTTCGCGGTTGTCTTTCGCCTCGGGATCGCTGAAAATCTCACGAACCCGCGCGGTGAAAGCATCGGGATCTTTGACCCGCGCGATGATTGCCGACCAGATTGGCGCGGGCTTGTCGCCGCCGATTTGTTCGGAGAGATGGCGGGGAATGTCGGCCGCGGGAATCTGAAAGACATCCAGAAACCTGTTGGTGTACGACACGATATTACCCGCGCCGTCTGCCACAAGAATTCCATCCACCGACACCTCGTGAACGGCGCGCATCAGAGAATTTTGAAACTCGAGCGCATTCTCGGTTTGCCTGCGCTCCGTGATGTCTTCCACGTGAACCACATGAAACAGCGCCGCGCCGCCGGAGTCCCGGACCACTGAGACCCGGATGCGCACCCATACCACCGCCCCGTTCCGGTGAAGGTAGCGTTTTTCCGCCTCGGCACATCTGTCCGGATTTCTGCGCAGTTGTTCTGTCGTCTGCCGGGAGCACGCCATATCGTCCGGGTGCGTCAGATCGTCCCACCCAAGCCCCAGAAGTTCCTGTTCGGAATATCCCACCATCCGGCAAAACGCCGTATTTACCTGCATGAAGTGCCTGTCCGGCCCGCTCACCGATATCCCGAACGGCGCATCCTCGAAGACATTGCGGAAGAGTTGCTCGCTTTGGCGAAGCTTCCTCTCCGTCCTTAAGCGTCTGGCGGTGTCCCAGGCGATGCCGGCGACCCCCACACTCAGGGCCAGGCAGAACAGGATACCGGCGGATGTCGAGTTCACCGCCGCGTGAATCGCGTGCGCGGAATCGTCTGCGTCGGCCTTGTTCCATGCCACTTCCGCCTCGGCGGTCCGAAGATAAGCATGGCGCAGGGGAATCAGCTGCGTCTTCATCAGACTCAAGGCCTCTTCGCGCCTGCCCGCGCCACTCAGACCGAGAACTCGGGAATAGCTCTGGTCGTACGGCCTTTGTGCGGATCTCATGGAATCGAAAAGCCGGCGATCCGCCGGGCCGTCAATCAGTTTTTCGTAAGCGATCAGATCGCCATCGATCTCCTCTTCAGCACGATCGATCTGCCGCGCCAGTTGAGCCTTCTCCTCCCGATCGTTGGCATCAATGTGATCGGCCAACAGGGTGTAGCGGAGCAGCGTAACGCTCTGCACCCTGCCGATCAGGTAAATGCAGGACATCGTGTCCCCGGTAATGCGCGCGGCCGTCACTTCGATCGTTCGTAACCTCGTGTAAGCCAGTGCGGTGTAAGCCAGTGCGCCCAGCATCATCATCACGACGATACCGGCGGCGCCGAATCCGGCGACGATACGCGTTTTGGTTTTCCAGTCTGTCATGTCAGTAAACGGCCCGCCAACCCACCGGCGCGAGGGAAATCATGGTAAGGAAGTGCGGCGGCGGACTTTTTTTTCTCGCGAGGGTTTGGCCGCAATCACTCCGATAAAATTACCGGCGCCTGGGCCAATGGCGATCCTGGCCGGTTCGCCAGGAGGAGAACTGCGCGGCCTGCCGGGCCGCTCTTTCCACTTTAAGAATAGCAAGCTAATTCATTGAAAACAAGACTAGATCTTTGCTTCGGAATCGAGCTAAGATCGACACACGAATGGAGCATTTCGTGATTCCGGACGATTGGAGCAGTTCGTGATTCCAGATGACAAATCCGCCGCCGCGGCTCGCGCCCTGCACGAGGCTTTCGGTGTAGCCGCGTTCGACGACATCCGAGACCTCACCGCGCGGCCCGGCTCCAACCGGGCCTTCCGCATTGCGGTGCGAGGATCTGCCTACCTGCTGCGAATCAACACGCGTGCCGGCGATATGAAGCGTCACTTCAACTGCATGCAGGCGGCAGCCGAAGCCGGCCTCGCACCGCGCGTCCATTACGCCAGCCCGGAAGATCGGATCTCTATTACCGATTTCGTGGAGTCGGTGCCGTTTCCGCCAGCGGAAGCGCTGCGTCGGATACCTGCTGCCCTGCGTACCCTTCACGCGCTGCCGCCGTTTCCCGTAGTGCCCTTCAATACCACCTGCACATTCCTGCTGCACAAAGGCCCTGCCCTCGACGGCTTCCTCCAGAAGGTCCGCGCCGCAAAAATCCTGCCGGAACACGACCGCGCCGAACTTCTCGCTCAATCCGAGCAATTAGCCGCGGCTTACTCGGCTCTCGATCCGGACCCGGCGCCGAGTCACAACGACCTGTTCAAGCCGGACAACATGCTCTTCGATGGAAACCGCCTGTGGATGGTGGATTGGGAGGCCGCCTTCCAGAACGATCGCTATGCCGACCTGGCGGTGGTGGCGAATATGCTCGTCGCCAACGATGCAGAGGAACAGACTTATCTCCAGGAATATTTCGGCGCCCCGCCCGAGCCGTACCAGGCAGCCCGCTTCCATCTGATGAGGCAGCTTGCCCACCTGTTCTACACCCTTGTTTTCCTCAGTCTGGGCTCCGAAGGCAAGCCGGTCGACTGTACCCGGCCCGTGCCCGCCTACAGCGATTTTCAGCGGCGCTTCTGGACGCGCGAGGTCGACCTGGCGGACAACCATTCGAAGACCGTTTACGCCAGGGTTCATTGGGAACAGCTCAGGCACAACCTCCGCCAACCGGGATTCGGCGAAGCCCTGAGAATCGTCGCAAACGGGAACGCGGCCCCGCGGAAACGCTGATCGGGCGCCGGTATTACACAAAGCTTACGACGCCCGCGGCCGGGGACTGCTAGGTTTGAAGCAGGCCTCAATGCATAGTCAACCTCTGCCTGTCGTAAAGCGAGATGGTGTCAACTGGACCAGCGTAATCGCTTTCAGCATTTTTCACGCCGGAGCCGTAGCCGCGTTGTTTTTCTTCACGTGGCCCGCCGTGATCACTGCCCTGGTGCTTTACTGGATCTCTCTGAGCTTTGGAATCGGCATGGGATATCACAGGCTGCTGACGCACCGGTCCTATAAAGTGCCGAAGGGGGTGGAGTATTTCCTGTCCGTCTGCGGCACGCTGGCGCTGGAAGGCGGGCCGATCGCCTGGGTGGCGACGCATCGGATTCATCATCAGTTTTCGGATAAAGAGGGCGATCCGCACACGCCGCGCGACGGGAAGTGGTGGTCGCACCTGATCTGGATGCTCGTGGGTGAGGCGAGCAACGCGAACGAGGCGGACATGAAGAAGTACGCGCCGGATCTGATGAAAGACCCGTTTCTCCGCTGGCTGACGAAGTATCATTACGTGCCGCTGGCGATTTCGGGTATTCTGCTGCTGGCGTTCGGCGGACTGCCATTCCTGATGTGGGGTATGTTCGTGCGCGTGACGCTCGGTTATCACGCCACGTGGATGGTGAATTCACTGACGCATTTTCACGGCAGCCGGCGTTTCGCGACGAATGACGACTCGCGGAATAACGGAGTGGTGGCGCTGGTGACGTTTGGAGAGGGTTGGCACAACAATCATCACGCGCATCCGACATCTGCGCGGCATGGACTGGCCTGGTTTGAACTCGACATGACCTGGATGATGATATGGCTGTTGCGGCACCTCGGGATTGCCAAGGCTGTGCGAGTGGCCGGACTGTAACCGCGACATCCGCGTTTCGCGCGGCTGTCATGTGTTTGAGCTGAACCGGCGCATACCAATCTGGCAGGCTGCTGAAAACGCTTCTTGCCACTCCCTTACAGTCGCAGTTGGTGCTGTTACTGAACCGCGCGCGTCAGCAAGCGGCAACGAAAAGAGCTTTTTCAGCAGCCTGCTGGTGGGGCCAGGCTTTCCAGCTTCCGCCCGGTGTCTTTCACCGGGCAGTTCACATCATCCGTGAACACGAACCCGGCTCCGACCTGGCCACCCCCACCTGACTCGCGGTTCGCGGAATTTCCTGATTATTTGCATATGAATTGCCTGCTCTCCGCAGCCCTATAAGGATTATATAAGTCCTTAAAAAACAATTACGTACGCAAAAATCCTGGATCCACGACCGATGAGGGTCCTGAAAGGAAAAAATTGAAAATGATAAGAAATCCCACGGTGATTCTTATGATCACCCTGGCTGCTGCCGGCGCCTCTTGGGCAGGGACGGATGATGGCGCGTCTGCTTCGACAATCAGTCCAGCCGGCTCGCAACCGACAGTCGAAGCACTGATCGATCGCCTTGCTGCCGCAGAGGCCCGCATCGCTGCCGGCGACGCGCGGATCAGGGAGCTTGAACAAAAGATGGGTATGAGCGGGACTTCTGCTCCGCCGGTCGTAGCCTCACTCACCCCCACCGCGCCGCTGCCCACAGCCGGGGCCGCTGTCACCAGCCCGGTGAGCGCGGCTGCGCCGCCGCCGGATGAACCCATGGCGCACATGATGGAGATTCCCGGCGGACCGAAACTCGAAATCAAGGGATTCTTCGACTTCAACTTTGGTGTAGGATCGATCGCCAATCCGCTGGTCTATCCGATTTCCGACGGCGGCTGCGGAACATGCGGCAACCAGTCCACTCCGGCGCATAGCTCATTTCAGGCCGGCGAGTTCGATTTGTTCATCACGTCAAAGCTCTCCGATCACCTGAGCTTTGTCGGAGAGCTTTTACTCGGCCCCGGCAATAACAACGTTTTCGGGCCCGACATTGAGCGGTATGAGCTCAACTACAAGGCGAACCATTATTTTTCAGCGAAAATGGGCCGCTTTCACACTTCACTGGGATACTACAACACGGCCTATCATCACGGGAACTGGTTTTCTACAGCCGAAGGGCGGCCCATCATGTACCTGTTCGAGGACAGCGGCGGCATCCTGCCGATGCACATGGTCGGTGTCAGCCTTACGGGGGAAGTGCCTCACACTGACGCACTCGGCCTTCACTGGGTCGCTGAGATCGGCAATGGCAACAGCTCCAACCCTGCCGTTGCTGCAAACGGCAACGCAGTGCAGAATTTCTACTCCGACCGCAACTACAAAGCCACAAACGTTGCTGCCTATATCAGACCTCGCTTTGTATCTGGACTGCAGATCGGCGGGTCCTGGTATCACGACGGTCTGAATCCCTCTCAGACGCAGAACTCGCTTCCGCTCCCCGAGGTGAGGCAGAACATCGAGAGCGCTTACATCGTGTATTTTTCCAACAAATGGGAGTTCATGAACGAAGGAGTCTTGCTGAGCAACCATCTTTTCGGAGCCCCTGCGCCGTACCGGAGCCCGATGGCTTACACACAGGTCGCGCGAAAATTCGGAATCTACCAGCCGTACTTCCGCTATCAGTACGTGCACGATAACGTTAACGACCCCGTGAATCTTCTGGTGGGCAAGTATTACGGTCCGTCGGTCGGACTTCGGATCGATATGTTCGCATATGCGGCGCTGAAGCTGCAGTATAACCACCTCTTTCAAAGCAGTCAGTTAGCCGGAAACGGTTTCGACACGCAACTGGCTTTTACCTTCTGATCTCCAAAAGCGCCCGGACCAGGACACTTCAATGCGACTTAAGAAAGCACTCTCGACAATTGCAGCCCTTTTGGCCACCCTCCCGGTGTCAGGCGGGGAACCGGTAGCCATCATTGTGAACAAAGCCTCCAGCGTCGATACGCTCACGGCAAGAGACGTAAAGCAGATTTTTTCCGGGGCGAAAAAACGCTGGCCTGACGGGCAGAAAATAACCACCCTGGGGCCGGGGCCGGACGCGCCCGAGCATGCCGAAGCGGTCCAGTTTCTCTTTGGCATGAGCGAAACCGAGTACCGGAAACACTGCATTCAGGCCACTTTTACCGGCAACACGGACGACGTACCAAAGGAATACGGATCGTCGCAGGCGGCAGCCAATCTGGTCCAGGTAATTCCCGGAGCCATCGCTTTTGTCCGCGCCGATGCTGTCAATGCAAACGTAAAACTGGTCAAAATTGACAACAAGGCGCCGGGAGATCCAGGATACCCGCTGAGCGGTGCGAGATGAGCTCCTGTCCGCAAGGCGTCCTCGGCTTTTCCGGTGCATCGAGCACTATGGACATTCTCATCGTCGATGACTCGGCCGCCATACGAAAGATCTTACGGCGCGTCCTGCAGCAGACCGAGTTGCCGCTGGGGTGCGTTCATGAAGCGGGAGACGGCGCGGAAGCCCTCTCCCTCCTTCGCGACAACAAAGTAAACCTGATCCTATCCGACATTAATATGCCGAACATGGATGGACTGCGGTTCCTCAGCCTGCTCAAGGCGAACTCAGACTGGAAGGACATTCCGGTCGTCATGATCACAACCGAGGGCAGCCACGCCAAGGTGATCGAAGCCGTGCAGCTCGGCGCCGTAGGCTACGTGCGCAAGCCATTTACTGCCGAACAAATCATAGAAAAACTCACGCGTCTCGTCTGACCGTGAAAGGTATCCGCAATGATTGACGAGAAGACCATTATCGAGTACCTGAGGGCCTCCACGGCGGACGTATTCTCCAGCATGCTGGGCATGGATGTATCCGGCAAACAGGAACACTCCGATCAGAACACCCCTGCGGTGCCGGAGAGCGTACTCGCTTTTGTGGGTATCGCCGGCTCGTGGGCGGGTACCGGCGTGATTTCGTGTTCCGCGGAATTCGCCTGCCGCCTCTCCAACCGGCTCCTGATGGCTGACTTCAGTTCGGTGGACGGCGAAGTGCTGGACGCCGTCGGTGAAGTCGCCAACATGGTCATCGGCAACTTCAAGACGATGGTAGAGGAACGTGTGGGACCGCTGGGCCTGAGCATCCCCACCGTCATCTATGGGCGCAAGTTCGCCTCGCGCAGTCTCGCTGCCGGCGACTGGATCGTTCTGCCCTTCCGCTGCGAAGATGAGGTCATGACGATACGGTGCTGCCTCGCACCGGCCAAAGATCCTGCGGCGCCCCGTCACGGATGGCTGGCCAACGCTGATTCAGTCAGTCGGTGATTCCGTCCGCGGTCGGCCCGGCCGCCATATCTTTGCCGGGCCTTCCGGATATCGCCAGCTTCCTGCCAATGACAGGCATCTCGACACGCCGGTCTTTTTCGATCCAATGCCATTTGCTTCAGGAACCTGCCGGCATTCAGAGATTCGGTCCCGGAACTGCATCGGAGCGAGAATATGCAGGCCTCCGCAGCTTCGCCCGCGAGGATTAAACGCCCCGGCGATTCCCGACTCGATTTACCGGCCAGGAATTACACCCGGCCGGACGCGCTCCAGCACGTCCGGAACATGTTCGAGAAAGCGCTTCGATATCAGCTGGACGGACGGATCGATGTCGCCGTTCACGTCTACGAACGCACCCTGATCCTCAACCCGGATTATGCCGAGGCCCATAACAATCTCGGTGTCGCCTGGCCGGTCAAGGCAGGTTCAAAGACGCAGTCGCGCATTACGGACATGCCCTCCTTCTCAAAACGGACTATGCCGATGCCTGGATCAATATGGGTGCGGCGCTTATGGCGCTGGGCTTGTTTGCGCACGCGGTGGCCTGTCTGAAAAGCGCGCTCGCGCTGAAACCGGATCATGCCGGCGCCCACTACACCCTGGGGATCGCGCTGGGAGCGCAGGGCAACACCCAACAGGCCGCCGTGCACTACGAACGCGCCCTGATTCTCAAACCGGACTGGGCCGATGCCCACAACAATCTCGGCAACCTGCTGGGGACGAACGCCGATCCCGACAGCGCCGTGGCACATTACCTGCAGGCGCTCGCCATTAATCCGGATCACGCCGAGGCCCATAACAATCTGGGCAACAGTCTTGTGGAGGAGGGCAGGTTTGACGACGCACTGCAGCATTATGACCGCGCGATCGCTGTCAACCCGGCCGGCACAGAGGCGCACTACCATCGCGCCCGAATTAAAATCTTCCGGCGCGATGACGCTGACCTGGCCGCACTGAAAGCCCTGGTAGACGAGTGTAAACTGCCCGCCGATAAGGAACCCTTTGCGCACTTCGCGCTGGCAAAAGCCTTTGACGATATCGGAGACTACGCGCGAGCCTTTATGCATTTGCAAAAAGGCAACGACCTGAAACGCAGCCGGATTCACTATGACGAATCCGCCGTTGTGGCTGCTCTCAAGCGTACTTCCGCGGCGTTCGACAGAGAGTTGTTCGAGCGCCTGCGCGGCGCAGGCCATCCCTCGCCCGCCCCGGTCTTTGTGCTTGGCATGCCGCGTTCCGGCAGCACTTTGATCGAGCAGATACTGGCCAGTCACCCCCAAATCCACGGCGCCGGGGAATCGACAGCCCTCCAGACAGCCGCCACCGCGGTATTAGAAGCTTCCGGCTGGCCAATCCTATATCCGGAGTGCGTTCCCGCGCTGGATGGTGCTGCCGTGCGCCGAATCGGTCAGTCTTACCTGGCACGCCTGCCGGCCGTTCCGAATCGCAAAGTCCGGATCGTCAACAAGTGTCTGGCCAACTTCATTAACATCGGCCTGATACGCCTGATCCTGCCGAACGCCCGGATTATCCACATAACCCGGAATCCGCTCGACACCTGCCTGTCATGCTATTCCACACTGTTCGAATCCGGCGTTCTTTACAGCTACGATCTGGCCGAACTGGGTCGTTTTTACCGCGCGTATAGAGAACTGATGACTCACTGGCGATCCGTTCTTCCGCCAGACGCCATCCTCGACGTCTCTTACGAGGATGTGGTCAATGACCTTGAAGGTCAGGCGCGGCGGATGATCGATTATTGCGGCCTGTCATGGGACGATCGATGCGTCAGCTTCGACCAGACCATCCGGCGCGTCAGAACCGCCAGTGCTGTCGAGGTTCGCCAGCCCCTGTATCGCAGCTCTCTGCAGCGGTGGCGCAACTACGAAGCGGACCTTGGGCCGCTGCTGCGGGAACTGGGAGACATCATCCCCTTGTCGGACTGAAAGTCCGGCCCCTTGTCGGACGAAAGTCCGGCCCGTTGCGTTTACGAAATTGACCGGGCGACAATCGCGACGGCGATTGCGGCGCTGGATGCCTCGTAAGTACCGCTCCCTACCGCCGCGGAGAGGCCTTCCAGTCTCTGCGCCCGCGCGCCGGAAAGTTGGCTCAGAACAGCTGCCGGACCTGAGATGGAAACGCTGTCGCTCGATACCGCGTTGCTCTCGTCACGGGTGTCTCCGGACGAAACGGAACCGCCGGTCGAAGTCGCCGGGCGGTTAACCGGCAGCGATCCGGTCTCGGCGACCCCGGAAGTGTCCGCGGAGGCGGCAGGGCTTCGGGCGGGACCTGCTTGACCGGTTGCCGCCGGCGTCTGAACATCCGCCGGTAAGGGTGGTACTGGATTCGGGTGCACTTTCATGGTCGTGCCAACCCCGGCTGGCATGCATGTAGTAGACCTGACAGCAAATTTTCTCGCCCTGGTTTCAGCAAAAACCGCAACCTTTTACCCGTCATCAGGGTTTCATAAATGCTATGTCCGGGCATGGGGATTTCCAGAGGGTTTACAAGGATGCCCTCCGCCACTACCATGCCGGACAGTATGCCGTATCCGTGGTGCTTTTCAAACGCGCACTCCAGTTCAAACCAGGCTACGCGGAAGCACACAGCAATCTGGGCTCTTCGCTCACGTTGCTGGGAAGAATCGACGAGGCAGCGCCGCATTACGAACGCGCGCTGGCCTTAAAGCCGAGCCTCGCCGGAATACACAACAATCTTGCCGTCGTGCGCATGAGGCAGGGCAGATCCCAGGATGCCATAGCGATGTATGAACGTGCTCTGGCCATCGATCCGAATCAAGCCGAAGCGCATAACAATCTGGGCGCCATCCTCAAAGAAGAGGGCCGGTTTGACGATGCCATGATGCATTTCAGCCGGGCGATCGCCATCCGGCCGGACTATGCCGAGGCCCATTACAATCGCGCGGAAATCCACACCTTCCGCCCTGGTGATGAACATCTGGAAGCGCTGGAAGCTCTGGCTGGCCGCAAGAGTCTGCCTGCCAACCAGGCTGTTTGCATCCATTTCGCGCTCGCCAAAGCTTTCGAAGACAGCCGGGACTACGCACGCGCCTTTGCACAGCTGCGTGCAGGCAATGCCCTCAAACGTGCCCGGATCAGTTACGATGCACCCGGCGAACGGAACGCCATGCGGAGGATTTCAGAATTATTCGATGAACGTTTATTCGGTCGCCTGCGGGGGAAAGGCAATCCTTCGCAGCTTCCGGTTTTCGTGCTTGGCATGCCCCGCTCCGGAAGCACACTGATCGAGCAGATTCTCGCGAGTCATCCAGGGATTCAGGCGGGCGGCGAGCACAAGTGTCTGGAGCACGCCGCCGCGGCCATACCGGGTAGCGACGGCCAGCCGATTCCCTGGCCGGAATATCTTCCCGCTCTCGACGAGCGCGCGCTGCGCCGCATCGCTGAGACTTATATCGCCGGCCTGCCGCCCGTGGCGAATGGCACGGTGCGAATAGTTGATAAAACGCCGGGCAATTTCTGTGCCTTAGGACTCATACGCCTGATTTTCCCCAACGCGCGGATAATCCATACCACCCGGCATCCTGTCGATACGTGCGTATCATGCTTTGCGAAGCTTTTCGATACAGGTCACGGCTACACCTATGATCTGACGGAACTGGGGAGTTACTATCGCGCTTATCGGGAGTTGATGGATCATTGGCGGTCAGTCCTGGCGCCGGACTCGATTTTTGAGGTTGCTTATGAGGACGTTGTAAACGACCTTGAAGGTCAGGCAAAGCGCCTGATCAATTATTGCGGGCTGCCCTGGGACGAACGATGCATCAGTTTCCATGAGACGGTCCGGCCGATCAGAACTGCCAGTGCCGTGCAGGTTCGCAGACCTTTATTTCGTACGTCTCTTCAGCGCTGGCAAAGGTACGCAATCCATCTGACGCCCCTGCTGCGTGAGCTGGGGGATGTCACAAAATCCTCCGCCGCGGTTTCCGGCGCATAGGCACCCCGGTCCACCCGGCAATTGGATGCAACGGGACGAACAGGGATCGAGTCCAACTAACTATCCGGAATATGAAACGACTCGCATGGAGCTCTTTGCTTCTGTTCACGTTCATGGTGGCTGCCTGGCCCGCCGCCGCGCAAAGCTGGGATGCCAGCGGAAATGGATTGCTGAATGGCACGTACTACTTCCGCCAGGTCATGTGGCTCGGCGGGTATAATTCTGCCAATAATATTCAGGAAGCCATAGCGGTTTACGGCAACATCGTTTTCGGCGGTAATGGAACCTATACTCTCACCGCAAAGGCTGCCGATGCGGCCGAAAACACGGTCACATCGATTACCGGCAGCGGCACCTACACCATCGGCGCCAGCGGCTACGGTTACATGTCCACACCGCTCCAGTTCGTTTACTCCCAATTCGCGGGCGATGAGATCAATTTGCTGGTATCCCCGTCCAAAGTCGTGGTAGGGAGCACGACCGATAACAACACCGGTTATAACGACCTGTTCCTTGCAGCGCCGGCGCCGGCGTCCACATCGACGCCTTCGTTGCAGGGCACATTTTCCGTTATCGGTGTAGGCATTCCCGCGCTGACCCTTGACTTGAGCCACACGCGCGCTTACTCATTTACTATGACGGGCACCAGCAGCACAGTCACCACCACGGCCCTCACCGGGGCTCTCGGGATGAACACCACGGCGATGACGCAGCCGGCTTTCTCCGGGGTGAAGTATTCTGTCAGCGCCGGCGCCGCGGCTGTGACATTCGGCAACGAGCTGACGACCGCTGATCTCGACAGTAATCTGATGTCCGGCACCAAAAACTTCTATTTCTCGCCCGATGGTAATTTCTTTTTCGGTGGCGATCCCGGGGATACCGACTTCATCGTCGGCGTGCGCCAGGGCTCCAGCGGTTCCTTCGCTGCGCAAACTCCGTACTACACAGGCGGTTCTTTCAGGACGATTCCCAGGTCAGCAGTTGCAACTGTGCCTGGCTCAACAGCACCTACGGCGGATATGACGTCCTCAAGGATGCGAACAACGGGGAGATTCTGGCGCATCAGCGGGATAACGTGGTGGGCCCGCCGCGCGGCAGCTTCCTCGACGATTACACTTACTCCGATCTGCTAAGCGTGTCGGGCGGCACGTACACCGATTTCTACTAACGAATACTTCTTCGGCCCGGGTGGCACATTCGCGATCGGCCTTGCGAATGCGAGCTCCGGATTCCTGGGGATCGAGGTCCTGATGCAAGGGCCCGACTACAAGTCGGCTCCCACTTCCGCGCCCTATATCTATCCGACCGGCATCGTGAACGCAGGCTCTTCCGTCCCCTTCACCGCGGAGTTCGTGCCCGGAGAATTCATCTCGATTTTCGGCGCCAATCTGGCAACCACAACTGCGACAGACCCCACTCTCCCCACTGGCCTCGGTGGCGTGCAAGTGCTGGTGAATGGAACTCCGACGGCCGTCCGTTACGTCAGCCCGGGCCAGGTCAACGCGGTGATCCCGCTGGGCATCGACACCGGCATCGCCTCGATTCAGGTGGTCAACAGTTTGGGAACATCGAACACAGTAAGTAACTACGTGGGGGAGACCCAACCCGGCATATTCAACAGTGCAACTTCCGCACCAGCCGTTTTCCACGGCAACAATACGATCGTCAGCGCTTCGAACCCGGCCGCGGTCGGTGAGGAATTGGCGATTTATCTGACGGGCCTTGGCACGCTGGACTCCTCGGGCAACGCCACCGACCTCAGCTACATGTCAGTCGATTTCTCCGGCGTGACAGGTACCATTGACTACGCTGGCATTGAGCCGGGAACTCCACTCGCGGTCGGGGCCGGATACCAGATGAACGTGACCGTGCCGAGCGGAACCAGTTCCGGGCTGAATTATCTGGATATCGGAGGACTGGGCAGCTACAACGGCGAAGCGCTCATTTGCGTTACCAGTTGTGCTGACTCGTCGCTTCGAAGTCGGCGATCTGCATCACGCAGATCCATCTCTTCACGATGACGGTCTGCGTGAAGATGTAGAAGGTATGGCAACAGACCCTTCTCTCGACCCCGCCGACTGGCCCTCGTTTCGTGACCAGGCGCACCAGGATGCTCGACGACGCACTCGACTACATCGAGCACATCCGCGAGCGGCCGGTCTGGCAACCCATCCCCGATGAAGTGCGGGATCGCTTCCGCGATCCGGTTCCGCATGCGCCCTCCGACGCTCGCCGAGGTTCACGCCGGATTCCTGCGCGACATCCTGCCTTACGCCACCGGCAACACGCACCCCGGTTTCATGGGATGGGTGCATGGCGGCGGCACTCCGGTGGGCATGCTGGCCGAGATGCTGGCCGCCAGCTCTCAACGCGAATCTCGGCGGACGCGATCACATTCCGATCGAAGTGGAGCGCCAGATTGTCCGCTGGATGCAGACCATCTTCGGCTTTCCCGAGAGCGCCACGGGCTTGTTTGTCACCGGCACCTCGATGGCGAATCTCATCGGCGTTCTGATCGCGCGCGATGTGGCGCTGGGCTTCGAAGTGCGCTGCGCAGGCGTCGCCGCGAGTCCCCGCCAGGCTGACCGCCTACGCCTCGGCCGGCAGTTCACGCCTGCGTGGCCCGCGCCATGGATTTCTGCGGCATCGGCAGCGATGCGCTCCGTCTGATTCCCGCTCCTCCCGGCCAGGGCATGGATCTGGCGGAACTCGAAAAGGCCATCGAGGCCGACCGCCGCGCCGGATTCACGCCGTTTCTGCTGGTCGGCACGGCCGGAAGCGTGGATACCGGCGCCATTGACGATCTCGACGGCGCTGGCCGATCTTTCGCGCCGCGAGCATCTCTGGTTCCATGTCGACGGAGCCTGCGGGGCACTGGCCATGCTGGCGCCCGATCTTGCGCCCCGGCTGCGCGGAATCGAGCGCGCGGATTCGCTGGCGTTCGACTTTCACAAATGGGGCCAGGTCCCTTATGATGCCGGCTTCATTCTGGTGCGCGACGGCGTGCTGCACCGCAAAGCCTTCGCCACGTCCGCCGCTTATCTGCGCCGCGAGGAGTCGCGGACTGGCGGGCGGCTCGCCGTGGCCCTGCGACTTCGGACCCGATCTCTCGCGCGGCTTCCGCGCCCTGAAGACATGGTTCACGCTGAAGGTTTATGGCACCGATGCGCTGGGCGCCGCGATCTCGCGCACCTGCGCTCTGGCGCGCTATCTGGAGAGCCGCATCGAGGCAGACGCCGGAACTGGAACTTCTGGCTCCCGTGGCAGCTGAATATTGTCTGTTTCCGCTATCGCGCGCGGTCGAGCGACGCCCATCGCGTCAACGCCCGCATCGTCGCCGATCTGCAGGAAGCCGGAGAAGTCGCGCCGTCGACCACCGTCATCGACGGCCGCCTGGCCATTCGCGCCGCCATCGTGAATCACCGCACCAGCCAGACCGAGATCGATACGCTGATTGAAAAAGTTGTGGCGGCGGGCCGCGCCATCGAACACAGTGCGATGCGGAGCCGTCAGGTCCAGCCGGCGGAAGCGGAGGACTGGACGCCGCGCAGGCTGCGGGAATCCCGGCTGCGCGGAACTGGAGGCGCAAATCGCAGCAGACTCCGACCGCGCCGTCCCGCTGCGATTCGAGCGCGCCTGTCTGCTGGCCGAAGTCGGCCGCACCGCCGATGCCAGAGACGCCTATATCGATCTGCTTTCGCGGAACCGTCGCATCGCGGCGGCGCTGAACAACCTCGGCACGCTGCTGCATGAAACGGGATACCGCACCGCGGCGCGCACCGCCTACGCCGAAGGCCGTGGCGCAGCATCCCGGACGACCCGATGAGCCACGTCAATCTGGCCAATGTGCTGCGCGAGAGCGGCGATCTGGCGAAGGCGCGCGAGCATTACGAGACGGCGCTGCGCTTGCAGCCGGATCATGCCGAGGCGCACCAGGGGCTTGCCTGTATTCTGGCGGAGTCGGGCGACCACGACGGGCGCGGCCCGCCATCGGCAAATGGGGTTCGGCAGCCGGCCCGTGGTGGCGCTGCCTTATCGCGGCGAGAGGCCGCCGGTGTCGCTGCTGCTGCTGGCCGCATCCGCCGGCGGCAACATTCCCATGCGCCATTTTCTCGACGATCGGATCTTTCAGACCTTCATCGTTTTCGTGGAGTTTTACGACCCCGCCGCGCCGCTGCCGCCGCACCGGATCGTCTTCAATGCCATCGGCGATGCCGATCTGGCGGCTCCGGCGCTCGCCGCCGCCCAGTCCGTGCTGGCCCTGACGACTGCGCCGGTGATCAATCCGCCCGCCGCCGTCGCCGCCACCGGACGCAGCGACAACGCCCAGCGGCTCTCCGGCATTCCGGGAGTCGTCACCCCGCGGGCGGTCACGCTGCCGCGCGCGCTGCTGGCGGCGCCGACGCGGCCACCACGCTCGCGCGCCACGGTTTCGAATTTCCCCTGCTGATCCGGACTCCCGGCTTCCACACGGGGCGCCACTTCCTGCGGATCGAGACGCTCGCGGAGTTGCCCGCGGCGCTGGCCGAACTGCCCGGCGACGAGCTGACGGTGCTCCGCTACCTCGACGCCCGCGGCGCCGGATGGCAAAGTGCGCAAGTACCGCGTGATGATGATCGACGGCGCGCTTTATCCGCTGCACGTCGCCATCTCGAGCCATTGGAAGATTCACTACTTCACCGCGGACATGGCGGATAATCCCGAGCACCGCGCCGAAGACGCCGAGTTCCTCGAAAACATGGCCGGCGTGCTGGGACCGCGCGCCATGGCGGCGCTGGCGGAGATTCAATCGCGGCTCGGGCTCGACTACGCGGGCATCGACTTCGGATTGAGCGCCACCGGCGAGATTCTGCTCTTCGAGGCGAACGCCACCATGGTGGTCAATCCGCCGGAGCCCGAGGAGAAGTGGGCCTACCGGCGGCCCGCTGTCGAGCGCATCGATAAGGCCGTGCGAAATATGCTGATGGAGGCTTCACTTCGGTCTCTCGATTGCTCGACAGTCAAGCGGAATGATGAGCTCCCTTGAGTATATGTACTGGTCGGCGCGAATCGCCGTTTGTCTGGGGCTGTTCTGTGTGGGCGTGGCGGCGGAGAAACTTCCGGTTGTGGCTTTGTATCCCGACGGCGACCCGTCGCTGGCTCAAAAGTATGTCGAGTACAATCGTCGTTGGTTCGACGGCAAACTCCCCTCGAAGAGCGTAGAGATCGACTGGGGCAATTTGACCGGTACGTATTACACAAACTACGAGGGCGAAGGTTTTCATGCCCGCATTTCCATCATCCGCAAGGTTGAGGGTTACGACAACCGGGTGTGCATGGAAATTTTGCACGAGATGGTGCACATGAAACTCGCCATGGGCGACCGGAATCTGTTCATCAAAGCTTCCAGCCGCGCACATGATGAAAAGTTTCAGCAGGAAATGCTCACCCTCGCCAAGCGAGGCGCGTTCGCGGACTGCTGGTAAAAACGTGCGGCAGGTTGCCAACCTGCAGCGGGGCTGTTAACCAGGTTGACAACCCCGCTCCTCGCGGTTTCCCGAAAATCATCCAATTTGTCCGATATTCCCCGGTGATTCCCACGCTTCCCACAGGAATTTTCCTACCGTACTCAGCCAGTTAACCTCGCCACGCTCGCCGAACCGCCCTTGCAGATGCGAAACTGTAGCCGCTATGGAGTCGCCCCGATCAGTTACGAGCGCCCCCCGGAGGCTTAGTCAATGCCGAAAACACATTTTTGCCAAACGAACCCAGCAAGTCGTTGAAAACACGTCCGGGGCAGCGCAACGCGAAGCTATCATGTACCTCAGGGAGGTATCTGTGACCAGACTCTTGATTCCCGCGCTCATGCGGGCCGTCATCGTCCCGGCGTCGCCGGCCACGAAGCACACTTATGACGCGGCGGCTCTCGCGAGACTCTACGCCGATGACGCAGAGTACATCCAGTTCGCTTCTGATCGAGGACACCGCCCGAACGAATTCAGCGTGGTCCTCGCAGCCGAGTCCGGCAAGGAATCAACAGACTAGCTATACTGAAATCTACCCCATTCCGATATACTTAAGGGTATTTAAATGAAATCAAGCAATTCCCAATGGAAATCCGCGCTCGCCGACCGCGTCCCCGCCCCAACTCGCCGCCGAGCTCGAAGTCTTCGAACACGAGATCGCCCTCAAGAAACAAGGCAAGATCGAAGACCGCGTCTTCGCCGAAACCCGCCTCCGCCGCGGCGCCTACGGCCAGCGCTACGACAACGGCCAGCGCTACGATGGCACTGCCACCCGCACCCTCGCCTACCCCTCCTCGCAACACCAAAGGCCCCAACACCATGTGGGACGCGCCCGGCATGCAGCGCATCAAAATCCCCTTCGGCGGCCTCAACGCGGCCCAGCTCGAAACCCTCGCCGACCTCGCCGAGGAATACTCCGACGGCATCGCCCACATCACCACCCGCCAGGACGTCCAGCTCCACTACATCCACATTGAAGACACGCCCGCGCTCATGCGCCGCCTCGCCGCGGTCGGCATCACGACGCGCGAGGCCTGCGGCAACTCCGTCCGCAATGTCACGGCCTGCCCCATCGCCGGCGTCTGCCGCGACACAGACCTTCGACGTCACGCCCTACGCCAACGCCATCACCTACTTCCTGCTCGGCCATCCCGACGCGCAGGCCTTCGGCCGCAAGTTCAAGATCGCCTTCTCCGGATGCCGCGATGAAGCCTGCGGCCTCGTTCGCCTGCACGACTTCGGCGCCATCGCCGTCACCCGCGAGATCGACGGCCAGACCAAACGCGGCTTCGAGCTCTGGGTCGGCGGCGGACTCGGCCCCGTCCCCCAGCAGGCCCGCCTCTACGACGAATTCGTGCCCGAAGAAGAAATCCTCCCCATCGCCCAGGCCATCGCGCCGCGTCTTCGCCCGCCTTGGCGAGAAGAAGAACCGCAACACCGCGCGTCTGAAATTCCTTGTCAGCAAGCTCGGCATCGAAGAATTCAAGCGGCTCGTCAAGGCGGAGCGCGAAATCCTCCCGCACGACTCCCGCTGGACCGACTACCTCAAAGACGTCCCGCATTACAAAGAGGAGCCGCTCAAGCCGCCGTCGCTGCTGCAAATCGGTGCCGTCAAACCCGATCGAAGGCTTCGACCAGTGGTATGACGACCAACGTCTACCGCCAGCGCCAGCAAGGCTACGCCACGGTCACCATCGCGCTGCCCCTCGGCGACATCACCGCCACTGCAGCTTCGCAAGCTTGCCGACCTCGCCCGCAAGTACGTGAAGGAAACCGTCCGCAGCACCGTCGAACAGAACCTCGTCCTGCGCTGGGTCAGCGAATCCGATCTTCCCGCGCTCTACACCGAGCTCAAAGCGGTCGACCTCGCCACGCCCGTCGCCGGCACCATCGTCGACGTCTCCTCCTGCCCCGGCACCGACACCTGCAAGCTCGGCATCGCCTCATCCCGCGGCCTCGCCGGCGAACTGCGCATGCGCCTCGCCGCGAAGAACGCCGAGACTCGACGAAGCCATCGGCAGCCTGCGCATCAAGGTCAGCGGCTGCTTCAACTCCTGCGGCCAGCACCATGTCGCCGACCTCGGCTTCTACGGCGTCAGCCGCAACAAGAACGGCTACACCGTCCCGCACTTCCAGGTTCTCCTCGGCGGCGAATGGCAGCACAACGCCGGCTCCTACGGCCTCGCCATCGGCGCCGTGCCCTCGAAGCGCATTCCCGAAACCGTCGACCGCATCACCGGCCGCTACCGCGACGAGCGCCAGGCCAGGCGAAACCTTCCAGGCCTTCATCAAGCGCATCGGCAAAGCCGAATGCAAGAAGATGATCGAGGAATTCACCGCCGTCCCGCCGCACGATCGAGGATCCCTCCTTCTACAGCGACTGGGGCGATCCCCGCGAATTCACGCTCGGCGACATCGGCGTCGGCGAGTGCGCCGGCGAAGTCGTCAATCCCGATCGATTTCGAACTGGTCGCCTGCGAGCGCGAAGCTTTCGAAGCGCAGCTGCGAGCTCGAAGCGCGGCAACGTCGAAAAGGCCGCGCGCATGGCGTACGAATCGATGCTGCACGGCGCGCAGGCGCTGCTCAAATTCAAATTCCTGATCGCACCCGAAGACCCGGCCAAGATCGTCGACGAATTCCGCACACAGTTCTACGACACCGAAATCTTCTTCGACCCGTTCGTCCGCGACAAGTTCGCGCGCGACTTCTTCCGCGCCCACGAAGAAGCCGGCAAACCGCGCACCGCCGAAACAGGCGCACCAGCTCATCGAAGAGGCGCAATTGTTCATCGAGGCATGCTACAGCTGCCACGCTCGTATGACCGCCGTGCCCGCGAAGGTCACCGCTTGACGCGAAGCGTCATTGTTGCTAAATGATTCAGCACATCAACATGAAAATCTTCGTCAAAGACCCGTCAGCCATTCATCTCGCAGACGCCGTCGGCGTCTTCCACCACTGGATTCGCGACAGCGTCTGCCCTGAGCTGCTGATCGACGTCGCCGACTACACACACGTCCACGAGGGCCCCGGATTCTGCTGATCGGCCACGAAGCCAATTACAGCCTCGATCTATCGCAGTGCCGCCTCGGGCTTCTCTACAACCGCAAAGCGCCGCTCGACGGCACGTTCCAGTACCGCCTCGCGCAGGCCCACCAGGCCGCGCTGGCCGCCTGCGACCGCCTCGAACAGGAAGCCCCGTTCAAAGGCAAGCTTCAGTTCGACCGCGATACGCATCGAGTTCTTCGTCAACGACCGCCTCCTCGCCCCGAACACCGACGAAACCTGGCAAGCGTTGAAGCCCGAACTCGAAGCATACTTCCCGGGCGCGAAACTCGAACGTACGGGCGAGCCCCGCGACCTCTTCCGCGTCTCCATCCAGACCGATCCGCGACTGTAAAGGAGCGGCAACGCAAACCCCGGGTGTTAGCCTATTGGTTTAGCTCCCCGTTTAGCCCAATCTAAAAATCCAGGACGATTTCACAAATGGCTTATCGCGCAGGCAGACACTTCCTCCAGATCCCCGGTCCGACCAACGTCCCCGACCGCATTCTTCGCGCCATCGACAATCCGGTCATTGATCATCGCGGGCCCGAATTCGCCGTACTGGCCAAAGAAGTCCTCGCCGGCATCAAGACCATCTTCAAGACCGAAGATCCGGTCATTATCTACACCGCTTCCGGCACCGGCGGATGGGAAGCCGCTCTTGTCAACACGCTCAATCCCGGCGATAAGGTGCTCGCCTCCGACACCGGTCAGTTCGCTTTCCTTTGGCAGAAAATGGCCTCCAACCTTGGCTTCCACGTCGAACTCATCGACAGCGACTGGCGTCATGGCATCGATGCCGCCGAAGTCGAGCGCCGCCTCAGCGCCGACAGGAATCACCAGATCAAAGCCGTCCTCGCCACGCACAACGAAACCGCCACCGGCGTATGCGCAAACATGATGGCGGTGCGTCAGGCCATCGACGCCGCCAGGCACCCCGCGCTTTTCATGGTCGACACCGTTTCTTCGCTCGGATCGATTGACTATCGCCACACCGAGTGGGGCGTCGACGTGGCCGTCGGAGGTTCGCAGAAGGGCCTTATGCTGCCGCCCGGCCTGAGTTTCAACGCCATCAGCAAGAAGGCTGTCGAAGTCAGCAAAACATCCAAAATGCCCAAGAGCTTCTGGCGCTGGGACGACATGCTGGCGCAGAACGCCAACGGCTTCTTTCCTTACACCCCCGCGACGAACCTCATATACGGCCTGAAGGAATCGATCGCGATGCTGCACGAAGAAGGACTCGACAAAGCCTTCTGCCGCCACCAGCGTCTCGCCGAAGCCACGCGGCGCGCCGTGCGCGGCTGGGGACTGGAACTCAACGCTCTCGATCCGGCCGAATACAGCGCCACCGTCACCACGATCCTGATGCCCGAGGGCTTCAACGAAGGTCAGTTCCGCGCCCTGGTGAACGACAAATTCAATATGGCGCTGGGCGCCGGCCTCGGCCGTCTCGCCGGCAAGGCGTTCCGCATCGGCCATCTCGGCAGCATCAACGAGCTCATGATGTGCGGCACGTACGCCGGCGTCGAAATGAGCCTCGAACTCTTCGGCGTCCCGCATAAAAAGGGTGGCGTCGACGCTGCCATGGCTTACCTGACCGAAACCGCGAAGTAGCCTCCAGCGGCATGCCCGCCAACCCGGTCGTGCTCGTGTACAGCCTGCATGATACGGAGCGCGTATTCCGCCGCATGAGCGCCTGCCTCCGCCAGCGCGGCTTCGACGTTTACCTTCATCGAGTCGCGCCTGGGTGGCATCGAACGCGTCACACGCTTCATCGCCATCTCCTCCGCGCACCACGGCACCAGGACCGCGTATCTCCGCAACAATCCCGGTGCGCGCCAGATGCGTCCCGACAGCGCCTTCCTCGCGGATCTCAATCGCGATGTCGCCGCGCTCAGCCGCATCCGCGTCACCAGCTCCACGCACCTTCCGGGACCCAGCGTGCGAGTCAATGTCCTGCTCCACCCACTGATGCTGGTCGATCGGCGCGTGCTGAAACTGGTTCACCAGGCTCTGACCGAACCCGCGGCCTGACCGGCAGCCAGAGCAGCCAGAACACCACCAGAGCCGCCGCGGCGCCGCTCACCCAGTACCACGGCCACGGGCCCATGACATCCAACAGTGAACCCGCAGCCGGCTTCCGCATCAGGTACATGTAGTTCGCGCCCGACAACCGGTCGAACGTCCCCACCAGCGCAGCGTAAGTCAGAATCATGGCAAACGCCCGCCAGACCGATGCCGCCGGAAATCTTCGCTGTGCACCAAACACGGCTGTCGCCACCGCGATCACGATCCCGCCGTGCGCCGCAAAAAAGTAGACTGCCGGATACGTCGGCCAGGGCGAGAACAGATCCGGCGTCAGCAGAGCCATTGCCGCACCCGCCAGTCCAGGAAAGTACGCCGCTTCGAGCACCACCCGCGAATCCACAAAACAAGCCAGCACCGCCAGCCAGACCGCGACATCGCAAAGCTGCAGCGGCAGATTGCCGAGGTGCACGCCTTCCCGCGCGTACCGCCACGTCCACCAGATGATTTCGTTCACGGCAAGCGCAATTCCCAGCCACCGCCGCGTGACCAGCAACCGCCGCGCATTTCCGGAAATGAACCGCCACCGGCAGACCCAAACGGACATCGTCGCCAGAACGAAGATCGTCGCCAGAATCGTAATGTGCAGCCAACCGAAGGTCTTCACGCCGGCGCTCCGCCGCGGCGCCACCGGTATGTCTCCCACGTGGCCCATGCTGCAGTCACGTATTTCCACGTGTACCCGCTCAGCGGGAGTCCGAGCGCCATCTTGCCGTCAGCCAACTTGAATACCTCCGCCAGCCCGAACAGTACCACCACCGCCGGCAGATTTTTTCGGTGATCGGCCCTGAAATTGACGAGCGCGCAGAGCCGCAGATCGAATGCAGTCGCAGTGAAGGCCAGAGAAACGATCGTCATCGGCAGCCGGTCCGCGAAGGCAACAACCGCCAGCGCAAAAACGATGAACCGGCTCTTTTTCACTGGAGTATCTCCGCAGCCATCCTTCGCACTGCCATCAGATCCACCTTCCCGGTGCCGGGCGTCGGAATCGCCTCCACCCTCCGGAACTGGTCGCGCTTCAGTCCCGGCAACAGCGCTCTCCGCGTCCGCGAATCAGCCCGCGTTGCCTCTGGCGCTGGACGAGAACCCACGCATCGTCAGACTATCTTTCGACATACCATCTTTCGTCATAACAAAACAGGCCTCGAGACGCTGGCTTCCATGGCAGGCCTCCCACTTATCATTTCGCACGCACCTTCACCAATCCTCCGGAATGCCGCAGCGGCTGCGACGGGTTTTTCCGACCGGAGCCATCTGCCAGGGCATTTCCGGCGGCGTACCTGAATGCCACCCGGGCTGGTCCCATGGAGAGACCGACAGCCGTTCGAACACCTTGCCCCTCCGCATGCCGGAACGGCTCGATGCTTTGCCAGAGGTGGATCAGGCTCGCAGTCGCATACTCAGCGTCGCGCAGCATCCGCTTCTTCAAGCGGGGACCGTCACGATCATCGACCACCAGCCGGACGTGACGCTTGGTCACTCAAGCCTCGGGAAGCCCGGACGGAGGCTATCAGCCGGCTCCGGGAGCATCGGCCGGACGTAACCCTTGCCGGACGTAACTATCATGGATGTCCGGCTTCCCGATCCTGGGAGGCATCCACGCATTAACTGCGATCCGAGCCGCTCGGATCATCGTGCTTTCGAGTCTGGAAGGCAACGCTCCGCGCGGAAGTCGAAAAAGGTACGCGGGGCGGTCATCGACTCCTGTAACCGGTCTTTCCGAGCGTTCACTCCGGGCTATTCAGTTGTTCTCCGTTTTTTATCCGTTTTCACCCATTGCCAATGATGGGGTACTGGTACGGCTCTCGGTCTCCCGCACTATAGACGCTCCGGCATCCGACCGATAACTAGCTTGTTCCAAGAGACTTTGGAGTTGCAAAAAACCACGGTGCTTCGAACCTTTAGTTCGCAGCCAGATCAGGAGGAGTAGTATGAAAACGAAACGTAGTATTCTGGTGCCCACCGCCGCCGCGGCGGGCACCGACCCATCGGGGGAGACTTCCGGTCGTGTCGAATTAATTATCGGTTCCAGCGCCGTTTGGGGCTGTTCGGACGGGTATAGCTTCGCGGGCTCCGACGGATCAGCGAACCGGGTCGCTGTGATCGACAGCGGCATGCCTGACGTGCCCGACTTCGTTCCGAATCCCCGGAACCTGCAAATCAGCCGCCTGAATGGCGTCGCGCAGGCGGGGACATGGTTCAGTTCCTCGCCGAAAGTGCGCGGCCTTGTGCCCGCGCGGTGGATAGCCACTTTGGTGAGCATCTGCCTCAGCACGGCTTGCTGGGGTCAGAACCCAACTATCGCGCCGGAGCTGGTGGCAACCAACCTTCCCGCGAACATCGACGTGATTATTCAGTACAAACAGACTCCCACCAGCAACGATGACAAATACGTCACCGCCGTTGGCGGGACTTTGAAAAGCAAATTCCAACGGGTCAGGGGCGGCGTGTACAACGTTCCCTCCGCTGCCCTGAACAAAATAGCCGCCAGTAACTCCAACGTCGCGTATATCTCGCCCGACCGGGCGGTGAGGGGTCTTCTCGACCAGGCCGATGTCACCATCGGTGCAAACCTGGCCGCGTCCTACAACGTGAACGGCGCGGGGGTTGGCGTTGCAGTAATCGACAGCGGCATCGCCAATGTCGCCGATCTGAATGGAAAGGTGGTCTATTCGCAGCTGTTTAACACCAACACTACCCTGGGTGACGCTTACGGACACGGCACCCATGTGTCTGGAATCATCGCCGGATCGGGGAGGAATTCGACTGGTTATCAGTACTTTCGCACCTTCCATGGCGTGGCGGAGGGCGTAAGTCTGGTCAATCTGCAGGTGCTCGATCAGAATGGAGCCGGCACGGACAGCTTCACGATCGCTGCGATTGAACAGGCCATCGCACTGAAGAATACCTACAACATTCGCGTTATCAACCTTTCGCTGGGCCGCCCGGTGTATGAGAGCTATACGCTCGATCCGCTTTGCCAGGCCGTGGAACAGGCGTGGAAGGCAGGAATTACAGTGGTTGTGGCCGCGGGAAACTATGGACGCGCTAACCCCACCACCACGTTTGGATACGGCACCATCACGGCTCCGGGTAACGATCCCTATGTGATCACCGTGGGCGCAATGAACGACAAGGGCACGCCTACACTGACCGATGACGTGATTACGACTTACAGCTCCAAGGGGCCGACGCTTTTTGACATGGTGGCGAAGCCCGATATCGTCGCCCCAGGCAACCTGATCGATTCTGTGGAAGCACCGAACAGCACGCTGTTCACCAATTATCCGCAGGTCGATATTGCGCTGAACCTCTACGAAAACACGTACAGCACGGCGCCCTCCCCCAACTACATTCAGTTGAGCGGCACGAGCATGGCGACGCCGTTTGTGAGCGCGACGGTTGCGCTGATGCTGCAGCAGCATCCGAATCTCACGCCGGATCAGATCAAAGCCCGGCTGATGAAGACGGCCGACAAGACTACCTTTCCCGCAACCAGCGCCTATACCGACCCGACGACCGGTATCACTTACCGCGAGCGCTACGATATCTTCACCATCGGTGCCGGGTACCTCAACGTGGGCAACGCCCTTTTCAGCACCGATCTGGCGCCTGCCGGCACGAGCGCTCTGTCCCCGGCTTTGGCGTTTAATTCGAACGGTTCACTGGCGTTCGTGAACGCCGCGAATGTGGTCTGGGGAACCAATGTGGTCTGGGGAACGAACGTAGTCTGGGGCACCAATGTAGTCTGGGGTACGAATGTGGTCTGGGGCGCTGGTCTGATTCCGGCCGCGAGCGACCTCTTCCTCCAGGCAAACAATGTGGTCTGGGGAACGAACGTGGTGTGGGGAACGAATGTCGTGTGGGGAGCGAACGTGGTCTGGGGAACCGACGTGGTCATCACCAGCTCGTCAACATCCAGTAGTTCGTCATCCATCAGCAACTCGACCATGACTTCGTCTTCGTCAAGCAGCAGCTCTTCATCGAGCAGCGGTTCGACGTCGTCTACCGAAAGCGTCGCAGCGCCCTCGGTGAGCATTCTGACTGGAGGCGACCAGTAGAAACAGATACCAACTCCGAAGGCTCACGCGGCTGGCAACGGGCACCCCCGTTGCCAGCCGCGAAACATTTTGACTTACGAACGCGAGGACTCGGATGGACGGCAGTCAAAGCCTGCATTTTCAACAGCCATCACCGCTCGCACATTAGTGGATCTGCGCGCTCCCGGGGGCTGGTCCGGCTCTGCGGCCTGGCCCACTTTTCGGGCTCCCCCGCATAGTACCTTCCTGACAAAAAGACATACCCCCGGCCTGTTGCAGGTGCGCTTTAAAGCCGCCAACATCGTTGTCAGCGCCCCCGTATCTCTTTCCGCTCTGCAGGCCTCGCGCCTGTTTGGATTGGCAACAGCACGAGCGCAGGTGCCGTGTCGGCAACCCGCTCGACCATGGCTTCACACTCACTCCGCTCAGAAACCGGCAACAGGTTCGGGCGTTTCAAACCACGGTCGGGACTAGGGTATTGAAAAGCCGTTTGGGGTTCTGCGGGCCCGGAATCGAGAAGGAACCTGCTGGCGACAAAGAGCTAAGTTACTGATAAATAAAGTACCGGTACCCTTCGGCGGACTCCTGACCTAATATGTTCCCACGATTTAGCCGATAACTGACTTGTTGAGGAGAGTGTGAAGTTGCCAAGCCAAAAGGAGTCCGCCCAGGTCGAAGAAACCCGTAAGCGAAGTCAAACAGGGACGCGGTTGTTTCTGTGCGGCGTTCTTCTCACGGGCGCCGGGACTCTCGGTTCCGGTCTCGTCCATCTCTCCATATCAGAACCGGTCAAGTTCCTCTGCTATTGCGTGCTTGCCATGCTTGCGGCAACACTGAAGGTAGTACTTCCGGGGATCAATGGAACGATGACTGTGAACCACGTCATCGTATTAATCGGACTGGCGGATCTGAGCGTTCCCGAATGCCTGGTCGCGGGACTGCTGGCCACGTTCGTACAGTGCCTTGCCCTGGTGAAGAACCGTCCCCGAGCTATCCAGGTTTTATTCAATCTCGCGAACGTCTCCACCTCCATCGTTGCCTGCGGCGCGGTCTTCTCTTCGGAGTATCTGCAGGCTCATGGAGTGGGCCTCCTGATGCGGCTCACCTTGTCCGCAATCGCTTATTTTCTGGTAAACACCCTTACGGTCACGGGCATCATCACCCTGACCGAGTCGAAATCCCTCCTGCGCGTCTGGAAGGACTGCTATTTGTGGACTTTCCCGTTCTTTTTCCTCGGGGCCGGATTCGCCTGGGGATTCCATCGTCTGGCTGCGAGCTATGGCTGGCAGGCAGCCATGCTGTCGCTCCCCGCCGTCTACATTATTTACAGCGCCTACCACTTTTACCTCAGACGGCTGCACGCCGAGACGGAACACTCTCAGAATATCGCTGCGCTCCACCTTCGCACCATTGAAGCCCTCGCGATGGCGATCGATGCCAAGGACCAGACGACCCACGATCACCTGCAACGCGTCCAGATCTATGCCACGGAGATCGCCAGAGAACTCAGGCTTTCTTCGCTCGAAATGGAAGCCCTGCAGGCCGCCGCCATGCTGCACGACATCGGCAAGCTCGCCGTGCCGGAACACATTATTTCAAAGCCCGGGAGACTCACGCCCGAGGAGTTCGAAAAGATGAAAATCCACCCGACGGTCGGCGCCGAGATCCTGGAGCGCGTTCAGTTTCCGTACCCTGTCGCACCGATCGTTCGCTCCCATCATGAAAAATGGGATGGGACGGGGTATCCGGACGGGCTCAAGGGCGAAGAAATCCCCATTGGCGCGCGCATCCTTTCAGCCGTGGACTGCCTCGATGCTCTGGCGTCGGACCGGCAATATCGAAAGGCTGTTCCGCTGGATCAGGCGATGAGCATGGTCATGGAGCAATCGGGCAAGAGCTTCGACCCGGCAATCCTGGCGATCCTGCAGCGGCGGTACAGAGAACTCGAATCGATGGCCTGCAAGCAGCCGGTTGAGGTTTCCGATTTGTCGTCGAGCACAATTGTTTCGCGGGGCGAACAACCGGACGCAGGCTTTGAAGTGACCACGGCGAGTGCGTCGGCAACTGATAAAATCGGTTTCCTGTCGTCGATTGCGGCGGCGCGGCAGGAGGTGCAGACGCTGTTTGAATTGTCAGGCGAGCTGGGGCACTCTCAGAGCATGACCAATACGCTCTCGATATTCGCCTCAAAACTGAAGACGATGGTTCCTCACGACTTGCTCTCAGTCTGTTCGATAAGGGAAGATACGCTTTATCCCGAGTATGTCGTCGGCAGCGAGCAAGGCCTGTTTTCGTCGCTCAGAATTCCTGTGGGGCAGGGCCTGTCTGGCTGGGTTGCGGAAAACAACGCTTCCATAATCAATGGAAATCCGGCAGTGGAGCCGGGGTACCTGAACGACCCCGGCGTAATCACAAACCTGCACTCAGCACTGGCAATTCCGCTCGAAGAAGATGGTAGTGCGATCGGCGTTCTAAGCCTCTATTCCCGGGGACACAATGCTTTCAGCCGGGACCATCTGCGAATTCTTCAGGCGCTCGGCCCGCGGCTCGGAGCTGCGTTGAGCAATGGCAGAAGGTTGAGCGAGGCTCAGGATAACGCAGTCACAGACTATCTGACAGGCCTTCCAAACTCCAGATCCCTCTACATTCACCTCGATGCGGAAATCGAACGATGCCGCCTGCAGAACAGGTGCCTGGGAGTATTTCTGTGCGATCTGGACGGTTTCAAACGAATAAACGACGAACAGGGACACCTGCAGGGCAATCACGCTCTGAAGGCAGTAGCCGCCACGCTCAGGGAATACGTCAAAGGTGAAGACTACGTGGCGAGAATGGGTGGCGACGAATTCGTGGTCCTGATTTCCGCCGCGGAATCCGCGGCACTGGATGGTCATCAGCAAGGGTTGCGCAGCGCGGTGGAAATGACGGGAAAACGCCTGGGCTTTGCCGGCCTGTCTTTGAGCGTCGGAGTCGCGATTTCTTTGCCTTCCGACCGCGACGTGGACGCCGACACACTCCTGGCAGAGGCGGACAGAAAGATGTATGCCAACAAGCGGCGCGTCAAGGCGCTCCGTGCCCGTGCCACGGAACCCGTGGGTATGGAGCCGGACTGGTTCGCCTCAAGTCCTCTCAACAGTGCGTTGCTCAGGAGAGTTGAGGTCCCTTTGGCGCTGGAATGAGGCGCCCTGTATCCGGAACCCGGCCCTGCAACCCGCAGGCCTTCGTTATGGACTCATTCTGCCCTCTGAAGATCGGCGTGCGAAGAAGCCCTTTTGTCCGGTGAAGAGCACTGACTCATCGCCGATTTGGCAATCGGCCGGACCCGGAGGGTACCCCAAAACAATCCGCCCCACGGTATATTTGGTCAATCCCCGACCATGGCCCAGCATCACGTCGAGGTTCTCGTTTCGCGCGCGAACTTCAGCAACAACATTTGTTACCTTCGTGAGTTCACCGCCCCCGCGAAGCTCTGCGTCGTCATGAAGGCCAACGCCTACGGTCACGGCCTCGCCGCGCTCGCGCCCGTTGCCGTCGACGCGGGCGCCGACGTTCTCGGTATCTGCACGAACCCCGAAGCCGAAATCATCCGCCGCCTCGGACTGAACATTCCGCTCCTTCGTCTGCGTATGGCGCTCGAATCCGAACTGGAGGAATCCGTCGGCGATCTCGACATCGAAGAACAGGCCGGCAATCTCGAAACCGCTCAGTGGCTCTCCGCCGCCGGGGTGCGCCGCGGCCGGCCTGTCAGCGTACATCTTGATATCGACACCGGCATGGGACGCAGCGGATTTTTCCCCGAACAGATTGACGATATCCGCGAAGCGATGCGGCTGCCTGGCCTTCGCATCGCTGGCATCATGACGCACTTCCCCACGGCGGACAGCTGCGACCTCACCGAGACCAATGCTCAGATCCAGCGCATCGAACGTCTCTGCGACGATCTCAGTCTGCCGGATACCGCGCTCGTCCACACTCACAACAGCGCCGCCACTGTCCGTCTCACCAACAAACGCCGGGCTATGGTGCGGGTAGGCGCGGCCTGCTACGGTGTGCGCACTTCAAGAGATTTCGAAAACCCGCCGCAGCTCAAACCTGTCATGTCATTCCGCACCTGGGTGGCGCAGGTGCGCAGCGTGCCGAAGGGCCGCAGCGTGGGCTATGGCGGCCTCTACACCACCTCGCGCGACACGCGCATCGCTTCCCTGCCCGTCGGATTCGGCGAAGGTTATCCGCGCGCGCTCTTCAACAAAGGAGTCGTGCTGATCCATGGCACACGCTGCCCGGTGATCGGCCGCGTGTCGCTCAACATCCTTACCATCGATGTGACCGATCTCGCTGCAGATGTCCGCCCCGGCGATGAAGTTGTTCTCATCGGTACGCAGGGCGCGGAAGAGATCACCTTTGAAGAGATGGCCGATCGCTTCGCCAGCGTCCACACCGAGATCAACCTGATGGCCGGCAGCCTCAACGCGATTACGTACGTGTAATACCAAAGTTGAAGGCGCCGGGCGGAAGCCCGGCGGCTCGGCTTTGGCCTTTTGGATTTCATCCATTGGCATAGCAGATGGCAGAAGCGACCGGGAAAGAGCATTTCTCAGGCTTCGGCGTGGTGGGCAGGTTAGACGCGAAGTGGGAGAAACGTTCGATACCGAGACCGCGGCCCCAGACTTCAGCGCGGAGTTGATGAATTAATTGTTGTGTTGAGGTCCGAGGACCTTTGGAACTGGCAGCCCATTTGGGTTGCGGCAGGAGTCCGTGGCTGGAGTTGCCGAAGGCGAGTTGGCCGGAAACCAGCAACATGCCATAAGCGGCGACGGCGAACGCCGGAGCCGATTCCACCGATACGCTGTTTCGCACTTGCGCCTGTCCCACGCCGAGGAGCGTCTTTTCATCCCGGAAGTTCACCTCGATGTCCCAGCGCTGGAAGTAGGCTTCGATAATCTGGCGGGGGTCCAGTCCGGAGTCGGTGCAAATGAGGAAGGCGGGATGCCGATAGAGAAGCTTCGAGCCTTTGCGCAGGCGGTAGGCAAGGGGCGCGATGACGATCAGTTGCAGAATCTGTCCGGCTCCGGTGGTGCGCCACATGATGTTCTGGCGGCGTTTGAAGCGCAGCGGGTGAGAGACGCCGGAATGCGCGAAAGTCATGGTCTCCCAGGGTTCCGCGTCGTCGGTGCGGAACTGCTCGGGAGTAGGGGCTGGCGCGCCGTAGCGAAGACGCCGACCACGCGCTTTCATAAGGTCCGAATCCGGGGTGAAGCAGAGTTTGGCATCCTTGCGAATCCGCCCGATACAGATGGTGCGGGGCGGAATCTGTTTGAGCACGGTGGAGTTGGTGTAGCCGCCGTCAAAGGCGAGTATCAAAGTACGCTCCCGGCCGCCGGGGTCCTGATCGAGAGACTGGCGGAGTTGGATCATCTGCTGGGCGGCGCGCAGACTGAGGCGAGACGAACTGGCGTCCAGACGGTATTGCGCCACCTGGTCGGCGGGAGCCTTGCCATCCGGTTTCTGCGGCGTGGGCGTGTGCAGAAAGGCAATAGGAGCCAAACGGAATGCGCCCTCTGTTCCGGGCATGGCACCGGAGATCTGGAGGAAGCGCTGGGCGCGCACAAAGTTGGTCTGAAAGCGCGGCCCGAGCGGATCGCGCCGCCAGCCAACGCCCGGCGTGTGGGTGCCGGAGCGGCGTAACAATGAATCGTCGAGGACGGCACGGAACGGCGCGCCTGCGGGCAGTTGGCCGGCGATGGCGCGGCGGACGACAGAGAAGATTTCGGGCACGGGGACACGGTCCTGAGAGAAGAGGCGGTAGGTGGCGCTCCAGTCCTGAAACTGGGAACCGGAGGTGGTGAGCAGACCGGTCACGGTGTGGCGTCCGAGACAGAGCAGCGAACTCATCGCGAGCGTTTGCGCACGGTCGGAGACACGTTGCTGGTCGAAGGCGGGGATGCACCGCTTCCAGAGCTGCTCGAACTGAGGGAGGATTCCGGCGGAGTTTTTTTTAGAACCGGAGCCGGCGCTTCGAGGCGACGCAACGCCAGAAGGGCTTTGTCTTCGATGACCCATTCGACGGTCTCACCCTTGGAAAACTCCATCGCCTGCGCGATGGCGGAGGGGAAGTTGATGTACCACTGTTCGCTGGCCTTGCGGCTGATGAGCTGGACTTTGGTGGGGAAACCCATAGTGGAAGATCCTTTCGGTGATATCTAGTTATATAACTAGATAACAGAAACGAGACAGGATTACAACATGGAACATCAAAAATGCTTTTCCATGCTCTTTATCTAGTCAATTGGCCAAAGCCGAGGCGCCGGGCGGAAGCCCGGCGGCAGGCAGGAATGCCTGGCCCTACAAAAATCTAAGCGGGGGTTGCTCCCGCCTGCGCGGAACCCAGAAGAGCCGAGACGACAGCGTCAGCCCGGCGAGTCACTTCAGCCGTCAGTTCGGTGTGCTCCGATTTCATCGCTGCGGAAAAATCTTCATCGGGAGCCATCTCGCGCAGGTTGAAATCCACAGTCACCAGCACGGCGCGCACAGCGCCCGCGAGCAGCGCAGCAGCGGACCCTATATCACCCGCCGTCAGGCCCCGAACGATGAGCGCCGCATCCGCACACAGTCCCAGGCCGCGCACTCCGGCGCGCGCCGCCTCCATCGGAATCTCGATGGCTTTGCGGGTTGCCTGATGTTTCGATTCAAGGTACTTGTGGAAGGCCTCGATGTCCTCATCCGCGAGGCTGGTCAGACGTGACGACTCAGCGCGCGCCGCATGAAGCAATTCTTCGATCTGCTGCCGTTCAGCGGCAAGTTTTCGCTTTCGCGCCGCGATTGCCAGCACCTTGGCGAGCAGAGCCAGCGCAAGGCTTGCCGTGACGGCCGAAATCGCCACGCCCGCCGGCACCGGCTCGATAGCCGCAGTCTTCTCAAGCAGCCATGCGAGCGAGCCGGTCCAGATCGAGGCCTCCATATCAGGACAAGCCTATAATGCGCCCTGTCTCCGTGTCGAGATCGATTTCGTAATATCCAGGGCGCGTCGACAACCCGGGCATAGTACTCATGGTTCCAAGCAGCGGGTAAACAAACCCAGCCCCCACGCTCGCGCGCACATCGCGTACCGGCACGGTGAAACCACTCGGTGCACCCTTCAGGTTCGGATCGTGGCTGATGCTGAGATGCGTCTTCGCCATGCAGATTGGCAGATTATCGAAGCCCTGGCGCGTGTAGCGCTCGATCTGCTCCTCGGCCTGGGGCGAATATTCGACACCGCTGCCTCCGTACACTTCCTTTACGATGGTCTCGATCTTCTGTTTGATGCTCACGTCCAGCGGGTAGAGGAATTGGAAGTTGCTTTCCTTCCCGCAGGCTGCGATCACGGCTTTACCCAGTTCCGCAGCCCCCGCACCGCCTTCGGCCCAGTGGTTTGCCAGCACCGCGTCCTCAGCGCCGGCCTCTTTGGCGACGCGCCGCACCAGATCGATCTCCGCCTGCGTGTCGGTCTTAAATTTATTCACCGCGACGACCACCGGCACACCGAACTTCCGCGCGTTGCCGATGTGACGGATCAGATTGCTGCAACCCTTCTCCAGCAGATCGAGATTTTCATTCAGATATTCATGCGAAAGCGGCTGCCCGGCCACCACCTTCGGACCACCGCCATGCATCTTTAGCGCGCGGATCGTCGCCACCAGCACCACACAGTTCGGAACGAGGCCGCTGTAGCGGCATTTGATGTTGAAGAACTTCTCCATGCCCATGTCCGCGCCGAATCCCGCTTCGGTAAGCACATAGCCATCGGGGCCCACAAGCTTTAGCGCGATCTGATCTGCCACAATTGACGAATTGCCGTGCGCGATGTTGGCGAACGGTCCCGCGTGCACAAACGCCGGCGTCCCTTCAATGGTCTGCATCAGGTTGGGCATCAGGGTGTCCTTCATCAGCACCATCAACGCACCGCCAGCCCCCAGATCGTCCGCCGTAATCGGCTCGCCTTTGCGGCTGGATCCGATCACCATGCGCCCGAGGCGCTCGCGCATGTCGCCCCAACTTGTCGCGAGCGCGAGAATCGCCATGATCTCGCTGGCCACTGCCATATCGAAACCGGTGGAACGCGTGAAGCCCTTTTCTTCGGGCCCCTGCCCGATCGTGATCTCCCGCAGCATGCGATCGTTCGTATCCACGACGCGTCGCCATGTGATCGTATCCGGATCAATATCCAGCCGCGCAAACCGGCTGCGCTCTTCAGGCGTGAGATCGTTCGGATTGGTCTTGTCGATACCGAGCTTCTTCAGTCGCCGGAACATCACGGGGCTGAATCGCCGGCTGCCGTCCTTCGCCTTCGGACACAGACGATCGAACAGCACCTGATCGTCCGGCGTCGTGTGCTCGTGAAGCATGCGCGTGTCGATGGCAGCGGCGAGCAGATTGTTGGCCGCGATGATCGCGTGGATATCGCCTGTCAGATGGAGATTGAACTCCTCCATCGGAATGATCTGGCTGTAACCGCCGCCCGCCGCGCCGCCTTTGATGCCGAACGTCGGCCCCTGGCTTGGCTGCCGGATACACGTGAAAACTTTCTTGCCCAGATGCGCGCCCATCGCCTGACTCAGCCCTACGGTAGTCGTGGTCTTGCCTTCGCCCAACGGCGTCGGCGTGATCGCGGTCACTACGATGTAGTTGCCGTTCTTCACATCCTTCAGGCGTTCGCGGATATCCAGATGCACCTTGGCTTTTGTCTTTCCGTAAAGATCCAGCTCATCAGGCAGAATTCCGGCTTCAGAGGCGATCTGATCGATCGGCACCGGCGTGGCTGCCTGCGCGATCTCGATATCACTGGGTACGGACGCAAGTAGGTTTTTCAGCTTGTGAGGCATCGCTTATTGGTTGTCCTTATACTTTTTCTGTGACCGCGGGTGCAGCGGGTTCGATCTGGATGAGGCTTGTCGCCGGCACGTTTGTGTCGTGCCCGGGACGGGCGTCGCGCTCAAGGAACAAGTTGATGAATGAGCTCGATCCCTGCAGCGCACGGTTGCGCGGCGGAATAAACACTTTCAAATCGTCGACGCGGCCGGCCGCCTGCGCGTTCTCATACACCTTGACCCAGATACAGGGCTTGTCGGGAATCACTTCGCACATGCCGAAATGCGTGCCGCCGCACGGGCCGTTGCGCATATTCTTCGGGCAGGTCATGGGGCAGACGTATTCCATCTCGCCCAGCACACAGTTTCCACACGCCTTGCAGCCGAACATCGGCTTCTTGATGGAAAGCTCAAGCTTCTCGAGCGTATGCGCCATGGCGGGCCGCGCGTCAACCCACTTCATGACTCCGGTCAGCATGCCGCGCAGTGCGTTGTGTTCGTGCTTAACCGGGAACATCGCGGCCGCTGTATCCAGCAGCTTCGGCAACCCGCTCTGTGGCTTCGGCTTATGCACCGGCGCTTCGAAGAAGTAGAAGCCGCCCTTCTTTCCGTACGAAATCTCTTCCGCGAACTCTTCCCACTGCCCCGCCACTTCTTCCGACCGGTTGATGATCCACTGAATGCGTTCCGCGTTGTCGTTGCCGCCGATATAAGCGCCCGCGAAACCCAGCCCGCGCAGCACCGCGACCATCCTCGCTGCCCGTTCCAGCCGCGCGGCCATGCCTTTGTCTTCCGCCTTCGCTTCCTGCTGAACACGCTCCAGCAGTTCCGGCGACACCCAGCAACCCGGCGGCTCGCCCTTGGCAAACTTTTCCGCCGCTTTCGGAGGCAGCACATATACGTTGCCGAAAACAGGCTTCGTGATACCGCGCTCATCAAGATATCGCTTCAGCTCGCGCAGCTTCTTCGAGTCGTACCCGAGCTGCGTGATCGCCCAGTCCGCGCCCGCTGCGAATTTCTTTTCGAGCTTCAGGTATTGATACGCACAGTCCGGCTCCGTGTACTTGAACGGCGAAACCGCCACCGAAATGTGGAAGTTCATCCCCGCTTCGCGCAGCTCGCCGATCATTTCCACCAGTTGCACCGAATCCATGGCGAACAGCGGCGGCGAGGTATTCGGATCGGCGCCCAGAGGATAGTCGCCGGTAATCGCGAAGACGTTCTCGATGCCCAGCGAGTGGCAGGTCTGGAGTTGCTGCAGAAGATCGATGCGGTCTTTGTTGACGCACGTGATGTGCACGTTCGGCGTCAGTCCGCGCGAACCCACGCCCGTGCCGATGCGGACCGGATCGTGCCCTGCCGACCCTCCCGCGTAACTGGTAACGCCCGCGCCGATGACTCCTGGAATGCGTGCCAGATCCGCGCCCGTCTGAAATATTTTCGCTTCGGGCGTCTTCGCGCTCGCCACCAGCTCGACCACGTAGGAGAAGCGCCCGCTGGCCAGTGCTTCCTTAATTGAATTCGCCGCCGCCATAGCCTTACTTTCCTTAAACGCGCACAACGGACTGACCACCAGCGCAGCTCTATGGCTCACCTTATCCTGGATAAGGTGGCCACTCGTCTTTGCCTCTGGTCTGGCCTGTGCGCTCCTTTCCTACTTTCCGATCTCCCTGCGAACGGTCTTCGTTCCTTCCACCATCGCCTTCAGTTTCGAGAATGCCACATCCCGGGGCAGGTGGAAGCATCCGCAGTCGGGCATCACCGCGAGTTTCTCCGCCGGCATCACTTCGAGCGCGCGGCGAATGTGCTGCGCCACCATGTCGGGCGTTTCCACTTCATCGTTCTTCACGTCGATCACGCCCACGCCAAGCTCAAACGGCGGTTTAAATTCGCGGAACAGATCAAGGTCTTCCCCGCCCCGCCGCGCAAATTCGAGCGTCAGCTGCTGGATCTTCGCATCGAGCACCGCCGGGAACAGATATCGATAGCTGCCCTCCCACGACGGCTTCCCGTAGCGATTCCCGTAACAAACGTGTAGCAGAATCTTCGCCGAGACCCCGTCCACCAGCGTGTTGAGCGCCTGGATGCCCCACTTCACGTCTTCGGGAAATCCGGAGTAATAAGGTTCATCGATCTGGATGATATCCGCACCCGCCTTTGCCAGCGCCTTCAGTTCCAGATTCATCACGCGCGCTATGTCCATCGCGAGCGTTTCTTCTGTCGGATAAAACTGATTGCGCAGCCGCTTGGTCAGGCAGTGCGGTCCGGTAATGCAGAACTTCGTCGCGCGGTCGGTGAACGCCCGCAGAAACTGAAGATCGCGCACCAACCCAAGCGACGCGGTAGGCAGTTTACTTGTCACCGAGCTGTCGTAAAAGTCGTAATAAAACTTCTTCGAAGACCGGTCAATATGCACGCCGGGCAGCCGCTCCAGAAAGTAATCGACAATGTTGTCGCGCCGCGGTTCGCCATCCGTAACAATATCGAGGCCCGCGGTCTCCTGGTCCTTGATCGCGGCCTTCGCCGCGGCATCGTAAATCTCATCGAGATCGTGATGGCTGATGCGGCGCGCGAAGAAGTCGGTCTTCAACCGCTCGAGCCATCCGGGCATCGCATAGCTGCCGACCATCGACGTAGGAAGAATAGGAAGCGTCATCGGATTGATCACTCGCGCGGCGTCGTATAGAGAACCGATGTCTTCGATTCTTTGCGGTACTTATAAGGTGCAAAATGCAGGTCGTAGCCGGTACGCTCCGCCACACCTTTCAGCAACGCGCCGTCGACCCAGTTAACGATCGAGCCGTCAAGCTTTCCCGGACCGTGGAAGCCGACGCGGTACTCTTTCAGGTCTGTTACGAATATATCCTGCACCTGCAGATAGCCGCGCGGATGCAGCAGCGGAATAGTATTCACGAAGCTTTCGAGCGCGCCGGAGCTGAGATGGAACCGCAGATCGCCCGGCACCTTCGCGAGAATATCCTCCAGCCTCGGCACATCGAGACCGGTCGGCAGCATCAGATCGGGCAGATCCTCGAATGCCACCAGCTTCTCTTCGAGCCGGATCGCCTTCCACAGGTCCGCCCAGAACGACATCCCGCAGCCGCGGTCACCCGCGAAATCCGGCCCGATGGCGAGCAGTTTCTCCGCCGTTGCTCGAATCTCGCCGACCGGAACTTTAAACTTCTCCGCTATCCCGACGGCATCGCGCATCGGCACGTACGCCCGCACATGCACGTAGTAAAATTCGCCGTTCCGCCGCACGATCTCCTCATCCGGCAGGTTGTCGTACATGTTCGTCGAATGGATGTAAAGGATCTTGTGCCGCAGGAACGACAGCGTCTTCAGCGGATTCAGCGCATCCAGCGCCAGGAAGCTGCAGAGATGGATGTGCTCTTTCACGGCGGGCCGCGACATATCCAGCGTCTCCAGCGAATAATCGCCCATCAACACGCGCAGCTTCGGGTAGTAGTTGGTCCCGCGCCGTTCATCGAGCTTTCGGAACAGATTGACGAACATCCCGCAGCGCGTCCCCGTGCCCACGCCGATCTCGAGGATGAAAACTTCCGCCGGCAGCTGTTTGCGCTTATCCATGTCGTGCAGCAGCGACCAGAAATCGCGCACGCTGTCCATCACGGCCTCTTCCTGATTGCCGTCCGACTTCCCGCCCGGCAGCGCTTCCTGATAGCCCTTGCCCGTCATCTTTTCCCAGTCGCTCAGGTTGCCCCAATACCGCTTGTTGAACTCCCAGCCGATGCTGTACCGGAACGATTTGAAATCTTCCAGCGGCACCCGGTCTGCGGCGCACTTCACCGGGTCGAGCACCGCCAGCGCGCGCAGCATCTCCGGCCGCAGATTCTCCGCCGTCACCTGGCGAGTGTCGACGCGCATATCGAGAACCTTGTTCTCGTCGCGCTCGCGGCCCACTTTCATGGCGCTTACCACTTCGCGGAAATTCGTCTTGTACTGCACCCAGTCGAGCTGCACCTGCATCGTCGCGAACTGCGCCGCATCGATGTGGCCCTCGTCGACGAGCTGATTCAGCGCTTCGACGACCATGGGAGTGATCGCCGCTGCCTTGCTGTTCAGATGGTTCAGTTGCAGATTCATCAGACTGCGTGAAAACTCTCTTGCTGTATCGAACGGAAGCTCAGGCCCGCGCGAAGGCGTGGCTGACCATCACAGAGTGTATCAATGGGGGTTCGCGCTTCCCAAATCAGTCAGCACTAATGCATGCATTCTTCGCTTCTGTCCGCAGCTCATGTTACCGTCGGATGAACCATTTTTAACAGCGGCGGCCGGCTTTCGTGATAACGTCTTCGCGCGGCGCCCCGTCTTCGAAACTGGAGATTGAATGAACATGACGCAGAGATCGAAAACACTTCCAGCAGTTCTGGCGATCCTGGCGGGATTTGCAGCCGCCCCTTCTTTTGCCCAGGCGCCGCCGCCGCCCCTTCCGCCTCCGGCGCTCGACCAGCTCGTAGCGCGCATCGCGCTTTATCCGGATCCGCTGGTCGCCCAGATTCTGGCCGCGGCAACTTATCCCAATGACATCCCTGCCGCCGCCCAGTGGGCCGATCAGCATCACTATCTGACCGGCCAGGCTCTTGCCAGCGCGATCACCGCCGACCAGCTTCCCTGGGATCCCAGTGTCCAGGCCCTGCTTCCTTTCCCTTCGGTGCTCGAAATGATGAACGCCGACATGGGGTGGACCACGCAGATCGGCAACGCATTCCTCGCCCAGCAGCGGGACGTCATGGATGCCATACAGCGTCAGCGCGCTGTCGCGCAGCGTTACGGCTACTTGAGGAGCAACGGCCAGGTGGTTGTCAGCGGCGGCCCGTACATCACGATACTGCCGGTCAATCCCGCCTACATCGTCGTGCCCTACTACGATCCCGCTATCGTCTTCTTCCCGCCGCGCCCTGGCTTCGTGGTGGGCGGCGCGATTCGTTTTGGTTTTGGTATCAGCGTGGGCGGGTTCTTCGCCCCGTGGGGCTGGGGACCGGGCGTTGGCATTCGCTTCGATTGGGGCGCACACAACGTGTTTTTCGGTGGGGCGCCATGGGGCCGCACGTGGGCCAACCGTGCCGTTTACGTGCATCCCGGTTATGCGGGCTTCCGCCGTCCCGCGCCAGGTTTCACGCGTCCGACGGAATCTCACCAGCTGATTCAGCGGTCGGCGCCGGAGCGAGCCGCCCAGCGTGAAGGCCGTGCCGCCCCGCGCGAGGAGCACCGCGCCGAGGAGCGCCGCCGCTAGTGTTTGTGTCTCTGAAGTCTCTTGCCTGATGTGGGGCGGGATGGCATCCTGCAGCGGGGTTGTTAACCCCGCTGGCCGCTTGCAACGTTCACCGGCCTGCATCCGGAGATGGTGAAGGAACTTCGGAAACACAAGACCAGTTTCCCGGGAACACGCGGGCCTCCGCTATCGTACGTGTAGTTGGAGGCCCGCGGATCCCAAACTATGTTCTGCACCAAATGCAGCTTCGAACTGCGCGATGCCGATCGCTTCTGTTCGCGCTGCGGCAACCGAACTGCCGCCAACCCGCCCGTCCGGACGTATCAACCGCTGCTTCTCGACAGGCGCAACCGAAAGATCGCCGGTGTATGCGCGGGCTTTGCGCGCTACTTCGACGTTGATGTCGTTTTCGTGCGCGTCCTGACGCTCGTCCTAGCCCTCTGCACAGGAGTCGGCTTCCTGGCTTACATCGCGGCGTGGATCGTCATCCCGTCCGATGACGGTTTCGTGCCCGAACGAATTCATCCGTCTGCAGATTCGGCCAGCCTGCCCTTCCCCAACTCATAGTTTCCGGCGAACGTAGTAAAATACACAGGATGACCGCAGAGTTCGTGCTCAGCGACGAGAACGCGCAACTCAAACGGACCATTGTGGCGATGCGCAGCGAGCTCGAAGCCGCCCGCACCCAGCAGCAGGAACAGGTCCAGAGGGCACTCACGCAGGGCCACGCCGAGATGATGGAACTGCGCGAGACCATCCGTGCCCTCCGCGATCAGCTCGAACGCGAAAAATCCCGCCATTCCCAGGAACTTCAGGAACTCCGCCGCTCCACCAACGGCGAGCACCAGCAGCTACAGCAAATGATCGTCGCCCTCCGCCAGGAACTGGAGGCGGCTCTTGGCAAGTAAGACCGCGGCAGCAATGACTGACGACCAACTCAAAATTCACCACATGGATCTGCTCCTGCGCGTGGCCAGAGACGTGGCCGCGCAGGACACCCTCGACCAGATGCTGCACAGCATCGTCGAGTACAGTACCGAGGAAACCGGCGCTGAAAGCGGCACGCTTTTTCTGAACGACGAATCCACGGGTGAGTTGTATTCGCGTGTGGCCGAGGGCGGCGCCTTCCGCGAGATCCGCATCATGAACACGAGCGGCATCGCGGGCCATACTTTCACGACCGGCGTCGGCGCGATCGTTGACGACCCCTACGCCGATTCGCGCTTCAACCCGGACGTGGACAAGCAGACGGGCTACATTACCAACAGTCTGCTCTGCGCTCCTGTGCGCACCGCCAAAGGCGAAGTGATCGGCGTCCTGCAGGTTCTCAACAAGAAACACGGTGCTTTCACCAAAGAGGATCTGCACCTTCTTGAGGAAATGACCTCGCTCTGCTCCATCACCCTGCGCAGCCGCCAGTTCATGGACGGCATGCAGCATGCCCGCGAGCGCGAGCTCAAGTTTCTCGATCTGGTCTCCGACGTCACCAGCGATCTCGACCTCGGCACCATGCTCACCAAAGTCGTGAGCGAGTGCGCGCGCATGCTCCAGGCTGACCGCGCCACGCTGTTCCTGAACGACGAAAAGACTAATGAGCTGTTCTCCCGCGTCGCGCTTGGCTCCTCCATCGGTGAGATCCGCATACCCAATCATCTCGGCATTTCGGGTGCTGTTTTTACCTCAGGACATTCCATCAACATCCCTTACGCTTACGCGGACCTCCGCTTCAATCCCAGCTTCGACCAGCGCACCGGCTACTTCACGCGCTCCATCCTGTGCGTCCCCATTCTGAACAAAGCGGGTAAAACCATCGGCGTTACTCAAGTCCTCAACAAGCGCGGGGGCCCTTTCAACTCCGAGGACGAAGCCCGCCTGCGCGCCTTTACCGCGCAGGTCGCGATGAGCCTGGAGAGCGCCAAGCTCTTCGACGAAGTCCAGCAGGTCAAGAATTACAACCAGAGCATGCTGCAGAGCATGTCGAACGGCGTCGTGACTCTGAACGAAGAGGGTGCTATCGTCACCTGCAACGCCGCCGGGCTCAAGATCCTTCGCACCACATCTGATAACATCCTGCAGAAAAAGGCAGCCGAGTATTTCGCCACCAACAGCTGGATTCTCGACCGCATCGAGGCTGTCAAGAAGACCCTTCTCAGCGACGTCACGGTGGACGCCGAGCTTCTCGCCGGCAAAGACAAGCTCTCCGTCAACATGACCATCCAGCCGCTCATGAGCGAAGAGGACAACGGCGTCTCAAAGAACATCGGCACCATGCTCATGGTCGAAGACGTGAGCGGCGAAAAACGCATGAAATCGACCATGGCCCGGTACATGGACCCGCGTCTGGCCGATCAGCTTCTCTCCGGCGGCGACGAAGTCCTGGGCGGCAAAAGCGTCAACGCCACGGTGATGTTTTCGGACATCCGCAGTTTCACCACCATCTCCGAAGAGCTCGGCGCCCAGGGCACTGTCGCGCTGCTGAACGAGTATTTCACACTGATGGTCGACTGCATCCAGAAGCATGGCGGCATGCTCGACAAATTCATCGGCGACGCCATTATGGCGATCTTCGGTCTGCCGCTGCAGCACGACGACGACGAAGACCGGGCCGTGCGCGCCGCCATCGGCATGATTCAGGACCTGCAGCACTGGAACGGCGAGCGCGAAGCGCAGGGAAAGAAGGCGGTCGAAATCGGCATTGGCCTGAATACCGACTCGATCGTTTCCGGCAACATCGGCTCCCCCAAGCGCATGGACTACACCGTCATCGGCGACGGCGTCAACCTCGCGTCCCGCCTTGAGAGCGCCTGCAAACAGTACGGTGCGCGCATCCTCATCAGCGAGAACACCTACCGCAAACTGCGCGGCACCTATCGCGTGCGGGAAGTGGATCTGGTCATCGTCAAGGGCAAGACCGAGCCGGTCGGCGTGTTCGAAGTGCTCGATTACTACACGGAGGACAGTTTTCCCAACGTGGCCGATTTCATCGGTCATTATCGCAACGGCATACTCGCGTACCGCCGCCAGAACTGGGATAAGGCCGCCGACGCTTTCAACCAGGCGCTGAGGGTTCGCTGTACAGATAAACTCTGCCAGCTTTACGTCGAACGCTCGCAGGACTACAAAGCCAACCCGCCCGGCGACGACTGGGACGGAGTGTGGGTGCTGAAATCCAAATAGGATTTCGGCCGAATCTTTTTTCTCACGCGCAAAATCCTTTAATCTGTAATTAGAAAACGGTGGAGACGCACGAAACAAAACGAATCCTGATCGTCGACGACGATCCGGATGTCCACAGTCTCCTGTCAGCGGCCCTGCAGGAAAACGGCCGCTATTTTGAGAGCGCCTTCGACGGGCTTGAAGGGCTGGATAAATTTCAGCGTTTACCTTGGGATCTGGTGATTACCGACGTGAAAATGGCGGGAATTGACGGTCTGGAACTCCTGCGCCGGGTCCACGGCATCCGTCCCGAGACGCCGGTTGTGGTGATGACCGTTGACACGACTGCCGAGAAGATCGTCTCTGCCATCCGCGGCAATGCGTTTTCCTGGTTCCGCAAGCCTTTCGTGACCCATGCCGTGCGCGAGGTGGTGGACAGCGCTCTGGCGGCTCGCCCGGTCGATAACGATATTGAAGTTCAGTCAGCCACGCCGCGCTGGCTGGAACTGCGGCTGCGGGCCAATCTCGAAACCGCGACGCGTGCGCTGCATTTCGTCCGCCAGATGGAAACCGGTCTGCCGGAAGCTGACCAGGAAAAACTGGCCCTCGCTTTCCGGGAAATTCTGTTTAACGCCGTCGAGCACGGCGGCCGCAACGATCCCGACGCCTGGGTAACCGTCACGTATATGCGCACTAACCGCGCGCTGCTCTTCCGTGTACGCGACCCCGGGCCCGGATTCTCGTTCGATCGGCTGGACCACGCGGCTAAGGCGAATTCCGCCGAGTCCCACGCCGAGCATGCCATGAACCGGGAAAAGAAGGGGCTGCGTCCGGGCGGCTACGGCATCCTGCTGACGCGCTCACTGGTGGACGATTTGATTTACAACGAAAAAGGCAACGAGGCGCTGCTGATCCGCTACTTAGACGGGCCTATTTCAAAAGAACAATAGATTCAACCTGGATAGTGTGTTTCTTCGGGTCGGGTGTCCCTCTGACTCGCACTTTTTTTCCCGCGAACTTTTCCGGCATTTTCTGATCGCTCAGCTCCCAGGCTTCTTTACCCGTATACAGCACGTATAAGGCGCCGTGAACGCTGACGCACTCTTTGGTGCATTCAGTATCCGTCGGCCCCATGCGCATCCCGGAATGATCTCCGTTCGGACACATGCCGTCGGTGATTATGCCGGTGAATGTCTGTTTGGGCGGGGCCGCGCAAAGCGCCGCCCCCAGAAGGCAGATTGAAAGCGCGAAGCGCACGCTGTTGTTCTAACCGCGCACAACGCCTGCCCGAGTGGCGGGCTGTGCACTCAACGTCAAGTTATTCACCAGGCGTCATGAGATGCGCGGTTGAGGTCCCGGCATTCATGATCCAGACGCCGCCCGACTTGTTATCTTCCGGCAGCCCCGTTGTCGATTTCGTAGCGCCCGGCACCGCAATCGTCATATGCGAACGCAGGTGCTCGGGGTCCGCGCCCATCTGGTGATACCAGACCGAGCCGTACACCGGCTTGATGCGGCTTCCATCCGCTTCCTCTTTGTTCAGCTCAGCGTTGACCTTGGCCCGGTCTCCCATCGCTTCCGCTTTCAGGTTCTGCGCGACGCGCGGCAGATTGCCTTTGTCGGTGCACTCCACGTAAAACGGCTGGGCCATTGGCATTCCCGACTTGTCGTAGCAAACCAGGTTATTGGTGCCCGGTTTCAGCGTGTCGTACGTGAAATCGGCCTTCCACTTGATGACGCCGGCGCCGGCTTTCAGATTTCCCGGGGCGGCCATGAGAGCCTTGTCAATAGCGGCCTGGTCCTGCGCGAACGCGCCTGCCGATATTGCCGCGAAACTCAGAACCACTGCTGCGATACGTTTCATTCTTTACCCTCCAGGTAATTCTGACATCACAGTATATCCCAACGGAACAAATCACGGTTCAGCTCACAATCAACCCGGAATGGCCGGAACGGTGATGCGCAGATCGGGTTCGTCGTGAATGAACGTGACCACAAGATGAAACGGGATGCATTCGCGCCGCGGCGCCTCGGGTGCCGGCTCTTCCGGAAACGTACTTCTTGTATCGAGGCTCAGCCCGGTGGAAATCAGTCTTTCGCGCAGCGTCGCAATATCGTTTACGCCCACCTCTGCGCTGATAAACAGCATCAGGTTTGAAAAGAACCGAAAATCAATAATGCTGCCGCCTGCCTCTCGAATAGCCTGAGACACGCGCGCGATCATCTCGCTTCGCGGCTCCCGCGTCACGCCTTCGATTCGGACCACTGTGCCTGTTACTTCGCCTTCGTGAACACCAGATCAGTGGTCATTCCCACCTGCGTCCAGCTCCCTTTGATCTCCGTGCCCAGCGAATTCATTTCACCCGTATAGTCGCCGCCCACCGCCTTCACGATCAAAGTCAGCTTCGTGCCCTGCTGGGTGATTTCGCTGACCGGTATCTGTGCATTGCCCTGATCGAGACTTACCAGTGTTGCCTCCGACCCGTTTTTGCCGTTCGATATGGTCAGCGTGAGACGCAGCGGCATACCAAAATTCACCGTGCCCTCCCACTTCCCCAGGAACTGCGGCGCCACGGCAGCGCTGGCCTTCGGCAGTTCGACCTTTGCTTCACCGGTGCGGCTGAACTTGAGCGGCAGCGATTGCGGTCCTTGGGTAAATGTGCCGTCCAGTGTTTTGCCGTCCGCCGAAAGCGTGCCCGTGTACGCCGGATCGCCCGGCCCTCCTTTGATGTGGAACGAGCCTTTCCCGTCGACGAATGTGATCTTTTCGAGCGGAAGACCCGAGGCGTTCTGCGCGGGAATGGAAACCGACCCGATCCATACACCTCCGCCCCCGCCGTCGGCCGCTTTGTCGAGATCGACTTCCATGACAAGGGCGCCGACCGGCGTATCGATGGTCCCGCTCCAATGCCCCTTCATATCGGCCTGGGCGGAAAGCGCCGCCGCGCACGCCATCCATAGACACACCGCGACGCTTTTATTCATGAATCCCCTTACGCATGCCACGCCCGGCAGGTTCGGTAATTATTTATTGCGCGAGAGTGTAGCGCACGTCGACCGTCGTCTGCACTTTCACCGGTTCGCCGTTGAGCAGCGTCGGCCTGTACACCCATTGTTTGACCGCCTCCACAGCCGAAGCGACCAGCGCATCCGGTCCCGCCAGCACGGAGACCTCTGCAACATGACCCTCTATATCGATCACCACCTGCAGCTGCACGGTGCCCTGCACGCGATCCTGCTTGGCCTGCGGCGGATACACCGGGGTCGTCTGCGACACCAGATTCGCCTGCTGCACATTCCCGCCGATGCGGATCATCTGATCCTCGGCGGCAACGGCGGTCAAGGCCATAAATCCAACTAAGGCAGTCTTCGCAATCCTTGTCATGCACGTCTCCTCCCCGGTGTGACACCGCCGCTGCCAGCCGGGTTCCCGGGAATCTGACATATCTCAAGAGCCGCAGTGCTGATATGATGCTATGCGGCAAATATGAAGCAAATTTACATCAAGGGCGCCGTGGCCGCGGCTCTGGCGCTCGCCGCCTCCGCCGCCCTTCCCGCGCAGGACAGCGGCCTCGACGTCATCAAGGTCCGGCCGAATTTCTACATGATTGCCGGCGCGGGCGGTAATATCGGCGTGCAGATCGGCTCCGACGGCGTCGTGCTGGTCAATGCGGGCGACGGAAAGACGTCGGACGCGGTCGTGGCCGAAATCAAGAAACTCACGCCGCTGCCCATCCGCATCATCATCAACACCAATGCCGACGCCGATTTCGTCGGCGGCAACGCGAAGGTGGCCAAAGCCGGCCAGACCATCTTCACCAATCTTCTCGGCGGCGGCGGAGGAGGCCTGGCGCAGGCGATGACCAACGGCGGAGCCGCGGCCATTATCGCTCATGACAGCGTCCTGCAGCGCATGAGCGCTCCCACCGGAAAGACATCTCCTTTCCCCGCTGAAGCCCAGCCGACCGAAGCTTTCTATCCCAGCCGCCACACGCTTCGAATGAACGATGAGGGCATAGAAATCACCTATCAGCCCAATGCGCACAGCAACGCCGACAGTTTCGTCCTCTTCCGCGGCTCCGACGTCGTAGTGGCGGGTGACGTCATCGACACCACCCGCTTCCCGGTAATCGATCTCGCCAACGGTGGAAGCATTCAGGGTGAAATCGACGCGCTCAACAAACTCATCGATCTCGCCATCGCGCCCACGCCGTTCATCTACAAAGGCGTCGGCACCTACGTAATCCCCGGCCACGGGCGCCTCTGCGAGCAGATGGAGATCGTGGATTACCGGGACATGGTCGTCACCGTGCGCGATGTCGTTGCTGATCTCATTAAGCAGGGCAAGACTATCGACCAGGTCAGGGAGGCCCGCCCCGCGCTGGCCTACGAACACCAGTACGGTTCCACCAGCGGCCCCTGGACCACTAACATGTTTGTCGAAGCCATTTATAAGAGCCTGACGGCCTCCAACAAAGGAAAGCAGTAGTCCATGCGAATCTCCCAACTCGCTCTTGCCCTCACCCTTCTTGCAACACCTGCCGTCTTCGCGCAAGGCCGCGGCGGACGCGGCGGCGGGCCTCCGCAGTCTCCTAAAGCGGCTGCACCGATCGACCTCACCGGTTACTGGGTCTCCGTCGTGACCGAAGACTGGCGCTATCGTATGGTCACTCCCGCGCCGGGTGATTATCAGGGGGTCCCGATGACTCAGGCCGCCGTTCGCATAGCCGATGCCTGGGATCCGGCTAAGGAAGAAGCCTCCGGCGAACCCTGCAAATCCTATGGCGCGCCCGCCATTCTGCGCGTCCCCGAAAATCTGCACTTCACCTGGGCCGACGACAACACGATGCAGATGGAAACTGACGTCGGCAAGCAGACCCGCACCTTCCACTTCGGTAACTGGAAAGCACCGGACGGCCCGCACACGCTGCAGGGTAATTCCGTAGCGTCGTGGGAAATGAACCGCGATGGCGGACGCGTGGTGGGCGGCACCATGAAGGTCGACACTACCAACCTCAAAGCCGGCTTCCTGCGCAAGAACGGCGTGCCCTACAGCGACAACACCACTCTCACCGAGTATTACGATCTCGTCCAGGAGCGCAATGGCGATACGCTGCTTGTCGTCACCATCGTCACCACCGACCCCATGTATCTGCGCGAGCCTTTCATCATCAGCTCGCACTTCAAAAAAATGCCCGACAATAAGCTTTGGAAGCCGAGCGATTGCTCGGTTCGCTGGTAGCACAAGGAAGACTCCGATGACCCCGACAAAAGCCATCATCACTGCAGCCGCCTTCTTCAGTCTTGCGTTCCCCGCGCTGGCCGAGATCGATCTCTCCGGCTCCTGGACTTCCAAGAATCACGAAGACGCCATGGAGCGCGGCGCCGGCCCCAATCCCGACGACTGGGCCGGTCTGCCTTTCAACGAGTACGGCCGCGCCAAGGCTCTCTCGTTCTCGCAGTCGACCATCTCCATGCCTGAGCGCATCTGCTGGTTCCAGACCCAATGGCACATTGCGGCCGGCCCCTTCAGCCTCCGCATCTGGAGCGAGCAGGACCCCGTGACCGGCAAGACTCTCGCGTGGGTCCTCGGCGGATGGGAAACCCGCGCGCCCATGACCATCTGGATGGACGGCCGCCCGCACCCGTCGAAGAACGCCCCGCACGATCAGACCGGCTTCACCACCGGCAGTTGGAAGGGCAACGTGCTGACCGCCTACACCACGCACATCAAGACCGGCTACATGCGCCGCAATGGCGCGGCCTCGAGCGACCAGGCGACCATCACGACCACGTTTATGCGCCATGGCGACATGCTCACGCTCGCGCTCGTGATGGAAGATCCCGTCTACCTCACCGAACCCTACATCCTGACGCGTTCCTACATGCTGACGGAGCAGCCAGTGGCCGTGGCCGGACCGCCGTGCCTCGTGGGATACGAAGGCGTGGATTCAGGGCGCGTGCCCCACTATCTGCCCGGCAAGAATCCGTTCGTCGATGAGATGGATCGCCTGTATCACATCCCGCGCGAAGCTTCGATGGGCGGCGCGGAGACCATGTACCCGGCCTTCCGCGACAAGATCAAGGACAAGTTCACGATTCCGGCGAAGTGCAAGATTAATTGCGGGGCTCCGGGAGCACCGCAGGCGAATTAGCCGGCAGCATCCGTCTATTGGCTTTCGCACAGGTCGATGCGGGCAGCTTAGCGGTTTGCGGGGCTGCGTACCCGCTCCCCGGCCTTACCATCAGGAAGACCACGTTGTCGCTGCGAACCTTTACGGGATTACTTTGCCTGCCCGTCTCACTTCCGCCCGCCGCAGTGCCTGTCGCGAGTGCTTAAGTCCTCGCCCAGAACTCCCGAGAAGGGGCCGCCGGGTAGGGAGCACGATCCTGCTGCGCCCCAAGTTCTGAAAACGTCTTCCGGGATAAGCGTCGTTTCTGCTGAGCAGCTGTTTAGTGTCCGGTCGGGCCATACGGAGGCGTTGTTCCCCCAAACGCCGGCCAGTTCATCACCAGGTTGAAGGCGTTCACCGATCCGATCCCGGTCGCGAAGTCCCATCCGGCTCCCGCTTTGTAGGCAGGCTGATCAGAGTAGTTCGAAGTCGAGAGAACACCATACGTGTCACTCTTCGGCAGATAACAGTTAATCAGCACTACGGGCTTCCCTGCACCCTGGCAGGCGGTGTCGTTGTCGCCCTGCGTGATGTCGTAAAACACGCACGGGGTTGTCGTCTTGTTCACGGTATTCGAATTGCACAGGCTGGTGCCGAACCCGAAGTCGTACTCCGCGTTCAGCCAGCGCATAGTAGACCGGATTCGGATTTCCCCAGCGTTGCTTCGTCTTCTGATTCACCAGCGCCTGAATGCCGGCCATGATCGGCGACGAAACCGAAGTCCCGCCGAATCCCGACCACGTGCTGGGCGCGCCCGTGCAAGTGAATCCGCCGCCCACAACCGGATCGGTATTCGGATTTGACCAGCATGTGACATAGTACGCATCCCAGAACCCGTTTGAGGCAAACAGCGAGACATCCGGAATATCGCGCACGCCGTCGAACGGATTGCCCAGCACCCGAACTGCCAGACGGGTTTGTTGTAGCCCGCTGCATGATCCACTGACCACACCGGTGGTCGACGGGCGGCCTGCAGCGCATCCGCTCGGACCGCCGCTGCCGCCAACCGCATTCAACAGAAAATTCAGTTCACCAGTGGACGAAGTGACCGCGGAATTGTTGCAGAGCCCGAGCGGCGTCAGTGCCGCAGAAATGTCGCTATCAGTCCGCCGGCGCACGAATCGTTCCACGGAATTTCCTGAATGTAAGAGAGCGCCGAACTGAAAGTTCGGCGCATTGGTCGCGCTCCAGTAGGTACTCGCGGCTACGTTGTCGGCGCGTGTATCCGAAATCGGTCCCGCCGACTGAAACGTTGTAGGGCGTCGAAGTAAATCCGCTGACGCCGATGCCGTGCGTCGCCACGTTGCCGTTATCCGCGCTGGCAGCGCCCTCATCGCCGGCGGAAACGAAGATCGACACGCCCTCCGCCACCGCCTGCTGATATGCGAAGTTATACGCAGCGTTCGCCGCCGCACCGTTCGACAGCCTCCGCTTCGCCATAGCTGATGCTCACTACCGAAGGCAGGCTGCTCGGCCGGACCGTTCAGCGCATTCTCGAGTGCGATCAGCCCGCCGAAAGTAGTGTTGGTGTCGGTGCATGCCGCCAGCACGATGGCTGCATTCGGCGCCGCCGCGGATGCCCATTCCACGTCGATGGCGGCCTCAGCGTCGTCACCATATCCGGGATCGGTGGGATTTCCCTGAAATCCGGGGTTCGCGCAATTGAAAGCGCCCTGCGGGCTGACCTGCGACAGGCTGCCGCGACGTGAAGCCGAACTGAGCCCCAACGTGTTGCGGAATGTCGCCCAGTCGGCCGGCCGAATACAGGTACGTGTCTTCGACCACCATGATGGTCTGCCCCTGGCCGGTGACAGCCCCGCCGAGAACAGCGGAGCCAGGTTGTAAATCGTTGCGATATCGCCGGGCACCAGCGCGTGGAATGTGCCGCTGCGAATTAGTGAAAGTGTATATTCGCCGCGCGGCACCAGCAACGGCCGCGGATGGAAATTGTGCAGCGAGACCACGCCTTCGACCACCGGCGCCAGGGCCGCGGGAATCTGCGGATCGCTCATATTCGCGAAATGCGCCACGCCATTCACATCGAGATTGTGGATCTCGGTATGGAACGCCTCGCGTACCATGCCGGCCGTGCCGCTGAAATCGATCATCATGCCGCTCGCCTGCGACGCCGTTCACGGTGAATCCGTGCGACGCGAGCCATTCCCGCACCGTGACCACATCCGCCTGTCGCCACCCCGATACGACTGCGCGAACTGCTCCGGAGTCAGCCATTGATGGAAATTCGGCGAGGTGGAATCGTGCAGTTGCTGAATGTAGTTCGTCGAGCGCCGCTCTCGCGTTCGGCCGGATCGCTCTCAGCTGCAGCAGCAGTGTCCAGCGCGAAATTGTCGGCCACGCGTCCGCGATCGTTGGCGGGAGTGGCTTCGGGCCGCGTATTGTGGGTCAGCGTGACGAGTTCGGTCTCGTCCACCGCCGCGGCGATGCGCCGCCAGCACCCGAGGCCGTCCCAGCACAATAGCGGAGGATGCAGACTGACGAATGTCCGCTCTTCCATGTGTTCCCTCCGATAGAAAGCTTATTCGGTGATTGTACCCAACCGTGGAGGGAAGGGCTGCCAGTGCACTGGCTGTTTTGATCGGTTAATGTGTCAGATCGTAAACGAAGTAATTCATCGCGATCCGGTACGCCAGCGCCGCCCACTTCTCCGGATATCGCGCGTCGTCCGACCACTCCCACGCATCGCCCAGATCCATGTTGTGGCAGATCGCGACCATCACGCGGCCCTTGTCGTCAAAGATGCCGCGCCAGTGCGGCGGTCTTCCCGGTCTCGCCCGCTTCATACGTCCGCCGGCTGTAATACCACTGCCAGCCCGGCACCTGAAAGCGATCGTCCAGATCGTAGATCGTGTGGAAAATCGGATTCGAAGTTTTCCAGATCCACGATCGGCCGGTCCGGAAACACCTTTGCCCATGCTGGGGATGAAAACCCGCCATTCGCTGACCACGTTGTGGTAAGGCTCGTCGCCGTGAAAATCGTCCACCATCAGAAATCCGCCGCGCAGCAGAAACTCGCGCAACTGCGCCACCTGATCGTCCGGCAGCACCCAGTGCCCCACCTCGACCGCATACATCATCGGCCAGTTGTAAACGTCGTCGGTGCCGTCGAGATCCACGATCTGCTCCACGGACCGCGTTTCGATGCGCGTAAGCCGACGCACGCCCTCCAGCAGATGCCGGTCCGAACGCGGATAATCGATTGTCCAGTTGAGATCGGCGCGAGAAGCGATGTTAGCGTATACGCTGGGATACTTCAGCCGCGCCCGCGTCCACTCGGTTTTCTGGTTCCAGTCGGGGGGCAGCGGGAAATCTTCATATTCCTGCGCCTGGTATTGTTTGAATGGCCGCTGCGCTTCCAGTATCCCCAGCGCGGTCAGCGCTAACGCAGCCAGCACGAATACCGAACGCAAACGCATCGCGGCCTCTTGCTCATTGCGCACAACGGACCGTCCGGCCTGTGCGCCCAGGCTGTCGTCAGCGTATCATGCCCCTGGTTACCAGCTCCAGGTGTAGCCGATGCTCGATGTCGTGTACCAGGGCACCGTCACCACCTTGCTGTAAGTCTCCTGTATCCAGATGGCGTTGTGATCGTTGAAATGGATGATCGCCCCCAGCGAAGCGCTGCTGTCGAGCCTGTTTTCGATGCGCGGATTCCCCGTATAGCTCGTGATGCCGGTCTGCAGCCACGTATATCCCGTCACCACCTTTGTCCCCGGCAGCGGAAAGTTCTTCATCACCCCGGCCTGTTCGGTGTGCTCGCCGAATGCTGTGTGCAGGAAGCCATGCGTTCCGGCATTTTCGTAGGTATACGCGAACGTCAGCTCATCGCCGAACGGATCCTGTTTCAGAAAGCCGAATGTGTGGCCGATCCCAATGTTGTAGTTCGATCTGGGCACCAGCCCCGGGCGGTCGAAGTCGGACCCGAACATGATGAACAGATCGGTGCTGGTTCCCGCCGAGGGTTCGGGAGATTGTGCGGGCAGCGCCGCAGGAATAAGGAAAAAAACCGCAAGAGCCGATGCGCGTGGAGCAAGTTTCATTTGTGCACCATAACCGGGCGCCCATGTGAAAGCCATCAACGAGCCGTCGTTTAAAAATTTGGACGGTCAAATCCGGAATGAATGATATTCTTTCGGACATCATGAAGCGCTCGTCGTCGATCCCGGCCCTGCTCATCCCTGGCCTGCTCCTGTCAACCGTCTCTGCTTACGCGCAGATCGACAATCACGACGCCCCCGTGGTCGTTGGCCACTACCTGCTCAATGTGTCCAGCGTCGAAGCGCACAAGAAATTCTGGGTCGATACCCTCGGCGGCACCGCAACGAAGTTCGGCAACATGGACGCCATCCGCTTCCCAGGCATCTATCTCTTCCTCCGGCAGCAGAAGCCGACGGGACCGACGCGCGGCACCACCATCGACCACATCGGCATGGCCGCCCCGGACGTCCCCAAACTCACCGGGAAGGTGGTCGCCGCAGGCTACACTCTCACTGTCGGACGTGAGCCCGGCCCGGGTCAGATTGCGAGCCCTCCCACCGCCGGGAACTACGGCAAATTCTCCTATCTGATCGGCCCCGACGGCGTGAAAGTCGAGTTGGTCACCAACGACGCCAAAGACGCGCCGCCGATCATGTTCCACCATGCGCACTTCGTCAACACGAAGTTCGTCGAGATGCAGCAGTGGTACATGAATACTTTCAACGCCACTCTTCGCCCCGGCCAGACGGATTACTTCATCGGCGCCGACCTTCCCGGCGTCGGCTACATGCTGAACTTCTTCAGCTGGCTTCCTGCCGAGCCGGTCGTCGGCACTACCGGCCGGGCGATCGAACACGTCGGTTTTGAAGTGCGAAACCTCCCGGATTTTATTCAGAAGCTGAAGTCGAAGGGTATCGCCCTGAAGCAGCCTCTGCACCGCGATGCAAACCTGAACAACATCTCCGTTGCCACGCTGGAAGACCCCTGGGGCACACAGATCGGCCTCACCGAAGGTATTCGCTGAAGCCTGGTGGCCCAAAACCACCATGGAGCACTCCCGCGTAAACGCAAATCATTGAATTTGCTTAACTCTGAAACTGGCACGGCGCGTGCCTTTGCGTCGGCAGGAGTTAACGATCATGAAAAAAACACTGCTCACTCTGATTGCCGGAGCGGTAATGGCCTTCGCGCCGATGACAGCAAGTGCGGCGAGAGTTTTCGTCGGCGTCGGCGGTTACTACGGTCCTGGCTGGTATTCACCCTATTGGGGACCTTACTGGGGCCCCGGCTACTACTACGGTTTCCCCAACGCGGGTCAAGTGAAGCTCGACACCAAAGTGAAGGACGCCCAGGTCTTCATCAACGGGGCCTACGCAGGCACCACGAAAGATAACAAGACCATGCATCTGCGTCCGGGCAGCTACAACATTGAAATCCGCGAAAACGGCACGACCCCGTTCACGCAGCAGGTTTTCGTAGCGTCCGGAAAAACGCTCCACCTGCACCCCGAGCTCTGACGGAAACGGCCCGGTAATCATCGCGTGATCGCCGGGCCGTCTGGGGTTCAGTTTGCTTTCATCTTCCGGTATCGCTCAATCAGCGCGTTCGTCGAGCTGTCATGCTCGAGTCCGGCGGATCGCTCTTCAGTTCCGGCACGATCTTCATTGCCAGCACCTTGCCCAGTTCCACTCCCCACTGATCGAACGAATCGATCCGCCACACCGCACCCTGCGTGAACACGTCGTGCTCGTAGAGCGCGATCAGCTTGCCCAGAATTTCCGGCGTCAGCTGCTTCGCCAGAATCATGTTCGACGGCCGGTTGCCCTCGAACGTCTTGTGCGGTACCAGCGCGTCCGGCGTCCCCTGCGCCTTCACTTCTGCAGCCGTCTTGCCGAACGCCAGCGCTTCCGCCTGCGCGAACAGATTCGCCGTCAGGATGTCGTGATGATCGCCGTGCGGATTCAGCGACTGCGCGAAGCCGATGAAGTCGCACGGAATCACCTTCGTCCCCTGATGAATCAGCTGATAGAACGAATGCTGCCCGTTGGTGCCCGGCTCGCCCCAGTAAATTGCGCCGGTCTGATAATCCACGTGCGAGCCATCAATGGTGATCGACTTGCCGTTGCTCTCCATGGTCAGCTGCTGCAGATACGCGGGGAAGCGCTTCAGATACTGATCGTATGGCAGCACGGCCACCGTTTGCGCATTGAAGAAATTGTTGTACCAGACGGTCAGCAGGCCCATCAGCACAGGCAGATTCTTCTCGAGCGGCGTGGTCCGGAAATGCTCGTCCATCGCGTGGAAGCCGGCCAGCATGGAGCGGAAATTCTCCGGCCCGATCGCGATCATCGATGACAGCCCGATCGCCGAATCCATCGAATAGCGTCCGCCGACCCAGTCCCAGAAGCCGAACATATTCGCCGTATCGATGCCGAATTTCGATACCTCCGCCGCATTCGTCGACACCGCGACGAAGTGGCTGGCAATCGCCTTCTCATCCTCTAATTGCGCCAGAGCCCATTCGCGTGCCGATTTCGCGTTCGTCATCGTCTCGAGGGTGGTGAAGGTCTTCGACGAGACGATGAACAGCGTCTCGTCGGGATTGATGTCGCGCGTCGCCTCGGCAAAATCTGTGCCGTCCACGTTCGACACAAACCGGAAACTGATGTCTTCGGTCGGTGTAGTGCCGCAGTGCTTCGTACGCCATGACCGGGCCCAGATCCGAACCGCCGATGCCGATATTGATTACGTTTTTCACGCTTCTTGCCGGTGAAACCCTTCCACGCGCCCGAGCGCACGCGGTCGGCGAACGCCGCCATCTTGTCCAGCACCGCATGCACTTCCGGAACCACGTCTACGCCGTCGGAAAGAATCTTCTCCGACTTCGGCGCGCGCAGCGCCACATGCAGCACCGACCGGTTCTCCGTCAGATTGATCTTTTCGCCGCTGAACATGGCATCACGCCGTTCCTCAAGGCCCGACTGTTTCGCCAGTTCGATCAGCAGCTTGATGGTCTCGTCAGTGATGCGGTTTTTCGAATAATCGAGGAACAGTCCCTCGGCCTCGACGGAAAAGCGCGAAGCGCGCCCCGGATCTTTTGCAAAAAGGTCGCGCAGATGAACCTCGCGCATCTCGGCGGCGTGCTTTTCAAGCGCCTGCCAGGCGGGCAGCGCGGTCAGCGAAGTTACGGCTTTAGGCGATGAACTCATACGTCGGATTTTCTCTCCTCAAATACCCTACCAGCATTGACCTCCTGCCGAAAGGGCTTATTTAAACTGTAACGATTCGCACCGCCGCGCCCGCCCGGCAATCCTTGAGAACTGCGCGTAAGCAAGCGGCAACGCCCCTTCCGGCGCTAACTCCGCCGCACGCTGCCCGGAATGGCCCGCAGGTACTGCTTCGGCATCGTCACCTGCGCCCCCAGCTTCTCCGCCGCATGAATGCCAAAATACGGATCGCGCAGAAACTCCCGCGCCATCAGGATCACGTCCGCCTTCCCGGTCGCGACAATCTCCTCCGCCTGCGCCGGCTCCGTGATCATTCCGACTGCGCCCGTCATCACACCCGCTTCTCCGCGAATCCGTGCCGCGAAGGGCACCTGGAATCCTGGCCCGACCGGAATCTTCGCGCTGAGCGCGCTTCCACCGGATGACACATCCACCAGATCCACTCCCAGCACCGCCGCGCGTCGCGCCAGTTCGACCGAATCCTCAATCGCCCATCCGCCCTCCACCCAGTCGGTCGCCGAGATCCGCAAAAACAAGGGCACATCCGGCCCGATTTCCGCCCTTACTGCTTTCACCACCTCGAGCGCCACCCGCGCGCGATTGTCGAAGCTCCCGCCGAACTCGTCCGTCCGCGTGTTCGACAGAGGCGACAGGAACTGGTGGATCAAATACCCGTGAGCGCCATGAATCTCGATCACTTCGAACCCGGCATCCAGCGCCAGCCGCGCGGCCGCCGCGAATGCCTTCACCACACGTTGGATATCGGTGAGAGTCATCGCATGCGGCGCGGGACCGCCCTCCGTAAACGCTTTCGCACTGGGAGCCTGCACCTGCCAGCCATTCCTCACGCCCGGCGCGATGGGCGCACCTCCATCCCACGGCGCTTCAGTGCTCGCCTTGCGCCCCGCATGCGCCAACTGGATTCCCGGCATGGCCCCTTGGCTCTTTACGAACTCTGTGATGCGGCGCAGCGGCCCGACATGTTCACGTTTCCAGATGCCCAGATCCGCATAAGTGATCCGCCCCTCTGCCTCCACCGCCGCCGCCTCCGTCATCACCAGGCCCGCACCGCCCACCGCCCGCGATCCCAGATGCACCAGATGCCAGTCGGAAGCAAATCCGTCTTCGCTTGAGTACTCGCACATCGGGGAAACCGCAATCCGGTTCGGCAACGTCACGCTGCGAATCTTCAGCGGCGAAAAAAGAGTCGGTGTCGTCATTGCTGCATTATCGCCCGCGAGGTTGCGGGCCAGGCTGTCGGCCCTGGCAGGCTGCTGAAAAAGCTCTTTTCGTTGCCGCTTCAGTAACCCCTGCGGAATCAGCACCTGCCTTTCCGAACCGCGACCGTAAGGGAGTGGCAAGAAGCGTTTTTCAGCAGCCTGCCAGGCTGGTTGAGGATTGCCGATTCCTGTATAATTCCGCCCAGCATGGCCAAAGTTCTGCTCGCGGCAACACTGTTCGTCCTGCCCGCTTCTGTGTGGGGGCAATGGATCAATCTCCGCACACCGGGAACTCCGCGGACCACCGACGGTAAGCTGAATCTGACCGCGCCCACCCCGCGCACCCCCGACGGCAAGCCCGACCTCTCAGGGCTGTGGCGTCCCGAAGCCAACCCCTACCGGTTCGACCTCGTCCAGAGTCTCCAGGACGAAGATATCTTCACCGTCGAGGCGAAGTCGATCTTCATGCAGCGCGTCGCCGACTTTCGCCGCGGCGATCCGGTGACGCACTGCCTGCCCGGCGGCCCGACCGTCATGGTGCAGGGCGGAGCAGCCCGGCTCTATCGGATCATTCAGTCCCCTGGTGTGATCGGAGTGCTTTTCGAGGATCAGATTCACTACCGGCAGATCTTCACCGACGGCCGCAGCCTGCCATTCGATCCCAATCCGAGCTGGATGGGATATTCGGTGGGTCACTGGGACGGCGACACTCTGGTGGTCGCGACGACAGGCTTCAACGACCGCACATGGCTGGACCGGGTCGGCCATCCCCACTCCGAAAAACTGCGTGTGACAGAGAAATTCCATCGCGTCGATTTCGGGCACATGCAGCTTCAGATCACTTACGAAGACCCGAAGATGCTCGCGCGACCGCTGACAATTTCTGTTCCCGTCAATCTGGCGGCCGATACAGAGTTGCTGGAATACCTGTGCGCGGAGAACGAACGCGATACACCGCATCTGGTGGGATCCGCTTCGAAAGGCGTTCATGTAAGTTCGGCAGTGCTCGACAAGTACGTGGGCCGCTATGAGTTTCGCGAAGGACCTGCGGGGACCGAGTCCTTCTTTCCGCGAAAGCCCACCATCAGTCTGGTGAACGGTCAGCTCTTTTATAACGATCTGCCTCTGATTCCGCAGTCCGAAACCAGGTTCGATGCGACCGCGGCGGCGATCGAGTTCGTCTCCAACGATAAAGGCGTCGTGACCCACTTCCTGCTGAACGCGGCTGAGGGCGATGCGCGCTACGACCGCCAGCCTTAAGCTTTCGGTTGTCCGAATGCTCGCCGGATGAAAGGCTGCCAGAGGCGAATCGCGTCCGCAGGAGCAATCGTCTGCACCCTGCGAAGCTGAGCATAGAGTTCCTCGCGCATTTCCGGCGTAAGCCTGCGAAACACCTTGTCGAACTCGGGGATGGGCGGCGGATCCGCGACACCGGCCCGCCGCAGAATGTCACGCCCGGCGTGCATGGCATCGGAAAACATCTGGTACGCAGCGCGGGCTTTCGCTCTGTCGGCGAAATCGTCCATGAACGGAGTATATCGGTCAGACGCCCGGCTAATCCCTCGGTGTTTGACGTTATCGAGGCAGGTAAAAGCCAGTATCTCGCCGGTATGTTCGAGGAAGCCGCCGGCAGCTTTGAGGGCGTATCCGATTTCGGCCGCGCTTCCCGGACGCGGCGCGGTGCGCTTCCGCGAGGGCCAGTTTCAAGACGCGATCCGGGATCGACGCCCTCGATCTGCGCGCCCAATGCTGCAACGCCGCGAGACAGGCCGCCGATCATCCGGGGGCGCAGCGCTGGCTACTTTCCGGCCTTGTTCAGCTCCGAATACACCATGCTGACGAAACGGTCCGCGCTGGTGCCCGCGGCTCCCGCGGGAAGCAGGCCACCAGGGACCTTCGCGTCATAAGGAGCGGTGAGATGAGCCTCGAGCACCTGCGGCAGGCTCTTGCCGTCCTTGATCATCTGCGAAACCCTGGACTGCACGTCGACGATCATCGCGCGGTATGGGACCAGGTCTTTGCGATTAATGATTGTGCCATGCCCGGGAATGAGCTTCGTATCCGGAGCGGCGAGTTGTATCACCTGATCGATGGCTTCCAGCGCTCCTTTGATCGTGCCGCCGTTCGCAGTGTCGATGAACGGATAGCCATAGTTTCGATAGAAGTCGCCGATCATGATGGCGTCGGCGTTCCTGAACCGCACCATCGTGTCGCCACCGGTGTGCGCAGCGCGGACGGGGATCAGTTCGACCGTCTCGCCGTTCATGTAGATCCTGATCGGGTCGCCCATACCGTACGTGATCATCGGCAAGCGAGCGGGATCGGCGTTCGCCGGTGCGCCCCGGCCCGGCGGACGGAGCAACTCGTCGCGGAGTTCCTCGCGCGCGATCAGCACCGCGCCCATTTTGGCGAAGTTGGCGTTGCCGCCCGTGTGGTCGACATGCACGTGCGTGTTGGTGAAGTAGCGAATCGGCTGCAGGCTGATTTTGCGAATGGCCGCAACCAGCTTGTCGGTGACCTGCGCGTATTGCGAATCGACCATGAATATCCCCTCGGGTCCGGCGAGAATGCCAACGCGCCCGCCCGCGGCGTCCTCGTGACCGGGATCGGCGCCCGCGGAACCAGAGAGCATAAAAAGGTTGGGCGCGATCCTGTCAGTCAGGAATTCGATCTTCGCGTAATCGATACCCTGGGCGAAGGCGCAATGAAGGAGTAACGGGCAGGCCGCAAGAAACGTCGGCGGGCCCCACGATCGGATCATGACCTATTGTTTAGGGGCGCCGGGCGCGGCACCGGGATCGCCGGCCGCATTTCCGACAAAGAGCTTCTTGCCGTCGGCGAACGTGATCACGCTGCCGTTGGCGCGATTCGAACCATCCTTGGCCTGAAAACCCTCGACGAGGATCTCCGTGCCGGCAGGCAGCGAGCTTTTGTTCCAGCCGCGGCGGAGCAGCGAATTGGGCGCAGCGGCTTCGATCATCCAGTTGGTGACCGTGCCGTCGTCGGCCTTGACGTCGATGTGAATCCAGGCGTGCGGATTGATCCACTCCATCTTCGTTACAGTTCCTTTGAACTTGATCGGCTTGTCAGCGTCGAATTCGGCAGCGAATGCATGGTGAGCACGCGCGGGCACGGCGGCCATCAGCATCAGAACCGCAGCCGCTAACGTTAACAGTGCTTTTTTCATCGAGGGTCTCCTTTCGGTTACTTACTGGCAGCAGCCTTGGCGGCAGCCGCTTTTTCCTTGGCGCGAGCGCCGCTCAACGAATCGAACATCGCATAGTTGCCTTCATGGCACGCGTACTCGAAATTCTGGTAGCCGGGTTCCTGGGTCAGCGGGAAAGCGATTTTGAACGGGCGCGTGAACGTCTTCGGATCGTCGACCGTGACTTCATACTTCATCTCGTCGGGACTGGTGCGGGTGTAGCGTTCGGTCAGTTTCAGCGCTTCCGAAGTCGGCGTGCCGCCGCCGTTGAGGCCGATGCCGGTGCGTCCGGCGAGGAAGTTGGTGGTTTCAACCACGAGCGTGTTGCCCTCCCAGTGGCCGCGCGCATCGCCCATGTAAGTACGGATTTCAGAGCTCGCGTGCGGGCGGCCGTCGAGCGGAATCACGCGGGCTTCATGCACCATTTCCTGCATGATCGTCACGTAACCCGGACCTTGAATGATCTGCTGTCCATTGCCGTAAATGACCGGCAGGATGGAACCGGTCACACCGCGGCTGATGCAGCGAATGTACCAGCTGAAGTCTTCCCAGGAGTCGGCCTTCGGGTTGTTGTTCCCGGCGCCTTCGGGAATCGGACGCGCCTTGGCTTCGGGGAGCAGGTCGGGCGTGCGGCCGTTGGGCGGATCGACAACGAGCGAAGTCTGCTTACAGGGACGACGGGCGCGCTCACCCCAGTTGCCCGGAGGTCCGGTGCCCACGCGCTGGCTGGCATCCACCGTATCCTTGAGATCGCCCTCGTGCTGCTGCTCGAGGCGTTTCATGCGGTCGGAAAGCTCCTGCTCGGTGTAGAAGCCGCGATCGCCGAAGTTCGCCGGGCGGTTCATGGGTGCGCCTATGCAGTCGTCGCTGGTCCATGTACCCTGAATGTCGGGATCGCCCCAGGGCGTTTTCGGTATCGTCCAGTTCTTCGGCGCGGGCGGGAGCGCATGCGGAGCCACCTGCGCCAATGCCAATGAGGCGTTCAACACCAGCAGTCCGACAGAGATCAGAAGTCTCATACGAATCTCCTCACTTGAAACCTGAAAAGGCTATTTCTTCTTCCTCAGGTCTCCGTATATCAGTTCTTCGACGAACTCAACGCACTTGAACTCGTTGAGCTGGGCATTCTTTTCCTTGCGGCGGTAAAACACCGTCGAGATCTTCCAGGGTCGAGTATATATGGTTTTGTCGTCGATGGTCGCCTCATAGTTGATGTGGTCGGCGTCGGGCAGAGTGAAGCGTTCGACGACGTGAGTGTTCTCGGTCTGGAAGTCGCCGACGCGGTCGTACCAGCTGTTGCCGTTGAGGCCGGTGACGTCGATGACGAGCGTGTCGCCCTCCCAGTGGCCGTTGGACGTGCCCATCCAGGTGTCGACCTGGCCTTCGCGGAACTTACCCATGTTGACCGCGCGATTGGCGGTGGCGAATTCGTACGCGAAGGCGATGTCCTTATTGCCCTGCACGATCTGAAACGGGAAGGCCATGTAGTTGGCGCGCGGGATGCCGGGCATGTAGCACTTGAGCTCGGGATCGAGCTTCATGCGGTTGGCGAGGTTCTCCTTCGCCTTCGCGGCGGCGGCGGGAGTGTAGGGGATGGTGTCGCTGTCGATGATTCCCTCCCCCGCGGGCTCGGCGCCTTCCGCGCCCATCTGAAACATGGGACCGGCGTGGGCGTAATGCGGCTTGATGTCCCAATAGGCGGTGCCGAGAGCCTGCCAGAGGCCGGTGAAGTTGGGCTTGCCGTCGGGCATGCGGGGGATTTGCGTCGTATTGCGGGCCGGTGTTCTGCCGGGAGTCTGGGAGTAGCCGGTGGCGGCGAGGAGGAGAAGTATGAAAGCTGTAGACAGCCGCCGAAGATAAGACATTGCGAGGAGTCTCCTGGGGGGAGATTCTATAACAATTACGGGGGAACCGGTGAATTCCCCACCAGCGACTGTCAGGACCCGGCTACCGGATTGAAAAACGCGCCGGGCCGAACGCCGGGAGCTGTTCTAACGGTTATTTGCGCGCGCTGAACAGACGCAGCGCCTTTATTCCGTTTTGGCGGACATGGTGAAGCCTGCCTGCCAATTCGGCCGGCAATTTCGCTTCAACGTCCGCTGTGACCAGGCCGACGGCGTCCAGGCTTCGGACGTGCACTCTATCCTTTAATATGCTTCTTCTCCGGTGCAATCGGCGGATTCGGCACTGCCTGATTTGGCCTTACCAGTTCGCCGCTGGAGACCAGGTGAACGGCATTCCTCGCGCTGTCGGTCTTCCCATAAAGCAGCATGTCAACTCCGGCCGTGCGGGAAACCGGAAGCCATGGGCGGCGGCTCCGAAAGCACCTGGGCATACCAGATCGAACAGCCGTTCCTCAAACAAGGTATTGATCGCTTCCCCTTCCGCCGCGGTGTTACCAAGGAATTGTTCGAAGGTGAGAGCGCCCATTGACTCTTCCTTGAACGTACTGATTGGGGAAATCATCGCCGCGTTTTCACACCGGACGCGCCGCGTAGTCCAGCGGGAGCCGGATCGTCACCAGCAGCCCCGTCTCTTCGTTCCGCGCATCGATCGCGCCGTGATGGAGGTTGACCGCGCGCATAGCAATCGCCAGACCCAGTCCCAGGCCGCCGGTGGCTCCGTTGCGCGAGCCGTCGACACGATAAAACGGCTGGAAGATTCGCGTAAGCTGGTCCTCGGGAACGCCCGCCCCGCGGTCGCGGATCGCAATGCGGGCGCTGTCCGCATTCGTTTCGAGCGTGACGTCCACACGCGCGCCGTCCGGCGAGTACTGCACCGCATTGCGCATCACATTTTCAACGGCGCGCCGCGTGAGTTCCGGGTCGCCCACCATCGCAATCCGGCCGTTCATCCGGCACGCGATCTCGCACCCGCGTGTGGCCGCTTCAACCGAACAGTCCTCCACCACATCGCGGACCAGTTGGTCGAGCGCGAATTCCCGCCGATTACCCGACAGGGGGTCGCCTTCGGCGCGCGTCATCTGCAGCAAGGCCCCGATGAGATCAGACAGGCGCGCGATTTCCCGGCGCAGACGGGCCATCGCCTGCTCCTTGTCGGGCGCGGTCCTGAGCAATTCCGCGGCGAATCCGAGACGCGCGAGCGGTGAGCGGAGTTCATGCGACACATCCTGCAGCAGCCGGCGTTCCGCGGTGAGCAAAGTTTCAATGCGGTCCGCCATGCGGTCAAACGCGGCGGCAAGCTCTCCGATCTCATCCCGCCGGGCGGAACGGGCGCGAATGGAGAGATCGCCCTGTCCAAAACGTTCCACCGTGCGCGCGAGAGACCGAAGCGGCGACCCGATGTTCAGCGCCAGCAGCCAGCACAAAAGCGCTACGGCCAGGAGGATCAGGCCATAGTAAGGCAGATAGGTCCAGGGTCTGAAAGTGACAGGCGCCGTGATCACCAGTGTGTAGCGGCCGTCCGGTGTGCGCGCCGCAACCAGGGCGCCTTCGGGAACAGCGATCGGCTGTCCCCATCGCCCGTTGATGCGTGCCACCAGATCCGGGCGGCCGGCTCCGGTAGCGAGGTCGCGCGCCTGCGAATCAAGAAGGTGGTGCCGGGCGGACATCAGCCGGTCGAGCCGCGCGATAAATGCCGCGAGTTTCGCCTGACCGCCGGTCTCCCAGGCTTCCCTGGCGTCTTCCAGCTCGAGCGCCTGCAGGCGGGGAAAAGCGTCCCATGCACCGAGCCGCATGACGATCTGGTTGGTGACGAAAAGGAAGGCGACGAGCGAAATCACCAGCGTGACGAACGACCATGCGAGAATTTTCCGGTAGACGGATTTCATTCGCCGCCTTCCGTCATCTGCGCGCCCCGGCGCACCCCCAGCAGATAACCCTCACCGCGCACAGTCTGAATGAGAGCTTCTCCACCGCTGGCGAGCTTCTTCCGCAGGTGACTGATGTGCACGTCGAGCGAGCGCTCGAAGGGATTCGCTTCACGCTGATAGATCGCGGCGGACAGCGTGTGGCGCGAAACCACCCGTCCCGCGGAACGCGCGAGGCATTCCAGAATATCGAACTCTATAGAAGTCAGCGCCACGGCGTCACCGCGAAGCCTGGCCTCCCGCGTGTCCGGCCTCAGCTGCAGACTGCCGCAGGCAATGACACGATCGCCGGCCGCGTCGTCTCCAACGGTGCGGCGCAGAACAGCGCGCATCCGCGCCAGCAGTTCGGCCGGATCGAACGGCTTTGGCAGATAGTCGTCCGCGCCGGAGTTGAGGCCGTCAACTCGATCGGCAGGCGAGGTCCGAGCCGTCAGCATGATGACGGGAACGGCGCTCCGCTTGCGCAGCTGACGCAGAACTTCAAAGCCGTCAAGCACGGGCATCATGACATCGAGGATGAAGAGCTCATAACCGCCATCGAGCGCACGGCCGAGCGCGCTGCGGCCATTGTGGACTGTGTCCAGAGCGAACCCATGCGGCTCGAAGTAATCGTGCATGAGGGAGCAGAGTTCGGTGTCGTCGTCGGCCAGCAGAACGCGGGTCATTCTTTCCTCATCGCGCTCTTCTGTTGTATACCCTCAGGCCGGCGACCGGCAGCCCGCTTTACAAATCTTAAGAGTCAGAGAGTGCGCCGGTGTCGTTTACTCGGAATAGAAGCTATGAGTGAAAATGTGTTTCCCGCGGGAGTTGTCCGAACACGAAGGCGGGCGCGGCCTCCGGTGGCGATGCATGCGGAAAAAGAGATAGTGGAAGCGTGCCTGCGCGGAGACGAATCCGCCTGGGAGACGCTGGTATGCCAGCATACGCGGCTCGTTTACTGGATAGCCTGGCGCTTTACGGGCGATCACGGCACGGCCGAGGATGTCACGCAGGAGGTTTTCCTCCGCGTGTTCCGCAGCCTTGGCACATTTCGCGCGGCGGAGGCTACGCTTGCCACCTGGCTGACGCGGCTCACACGGAATTTTCTGATCGACCGCTATCGACGCACGCAGCAGGATGGGGTTACGCAGTCCGGCGAGAAGGACCGGCAATTCGGAATGCTGGTCGCCAGGTCGGCGGACCATCCAGAGCGGGTGCTGGCGGCGAGAGAAGCAAGAGACCTTGTGCAGTCGATACTTCTGGTGCTTGAGCCGGAACTCCGCGAACAGGTTGTCTACCGCGATCTGCAGGACATGGATTACCGAGAGATCGCGGAAGCAGTCGGCATCCCGGTAGGCACCGTGAAATCGCGATTGAACCGCGCGCGCGCCGAGCTTTTCCGCCTGACTAAGAAGTACCGCAAAGCGGCGTGAGCGGTTCGCATAAGCTCCCATCAATTGGCGGTCAGGGTTTTCAGGGCGCTGTCGATGACCAGGATGTCAAGCGGGGCCTTGCGCTATTCCAGCTTCAGGCCAACCTGTTGCTGGGCGTCGCTGAGCGCAGAGGCGGGACTGGGGTACGAGCAGCTTCCGGGCTTCCGGCATGATGTTGGTCCCGCGCAAGACCGCCGAACGGAGCATCATTGCCTGGTAATCCACCGGAGTGACACCGACCGCGAAATCGTAGGCGCCGGTCAGCCCAGTCATGTCGACGATCTGGCGGTCGGAGAATCGTTACAGGTTCCCGCAAAACACCCAGAGCGGCAGCTTCCTCGCTTCAATCCGGTTGTTGCCCGCCGAGAATGACGCGCCGCGCGCATATTGCACGCTTAGCCCGTTGCCGTCAGCGACAAGGGTCGCGACATTGGCCATCCCCGCAGGTTCGTCATTAACCGGATCCGCGTTTGGATGGGGCGGCACTTCTTTCAGATTCAGCGGGCCTTTGGAAAGCACGAACGCGAAAACCGGATGCTCTTTATTCTCCTTGTGCGGTTTTACCTGAAACCTGTCGGCGAGAAGCCTGCAGCATCTCCGGAATCTGGGCCTTAGCAGGCTGCTGAAAAAGCTCTTTTCGTTGCCGCTTGCTGACGCGCGCGGTTCAGTAACCACTGCGGAATCAGCACCTGCTTTTCCGAACCGCGACCGTAAGAGAGTGGCAAGAAGCGCCTTTTTTCAGCAGCCTGCTGGTCGCTCGCCGTCCAGTCCGGTCCGGAGATAAGCGTGGCCTTGAATCTGTACGCGGTGGCCAGGTAGTCCCGTAGCGCTGCTGCGCACAGAGCGGGCAGGCCAGGAGAATTCGCGAGAGGCATGCCTGCGACGCGTATCGTGAGGCTACGACTTTTTTGGCTGACGCCGGACGGACTTACAGACCGGCCGATCTCAGCAGCGTATCCGCCGTACGCAGCGCCCGTGCAGCGCTCATCCAGAGGATTATCCCCGTGCCCGCGGCTACGAAACCGATACGGGTGTCACCGCGAACCGCGAAAATGCACACGATCGTCCACAGCACAATCAGTGCACCGGTGACCAGATTCACGCGATGCCGGTAGAGCGGCGGCATGGGGAAGAAATGCAGCCCCACTATGACGGCGACCGCCGGGATCGCGAGGTCCGGATGCCCGGCGCGCGGCAGTATCTGGAACACCAGAAACACAGAAACCCACGTCAGGGCGTTCACCCAGCCGAAGGCGCGGTCGTTGCGGCGCTGCTCGTCGGCGGGGTATGCGTCCTTCCCCGCCTTTTTCCCGCGGCTACGCGTGCGGAACGCCACGAATGCGTACAAAACCACGAAGCCCGCGATAAGCGCGCCTGCGATGATACTCAGCCACCCGAATGCATAAAACGCCAGCCCAAGCCATGCCGCGCCGAATATCAGAAAGAACAAGGCGCCGTAACAGCGCGAGACAGCCCGGCTGGCTAATCGATTGACGTCATCAGACATCGGTGAAGACGAAAGGATAACAATCGGAAAGCGAGCGACGCCTGCGCGGTTTCACACTGCCGCCGCGTGATGACACACAGACCGCCGCGTCCCGGGCTCGCCCGACCGCCTTTGCTGGCTTATTAAAGCGCTCTCAGCTGATTGGCCCGCATCCTGCTTGCCACCTCGACATCATGGCCAAAATCATCGGCGCCGTCGCCAGTTCTCACTCACCCACCATCGGGTTCGCCCTCGACAAGCAGAAGCAGGACGACCCCGCCTGGTCACCAATCTTCGAAGCCTATCAACCGGTGCGCGACTGGTTGGCAGAAAAGAAGCCCGATGTCCTGTTCCTCATCTTCAACGATCACGTCACCTCGTTCTTCTTCGATCACTATTCGCATTTCGCGCTCGGCATCGGCAGGGAATGGGCGGTAGCGGATGAAGGCGGCGGTCCGCGCGCGCTGCCGCCGGTGGCGGGGCATCCGAAGCTCGCGCAGCATATCGCCACGGCGCTGGCGGCGGATGAATTCGACCTGTCGTTCTTCCAGGAAAGGCCGCTCGATCACGGCTGCTTCTCGCCGCTCTCGATGCTGTGGCCGCACGACAACGGGTGGCCGGGTTCGATCATCCCCCTGCAGGTCGGGGTGCTGCTGTTTCCGATTCCTACGGCGAAGCGCTGCTACAAACTGGGGCAGTCGCTGCGCCGCGCCATCGAGAGCTTTCCGGAAGACCTGAAGGTTGTCATCGTGGCGACCGGAGGCCTGTCGCACCAGGTGCACGGCGAACGCGCCGGCTTCAACAACACCGCCTGGGACAAACAGTTCCTCGACCTGATCGAGAAGGATCCGGTGAAGCTGACCGAGCTGACACATGCGGATTACGCGCGGCTGGGCGGTCTGGAAGGCGCCGAAGTGATCATGTGGCTGATCATGCGCGGGGCTCTCTCAGCCAATGTGAAGAAGATTCATCAGACTTACTACCTGCCGACGATGACCGGGCTCGCGACGGCGATCTATGAGAACCAGGCCATCGACCCGATGACGGAGACGGGCCGCGATTACAGGATGCACATCGCGCATCAGCTGGAAGGCGTCGAAAAGTTAGAAGGCACCTATCCGTTCACCCTGGAGACAAGCGTGAGGGCGTTTCGACTGAACAAGTTTCTGCACGATCTGATCGACCCGGATCATCGCCACCGTTTTCTGGCAGACCCGGAAGCGGCGTTTCAGTCGGCCGGGCTGACGGCAGAAGAAAGCGACCTGGTGCGGCGGCGCGACTGGCGCGGCATGATTCATTACGGCGTCATCTTCTTCATGCTGGAGAAGCTGGGCGCGGTGGTGGGAGTTTCGAATCTGCACATCTACGCTGCCATGCGCGGCCAGACGCTGGAGGATTTTCAGAAGACGCGGAATGCCCCTGGTGCGCTCTACTCGGTGGCGGGGAACGAAGGCAAAAGTCTCGCGTGGGATAAGAAAGAGCCCGCGCCGGTCGGAGCAAAATAGACGTAATGGCGCGCTCCGTCGGCAGGACAGTGCCTGCACTTCTGGCGCTGATAAAACCGTCAATCGTTTGATATATCAACGAAGTCAGCGGAACTTCCCGGCGCTGCGCGACAACAGTAAGAGCAAGTAAAAATGCTCCGGAGGACTCCCTGATATGCGATCTTTCTTTTATATAGGTGTAATCTCGAGCGGCCTGCTTTTTGCAGCACCGCTGGTAACGGCGCAGCGACTCGGCCCCATCCCCGTCTTTGGCCTCAATCCGGTCGATATTTCGGCAATCGGACCCGACGGTACCTTTTACGCCCTGGCACCTGCGACGGGCAGTACGGGCCAGAATCCAGTCACTGGGATAACCGCAATCAGTCCTTTATCCGGAACCGCGCCGAAGTGGACTGCAACCCTCACAGGCCTGGTGGCCCGGTTTCTGCCTGGCGCGACGTCCGTCTTCGTGGTGCAGAACTCCACTTCCGGGTCGGGCAGAAGCACCACGATAAGCACCTCCGTCACGCTTCTATCGGCGGCCACCGGCGCACCGGTGACTGCTTCTCCGATCACGCTGCCAGGGGGCATTACCGATATTCAGATCAAAACCGTCGGCACGACGGACTATCTGTACGTGACCTCAGCCGCCACATCGACCAGCACAAGCGGCGGCACCACTACCCTCACCACGACTGCCACGCTGACGATCTATTCGCAGACCGGCGTGGTCATCAAGGCGGTTACGCTGTAACCGGCTCCCAGGGCTGCCCTGCAATAGGCAGCAATGAAACTCAGCCAGTGGCACGACCAGGGCACTATCTCGCCCGAACAGTTCACGCTGCTTGACGGATATTTCGGGCTTCTGACACGGGGTTGCTACGCGGCGGAGTTGTGTTCGGCTTGGTGGCGGGCCGTTTCGATTTCCGTAACCTCCAACCCGCGCCTCGCGGCATGCCATTCCGCACGTAACCGGGCGTAGCTGTCGGCGTCTTCGCTCTCTCTCGCCGCATTAAGAAACACGGCGATTATGGTCATGGCGTGTGCGTAGTGTTCCCGGTCGGATTCCAGTCGGCTGCATTCGGCGCAGGCCATGTCGATCAGGTGCGCCCTCAGGCACAGCGACGACGAACCGGGCGTCGAAGTCCGCATATGACAATCGCGCCCGGCAGGAGCCACTCTGCTGCCGGTTCCGGCGAATTCACAGCGGTATCGAACGTCAGTTCGTTGGATGTCCCGGTGACCGTCAGGTCGCCTTGGTCAGTTGGAATATTCGAAACGTTGTGAAAAATGTCGGGTTCAAAGTCAAAACCCGGCGCCGGTACCAAAGATGACGAGAACTGGTAGGCTTCGAGCCTGGATCGCATATCCGTTGAGGCTACCACAATTTCGGCCCATCGCCTCCGCACCCTTGGGCCAACCCGACTTAGTGAAACGCCCGCTCGAACCCAGGCCACGGCGAGCGCCAGGAAGCCTGCCTCGAAAGGCGAAGCTCCAAATTGGAAGGGCTCGACAGCCGGATCTGAAATGCCGGCGACGTCGCGGAGGCTTTAGGGATTGTTGAGAGATGCCCCGCAACAATCAACGTGACATAAAGAAGATTGTGCCTTGTAAAATAATGCGGTCGAAGCACTGCAATTTGAAACAGGATTGTGAGAGGATGCTCGATAGATTGCAAAGACCTCTGTCGGAATCTGACATCGCGCGCCTGGTTACGGACCATATTCCGTCCATGCTGGCATATTGGGACGATTCACAAATCTGCCGCTTTGCAAATCAGGCTTACAGGATCTGGTTTGGCAAAACCCCTGCGGAACTTATTGGGACCCCTCTGCGGAGCCTGCTCGGTCCTCTTTACGAACTTAATCTCCCTTACATCCAGGGTGCTCTTCGCGGGGAACCGCAAGTATTTGAACGTCGGGTCCCGCGCCCGGATGGAACAGGTTACCGTGACAGCCTGGCGACGTATACCCCCGATATCGCGGATGGAGTCGTACGAGGCTTTATAGCGCAGGTCGCTGACGTCAGCCTGGTGAAACTTTCAACCGCTCTCAACGGACGACATCGGGCGCGCGCGACGGACCCAAACCCCGGCGACCCTCTGATAATTTGCGCTTGGTGCACATCCATTCAGGACGAGACGGCGGAATGGTTTCGTATGGAGACATTTATAACAGCACTTACGGGACGGAGTTTGAGTCACGGTCTGTGCCCGCCCTGTTATCGACGCCTCGCTGCGAAACCGTAAAGCGCACGTTTTCGTGCCTGCCCGTTTCATGCCTGTGATCCGGACTCCAGATTGTTCGGCAGCCTGAGCCCGGCAATACCCGTGGACCTCCGCAATCTGCTGCAATCACTGATTTTAAATGGTGGGCTCGAGAAGACTCGAACTTCCGACCTCTTCCGTGTCAAGGAAGCGCTCTAACCAACTGAGCTACGAGCCCACTGTCGGAGGGAACCCTCAGTATATCAATCACGTCCTTCGCGGCCGCGCAAATGCGACCAGTCCGCACACCGTCATGTCGAGCATCGCGTTGAACAGGAACAGGTGCCGCCCGGTGTCGACGCCGTCGAACAGCACCAGCAGCGGGGCGAGCGTCATCATTGTCGTCCAGATGGCGGCGAGGGCGACAACGCGCGGCCGCACGTCGACAGGCAGCCTCACGACGAGCGTCCACAGCGCGCCGAGAAGAGCCGCGGCCCAGCCGGCGTAGAGCAGCGGCCGGTTGCCGAAGGCGGCGGTTTTCCAACTCGTCCACACATCGAGAAAATGACTCTGCGCCTCCGGCGGTTTGCCGGTGTCCTTTTCGTAGTTGCCCAGCCGATACTGCCTTCCGCCTGTCTGCATGCGCACGCGCTCGAGCGAACCATCCGCAAGAGCATCGAGCAGCACCTGAATGCCAACGCGCGGGTGCCGTGCGTAATAGAGCACCAGCCGCGAAGGCCTGATCACATTTCCGAAGGATTCCGCCCGCACCGGATCGACCAGCGGCGAATCCGGCAGAAAAGCGTGCTGCCCCGCGTAACGCGACATGGCCGGGTCAATGCCGGCTGAAGCCAGATCGACCGCCGGATTCTTTGAATGCGGCAGCGCCCGATAAAACAGTGCATTCCATGTGTTCACTGTCTGGTAGTAGCGCGGCGCGGTGAGAAACATGGCCAGCGCGGCCGCCGCAATCACTGCCGTGGCCGCAACACGCACCCGGCGGCGCGGAAATCCGGGACGGCCGAAATCAAGCCAGAATGCCGCGATCATCGGCAATGCCAGCGCGGTGTGCTGCGACTTCGACATCGCGAACAGAAGAACCGCCGCGACGGCCACCATGTAATCTGCCGTGCGAACGGTACCCGAAAGCATCAGCCGGACGACCGCCGGAATCGCCAGACACAGGAACACATAGGAAGCCGTGTCGAAGTAGAACGAGTTGAACCACGGTACGTAGGTCGCACTGCAGAAGATCAGCAGAGCGGCCAGCCCGACCCAGGGACGCCCGCGCGTCACCCGCAGCAGCATTGCGAACGCCGTGAGAAACAGCACTGCCCAGGCGGCGCCGAGGAAGCGGAGATCGTAGCGGTCGCCTGAGAGCGCCTTCGTAGCGACCAGAGTCAAACCAAACGGTACCCAGGCCGACGTCATCATGCCGCTCGACCAGCAGTTCGCTGGCCCCTTCACATAGGTGAACCCGACATAGTCGAACATCGGATGTTTGCCACCGAGACACGCTCCTCCGATGAGTTTGGGATAGTCGCCGTTGTCCGCAACGCCGAGCGCGGGCGGCACGAAGAGCTGCCACGCGACGAGTACAGCAGCAAGCGCGATCAGCGCGCGTTCCTGCATAGACGATGACAATCTATGCGGATGTTAGCACTTACAACCGACTGAAGCGGGCCGCACTCAGGCAGTTCATAATTCCAGGCGATCTTACTGAGCAGCGCCGGATGTTCTGGCTCTTGGGTGACTTTCCGCATGGCGGTGCAGTTCGAATACCGCCTCTTGCCACTCAGTGCGGGCAGTGTCAGCCAGTTCCATCAGCTGATCATACACATTGGCGGGCGTGCCGATTGCAAGGCTGAGGTCAGTGATCGAGTCTGCCCACACGCGCCGCAACCTGTCTTTCTCGGCCCTCAGGCGACTGCACTCAGCACAGTCCATCAGCATCAGGCTATCGCCGGGCGGGGCGACAATATAGCCAGGTCAAATACTAGGTGGTGACAGAATAACCGTAAATATCGCGATTAATCCGCCGGGATTGTCATTTACCTTACTTCCGCTCATTGGAAAGGCTTCGGAGCCAGGTTGGTGTTGTGCGGCGCCGGGACCATGACGATTCATGCGGATGCTAGCATTGACGCAATCGAATGAAGTGGCCGCAGGCGCCTGCCGCGTGGACAGCGGGCACATTTCTCGTCCTGATGGCGCTGCTGGCGGGCAGCGCCGCGATGCGCGAATCGGTTACTTATGACGAGGTCGCGCACATCGGCGCGGGAGTCAGCTACTGGCAACGGCTCGACCTGCGCCTCGACGAAGAGCATCCGCCCCTCGCCAAGGTCATCGCAGCTTTGCCGCTTGTGCTGACGGGCGTCCGCGCGGATTATTCCCACAGTTCGTGGCGAGTGAGTGAGCGGCTGTTCTCTGCCAATGCGGGGCAGTTGTTTTTCGGCGAGATGCTGCTGAAGCACTGGAACGATCCGAAAGCCACTCTCGTCCTCGCCCGCCTGCCGATGCTGGCGCTCACACTGCTGCTGGGATGGGTCGTCTTTCTCTATGCACGCGAGATCGGCGGTCCATGGGGCGGCGCGCTCTCGACCGCCGTTTATGCCACCATGCCCTTATTCCTCGGCTTCGGACCACTGGTGCTTACCGACGTGCCGGCCGCGCTGTTTGCGATCCTCACCTTGTATACAGCTGCATCTGCCTGGCGAACGCCAACCACGCGCAGCGCCGTGTGGCTCGGACTAAGCCTGAGCGGTGCGCTCCTGACAAAATTCACCGGCCTGATTCTGCTGCCCGCGCTGGCGCTCTTCGTGCTCGCGATGTGGCCCGGGTTCAAGTCGCCTCGAATGCGTGCAGTCATTACAGGGTTCGGCATCGCTGCAATTGGCGTTTACTTCTTCTATCTGATCTTTTCGTGGAACCAGCCGGCCTCCGTCGCCCGAACCATGATGCCCGCGTGGCTGTATCTGCGCGGACTGTATCTGGTAGCCCTGACAGCTTCGCGGCCGACCTATCTCTTCGGACACGCCTACCCAACAGGGGTGTGGTTCTACTTTCCCGCACTCCTGCTGCTGAAATCGTCCATCGGCTTTCTTATACTGCTGCCGATCGCGGCGTTTCGAAAGGTCTCAGCAAACCGGCACGACTCAAACCAGGCCTCTGCACACCGGAGTCTCCTGTGGATCACGTTCGCGCTTTTCACGATCGTTTGTCTGGCGAGCAAACTGGATATCGGATTCCGCCATTTCAGCGTGCCGCTGGTGCTGTTGATCGTGATGCTCGCGCCTTTGGCGCGAACCGCGGGGCGCGCCGGACGCGTTCTCATCCTCGCCTGCGTGGTGCAATGCGTCGTCGCTGCCGTGGCGGCGTATCCCTTCTATCTGACTTACTCCAACGCACTGGGCTCATTCCAGCCGCACCATGAGCTGTTCAACGATTCCAATCTCGACTGGGACCAGTCGCTGCCTGCGCTCGGGCAGTTTGTCAATGAACGCGGCATCGCCTCGATCGGCCTCGATCATTTCGGCTACACTGACGCGCGCGTCTCTGTTCCACAGTCGCGCATCTGGAACTGCGAACGCCCTTCGCCGGCGGACGCGGGCCAGTGGGTTGCCGTGTCGGCAAACATGATAAGCCAGCTGCGAAACTGCCGATGGCTGCTCGATGGTCATTTCGAGACGCTCGCGGGCGGGAGCATGTACGCGATGCAGCTTCCCCGCGTGATCCCCCCCATTCCGAATCCAGGTGAATTCTTTCGCACCGATGGCGCCGACTCGCGCCAGCTATTCATCGATTTCGTGCGCGATCCGTCTATTGTCGACAAATCAGCCGCCGCGTCCGAGCGGATTCTCACCCGGTGGTCTGCTCAGTCGGCAGTCCCGCAGGCTTTCGCAGCGTGGCTTCGGGACGGAGCCAGATGACGCGGTCGCAGTGGCTGACTGGCCTCGCGGTCGTGATGTGCCTCGCGACGTTTTTTCGCACATATCAACTCACCCGGACGCCTCCCGGTCTCTTCTTCGATGAAGCCGCCAACGGGACCGACGCGCTCCATGCGATTCACACCGGACACTGGTCTGTTTTCTATCCGCAGAACGGGGGTCGGGAGGGCCTGTTCATCAATCTGCAAAGCCTGATGCTGCGCGCGACCGGAGCCCGCGAGCCGTGGGTGCTGCGGTCTGTAAGCGCAATGTTCGGCATTCTGACGATACTGGGCGTTGCGTTCCTCGGCAGCCGGCTTGCCGGTAAGGAGGTCGGTCTCGTCGCGGCATTCCTGATGGCCGTCGGATTCTGGCACGTCAACTTCTCGCGCATCGGCCTCCGCGCCATCAGCGCGCCCTTCTTTCTGACGTGGGCGATGGTGATCCTGATCGCCGCACAAAAAACACGCCGCCTCAGTCTATGCTTCGCGGCGGGAATTGTTTATGGGCTCGGTTTTCACACCTACATCGCGTATCGGGTCACGCCGCTGATTTTCGGCTTCGCGGTGATTTGTATTCTCAGGAACGTGCGCGCAGCGCTGGCTGTCGTAAGCGGCGCTGTCGTGGCCGCGCTCCCGCTGATTCTCTATTTCGCTGCGCATCCGGCGGACTTTCTGGGCCGCGTCTCAGAGGTTGCTCCGGCTTCCGCCGCGCAGATTGCCCGCCACGCGCTGCTGACCTTCACGATGCTGATTGCTCACGGCGACGAAAACTGGCGGCACAATGTGAGCGGCTCGTCCCAACTCTGGTTGCCCGTTGGCCTCTTGTTTATCGCCGGATTGATCTGGTGCCTCACTGGCCGTGCGCGGAACGGCGGCCTGCTGCTGGTCTGGCTCGTCGCCAGTGCTCTTCCCGCAGCATTATCTGGCGAAGGAGTGCCGCACGCGCTGCGCTCGATACTGATGATCCCCGCGGTGTGTCTGATCGCCGCCACTGGCTTCGTCGAACTCTATCGTCTCCGGCCAAGTCAGTTGCTTGCTGCTGTCTTACTCGCGGCCATCGCGATCCAGGGATACGTTCAGTATTTCATGGTGTGGCGCAAAGACGCCCGCGTCGCTGAGGCGTTCGGGATGAAGTACCTCAACCAGGCCTATGCAATCCGGGACGCGCAGAAGCAGGACAGCGCGGCCTCCACATACATCGTCGTGCGCGACCTCAAAATCAGCGACCCTTTCTATCTCGCGCAGCCCGTCATGTTTCTGACGGACGGAAACGTGCATTACCTCGCGGAAGGTGACGAATCGCGCATCCCGCCGGGCAGCCGAGTTTTCCGCATCAGTCCGTGATCGCGACGATAGTACCCGGGGAGTTCCCTTCGAGCCGGTTGTTCACGAACAGAAACGCGGGACGGCCGTCGACCCGCGCGATATCGATAATCTCGCGGAGCCCGCGCCGCACCGGCTCATTCACTTCGCGCGTGCGGTCGTAGGGAGTGAACTGACGCACCGCCTCTTCGTACGAACGGCCGTGTCGCAGCAGCGCGCGCGCCACGATCAGATCGGAAGTCTGTGAATCGGGAATTGCGAGTTGATCAGCGATCTCGGGCATGCGTGTCCACGCGTTGTAAACATGGGTCACGCGGTGCGCGCGCAGGCAGGCGAAATAATCCGGGCGCAAAAATTCAGCGTTGCGAACTTCGACAGCATACCGCCAGCCCGCCGGCAGCCGCGTCAGAAACGGCTCGAGCATACGAATAAACTCCGGGGGCGTTATATCCCGCATCGTTCCGAATTCGAAAATCAGAACGCCCGTCTGCCCGCGGTGAGGCTCCAGCGCGCGAAGAAAGTTTTGTTCCAGCAACGCCGCGTCCAGGAACGTGGGGTTCTCGCGCCCGGCCAGCGCGCCATAACGCGGATGCACGGGCCACGTCGGGACAGTGATCTGTTCCGGAATCTTGAATCCCCAGCGAAACGTGTCCGGCGTTTGCCGGAACAGCTTCGCCCACAAAGCCTCCGTCGGGAACTGGTAAAAGGCGAAGTCGCCGCAAACAGTCGGGAAGATGGTGGCGTATTCAGTCAGGCACGTATCTTCAAACAAACGCTTCGAGAACCGCCCGCGTACCTGATAGCGCGACCGCGCGTAAATCTGCCCCAGCCATCCTTCGTACTTCCACGAACTCCCGCCGATGAAGATGTTGCGCGCGGCGAGGGCGTGCAGCCGGTCGCGCAGAATATCGCGATCCGGTGCCTGAGGCTCGTCAACCGGGAAAAGCGAAAGATTTTCAGCCACGGATGAACACAGATGCACACGGATTCAGAACAGTTTTATCTGTGTCCATCTGTGTGCATCGGTGGCTAAAACTCTTAGTATGCCCGCATACTCCGATACCCCCACGGATCCGCCCCGGCTTCGATAACACCGCCCGGCGTCACGCGCACCAGTCCCGGCGCCGAACCGCTCTGCCAGCGCGAACGCGTGCCGATCTTGTGCCCGCGATTGGCCAGGTCCTGAATCACGGTCTGCGGCGTGCGGTCATCGAGCTGCAGATCGCCCGGGTTCATGGCGTGGTTATCGAAGCTCGACACCAGGTGCCGCGTCTCGAAACGCGGCGCTTCGATGGCCTGCTCGGCATTCATGTGGAAGAGTTCCACATCGAACAGCAGCTGCATGAGCGCCTGCTCCTGGTTGTCACCGCCGGGCGTCGAGATCACCATCCACGGCGAGCCGTCCGCGTGCGTCACCAGCGTGGGGCTGAGTGTCACGCGCGGCCGCTTGCCGCCCGCCAGTTCATTCGGACTGCCCCGGCACGAGCAGGAAACTCTGCGCGCGTTCCGTGAGCGGAATGCCCGTGTCGCCCGCGATCACCGAAGGCAGCCATGCACCTGAAGGCGTGGCCGAAAACATCATGCCGTCCTTATCGATAGCATCCACGCAGGTGGTGTCGTGGGCCATCAGAAAATCGTCGATCTTTGTGCGTGCGATCTCCGACTGCGAAGGATGCACGCCCGGTGTGCCCGTTGATCTTGCCCGGCAGGAATTCCATGCGACGCCTGCGAACCGATCAGCTTGCGCCGCTCGTCGGCGTACTTCATCGAGAGCAGTTCTTCCGCCGGCACTTTGACAAACTTCGGATCCCCGTAATATGTATCGCGATCGGCATAAGCCAGCTTCAGCGCCTCCATGAGCGTGTGAATGTACTGCGCCGAGTTCACGCGCATCGAAGTCACATCGATTCCGCTCAGCATATTCAGCGTTTCGATCATCGCGGGACCCTGGCTCCAGAAGCCGGGCTTGTAAACTTTCGCGCCGTGGAATTCGGTGGAGAGCGGCTCTTCCGGCGTCAGCCGGAACGCGGCCATGTCGTCGTAACGCAGCAGGCCGCTGTGCGCGCGGCTGAATTCGTCGATCTTTTTGGCGACTTCGCCGCGATAGAAGTAATCGCGTACGGCATCGATGCCTGCCTGACGACTCCCACCCGACGCCAGCACCTTCTTCTCCGCCTCGATCATGCCGCGCAGTGTGCGCGCCAGATCGGGCTGATGGAAGATCTCGCCGGGCACGGGCGCGTGGCCGTCGGGAATGAAGTGCTTCATCGAACTCGGCCAGAGAGTGAAGAATTCGCGGCTGGCCTGAATAGAACCCGCGCGCTGTTCGTCGATCGCGGAGCCGTCCGCAAACTCGAGCGCCGGCGCGGCTGCCTCAGCGAATGACTTTGTCCCGTAGTCGCGTAGCGCAACCAGCGACGATTCCGGCAGGCTAGGCACAAGCGCTGCCATGATGCCCGCCACCGGGATGATGCCCCGCAGTCCGTTCTTCTCCGGCGGTTCGAGAATCTCGCCCAGCTCCAGCGGACGATTGCGATAGAAATCGGCAGTGGCCAGCTTCGGCATGGTGCCGACACCGGCTATAGCGTGCACCTTGCCATCCTTCGTGCGAATCAGAATCGGCGCTTCCCCGCCCCATCCGACATGCGAATACTCGGTTGTCGCGGCGGCGAAGATGCTCGCCACGCCCGCGTCCACCGCGTTTCCGCCGGTATAGTACATGCGCATCGCGGCTTCGGTCGCATAGCCGCTGCCGGCCGCGATCGCGCCGTGCGTGCCGCGCGCCGCATACTGTGCCGGACGTTCCGGCTGCCGCTGCTGGGCGAAACTTACGCCCCAGATAGAAAGCCCGAGAACCGCTGGTACCAGGAAGGCAGAATGGAATCTCATGGTGGTTTGGAAGAGCTCTTATAATGATCATAGTTCCGTGACTCCGCCGCAACCGTCCCCCGCCGCCGCGCCCCCTCATTCGGAAGAAGACCCCATGCTCTACTGCCCCGTCTGTTCGACGAAGCTCGACAGCCGCAAGTGCAAACTCCTCTGTGCGCAGTGCGGCTATTACATGAGCTGCGCGGATTATTACTGACCCATGCCTGAAGAAAAGACGGACTGGAAAGCCCACGGCATCCGCATCGTACGCGCCGGAGAACTCGACACCAACACGCCGCAAACCCCGGGCATGACGCGCGCCGCCGCCATCACGCACGCGCGCACCGGAGCCGACAAGCTCTGGGCCGGAACCGTTGTGGTGCAGCCGGCCGCGCGTACGGGAGCGCACCATCACGGCGAAGTCGAAACAGTTCTCTACATCGTTAAAGGCCGCGCGCGCTTCCGCTGGGGCGACCATCTGGAATTCTCCGAAGAAGCCGGCCCCGGCGACTTCATCTACGTGCCGCCATGGGTGCCGCATCAGGAAATGAACGCGCGCGCCGATGAACCGGTCGAAGCCGTCGTCGTCCGCAGTGGGCAGGAGCCGGTCGTGGTAAATCTCGATATCGCGGAAGCCAACGAGTTCCCGGTGCCCTTCCATCCGCGGCCGGGCGAATGATTAAAGGAAATTCTCCAACGAGTAAGGCAATCGAAAACCTGGAAGCTGCCCTGAGGCAAGCGATGGCGATTCGCCCTAAGGTCGGTGGCTTCCCTCACCTGGCCGAGACTTTACGGCGCGCGGGCGTGACGCGGAACCTGTGGTTCCTGCCCGCGTGTCAGAGCCTCTATCTGACCAACGACGGGCCGGTAGTGATTCAGGCTGCACCGTTAGCGACCGGCACGATCGACGTACCGCTGTTTAATCGGGAGGCTCTGATTACGGCGCTGCGAACGGATCAGGCCGGAGAAAGCAGCTTTCCAGAGTTCCTGCAGGCTTCGTGGCGCGCGGGGGTTGTGCGTTACGATGTCGATTTCATTGCGCGCACGGTTGCGTATTACGGCTGCAATGGAGAACAATACGTTGAAGCTTATCCGGCGGTCGAGACCGGTTCGTGACAATTCCCGACGCGGGTACGCGTAACACCAAGGGACAGCGGCCCGGCGAACTTTTCTGATCGGCAAAAATCCTGAGAATTCGAGCGGGAATTCCGCACTCGCTCTTTGAATGAAGACGTCGCGGCCTGACTTCGCCACCATCGGCGGCCTGGCAGTTGCGATCACCGGCATTGCGGCCGGCCTGATCCTTGAAGGCGGGCGCCTGCAGGATGTCGCGCAGTTCACCGCGGCGATAATCGTTCTCGGCGGTACGCTGGGCGCAGTAATGATCACAACCCCGCAGGCCGTATGCATACGCGCCGCAAGACAGCTTCGCCACATCTTTATCGCCACCCGGGAATCCAATTCCGATCGCATCGAAGAAATCATCGCCCTGGCTCTGCAGTCACGCAAATCAGGTATCGTCTCGCTGGACAAACGCTCCGCTGACATTCCGGATCCGTTTCTGCGGAAAGCACTCGAACTCGCCGTCGACGGTATTCCGGCCGCACATATCCGCGACATCATGCAGGTTGATATCGAACTGTTCGAACAGGACGCCGAGGCGGAGGCCCGGGTGTTCGAGATGGCGGGCGGCTATGCCCCGACTATCGGCATCCTCGGCGCGGTGCTCGGGCTGATTCAGGTAATGAAGCACCTGGCAGACCTTGACGCCGTGGGCCGCGGCATCGCCGTGGCGTTCGTCGCGACACTCTACGGAGTCGGCTCCGCCAACCTGTTTTTCCTGCCTGCAGCGAGTAAACTTCGCGCCCGCACGCATGCCGCCGCGCGGCTCAAAGAACTCACGCTCGAGGGCATCATCGGCATTGCGGAAGGTGTTCATCACCGGGTGATCCGCCGCAAACTCGAAACATTTCTGGGGGTGGACGCGGCACCGCCGGCTCCGGCACTCGCCGCGTTAAAGACCGCCAGGAGCGCTTGATCCGCCGAAAACAACTGAAGGAAGCCACCAGCCGCGACCGCTGGCTCATCTCATATGCGGATTTCATCACTCTGCTGCTGGCGCTCTTCGTCGTCCTGTTCGCCTCGTCCAGACCGGACAAATCCCGCGCGATCGAGGTGGCGAATTCTGTAGCTGCGGCCCTCCATCAGCCCGTCCCCGCACAAACCGGAACATCGCCTCCGCTGAAAACATCCCGCGACAATCTCGAACGCCGCCTGGCCCCCGAAATCCAGGCGGGAAAAGTCGCGGTCCATCTCGAAAGCCGAGGACTCGTCATAAGCCTTCGCGAAGCCGCATATTTTCCCTCCGGCGGCGACGAGATCGCCTCCGCCGAATACGAGAGCCTCGGTCAGATCGCCGACGCCATTCGCGGCGTCCCCAATGCCATCGCGCTGGAAGGCCATACCGATTCGTCGCCTGTGCACAGCCGCCGCTTCCGCAGTAACTGGGACCTCTCCGCCGCCCGCAGCATCGCGATGCTCATGTTATTCGAAGACCAGTTCGGCATTCCCGCCGATCGCTTTGCCGTAACCGGATACGCAGATACAAAGCCGGTAGCCGCCAACGATTCCCCCGAAGGCCGGGCCCAAAACCGCCGCGTCGACATGGTCATCCTGAACTACAACCCGGAATCCGACCACACCGCCAGCTCATTGCCGTCTGGGTCCGTAAAGTGAAACCGGCTGCCGCCTGGAAATGAAAACGTCGGCTTCACGATTGCCCCGCCGGACGCTTCGATTCGCCGCTGCGCCTCGGCCAGATCGCTGGCGTACAAAACGATCAGCAGCCCCCGCGCAGGCGCCGCCCGGTCCGTCGTGAAGCCCCCCGTGAGACGGCCGTCGGCGAAGCTGGTATATCCAGGCCCATAGTCTTCAAATTTCCAGCCGAACGCCGCGCTGTAAAACTGTTTCGTGCGCGCCATATCGGACGCGGGGAATTCGATGTAGTCAATCTGGTTTTCGGGTTTCGGTTTGCTCATGCGCCGATTCTAAAGTCTGCGGAGCTCCGCCGGATTGTAAAAAACGGCCAGGCGTCGCGCCGGCGAATTCCTGAAAATCGCGAATGAGGTGCGCCTGATCGTAGTAGCCGCAGGCAGCCGCCAGCTGCGCCCAACTCGGCTGCGCGCCGCGCGCTGCGATGGCGCTGATCGACTCCGCAGCTTTGCGGAACCGCACAATCCGCTGCAGATATTTCGGCGACACACCTGCGCGGTCGAGGCACGCGCGGCGCAGACTCCGCGTGCTCATCCCTGCATTTGAAGCTGCCTGATCCAGCGAAATTCGGACGTCGCACAGACCCTGGAGTGCATACTGCGCGGCATCGGGAGGTTCAAGCGGACGCAGGAATGATTCGGCCACCACGGCCATTTCTTCAGGTGTGCGCATCCCTGCCAGGCGGTCGTTCATGCCGCGCGCCGGAGCGCCCCAGATGTTTTCGAGCGCTTCGGTGCGATCAGTGAGTTCTCCCGAAGGCCGCACAAACGATGAAGCCATTCCCGGCCGAAACCGCACCCCGAAGAATCTCTGTCCGATCTGCAGGTCCGCAATGACGGCGGCCGTCATCAGGCCGACAACCGAAAGTCCGCGTGGCTCGTATGCAACCGACGAGAACAGAATGTCAACGCAGCCATCCGGCAGCACACAATGCGGCCCGCCGTCGCGCGCTTCGCTCCACCAGTAACACTCAATGTAGCGTGCCAGCCGCGGGCCTGGCGGCAACTCTCGATAGGTTCGATGCACCTGAAGTGATTGTATCCGCGGCCCTGCCTGGTGTTGTGTCTCTGAAGTCTCTTGCCTGATGTGGGGCGGGATGGCATCCTGCCGCGGGGTTGTTAACCCCGCTGGCCGCTTGCAACGAACTTCGGAAACACGCCACCAGGACCGCCGTGCCGACATCCCCATCCTGAGCCGGCAAGCCGTTTGACCCTGAACTGTATCCCATGGTCCGCCCGCTATTTCATCGGTTGTGCTGCCACAAGCGTACGTCGCAGGATCGAAAGTGCCATGGCGGAAACGGCTCCGCAAACCACTCGGCCGCCGCATCGCCGGCGCTACAATAACAGTGAACCCAAACCCCACTTTAAATTCTGGAGGAACTGCTGTTGGATTCTGCAATCCTGGCCCTGGAAGACGGAACGGTCTTCGAGGGCAGGAGTTTTGGTGCGCCCGCCGAACGTTCCGGCGAAGTAGTCTTCAATACCGCCATCACCGGCTACCAGGAAATCTTCACCGATCCCTCCTATACCGGCCAGATCGTCATTCTCACCAACCCGCAGATCGGCAACTACGGCACCAGCGTCGCCGATAACGAAGCCGCGAAACCCTATATCGAAGGTCTCGTGGTGCGCGAATTTTCCGGCATCACCAGCAACTGGCGCTCGGATGAAGAAGCTCGCGACTTCCTTGCGAAGTCCGGCATCCCGGTCGTCTCCGACCTCGACACGCGCGCGCTGGTGCGCCATCTGCGCAGCCGCGGCGTGATGCGCGGCGTCCTGTCCGCCACGGAAAAGGACGCGCAGAAGCTGGTCGCAAAAGCGCGCTCAATTCCGTCCATGGCCGGTCTCGATCTCGCCAGCCGCGTCACCACGCCCGAACGGTACAGCTGGACGAAATCGGTCGAGCCCTGCTCGCCTTCCGAAGTCCTGACGCCGACCGCGGAGCCCGCAGCTTCAACGTCGTCGCCTACGACTTCGGCATCAAGCAGAACATCCTGCGCCGCCTCGTTCACGCGGGCTGCAACGTAACCGTCGTACCCGCGCTCACTTCCGCCGAAGACGTGCTCGCGCTCAAGCCCGACGGCGTGTTTCTCTCGAACGGCCCCGGCGATCCCGAGCCGCTGCACACCCAGATCGACAATGTTCGCCGCCTCATCGGCAAGACGCCGATCTTCGGCATCTGCCTCGGCCATCAGATCCTCGGCCTCGCGCTCGGCGGCAAAACTTACAAGCTGAAATTCGGCCATCGCGGCGCCAACCATCCGGTGATCAACCAGGCTCACCGAGCGCGTCGAAATCACTTCGCACAATCACGGCTTCGCGGTCGATCCCGATTCCCTCAGCGAAAACGACATCGAGATCACCCACGTGAATCTCAACGACCAGACGCTCGAAGGCTTCCGCCATCGCCGCGAGCCGGTCTTCTGCGTGCAATACCATCCGGAAGCCGCGCCCGGCCCGCACGATTCGCACTATCTGTTCGACGATTTCATCAAACTCATGGCGGAGGCACAAATAACATGCCGCGCCGCAACGACCTCCATCGCATCCTGATCATCGGCTCCGGCCCCATCGTCATCGGCCAGGCCTGCGAATTCGATTACTCCGGCACGCAGGCCGCCAAAGCGCTGCGCGCCGACGGCTACGAAGTCATCCTCGTCAACTCGAATCCGGCGACGATCATGACCGATCCCGAGCTGGCCGACCGCACCTACGTCGAGCCGCTCAGCCGCGCGTTATCTCGAAGAAATCATCGCGCAGCGAACGGCCCGACGCCCTGCTCTCGACGGTCGGCGGACAGACCGGCCTCAATCTCTCGGTCGAACTGGCCGAAGCCGGCGTGCTCGATAAGTACGGCGTCGAACTGATCGGCGCGAAGATCGACGCCATCAAGAAGGCCGAAGACCGTCTGCTGTTCAAAGACGCGATGCGGAAGATCGGCCTCGAAACGCCGCGTTCGCAAGCTCGTCACCGATGTCGAAGGCGGCCTGGCCTTCGCAGCGAAGCACGGCTATCCCGCCATCCTGCGCCCCAGCTTCACCATGGGCGGCTCGGGCGGCGGCATCGCCTACAACCGCGAAGATCTGGTCACGATTCTCGAACGCGGCCTCGACCTTTCGCCGGTGCACGAAGTCCTGATCGAAGAGAGCGCGCTCGGCTGGAAAGAATTCGAGCTCGAAGTGATGCGCGATCTCGCCGACAACGTCATCATCGTCTGCTCCATCGAGAATTTCGATCCGATGGGCGTGCACACCGGCGATTCCATCACCGTCGCGCCCGCCCAGACGCTCACCGACCGCGAATACCAGATGATGCGCGACGGCGCCATCCGCTGCCTGCGCGAAATCGGCGTCGATACCGGCGGATCGAACGTGCAGTTCGCCATCAATCCGAAGGACGGCCGCATGGTCATCATCGAGATGAACCCGCGCGTTTCGCGCAGCTCGGCGCTGGCGTCGAAAGCCACCGGCTTCCCGATCGCCAAGATCGCCGCCAAGCTGGCGGTCGGCTATCGGCTCGACGAGATCCGCAACGACATCACCAAGGTGACGCCGGCGTCCTTCGAGCCCACCATCGATTACGTGGTGGTCAAGATTCCCAAGTGGGCGTTCGAAAAATTCCCCGGCGCCGACACCACGCTGGGCACGCAGATGAAATCGGTCGGCGAAGTGATGGCCATCGGCCGCACCTTCAAAGAAGCGCTGGGCAAAGGCATCCGCAGCCTCGAAACCGGCAAGAAATTCGGCTCCGAAACCTTCGACGTCAATCTGATTCCGCAGAAGCTGATCACGCCCACGCCGGACCGCCTCAGCTATCTGCGCTTCGCCTTCCGCTCCGGCTACACCGCGCGAGCGAGATCCACGAGATGACCGCGATCGATCCGTGGTTCCTCGAGCAACTGCGGCAAACGGTGGAGTTCGAACAGAGCGCTGGAAGGCGGATCGCTCGGCAGCCGCGGACCGCGCCGACTTGCTGCGCAAGCCAAGCGCCTGGGCATCTCCGACGTGCAGATCGCCAACGCGTGGAAATCGACTGAGATCGAAGTGCGCGAGCGCCGCAAAGAACTGGGCGTTGCGCGCCGTCTTCAATCGCGTCGATACCTGCTCGGCCGAATTCGAAAGCTTCACGCCGTATCTCTATTCCACCTACGAAACCTCCTGCGAAGCCGACCCCGACAATCGCAAAAAGGTCATGATTCTGGGCAGCGGACCCAACCGCATCGGCCAGGGAATCGAGTTCGATTACTGCTGCTGCCACGCGTCGTTCGCGCTGCAGGACGAAGACGTCGAATCGATCATGGTCAACTGCAATCCCGAGACCGTCTCGACCGATTACGACACCAGCGACCGCCTCTACTTCGAGCCGCTCACGCTCGAAAACGTGCTGAACATCGTCGACGCCGAAAAGCCCGACGGCGTGATCGTGCAGTTCGGCGGGCAGACGCCGCTCACTCTCGCGCTGCCGCTGAAGCGGCTCGGCGTGCCGATCATCGGCACCGATCCCGAGAACATCGATCTCGCCGAAGACCGCAAGCTCTTCGGCAAACTGCTCGACGACCTGCAGATTCCCTCGCCCGCAAACGGCACGGCGACCAGCGCCGACGAAGCCGTCGAGATCGCGAAGCGCATCGGCTATCCGGTGCTGGTGCGCCCCAGCTACGTGCTCGGCGGCCGCGCCATGGTGATCGTCTACGACGAAGACAGCGTGCGCCGCTACATGCGCGAAGCCGTCACCTTCTCGCAGGACCGCCCCGTGCTGGTCGACCGCTTCCTCGAAGACGCCGTCGAAGTCGATGTCGACGCGCTCTGCGACGGCGAGGACGTGCTGATCGCCGGCATCATGGAGCACATCGAGGAAGCCGGCATTCACTCGGGCGACAGCTCCTGCGTGCTGCCGCCGGTGTCGACTCCGCGAATCGGAAATCAAGACCATCGAAGAGTACACCGTCAAGCTGGCGCGCGCGCTGAACGTGATCGGCCTGATGAACGTGCAGTACGCGATCAAAGACGGCATGGTCTACGTGCTCGAAGTGAATCCGCGCGCCTCGCGCACCGTGCCGTATGTCAGCAAAGCGACCGGCGTGCCGCTGCCCAAACTGGCCGTGCAGTTGATGCTGGGCAAGAAGCTGCACGAAGTCACCGAGCATCGCGGACGCCTGCCGGTGCCGCTGTGTTTCGTGAAATCGCCGGTATTCCCGTTCAACAAATTCCCCGGCGTCGACCCGGCGCTCGGCCCGGAAATGCGCTCCACCGGCGAAGTGATGGGCGTCGGCGACAACTTCGGCGAAGCGTTCGCGAAGGCGCAGTTGAGCGCCGGCACGCCGCTGCCCGAAAAAGGCACCGTCTTCATCAGCGTGAACGATCGCTATAAGCCCGAAGTCGTGCCGATCGCCAAACGCTTCGCGGAACTGGGCTTCGACCTGGTGGCCACGCGCGGCACCGCCGCGCTGCTGCAGAGCGCCGGGCCTCAAGTGCAAGCGTGGTGTTCAAGGTGAACGAAGGCCGGCCCAACGCGGTCGATCTGCTGAAAGCCGGCGCGATCCAGCTGGTGGTTTACACCACCACCGGCGCGCTTTCGTTCGAAGACGAGAAATCGATTCGCCGCGCCGCGATCACCTATCGCGTCCCCTGCATCACGACCATGAGCGGCGCCCGCGCGGCGGTCGAAGCGATCGCCTCGCGGCTGCGCGATCCGATCCGCGTCTGGAGCCTGCAGGAAATCCACGGGGCGGCCGAGGTCGCGGCGAAGTAAGCCTGACAACAGCTATTCTGGTGACAGGAGCGAGTAACGTGGAAGTACACTTCACGCCCGAAATACAGGCGAAACTGGACCAGATGTCGCGCGAGACCGGCCGCGGGAGCGAGGAGTTGCTCGAGGACGCGGTGATCGGGCTGTTCGACGAATTGGCTTTCGCGCGGCAGACTCTTGAAAAGCGTTACTACGACCTGGAAAGCGGCAAAGTCACTCCCGTATCCGGCGACGAAGTTTTCGCGCGGTTGCGCGCAAAGAGCGCGGCCCGCCGCGCCGGGAGTGCATGACGTCATACGAGCTTCACCCGGAAGCAGAAGACGATCTCAATGCCATTTGGGAGTTCATCGCCGACGACAACATCGACGCCGCTGATCGGATGATCGAGCAGATCGAAGCCACAATCGAGCAGCTTGTTCCGTTCCCTTACAGCGGTCACCGCCGTCCCGATCTGACGTCACTCTCACTCCGCTTCACCAATGCTGGCAACTACCTGATCGTTTACGCCCCTGCAAGAACTCCTCTCTGGGTTATCGCGATCATGCATGGAGGCCGAAGCCCACGTGTGATGGCCGCGATCCTTCGAGGGCGCGAATAGCCCTCACTGCGATTTCCTCCGGGTGCTGCGGGCGACACGCATACGGGAGTTCCTCCGGTCCCGGCTGCTTTTGGCTTTCAGGAGTGCCTTTTGAACCCGGTCGCGATGGCGCTGTACGGATTGCTCAAATGCAACATCGGGGTTACCGGATTGTGCCGCTATATATCTGTACAAAGTTGGATCGAAATGAGGCTCTAATCCTCTGTGACATGTGTGGCACAGCGTTATCAGATTCTCCTCAACGGTGACACCGCCGCAGGCCCATGGTCGGATGTGATGGGCATGAAGTTCCACATCAATATAGTCTCGCGGCGAGCGACCGCAGATGCGGCAGCGACGTGAGTCTCGATTAAACACCTTGCGCCTGGTCTCATCAGGATACTGGCCGGTCGCAAGCTGCTGAACTGGGATTGGACCTCATCGCCGCGCTCGGTGTCGATAACCCTGAATCGTTCGAGCAGGAGTATGAGAAGTTCCCTGTCGGCACATTCCATCTCGGCAGTCTTATCTTGATTCGGCGGTATAATCCGACCAGATGAAGTCACTACCCCCGCCGAATGTCCTTGGCGAAACCGATGCGGCCCGTATGGTTGCCTCCATGCGAATCCTGTTCAGAGCGTCCAAGACGGAGTTCGTCAAGCAGGAGACGAAGCACAACAGGAAGCGGGCGACGAAGCCGAAGTAGCCGATGTACGAACCGCTAGACGCTCCCGGGGATGCCCCACCGCGGTACGTCAAGAAGTTGCTAAACTTCTGGGTCTTTATGTTGATCCCCTGGTTTCCGTTTGCTGCGATGGCGGGGCTGGCATTCGACGGCGGATCCACATTTGCCGCCTATCTCTTTGTATGGTCCGTCTGGACGTACCCGGTCGTTCTGATCATTGCGATGATCCTCAAGCGATGGATACCAAATGCGATGTTTCTGCCATTTCTCAACGTTGTCGGCTTTGTGCTTTCTGGGTCTTCACACCGGGCCTAAAGTAGTTCATTTTGTCAAGTAAGTTGTTGCCCTATTAAGGCCATTGTTGCCACCTCGGTCCGCGGCAGCCAGGCCCTTGTCGACTTCGCGCACAAACCATTCGTCGTAGTTCAGCAGCCGATCCACGGCTTCGCGCACGATCGCTCCTTCCGCGCAGCCTTGCGCCGCGGCCATGCTCGCGGGTTTCGCCTGCTGGTCCGGAGTGAATTGCACTTCCATATTGTTCAGCTTACGCCGCGGGCTTCTGCGCCGGCAGCACCACGATCTCCGTCCGCGCGAAAGCGAATTTGCGCCCGGTCTCATCCACGATATTGATCTGGCAGGTATAGCGCCCGGTCGCCAGCTGCGCCAGCGGCGCCTGGAAGCTTGATCGGTAGCGTCTGCGCCCGCTTCAGCGCGAACGCATCGAGCCGCACCGGCTGCGACTCGAAGGTCTTGGTCTTGCCGCGATAAAACGACAGCGTCGCCGCCACGCTGGGCTTGTTGTCCTGCGCCGTGTCCACCCCCGGATCGTAGACCTCGAGGTAGACGTAGATGTTCTGGTCCTTGCGGAAGACGTGCGTGATGCTCGGAATCAGCTTCTGCCCGTCCTGCACCAGCGGATCGGATTCGATCAGCTTCTTCTTGGTTTCGGCCGACGCCAGCACTTCGTTCAGCGGCTGCCGCTGATTGCTCCACATCACCGAACTGGTCTTCAGCGCCGTTCTGCACCGGCGCCAGATCGGGAATGTTGAACTTCGTTTCGTACGTCCCCATCTTGCCGGTTTCGTTTTCACGGGCGAGAAACTTCAGCGTGTACTTGCCCGGCGGCAGCGTGAAGCCGGTATCGTAGGCGATGGGTGCGGAGCTAAGCTGTGCGGCGGTCTGCTCGGTCAGCTTGATTTTGATGCCGTCGCGCACCACGCTGCACCAGCTTGTCGTGCTCGTCGCGCACCTGACCGATGAAATCGAATTCGGTCTGCGCGTTGCCCTTCTTCTTCGCCAGCGCAATCTCAGCGCCGGGGATCTTCACCGAGAACGGAACGAAATAGCGGTCGCGCGCGAGCCGGAAATAATCGAGCTCGCCGTAATCGAGAGATCGGTGAGCGGATCGCCCAGCATCAGCGCCTGCTGAAGCTGATTTTCCTTATCGGTGCTGGTGAATTTTGCGAATTCCTTCTCGCCGAAATAACCGCTGCGGTAATCGATCTTCGCCTGAATTTCTTTGGCGAGCTTCACTTTGACGCGGCGGTACTTGCCGTCCATCTTGCCGTTCGTGCTGTAGTAGCCGATGATGTAGTAGCTGCGAAATGTCGTCGCGCGCCTTTTCCATGCCGAGCGCGAGATCGTTGTCGTCGACGAACAGCTTGCCGCCGGTATCGCGGCCAGCGTGGAGAGCGTTTCCTGCGAATCGTTGAAAGTATCGCGCTGCGTCTGCATCTGCGTGCCGGTCAGCGCGCTGGTGCCGCGCGACGCCGCCGCGCTGGCATCGCCGGCCGGAGCCGAGGCCACCAGACCGCGCGCGTCGATCGGATAGAGAGCGACGTTCGCTCGCTTGGCGGCGTTGGTGGCTGCTTCGAGCGACGCCTGGTTGTCGAATCCGTTCTTCGAAATGCCGCTCGAAAAATAGAGCAGCGCCTTCTTTTCCGGAAACGCCGCCAGCATCTTGGCGGACGTCTCTAGTGTGGCCAGCTGCTTGTCGGTGTTGAAGATGTTGAACTCGGTCTCGTCGGCGTTGAACGCCGTGCCGTGTCTTCGCCGGTGGTGCTGTCGCCGCCGTTGCCCGCCAGGCCCGCCAGTTCGCTGGCAGCGCCCAGGGCAAAGCTCTTGATCACTTCTTCGAGCCGGTCTTTATCGTGGTGAAATCCTGCACGATTTTCAGCGGCGCCGTGCCCGCGGACAGAATGCAGACGACATCGGCCGGCTTCATCTGCTCGCGGATGAACTTGAGCGCGGTCTCCTGCACGCGGTTCTGTTCCGGAATCCCCATGGTGCTGAAGTCGAAAAGCATGGCCACCAGGCGCCGGTCCTGAAAGCGGATGATCGGCGCCGCCGCGCTCGTGGTCGTGGGACCGGGCGTGGCGGGTTTGCGCGCAGCTGGCGCAGCCTGAGCCGCCGCGTTTGCCGGCTTATCCGGGACGGGCTTGCTGGCGGGCACGGGCGGCAGATTTTCGTCGCCTTCCAGCTGCTGGAATTCGAATACCGAGATCTTCTGCGGCTTGCCGTCTTCGAGAACAGTGAAATCGGTCTTCTTCAGATCGGGAACAACCTTGCCCGATTTGTCCTTCACGTTGGCATCGATGATGACAAGGTTTGCGCTGGCACTGAAGCTGACTTCCTGCTGGGCTGCGGCCGGTATCTCGATGCCGGCGAAACCGGCGCTGATCAGAAACAGCGCGGCAACAAAGAATGGTTTTTTCATCCTAAAATCTCAAACTCACTGTGGCCGTCACCGAACGCATCGCGCCCGCTCCGGTTGGCAGTCCATACTGTATGGAACCGACCGTTGTGTTGATCTGCGTGATGCCAACGTGATTGATCGGGTTCGTGCTGTCGATGCGGAACTCGATGCGCCGCTTGTCGTCGACCCGGAACGAACGGAAGAACGACGCGTTCAGCGCAAAACGCGGAATGCCGGGAATCGTGTCGCGTCCGGCATCGCCGAAGGTCCCGGGAGCCGGTACGGTGAACGCCGCGGTATTGAAGTAGCCTGAGCCGGAGCTAACCGGCAGCCCGGTCGCCTCGGCGCGCGCATTACCCGTGTAGCCGGTGCCGGAACTGTCGCCGTTGATCGTCGCCGTGTAGGGTGTGCCGGACGTCGCCGTCAGCGTCCCGCCCAGAGTCCATCCGCGCAGCATGGTCGCCAAAAATCCGGAGCGGTTGTTGGCGACGGGCGACTGAAACTGATACTTCACGCGCAGCTGGTGGCGCTGGTCGCTGGGTGAGAGCGCACGTTCGGCGCTGATGTCGTTCGGGATCAGCACCGGGCCGCCGCCGAGAGTCGATGTGTCGTCGATGGCCTTCGAGAACGTGTACAGAATCTGGTACGACATGTGGTTCGACATGCGCTTCTGCAGCTGCACCTGCAGCGCCTGGTATGTCGAGTTGCCCACGGAGTTATCGTAGGTGAATTCGCCCGTATTCGGGATCATCAGGCTGTTCTGCACCAGAAGCTGCGGCGTTCCGAGCGGCGCCCGGTTCGGCAGCTGCAGAACGTCCAGATCCGTTCCTTTGATTCCGTTGTAGGTAACGCTCAGGACGTAGGAGCGCGCGAACGTGGTCTGGACGGAAGCCGTCCAGTTCTGCGCGTATCCCGGATGGTAATTCGGATTGACGGCGAATGTATTCGCGATCAGATCCGACTGCTCCACCGGGAATCCGTTTTCGAGCGTGAGCGGATTAGCCGTGCTGTTGAAGGCCTGCGTCGTGACCGCGAACGGCGGCTGGCCCACCAGCTTTTGCGCGATCGTACTGTAGACGCCGCCGTTGTAATACATGCCATAGCCCGAGCGCACCACGATCTGCTTTGCCTTAAACGGCTTCCATGCGATGCCGATACGCGGCGAGAACAGCTTGTAATCGGGCTTGATGAATCCGGCCGGCGTGCCGTCCACGCCCGCCTGCACCTGTGTCACCGAGGTGAAGCCCGGTGCGATGTCGAGATTCGCCATCTGGTTGTTCTTTTCGGTGTATGGACTGAAGTACTCCCAGCGCAGGCCGCCGTTGATGGTGAAGTTGGAGGCCAGGCGGAAGTCGTCGGTGGCGAAAGCGCTGAACGTGGTTTCGCGCAGATAACGCGCATCGTTATCGTTCAGATAAGTGACCACCGAACTCTGATACGGAAGACCGAGCAGGTAATCGGAAAAGTCGTAACCGGTTTCGAGGCCGGTGAAATTGAAAGTGCCGCGCGCATTGGAGTCGCTCGTCGTATTCAGCTGGCGGCGCTGTGCGCCGAATCCGTAAGTGATGTTGTTCTTGCCGTGAATCTGGATCAGCTGCTCATTGAACGCCGAAGTCTGGTTGCGCGTTGATGACGGCGTGGCGTCGGTTAGAGTGCCGAAATTAGTGAACTGGATCGTCGGCGGTCCATACTGCGCGGGCGTGGGCGACACTCCCCCGATTCCCAGATCGCCTTCGATATTCGGTCCGTAGGAGAACGCTGAGAGTGTATGGTTCAGGTTGCGGCTGAAGTTCCAGCTCAGACTGTTGATCAGAGTGCGAGTGATAGTCCTTCGGTAAGTAAGCTGTCCGCTGACCCCGTAGCCACTGGTGGGATCCGCGAATCCGAACGGCTGCAGGGTTTCCGAGTTGCGATGCTGGTAGCTGAAGTTGACATCGAGCCCGTCTTTGTTCGTGATCGTCTGATTGATCCGCACCTGCAGGTTGTCGTTGTTGTTCGGATTGGCCCCGATGAACTGATAGTTGTTGCGTTGGCCCGGTGAATTGGGCAGGGGAATATACTTCAGCAGGCCCACGGCGGCGGTACTGAACATGCTCGACGGGATGACGTTGTCTGGAAACGGCGTGCTCGTTTTCGGATTAACGATGGTCGTAGCGGGGAATGCGCTGAGCAGCGCGGAGAAATCACCGCCACGCTCCGCGACGGTCGGTACCGTTGTGACATCGTCGAAGCCGTTTTTCGAACGCACTCCGGTATAGTTGACGAACCAGAAGGTCTTGTCGCCGTTATAAAGCTTGGGAATCGCCAGCGGGCCGCCGCCGGAGAAACCGAAACGGCTCGACGCATATCCAGCCTTAGGTACTGTCTCACCGCTGAGCGTTTCTGGCGAGGTGAACGAATAAGGCCGGGCGTTCAGAACTGAATTGCCGATCGTGTAATACGCGTTGCCCTGGAACTGCTGTCTTCGATTGCGGTTGATGCGGTTGCCGAACTGCACGTTGCGATTGGGCCCGCCCCGCCCGCCGCCGCGTCCCCCGAATCCGCCGCCACCGCGCCCGCCGCCACCACCGAAACCACCGCCGCCGCGTCCGCCCGGACCACCGAATCCGCCGCCCGGACCACCACCGCCGGGACCGCCTTGGCCGGCATTGTCCGGCTGGCCATTCTGCGCGAACAGATTCCCCCCGCCGCCGGGGCCGCCGAATCCGCCCGGTCCGCCGAAGCCGCCCGGAGGACCGTTCAACCCGAAATTGTCCCCGGCCTGCGCCTGCACGCCCTGGCTCAGACTGCCGCTGATCGCAAAAGCCTGATTGGCGCTGTTAGTGTCGATGGCCTCGCCGGGTGCGATGTCGCTGTCAACCTGGTTCTCGCCGTTGCCTTGCAGGCTGAGGCTTTGAAATCCCTGTTGGCCAGTCTGCTGCCCGTTGGCGGCCTGCGCCTGAGGATTCTGGCCGCGCCCAAATCCACCTCGACCGAAGCCTCCGCGGCCTTGTCCGCGCCCCGGACCGTTGGCGTTCGGAGTAGTATTGTCGGCCTGTGGAGTCGCAGCCTGAGGATTCGCGCCAGGCGTCGCATTGCCCGCGTTGGATCCCGGTTGACGGCGGAACCCACCGCGTCCCCGTCCGCCTCCGGGCGCGGCGTTCTGATCGCCCGGCAGCGATGCGTGCGTCTGCAGCTTCAGATCGAGTGTCAGAGGAGTCGTCGAAGCGGTTGCCTCGCGCGGTGTCGCGTCGAAACCGAACATCGCCACCGAAAAACTACAGGGCGATGCGGGCAGTCCGCCCATTTCAAATCGCCCTGCATCATCCGTGACTGTGGTGATCTTATCGGAGCCGCACGTCGCCGTCACGGTAGCGCCCGGGATCGCCTGCCCCCCGGACACCACCGTGCCGCTCTGTGTTTCTCCAAATGCGAGTACGGCAGTGAGAAGTACAGAAACGGTTGCACGAAACATATTGGAAGTCTTTGAGTTCGCACCGCCGCGAACGAGGTCTTTACTATATATCCGGGCGACCACCCAAAGTTCCGTGCTTTACCTTCTTTTACCCCGGTCTTTTACCGCGGCCGGAAACCTATGACTTCTTGACCGTGAACGTAACGGGTCCGCGGCCGCCTTCGCGCGTGAACTCGATGGAGTCGCCTTTCACTTTGCCGGTATATTTCTGGACGTTCGGCGTACCGTCGCGTCCCGGGGCCGAGGTCGAGAAGGTGATGGTATCGCCGTCCACCTTGCCATCCGAGATCGCGATGTCGCCACCGCGACCGCCAGTGACTGCGCCGGTCAGACTGCCACCGGCCTGCTTCAGTTCGAGGTTAAAGGGTTGCGGTCCGCGTCCGGTTGTGATTTCGCCGGTCCAATGGCCCGTGACGTCAGCAGCCAGAGCTGTGAATGCGAACGTGAGAGTGGCCAACAAGGCCAGAATTGTCTTTTTCATGTTTGATGGGTGAAGCTCCTTTGCCCCTAGGTTACGACCTCTTTCAAAGGAGCCCTCCCGTTTTACAAACCTTTACCGCATCCAATAAAGATAATGTAAGCCTTACAGCCCCTTCTTCACCAGAAACTTGACCAGATCATTGACCCGGCACGAGTAACCCCACTCGTTGTCGTACCACGAGACAACTTTCACCAGATCGCCGTCAATCACCTTCGTCAGCAGGCTGTCGACGATGGAGCTGTTCGCATTGCGCAGCATGTCGGTCGAAACCACCGGATCCTCCGTATACGCGAGAATCCCTTTCAGCGGCCCCTCAGCTGCGGCTTTCAGCGCCGCGTTCACTTCCGCAGCCGTGGTCTTCTTCGCCGACACCCAAACCAGATCGACCACCGACACATCCGGCGTCGGCACGCGCATGGCGTAGCCGTCCAGCTTGCCCTTGAGTTCGGGCATCACGAGTCCGATGGCTTTCGCCGCGCCGGTGCTGGTCGGAATCATGTTGAGCGCGGCCGCCCGCGCGCGCCGCAGATCCTTGTGCGGGAAATCCAGCACGTTCTGATCGTTGGTGTAACTATGGATCGTCGTCATCGACCCCTTAACGATGCCGAAGGTCTCATGCAGCACCTTCACGAACGGCGCCAGACAGTTCGTCGTGCACGATGCATTCGAAATCACCTTGTGCTTCGCCGGATCGTAGGCGGCATCGTTCACGCCGAGCACGATGGTGACGTCTTCGTTCGTGGCAGGCGCCGAGATGATGACCTTCTTCACTGTGCCGCGAATGTGTTTGGCGGCGGCAGTGGCATCGGTGAACTTCCCGGTGGATTCAATGACGATCTCAGCACCGAGCGAACTCCAGTCGAGTTCCGCGGGATCTTTCACTGCAAAAACCTTCAGCTTGCGCGAACCGACCGTGATGGTATCGCCGCTGGCCTTAACTTCTTCCTGCAGGTGGCCCAGCACCGAATCGTATTTCGTGAGGTGGGCGAGGGTTTTGGTATCCGTGAGATCGTTGACGGCGACGAAATCGATCTCCGGATCGTTCAGGGCGGCGCGCACGACGTTGCGTCCGATGCGTCCGAAGCCATTGATGCCTACTTTGACGGCCATGAGTGGGAGCGTTTCTCCTTTGAGGTTGGGCTCTTACGGGGAGTTGAACCATCAGAATAGCAAAGGGTTCCTGCACGCCACAGCGTTTTAATCGTCCGATATTTGTACCGCTGGCGGTCTCTGCCGCCGGCGCTCTTGGTTAATGAAGACCCTGTTCCTCGCATTCACCGCGCTCTGTGCATTCGGCATAAAGACGTTGACCGCCCAATCGCGGCCGTTAACGGTCTGTGAAGCCCTGAATCACGCCGCCGACCATCAGCCAGTCGTCATCCGCGGACTGATGGGGTGGGCAGGCATCTATGAGGGAACCGGCAATGACGTGTGCCCAGGGTGGCCGGAACATTTGTTTACGGCTGAGGCGATGATCCCGATCTCAGGCTCGTATGGCGGAGTCTCCGTGCCGCGTCAGGTTTCCCGGGAGAACTTCAATTTCTTCGCGCGCCTTCGGCAGTTGCTACGGTCCAATCCCAACGCCAATCGCATGATCACGGTCCGCGGTGTTTTTGTTCGTCTGCCCTGGCCATTCTGCTTCCGGAACTGGAAGGGCGCGTGGATCAATCCCAACGACGACGGCCCGGGCATCGGCGCAGTCGCCGTTATCGTTGCGACCGCACCAATGGAGGCCACTGCGTAAGCGCCCGATAATCACCCCTCGTATTGCAGCACGTTCAGCCCCGCGTTCCAGTCCGTGACGTACACCAGCCCGTCAGTCGACACCAGAATGTCCGCCGATTTCGCCGCCAGCGCCACATTCGGCCGCGGGTCGATCAGTTTCTTCGGCGCCGGCGGTACCCAGTACGCGATTTCCTTCGGCGCAAACGCGTCGCGGATATCGAACACCCGCACCCCGGCAACATTATACGTAGCGAAAATCGTCTCCTCGCTGCGAAACGTGCCTGGCCGGTTCTCATGCAGGTTGTGCGGCCCGAAAGTTCCGAACCCGCAGTAATCCTTGTCCTTCGGCGCCGGCAAAGTCGAAATCGACACCGGATTCTCCTCCGCCCGCAAATCCACGATGAAGGTGCAGAACATGCCCTTCGCGCACTTTTCCGCATTGGCTTCGTCAGCTACTACCGCCAGTTTCCGGCCCGGCAGCGGCAGCGGCGTATGCGTGCCTCCCGGAAACGGCGGCGACCAGTTGATGTGCGAGATCATCTTCGGATTCGCCGGGTCGCTGAGATCGTGCACCGTGAACCCGCCGTCCCGCCACGCGCCGTAGCCGCGGTTGCCCGCCGTGATCATATGATGCAGCGCCACCCGGCGGCCCGGCGCCAGCGTCGACGGCTCACCCGCCGCCCGGTTCATCCCCGGCATCCACCACCGCCCCACTATTTCCGGCTTCGTGATGTTCTTCAGATCCACCATGCAAAGGAAATGGTCGGTGAAGCCGTCCATGTGCACCGCAATCGCAGCGTATCGCCCGCCTGCCCACCACAGCCGGTTGATCCCCAGACCTGGAATTTCGAGAAATGCGATCTCCTTCATCTCGCCGGGACGCGAAATATCGTGAATGCTCAGCCCCGACCGGAATTTCTTACGATTCGTAATACTGTCCGCCAGCGCATTTTCGAAATAACCCCGGATGTTGTCGTAAGACTGCATCGCCACAATGTTGGCCCCGTTAGCCAGCAAAAGCAGATCCTCGGCAACCTGGAGATGATGCGTCCGCGTGTAATCTCCGCCGGTAAAGAAGCCCACCGGCTTCACCTTCCGCGGGTCGTTCGCATCGAGAATGGTGACGCCGTTACTGAACATGTGCCCGACATACAGATGTCCCCGGTTGCGCATCACCTGCACGCTGTCGGGCCGTCCGCCAATGTCGCTGTAAGACAGATGCCGGAAGCGATTCCCGATTCCTTCCGGAGGAATCGCCTTTTCCTGCTGCGCCGGCGTCTCACCGGGAAGCAAGGACAGCCCGGCGGCGCCCAGCATGCCTTTCGCACAATCCCGGCGGTTGATCTTCGTCATCTCTCAACTGGAGCTTACACCAACTCGGGCGCCGCAGCCCTGCACCTCGCGATACACTCAAAAGTTCGCATGTCAGCGCAGATTCTTCTTCAGGGCCGCCTCCTCGGCGCCGGCGACTTCCTCCTCGCCCCGCCCGCCGACCGCGACAACAAAACCTTCGAAGCCCGCTCCATCTGGCTGGTGCTGCTTGGCGAAGCCATCCCCCGCGCGCTGCTCGCCGAACTGCAGCTGCCCTCCATTCTGCTCGGCTCCTCCGGCGGCGACCGCTTCCTCGTGATCCTGCCCGATCAGGCCCGCGCCGACGCCGCGATCGGATTTCCTCGACGCGCGTATCCGCAATCTCTCAGCGAAATCAGCGGCGGCAAGCTGAGCCTTGTCTGGAGCGCCACCGAAAATCTTGGCGACTGGACCATCGTCCGCAAACGCCTGCAGGACGGCATGCGCGAAGGAACGCAGCCGCAGGCCGCCGAACCCGGCTTCTTCGATGCCTTCATCCGGCCAAGGGTTCCGGCGCCGATCGCATTCCGCGCGATCTGCGCGAAGCCAACCGCCATCGGCTGGAGTTTCGATTTCCCCGCCCTGATCGCGGCGGAAGGCGGAACTCATCGCTGGGACATCGGCAGCGATGCCGGCGATCCCGGTCACCCGCCACGCGCGCGCGCAACGGCGAAGCCTTCGCCACCACGAAGGAACTGGCCCGCCGTGCCCGCGGTCAACGACTCTGGGGCGTGCTGCGCGGCGAGATCGACGACTTTCGGCACCCGCATGCGCCGTCTGCAAAGCGTCGAAGAGCACGTCCATCCTCTCCATGCTCTACAAGCAGTTCCTCGCCGGCGAAATCGAACTGCTCTGCTCGCAGGGCGAGTACTTCCAGCGCGTCACCGTGCTCTATTCCGGCGCATCGGACTTCGCGATCTACGGATCCTGGGACGCTCTGGCCGGCTTCGCGCGCGAGCTCGAACGCGTCTTCGCCCGCTTCGCCGCAGGAGAATCTCAAGGACCTGCCCGGCGCCGAAGCCAAGACCATCACCATGGCGCTGACCATCGCCGAGCCCGGCGCCTCGCTGGCCCGCGCTGTAGAAGACTGCGGGCGCGATCTGGAAATCGCCCGCGCCAGCGACAAGGATTGCCTCCACATTCTCGGCCGCGTGCTCGAATGGAAGCAGCTGAACGACGCCGCGGAGCTCAAGGATGCGCATCGTCCATCTGAACGAAGAATTCCGCGGCGGACGCCAGTTCCTGTGCCCAGCTCCGCAATCTGTATAAGAAGGTGGAGGCGCCGGACCGAAGCGGCATCAGGACGACGACCGTCTGATGGCCCGGGCCCTGCGCTTTCAGCGGCGTTTCGCCCGCGTGGCCAACCGGCGCGAGCGCGAATTCCAGAAGCTGCGCGCGCATCTGATGAAAGAAATGGCCGGCCGCAGATCTGCGCGGCAGGCCTGAAACTGCGGCCCGAAGGTCTGATTGCGCTCGAATGGGCGCAGTCTGGCCGAAGACTAGTGAACTAGATTCGCAGCACCTTTGTCGGCAACCTTCAGGCCAGCGGACTTGCTTTGCCAGCAAATCCCGCGGAGCACAAACCGTGTCACCGGACTGGCACAGCGAGATAACGCAATACCGCCGTGTGATATCAATGGGTGCTGAAACTACAGGCAGCGCGAAGCTGAGGGGAAAGACATGGCTGAAGAACAGGCTGCACAGCAGCAGGGAAACCGGAACCGCGGAATCGCCCGCCCGGCCAGGGCGGTCGAGACAGACCCGGCGGCAGACGACCCGGCGGCGGCGGGGGCGACCGTGGCGATCGCGGGCGTGGTCCCGGCGACCGTCGTCAGGGCGGCGACCGGCGGAGCGCCGTCCCGAAGGTCCGCCCGAAATCGATCTCGACAAGCTCATCGGCGACAGCCTCTATCTCGATAACCAGGCCCACGTCGTCGTCAGCCGCATGCGCGACCTCGATTCCGGCACGCGCAGCCAGTTGCGGCGTCTTTACAACGCCGTCCGCCGGGCCACGCGCACGCCCGAGAACGAACGCCAGCACGAATTCGTGATGCTGCGCGCGCGGCTGGCCTACACCATCGCGCGGCACGGCCTGCGCAGTCTCGACCAGATCGAGCGCCTGCTGCTGCAGGTCACGCGCAAAAACGAAGCGCGCGGATACGAACGATTCCGCGATCTCTTCGAAGCCATCGTTGCTTATAACGAATAAGCAGCCTATAACGAATAACGAAGGACGCGAATGAGCGCTCACACAGCACAAACGGAACTGAAGCTGATCGGAAAACTGATTCTCGAAGGCGAGATGCACTGCGAGACCGGTCTGCATGTCGGAGCGGGCAAAGGCTCGCTCGAAATCGGCGGCGCGGATAACCCCGTCGTCAAGGACGCGCACGGCCGCCCCTACGTCCCCGGCAGCACCCTGCGCGGACGCATTCGCGCGCTGCTCGAGCAGGCCACCGGCATGGCCGTGCCCTCCGAGCTCGTCTTCATTTCGAAGCGCAAAGGCCAGGAAGTGCGCATCCACCAGAGCGACCGGCCCGACGACGAAATCTGCATCCTCTTCGGCCGCAGCCCGGGCCGCATGGAAAAGGTCGGCGGCGGCGATATCGAGAGCAATCACGCCACGCCCGCGCGCCTCAGCGTTTTCGACGCGCCGCTGATGCCCGGACAGCATCACGCCGCAGATGCGCGAGAACCTCGACGACGAACTGACCGAAGTGAAGAGCGAGAACGCCATCGATCGCATCACCTCGCAGGCCAATCCGCGCACGCTCGAACGCGTGCCCGCCGGTGCGACGTTTCACGCATCCGCATGGTGCTCGATCTGCTCTGCGCGGAAGACGCGGCGCTGCCCGGCCTCGCTCGTGCAGGGTCTGCGGCTGCTCGAAGACGACGCGCTCGGCGGCGGCGGATCGCGCGGCAGCGGCCGCGTCCGTTTCGACAATCTGAAGCTGACCTGGCGCGGCAAGGATTACTACGCGGCCGGCGCGGCCGAGCGCGAAATCGCCTCCGGCGCAGATACCGCTGGCCTGCAGGCCAAAGTACAGGAACTCGGCGACTCCCTGTCGCGTAAGTCAGCCACAGATGCACACAGACACACATCACAGATGAAAAGACACATGCAGTTATCTGTGTCCATCTGTGGCTAGATAGGTTTTCTATTGGCACTGATCGAAATCAGTCTGCGCCCGACCGGGTCCGTGGCGCGCCGGACAGCGCGCCGGCGATCGCGAACGCGTCGACGCCGTCTATCACAGCGACGCGCTCTACTCCGCCGTCACCCACGCCATGAATTCGCTGGGCTGGCTGGACGAATGGCTCGACGCCACCGCGCGCGCGGAATCCGGATCCGCCGTGCGCTTCAGCTCGCTGTTTCCGTTCTATCGGCGAGACCCGTCTGATCCCGCCGCCGCGCACCGCGTGGCCGCCTTCCGGCGCCGGCAAGCTCTATGTCAACGCCGCGAAGCTCGTGCCGCTGGAAGTGGCCCGCCAGGGCATCGTCAACGAATCGCGCTGGTCCGTCGATGGCGCCAGCGAATGCCTGCTGCCTCGTCGGCGTCGCCGCGCCCGTTTCGAAGTTTCGATGCGCTCCGCCGCCGCCGTCGATCGCATGACCGGCCAGACCGAACCGCACCGCACCGCTGTCTGGAATTCGCCCCGCAACGCCGGCTGGTGGGGCCTGATCGATCATCACCGACGCCGCCTGGGAACCGCGCGTGAAATCCGCTTTCCGCCTTCTCGCCGATTCCGGATTTGGCGGCGAACGCTCGCGCGGCTGGGGCCGCGCCGCCGAGCCCGAGTTCTCCGACGCCTCGTCGCTCTTCGGCGAAGGCCATCGCCGGCGCCTGGTGGATGCTGTCGCTCTATTCGCCGCACGCCGAAGATGCCGTCGACTGGTCGCGCGGCGACTACGCCACCGTAACCCGCGCCGGCTGGACCGACAGCGCCGCCGGTTCCGTGAAGAAAAAGCACGTCGCATGATCGAGGAAGGCTCGGTCCTGATGGCGCCGTCGCTGCGCGGCCGCGCCGTCGATGTGGCGCCGGATGGCTTCCCGCATCCCGCCTGGCGCGCCGGTTTCGCCCTGGCCGTGCCCGTGCCGCTCGAGGTCGAAGCATGAAATACCGCGTGACCGTCCTGACGCCCACCCTCGTCGGCGACGGCAACAAGCTTTCGCCCATCGACTACATGGTCTGGCGCGATCAGGTCAACGTGCTCGATCAGACGCGCATCTTCAAGCTCCTCTCGAAAGGTCCGCGCCTCGAAGGCTATCTGACGCAGCTCCAGAAAGCCACCAAGCTCGATTTCGCCTCATGGGGCGGCTTCGCGCAGAACTACGCCGACCGCCGCATCCCGTTCGAAGACGCCGCCTATGCGCCCTTACTGGGAGAGCGCGCCGGCCGAGAGCCTGAGCATTCCCGACCTTCGCCGCCGCGATCGACGGGCCTTTCCTGCCCGGCGCGGCGATCAAAGGCGCGCTGCGCACCGCGTTCGTTTTCGCCAACGTGAAGCCCGACGGCGATCGAAAGAGGTGGCGGACGAAAGTGACCGGCGATCGCCCCTCGCGGCATCCCGCCGAGCAGATCTGAACATCAGACGGCCGGCTCGCGGCGGTTCCGACCGCATGCGCGTCATCTCGGTAGCCGATTCCGGCGTCCGATCGCGCGATACATTCCGCGTTTACATGCTGCGCCTCGCGACGTTGACTGCGCGCGGACCCCAGCAGTACGCGCTGGGCTGGAAGCAAGCGGGCCGTGGCGCGGCGGAAGGCAAAGCCCGAAGACGGCACGCCCTCCTTCGCCGAAATGGCCGCCCCGGGAACCGCCTTCGAAGGCACCTGGCGCGAGAACGATTTCCTGAATCGGCGAAGAAGTGCGCCAGTCGCTGCGCTGGAGCGCCCCCGTAACGCGCGAGCGCCTGTTCGAAGCCGCCAATCGCTACGCCGAGAAGCAACTCGATCTGCACGCGCAATACGCCGCATGGACCGGCCTCGAACGGCCTTGCGGCGTCTGTCGCCGCATTACAGTCGAAACTCGAAGCCGCGCGGAACGAAGGCGGATGCCTGCTTGCCATCGGCTGGGGTGCGGGCTTCCTGAGCAAGTCGGCGGCGATCGGCGCGCGACGAGGCGACCGTGAAGTCCTGGGCGCTCTGCCCTATTACGAGCGCGCCATCAAATCCGGCCTGCCCTTCCCGAAGACGCGCCGGATCGTCTTCCTGAAAAATAAACCCGCCACTCTGCCCGGCTGGGTAGAACTGCAAGTCGAATAAAGTGGGGCAGGATGTCATCCTGCAGCGGGGTTGTCAACCCCGCTATTTATTTGCAACGTCGCCGGCCTGATGTCCCGAAACCCCTTATCGCAGCCCCGCCGCCAGCCGCGAACTCAGCACAGCCCCGCTCGACGTTCCGTCGCCCAGCCGCACGCTGTCCAGCACCCGGCCGTGCCGGTCCACCGCTCCGATGTACCGCGCATCGTCGGCATCCGGTCCCATCAGAATGACCGAGTATCGACGCGAAGGATAGCGCAGGACGCGAAACACCCGTCCGCCAGCCGCAATGGTTTCAGCCCTCGCCGGCAATCCCAAACCGCGCACCACCGAAACATAATCGTCGCCGGGCCCAAGCTGCAGATAGGCGCGATTCGCCGGTGCCTGCCTGGCAAAATCCGCCACAATAGCCAACGCCACTGCCCCCAGCACCGCCGCCACGCCGAGCCAGCGCCATCCCCGCACCTCCGTCTTGGGCTCCAGCCGTATGTTGATCACCGGCGCCAGATGGCCGGGCCGAGGCATCGCGGGCGTTTCATCCACGGTCACGGGAAACTCAATCACGGCTCTCTGCCGCGGAATGATGGCGCCCGCCCGCCATTCCAGCTCCCGGCTCAGCCCCACCACCATCGCCCCGTCGTCCGTGTATGAAACATCGCCCAGAAACTGCCGCGGAATCCAGAACTCCTCGCCCGTGCGCAGATTGGCCACCACGCACTCCGACCACGTCGCGCGCCGGTACAGCCACTCATTGTCATCGATATTACGGATGGCCGGATAGAACGCGAACCGGTGGCCGCCGAACTGCTCAAGAGGTGTCGGCAATGGTGCAATCGACATCTTCGACTCATCATAGCCCGAACCGAACCGTGTTTTCCCGGGCTGTGCCATAATCGAGCTGATTTCAAGAAAACCAAATGCCGCACGTTTACCGTGTTATCGCGCTGCAGCTGATCGCGATTACGGTTTTGTTGGCACAAAATATCGGCCTCGGTCCGGGTAGTCCCGCTGCCGGTCCCGGCATGTCTTCCGCCAACTCCGCGCCTCAGCCCGCCGGGGGCGGGTCACCCGAAGCGCGCCTGCCGGTTTTTCTGTCCGGCACAGTCATCTTCGCGGGCGGCGCCGGGCCCGCCGACAACATACCGATCCAGCGTGTCTGCGGAGGCGCATCCCGCACCGTGGCCTTCACCAACGGCAAAGGACAATTCAGCTTCCAGTGGGGATCGGGCAACAGTCTTCTCCCCGATGCCGCCGATCCCGGTCCGGCGGCCTCGCGCCGCACGGGCGATCTCAGCGCTGACACCTACCGCGGCGGTTCATCCCTCGGCATGTCGGTCACGCTGGGGTGCGAACTGGTCGCCGGCGCTCCCGGTTACCGGCCCGCCAGAATTGACCTGAGCGCTCATCGTGCCGGAGACGAGTCCGATGTCGGAATGATGGTGCTGCATCGCCTCGTCGCCGTGGAGGGCACATCCGTCAGCTTCACCTCCCTGAACGCCCCGAAGGACGCCCGCCGCGCCTGGCAAAAAGGTGTCCGGCTGCTGCGGTCGTCGCATCCATCCGATGTCGCCGCCGGCGAGAAGGAGCTCGAGAAAGCCGTTGCCGTCTATCCCCGGTACGCCAACGCGTGGGCCGATCTTGGCCGCGCCCGCCTGCACCGTCAGGCGACCGACCAGGCCCGCGACGCCTTCCTCAAAGCCATCGACGCCGACGACAAACTGGTCGAGCCTTATATTGAGCTGGGCAACATAGCCGCGCATCGCTTGCAGTGGGCCGACGCCGCGCGTTATCTCGATCGCGCCCTCACCCTCGATCCGGTCGACTATCCGCGCCTCTGGCTGGCGGATGGTCAGGCAGACTATCGTGTCAATAACCTGGACCGGGCCGAGAGGAACGCCCGCGAAGCGCTGAAGATATCCGCGCCGAATCAGGACCCGGAGGCGAGCCGCTTACTCGGATATGTACTAATGCAGAAGCAGGATTATGCCGGAGCCGATGAAGCGTTTCGCGCCTACCTTCGGCTCGTTCCGAACGCAGACGACCTGAGCGACATCAAAGCCCGCCTCGGGCAGATCGAGGCCCATCTTCACTGACCTGGCAGGCTGCTGAAAAAGCTCTTTTCGTTGCCGCTTGCTGACGCGCGCGGAATCAGAACCTGCTTTTCCGAACCATGACCGTGAGGGAGTGGCAAGAAGCGTTCTTCAGCAGCCCTGCTGGAGTTGTGTCTCTGAAGTCTCTTGCCTGATGTGGGGCGGGATGGCATCCTGCAGCGGGGTTGTTAACCCCGCCGGCCACTTGCAACGCTCACCGGCCTGCATCCGGAGATGGTGAAGGAGCTTCGGAAACACAACACCAGGGCAGGTTGCTAACCTGCTGCGAGGTTCCAACCAGGTTGGCAACCCCGGCTGCGTCCACCCGGTACCCGCCCGGTTGTGGTCGCGCCTCCTGATCTGACATAGTGGAAGTACCAATGAAACGGAAATTGCCGAGCAATCCCCCTGCCTCGAAGCCGAAACGGGACTCGAAGCGGGCTGGGGACTCGAAGCAGCAACCGGTAATACATCCGGAGATTCTGGAAGGTGCGAAACGCTCCCTTGCCACGGATCGCGACCGGACCCCGCTAAAGTGCATAGTATGCGGTTCTGAAACCGCCTCCGGCTCAGCCGAACCCCTTTGCTGGGTGTGCCGCCGGCTAAAGATCAGCGCTTGGCGTGATGTCGAACAGCAAATGCCCGCCCAGGAATAACCCTGATCCCCCCGGAACCTCCTAAAGATTCCCTCCCCGCCAACCGATAACATCCTTGAAGCGTTCTGTGAACGGCTTCGAGGAAAACAGGCGCGTGCTCCCGGTCAACGCTAACTTCATTACGTCGGTTCGCCCCCCCGACGATTTACTGCAGCGACAAAGGCTGCACGCGGTGCCTCGGCCCGCCACGGCGGCCCCCGAGGTGAGGCATTCTCCCGATGTGTCAGGGGAAGACGTGTTGTGGGAGACGGACCTGGACCTTCGCCTGATCAGTCGGCGAAATGAGGATCATTCCGAATTACTGGAACCATGGAGGAGCGGCAGTCGACGCTCGGGCACGACAATCCTCGAATGGCTCCGGATGGACGCCCCCGGTCCGGGAGCGACAAACAGGCTTGAGATTGCAGCCCTTTGGGAAGATCTGCTGGCCAGGCGGTCATTTCGCGGATTCATTCATCGAGCGCTGAAACCCGATGGGGACGTAGTGTGGCTGGAAACCCACGGAGACCCGTTTTTCAGCGCCGACGGGATCTTTCTTGGCTATCGCGGGATTACGCGCGACATCACAGCGCAGAGGGAAGACAGCAGAGCCGCCTTTCTGGCGGACCACGATGCCCTGACCGGATTGTTTAACCGGACCGCGTTTCAAGCCAGGCTCGCCCGGTCGCTGGCAGAACCAAGGCCGGGCATGTGCCTCGCGGTACTGCTCATCGACCTCGACAACTTCACGCTGATTAACGACTCGATGGGGCATCCCGTCGGCGACGAACTGCTGCGCTCCATAGGGGAACGGCTGGCTCTTTGTATCCGGCACTGCGACGCCGTCGCCCGCGTGGACGGTGATGAGTTCGCCATAATGCAGGTAGACCTCGCACAACCCGAAGAGGCCGCCGTGCTGGCGGAACGGGTACTCCAGACCATTCGCCAACCCTGCGAAATCCATGGTCATCGACTGATTGCCACTGCCACCATCGGGATTGCGGTCGCTCTGCCAAACGGTGCCGATGCGGTGAACCTGATGAAGAATGCCGATATCGCGCAGTACCGTGCCAAGGCCGAAAATACCGGCGGCTGGCGTTTCTACGAACCCGCAATGGGCGCCCGCGTTCGGGAGCGCCGCACCATCGAGGCCGAACTTCGCGATGCCCTCGCCAGAGGCGAATTCGAGATTTACTACCAGCCTTTCTACAACGTCGTGGCGCAGCACACCTGCGCGTTTGAAGCCCTCGTGCGCTGGAGACATCCGCAGCGCGGCCTCGTGCTGCCGGATCAGTTTATCGGCGTGGCGGAAGAGACGGGCCTGATTGTCCCGCTCGGCGCCTGGATACTGCAGGCGGCATGCATGGAAGCGGCGAAGTGGCCCCCGCATGTTTCGGTCGCGATCAATCTCTCGCCCGCGCAGTTCCGCGGCAGATCGCCGGTCGAAGACGTCAGGAACGCGCTCCGCGCTTCCGCCCTCTCCCCTTCAAGGCTGGAACTGGAAATCACCGAGTCGGTCCTGTTGCACGACTGCGAAGAGTCGCTGCGCGCGCTTCATGAGTTGCGCGGGATGGGGTGCCGGATTTCGATGGACGATTTCGGCATCGGATATTCATCCCTCAGCTATCTGCACAGGTTCCCGTTCGACAAGATTAAAATCGACCGGTCTTTCATACAGGGCCTCAATGACAGAAAGAGAAGCATCGAAATTGTGCGCGCCATCGCCGCCCTCGGAAACAGCCTTCAGCTCGCGACCACTGCCGAAGGCGTGGAAACCCAGGAGCAGTTTTCCATCGTTTGCTCCGAGGGCTGCACGGAAGTCCAGGGATATCTGTTCAGCGAGCCCAGACCGGCGCGTTATGTCAATGAAATGATGGCAGACATTCCAGAGGAAATGCGCTTCGGCCTGCCGGACTCAGTGCCTTCGCCCGAATCCGCGCCGCAGAGCGTCTTCGTAAACGAACCCCCCAACGGCGATATCTTCTGCGGCGAGGCCATTTGATTTGAAGATTGTGATCTGATCGGGGCTGCTTCGCCCGCGTATCCGCCCGGCCACAATCCCGGACAGCTCGACCGCCGGCAACTCCCCGATGTTCCGTTCGCGCATCGGGATCAGCAGATCACCCGATTCGATCTTCCCCGCCTCCACCGAATCCACCGCCACCACCGCAGCCCGGTCCAGCACCAGCTCCGTCGGCAGCTCACGCCGCTCCGCCCAGTTCGACCCCGCCGCGTTAATGTGCGCTCCCGCCGAAATCCACGCGGCCTCGATCACCGGTTCTTTGGAACTGGTTGCCGTGACCACGATGTCTGCTCCTTCCACGCACTCGCGCGCCGATTCCACCGCCCGCACGTTCAGCTTGAAATCCTGCGCCGCGCGTCTGGCGAACTCCTCGCGCTTGTCTTTCTTCCGGCTCCAGACGCGCACTTCCCGAAGCTCCCGCACCGCCGCCACCGCTTCCAGCTGGGTCCGCGCCTGAAACCCGCTGCCAATGATCCCCGCCACTCCCGCGTCCTCTCGTGCGAGGTACTTTGTCGCCACACCGCTGGCCGCGCCGGTCCGGATCTGCCCGAGGTGATTGGCCTCAAGCGTCGCGAGCGGCATGCCGTCGCTGGAGCGATACAGCAGCACTTCGAAATGTGCTCCGGTCTTTGCGTTCACCGAATACGCCTTCAGACCGAAGTAGTCCGTCGTACCCGCGGCCATATAGTGCAGCACCGAGCCAGTCGGCAGAATCACCCGCCGCCGCGGATGATTGATCACCGTCCCCTCATCCAGCCCGCGAAACGCGTCCTCCACCAGCGCCACCGCCTTCGGCATCGCGAGGCATGCCAGAACTTCCTCTTCGGAGATGTAGATTTTCATCATCGGTTCGCCTCCAGAATGGTCGACACCTGCTCCCACTCGGCCATCAGGTTTTTCATGTCCTCGCGGCGCGATTCGAGCAGGCCGGCGATCTCGATGCTCAGTTCGGCGCTCTGAAACTGCGACAAACCCTGTTCGAAGTCGGCAATCTCCACTTCGAGCCGCGTGATCTCGTCCTCGATCGCCCGCTGCCGCTGTTTCATCTCCCGCAGCTTGATCGGATTCAGCCGCCGGTTCTTGTCTTCCTTCTCGGCGACGGCCGCTTTAGCAGGCCCGGACGCCGGCGCGGCCGCTTTCGGCCTGTGCGCGTGGTTCGCCGGAGTATGGACACCCTTCCGCGTCTCCACAACCGGCGCCGCCTGTTCCCCGCCGCCATTCTTCCGCCACAGGTAATCTTCGTAGTTACCCGGAAACACCTCGACCGCGCCGTCCGCGACTTCAATCACGCGCGTGGCCAGCTTGTCGATGAAGTACCGGTCGTGCGACACAAACACCACCGTGCCGTTGTACTCCTCGAGCGCCGTCAGCAGCACATCCTTCGCGCGCATATCGAGGTGGTTGGTCGGCTCATCCAGCAGCAGAAAATTTCCCGGCTGCATCAGCATGCGCGCCAGGGCATACCGGTTCCGTTCCCCGCCCGAAAGCACCCCGATGCGCTTGAACACGTCATCTTCGGAAAACAGGAAGCATCCGAGGATACTCCGCAACTCCGTGCTGTTCGCGCGCGGCGCCACACCGGCCAGATCGTCGATGATCGTCGAATCCGCATCCAGCGCCTTGTACTGATCCTGCGCAAAGTAATCCGTGCTCACGTTGTGCCCGGTCTCGTACTCGCCCGCCGTCACCGCCTCCTCGCCCGACAGGATCTTGATCAGCGTCGACTTCCCCGCCCCGTTGACACCCACCAGCGCAATGCGGTCGCCCCTTTCGATCACGAACGACGCACCGCCGAACACATGCTTCGCCCCGTAATCCTTCGCCACGCCGCGGAACTCCGCCACCACGCGCCCGCTCGGCTTCGGCTGCGGAAAGCGGAAGTGAATCGTCTTCTCATCCGGCGGGATCTCGATGCGCTCGATCTTCTCCAGCTCCTTGATGCGGCTCTGCACCTGTTTCGCCTTCGTCGCCTGATAGCGGAACCGGCTGATGAACGCCTCCAGTTGTTCGATGCGGTCGCGCTGATTGGCATACGCCGCTTCCAGCTGCGTTCGCCGCTCAGCTTTCTGCTGTTCGTATTTCGAATACCCGCCCGTATAGAACCACACGCGCTTGTTCCAGATCTCCGCGATCTTCGAAACCGTGACATCGAGGAAATACCGGTCGTGCGAAATCAGCACAAACGCATTCGGATACGAACCGAGATAGTCTTCCAGCCAGTTGCGCGCTTCCAGATCCAGATGGTTCGTCGGCTCGTCGAGCAGCAGCAGATTCGGCTCTTCGAGCAGCAGCTTCGCCAGCGCGATGCGCATCTGCCAGCCGCCCGAGAACTCCTCCACGCGCCGCGCCCAGTCCTCCCGCCGGAATCCCAGCCCCGACAGCACCGCTCCCACGCGCGATTCAATGTTGTACCCGTCGCGCGCCGTAAACTCCGCCTGCACCTGATGGAAGCGTTCGGCGATCTGCTGATACTCCCCCGCCGTCTGATCCAGTTCCCCCATCCGGTGCGCCAGCGACTGCTGCTCCGCCTCCAGCGCGTGCACCTCGCTGAACACATTCAGGCATTCATCGAACACCGTGCGCCCCGTCAGCGTAATGCCGTCCTGCGGCAGGTACCCGGCGCGGATGCCCTTCATCACATTGATTTCGCCGTAGTCGAGCGACTCGATCCCGGCCAGCACTTTCAGCAGCGTGGATTTCCCGGTCCCGTTGGCCCCCACGATGCCGACGCGCTCTTTCGGCGTGATCAGCCAGTTGAGCTCTTGAAAAAGAATTTTGGGGCCGAAGCGTTTACCCGCGGCGCTAAGTTGAATCATGCAGGGTTAATGTACCGCCGGCAGTCGAAGCCGCCGGTTCTTTTGCTTAGCCGCGGCCTTCTATAGCCAGTACTGCCATTGTCCCGCACCGATCACGTAGGCGGCCAGCGCGCCGTTCGTCACCGCATGCGCAATGATGCAATCCCAGACATTCCGCGTCCGCATCATCCACCAGTTGTAAACGGCCCCCGCCACCAGTCCTACATCCCAGAACGGCCCGTGTTCGCTCGCGAACAAAATCGCCGTCAGCCAGAACGCAGAATACGTAAACGTGCCCAGCGGGATTCGCTCGAAGTCCCGCGAGTCGATAATCCACCGCATCAGCCAGCCGCGCCAGAACAGTTCCTCGAGGATCGGAACCGTGATGACGCTGATTGCCACCCGCAGCACCAGGAATATCACGTCGTGTCTTGACGCCTCCGGTGTGGTCGCCACCGGCTGGCCCACCACCGCGTTATCGAAGAGAAATATATGGTGCCATCCGGCCGCAATATGATCGGGCAGGACCCATACCAGGAACACCGCGATTCCGACCCCCACACTGAGCATCGGCCTGGACGGCCCCCCGTGCAGGGGAACCCGTGAAACCGCCAGAATCGCGATCGTCGGCACCACGAATCTGACCCATACCGGAACCGGAACGATGTGCTGGACAGCCAGCAGCGCAATGAAAACTACAAACGGCAGGACCCAGGGGACTGCAGTATGCCGGTGCAACCCGAAATCTTATCAGGCGGGGCCGCGTTTGGCGGGGCCAGGCATTCCAGGCCAGGCATTCCTGCTTGCCGCCCGGCTTCGGCCCGGCGCTGAACTTTACGGCAGCGCGTCTGAAACGAAGAGCCGTCTTCAGGCTGCGCTGGCTGTCATTGTGCGTACCCGCGCTTCCTTCACAGAAACAAAAATCCGGAAAAACGGCTGCGCCTCATCCCGCGACCACCGCTTCACGGACCACACCGCCTTCAGGTAGCCCGCCCCGCAGGCCGGCACCATCAGATCGTAGGTTCCGCAGTACGACTTGGGTGTGAATCTGACCAGCGGTTTCGCCGGCCACGTCCGTCCGTCGTCCGATCCGTGAATATCCACGCCAATGCTTTCTCTTTCGACAGCATGCGTGATCCCCAAGGTTACCAGCAGGTTCTGGTTGGAATAATTCGTCAGATCGAATACGGCACCCTGACCTGATTCGCGCACGATGGTCTCTTCGACGAGGAAGTTAGGCAACATGGCAGCCTCCTTCTTGAAGGACTTAATTCCCCGGCGGTTTAAGACCGGGGCAACCGGGCCAACTTCTCCCCGGCTAATGCAAGAGTCTCATAATTCTTGCAAAAACAGAAGCGAATTTGTGTCGCGCCGGACCGATTTTTATAATAGAAACTGGAGCCCGGCACGCCCGCGACACCGTACCGCTCCACCATTTCGAGCGCGAACGCAGTGTCATTTTTCGCACTGAATCCTGAAATATCGGTCATCACGTAATAAGCGCCGCCCGGCATAAAACACCGGAAACCGGCCGCTTCCAGCATCTCGACCGCGGCGCGCCGGCGCCCCGCGTAAGTCTCCGACAGCCCCTCGAAATACGCCTGCTGTTCATTCAGCGCCATCATGCCGGCGTACTGCAGCGGGGTGGCCGCGTTAACCGTTAGGAAATCATGCACTTTCCGGACGCTCTCCGTTATCTGCGGCGCCGCAATCGCCCACCCCACGCGCCATCCGGTCACCGAAAACGTCTTGCTCAGGCTGTTGACCAGAATTGTGCGGTCGCGCATGCCTGGGAGCGAAATCAGCGGAATATGTCTCAGCCCGTCATAAATAATGTGTTCGTAAATCTCGTCGGTTATCGCCAGCACATCGAACTCCTGGCAGAGTGACGCGATGAGCATGAGTTCCTCGCGTGTAAACACCTTCCCCGTCGGATTGTGCGGGGTGTTGACGATGATGGCCTTCGTGCGCGCCGAAAACGCCCGGCGCAGCTCATCCGGGTCGATCCGCCAGTCGGGCGGGTGCAGAGTGACCAGCCTGCGCTCGGCCCCGCACAGCAGCGTGTCGGGATGATAGCTTTCGTAGAACGGCTCGAAGACGATCACCTCGTCGCCCGGATTCGTCGTTGCGAGCAATGACGCCGCCATGCCCTCGGTAGCCCCGCAAGTCACTGTGATCTCGCGCTCCGGATCGAATTCCAGCCCATAGGTCCGCAGGTACTTTGCCGCAATCGCATCACGAAACGGCTTCGCGCCCCACGTGATCGAGTACTGATTATGATCCGCCTCGATCGCCTGGATCGCGGCCTTTTTCAAATCCACCGGCGCCGCGAAATCCGGAAACCCCTGCGCCAGATTGACCGCGCCATAGCGGATCGCGAGGCGCGTCATCTCACGGATCACCGATTCGTTGAAATTCGCGGTTCGATCGCTCTTAAACGTCTTAGCAGTCAGCGAGCCCATCTCTTCACAATACTGGTAGATGGCTTGCCTTGGCAGGCTGCTGAAAAAGCTCTTTTCGTTGCCGCTTCAGACTGTTTTCCGAACCGCGACCGTAAGGGAGTGGCAAGAAGCGTTTTTCCGCAGCCTGTTAGTGGGGCCAGGCATTCTTGCCTGCCGCCGGGCTTCCGCCCGGCGCGAAGCGTTACGAATTCCGCGCCCTAAGCAGGATCCCGCTTGGTCTTATCGGCGGAACGTTTCGCAGTCACAGCCTTCTTCGCGGCGGTTTTTTTAGCAGGCGCGCTCTTCTTCGCGGATGCAGTCACGGCGTTCCGCGGCGCCACAGCCGTCTTCGGGGCCACGGCCGTCCCCGCCGTACCCCGCGCCGCCGCGGGTTTCACCAGACTGGCCAACTGCACCACCGGCGTCTTCACCGTCGTCTCCGCCGGCACCTTCCACTTCGAATAAATCTCGCGATAGATATCGGCATTCCGCATCACCGCCTGAATATATTCGCGCGTCTCATTAAACGGAATGCTCTCGAGGAACTCGACGGGCTCGCGGAAATTCATCCCCGCCACCCACTGGTGCACCCGCCCCGGACCCGCATTATACGCCGCCAAAGTACGGAACCAGTCGCCATCCCAGCTGCTCAGCTGCTGTTTCAGATACTCGGTTCCCAGCCGGATGCTCACCGACGGGCTGAACAGCGACGCCGTCGGCACCGCCATTCCCTGCTTCTTCCCCAGCCACCGCCCGGTCGCCGGTTCCAGCTGCATCAACCCCAGCGCATTCGCCCGCGACTTCGCCACCGGATTGAACTCCGACTCCTGCCGGATCAGCGCCGCCACATCCCACGGATCCAGCCCGTGTTCCTGCGCATTCACGAAAACCTCGTTCTTATACGGCAGCGGGAACAGCATCTCCCAGAATTTCTCCGGCGCCTTGTCGAGCGGCAGCGAGAGGTAATCCGCGCTGAAGCTCTTCATCACGCGCAGCGCGCGAAACGGCGTATCCGCGTTCTGCGCCAGTTCCATCGCCAGCAACTGCGGCTGCTCGCCCTCCAGCTTCGATCCGAATCGCAGCTCCCCTTCCGCCAGATCGGGCAGCCCGGCCGTCATCAGCAGCCGCGCCCGTTCGATGCGCCGCGCCGTCGCCGCATTCGGCTCCGTCGACGACAGATCCCGGCGTTCCGGCCAGTCCACATCCGCCAGCCACATCACCGCATCATCGTCCGGCTCCGCCTCGGCAACTTTGTCATGCACCCTCTCGCGTGCCTGCACCGCGTAGAAGTAGTGCGGAAACTGCCTGCTCAGCCCGTCATAGTAAGCCCGCGCCGCGCCATACCTGTTCTCCGCTTCGGCAATCCGTCCCAGAAAATAAAGCGCCGTCGAAGCCCGCGAATCGCCGGGGTAACGCTCCACCTGTTCGCGCAGCAGCATCGACCGCTCAGCCTTGTCGCCGACATAAGCCTCCCACGCCACCTTCCAGTGCGCATAAGCCGCCGCCGGGTCATCCGGAAACTTCTCCGCCGCTGCCCGAAACAGCAGCGTCGCTTTGCCTGTCTCGTTCGCGTAGAGATAGTGATCACCCGCCGCGATCAGCCCCTTCAGACGCCACGCCGACTGCGGATAGTGCTCCTCGAACTTGTGCACCGCATCCATCATCTCGGCGTCGTCATCCGCCTTGCGCGCGGCTTCGGTCAGGTAATAGAGCCGTTCCGCATCCGCTTCCTTATCCGTAACGTGCAGCGCCTTCAGATACCGCCTCGCGGCGGCCAAATCGCCCGCCATGTAGTCGCTCTTGCCCACGCCGACCCCCGCCGCGTCCTTCTCCGCGCCTTCCAGCCGGTCGGCCAACGCCGTGTATTCCTGACGCGCCTTCAGATACTGTTTCGCCTCCAGCCACTTCGCACAGCGGTCCAGCTGCTCGCTGGCGGGCGCCATCGGAAAATCCTTGCCGAGCGCCGGCCGTAAACGATCGATCGCCGTCGACGCCTGCGCCGCCAGATCCGTATTCGGGTATTCGTAATAAACACGCTGGTAACTCAGCGCCGCCTGCGCCTTTTCACCCAGCGCTTCGTAAGCCAGTCCCAGCGCGAAGTCGCCGTCCGGCTGCGGCAGCGTCTTGTATGCGCTCTGCAGCACGCCGAGCGCGCTCATCGACTTGTCCGGATCGCGCTTATCGAGAAGAGCCCGGCTGTAAAGCAGCGTAATCTTCCCTGCAAGCGGCGAAGACTCGATGGGTTTGGCGCGATACGCCGTCAGCACGCCGAGCGCGCCGTCGACGTCGCCGGTCAGCAGTTCCGCGTAAGCCAGATAGTAGGCGTCGTAATCAGCCAGCGCCGCCAGCTCGCGCGCCGCCTTCAGATGAGAAATCGCCCCCACGAAGTCGCGGGAGTTATATGCGGTGATTCCCTGCCCAACCTGGGCGAGCGGCGGATCGGCAGCCCGCAATCCGCCCGCTTGCATGGCCAGCGCCAGAGCCGCCAGTAAAGATGAAGCTTTATACATGCACAGGCCCCGCCTGCATGGGACCCGGATAACCAATCCCCATCAGCCGTTCGTCATCGTTGGCGAAGCTGCGCAGTATTTCGAGGTGCAGATAATCCACCATCGTGCCCGACCTCGCCATAAACGCTTCCCGATACTGCCCGCGCGCCGCCTCGATTGGCTCGCGCAGCGCGGCGTAGATATCGCCCGCCGCCGTTCCCTGCTTTAGCTCCGCCCCGTGCTGCAGCCGCATCTCCGCCACATGCAGGCGCGCCAGGCGCTGCGCCTGCATGTGGAGCTTCTGATCGTCGGCCGAAAGGCTCTCCCACGAAGCTCCGCCCTTTCCGGTCTGCCCCATCGCTTTCACAGCCACCGGCTCGGCCTCCAGCCGCATTCCCGCAGCCTCGCACAGCAACTCGATTTGCGCAGATGCGCACGCGTCGGTTGCTGCCAGCATCGCCATAATTGAGTGACGTGCTGCCACCGGGAAAAGATACGCTTTCCGGCTGGCTGTGCCGGTGTCCGGCCCGCTGCCGAAAGCCTGCGCCAGTGCGGGCGAGATTTCGCCACCTGTCGCCAGCGCCACTACCGGATCACGGCTTTCGATCGCGGATACGATGGCAGGCGCCTGCGCCGCGTCGAACGCCGTGTCCAGCGAGATGTCATCTCCCGAAATCCCCGCACTTGCCGCCACGCGGGCCTGATTCTCTCCGGACTGGCTGCTTTCAAACACCAGCACCACCAGCTTCTCCGCGTATGGTGCGCATCCTTCGGCCAGCAGCGTGAGCACCTGCTCTTTACCCGCCGCGCGCAGCCGCCGCAGCACCTGATTCAGGCACTCCACATCCGACCGCGCCTCGGATCGTGCCCGCGCGCGCTCCGCCGTCGCTGCCTTCCGCACTTCGGAATCGATATGCGTCGACAACTCATCGATTAAGCCGGAATGGCAGCGATCCACCACCTCGCGCCAGCTGAGAGCGTCGCCCTCGTGCATTCTTATTCAATGTTAGTGCACCGTCTGACCACTGTCGAGATCAGGAGCGTTTCATGACTGAAAAGATTTTAGCCCTTGGCGACAAAGTCGCCATCGTTACCGGAGGCACCCGCGGTATCGGCCGCGCCATCGCCGAACGCCTGCTTGCCGAAGGCGCCCGCGTCGCCATCTGCGGCACCACGCAGCAGTCGGTGGATAATGCCCTCCGCGCGCTCGACGCAGGCGATCGCATCTGGGGAACGCCGGCCGACGTATCAGTAGTTGAAGACGTGCGTCGTTTTGTCAGTGCCGTTCATGCGCGCTTCGGCCGCGTTGATGTTCTCGTCAATAACGCCGGCGCGGGCGTGTTCCGCGGTGTGGCCGATCTGAGTCCCGAAGAATGGCAGCGCATGATCGGGCTCAATCTGACCGGCGCCTATTATTGCTGCCACGAGATACTGCCAATATTCCGTAACGCAGGCGCGGGCGACATCATCAACATCAGCTCGCTCGCCGGAAAAAATGCCTTCGCGGGCGGTGCGGGATATAACGCCTCGAAATTCGGTCTTAATGGTTTTTCCGAGGCCCTGAACCTCGACTACCGCAACGAAGGAATCCGTGTCTGCACTATCATGCCGGGAAGCGTTGATACCGATTTCGGTGGAAGGCAGCCGTTGCCGGAAAAGGAGCATCCGAAGATTTCCTGGAAGATCGCCCCGGGGGATATTGCCGAAATTGTAATCACTATGTTAAAGATGCCGCGCCGAACGACGATAAGCCAAGTAGAGGTAAGACCGTCGCGGCCACCCGTAAAGTAGCCGGGACAAGCGTAAAAAGAAAGACTTTTTCATTTGGCATTGAGCGTGCTGTTAGAGGATTCCGAAGGGCCCAGGGCACCAAAAAGCCAGGGCACGAAGAAAAGCCTGATGCTGAAGAAGCGGTGGGAGAAGAAGAACATGGTCCGGTTGAACAAGAAGTTGGATCCGTCACAGACAGGAAATGAAGCGGAGAAGCTTCACGGCGATCTGCGGAGGCTCGTAGTCGGCCAGGAAGATGCCATCGATCAGATCGTAAACATCTATCAGACATACCTGGCAGGCATGACGAGCCCGGGTCGCCCCATAGGAAACTTCCTGTTTCTCGGCCCCACCGGCACAGGCAAAACGCGCCTCGTTGAAGCCGCGGCGGAATCATTGGTCGGCGACGTCCGTTCAGTGATCAAGATTGACTGCGCGGAATTTCAGCACAGCCACGAGATCGCCAAACTCATCGGCTCCCCTCCGGGATATCTCGGACATCGCGAGACCCATCCGCTCCTCAGCCAGGAAGTGCTGAATCAGTATCACACCGAAAAGGTGAAGATCAGTTTCGTTCTGTTCGATGAGATCGAAAAGGCGAGCGACTCCCTCTGGAATCTGCTCCTCGGCATCCTCGACAAAGCGAATCTGACGCTCGGCGACAACCGCCGCGTGGATTTCTCCCGCGCCATGATCTTCATGACGAGCAACCTCGGCGCCACCGAAATGAGTTCCATTCTGAGACCCAGTCTGGGATTTGCCACCTCCGAAGCGGAACGCCGTGCCGCGGCCGGCATCTCCGACGAAGATCTCAACGCGAAGGTCAGCCGTGCCGGTGTCGAAGCCGCGCGCCGCAAGTTTACGCCGGAATTCATGAACCGCATCGACAAGGTAGTGGTTTTTCGCTCCCTCGGCGCGGCGGAACTGAGCCGCATCCTCAGCATCGAGCTGGGTCAGCTGCAGCAGCGCATCTTCAATTCACCCGGCGCCACGCCGTTCGTGTTCAACGTGACTGCGGCCGCGCGCGAATTTCTGCTCAGCGAAGGCACCGATATGAAATACGGCGCGCGTCACCTGAAACGCGCCATCGAACGTTCAGTCGTGCATCCTCTGTCGAACCTGATCGCCTCCGACCAGGTGCAGGGCGGCGATCTTCTGCTGATTGACTACGATGCCCAGGAACAGGGCCTCAGCTTCGTGAAAGAGGGCACTGACATGCCCGTGTACGAGATGATACAGATGATCGAGAGCCCGAATATTTCACAGGCCGCCGCTGCCACCGCGACGCCCGCGGAGTTTGAACAGACCCGCGCCGCGAGTGCAAAAAGCCCGCGCCGTTGAATTTGGTTTACCCTGGCCATGGCTCGACGTGCACCAGCACGTCGGCCACCCAGGGCAGTTGCTGGCGGATCCGGTCGCGCACGCGCCGCGCAATCTCGTGCGACGCGCGCACCGTAATCTCGGGATCCACCTCCAGATGCAGGTCGACGTGATATTTAAACCCGGTCTTCCGCGCAAAGCATTTCTCCACCCCGGCCACGTCGCCCACGCTCAGCGCGACCTCGCGAATCTCCCGCATTGACGGCTCATCCGGCATCGTGTCAATCAGATGCATCGCCGATCCGTAGATCACCCGGCCTGCCGACACTACAACGATCACGCCCACCGCGAACGCCCCGATATGATCCGCCCGCGGGAAACGTCCGGGATCGACGAGCACCAGCGAGAGCGCCACCAGTGCCACAATTCCCGACAGCATGTCGATCCCGTCATTGACTGCGTCGGCGAGCAGTGACGAACTGCCGATCTGCCGCCCATAGCGCGACTTGATCATCACCAGCCCGAACTTCGCGCCGATCGACACCACCAGCGGCCACACCGCCCAGCTCGCCGGCACATGATTCTCCTCCGCCCCGGCGAGCCCGTGCCATGCAATCGTGCCACCCACGCAGGCCAGCAAAAACCCCAGCAGCAGCCCGATCAGAATCTCCACCCGCCCGTGACCGTAAGGATGGTTCTCATCCGCCGGGCGCGCCGCCAGTATCAATCCGACCAGCACCAGTCCCGAAGTGAAAACATCCGTTGCCGATTCGAAACCGTCCGCGCTCACCGCAGCCGAGTGCGCCAGCATTCCGGCCGTGATCTTCAGGACCGCCAGCACCCCGCTCACGACCATGCCCAGGATCGCGATCTGCCGGGCCCTCGTCATGATGACAACCGTGTCGCGCGTCGTGTGCGGTGCTCCCAGCATTCAATATACGGGTTAGACTATGGCAATGCCCAACGGAAATTACACAGCAGCGCAGGTCGATGAAAAAGGCGTTACGATCGTCCGGCTCACCGACGCAGCCACTCAAACGCAGGTCTCGGTGCTACCTTCCCTCGGCAACCGGGCTTATGAATTCAGCGTGCGCGGATCGAACGCGCTCCACTTTCCCCACGACACACCTGGCGCCGCGAAGACCGACCGCCACCTTAACGGCATCCCGTTTCTCGCACCGTGGGCCAACCGCCAGCCTGACGGCTTCAAAGCCAACGGCAAACATTACACATTCAATTCGACTCTCGAAGGCGTACGCCTCGACGCCAATGGCAACTCCATTCACGGCATGCTCTGGGCCTCGCCGCACTGGCAGGTCGTCGACGTCGGCGCCGACGACAACTCCGCCCACGTCACCAGCCGTTTCGAATACTGGAAGCACCCCGACCTGATGGCGAACTGGCCCTTCGCCCAGGAATATGAGATGACCTACCGGCTCTCCGGCGGCGTTCTCGAAGTCCAGGTCACCGTGCTGAACCTCAGCACAGACACGATGCCCATCGCCCTCGGCTTCCATCCCTATTTCAATCTCCCGGGCGTGCCGATCGAAGAATCCATCGCGCAGATTCCCGTCCGCAAGCACGTCGACACCGACGCCCGCCTCGTCCCCACCGGCGAAACCACGCCCGTCGACTTCACTGGCGGCGTTTCGCTCGGGAGCCACAAATTCGACGACGGCTTCACCGACCTGATCCGCGGCGCGAACGGCCGCACGGTCTTCTCCGTCGAAGGCCGCGGCAAGAAAATCGAAGTGACGTTCGGGCCGCGTTATCCGGTGGCGATCGTCTTCTGTCCGCCGGGAAACAATTACATCTGCTTCGAGCCGATGGCCGGCCTGACGAACGCGATCAATCTCGCCGCCGACGGCAAGTATCCGGAGTTGCAGACGATCCCGCCCGGCGGCATGTGGCAGGAAAGCTGGTGGCTCCGCACCGAAGGCTTTTAGCCCCCTCTTCCTGTAGAATTACTCTCAGCGATGCAAAAGCGGACGCCATCCCTCGCGCTGGTTGTTTTATTGTGCGTCGCGCTCGTTTTCTCCCTCGCATTCCATTACGGCTCTCCACTGCACTGGGCGTTAGTGGTTCCGTTCTGGGTCCCATTCGCCGTCCCATTCCTGCGCGTGTGCATGGCACGCGCCCAACGAGTTCGAACCCAATCGATCTCATTCCTCGCGCTTGACGCTTCCCGCGCACCACCTCGCGACTAAGTTCCAGCGGAGCTTTTTCCCCGACCGAACTTCGTTACCGGAGGTGTCGATTGTCGCGCATCATTCGCGATGTACTGATCTGCCTGATCCTCGCCCTTAATTCGTTGCATGGAGTCTACATGCGCCACGACCAGATCCAGGAGCTCATGGACGCTATGAATACTCCGAAAGTCGCCCATGTACTCCAGGAGGAACACGACAACGGAGACGACGAGTGATCCGCGCCTCACTTCCTCCGCTTGCTTTCGATACTTCCATATTTATAGAATTATCGTTATCAATGCCAGCCAAACCGACCGAAGAAGAAATCACCCGCTTTGCCGACATGTTTTCCGCCATGGGCACCGGACCGCGACTCCGCATTATGCGTGCCCTGCTGTCAGCCCACCCGGACGGAATGATCGTCAGCGACATCGCAAGCGAACTGGGTATCCCGCCTTCCACGCTGTCCCATCATCTCGAAAAGCTCAGGAACGAAGGCCTCGTGAAATTCCGCCGCGATGGCACGTATCTCTGGTATTCGGCCAACGCCGAAGCCCTGCAGGAGCTTCTCGGCTTCCTGTACGCCGAATGCTGCACCCGCAACAAGGCCGTGGAACCGAAATCGATTGTGCGCCTCTGCGCGTGAAAGGACCCCGATGGAAATCAAAGAAGTCGTCCGCGAAAAATACGGCGCAGCCGCGTTGCGGGTAAACGCCGGAGGCAGTTCCTGCTGCGGTGCCTCGGCGGCGGCCGACGGTTGCTGCGACCCGATCACTTCGAATCTCTACGCCGCCGCGCAGACCGGCGAACTGCCCGAGGAAGCGGTCCTCGCCTCGCTTGGATGCGGCAACCCCACCGCTCTAGCCCACCTCAACCCCGGCGAAACAGTGCTCGATCTCGGCTCCGGTGGCGGCATCGATGTGCTGTTTTCCGCGCGCCGCGTGGGCCCGGCAGGGAAAGCTTACGGCCTCGACATGACCGATGAAATGCTGGCCCTCGCGCGCGAGAACCAGCGCAAAGCGGGCATCGAGAACGTCGAATTTCTCAAAGGCGAAATCGAAAACATTCCGCTGCCCGATAACTCCGTGGACGTGATCATCAGCAACTGCGTCATCAACCTTTCGGGCGACAAAGACCGCGTGTTCCGCGAAGCCTTCCGCGTCCTGAAGCCTGGCGGCCGGTTCGCCGTGTCCGATGTGGTGACGCGCGGCGACGTTCCTCAGGACATCCGCAAAAACATGCTGCTGTGGGTCGGCTGTATCGCCGGGGCGCTCGGTGACGATCAGTACGTGGCCAAGCTGGCGCGGCCGGTTTCGAAGCCATCGATATCGAGCCGACGCGGGTTTACAACATCGACGACGCGCGTGCCTTCCTCGGCGGCCAGGGCATTGACGTGGATGCGATCGCTCCCACCGTCGAGGGCAAATTCATGAGCGCTTTCATTCGTGCCATAAAGCCCGCCGGCCGATGACAATGGCCCGGCGCTTAGTGGCGGAAGCGATCGGCACTGCGCTCTTGCTCGCGGCGGTTGTCGGCTCCGGCATTATGGGCGATCGTCTGGCCGGCGGCAACGTCGCCATTGCCCTGCTGGCGAATACACTCGCCACCGGCGCGATGCTGGTAGCTCTCATTCTGACCTTCGGACCGATCTCCGGCGCTCATTTCAATCCGGCAGTGACACTCGCCGATGCGTCACAGGGCGGTCTGGAGTGGCGGGCCGTGCCGGGTTACATCGCGGCCCAGTTCATCGGCGCATTTGCGGGGGTAGCGGCGGCGCATCTGATGTTCGGAGAAGCGCTGTTCCGCGCCTCGCATCACGTCCGCGCGGGAGCCTCGCAGCTGTTCAGCGAGGCCCTCGCCACGTTCGGATTGCTTTGTGTGATTTGGGGATGCGCCCGCCTCCGCTCTTCCGCCGTGCCCTTTGCCGTGGGCGCATACATCACCGGCGCTTACTGGTTCACGGCTTCAACCTCGTTTGCCAATCCCGCGGTTACGGCGGCTCGTTCATTCACCGACACCTTCGCCGGAATCCGGCCCGCCGATGCGCCCGGCTTTATCGCGGCACAGCTGGCAGGCGCGGCAGCCGCCACGCTTCTCTTCCGGTGGCTCGTGCCGGCGCTGTCGCTTCCCCATTCTGAAAGGCAATCGCCATGAAGCGTGTCCTGATCCTCTGCACCGGCAATTCCGCGCGCAGCCAGATGGCGGAAGGCCTCCTGCGCCATGATGCCGGCGGGAAGTTCATCGTGGAAAGCGCGGGCACAAAACCATCCTCCGTGCGCCCCGAAGCAATCGCCGCCTTGCACGAACTGGGAATCGATATCTCCGGCCATCGCTCAAAGCACGTCGACGAGTTCGCCGGGCAGACGTTCGATTACGTGATCACGGTCTGCGACAATGCCCGCGAAACCTGTCCGGTCTTCTTCGGCGCGGCCAGCCGCCTGCACCACAGTTTCGACGACCCGCCGCCACCCGATGTCGGCACCGGCGCCGAACGGATGGCGGTCTTTCGCCGCGTTCGGGACGAGTTGCGGAGTTACCTCAAAGACTTCGCACGACGGAGTGGATGACAAGGAGCAGCCCTCACTTCCCCGCGTCCAGTTCTCCGACGTCGGATGCGGTACGCGGCCGAAGTCGCCCCTATTGCACGCCTCTGCCGACGGTAGTCCGGTAGATGAAGTCCCAGATCAGGACTTGGGTCCGGCGTCCCTTCGACGGAGCGTTTCTCGTCAGGTTGACTCGCACGTCAGTTTCCGGGTGCGCCGCCAAGCGACCGACGCCGATCAATAACCTTCCATGAATAGGACAGCCTCCACCTCCCGCAGGGTCCAGGGGGTGCGGTCGTCACGTTTACGGCAATCGGAGCGTAATAACGACTGCCTGTTGAGCTCGTCGACGACCTTCCGGCACAAGAGATTTGCTGCCATCTGGCTCCCCCAAGTGCCGTAGCCGTCGGCACGTCTCCATCCTTTGCTACGTTCGACATTTTAATCGAGATAGAACCCGTGACTGGATCGTCGCGACTTGGAATCAGTGCACATTGTCGAGAACGGCAAATCGCTGAAGTGACCCCGCTATGTTCCCAGGATACGGCGCTCCTGGAGAACGTTCCTGTGAAGTCGCGGTTCCGTCCGTGGTCCGCCAGGACGTAATGCCCTCGCCAATCGCTCTCGTTCCTCTGCAATACGACTGCCTCGGAATCGCGCTTCGCGCGCGCCGCAGCGCCCTCGCCCTCGAGCGCGAACCGCAGCCAGGCCGTCACAGACGACGCGGTCCTTCTTCATGACTGCAAGAGCTCGGTACTCAAGACCGACGCGGGCCGAGTAGATGTTCCCCTCGCCCTCCAGGTTCTTGAATTGCAGGCCCGGGTGGGCCGGATTGCCGCGGAAGAGCCGATATGCCCTCCGAGCCGCTCGTTGCACGTCAGGGGGCAGGTCGGAAAGCAAACGCCGGAACCGCCGGGTCGTCTGCGACTGCATTCAGAGCAGTTCGTCCAGCGGAATCGTCTCGCCCCTCTCATCTTCCTCAAGAGCTTCCAGCGCCATTCGACGAATCACATCGCGCTTCCCGGAAAAACGCTTCTTCCATTCGTTATCGTCTGCCAACGTCATCAAGCTTATCAGCCATTCAAGCCGGCCATCGGCTGCGGAATGCGCACGCGAACCGCTGAAACCGAGCACTAAAGCTGGATCAACGCGCCCCCGCCGTCCCCATCACCTCTGTCACCGAAACGTCATTAACCGCCTGTCGCTCCCGGATCAACTGCCGCGCCATCGGCCGGATCCCCGGCAGCCACGCCGCAAACACCGCAGCCGCCGCCAGACTCACCGCCGACCCCGCCATCAGCGTCACCGGCGCACCAAACCTCCCCGCCGCGAACCCTGCCGCCATCGCCCCGAACGGCCCGATTCCCAGATACATCATCGAGTACACGCTCATCGTCCGCCCGCGCAGATGATCCGGCACCATCGACTGAATCAGCGTGTTCGACGCCGCCACCTGCACCATCATGGCGAACCCCGCCACGAACAGCAGCGCGCACGAAACCCACATCACCTCCGACGCCGCAAATCCCGCCACCGCCACCGCCAGCACCCCGGCCGCCGACGGCACCAGCAGCATGAACCCCTTCAGCCGCGTCCGCGTCGCCAGCATCAGTGCCCCGCCCAGCGCGCCCGCACCCGTAGCCCCCATCAGCAGCCCCATCCCCTGCGGCCCTGCATGCAGGATGCGGTCCGCGAAGATCGGCATCAGCACCGTGAACTGCATCCCCGCGAAGCTCACCACCGCGATCAGCATCACGATCGCCCGAATGGGCACCGTGCTCCCCACGTACTGAAACCCCTCCCGAATCGTCTCCCAGGCCGATTTCGTCGCAGGCGCGGGCCGGAACGGGTCCACCTTCATCAGCAGCAGCCCCCAGATCACGGCCACATAACTGATCCCGTTCGCGAAAAAGCACCACCCCTCGCCGATCTTCGCCACCAGAATCCCCGCAATGGCCGGCCCGATAATCCGCGCTCCGTTAAACATCGACGAATTCAGCGCGATTGCATTCATCAGGTCGCTGCGCCCCACCATCTCCACCAGAAACGACTGCCTGGCGGGTATGTCAAAAGCGTTAACAACCCCGAGCAGCGCGGCCATCACGAACACCTCCCAGATCTGCACACGATTTGTCAGCGTGAGCCCGGCCAGCACCAGCGCCAGAATCATCGACGCCGTCTGGGTTGCAATCACCACCCGGTGCCGGTTCGCCCGGTCGGCCGCGTACCCGCCAATCGCCGAGAGCACAAAGATCGGAATCTGTCCGGAAAAGCTCACCAGCCCCAGCAGAGCCGCCGAGCCGGTCAGACGGTAAACCAGCCACGACTGCGCCACAGACTGCATCCACGTGCCGATCAGCGAAATCAGCTGGCCTGCGAAGAAAAGCTGAAAATTGCGATGCCGAAGCGCTCTCAGGGTGTTCGATCCGCCCGCCCTCGCCATCTTTCTCTCACTGTACCGCCGGCGATCTTGTCGCCGGTGCCTTCAGCCGTCTATCCGGCGGTTCAAATAAATAGTTGCAATTCCCGCCGCATTCAGGCACGATTAAAAGTTTTCACCCCCTAAAAGCATGCGGGTACGCGTCCTCTACCACGATCACTGTTTCGACGGCTCCGCCTCCGCGGCATTTTTCAGCCGCTTTTACCGCGGTGCGTTCGACTCCTCCGCCGATTTCCACTACACCGGCATGGCGCACCGGGCCTCCCAGATCTTCGAGGACAGCCTCTTCGACGGCGAGGAGAACGCCATCGTCGACTTCAAGTACTCCAGCAATCCAAAGCTCACCTGGTGGTTCGACCATCATCAGAGCGCCTTTCTGACCCCCGAGGACGCCCGCCATTTCCAGAGCGGCCACTCGCCGAAGAAAATGTACGATCCCTCATTCAAATCGTGCACCCGTTTTATCTCGACGATGGCTCGCGAAAAGTGGGGCTTTAGCGCGCCCGATCTCGACGAGTCTGGTCCACTGGGCCGACATCATCGACGGCGCCCAGTATCCCGACCCCAAAACGGCCGTCGAACTCGGCGCGCCCGCCATGAAGCTGACCCTCGTAATCGAAAGCTCCAAAGGTTCCGACCTGGTGCAGCGCATTATCGGCTATATGCAGCGCATGCCGCTGGCCGAGATCGCCGCCCTGCCGGATATTCAGGAGATCTTCAAGCCTCTCTACGAGCGCCATCTGAGATCTCTCAACATCATCCGCGACCACGCCAGCGAATCGGGCGGCGTGATCACCTTCGACCTCACCGGATACGATCTCGAAGGCTACAACAAGTTCATCCCCTACTATCTCTACCCGAACAGCACCTACACGGTGTCGGTGAGCCCGTCGAGTTTCCGCACCAAGATTTCGGTCGGCTCCAATCCCTGGGCGCCCGAAGAACCGCGGCATAATCTGGCTTCCATCTGCGAGCGCTACGGCGGCGGTGGACACGCCCGGGTCGGCGCCATCAGCCTGGAGCCCGGACAAGTGGATCAGGCACGCCAGGTCGCAGCCGAAATCGCCACCGAACTGCGCAGCTGAATCGGGTAACCACTCTTCCCCGACAGAATCGCCCGCGAAGTCAACGATTTACCCGGATACCCAGCCTCCATCGGCCCGCCAGTCTGGTAGATTGATGGCGCAGTGCGAGGGCATTTGGCTTCGTTTATCCGTTTCCATCGGGGTCCATCGGTGGCCAGTAAGTTATTTTTGCCAAACGAACCCGAGAATCCGGCCATCGTATTGAAAACAAAAGATCTTCTACTCGGCGACGAACCGTCCCAGCCCCCGGTCCTTGCGCGCACGGTCGACATCGAACACCTGCCCATGCATGACGATCCACACGCCCGGCCCGAGCACGCGCGCCGCAAACAGGCTCTCCGTCAGATTCTGCAGTCCGTCCGATCGCTCGAATCCGAGCGGCGTCATCGCCCCGGTCATGACCACGGGATAGCCCACCGCACCCATCCGCTGCTTCAGCAGCCTGCCCGTGGTCACCATGGTGTCGGTGCCATGCGTGATCACCACCGGCCCGTCGCCGATCCTCGCCTTCACGGCCGCAAGAACAGTCTCCCGATCCTCCTCCGTCATCTCGAGGCTGTCTTTGTTCATCAGCGGCGTCACTTCGATCTCGCGCATCCGGCAGCCGAAGCTGCTGCAGGTAACGATCGATCTTGCTCACGAGGTTCTCCACCTGGCCCGATCTGCTCGGAGTAGATCTTCTCGATGGTGCCGCCGGTTGTCAACCAGGTGAATCCGCATACGTCGCAAAACGCAAGTGTACCGAGGCATGAAAAGCCGCGGCCGCTGCTGGCTGATTGGCGCCTCTTGCCTGCCGGGCGGAAGACGCCCGCGCTCTCGTCGCGCGCGCCGTCGCCGCCGACGATCACAGTTATCGCCTGGCGCTCGAATTACACTTACAAAATCCACGACGAGATCCGCGAACTCGACGCCGCCGGCGGCGTGAAATCCGTCCACAGCACGCTCGACGAGGTCCTGTACATCGGCGGCAAACGATATTTCCGCCCTCTAGAAAAGGACGACAAACCGATCGCCCGCCGAAGACGCGCATAAGGAGCAGGCCAAACTCGACCGCGCGGCCGCCGAAGCCAGCCGCCTCAGTGAAGCCGAGCACGCCAAGCGCATCGAGGACGAAGAACGCGACATCGCCAAACGCCGCGCGCAGTTCAAAGATATCCCCGACGCGTTCGATTTCAAGCTTCTGGGCGAAGCTGTCGATCGCGGGCCGCAGCGCGTGGGAGATCTCCGCCACGCCGCGCGCCGGCTATCACGGCGAACTGCGCGGCATCCTGCGCAATGTCGAAGGCACGCTCTGGATCGACAAGCAGGACTACAGCTGGGTCAAATTCGAAGCGGATGTGCTGAAGCCTTTTTCGCTCGGCTGGTTCCTCGCGCGCGTTGGCCGAAGGCACGCACCTCTCTTACGAGCTAATGCCCGTGCGGCACGCCCGGCAAGGACGAGTTCTGGGTGCCGAAGGACATCGCTCTGAAAGCCTCCGCGCGTCTCGCGCTGGTGCGCAAGGTCAACGTTGAGCAAAAGATCACATTCAGCGACTACCGGAAGTTCCAGACCGATTCGCGAATCGTTTCAGCGGAAGAATAACAACCTCTTGCATTTCACTGGCTGGATGATATAGTAGTGTTTTCGATGACCAGCCCACTTTGGCTATTTTAGCTTTCGATTTTGGAGCCCCACCCCATAGTGGCGTTGGTTTCCGGTCTGAGTTTTCAGAAATACCAACCCACTCGAAAGAGTGGGTTTTTTATTTTATGGAAGGTTTCAAATGATTATCTCGATGCGGCCCGCATGCCACCAAGCAGGAAGTCGAACATGTCATGCGAACGGATTCAGGAGTTCGGATTCAGAGGTCCATTCGATCGAAGGCGAGGAGAGCGTCGTGATCGGCGTCGTCGGCGTCGGCGGCGACGTGACGCCTGTCTCGAATCGCTCGAAGCCACGCCCGGCGTGGAAAACGCCGTGCGCATTTCCGCCCCTTACAAGTTCGTCAGCAAGGAATTCCGCAAGGAGCGCACCGTGATCCGCGTCGGCCGCGCCGAAATCGGCGGCGACGAATTCGTCACCATGGCCGGCCCCTGCTCGGTCGAAAGCGAAAAGCAGATCATGGAGACCGCGGAAGCCGTGGCCGCGGCCGGCGCGAAGATTCTGCGCGGCGGCGCCTTCAAACCGCGCACTTCGCCTTACGATTTCCAGGGCATGGAAGACGAAGGGCTGAAGCTGCTCGCCAAAGCGCGCGAAGCCACCGGCCTCGCCGTCATCACCGAAGTCATGAGCGATCGCGATGTCGATCTGGTCGCCGAATACGCCGACATCATGCAGATCGGCGCGCGCAACATGCAGAACTTCGCGCTGCTCAAAGCGCTCGGCCGCTGCGGCCGTCCCGTGATGCTGAAGCGCGGCCTCAGCTCCACCATCAAGGAACTGCTGATGTCGGCCGAGTACGTCGTGGCGCACGGCAATTCGCAGGTGATGCTCTGCGAGCGCGGCATCCGCACTTTCGAAACCGCCACGCGCAATACCTGCGACATCTCGGCGGTTCCGGTGCTCAATGAACTGACGCATCTGCCGGTGATCGTCGATCCCAGCCATGCCACCGGCAAACGCAGCCTGGTGCCGGCGCATCGCCAAGGCCGCGGTCGCGATCGGCGCCGACGGCATGATCGTCGAAGTGCATCCCTGCCCCGAAAAGGCCGTCAGCGACGGCGCGCAGTCGCTCACCATCGAGGGCTTCCGCGACATGATGCAGCAGCTCTCACGGCTACATCGAACTGTGGAAACAGGAACGCGTCGCCGACATGGCCGTAGTGTAACGCCGGCGGTCTCGCCGCCGGTGCCTTTACTTAAACAGAGCTGTCTTACTTCTTCGCAGCGTTCAGGCTCTTATACACCGCTGTGACAAAGTTATCCGCGGTCCCGTACCCGCTCTTAGCGCTCCAGCGCCCGTCGAAGTCTTTCGTATAACCGGCCGCGCGCACCTGCTCCAGCGTCATCCCCTTCTTAATTGCATTCTGCACGCGGTCGCGGACGATCGTGATCATGTCGCGGTACTCAAGCACGTCGTATTCATCGCAGATCCGCCCGTGGCCCGGAATCACGTACGTCCCGCCTTCCTCCTCGTGCTTCGGGATGACGATGTCGAGCAGATTATTCAGCGCGTCGATCTCGCCCTGAATGCTGCCGCCGTTCTCGATATCGATGTACGGATAGCTGGTCGTCACGAAAATGTCCCCCGTCGCCACCACATCCGACCGCCGGAAGAAAACGAAGCTGTCGCCATCGGTATGCGCATTCGGCTGGTGCAGCATCACGATCGGTTCGTCGTTGAAGTAAAGCTCCTTCTGCCCGGTGACGTACGTATCCGTGGGCCACGCATCCGGCGCCATCGCAGCCTGTTTGCCCGAAGGCGCGCTCACCCGGTTGAGCACATTCTGATGCGCCAGGATCGCCGCTCCGGCCGTCGCATCGTTGATGTCTCCGGTGACATTAGCGCCGGTGATCGTGACGCCCGGCTTTGCGCACGATCGATGTTCCCGCCCATGTGATCGGGATGCATGTGCGTGTTCATGATGTACTGAATCGGCTTGTCCGTGAGCTTGCGAATGGCGGCCACCACCTTGTTCGCGTTCTGCTCCAGCCCCGTGTCGACAACCACCACGCCCATGTCGCCGATCTCGACGCGCGATATTTCCGCCCGCCCCCGCGATCATCCAGACGTTCCCCTGCACGTGCAGAACATCCAGGTCGCCCGTCTGCTGCGCGAGCAGGCCAGACGCACAAAGAACCAGGGCCGCAACGAGTATTCCCGTTCTCATTTACTGGAGGCCTTCTTGCCTCGAGCTCTTTGATCTTCAGCCGATACTCCGGATACATCGTCTCCGCGCCGCCCAGCGCGGCCTCCACCGGGATATGCAGCTTGTTCGCGTGCTCCGCCAGAAAAGGATTCTCGCCCGGCATATAGCTCGGCACCTCACCCTCTGCGGCCTCACCACCTCTTCCACGTACTCGCACGGATACAGCCAGTTCTGCCCTTCCGCGCGTATTCAGCCGAAACGTCTGCGTGCGGATGAACGGCTCGGTAAGCGTCGACCGGATCGGTCACGATCGCGACGTGCGTCATCAGATCGCCATAGCGGAAGAAGTGCTCCACCAGCGTTGCCTGATCGCTTTCGAGCAATCCGTTTCGCCGCAGTTCGCCCATCTTGATGTGTGTGGTGTAGACGGTCAGCATGTCGCCTTCCCACTTGCCGGTCGAAAAACCCATCCACGTATGCGGGGCGTTGGGCGACGGATGCGGACGTCCGTCCATCCAGATCGTCCGGTTCTGCTCGTAAGTGCTCATGTACTGCCTGATCGCGATCACTTTCTGCGACTGCGGATCCCGTTCCGACCAGATGCGCAGATTCAGTGGACCGCCGTAGATGTAGGAAACCAGATGCACCTGGCACTGATGTTCGGGCAAAGTCGATCGCGACGGGCTCCACGCCAGTCCGAACGCGCGCGCACCGTCATTAATCGGTACCCCGTAATACTCCACCAGCGCCGGGTTGCCCACCTGCTCGTCGTGCGGCGCGGGCGTCCAGTTGCCGCTCAGATCGCCACCGGGCACGGCGTTCATAGACCCTGCAAACTGCGCGAATACCGGGGCGCAAAACGCCGCCGCACATAACATCAGCCGACTTGGTTTCATGCGAGCTCCTGTGCTGAAACAGTATATCCGGGTTCAGCTCACCGGAAGCGGATTGCGTTCCTTGAACTGCGCCTGATGCCAGTAAGGATAAGCGCGCGCTGTTTGGCTCACTGCGTCGAGCTTTGCTACCTGTTCGGCCGTCAGACTCCAGCCCGTGGAATCAAGATTCTGCCGCAGCTGTTCTTCGTTGCTCGCGCCGATGATCACGGTCGAAATGCTCGGCCTCTGCAGCAGCCAGTTCAGTGCAATCTGCGGCACGGATTTACCGGTCACTTTCGCGATCTCATCGATCGCGTCGACGACATGATACAGATATTCGTCACTCGGCTGCGGCCCCATACCCGCCGTCTTGTGCAGACGGCTCACCTCGGGCAACGGCTGCCCGCGCCGAATCTTGCCGGTCAGCCTGCCCCACCCGAGCGGACTCCACACCAGCGCGCCCACCTTCTGATCCAGCGCAAGCGGCATCAACTCCCATTCGTAATCGCGGCCGATCAGCGAATAGTACACCTGATGGCCGACATAGCGCGACCACCCGTATCGCTCGGACACGGCCAGCGACTTCATCAGATGCCAGCCGGAGAAATTCGAGCACGCGATGTAGCGCACCTTGCCGCTGCGCACAAAGCCGTCCAGCGTCGACAGCGTTTCCTCCACCGGCGTGGTCGCGTCGAAGCCATGCATGTGGTAAATGTCCACGTAATCCGTGCCGAGTCGTCGCAGACTGCCCTCGAGCGACGCCGTCAGATGGATGCGCGACGATCCGACGTTGTTGGCGCCCTCGCCCATGCGAAAGGTGGCCTTCGTCGAAATCAGCAACTCGTGCCGTTTACCCGCGATAGTCTTGCCCAGAACTTCCTCTGAACGCCCGTTCGAATAAATGTCGGCCGTGTCGAACAGATTGATCCCCGCATCGAGGCACAAACCCACTATGCGCGTCGCTTCCTCCACGCCGCTCCCGCCCCATGCGTCGAAGAACTCATTTCCACCGCCGAACGTACCCGCGCCAAAGCTCAGCGCGGAAACCATCAGACCAGAGTGACCAAGCTGCCGATACTCCATATCCAGATTATCCACGCCGTGCAGCGTAGCGCAAACTGAGCGATCGCCGGAGCGCTGGGTCCGCTACTTTACTGTGGTCTGGAAGATAATCACGATTCCAGCGACTAATAAACCAATCCCGGATAGTAGGGCGAAAAGATTGAGAAGCGGTTTTATCTCGCCGGGATTTCTGCCCTCGCTGACAATCATCCTCTGCAGGGCCGCACTTCGTGGCGTCCAGAACGAAAAGAAGAAAAGAAGCGCCGGGTTGAGCATCAGCAGAATCCAGGCAGTTGCCGTAAAAGCCTGCAACCTCTCGGCGATGAACGGAAGAGAGGTCCACACTGCGAACCCGATGAGAATCGCCTGCCAGCGAATCGCCAAGCCGGATCGAATCGGTATCGCTGAAGCGGGGGCTCGGGGCTCGAAACCCGATTCGCGTATCCTCTTCAGAAGCGCTTCGGGATTGGCCCGGTACCAGAATATGATCTGCCGCGGATAGCTGGGGATGCAGTGCTCGATTCGAATGCCCCGGTACAGCATCCACGAAACACGCGTGACTGAAACCACTTGTTCCGGCCGAAACGCGTAACGCCCGAGGAATCCCACTCTGAGTTCAAGCTTGTCGGCCGAAACCAGTAGCTTCACAAATCCCGAAGCACTGACCCAACCGACCATGGCCGATCCACTGATGATTAAGGGTTCAGGCATCGGCAACAGTCGATTCTAGCGTCTTGGCGGAGGCAACTGATAACCTGGTTTCCATGCCCGACCTCACGCCTGCCATCGCAGTGCGCGATCTGCGCAAAGTCTACGATGGCAAGTCGGCAGTCGATGGTCTAAGTCTTACCGTGCCGCGCGGCTCGTTCTTCGGCTTCCTCGGTCCGAACGGCGCCGGCAAATCCACCACGATCCGCATGCTCACCGGACTCATCCCGGCAACATCGGGCTCAATCGAACTCCTCGGGCTTCCCATGCCTGCCGAGGAACTGGCAATCAAGCAGCGCATCGGTCTCGTCCCGGACGAATCACTGCTCTTCGACCGCCTCACCGGCGCGGAGTTTCTCGAATTCGTCGGCCGCATGTACAGCCTGCCCCGGCCCCTCGCCGTCCAGCGGGCTAAGGAGCTGCTCGACCTGTTTGAACTCTCCAATGAAAAACGCAAACTAATCGCCGAATATTCAAAAGGCATGCGCAAGCGTGTCGCCATGGCGGCGTCGCTGATTCATCGGCCGGAACTCTTTCTGATGGACGAGCCTTTCGAAGGCGTGGACGCCGTCGGTGCGCGACTGATGAAAGACATTCTGCTCGATCAGGTGTCACGCGGCGCGACCATCTTTCTGACCTCCCACGTCCTCGAAGTCGTCGAGCGTCTCTGTGATCAGGCCGCCATCATCCACGAAGGCCGCATCGTCGCCGAAGTCAACATGCGCGATCTGCGCGCGGGTTCGGAAACCCTCGAAGACCTCTTTGTCCGCCTCGTGGCCGGCGAACGCGGCGTGGGCCGCGAATTCGAAAAGCTGGAGTGGCTCGGCTGATGGTCCGGGCTATCCTGCGCGCGCAGATTCTCAGCATGCGCCTGCGTGTGGGAACGCGGCGCGCCGGGGCCATATTCGGCGTCGTCGGCAGTTTCATCTTCTACACCTTCTGGGCGTTCTTCGCGCTCGGAATCGCTGCCTATTTCTCCAATCCCAACCTGACAGGGACTTTCCTGCCAGCGCTTTCCACCGGACTGTTCTTCGCGATGCTCTACTGGCATCTGGCGCCTGTGATCACCGCTGGATTCGGCGCATCGCTCGATCTGCGCAAGCTGCAGGTCTATCCGATTCCGCACCGCAAGCTCTTTACGGTGGAAATCCTTCTACGCCTTACCAGCTGCGCGGAGATGCTGATCCTGCTGGCCGGCGCAGCCGCCGGCCTCATCCGCAACCCGTTTTACAGCCGTGCGGTGAAATCTTTCGTTGCGCTCGCAGCGGTTCTCTTCGCCGCCACCAATATCCTGCTCTCCGCGGGCACGCGCAGCTGGGTCGAAAACCTTTTTCGGCGCAGCCGTCTGAAAGAAGCCGGCATGTTGCTGCTGGTTGTGCTTCTGCTGCTGCCCCGGCTGCTGTTGACCTTCAACCCCGGCAACGGCGCACTGCTTCGTCTCGCGCCGTCGCAGATGATATGGCCATGGGGCGCAGCCGCACATCTGATGCTCGGCGATGGCGTCGCCGCCTCAGTGTTCATTTCAGCGCTCTGGCTCGCTCTGGCGGTTTGGTTCGGAAGGAGGCAGTTCGAAAAAAGCTTCCGCGAGGACCTCGCGCACTCTTCAACTCTCCAGCCACCCGACCTGCGTCCCCCCGGATTCAAAGAACTCCTGTACCGCGCCCCCTCGCGCTTCCTCAGTGACCCCCTCGCCGCGCTGGTCGAAAAAGAGCTCCGCACCCTCTTCCGCGTCCCGCGCTTCCGCATGGTTTATGCGATGTCCTGTTTCTTCGGCATCATTCTTTATCTGCCGTCCCTGCGCAATCCGCACAACCTGCCTTCATTCTGGGTGCGGAACTCGGTGACCATCATGGCGCTCTACGGTCTGCTGATGCTGGGACCGATCAGCTACTGGAACGCGTTCGGATTCGACCGTTCCGCCGTCCAGGGATACTTTTCGTGGCCCATCCGGTTCCGCGACGCGCTCGTGGCGAAAAACCTCGCAGTGGCGTTATTGCTCCTCCCGCAGATTGCCGTGATTGCCCTGCTGAGCCTCGCTGTCCGGTTACCGGTTACCCCCGGCGAGTGCGCTGAAGCCGTTATGGTAATCCTCATCGCGGCGCTCTACTGGTTTTCCATGGGGAACATTCTCTCGGTCCGCATGCCGCGTGCGATGGATCCCGACAAGATGAACCAGATGACCGGCAAGCTGCAGGCACTCAGCATCTGGCTTGCGCCTTTCCTGCTGCTGCCGATAGTCCTCGCCTACTGGGCGCGCACGGTGTTCGATAACGAGCTTGTTTTCGCGGGCATACTCCTGATCGCCGCGGTGGTGGGCAAGATCTTCTACAACATCGGGCTCGATTCCGCCGTGAACGCCGCGAACACCAGGCGCGAGGCGATGCTGGTCGAGCTGTCGCGGTCTGACGGACCGCTTTCCATCGCGTAGTATCGATCGCCACTCTGACAGATTGTCTCTGCGGCGGGCCCCGCGCGACAATCGAACCATGAACTATGCATGCGCGGCGGCAATGGGAGCGGTTTGCGGGCTCCGCACGTTTACGGGCACGGCGATTACAGCCAGCGCCGCAAACCAGCGGGTGCTGAATCTGAAGGGCACACCCCTCGCCTGGCTCGCCACCGATGGCGCGGCTGTCACCCTGTTGGTTCTCGCAGCGGCGGAGGTGGTGGCCGACAAACTTCCGTCGATGCCGGATCGCATCCAGCCGGCGTCGTTGGCGGCCCGCTTTGTATCCGGCGCAGTCTGCGGACTGGCGATTGCGAAAGGGCACACGCGCCGCCAGCAAATCATGGGCGCGCTCATCGGAGGAACGGCCGCCGTGGCCGCGGGTTATGCCGGCTTCCAGTACCGGAAGCGCGTGAAGATGCCGGCCCTGGCAAAGGCGCTGATCGAGGACACCGTGGCGGTCGGGGCCGCCAAAGCCGTCATCGCTAACCTTTGTGCCTGAAGGTTTGGCCACCGTCGTGCAGTTCAGATTGCCGTGAGAACTGCAGCTTGGTTGGTGATGGCTTGCGCGCTTGGGGCGTGCTCGCGAAGTGATGAAGATCACGCCCGTGAACAGGCGCGGCAATCGGCGGATCAACTGAAACACGATTCCCGCGAAGCTCTGCAAAAGGCGGAGGTCGAAACCAGGAAAGCCAGCCGCGAGCTGAACACCGATCTTGAAACAGCCCGCGAAAAAACCAGACGCACCCTCGATATCGATACGCCGCCGGATAAAGACCGTCCCGATCCGGATAAAGATCACCGGTAAACTGGTGAGTTGTCCGCCCTCACTGAGCTTCTCGGCAGGATCTCGGAGTGCCGCGCCATCGATCTGGCGCAGCCCTATTTCATCGGCATCCCGCACTATCCTCTGCACGCGCCCTATTTGTACAGCCTGAGCAAAAAGCATGGCGAAAGCGTGCATCCGGCAGGCGCCAGTTCCGCCGCGGAAGCCATCACGCTGAGCACGCACACCGGCACTCACATCGATGCGCTGTGTCACTATTCGGCTCACGGAAAGCTGCACGGCGGAAAGGAGACATCCGGCGCGCAGACCTATGCAGGCGGGATAGAAAACCTGTCCGTCGACACGATCCCCCCGATCTTCCGGCGCGGTGTGCTGCTCGACATCGCGGGTCTGCAAGGCGTCGACGTTTTGCCGGTCGATTTCGTCATCACGCCCGACCATCTCGCGCGCGCCGCTGCGGATATTGAGATCGGGAGTGGCGACGTCGTTCTCCTTCGCACAGGCTGGTCGAAATACTGGAACGATCCGGCGCAGTTCATCTCACAGCTCCACAGCCCGGGTCCGAAGCTGGCCGGTGCGCGCTGGCTGAGCGAGCGCAGGGTCCTCGCTGCGGGGTCGGAGACCGCGCCGTTCGAGTTCGTACCAAGCCCTGAGATGGAGGTGCACGTCCACCTGCTGGTCGATTCCGGCATTCACATCATCGAGTGCCTGAATCTGGAAGAGCTTGCCGCCACCGGTTCGCGTGAGTTCCTTTTCGTCGCCACGCCCCTGAAAATTCGCGGCGGCACAGCATCGCCCATCCGTCCTTACGCGCTGATCCCGGAGGCCGCAAACTCATGAGCTACGACGCCGTATTGCTGATTTCCTTCGGCGGCCCCGAAAAGCGCGAAGACGTTATTCCCTTCCTTGAAAACGTCCTGCGCGGGCGCAATGTTCCGCACGAAAGGCTGCTTGAGGTCGCCGAACACTACTACCACTTCGACGGCCGCAGCCCGATCAACGACCAGTGCCGCGACCTGATCCGCGTGCTGCGCGCCGAAGGCCTCGAAGTGCCCATCTACTGGGGTAACCGCAACTGGAATCCGATGCTCGCCGACACGGTTAAAGAGATGCGCGATGCCGGCGTCGAACGGGCTCTGGCGATTCCGACTTCTGCATTCGGCTCCTACTCCGGCTGCCGACAGTATCTCGAGGACATTGACGCGGTGCGAAGCGTGGTCCCCGACGCGCCGGTCATCGACAAACTGCCGCCCTTCTGGAACCACGCCGGCTTCATCGATACGATGGTCGATCGCGTGGGTAAAGCCCTCGCGAAGCTGCCGGACGCCCAGGTTGTTTACACCGCGCACAGCATCCCGATATCCATGGCGCAGTCGAGCCCGTACGAATCGCAACTCAAAGAAGCGGCCGGACGCGTCAACGACCAGTTGAATTTCGGCGAGCCGATACTGGTGTACCAGAGCCGCAGCGGTCCGCCAACGCAGCCCTGGCTTGAGCCGGATATCGGGGATTACATCAAAACCACTGACGTGAAAAAGCTCGTCGTCGTGCCGATCGGCTTTCTGTCAGACCACATGGAAGTGATCTACGATCTCGACGTGGTCGCCGCGGAACTGGCCCGCGAGCGCGGGATCGAATTCGTACGCGCCGGGACAGCCGGAACGCACCGAACGTTCGTCAAAGGCCTGATCGACCTGGTCCACAAAGCGATGAAGGAAGGGGTCGTCGCCTGCGCGCCAAGCTGCTGCCCGAGAGCCGTTCGTCCCCGGTGACGAGCCGCTACTTCACCGGCGGCGCGGGCTGCCAGTTGCCGGAGTAAGGCGGCCAGTTCGGCACCATGGCGTTCTGGTCCGGGTAAAACATCGATGAGTAAACCGAACGAATTTTTGCCTGGTTTGAACCAGCCTGGTCGATGTAGAACCACTCGCTGAACATATTGCGCCGCATGGCTGCACCGGGCATGCGTTCGAACACGCCGAGCGCCAGTACGACGCCGGCTTCTTCATCCACGATTGGATAGCGCCGGTCGACCACCGCGTAGATATTCCGCATCCCGCCGTTATCGGTGCAGTCTGTCGGCGGACCTCCGTTGGCGCCCGGCCGCTGCGTCGTCAGCACACCGTTTTCGAGGCGTACGCAACCCTGGTGGGCGATGATCAACGTGCCGTCGTGCGCGGAAAGGCCGTCGAAATAACTGTCGGTGATGCCGATGAGGTCCGGCCGCGAAAGGCGCTCGGCTTTCGGCACGGTGCGCTCTGGCGGGGCGTGTTCAAGCAGGTAGGCCGCGTCGTAGAAAGCCGCATTGGCCTGCGCGCCCGCGTTGGGTCCGATGCCTGGATCGTTCTTACGCGCGGCGAACCATTCGGCTTCGCTGACTTTGCCGTTGTCGACTTTAAGGCGCAACGTCACGACCGCCGGACCAGCCGGCTCTTCGAGCGTTCCGAAATAGCCCGCCTGCCCGGTCTCGGGATCGAGATAGCGCCGCTGCAGTTTCCCGAGGGCTGTTGCGGACTGCCAGATCCCCGCGCCGGGCCGCTTCACGGCAGAGTTCTGCGTCTCCCGATAACCTGGCGACAAATGCGCTGCCGCGGGATTGTGCGCGACGACTGCCGTCAGGTAGACATCGAGCGCCTGCCGCAGACAGCCGCGGTCACAAGGCGCCGCGCACGCGGTGCCGACGATCAGCAGCCCCGGAATCAACCTTTTCATTTCGCGCGGCCTTTGAATCCCTGCGACAGCATCGGAATGGTCACAATGTAGTCGTGACCCCCGTTTGCGGGATCCCATTCGACGGCATAAAGCGTCTTCTTGTTCTTGCCGCTGAACGCGCACGTGATTACGTTGCGACGCGTGGGAATCAGGCCGAGCACCTTGCCATCGGGTGAAATCACCTGGATTCCCTGGCCTGTAGTGACGTAGATGCGGCCTTCCGAGTCGACCGCGCTGCCGTCACCGCCGCCGCCCTCCCATTTGGCGAACTCGCGCTGATTGCTGAGCGCGCCGTCGGCCCCGACATCGAAAGCCATGAGTCTGCCGCCGTTGGTGACGAAGAGAGTCTTTTCATCGCGGCTCAGAATGATCCCGTTCGTGTTCAGGTCCTGGCCGTATTTCGTAACTACACCCTGCGGATTCGCATAATAAAGACCGCCCATCGTGAAGTACGCCCCGCCCTTACTGTCAACTGTAAGGTCGTTCAGCACGCCGCCGATGCAGTCGAAAGAATCGCCGTTGTACGTGTTGGCGAAGTTCTGGCGTTTCGGTTCGAGTTCCTCGATGTTGGCGCGCAGTCCGCGGTTGTTGGCAAGAAGCAGGCCTTTCGAGTTCATCGAGACGGCGCCGCTGGTATTGAGGTTGTCGTAAGCAACCGTTGTCTTGCCGTTCTTGTCGAGTTTCAGAACCTTGCTGTTGTTGTTCTGGGCCAGAAGAATGCCGCCGTCTTTGGTGGCTATGATGCCGTCGGCGTTGTTGCCCGTGGTATCCCAGACCTGCGTCCATTGCACACCGGCAGCGATGACGCCGGGGATGGCGGTGATGGTGACACTCCGCGCCTCTGCCGGCCCGGCGGGACCGCGCCCGCCCGCAGGACCGCGTCCGCGTCCACCGCCGCGAGCCGGAGGAGGCGTCTTGCACCCGGCAAGAACCTCGGGTTCTTTCGAATCGGAAGGGGCCTGCACCCCGGGACCTGTCGTTTTTCCATCCGGGGGCGGCTGCTGTGCCCGCAGCATTACTGGATGCGCCCAGGGGCCAAAAACGAACGTCGCACCGAGCAGGCTCAGTGCGACGGCAATATTTCGGTTTAAGCTCATGAAATCCTCCAAGTCGCCAGCGACCTCCAGAATCTTATCAGGCTCGATACACAGATTCTGAGGGTCGCTGTTTACCTGGGGGCCTCATGGGTAAGGAGGCCTTTCAGCGCGCGATGGCACTCACTACCAGAGCGGGCCTTCGTCGTTGCGCAGATAGATCGTCATGTTTTCGTGGAAGATGCCTGTGCGTTTATCGAGCGCTCCCGTGGTGATTTCGCGGGTGAGCACCACGTCTCCGGCAGCTTCAGGGGTCTCGATGCCGACGATATGTACTTCCTGGCCAGGCTTCACGGCCACGTCGTACTTTTTCACGAAGTTCATCGGCGCAAGGTAGATGTCGACCACTTTCCCTTTGACTTTGGCTTCAGCGTGGAGGCCGGCAAGCGGACCCTCGGCAACTTCATGGACGCCCGTGATTGTCGCATGAATATCAACCGGCGTGCCGTTGTCGCGGGCAAAAGCGGGCAGGCTCAATGCAGACGCAGCCACACCGCAAATCACGACTGTCCAGATTCGGTTCGGATTCTTCTTGTTACCCATGATGTTCTCTCCTGTGCCGCGACTAAGTGCACCCGGGGTGCCGAAACGCACCGATTAATTATGAAGCCTGTTTTCAGGGGCTTGCAGCCGTTTGTGCCGGAACGGGACAATTGAATCCTGCGCGAAGATCCGCAAACTGCGCCAGCCGGAGCACCCTGGACCAGATATTGCCCGCATCGGCTCGGTAGCATAGCGATATGCGCTTCGCGTCGCTTTGGGCACTCCTTGTTGCCATCCCTTTTACAGCCGGCGCACAGCTGGTCCAGCCTACTGCGATTCCGAACGGCGTCGTACCGGTGGTCTTTCTGGACGGCTACCAACTCGGCTGCACGGGCAGCTCGAGCTTCCAGAGCAACTTCGGAAGCGTCGATCAGGTACTCGAGGCCAGCGGTCTGGTCACGGTCTATTTCGATAACTGCAGCGTCCCTGGCGGTGCACCGATTGAGACCCTTGGCGCGGCGTTCGGAACGTTTCTCGCATCGCTGAAGTACGCGAACGGCGCACCGGTCCCCTTGGTCGACGTGGTGGCGCACAGCATGGGCGGACTCATCGTGCGGGCTTATCTTTCCGGCATGCAGCCGCTGACGGCAGGCGCGGCCCCTACGTTCATCCCTCCGCAGAATCCCGGCATCCGCAACGCGATCTTCCTCGGGACGCCGCACTTCGGGACATACGTCGCGTCCGACCTTGGCAACGACACGCAGACGCATGAGATGTCGCTGGGCAGCCAGTTTCTGTTCGCCCTGAACACGTGGAACCAGGGTACGGACGATTTGCGCGGCGTCAATGCCCTGGCCATTGCGGGCAACGGCGGGACGGGAGCGGAATCGGTTGCGGCAGGCACCAATCTCCTCCACTTCGACGATGGAATCGTGGAACTCACCAGCGCTTCCATCGGATTCGCGATCGCGGGACGAACCCGCGTCGTGCCCGACTGCCACACCTCAGATCCGCTGACCGTCACGCTGGGGGTCTGCCCCGCCAGCACGCCCGCGCTGAACCAGATCAACGATACCAACAACGTGGTGGGTCAGATCATCACCTCGTTCCTCACCGGGACAAACGCGTGGAAGAGCCTCGGGGAGGCGATCGAGAACGATCCGAATTTCGATTACGGCGGGGTTCTCATCGGCGGCGCGAATGCGAATGGCGCCACGGAAGCGATCACCAGCGCGACCGATCTGGGGCTGAATCCCGCGAGTGGGATCGCTTTCAGCGAGGCGATACCGTTGCACCTGCTCTTTGCACAGGAACTGACAGTAAATGTCACCGGAACGGGAAGCTTGACCTTCACGCCCCAGCAAACCGCTGGAACCACGCAGGTGACAATCGCCAAGACCGGCCCGACGATTACCGGCGTTGTGCCGGCCGGCATCGCCCAGTTTCCGCGCGATGTGGCGCCCGGCGCGTTCGTCACGGTTTACGGGTCGAATCTGACCAGCGCGACGATGCAGTCGCCCCAGCCCTATCCCACGCAGCTGGGCGACGTTACGGTAATTGTCAATGAGACCGCTGCGCAGATCGAATACATCAGCCCCACGCAGATCAACTTCATTTATCCCGCAGCCGTTGCGCAGAACATCAGTTCCCTGCTGCTGCGCCTCACCGTGAAGAATTCCATCGGTCAGCAGACGGTCAACGTAGTGGTCGTACCCGCCGTGCCCAGCATCTTCACATCGACGGGCGTGGCGAACGGACCTGCCGCGGCGGAAAACGCGGTGACAGGCGTCGTGATCACACCGGCGAATCCTCTGCACGCAGGCGATTACGTGGCGTTGTTTTTGACCGGCATAGGCGTTGCGCCGGGACTGACGACTACAGTCACCGTCGGCGGCCAGAGCTGCGCGGGCGCGTTCTTCTTCGCCGGACCCGTCCCGAGCTACGAAGGACTCGACCAGGTGAACTGCCAGATTCCTCCGGGCGTAACCGGTTCGGCGGTACCCGTTGTCGTGACGACAAATGGTTATTCCTCGAACACAGCCACGCTGGTCATACAATGACGGATTCGATGACAAAGCTTCGGGCGTGGTGGTGGCATCGGCAGGGCCTCGACGGCAGCCTCACCGGGATGAAAGCTGCGGACGTTCTGGCACAAACCGGCTGGGCGCGCTCCATCGGCGGCGGTGCGCCCTATCTGACTTTGTTCGCGCGCGCAGGGCTTCGACGCCCGGATGTGGACGCAGCTCTCGCAAAGACTGAGATTCACGAACTCCCCGGCGCCCGCGGATGCACGTGGGTCGTCGGCAAATCGGATTTTGCTCTGGCGCTCGCGGCGGGACACCCGTTCGCGGACGATGAACTCAAAGTCGCGCGCCGGCTCGGCGTAACCGACAAAGAGATCGATCAGCTCTGCGCAGCGGTGAAAAAGGCTCTGGTACAAGAGCCCCTCGATCCGGATGCCCTGAAGAAGAAGCTCGGCGATGCCGTGCGCAGTCTCGGCGCCGAAGGACAGAAGAAAGGCCTGACAACGACATTGCCCGTTGCGCTTGGTCTTCTGCAGTCGGCGGGCGAAATCCGGCGCGTGCCGGTGAACGGCCGCATTGACGGCCAGCGCTACAAATACGCGGCGTGGAAGTGTGCACCGAAAGGCAGCTTCACCGATCTCGCGCGCCGCTATTTTTCGTGGATCGGTCCGGCGGCGGTGGCCGAATTCCAGACATTCGCGGGACTCGGCGTAAAGGCGACAAAGGACGCCATCGAGCCACTGGGGCTGATCGAAGTCGAGCCCGGGATGTTTCTGCTGCCGGAGGATCGCGCCGCCTGGGACAAGTTTCAGCCGCCGAAGAAGCCGCACTACGCGCTCGTCAGCAGTCTCGACGGCATCACTCATCTGCGCGACGACTGGAAGAGGCTTATTGAGCAATCGGCCGAGCAGGCTGACATCGCGAAGAACGTCCCCGGCCACGCCATCCTGGATCGCGGGCGACTGGTCGGCCGCTGGCAATTCGACGTGGAAACGGGCACCATCGCCTGGCTCTCATTTGTGCCGCGAGACAACGCCATGGAGAAAGCTGTCAAGGCCACAGAGGCGTACGTACGCGAGGACCTCGGCGATCTTCGTTCATTCAGTCTCGACAGTCCGAAGAGCCGCGCGCCTCGCATCGCGGAGATCAGGAAGCTCGCGGCGTCCGCCTGAGCGTTTGGCGATTGCCTTGCTTCTCGTGACCGCCGGAGGCTTTCAACATGAAAAAAGTGCTGGCGCTGGCTTCGCTGGTGCTGGCAGCCGGTATCGCCTGGGGTGCTGTGTCGGTAGGGATTTCCATCGGGCCCCCGCCACCGGCGCGAGTGGTTGCGGTGCCGCCCTCGCCCGGCCCTGGCTACTCATGGGTCGCCGGATACTGGTATCCGGTCAGCGGCCGCTACGTTTGGCATGACGGTTACTGGTCCCGTCCACCTTATGCGGGCGCTGTCTGGGTCGGCCCCCGGCATGATGGCAGACTGTACTACAACGGCTATTGGGATGGACCGCACGGCCGTATCGAACATGATCACCGCTGGGATCATGATCGCGACCGCGACTGGCGGCACTGATTGCTGGCTTTACTGGATGTAACAGCCGACGGGTTGTGTCTCGGGCCGCGGGACCGGGTGGCCCGCTATGACGGCATCCAGCGCATCGCGCAGATCGTGCTCCGTCACGACGCGGCGCTGCACCCCGATCGCGGCATAGGAGTTGTCGATACGGCCGCGATAAGCGATGCGTCCGTCGGACGTGACAATCACGGCTGTCGGATTAATTTTTGCACCCGCGGCTTTGACCAGCATGTGACTCCGGTCAACGATCTTCGGATAGGCGCCATGGCCGTACTCCGCAGAGTGCTGCCGGGCCTGTTCATCGGTCATTGCGGGGTCGGTGTAGACCAGCGAGCAACCCGCGCCGCGTTTCGCGTAATCCTCGCAGATGCGCCGGATTTCGTGCGCATAGTAATTGGAAATCGGGCAGTCGTTCGTGACGAAGAATACTGCCTCCGCCTTGCCCTTATCCACTTTGAGCGGTTCGCGCACGACACCGTCGATATCCCGCACCGCGACTGAGGGATGCAGGATAGTTCCCAGTGCGAGCAGGAGCAGCGGTTTCATTTCACTCCGCGAGCAACTGCGCGATTTTCTTACGTAAGTCCGGATCGGCTGCCATGCGCGTCGTGGCCGCCGTCACCGTGTGCTTCTGAATATCGCCCCGCAGCAGAGCGAGATCCGCCTCATCGTGCGGCACACCAACCAATGTGACCGAACCCATCTCGTCCTTCGACTGTTCGCCCCACTGGACGCGGATCGGCGGCGACGAAACATTGCGCGGATTCGACGCTGAGTTATCCCAGTGCACCTCGGCATCGAGGCGCGTCCCTTTGGGCAGCGTGACGAAATCCTGGAAGAAATAGCGATCCTGCCAGGCAAAGTCCCAGTTCGTGATCGAGAGCAGCGTCTTCACTTCCCCGTTCGGAAGCGTGGCGGTCATCTTAAGCTGCTTGCCGATGTAATGCGCATGCGCGCCGATCGATACCGCATCGATGGCAGCAGGCAGCGTGTACGAATCGCGGATGACGAAGTCCTTTTCGCCGGCGGGAATGTCCAGGCCTGAGAACAGCGAATAGGTGGGCGGCAGCATCACCGAAATCAAAGTCCGTTTGGGCGCTTCTTTGGCGAAGTAGAGACCGATGAGCGACTTCTCCTCGGCGGGTTTGCCGTTGGGATGGAAGTGATACTGAATCACGAAATCAGATCCCTTCGTGACCGGAATCGCGAGACCTTCGGGCAGCATGTGGGGCTGCGCGCCGACGGCCCATCCGCCGATCTGCTGTACGTTCGCGCCGCCCGGGCGCATACCGCTGTAGCCTGGCTCCGGACCCTGCTGACGCGTGTGCGCTTTGCCGGCCGGGTCCGTGAAATAGAGCACGTGATGCACGGCGGCGCGCGCCGTGGGCTTCATATCAATGGCTGTGATCCATTTGTCTTCCGTCAGCCCGAGCGGCACGGCCATGTTGCGGTAGATGTCGGGACCGTCCGCGGGAACGTGATACGCGGCGGGCATCTCGATCACGAGATCGGGTTCGCCGAGCATCCAGCCGGAAGCGAACTTTGGCGCGGGAGGCGCGTCGCTCGCTTTGCCCTCCGGCATGCCCTGCTTCACCCACTGCTGAATGAGAGCGACTTCCGAATCCTTCAGCCGTCGCTCGTCCTTAAACGGATAAGAACCCGGCTCAGCCTTCCAGGGCGGCATGAACTTTGCGGCCGTGACGGCAGCGATCGTTTTGCCGCGCTTCTGAACGTCCTGATACGAAAGCAGCGAAAACGGCGCCGCCTCGCCGGGCCGATGGCACGACGCGCAGTTGTTGTAGATGATCGGCGCAATGTGCTTGTTGAACGTGATGTTGTCTTCCGCCGCAAGCACCGCGGGAACCAGCAGGAGAAACAGGATCGGTTTGTGGTTCCTCAAAATACGAATGCCAGTCCGCCGCGTATCATTCGGGGCGTGTTGATAACCAGAAACCGGTTTCCACCTGTGGTCGTCAGCGGCAGATAGCCCTGGGCCAGCAGGTTGCTCAGTTCGGCCGTGGCTTCCATGTGCCAGGGTACGCCGGGAATGGCCGGCATTGGCTGCCGGACGATGATGTTCAGACCGGGCTCAGGCCGCGGGCCTTCGGTAGAGAACATCGGCAGCGCCGTCGCGTGTTGATAATCAGTCCACTGATAGCTGGCAACGAGACGCGTTCCGGTACCACGGATCGTGGCGGAAGCGCGCATAGTGACTGCCGGACGATGAGACGCCGCCATCAACTGGCGGAGATCGTCGGCGGTTCCGACGGTAGCTGTGCCGCGCGGCGAAAGCACGCCTTCCGATCCGTAGATCACGCTGACCTTATAGTTGTCGCCGAAATCCTGGGTCATCGACGCGTTGTAGTCAAACGCCTCGAAATTCCCCATGTTGAACAGCGAACTGTTCGAGAAAAGATCGGGCACAAGGTCGCCCGGGAAAAGGCCCGGCGCGGACGACGAAATGGCGAGCGTCGTGTTGGAAACGGTTTCGTGGTCGGCCGCGACGCGAAACTCACGCGAACCGAAGCGCTGCGAAACGCCGAGCTCGAAATCCTCACCGCGCTGGATTCTCGCCCGACCGTCCGCCAGCGTCACGCGCGGAAGAACGTCGACCTCGGCGAGCTCCCTTTGCAGATCGTTGGCGCTCTGATTCGAGAACCCGAGGCCATCGGCCGATACGGTCTCCATGCTGAGATCCGGGCGCGGGTTGCCGGAAGTCCACGTAAAATCGACTTTGCCGCGAGGTACCGCATACGTCATCCGTGCCCACGGACTGAAGTAATGCCCGCTGTCGAGGAAAGACACGTTATCGTATGCGAACCCGTATTCCAGCTCGGCCGAATCGCTGATCTCCTTACGGTTCCGGAAGCTGGTGCCGAGCGTGCGGAGCGCGGGAAGCTGACCGTCAATCTGCGAACCGCCGTTATTCGAGATTACGCCTTGTCCGATGCGCAGCGGCGTATAAACCTGACGCATCGTCACCGCGACTTCCGGGGTGTCGCCCGTCGGCAGTTCCCGGCTCCAGGTGGTGCGGATGGCGGCGGAAGGCGCGGTCGACCCGGGCGCGTAACCGACATCGCCGGCGAGGTGGAGGAAATTATCCTTATTCAGGGAGGTGGCGAAGGCGAACTGCGTACCGAAATCCGCCTGGCCGTCGCTCGATACCGTGGCGCCGTCTGCCGCCGAAATACGCACCATGCCGCGCGAGTCGGCGAATATCGCAGTACCCAGAGCGACGTTGTCAGACGGACCACCGACCTGGACTGGCAGGAAGCGCAGAATCGGGCGCATGGCGCTGTCCGCCCGCAGGGCCCATTTCCAGCTGTCGCTCATCAGGCTGCCCGAAACCGGAGCCATGGAAACCAGCTGCACCGAGCTGAATACGCGCGACAGATTCACTTCGAGCAGACTACGCATGCCCGGCTTGATCAGCAGACGATCCTTCACCGCCGGTACAAAATTGGACAGCGAAACGTGGACGGAGTAAGTGTCCGGCGAGAGGTCGGCGAACGCGAACGCGCCAAGAGCATCGGTGGCGGCGCGCTGCAGAACCCGCTCCTCTTTATTCAGCAGGAGAACCATGGCGCCCGGCTGTGGCCGGCCCGCCACATCGGTGACCATACCACCGAGTTCACCCGAAAACCGGATCGGCGGCGCCGCATGCACGGGCAGCGCCAAAATCAGAGAGAGTGCCAGTGAACCGACCCATAGAGGGGCGCAGCGCCTGGCTGCCGCCGCCCGGCTCCATACGCGATTTGCCCTAGCGTTCCGATTGCTCACTGCTGACTTCCGTACTAAACCGACAACACTCTAGCTTACCGTAAAAGGTGCCTGCTGCTCGACCGTCTGGTTCCGGTTCCGGTCAGTCGCTTTTATCTTAATAACATAGTTTCCGGGTGCGAACGAACTCAGCCCTACCTGCTTCTCGACGATTACCTGATTGGCGGAAGCATTCGGAATGGTGTTCAACTCCTCGGTGAAATTCGCGATCTTCTCGTTTGTCCCTGCCTTGTCGATTTCGTACTCGATCACGCCGGACGGCTTCTGGGTCTTCTCATCCGGCCCGAAGTTGTAGAACTGGATGTAAATGCCGAGCTTCTCTTCCTTAGTAAACTTGCTGCCGATGCGGGGACGCACCTTGCTGTCGCCGATGGCGAACATGCCGCCGCCGATGCTCTTCGTCGGCAGTCTCTCGATCGTGTCCGCCAGAATCAGGCTGCTCGATGCCAGCTTCTCTTCTTCGAAGTGCGGCACATCGAGCGCCACCTCGTAATTATTCAGGTTGCCGGCGATCGTGTCTTTGGCGACGATGTTCAACCGGTACCGGCCCGGGGCGAGCGGAACCGTCTTCTGATAGATCGACCGCTGCTGGGTGTACTTCTGCAGCATGTCGGGCGGGGCATCAATTCGAGAGCGGGTATTCAAAAGTCGTGATCGGGCGGCGCGTCATGTTGCTGATGCGCGCCGAGCAGGTTGACGTTCGCTTTCTGCACGCCGTCCTTCGCCTGGAACTGCAGATCGCTTGTTCTCGAACTGCACCGTGATGTTCGCCATCACCGAAGCTTCGGTCACGCGCACGTAATCGATGCGCACCTGCATCGGCAGAATGTTGTAAGTAACGCGCGTATTGATGTGCGCTTCCAGATCCTTGAACTTGACCGGCGGCGGCTGCTGCAGTTTGACGAACTGGTTGAGGCGTTCGAACTCGTTGTAGCTGGCCGGCGGGATCCGCCGAGAGCAGCGCCCATATGCGTGCCGTCCGTGTTGTTGGAACCGCGCCATCTTGTCGCTCAGACCCATCTGTTCGGCGAGCGTGAGGCCGGCGCCCGGAACGTAGATGCAGAGCGTCTTTTTCCGACGGGTCCATCGTCATGTGGTACTCGCCGGTCATCGTGGTGTCGACAAACTCGATGTTGATATCGTTGCCGATGCCTTCGATGTAGCGATAGCGCCAGTCTTCAAACGGGATAGGTGGTGGTTTCGCCGCCGCCTTCGGCCACGGGCCGCTCGTAGGTGCCGCCGGAGGGATGCGACTCGATCTCATCCGGCGGACCGAACGTGATGTAGATGCGGCCGCGGTCTGTCTTCCATCCGGGAATGCCAGACGCGTAATGCTCGTTGGCGTAGGCGATGCGCCGGTAGTGCTCTTCCTTATATTCGTTCTCGACGGTATCGGGCGTAGGATCGCGGCGCAGCCAGAACTGCTCGACGAACTGCTCGCGCTCTTCGTCGGTGCTCATCTGCTTGAAGGCTTTGCGCTCTTCGTCCGTGATGATGTAGGCGACGTCTTCGTTGAGCCACTTCTTCCACGGCGTTTCGAGCTCTTTCTTGAGCGCGGCTTCCTTCTTCTTGATTTCCTTTTCGGTCAGCGGCTTGGCGACGGTGTCGCGCTTCGTGTCTTTCTTGTCTTTGCTCTTCGACTGATCGGCGCTCTTCGACTGATCGGTCGCGGCCGGTTGGCTCGCGTTCTGCGAAATGGCCGGAATGACGAGCAGGAGGGTCAGGCCAGCCGGCAGAACCCACAGAACTTTCTTGGTCATATTGCGTTTTGCCCCCAGCAGGAATGGCAGTGGCAGTCCCAGGTGAACTGTGAAGCGTTCAGAGCGAAGGCTACGTTGTGCGCGCTCCGGATGTTCAGCATGCTGTCTGCGGTCCGTGCCAGTACCATTGATTGTAACTCAGACGGACGAGGACGAAGGCGGGTTTCAGGGCCGTTCAAAGTGCCGATCCATGCAGGCCGGCAGGTTTGCGCAGGAAGTTGGTCCGTTCGTTCATTGGCCTGGCGAGGTTGCACCGGATCTGATCGATCAGATTGCGTTCATTTTCTGCCTTGACGGCGACGATTTGCTTCGCTGCTCGCGGAGAGCCCGGGCGACAGCCCCGATGATCGGATTGGCGTCGTATCCCCGAATGTAGCGTTGCAAGCGACCAGCGGGGTTAACAACCCCGCTCTCGGCTTTGGCCAATTGACTAGATAAAGAGCATGGAAAAGCATTTTTGATGTTCCATGTTGTAATCCTGTCTCGTTTCTGTTATCTAGTTATATAACTAGATATCACCGAAAGGATCTTCCACTATGGGTTTCCCCACCAAAGTCCAGCTCATCAACCGCAAGGCCAGCGAACAGTGGTACATCAACTTCCCCTCCGCCATCGCGCAGGCAATGGAGTTTTCCAAGGGTGAGACCGTCGAATGGGTCATCGAAGACAAAGCCCTTCTGGCGTTGCGTCGCCTCGAAGCGCCGGCTCCGGTTCTAAAAAAAACTCCGCCGGAATCCTCCCTCAGTTCGAGCAGCTCTGGAAGCGGTGCATCCCCGCCTTCGACCAGCAACGTGTCTCCGACCGTGCGCAAACGCTCGCGATGAGTTCGCTGCTCTGTCTCGGACGCCACACCGTGACCGGTCTGCTCACCACCTCCGGTTCCCAGTTTCAGGACTGGAGCGCCACCTACCGCCTCTTCTCTCAGGACCGTGTCCCCGTGCCCGAAATCTTCTCTGTCGTCCGCCGCGCCATCGCCGGCCAACTGCCCGCAGGCGCGCCGTTCCGTGCCGTCCTCGACGATTCATTGTTACGCCGCTCCGGCACCCACACGCCGGGCGTTGGCTGGCGGCGCGATCCGCTCGGGCCGCGCTTTCAGACCAACTTTGTGCGCGCCCAGCGCTTCCTCCAGATCTCCGGTGCCATGCCCGGAACAGAGGGCGCATTCCGTTTGGCTCCTATTGCCTTTCTGCACACGCCCACGCCGCAGAAACCGGATGGCAAGGCTCCCGCCGACCAGGTGGCGCAATACCGTCTGGACGCCAGTTCGTCTCGCCTCAGTCTGCGCGCCGCCCAGCAGATGATCCAACTCCGCCAGTCTCTCGATCAGGACCCCGGCGGCCGGGAGCGTACTTTGATACTCGCCTTTGACGGCGGCTACACCAACTCCACCGTGCTCAAACAGATTCCGCCCCGCACCATCTGTATCGGGCGGATTCGCAAGGATGCCAAACTCTGCTTCACCCCGGATTCGGACCTTATGAAAGCGCGTGGTCGGCGTCTTCGCTACGGCGCGCCAGCCCCTACTCCCGAGCAGTTCCGCACCGACGACGCGGAACCCTGGGAGACCATGACTTTCGCGCATTCCGGCGTCTCTCACCCGCTGCGCTTCAAACGCCGCCAGAACATCATGTGGCGCACCACCGGAGCCGGACAGATTCTGCAACTGATCGTCATCGCGCCCCTTGCCTACCGCCTGCGCAAAGGCTCGAAGCTTCTCTATCGGCATCCCGCCTTCCTCATTTGCACCGACTCCGGACTGGACCCCCGCCAGATTATCGAAGCCTACTTCCAGCGCTGGGACATCGAGGTGAACTTCCGGGATGAAAAGACGCTCCTCGGCGTGGGACAGGCGCAAGTGCGAAACAGCGTATCGGTGGAATCGGCTCCGGCGTTCGCCGTCGCCGCTTATGGCATGTTGCTGGTTTCCGGCCAACTCGCCTTCGGCAACTCCAGCCACGGACTCCTGCCGCAACCCAAATGGGCTGCCAGTTCCAAAGGTCCTCGGACCTCAACACAACAATTAATTCATCAACTCCGCGCTGAAGTCTGGGGCCGCGGTCTCGGTATCGAACGTTTCTCCCACTTCGCGTCTAACCTGCCCACCACGCCGAAGCCTGAGAAATGCTCTTTCCCGGTCGCTTCTGCCATCTGCTATGCCAATGGATGAAATCCAAAAGGCCAAAGCCGAGAGCGGGGTTAACAACCCCGCTGCAGGATGCCATCCTGCCCCACATCAGGCAAAAAAAGCCGCGATCCCCTTTCGGGAATCGCGGCTTCCTCTTCCAAACGTGATCCGAGGCTTAGTAGTCCATGCCTTCGGGTCCGCCGTGGCCGCCAGGCGCCGGAGCGGACTTCTTCTCCGGAATCTCGCAAACCATGGCTTCAGTGGTGAGCATCAGTCCCGCGATCGACGCGGCGTTCTGCAGTGCCGAACGCGTCACCTTCGCCGGATCGATCACACCTGACTCCACCAGATCTTCGTACTTGTCGGTCTGGGCGTTGTAGCCGAAGTGGGTGTTCTTGCTCTCGCGGATCTTACCCATCACGATCGCGCCCTCTTCGCCGGAGTTCTGCACGATCTGCCGGATCGGCTCTTCACAGGCGCGCCGGATGATGTCGACGCCGATCTGCTCGTCGCCCTGCACCTTGAGGTCCTTGAGAGCGAGGGCCGCGCGCAGCAGTGCCACGCCGCCACCCGGAACAATACCTTCTTCGACCGCGGCGCGCGTGGCATGCAGAGCATCCTCAACGCGGGCCTTCTTCTCCTTCATTTCGGTCTCAGTGGCCGCGCCGACCTTGATCACCGCAACGCCGCCAGCCAGTTTCGCCAGCCGCTCCTGCAGCTTTTCGCGGTCGTAGTCGGACGTCGTTTCGTCAATCTGGGTGCGCAGCTGCTTAATGCGGCCTTCGATGGCTTTCGCCTGACCGGCGCCGTCCACGATTGTCGTATTGTCCTTGTCGATCGTAACGTGCTTCGCCTTGCCAAGGTCGTCCAGCTTCACTCCTTCCAGCTTGATGCCGGTTTCTTCGAAGATGGCGCGGCCGCCGGTGAGGATCGCGATGTCCTCGAGCATGGCTTTGCGGCGATCGCCGAAGCCCGGAGCCTTCACGGCGCAGGCGTTCAGAGTGCCGCGCAGCTTGTTGACGACGAGAGTTGCAAGCGCTTCGCCTTCCACTTCCTCGGCGATGATCAGCAGCGGACGGCCTGCACGCGCAATCTGCTCGAGCAGCGGCAGCAGGTCCTTCATGTTGCTGATTTTCTTCTCGTGGATGAGGATATACGGATCGTCGAGCGATACTTCCATCCGTTCCGCATCCGTAACGAAGTAGGGCGAAAGGTAGCCGCGGTCGAACTGCATGCCTTCCACGGTGGTCAGTTCGGTGTCCATCGTCTTCGATTCTTCAACCGTGATGACGCCGTCCTTGCCGACCTTCTTCATCGCGTCCGCGATCTTGTCGCCGATGGTGTGATCGCTGTTGGCGGAAATCGTGCCAACCTGCGCGATCATGTCGCCGGAGACCGGCTTCGACATCTTTTTCACTTCGGCCACAGCCACTTCAACGGCCTTGTCGATACCGCGCTTGAGCGCCATCGGGTTCGCACCGGCCGCAACCGACTTCACGCCTTCGCGGAAGATGGCCTGCGCGAGGATGGTCGCCGTGGTGGTGCCGTCGCCCGCGATGTCCGAAGTCTTGGAAGCGACTTCGCGCACCATTTGCGCGCCCATGTTTTCGAGCGGGTCCTTCAGCTCGATTTCCTTTGCGACCGTAACACCGTCTTTCGTGATGTTCGGGCCACCGAACTTTTTCTCGAGGACCACGTTGCGGCCCTTGGGACCGAGCGTGACCTTTACCGCATCTGCCAGCTGATTCACACCGCGCAGGATCGCCTGGCGGGAGTTCTCCGCGTACACAATTTGTTTTGCCATTTCTTGTGATGTCTCCTCTATTATTTTTCGCGCACAACGGACCTTCGGCCTGTGCGCTTTGAATTCGTTAAGGCTTACTAGCTGGCCTTCTTGCCGACCTTCGTCGGCGCCGCGTCGAGGATGCCGAGCACCTCGTCTTCGCGCATGATGATCAGCTCGTCGCCTTCAATCTTGATTTCGCTGCCGGAATATTTGCCAAACAGAATGCGATCGCCGGGCTGCACATCGAGCGGCACGATCTTGCCGTCTTCGAGGCGCTTGCCCTTGCCGACGGAAACAACTTCGCCTTCCTGCGGTTTCTCTTTTGCGCTGTCGGGGATGTAGAGGCCGCCGTGCGTCTTCTCGGCTTCTGCTTCCACGCGCTTGACTACAATGCGGTCGTAAAGCGGACGAATGTTCATAATTTGAATTACCTCCTGAAAGTTGTTGGGGATGTCCCAGTGGAACCAGCGGGCGTAGTGCCCTGTTCCATGGATATTATTAGCACACTCTGGCGTTGAGTGCTAATCGCCGATGGTTAAGTGACTGAAATACCAAACGATTAATTTCCTTGACAATGATTCGCTCAACTAATCATATGCTGACGAGTGCGTCAAGAAGATTCCAGAGCTCGTCGAGCGTTGCGCGGCTGGTGAACATATTGCCAGTTGCAATACGAAGCATATAGCGCCCGTGCGCCACCGTCGCCGAAAGGAAGAATCGTCCCGATCCGTTGATGGCATCGAGCAGCATCCGATTCTCTTCGTCGCTTCCCGCGCCGCCGGAAACAGATCACCGAAAGCGGTGCCGGCGCGCAGATTTCAAAGCGTGCGTCGCCGGCCATGAGTTCGCGCAGCTCCTGGGTCATCGCGATCTGATCGCGAATAATCTCCGCCAATCCTACGTGCCCGTAATACCGCAGCACAAACCACAGTTTGAGCGCGCGGAAACGATGCCCCAGCGGCACGCCATAGTCCATGAAATTCAGACCGCCGTCAGAAGTGCGCAGAATCTCCGGCACGAGCGAGAAGGTCTGGCGCAGCACTTCCGGGCGGGCGCAATAAAGGACGCTGCAATCGACCGGCACCATCAGCCACTTATGCGGATTGAAGACCAGCGAATCGGCGCGCCCGCACCCATCGAGAATCCACCGGTATTCCGGGACGATCCCCGCGGACCCGGCGTATGCCGCGTCGACGTGCAGCCAGATGCCTTCGCGCGCAGCGATCTCAGCGATCGCGGCTACGGGATCGATACTGGTTGTCGATGTTGTCCCTACTGTGGCGACCACGCAGAACGGCCGCAGTCCGGCGGCGCGGTCGGCTGCGACAGCCTCCTCCAGAAGATCCGGACGCATACGAAACTCAGCGTCGTGAGCCGATGGCGCGTACATTTCGTCTGCCGACCCCGAGCGCCATGGCGCCTTTTTCAACCGAGGAATGCGCCTGATCCGACGTATAGAGGACGAGATTCGCAGGTGCACCGCTGTCACGCGTTTCGGGGGCCGCCGCCTGCCGCGCGGCGGCGATGGCATGCATCGTCGCGGTGGATGCTGTGTCGTGAATGATGCCGAACCACTGCTTCGGCAGCCCCAGCCAGTCGAGCAGCCAGCGCAGGGTCACGACTTCAAGCTCGGTCACGGCGGGCGATGTCTTCCACAGGATCGCGTTCGCGTTCAGTGCGGCCGCGAGCAGCTCAGCCAGTATCGCCGGCGGCGACGAAGTGTTGGCAAAGAATGCCAGAAACCGCGGATGATTCCAGTGCGTGATGCCCGGCAGAACGATGCGCTCGAAATCCTCGAAGATTCGTTCGATCGATTCCCCCTGGCCGGGTCCGTGCGCCGGCAGTCCGTCGATGATGTCGTTGGGGTGAACCGTCGACAGCACCGGATAGCGCTCGGGATTCTCAAGGTAGTCGGCAACCCAGTCGATCAGCTGGTGGCCGAATTGGCGGAACTCACGCATACTTCGGCTCACCTTTCAACCATGCAGTAAACCATGCGGAGAATTCCGCCAGCGCCTGCGCCGTTCCCGGTGCGAGCGGCGTCAGCGGCGGCGCGGATTTCTGCCCGCGCAGTTCGACGGCCCGCTTGATCGCGACCGGAAACGGAAATCGACTCGCCCACTCGACGAATTCCAGCAATCGCGCGTTGAGCGCATCCACCCGCGTTTGATCACCGCACGCGATAGCCTTCGCGAGATCCGACGACCAGCTCAGGCACCGCACATGCCGACGCGGAGATCGCTCCGTCGGCCCCCTCAGCGAGCGCGCGCGCCGCTAACCGGTCCGCGCCGCACAGCAGGGCAAACGGACGTTCGCGTCTCATCTCGATCAGCCGGCTGAAATACTCGAGGTCGCCCGAAGAATCCTTGATGCCGGCGAAGCGCCCGCTGTCAATCAGCCTGCGCACGGTTTCCGCTTCGAGATTCGAAGTGCACTGCGGAAGGTTGTGCAGCAGAATCGGCACGGCATCGCCTGTCTCGCGCGCGAACTGCACATAGAACTCTTCGATCTCGCACTGCGTGTATGGATAAAAGGTCGGCGGCATCAGAGTGAGACCATCGGCTCCCGCTGCGATGGCTTCATCGGCGAGTTGCACCGCGCCCGCCAGCGTGGGATGCGAAACGCCTGCAATCAGCGGCACCCGGCTGCGCTTTACCGCCAGATACAGCAGACGCTGGCGTTCGGCAATGCTGTAGTCGAGAAACTCGCCGGTCGCTCCGAACAGGCAGATACCTTTCACGCCGCCCGCCGCGAGGAAGTCGACGAGGTCGAGAAGGCCCTGAAAAATCGGGGTCCTGAGAGTTCGCTGCGCCGCGGGGTAATGGCCGAGGCGAACACGCCGGCGAGTTCGAGTTGTCGCGCGGCGCGGGCCATCGCCGCTAGGCTATCACTGTCGATTTCACGATCCCAGGACGGCTCGCAGCCTGGCGTCTCCCAGACAAAGCCCTGCCCACAGCAACGCCGCGATGATCGCCGGGAAGCACGTGTCGAATACCGGATCGCTTACGCGCACATGCGAAGCCACCGCGCCGCCCAGGTATCCCGTCAGCAGCAGCCCACCGAAAAACGACGTGCGCGGCACAGCATACAGCGTGGTGCAGATCAGCACCGTCAGACTCCAGCGGAACCGCGGTATTCAATCCGTAGCCGAGATGGTTGAATGCCTCGACAACCGGCGCGGGTTTCATTATGTGCATCGACTGCGTCCATTACCATAAACAGCGCGCCAATCGCGGTCAGGATGCCGTCCGGCCCAGCAGCATGTTAACTGGCTCCCGGCGCTGCGCCCGGTTCGTACATCTGGCGGATCTCGGAATCGAGCTCGTAGCCCGGTCCCATCACGTCGGCATGAACCTGCATGAACTCTCTGGCGATTTCGATCGCTTCCTCTTTTGAATCGACCTGCACGACCGCATAGCCGCCAATGCACTCTTTCGCTTCGGCGAACGGACCGTCTGTGACCGTGATCTTTCCCCCGGACAGCCGCATCTTCGCGCCTTTCGCCGTATGCATCAGCCCGCCGGTTGAAACGACCTCCCCGATTTTCAACATCTCGGCGGTGAATTTCCCGATCGCGGCCATCAGTTCCGGCGTCGGCGGTGGGGCGGACTCGTCGCGCCAGTTTCGTCATCATCATGAATTTCATCTTTGTGATTCCCTTTCGAGCCGTATCAGGCTCCACTGAGGCGTCGAACGCCCGCTTACGAAATCGACATCAGGACCGGAAAAGAATTTCGGCATCGGAGCGACGGACGTAGTTTGCCTCGATGGCGGCGGGGTCCTGAGGGATATTCCGCCGGGAGAGTTTCGCGATCGCACCCGCCAGCGCGCGCGGCGCCTGTATTATCGGATACTGCAGCGCGGGCAGCGGGTCCTGGGAGATCCATTCGACCGGCCCCTCGGGCAGGAGTTTTAGAAGCTTATCAAATGGAAGCACGACTTCCGGCACAATCGCGCGCCCGTCCCGGTCATAAACCGCCGCGTAAACTTCGCCCCGATGCGCGTCGATCACGACCGCCCGCATGTCGGATGTGCCGAATTCCGCCAGTACCTCGAGATTCGACAGCGCAACCACGCGCTTGCCGCAGACCTCAGCCAGCCCTTTGATCGCTGACAGCCCCACGCGCACACCCGTAAACGAACCGGGTCCTGACGCCGCGGCGAACAGATCGATCTCGCGCAGGTCAACCCCCTGCCGCGCCAGCAGCCCTTCGAGGTTGGCGAACAGCACATGGCTGAACCCCTGCGGCGCATGCAGCAGCACTTCCTCACGGACGCCGTTCTCGTCGGCAAGCGCGATGCTGCCGTATGCTTCGGTCGTGTCGGCCGCAAGCGTCAGCATTACTTGGTGAGCGTGAAATTGCGATCGAGCGCGTAAACTTTGCCGAGCGCGTTCATCCCGAGGATATGCACGTGCAGCGCCGCCGGGTAATCCTTCGCGATGTTGGCGGGAATGCGGAATGTCCCGTTTGCACCGGTGCCGATGACGCGATAACTCCGCTGATCGACGGTGACCTCGCCGGTCCATTCGTACATCATGTGCTGGAGCGCTTTTTTCTGGCTCGTCAGCTTGATTTCATACTGCGCCGGACTGGCTAGCGAAATCGCGTCGGCGTTCGGCTGTACCAGATCGAACGGAACCTTCTCCGGATTACCCTCGACTTCCTGCATGACGATGCCGCCTTCCCGCGAATCGAATCGGTAGCTCTTCAGCATCGACGCTTTGTGGCCTTCGCGCGATATCTGCAGTATCCAGTCGTGCGTGCGATCGGGCGGGTCGGCGGTAAACGATTCCGACTTAGCCTCTTTGGCCTTCACGAACTGACCGGTTGCCGGGTTGAGCCATCGCACATCGTAGCCGTGGGGTTCGAGGCGGACGGTCACGGGGCCGGGCTTCTCGACGTAGATGATGTACTCGACTTCTTCGAGCGAGAGCCCGCGGCCGTTCTCGGCATCGAAGAACGGCTCAAGCTCCCAATGCCGCGTGGCGTCCATGAACTCGTACCAGATCTTCATTTCGTTCGCGGCTTGTTCGTTCGGAATCACCGCATCCGGATACTGGCCGTTCATTGTCGCGTTCCACAGGCGATGCCGGAAGGTGTCGGCATCCGTGGCCGCGTCCGCAAAATTGTTAACGGACGGATACTTGTATACCTGCTGATCGATTGCCGCGATCGCATCGTCGCCTGTCTGATAAGACCGGTAACGCAGCCACCCGTCGTCCACCACCGGCCCGGAAGACACACCCGCGCGTGTAGATCGCGGATGCTTGTATGGATCGAGTTTGTCGACGTATTCGTAAATCTCTTTGAGCAGCGCGCGGCCATCGTTGTAGCTTTCCCAGTCTTCGATGCCCTGCCACGTCACGTCGAACGCTGCGAGGCGCGACAGCGCATAAGTGAACCACTTCTCACGATCCGCACGCGTGGGAAGCAGGCGATCCATCAGCCCGTCCGGTCCGAAGAAAGCGACATCGATCATGATGCCTTTTTCATTCGCGTAGCGCAGCTTCGCTTCAGCAGCGCGGAAGAACTCGGGCGTCCGGAAGTTTGCCGCGGTTTGGTCAACCAGCGTGACGCCGAGATGGTTGAAGTGCTGCGACGCGCGCGTGTCAACCAGCGATCGCCATTGCGCCTCGCTCATCGACGTGAAGCCAGGCACAATCGCTCCCATCCATAGATGCGGTTTCAGGTTGTTGGAATTGGTCTCGTCCACGAATGCGAAATGATGCGTATTCGCCGCTCGCAGCCAGCCGATTCTGTCCACCGGCGTCGCTGTGAACTGCCCCTCCTTACCGGCAAGGCCGGGGGCCGTACCCCTGGTTCTCCACGTATAGCTTCCAGGCTCAGCCGCCGAATATCGGATGACCCAGCGCGTGCCTCCGTCCCAGAACGCCTTCGCAAGGCCCGTGTTGTTGTGCGGTGAACGAAAATCCGCTTCGAGATCGATCAGATGATCGATGCTGCCCGTCGCGGACGGGATATCGAACACGATGTCGCACGGCGTGAATTCCGGCGTTGGCTGGCAGACGGTCTGCGCGGATGCGGCCACGGCAATCACAGCGAACACTAACAATCGCCCGAACATCCCCTTCACTATACTGAGGGTTCCTTCGATGCTGCTCGGCTTCATGCTCGTGTGTCTCGCCGTGGCCGGGTGCGTACTCTTCGCTTTCAAACCAGCCTGGTTTCCTGCTGCCATCACTGCCGACGCACTTGCCTACGACCGCCAGTTCAACTGGACGCTCTGGATCGCGGGCATCATCTTCGTCGGCGCCCAGATTCTGCTCGCATGGACCATCCTCCGCTCCCGCCGGCGCGGCGCGGCTTCACAAAGAACCGACAACCGCCCGCTCGAACTCACCTGGCTTGTCGCAACGGGAGTGCTGTTCATCACGCTCTCAGTCCTCGGCTCGCGCGGCTGGGCGAAGACGGCGGAACGCAAACCCGGCGAAGAGACTATCGAGGTCTACGCGCACCAGTTCGCCTGGGCCTTCCGATATCCCGGCCCCGACGATCGCTTCGGCCGCACCGATCCCAAGTTCATCAGCGACGCAGGTCTGAATCCGATGGGCATCGATTCCACCGATACGTACGCGAAGGACGACTTCGTGACTGCCAGCCTTCGCGTTCCCGCCCACCGCGACGTGCTGCTGCTGCTCCATTCCCGCGACGTGATCCACGACTTCTTCGTGCGCGAACTGCGTACCAAGCAAGACATCGTCCCCGGCATGGAGATCCCGCTCGAAATCCACGTCGACACGCCCGGCACCTACGAGCTCGCTTGCGCCGAACTGTGCGGACTCGGTCACAGCCAGATGCACAGCGTCATGATCGTGATGGCTCCTGAAGACTACGACCGATGGAAACGTCAGCCTCACTAGACAGGAAGAGCATCGGGGCGCGCGTTTTCTCGATCGACCATCGCGTCATCGCGCGCCAGTACTTCTTCCTTTCGCTCGCCGCCGTGCTGACGGGAACAGCGCTCTCGGTCGTGATGCGCTTTCATCTGATTTACCCCGGCACAATGCCTCCTGAATACTATCTGTCACTGCTCACGCTGCACGGCACGCTCATGGTGTTCTTCGTGCTGACACTCGCGCCTGTCAACGCGTTCGGCAACCTTGTTTTGGCTGAGCAACTCGGCGCGGCGCAGATGGCTTTCCCGCGGCTGAACATGTTTTCGTTCTGGATCACGCTGGCGTCTTTTGCCACCCTGGTGGCGTCGTTCCTCGCCGTTGGCGGCGGACCGCTATCTGGTTGGACAGCATATCCGCCGCTGAGCGCCGTCGGCGCCATCGCCGGTCCCGGAGAAGGGCTGGGCCAGACGCTCTGGTTCGCGAGCATAGGCCTGTTCTCCATTGGCTCGCTGCTCTCCGCGATCAATATGATCGCCACCGTGATCGACGAGCGCGCCGAATCCATGGCGCTGATGGAGATGCCGCTGACGTGCTGGAACTGGTTCGTGACGTCGATCCTGAGCGTGCTCGCGTTCTCCGTTCTGTTGGCGGCGCTGCTGCTGATCCTGCTCGATCGGCTGGCCGGCACCAGCTTCTTCGTCCCCGGCGGCCTGCTCGTCAATGACCAACTCATTGCGCACAGCGGCGGCGCGCCACTACTGTGGCAGCATCTCTTCTGGTTCTTTGGACATCCCGAGGTCTACATCGCGATCCTGCCCGCGATGGGCATCGTCTCGCAGCTGATCTCGACCTTCTCCGGCAAACCCGTGTTCGGCTATCGCGTGATGGTGTGGGCATCGATCTCGATCGCGTTCCTCGGCCTTCTGGTCTGGGGACACCACATGTTCATCAGCGGCCTCAACCCGTATTCCGCGATCGCCTTCTCTCTTCTGACGATGACTATCGGGGCGCCGTCAGCAGTGAAGACGTTCAACTGGATTGCGACCGCGTGGAACGGAGCTCTTCGACTTACTACGCCGATGCTCTTCGCTCTCGGCTTCGTCTCGATCTTCGTCACCGGCGGTCTTTCCGGCCTGTTCCTTGGCCAGCCGGAGATCGACGCGTACTTTCACGACACCTATTTCGTCGTGGCGCACTTCCACCTGATCATGGGAGTTGCGGCTCTGTTCGGCATCTTCGCGGCGACGTTTTACTGGTTCCCGCTGCTGTTCGGCCGCATGATGGACGAACGCCTCGGCAAGTTGCACTTCTACCTGACGTTCATCGGCGCCTATGCCACGTTCCTGCCGATGCACTTCGCCGGATTCGCGGGCAATCCGCGCCGCTACGCCGACTTCACTTCGTTCGATTTCCTTGCCCAGGTGATGCCGCTGCAGCGCTGGATCAGCTATGCAGCATTTTGCCTCGCGGCGGTCCAGCTGATCTTCCTGTGGAATCTTTTCTACAGTATGTTTCGCGGCGAGGTTGCACATCCCAATCCATGGCAGTCGTCGACACGCGAATGGCCGCAACCAGCCCAGGTTACTGGGTGTAGATGACGCCCTGCGGCCCTGCTGCGGGATCGGTGGTGTACCAGTGAGTGTGATGGACTCCCGGAGCCAATCCTGCCGGCACAACCACGTTTACCTGATAGAGCCCGGCGAGCCCAGGTACCAGGCCCGCAAAGGTCGTCTGTGCCAGTACGCCATCGATGTTGACGAACGGCATGGCGGCATTAGCGGGCGGATTCGACGGCGCGCCCGCTCCCGCCGCTACGTCAGGCATCGTGGGTCCCAGTCCGAAGCCATAGGTTTCCAGAATTTCGCCCGTTGCTGCCGGATGGTTCACATCCGCGAGGGTTGCGGTACCGGGGTGAAAGGCCGCTGCCTGCAGGAGAGAGTCGCCGACTTGCCCAATCAGATCGATCGCCGCAGCGGTACGTGTGACGGTTGCAGCCTGGCCCAGTGACGTACCGTCCGGCAGCTGGACCGTCACGGTAACACCTCCGGGCGCGATCTCCTGCGGCAGCAGAGCATTGATCTGCCAGGGCGTCACGGCTTCGACGGGAACGCCCGTGCCGTTGACCTGCACGGTCACTCCGGCGAGCGACAAAGGCAAAGGCAAACTGGCGGGGGTTGCCAGAGCGTCCGCATCGACAAAATTCGTGCCGTAAATGGTGAAGTAAGAACCCGGCGACATGGGCAGAATATCCGTCGGATAGCTGCCAAGCCCCACAATCCCGTCAGCGTAGACGGCTCGAGGCGCAAACACGGGCCGCGCATTCGCGCCGCTGGCATCCGCGATCCAGACTGCGGCACGCGCGACGCTGTTCGCCCCCACGCTGTAAATCATGCGAGTGCCGTCGCCGCTCAGCTGCACATCGAATGCATAGAGCACACTAAGAGGCGTCACCGGGCTCTCGCAGTTTACAATCCGGCCGTTGTAAATGAACGCGACGTGCGATCCATCGTTCGAAATCGTTATTGAATCCCGGGTCGCAACGCTGAATTCCGGTGGCTGCTGCGTGCAGCCCCCCGGAGTCACACTCGCCGAAGAAAAGACCGTATTACCGTCGGGGCTGTAAGTATAATCCAACTCGGCGGTAACATTGCCGGACGCGCTGATGACTTCATCCCCGAACCCCCCGGTGCCTGGGTAGCCAAAGTCGGGTGAAGTGTGAAGCACGGTCGCGCTGCTGCCATCGAGATTTGCCGTCTCCGCCTGCTCGCAGAAATAGCCGCATGCCTGGCTTGTGAAGATGAAGCGTCCCGTGCTTGCGGTCACATTGTTGGGGCCCGATATCTGCGCCTGCTGCAGACCGAGCTGCGTCGCCGCGCTGCCGTCGAAATTCGCTGTGTAAATGGTGTTCGTGTCCGGGGACGAGGTTGCGGAGCCCCACAGAAGCTTGCTCCCGTCCTGCGAAAACGTGATCGGGCCGAGACACACGTAATTCAAGCCGCACGCCGGGCTTGTTGCAATCAGCCGATCCGCGCCCGACGCAATGTCAATCGCGTGCACCTCTCCGTGCCGGATACCGTTTGTGTCGAACTGCCCCACGTATGCCGCACGTGTGCCGTCCGGCGATATCGCCACTGAGGTTGCGCCCGGCGCGTGGTTCGACTCGTCGAAACTGGTCAGCTTTCGCGGGGGCGCGGAGGCATCTGTCTTCACCAGATAGACCTCCGCCGTGTAGCCGGATGCCCCACGAGGGGTGATGGCTGAACCGACAATGATATTTGTCAGCGTTGCGTCGCCAGACGGCTGCAAAATCTGCCCTGAATTTCCAGCCGTCTGCGCCCAGGCAAGGCTGGAGAAGAGTAAAGGCAGAAATGGCTTGCAGCTCACAACGGGACAGGAGCACGCCACAGGCCGTTTCGCCAGGGGGATACTAGATTCTTGGGCCGCACGATTACCAGAGCAAATCCCGGGACAGAAGCGAATCTCGGCGGACCTCCACCCATCGCGCCCGATCTCCCGTTCGGCGGAGGCGGCGAGGACAGCGACCGGCGACCCATTCCGGGCAATTCGCGCGCCACGTCCATCACCGGCATCGTGGTCCTGATCTGCGCCAGCACGATGACTTTTTCGGCGCTGGTCAGCGCCATGGTGGTGCGGCGCGGACTCAATAACGACTGGGGCCGGATCGGCCTGCCGCACATCCTCTGGTGGAACACCGGCGTGCTGCTGCTCAGCAGCGTGGCTATCGATGCCGGCCGCCGGCTGCTGCGCCGCAACCACCGAACGGCATTCAACTGGATGTGGTCGCTCGGAACTTTGCTCGGGGCCGCATTCCTCGGCGGGCAGGTAGTGGCGTGGCGTCAACTCGCAGAGCGCGGATTCTATCTGAACGGCCATCCCAGCAGTTCATTCTTCTATGTGCTGACGTGGGCGCATGCCGCGCACGTGATCGGCGCACTGGGCGCGGTTCTCTATGTGGAGTATCGCGCGCTGCGCTTCCAGCTGGGACCGAGCCGCCGCACGCTCGTCACCGTGAGCGCGATCTTCTGGCACTTTCTCGATGTGATGTGGCTGATCATCATGGGGCTGTTCGCGTTTTGGGCGTAGTCAGCGAGCATCTCGCCGTCTATTACGCGACGCGTGCGCGGCGCAGCACGATCTGGATTATCGTGGCCAACGGGGGATTCTTCGGCGCGCTCCTGGCCGTAATGTTCTATCTGCGCTGGATCGCAAAGGACTGGCCCACCCCTTTTCATTTCGCATCACTGATCATGGTGACCGCTCTGACCATGTTCTGCATGGCGGGCAGTTGGGCCACGGAGATGTCGTCGCGCGCACTCGATGCGGCTGATGCGGAACCGGCAGTGCGATGGATCGCGGTCGCAATCGCCTGCTGGCTGACGTTTCTGTTTCTCGAAGTGGTGGAATGGGTGAGGCTGATCTTCCTGCTGGGGTTCGGTCCAGGTACGGCTTTCGGTGGAACCTATCTCGCGGTAATGGGAACGCACTGGATAGCCGGCTGCGTATGCGTGTGCTGGATGACGTATGTAGCCATTAATGTCAGGAAGCGCGATATCCTTGCGGTGGCGATGTATTCGCACTTCCTGAATGTGGTGTGGCTGGTGCTGCTGTTCACGGTCTATTTCAGTAATGCCACGCTGGGTGACTTATGAACTGGCACGGCGTTATCGCGCAATGCGTGATGTGTTATCGAACGGCGGCGGCGCAGCAGCTGGAGCGCGCGCGGGTGCTCAACTCGGGCATCATCATCCTGCTGGTGCCGCCGATTCTGGTGCTGGCGGGCATTCTGTTTCTCGCGTTTCGAAAATCGCGCCCTCGGGTATGATTGCTGTTGATCCGGCATGACATCCCCGACATCGACCTCCACTGACATTCAGTCGTCGCTGCACGAATCACGCATCTTCGATCCGCCCGCGGAATTCAGCTCGCGCGCGCACATCACGAGCATGGCCGATTACGAGCGGCTCTATGAAGAAGCCGACCGCGATCCCGAATCGTTCTGGGCGCAGCATCGCGAGCGAGCTTGACTGGTTTGAGCCGTGGAAGAAGGTGCTGGAGTGGGACGCGCCGTGGGCGAAATGGTTCGTCGGCGGCAAGCTGAATCTCTCGCACAACTGCCTCGACCGGCACATCACGACATGGCGCAAGAATAAAGCCGCGCTCATCTGGGAAGGCGAGCCGGGCGAGATCCGCACGCTGACCTATCAGCAGCTGCTGTCGGAAGTCTCGCGCTGCGCCAACGTGCTGAAGTCGTTCGGTGTGAAGAAGGGCGACCGGGTGGCGATCTACATGGGCATGTCGCCGGAACTGGCCATCGCCATGCTCGCCTGCGCGCGCATCGGTGCGCCGCATACGGTGATCTTCGGCGGGTTCTCGGCGCAATCGCTGGTGGATCGCATCAATGATGCGGAATGCTCGTGTGTCATCACGCAGGACGGGACTTTCCGGCGGGGCGTTGAGATCAAGCTGAAGCCGACCGTGGACGAAGCTCTCGGCCGCTGCCCCTCGGTGAAGAACGTTCTGGTGTTTCGCCGCACCGGCACGCAGCAGCATATGGTGCCGGGGCGCGACCACTGGTGGCACGAGCGCATGTCGATCGTTTCCGACGAATGCCGGGCCGAGCCGGTCGACGCCGAGCATCCGCTCTATCTTCTGTACACCTCCGGCACGACCGGAAAGCCCAAGGGCATCCTGCATACTACCGGCGGCTATTCTGTCTCGACCTACATCACGGCGAAGTGGGTCTTCGATCTGCGCGATGACGACATTTTCTGGTGTACGGCCGATATCGGCTGGGTGACGGGTCACAGCTATGTGGTCTATGGGCCGCTGCAGAACGGCGCGACGGTGGTGATGTACGAAGGCGGGCCGACGCATCCGCAGCCCGACCGCTTCTGGCAGATGATCGATCGCCACAAGGTCACCATCTTCTACACCGCGCCCACGGCGATTCGCGCGTTCATGCGGCTCGGGGAACAGTGGCCGGCGCAGCACGCGATGAAGAGCCTGCGGCTGCTGGGCAGTGTGGGCGAGCCGATCAATCCCGAGGCCTGGATGTGGTATCGCAGCATCATCGGACACGACCGCTGCCCCATCGTCGACACGTGGTGGCAGACCGAAACCGGCGCCATGATGATCAGCCCGATTCCCGGCGCGACGCCGACGAAGCCAGGATCGTGCACGAAGCCGCTGCCGGGGATCAAGGTGGAAGTCGTGACGCGCGAAGGCACACCGGTGCCGGCAGGATCGGGCGGGTATCTGGTGATCCGCAAGCCCTGGCCTTCGATGCTGCGCACCATTTATGGCGACCCGGAGCGGTACAAGGAGCAATACTGGTCGCAGATTCCGGGATCGTATTTCACCGGCGACGGCGCGCGTCAGGACGAAGACGGCTACATCTGGGTGATGGGCCGCGTCGACGATGTCATCAACGTCTCGGGGCATCGGCTGAGCACGATGGAGGTGGAATCGGCGCTGGTGGCGCATCCGCATGTGGCGGAGGCGGCGGTGGTGTCGCGGCCGGATGAGATCAAGGGTTCGGCGATCGTAGCGTTCGTGACGCTGCAGGTCGGCAACGAGCCGACCGACGCGCTGAAGAACGAACTGCGCGCCTGGGTGGCGAAAGAGATCGGGTCGCTCGCCAGGCCCGACGACATTCGTTTCACCGATCTGCTCCCGAAGACGCGCAGCGGCAAGATCATGCGGCGGCTGCTGCGCGAGTTGGCAGCGGGTGGCGAAGTGCGCGGCGATGTCACGACGCTGGAAGATCTCGGGGTGCTCGCGAAACTGCGCCAGGACGAAGATTAGAGAGAGTGACGCCGGGGCGGAAGCCCGGCGGCAGGCAGGAATGCCTGGCCTCACATCTCAGGGCTGGCTGGGCTGGGAAATATATGGGCGGAGGTCGGCGGTGAAATATTCTTCGATCTCCTTTTCCGACAGCTTTTCCGACAGAGGCGCGGGTGAACAAACGAAGCCATTTTGCGGCTTCGTGCGTGTGAAATCAGGCAGGTGACGGGAGGGTGGGGGCGCGATCTCCACGGGTTCCTTCTGGTTTGTTACGCGCGCGCGGCGTTCGGCCTGGAGTTCGCGAAGCTGCTTCAGGTCGGCCTGGGCTTTGCGGTGGAGGCGCATTTCGTAAACCGTCAACAGGTGAAAGCGCTTCGGGTCATTGGTGAAGGTGCGCATCGGTGCCAGGGCGCGGTCGATGCCATCGTAGCCGGACTCTTTTTCGGCGGCGTAGTTTTCTTCGTTCCAGGCTTCGGCAGCGAAGATGTTGTCCTGAATGGCCACGACGCGGTGAATGCGCCAGTGGGAATCGGCGATGGACTGGACGAGCGTCTCTTCCATGGCGCCGACGGGTTTGAGGTCTTCGAAGATGCCGTCGGTGAAACGGTCGCGGGCTTCGGCTTCTTCAGCGGTCATGATGACGCGCTGGCCGGTGAGACCGTGCTTATAGGCGTTCAGGCTGGAGGTGCGTTTGCCGGCCTCGGTGCGCGGTCCGGTGGATTTCTGCGAATTGCGCCGATTCGCTTCGGTCTGTTTCGGTGTTGCCATAAGAAGAGGCTCCTTCGGGAAAAGCAATAGCATGGCCAGGAGGCGAAGCGGGTACGCGGGAGGATGGACGGCGCGGAAAGCTGAGCGTAAGCCGTGGAGGGATCTGGGGATCGGCGGCAGGAACATTTATTTTTGAATGCGGTGACTCGCGGAGGTGCGACTTCCCGACGCCCTACTCCCGCTATACTCTCTCTCGAATGGGTGCAGATCCAGCGTGGGGCACATCGTGACGGAGAAGCCGTCTGGTCAGGTGGCGTTTCAGGCACATGTCGAGCTTCTGCGACTTTTTCTGAAGCATCGCGAAGATATCGTCGAGAGCATCGAGGCCGTTCTGAACGCACAGCGAAAGCCGGCCCGGTACCTGCAGGACCGGTCTCTTTTGTCCCGGCATTTCGAGGATTGCTTCTTTGCCCGCACGGCGGTCACCGCCAGCCAGACTCGCCTCAGAGGCCAACTGGAAGAAGCGTATTGGGCCGGGGGATTCAGGCCTCGTAAGGTTCACCATCTGCATAACGACCTGATCGATCCGGCCGAGATGATGATTCGCGGCTTTCATCTCTGGCAGCAGACACGGTGGCCGGGCCGTAACGGTCGAATTCACTATGCGCACACGCTGTTCAACCTGTATGTAATCCGGTGTCTCGAGTTCCTGAGCATGCGCCTTTGGGATGAAGACCCGGGCAGCTCAGCACAGGGAAAACCAGGCGAACGGCTCGCAGAAATTCAAGGCGTTCTGGATGAGCTGTGGAGATGCTCTCCAGCCGATCAGCCCGTGATTGTACGCGATGCGCGCTGGCTGATTCCACTGGCGCAGAGCCTCATTACCGATGACCTGGAGGTCTATTTCGAGGTCGCCCGGCAGGTCACAGAGACGCTTCCGGAAGCTGACGCGCTCGAATTACAGAAGGCCCATGTTCGAATGCTCGGCGGGCATCTGACTTCACAGATTCGTTACTACTGTACGAAGGATGGCGTCTCTGTCAACGAGCAGAGCGTGGTGGTTCGCACGCGCACCTCCAATGCACTCGATTTCGCTCTGCTGGTGCAAGGTCTGGTGGCGCTGCTCAAGGCCTATGACCGCGCATTGCGGAGCGGCGATGAGCGAGTGCGGCTCGACATGGCAGGAGCCATCTGTCAGGGCGTATCCGCCGATCCCGAGTTGTTTCTGAATCGCGTGGACATGTTGAGCGCTTACAGCATGATCGAGCACGTTTTTATCGCCACGGAGGCAAAACAGGAAGCCTGCGGGGGCCATGTCGCTTATTCGCCTCTGGGACATCGGCATGTACGGCTGATGATGGAGTACGAGGCACTGATTAAGCGGCTGCGCAGATCGTTGCGTGACGATGTTCCGCGTTTCAGACCGGTTGACGGCGGCTGTTCTCCATACGGAGTGGTAGTCGGGATTCCATCCACTCTGATCGAGCTGATGGCGCTTAAAACCCTGCAGCGCGATGCCGAAACCGGGTTCAGCCTGGAAGATGTCTTTGACGACGGGGTCTTTGGCGATGGACGAACCAGCGCGGCAAAGCTCGCGTGGGTGGACGGCTGGCGGAAATTGCCCCACATCGACCGTGAAATACAACGGTTGTACGATTACCCGCAACAGTTCGCCGAAGACATTTACAACCGCATCGAGCACGAGCTCAGCGAAGGGGCACGCGACGGTTCCGGCACCGGGCGCCTGTATATCGCGTCGCCATTTATAAAGCACGGCGACGACCCTGAGACTGGTTCGGAGGCGGCGGCGATTCCGGAGCTGCCGGCCCGGTACATCGGCTCTTCGGACAGGCAGATGGTGGCTGCGCTTCAGGCTGAGTTTTACGACCGGGCGCAACTAATGCGCGAGCGGCAGGAAGGGCATTTCCTGGTCAGTTACGAAACGCCCGGCGGATGGGTTGCTTTCAAGAAGGACCTGCTCGCGGAGGTAATTGGAGCGGGACGCGATGCCAGGATTGCCGGCCTGCCGCACGACGCGGCTCAGGTGTTGCGGTTGATGTGCACCGATCTGGTGATACCGGAGAACGTGGCCGAGCAGGCGAGCGCGCCGGCATCGGTCGAGAGCCGGCTTTGAAGGGGAGAACGGGATGCCCGCGGAGTTCGTCACGCTCCGCGCCGGGCGGAAGCCCGGCGGCAGGCTGGAAAGCCTGGCCCCACTAAGGCAGGGCGAACGCGAGCAGGGCCTGGTTGTTGCCCTTGCCTCCGCCTGCGGAGACGATCGCCACATACTGCTTGCCGCTCTTGCCCTGATAGGTAATCGGCACCGCGGTCGCTGAGTAGTCGAGCTTCTGTGTCCAAAGCTCTTTGCCCGTCTTCGAATCGAACGCGCGGAAGCGGCTGTCGCCCGTGGCGCCGATGAAAACGAGTCCACCGGCGGTTGCGATGGGTCCGGCGAATGCGCCCGAACGTCCGGTATTTTGCTTGCCGGGCGGCAGGCCCTCGGTGATGCCTAGCGGCACTTGCCAGACGATATCGCCAGTATTGGCATCGACGGCAAACAGGCGCTCCCATGGTGGTTTGAAGCACGGCAGATTACCGAGCGGATTCCCGTTCGCATCCTTCGCGGGCGCGGCGAAACTGAAATAGCCGGGGGCTTTGTCATAAGGCAGCTGGCCTTCCTTCGCGGCATCGGGGTTCTTGCGAATCCAGCCGACGCCCGGGCTGTCCTGCGAGTTCACGAAAATGTATCCCATCTTCTGATCGCTGGCTGCCCCGCCCCAGTTCGTGCCGCCGGTCGGTCCGGGGAAGCTGATGGTTTCGTGCGCGGGCGCGCCGGTCTCGGAGTAAGTCCACGGCGTGAATGGCCCGGAATCCTGGAAGCCGTGTTTGTCCCAGAGATCCTGGCAGGCCTTCGCATGGTCGGCATTCGTATCGTCGGCCGTCACGATGTCTTCACGCTTGATGCTGACGCGCGCGAGCGGGGGAGGCTTCAAGGGAAACGGCTGGGTCGGCGAATAGGCTTCAGTCGGAACATTGCCCTGCGGGACCTTGCGTTCTTCGACGCCGAAGACCGGTTTGCCGGTCACGCGGTCGAGGATGAAAAGGTAGCCCGATTTGCCCGCCTGCGCCAGCGCGGGAATTTTTTTACCGTCCTTCACGATGTCGATCAGGACGGGGTCGGGAGGCAGGTCGTAATCCCAGAGTTCGTGATGGACGGTCTGGAAAAACCACTTCAGCTTGCCGGTGTTGGCGTCGACAGCCACGACCGAATTCGCGTAATAGTTGTTGCCTTTGCGATCGCCGCCGTAGTAATTCGCGGCGGGTCCGCCCATCGGCATGTAAACGATGCCGCGCGGCTCGTCGACGGTCATGGAATACGACCACATGTTGTTCCCGGTGCGACCCTTCCAGCTGTCGCCGTGCCAATCGTTGTGGTTGGGCTCGCCGGGCTGGGGGATGGCGTGGAATTCCCAGAGCTTTTTGCCGGTGCGGGCATCGTAAGCGCGGGAATCGCCGGGAGGTCCGGCGGCGACTTCATCCTGATAATGCAGATGTTCTTCGCCGGGGCCGAACAGATTCATACCGACGAAGATCATGTTTTTGAAAACCGTGGGGACGCCCGCCCATGGGACATCCATCGTCATCATGCCTTCGGTGCCGAAGCCGGGATCGAGCTTGCCGGTCGAGGCATTCAGCGCGATCATTTTGTGGCCCGCGGTGAATAGAATGCGGGGCGGATTGTTCTTGTCGCCCGGCCAGTAAGCGACGCCGCGCTGGGATGCGATCAGTTTGTCGGGCAGATCGTAGCGCCACGCTTCCTTGCCTGATTCGGGGTCGAGGGCGACGATGCGGTTGCCCGCGGGCAGGTACATTACGCCGTTCACGACGATCGGGGTGACTTCGTTCATCGTGCCGGAATTAGGGCTGTCCGCGTCGGGCCGAAGCTTGTACGACCAAGCCTGCTTCAGGGTGGAGACGTTCGCGGGATTGATCTCGGTGAGGGGCGAATAGCGCGTGGCGGCGAGGTCGCGATTGTAAGTGGGCCAGTCGGACGCGGTCTGGGCGCATAGCGGAAGGGCAGCGATGAAGAGGAGAGTGGTTCGCATGTTGGTTATGGCAGGGCGAAGACGTAGACGGCATTGGCGTCGGCCTGGATTTTGATTTCGGGGAATTCGCCGTTCAGTTCGGGCACCTTGGGATTGTTGCCGGTCATGACCGCGATGTACTGCTTGCCATTGACCGCATAAGAGATGGTGCTGACGGAAACGTTGCCGCCCAGCACGGATTCCCAGAGCTTTTTTCCCGTGGCGGCGTCGAAGGCGCGGAAGCGGCGGTTCATGTCGCCATGGAACACGAGATCGCCGGCGGTGGCGAGCATGGCGCCGTTTCCGGGAACGCGGCCGGTATCAAAGCGCATGATCTCGCCGGTCGCAAGATTGATCTTCGCGAGGCCGGTGACCGCGTTGGGATCGCCGCCGGGGCGCGGTATGACGTGCCAGCCGCCGCGGCCCGCCGGACCGGGCGTGGTCAGATCGCGGCAGTTATCGATGTACGAAGTGTAGAGCGAATTGGTCACCGGACTGTACGCCGTCGGCCAGTAGCTGCGCGTGTTCCAGAAGCAGATCACGTGGTGCTCGCCCGGCTGCTTGAAAACGTTGTTCCAGTTGATCGTAGTCCGGCCCGTCTTCGGGTCGATGTCGGAGATCACCCAGTTGGGATCGTCAAACGGAAACGGATTGGCCCAGAGAAACTGGCCGTTGCTGCGATCGAGGACGAAGATGCCGCCGGCTTCACCGATGGTCACGGCGATGTCGCGTTCTTCACCGGACTTGATTGCGGGGTTAATGTACTTGATGAACTTCGGATCGGGCGTGAGCTTCGTGCGCAGCAGAGTGCGCTCGTGGGTGTAGTCGGAATCCCAGTCGTCGCCGGGCAGGTGCTGGTAATACCAGGCGAGCTTGCCGGTGGCGGGGTCGATGGCGACGGTGGAGTTGCTGTAGAGGTCGGCGGGCGTGGTGCGGGAGGTGCCGTCGGCGTTGCCGTTGTGGCGCGCGGCGCGTTGATCGGGCATGGGGTTGGCGATGCCCCAGTAGAGCATCTTGCGGACGGGATCGTAGGTGCCGGGGAGTCCCCAGGTGGAGGCGAGACGCTTGTCGAGATCGGCGCCGTTCCAGCTTTCGTCACCCGGTTCGCCTTTGCCGGGCGTGGTGTAAAACCGCCAGGCTTCCTTGCCGGTCAGGGCATCGTTAGCCGACAGGTAGCAGCCCTCGCGTTTGCCCGCGCAGGCGCCGCCGCTGACCATCTTGCCTTCGACGACGATGCCGCCGGACGTGTTGCCGCGCCCGTCGGTCTTCGCTTCCCAGCGCGGTTCGCCGGTGCGCGCATCGAGCCCGACGACGGCGTCGGGAGCAGTATAGAGGACGACGTCCTGATAGATGGCGAGAGCTTTGGGACGCGCCTGGGCGGCGACGTTGGCGGCGACTTTGCGTTTGTATTCCCAGAGAACATCGCCTGTGATGCCATCGAGCGCCTGCACGACGGCGCCCGGCTCGATGAGGTACATGACGCCGTTGTGCACGATTGGAATGGCTTCGGTCTGGCCGGGGCCGAGGCCGCGCGTCCATACCATGCGCAGCTGGTTCACATTCTGTTTGTTGATCTGTTTGAGCGGGCTGTAGCGCTGGGCGTCGTAGGTGCGGCTGAACATCAGCCAGTCGTTCGGACTCGGGTTCTCCAGCATCTGCTGAGTGACCGGGATGAACCCCTGCACTTGTGCGAAAGCCGGCAGAGCCACGAAACAGGAGACGGCCGCGAAGATTTTCCTCATGCTGGCAAGCAATTATACAGACCGCGCGCACCCCGAGAGCAGGCTACGCTTAGACCAGATTCAGGAACAGAAGCAAAGCACTGTTCAACCGTACGATGTCCTCGGGTTCGAGACTGCCGACGCGCACGCCAAGCTTACTCAGAGGCACGGTCGTGACCTTGTCTGACATAATGCAACACGGCGACCTGAGGCCGTTCCGGTTCGACGGCTCGATTGCAATGCGGAACAGAGGCGCGAACGAAGCGTCTGTGGTGATAGGGCAAAGCGTCACCGAGCCCGTCAGTTCGAAGGCGTTATTCTGCACTATCACCGCCGGGCGCGGCTTGCCGGCATAATCCGGACCGCCGGCGACGGTATCAGATCTCCCCGCGTTTCAGTCCCAATCCCGGTCAGAAATGGCGTCGATGAAGTCCTGGTCTTCCTTCGCGTGCTTACTGTTTGCCACCAGCAGCGATTGGCGATGCGCCTCTTCCCGGAAACCGGGCGCATTGACGTCGGGAATCCATATCTCGACCCGACGCATTCCTTTCCGGCGCGACGGCTTGGGCGAGGTTGCTGTAGTGGCGCACGACGCGCGGGTCTTCACAGCCATAACCTGATCTTAGCTCGAAGAGTGACTGGTGGTTCTCCGCACCCCCATACACCAAGGATTTGTGGCAAACTGATGTGGTCGCTGATTTCGTCGGGCGTCCGGGTTTATGCGGTCACGGATACTGGTTGCGCTGGCCTTTCTTCTGCTGCGGCCGTATGCAGAAGCACAGAAGACCGATGCCGACCAGGTGATTACCGGCCTGCACCAGATTACCGGCGAACTGGACGCAGCGGTCAGGCATCTCAATTCAGACCTCGATCGTGAGATCGCGATGCACGATCGCGGATATCGTTCGAAAACGGGCCAGCGCATCACGGGCGCCGATACCGATCTGATCACCGGACAGGCCGATATCGTCGAGACCGCGATGCGCAAGCTGGTGGCCGCGCGCATGCTGGCCGTGCGCCGGGCAGGTTATGAGCCCGCGCCGGTCGCCGATATGGAAAAAATTCAGGCGCTGATTGCGGAAGCGCGCACAAGGATCAACCGGAGCAATGACGCTCTGAAGCGAATGCTGGTGGTTTCGGCGAAGGATCTGAGTTCGCCCGCGGACGGCGCGCAGAGGCTGCGGCGGTTTGAACTGCGCAAAGCCCGCAATGCTGCCGGGGAGGCCGCGCGAAAGGCGCTGGTGGCGCTGCCGATTGAGCTACCCGAAGCCGACACGCCGGAGGAACAGCGGGAGAAGGCGTGGGACGCGACAACCACGGCGGTCAGCTTTGAGCCGGGCAGGCGAGTCATCCTGGTTAACGAGCATTTCTGCCGCATCACACTCTCCGATTCCGGCATGGAGGACCGCGAGGGCCGCCGCCTCTTTTATCAGGAGCAGTGGGTCACGCGCACGGGAAGCATCGCGCGCACGAACGGAACCGGTCCCTCCGGCATTGTGATGTGGATGCGCTGGGCGGTCGCGCTCAATCCCGCAACGGGGCAGCACACGCTGCTGCGGCGCTACGAAACGCGCGAATTTCAAGGCGATTTCAACGACCTCTACGAACTGCATCGACCATTGAGCGCCAACGCTGCGATCACTAGTGTGAAACTCAGCGAGGGTAATGCGCAGCGTCTGCCGGGCTCGAACCCATCCATCGCCGATCTGGGCTCAGCCGTAACGTCGCTCGAGTCCGCCGGCCGCGATCTACAGAAAGCACTGTCCGCATTCCGCCTCCGCACCGCCGATGCTCTGGCGCGCAACGAACCGCTGGCCGGTGAAACCGAGCTGCCGGCTTATCTCCAGCAGAAGCTCTTTGCCATTCGCGCCCGCCTGGCGGGCGTGACGCAGGCTATCGATTCCGAACACGAAGTTCGCGCCGCCATCGAACGCGCCGACCGCAGCCTGCGCGAACTCGAAGCGCTCACCGCATTCGTCAATGCGAACCTGCTCGAAGCCGAGGGGGCCACGCGCGCCTCCCGGGCTCTCCTCGATGTGGAAAGCCGTGCCGACATGGGGATCGCCAGCATCAGTGGGCTTGAAAAGGAAGCGCTGGAAGCGCTGCCGCCCGATCTTACCGCGCCGGAAGTGCAGTTTCCGGCGCTTGGGAAAAACGTGATCCTGCGGATCCGCCGGCTGGGCGCTGCTTCCACCGGAGGGGGCAATATCCGATTCCGTCAGGAGGTCTGGATTCTGCTCGAATCGCCGCAGGGTTCCCGCCAGGTTAAGCGCAGCATCGTTAACCTCGACATCGATCCGAGGCAGTGGCGGCAAACGCTGGTGTCGAGCGATGTGAAGTTCTATCCAATCGACCCCGGCGAATTGCTGGAGGAGATATACGACGAAAACGCCGCGCAGTGAGCGGGCAGGACTGAAGTTGCGGAGATTCGTTGCCGCTTCCTTACGGTCGCGGTTCGGAACCCCTGGCAGTGCGCTCGATGCGGCGGCTTTTCAAATCCGCGACGCGCTCCAGCGCCCGACCCCGGCGAATTGCTGGAAGAGATATACGACGAAAACGCTGCGCAGTGAGCGGGCTGAACTGAAGTTGCGGAGATTCGTTGCCGCTTCCTTACGGTCGCGGTTCAGAACCCCTTGCAGTGCGCTCGATGCGGCGGCCGGCGCGGTGGCTTATCAATTCCGCCACCCGCTCCAGCAACTCGGAAACATTCTCATCGCTGATGTGCACCGCCGAGTGCGCCGAGTCCGCGGTCGATCCACGACCGGTCTCACACAGATCGGAGGCGATGAGCGCGGTTGCCGGACGAAAGTCCTTCTGTCGGGCGTAGGCCAGAACGCGCGGACCGGCGTCCTCCGATTCCGAGCGCAAGTCGGCCAGGACCAGTTGGTACTCGTGTTCATCCAGCTTGCCGACGGCTTCAGCCGCGGTGGCGGCTCCGCTTACCGCATAGCCGGCTTTGGAGAGGATGGTCTTTACAGCCAGGCGCGATGCCAGATCAGCGTCGGCGAGTAGTACCCGGGCAACTTTCCGGCCGGGCTTGCGGGGCAACGTCCCGAGCACGCTTCCCACAGGTACCGTCTCAAGAGGAAAACTCATTCGTCGATTTCCAATGTAAAGTAAAAGGCTTTGAAATCAAAATAGATTAATATCGACCATCAATATAGTACTGTACGTAACAGTATATCTATAAGCCTGCCCGAGCCTGAGGCTTTGCTTTAAGCATCGGCTGCAAGTATTTCATAACATTACTCGCGACGATCTCAGCACCTACGGCGGTGGGGTGAATGCCGTCAGCCTGCATCAAGTCAGCGTGGCCCCCCACTCCCTCCAGCAAAAAAGGCATGCGAACCAAGTTGTACTGCTTCGCTAAATCGATGTAAACCTGTTCAAAAGAGTGGATATATTCGGGCCCGTAGTTTCGCGGCAAAGTCATTCCCGCCAACATGACCGACGCGCCCGACTTTTGTAGGGTTTCGATCATCATGGCGAGGTTCTGCCTGGTCGACGTGACGGGCAGTCCGCGCAGACCATCGTTTCCACCGAACTCCAGGAGCACGATGGCGGGGTGGACCGCCAGCACATTCGGCAACCTCTCGACGCCGTCGGTCGTGGTGTCTCCGCTGACGCCGAGATTCACCACGTGGTACTGATAACCATCCGCGTCGAGCATGCGCTGGATGTCATCGGGAAAGCTTTTTCCCGGCTCGACGCCGAAACCCGCGGAGAGGCTGTCGCCAAACGCCGCGATGACTGGACGATTATCTGTCGGCTGCGGCGGCGGGGCGGGTTGAGCCGGCGACGTCACCGCCTGTTCCCGTGTGGGTGGCTGGGTCCGGCTGCCGCACGCCGTAAACGATATCCAGGCGGGAACTAAAACGGCAATGAAAAGCGTCAATCGAAATGACACTGCCATAATCATGACAGACGTGTCCCCCATCATCGAGGTTCTGCGGCTGACGCGGGCCATTGAGACCCCCACGCACCGCGTGGAAATCCTGCGTGGCATCGATCTCTCCATCCCGCGCGGCCAGTTTGTCGCCATCATGGGGCCTTCGGGCAGCGGAAAGAGCACGCTTCTCGGCCTGCTGGCCGGGCTTGACAACGCCACCAGCGGCAAGATTCTGCTCGACGGCGTCGACATCACGGGCCTTTCGGAAGACCAGATGGCCGAAGTCCGCGGGCGCAAGATCGGCTTCGTGTTTCAGTCCTTCCAGCTGATCCCGACGCTGACGGCGGAGGAGAACGTGCTGCTTCCCGCGGAACTGGCCGGGGCTGGACCCGAGGTCACGAAGCGGGCGCGCGAACTGCTGACCCGGGTGGGTCTGGCTGATCGTCTGGATCACTATCCCGTGCAACTCTCCGGCGGCGAGCAGCAACGAGTGGCTCTGGCGCGCGCATTTATCACGCGGCCCCCGATTCTTCTGGCGGACGAGCCCACCGGAAACCTCGACGGGCGCACGGGCGAACAGGTGCTCGAACTGCTGCTCGAACTCAACCGCGGCGAAGGCGCGACGCTCGTCATGGTGACGCACGACGCCGCGCTCGCGGCAAACGCCGACCGGGTAATCACCCTGCGAGATGGTTTGGTCGTCAGCGATCAGTTTGTCGCAGTCGAATCGGCGCGGTAAGTATGGCGAAACCGAATCCCTGGCGCACCGCGGCTAAAATCGCCTGGCGGGAAACGCGCGCGTCTTCGGGGCGATTCATCTTCGTGATTCTGGCGGTGGCGGCGGGAGTCGGCGCACTCACCGGCGTGCGCGGCTTCTCCCGTGCCTTCCATACCATGCTGCAGCGCGACGCGCGCAGCTTCATGGCGGCCGACCTTACCGTGCGCACGTTTCAGTTGGCCAGCCCGCCGCAGACGAGCGAGATGGAAGCGCTGGCGAGGCGCGGCATTGAGCGGACGCAGGTCACCGAAACCTTGACGATGGCGTCGCCTTCCAACAGCTCTGCTTCAGGCAATGCTGCGCCGATGCTGATTTCGGTAAAGGCTGTCGACCCGGCGGTCTATCCGTTTTACGGGTCGCTGGTTTTCAATCCTCCGATGAGCGTACCGGCCGCGCTGCAGCCAGATACCGTGTGCCGTCTCCGACGGTGTGCTGCTGCGTCTGGGCGCGAAGATCGGCGACACCATTCGCATTGGCGGCCAGCCTTTCCGCATCGTGGCCGAAGTGACGAAGGAACCCGACCGTATGACAGGGAGCCTGAACGTCGGCCCGCGGGTGATGATCTCGCGCGCCGGGCTGGCGCGGACGGGCCTGCTGATCGCCGGAAGCCGCGCCGCGGAGAGATTCCTTTTTAAGGTGCCGCCGGATATTCAGATCAGGCAGGTGCGCGATGAACTGAAAGGCGTATTCAAAGACGCTCTGATCGCCGACTACTCGGAAGCCCATCCTCTGATTGAACAGGGGCTGCGCCAGTCAACCACGTTTCTCTCGCTGGTCAGCCTTATCGCGCTCGTCATCGGCGCACTGGGCGTGGCGACGGCTATCCAGGCCCACCTGCAGCAGAAGATGGATTCGATCGCGGTGATGAAATGCCTCGGCGCGAAATCGACGCAGGTGCTGCGCATTTACGTGCTCCAGACCGCCGGCCTCGGCTTGCCGGCAGCTTCATCGGCATTGCGCTCGGAAGCCTGGTGCAGATGGCGTTCCCGGTGTTGCTCTCGCGCTATTTCCAGATTTCCATGGCGCCGCGCTTCGACGCGGTCTCAGCGTTCCAGGGGCTCACCGTCGGCCTCCTGACGGTGCTTCTGTTCACAGTTCCCCCGCTGCTGGGCATTCGCGATATCCGACCGGCGCTTATCTTCCGTCGCGAAATGGCCGCCCCGCCGACGAGCCTGCGTGTCTGGTGGAAACGCGCCGCCGCTTCGGTGATTTCCGCTGTGGTCATCCTGGCGTTTGTCGGCCTGCTCGCGGCATGGCTAAGCGAGAACGCGCGCACCGGTCTCTACTTCGCCATCGCCCTCGCCGCCGGACTGGCATCGCTCGCTTTCGTCGCTCTCGTGCTGCTGCGCGGTCTGCGCTGGTTCAGCCGCAACCTGCCGCGGTGGGCGGGACCGATCGTGCGCCAGGGTATCGCGAATCTCTACCGTCCGGGCAATCACGCCGGGGCAGCTGTCATGGCGCTGGGAGTCGGCGTCATGTTCACGGTCACGGTCTGGATCGTGCAGCGGGGCCTGCTGCAGGACATCGTGCGCACCGCGCCGCCTGGCATGCCGAACGTGTATCTGCTCGATGTCACCGCGGCCAATCGCGACGCGGTATACAAGCTGGTGTCACAGCAGCAGGGGCTTGAAGGCACACCGGAAATGATCGGCGCGGTGGCCGCCACGATTCAGTCGATCGACGGCGTGGCGTTCGAACGCGAGAAACAAGTCGGGATGGCGCGGCGCTACGCACGCACGGTCACGGTGTCGCCCGCTGCGACGATCCCGGCGTTCACCGACGTCGTCTCCGGCAAATGGTGGGACGCGGAGGATCACAGCGGGAATGCGCTGGTGTCCGTGGCCGAACCTGCCGCGAAACTGCTCAACCTGCATGTCGGCTCGAAGATCGTCTGGACCACACCGCAGAAAACGTTCTCGTCAACGGTCGCAGCTATTCATAAGAGCGAATCCGTGCGTCTCACTGCGCGCATCGAATTCTTTCTCACGCCGGAAGCGCTCAACGGACTGCCCGCGATCTATTACGGCGGCATTCGGGCCTCCGCGCAGGCGGTGCCGGTGATTCAGAAAACTCTCTACGACCGCTTTCCGACCGTCACGGTAGTCAACATGGCCGATGTGATGGACACGATTCAGTCGGTCGTCGACCAGATCTCGCTTATCGTGCGCTTCATTTCCGCGTTTTCGATACTGGCGGGCGCGATCATTCTGGCGTCGAGCGTGGCGGGCACGCGCTTCCGGCGGATCCGCGAAGTGGTGATTCTCAAGACGCTGGGCGCGACCCGGAAGCGCATCGCACAGATTTTCTCGATCGAGTTCTTCGTCATCGGCACGGTGGCCGGCCTGATGGGCGGCCTGCTGGCGGGGGGATTTGCATGGCTGGTACTTAATCGGCTGCTCGAGGCGAAGACCTCCGCGGATGTTCTGCCTCTGCTGGTTTCGGTCGCGGGCACGGCTATGCTTGCGATCGCGACGGGCTGGCTGGCGAGTTTCCGCACGCTGGGCCAGAAGCCGCTGGAGATTCTGAGGGACGAATGAAGACGGCGGGTCTGCTATTTCTGTTCGCGACCCCGCTGATGCAGGTTCATATCACGGACGGACGCGGCAAAGAGACCTCGGCCGTCACTATAGAGTTCGGTGCGGCCGACGCAGACGGATGGCGGCCGCTCAGAATCGGCAAAGCGAAAGGTGATGCAGTGCTTGTGTGGCCCTTCGACGCGCTGGCGAAGCAACCGGACGGCCCCGAGCCCGTGCCCGCTATCGTGATTCAGCGTGGTGAGGAAAAGGCGCTCGCGAACAAAGCGGTGATGGCGTCTATCGCGACGCCGGTTGTGCTGGGCCTCGAGACAATTGACGACGCTGCGCGCAAGACCGGATTCACGGCGGCGGCGCTGTCAAAGGCCTTCGCCGATCTCGCCACGGCGGACGATGCTTTCGAAAAAGGGGTTGGGTTGCTCTACGCGGGCAAGTTCGAAGATGCGGCTAAATCGCTCGATATCGCGCTGCGAGAACGCCAGCGGCAGCTCACGCGTGTCCCGTCTGAGATTTATCCAGCGGCCATGCTCGACGGGCTGGCGCTCACACGCTCCAATAAGTTCGATGCAGCCGCGGTTGCGTATCTGGCCGCGCTGAAGCAACGACCATCGGATGATAAAGCCGCGACGCTCCGCGACGAGGCACTTGTCAAGGCTGGTAAGCCCGAGGCTGCCAGCCGCTAGAAAAACGGCATCCCCGCGGAATTCGTAACGCTCCGCGCCGGGCGGAAGCGCGGCGGCAGGCTAAAAGCCTGGCCCCACTAACGGGTCGCGGCCAGGACAGGCTTCCATGCCGCCGCCGACTTGTTCTCGCGCGCCACGGCGTCTGCGCTCAATCCGGCTTCGAGGGCCGCGCGCCGCCGCGCAGCGTTCTTCTCGTTCTGCTTTGCCGCCAGCACCGACCAGAAATACGCCTGCTCCTGATCCGCCGCTACGCCCTGGCCCTTCGCGTACATCTCGCTGACTTTTTCCTGCGCCGCAGCGAATCCCTTGTCCGCAGCCTTCCGATACCACTGGAATGCCTCGGTGTCGTCGCGCCTCGTCCCCTTGCCCTTTTCGATCAGCGCAGCGAGGTTGTACTGGGCGGGAGCATAGCCGTTTGCCGCCGACAGGCGGTAGTAGTAGACGGCCTGCTTGTAATCCTGCTGCACGCCGAAGCCGTCTTCGTACAACTGGCCGATGCCTTCCTCCGCCATCATGTCGCCCTGATCGGCAGCCAGTTGGTACCAATGCGACGCCGCAACGAAATCCTGCTGCACTCCCCAGCCTTCGGCGGATCGCACCCCCAGACGGAACTGCGCCTGCGCATTCCCCTGCGCGGCCGCGAGTTGGAATAACCGCCAGGCTTCAGCGATATCCTTCTCGACACCCAGGCCGCGCGCATACATGATGCCGAGATTAAACTCGGCATCGGCGTCGCCCCTTTCGACGCCCGGCTGGAACTCGCGCACTGCTGTCGCGTAGTCCCGGCTGTTCAGCGCCTTGATCCCGGCCGCCGTATCAGCCCATGCAAAAGTTGAGATTCCAGTGAGTAAGATCGCCCCGACAAGCTTCATTCACCCTCGCCTCTGAAACGTGTTTACGTTTCTTTACGAAGATGACTCTACTCCTGTCATTGGCCGAAGGCAAGGGTTTTTGTAAGAATTTGTAACGCGGTTAATGCAGTGGACGATTCGTCATAATGGAACCGCACCCATGCACACCCAGGTTGGAATTGTCGGCGGCGGTCCGTCGGGTCTTCTGCTCGCCCATCTGCTGCACCTGAACGGCATCGACTCCGTTGTCCTCGAAGCGCGCAGCGAGGAGTACGTGATCGACCGCGTCCGCGCCGGCGTCCTTGAACAGGGCACCGTGGACCTGATGAACTCCGTCGGCCTCGGCGACCGTATGCAGCGCGAGGGCCTCATCCACCACGGCATCCACATCAGTTTCGGTGGCACGCGCCATCGTATCGACCTGCATGAGCTGACCGGCGGGCGGGCGATTACCGTCTACGGCCAGAACGAAATCCAGAAAGACCTCAACGCCGCGCGCCGCGCCACCGGGCGTCCGCTGCTTCATGAGGTGGAAGGCCTGACACTGCACGATTTCGATTCGGTAAAGCCGCGCATCCGCTATCGGCACAACGGCGCCGGGCACGAACTGACGTGCGACTTCATCGCGGGCTGCGACGGCTTCCACGGCGTCTCGCGGCCGTCTATCCCGGAAGGCGCGCGCACGGCTTTCGAGCGGGTGTACCCGTTCGGCTGGCTCGGAATTCTGGCCGAAGCGGCGCCGGCTTCGGAAGAACTGGTTTACGCGTGGACCGCGCGCGGCTTCTCGCTCTTCAGCATGCGCTCCCCGAAGATCACGCGGCTCTACCTGCAGTGCGCGCCCGATGAAGACATCGCGAAGTGGTCCGATGAGGCCATTTGGAACGAACTCACCGCCCGGCTTTCGACATGCGACGGGTGGAAACCTAACGTCGGGCCAATACTACAGAAAGGCGTCACCGGTATGCGCAGCTTTGTGGTCGAGCCGATGCAGTTCGGCCGGCTGTTTCTGGCTGGCGATGCGGCGCACATCGTGCCACCTACCGGCGCGAAGGGCTTGAACCTCGCGGCCGCCGATGTCTGGGTGCTTTCACAGGCGCTGGCGGCTTTTTATAAGTCCGGCAGCCAGGCGCTGCTGGATGGCTACTCCGAAACCTGCCTTCGGCGTATCTGGAGAGCGCAGCGCTTCTCGTGGTGGATGACTTCGATGCTGCATGTCTTTGGGTTTGGCGACGATACCGCTTTCGACCGCCGGCGACAGTTGGCTGAGTTGGAGTATCTGACCTCTTCGCGCGCGGCGATGACTTCGCTGGCGGAAAATTACGTCGGGTTTCCGATAATGTAGCCCTGGAAGCCGCCTTTGCAGGCGGCTGGACTCGCTGGAAAGCGAGTCCGCAGGGCGGAACCCCTGCCCCACAAAAATCAGTGAGAGCGTTCGCGGAGGGCTTCGAAGGCCGCCATGCTGTCGAGAAGCTCCGACGTGATCGTTTCCTGGCGTAGCTGGCGTGATTCGGCGGTCAGCGCGCGCAGGCGGTCCTCGATATTCCGCTCGGCCACCTGCATCGAAGCGAGGCGGCTGGCGTTCTCGCTGGCGAGCGATTCCGCGAACGCCCGGTAGAGCGACACGAACAGATACTCGCGAATCAGCGCGCGGAAGAGATCGGTCTCGTCCATCGTGAACATCGGGATGGTCTTCCCCGGCCAGGGTTTGGCGCGGATGCTGTTGATCCATTCCTCATCCACCGGCAGCAGGCGAACGCCGCGAATGCGGTACCACGCGCCGGAAACCGGCCGCGCGTAGAACAGCACGACAAATTCGATGCCGCGCTTGAAATGCCATTCTTCGATCTGGCGCAGAGCGACTTCCACGGCCGAGGTGATTCCTCCCACCGATGCCGGAACCTGCACCGTGCGTCTCGACCGTGCGCCCGAGGCCTTCGATTTGGCTGGCCGCACGCACGCCCACCGCCGCCATCGGCCTGTTCCTTGTGATGGCGCCGCAGTTTTTCGAGCGCGCGCGAGGCGTGCTGTACCACCTGATCGTTCAACTGCCCGCACATCCCCTGATCGGAGCCGAAGACGATCGCGCCCAGTTTGCCGCCGCTTGCCGGCCGGTATGGCGATCTGCGCCGGCAGACGCTCGCAGAGCGATCTGCAGGCCCATTTCGACGGTGCGGTTGTAGTCTGCCGACGGCCTGCGCGGCGCGCTTCGTATTGGCGGATGTTGACGCCCGCGAGCGCCTTCATCGTCTTCACGACCGACTGCAGTTCCTGGGTGACGGTGATGCGTGCGTCTCAGCGATTCGGCGGTTTGCATGGTTTGGTGCCCCTCGTCTCCGCGGCCAGTTGCAGTAGCGCCTGCGCAATCCGCATCGTCCAGCGTTTCACCGGCCTCGATCGACCGCACGAGTTCGGGCAGCGCGTCCGGCAGGCGGGCGCGCAGGGCGCGCACCACTGCGCGACCTCCTCGGCCGATATGTTGTCGAAATAGCCCGCGGTGGCCGCGACCAGCATGGCGATCTGCGCCGAGGCCGGAATCGGATCGAACTGCGGCTGTTTCAGCGCCTCGCGGACGGCACGTCCGCGGGCCAGGGTAGTGCGGGTGTGCTCATCGAGACGCGAGCCGAAGCGCGAAAAAACTTCCAGTTCTTCGAACTGCGAGTAGAAGAGACGCAGATCGCCGGCGACCGCGCGGTAAGCCGGAAGCTGCGCCTTGCCGCCGACGCGCGAAACGGATTTGCCGACATCGACGGCCGGCAGAATCCCTTTCTGCTGAAAGATCGGGCGACAGATAAATCTGGCCGTCGGTGATCGAAATCAGATTGGTCGGAATGTAAGCGGCGATGTTCTGTTCTTCGGTTTCGACGATGGGCAGCGCGGTGAGCGACCCGCCGCCGAGTTCGGGCCGCAGATGCGTGGAGCGTTCGAGCAGGCGCGAGTGAATATAGAAGATGTCGCCGGGAAAACTTTCGCGGCCCGGCGGCCGGCGCAGCAGCAGCGACAGTTCGCGATAGGCGCGCGCATGCGAGCCGAGATCGTCGAGCACGATCAGCGCATCGCGGCCTGCGCGCATGAAATACTCGCCCATCGCCATGGCCGCGTAGGGCGCGACAAAGCGCAGGCCCGCGGCCGATTCGCCTCCGGCCACCACGACGATGGAATACTCCATGCGCGCCGCCGCGGTCGAGATCGGCAATCACTTTTGCGACGGAGGAATTGCGCTGTCCGATGGCGCAGTAGATGCAGAGGACGTTTTTCCCTTTCTGATTGAGAATGCAGTCGATGGCGAGCGCCGTCTTGCCGGTCTGCCGGTCGCCGAGAATCAGTTCGCGCTGCCCGCGTCCCACCGGGATCAGCGCGTCGACCACCTTCGTGCCGGTGGCCAGCGGCACGGTCACCGGCGCGCGGTCCATGATGGAGGGCGCGGCGCACTCGACCGGCGCGCGCAGGTGCGTATCGATCGGGCCGCGGTTGTCGAGCGGGCGGCCCAGCGGATCCACCACGCGGCCGAGCAGTTTCTCGCCGACCGACGGTGTCGAGCACGCGATTGGTCCGGCGCACTTCGCTGCCCGACTCGCACGCCGGAAGCGTCGTCGAGCAGAACCACGCCGATGTCGCCGGGATCGAGATTGAGCGTCATGCCCAGCAAGCCGCCTTCGAACCGGACCAGTTCTTCCGACTTGACGTTGGGCAGGCCGCGCACGCGCGCGATGCCCTGTCCGATGTAGGTCACGACGCCGTACTCTTCGAACCAGGGTCCGGCGGCGGTGTCGCCGCGGACGAGGCCGAGGCGTCGAGCGTGTCGTCGAGAACGGAGTGTAACGAGTCGCGGAGTTTGCAGCTCAGCGGCTCACCGGATAGCTGGCCGCCGCGGCCTTGTCGAGCGCGACGCGGAGCTTGTCTTCGAGCGAATCCAGATAGGCGTCGGGAGTCCAGCCGATGCGCTGGCCGTTGCCGCGCAGTTCGACGCCCCATGCCATGGCGGGAGCGCGCTCAAATGTAATGTGACGGGCGCGCCCAGGCCGGTCTTCGATGGCGCTCTGCGACGCGCCGGCGCAGCTCCGCGGGCAGATCTTCGCGGCTGACCACCGTCATGCCCTCGGCCGCAAACGCGCGCAGCACGGCGGGATCGAGCGATCGCAGTTTTTCGAGGAACGCGTTCACGGCGCAGCACTGCGACATCGGCGCAGGCGAGATCGTGCAGCGCGCCGCGCGTGGCGGCGAGAATCTCGGCGGCGGCGCGGCGGCGCACTTCGTCGAGAAAGGCCGCTTTTTCGCGCTCCAGTTCGTCGCGCCATTTGGCTTCGAGCGCCTTCACGTTTTCGCGGGCCTGCGCGAGAATCTCGCCGCGCTGGCGGTCCGCGTCCGCCCGGGCGGCGGCGAGGACGGCGGCTTTCTCACGCTCCGTCTCGGCGGCTTCTTTCGCCAGTTGCTCGATGCGCGCGGCCGCCTCCTGCTCCTTGCGCGCGGCTTCGGCGAGCCGCGCGGCGATGGACTGTTCGCGCGCGTCGATGGCGGCCACCAGCGGGCCATAGAGGAAGCGCTTCATCAGCGCCACCAGGACGAGGAAGTTGACGATCTGCGCGAGAACCGTGAACCAGTCGATCAGCACAGGCTATCCTCCGGGTTTCGCAATCACGTAATTCCAGAACGGATTGGCGAAGATCAGCACGATGGCAATCACGAAGCAGTAGATGGCGATGGATTCGATCATCGCCAGGCCGATCAGCAGAGTGCGGCTGATGGTGGCGGATTCGTCGGGCTGCTGCGCGATGGCGCCAGCGCCTGGACGATGGCCCTCGCCTTCGCCGAGCGCCGGGCGCGATGGCTCCGATCGCCATGCAGAACGCGGCCACCGACAATCGAAGCGACTCCGATCATGGTTACTTTGTCCATATTGACTCCGTTATCCTTCCTGCCCTCGCTGTACGGCGGCGGCAATATAAACCATGGCCAGAATGGCGAAAACATATGCCTGAATACCCCCGTGAGCAGCGCCAGCATCTGCATGGGAACGGGGAAGAAAAACGGCGCGATCGCCAGCAGCATGCCGGCGATCATGGCGCCGCTCATGATGTTGCCGAACAGGCGGACGGCCAGCGCCAGGTTGCGCGATGTTTCGCTCAGCAGATGGAACGGCAGCATGATGGCGGTGGGGCGCAGGTAGTGCCGGAAGTAGGCGGCGAAGCCCTGGCTGAGCACGCCGAAGACCGGCACCGCCACACCAACCGAGATGGCCAGCGCGGCCGTGGTCGAGAGCGATGCGGTGGGCGCGTGCCAGCCGGGAACAATCTCGAGCAGACTGGAGCACGCGATGAACAGGAACAGGCTGCCGATGAACGGAAGATAGGTGTCGCCGCCGGCCGGGCAAAGCGTGCGGATCTGTGCGCGGATGGTTTCGACGATCACTTCGACGGCGTTCTGCCAGCGCGAACGGGGCTCGCTCGGGACCGGCGAGGTGGCGCGTGAGCAGCCAGGAGAACGTGGTCAGCAGAGCGATCAGTATCCAGGTGCAAAGCGATGGTGGCGTTGAGATGGACGAAGCCCCAGCGGAAGAAGACGATGTGGTCGGGAGTCAGGTGCATGACTGGTCCGTCCGCAGCCGTCAGACCAGGATGAGCCGCGCCGCGGTAAAGCCGATCAGCGCTGCGACGGCATTCTGCCAGCGGCCGTCGATGACGAGAAGAAACCGCCGAGCGTCACGGCCATGCGCAGCAGCAGGCTGCCGAGAGTCAGCGCGAAGGGATGCCGCGTGGTGGCGAGGCGGCGCACGGTCAGCCACAGCCCGCCGTAGAAGAAAATGCCGAGCAGAATTCCGAACGTCGAAACGCAGGATCATCGTGCTGTATTCCCCCGCAGATGCATCCAGGCGTTGGCGCAGCCGAACACGAGCCCGGCGAACAGCAGCATGAGCGTCCATGAGAAGCGCCCCGGCCAGCGCCGGTCGATGAAGACGCCCAGCGCGATACCCAGCAGGGTCGGCAAGCGCCACCGACCAGCCCACCACGCCGAGCACCTGCAGCGAACTCCAGAAACTGTTATCCCCGGCGCGCGCGCGCAGCATGCGGTTCTGCTTCGCGCCCACTTCGCGAATCATGCGGTCGGACGAGTGTTTCCGGGTTCGGGCATAGCTCAGCTTTTCTCCACTTCAAGAAGCCGCCGCACCAGATCGGCCTCCAGTTTGGCTTCCAGCGCGCGCGCCGCTTTCTCGCGTTCCTGCCGGGCGAGGAACTGCCGCTCCACTTCCTGTTTCAGCTGGCTCGAGATTGGTGCCGCGCACGGCCTGGCGGGTCGAGACGGAAACCTCCGCGCCGCATTTCACCAGAACGCCGCGGTCGACCGCGAGATATTCTTCCGGCTTGCCGCAGGGCTGGAAGGTCAGGACGCCCGGCACCAGCGCGGTGACGAAATCGATGTGTCTTCGGCAACAGGCCGAACCAGCCGTTCTCGGCCTCGGCGCGAATGCGGCTCACTTCCTCTTCGAAGAGAATCTCGGCGGGCAGCCAGACTTTGAGTTTCATGCTCGTAGTCATCGCGCCGCGCCTCCGCGATGGAGCCGATCATGTAGAGCGCATGTTCGGGCCAGTTGGCAAATTCGTCGTTGAGAATGCGCTCGCATCCGTCCAGCGCATCTTCGAGCGGAACCAGACGCCCCGTCTGACCGGTGAACTGTTCGGTGACGAAAAACGGCTGGGTGAGAAAACGCTCCAGACGGCGCGCGCGATTGACGATGGCCCGGTCTTCGCGCGAGAGCTCCTCGATGCCGAGCATGGCGATGATGTCCTTCAGCTCTTCGTAGCCCGCCAGCGTTTTGCGGATCTCCTGCGCGATCCGGTAATGCCGCGCGCCCACGATGGGCGGCGTCACCATCTTCGATCCCGACTGCAGCAGATGGATCGCGGGATAGAGCCCTTCGCTGGCCCGCTTGCGCGACAGCACGATCGACGCCGAAAGATGGCTGAAGGTGTGGACGGCGGCCGGATCGCTGAAATCGTCGGCGGGAACGTAGACCGCCTGCACCGAAGTGATCCCCGCCGAAGGCGTGCTGCAGATGCGCTCTTCGAGATCGGCGAGTTCGGTGGCGAGCGTCGGCTGATAGCCGAGCCGCGAGGGCAGCTGCCCCATCAGCCCGGAGACTTCCGAGCCCGCCTGAATGAAGCGGAAAATGTTGTCGATCAGCAGCAGCACGTCCTGGCGGGCGTCGTCGCGGAAGTACTCCGCCATGGTGAGCGCGGCGTGGCCGGCGCGGAAGCGCGCGCCGGGCGATTCGTTCATCTGGCCGAAGACCAGCACGCTCTTGGCGAGCACGCCGGCGGCCTGCACTTCGCGATACAGCTCCTCGCCTTCGCGGCAGCGCTCGCCGATGCCGCAGAACACGCTGACGCCGCTGTGATGGCCGATGACGTTGTGGATGAGTTCGGTGATCAGCACCGTTTTGCCCACGCCCGCGCCGCCGAACAGGCCGCTTTTGCCGCCGCGTTCGAGCGGCGCGAGAACGTCGATGGCTTTGATTCCGGTGACGAAGATTTCCGAAGTGGTGGTGCGCCGCACCAGCGGGACGGGCGTCGCGTGGACCGAGCGCCATTCGCCGCCCTCGACCGGGGCCAGATCGTCGATGGTCTCGCCGAAGACGTCGAACATGCGCCCCAGGACGCGCTCGCCGACCGGGACTTTGAGCGGCTCGTGAGTATCGACGACATGCGAGCCACGCGAGAGACCGCGCGTGGAGTTCAGCGCGATGCCGCGAACCGTGTGGGCATCGAGATGGGCCAGCACTTCGATGACGACGTCGCCGTCGTCGCCCGCCCGCAGGACGTGGAAGAGCGAGGGGATCTGTCCGGGGAACGCGGCGTCCACCACGCTGCCGCGCACGGCTTCGATTATGCCCGCACCCGGCGCTCCCGTATTCAAAGCAGAATCCGGTTCCACGTGGTGAGCCGTGCAGTTCCGTAGCCGCGAAAACCGGGTTCTTTAGCCCGGTTCCGGTGCCTTCATGCGCACTTTGCCTCAAAACACTGCGCGCTTTGCCGCTGCTATATCCTTGGAAAGACAATGGAATATACCCGCCTCGGCAATCACCGGCCTCAAAGTCTCGCGCATCTGTCTGGGCACCATGACCTACGGCTCAAAGAATGGCGCGACTGGGTGCTGGACGAAGAGGAAGCGCGGCCCGTTCATCAAGCGCGCGCTCGAAGCTGGGCATCAATTTCTTCGATACCGCGGACATGTATTCGCATGGGCGTCGAGCGAGGAAGTGCTCGGGCGCGGCGCTGAAAGATTTCGGCCCCGGCCGCGACAGACGTACGTGATCGCCACCAAGGTTTCATCCCGATGGGCGATGATCCGAACGACCGCGGGCTTTCGCGCAAGCACATCTTGCAACTCGATCGACGACAGCCTGCGCCGGCTGGGCACCGATTACGTCGACCTCTATCAGATTCACCGCTTCGACTATGAAACGCCGATCGAGGAAACGCTGATGCGCTGAACGACTGGTGCAGCGCCGGCAAGGCGCGCTATATCGGCGCTTCCTCCATGTTCGCCTGGCAGTTCGCCGAAGATGCTGCTGACCTCGGCACAGAGCTGGGCATGCGCGCGCTTCGTCAGCATGCAGAATTACTACAATCTGGTCTACCGCGAAGAAGAGCGCGAGATGCTGCCGCTGTGCCGGGACCAGGGCATCGGGGTGATTCCGTTCAGTCCGCTGGCGCGCGGGTTTCTGGTGGGCAACCGCACAAAGCAGGACTACGGCGAAACGGTGCGCGCGAAGACAGACGAATTCTCACGCCGGCAGTACTACAGTGAAACCGATTTCAAGATCGTCGATCGCATTACGGAAGTGGCGCGGAACCGCGGCGTGAACAACGCGCAGATTGCACTGGCATGGGTGCTGCAGCAGCCGGGCGTGACCGCGCCGATCGTGGGCGCGAGCAAGCAGGGGCATCTGGATGACGCGGTGGCGGCGCTTTCCATCAAGCTGCACGATTCGGAGATCGATCTGGTGACGGAGTTTTACCGGCCGCGGGCCATCATGGGCCACAGCTAACTGAGTAAACCCAGCGGCGGCAAGACCGCCAGCGCTACAAAGGCTTCAGCCGATTAGCGCTTTGTCCAGTTCGGCTACGCGTTGCGCAAATTCCCGATAAGAGGCGGGCGCTTCACCGCCGAAGAGCTTCTTCAGCCCGAGCTGCGCGCTCCAGTCCATGCGGCGTACAGTGGCTTCCGCCATGATCGGATCGACACCGCTCGAACGCAGGGTCTCGGTAACCTCTTCCATTTCCCGCGCGCGGCGCTCGCCGTGGACGACGACGCGGCCGACCATGTATGAGGCCATCTCCGACCAATCGATGCCGGGAAACGTCTCCGTGAGAGACGCGAACACACGTTCCTCGGCGCCATATTGGCTTGCGCCCAGTACGCACTCCGTCAGCAGCGCTTCCATCCCCTTGACGATGATCGAGCGGCACATTTTCGTCGCCGCCGCTTCACCGACCTTCGGCGACGTATACTCCATGCGCATGCCGAAGGCCGTCATGCGCTCGACAAACGCCGCACCGCCCGCGCCGCCGACCAGCATCGGGACCTTGTGCCCATAAGGAGGCGCGGGAGCCATCACGGCCACCTCGACGAACTGAGCGCCAGTGGCCGAAATCACGCGGTCGATCGCCTGCTTAAGCGCCGGGGAAACGGAATTGAGGTCGGCATACAGCTGGCCGGGACCAAGAGTGGGCGCGTTCTGGTGCGCGGCGGCGAGGGCTTGATTGGCGGTGACGGTGGAGATGACGATATCGGTGTGGCGCGTCAGCTCGGCGTTTGAAGCCACCAGACGCGTCCCCGTCTCCGCGGCTCGCGCATGGATTTTCTCGCCGAGACCCGGCGTATCGGTGTGGATGTCGTAAGCCTTGATTCCAGTGATACCTGCCCCGCGCAGTCCCTGAGCGATGTGGAAACCGGCTTCGCCGAAACCGACGAAGGCGATTCGCGGTGGTTGGTTCATACCACAAGATTACTGCGCCCTCCGGCGCGGGTGCGTCAACCCTGGCGCAACTCCGCTGACGCGTCGCGCACCGAAAAATGAGGCCGTGCGGCTGTATATGCGGCCTCCAAAAGGCACATGTGGCAGAGGAATCGTGCGTCAAGCTGCGACACCCGGTTCCATCTGCCGTACGGCTCTATACGGCAGCCGCACTTGATATATCGGCAGTTGCCGGGCCATTGATCACAGCTGGATTTTGGTGGACGACATGGGACTCGAACCCACGACCCCCGCGTTGCGAACGCGGTGCTCTCCCAACTGAGCTAGTCGCCCACTATAGAGAATGGGATTCGCCACACTTGCAGCGGCGGCTCACTGTCAATATATCAGACGTCAATATACAAAGCCGCTGCGCGGCCACCGGATACAAAGCCGCTGCGCGGCCACCGGCGCTTCAGCCCTCCGCCGTGGGTCCTTTACTATCCGACGCTCCCGACCGCTGCGCCTTGCGCTCCGCCCAATAACGCTTCATGCGCTCTGAAACCTCTGCCCGGGCCGCCCGGTCCATCGATTTCCGCCCCCTCCGCTTGACGCCACCTGCCCGGATCTCTCCCCGCCCGTCGTGTTTCACTTCCTCGAGAGAATCGATTATCTTCTGCAGCCGTTCGCGCTCCAGCATCAATTCCCGAATAATCCGATAGAGATCCATATTCCCAGCCGTCAGTGGATTTGAAAACCTCACCCATCCAACGAGTTATACCGGATTATCGAACGAAAAATGGGCCATTGGGCCGCAAAATGGTAACCATAGTACCGGGCTACCAACCCGGCAGCGGCAGCTAGTACTACCACCGCGATTCCAAGCCACTTCAGGAAAGTACTCCACGGAAACTGCCTTTTCTCGCGATGCAGCACCAGAATCAGCTGGCGAAGATCCCGATGTAAAACAAAATGATCATGGGGGTTGCGAACAAATGCGAGATTAAATACGTCGCCTGTAGGAGTAATCACCGCGGCGAGAATAACGATAATCAGAATCGCGTAGCGGCTGTGCCGGACCAGAAACGACGGGCTGGCCACGCTAATCAGCGTCAGCAGAAACAAGATGATCGGGATCTCGAAAATGATCGCCGACGCCCAGCATCACGTCGACGAACAAGTCGTAATACTCGGTCATGCTGATGGTCGGGGTCAACGCCTTTTCCTATGGCGAGGCCCATCAGGAATTCGAGGCCGTAGCGGAAAGCCACAAAATACGCGAAAAGGCCGCCGATAATAAACAGCCCGGCGCTCGAAATGATGAACGGTCCGGCCCAGCGCCGCTCGCGTTTATAGAGTCCCGGCGCGATAAATGCCCAGACCTGATACATGATCCACGGCGATGACAGAAAAACCGCTGCCAATATCGGCAGTTCCATCCACATAATACGGAAGCTGTCCATCGGACTGATCTGCACCAGCTCGGGGGGATTTACGCCCAGATGGGTGAGCGCAGACGTGGCAGGCGTCACCACGATCTTCCAGAGCTCATCGCTGAAAAACAGACACAGGAAAAACGCCACGCCGACGCCGCCGATGGCCAGAAGTATTCGTTTGCGAAGCTCCTCGAGATGCTCGAGGAAGCTCATCCGGGTCATCCCCTCTTCTTCGTCGCCGCCCGCGTCGTCCCCGGACGCTGGGCGGTTGCGGAGGCTTTCCGCCTCCGCTTCCAGCCGCGGCCAGCCTGCGGCCGCAGATTCGACTACCGCTGAGATGCGGTCGACCGCCGAAGTGCCGGACGTCGACCAAGCCTCGCTGAATGAGGATGTTTCTTTATCGGGCGGTTTTTGCAAGGATTCACTGCGGGGAGTCTCAACTCCCTTCGGGTCGTCGGATGATGCCATTTCCTGCTTTAGCCGTGGACCGGTTTGTGCGCGGTATCCGTCGGCTGGGCGGAGTCACCGTGTGCAGCGGGTGCGGATTCGGCGGGATTGTAAGGAGCCCAGGCGTTCTCGTAGTTTTCGCCGGCGTTTTCTCCGGCGTGGGCATCCATGTGGCCGCTCGCGATCGAGCCGGCTGCCCCTTCAATCTGCAGTGCTGTATTGCCGGCGCCCTGAGTTGCGGATGCGCCGTTGGCTTCGGTTGTGGTGGCGGTGGAATTGTACGGGCCGTCGTAGTACGAAGTGTCGTAAGTCGATGCTGGTCGTAATTGTAGCTGTTGGAATTGAAGGTAGTGGCCGTCAATTCCTTAATTCCGGTTTCCCGTTCCAGGTTCTGCATTTCGCGATTGAACGTGGTTTTCAGTTCAGACTGCGCGCGACGGAATTCCGTCATCGCTTTCCCGATCGTCCTGCCGAGTTTGGGCAATTCCTTGGGACCAAACAGCAGGAGCGCCACGACAAAGATCGCGACCATTTCCTCTGCACCTAGCGAACCCATTTTAAAGAGATGGACCTCCGCCCCTATTGTAAGCTACTGGCCGCCGCTGGCTGTGGGGACGTATCCATTTTCCAGCATCACGGCTACAGCCGATTCGCGCGACTCCGGCCGCACATAGAAGAAGGCGCCGATGCGCTTCGACTTGAAGATCATCCCGCCCAGGTATTCATCGGCCTCGACGCCGTAATCGATGCCCGCGGCATCCAGCACGCCTTCAAGCTTAAGGGCGTCTTTCAGACGTTTGGCGACAAAGATCAGTTCGGGTTCAGCGCCGTCGAAGTAGTCGGGTTCTTTCTTCACTCTTTCTCGTAGAGTAACCCTGCGGAAAAGGCGTTCACAGGCTGACGGCCGTGCCACTGGAAAGCACAGGCACCGAGTGCGGTGGCGGCCGCAACGATGGTGCTGCCGACCAGGAGCTGGGGCCCCTCCGGCATCATCAGCAGGATATACGGGACAGGAGTCAGGGCGATCAGGCAACAAACGCGACTGGCGTCGCGTGTACCTGCACGATGCAGGACTGCGGCCATAAGGGGGATGAGAGCCACGGCGTCATATACGTAGGAGTGAGGCGACGCCAGCATGCCCAGAGGCAGCGAAACGATTAGCGCGTCGGCCAGCCCCATGCGGCGCGCGATGCTCCACAGCCATATCAGCAGAGCCATGGAAGCCACGATGTAGAAGGGAGCGGGCAGCGAGAGGGCGGTCGCGATCGCGCGCACGTTCAGCATGCGCGCGGGAACCATGTCGAATCTGGGATGTTCCAGCAGAGCCAGCCAGGCGAATGGCCACCGCGGGCCTTCGAGCAGGAATGAAACCGCGAGTTGCAACGCGGTTCCGAGCGCAAGGGCATAAGCCCCGCGGCGCGATCGGGCGAGAAACACCAGACCCGCCGGCAGGAGAAAAGTGATTTTGATGGCGAGCAGCGACGCCACCAGCCCGGCCGCAAAATCCTTTCCGGACGAGGCCAGCCGGCTCGCAGCCACCGCGATCAGCACCACAAACGCGATGTCCTGGCCCAGCACCATCGAATAAGTCGCAGGCAGGGAGAATGCCAGCGCGAGCGCCAGCTTATCCCGCGCACCCGGGAACAGCGCGATCAGGGCGGCGAACGCAAGCACCAGCATTCCCAGCCAGAGGGCACGCGCGGCTCGATAGGGCAGAGCTGTCAGGGGCTTGATCATGAGTGCATAGGAAGGAATACGGACGTAAGGCAGGAACCAGTTCTGTTCCTTTCGGTTCGGCAGGGAGGTTTCGTGGGAATACACGCCGTCCTTCGTGCCGACCAGCTGCGCGGCGCGGTAGAAAGCCCTGAAATCGTCGATGTCGTCCGGTCGCTGGGTAATGCACAGGCCTTCCAGACAAAAGCCGAGCAGGCACAGCGCAACGACTTTCACCTGAAGATTATCGGTCTTCAGTGCGTGCGCCGATACTGTTGCCTTTGGATAGACAGAGGGCTACGTTGCCGCTTCCTTATGGCCGCGGTTCGGCCAGCGGGACTGCGCTGGCAGGCAGCGGCGCTGAGAAATCCTGGGCGATAACCCACCTACCTAATCGATGACAGCCTCGACCCCGCCCCTCACCAACGAAGAGGAACTCTACTGGCTCGCCCTCCGCATGGTGCCCGGCCTCGGCACGCGCCGCATCGGGCAGCTGCTCGAACGTCTCCGCACCCCCCAGGCCATCTTCCGCGCTTCCGCAAGCGAACTGGAAGCCGCCGGGCTCGCGCGGCGCCGTGGCCCGCTCCGTCGCCAGCGGCTGCAGCTTCGAAGACGCCGCCGGTCAGCAGCAGAAGGCGCGCGAGGCCGGCGCGCAGCTGATCACCCTCGGCGACTGCCCGCTATCCCGAACCCCTGCGCACGATTTTCGACCCGCCCCCGGTACTGTTCGCCCGCGGCCGCGTGGAACTGCTCTCCTCCATCTCGCATCGGGGTGGTGGGCACGCGCCATCCCACGCCTTACGGAATCGCCGCCGCCGAGAGGCTGTCGGGCGACCTCGCGCGCGCCGGTGTCACCATCATTTCCGGCATGGCGCGCGGCATCGACACCGCCGCCCACAAAGCCGCCCTCGCCGCGGAAGGCTCGACCATCGCTGTGCTCGGCTGCGGCGTCGACATCGTCTATCCCTCCGAGAACCGCAAGCTGGCCGCCGAGATCGCCGCCAAAGGCCTGATCGCTCTCCGAATTCCCCATGGGAGTCGATGGCCTTCCCGCAGAACTTCCCCATCCGCAACCGCATCATCAGCGGCCTGAGCTGCGGAATCCTCGTGATCGAAGGCGCCCAGTACAGCGGCTCCGCCATCACCGCCCGCCTCGCCATGGACCAGGGCCGGGAGGTTTTCGCCGTCCCGGGCAACATCACTTCCAAAATGAGCTGGGGCCCGAATCTGCTGATCAAACAAGGCGCGAAACTCGTACAGGACTGGAACGATGTGGTGGTCGATCTGCCCCAGACCGCGCAGCGCCGCCTCATCGATGAGGGCCGCCAACGGATTCTGGATCAGGGACTTGACGAGTCCGCTGAAACTTCCGGCAACCAGCCCAGCATCTCAATCACCCGCATCTGAACGTAGCACCGTCACCAGCAAGTTGCCCGCCGGGTGCTGGCGAGTCTGAAAACCGACCAGGCCATGCAGCTCGACCTGCTTGTGGATACTGTCGAAGACGCTTCGCCCTCGGAAATCATCGCGGCGCTCTTCGAACTGGAGATCCTCGGCCTGGCCAGGCAACTCCCCGGAAGGAACTTTGTTAAAGTGTGGTAGCCCGTCGCGCTACCGGGCTGACCGTGCGCGATGCGGTGGTCAAATCGCCCTGCACGACGGTGTGGTTTATTCTGTAGTCGTTCGTACTCTGAGCGAATAGTCGGGAGATATGGCAAAAGCATTAGTGATCGTCGAGTCACCGGCGAAGGCGAAGACAATTAATAAGTACCTCGGCAAGCAGTTCGTCGTGAAGGCGTCGCTGGGGCACATCAAAGACCTTCCGAAGAAGGATCTCGCGGTCGACGTCGAGAACGGTTTCCGCCCGAAGTACGAAGTCATCGAGGGCAAGAAGAAGCTCATGCAGGAGCTTCAGGACGCGGCCAAAAAGGTGGACTCCGTCTACCTGGCGGCCGACCCCGACCGCGAAGGCGAAGCCATCTGCTGGCATCTCCAGGAAGAACTGAAGCGGCAAAAAGCAAAGGCAAAAAGGCGCCGAAGACGACGGCCCGAAGTTCTTCCGCGTGATGTTCAACGAGATCACCAAGAAGTCGATCGAGAAGGCCTTCGAGAAGCCGGCCCAGGTCAACATCAACCTGGTCGATGCCCAGCAGGCGCGCCGCGTGCTCGACCGCCTCGTCGGCTACAAGATCTCTCCGCTGCTCTGGGACAAAGTCCGCCGCGGCCTCTCCGCCGGCCGCGTCCAGACCGTCGCCGTGCGCGTCATCGTGGAACGCGAACGCGAAATCCGCGCGTTCGTCAAAGCAGGAATACTGGACGCTCGACGCCAACTCTCGCGGCCAAAAAGAACCCGTACTTCGACGCCCGCCTGTTCCGCAAAGGCGAGGACAGCCCGGAAATCCCCGATCAGGCCGCGGCCGACGCCCTGGTGGCCGATCTCGAAGGCGCGAAATTCATCGTCAAATCGGTCGGCACGAAAGAAAAGCGCCGCAATCCGGTCGCGCCGTTTATCACTTCCACGCTGCAGCAGGAGTCCTCGCGCAAACTGCGCTTCAGCGTGAAGCGCACCATGATGCTGGCGCAGCAGCTCTATGAAGGCGTCGAACTCGGCAGCGAAGGCGCAGTCGGCCTCATCACCTACATGCGTACCGATTCCACGCGCGTTTCCGACGACGCCGTCACCGAAGCGCGCGAGCTGATCGGCACCAAATTCGGCCCGCAAGTACATCCCGGCAGCGCCCAACGTCTACAAATCGAAGAAGGACGCGCAGGACGCTCACGAAGCCGTTCGCCCCAGCTCCGCCATGCGCACGCCCGACGACGTCGCCAAATACCTCGCCGAAGACCAGCTCAAGCTCTACCGCCTGATCTGGATGCGCTTCGTCGCCTCGCAGATGAACCCGGCCGTCTTCGACCAGACCACCATCGACATCAATGCCACAGGGCGGCAGCGGCACTCGATACATCTTCCGCGCCACCGGCTCGGTGATGAAATTCGACGGCTTCCTCGCCGTTTACGAAGAAGGCAAGGACCAAAGGACGAAGAAGACGACGAGCTGAAGCACAAGCTGCCCGGCCGTGACCGAAGGCGAAGAGCTGAAACTCCGCGAGCTGAAGCCCGAGCAGCACTTCACCGAGCCGCCGCCGCGCTACACCGAAGCCACGCTGGTCAAGAAGCTCGAATCCGACGGCGTGGGCCGGCCCTCCACCTACGCTTCGATCCTCTCCACCATTCAGGAGCGCGAATACGTCACCAAGGAAGGCGGCAAATTCAAGCCGACCGAGCTGGGCATGGTGGTCACCGACCTGCTGCTCGAAAGCTTCAACGACATCTTCGACGTGCGGTACACCGCGCGCATGGAGCAGGACCTCGACGAGATCGAAGAAGGCAAGCTCGACTGGCGCGAGGCCATGGGCGAGTTCTACGAGCGCTTCATGAAGGACCTCGGGAACGCCGAAGAGCACATGACCAACATCAAGCGGATGGAAAAACCCACCGACTTGACGTGCGACAAATGCGGCAAGCCCCTGGTCATCAAGTGGGGAAAGCACGGCAGCTTCCTCGCCTGCACCGGCTACCCCGAGTGCACCTACACCCGCGAACTGACCGTCGATCTTCCGGATGTGGACAAGGCGCGATCTCGCCGAGCAGGGCGAAGAGGAATACTGCCAGAACTGCGGGCGTCCCATGGTTCTGAAGAAGGGCCGCTTCGGCACGTTTTTCGCCTGCACCGGCTACCCCGACTGCAAGACCACCAAACAAATCGGCGGCGCGCAGAAGAAAGCCGACGTGCCGCTGGATGAGAAATGCCCGCAATGCGGTAACAATCTGGTACAGAAGTACGGCCGGTTTGGGCGAATTTACCGCCTGCAGTAATTACCCGACCTGCAAATTTGTCAAGCAAAAAACCATCGGCGTGAAATGCCCGGAGTGCTCCGAAGGCGAAGTCGTCGAGCGCCGCTCCAAACGCGGCAAGACTTTCTACGGCTGCAACCGCTATCCGGACTGCGGTTTTGTGGCATGGGCGCGCCCGGTGCCCGAAAAGTGCCCGGACTGCGGAAATCCCTATCTCGTTGAAAAATATCTCAAAGCCGGCGCCTTCCTGCAGTGCCCCGCCACCGGCTGCAAATACAAGCGCGAATTCCAGCCCGCCGAAGCCGAGCCGGTCGCAGCATAGCCCTCACACACCCGATTCCAGTCCGCAAACTTCTTTGCACAGGGCCCTACGTATAATCCTGAAGAATAATTATGGGAAAATTCGTGAGAATTTGCCCTTAATCTGGGAACCATAGTCTGTATCATCAAATATCACCGCGCTGCCAGTGGAGTATGCACAGGGCGCGGCAGCAGGAGCGACTGTTCATATGAGAGCGCAGACGATCGAAGTCCAGGAATCGGCAGGGCGGATTCTGTCCTCGGCCATTTTCCGGCCCGGGCGGCAAGAAACTGATGGCCAAAGGGCCACATCCTTCGGGAGGAAGACGTCCGCGTCCTCCAGATCGGAAGGCATGGAACACATCTGGGTCACGGAACTGGATGAAGGCGAGATCTCCGAAGACGAAGCCGTCTGCGCCGTCGCGGGCGAAATGGCCTGCGGCTCCTATGAAATCCAGCTCGCTCCCGGCGGCCGCGCCAACCTGATGGCCACCGAAAACTGCTGCGTGCTGGTCGACGACGAACTGCTGCGCCAGGTGAACTGCACCTCCGGCGTGGTGATCGCGACCACCATCAACTTCAGTTTCGCCATGGCCGGGCAGCGTATCGCCACAGTCAAGAGCGCGCCTTTCGCCGTGGCCAAATCGGATTTCGACGGATTGATCGGCATGCTGCGCGAGCGCGGTCCGATCATGCAGGCGCGGCCCGTGGCACGGCGCCTCAGTCGCTGTGCTCTATTGCGACCCGGTTAACGGCGACCGCGCCCGCACGCTGTTCGAATCCGTCATGCGCCAGAAGCTGGAACGTTTCGGCGTTCGCTCCCACACCGGCCTCTCCATGCTGGAAAATGAAGAGCACGTCTCGCGCGGCCTGCAGCATCTGCTGCGCGCACGGCCGTCGGTGATTCTGGTCGCTTCGACCACCGCCCCGGCCGGACCCGGTGACGTCGTCGGCTGGCCATGGACAAGATCGGCTGCCCGATCGAACGGTTCCTCGCGCCGGTCGAACCCGGCAATCTGCTACTGATGGGTTACAAGGACGAAATGCCGATCATGTCCGCGCCCGGCTGCTTCCGTTCGCTCAAAGCCGAACGTGATCGACCTGATGCTGCCGCCACTGATGGCGCGCTACCGGGTCTCGACGTGGGAAGTCTCCTGCCTCGGACACGGCGGCCTGCTGAACTGACGGTGAATGCCGCCTGAGGACAGGCCCAGGCTCAGGTTTCTGCACTCATCGGACACTCTGCACTCATCGGACACTCTGAACCAGGGAAACTGGATTTCTTTCGCCGACTTCCAACTGTCGAACTGAAAGAATCGCTTGCCCTTGGCCAAACGGGCTCGCTGAAGGTCCGAAAGGATGGGACCGTGCTCGACGGACATCATCGTGTCTGCGTCCTTAACGAGCGTGGCGAGAAAATCGACCATCTCCCACGCGAGATAATACAAAAGCAAGCATGACGCCCGACCTTTATTGGATACCCGGCCCCTGGCGGGGCAAACTGGCTGTCGCAACCCGGCCGCGCGGCGGCGAATGGCTGGCAGATGAGTTCAGGTCGTGGAAGAACGTCGGGCTGAACAGTATCGTATCTCTGCTCGAGCCGGATGAGGCGACTCAACTCGGCCTCGATGATGAGGCATCCGTCGCCCGATCCCTGGGCCTGGAGTTTATTTCATTCCCGATTCCCGACCGCGGCGTTCCCGGATCCGGCGTCGACCTCCTCCGATTAATGGCGAAGGTGACCGCGGAGCTGGCCAAGGGCAGAACTGTGGCTGTTCACTGCCGTCAAGGCGTGGGCCGATCCGGAATGATAGCGGCGGCAGCGTTGATCACTTCGGGAGCTTCAGCGCGGGATGCCGCCGATATGGTCGGTCGCGTACGCGGTGTGCCCGTTCCTGAGACACGGGACCAACTTCGATGGCTGGAGCATTTTGCATCGGAGCATCTGGTCCCCGCTTCGTAACTCCTGATAAACTTTCCGGCGGAGCTATGGTGACGCCCATCCGTCGCGCGGTGTCCGTAATCTTCGGGGCCGCATTTCTGGTTGCCGCGACTGTCGGCGCACAATCTCCCGCCGACCAGCCGAAATTCGAAGTCGCAACGATTAAGCCGAGCGGTCCGGACTCCCACGGCATCCACATGGGCATTGGTGCGGGACTGCGCAACGGCCGGTTTATGGCGGGTGATCAGTCTCTGAAAGAAATGATCGCTGCGGCTTACGGAGTCACCACGAACCGCGTTTTTGGTCCCGATTGGCTGGACGCGGCGCGGTTCGATTTTCTGGGAAAGTCACCGGAGGGCGTGCACGATACCGAGATGCGTCCGATGCTTCAGGCCTTGCTGAAAGACCGGTTCGGGCTGGTTTCGCATACAGAGCTGAGAGAGATGCCGGTTTATGAGCTCGTCGTCGCCAGGGGCGGGGTCAAGATGCCGATATTTCCGGCGCCTGCGCCGCGGTGGGACGCGATTCACGATCCCCGCATCGCCACAATGGCCGGCGCGGCAACGACGACGCGACTGGCTGAGCAACTGAGTAGCCTGGCAGGCCGACCGGTAATCGACAAGACCAGATTGACCGAACGCTACAATTACGTTCTCAGGTTTGCAAGGCCAGAGGCTCACGAAGACCTGCCGGAGACTGCCCCTCCGGATCTTTTTGGGGCTGTGCAGGAACAACTCGGGCTGCGGCTGCAACCGGGCAAGGCAAACCTCGAGGTGATCGTCGTGGATCATATGGAACGGACGCCCTCCGAAAATTGACTACCGCCCGCATCGCTCTCGCCAACGTTCGGATTGCGGCCACACCGGACGAATCGGTTGATATCGCCCGTGCTGCGATCGCCGAAGCGGGCCGGCGCGGGGCGCAGATCATCTGTTTCCCCGAGTGTTATGTGCCGGGATATCGCTGGGCGGGAAAGCCTGCGCCCGCCCCCGATGCGGCGTTCCTTGAGCAGGCATGGGGCACGCTGGCGGCGTCCGCCCGCAGCGCCGGGATCACAGTGGTGCTCGGAACCGAAAGGGTGACACCGAAGGGCCTGCTGATCAGCGCGCTCGTGATTAATGCCGACGGCACCGAAGCGGGTTGGCAGGACAAAGTGCAGCTCGACCCGTCTGAAGATGCCACGTTCATCGCAGGAGAAGGGCGGCGGATTTTCCACGCGGGGCCGGTGACCTTCGGCATCGCCATCTGCCACGAAGGCTGGCGCTACCCGGAGACCGTCCGCTGGGCCGCGCGGCGCGGCGCCCACGTCGTTTTTCATCCGCACGCCCACATCGCCGAACCGGGAAGCTATCGGCCGGTCACCTTTGGCGACCCCGCCAATACATTTCATGAAAAGGCCATGCTGTGCCGCGCCGCGGAGAACTCGTGCTGGTTCGCTTCGGTAAACGCGGCGAGCGACGGCTCGGGGACGACATCAGCCGTCATACGACCGGACGGCACCGTCGAGTGCTGGCAGCCCTATGGCACGGAGGGTCTGCTGCTGGCCGAGATCGATCTGAGCCTGGCGACGGGTCTGCTGGCGTCGCGCTGCCGCACCAGTATGGACTGAGGCATTTCACAGGACTGACAGTTTCTTATCTGTGTTCATCCGTGTCCATCCGCGGCTAAAGACTCCGGGCTCTCCTGATGCTGTTCCGGATACTCTCGGCTACCTGCAGCCGCGCCCAATCCTCTTCCGCCGCCCAAATCACCGCGGGCGCTTCGGACGTAATCGTGATCTCCGCCGTACGCGCGCGGAAGCACCAGATCAGATCGTGATGCAGATGGAAAGGCTCGGACTTCTTCGCCGCGATGCCGTGCACGTCCACACCTGCCAGCTGCGGAACCGACGCCGGGTCGATGTGCACGCGCGTCTCCTCTTCCGCTTCGCGCGCCGCCGCGGCTCCGAGCGTGGCATCCTCCTTCTCCACGTGGCCGCCTGGCAGCAGCCACCGTTTGTGCCGGTGATGATGCATCAGCAGCACCCTCGGCTGGTCCGGGTGGAACACCAGAGCCGTGCAGGTGATGTGACCCGGCGCGAACTGCTTGCGTGAGAACGGCGCGCCCGTCAGGCGCAGCATTTCAATCGTCAGCTCTCTGCTCTTCGCCGCGAGCCCGTCATCCCCCGGATCGAATTTTTCGAGTGCGCGTGCCGCGTCCGCTCTGTTCACTGGTTTGGGTCTGTTTCCTGATCGCGCACAACGGACGGACCACAGGCGCAGCGTTTTCGGCTCAGCTTATTCTGGATAAGGCTAACCATTGCGTCTTCGTCCATGGGCCTGGCCTGTGCGCTCCTAATTGGCAGGGGTTTTCTCAAGCTGTTCTTTCGTCCACGCGCGCTCAGGATCGAACTGCAGCGACTTCGCGAGCGCCTCCCGCGCCTGTGCGTTCTGATGCTGTTTCTTCTGCGCGATTCCCATCCACAGCCAGGCATCGGCCGACTTCGGATCGAGCGCCATCGCCTGCTTGAAATCCCTGATCGCGTTTTCCGGTCCGCCGCCGAAGTTCGTCGGCAGATAGTAATAACCGACGCCGTGCGCCAGAAACGCCTTCGCCGACTTCGGGTCCATCTCGATCGCCTTATCGAGCGCGTCCTTGGCCCGCTTGCCGTAGGACAGAATGCCGGCAATCGGATTGGCCGGAATCACCTGGCCGCACAACGTTCCCAGCACGCGGTAGTAATCGGCGACTTTTATCGTTAAGCGCGATCGCCTTTTCCGCATCCGCCGCGCCCGCTTCGGCAGCCTTCTGCGCGCCGTTCTTGTCTCGCACTTCCATCGCGACTTCGGCCGCATACGAATAGGCGATCGCCGCGCGGTACCAGCCGTTCGCGTCGTCCGGGGCCTTCTCGGCCGCCGCCTGCAGCGCCGCGGCGCGCGTTTCCAGGCCTGCTCGGTCCTGACGGTCGCGCAGCTTATCCAGATCGTCCGCGGCAGCTGTGGCACCCGCCGAAAATGTCGAAATCGTTACAGAAGATATCAGCGCAGACAGCTTACGCATGTCAATCATTCCAGCATAGCTTTTATTACAGCGCTGCCACGCGCCTCTGGACAAACAAAAAATATGCCCCGAGAGCTCAGCAGGACGAGTCCATTCACCGATAAGACGGTCGGCGCCGTGAAAATCGGTACAAGCCATCCGGTCGTGACACTGCCGAACGGCATGCCGCCGCGAAACGCCACGTTGTAGACGCTCATCACGCGGCCGCGCATGTCGTTCGGCGTGATCAACTGCACAAGCGAAGCGATCATGGCGAACGCGCACATCATGCACCGCGCCCGAAATAAACAGCAGCACACAGCTCGCGGCGATCGATTGCGAGAGTGAAAAACCCGTAATCCCCGCGCCCAGCGCCATCAGCATCGTCAGCGCGACCCGGCCTTTGTTCGTGAATGTTGCCCGAGCGACGCCACCGTCAGCGCGCCGGTGATCGACCCCAGGCCCGACGCCACCAGGAACAACGTATACGTCATTTCATCTTGATGAAACACGTTCTTCGCGAACACCGGCAGAAACGTGATCATCGGAATCGCCAGCGCCGTCATGCAGAACGCGATCAGGATCAGCGTCTCCATCGCGCCCTGCTTGCGGATGAAGCCGATGCCCTGCTTCATGCCGGTCAGAATCGATTCGCCCGTGCGCGCCGGATTGAAATTGATATGCAGCCGCAGCAGCGAGATCATCACGGCCACGAACGACAGCGAATTCAGCCCGAAGCACCATGCCGACCCCGCATATCTTCAGCGCCAGTCCGCCCAGCACCGGCCCGATCACGCGCGCCAGATTGAACTGAATCGAATTCAGGGCGATGGCGTTCGGCAGGTCTTCCTTTTCCACCAGACTCGGCACCAGCGCCGAATAAGCCGGGCCGCCGAACGACTGCGCCGTGCCGACGACGAACGACGACAGCAGGATCTGCCAGATCTGAATCCGGTGCGTGCCGATCAGGACGGCCAGAGTCAGCGCACTGGCCATCTGGATCACCTGCGAGATCAGCAGCAGCTTGCGCCGGTCCATGCGGTCGGCGATCACGCCGCCCACCAGCGAGAACAGGAAGATCGGAATATCGCCGAGGAAACGCGTCGAGCCCCAGCAAAAACGCGCGATTTTGTCATGTCGAGAACCAGCCAGTTCTGCGCGATCTCCTGCATCCACGTGCCGATGCTGGACGTGAAAGCGCCCGACCCACAGGAGCCGGAAGTCGCGGTACTGGAAGGCTTTGAATGTGCGTCTGAGCAAGCTTTTTGCCGGATGAAGCTTTTGGATGATGCGCCTAGGGCAGCGGTTTTTCGCGCTTGATCAGGTGGACCAGGTTGCCGTCGCCGTCGTTGAAAAAAACCAGGCGGTTCGTGCCGAGATCGAACGGCTCGCCGAGGAAGTTGACGTCGAGACCCCTGAGATGTTCGTGTGCGGCGTCGAAATCGTCGACGGCGATGGCGAGATGGCGGATGCCGGGCTTCTTGTTATTGGCCATGATCTGCGGCGGCTGGGTGCCCTCGCGCCGGAATGATTTCGATCATGGACGCCGTTGGCGGCTTTCACGAACCAGTTGCCGGCGTAGGCGAAATTGATATGGAAGCCGAGATGATTGACGTACCAGTTCGCCAGTTTCTCCGGATTCGGGCGACGCGATCGCGCGTATGCTCCAGTCCTTGAAACATAAGTAGAGATTGTATCGCGGCGTCTCGGAAACCGTGGGCGATTCAGAAGTCCAGGCGGCTGCCCCGCGCGCCGCCGTCGGCGGCTGGACAAGATGGAAAGCTTGTCCGCAGGCTGGAAAGCCTGCCCCACAGTTAATTAGAAATGGCTAATGCCCGTTCTCCGCAGCTTTCTTCACGATCTGTGACGGATCGGCGCCCACACGTCCGGAGAGCGCATCCTTCGCCTGCGCGAGCTGAAAATCGAACCTGATGCTCGGCAGATCTCCGAAGGGCGAGTTCGGATCCTTCTTCACGTGCGCCACCAGCGAATCGGTAACGCCGAACACCGTGTCGGAATCGATGTGCGGATCGCCTTCGATATAAAGCGCCGTCACCACTTCGCGATAACCGGGCGCGCCGATCAGGAAATGGATATGCGCCGGCCGGTACCCGTGCCGTCCCTGCGCGCGAATCATGTCGCCGACCGGGCCATCCATCGGAATCATGTACCCCGTTGGACAAATCGTGCGCAGATAATACTTGCCCTCCGCATCCGTGAAGAAGCGCCCGCGAAGATCCATCTCGCTCGGATCGTGCTTCTGCAGATCGTAGTAGCCGTTCTCATCCGGCTGCCAGATTTCGATCGACGCATTCGGAACTCCGTTACCATGCGAATCCACCACACGTCCATAGAGCCCGATGGGCGGCCCGGGCATCTCTCTTGCGATCGACTCGCCAAGCTGGAACCTGGGCGAATCCTGCCGGTAAAACGGGCCGAGAAGGCTCGACTTGGTGCTTGAATCGGTGCCGCGCCGGTCGTGCATAGAGTTGATCAGGCTGCTCAGCCCGAGCGTGTCCGACAGCAGGATGAACTCCTGGCGAAACTCGGTGCATGCCTGTCCCGTTCTGGTAAGAAACGCGATCCCCGCCAGCCATTCCTCGGGCGTCAGATCCGCCTCGCGGGCGAACGCGTGCAGATGGCGGACCAGAATCTCCATGATCTGCTTCAGGCGCTGATCCTTCGTGGTGGCCATCTGGGCGATGGCGACATCGGTAATGCTGTTCTCGTTGACTGCGATCATCGGGGACCTCGCTTTTCTGTTAAACGCGCACAACGGACCGTTCGGCCTGTGCGCTCGAATCCAAAACTTGCAAGAACCAAAACTTGCAAGAACATGATATGCTACGCCGCGGACCCGAACATGGCAGACACCCGACAACCCGCCGCCGGCATCATCGCGACCTTCTTCATCATGGCGATCGCGCTGGCCTTTATTTCTTTTTTTGAGCTTTCGACATTTACCGGATGGGTTGCCTACTCGATCCAAAGCATGATCCCGATGCAGATCGTGATCGGCGTCACCTGGGCAACGAAGCATCCGCAGTTCGCCGCCACGCGCAGCCAGCCGATGAAAGGCATCCTGCTTGCGCTGCTCAGCGTGGTCGTCGGCGCCGTCACGGCCGTGCTGTTCCTCTATCTGATTAACGGCGGAATCAAGCCACCCACGCCGTTCCTTGGCATGTTTTCCGTAATACTGGTGCTGACGACGTTTGCAGCCGCGATCATCTGGGGCGGCTGGCCATTCATGAACGTGATCAAAAGTCCGGTGGCCGCGGGCTTCGCCATGCTGGCCACGTGCTACGTCCTGAACTACATCATCTTTCGCGTGTTCTTTAATTACGCATTCATGCAGGGCGCGCCGGTCTACAACGCGGCGCTCGACCCGCACGGCCTCTTCAATGCATGGAGTGCGGTGGTTTACTACATCACAACCATCGCCGTGATGTTCCTGATGCTCAGCTTCGACCTCTGGCCGCTCACGAAATTCCCGGCCATTATGAAGCAGCCGACGCTGGGCATCGTGTGGAGCATCATCTGCCTCGTGCTCGGATACGTGGCCTTCTACATCGGGATTCACGTGCTCCACATGGACGTCGTGTCCTTCATGGTCCACGTGCCCGTTGCCTTGATCTTCGGCACGATCATCGTACTGAACATGCTGCAGGGGTCGCTGTTCGGCAAGCTGACGCAGCCGCTGAAAGGCGTGCTGAACGTGGTGGCGGTGGTGGCGGTCGGAACGCTTCTGTTCAGCCTCTACAGCGCGCTCTCGAGCCACGTGACGGGCGCTCTGAAACCCGGGCCGCCGAGCTACGACTACGAACTCTGGATCGCCTCCGCGCTGCTCGGCGTTACGTTCCCGCTGCTGATCTTCCACGCCGAGTTCTTCAAGCTCTGGCCGTTGAAGCGGGCGGCGTGACATTGGTCAGATGTGGGCGATCTACGGGTGGCTGATTGACGCACTGATCCGGCTTTACCGCGATTACCGCACTCGGAATTGGCCCACCGCGACGGGAGAGGTTCAGTCCTGCCATATCTCTGGCGCGTCCGTCGTGGTGACCTTCAGCTACACAGTCGACAAACAACGGCTCACGGGAATTCACAACAGGTCGTGCTTAGACCCGGAAGAATACGCAAAGCGCTTCCTTCCGGACTGGAGCGTGGTCGTCCGCTACAAAGGATCGGAGCCCCTCGATTCAGTATTGATTGATGAAGATCAGGCAAACCCTCCCGTCTGGGCGACCCGCTACCGGGACGCTGATGGGTGATATATCACGTCGGACCGTGACGTGCACTCGCATCAGTGCAGCAGTATGTTACTCGACAATTTTTCCGACCTTTTCCAGCGCGGTCTGGAATATGCGTGGGACGCCGAACACGTCCTCCTGAAACACCTTCCGAAGATGGTCAACGCCGCCACCTCGGAGGATCTGAAGCAGGCGCTGGATTTCCACCTCGTTGAAACCAAGGGCCATATTTACCGGCTGGAGCAGGTTTTCACGCGTCTCGACCGCAGCCCGGCCGGGGAAAAACACGAGCCTGTCAGAGGCATCACCGAAGAATGTGAGCGGATGATCAGACATCTCGACCGTTCTGCGCTCCTCGATGCGGCTTTGATTTTCAGCGGAAATCAGATGGAGCGAGCCGAGATTGGCCTTTACGAATCTCTTGTGTCGTTTGCTCTGACGCTCGGGCTCGATCAAATAGCGTCACTGCTGGATGAAATCCTCGGACAGGAGCGGGAAACGGCTCACCAACTGATGCGTTTTGCCGAACACTCGGTGAATCGTGCCGCCAGTCGAGAGGCAAGCGTCCGGCCCTTCGCGCTGATTTGAACCGATAAGTCACCGCTGACGCAACGCGACCGGCGTCGCGCCGCCTACATCGTGTTGCGTCTGGTCAACGGCGCCTGCCGGATCTCGAGGCAACCGCGCCCCGTCGGCAGCACTTTACCCGGATTCAGCAGCCCCGCCGCGTCGAACAAAGTCTTAAACCGTCCCATATAGTCCAGGGTCTCGGGGCTGAAACAACCTGTCCATCAGCTCGTTCTTCTCCATCCCGACGCCGTGCTCGCCCGTGATCGACCCGCCCACCGAGATGCAGTATTCCAGAATGTCCTCGCCCGCCGCCTTCGCGCGCTCCAGTTCTTCCGGCACATGCGAATTGAACAGAATGATCGGATGCAGATTCCCGTCGCCCGCATGAAAGATGTTGCTGATGCGCAGATCATGCTTCTCCGATATCTCCGCGATCCAGCGCAGCGTCGGCGCCACCTTGGTGCGCGGCACCACGCCGTCCTGCACGTAGTACGACGGACTCACCCGCCCGACCGCGCCGAACGCGTTCTTTCGGCCCTTCCACAGCAGTTCCCGCTCTTCCGCCGACCTGGCCACCCGAAACTCGCGCACCCCGCAGCGCTCGCACGCGGCGCGAATCTGCTCGGTCTGCTCCTCGACCGCCTCGATCAGCCCTTCGAGTTCGATCAGCAGAACCGCAGCCGCATCCAGCGGATAACCGGCGCCCGTGGCGAGCTCCACCATGCGCAGCATCTCGCCGTCGAGCATCTCGACCGCCACCGGCGTAATCGCGCAGGCCGTAATCTCAGCCACCGTGTCCGCGCAGTCGGATGCGGAGTTATAAACCGCCAGGATCGTCTTGACCTTTTCCGGCGCACGCATCAGGCGCACGATGATCTTCGTCACCAGCGCCATCGTGCCTTCCGATCCCGTCAGCAGCCCCACGAGATCGTAGCCCGGGGAATCCTGTTCCTTGCTGCCGGTCGAGTGCACCGTGCCGTCGGGCATCACGAATTCGAGGCCCACGACATGATTTGTCGTGACGCCATAAGCCAGCGTGTGCGGCCCGCCGGAATTCTCCGCTACATTGCCGCCGATGGTGCACGCGCGTTGGCTCGACGGATCGGGCGCGTAGAAGTAACCGTGCCCTTCCACCGCGCGCGTAATGTCAAGATTCACCACACCCGGCTGCAGCACGGCGCGCTCATTCTCAAGATCGATCTCGAGGATGCGATTCATGCGCGCGAATCCGATCGTGACGCCGCCCGCCCGCGGAATCGCGCCGCCGCTCAGCCCCGTCCCCGCACCGCGTCCCACGATCGGCACCCCGTGCGCAGAAGTGATCTTTACGATTGCGGCGACTTCTTCCGTCGACCGCGGAAACACCACCAGCTCCGGGCGGGCCTTGTCAATGCTGCCGTCGTATTCATAGAGCGCGAGGTCCTCCGGCCGGTCCAGATAACCACGCGGTCCGACAACTTCGATGATCTTCCGCTTCGCCGCCGCGGGGAGCACCGCTCGTTCAAACGCCGGGGCCGCGACTTCAGAGATGAGACTGGACATCTTCGATCATCGCCTCGGAAGACCAGTTGGTCGAGCTTACAATTTTCTCCACCACCCGCCCGTTCGCATCGATCAGGTACGTTTCCGGAATCTGAATGGTCCCGTAACTGGTCTTGATCGCCTTGGTTGGGTCCCGGGCAGTCGGATACGTGACGCGAAACTTTTCCAGAAATTCTTTGTAGGCTTTGGGATCCTCGTCTTCGCTCACCCCCAGCACCACGAGGCCGCGGGGGCCCAATAGTGTTGCGAGGGTCTCCATGGACGGCGCCTCTTCCACGCACGGCGGGCACCAGCGTCGCCCAGAAGTTCAGGATCAGAAGTTTGCCCCCGAAATTCCGCGCCGTAATAGTCTTGCCGTTGTCCGCCCGGATGCTGAAATCCGGCGCCTTGTCACCGACCTTCACCACGTTGTCGTGCAGCGACATATAAAGTACGCCGACAAACGCGCACAGCATCACCACGATGCCGCCTTCCAGAATGCGATCGACCTTCATTGATTTCCTATAATTCTATTGAACCAGACGGCTCAGTCAAAGTGTCTCTTCCCTGTTGTTCGGCCTGACAGTCCAGTCTCGAAAATGCTGATCTCGAAAAAAGTCGAATTCTCCGCCTCGCACATCTGCCGTTCCGCGCAGCTCTCCGATGCCGAGAACGAGCGCATCTACGGTCCGGCGGCGAACCCGCTCGGCCACGGGCACAACTATATCGTCGAGATCGCCATCGAAGGCGAACCCGATCCGGTTACCGGCATGATCCTCAATCTCCGTGATCTGCGCGACATTCTGGAAGACCGCGTCCTCAGCGTCTACGATCATCGCCTGCTCAATCGCGAAGTGGCGCCCTTCGACACCATTGTGCCGACGGTCGAGAACATCGCTGTCGACATCTGGAACCGCGTGGCGCCCTGCTTCTCTTCAACCTCAGGGGGCCGGGCGAGGCTCTACTCCGTGAAGGTCCACGAAACCGAAGAGCTGTCGGTGGAATACCGGGGTGAGCAATGATCGTTCATCTGAGCCGCCGCTACCGCTTCGCCGCCTCGCACCGTCTGCACTCTCCCGCGCTCACCGAGGAAGAGAACCGCGACACCTATGGCAAGTGCGATAACCCTCACGGCCATGGCCACAACTACGAAGTGGAGCTTACAGTGTGCGGATCTGTCGACCCGGTCACCGGCCGCGCGATCGATCTCTCACGGCTGGACGACTTTGCAGCGAAGCAGATCATCGCGCCCTTCCACCACCGCAATCTGAATGAGGAAGTTCCGGCGTTCGGTTCTGTGGTCCCCACCACCGAGAATCTCGGCATCGAAGTCGACCGGCGTCTCCGCGCCATCTGGCCCGAAACCTTCGGCCAGACGGGCCCGCGCCTCGAAAAAGTGCGCATCCGGGAGACGGATCGCAACATCTGTGAGATTGCGGGTTAAGTGTGCGCACGAATAAGAAGCAGGCGGTCGTAAAAGTCATCTCGCCGGGGAAGCCGGCCGAACCGATCGCGCCTTCCATCGAGAAGGTGATTGAAGCGCTCGGGGAAGATACAAAGCGCGAGGGCCTGCTGCGCACCCCGGAACGGGTGGAAAAGGCCCTGCGCTTTCTCACCAGCGGCTACAGCGCCGACATCGGCCGCATCATCAACGGCGCCGTCTACGAAGTGAAGTATGACGAGATGGTGATCGTCAAAGACATCGAATTCTTCAGCCTGTGCGAGCACCACATGCTGCCGTTCTTTGGAAAGATGCATGTGGCTTACCTGGCAAAGAACAAGGTGATCGGCCTGAGTAAGCTGCCGCGCATCATCGACGTGTTTGCCCGCCGGCTGCAGATTCAGGAGCGCCTCACGCAGGAAGTCGCCCAGTGCATTCAGGAGTTGCTCGATCCTCTCGGCGTGGGAGTTATCGCCGAAGCGCAGCACTTCTGCATGATGATGCGGGGCGTCGAGAAAGCAGCACTCGGGGACGGTCACCAGCGCCATGCTGGGCGCCTTCCGCAGCAACAAGGAAACGCGCGACGAATTCCTCTCACTGATTCGCGGAAAATGATTGTAAGAAGAGAGGTCTGTGGGGCACCCGCGGGGTCGATTTTCAATAACCTCCGCATCCCGATTCGACGACTGGCACACATAAGCGATTCGACGATCTGCGTGACTTCCTTTTTCCGAGAACGCGCGCGTTTGAGCAGAACCAATCCGATTCCTGCGGTGCATCGGTATATTGGAGAGAATGAGGTTTTCCCGCGTCGCAGCGTGCTTCGCCGCAGCCGCCTTCGGCGTCACTCTTGAAGCCGGCCTGCTTCCCGTCTTCCCTCTCGATCCTGCGCCTCTGAAGTTTTTCGAGAACTACGTGGCGCAGTTTGAGAAAGACGTCTACGCGCCCTACGCGGAATCGGGCAAGCTGTGGATCGACACCGTTTCACACAACAATGCCTACACCGCGGGTAAGCCAGTTCTACAGGCGCGCGAGAACACCGACATCACCAACGGGAGCATTCACCACTTCACGGGCGCAATGCGCATGGCGGGCGCCACCATCGCCGACGTCCGCCACATCATGGAGGACTATCCCAACTATCCGAAATACTTCAAGCCCGACGTCGGCAAAGGCAGCGGCGATTTCAACCCCGACAGCAAGCCCGACGATGACCACTACACGTCGCATCTCACTCTCGTCCAGCAGACCCTCTGGATCGCAGTCTCTTTTGACTGCACCTACGACACGCACTACAGATTTAACGACCCGCATCACTGGTCGTCAACCTCCTCGACTGTGAGCATCAAAGAATGGCGCGACCCGAAAGATGTCACCCAGGGCTATTATCCGGAAGGTGAAGATCACGGATTCCTATGGCGCACCAACACCTTCTGGTTCGCGCGCGACACCAGCGGCGGCCTCGACGTTCAGGTCGACAGCATGACACTTTCGCGGCCCGTTCCGACCGGTTTTGCGTGGTGGGGCACGAAGCGCACGAAGGACGCGGTCGACAAAATGCTCAAAGACATGAAGGCTGCGATCGACGCGCTGCACCAACAGCATTCGTAGCGCTCGAGCAGAAATACGCATCCGTAAAGCTCAGCGCCGGGCGGAAGCCCGGCGGCAGGCACGAATGCCTGGCCCCACCAAGCGCCGCGCCAGACACTACTCCATCGCCTCCCAGACCTTCCTGCTGTCCACGTACTGCACAAAGCGCACGACCTTCCCGCCCTTGAGCGTCAGCACATGGGCGAACGATGCCGCCATCGAACGCCCGGTCTTCTTATAAGCGCCGCGATAGAACCCCCGCGTGATGATTGTGTCCCCGGCGTCATGGTACGCCTCGACATCGACGCGGAATCCGTCCCACTCGCCGCCCAGCCTGGCAAACACATTCTTCGCGACCTCATCCGGACCGCGATACGTCCCCGCATAAGGAAACCCCGCCGCCTCGGTCCATTCCACATCGGGCGCAAGCGCGGCCAGCAGCGCCGGGGGCCCCTGTTCGTACATGCTCTTCACTATTTCCAGATTTGTGCTCATGCTTTCCATGCTCCCAGAAGACGCCGCAGCAGAATCAACTCTCCGACGTGATATGCGTTGTGATCCGCCATCTGCAGGGCCTCGCGCAGCAGCGTCTGACCGTCCCCATGCGCAAACGGCGTAAACAAATCCGATTTTGGGTCCGCGACCAGCTTCCGCATCGCGCTCAGATCATGGTGAAACGCTTTTACGCTCCGGTCCCACGCCTCCGCACTCTCCGGGACCGGATGCTTCGGCCAGTATCCTTCCGGCCACTCCGGTGAAACGTGTTTCGGATCCCGGCTGAACTCCAGCATGTCCCACTGCGCAATGCGCAGATGTTCCAGCACCTGCCACGCCGAATGCGCCGCGCCTTCCGGCACCACCCCGCGCAGCTTCACCGGAAAATCCGCCACCGCCGCGTCGAAATCCGCATGCGCGCCCCGGCCTGACAGCAGACGGTCGAGTTCCTGACGAAAAAACTGAATCTGATCCATGCACCGTATGATAGTGGTTCTTTCATGTGGAGGACGATCCCCAACCTGCTCACTCTGGTGCGAATCGTCCTCACGCCGTACATTCTCGTCCAACTGGCGCGCAGTCACTACATGGTTGCGGGCTGGACTTTCGGCGCCGCCGCCTTGACCGACGTTTTCGACGGAATGCTGGCCCGCCGCTTTGGCGCCCAGTCGAAGTTCGGCCAATACCTCGACCCCGTCGCCGACAAGATCCTCCTGACGTCGCTCTATATCGGCCTCGCGCTGGGCGGCGCCGTCCCCGTATGGATCGTCCTGCTGATCCTTGGCCGCGACGTCTGGATTCTCCTCCTCTCCGCCATCGCCCTGCGATTCACGCAGTTCCGGCAGCTCCAGCCCAGCCGCTGGGGCAAAGCCAGCACTTTCTGCCAGATCATGGCCGCGGTCTGCGTCATTGGTGCCCGTGCCTACCAGAGCGATTGGTTCCTGCGGATTTCCGACGTCCTGATCGCCGGAGTTGTGGTTCTGGCAGTGATCAGCGGATTCGACTACACGCTGCGCGGCGTCAAATATTTCCGTGCCCCCCGCCCCTCCCCGGCCGCCGATTTCACGCGCGAATCCGCCTCCGATGCAAAGCACCGTTGACCTGGCGACTGGGGGGGAGTACCCTTAGAGTCGGAGCCGCAGAATGAGCCGCTACGTCCCCGCCCGGCATTATGTGTCATTCGGTATTGTGGCGCTGGCCCTTGCCGGCTTCGCTACCTGGCTCGGGATGTCGTTCAATCCCGCTTTCGTCCCGGCCGGTCTCTTCTTCCTGTCAGCTGCGCTCCTGCTCGGTCTTGCCTGTCGTCCCGCCATCAAGGTCTACGACGCGCATCTGGAAATCGGCAAGAAGATCATTCCCTGGCAGGATGTGCGCCGCGTCGACCGGACCGGCTGGATCTCGCCGCTCGTCGTGAAGCTGGCTCTTTATGACGATGACACCGTGGTGCTCGTCTATCCCGGCGAAGTGGACTGCTGCAAGCATCTGCTGCGCACGCTCCGCCAGATGTCGACCAACGCCATGATCGACGGGATCCCGTACCGCCAGTACTGGGGCGAACTGCTCGGTTCAAATGAAGCGAAGCAGCTGGCGCCGCCGCGCTACCGCGTGCTGCGTCCGGAGGACGAAGAAGAAGTCGAGCGCCTCTATTTCCTGCTGAAAACGGTCGGTCACATCGATCCCCGCAACTCGGGCGACGAGCGCTGACCGGCTCCGGCCTTAACCCGATGGCGCGCTGATCTCGACCTGATCGCCTGGCCGCGTCCCCGTGCGTTCGATAGTCCCGACCGGCAGCTCGATCACCGAGTGCGCAGCGAAACACATCGACATTCGCCACGGCGCGACCGCCTGTCTCACGCCGCGCACGCGCTTCTTTCGATCGAGGTAGATCAGGTCGAGGGCGAACTTCATGAAGAAGGTATGGACTGCTTCGCAGGGCACAATCCACAGTCCTTCGCCTTCGTTGAGTTTAGTGTGCCTGAGGAGCCCGGTTCTGCGTTCCGCGCTCGATTCCGCGCAATCGATGGCATCGCCGATCGAGGTGCCCCGTGTCAGGTTGCGAACCGCGTATCTCAACGCTCTGGTATAACACAGCGTTCGGCGCGCCCCGGTTGCCACGGACTCCGATTTCGTGTAAAAATCATTACGGAATCGAGGAAACGCTAATGGCAACAATAGCCGCCCCGGAAATCGCGGGTTACAGCTTTGATCGGGCGCCGAACTTAGTGGATCCAGCGGTCAGAAAGCGGTTAAGCGGGAGCGCAATAAAGGCCTTCGTCAAGATCTCCGATATATGGGGCCTGAACGAGTCTCAGACGCGCGGGTTGCTCGGCGGCATCGCTTCATCCACCTTTCACGCATGGAAGACGCAACCGACGACACAAAGGCTGACGCAGGACGTGCTGTTGCGCATCTCGCTTGTGATCGGGATTTACAAGGCGCTCCATATCTATTTTGGTAAGGAGTTGGCTGACCGCTGGGTCAGGCTTGGCAATCTCGGGCCTCTGTTTGCCGGTACGGCACCAATCGAATACATGATCAGGCATGGCCAGCCGGGGATGTTTCAGGTTCGTCAGATGCTTGACGCATGGCGCGGCGGCCGGTGACAGAACCTCGGGTCCGTTTTTGCAGCTGGCCGGATTCTCACCGCCTGATTTCGTCGCGGTTCAGCGAAGGCGGAACGGTCCTCGCTGCCGTAGCTGACAACGCTAGAGAACTGGCGGACCTTGTGCTGCTCGACTGCGCTACGAACGACAGAGTTAACAGCGAGCAGCAGGGAGGCGTCGGAATCAGCATGTATGAGCTTTTGTACGGCGTTCCGAACGCCCATATCGTGAATGCCGCGTTCGCCCACGCGGGTGAATCAGGCGCCCGCTTCAGCGACAAGACCCGCGGTGCGTGGTATGCCGCGGATTCGCAGAAAGCCTCGGTCGCTGAAGTTGTCTATCACAAAGGCAGACGCCTGGCTGAAATCGTCGATCCCGATGGACCGAATCAGCGGCCGCGGGGCGATGTTTCAACTTTCGACGATTGGATGGCCGATTTCAAAGCGGAATTCCACGTCCTCGACCCACCTGAGGAATTTCAGGAATTTCTTCAGCCGGAGCCTGTACCCAAGTGCTACGCCGCCTCGCAGGAGTTGGGCCGCCGTTTACTCAACGAGGGTTCAAACGGAATCTTTTATCCCAGCGTCAGATATCCTGGAGCAAGTTGCACTGTCTGTTTCCGCCCGGCGCTGGTGTATAACCCTCATCGGTCGCAGCGTCTCGAAATCACGCTGACGGCGAATGAAGCCGGATATGATCACGTTGTTCGGAAAGTGCCGATTCGAGCGTCTTGAACCTGAGGGCTGCTCAGGCATCTCCCGTCCCATCAACAACCGTGATTCCCGGGTGGATGACCCCTCCTCTTTCACTGTGTCGTTCCTTATCTGTAACGTGCTAGAATCTCGAAACTAACAGGCCTCGTCGCCGACCAAGGGAGTGGTTTCTTTTCCTGCGATGCACAGGCTACAAATTCGCCTTCGTCAGCCCGGCACCGATTCGCTGGCAGCATCACACACGCACGTTGGGCAGCGACAGGCGTCTCTGAATCCAATACGCGGGTGTTGGTTTTGAAGGCAACGCGACTATTCTGGTTCCTTATTTCCGCAATATTCCCAGCAATTTGCGGGCGCGCGCAGACCGCACCGGCTGCGGCTGCACTCGGTGTCTCTCCACTTAGCGTCGTCGAAGCAGGCCAGATGACGATTAACCTGAATCCCCAGATCGGAATCTCAAGAGAGCAAATCAACTTTGATCGCGGCGCTCTCTTGATCCAGCAGGGGATTTTCGATCTGAATCTGACCAGCTCTGTCAGCGACAGCCGCGCTTATCTGGGGCTGCTTCCCGGCCTGTCGGTGGACGGCCAAAACCCGATGATCACCGATACCGTCACGACCAGCGGCGGCGTCTCGCAACTGTACCGGTCGGGAATAACCGTGGCCCCTTCCATCGAGCTCGACCGGATCTCGGACAACCAGACGATGCAGCCAGGGGCAAATCAGCCGCTCGTTTCGATCCAGGTGACACTGCCTTTACTTCGTAATCACGGACGTGCAGCCGTGGCATCGAAGGAAATCGCCGCGGGTCTCGAGGTGGATGCGAGTGTCTACGACCTGAGCCAGATCGCATCCCAGGCGCTGGCCAACACGGCGACGGCGTACTGGAATTATGTGGGGGCGATCCAGAGCCTCGAAGTCTATCGCCAGTCCGAGGACAGAGGAAAAGATTTGCTCGAAGGCGTGGAGGCACAGGCTTCCGCCGACATTGTGCCGCGCATTCAGGTGCAGGACGCGGTGGCGAATCTGGCGAACCGCACGCAGGCCCGGTTCGGCCAGGAACAGGCAGTGGTGCAGGCACAGCAGCAACTGGCGATTGCGATGGGCCTCGACGATCACCATATGATCACGATCGCGCCGCCGAGCGATCCGCTGCCCGGTGCCGTGGAGATGCCTTCGGTGCAGCTGGACCCGGTGCATCTGCAGCAGTACATCGATCAGGCGCTCACCCGGCGCGGGGACTATCTTGCGTCGAAGACGCGCGCCGGCGAACAGCGCGCTTTGCTGGTCGGAAACAAGAACCAGCTGCTCCCGCAGGTCAACGTGGTCGGCAGCATCGGCTATGCCGGGGTTCGCCCCGGCAGCGGACTCGGAAACTACCTCGCGCCGCTCTTCATCACGCCGAGCGGCCCCAATGCGTCGATCGGACTGCAGTATCAGTTTCCGCTGCAGAACCGGGCCGCAAAGGGCGGCGTGGAGCAGAATGAGGCCATGCTGCGGGAACAGGATCTGACGACGTCAGATCTGGCGCGGCAAATTGCATCGGCCGTGGTGACGGCGGCCAATGCGCTGCGTCTTAATGCGCTCCAGCTGGTTGAAGCCAGGCGCGCGTCGGCGGCGGCACTGGCAGGGCTGGACGGCGAGCGGGAGCGTCTGCGCAGCGGCGTGGGCTCGGTGCTCGACACGCTGCAGACCGAGGACCGCTATATCGCGGCGGTGCTCGCTGAGATTTCGGCGCAGGTTTCTTACGCCACGGCGATCGCCGGTTTCCGGTTCGCGACCGGCACGTACATCGATCCGCGCCGCCCCGTGCAGGCTGTGGGGCGGGATGCGTTTTACTATGCGACAACACCTTAGCAGGCTGCTGAAAAAGCTCTTTTCGTTGCCGCTTGCTGACGCGCGCGGTTCAGTAACTCCTGCGGAATCCGCATCTGCTTTTCCGAACCGCGACCGTAAGGGAGTGGCAAGAAGCGTTTTTCAGCAGCCTGTCAGGAGAAAGCCTGGCCCCATTTTGATGGGTACGAGGCTGAGCGCATGAGTACGGCCCGGATGTCGTCACCGGATCAGCTCGACCAGCTGGTGCGGGTTACGAGCGCGCGCGGCTGGATCGCTTTGCTCGGCGTGCTGATCATTCTGGGAACGGCCACAGTCTGGGGTTTCAACGGCCGGCTGGCGACTAAAGCGGAAGGCAAAGGCGTGGTGGTGCGGGCGGGCAATCTTCTGACAATAACCGCGCTGGCGCAGGGCCAAGTCATGAAGGTTCTGGTTAAAGCCGGGGACAAAGTAAAGCCCGGCCAGCTGGTGGCTGTGATTGGCGAGCCTGAAGTAGACGACAAAGTATACATCGCGAAGGAGCAGCTGTCTGACGCGATAGACGACAGCAAGACGCACAAGAAAGACCGGGCGGACAACCTGAAGCTGCAGCTGGAATCGAGCAAGAGCCAGCGCCTGGCCATCGAGCAGCAGATTGCCGCCTCGAATCAGCAGATCAAGAACGTCGACGGGGAGATTCCGGAATACGAAAACCTTCTCAGGAAAGGCCTCGTGACGCGCCAGCAACTGCTTGACCTGCAGGAAAGAAAAGCTGATATCGAGAGCAACATTTCGAATCTGCGTTCGCAGCTGGCGGCGATCAGCGCGAGCGATTTTAATAACCAAAGCACGGCGAAACAGGCTGACTCGGATGACGATTCGACGGTGGAGGACAAGCAGAGAAGTCTGAAGGTCCTTCAGCATGAGCTTTCTCTGCAGGCGGAAGTGAAATCACCGTATTCAGGCCAGGTGGTGGAGGTGCAGTCGGACCCGGGAACGCTGGTCCAGGCCGGTGGCCCGATTCTGATGCTGCAGCCGGATGTGGAAACGCTGGAAGTGGTCGCGTTCGTCTCCGCGCTCAAAGTCAAAGAGGTGAAGCCGGGCATGGAAGTGCAGATCGTTCCGGCTTCGGTGAAGGCGGAGGAGTTCGGATACATGAAGGGCGAGGTCAGAACTGTGGACGAGTATCCGGCCACCGACGCCCATATCACGAGCGTGTTCCAGAATAATGCACTGGCCTCCGCTGTTACGGGCGGACCCGCCCACGAGGTGCGCGTAACACTGCGCCGCAGCGCAGCCACGCCGAGCGGGTATGAGTGGTCGTCGAAGAACGGCGCGCCGGTGAAGATTACGCCCGCTACATTGTGTTCGGTGGAGATCGTGACGCGCGAGCAGGCGCCGATTACGCTCGTGATCCCGGGGATCAGACGCATTCTGGACGGGAGAAAATGACCGGGCGTGTGCGTACCCCCACCGTGCTGCAGTTGGAGGCAGTGGAAAGCGGTGCGGCTGCGCTTTCGATTGTGCTGTCGTATCACGGCAGGTTTATACCTCTGGAAGAACTGCGCACCGCCTGCGGCGTATCACGCGACGGCAGCAAGGCCAGCAGCCTGGTGAAGGCGGCGCGGAGTTACGGGCTGGTCTCAAGGGGCTACCAAAAAGAAACAGGGGCGCTTGGATCGCTGCCGCTGCCGTTGATCGCGTTCTGGAGCTTCAGTCATTTTGTGGTGGTGGAGGGGCTCGGCAGGCGGAAGGTGTACCTGAACGATCCGGCAACCGGACCACGGACGGTGAGCCGGGAAGAGTTCGAACAAGGCTACACCGGCGTGGCACTGGCATTCTGGAAGACTGAAAGATTCGCGCCCGGCGGATCCAGGCCTTCGGCGTGGCGATCGCTGGCGCGGCGTTTACCGCAGAGCCGGGTGCCTCTTCTGTTTCTGGCTCTTTGTACGCTGGCGCTGGTTCTGCCGGGCGTGATCGCGCCGGTTTACGCGCGCGTGTTTCTGGATAACATTCTGATCGCGGATTCCCTGAACTGGCTGAATCCGCTGCTGGCTGCCATGGCCCTCACGGCGTGTGTGATCGTGCTGCTCGGGTGGCTGCAGTCCGACCTGCTGCTGCGCCTTCACAACAGACTGGGACTGACATCGACCAGCCGGTTTTTGTGGCACGTTCTCCAGCTGCCGATGGAGTTTTTCGCGCAGCGCAATGCGGGCGACGTCTGCCAGCGGATCGAAGGCAACAACCAGGTGGCCGCGCTGCTGTCGGGCGGTCTCTCAATCACCGTGGTGAACCTCGCGACGATCGGCTTTTACGCGTATCTGATGTTCCGGTACGATGTCCGTCTGGCGGCGATCGGCGCGGCGATCGCGCTGCTGAACCTCGCGCTCCTGCGCCTGGTTTCGCGCGCCCGGACCATCGAGAACCGAAGGCTGGCTTTGGAACAGGGAAAGCTGAGCGCGGTGGCTGTGACCGGCTTACAGATGCTGGAGACATTGAAGGCAACGGCCGGCGAGCACGGGTTTTTTTCACGCTGGGCCGGGTTTCAGGCCAAGGCTCTGAACTCCAGCCGTGAACTGGCGGAGTCTTCGCTGCTGCTCTCGACGGCGCCCGTGCTGCTCGGCGCAGTGAACGCGGCCGCGATACTCGGCCTGGGAGGGCTGCATATCATCGACGGCGCCCTGACCATGGGGATGTTTGTGGCGTTTCAGATGCTGATGGCGGCCTTCCTGCGTCCTGTCACCGATCTTCTCGACCTCGGGAGCAATGTACAGAACCTGCAGGGTACGCTGACACGGCTGGATGAGGTTTTGGCGTATCCGGCGGATCCGAAAATCTTTCAGGCGGAGAGCGAGGAAGGGCATCTCAAGCTCGAAGGTGAGATCGAACTGCGGAACGTCACGTTCGGATACAGCCGTCTGGACCCCCCGGTAGTGAGGAATTTCAATCTGCATGTCAAGCCCGGACAGCGCGTGGCGATCGTGGGCGGAACCGGCAGCGGCAAATCAACGGTGGCGCGGATCATTTCCGGTCTCTATCAGCCGTGGGAAGGCGAGGTGCTGTTCGACGGCAAACCGCGCAATGATTTACCTCGCTCGCTGATCACGAATTCCGTCGCGCTGGTGGATCAGGAAATTGCACTGTTTGAGGGCACGGTCCGCCAGAATCTCACGATGTGGGACAGCACGATCGAAGACCGCGTGGTCCTGCAGGCCGCCAAAGACGCCTGCATTCACGACGACATCAGCGAGCGCCCCGGCGGATACGACCTGAAAATCGAAGAGGGCGGGCGCAACCTCAGCGGGGGGCAGCGCCAGCGGATCGACCTGGCGCGCGCATTGACCGGTAATCCGCGGATTCTCATTCTGGATGAAGCGACCAGTGCGCTCGATCCGCGTCTGGAGAAAGCCGTGGACGACAATCTGCGCCGACGGGGCTCGACCCTGCTGATCATCGCGCACCGCGTAAGCGCCATTCGGGACTGCGACGAAATCGTGGTGCTGCAGAACGGGAAGATCGTGCAGCGAGGCACGCACGACGCGATGATCCACGGGGCAGGGCCTTATTCGGCACTGATTCAGGCAAGTTCATAACGAAGGCCCGCATGAGTTCCCCGACCGAGCAGCTGGAAAATACCGCGATCAGAGAGCCGATCCAGCTCAATCAGCCGGGCATTGCATGGGTGATCGAGGCCGGGTATGCCGACCTGTTCATAGCTCGGATGCGTGCTTCCGGAGACCTCGGCGCCAGAACCCCTGTAGCACGCATCGAAGCCGGCAACGCGTTCTTCGGATTCGACACGCTGCTGAATGGCTGGACGATCATCGCGCAGCCAGGTTCTGCAGCGAGCATCGCGCGATTGGATCGCGAGTATCTGACGGATGCCGCTCGTCTGGTGGAGGACTGGGTGCTGTGTCTTTCGGCGGCGGCCCTTGGAGGAGCAGAACCGCGGCAGTATCAGATCGTCGAACCCGGCTGCGCCATCGAGATTCCGCTGGACCCGCAGCCAGTGTCCGGGAAGAATCCGGTGGTCTGGGTTTCGCACGTTCGCGGCAAGGGCAGGCTGCTGGGCAAACCGGAGCTGACTATCGACGGACAAGGCATGTTTCCACTGGCGCGTCCGGCATGGCTGGAGGAGCAGCCGCGAAACATCATAGCGGCGGCATCGACGGAAGAGGCTTTCGCGTCAGGACAGGCATGGCCGGGCGTTGACTGTTTCCATGGAATCGTCTGGCAGGCGTTGATTCAGGATCTGGAGGAGGCCGAGTTAAAGGAAAAAACCCGCCTCGCGAGGACGCGCGACACCGATGCGGCGGGCGTGGATCAGTCGATTCGACGGCTGGCCAGGCCGCTCGCGTCCGCAGGCCGCCGCGCGTTGCCCGATGACGGTCATCCGCTGGTGCGCGCCTGTGAAGCCATCGGGCGTTTTGAGCAGATCACATTTCTGCCGCCGCCGGAGGCATTGCGCGGCCTTGCGATGCGGGACCCGGTGCGCGCCATCTGCCTTAGCTCCGGCGTGCGGTCGCGGCGCGTGGTGCTCGGAGAGTCGTGGTATCGACGAGAGGGACGTGCGTTGCTCGCATTCCGCGAATCGGATCAGCGCCCGATGGCGCTCATCCCGCGCGGCAGCCGCCGCTACGAGGTTTTCGATCCGGTGGAGGACACGCACACCAGAGTGAACGAAGAAGTGGCGGCGGCGCTGCGGCCGTATGCGTTCACGTTCTATCGGCCCTTTCATGCGCGGCCGGTTTCGCTGCGGTACCTGATGTTATTCGGACTCCGGGGAACGTGGGGGGAAGTGACGCTGGTCCTGCTGCTCGGGCTTGCGGTGGGGGCTTTGGGCATGACGATGCCGCTGCTGATTGCCAACGTCTTCGACACCATCATTCCCGGCGCAGAGCGGCAGCACATGGTGGAGGCGGCGCTTTTTCTGTTCGCGGCGCTGCTGGCTTCGACGATGCTTGGTCTCACGCGGGGGTTTACCTTCCTGCGCATCGAAAACCGCGTAGAGGCCAGAGTGCAGGCAGCCCTTTTCGACCGGCTTCTAACCCTGCCCGCTCAATTCTTCAGACATTTTTCGTCCGCCGAACTGGCGCAGCGCGCCGCCGCGATAGGCAACATCCGCAGGATGCTGACCAACTCGGCGATATCGGCTGTATTTGCGGGCGTCTTCTCGTTTTTCAGTTTCGCGCTGCTCTTCTGGTTCAGCCGGAAGCTGGCGATGATTGCGACCGCACTGACTGCAGTACAGCTTGCGGCGTGCGCGATTGCCGCTCTATCACTCTGGCGCGTGCAAGGGCGAAGCGTGGAAGCCCAGACCCGAACCTCCGGCGTGGCGCGGCGGGTGATCGGCGGCATCCCGAAGATCCGCGTGGCCGGCGCGGAGCGGCGCGCCTTCACCGTCTGGTCAAAGGCCGCGGCTGAGAACTGGGCCCTCGCGGTAAAGACGAGCCGGATCTCCGGCGCGCTCAGTGTCTTTAACATCGCATTCCCGCTGGCGGGGTTCGCCGCGATCTTCTATGCAGCGGGACATCTCATTACACAGACGGGCGCATTCAGTATTTCGACCGGCCGCTTTGTCGCATTCCTGTTGGCATACGGCAGCTTCTCGGGGGCGCTCACGCAGTTGGTGCAGGCCGCGATCGGACTGCTCGCGATCGTACCGGTTTATGAGAGCGCGAGGCCGATACTCGATGCGGTTCCGGAGACCGATCCGTCGAAGCCGCCCGCAGGCGAGCTGACCGGGAGAATCGAGCTCAGTCATATTTATTTCCGGTATCGGAAGGATGGGCACCTGGTTCTGAAGGACATCAGTCTGAACATCAAGCCGGGCGAATTTGTCGCGTTCGTGGGACCATCCGGCTCCGGAAAGTCGACCATCTTCCGCATACTGCTCGGCTTCGAGCGGCCGGAATCAGGGACCGTGTTCTTCGATGGCCAGGATATCACCACGCTGGATGTTGCCAGTGTCCGGCAGCAGATGGGAATCGTGCTGCAGAATTCGACCGTATTCAACGGCGACATTTTTCAGAACATTGTCCGCGCGGGTCCGTTCACGCTGGATCAGGCGTGGGAAGCCGCGTGCATGGCGGGGCTGGATAAGGATATCCGGACGATGCCGATGGGGATCTACACGATGGTGGGAGACGGGGGCGCGGGCCTGTCGGGAGGGCAGCGGCAGCGTCTGATGATCGCGCGCGCCATCGTGGGCAGACCGCGCATTCTGCTGTTCGATGAGGCAACGAGCGCGCTGGATAATCAGACACAGGCCGTCATCAGCCGCAGTCTCGACCAGATGCGCGCCACACGGGTGGTGATCGCCCACCGGCTCACGACGGTGATGAAAGCCGATCGTATCTTCGTCGTCGAAAAAGGCGAAATCGTGCAGGCCGGAACGTACGAGGAGTTGATGAAACAACCGGGAGCGTTCGCCGAACTGGCAAAGAGGCAGCTCACTTAATTCGAGGAGACCGCGGTGCGAAAATCCCTGATCCTGTTAGGTGTTCTGGACGATTCCGATCTCGAGTGGATGCTGCGGACCGGCATCAGGAAGCACGTCGCCGCGGGCGACAAGCCCGTGGTGGCACGCCAGGCGCTCGACTCGCTCTTCGTCATTCTCACCGGCAGCTTCGGCGTGCTGGTGGGCGGGAAAGAGCGGGTGGCGCGACTGCTGGCGGGCGATATCGTCGGTGAGATGTCGTTTATCGACTCGCGGCCGCCTTCGGCTACCGTGGTGGCCGAAGAAGACTCATGGATCCTCGAAATTCCGCGGGATCAGGTTAACGAGAGGCTGAACGACGATCAGGGTTTCGCGGCGCGCTTCTATCATGCCGTGGCGATATTCCTTTCGCTGCGCCTGCGCGCCACCTCTTCACGGCTGGGTTATGGGCAGACCGGGCGCGCCGCGGACGAAGAAGACGAGGACGAAATTCCGGAAGACATCCTCGATAAGCTGGCTATCGCGGGGCATCGATTCGCGATTCTGCAGGAGCGCGCGCGTTCGGTGAATGCGGGATAAGGTGAGAAAACCGCAGGTTGGCGGGGACGAGGAAAAAACGGCAGCGCCGTTAGCAACGCTCCGCGCCGGGCGGAAGCCCGGCGGCAGGCTGGAAAGCCTGGCCCCACTAAGTTACCCGTGATTCAGCGGGCTCCTAGCAGGAGGCGCGATTCCAGTTTTTCGCGGTGAGTTTTCGTCAGTGTGAGTTCCGTACCGTCGTTCAGCATCACCTTATAATCGCCGCGGAACCAGGGCTGCAGTTCTTTGATGCAGTCGAGATTCACGATGGCGGAGCGGTGCACGCGGATGAATCGCGCGGGGTCGAGCCGTGCTTCCAGTTCGCTCATGGTTTCGCGCAGAATATGCGTCTCCCGGCCGGTGTGCAGGCACACATAGTTGTCGGCGGCTTCAATCCAGTCGATCTCGCTGAGCTTCAGGAAGATGACGCGGCCGTTGTTGCGGACTGCGATGCGGTCCGGAGCATGCCGGGCGCCGGCCAGGCTCTCGAAGAGTGTCAGGATGCGGTCATCCGCCATAGGGGGCTTCGCCTGTTCGAGGTGCCGGCGGGCGCGGTGCAGTGATTCACGGAACCGCCTCCGGTCGAAAGGCTTCAGCAGGTAATCGAACGCATGGACTTCGAATGCCTTCAGGGCGTACTCATCATAGGCTGAAGTAAAGATGATCAGCGGATGAGAGCGCGAAATCGCCTGCACGACGCCGAAGCCATCCATCTCCGGCATCTGCACATCGAGGAACACGATGTCGACCGTATGGCGCTCAAGAGCCTGAACGGCCTCGCGGCCGTTCTCGCATTCCCCCACCAGATCGCACTCCGGCTCCAGCGCCAGCAGCCGTCGCAGACGGCGGCGCGAGATCGGCTCATCGTCAACTATTAATACCCTGAAGTTCGGCATTTTCCCCTCCCTCTGACCCCGGTTCGCGGGGCGCGTCGATTGACATCCGGAACGGCAGCGTGATGCGGGCCTCGACACCGCCCGCCGGAAGATTGCGAATTCCGAGAGACTGGCGTGATCCATAAAGCGATTCGAGACGGCCCCTTGTGATCGCGAGACCCTTGCCCGACGGCGGACGCCTGTCCGGACCCTGCTGTATCAGGCCCTCGCCATTGTCGGTAACGCGCAGCACAAGTGTTTCCCCATATCGTTCCGCTGCGATGGCTATCCAGCCCGCCCCGGATCTTCTTCCTACGCCGTGGCGAATGGCGTTTTCGACGAGAGGCTGCAGCACAAGGTTCGGCACCATAGCTTCGAGCAGCTCGGGGGGGACGTCATAGTGCACGCTCAGGCGATCTTCGAAACGCGTACGTTCGATTTCGAGGTAAAGATCGAGGATACGCATCTCCTCAGCGAGCGTGACTTCGTGAATCGTGCTGGTGGCAAGAAAGAGACGCAGCAGTTCGCTTAGACGCGCGATGGTCCGTTCTGCGCGTTCGGGGTCCTCCTGGACAAGAGCGGAGATCGTATGGAGTGTGTTGAACAGGAAATGAGGATGCAGCTGAATCTTCAGGGCCTGCAGCTGCGCGCGCGCCAGTTCGGTCTGGAGGCGACCGGCATTGATCAGTCCATTCCGGTAGCGTTTGTAGTAAGCCAGTGAATGCTCGACCAGAACGATCATCGAGTAGAGCAGCACGCCCGTATCGGAGTTGTAGACAATCGAACGGAGGAGTTTGTCCCAGCTGAAATGGATGAAGGGAGAATCCGGCATCCGCGCGATCCATTCATATGCGGTCTTGGTCAGCGGCACCAGGATAACTATTGCCGCGGCGTGCACGAGGAGATGACGCACGCGGAAATCGCGCTCAATGCGGAATCGGCTGGAAAGCCAGAGTACGATCGGACAGCAAAGGCCCCAGATCCACGCGTAGGTCAGCTCATAGCGAACAGCGTCCGACCACGGCATCGGATGCATGCCGAACGAGTACCAGTAGTGGGCCTGCCAGGCGGAAAGTAACCCGTATGTAGTCCAGATGCCAAACAGCAGCGCCGCCTGCGTCAGTATGAACTGTGAAGAAGTGGCGCGTGAGACTTGTGGCGGCATCGGCCTTTTAAGGTACTACGCACGAGAAGCATCTCCGTTCCGTCTTTACCGGAATTAAATTGGTGTTTCACTGACAAAGCCGCTTTCCGATGCCGCTCCTTCACAGTCACGGTTCTGAACCGCGCGCGTAATCAAGCGGCAACGATGTCTTCAGTCTCGCGCCAATGTTGTGTCTCTGAAGTTCCTTCACCATTTCCGGATGCAGGCCGATGAGCGTTGCAAGCGGCCAGCGGGGTTGACAACCCCGCTGCAGGATGCCATCCTGCCCCACATCGGGCAAGAGACTTCAGAGACACAACACTGGCAGGCTGCTGACTCCCTTACGGTCGCGGTCCGGAAAAGCAGGTGCTGATTCCGCAGTGAAGCGGCAGACGATGTTTTCAGTCTCGCGCTAGAAGCGTACCAGACCCTTGATTTCGACAAAGCGCGGCGAGCTCCCCGCGCCGACGAATGAGCCCAGCAGGCTTGTCGGAGGGCCGACGGCGGCGACGCTGTAGCCGAAGACGGACGAAGGCGCAGCGATGTCATTTACCGGCTGATCGAAATTCACATGGTTGAAAAGGTTGTAGGCGTGAGCGCCGAATGAAAACGTCACATGCTCAGTGATTGAGACATCCTTCATAAGTGCCATATCGACGTCGAAAAAGCCTGGCCCGCGGAGCGAATTACGCCCGATCGTACCGAAACCCGTCAATGCACCGCTGGGCGCGAATTCGGGTTGCGTGAGACACGGCGCAGCCACCGCTTTGCCGCAGTTTCCGGCGATATTTGTTATTGGCGTGGCGAAGATCGACCCGTTGTAGTTGTAAGGCGCCAGACCGTTGATGTCCCCGCTGTCGATTATGGTGAACGGCAGGCCGGTGCGATAGAAAATGTTGCTCGCAAGAGTCCATCCACCAAAGACGCGATTGGGGCCGCGGTGGAATCCCGAGTGGCGGAAGATATCACTGTAGACGATGGCTGCGCTGAAGTAGCTGCGCACGTCGTAGTCGGAGCTCCCGTAGTTGCCGCGGATGTTGAAAGGATTCTGCGCGAACGTGATGTTGGCCGCGGTCTCAAATATGCCGAACGGCTCATTGGTGATGCCGCCATTCGAGACATCGTCAAGCGAGTGGCTCCAAGTGTAATTGAGGTTGAAGCTGAGCCCGTTTGACATGCGCTTCTGGAGACTCGTCTGCAGACCGTTGTAGCTTGCAACGCCCGCCGACAGATATTGGGTGACGCGACCGAGTGCAGCATTGGGAGGGGCGGAGGGCAAGCCCGCAAAACCATCCGGACAGGCACTGGGTGGACAGTAGGCATTCAGCCCGCCATCGGCGACCGGAATGTGTTCCCCATGCATCCCGGAATAGTTGACTGTGAGCACCGTTGCCCAGGGAAGGACCTGCTGGATTTCGAGATTCCACTTGTAATAGGTCGGCTGCAGGAACCGGTTGGGGAAACCAAAAATGCTGGGCGGAGAGAAACCGGGAACCGACCGGGAAATGGTGTTAAAACTTCCGCCCGACGCAAACTGCGACAGCAGAGCCTGATTGGCCGCGGCAGTCGTCGCGAAAAGGCCGCCGGGTACACCGGGAGCCAGAGGTCCGCCGGTTCCGATGGTGAACGCGTTGAAACCCGGAGCGTTGAAAGCTGTGTTCTCCGCGAGACCGCCGGGCAGTTCGTCGGCAAAGACACCCGCGCCGGTGCGAACAACTGTGCGGTCATTGTGGAACGGCCGGAACGCAATGCCGATCCTGGGTTCCCAGACCACGGGCTGGGTTTGCGCGTAAGCGTTCTTGAGGCCGCTCACGATCATCTGGTTGTAAGGGGTCGAATCCGCCGTCGGATCGGAAGATCCGTTGAAGGTCGTCGCGAGGCGCGAGAAGCAACCGCTGGGACAGTAAGGATCGGCGTAGTGCTCGAGACGAAGGTTGAGGGAAACGGTGAGGCGTTCGTTGACCTTCCAGTCGTCTGCAAGGTAGGCGCCGAATGTGTTCAGTACGAATCCCTGCTGCGGTGAAGACGGAAAGCCCTGGGTCAGCGTTGTGTCAGGGCCGCCGCCGTTGAAAAGATCGCCGAGTGTCGTCACGATCTCACCATGGATCGGGCCGCCCAGGGCTTCGAAATCGAGGTCGTTGACATTGTCATGCAGCCAGCTGACACCGGCACGGAAGGTATGACGCCCGCGGACGTGGGAGAAGTCATCGAGAATCTGATACTGAAACACGCGCCGGCCCTGCGGGTAGAAAAAGCCGGGGGGAAACGGGGGTTCTCCAAACGCGCCGGCCGCCGTGAAGTCGCCGCCGGATAACGCGACGAAGGTCGGCAGGGCGGCCAGCGCGCCGTTTGCGTTCGATGGCACGAAGACAGACGCATAGAAGAGCACAGAGCCGTTTAACTGGTTTACGGTATTCGGATCGAAGCTATGAATCTCGGAAACCTGCCCCGACATCTGCGGCTGATTACTTTGTTCGTTGAATGTCGGACCGAAGGGGCTCGTAAATGTGGGCTGGAATCCGTTGTCCCGGAGCACCCGGATGTAGCCGCGGTCTTTGTCGCTGAAGTTGTGATCGACGCGGGCCGACCATTGATACTCACGGTTCATGTTCGGCGGGGTGGTGCGGAACTCCAGCGCACAGGGTACGCCGGGAGCGAGCCCGGTAAACCCGTTGCAGCCGCCGGGGACGGGAGTAGCGGAACCGGCACCGAGACCATTGTTATAGACAGCGAACAACTGTTTGTAGAACGGAATCTCCGCGGCGTTGCCGTTGGACGCGAGGTTGGCGAGCGTAGCGCTCTCAAACTGCGGACTGGGGATCAGGGTCAGCGCACTGGCGGTAGGAAGGACGTTGCGCAGTCCTTCGTAGTCAACATCGAAGAAAGTCCGGTTCTTAACGATCGGTCCGTTGACGCCCGTCTGCCACTGATTGAAGTTATTGAACGGCGTGGGAGCCCCCACCTGGTTACTGAAGAACTGATTCGCATTCAGCGCACGGCCGTTCCACATATAGATCGCGTCGCCGTGGAACTGGTTCGTACCCGACTTCGTGATGTAGGTGACCTGAGAGCCGGCATACTGGCCGTACTGCGCGGAATAGGCGTTGCTGATGACGTTGGCCTCGGCGATATCGTTTTCACCGAGCAGAAGATTCGAAGCTCCGCTGTTGTTGTTGCCGCCGAACGGATCGTTATAGTTCTGCCCATTGATGCTGAAAAGATTCGAAATGCCAGGCATGCCGTTGGCCGAGAAGTTTCCGAAGCCGGCCTGGGTGTTCATCACAACGCCGGGCGCGGTCTGGGCGACATAAGTAAGGTCGCCACCGGGATTCGGAAGATCGCGAATCATCTCGGGAGTGTAGTTCGTCGCGGCGTCCGCGTTGTCGGTCTGCAGAACGTTCAGAGCTTCGACGACGTTGACGGTCTGCGACGACGTCGCCAGCGCCAGTTGCACGTTCAGCGTGGCGGGCTGTCCTGCGCTTACCACGATTCCGGTGTGTTCCTGCGTCTGAAATCCACTGGCGCTGACTGAAACCTTATAGCTGCCCGGGGGAACAAACGCGAACCGGTAACTGCCTTCGGCATTCGCTTCACCCTTCTGAGAAGTTCCGGTGCCAACATCGGAAAGCGTAACGGCAGCGTTGGGCACGGCGGCCCCGCTGGGGTCTGTAACGGTTCCGGTCACAAGCCCGGCTGTGATGGATTGCGCGGGGCACTGAGACGGATGAAGGATGCCCAGACCGAGAAGAACTGCGGCGCAGACGAGGAACCTCAACATGGCCCGATTCTAAGGGCCGGAACAATGTAAGCGAGATGTTTTGGGGCGAACCCGCGCCCGCAGGCGGTGGAAGCGCACAGGCGCGGGGTGAACCTTCAGGCCTTTACGGTTCGGATTGCTTTGGCCCGGGCTACGACGCTTCTCACCCGCTCTTTAGGAACGCCGCTGTGTTTCAGCACTTCCGCATATTCGAGCAGGATGGGGGCCAGCGCCGGATGAGCAGCGCCGGATGTGGACTCGTAGATCCCGATCGCCTCGCTGTAGAGCGCCTCCGCCTCGCGCCAGTTGTGCTGGAGCGCGCGCAGTTCACCGAGCCTGCGAACGGCATGCGCGAGTATGCGGCGATCAACCGAAGGAGAATCAGCTATGAGACGACGCTCGAGAGCGACAGTGTCAGGCAGAATGGTTTCGGCTTCCGCGATCTTCTTTTCGCGCAGGTAGACGGTGGCCAGGAGGAGTTGTTGAACTGCAACGTCGAGGCTTTCAGGCTCATTGTGACGCGCGACTATAGCCAGCGACTGCCGCGCGTCCGCCTCGGCACGACCAAACTGTTTCTCAGCTGTCTCGACGGCACTGAGTTCCGCGAGCACGGTCGCAAGACGCACATCACCGGAAGGAAGCATGGCGTCCACGATGTAGCGCGCACGGTGCAGAAGAACTTCCGCGCGGGTGAACTGCTTCGCAACCGCGAGCGCTACCGCAAGGTTGGCTTCATAGAGAGCGACATCGGGATGGGAATCTCCGAGGGCGGACGTGGCGAGGCCGATGGCCTGGCGGAACTTCGCCTCGCCCGCTTTCGCGTCGCCCGCGCGCATATCGAGGATGCCGAGTGCGTTACAGGCGGAGGCCGCGTTTACAGGATTTGTATCGGCGGGGCAAGCTTTGGCAAATGAGGGTGGTGCAGTCTCGCTCCGAAGTGGATCGGAACTATCCGGTGCGACTGAAGCAAAGAGAACTGGCGAAACGAGGCCAAGTAAAGCCGGAAGGAACCTGGTGTGCATGTCCGCATGATGCGCGAACCGTTAACCAGAGAGAACGTGTTTGGGGCGAAGGCGGGTCAGGACGTGGCGGAAAGCGGCGGGCGAGTGGCTGCTCACCCCATCGCTCTGTTAAAAAACTGCTGCGCTATTTGGCCTTTCCCCTGGCGCCTTCATCCGCGGTGTAGTGCTGCAGATCCTGTTCGCCCTCCACGCAGGCGAACTCAAGCTGCTCGTAATTGGGGTCGCGGTTACGCACCAGATCGAAGGCGATCGTGAATGGCCTTGTAAACACCTTGCTGTCGTCGAGAGTGGCGCGGTAGTTGATGGTGTTGGCGTTCAGCATCGTGTAGCGCTCCACTACGTGCAGCGCATCGCTGTGGAAGTTACCGGCCATATCGAACCAGGTGTTGGGGTTCTGGTTGGTCACATCCACGACGAGCGTGTCGCCTTCCCAGTGACCGCGCGAGTCGCCCTCGAACAAACGAATTTGCTCAGGGATGTGGGGGCGGCCGTCGAGCGGAATGATCCGATAAGAGTGAAAGGCCTCATAGAGAAGCAGCACGCTATTCTTCGGCTGCAGTATCTGAAAACCGAATGGTGTGTACATCTGCCGCGGCACGCCGGAAAGTTCGCAATGAGCCTGTGGGTCTGCGTACATGTCGTGCTCGGCGAGGTCCTTCTTTTTTGCCAGCGCCCATGGCTGATAGGGAATCTTCCCGTCGGCCGGATCGACAATCACACCTTTGCCGGCAGGTATGCCGTACTCGGCTTTATCGCGTGTCTCGAGATCGAAAGCCGTGGCGAAATTAGCCGTCTCCCAATAACCGTGCATATCGGGATGGCCGTCCGCGAGGCGCGTGAACGGAGGAGCGGGCGGCTGCGGGCCGCCGCGGCCGCGCCCACCACCTCGCCCCTGCCCTTGTGCGAACGCCACGGTTGCACACAGAGCCAGACCAATCAGGACGCGCATCGACATCTTAGTGAGTGCCGGCATTTTCTTTGTACACATGGCATTCGTACTCGAAGAGTTCCGCATTCTTCGCGGTATGCCGATAGAGCTGAAGCCGGATCGTCCAGGGTCGCGTAAACACCTTGGGATCTTCGATCGTAGCTTCATAAGTCATGGTGTCCGGAGAGGTCTTCGTGTAGCGTTCGACGACATGAAGGGCATCGCTGTGATAGTCGCCCGAAGCATCGAGCCACGTCATGGCATTGTTGTCCGCGACATCCACCACCAGGGTATTTCCATCCCACTTGCCGCGCGAGTCTCCCATCCAGAAATCGATGTCAGGCAGGTGCTCCTGCTTCGCCATGTGGATCGTGCGGGATGCGTGAACGTATTCATAGGTGATGGCGAAGTCCGTCGGCGTCTGGAATATCTGAAACGGAAACGGCATGTAAGTGATGCGCGGTACACCGGGCAGATAGCACTTCGAGACGGGATCGGCACTGGCGCGGTTTTTATAGTTCTGTTCCTGCTTTGCCCGCGCATCGGGCTTATAAGGGATGCGCCCGTCCGCCGGATCGACAATCACGCTTTCGCCCGCGCGAATGCCGGCGTCGGCGCTGTGCGCCTCGAGACCGGCCGGCGCATAGCGAACCTCCCAAATGCCCTCGAGGTCGCGCTTGTCATCCGTCGGAGCGGTGGCGCCCGAGAGCATTCCGGCAATCGCGAACCAAGCTGCGGCGGCCGATATTCCTAATCGCGCACAACGCACCTTCGGGCTGTGCGCTACACGGATTTTCATTTCGGGGCGCCGTCAGTGGTGGTTCCGGCGAAGAACTTCTTCCCGTCGGGCGTCGTGACCGTCCGGGCGTTCATGGTGTGCGAGCCGTCTTTTGCCTTGAAGCCCTCGATCACGACCTCATCGCCCGGCTTCAGGCTGTCTTTCCGCCAGCCTGATCGGTAGAGCATGTTGGGAGGCGCGGTCTCGCAGGACCAGTTTACGGTGTTACCGTTCTCATCGACGACATCAATGTGAACCCACGAATGCGGATTCACCCATTCGAAGTTGGTGACCTTGCCCTTGATGGTTACCGGCGCGTTGCCGTCAAACTCAGCAGCAAAAGAGTGGTGGGCGAATGCCGAGGGCGCCGAGACGGCCAGTAGAACCGTCAGGACACCTAAAAGAGCTTTCTTGTTCATGGAGGAGATACCTATGCAACAGACGTTGCCGTTGCGGGAACGGTTATCGGCTCCAGCTGGGCCCTGATTTCACCCCAGCGATCCTTCATCCACGGCGGCAGATGCAGTTCCTGGCCGAGCGTCGCCGCCGGTTCGTCCTTCTCGAAACCGCCCGGCACGTTGCAGCAGCTTTCCACCAGAATCCCGCCCGGACACCGGCAGTACATCGAATGAAAATAGAACCGGTCTTTGATCTCCGAGGCGTCGGTGTAACCCAGTTCTTCGTAGATGGCCTTCTGCTGCGCCATCGCGTCGTCGTCGGCGGCCCACAGCGCAATATGATGCACTGTGCCCGCGCCGAATCCCCAGCTGCCCTGCGCGCGCTCCGGTTCCACCTGCAGCGTGATCGTCTTGTTCGCGCCGCCCTTGCCGGTTTCGAAACGATGATACGGTCCGTCTTCGCCCGTTTTGCGGAATCCGAGCGCTTCTTCGAAGAAATGCTGCGTCTCGCCCACTTCGCGTACCGAAAGCAGGGCACCATAGAAGCCGTGAATCGATTCGCCGAGGCTGATCTCGGGCGTCACCCAGCCCACGCGCTTGTCCGCCGCGTCTTCCATTACTTCGAAGCTCAGCCCCGCGGGATGGCGAAAGCGGATGAACGACTGCCCGAAGCGCTCGGCCACCGGGTCCTGATCGATATTGTGCTTCTTCAGATGATCTTTCCAGAAAGGCAGCGTGCCTTTCGAGACCGTGAAAGTGGTCGCCTGCACCTGGCCTGAGCCGCGGCGACCCGCCTTGCGGCCATAGGGGAAGGTGGTCATCACGGAGCCAGGCTCGATGTTCCGGTTGGAGTAGTAGAGGTGGTAAATCGGAATCGAGCCGTCCATGAGAACGGTTTGCTTGGCCATGCGAAGGCCAACGGCCTGCGTGAAAAATGTAACGTCTTCCTGTGCTCCGCCCGCACAGGCGGTGATGTGATGATAACCGGTTAACGGATATTCCATAGCTCTGAGATAAACGCTTCCTGCTGATTTGATTTACGCACGCACGCGACGTGTTCTATGCATGCAAACGACAGCCGCCATAAACTCTATCACAACGGAAGAGTCGATTCCCTGGAACCGGCGGTTCATTGACACCGTATAAGTGGAGAGCATAGACTGTAGCACGAAAGTAAATTGCATGCATTTCCCCAAGACTCTGCAGGCGCTCTTCGCTCTGACGGTTACCCTGATCCCTGCCATTGTTTACGCGCAGGGGGCTAATCCGGATGCTTTCGCGCGCGGCCCGCAGGGCGGTCCCGGTCGTGGCGACGGAGCTCCCACGGGTCCGGCCCCAAAAAACGCCGAAGGCAAACCCGACATCACCGGCGCCTGGGAACCGAACGCCATACGACTGAACGTCGACATGGTCGCGACCGGCGTGCATCCCCCGTTCCAGCCGTGGGCGGAAAAGATCTATAACGAGCGAAAGTCCAACATCTCTAAAGACGATCCTGAGGCGCGGTGTTTGCCCCCGGGCGTGCCGCGCATGAGCACCACACCGTACCCGTTTCGCATCGCGCAGGTACCGGGACTGACGCTCATCGTTTACGAAGGCGGCGCACACGTCTGGCGGCAGATTTTCACGGACGGTCGCAAGCATTCCGAAGATCCGAATCCGACGTGGCTGGGTGAGTCGATCGGCTGGTGGGATGGCGACACTTTTGTGATCGACACAATCGGCTTCAACGGCAAGAGCTGGATCGACGAGTCGGGCCTGCCGACCACCGAGAAGCTGCACGTGATCGAGCGCATTAAGCGCGTCGATGCGGGGCATCTGGAAATCGAGCACACAGTCGACGATCCCGGCGCATACACGGCTCCCTGGAAGTTCACGACGCATCCCCGTGTGCTGAAGGGCGAGCTGATGGAATACATCTGCCAGGAAAATAACCGCGATCTCGAGCACCTGGTTGGCCCAGGCAGGTAATCTCATCTGACGGTCGGCTGATGCACAAAGACATCCTGAAGAATCTCGATCTGAAAGTGGTCGCGATCGTCAGCGATCTGTATACAAGCCGCAGCGTCTCGACCACGGCTGCGAACCTTTCCATTCGCCAGTCCACGGTCAGCATGGCGCTGGCCAAGCTGCGGAGGCATTTCGAAGATCCGCTTTTTGTTCGTACGTCGGCCGGCATGGAGCCGACGCCGCGCGGCGCCGAGCTGATCGAAGTACTGCGGAGCGCGGAGTTTTATCTGCGCAAAGCGCTCGAGCACAGAGTTGCGTTCGATCCGGCGAGTTCCGACCGGATGTTTCGGCTGGCGTCCACGGACATCGCGCAGCTGACCCTGCTGCCTACGCTTCTCAAGCGCCTGAAGCGCATCAGTCCGTCAGTAACCGTGTCGCTGTCGACCATATCCGATCGGATTCCGTCTCTGCTTGAGTCGGGGGAGCTGGATCTTGCCGTCGGCTTCATTCACCCCCGCGGCACGGGTTTTTATGGCCAGCGGCTGTTTCAGGACCGGTTCGTGTGCGCGTTGCGTGCCGATCATCCGCGGATCACGAAGAGTATCGCGATCGAGCAGTTTGAGCAGGAACAGCACGTCGCCGTGTCAACCAGCGGAACGGGTCATTCGGTGGTGGAAGATACGCTGGCAGCCAACCGGATTCGCCGGCAGATCGGGCTGCATGTGCCCACTTTTCTCGGACTGGGACCCATACTGGCAGGCACGGATCTTATCGCCATTGTTCCGGAACAACTTGGATTGTATCTGACGGAGTCGGGAAAGATCCGGCTGGTGAAGCTGCCGATCGATATTCCGGCCTACTTTATTTATCAGATGTGGCACGAGCGGGTGATGCACGATCCGGCCAGTCAGTGGTTCCGTAAGGTGGTCGCGAGCCTGTTTCTGCGCGCAGGAGCGGCAGAGGCTCCGCCCGAATCGTGGCGACCTGCTGTCAACGCCCAGGTCGCGCAAGGGACGCTGGCCTAGCAGGCTGCTGAGAAAGCTCTTTTCGTTGCCGCTTGCTGACGCGCGCGGTACAGTAACCCTGCGGAATCAGCACCCGCTTTCCCGAGGGAGCGGCAAGAAGCGTTTTTCAGAAGTTTGCCAGCAGCAGGTTGACGGCTCTGACCGCCGGACTGCGGGGCAGCTTTGCATGCATTTCACAGCCCGGAAGATTGACAGCATCAGTAACAGGTCGATATAATTCGGCGTTGGTCGATGCATGCATTATTTGCGTCACCGGTCCAACGCTCCGGAACTGCAACCCAGAGAAAAACGCCGGAACCGGCGCGATGAAGCGAGTTGCACCGGCTCCGTACAGCCTCCAGTCGCATATATACTGACAAATTCCCATGACCGCAAATAATCTGGAATCTCTTCTGAAAACCACCACGCCAGTGAAGCTGCTGCGCAACTCGAAAATCGGCGCGCATGTCTACCCGGTCGTGCCGGCCGAGTACACGAACTGGCGCGATGAGCAGCGCGCCTGGCAGCAGGCGTGTGTACTTTTCAATCAGTCGTATCACATGACCGACATGTACGTGGAGGGTCCGGATGCGCTGAAGCTGATCTCCAGCCTTGGGGTCAACTCGTTCAGGAATTTCGGCCCTGATAAGGCTAAGCAGTACGTGGTGTGCAACTACGACGGCTACGTGATCGGCGACGTGGTTCTGTTCGGACTTGAGGAGAACCTGTTCAACCTGGTAGGCCGGCCTTCGGTTCACAACTGGGTGCAGTATCACTGCGAGACCGGCGGCTACAACGCGAAGTGCACACGCGACGAACGCTCCGCGGCGCGGAAGGATCCTGTTGACCGTAAGGCGTACCGTTTTCAGGTGCAGGGACCGAATGCGCTGAAGCTCATGGAGAAGGTGCTCGGCGGATCTGTGCCGGAGCTGCATTTCTTTCAGATGACCCGGTTCACCATCGCGGGCAAGACAGTGCGAGTGCTGCGCCATGGGATGGTCGGGCAGCCAGGTTTCGAGTTGTTCGGACCGTGGGCAGAGGGCGAAGCAGTAAAAGAAGCGATCGTCAAGGCGGGCGCAGAATTCGGTCTGCGTCTGGTTGGCGCGCGGGCTTATTCATCGAACACTCTGGAATCGGGCTGGATTCCGTCTCCGCTCCCCGCGATCTACTCGGGCGAGAAAATGAAGGCTTATCGCGAGTGGCTGCCGGCGGATACCTGGGAGGGAATCGGTTCGCTGGGCGGGAGTTTCTACTCCGAAAACATTGAAGATTATTATCTGACGCCGTACGACCTCGGCTACGGCGCGGTGGTGAAGTTCGATCATGATTTCCCGGGCCGTGAGGCGCTCGAGAAGGTTGCGAAGAACCCGCCACGCACAAAAGTCACGCTGGCGCTGAACAACGACGATGTGCTGAAGGCGATGGGAACCATGTTTAACAAGGGCGACCGCGCGAAGGGCTTCGAATTTCCCTCGGCCGTCTATGCCACCTGGCCCTATGACAAGGTCGTGAAGAATGGTAAGACCGCCGGCATCTCGACCTGGGTCGGCTACAGTTCCAATGAAGGTAAGTTCCTGACGCTTGCCATGCTGGACAAGGAACACGCCGGGATCGGCAGCGAAGTCACTTTCGTCTGGGGCGAACAGCCCGGCACCGGTTCGAAGGTCACCGTTGAACCGCACGTGCAGACGGAGATTCGCGCCATCGTTTCACCCGTGCCTTATTCAGAGGTCGCGCGCGAAGCCTATCGCACAACGTAGAGATTACGCTTGACAGTGTGACCCCGCGTCGATAGAATTCCTGCAAACTGAAATGTCACGCGTGCGGAACGAACCGCATGCATCCTGCTTAGCGGGATTTATCGAGAGGGGTTCTATGAAGCGTATTGCGACTCTGTTGTGTTTGTGCGCAGCTGTCTCTGTCGGACTGTTCGCGCAGTCTGTTTCCCAGATCACCGGAACCGTCCGGGACGCCAGCGGCCTTGCCGTGCCCGGAGCCGAGGTAAGTGCAACCCAGACCGACACGGGGATCACGCGCACCGCAGTCAGCTCCGCCGACGGCTCATACGTGCTTCCGAGCCTTCCCGTCGGACCCTACCGGCTCGACATCAAGAAGACAGGCTTCAGTACGTACGTCGCGAGCGGAATCGTCCTGCAGGTGGACACGGCCCCCACGGTCGACGCCACCTTGAAGGTTGGCTCAGTCAGCGAGCAGGTGCAGGTGGAAGCTGCGGCCGCCCTGGTCGAGACGCATACCACGGCGCTGGGGCAGGTGGTGAACCAGCAGCAGGTACTTGATCTTCCGCTGAACGGCCGCGAAATCACGCAGCTGATCACCATCGCGGGCAACTCGCAGATCGTCCAGTATGCGTACGAGTCGAACCCGTCGTCCGGCAACCTCATTTCGTCCAAGAACTATCCGAACGAAGCGCTGGTCAGCGTTGGCGGCGGTGCTCTCAACGGCCTGACCTACCTGATGGACGGCGGCACGCACAACGACCCTTTCAACAACCTCAATCTGCCGCTCCCGTTTCCCGATGCGGTGCAGGAGTTCAAAGTCGAGACCAGTTCGCTGCCAGCTCAATTCGGCCAGCATGCAGCCGGCGCGGTGAACGTGGTGACGAAATCGGGCGGTAACGAATTTCACGGCGATGCGTTCGAATTTATCCGCAACGGCGACCTCAATGCGCGCGATTTCTTTGCGCCGGTACGCGACGCGCTGAAGCGCAACCAGTTGGGCGGAACGTTCGGCGGACCTATCAAAAGGAACAAGCTCTTCTTCTTCCTCGGCTACCAGGACACTCTCATCCGTTCACAGCCGCAGACAACACCTGCCGTGCTGCCGACGCCCTCGGAACTGCAGGGCAATTTTCAGAACTACGAGGCCGACTGCTTCGCCAAGCCGCAGACGCTGGCCGCTCCCTATGTCAACAACATCCTCCCCATGTCTCTGATCAGCCCCCAGGCGCTGGCCATGGCGAAATATTTCCCGACCGGTCCGGAGCCCTGCGGCTCGTATTTCTACGGGATCAAGGCGAATCAGACCGAGAGTCTGGCCATCGCCAAGGTCGATTATCAGGTGAGCTCCAAGCAGTCGATTTTCGCCCGTTACTTCATCGCGCACAGCCTGCAGCCGTCGAGCTACACGGGGAACGAAATTTCGGTGCTGAACGCGGGCACCGACGACACTGTAAATTCGATAGTGCTGGGCGACACCTATATCCTGAACGCCAACCAGCTGAACACATTCCGGGCGACGGTCAACCGCGACGGAATCACCAAGTTCCAGGTGCCCATTCTGACCGCGCCGGGCATCGGCGTGACGCCCTACGCTCAGCCGCTGCCTAACTACTCAAACATCAACATAGGCAGCGACTTCGCCAGCGCGGGCGGGTTTGCGACTCCCGGCCTGATCAATACCACGACTTATCAGATCTCTGACGACTACAGCTGGGTGAAAGGATCGCATCAGCTCCAGTTCGGCGGGACTTACATCCGTCCCATGCAGTTCTCTACGTTTTGCGTTTACTGCGACGGGCTTTACACTTTCAGCGGACAGCTGACGGGCAACGCCATGTCGGACTTCATCGCGGGCGCGCTCGATTCATTCACCGACGCCAACATCAGCCACGACGACGAACGCTGGCAGAACCTCGGCCTCTACGCGCAGGATTCGTGGAAAGCCAATGCGCACCTGACGATTAATTACGGCCTCCGCTGGGAACCGTATCTGGCGGGCACCATTGACCGGGGCTGGGTGACGCATTTCAACATGGCGGACTTCGACGCAAACATCCACTCCATGGTCTATCCCAATGCGCCTCCGGGACTGCTGTTTCCCGGCGACCAGGGCTTCCGGACCGGCGACCGTCCGAATAACATCCGGTACAACAACTTTGCGCCGCGACTGGGCATTGCCTGGGATCCTAAGGGTGACGGACGCACGGTTATCCGCGCTTCGTTCGGCATTCTGTACGACATGCCGCACACGCTGTTCTATTACAACTATTCCTCGCAGCCGCCATGGGGCGAATCGCTCACGATAACGTTCCCGCAGGGCGGATTTGCGAATCCGTATCTTAACTATCCCGGCGGCAGCCCATTCCCCACGCAATTGAACTCGAGCTTTGTTTTTCCGCAAGGCGGGTATTTCGAAACAGTGCCACTCAATGTGCATAACACGTATGTCGAACAGTTCAACCTCACCATGCAGAAGCAGCTGGGATCGAGCTGGGTCCTGAAGGCCGCGTACATGGGCAGCGAAACCGTCCACCTGTGGACCGATCAGGAACAGAATCCCGGTACGTACATCCCCGGGAACTGCGCGGCCGGACAGTACGGTCTTACCAAGGCGGGAGCGTGCACACAGACCGCCAACCTGCTGTACCGCCGAGCGCTGGCGATTGCGAATCCGACGCAGGGAACGCTGATCGGCAACCTCGAACTGCTGGATGACGGCGGCACGGCCAACTACCAGGCGCTCATCCTTTCCGCCGAGCACAGGCTGGCGAATCACTTCACCGTGCTGGCGAACTACACGATGGCGCACTGCATTTCGGACCTCGTGACGACGGAGCTTTCGGGCCCCGTGTACACTGATCCCGCCGACCGGAGACTGGACCGCGGCAACTGCACCGCGATCGATGTGAGGCAGAATTTCAATCTGTCCGCCGTGCTGCAGTCGCCGAGGTTCGCGAACAAGGCCCTGCAGCTAATCGCGGGCAACTGGCAACTGTCGCCGATTTTCACGGCGCACACAGGGACTTTCTTCTCGGTCACCACCGGCGCCTCCGATCCGATCACCGGGATCGGGGGCCAGCGACCCAACCAGGTTCTCTCGAACCCCTATTGCGCAACGCAGACGATTACGTGCTGGATGAATCTGTCAGCATTTCAGACGCCGGTGGCGAGCGCCGCGGGTGCGTTCGGAGACCTAGGTTACGACAATCTCCGCGGGCCGGGTTTCTTCGATGTCGATGTGGCGCTGTCGCGGCGCTTCCCGGTGAAGGAGAAGCAATACTTCGAATTTCGCGGGGAGGCGTTCAATATTCAGAACCGCACGAATTTTCTGAATCCGACGGCGGCGATGAACAGCAGCAACTTCGGGAAGATTTTGACCGACGTCAGCCCGAGAATCCTGCAGTTCGCAGTGAAGTACGCGTTCTGAGGTCCGATATTTCACAGAAGTCTTCCCTGCAGACGAAGACTTCCTTCGGCGGAGAACTGTATCGAAATCACCCACTCACTTGCTGAAGGGCGATAAAGAATCAAAATAATTGATAAGAGCTTTCAATTAGTACAGCCAGAGCCCAGCAACAATACCTCGGCCCATTCATTTATGGTTGTACAACCACGCCTGCACGCTTACGTTCCTTGACATTTCCTTGGTGTCAGACTTAGGATTGTGCCAAAGGGTCTCTCAGCCAAGATCATCGTAGATTTCCTGGTCTGAGGAAAGGAAAATCAATCTCGTATGCGTATTTTGCATGGTCGCACCATTGCGTCAATTGCCGCAGTGTTCTGCATCTCGTTATTTGCAGGTAGCGGCAATCTCTACGGACAGGCAGCCTCCATTACAGGACATGTCAGTGATCCTTCCGGTGCCGGCGTCCCCGGCGCCCAGGTCACTCTCAAAAACAACGGCACTTCAGCCACCCAGAACGTAAACACTGACGGCCAGGGCCGTTACACATTCGCCGATCTCGGCATCGGCACTTACGACTTAAGTGCTACAAAGAGCGGTTTTCAGACCACCACGCGCACGGGAGTTAATGTGAGCGTAGGGGCGTCGCTGGTGATTGACGTAACTCTCGCGGTTGGCCAGACTAACCAGAGCGTGGACGTCTCTGCCGAAGCAGCCCAGGTCGAGACCACAGACGCTTCGGTGTCGTCTGCTAGTCAACCAGACTCAGATGCGCGAACTGCCTTTGAACGGCCGCGACTGGGAACAACTGATCCTGCTTGCGCCTGGCGTCTCCACTTACCCGTCGGGCGGAAACAGCGCGCTGACTTCGGTCGCCAACGCTTACTCGATCGCGGGTACGCGCCCTGAAGGGTACTCCAATACTCTCGATGGCGAAGACATGCTGAACTGGTGGCAGCGCAACGCCGGCGGCGATGTGACCGGCACCACGCTCGGCATCGACGCTATAGCGGAGTTTCAGACTCTCACCGGAACTTACAGCGCGCAGTATGCCGGCAACGGCGGCGCCATTGTCGGTGTCACCAAATCGGGTACGAACGATTTCCACGGTTCGATGTACGAGTACTTCCGCAACAGCGATCTCGACTCCCGCGGATTTTTCGACGGCTCTTCGGTGCCTGCGTTCCGCAGAAACCAGTTCGGTGGAACCTTCGGCGGCCCGATCAAGAAGAACAAGATGTTCTTCTTCATGAACTACGAGGGCATCCAGCAGATTCTGGATACAACGTCCATCAATTACGTGCCGACGGCGAACTACGTCAAGGACAACTGCAGCGCCCCCTGCACGGTCAATGCCGCTTCGGCTGCGATGCTGGCTCTTTACCCGGCTCCGAATGCGGGATTGCTCAACTCCGATGTGCGGCATCTACAAATTCGTCGGCGGGCAAATATACGCCGGAGAACTTCGGCGTTATGCGCGTACGACTGGAATATTTCCGACAAAGACGCGCTGTTCGTTCGTTACGAGGCCGACTTCGGCAACCGCACAAGCAATAACGGTCTTGGGCTCTGGCCGGTATATGACACCACACATAACCAGTTCGCCACGATTGGTGAACGTCATGTGTTTTCGCCAACCCTGGTCAACCAGTTCACCGCATCGTATTCGCGGCCGCTGACTTACGGAGACTCAGCCGGCGGATCATGCGGCGCTGCAGATCTTCACTCCCGCTCGCTACGACGCATACGTTGGCGTTCCCGACCTCACCGCGCTCGGGGCATCTTTCGTGACGCCCTTTACCTATCTGCAGAACAAGTTCACCGAGAAGGAAGATCTGACCTGGATCAAAGGGGCTCACACGTTCCACATCGGCGGCATGTTCCAGCGGCAACAGCTGGATCCCAACGTGCTGGTTTTCTGGAACGGGTTCTATATCTTCCAGAGCGGTTTCCCTACCACCCAGGGCAACAATTGCGCCACTGCGGCTCAATGCTTCCTGCAAGGACAGCCATTCCTGTTTGTTGGCGCGCCGAACGGCGGAGACAACGGCTCCCGGGCCGAGCGTTATGACGCCGTGCAGCCTTATTTCCAGGATGACTGGAAGGTCACCAGCAGGCTGACAATCAACCTCGGTCTTCGGTATGACTGGGAAACCAACCCCATCGAGACCCACAATCTTTTCTACAACGTGGCCGAGTCCGCAACCCAGGCAGGGCCTCCGTTCGCTCCGAACTTCATCAACGTGCCGCATGCTTACGCCACGAACCCGTCCAACAAGAACTTTGACCCGCGGGTGGGGCTGGCCTGGGACGTCTTCGGCGACCACAAGACCTCGGTGCGCGCCGGTTTCGGGATTTTCCACGATCCGTTAACGACGTACGATTTCTCGTCGGCTTACGTGTCTTCCCCGCCGTTCAACACGACGGACCAGTTGTTCTTCACGCCCGATACGGTGTGGCCGAAGCCTTTTCTGGGCTCGACGATTCCTTCGTTAAGCCAGATCACCGGCACGTATTACGGGACCAACACCACTCCGTATTCGCTCGAATATACGGTCAACCATCCAGCGCGAACTACCCTTGAACAACCTGCTTACTGTGGGTTATTCGGGGACGCGCGGCGTTCACCTGCTGGCGTTCCACGATTTCAACTCGCCGGAGGATACGCGGATCAACGGAGTTGACTACCTGGCAACCAATAACGGCCTGCCGTGCGTAACAGGCGGACCGTGCGCCCAGAATCCGCGACCGGTTCCGGCCCTCGGTTCCCAGGATCTGCTCGCGCCGACCAGCTACTCCAGCTACAACGCGTTAACGGTGGGATTAACCCACCGGCTGTCGTCGAATCTTGTTTACCAGTTCTCCTATACGTACTCACACTGCATTGACAGTGCTTACTCGTATGGCGGGCTCGGTTTTAACAACGTAACCTCAGCTATCACCAACCCCTACAACTTTAACAACGACAAGGGGAACTGCAGCTTCGATCTCCGTCAGGTCGTCTCCGCCAACGCTGTATACATGCTTCCCTTCAAAGGCAACCGCTGGAAAGAAGGCTGGCAGGTCAGCATGGTGACATCGTTCCATACCGGCGTTCCGTTCTCGCTGGGAGAAGGAGACCAGGCGGACACCGGCAACTCCTTCGACAGCGAGCGTCCCAATTACACACCCACCGCGCCCGGATGTAATAACAACCTGTACGCGAATCAGAACCCGAACTCGTGGTTCAACGAAGCATGCTTTACACCTTCAACGTACGGCTCGGTCGGTAATCTGGGAAGAAACGTGCTCGTGGGACCCAATTACGCAGAGACAGATATTGGCGTAACGAAAATCACAAAGATCAACGAGAAGATGACCCTGACGTTAAAGGGAGAAATCTTCAATATCGCCAACCATGCGAACTTCGCGCCGCCCGCCGCCTCGATCATCAACGCAGGCAGCGCTTGCGGCCCGACATCTTACCTCAGCACCGCGCCCAGCTGCTTTGTCCAGCAGGGTTCGGCGATCACCTCCACTGTTGGCAGCGGCGGTCTTCCTGACGTAGCGCGGCAGACGCAGTTCAGCGCGAAGATGACGTTCTGAACTAACCCGAAGGGTCTTAAACTAAAGGCTCAGAGGCTAACCCCTCTGAGCCTTTTTTGTTTGCGCGGCTGTATAATACGTTGAGTCGCCAATCTCTGATGGAATCAGCGAAAACGCCTGCAGGGGAGCCGGAGTACGCTGTCTCAGACAAACCCTCGGCAGACGCCGTAATTGATGCCCTCGAACGGATCGTTGCCAGCCAGCCGTTTCAGAATGCCGAGAGCCAGAAGGCCTTCCTTCGCTATGTAGTGAACGAGACGCTGGCTGGCCGCGGCGAACAGCTGAAAGAGTACTCCATCGGCGTCGAGGTCTTCAGGAAGAAGGAATCCTACGACCCGCGCTACGACAATACGGTCCGCCTGAAGGCGCAGAAACTCCGCTGGAGCCTTGCAAAATACTATGAGACGGAAGGCAGGCACGACCAGGTCGGCATCGGTTTCCGCGCGCGCAGCTATCAGCCCGTGTTCTCCTTTCGGCCCGTCCAAAGGCCGGACAGCGGAAAAGCTGAATCTCCCGAAGATTTTTCGAAGGAGGAAGTGATTCCGATTGCAGCTTTGGAGCGCACTCACTATTCGATCGTCCCGGAGACGCTGGTCAGCCCCGCACCGGCGAAAGCCATCCGGCGACGCTGGCTGATCCGGGTCGCGGCATCGGTCTTCTTTGTATGTTCCGTAGTCGGGGCTTATCTGGCGGGCGCCAGACACCTGCCCGTTCCGGCCGGACAGAAAATCGATTCGATCGCCGTGCTTCCGCTGCGCACTGTCGGAGGACAAGCGGAACTCCTCAGCAATGGTTTGACAGCGGACCTGACCGATGCACTGGCCCGAATTCCCGGCATGGGAGTTACCGCGCCATCGTCGGCTTCCATCTATAAGGGCAAGGCGGTGGATGTGCGCGAAGTCGGGTCCCGCCTGAATGTGCGGGCGGTGCTGGAAGGCAGCATTCAACAGGTGGGGAACCGGGTCCGCATCAATCTCCTGATCAGCGACACGAGCAACGGCCTGCCTCTTTGGTCGGCTACTTACGATCAGGAAATCAGGGACATCCTGCAGACGCAGGCCGACATCTCCGAAAGTGTAACCCGTGCGGTGCGGCTGAGGCTGGCCGGAGCACCTGGCTCCGAGCTGGAGCGCGCCTCCTGGGGAGTGGCGGGAACAGGCGCGGGGGAGGCTCACGCCGCATTAGGCGAAGCGTTCGCGATCGATTTCCAGTGGGCCAAAGCAGACGCGGAATTTCGCAAAGCCCTCGAACTCAGCCCCGGCCGGGCCACGGTGCGCCGCAGCTATGCCACTTACCTGCAGAAGACGGGCCGCCTGAACGAAGCCGAGACGCAGATTCGTCAGGACCCGTATACTCCGTCCGCCGTTACACTGGACAACCTCGGGAAAAACCTTTATTTCAGCAGACGCTATAAAGAGGCAATCGCGGCGTATCAACAGGCTATTAAAATCTACCAGCCGCTGATCCCGCATATTCACGCCGATCTCGGGCTCGCTTACGTGTTCAACGGGATGGGGCAAAAAGGGATAGAAGAACTCGAATTCGTGCACCGCGGTCTAAAGGTCATGGCCAGCTTCGCGGGCCAGCTGGGCTACGCTTATGCTATCGAGGGCAGGACGAGGGACGCGAATCAGATTCTCTCGGAACTGCTCAGCCGTTCGGATCAGGGGGATTCTCTCTCCACGGCTATCGCGCAGGTCTATATCGGTCTGGGCGATCGGGATCGCGCCTTCGAATGGCTGAATAAGGCGGTGATGCAGCGGGATGAAAATCTTTTCCTGAAAGTCGACCCGATCTATGACAGCCTGCGGAACGACTCCCGCTTCGGCAGCCTGCTGCATTCGATGGACCTGAATTGAGCGCGACATAACGAGCGAGCCGTAAACACCGAGGGCGGTCGCGGAGTCAGTTGAGATTCTGTCGCAAATCGACCGCGGGGTTAACAACTCCGCTGCGGGTTAGCAACCCGCCCCACATCAGGGCTGGGCGGAACGTGCGCTTTCGGGGCCGCCTAAAGACCTGAGCAGGGCCACCGTGCTGTCGTGAGGCACGGGCAACCCGAAGGCGTCCTTGCCCATCGCGACATCGAGCGGAGTGAAGCCGCGGCCGGTTTTGGCGTCGAGCTTCGCACCCTTCTCCGCCAGATACTTCACGATGGTGTCGGCGCCGCGCGAGGCTGCGCCGTGCAATGCGGTCTCGCCCTTCGAGTTCTTCTCGTTGATGTCCATGCCCAGCTCGACACATACTTTCAGCGACTCGAGAGCCTCGGCTTCCGTGCCCTTTGTGTTCTTGTCGCGATAGCCGACGCCCGCCGCGAACATCAGAGCGTTGTTGCCTTCCTTAGTGACAAGCTTCGGATCGGCTCCTGCTTTTAGAAGCAAGCGCATGGCAGCGGCATCGCCGGAACGGGCGGCGCGCATGAAAGGCGTGGTGCCTTCGTCGAGCGAAGTGTCGCCCGAGTCCATGCCGCTGCGGCCTGGCAGGGGCTTCGTCAGCTTCGCGTTGACCGAGGCACCCTTCGCGATGATCGCCTGAATCAGATCAAGACTAGGATAGGTGTCTTCCAGTTTGCGATTCGGCAGCGCGGACCAGTCTTCGTTCCGCATGTCGACCGCGGCGTAAAGCGCGGCGCGGCCTTTCACGTCAGTCACGTTCGGATCGGCGCCGCGGTCGAGCAGCCATTTCGCAAACGTGTAGTGCTTATTCATGATCGAGACGACAAGACCGCTGGTCCCGTCGATGTCGGTCTGATTGATGTCGACTCCCGCGTCAAGCATGACTTTCGCCGTGTCCATATCGCCTTCACGCGCGGTGAACAGGAACGCCGTGAAGCCGCCGCGGGAAAACGGCGAGACGGATGAAGCGGCGCTGAGCTTGGGAAGCTGGGTCTCGCGGTAAGACGAAATGATCTTCCAGTCGGCGCCGTGTTCGAGAAGGATCTTCACGATGTCGGTATGGCGTTCGGCGGCGGCCCACATGAGCGCGGTCTGGTTGCGATAGGATTCGGTGGCGTTCACGTCGGCGCCGTGATCAAGAAGCGCGCGCACGGCGGCGGCATTGCCGGAGCGCGCGGTGACCATGAGAACGGTTTCGCCGTCGGAAGTGTCGCGCGTGTTCGGGTTCGCGCCGGCCTTGAGAAGCGATTCGATGATGGCCGCGTTGCCGAGCGCGGCGGCTTCGGAGAGCGGCGTCGCGCCGTAACGATTCCCGGCTTTCGCATCGGCACCCGCGGCAAGGAGGAGATTCACCGCGTCGGTATCGTTCCAGTGGGCGGCCCATTCGAGCGCGGTAGTACCGTCGGGCTGCGCGGCGTTCACAGGGGCGTGCTGTTTGAGCAGAGCCCGCAGATTCGTCAGGTCGCGGGCCTGCGCGGCGTCAGCCACGCGTGTGTCGGGGCCGCGTAATTCCGCAGCGTAGCTGAGTGAGGCAATGGCGATGACGGCGATCAGAAGACGCTTCATATTCAGAGCTCCGTGAGCGGTCCGGTGCTGTCGCCGACGGTTTCCTGCGGGGACGCCCGCCTTATGCAGGATGGACAGCAGCAGGTTCGCCATCGGCGTGTTTTCCGGATACTTCAGGTGACGGCCGCCCTTCATCTTGCCGGCCGCACCGCCGGCCACGAAAACCGGGCAGAGGCGAATGATTGTGCACGTTGCTGTTCGCTCATGCCGCTGCCGTACAGGATCAGAGAATGATCGAGCAGATTGCCGTCGCCGTCGGGCGTCGATTTGAGCCGCTGCAGGAAGTGAGCTCAGGAGCTCGACGTGATAGGTGTTGATCTTCGTCAGGTTCTCGAGCCGCGTCGGGATTGTTCTGATGATGCGACGCCGGGTGGAAGCCTTCCGAGATGCCGAGCATCGGGAAAGTGCGGTAGCTGACCTCGCGCGCCATCATGAAGGTCGAGACGCGCGTGATGTCGGCCTGGAAAGCGAGCGCCATCAGATCGAACATCAGCTTGGTATGCTCCTGATGATCGTCGGGGATGCCGGCGGGGGAAGTGGGCACGGCCAGGCTGGAGTTGGCGTTCTGCTTCTCGGCGAGCTGGATGCGGCGCTCGATTTCGCGGATGGTGTCGAGATATTCGGCGACGCGATTGCGGTCGCTCGGGTCCGAGGCCGCCTTCGAGACGCCGCACCTGGGCCATGGCGGCGTCGAGAATGCTGCGCTGCTGTTCGATGCGTTCGAGGCGCTCGGCGGCGTTCGCGCCGTCGCCGAACAGGCGATCGAAGACGACGCGCGGATTGATTTCCATCGGCAGCGGCGTCGTGGGCGTGCGCCAGGAGATGGTGTTCATGTAAGCGCAGCTGAAGCCGACGTCGCAGGAGCCAACCAGTCCGCTGTAATCTTCGGTGGCCAGCTCGAGAGACGGCAGGGGCGTTTCCTGACCGATCTTCAGCGCGGCAATCTGATCGATGGTCATGCCCGCGCGGATGTCGGCGCCGTCGGTGCGCTTGGGATGCACGCCGTTCAGGAAGACGGCTGGAGAACGAGTGTGATCGCCGCCGTTATCGCCATCGCCGGCGGGCGCCGCCATTTTGTGCGCGAGATTTGTGACCACGACGACCTGATCCCTGAACGGCGCGAGCGGAGTCAGCGTGCGGGACAGCTTCGAAGTCCGCGCCTTCACCGATGGGAGTCCAGTTGGCCATCACGGCGCCGTGCGGAATGAAGCAGAGGCCGAGGCGGATCTGCGGCGCGGCAGCGGTCTGCGCCAGAGGCGTTTGCGCCGGAACCATGGAGTCGAGCAGCGGCAGCGAGACCGCGGTTCCGATACCGCGCAGAAGGGTGCGGCGCGAAATATGCTTTTTCGTGATCAGTCTCATCGTGAGGCCTCCTCTTTATTGGCGGGCACAGAGGGCCCTTTGGCAGCCAGCGGTTTTTGACCGGACACTTTCATTCTCATCTCAAACGGCGTGCTTTCGGCAATCGCCAGAACGAGCGAGGAAAAACGGTAATCGTGGTCGCGCGCCTGGCTGACGATGCCGCGCACGGCGGGCATGTCGGAATACTGCACGCCGCGGCCCAGCGCATAGGTCAGAAGCTTTTCCGTCATCACGCCGGTGAAGACGTCGGGGCGGCTGGCGAGCATCTTGTCGAGCGCAGCAGGACCGTCCACTTTCGCTCCGTTGAAAAGCGTGCCGGAAGCGTCGATGGGGCTGCCATCGTCGTTGCCGCGCCAGTGGCCCGACGGCGTCGAAATTCTCGAGAGCGAAGCCGATCGGGTCCATGACTTTGTGACAGCCGGCGCAGACGGCATCGGCGCGATGCGCTTCCATGCGCTCCCGCAAGCGACTTCGGGGCAGCGTCCGCGTTCTCTTTCAGCGGCGGAACGTTCGGCGGCGGAGGCGTCGGGGGAATGCCAAGGATGTTGGTCAGCACCCACTTGCCGCGCTGCACGGCGGACGTGCGGTTCGGATATGACGTGACCGCCAGAATGCTTGCCTGTCCCAGCAGACCGCGGCGCTCCGGCGAATCGATGGTGACGCGGCGGAACTGGTCGCCGTAAATGTTCGGGATGCCGTAGTGCCGCGCCAGGCGCTCGTTGACGAAGGTGTAATCGGCGTTGAGCAGGTCCATCACGCTGCGGTCTTCGTGGATGATGCTCTGGAAGAAGAGACGCGTCTCCTGCTCCATTGACTGGCGAAGGTTGTCGTCGAAGTCGGGGAAGGCGCCGAGGTCGGGCGAGAAGTTCTTCAGGTTGCGCAGGAAGAGCCACTGCGCGGCGAAATTGTCGACCAGCGTTTCAGCGCGCGGGTCCTGCAGCATGCGGCGCACCTGGCTGTCGAGAATGGCATGATCGTGCAGCTTGCCCTGGCTGGCGAGCGTCAGCAGTTCTTCATCCGGCGGGCTGCTCCAGAGGAAGAAAGACAGGCGCGAGGCGAGGGCGACGTCACTCAGTTTGATAGACGGCGCCGACGGGCAGATCGCGCGGGTCGGCTTCGAAGCGGAACAGGAATTCCGGGCTGGCGAGAATGTACTGCAGGGCGGATTCGATACCGGCGTCGAAACGGCCTTTGGCGTTGCGCTGGCGCTGGAAGAAGCTGAGGGGAGTTTCGAGGTCATTATCGGTTATCGGCCTGCGGTAAGCCCGGCGCAGCAGCGCGGATACGATCTTGCGGGCGCAGGGAAGCTCGTCCGGGGCGTTCGCGGGCTTGCAGACGAAGATCTTCTCGCGCGAGGGCGTGTCGCCGGAGCCGGTCGCATGCAGCGGACCTTCGACAGTCATGCGGTCGACGGAAGGATCGCCGGTGATGTCGAGGCCGTCGATCGTGGTGCGCAGGAACGGCTTGATCAGATCATCCGTTTCAGCGTGGCTGCGCAGGATCACTGCAGCGGCGATGGTGTGCGGACCGGCTTTCACAGGAATGCGCATGGTCAGGCGCTTGTCCAGTTCGGCGCCGTATTCGCCAGGGTTCGAAGCCATGCGAATGAAGTCTTCCCTGCCCCCCGCGGTGACCAATGTGAGGCGTTTGCCGTCGAGGCTGACTTCGATCTGGTGCGGGTCTTCCATACCGCGCATCAGGTCGAAGGTGTTGCGCCACAGCCGGACCTTGATGATGTATTCGGCATCGAGCGGGAAATAATGATGCACCAGCATGCCGCCGCGCGTGCCGAGAGGCAGTCCATCGATGTGCTGATCCTGCGAGAGGTCGGGGCGCACGCGGTAGGTTGCCGTGGCGGGCGCGATGTTCATGTCGCCCACGGCTTCGCGGCTGATGTTCCAGGATGCGGACAGGTAGCGCTCCATGAGCGACGGCGACATGCGCAGGACGTCGGCGATGTTGTCGAAGCCGCTCGACTCATCATCAGGAGGCAGCAGGGCGGTGGAATCGACATCCAGCGCGAGAAGGTCGCGGACGGCATTGGCGTATTCGGCGCGATTCAGCCGGTGCATCGCAGCGCGGCCGGGGTTGGGATTCGCGGCGGCCGCGCGGTCAAGCGAATCTTCGAGATACTTCGCGAGACCGTCGGAGGCAGCCTGATCGGGATGCGGCACACCCTGCGGCGGCATGGAACCGGTGCGCAGCTTGCGAATAACTTTCTCCCAGGTTTCGGCGTTGGCCGGAATGTTGGCGAGATCGGCGGAGGCGAGGGAAAGTCCGCCGGATTTCATTTTGTCGTTGTGGCAGGCGGTGCAGTACTTGTTGATGACCGCGGCTTCAGAAGCAGCATCGGCGCGAAGAGCCACCGGAGCTGAGCAAACGAGGAGAGAGATAAGGAAATACTTCAAGTCGCTCTAAATTCTATCGTTTACATTGCATGCAGTCAAAGGGGTCAGGGCGATTGATGTGATCAAAAAACGGTCTGAGGATGACGCCCGAGGGCGGCGATTGCATGCAATCGGATAGACTCGACAGCGGGGGATTCGATGCAGATTCCAGTGGTTCGGGCGTTTGTCCTTAGCGTTTTGATGGCTGGTTTCGCCGCGGCTCAGGCACCGGCGAAAACCACCGGGAAGTGGACGCCGCCGAAGACCGCGTGGGGCGATCCCGATTTGCAGGGCGTGTGGACAAGCGACGATCTGCACGATGTACCGCTCGAACGGCCGGCGAAGTACGGCACACGGCGTTTCCTTACCGAAGGTGAACTGAAGGAGCGCGCGCAGGGCCTTGAATCGCTGCGGACAACGATCGAGACCGGGGAGCGGCCAACGGGCAGCTTCTGGGCCACGCAGAAAGGCGTCGATGCCGCGGCGGTCCCGGCGCAGTGGGTCGAGTTCGCGCGGCATGCTTCAGAGCTGACGTCGCTCGTGGTGGATCCGCCGGATGGGCGCATCCCGGCGCTGACGCCCGACGGCCAGAAGCGCAAGGCTGCGCAGCCTGACTACTTCAACCTGCGGCCGGCTTCGTGGGAAGACCTTAATATGTATGACCGGTGCATCACGCGCGGCGTTACCGGTTCGTTCTTTCCCTCAATCTACGGGAACGGATCGCAGATTGTACAGGCGCCTGGCGTCGTGGCGATTCGCTACGAAATGATTCACGAAACCCGCATGATCCCGATGGACGGCAGCGCGCATCCGGGCCCTGAGTTTCGCACCTGGATGGGCGATCCGCGCGGGCATTGGGAAGGCAATACGCTGGTGGTGGAAACGACCAACTTCATCGGCGGCAAGGTGGCGGTGGGCGGCGTGCCGTACAACGATGAGTTGAAGCTTGTGGAGCGGTTCAGGCGCGTGGCGGAGGGCGTGATCGATTACGAGGTGACGGTGTCCGATCCGAAGACGTTCACCGCGCCGTGGAAGGTCGAATTCCCGATCACGCAGGAGCCGGGTTATCAGATTTTCGAATACGCGTGCCACGAGGGGAACAAGGCAATGCACAATCGCCTGAGTTCCGCGCGGGCGCAGGATAAGAACGAGGCGGCTGGAACGGCTTCGAAATAAAAGCGGAACGTTGACTAAAATCACCGGCGGCGAGACCGCCGGCGGTACAGGGCAACGGTCTCAGGTCAGTTGGGTCTGTGCCCGTGGTGGAACCTGCGCTGCAGATCCGGCCAGAACTCTTTCAGAATGTTGGAGGCCATGTCGACGCCGAGCTGCATGCCCAGCTTCGACGCGGCGTCGCCCGCGGTTCGGTTGTCCCGGTAGTACGCGTTCGAGATTGCCACCGCGACGGAGTTGCCGACTATCTCGGAGTAGTTGAACTGCGTGCGCGCTGAATCCGTGTGCGTCAGAAAGATCTGCCCCGCGGCGTAGCGCAGTCGCGACCATTTGCTCCCATCGCCTTTTCTGAAATAGCGCGGGTCCTGATGGAGCAGAGCCGGGAAGACCGCCTCAGTCATGTAGTCACCGATTGCCAGGTCGGCATAGGCGGCTCCGAGATATTGGCCGTATCCTGCCGCGCCTTGTCCGAAAGATTTGTTGTCGTTGGTCAGCTGGGCTTCGCCGGCGAAGAGAGCCGCGAGCACAAACGTTCCACGATCGAAGGCGTCCTCAGAGGCCACTTTAAACTTCTCGCCGGCGGTGATCGGCCGGAAGTCAACAATACTGGGCGCGGTGCGGTAATTGGGAACGATCCAGAAGACCCGTTTGCTCTCCTCCGGCTGGGTAGTCTGGTCGGCCGATGGCTCCTGCGCCGCGGCCACACATGTTATGAGAACCGCTGCAGCGCACCCACGCGATATCAGATGAGTCATTGTCTATCCTCGTTGCCGCGGTGATGGCTGCAGCGTTTGATTCGTTATTTGTAGCCAAACATAAACACGACACCGGCCGAGTAGCGGACGCCGTTCTGATGGTCGCCAAAGCTGGCCGTGGGACCGCCGAGCTCCTGGCTGTTGAACTGCGTACGGAAGTACTCAACCTGCACCGGTTTGAGGGCGATGTGATGAGTCAGCGCTACATCGACACCGCCGCCGATGGCCAGCGCGAATGTATTCTGGCTGGTGCTCGTCGTGTTGCTCCAGGCTTCGCCGCCGCCGAACAAAGCCTGGGCATACGGATTAAAGTGCTTGTGCCGCCAGTTAAAGCGGGGGCCGAACATGTAGGTGAAAAGTTTGTCGTCGATGCGGCTGTTGGTATTGGCATAGCCGCCGAAATCGGCAACGGCGCCCAGCCATTTGTTGACGTTGTATTCGAAGTACCCCACGCCACCGTTGCCCGTGATCTGCGAATTATTATTGCCCGCGTCCAGATGATTGCCTGAGTACAACACACCCACTTCGTATCTGGGTGTAATGTTTTCCTGCGCGCTCAGCACAGCCGCACAACCCAGTACCGCCCCCAAAACGAATATAAAAGACTTCATATTTACTCTCCTTTTCCTGAAGATCGCGTCCGCGACGTCCTCATTAGTGAAGAGTCAGGCCGGGAGTTTCTTGTTGGCGGGAATCTGTTCAGGTGGTGCTGGCCGGCGGTATGCAGAGGATGTTGTCGATAAGCCGCGTCTCGCCGATCCATGCCGCAAGCGCGGCCCGCACAGGTCCGTTGACGATGGCCACTGGCTGTATTGTGTCCGGATCGACAAGGTCGAAATATTCGGGCCGGATTTCGGAAGTGTTCTCGATGAAATGCGCGACAGCGCTCTTTATTTCCGCGGGATTTCGTTCACCTGCGGCGATCAACCGGCGCGCCGCCAGCAGTGCGTTGTAAAGACACGGCGCGGCAGAGCGCTCGGCGGGAGTCAATCGCCGATTGCGCGAACTCATCGCAAGACCGTCCGGTTCGCGCACGGTCGGTACGCCCACGATCTGCACAGGAATGTTGAGATCGCGTACGAGACGCCTGATAACGGCCAGCTGCTGGTAATCCTTCTCGCCGAAGAACGCCATATCGGGACGCAGTATCTGGAAAAGCTTCGTGACTACCGTCGCCACGCCGCGAAAGTGGCCCGGCCGGTTTCGTCCGCACAGATGTTCGGAAACACCTTCGACATCCACGAACGCGCGCTGGGGCTCAGGGTACATTTCGCTGTCCGACGGCGCGAATACGCAGTCCACGCCGTGCTGTCGGCAGAAAGCGAGATCGTCGTCGGGCACACGCGGATAGAGCTCGTAGTCGCTCTTCTGATTGAACTGAATCGGATTCACAAAGATGCTGGCAACGACGATCGAAGATCGCCCGCGAGCTTCATCCAGTAGCGCGCCATGACCTGCGTGCAATGCACCCATGGTCGGAACAAGTCCGAGAACTCGTTCGCGCGGGAACTCCGCGGCGATCCTGTTCCACTCCGCAATGCTTCGTATGACAGCCGTCACCGCGATGCGAGCACCGCGGGACTTTCGGGCCGGACGGGCCTCGGGTAAAGGCCCTGCCGGACATCGTGCGCGTAGTTACGGACGGCGCTCACCATCTCGCCGCCGAGCTGCGCATACTGCTTCACGAACGGCGGCGCAGAGCTATCGGACATCCCCAGCAGGTCGTAGCTCACCAGCACCTGGCCGTCGCAGTGCGGCCCGGCGCCGATGCCGATGGCAGGAATGCGCAATCGGGTGGACACGGTTTCGGCGACCAGATCCGGAATGGCCTCCACCACGATGGCGAAAGCGCCTGCGTCCTCCAGCGCCAGCGCGTCGGTCAGCAGTTCGTCGGCGGCTTCGCCGTCGCGCGCCTGGCGCCGCATGCCTCCCAGACGATGCACGTGCTGCGGGGTGAGGCCGAGGTGACCCATGACGGGAAGACCGGCGGCTGTGAGTTTGCGGATGGTGCGTCCAAGTTCACGCCCGCCTTCCAGTTTCACCGCCGCCGCCCCGCCCTCTTGAAATAAACGCGCCGCATGGCGTATGGCTTCGCGCGGGCTCTCCTGATAAGTGAGGAAAGGCATGTCGGCGACAACCAATGCACGGCTGGCGCCCCGCGTGACCGCTTTCGTGTGATGAACTACGGCATCGAGCGTCACGGGAATCGTCGTGTCGAGCCCGAGGATGACCTGGCCAAGAGAATCGCCAACCAGCAGGATGTCGACACCGGCGCGGTCGAAAAGCCTTGCCATCGTCGCGTCATAGGCGGTCAGCATCACGATCCGCTCGCCGCGCTCTTTCATCAGCGCGAGATCCGGAACGCGCAGCCTCTTCGCGGAGGTGCTCATGAGGGTATGCTAACAGTCGCAGTTTGAGGCAGTACCTGCCGCTCGCTTACGCGCGCGGTTCAGAAAGAGCGAGCGGCGCACCCTCAGTGACCGGTTTCGGCGACTCGCCGTGGTAGTTCAGTATGAGCCTCGACCCGCGTTGTCCGGTGATATAGGTCCAGACCCACTGCACAAACACACTCACGCGAAGACTGGACTGCGCAAGGAACTCCAGATGCACGGCCGCCCATGCGCTCCACGCCAGGTAACCGCTCATTCGTACCCGGCCGCTCTCGAGGACGGCGAAGCCTTTCCCGACCACGGCCATGCTGCCTTTGTCGAAATAGCGAAACGGCTTTGGGGCGGGATCGCCCGCCACGCGGCGCCGGATCACGTTTGCCACGTATCTCCCCTGCTGCATTGCCACCTGCGCCACCCCAGGCAGGGCTTTGCCGTCCTGATCGAGTGAAGCCGTGTCGCCGATTACGAATATACCGGGGAATCCGGGCGCGGAGAGGTCGGGCTGAATCCGCACCCGCCCGGCGCGGTCCGTAGCGGCACCCAGCCATTTGCCCGCCGGCGACGGAGTCACCCCCGCCGTCCAGATCACTGTTCTTGCGGGGACGCGCTTTCCACCGGCAGTCACGCCTTCGGCGTCGATATGCTCGACGGACTGGCTGGTCCACACTTCAACTCCCAGGTTTTCGAGCCGATGTTTCGCGGCCGCCGACAACTCCGTCGAGAATGTGCCCAGAATCCGCGGAGACCTGTCGAGCAAAATGACGCGCGCGGACTCCGGCCGGACGCGCCGGAACTCCGATTTCAACGTGTTGCGCACCAGCGTCGCGATGGCGCCCGCCATCTCCACACCGGTCGGCCCCGCCCCGACCAGCACAAAGGTCAGAAGGTCGCGATGCCGGGCGGGATCCTCCTCGGCTTCGGCTTGCTCGAAAGCCTGCAGGATCCGGTTGCGAACCGCCACGGCGTCGGCCAGACTTTTTAATCCCGGGGCGAAGGGAGCAAATTCATCGTGGCCGAAGTAGCTGTGCGTGGCGCCAGTCGCAAGGATGAGGTAATCGTAATCGAGCGGAACGTTCTGCCGGTCCGCCGAGTCGACCAGAACGCATCGTTTGTCTGAATCGACACCTGTGACTTCACCCAGAAGAACGATCGTGTTTTTGTTCCCGCCGATGATGCCCCGGATCGGTGAGCCGATCTGACCAGGCGCGAGCACCGATGTCGCCACCTGATAGAGCAGCGGCTGAAAAAGGTGGTGATTCGTGCGATCGATCAGGACCAGCTGCACCGGGACGTTCCGGAGAGCCCGGGCGGCAGCCAGTCCGCCCAAACCCCCGCCAACGATCACCACGCGTGGAATAGCCTGCGGCATACGCGCTTCTCCAGCAACGACGAGCCTATGCGCGCCGGATTTGTTGGGCGTTCCGTCAAACAATTTGTGTACGGCACAGGTCCTTTACCGCGAAGTGGGGTGCTGCGCCATGTGGCCGAAGGCAATCGCAACCGTGGCCGAGGAGACCGTCAAGGTTCACCCCAAACGCATCCTGGCAGGCTGCTGAAAAAGCACTTTTCGTTGCCGCTTGCTGACGCGCGCGGTTCAGTAACCACGGCGGAATCAGCACCTGCTTTTCCGACCGCGACCGTAAGGGGGTGGCAGGAAGCGTTTTTCAGCAGCCTGCCACGCAAGCTGGGCGCCAGCGACCGCACGCAGTCAGTGAGCATCGCTGCACGGCGCGGCATCATTTACCTGTAAAGGGACAGGCGGCCCGAGAAACGCGGCGCCCGTCGCGGGTACCCGCTTCCTCCTACGCCGTGCGTGCGGCGGGAGCCCCGCGGCGGCGTCTCCCGCTGAGCAGGTAGACAGCGGCGCGCAGTTCGAGCAGCGGGTCCGCTGAAGGCTCGATGCCGTCTACGCGCGGGATCGGGTCGAAAATGATATAGCGCTGCTCCGCATCGCTGTCGGTAACCGCTTCGGTGAGGGAGACCCGCCCAAAAGGAACCAGCTTCCGGCTCTCCGGCCAGTGCTGCGTCGCATCATCCACGACATCGCCCGGTTCAGCCACCTGCACGTGGATGTCGAACTGAACGGCTTCGCGGGCCACACGCTCACGGAGTTCGCCGAACAGGTAATCAGGACCCTTGCTCTTCGCCGCGGCGTCGTCCAGGTGGGCGACGCCGGCCACGGGCGTTATGCGGTAGCGACCGTATTGAGCGCCCCCGTCACGGTTGATGAACTGGTATGCGGTAACGCCGAAGTAGGCTTCTTTCGCGAAGCTCACCGGGCTTGGCTTGGGCGCCTGGACAAAAGCCAGCGCCGCCGGGTGCGTCCCGAGAAACTTCTCGACCGGAGAAGGCGATCCCGCCCCAGGGCCGCTGGCGGCAGCCGCGCGCAGGAACTCGAGAAACTCTTCGCCGGTGTGGGTGGGGAAGCCGTCGGTGGAGTGACTGATGATGTCCGTATGCCAGCGATTTGCCAGCTGGAAACGGATCGCCAATCCCCGCGGATTGGCATTAGGATCGTTATCGGGCAGGAGCGGAATGCCCGTCGAGTTTGAGAAACGGGCTGTGACAGGCGTCGATTCGCTTGTGGCGTGCGGTGCCCGCGTGAGTGTGGAAGCCTGCGAAGAGGGTGTGAACGTGCCGTTCAGCAGCAGACCTTTGGCATGCGCCGGACGATAGCCCGGATGCAGGCCGAATATGGCGTCGAATTGCGCGATCAGGTCGTTGGCGAGCTTAACAACACGTTCATCGGAGGGGAGTGGCATTAGAGTCCTTTCTGGAATCCCAGCTCTGTTGAAGATGCCGGGAGCGGTCAATTTGGTTGGCCGGAAGCCCGCCGTTCCGTATGGAAAATTACAATTCAATGTGCCGAGGCCCCCGCGCCGGAGGATTTGAAGCTTCGGATCGCAAGCACCAGCGGGATCATCGCGAGCGTCACCCAGCCAATCACGCGGAAGCAGTCCATGAACGCCAGGAAAAGGCTCTGCCGGCCCAGCTGCTCGTAGACTAATCCCCACACCGCGTGGCCGGCGTCCGCACTGGTGAACCCGTGATTCATGAGGTAACCTGTTGCCGTGTGCCCGAACTGCTGCAGGGCCTGCGAGCCAGGATCGAGGTGTGAAGCGAGATTCGACTGATGAAAATCCTGACGGCGCGCCGCCGCGGTTGTGACGAAAGCAATGCCGAAGCTTCCGCCCCAGTTGCGGAACAGATTCGTCAGGCTGGACGCCTTGTTGTTCTGATCCGGCCGCAGCTGCGAATACGCGATAAGGTTTACCGGCACCAGAAACAGCCCGTATCCGAGCCCCTGCAGGACGCGCTCCCACTGGTAGTGCGAAGCGTTCGTGTCGAGATTCATCGAACTATAGACGAACATCGCCAGCGCGATGGTGGAGATACTCGCGAACATCAGTGTTTTGGCGGATACCATGCGGCGCTGCAGCAACTGCGCGGATATGGGCGCGAGCAGCGTAATCACGAACGCGCCGGGGCCCAGAATAAGGCCCGCGTCGATGGCGCGATAGCCATAGAGCGACTGCAGCATCTGCGGAATCAGATTGGTGGTGCCGAAGAGTCCGACCCCGAATACAAAGAGAAGCGTCGCGGCGATCGCGAAATTGCGGCTGCGCAGCAAACGAAAGTCAACGATCGGATCTTTTACGCTCAGCTCCCAGACGATGGTTCCGATCCATCCGAGAACAGCGACCAGGATCATCGTGGTGATGAAACGGTCGTTAAACCAGTCGTCGATCTGGCCCCGGTCGAGCGCGATTTCAAGGGTGGCGGAAGCCAGCGTGATCAGCGTGATACCGATGCCGTCGATCGACATGCGGCCTTCCTTTTTCGCGGCAAGGCGCTCCGCGGTGAATTCCTCCGGGTCTTTGATCAGTTTGTTCGAAAGGTAAAGGGACAGTATGCCGACCGGAACGTTGATGAAGAAGATCCAGCGCCAGCTGTAATTGTCGGTGATCCATCCGCCGAGCACCGGCCCTACGGCGGGGGCGGTTACGATGACTACCGTGAAGAGCGCGAATGCCGCGGCGCGCTTCGCGGCGGGAAACGTGTCGACGAGAACGGACTGGGCGACGGGCGCGAGGCCGCCCCCGCCGATGCCCTGAATAATACGCGCGATCAGCATGACGTTCAGGTTCGGCGCGATACCACACACGAACGAAGCTCCCGTGAACAAAACAACACAGACGAGGTAGTAGGCCTTGCGGCCCATCATGCGGCTGAACCACGCGCTCATCGGCAGGACGACGGCGTTCGCCACCAGATACGTGGTCAAAATCCACGTGACTTCGTCGTAGCTGCGTCCGAGGCCGCCGCCGATGTAAGGCAATGCCACGTTCGCGATCGATGTGTCGAGCAGTTCCATGAACGCCGCGATCGTGACGGTGACCGCTATGAACCAGGGGTTGATGGCGCGTTTTGTCTGGCTCGGCATGACTGCCTCCTCTTCACTTAGCCGCAGTCAATTCACGCGGACTTTGGCTTCGACTGACATCCCCGGCCGCAGGTCGTGCGCCGGATCCTGGTCCTTCGCGATGTGCACGCGCACCGGGAACCGCTGCACGATCTTCACGTAATTCCCCGTCGCGTTCTCCGGCGGGAACAGGCTGAAGAGCGGACCGGACGCGCCCGCCATGTCTTCGACCACCCCGCGGTAATCGCGGCCAAAGCTGTCTACGTGAATCGTGACCGGCTGGCCGGGATGCATGTGGCGAAGCTGCGTCTCCTTGAAATTCGCGGTAATCCAGATGTCGTCGACCGGCACCACCGTCAGCAGCGTTTGGCCCGGCTGGACCCGATGGCCGAGCTCCACGGTCTTATGTCCGACCACGCCGCTCACCGTTGCGTATACCTTCGTGTAGCTCAGATTCAGTTCGGCGGCGTGGACATCCGCGACCGCCTGCTCGATGGCGGCCTGCGCGGAGTCGCTGTTGGCGCGCGCATTCTGCAGCTGTTCCGGCGCGGTGCGCGCGCTGGCGATCTGCGCTTCACGCTGTTCCACCAGACTCAGCGACTGCGCGACCTTCTTCTCGTCCGCCGCGATGGTTGCGAGATCCGTCTGAACCGCTTGTGCCGCGGTGATCGCGTCAGTTTCGCGCGCATCGTACGCTGAGCGCGAAATCTCCCGTTTCTCGACGAGGGCCTGATACCTTATACGGTCCCGTTCCGCACGTCCGGCAACGGCCTGATCCTGTTCGAGTCGATGACGCGCGCCGGTCAGATCGGCCTGCACAGTTTCGACTGCTTCGAGGGCTTCCTGTCGCGCGGCCTCGGCGGCATGCAGCGCGCTGAACGCGGACGCATTCGTGATGGGCACCGCCAGCCGCGCACCGCGCGCCTCCGACTCACGCAGCTTCAGATTCGCTTTCGCCCGCTCGATCGCGACCTCGTAATCCCGCGGATCGAGCTGAAGCAGCAGGTCGCCCTCTTTGACGAAATGATCGTTCTCCGCGTTCGGATTGACCCACACAACCGTGCCGTCGATGCGCGTGCTTAGTTCCGCAAAATGGCCGTCAACCTGCGCGTCGTCGGTGTCTTCGTAATGCCGCGCATCGAGCCAGAACATCGTGCCGGCGACGGCCGCGGCCAGGAGCACGATTCCGGCGATGCCGCGAGCCAGCCACCTGGGGCGGAGCGACGTTCCGGTTTCGCTATCCACGGTCGCCGGTGCCGGCTTCTCGTGAACTTCGGTAGTGGTTGCCGTTGTGGACATCGGTGTCTCCTTTGTTCCTGAAGATGTTACTCGCCAAAGAAAGTATTCAGCCGCGTCTGGGCATCGCCAAGCGCCCGGGCCAGCGCGACCTTGGCCACGTTGAACGAAAACAGGCTGGCGATGTAGTTTTCGTTCGCACTCACGACCGCCTCGCGCGCCTGAACGACTTCAAGCACATTCGTCACGCCGTTGGTATACCGGTCTTCCGACTGCAGCAGCGCGCGTTCCGCCAGAGCCTTGTTTCCGAGTGCAACTTTCACCGCGGTTTCCGAAGCCTGCGCATCGAGCCGCGCCACGCGGACGTCGTAAGCCACGCGGCCTTCCAGATCGCGGGCTTCGGCCTGACGCTGCGCAAGCCGTGCTTCCGCCTCGCGCACATCGGCGCGGATGCGTCCGCCCGTAAACAGAGGCACCGAAACGGCGGCCCCGACGGAGTACACGTGGCTGTAGTTACCCACGTTCATCCCGCCAGTGCCGTAGCTGGCATCGAGCGAAACGGCGGGAAGCCGCTGGGCCGACGCGCTCTTGACATCGAGCTGTGCGGCTGAAACCGACTGCTGCGCGCTCGCCAGATCGAAACGGTTCTGCTTAGCCGTGTCTTCCGGAAGCGCCGCGTAGCTATATTCATGCGACAGCGACCATTTCTGCTCCAGCGGAATGCCGGCCACGCGATCGAGGGTCAGCTTGTCTTTCTCGACATCGTTTTCGGCGTCGGTGACGCGCTGCTCCGCGGCGCGCAGTTCCACAGAGGCGCGAATGCTGTCGATCTCCGGAGCAACTTCAGCCTCGTATTCGTGCGCCACCTGAGTCTGGAATTGGCGGGCGGAATCGAGCGCGGCGCGCGCCGTGGCCAGCCGCGCTTCGCTCGCCACCACCTGAAAATAAGCCGTGCCGACGGCGTAGACGACAACATCGCGGGAGTCGCGCGTGTTCAGGGCGGAGGCCGCCTCCGCCGCCCGCCGCGCTTTGTACTGCGCAATGAGCGAGGGATCGTAAGCCGAATACTGCAGGGCGACGCGAGCTTCGGAATATCCGAATCCGCCGGTCGTCGAGGGAAGACGGAACGGCTCCGGGAGCCTGATGCCGAAAGAGCTGACGCTGATCTGTTCATAGCTCTGCTGGGCGCGGGCTGTGATCTGCGGCAGGAGTGCCGCGAAAGCGCGCGAGCGTTCGGCCTGTACGGCGGCGTCGGCCTGTTTGGTTTCGATCAGGCCGAGATTGAATTCGAGGCCGCGCTGCACGGCGTCCTGCAGGGTGAGTTTGATCTCGCGTTCCACCAGCTTCGCGCCGGACACGCTGCCCAGATAGGGGTTCAGCGACTGCGTCGCGAGGGCGCTGGGATTGGTACTGCCTGCAGCCGGATTGATAGGCCGCGGCGTTGCGATGGCGTAGCTGAGAGGGTCCACCGCGGTCTGGGCGGATGCCGTGACTGCCAACAGGACGAGGAATACGATTCGCAACATGCTAAGACTCCTTCGTTCGATTGAGGGCGCACACGGGCCAGTCGTTCGCAATCGTGTTGATGAGATCGCTGATCACGATCCCGGCTCCGGTAAGCTGCGCGCCGTGTGAGCGGATCAGCGCCAGTAGAAACTGGCCGGCGAGGTCGACGCGACTCACGCGCGTGAGGTCGACGTTCAGCACCCGCCCATTCAGCGAACGCTGTGCGACGCGCCATTCTTCGAGGAGCTCACAGACCCAGACGCCGGTGAGATCGCCTTCGGGCGCCAGCGTGATCTTGCTCGATGTGTCCTGAACGTTGATCCGCAACACGCCCGCCTAAATGGCAACCACGCTGCCAATCTCACTCTGGCTGAAAATCAATCAGATAGCAGCGCTGGGGGGCTTAGTGGCAATGATTCGGGTGGCAGCCGGCTACCACGTGGCAACGGGTCGCCATCCGCGCCGTTACGTCGATGTTGGCGAGGGCCGTTCGATGCCGAGCTTGCTCATGCGGAAACGCAGAGTCGAGCGGTTCATGCCGAGCCGTGCGGCTGCGCCGTTCACGCCCGCCAGAACCCAGTGGGTCTCCTTCAGAATTGCCAGGATGTGCGCCCGCTCCGCATCCGCCAGCGTTTGCGGGGACTCGGGTTCGCGGGCCGTATCAGTGCGCGCTTTGAGCTCCTCCACAGGAACCCGCAGAACCGGTCCGGGCGAAAGAATTACGGCCCGTTCAATCAGGTTCTGCAGTTCGCGAATGTTCCCCGGCCAGGGATAGTGCCGCAACGCATTCATACTTTCAGCCGGAATCGAATCGATCGTGCGGTTCATGCGCCGCGCGAACTGCGCGGTGAAATGCCGCACGAGGAGCGGGATATCTTCGGACCGTTCGCGCAGCGGCGGCACATGGATTGGAAATATGTTGAGCCGATAGTAGAGGTCCGCGCGAAACGCCTGCTTTTCGACCATGGCGTTGAGGTCGCGGTTAGTCGCGGCGATCAGACGCGCGTCGCTGCGCAGAGTGCGCGAACTGCCGAGCCGCTCGAACTCGCGCTCCTGCAATACGCGCAGCAGTTTCGGCTGCAGCTCGAGCGGAACTTCGCCGATCTCGTCGAGGAAAATCGTCCCGCGATTGGCCAGTTCGAAACGTCCGATGCGCTGCGCCACGGCGCCGGTGAATGCGCCCTTTTCGTGGCCGAACAGTTCGCTCTCCAGCAGGCCTGTCGGTATCGCGGCGCAGTTGAGCTTCACGAACGTGCCGGAACGGCGGCCACTCAGATCGTGAATGGCGCGGGCAATGAGCTCTTTGCCCGTACCCGTTTCGCCGTAAATCAGGACGGTGGAGTCGGTGGGCGCGACCGTTTCCACGTCTTTCAGCACGCGGCGCAGCGCCGGACTGTTCCCCACGATCTCCGCGAAGTTAAATTCGCCGCGAATCTCGTCTTCGAGATAGAGTTTCTCCTGCGCCAGTTGGTCTCTCAGTTCGGAGATCTTCTGATAAGCCATCGCATTATCCAGCGCGATCGCAACCTGCACGGCGACAGCGTCGAGAATCTCGCCGGCATCTTCCGTGTAGAGATCCGGCTCGCGCCAACCCGCACTCATAACGCCGAGCGCACGATCCTGATGAATCAGCGGGCAGAAACAACCGACGGAGATCCCTTCCTCGAGCACCCGGGCGCGAAGGATCGGGTCCAGCTCCTGACTATCGCGAACGAGTCGCCGGTGCCGGCTCCGATATACATCTCCGACGACCGAGCCTTCAATCGGAAGGGTTGAGCCTTCGCGAAAGACGCCGCGGCTGCCCGGAAAATCCAGTGCCAGCAATTGCATCTTTCCCGCCTCGTGATCGGCAACCGAGACGACGACAAAATCGCAGCCCAGCGTGGAGCGGAGAATCTGCGCGATCGAGCGCAGCAGCGGCTGCAGCTCGAGGTTCGACGCGATGGTGTTGTTGATCCGGAGTATCAGTTCCGCCCGCGCCTGCCGCTTTCGCAGATCCTGCAGAACCAGACCAGCCGTGATCTGGCCGGCAATCACGTCGAGCATCTCCCGGTCTGCAGGGCTGAATGGATCAGACTGACGGCGTTCCACGACGAAGGTCCCGATCACAGTCCCCTCCGAGAGCAGCGGGACCGCAAGCCTCGACCCGGCGCCATTGTTGCCGGACCCCGGAGGGCCCGAGAAAACGCTGACGCTGTCAAACTCAATCAGCGGACGAAGAAGGTCCGGCAGAACCGCGGCGATTTCATCGCGACTGGATGTAGTCCGGAGCGAACGTAGTGCCGCGAGAAGGCCTTCTGTCGGCAACTGGGGCAATCAACGTTATTTTAGCCGGGAGTACTCAGCAGCTTACCGAACCGCGACCGTGCCGGAGCGGCGGATTATCGGTTGGGGCCGGTTTCTTGCCACTCGCTCACGGTCGCGGTTCGGTAACTGCCGGGTGGGGGCCTTAAAGGCCCGGTGTGCGTCCCGCGGCCTGCTCGAGCTCCGCGCCCGCCAGCAGATACGCCAGCTGCGCCTGGAGCAGATCGGCCTGCGCTCTGTAGCTCGCCGCCGACGCCTGCTTCCCCATTGAAACCAACGCCTCTCCCTGGGCGATCTGGTTACCCGCGACGCGCTCGCCTTCCTGGCGCAGCGTGACCACTTCGCCTGCCACCTGCAGCATGTGTTTCGTCCGCTCCACCTTGTTATAGCTACGCTCGATCTCGACGCCAACAGCCTCCTTCAGACGATCCAGATTCTCCTCAGCCTGTGCGAGTTTCGCCTCCCGCGCACGCACCTCCGCGCGGCGTTTGCCGAAATCGAAAACGTCATATTCCATGCTCAGCCCGAACGTGCCGAAGTTGTGAACGAGGAACGGGACGCCATTCTGGTAGCTCTGGCGCGCGATCGCGGTGATGTCCGGTATGTATTCCGACTTCGCCGCCGTTACTGCGGCTTTGGCCTGCTCGACGGCTTGCTGGGCCGCGAGAATTTCCGGGTTTTCCATTGCGGCGAGTTTCATATACTCTTCGCGCGGATGGACTTCGAGGCTGATCGTCCCGACGGGAGCGAGTTCGAGCTGGGTATTAATGGGAAGCCCGAGCAGGTCGTTCAATTCACTGGTCAGATCGGATAACTGAAGATCGGCAGCGAGCGCATTCTGCTCGCTCTGGAGCAGGCTGGCGCGGCTATCGATGGCCGAGATCTTCAGCGCACTTCCCTTCTGAATCTCTTCCTCACTTTCGCGCAGATGAATCTGCGAATACGCCGTCTGTTCGTCGGCCGCCCGTTTCTGCAAACGCGTTACCAATATCGAGTAGTAAAGTTCGTGAACCTTTACCGCTACTTCGTTCTCCGCTTTCTTCACGTCATTGCGCGAACTGGCGGTCTCGGCGGCAGCGATTTTGTTCGACTGGCGAATCCTTATCAGCTGCGTAAGAGGCTGGGACAGTTGAGTGCCGATCGCTTCCACGGTCTGCCCGCCCTGCGTTATCCGGACATCGTGCTCCGGTACGACGTTGGGGACCACCCCGAACGCGCCCGCCGGGATGTTGATGTCTTCGAGCGCAGTGGTGTGCAGGAAGCTCGACTGGTTCTTCAGGCCGGGGAAGTAGGCCGACCTGGCCTCGACTTTCTTTTGCTGGCTTTCAACAACCTTCAACCGGGCAATCTTCAGCTCTCTGTTCTGACTGAGAGCCAGTTGCACAGCTTCGGTAAGCGTGAGCCGTCGCACTTCGGCCGCCTGCTGCGGAACGCCCGCGAGCACGCTGAGAACACTCAATACGAGAGCGCGTTTCGAATACCTGAACATCACGGCATGCTCCTTAAAATCCGAAAACTGATCTTGCCGGGTTTCAGAAATAACATCAGCCCGAGATAGGCCACCACCATCCAGACAATCAGAATGAACGCATCACTCAGCGCCATGGTGTAGGCCTGCGCTCTGATCTGCTGGCCCAGAATCCCGACGGCGCGCTGCTGCGCTTCCTCCGCACCCGAGGAACCGGTGAAAAGCCCGGCGCTCAGCGCGCGCAGACGCTCGTCGGTGAGCCAGTTGCCGGCCTCCACGTGAAGGCCCAGCAGGTTGGAATGAAGCTCCTCCCTGACCGTAATAAAGCGGGTCATCGCGGTAACGCCGATCTGGCCGCCGAACAGCCGGATGAAGTGCATCAGGCCGGAGAAGGTCGCCGCATTCGCCGCGCTGGTAAGAGCGCCGGCTTCCAGACCTTCAAGGACGATACTGCTCACCAGTCCGACATAGGTGCAGGCAAAGGCGATGGCCAGCACAAGCTCGATCATCTGAAAACTGGTGCCGGACCATGAGGTGTCCAGATGCGAACAGAACCAGCACGCCACCGCTGCGGTCGCCAGCCCCAGTGTGAGAACGAGGCGGGAACTGGTGTAAATGACAAACACGGCAACCAGCCACACCACGACGAACATGGGCAATGCAACCCACGCGAGCGCGTGCCCGATTTCCTCAGGGCGGTAAGCCTGGATGGTGCCGAGGAAGCCAGGCACGAGAACGACCGTGGCCAGGTGCTCGAACTTAAAAACGAAGATCGACAAAGCCAGGATGATGATGTTCCGGCGGTTCAGAAACGCCAGGTTGAGCGTTGGATTCGGCTGGATCCACCGCCTGATCCCCGCGGCTGCAACCAGAAAGCTTCCGGCCACGAACATGGCGACGATGGTTCCGGAATTGAACCAGTACAGCCGTTCGCCCTGATCGAGCGCGCCATAAAGAAGGCTGAGCCCGAGGCTGAACCAGGCAAATCCAATCCAGCTGGGCGCGGGTCCTGCACGCGGCTGCCGGGGAATGCCGAACCAGACGCAGAGTATCATGACTGGCGTGAAAACCGCGGAATTCCAGAAGATCCAGTGCCAGGAAAGGTGCGTGGTGTACCAGCCTTCAATCGCCGCCGCGAAATTGCTGATGAATACGATGTCGGCGGCGTAGGCCGCGATGCCGAATATGATGAGCTTCTTCGGCAGCGAGGTCAGCACGAAGGTCATCGTGAGTGAGTAGAAGGTGCCCGATGACAGACCCGCCAGCACAACAAGACCCACCATGGGCCAGTAGCCCGGCGCAAACGGCAGGAACAGGGAAACTATCGTGAAGATCGCAGCCGCCGGCAAAAGAATACGCCGCGGCCCAAGCAGCGAGTTGACGAACACGACGAAAACGCCGCTCATCATCATCGCCATGTTGAGCGCCGTCGGGATCCAGGAAGCCTCGTCGACGCCCAGCCCCAGAGCGCCGCGGAGATCGGGCAGCCCGACACTGACCAGTCGCGCGTTCAGCGTCGCGATGCCGGCACCCAGAAACACGCCAAGTATCCCGATGTAAGGATTCGTGCTCAGGACGGGCCTGTTGCGGGGGGAAGACGCTTGCGCCGGAGCGGGTGCGGTCTGCGTGCTCAAGGTCACTCCCGATTGCGGGTGCGGATCGTCGCCACAACCGAGAGGCCCGGACGAAGCCCGTCCGTTATGCTCTTGCGATCGTCCAGCAGGATCTTGACCGGCACACGCTGCATCACTTTTGTGAAATTGCCTGTAGCGTTATCCGGCGGGAGCAGAGCAAACTGCGAACCGCTGGCCGGCGAGATGAATCCGACCTTTCCGTGCAGCACGACGCCGGGAAAAGCATCCACACGTATTTCCGCCGCATCTCCCTCGCGGATATTGCGAAGCTGGTCTTCTTTATAATTGGCCTGCACCCACCTTTGCTGCTGCACCAGCGAGAGAACCTGTGTGCCCGGGCTTACGAGCTGTCCCGCGCGAACCTTGCGCTCGCCGACGATGCCATCCCCCGGAGCCACAATCCGCGTATAGCTCAGATTCGTGCGCGCCAAATCCAGAGCTGCCTTCTTCGCCGCGACGTCCGCCCGCAGAATCAACTCCTGCGAATCCAGCACAGCACGCTGCCGCTTCTGCGCTTCCAACTCGGCGCCCGCACTATCCAGATGAGCCCTCGCGCGGGTGAGATCCGCCTGCCGGCTGGCGATCTGCGCCGACGCCGCCGATATTTCCGCCTCGCGGCTCGACAACTGAGCGCGGAAGCGTTCTTCATCGGCAACCGCCTGCTCGAGCTGCTTCGGCGTCGACGACTCGGCAGCGACAAGAGCCTCCTGACGTTTGCGTTCGAGGTTAGTGCGTTTGGCATCGGCCTGAGTGGCCGTCAGTCCGCCTCTCGCATTCGCAGCTGACGACCTTGCGGCTTCGATCCCGGCCTGCGCGGCGGAGATTTCAGCTTCGGCTGCGCCGATGCCAGTCACCGCCTGGGCGACGTGCGCGTCCTGAAGCTCTTTTTGCCGCTGGTTGTTCACCAGAGAGGCTTCACTCGACGCCACCGCGGCCTCGGCCTGCTCAATCTGCGCACGAAAATCCTCGTCGCGCAATCGCACCAGAACGTCACCCGCCTTCACCGCCTGATAGTCGGCAACTTCAACCGAAGCCACCAGTGCGGCGACCTTAGTGCTCAGTGGCGTCAGGTCCGCCCGCACGTAGGCATCGTCAGTAGTCTGCTCGGCACGATCGCCCGTCCAGGTTTTCCAGCTGCCCGTAATCAGCACAATGAGCCCGGCAGCCAGTATCACTACCGTGACCGGCATCAGCCATGACACGATTTTTTTCGCGGGAGCAGGCTTTTTTCCTGCAACAGCGGGCGTTTGTGGATCAGCCATGATCTTATATGTTAATCGCTCCTTTTGAGTTGCGCTCAGGCAGCTTTTCTGAAGGTCTGCGCTGCCGTTTTCCCGGCTCGTTCGACGCGCTTCAGCAGGGGAGCCAGCTTCCTCTTGGCATTGAAAACCCGCCACTGAACCGTACCAATCGGAATCTGCCGGGCGGCTGCGATCTCATGGTATTCCCACTCCTCGATAAAGCGCAGCGTGAGGGCTTCCCTTTCGTGCGGTCCGAGGAAGTTCATCCAATGGTTGAACTCAAACATCGGCGCCCCACCGTTCCCGGCGTTCATCGCGACCAGGCCCTCCGGCAGGTCTGCGAGGTTAACCGTGTCCGCATTGCGCGACCCCCTGCCGTAGTGGCGCGACAGAGTGTTGCGGGCGATTCGAAAGATCCACGCGCGAAACAGGGACCGGTCGCGAACCTGTCCCGACTTCCGATGGACGGTAAGCATGACCTCCTGGGCCAGGTCTTCGGCCGTGAGCGTGCAGCCGCGCGCACGAAAAAACGCCACGAGCTGTGGTGTGAAAGCCCTGAAGAGGTCGGCAAACGACTGTTCGTCGGGTGCGTCAAGAAAACGGTTCATCACGGCTGTTTCTCGGATCAGACGCTCGCTGAGGCGGGCCTCGTTCGTCATGTCTTCAGTCCCCTCACTCACTATGGCGAAACGGGAGTCGCAGGCCATCCCGATTTTGAAGGCTTTTTCGGTAACGCCATAGGGAGTCAACGCAGATACCTAAACCGGGTTACACAGATCTACCGGCAAGGGGAATTGCTGCGGAGGCGACCTGTCAGGCGGCCCGGACTCCACGAAGGTCCGGCCGGGCGCAGCGTCGGCCGTTACCGAGGTCGCGGCACAAAATGCACAGCGACGTCCACGGCAGCGCGCGAAGCCGGCTCGCGCTGATCTCGTGGTCGCAGTTGAGACAGGTGCCGTAGCTCCCGTATTCGATGCGGGTCAGCGCCATGCGGACGTCGCCGAGCATTTCGCGTGCCGCCGCGCTGTGAAGGGGATCCAGCGCATCCCGCTTTGTAACCCTGGATGTCAGCTCCTGGCTCATCTCCGTCAGGAGGGTTCTCAGGGCGGCGATCTCGTTTTGATCCATCCGGTTTCCGGGCTTTTCAAAAATGAAGAGCCGCCCTGCAAAGCATCTGTTGGGCTGATTTCCCCTCTTGGAAACTGGCTGGCGGCTTACTCGACGAACGACTGAAGTCTTGCAAGAGCCTGATCCCATTGCGCAGAGATCTGGTCCAGGCAGCGCCGCGCTTGCTCAACTTTTCGTCGATCGACTTGCCAAACGCTCTCGCGTCCGCGCCTGGCGCCGCGGGCGAGCCCTGAGCGCTCCATAAGGCGGAGATGTTTCGTGATAGCCTGTCGCGTAACCCGGGAACCGGCGGTGAGTTCGCTGATTGACAGCGGCCCTTCCGCACAGAGCCGCGCAATAAGATCGAGCCGGGTCTCATCACCCAGAGCCGCGAAGAGCCGCGCTGAGCTACTGCGCCGGAGCGCCATTATCGAGATACCTGGAGATCAGGCGCATCTGATGGCCCCAGCCTCCCTCATTCGCCGCGAAGGCCCGGGCGCGACGCTCGAGCGGGATCTGATCGAAACCGGACTCGGTTAGTGTGAGTTGCACACCTTCGCTCGTTTCCACGAGGCGGAAAGTTACAAGTGTGGTGGGTTCGGTCGAATAATCCACACCGGGTTCAATCGCATACGGATGCCAGCGAAAAGAGAAAAGCCGCTTCGGCTCAATTTGCTCAACCACAATATGAAACGGCTTACCCTCGTGGGGCTTTTGCATCTGCGCGACCTCAGGGTCGACTTTAGTGCCCGTAATCCTGCCTCGGAGAGGCGCGCCGGCCACGAACGGTCCTTCGAAGGTAACCCCGAACCATGTGCCGAATTCGGCGGAATCCGATATCGCCCTCCAGACCCGATCGAGCGGCGCACGCAGGAGTAGTGTTTTTTCAATAGTATCGGCAGTCGTATTCATGCAACCCTCAGGTTGCATATTACCAGCATTGATGATCGCATGCAACCATTTGGTTGCCCTTTTGCGTTTCTTCCCGCGGGGTGAGGTGCTGTTTGGAACCCGTGGCGCCCCAATATCGCGGAGACGCTGCGACGGCGGGAACTGAGCCGATGCTAATGTAAGAAGACCGGCGCATTCTCCTTTTCTTCGCCGCACGATTCACATGAAACTCCTCCGAGGCGCCCCCGGCAGCGGAAAAACCCGGCAAGTCTTCCGCGAATTCAAAGACGCCCTGCGATCCGGCGACAGCAACCTCCGCCTCGTCGTCCCCACCGCCACGCTGGTCCGCCACTTCCAGCACGAACTCGCGCGCGACGGCATCGTTTTCTCCCCGCGGTCCGTCGTTTCGCTCAATCGCTTCCTGCTCGAACGCGCGCGCGACACCCGGCTCGTCCCCGACGGTCTCCTCCGCGCCCTCGTACGCGACTCCCTCCGCACCCTCCCCTTCCCTGAATTCGCCGCTGTCGCCACTACCGACGGGATGGCCGACATCATCGTCGAAACGATCAACCTTTTCGAAAACGCCGCCTCGACGCCCGACAAACTCGCCTCCGTCCGCCGCCTCGGCGCGCACGCAAAGCCCTTCGAACGCCTGTGGCGCGCGGTCGGAGACGCTGTCCGCCAGCGCGGCTTTGAGCTTCGCGGCAACTGGATCCGCGCGGCAGCCCGTAACACGACTCCCGTCCGCATCTGGTTCGATGGCTTTCTCAACTTCAGCCCCATTGAGCAGGAATTCCTCGCCGCTCTCGCCAAAATCTCCGACGTCACCCTCACCCTCACCGACCATTCCGCCACCGAAGAGATCTACCGCCTTTCGCTGAAACTCGGCGCGCAGGACCGCCTCCTGCCCGGCAGCCCGCGCCGCCCGCACACCACCGTCGTCAGCGCGCGCACTCTGGAGCGAGAGGCAGACGAACTCGCGCGCCGCATCCTTGCTCTCCACGAACGCGGCACGAACTTCCGCGAAATTGCCGTCGCCCTGCGCGACGCCTCCACCTACGTCCCGCTGCTCAAAGGAACCTTCGCCCGCTTCGGCATCCCCGCGCGTTTCTACTTCAGTGCCCCTCTGCGCAAACATCCCGCCGCCACCTTCCTCGGCGGCCTGATCTCCGGCGCCCTCACGGGCTGGGACTTCGAATCCACCCTCCACACCCTTCGCGCCAACCCGCGCTTCGGACTCCGCGCCGACTTCGACCGCTTCGACTTCGCCGTCCGCGAAACCATGCCCGGCCGCGGCTCAAGCGAGCTCCTCAGACTCTGCGAGTCCGAGCGCCTGCGCGAAGACATCGGCGCATGTCTCCAGATCGAATCCTGGCGCGGCATTCAGCACAAGCCCGCGGATTGGCTGCAGCGCCTCGAATCCCTCGCCACCACCCTTTATCGCCCCGGCTTTCTCGACGTGGCCCCCGACCACGAATCCATCGAAGCCGCCCGCACCCTCCCCGCCGCGCTTCATGCCTGGATCGCCGCCGTCGAATCCGTCGTTCCATTCTGGACGAATCCCGCCCAATCCATCTCGCTCGCCGATTTCTGGAACATCGCCGCTGTCGCCGTCGATAGCGCCGTCGACACCGCCGCCCTCCACCCTCTCGACAACCGCGCCGACGTCGTTCACGTCATGCACGCGTCGGAAGCGCGCCAGTGGGACGTCGCGTCGCTCTTCGTCTGCGGCATGACCGATCGCGATTTCCCCCTCCGCCAGCCGCAGAACCTTCTCTTTCCCGAGGCCGATATCGACCGCCTCCGCGCCGCCGGCATCCCCCTTCGCACCACAGCCGACTACGAACGCGATGAGCGCTGGCTCTTCGATTCGCTCCGCACCCGCGCCACGCAATCGCTTGTCCTGACCTGCCCCGCGCACGACTCCGCCGGAAAATCGCTCCAGTGTTCGCGCTTTATCGATCAACCCGCCGAACCCGCCCCACTCTGCCGCCCCACGCCGCGCATCGCAGCACCTGGTCCCACCGCACCGGGCCGCATCGCCGCCCCGGGCTTGCAAACGGAGCTCGCACGCCTGCACCAATCCATCAGCCCGACTTCCCTTGAAAAACTGGCGCAGTGTCACTTCCAGTTCTTCAGCGAGCGCACCCTTCGGCTCGAAGCCGCCCCAGAACGCCCCGAAAAGCGGCTCCAGCCGCGCATCACCGGCCTCATTCTCCACGCCGCTCTCGAAGTCTGGCTCGCCGACCGCACGCGCGATTTCGTCGACGTCTTCGAACAGGTCTTCGACGATACCTGCCGCAAAGAGCACCTGCCGCCAGGCTATCGTCTCGAAGTCGATCGTTTCATCAACCGCAACGTCGCGAAGCGCGTCAGCGCCAACGATCTCTGGACGCCCGATTCCTCCGAAGCCGAAGTTTCGCTCTCGATTGAATTCCCCGGCGGCATTCAGGTGAACGGCCGTGTCGATCGCATCGATCGCTTCGGCAATGACTGCGTCATCGTCGATTACAAAAGCAGCAAGACCGCGAACGTGCAGAAGCTCGTCACCAGTCCCACGCGACTGCAGGGCCCGCTCTACGCGCTCGCCGTCCGCGAGAAACTCAACCTCAATCCGGTCGCCATGATCTTCTGGGCCGTGCGCGAGGATGAGCGTTACGGATGGGGCGCCGTGCCCGGCGTTGAACTGGAAAACCTCCAGCCCATCCCCGAAAACTGGACCGCCGATGCCAAAGCCCGCGCCATCGAGCGTATCAATGGTTTCCTCGGCGGACAGGTCGACGCCGACCCCGACGATCCCGACCAGTGCGTCTGGTGCGATTACGCCGCGGCCTGCCGTGTCGAGCAACAGAACCTGGTGCAGATTGGAGCGGGACGTTGAGTTACGCCGCGCCCGAGTTCACCCGCGATCAACTCGACGCCATCGGCTACCGCGAACTCGATGCCTGCGTCGTTGCCGGCCCCGGCTCCGGCAAAACCACCGTCCTGGTCGAGCGTTATCGTTCGCTCGTCGAAGATCATCGCTTCGACCCGCGCCACATCCTCGCCATCACCTTCACCGAGAAAGCCGCCGCCAACATGAAAGCGAAGCTGGCGGAACTCTTCGCGCACGATTCCCTGCGTCTGCGTGAACTCGAGTCCGCCTGGGTCTCGACCATCCACGGCTTCTGCGCGCGCCTGCTCAAAGAGAACGCCATTGCCGCCGGCGTCGATCCGCGCTTCACCGTGCTCGACGCGCGTGAATCCGACGAACTCCGGTACGCCTGCGTCAACGCCGCGCTCGACGAGTGCGCCGCCCTCCACCGCACGGCAGCGCTCGAACTCATCCACGCCCTCCATGTGCCTTATCTCGCCGGCGATCTGACGGACGTCTATGACGCCATCCGGTCTGCCGGGAAAACCATCGCCGATGTCCGCGCGATGGAGAACCCGGGCGCAGGCATCACACCCGCCATGGTGGCGGGCACTCTGCGGCAGCTTGTCCAAAGCTGGACCGGCCAGACTCTCCGCGGCCAACATTACGCACCGCGGGGAAATCCTCGAATGGGTGCGAGCGTGTTTCGTCTACCGCCGACCAGGTCACGGCCGTGCTCGAAAATCACCTGTCCGCTCCTGCTGAACAAAGTTCCGTATGCCGAAAGGGATCCGCTCCGCGAATTCAAGAAGGCTCTGCCTTTCCTCACCGCGTGGGCTGTCGACCGCCGCACCGCGCCTTTCCGCGCGCTGATCTTCGACGTGCTCTCTCGCTTCGACGAAATCTATAACGAGCGCAAGCTCGCCCTCGGCGCGCTCGATTTCAACGATCTCGAGCGCCGCGCTGTCCGCCTCCTTCGTGAAAGCGAGCCGGTGCGCACCCGCGTCCTCAGCAGTTCCGCCAGGTAATGCTCGATGAATTCCAGGACATCAACCAGCAGCAGGCAGACCTCATCGAGCTGGTGCGCGCCAAAGACGTCTTCTTCGCGGTCGGCGACGTGAACCAGGCGATCTACGGCTTCCGCCACGCATCCACGGAAATCTTTCGCCGCTATCGGGACCACATCAACGCCTCCGGCAAACACGCCGTCAATCTCCTGCACAACTTCCGCAGTCGCGACCCCATTCTCCGCTGCGTCGAATCGCTGCTCAATTCGGCCGAGGGCATCGACGCGCGCGAACTCGTCGCCGGCGCTTCGTTCGCCGAGAAATCTCAGGCTTCCATCGAGGTCCTGAAAATTCAGGCGCGCCAGGACGAAGACCCCGCCGCGAAGGAAGCGCGCTGGATCGCCGCTCGCATCCTGTCCCATCGCGGCACGCTCCAGGTCGGAAACCGCCCCGCCGACTTCTCCGATTTCGCCGTCCTCTGCCGCAACAGCGAGTCGATGAAACCGATCCTCGCTGCGTTCGATCACGCCGGCATCCCCTACGTCAGCGGCCGCCGCCAGTCGTTTCTCCTCTCGCGCGAAGGCCGCGACATTACCGCTCTGCTTCACGTAATGGCGAATCCACAGGACACCATCGCGCTTGCCACCGTACTTCGCTCCCCGCTCGTCGGACTCAGCGACGAAACACTTCTGCGCCTTCGCCTGCTCGGCCAGTCCGTCACGGGCGGTTTGAATCGCGCTGCGTACGATCCAACCCTGCTTGCAGATTTCGACCCCGACGACGCGCCGAAGATCGAACGCTTCGCCGCCAACCTGAAACGCTGGCGCGAAACGCAGCCCGTCGTGCCGCTCGAGTTCCTGCTTGTGCGCGCTCTCACCGACTGCGGCTTCGACTGGACCCCCGGCACCATCGTTGCCGATAACGTCGAAAGCTTTCTGCACCTCGCCCGCACCAAAGGCGCCGAGCGGACCCTTGAAGAACTGCTCGGCGAAATCGAGAGCCTCGAAAAAGCCTTTAACCTCGAATCCGATCTCGCCGACCGGGATCAGGGCAACGTCGTCCAGGTCATGACCGCCCACTCCGCCAAAGGTCTCGAATTCCCCGTGACGATCATCGCGGCGATGGACAAGGGCACGCAGCGCAACTCCGCTCCCGTCACATTCACACCCGCCTTCGGACTCGGCATCAAATGGCGTTCCGACCGCGACAAAGGCATCGGGGACTCCTGGCACCTCCGCAACGCCGAGGAGTTCGAACAGCGCGAAAAGCACGAAGAGCATCGCCTGCTCTACGTCGCCATGACGCGCGCCGAAGAGCATCTCATCCTGTCTTACTCGCGCGCCAAAGGATCTCCCCGAAACTGGGCAAAGATTGTCGATCAGCTCGAGGCTTCCGACGACATCTCGATCCTTGATACCGCCGACGAGCCACCGATGCTGCGTGCCGACGCCGACACCACCACCGCCGCCGAAATCCCCGTCATCCCCCGCCCCGCGATGGGCGCGCAGCGCGACACAGCCGTCAACGTGACGTCGCTCGCCGTCTTCGCCGACTGTCCGCGCAAATACTATTTGCAGCGTTACATTGGCTGGAGCGGGGGCTGGAACGGGGGCTGGAACGGCCGCCGCCCGCCCCGATTCGACCCCGACGCAGATCTCCCCGACGCAGATCTGCCCGACGAAGACGACCTCGACCTCACCGCCGCCGACCTCGGCTCCGCTGTACACGAAATCCTCGCCGCTAAACCAGGCGACTACCCGGCCGAAGCCCATCGTCTCGCCAATGTCTTCCTCGAAAGCAGCCTCGGCGCACGCGCCGCCGCTTCATCCCGCGCCGCCCGCGAATGGGACTTCATCATCGACATCGATGGCACGCTGGTCCGCGGCACGGTGGATCTCTGGTTTGAAGATAATGGCGAAATTCACGTCGTCGATTACAAAACCGATGCTCGCGTCAACGCCGAAGCCTACGCGCCGCAGTTGGCTCTCTACGCTCTCGCTGTCGAACGCGCCCTCGGCAGACGCCCCGCGCATGCCTGGCTGCACTTCCTTCGTTCAGACACCCTCGTCGAAGTGGCGCTCGATCACGACGTGACGCCTCTGCTCGCCGGGCTCCGCAACGCTCAGGACCAGCTCCGCTTCGATCTCCGCGAGGGCAACCACTGCCGCTCCTGCCAGTTCCACCGCAGTCTCTGTCCGGCCGGCGGCTGAATCCGGCGGCTGAATGAATAAGGTGCGTCGGGTCGCGAGTGGATGTGCGCCATGCACCGGCAGTATCGGCATCAAGCCGAATTTAATCCCGGTGCAAGCGGCGCGGAGAGTGCCATATGGCCGTTGAATGGCCTGCGGCCACGGGAAGCATCGTGGATCCTCCCGCAGCGCGGCAGCGGTGTTGCCGATTCGGTAGGCTTCTGGTGCGGGACTGAATCCGCACCCGATTTGACGAAGCTATCGGAATTTTCCGGAGCTGGCCGGGCTCCCATATTGGCTTCGTTCGCGCCAAATTCAGTCCGGTTACTTCGATATTAATCATGCAAACTAGAAGACGAACGCTTCCCTGCCTGCCGAGCCGCGACCGCGACAGAGCGGCAGACTTCGTCGTTAACGATATGCAACGTTCGGCTACTAATTTTAGAGAGGTCTGCAACGACGCCCACGCGCCGAGAATCGGCAGAAATCGGGTAATCAGAAAAAGAATTGCAAAATAAGTTAAATGGTATTGGACAAAACCGAGTAGGTCGGTTTAATCTGATACCGTGCGATGCGCAGATTGCGATCTACTTCGGATGGAATGTGAGAAGACGCAGCATGCCTATGCTGCGGCGGTGACCGTGCTCAGTTCGGCGCCCGCCTGGATTACGTCCGATGAGTACAACCGGCTTCGTGAGATCGAACGCACAGCCAAGGTCAAACGCGCCGCCGCCACCATGGCAATGATGCGCCACCAGGATACACACGCCCTTGTGCTCAAAAAGGAACCGCAATCCGCCCAATCCAGCCGCTTAGGCTTGGCTTTCAACTCCTGAAACACTGCGCCAGTCTTCCCGACCGTTTCGGTCAATCTTAACAACAACTTAGGCCTCGTCGTCCCTCTCCTGGATCTATAATCCAGTCGTGGAGGTGACCTTCCTGTACCCTTCCGCCCTTCAAAAAGGGCCTTTCTCGGCGAAATTATGAATTTGCCAAACGAACCCAAGCATGTTGTTGAAAACAAGATGTATTGTATAGTGGACTGATTCGATCGGAATTCCCGTTGACTCCGAACGCCTGTCGGGCTAAGATACATCTAGGACGTATTCGGTCCTCGTTCCGTGCTCAAGCTGACCAAAAAAGCCGACTACGGTCTCATCGCCCTTCGCCACCTCGCGTCCACGCCGGGTGGCGTGTCGAGCACCAAGGATATTGCTGAGGCCTACCACCTGCCGGTCCCGCTCCTGGCCAAAGTCCTCCAGCGCCTGACCCGTGCTGGCATCCTGCAGTCGCTCTCCGGCACCAACGGCGGCTATAAACTGGCGCGCGATGCCGCCCGTATCAGCGCCCTCGAAGTGGTCCGGGCCATCGACGGCCCGGTGATTCTGACGCACTGTTTTACCGAGCATGGCCGGTGCGATCAGTCGGATAAGTGTACCGTACGCGAGCCCCTGCGCCGCGTGCATGAAGCGATTCTTGAGTTGTTGAATAAGTTCACCATCACGGATCTGGCTGAGCCTGCCGCAGCCGTGACATTGACGCCGCTGCTTCCATTGAATCATCGGCCTGATGCGAGCATCAGGAATTAGAGAAGGAAATGAAGACGCCCATTTATCTCGATAACCACGCGACAACGCCCGTCGACCCCCGCGTCCTCGACGCCATGCTGCCCTACTTCACCGAAAACTTCGGCAACGCCGCCAGTCGGAATCACGAATTCGGCTGGGTCGCCGAGCAGGCGGTGGACAAAGCCCGCAAACAGATCGCCGACCTCATCGGCGCTACCCCGCGCGAAATCATTTTTACCAGCGGCGCCACCGAATCCGACAACCTTGCCATTAAAGGCATTGCCGAGATGTACGCCGAAAAAGGCAATCACATCATCACGGCCGCCACCGAACATAAGGCAGTTCTCGACACCTGCAAGAAGCTTGAGAAACAAGGCTATCGCGTGACGTACCTGCCCGTGAAAGGCGACGGCCTGATCGACCTCGACATGCTGCGCGAATCGATCACCGATAAAACGATCCTTGTCACGATCATGTACGCCAACAACGAAATCGGCGTCGTGCAGCCGGTCGCGGAAATCGGCAAAATCTGCCGCGAACGCGGCGTCATCTTCCACACTGACGCGGTTCAGGCGATCGGTAAAATTCCGGTGGATGTCAACAAAGACAACATCGACATGCTGTCCATCAGCGCCCACAAGCTCTACGGCCCGAAAGGCGTCGGCGCTCTCTATGTACGCCGCAAGAACCCGCGCGTGCAGCTCACGGCCCAGATGGATGGCGGCGGACACGAGCGCGGCATGCGTTCCGGCACGCTCAACGTCACGGGCATCGTCGGCCTCGGCGAAGCCTGCGCCATCGCGCAGAAGGAAATGCCTGAGGAGACAAAGCGCCTGCAGTATCTGCGTGACAAACTGCGCGCCAAACTTGAGGCCGAGCTCGACGAAGTCTACGTGAATGGCAGCTGGGAGCATCGCCTGCCGCACAGCCTGAACATGAGCTTTGCCTACGTTGAAGGCGAATCCCTGCTGATGGGCATTAATGATGTGGCGGTCTCGAGCGGCTCGGCATGCACTTCGGCCACGCTCGAACCCAGCTACGTACTGAAAGCTCTCGGCCTCGGCGACGACATTGCGCATTCATCCATCCGCTTCGGTATCGGCCGCTTCAACACGGAAGAGCAAATCGACTACGTGGCGGACAAACTGGTCCACGTTGTAAAGAAGTTACGCGAACTTTCGCCGCTCTACGAGATGGCGAAAGAAGGCATCGACCTGAGCAAGGTCTCATGGGTAACAGATTAATCTGACAGGAGATTCAGCATGGCATATTCCGATAAAGTTCTCGATCACTACAACAATCCGCGCAACGTCGGATCACTCGACAAGAGCGCTGACAACGTCGGCACCGGCATGGTCGGCGCACCCGAGTGCGGCGACGTCATGAAGCTGCAGATCCGGGTTAATGACGCAAGCGGCATCATCGAAGACGCGAAGTTCAAGACCTTCGGCTGCGGCAGTGCCATCGCCAGTTCTTCGCTGGCTACCGAATGGCTGAAGGGCAAGACGGTCGACGAAGCGCTCGCCATCAAGAACACGGACATCGTGAACGAGCTCAGCCTGCCGCCGGTAAAGATTCACTGCTCGGTGCTCGCCGAAGACGCTATCAAAGCCGCGATCAGCGATTACCGCACCAAGCAGTCCCGGCGCGAGGAAAAGCCGGTTCCCTCCGAACAATCGGTGGCGTAAATGGAATCTGTTGTCGAGAACGCGGCTGGCGTTACGGTCACTCCAAAGGCCGTCGAGAAAATCCGCCAGACGTTCCAGAAGATGGGCGTCGTCGGAGGCCTACGCCTCGGCGTGCTCGGGGGCGGCTGTTCGGGCCTGAGCTACCAGTTCAAGTTCGACACCAAACCTCGCCCGACCGATAACGTTTTCGACTTCGACGGCGTACAGATTTTCGTCGACCCGAAGAGCATCCGCTACCTGCAGGGCATGACGCTCGACTACAAGGAGTCGCTCATGCAGTCCGGCTTCGTTTTCGAGAACCCGAACGCGAAGAAGAGCTGCGGCTGCGGGACGTCCTTCTCGGCGTGAGCGGCTATTTCGAGGCGTTCGGCATGGAGCGGAAACTCGCGCTCGATGCCAAAGATCTGGAGACCCGCTTCTACGCACTGAGCCGTCAGCTGCACCCCGATCTGCATTCGCGCAGGCCCGCGGCGGAGCGTCACCAGGCGGAGGAAGCGACCGCCGTTCTGAACGACGCCTATCGCACGCTCCGCGATTCAATCGCGCGTGCCGAGTACGTGCTTAAGCTGGAAGGCTTCGACATTGGCGAACAGGGAACGAAGGATGTTCCGCCCGAGTTGCTGGAAGAAGTTTTTGAGCTGAATATGGCCCTCGAAGAAGCCGATACCGCGCAGATCGCGACATTCCGGAAACGTTTCGAGGAAATGCGTACGCAGCTCGACACCGAAATGCAGGGCGCGTTTACCCAGTGGGATTCCACCCGAAGCCGCGACGCACTGACCGCCGTGCGAGGGCTGCTGAACCGCCGGAAATATATTACGAATCTGATAAACCAAACGAATGTTTCAGATCGAATTTGATAACGACAAGGTCGTCGGCATCGACCTCGGCACCACCAACAGCCTCGTCGCCGTAATGGGTGAATCGAACCGCCCCGAGGTCATCGTCGGCGAAGACGGCGACAAACTCGTGCCGAGCGTCGTGTCGCTCTCGCCCGCCGGCGCCATCATCGTCGGCAACGCGGCCCGCCAGGAACTGATCGACCATCCAGACCGCACGATCTACTCCGTCAAACGCCTCATGGGTCGCGGCATCGCCGACGTGCAGGAGGAGCTGAAGCTATTCCCCTTCCACATCGCCGATGACAGCGAATCCATCATCCGTGTCGAACTCGGCGAGAAGACCTTCACGCCGCCGGAAATCTCCGCATTTGTTCTTCGACAGCTTAAGAAGAATGCCGAAGCTGCCCTCGGCGTACCCGTCACGAAGGCCGTAATCACGGTTCCTGCGTACTTCAACGATGCTCAGCGCCAGGCCACGCGCGACGCCGGCCGCATCGCCGGACTCGAAGTCCTGCGCCTCGTCAACGAACCGACTGCAGCCGCTCTCGCCTACGGACTGGACAAACGCAAGGAAGGTATCATCGCAGTCTACGACCTTGGCGGCGGTACCTTCGACATCTCGATCCTGAAACTTCACGACGGCATCTTCGAAGTCCTTGCCACCAACGGCGACACCCACCTCGGCGGCGACGACATCGATAACCGGCTGCTGAAGATAGCCCTCGAAGACATTGACTCCGAATGGGGCGACGATCTCTCGCGCATCGGAGAGGCCGTCCAGACCCTGCGCCGCGAAGTGATCCGCGCCAAGGAATCGCTGTCCTTCCTCCCCACCGCGGATATCGATTTCTCGTGGGGCCCCAAACAATACCATCGCGAAATTACCCGCGACCTCTTTGAAGGCCTTATAAAGGACATCATCGACCGCACCCTGGGTCCCTGCCGCAGCTGCATGAAGGATGCCGGCGTCGCGCCCGAGCAGATCGACGAAGTCGTTCTGGTCGGCGGCTCGACGCGCATTCCGATGGTGCGCAGCGCCGTCGAAGTGCTCTTCCGCGCGCGCCCGCACACCGAACTCAACCCGGATGAAGTGGTGGCTCTCGGGGCTGCCGTGCAGGCCGGCATTCTGGCGGGCACTGTCGAGAACCAACTGTTGCTTGATGTAACACCACTCTCGCTCGGCATCGAGATCGCGGGCGGAGTGGTGTCGAAGATCATCCATCGCAACTCGACCATCCCCGCCAGCGCCAGCGAAACCTTCACCACCGGCGTCGACGGACAGACCAACGTCCTCATTCACGTCGTACAGGGCGAGCGCGAACTGGCCAAAGACTGCCGCAGTCTTCTTCGATTCGACCTGAAAGACATTGCCCCCATGCCCGCCGGCATGCCACGGATTGAGGTCCGCTTCCTCATCGACGCCAACGGCATCCTCAACGTCACCGCGCGCGATGCCCGCACCGGCAAAGAGCAGTCCATCGATGTACAGCCATCCTACGGGCTCACGCTGGAACAGACCGAAGCCATGATCGACGACGCCATTCTGCACGGCGAGGAAGATCTCCGGGCCGCGCAGGTCGCCCTCGCCCGCGTCGAAGCGGATCACATCTTACTCGCCATCGGGAAAGCCAGACAGAACCCCGCATGGGGCGACCTGAGCACGGCCGAACGCGATGAAATCCTCGAAGCTATCCGCGATCTCGAGACGGTCTATCACGCTGACGACCATCACGCCATTCAAGAGAAGATGGATCTGCTCAATGAAGTCACACACAAACTCGCCGAGAACATGATGAACACGGCGGTGGGTTCGGCTCTCAAAGGAACTAAAGTTTAGACAGATCAGGGTCTGACGCGCACTGTGACGTTTTGCGTCACCGAATGGCCAGCTTCATCTTCCGCGATCAGCTTATACTCAGTGTCCTTCCTGGGCGACACCTGCACGCATCGGGTCAGCGCCGGCCAGACCCCATCCACCGGCGGCTCCATGCGGACGGTCTTCGCACCGGTCACCCCGTAGCACAGATTCGTCGGATGGTTCGGCACATGCGCCGCATAGAATGTCAGGATCTTCAGATCGAGCCCTCCGTAAGCTGCTGCCGTCTTTCGCTCCTGCTCCGCCGCTCGATCTCCCTGAGCCTGCTTCTCCTCCCGGTTGCGTTTCGCGCGCGAATAGAAAATGAACCCGTCGTAAATCAGCCCCAGCACAATCAGCACCCCGAGAAACGGCAGCGCGCGCCGCAGCCAGACCATACCTTCATGCTACCGTCAGTCTCATACGCTACTTTCTCACCCGCCGCGAACCGCCTCTGACGCGAATTCTGCTCATCGAGAGCGGCTCGCGCGCGCTTGTTGAGCGCCTAATCCCTCACCTCCGCAAGGTTTGGGGCGATGATGTACCGATTGATCTGGTTACCTGCTACGCCGGCTGTCCCGAAGGTATTTCCACCGTATATCGTGTCACCGACTATGCATCACCTCAGCGCCGCCCCGAACTCATCCGCCTCCTGCGCGAACAGCGCCATGCCATCGCGGGCATGATCTGTTCCGGTGAGCCGATCATGACCAAATGGAAATGGCTGGTCGCCTGCCGCGTCCCCGCAAAGATCTTCATCGTGAACGAGAACGGCGACTACTTCTGGATTCACCGCGACTACCTCTGGAACATGCGCGAGTTCATGCTCGTGCGGCTCGGCCTTTCCGGCGCCGGCGCGATCCGCACCCTGGGGCGCCTGCTGATCTTCCCGTTCAGCGTTCTGTTTCTGTTAATGTATGCTTTCGTCGCGCATCTACGGCGCGCCGTCAACACGTCGAAACTATGAAACACATTCAGGTATCTCAATGCGGCGGTCCGGAAGTCCTGCAATACGTTGAATCGCCTGTTCCCACACCGGCCGCCGGTCAGGCGCTGGTGAAGATAACGGCCTCGGGCGTGAACTTCATCGACTGCTATTTCCGTATGGGCCTCTACAAGGCCGACCTCCCGTTCACCCCCGGCAACGAAGGAGCCGGCACAGTCGAATCTGTCGGCACCGGAGTTACCCTGGTCAAACCGGGCGATCGCGTCGCTTACGCGATGACGCGCGGCTCGTATTCGGAATATGCGCTCGTCCCGGAAGGACAGCTGGTTCCTCTCCCGGATGAAGTGGATTTCAAAACCGCCGCCGCTGCCATGCTGCAGGGCATGACCGCGCACTATCTGACGCACTCCACATTCCCCATCAAGCCGGGACATACGGCGCTCGTCCACGCGGCGGCGGGCGGTGCGGGGCGTCTTATTGTTCAGATGGCAAAAATGCTCGGCGCGACGGTCTACGGCACCGCGGGTACGGACGCGAAAGCCGCCATCGCGAAAGAGGCCGGCGCCGACGAAGTCATCGTCTATACGCGAGACGATTTCGCCACAGAGGTAAAGCGCCTCACGGGCGGCAGAGGCGTTGACGTTATCTACGACTCTGTCGGCGCCAGTACGTTTATGAAAGGTCTCGATCTGCTCCGGCCCCGCGGCATGATGGCACTGTTTGGCCAGTCCAGCGGGCCGGTCGAAAAGATCGATCCAAATATCCTCAATCCGAAAGGGTCACTGTTCCTGACCCGCCCCAGCCTCGCGCATCACGTTCTGACGCGCGATGAACTGCTCTGGCGATCCGGCGACGTCCTGAACTGGATTGGCGCCGGAAAGCTTAAGCTCCTGATCGACCGCACCTATCCGTTGGCAAATGCCGCCGAAGCGCATCGCGACCTCGAAGGCCGCAAAACCACCGGCAAGCTCCTCCTGATTCCGTAATGACCGCCGAAGAAACCCGCCGCGCACGCGCCGCAGAACTCGTGGCTGAAAAGAAGCTCGACGCCCTGCTCGTCACTAATCTGCATAACGTCCGCTATCTGACGGGATTCACCGGCAGCAACGGCGCCGTGCTGCTTCGCCGTGACGGCGCAGCCACGTTGTTTACCGATCCGCGCTACACGACCCAATCGAAGCAACAGGCCAATTGCGTCGTCAAGATCGCCAAAGGTCCGCTTACGAAGTCCATCCTGCAGGCAATTGCTTCGAAGCGGGTGACGCGCGTGGGGTTCGAAGCCGACAACATGACCGTGTCACAGCTCGGCTCGTTTCAGAAAGGTCTGCCGTCCCGGGCCAAACTCGAACCGGCATCCGGCCTGATCGAAGGGTTGCGCGCAGTCAAGGACGCGGAGGAGATCGCAAAGATCCGCGCGTCAGTTATGAGCAATTCTGCCGCGCTGGAAGGAGCGCTCAAGCACATTGAATCGGGCATGACGGAATCGGAACTGTCCGCCGAGATCGATTACCAGAACCGCAGGCTCGGCGCCGAAGCCCCCGCGTTCGACACGATCGTCGCCACAGGAGAGCGCGCCGCTCTGCCGCATGCGCATCCCGGAGCCACCCGCATCACGCCGGGAATGCTGCTCATCGACATGGGCGCTTTCCGCGACGGATACGCCAGCGACATGACGCGCATGGTTCACATCGGCCCGGCCACCACGAAATACAAGCGCGCTTACAAAGCCGTCCTCGAAGCCCAGCTGGCCGCAGTGGCCGCCGTAAAGCCCGGTGTCACCACGAACGCTGTCGACCGCGCCGCGCGCAGCACTCTCAGACGTCATGGACTCGAGAAGGAATTCGTTCACTCCACCGGCCATGGCCTCGGACTCGAAATCCACGAACTGCCGCGCATCGGTCGCCGCGACAAGACGAAGCTCGAAGCCGGGATGGCGATTACCATCGAGCCCGGCGTCTATATAGAAGGATGGGGCGGCATCCGTATCGAGGACACCGTGCTCGTAACGGCAACGGGATGCGAAGTACTCACCCCGACCTCGAAAGAACTGCGCGAAATTTAGGTTTTCGGCAGCAGGTGTTTCTGGATCTTCCCCATCGCGTTACGAGGAAGCTTGTCCACCGGAATGAAGGCGCGCGGAATCTTGAATGACGCCAGCTTCTCACGGCACCGCGCTTCAATGGCAGCCATATCGATCTCGGTGGTCATGACCAGATAGGCCACCGGCACCTCGCCGCGCACCCGATCCGCCTGCGCCACCACTGCCGCTTCCGCGATCTCGACTTGCTCCTGGAGAAACTCCTCGATCTCGCGCGGATAAATATTGAAGCCTCCCGAGATGATCAGATCGCTCTTGCGCCCGCTCAGCGTGTAGTAACCATCAGGCGATCGCACTGCCAGATCGCCGGTTCTGAAGTACCCGTCGACAAACGCTTCGCGTGTCGCATCCTCGCGTCGCCAATAGCCCGCAAAGACATTCGGGCCGCGCAGGTACAGTTCGCCGGTTTCGCCGTCCTTCACCGGCTGCAGCTCCGTATTCAGTAAACGCACCGAAACGCCTGGCAGCGGGAATCCGACCGTCCCCGCGCGCCGCTCGCCCTCGTAGGGATTACTGATGTTCATGATCGTTTCGCTCATCCCGTAGCGCTCGAGAATGGTGTGCCCGAAGAGTTCCTTAAATTCCTCAAACACCTGCGCGGGCAGCGGCGCGGAACCTGACACGAACAGCCGCATGAACGCGCCGATTTTGCGTGCCGTCTCACGATCAAAGCCAAGCAGACGGACGTAGATCGTCGGCACCCCAAAGAACAGTGTCGGGCGGAAGTCGAGAAACTCCTGCGCCGCGCTCTGGTGCTCGAAGCGCTCGAGGAGGCGCATGCGGCATCCGCTCACCAGCCAGCAGTGCAGGCCGTTTCCGAGGCCATGTACATGGAAAAGGGGCAGAGCCAGAAGGAACCGGTCATCCTGCGTGATCCGCCAGCAGGCCAGGAGGTTCACGGTGTTGGCGGCAAAGTTGTTGTGCGTCAGGACCGCGCCCTTCGATGTTCCTGTTGTCCCGGATGTGTAAATGATGCCGGCCGGTGAATCGCCGTCGAGATCCCCAGCAGGCCGGGCATCCGGCAGGGCGGCTGCTTCCTTCATGAGCTCGGCAGGCCGCCAGAGCTGTACGGCGGTCGAGATGTCCGCATCCGTGATCAGCGCGCGGGGCTCGGCATCTGAGAGGATATGCGAGATTTCCCTGTCGCGGTAGAGGATATTGATCGGCACGAAGATCACGCCCAGTTTCACGCAGGCGAGGTAGACGTCGATCATTTCCACGCAATTGACGAGATATACGCACAGCCGGTCGCCCTTGCGCAGCCCTCTTTGTGTGAACAACTGCGCCAGCCGGTTGCTCTGTGAATCGAGCTGTCCGAAGGTCCAGGTCTTGCCTGCGAACTCGAGCGCCACCACATCGCGGCGGCCTTTGAATGAGAGGTCGAAAAGATCGCAGAGAGTCATCGCTGAATGCTTCATCGCCACGGTATCATGGGCAGTTCATGCACAGGATTCTGGTCCCGATGACGGTTTTGCTGATCGCCTCCGCGTGCGGTAAGCCGAAGCCCGATTTCACCGTGAAAGTGCTCGTCGGCGGCACTACAATCCCGGCCTCGGATGCGGCGCCAATCGAAGATTCCATCATCGTCGTTGCCAAAGGTAAGATCCAGTCGGTTGGGCCGCGAAAGGATATTCCGGTCCCGCAGGCGTCCGACCGCACCGATCTCGCCGGCGAATGGATTGTGCCGGCCGCAGGTGCCCGCATCGAGCCCGGCGAACCAGCGAATCTGATGGTCCTGAAACACGCGCCGCACGGCATCAGGCCCGCTGATCCCGCCGACGTGGGAGCTCGGCTCGAAGCCGGCGAGTGGAAGATGCCAGGGAAGTAGTGCGCCGCAAAACACTGGAAATACAGTGGCCAGGTCGAAATCCGGTTCGTTTGGCAAAAACATATTTTGGCGCGGAAAGATAAAAATCATCGGCCACCGACGCACACCGATGGACCCGAAAAAGGCAAAGACTGTTTGGGCTGCGAGCAGGCTGCGAGCCAGGTTTTCCATTGCGTCCAGAGTCTCCCATAAGAAAACCGGACCGGTCGCGGCCGGAGCCAGGATTGATGATTCGAGAGCGAATATAGATTTGCCCTGGCTGTGACTCACCGGCGGCGAATTTATACATGAGTACCCTTTTGGATTTCCGTCGCCAGACTACGATCCTCTTCCAGCGCGGGGTCATGAAAAATTTCTTCGATGCGCATTCCGAAGAGCCGGGCGGCCCGGAAGGCGAGAGGCAGGCTCGGATCGAACTTGCCCGTCTCGATGGCGTTGACGGTCTGCCGGGACACATCGAGGGCGTCCGCCAACTGGGCCTGCGTCCAGTCTCGCTCGGCGCGAAGAACCTTGAGCCGGTTCTTCATCGGTAGCGCCGCGTTCCGTAAAGGTTGGACACCCCAAACGTCAGACTCATGAGAATCAGGAGGTACGCGATGTCGGCATGGAAGGGAATCACGTGGCAGGCGGACATCACCGAAAACGGGACGCCGGCGACCACGGCGACTCCCAACGTGATTCCCATGGAGTTCAGTTGAACCTTCCGCTGCAGCTCATCCAGTTCCGCGAGGTAGTTCCTGTTTGCCAGGATCATGCCGACGCCCACGGCGATATCCAGACCGACCGCCAGCAGCGTGAATACCAGGGACTTATTCCAAAGAAATTTCGGCCCGAATGCCATCAGCGCCGTGGCCGCGCCCCACGCAGCGTTCCAGCGGAAGAGCCGTACAACGTTCGTCCGGATGCGCAACGGATAGCCAGTCTCCGATGGTTTCAGTTGTTTCATAATGTCTCCAATCGTTGTCTTTTTGTAAAGTTTACTTGATAATGGGAGTGTAGTCCCGGGATTGGAACGTGTCAAGTATTATTTACACAACAACGGAAGACTCACGGGCCAAAGCCTGTGCCACCATCTCCGTCAGAATTGAAAATAGACGAACGGGATCGTCTGGTCCGTTGCGCTGAAGAGCTCGATCGCGAGAAGCGATGCCACTGCCGCCAGAGTGCGAGCCCACGGGGGGGATTCCGCAAGGCGAGTTACGAATCCGCCGTACTCCTCGGCGAGCGCGACGACAAGCGAAAAGCCCGCCAGTTTCCATTGCAATGGCGTAAGCAGTGAGTGACCGATTGCAGTCGAGACCATCTGCCCGAGCACAAACCACGCCGCAGCGAAGGTCTTCGTGCGAAAGAACACCCAGCCCACGGTCACCAGGAAAAACGTGACGATAGCGAGCGGAAGGCGCGCCCAACCTGTGCGCTGTTCCCTGCCCCAGACAACTCGCTCGATCCCCAGCAGAGCGCCGTGATAACCGCCCCAGATGACGAAATTCCAGCTCGCGCCGTGCCACAGACCGCCGAGGAGCATCGTCAGCATCAGATTCACGTACGTGCGGACGCGGCCCCTTCGGTTGCCGCCAAGCGGGATGTAAACGTAGTCGCGCAGCCATCGCGACAGCGTCATGTGCCAACGCCGCCAGAACTCGGTGATGCTCGCGGCAAGATAGGGCCGGCGGAAGTTTTCCGGGAAATGAAAGCCGAAAAGCAGCGCAACGCCGATGGCGATATCGGTGTAGCCAGAGAAGTCGAAGTAGATCTGGAGAGCAAACGCCAGCGTGCCGGTCCAGGCGGGCGCGAGGCCGGGCATCGCGGAGGGGTTCGCGAAGTAACTGTCGGCGACCAGCGCGAACTGATCGGCGAAAATGAGCTTCTTCACGTAACCGGTGAGGATCATCGCTATGCCGCGCTGCCATTCGGCGCCGGTCGGGGCTTTCCAGTTCCAGAAATCGTGAAAGAACTCCCGTGCGCGCACGATCGGCCCGGCTACGAGCTGCGGGAAGAAGGACACAAACAGCGCGTAATCGATGTAGCTGGTGACGACGGTCTGTTCTCCGCGGTAGACGTCGATCACATAAGAAATGCTCTGGAAGGTGTGAAAACTGATGCCGAGGGGCAGGATGATGTCGAGGGGACGCAGGCCGGGAAGAAAGATCTCACGCACGAAGTTGGCGTACTTGAACCAGCCGAGCATGCCGATATTCGCCGCCAGGCTGACAAACAAAGCCACCCTGCGCGACGCGCCCTGCCGCCGGTTGATCCAAAGGGCCGCGAAGTAATCGACGGTGATCAAGCCGAGGATCAGCAGGACGAACTTCGCCCGCCACGCCATGTAGAAAATCAGACTCGCGGCGAGCAGCAGATAACGCCGGAAGCGCTGAGGCAGGGCGTAGAACAGCGCCAGCACAACCACCAGAAAGACCACGAAAGTGAAGGTGGTGAAAAGCATCGCTCAGTCGATCCCCAACAGCCTGCTCGCCGCCAACTGCGCGAGCCGTGCGCTGAAGAGCGCCCGTCCCGCACGGTTGAGATGGTATCCGTCGAAGAACAGTTCGGGACGTTCGAGGTCTTCGAATGTTCCGGCGGGAAGCGCTGAGACCCGCGGCCTTGTGAGGGCTGATTTGAGGAAACGGGGCGGGACCGGATTCTCCGGGATATGCAATGGGGCGCGCGGTAACTGGAGAAAAACGATCCGCGTCGGCGAGTTGCCGTAGAAGTCGAGAATTCTCCCGATCCAGTGCTCGCGATAGGCAGTCACCGCGCCGGTGTCGGGCGTCGGGTCGGGCGTCACGGTCGAGATGATCGTGTCGTGCTGTTCGGCATCGATGCCGGGCGGGAAGTGAATCTTCCGGGTTGCCAGATCGGCCGAGAGGCCCTGGAGATCGGTTTCGCGGCCCTCATAGCCATTGATGTAGCCGAGCCCGAACTGATGAAACTGCTTCGCACGCCGGATGCGAAGCGGAATGTTCGAGAGCAAATGCTGGGCGTCGGTGCGAAGCGGGATTCCTTTCAGCAGGCAACCGGCGAGAGCTTTGCCGCGATACGCGAAGGAACCCATCGAGAAGGCAAAGTCGGGGCAATCGGTGAGGCGCAGGCGGCCGATCACGAAGTTCAGATCGATGATGCGGTCCTCGACGGGCGGGTCGCCGTCTTCGTCAGAGTAATGGTCGAGCGCAAAAACAATGGCGGCAAAGCGGCGGCGGGTGGGATCGGCATCGCGCAGTTCGTAATACCAGGCGCGCGGAGTGGCGCCGGCAATGCCGAAGTTCCAGAAGTGGATGCGCCTGCCGGCAGCTTCGTCCGCAGCCGGCGCCGAAAAACCTTCGCCGATGCGGGAATCACCCACCACCAGCACCTCGGGAACATTGCCTGGCGGATGGGTTTTCAGCCAATACAGGCGGTCTTCCACGACGCCCGCGGAAGACTCCGGTTCGAGATAGTTCTCATACCAGCCGGCGCGGAAAATCAGGCCCTCGACGATCAGGAACACGACCAGGGTTGAAATCGTCCAGCGAAGCGCGCGGGCTATGGTCAGATCTCCTTGACGACGGTACCACGGACAGTTCGTGCGCTGGTCTCGATCCCGGAGGTTCCGAACGCGATTTGAAAAAACGAAGCCATTTTCGGGCGCGAGGCCCGTGGATTCAGACGTTTACATACCGGTTGCGGCGGCCTTCGGCTGCGGCGCGGTTTTGTGTTCGGCAGTTTTCTGTTCCGCAGCATTCTGTTCGGCATCAGGCCACTGTTCCGCGGCGCGGCGCTCGGCCTGGATTTCGCGCAACTGGTTCAGCTCGGCATGGGCTTTGCAGTGCAGGCGCATTTCGTAAAGCGTGAACAGACCGAAGCGCGCGGGGTCTTCAATGAAAGCCCGGACGGAGCTGCGGGCGCGCTCCAAGTCGGAGTATTGCTTGTCCTGATTCTTCTCGAACCGGACGTAATCGCCCTCAGCGAAGAGTGTGTTCTCGACGACCGGAATGCGATTCATGCGCCAGTAGGACTCGGCGATGGAGTGGGCAAGCTGGTTTTCGAGAGCATGGGCGGGCTGCAGACTGAGAACGATGTGGGCGACGAAGGCGTCGTGGGCTTCGCGTGGGTCGTCGGGCATGATGGCGAGGAGGCCGGTGAGGCCATGGCGCATGCCGGTGAGGCTGGATTTGTTATTACCGGATGCCGTGCGCGGGCCGGTCTGTTTTTTGGTAGCCATAGATGGAGTTTCCCCTTCGCGCACAGAGGTAGCACGGGGAGGGCGGGAAACAGCGGGGCGGGGGCAGTGTGGGAACGGCGGATTGGAAGGTAAGATGCGGCGTACGAGGGGGTTGGGGACGACAGGAATTATTTTGGGAGGGCTGTGAATGGCGGAGCCCACGGCGAGCGCCTCGCTGAAAATCTTCTATGGGTTGACTGGCTATTGGCGGTCTTGCCAGAGTTGATCCAGCTTGCGGCCCAAGCCGTCCAGATCAGGGAAAATAACGGATTCCGTAACGGATTCCGTAACCCCACACTCACGTAGCTCGGCGCGGATTGACCTCGTGTGTTCGCCGTCGATGATGATTTGCCGGATTACCGTGTCGGGTTTTTCAGCTTCCTCAGACAGCCATGATGGGTCTTAGCCAAACACAATGAATTGGCTTCGCTGCGCAGCTACTCGGCGCGATATGAAGGGGAAATCTAAAACGAGTGGGATTCGCGGTAACTCCAGAGGCCGTGGCCTTCCGTCACTTGACGGCAGGTACATGTGGGATACGTCGGCAGCGTCTTCGTCTTTTTCCTCCTCATCTTCTATTGTGTTGGTGTACGTTCTCCATTGCTGGTCTCTAAGCTTTGCCTCGGGGAGGCCGTCGAGTTTGTCCATCAGTCGATATGGATCGAGCACATAGACGACGGAGTCGCTTTCGTCGCTTTGCTTGTTACGCAGGGCGAAATGCAGTGCCATCAGCGAGCCGTCCGACCAATCGAGGAATCGTGTTGGGCCGCCGTGGTGTTGCATAAACAGATAACCGTCGAAATCGTCTTCAATGGGAACATCCGACAGTTGCGGGTTGCAATGCTGGAACATCTTAAAGAGATCGTCTTCGATGGTGAGGGAATCGGGGATTGCTCTTAAGCTGCGCTTTTGCGGAGGGCGATAAAGAATGGGGCGAAGCCGGGTGTCGCCATAGTCTCGTTTTCGCCCCGGAACCAAAGCTCTTTCTCCGGGGCGATACTCCAGTCAAGGCGAATTTCTCGCACCCGTTCGGTGAAGCCTCCGAGGGAAGTCACTTTTTCGGGTGTCATTGCCGCATTATACGCGCCGCTGGAAAGCCGCTTCCTCGTGAGCGTTTCGAGGTCCGGGAAGATTGACCTGCATGGCTAGTTCCCGGTTCTCAATTCCATCGCAGGATGAAATGCCTGCCGGCCGGCGATGATGGTCGAGCAGCGGCTGTGCGGGCAGTGCCGTGGAAGCCTGTTTCGGAAAACTGTTGAGTTGCGAGGATACCTAAAGTTCCGTGCCGGGCAGAAGCCCTGCAGCAGGGCCGAAGCCCTGCCCCACATGGCTATGGACATTTTGAGCCCAGCGGCAGCTTCAGATTTCCATGATGACCGGCATGATCATGGGACGGCGCTCCGCATGTTTGTGGATGTAGCGCTTCAGGTCGGCGCGGATTTTTTCCTTGACGACGCCGGCGTCCATCATTTCCTCGGCGCTTGAACCTTCGAGGGTTTTCTCGACTACATCGCGTGCCGCGCGCATGAATTCGGCGTCCGATTCGAGGCCGAAGCCGCGACTGACGATTTCCGGCCTGCCTTCCAGACGCCCCGTGTGCTTGTTGATGGCGATGATCGGCAGCACGATGCCGTCTTCCGAGATCAGACGGCGGTCACGGATGACCATGTCGCCGACGACTTCGCCGACGGCGCCGGAATCGATGCAGATGCGCCCCACCGTCACGCGGCCGGCTTTGCGCGCGCCGTGGTGGTCGAGTTCCAGAACGTCCCCGGTCTCGAGTACGAAGGTTTCCTGGAGGCCGACGTTGCGCAGATGATCGGCGAGGCGCGCGTGCTTAGCCAACTGACGGTATTCGCCGTGGATCGGCACGAAATAACGCGGACGCACCAGATTCAGCACGAGGCGCAGTTCCTCGCTCGAGCCGTGTCCGGAAACGTGCAGCGGCGGATTCATGCTGCCGTAGAGCACGTCGGCGCCGCGTTTGCTCAGGTGATCGATCATGCGGAAGATAGTCTTCTCGTTGCCGGGAATGATGCGTGAACTCAGCACCACCATGTCGCCGGGCTTGACCGAAATGTGCTTGTGATTGTCGACGGCGACACGGGAGAGCGCGGACATCGGCTCGCCCTGGGTGCCGGAGATCAGCACGGTGACTTTGGACGGCTTCACGGTCATCACGTCCTGGGGACGCATCAGGATGCCGTCGGGGATGGTGAGAAAGCCGTGGTTATGGGCGATTTCCGTCACCGAGATCATGCTGCGTCCGACGAGCGCGACCTTGCGGCCGAACTCTTCGGAGAGATCGATGATCTGCTGCAGACGATGAATCGACGAGCTGAAACAGGAGACGAAGAGCCGGTTCTCGGCCCGGTTAAAAATGTCTTCGAGGCGAGGACGCACGCCGCGCTCGGAGTCGGAATAACCGGGGCGGTCGGCGTTGGTCGAGTCGGACATCAGCAGCAGCACGCCGCGTTTGCCGTAGTCGGCGAGGGTATGGAGATCGAAGAGCTCGTTGTCGGTGGGCGTGGGGTCGACCTTGAAGTCGCCCGTGTGGATGACAACGCCGACTGGAGTGGTAATGGCGAGCGCGACGCAGCTCACGACGGAATGCGTGACATGGATGAACTCGACCTTAAAGGGGCCGATTTCAACGATGTCCTTCGGCTTGACCGCACGCAGATCCGGGTCTTCCTCGACCGCATATTCTTCGAGGCGACGCTCGACGAGCGAAAGCGTGAAGGCGGTCGCGTATACGGGGACGCTGAACTCGGCGAGAAAAAAGGCTACGGCGCCGATGTGGTCCTCATGGCCGTGCGTGAGGAGGAGGGCGCGCACGTGGGCGCGGTTTTCCTTGAGGAAGGTCAGATCCGGGGTGACGATGTCGACGCCGAGCAGTTCGGCCTCGGGGAACATCATGCCGGCGTCGATGACGACGATGTCGTCGCCGTAGCGCAACGCCATCATGTGCATCCCGAACTCGCCCAGTCCGCCGAGGGGGACGACCTGCAGTTTTTTATCTGACATTCGTGAACGGTAAATCAGATTCTACCGTTCGCGACATGGCGCGACCTGGGCGCGCTACACTGCATCAGAAACCACATGCCAATTGCCCTCGAGGAAGTGATCAGCAAACGATGGAGTCCGCGCGAATATCTGAGCCGCGCCGTAGAGCCGGAAAAACTACAGGCTGTTTTTGAGGCCGCGCGCTGGGCCGCCAGCTGTTTCAGCGAAGAGCCCTGGCGTTTTGTATACGTGACGCAGGCCGACCCGGCGTCATTTCAGAAGATGCTGGGCTTACTGATGGAGAAGAACCAGCAGTGGGCGAAGTCGGCTTACGTGCTTGGCTTTTCGGCGGGGAAGAAGACGTTCACCGCCAACGGGGCACCAAACCGGTTCGCGCTGCACGACACGGGCGCGGCGGCGGCGAATCTGGCGCTCGAAGCCACGGCATTGGGCCTGCACGCCCACTTTATGGGCGGATTCGATGCCCAGAAAGCGCGGGCGGAATTCCATGTTCCGGAAGACTTCGACGTGATGGCGGCATTCGCGCTGGGCTACATCGACGAGGCCAGGACGCAACCGGGGCCGAGGAAAAGAAAACCCCTGGGCGAAATCGTCTTCGGAGGCGATTGGGGCGGCCCGAACGGGCTGTAGGATGGCAATCTTTGGCCATGGGAGGCCCTCAGAACGCGCCGCTCCCCCCGGAATACGAAAGCCCGCCTTTTGAGGGGCGGGCTTTCTGGCTCACCCCGCTGTGTGCGGGATGAATTCGATGGGAGAATCATTTTCGACGGCTTCACAACCGCCAAAAACTTTAGTGATTGGATATTAAAGTTTCCCGAGAGTCCGCGTCAAGTGGAAATCCGACGGAAATTTTCCACAGGTTAAACACAACAAATTCATAAAGTTACAAAGTCGGAAGATTTGCCTTGACTTTTGGTGTTGACGGGGCTGCGGGTGCCCCGTTTTGAGGCAAACACCCGCAATCTCAAGTATCCAAAGCAACTTACTGACGGCCGGAGAGGTGCAGGGAGATCATGTCATCACCTTCGCCTGACGCGCCGGCGCGGCGCACCAGCAAGCGGAAACCACCGACCATGACTCCGCCGAGAACGCAGATTCCGGCGAGGATCAGGCACAGGATGAACACGTTCAGGAACAGGTTGGCCGGATTGTCCCTGAGCGTCGGCGGGTGTTCGGAGAGGGTGACCTCTGCCTGATACTTCACGCGGGATACCAACCGCTCGGCATCGTCAGGAGTGGCCGGATTGATGGCTATCGCGATCAGCGGGCCGGACCGCCTGGCTACCGCGCCGGGGATCTGCTGGAAAGGCCCGATGCGATTGCGCGCCATCTCCATCGTGGGATAGGTGAAAACGACGAGTGTGGTGGGTTTGCCGCTCTTTCCCTGGTATTTGGCGAGTTCGGCTTCGGCATCGAAGTGGAATGCGGCCGTGCTGGGAGGAATTGACGGGGCGAAGCGGGCGAGGCTTTCGGGCCCGATGATGTAGCGCTCGGAGTTGGGTTCGGCGCCGTCGGGCAAGTATTTCGGGAGGGTTGGCAGGCGGGACTGGGTGTAGTGTGGGGCGGTGGCGATGAGGTGAGTCAATTCTTCAGGTTTTGGCTTGTAGCCATTGAAAATAAAGAGGTAATTGCCGACGGCGATGACTTCGTCGGAGGTGTTGGCGGCGCCCAGACCGGAGACTTCGACCGGCTTGGCGCCGGCGGGACGGGCCTGGTCGAACGCGGCGAAGGCACCTGTGGCATCACCGAAGCGGAAAGCTGAGATTGAATACTTTCCGGCTGCGGAGGAGTAGGCCGCAGTTTCGGAATCCTGGAGGCCGTATTCCTGCCAGACCTTCTGGTCGGGGACCGCGGCGGGTGATGCCCCGCCCCTTTTCCACTCGCCGATCGTGTCCGGCAGAATGGCAGCTCCGGCAAGACTGGCGGCGAGGAAAAAAGGCAGGAGTTTTTTCATGGGCAACTCGATTAGACGCCGGGTGGCACGTTCTGGCTCCATTGGGGCGAAGCGCCGGGCGCAACCCGGCGTGGACAAGCTGGAAAGCTTGTCCGCAGGCCGGAAGGCCTGCCCCACAAAACAGAACTCAGGCGCCGTGGCATTTTTTGTATTTCTTGCCGCTGCCGCAGGGGCAGGGGTCATTACGGCCGACCTTCGGTCCCGCGGTGACCGGCGTCGGCTTTGAGTCAGACGAGCCGTTGGTTCCGGCGAACTGCAGATCCTTGAGTTCCTTCTCGTGCTGCCGCTGAATGCTGCGCGTCATGTCCATGACGACACTCTGGGCGGCGCGCTTCTGCTCCTCTTCGAGGGCGCGCGAAGCTTCGATCTTTTTGCGCTCCTCCTCTTCCTCGTCGGCCTCGTCCATACCGGCGAAGGGCACGGATTCGGGATTGCGCTCGAAGCGGAGGAAGTAGAGATAACGGACCGTCTCGTCTTCGATGCGGTCCATCATGGCGGTGAAAATCTCGTACGACTCCTTCTTGTATTCGACGAGTGGATCCTTCTGGCCGTAGCCGCGCAGACCGATGCCTTCCTTGAGGTGGTCCATCGAGAGCAGGTTGTCTTTCCACTGATCGTCGATGACGTGGAGCATGATGTTGCGCTCGGCTTCGCGCATGAGTTGCGCACCGACGAGGTCTTCCTTGGCCTGATATGCGGCGGCGGCCTTTTCGTAGAGTTCTAGCTCAATCTGACCGGCGTTCAGCTGGGCCAGGTCGCCAGGATTCACGCGCACGCCGAACTGCGTGAGCATGTCGGTCTGGAGGCCGGTGAGATCGTACGCGTCGGGACGGACATCCTCCGGACAGCGCCGGTCGACGATGCCGCCGATGGCGCCTTTCGTCATTTCGAGGACGCGCTCTTTCTGATCGAGGCCTTCGAGCAACTGGCGGCGCATGCCGTAAACGGCCTGGCGCTGCTTGTTCATGACGTCGTCGTATTCGAGCAGGTGTTTGCGGGACTCGAAGTTCTGCGCTTCGACGGCCTTCTGGGCGGCGGCGATTCGCTTGGTGATGAGACCCGATTCGATCGGCACATCCTCTTCCATGCCGAGACGGAGCATGAGGTTCTGCATGCGCTCGCCGCCGAAGATGCGGAGCAGATCGTCCTGCAACGAGAGGAAGAAGCGGGAACTGCCGGGGTCGCCCTGGCGGCCGGCGCGACCGCGGAGCTGGTTGTCGATGCGGCGCGAGTCGTGACGTTCTGTGCCGACGATGTGGAGACCGCCGAGGGCGACGACTTCGTCATGCTCGACGAGGCACGAGGCTTTGGTTTCGGCCAGGACGCGGTCCCAATCGGCCTTGTACTCTTCGCGGTCGGGGTCCTTACCCAGCTTCCGCATGGCGTCGCGCGCCAGAGAGTCGGGGTTGCCGCCGAGCAGAATGTCGGTACCGCGGCCGGCCATGTTGGTGGATACGGTGACGGAGCCTTTGCGCCCGGCCTGGGCCACGATGTGGGCTTCACGCTCGTGATTCTTGGCGTTAAGCACTTCGTGCCGCACGCCCATTTTCTTCAGAAGATTTGACAGGCGCTCGGATTTTTCGACGGAGATGGTGCCGACGAGTACCGGCTGGCCGCGCTCCTGAAAAGCTTTGATCTCGTTGGCGGCGTTGCGGAATTTTTCGTCTTCGGTGCGGTAGACGACGTCCTGATTCTCCTTGCGGATCATCGGCTTGTTGGTCGGGATGACGGTGCACTCGAGCTTGTAGATTTTGTCGAATTCGGCGGCTTCCGTTTCAGCTGTACCGGTCATGCCGGCCAGCTTCTTGTACATACGGAAGTAGTTCTGGAAGGTGATGGTGGCGAGGGTCTGGTTTTCGCGCTCGATTTTAACGCCTTCCTTGGCTTCGACGGCCTGGTGGAGACCATCGCTCCAGCGGCGGCCCGGGCATGAGGCGGCCGGTGAATTCGTCGACGATGATGACTTCACCGTCCTTGACGACGTAATCCTTATCGTTCTGGAAAATCGACGTGGGCTTTGAGCGCCTGCTGGATGTGGTGGTTCCATTCGACGTTCTGGGGCTCGTACATGTTGCCGATGCCGAGCAGACGCTCGACATGCAGGACGCCCTCTTCGGTGAGCGCCGCAGTGCGGTGTTTCTCGTCAACGGTGTAAGTCGCCGGTGGTGTACTTTTCGCCGGGCTCCTTGCCTTCGACGACCTCGCCGCGCTGCAGGTGCGGGATGACTTTATTGGCCTTGTAGTACTTGTCGGTGGATTCCTCGCTGGGGCCGGAGATGATGAGCGGGGTGCGGGCTTCGTCGATCAGGATGGAATCGACTTCGTCGACGATGGCGAAGTTGTGGCCGCGCTGCACGCAGTTCGGCGATATTGAACTTCATGTTGTCGCGCAGGTAATCGAAACCGAATTCGTTATTGGTGCCGTAGGTGATGTCGCAGCCGTAGTTTTCCTGGCGCTGGCCGTCGTCGAGATCGTGCACGATGATGCCGACGGTGAGGCCGAGGAAACGGTGGATGCGGCCCATCCATTCGGAGTCGCGTTTGGCGAGGTAGTCGTTGACGGTGATGATGTGGACGCCTTTGCCTTCGAGCGCGTTGAGATAAGCGGGCGCGGTGGCGACGAGGGTTTTTCCTTCGCCGGTCTTCATTTCGGCGATGCGGCCTTTGTGGAGCACCATGCCGCCGATCATCTGGACGTCGAAATGGCGCATGTTCGAGGACGCGGCGGCCGGCTTCGCGGACGACGGCGAAGGCTTCGATCAGAATGTCGTCGAGCGAGGCGCCGCGGGCGAGCTTCTCTTTGAATTCGATGGTTTTGGCGGCCAGATCGATGTCGGAGAGCTGCTGCATGGCAGGCTCGAGGTCGTTGATGGCGGCGACGGTGGGACGCATCGCCTTGACCTCGCGCTCGTTTCTGGTGCCGAAAACTTTGGCCAGTACTGCGTCGACCATACAGGGAGAATCCTTTCTATTTTACGCTGCGTTGGGAACGTTACGTTGCCGCTCCCTTACGGTCGCGGTTCAGTAACCCTGCGGGGGTGCGGATGACGCGGTTATGGTCCTTTTGAGGTGGGTTGCGCGAACCATTGCAGATCGACGGGACCCGCGCCGCCAGGGGTGAAAACCAGCTGGTCGCCATCCGCGCCCATCAGTTGATGGCCTGGGGCGGGGCCGACATCCTGCCAATCGGGCGTCGTGTTGTTCAGGAGCCGAAGAGTGTCCGAGCGCTGTTCCTTTTTCCAGTAGAGATGGCCGTCGGAGGTGAAGGCGAACTCGGCGATGTCATTTTGGGTGATCGGCGTGCGGCGGAGAAGGTTGCCGTTCAGGTCGAGTTCAACCCATTCGAGCGAACTGCCGACTTTACCGGAGTATGCCAGCAACCCAACCTTGTCGTGCGCCGCGACGATGTTTTGCGACTGCCAGCGGGGCATACCCGGTTCCAGGCCGGCGGGGAACAGGGAACGCGAGAGATAGCGGCCGGTTTCTTTGCGGGCCGCCGTGTAGTGGCGGACCATCAGGTAGTCCTTGCGGTCGGGCCTGGCGGGGCTCGCGGCGTCGCGCTGCCAGCCGAATGACCAGAGCGAATGATCCTCGCCATAGCTGAGGCTCGAAGGTGCGTAGAGACCGGTGTCGATGAAGCCGGTGTCGAGGCCGTTCTTATCCAGAAAAACGATGCCGCCGGCGTATCCGGACGAAGTGGTATAAGAGACGCTGACGGCAACCGAACCGTCCGAATCGACTGCCAGGCCGTCTGTCGATGGAGTGGTGCCGGCGGGGACGCTCAGCACTTTGACGAAGGCCGGATAACCCTGCGGCGAATAGAGCCGGACGGTGTCATGGTCGAGCCAGTACAGGTAGCCGCGCTGGAAGGCAGGAACGGGGACTCCACCAACACGGGCTGCGAGCGAAGTGACCTCGTGGATGGGCAGGTCGGCAGCGGCGGCGCAAAAGGGTCCGAGCGCTACCGCGATGAGGAGCTTTCGGCTGCCGTGATTTCGTCTGCGATCACCCATGAAAACGCTGTTACCAGTTTAGCGCGAACGTATGAAAGGCAAATCCGGTCACGATTCGCTGCTACGCCGCGCTGAGGTGGTCCTTCAGCCATCGGAGGGCGATCAGGGTCTTGGCGTCGGCGATTTGTCCGGCGCGGGCCAGGGCGAAGGCCTCGGCGGTGGAGAGCGTGACGAGGCGGATGTCTTCGCCTTCTTCGGGGAGGCCGCCGCCGGCGCTTTCGCGGTCGTTTATTGAGACAGCGGCGTGGAAGATGTGGATGCGCTCGGATGAGCCGCCGGGGCTGAGGTAGACACAGGCGATGCGGTCGAGTGCACGCACGGCGTAGCCGATTTCTTCGAGCGTCTCGCGACGCGCACAGGTTTCGGGTTCTTCGCCGTCTTTGAGCATGCCGGCCGGGATTTCGAGGAGCCAGCCGGGGCCTTTATCGTAAGTGGGCAGGCGGAATTGCTCGCAGAGCATCACGAGCTTTCGGGCGGGATCGTGAGGGAGGATGGCCACGCTGTCGCCTCGGTTGAGGACGAGACGCGTGATCGGGGCGCTCATCGAGCCGTCAAAGCGGCGGTGCTGCAGCGTGACTTCATCGATGCGGAAGAATTTGCGGAAGATTTCGTGGCGCTCGAGGATGTGAACGAGGCGGTCCATTGCCGTAGGATACGCCGGTTAACGGTTCGGTTATTGACAGCGTTCCCATAGGCCAGCGAGTGGAGCGGCCTCAACAGCGGTGCGCGGTGAAACAACGGGCGGGGCAGGCAATACCGTCACGTGCCGTTTCGAATACAACAGCCTCGGCTTTCAGATTGACACTTGTCCCCTGCAAAAAAAACACGGGCATTGGAGAATAAACAGACCAGCCGGCACGAATGAAAGGATGAAGTTAATACAAATCCTTCCGTTTGTGGCCTGTGCGCTGGCTGCGCTTCAGCCCGCCGCCGCCCAGACGGCCCCTGCCGATATTCAAACTCAGCTGGGACAAGCCCTGCAACTCATGCAGCAGCTGACAGATCGGGTCACAGCACAGGACGCCCGGATTCGGCAGTTGGAGGCAGAGCGAAGCCTGCCGCCCGTCGCGCCATCCGAAATCACGTCCACGCCCGCTCCACCCGCCGTCCCGGTTCCTGAGTCTCCGCACACAATCGAGGCCGCGGCCGATATGGGCGGGCACAGCATGGAGCTCCCAGGGGGGCCTAAGCTGATGATCCGAGGCTTTTTCGACTTCAACTTCGGCGTGGGATCCATCGCAAACCCGCTGATCTTTCCGACCGTCGATAACGGATGCGGAACGTGCGGGAACCAGCCTACGCCGGCCCATAGCGCCTTTCAGTCGGGCGAGTTCGACCTGCTCTTCTCGTCCAGGCTTTCCGATAAACTGAGCTTCCTCGCCGAGGTTGTGCTCGGCCCGGACAACACGAACGCCTTCAGTCCGGATATTGAGCGCTATCAGCTTACCTACCGGGCGAACCGGTATTTTTCCGCAAGCGCCGGCCGGTTCCACACATCAATCGGATACTACAACACGGCCTACCATCACGGGAATTGGTTTTCAACAGCCGAAGGGCGACCCATCATGTACCTGTTTGAGGACAGCGGCGGCATTCTGCCGGTGCATATGGTCGGTGCGAGCTTTGCGGGAGAGGTTCCCCACACGGAAGCCGTTGGGCTTCACTGGGTGGCGGAACTCGGTAATGGCCTCAGCTCCAACCCTAACGCTACCGAATCGGTACAGAATTTCCACTCCGACCGCAACTACAAGGCCACGAACCTCGCCGCATACGTCAGACCCCGGTTTGCCCCGGGGCTGCAGATTGGCGGATCCTGGTATCACGATGGTCTGAACCCCTCCCAGGCGCAAAACCCTCTTCCGATCGGTGAGGTCAGGCAGAACATTGAGAGCGCTTATATCGTGTATTTCTCGTCCGACTGGGAGTTCCTCAGCGAGGCAGTACTGTTGAGCAACCATGTCGCGGGAACGTCTGAGGCGTTCCGGAGCCCGATGGCTTACACGCAGTTCGCGCGCAAGTTCGGAATCTACAAGCCCTATTTCCGTTATCAGTACGTGCACGACAGCGTGTATGACCCCGTGAATCTGCTGTCTGGCCTCTATTATGGTCCGTCGGTTGGAGTCCGGGTGGATTTTGCCGATTACGCAGCGTTCAAGCTGCAATACAACCATCTGTTCGAAAGCAGGCAACTGGCCGGAAATGGTTTGGACGCCCAGGTTGCTTTCACGTTCTGACGCCAATTTACTCAGTGCAGCACTGCAAAGGAAAGGATTGTTTCAAATGAAGAACAGGATCACCCGCGCACTAGCGCATCTGCGGACTCATCTGCCGGGCGCGGTCTTGCTGACGCTGTTATGCAGCGCCGGCGCCGAGGCCCAGTGTACTCCCGGGCTGGCGATTGTCGTTAATAAGGCTAATGCGACTGAAGGGCTCTCATCCGCGCAACTGCGCAGGCTGTTGCTTGGCGATCTGCGCAATTGGCCCGACAAGAAGAAAGTATCTCTGGTTACGCCCAGCCAGCAGGGACCTGCATTCAAATGTGTGCTGGCGTCGATCGTCAGGATGTCGGATGCCGAATATCATCGCTTCATGGCAGGCATGGAGTTTCGCGGAGAAGAGCCTTTCGATATGCGCCAGGCGGCGTCGGACGCTGCCGCGGCACAGATGATCAATGCCACGCCGGGCGGGATCGGAATCGCGGAAGCCGCCGGGATTCCGGCTATCTCATCGTCCGTTAAAGTGCTGCGGATCAATGGCAAACTGCCTGGCGAACCGGGCTATCCCCTCTAAGGCGGGAATTACGATTATGAAAGCAACCATTCGACACAAGCTGATCTGGGGATTTTGCGGAGTTCTGGTGCTGCTGGGGCTGGTGGCCGCCATCGGGATCTATTCCGTATTCAGTCTGCGCCGGAGCGCTCAGGATGCCACGCGCATCGGCGGCCGGCTTAACGCGACGGCGCTGGAGATTCAGGTACATAACCTGGAAGCCCAGCGGCGGATCGGGAATTACCTGCTGGAGGTAAAAACGCTCGGGGCAGCGAAAGCCCGTGAGAAGTATCTGGATGAAGCCGATTTTGAGATTTCTGCCATCGAGTCGCTCGCGTCCAAGGCAGTGAGCATCGCGCCAACCGCAGAAAAGCGGGAAAAATTCCAGAAGATCGTGGACGGAACAGGAGCTTACAAGTCTGCCCTGGCGGCTACAGTCGCGGCAGCCGAAAAAGATGCCGCCAGCCCGGCGACCGGGGTCGCACAAGCGGCCTATGAAGCTTCGGCTGAAACCCTCCACGACAGCGCAGAGGACGGCGAGGTGGCGGGTCGCGAAGCCAGTCAGGATTCTCAAGCCGATATCGACCGCACCAGCAAGCGCGCGGTGGGTCTGGCAATCGGCGTTTCGCTGCTGGGCATGTTGCTTGGAATTACGATGAGCTACAAGCTATGCCAGGCCATTCTTCTTCCGGTGGAACATTTAAAGGACGTCGCCGAAAATGTCAGCCTGGGAAATCTCGACATCGCCGTGCGTCGCTACTCAGAGGACGAGATCGGGGATCTTGCCGATTCCTTCTCGCGCATGCTCACGGCGGTGAAATTCTTCCGTATGGAAGTGGAAACCATACAGGCCGAAGCGCAGGCGGGCCGCTGAAATGACTGTATATGAGAAAGTCGTCCAGGTGAGCAAAACTTATCTGGGGCCCGCCACTGAGAGCTTCATTGCGCGGCAATGCAAATCCCACCTGGACAAAAAAGCGCAGGACCTCATGACCCTCGATTTGCCCACGCTGGCGAAATGGACAGAGGTCGGCGTGGCGCTGTTGGCCGACCAGGCCAAAGCCACCGAGCTGGCGAATAAGATCAGGGCGCTGTAACCTCGTTTCCCGCCAGGCACACGCAGGCCCGATCGCCCCATGATGGAAAATATTCGGATGTGACTCAATTCACTTGCGGAGTTAAAACCCGTGGCCGGTTTACCAACTCTCACGCAGGCGTCAGCGTAATGACCGACGTTGAGAAGAATCGCCGCGCCCAAATCAGGACACTACCCAGACGCGCACAACGGAGCCCTCGCTCTGTGCGCTCGGTCCGGATGGCGGTCGGGCTGATTGTGCTGAGCACGGTGGCGAGCGCAGCGGCGATTCCGGTGAAGGTCGTAGTCGTGACCATGTTCGAGCGCGGGGCGGATAAGGGCGATCAGCCGGGCGAGTTGCAGTACTGGGTGGAGCGGAACAGACTCGACCGCGTGATTCCCTTCCCGCAGGGATTCCACGATCTGCGGATGAATCGCGAAGGAGTGCTGGCGGTGCTGACGGGCGTGGGGACCGCGAAGTCTGCGGCGGCGATTATGGCGCTCGGCATGGATGCGCGGTTCGATCTGACACACGCGTACTGGCTGGTGGCGGGGATTGCGGGGATTAATCCGGCGCGGGGGAGCATTGGCTCGGCAGCGTGGGCGGAGTGGGTGGTGGACGGCGATCTGGCGCGGGAGATCGATGCGCGCGAAATTCCGAAGGAGTGGAAGACCGGGTATCTGCCACTGCGGGGTGCGACGCCGTATGAGGAGCCGCGGGATTCTTCGGAAGGCGAGGTCTATCATCTGGAGCCGGGGCTGGTGGAGTGGGCATTCCGGCTGACGGAGCATGTGCGGCTGGAGGATTCGGAGGCGATGCGGGCGGCGCGCACGCCGTATCACGAGGCGAATGCGCAGAAGCCTCCGTTCGTGATGAAGGGCGACACGCTGTCGTCGGGAACGTTCTGGCATGGAAAGCTGCTGAACGAGTGGGCAGAGGATTGGGTCGCGTATCACACGGGCGGCAAGGGCGAGTTCGTGACGACGGCTATGGAGGACACGGGGACGCTGCAGGCGCTGACGTTCCTTGGCAGGGCTCGGCGCGTGGATCTGAACCGCGTGCTGGTGCTGCGGACGGCGAGCAATTTCGATATGCCGCCCGAGGGTGTGACGCCGGCGGAGAATCTGGCGCGGCTGAAACTGGGGTCGTATACGGCATATCTGCCGTCGCTCGAGGCGGCGTGGACGGTGGGGAATGCGGTGGTGGAGGAGTTGGTGCGGGGTTGGGGGAAGTATCGGGAGCGGACGCCGGCGGGGAAACGGTAGAGGTTTTCGCCTGCAAACGGCCAGCCGATTTGACAAATCGGCCGCGGATAAACAATCCGCCCCACAGCAGACAGTCAGGTCCGCCGGAGGATGACGTGCGTGGCGCCTTCGCCGTGAGTCGATTGGATGACTCTGAAACCGAGTTGCGGGAGGTGGAGGCCGGAGAAGAGGTTTTCGCCTTCGCCGAGAAGGACGGGGGCTAAGGCGAGATGCATTTCATCGATCGCACCCGCGATCAGGTAATGACGAATGGTGGAGACGCCGCCGCCAATGCGGACATCCAGGTCGGCCGCTGCTTCTTTCGCCTGGGCAAGGGCGGATTCGGGACCATCGGTGACGAAGTGAAAGGTTGTTCCGCCCTGCATGACCAGCGGCAGGCGTGGATATTTGGTCAGCACAAAAACCGGCGTGTGATAAGGCGGCGTGTCGCCCCACCAGCCTTTCCAGTCATCCCCCTGCCATTCGCCGCGGACCGGGCCGAACATGTTGCGGCCCAGAATCCAGGCGCCGACGTTGTGGAAAGCCGCGGCGGCGAAGTCGTTGTCGATGCCCTCGGCACCGCCGGGCTGATTGTGCATGCGGCAGAAGACGGCGGTTTTGAAAAACCATTCGTGAAGTTCGAGACCGCGCACACCGAGTGGGTTGGCGAGGTCCTGATGCGGACCGGCACCGAAGCCGTCGAGGGAAACGGAAAAGCAAGCAACTCGGACACGGGACATTTTCCAATGATGTCACTCAGATGACGACGACCACGTGGCCTTTCTTGTGGCCGGATTCGGCGTGGCGGTGGGCGGCGGCGATTTCGTTGAGGGGATAACGGCGGTCGATCACGGTGCGGAGTTTGCCGGATTCAATGAGTTGAGTGAGAGTGGCCGGATCGCCGGCAGCGACCTGCGCGGCGCCGCCGACAATCCGGGGTCCGCCAGCGAGGGAAGACCACATCGACACAAAGATCGAGGTGAGCAGCCATAAGGGCGGGGCTTCACGAATATAGACGCCGTGGCGCTTCAAAGCGCGCATGCTGCGCGCGTAGCCGCTCTTGCCGACGGTGTCGAAGATCACATCGTAGATGCGGCCGGACGCGGAGAAGTCGTCCCTGGTGTAGTCGATGACGGCGTCGGCGCCGAGAGATTTCACGAGGTCGAGATTGACGGAGCTGGAGACGGCGGTGACATGGGCTCCGAGGCTTTTCGCGATCTGCACGGCGAAGACGCCGACACTGCCGGAAGCACCGTAGATCAGGACCTTTTGGCCGGGCTGGATGCGGGCTTTGCGGAGGAAATGCAGAGCGGAGACCCCACCGAAGAGAACGGCGGCGGCTTCGTCGTGCGTCATGTTGACGGGCTTCCTGGCAAGCGTGGCGGTCTCGGGAAGACAGAGATACTCGGCGTGCGCGCCGCAGGTGGCGGGGTTAGTGCCGAAGACTTCGTCGCCGGGGCGGAAGCGGCTGGCGCCCGATGATTCGACGGTGCCGGAAAATTCCACACCGAGGATGCGGGTCTTCTTCGGACGGGGAAAGCCGTTGAGGAGCTTGAGGAGGAAGGGGTCGCCTTTGCGGATGCGCCAGTCAATGGCGCAGACGGTCGCGGCGCGGACGCGGATCAGAACTTCACCCGGTTTCGGAACCGGTTTCGCGACGTCCTCGATCTGAACGACTTCAGGAGGACCGTAACGGCGGTACACCGCGGCGCGCATGTTGCAGATACGAGCGCCTGCGACTGGAAAGTTCCGTCAGTATTTCTTCGAATAGCCGGTGGCCGGATTCGTGACTTCGAAATGGCCGTCGCTGTGCGCGGTGAGGTGGAGAACGTTGCCGGCGTCGTTGGCGGTGGTCATATTGGCGATCATCTTTTCGCCCGTGTTGTGCTGGGGGCCGCCGGCGGCGGAGAAATGCAGTTGCCAGATATCGAGGATACCGGGCGAGGCGTGGATGGTGTCCCAGGCTTCGACCATGCCTCCCTTGCGTTCGCCGTTGTTCATGATGGCGACCTTCGGGTGCAGCGCGTGGACGAGCACAGGGGAGCCGCTGATGTCCTGGCCGTGGTGGCTGACGACGTAGACGTCGACCTCGCCGAGCTTGTTGTCGGGGCACATGAGGTCGTGCTCCTTGTTCCAGGTGAGGTCGCCGAGGTCGGCGAGGCGGAAACGGCCGAAGACGATGCGGCTGCCGGTGGACTGGGCGTTTTCGGTGGGGTCGGTGTCCTTCGGCTTGTAGGCGGCGCAGTAGGGATTCGGCTGGCCGGCGCCGGAGAGGGGCTTGTCGAGAACCTTGCCGGCAGCGGAGACGATGGTCCAGTCGAGGCCGGTGAGGGGGAGCTTGTCGCCGGGCTTGACGACGATGTGGTTGCCTTTGGCGACTTCGTTCAGGTAGTCGTCGTAAAGCTTCTGGCCGGCGCCCGTGTTTTCGACGGTGGGGCCGTGATCGACGAAGTTCTTGATGGGGAGGCGCGCGGCGAGGGCGGGAACGCCGCCGACGTGATCGGCATGATAGTGGGTGATGAGGAGGTAGTCGAGCTGGGTAACGCCGGCCTGTTTGGCGGCAGCGGCGATGCGGTCGGCGTCGCGTGGGCCTGGAAAGCCGGTGTCGATCAGGACACTTTGGCCGGAAGGCGTGAGGAAGAGGGTGGCCTGGCCGCCTTCGACGTCGATGAACCAGACGTTGAGGTCGTTTGAGGCGGCGGCGAGGGAGGCGGCGACAAGGGCGAGGCCGAGGAGGAGCTTCATTGCCGGAATGCTATCACGCTAGTTCAGGGAGGGCATTTCGATGTGATCGATGACGAGCGACCGGACCGGGCCCTTCGTCTTTACCAGTTTCAATCCGAGCTGCTTGCGGAGGGCATCGAGGAACGGCGTGCCTGTGGGATCCGAATTCGGTTCGGGATTGAAGATGCGATGGCTCGGGTCGAGTTTGTATTCGAGCCTGTAATCGTATCTTCCGTTGAGGCCTGTTTGATCGACGACTGGGAGATCCACTTCGCCGGCCAACTTCCCATAAGCGTAGAAGTCCTGGGCCGCTATCTCCATCGTTGTGTCGCGGTGTCCGACGTAGGTCATGTTATCCGGCATGCCGCGCATCGGCGCCTCTCCGCAATTCTGTGGAAAGACCTCTTTTGCAGGATCCGGCATCGCGCCGAACGGCTTCATCTCCACGTATTCATCGGGACAGGGCGGGCCTTGCGAGTGTGGAATCAGTTTGGGCCCCGGTTTGCCGGGTTCCAGCAGCATCACAGCCAGAACAGGAGCTTCGCGGGTTTCGAAATGGACGGCGAGCTTAAAGCGGCTGGCGAGCAGCGACTGCATCATCAGGCGCATCTGGTCTTTGGTCGGGTTGCCGGGCGCGTTCGCCTCAATCTCGAAGGCACTCTCGCGCACCCACTTCGGCAGTTCGTCGAAAGCCTTTCCCATCTCAGCCGCCCCCTGCTTGTACGCGAACCCAACGTATGCCGGCAGGCCGAAAGCCGCGTAGAATCGGCCTCCGGCGGGTTTGCCATCGCCACCAGCGAGGCTCATGTTGGGAGGCCGGGGAATCCGGCCCGGGGACGGTTTGAACAACTTCACGGAGGCAACTTCGAAAGACATCTTGCCTCCGGCTTTCGTCTGCCAGTCGGGGACATCCTGCGCCCTGAGGATGGCGGAGAGGCCGAGGATCAGGGCTGCGCGCCCGAGCTTTATGATGGTCGGCATGTTATCACGATAAAAGACTTGCGCGAACAAATGAGAGTCGCATAACGTAATCTCGGATAGGGCATGCCATTTTGCACCAGATGCGGACATGAAGCGGGCAGCGCGGATGCGTTCTGCGGGCATTGCGGGGCGCCGCAGTCGGGTCCGGGGGCGCCGCCGAATCCGCCGCGAGCGGGAGGGGAGAATTTCGGGCCGCCGCCGGACGTGCTGGCGGGGCTGTCTCCGCGAACGTCGGCGATTCTGTGCTACGTGCCGGCGATCGGCTGGATAGCCGCCATTCTGGTGCTGGCATCGCGCAAGTTCAAGGAAAACGGTCTGATCCGGTTTCACGCGTTTCAGGGGCTGTATCTTTTTGCCGCCTGGCTGGTGGTGGACTGGGTGGTGGATCCGATTCTGCGCACGATGCCGGGACCGCACGCTCCCACCGAGATCCTGCTGCACATGGCGCTGCTGGGAGTGTCGATTTTCATGATGGTGAAAGCGAGTCACGATGAGGCATACGTGCTGCCGATCATCGGGGAACTGGCGCAAAGGTCTGCTACCGAACATTAAGCCGGGCGTTCGGGAATGACCGCGCGCTTTTTTGGTCGAAGAAAAGCTACCATAAAGAAAGCGGCTGTCCGATGCCGCGTTTCTGCTACCTTGCCCGCCTTGTCCACGATCGGCTTACCCACAGGCGTCCGGCCGAGATTAGCCTTTATGACATCAACCTGCCCTGAACGGCAGCGACTTTTGAGGAGTGCGCCTTGAAGAATATTTATGTCGGGAACTTACCGTTCCAGACAACTGAGCAGGATCTGGATCAGGCGTTTTCAGCCTATGGACAGGTTGAGCGCGTACAGATTGTGAAAGACCGGGAGACGGGACAGGCACGCGGTTTTGCGTTTGTCGAGATGCCGGTGGACGCGGAAGCGGACCGGGCAATGGCGGCGCTGAACGGCGCCGATCTGGGTGGAAGAACGCTGACGGTGAATGAGGCGCGGCCGCGGGAGCCGAGGGCCGGCGGTGGCGGCGGCGGCCGAGGTGGTTTCGGCGGCGGCGGCGGCGGACGCCCGAGCGGCGGGGGTGGACGACCGCCGCGGCGCGAACCGCGCTGGTAGCTTAAGCGCGACACACAGACTGAAGCCTGTACCACTGGGTGACAGGTGGCACAGACTTTAGTCTGTGATCTCTAAATGGATAAAGCTTCGATCGGGGAGCGGGGTCGGCGACCCCGCAGCAGGTTGAACAACCTGCCCCATATGGGCGCGGGGGAATCGGTAGAGCGGTTCTTTCAGTTCTCGCTGCTGGGGCTGCTTATGAGCGCGTATCTGGCGCTGGCCGGGAGTACCTGGCTGGACCGGGCGGCGCTGGACCGGCCCACCCTGGTTCTGATATGCGCCGGACTTCTGTGGCGCGCCGCTATTCTGGCCGGGACTGTCGGGCAGGTCCCACCTGCTTTTGTCGCCGTGGCGACGTACGGATACGTCGCGTTCTTTCCGGTCGATTACTTTTTCCTGTCGCGCGGGATGTTCGCGGCGACGGTACACGGGGTCTGCTTTCTCGCCACGCTGAAGATTCTGACGGCGCGGACGAATCGCGACTACGCGTGGATCGGCGTGATCTCGTTCATCGAACTGATCTGGGCGTCCATGCTGTCGGCGCATTCGAGTCTGATCCTGTATCTGGCGCTCTATGTCATGTTCGCGGTGGCGACGTTTACCAGCGCGGAGGTGCGGCGCGGATTTGAGCGCAATCGAACGCATGTGGCGCCGGCATGGCGGGCGCGCATGAACTGGCGGCTGGCGCTGGTGGCGGCCACGGCGACGGGCGGCATTCTTGTTATCACCGCCGCACTCTTCCTGATGGTGCCGCGCACGGCGCGCATGGCGGCGATGTTTTTCCCGAACGGGCCGCGGCTGACGGGGTTCGCGAACGAGGTCGATCTGGGTGGATTCGGAAAGATCAGCCGCGACGACCGGCCGGTGCTGCATGTGTTTTCTTATGCACGCCCGCTGCCGGTGGGGCTGAAGTGGCGCGGTGCAGCGCTGAGCCGGTTCGATGGCACGAAGTGGTCGGAGCCAATGCAGCCGGGGCGAAGAATTCCCATTGTGCGCGGATACGCGGAGATCGCGGGGCTCGAACAGCGTTTGCGGCGCGACGGCAGCCGGATGATCTATCGCGTCGATGTGGAGAATTCGGGTAGCGGCACGCTGTTCATCGCGGGGATTCCGGAGTTCGTCAATGCGGCAGGGCGTAGTCTGCTCGAGACACCGGAGGGTGCGCTGCACATACTTGCAGCAGGTCCGGGCGGCGATGCATTTCGCTACGAAGTTTCGGCGCATTCGGGTCCGGAGCTGCCGACGGCACTGACGCCGGTTGAAAGATCGCGTTATCTGAGCCTGCCGGCGATCGATGCGCGGATTTACGGGCTGGCGCGGCAGTGGGCGGGGGAGGGGGAGCCGGGAGAACGTGCGTGGCGGATTCAGGATCATCTGCAGCATGACTTCCGTTACTCGCTGGATGGTCCGGAGCAGCCGGCGGGCGATCCTTTGGCGGACTTTTTGTTTGTGCGCCGGGAAGGCTACTGCGAGTACTTCGCGTCGGCGATGGCGGTGATGCTGCGGGCGGAGGGGATTCCGGCGCGCGTGGCTACGGGATTTCAGAGCGGCTACTTCAACGATGTTTCCGGGCTGTATGTGGTGCGGGCGTCGGATGCGCATGCGTGGGTGGAAGGATGGATCGACGGGGCGTGGAGGACGTTCGATCCGACCCCGAGCGCGGCGGCGCCTGCGGGACGCGGGCTGCTGTCGCGTCTGAATATGTATCTGGATGCGGCGGACCATGCGTGGCAGGAGTGGGTGGTGGCGTATGACCTGACGCACCAGGCGGCGATCGCAGCACGCGTGGAGGCGGCGCTGCGCGGGTGGAATGGTCCGCAGCGGAGCGACGGCAGTGGCTGGAACGGGAAGGCAACGTGGTGGAGCGCGGCGGCGGTGGGTTTGTTGGTGGCGGGCATTGTGTTCGGACCGCGGCTGCTGCGCGGCCTGCGAAGGAGAGTGCGGCTGCAGCGCATTATTCGGGCGGGAGGGGCATTGTCAGACGCCTCATCGGACGCTTCCCTGCTCTATCAGCGAATGCTCGACGGGCTGGCGCGGCGGGGATTCCAGAAGCCGCCGTGGTTCACGCCTGCTGAGTTCGCGCGGCACCTGCCGGTGGAAGAGAAGAGGGGCGTGGTCGCGATAACGGAAGTCTACAATTCGATTCGATTCGGCGGGGACGGGGCGTTGACTCCGCAGCTGGCGCGATTACTTCAGGACTTCGAACGGGCGCGTTGAGCCGCGTGTTGAGCGAGGATCGCTTCGGCGCGGGCGACGACGGGGCGGTCGATCATTTCGCCATCCATGGAAACCGCGCCGCCACCGGCCTTGGCGGCGGCTTCGATGACGCGTTCGGCCCAGAAGATCTCCATCGGCGTTGGGCTGAAACAGGCGTTCACGGTGGCGATCTGCTTCGGATGGATGCAGAGCTTGCCGCCGAAACCGAGGCGGCGGGCACGCTCGGTGTCGGCGCGCACGGGGTCGGTGGAGTCGAAGACGGCGGTGACGCCATCGACCGGCGCGGGAAGTCCGGCGAGGCGCGATATCAGGACGAGCTGGGAACGGAAATACAGGAGTTCCTCGGCTTCGCCCTGGATGCCGAGGTCGAGCTGAAAATCGATTGATCCGAACATGAGGCGGCCGACGTTGCGGTTGTCCGCGATGGCGGAGGCGTTGGCGAAGCCGCGCGCGGTTTCGATGATTGGCAGCACCGTGGTGGCGATGAGTTCGATGTCTTCGGGGCGTTCGGCTTTTGGGAGGACAATGCCGGCGAGGCCGGGATGCGAGGCCAGCGCGATGTCGTCGCGAAACCATTCGGTGGTGGCGGCGTTGATGCGGATGAAGATGGGAACCTCCGTGGATAGCGGCTGTACATTGCCGCTTCCTGACGGGCGCGGTTCGCTAAGGGTTACTGAGCCGCGACCGGGAGAGAGCGCCGCGGGGGAGGACAACGCGGCGACGGTGGAGCGGCCAGGGAGCGGCAATGCCGAAAGCCAGGAGGCGACGTTGGATCGGGCGGCGATGCGTTCGGCGGGAGGGACAGCGTCTTCGAGATCGATGATGACGGCGTCGGCGCCGCTGGCCAGGGCCTTCGGGAAACGGTCAGGGCGATTGCCGGGCACGAAGAGATAAGAGCGCGGGGCGGTCATATGGCGCGCTCCGATCGAAGGCGATCGATGCGGGCGGCATCGTAACCGAGTTCGTTGAGGATGGCGTCGGTGTGTTGGCCGAGGGCCGGAATTGCGTCCATGCGAGCTTCGGTCATGCCGGGTGGCAGCAGTGCGGGGATGGCGCCAGCGGGTGTCGCGACATCGGTCCAGCGCGCGCGGGCTTTGAGCTGCGGATGTGCCCAGAGATCGTGCATGTCGTTCACGTGGGCGTTGGCGATCTGGGCGGCGTCGAGGCGCGCGATCACTTGTTCGGAAGTCAGAGTCGAAAAAGCGCTGACGACGATGGCGTGTAGTGCGGCGCGGGCGTCGGAGCGGCGGGTGTTGGAGGAGAAGCGGGGGTCGGCGGTGAGGTCGGGACGATCGAGAACCTTTTGGCAGAAGACGGCCCATTCGCGTTCGTTCTGCAGGCCGAGCATGACGCTTCTGCCGTCGCCGGTGAGGAAGGGGCCGTAGGGGTAAATGGTGGCGTGAGAGGCGCCCGCGCGCGGGGGCGGTGGCGCGCCGTCAAAGGCGTAGTAAAGGGGATTGCCCATCCATTCGGCCATGCATTCGAGCATGGAGAGATCGATGCGGGAGCCTTCGCCGGTGCGGCTACGCGTGAGAAGCGCGGCGAGGATATTGGTGACGGCGAACATGCCGCAGGAAATGTCGGCGATGGAGCAACCAGCTTTGGCGGGGGCTTCGGGAGTGCCGGTGACGGAGAGAAAGCCGGACTCGCTCTGGATCAGGAGGTCGTAGGCTTTGCGGTCGCGATACGGGCCGTCGGCGCCGTAACCGGAAATGTCGCAGACGATGAGGCTCGGATGGCGAGAGTGGAGGCTGTCGAAAGAAAGGCCGAGACGGGCGGCGGCGCCGGGAGCGAGGTTCTGGACGAGGATGTCGGTTTTGGCGAGAAGTTTGGCGAGGATCGGGGCGGCTTCGGGATGTTTGAGATCGAGCGTGAGGCTTTCTTTCGAGCGATTGCACCAGACGAAGTAGGAGGAAAGGCCGCGGACGCGTTCGTCGTAGCCGCGGGCGAAGTCGCCCACTTCAGGGCGTTCGATCTTGATGACGCGGGCGCCGAGGTCGGCGAGCTGGCGGGTGGCGAAAGGCGCGGAGACGGCGTGCTCGAGGGTGAGAACGGTGATGCCGTCCAGAGCGAGCGGCATTAGACGATGGCCGCGGGCGGCGCGGGATCCTCGGGGCGGCCGGCGTTGGCGAGAGGGACTTTGATGAGGACAAAAGCGAGAACGAACAGGACGACGATGCCCGCGATATAAGAAGGATTCTCAAACGCCAGCGGAACCTTGATCTTCAGAAAGCTGAAGGTGGCCGTGACGAGGCCGGTGAGCGCTTCGCCGGCGATCATGCCGGAGGCGGCGAGCACGCCGACGCTTTCCACACGAATGCGCTGCGCTTCGTTGAGGGCGCGGCGGGTCGCCAGGGTGTCCGTTACCCAGCGGACCATGCCGCCGATGAAGATGGCGAAGGTGGTGCCGACAGGAAGGTACATGCCGATCGCGACCAGCATGGGGCTTTTTACGCCGATCATCACGAGCGCCAGGCCCATGAGGATTCCCGCGATGATCAGGGGCCAGGCCATGTCGCCGCCGACGATGCCCTGTGCAAGAGAGGCCATCAGACCGGCCTGCGGGGCGGGAAGCGCTTTGTCGCCAAAGCCGATGCCGCCCGCGTTGATGTTGCCCTGGTAGAGCACGAGAAGCGGGAAGTACATCACGAGACTGGCGGCGACAACAGCGATGAGTTCGACAATCTGGATGCTGCGCGGCGTGCCGCCGATGATGTATCCGACTTTGAAATCCTGAAGCAATTCGCCTGCGACGGCGCTGGATACGCAGACCACAGCAGCGACGCCGAGTACGGCGATGACGCCGCCGGTTCCGGAGACGCCGAGCGCGACCATCAGCAGGGCGGCGATGATGACGGTGGAAAGCGTGAGACCGGAGATCGGGTTATTCGACGATCCGATGACACCGACGAGGTATCCGGAGACGGTCGCGAAACAGAAGCCAACGATCAGCATGACGATGGCGGCGGTGAGTGCAGCTACCATGCCACCGGCGAGATAGCGGTAGAGCACGATCATCGCGCAGAAGACGGCGAAGATGCCGAGCAGCACCACCCGCGAGCTCATGTAGCGCTCGGTGCGGGCCGTGGTGTGCGCGGGGGCGGCGCCGGTGCGGAGTTCAGCGAAGGCGCGCGAGAGTCCGACACCGAGCGATTTGCGCATGCGGAACAAGGTGTAGGCCGCGCCGAAGAGCATGCCGCCGACGGCGATGGGCCGCACGATGTAGCGCCAGACCTGGTTGGCTTCGGCGATCCACGAGTCGTCGCCGGCGCCAGCGGGCATGAAGGCGTGGATCTGCGGTCCCATGAAATACATCAGCAGAGGAATGAGAAGGCCCCAGGCGATGATGGTGCCGGAGAAGTTGAGAGACGCGAGCACAGGTCCGATCACGTAGCCGACGCCGATGTAAGCCGGGCTGACGGTAGGCCCGGAGAAGACGGTCGCGCCGCCGGTGGGGAGCAGGTCTCGTCGAGCCCGGACCGCCGAGGCGCAGGCCGCTCTTTCCAAGCTGGCCGACGGGGAAGACCCAGTCTTTGTCGGTGGCGAAGAGGTTGAATGCGCCCGCGAGGAAAACGGCGCAGCCGAAGGCCATGTTGTAGAAGAGATACTTGGCGGCCTGCGCGCCGACCTGTCCGGCTTTGTGGATCTGGGAGGCGGCGACGGATTCGGGGAACGGGAGCTCGGGATCTTCGACCAGGGCGCGGCGTACGAGCGATACGAACAGAACGCCGAGCACGCTGCCGACGAGCATCAAGCGATGTCGATTTCCAGTACGCGGTGCCGGGGGAGAAATCGAGCCAGGAGCGCGAAATGATGAATGCGGGAATGGTGAAGATCGCGCCCGCGGCAACGGATTCGCCGATGGACCCGGCAGTTCGCGCGATGTTCTCTTCGAGGATGGAGCCTTTGAAAATGCGCAGGACCGCCATGCCGATGACAGCGGCGGGATAGGTGGCGGCGATGGTCTGTCCGGCACGGAGGCCGAGGTAGGCGTTGGCGGCGCCGAGGACCACGCACATCACGAGGCCCAGGAGCACGGCGCGCAGCGTGAACTCCTTCATCTGGACGTTGGGCGGGACGAAGGGTTTGTGCGCGGGGCGGGTGGGCGTCATGCGAGCTTCGCCTTTACTTTTTCGCTGAGAATTTTTCCGTCGACGGTCTTGCCTGCGAGTTTCGCCTGCGCGGCTTTCATGACGAGGCCCATCTGCTTCGCGGTTGTGGCGCTGGTTTCGGCGATGGCGGCGGCGACTGCGGCGTCCAGATCGTCGTCAGTGGCGGCGGCGGGAAGATAGCTCTCGATTATGGCTTTTTCCGACTCCTCTTTCTGGGCCAGTTCCTCGCGACCGCCTTTGCGAAACATCTCGGCGGCGTCGATGCGCTGCTTCACCAGGATCTTCAGAACCTGCTGTTCCGCGGCATCGTCGAGAGGCTTCGCGGCGTCGGCCTGAGCCTTCTGGAGAGCGGTTTTGATCATGCGGACAGCACCCAGACGCAGCTCTTGTTTGGCCTTCATCGCCGTCACAAGATCTTTTTGCAACTGTTCGAGGATTGGCATTTGTATGGCTGATATTCTAAAGACTCTAATTCCTTTTCATGCACATTCGCAAGCAAAGACTCTTAACACCTGGTCCTACGCCCCTGTACCCACCAGCGCTGCACGCGATGATGGCTTCGGACGTTCATCACCGAACCGAGGACTTCAGAAACATATACAAATCGGCGTTGGCGGACCTGAAGGAAGTGTACGGTACTTCCCACGACGTGTTAATGTTCGCGGCCTCCGGTACAGGCGCGATGGACGCTTCTGTTTCCAATCTGTTCTCCTCGGGTGACAAAGTAATTGTCGCGACGGCCGGAAAATTCGGTGAGCGCTGGGTGGAAATCGCCAAGGCTTACGGGCTTGACGCGAACGTTCTGAAGGCGGAGTACGGCGATGTGGTGACGCCGGACCGGATCGAAGCCGCCCTGAAAGCCGAACCCGCAACCAAGGGCGTTTTCATACAGGCTTCGGAGACATCGACCGGCGCGGAACACGACATTCAGACGATGGCCGGAATCGTGAAGAAGACCGATGCCATCTTCGTAGTGGATGCGATTACGGGCCTGGGCACGATGCCGCTCGACATCGACGGATGGGGTCTCGACGTGGTGATCGGTGGGTCGCAGAAGGCGTTTATGATTCCGCCGGGCCTCGCGTTTCTTTCGGTGAGCCCGAAGGCCTGGGCGCTGGCCGAGACAGCGAAGCTGCCGCATTACTACTTCAGCCTGAAGAAAGAAAAGAAGGCGGCGGACGCCAACGATTCGAGCTGGACACCGGCGACTTCGCTGATCATCGCGCTGGGGGAGTCGCTGAAGTACATCAAGAAGGTCGGGCTGCCGAACCTGATCGAGAACGCGCAGTTGCTGGCAAAGGGAACGCGCGAAGCTTGTCAGGAACTCGGGCTGGAGCTTTTCGCGAAACGGCCGGGGAGTTCCGTGACGGCGGTGAAATCGCCCGCGGGGATGGATTCGAAGGTCATCGTGAAGGGGTTCAAAGAGCGCTTCGGCGCGATCATCGCCAACGGCCAGGGCAGCATGCAGGGGCAGATTTTCCGCATGGCGCATCTTGGCTATTTCGATTTCGCGGACATGTTCGGCATCGTGGCCGGGCTGGAACTGATTCTGCGCGCCAATGGGCACAAGGTGGAGCTTGGCAAGGGCGTGGCGGCGGTACAGCGCGTCTATGAATCGGCGCAGTCGCAGAAGGCGGCCGCATAGATGAACGTCCTCGTTGCGGAGCCGATGGCACAGGCGGGTATTGAACTGTTTCAGGCGCAGAAGGGCTGGAACGTCGTGGTTTCGAACCCGAAGGAGTACGCGAAACATCTGCCTGAAGCGGAAGCTCTGATCGTGCGGAGCGCGGTACAGGTGACCGATGCGGTGCTGAAACAGGCGCCGAAACTGCGTGTGATCGGACGCGCGGGCGTGGGCGTGGATAACGTGGATCTGCCGGCGGCGACGGCGGCGGGCGTGCTCGTAATGAACACGCCGGGCGGCAATGCGGTTTCGGTAGCGGAGCATACGATTGCGCTGATGCTGTCGATGGCGCGATTCATTCCGCAGGCGAACGCGTCGACGAAAGCCGGCAAGTGGGAGAAGAAGAAGTTTCTCGGCAGCGAACTGCGCGGCAAGACGATCGGCGTGATTGGCCTCGGCAGCATCGGGCGCGAGGTGGTGAAGCGGGCGCGGGCGTTCGAGATGCGCGTGCGGGCGCACGACCCATACGTGACGGCGCAGTTCGCCAAGGACCTCGGGATTCAGCTGGTGAGTCTCGGCGAGCTTTATAAGAACAGCGACTACATCACGGTGCATGTTTCGCTGACACCCGAGACTGACAGGCTGCTCAACAAAGAAGCGTTCGCGCAGATGAAGACGGGCGTGCGGGTGGTCAACTGCGCGCGGGGCGAACTGGTGGATGAGATGGCGCTGAAGGAGGCGATTGAATCCGGCAAAGTGGCCGGGGCCTCGCTTGACGTTTTTCTTAAAGAACCCACCGATTCCTCCTTTCCATTGTTCGGGCTGGATCAGGTGCTGGCGACACCGCACATCGGCGGATCGACCGAAGAAGCCCAGGAGATCGTGGGAGTGCGGATCGCGGAGCAGATCGTGGAATATCTGCAGAACGGCGTGGCGATCAACGCCGTCAACATGCCGGCGATGTCGCCGGAACAATACAAGGGCCTCGGACCGTTCATCGACCTCGCCGAGCGGCTGGGCAACGTGGCGGCGCATCTGGCGACGGGAAATCCGACGGCGGTGCGGCTGACTTATTTCGGCCACATCGCCGAGATGAACACGACGCTGCTGCGCAACGCGGGGCTGGCGGGCGTGCTGAATCGTTCGACGGCGACGTCGCGCGCGAACGTGGTGAACGCGATGCAGCTGGCGTCGGACCGCGGCTGGAACGTGGCGGAGGTGCATGACCGGCGGTCAGGGCATTCCGATACGATCCGGCTCGAGGTGCAGACGGAGTCGGGCAGCGTGACGGTGGAGGGCGCGGTCATACTCGACAAGCCGCGGCTGATGCACGTCGACAACATCTACTGCGAAGTGCAGCTGACAGGGCCACTGGTGCTGGTAAGGAACCTCGACGTGCCCGGCGTGGTGGCGCACATCGGATCGGTGTTCGCGGCGCACAACATCAACATCGCGAACTTTTCGCTGGGGCGGAGGGATTCGGATGGTCCGCATGAGGCGATGGCGGCGGTGATGACCGATGCGAAGGTGCCGCAGAGCGTGCTGGACAGTCTGATGTCGAATCCGGCGATTAAGCTGGCGCGGTTCGTGCCCATAAAGTAAGAACTTTAGCCACAGATGGACACGGATGCACGCAGACTTAAGGCTGGATCTGCGTGCCCAAGACCTTTAGGAATTGACTGAGCCAGGCAGGATGGGCCGGCCACGCAGGGGCTGTGACCAGGTTTCCGTCTGCGTGAGCTTCCGTCATTGCGAGGTCGATGAAGGTGCCGCCTGCGGCGGTTACGTCCGGGCCTACCGCGGGATACGCGCTGCAGGATTTTCCCTTCAGGACGCCTGCGGCGGCGAGTAGCTGCGCGGCGTGGCAGATGGCGGCGATCGGCTTGTGGGCGTCTGAGAAGTGGCGCACGATTTCGAGAACGCGCGGGTCGAGGCGGATGTATTCGGGGGCGCGTCCGCCGGGGACGACGAGGCCGTCATAGGTGGATTCGTCAATGTCGGCGAAGGTCGCGTTCAGGGTGAAGTTGTGGCCGCGCTTCTCGCTGTAGGTCTGATCGCCTTCGAAGTCGTGAATGGCGGTGCGGACGAAGTCCCCCGCTTTCTTCTTCGGACAGACGGCGTGGACCGTGTGTCCGACCATCTGCAGGGCCTGGAACGGCACCATCGCTTCGTAATCTTCGACGTAATCGCCGACCAGCATCAACAGTTTCTTTGCGGGCATATTTGCTCCTGTTCGGTGGGAGAAGAGCCGGCGGCAAGACCGCCGGCGGTACATAGAGGCACAGGGTTCATCCGGTGTAGGCCTTGAGGAAGAAGTAGACGACGACCCCGGTGACAGAGACGTAGAGCCAGATGGGGAAGGTCCAGCGGGCGATGCGGCGGTGGAAGCTGAAGCGGCTGCGCAGTGCGTACCAAAGCGAGGCGAGGATGAGCGGGAGTGCGATCACCGAGAGGGTGATGTGCGAGATCAGGATGAAGAAGTAGACCGGGCGGACGATTCCCTGCCCGGGAAAATGCGTGTCGGTGCGGAAGAAATGATAGGTGACGTAGGAGATCAGGAAGAGCGCGGAGAAGGCCGTGGCACTCAGCATGAAGCGCTGGTGGACTGTGCGGTTGTGGTTGCGGATATTGATGTAGCCGAAGACCAGGCAGAGCGCGCTTAGTGAGTTGAAGGCGGCGATGGCGGCGGGGAGCGCGCTGACCCAGTCCGGGGCGACGACTTTGCTCTTGAAGTAGATCAGCCAGAAGAGGAAGGCCGCGATGATCGCGCTGAGAGCGACGATGGCCGGGAACGGTTTGCGGATGGAGTCGGCGGTCTGCATATTCATTTCTTCAATAGGGAGCGCAGGAGGATGGCCGGATGTTGGGCGGATTGCTCGGCGAAGTCGTGGATCTGATGACGGCAGGAGGTGCCGGCGGCGACGACGGCGTCGTTCGGCCCTTTCGAGCGCACCTGCGGCATGAGTTTGCGCTCGGCGATTTTGCGGGAGACTTCGTAGTGGTCTTTTGAATAGCCGAAGGAGCCGGCCATGCCGCAGCAGCCGGCGTCGAGATCGACCACGGTCGTGCCGGGGATTTTTTCGAGGAGGGCTTTGGCGGGCGGAAGCAGGCCCATTGACTTCTGATGGCAATGGCCGTGGAGGAGGATTTTTTCGGGGCCGGGTTTGAGACTGAGCGGGAGCGTAGCGGCGAATTCTTCGAAGAGCACGCAGGCATCGGCAACGACGCGGGCGCGCTCCTGGTCGGCGCCGCGGAGGAGCGACGGCGCGTCCTCTTTGACGGCGGAAAGGCAGCTGGGTTCACAGAAAACGATCTTCTTCCCGGAGGAAGCTGCGGCATAGAGGGCTTCGGTGTTGCGCCGGGCCTGAATGCGGGCTTTCGCGAGGAGACCTTTCGAGATGAGCGGACGTCCGCAGCAGTGATTCGGGGCGAGGGCGACGGCGAGGTTGACTGAGTCGAGGATGTCCCAGACGGCGACGCCGATTTCGGGATCGTAGAAGTTGGTGAAGGTGTCGTTGAAGAGGAGGGCCGACGGATTAGCGGCGCCGCGGCCTTTCGTCTGCGACACGAGTGTGCGACTGGCGAGCGCGGGAAGCGTGCGGCGATGGTCGATGCCGAAGACGGCTTCGTTGATCAGCCGGACGGGCTTCGATTCCTGCATCCAGTTGACCATTGAGGCGAACGGGCTGCCGCGCTCGGCAAAAGACCGCACGTTGCCGAGCATTTGGGCATGGAGCGGCGTGCCGTAGGTCTGCCAGTAGCCGGCGAGGAATTCACTCTTATAGCGCGCCATGTCGACGCCGACCGGGCATTCGGCTTTGCAGGCGCGGCATTCGAGGCAGAGGTCGAGGGCTTCGTAGACGCCCTTTTCGCTGAGTCCGGCGGCGGCGAGTTTGCCCCCCATGGCGAGGCGCAGCACGTTGGAGCGGCCGCGCGTGGTGTGGGTCTCTTCGCGGGTCGCCATATAAGAAGGACACATGGTGCCTTCGAGAGTTTTCCGGCAAACGCCTAAGCCACTGCACATTTCGACGGCGCCGCCCATGCCGCCGTACTCCGAGTAATCGAAATACGTGCGGGGGTTGGGGCTGACGTAGCCCGCGCCGAAGCGGAGATTTTCGGTGAGCGGAGGGCTGTCGACGATTTTGCCGGGATTGAAGATGCCGTCGGGGTCGAAGGTGCGCTTGATGGTGCGGAAGGCGTTGTAGAGCACGGGGCCGAACATCTTTTCCATGAACGGACCGCGCACCATGCCGTCGCCATGCTCGCCGGAGAGCGCGCCGCCGAATTCGAGGACGAGGTCGGCAACGTCGTTGGCGATGGCTTCGAACTTGCGCACGCCGGATTCGGTCTTCATGTTGACGACGGGGCGGATGTGCAGGCAGCCGACGGAAGCGTGCGCGTAGACGCCGGCAGAGGTCTCGTGCTTGCGAATGATCTGCATGAAGCGGTCGACGTAATCGCGCAGCTTTTCGGGGGCGACGGCGGTGTCTTCGACGAAGGAGAGCGACTTGGCGTCCTCCTTCATGGTCATGGAGAGGCCGAGGGCGGCTTCGCGGAGATGCCAGACGCGGGCCTGCTGGGCGGGTTCGAGCGCGTGGACGTAACGGTAGCCGAAGTGGTGATCGATGAGGTCCTGTTCGAGAGCGCGGAGACGGCCGGGGAGATTTTCGGCGTGATCATCGTAGAACTCGATGCAGAGGATGGCGCCGGGATTGCCTTCGATGAAGGTCTCGCGGACGCGCTGCAGATTAGGGCTGAGGTAGGTGTGGTTGAGGATGAACTCGTCCATAACCTCGCAGGCGGAGGGGCCGTGGGTGAGGATGCGCGGCGTGGCGGCGAGGGCTTCGAGGAGAGTTTCGAACTGCACGACGAGCACGGCTTTGTGTTTGGGCAGCGGGACGAGATTGAGTTTGGCTTCGAGGACGACGCCGAGTGTGCCTTCGCTGCCGACCATGAGTTTGGCGAGATTGAATGGGCGAGCGGGGTGGATGAATTCGTCGAGATTGTACCCACCGACGCGGCGCAGCACCTTGGGGAAGCGGCGATCGACTTCATCGGCACATTCGGCGGCAACGCGACGGACGGTGCGATAACACTCGGCTTCCAGAGATTCACCTTGCATGGCGGCCTCGAGTTCCTCGGCGGTGAGAGCGCGGAAGTGGGCGACGGAGCCATCGGCCAGGACGACGTGCTGTTCGAGAACGTGGTCGATAGTCTTGCCGTAGATGACGGAGCGGGCGCCCGAGGAATTATTGCCCATCATGCCTCCGATGGCGGCGCGGCTGGCGGTGGAGACGTCGGGCGCGAAGCGAAGGCCGTGGGGGCGGAGAGCGGCGTTGAGTTCGTCGAGGACGATGCCGGGTTCGACGCGCACCCAGCGTTCGGCGACGTTGAGTTCGAGGATGCCGTTGAAGTATTTGGAAGTGTCAACCTGGAGGCCGGCGCCGATGGCCTGTCCGGCCTGCGCAGTGCCGCCGCCGCGGAGAGTGACGGGGCAGCGGAACTGGCGGGCGAGGCGGACGATGCGGATGAGATCTTCGCGGGTGCGGGCGACGACGACGCCGAGGGGTTCGATCTGGTAGACGCTGGCGTCGGTGGAGTAGAGGGCGCGGGAGACGGCGTCGAAACGGACTTCACCTTCGATGCAGGCGGTGAGGGCGCGCTCGAGGGCGGGGGCGTCGACGAGGCGGGCGTTGGCCTGGGGGACCGGCGTGGAGGTCTGGAGAGCGACTAGGGGCATGGAAGAAGGGATATTCACAGGTTAACGCCGGGGGTGTCGTGGAGTGAGGGCGAAGAAGGATTTTGGCGACAGATGAACACAGATGAACACAGATGAAAGGCAAGGCAGGAAATCCCCGGCTGAGTGCGGGAACCGGGGCATCTCCGGTATGATCCGGGGATGATCTGGTAGCGAGGGGCGGCACCCGCGGTGCTTCTGAGTGTCGGGTGCAGGGCGCAGTGGCTGGATTATCCGGAGCCGGGTGTGCCGCGGCTCAAAAACGGAAGGGTGAATGTCAACGCGCCAGCGCCCGCGCAGCGAATGGCAAGCCGGGCCTGGCCGGCGTATGGGCGGATGAAATTACCACGCCCGAGGAAATCAAACGTATCTTCGGCGCGGAATTCGAAGCAGAACTCAACGCGTCACCGATGGGCATGCAGGCTGGCACCCAGCACAACAAGTACGCGATGAACATCCTGATCGACTTCAAAGGCAAGCAACTGTTGACGCCGGCGGGCGGGGCGGCGATGAAGAAGCGGGCGGCCGAGTTTCAGGCGACCAACGTGTGTCATGGCGAATACGGGTGGCCGGTGCCGGGGCTGCTGTCGAGGCGCCGAGGTGACGCTGATCCTGTGTGAAGTCGATAGTCTGCGGCGGCAGATTTTCACGGACGGGCGGCCGTTCCCGGCAACATTCGAGTTTCCGGCGTTTCTGGAATATTCGATCGATGCGATGGGGCATCCGCCTAGCGAGAACATGCATGTGACAGCGGTTTCGGCGAAGGTATTTCGGGCACCTAAAAGAAGAGCGAGGTAAGCAACCTCGCTGCAGGTTGGCAACCTGCCCCACATCAGATTGGGTAGACTGGGGGAATTCACTCAGGAGAAAAGTATGATTCGTGCACTTCGTGTTTCTGTCGCGTTAATTGCTTTGGCCGGTGTTGCGGCGGCGCAGGGTGGTCCGGGGCGAGGGCCGCTGCCAGTTGTGGTCATAGGGCCATCGGCGCCGGTGCCGCCGGAAGTGGCGATTCCCCGCCCCACGCCTGAAGAGCTGACGAAGGTCAACGACGCGCTGGCGAAGTGGGTGGCGGCGGACCAGTCGCCGATGAAGCCGCTGCTGGAGAAGTTTGAGTCCCTGATGATGCTGCAGCCGCCGCGGCTGAATGTGGCGGCAACTTACACGCAGACCGTGCAGCGCATGGGTCCGCGCCACGAAGGGTTTGTCGAGATCGCGCGCAAAGGGAATATCGACCTGCTGCTGCATGGGGACTCGATCACCGACTGGTGGGTGCAGGGCGACGCCAACAAGGCGATGTTCGATAAATATTTCGGCGCGATGCGGACGGCGAACTTCGCCATTGCGGGCGACACGACGCAGGGCGTGCTGTGGGGGCTGAAGAACGGCGAGGGCCAGGGGTTCCAGCCGAAGGCGGTCATGCTGATGATCGGGACGAATAATACGGGGACGTCGTCAGGGCCGGAGATTGCGGAAGGCGTGGGGGCGGTGGTGCTGGAGATGCGGAAGGATTTTCCTGACGCGAAGATTCTGCTGCTGGCGATTTTCCCGCGCAGCCTGCCGGGCGACCCGGTGCGCGACAAGATTGCGGAGGTCAATAAGATCATTTCAAAGCTGGACGATCAGCGGCACGTGTTCTATATGGATATCGGCGCGAAGTTCCTGGATGAGAAGGGTGTCTTTCTGGCGGATTCGTTCCGGGCGGATAACCTGCATCCGCAGGCGAAGGGGTACGACATCTGGGGCGCGGCGGTGAAGGATAAGCTGGCGGAGTTGATGAAGTAGGGCAGGACTTCCGCTCAGTCAGCGGTAGGTAATCGTGCGGTGAAAATCTTTGCTGATCCTTGGCCCGTCAGACTGGCTGATTTGACGGCATCTCGTCCAGTTACCCTGGCGGTCATATTCACATCGAATCGCTGAAAAGGTCCGTTCGGATGCGGCTTTTATCCCGAAGCCGGTCGTTGCTCCGCCGTCATCCTGGGTCACGAACGTTTCCATGTCGCCTTCGCCCGGAGAAGAGTACTTTGTGGTCTTCCCGTGCAACGTGTCGTCGTAGGTGATCGATATGGTGCCCGGAGGGAGGTCCTGCTCTGCGCCCGAGTCACTGAAACCGGCCGCGTTTGTGGTCTGTTCCACAAGCCGGCCCCGCTCGTCGTATCGAAAAAGAATGATGCTCGCTTCTTTGTCCGCAGCTCGTCCTTCGCTGGCGAGCGCTACCTGCACCACCCGGCCTTTTTCGTCCAGAGTTCGTGTGCTTCGGTCAACGATTTTGGTCCCCGCAAAGGTTTGGGTCACCACTACGGTTTTGCCATCGCTCGAGTAGCTGATATCGGTATGGCTAAATAGCTGGTCGTCCCTGCCCTGTTTATAGTCGAATCCCAGCAGGCGTCCCTGATTGTCGTATCGGAAGCCGACCTCGTGATTCTGAATCTCCGTGCCCCTGCCGCGGCGATACTCAGTGAGCCTGCCCCTGCTGTCATAGGTCCAATAATTCCAGGCAATGGGCTGAGGCTTCCTGGCATTCGGATAGTTAGTTTCTATGCTTACCAGGAGGCCGCCTTGATAACGGTAGACGTCATCAGTTTCGTTGCCGAAGCGATTCTCGATCTTTTCGATAACGCGACCCTGTTCGTCATACTTCGTGCGCACGCTTGCTTCCACCGAACCGGCCGGACCTGCCGGCGAAGTAATAGCCCGCAGCTCTTCGTAGAAGACTTCACGGGCTGCCCCTTTGGGCGGGATAGACGGGTCGGTCGCCAGCTTGCCGGGGCTGGCGATTCCGAGAAGAGTAATAAAGGGAGGCTGCGGCGGCAACCCAACACTATCGGCCGTAACAGGGCCGATAGTCGCCATGATCTGCGCATGCATTCCCGGCGCCGATAAAGCAAGTCCTATAGCCGCACTGATCCACGAGTATTTCATGTGGTTCGTTCGACCTCCTATTTTACGAAAATTCTTCGGGACATGATGAAATGGTGCAGTGCACTTCCGAGCGTTCGCGTGTCTGATGATCTGCGCTGGAATCGGCGCGGCACAGGAACGGAAGAGCTTTTCGTTCGACAATTTTTCCTCCGCTGACGGGTTGCAACTTCGGCAGGACGCTTCGGTTACCGGCGGCGTCCTGCGGCTGACACCCGCGAACACCAATGCTGTCGGAGCGGCGTGGTTCAGTGAGCGCGTACCGGTGCGCGGCGGGTTCACGACCACGTTCCGCTTTCAGCTTACTGAACAGGGAGGGCTGGGGCGCGGGGCCGACGGGCTGGCGCTGGTGCTGCAGAATGTGGGGACGGACGCGATCGGCGGGCGCGGCGGATCGGGCGGATTCGGCCTCGGCGGGCACGGGCACGAGCAGGAACAGGCGATCCCGCAAAGCATCGCGGTTTTCTTCGATACGTTTAAGAACGCGGAAGACGGCGATCCGTCGGATAATTCGCTGTCGATCAGCACGAATGGACCGATCGGGTCGCTGCGCTGGCCGCCGCCGCGGCTGGGGCGCGTGGGGAAACTCAAAACCGTGCTCAAGGACGGCGCGGTGCATGTGGCGCGCGTGGTGTATGAGCCGCCGGTGATCTCGGTTTATCTCGACGACCTCATGAAGCCGGTGCTGCGGGCGTCGGTGGATCTGGGGACGATCATCGATGCGTCGGGGAGCGCGTATATCGGGTTCACGGCGGCAACGGGCGCGGGCTGGGAGAACCACGATGTGCTGAGTTGGTCATTCGATCCGAAACTGCGGGAGAGCGTGGATTCGTCGATTGAGTTTTCGAAGATCGAGGACATCAGCTCGAACGTGCGGTTTGAAAAAGCGGCATGTCTGCCGGAGCGGAATCTGTGCACGCCGGAGAAGGCGAGCCCGGAGGCGATCGGGCCGGGACGATTCCATGTGATCCTGCCGGCGCATCTGGAGTGGGGCGCGAGTGTGCCGAATACGTCAGGCCGCGGGGTGGTGATCAGCAATGCGAGGGGCAATGTCTGTTGGGATCTGCAGGGGTTGGGGCCGATGGGGTGCAACGGGCCGGAAGGGAACGGGCTGCGGGCGGGCGCGGGGTTCGTGGCGCCGAACGAGCAGGCCGGGGCGCTGATTCAGCGGACGGTGAACGGGCAGACGTCGTTTTCGGTGAATGGCCGGACGAGGAACGTGTTCCGGAATCAGAGCGGCGCGGCGGAGTTTCGGGAGCACGAGGGTTTTTTCGAGTTCGATGTGGAGGTGAAGTGACGGGCTAACGGATGATTTCCCAGACAAACAAGGCACCCGCTATTATCCAGCCAAGGGGCCCCGTCAGGAACGCGCCAGTCGGCGTCCTTGGTAACCCCATCAGGTCCTGGGACCGCCCGCGTGGCGGGACGTAACGCGCCAGGATTTCCTGTCGCTCGGCAATCATCTTTTCCCACGCCTGCTTCGTGGCTGGGTACTGCGGACCGAGTGCCTCGGAGATTTCGCGGAGGTGGTCCCGAAAGAACCAAGCCCATCCTTCGAGCTGAGGATTCGGCCGCTTCCCGCTCAGCGAATACCACAGAGAACCCAGTTCCATCCAGAAATCGGGGTCGGATGGCGACGCCACCTCGATCCAGGGGCCGCTACCGTCATATACGAACTGCAGGCGCAACGCGTCTGATTTGAGGAAAACCCTGGACGACCCCATGGCCTTGTAGTCGTAGCTCGACGAGCTGATCCGAAAACCGAGGTCGTTGAGAAGCCACGGCAGGCGTGCCTCCACTTGGTCCTTGAGCGGTCCACTCATGCGCAATATCTTAGTGCAGTCGTCGACTCCGCCAGCGGAGAGATCGCGCCGTCGGGAATTGTGCTGGATTACGAGGGTGAGGTTTGCATACGGCTGGTCGAACGGAAAAGTCGGCGCCGTGTTTCTCGGCGTTTTCGTCGCGTCGGACTCGTGCTGGGAGAGAGGCCGTTTCCTTCAGATCAGCGCGGACCGTCAGTGTGGTGGCTCAAGATCCGGTTGCCGAACGGCAGGATTGGCTGGAGCGATAAGAACGATCACTCCGGCAATAAGGACCTATGCGGATAACGATGCTCAGTTGAGTGATCGCACGACCAGCATCTCGACGCTTCTGGTCGCCGGTGTGAGTACCAGCCCGGCCTGTTCGCGCAGCATGCGGATGAATTCGTCGGTGTTTTTGGCGTCCCCCTGCACTTCAATGTCGTAAACACCTTCGAGACCGGTCTCGTCGATAACCGGACGGCCAAAGCTGCGTTCGAGCGTCTTGCGGAAGTCGTCCATCGTGGTGTTGAAGGCATTGATGTTCGCGAGGCCGAGGTTCTCCGGGTGCTTCATCAGCTCCTCGACGGCTTTTTTCATGGCTTCCGCCGTGGGTTCCGTCCCCTCGGGCAGCGTGAATTGGAAGCCGCTTGTACCGGTGTCTGCTCCGAAGCTGTCGGGTCCCGTCCTGGCTGGCGGCGTCTTGCCTTTGACGGCTGTCATCACATAGACCTCCATCGGCCTGCTCTCGATCGCAGGGGAAATTCCGAATTGCTTTTCGATCGCACGCTGCACCAGGTGATAAATCGCGTCCTGGCTCTCTTCTGTGGGCAGGACAACGACAAAGTCGAATCGTTCGCCGTTGTCCAGCGTCGCGGGCAGAATCACGCGGCCCTCGTCACCATATTTGCCGTAAACGATCGACACCATCGTCTTCAGATCGAAGCCACGCTGGATCCAGAAATCCGGTCCTGCGGACCCTTTGGTACCGTCGGTATGCGAGGGCGAAATATGCACCTCGTACGACGGCGCGATATCGGGCTTCTCGGGCGGATCCGGCGGGCTGAAGCGGGGCGGTTCAGTTTCGATTCGGAGCTTGCCGCGGGCCAGCAGCTTCAACACCTGATCGTCGTCGGTGTCAGAGGCCGGATTGCCACGGCGTTGCCATCATCGAGAACGGCTGTGAGCACGGTCGCATCGACAAACGTGGTGAATCCGGCGATGGTGCCGAGGGATCGATAACAGCATCGCCGAAGTGGAAGCCGTAAGCCCGCGCGACTTCGCCTTGCTCGTCGATCAGCAGCCAGCCGCTCATCGGATGTTCCTTCAGGAGGGGCTCGACCGCGGACCAGCTTTCCGACGCAATCCACAGGAACCGCACCGGTTTATCGGCGAACTTCGCGATCAGATCGTTCCAGCGGCTGATCGTCTGTGCGTTCGCCGTGACATTTGGCAGGAAGGACAGTAAGGTGTATTGCCCCGTGAGGCCAGGGTGGTACCCGCCGGCCTCGGGTGCGCGGACAACCTTACTCCAGTCGATCTCGGGAGCGCGGTCGCCTGTCTTCACGCTGGTCGGCTCTGCGCGAACAGCGCGGCGACAAGGATGGGGCTGAAAACAAGAAGTTTCGCAGCGTTCAGGACACTAACCGCAGCCAGGGCCATCTGCTCAGAACGCTCCTTTTGTAAGTATGCACCGGAAGGCCGTCAGCCACTGCGGGACGGGTCAACCGCCGGCGGGAGGATGCGCTGAAACGGCAGGAGTATTAAAGGTTTGCGCCTGGACTGCCGATATCGCTACCGGGGAGGAAGGGCCCCGTAGATCGGCGATGCGGCTGGTGAAACGGTTTCGGAACAGCTCGATCCGCACCAAGTTTTCAGTACTTATCCTGCTGAACGGAAGTGTAGCGCTCCTGCTGGTCGGGCTGTCGCTGCTCGGATACGAGCGCTTTCAGATGCGGCGCGAGGCCGAACACGCCATCTCGACCGAGGCGGGCATCATCGCCGAGAGCAGCACGGGGGCGCTCAGTTTCCGCGATGAGCGGGCGGCCAGCGAGACTCTGGCCGCGCTGCGCGGTGACCTCAGCCTGATCGATGCGGCAATCTACGACTCCGACAACCATCTCTTCGTCTGGCACCGCAACCCGAAGCGATTCAGCAACGCTGTCCCCGAGCGACCCCCGTCGACACTGACGCGGACGGGGGTATGGTTCGAAGACGGCACGCTCTCCGCCTCGCGCCCGATCACGATGGGTGGGCAGACCATCGGTACGGTCTTACTGCGCGCAAGCACCGGCGAATTCGAGTCGCGGATGCGGAGCTATGTCGGAATCGTGACCATGGCGACGCTGTTCTCCCTTGGCATTGCGCTGCTGCTGAGTTCGACTCTGCAGAAATCGATTACGCGTCCGCTCGCGCTGCTGGCGGGAGTGGCGAAGCATGTTTCGCTCGACAGGGATTACTCGGCGCGCGTGAACTGGCAGGCAGCGGACGAAACCGGCGTGGTGATAGGCGCCTTCAATGAGATGCTGGCGCAGATCGAGCAGCACGAGAAGGCGCGGAAGGCGGCAGAGGAGTCGCTGCGAGAAAGCGAGGAGCGCTTCGCGCTGGCCGCCCGCGGCGCGAACGACGGGCTCTGGGACTGGAGACAATCGGACGGAAGATTTTATCTTTCGCCACGCGGAAATCAGATGCTCGGCTATCCAGAAGCAGAGAAGTACTGGGGCGACGAGGAGTGGAATGAACATGTCCACCCGACGGATCGTCCGCGAGTGCTGAACGCGTGGCGGACCGGAATCCGGCAAACGGGCGAGATTGTCTGCGAGTATCGGATGCGTCACTGCAACGGCACCTTCATCTGGGTACTGAGCCGCGGAAAAGCGGTGAGGGACGGGACCGGACGAGTGGTGCGCGCGGCCGGATCGCTGACAGATGTCACAGACGGAAAAATTGCGGACCCGTTAACCGGCCTGCCAAACCGGCTCTATTTTCTGGACAGGCTCGAGAGCGCGCTCGAAGCCTCGGCCCGGTCTGCGGTGCCGGTAGCGGTGCTTTTTCTCGACCTCGATCAGTTCAAGGTGGTGAACGACAGCCTGGGTCACGCAGCCGGCGATGAATTGCTGGTGGAGGTCGCTCAGGGATTGCAGTCGTGCACAAGGAAGACTTCCCGGGAAGATGCGGGCGCACTTTCCACTATCGTCGCCCGGCTCGGCGGTGACGAATTCGCCGTGCTTTTGCACGGCGACGCCGCTACCAGGGGGGCAACGGCTCTGGCTGAGAGGATCCTGCGTCAGTTGGGCCAACCGGTCCATCTCGCTGAGCGCCAGATGTTCGCCAATTGCAGCATCGGCATTGCGTTCAGTTCAGGCGGGGAGACGCCCGCGGACCTGCTGCGCAACGCGGACACCGCGATGTATCAGGCGAAAAAAGGCGGCCGCGGCCGTTTCGAAATCTTCGATCAGGGCATGCGCGAGAGTGCCATGGCCCGTCTTGAGATCGAAACCGACCTGCGCAGGGCTATCGACGCGGGTCAACTGGTCCTGTTCTACCAGCCGCAGATAGACCTTCGCCGCCGGCGAATCACGGGCTGCGAAGCGCTCGCGCGGTGGCAACATCCGTCACGGGGCCTGGTTTCGCCTGAAGAATTCATCCCGATCGCCGAAGAAACGGGCCTTATAGTGCCGCTCGGAAGATGGGCGCTGAAAGAAGCCTGTAAACAGACCGCTGTCTGGCAGCGGCGGTTTCCGTCCAGCCCTCCGCTAAGCGTTGCCGTCAACGTCACCTACGGGCAATTGGCGTCAGAAACCTTCGTGGAAGACGTCGAACGGGCGCTGGCAGAATCAAACCTCATGCCGGGCACGCTGCGCCTCGAGATGACCGAGAGCACTCTGATGAAAAACTCCGATGAGACGATTCGGGTCCTCGAACGACTAAGAAAACTGGGTGTGGGGCTTGAGATCGACGATTTCGGCACAGGTTATTCGTCCCTGAGCACGCTTAACCGGCTGCCCTTCGACACGCTGAAGATCGACTGCTCGTTTGTCAGAGACCTCGGAACGAGCGCAGAAGGCGGGGAGATCGTTCGGGCAATCGTTGAACTGGCGCGGTCTATGAACCTCAGAGTTGTGGGAGAAGGAGTGGAAACGAACGGACAGCTGCACGCGCTCGAAGCCCTTGGGTGTCACTATGCGCAGGGATATTACTTTTCCCGGCCGGTACCAGCCGGGGAAATAGCTGTCCAGTTTGAGGCGGAATCGCTGAAACGGGGCTTCGCGGAAATCGAAGCGAGTGCGGGAAAAGAAGCTTATGTCTACGGATAAAAGTGGGTCTGTGAGAACCGGGGTCGACAGATTCCGGAGGCGCTGGCATTGGTCAGCCAGTTGCAGCGCCGGGCGCCTGGCCCTGAGCTTAAGCCTTGCGGTGGCAACGGCAGCACAGACGACGTCATCCACGGATCTTACGCAGATCAGCATCGAGGACCTGATGAAGCTCGATGTTTCATCTGTATCGAAAAAGGACCAGGCACTCTCGAAGGTGCCGAGTTCGGTTTACGTAATCACGAGCAGCGACATCCGCCACTCAGGCGCGACAAATATTCCGGACCTGCTTCGCATGGTGCCGGGTGTGGATGTGGCCCGCATCAATGCCAACGCGTGGGCTGTCAGCATTCGCGGCTTCAACAGCCGCTATTCGGGTAAAGTGCTGGTTCTGATTGACGGCCGAACGATCTACTCTCCTGCCTTTTCGGGCGTCTACTGGGATCAGCTGGGGGTGCCTCTCGAAAACATCGATCGCATCGAAGTGATCCGGGGTCCCGGCGGGACGGTGTGGGGCGCCAACGCCATGAACGGCGTCATCAACATCATCACGAAGACGGCGCGCGAGACGCCGGGCGGTCAGATAGCGGCAGTCACCGGGTCTTTCGATCGTGCCCAGGGTCTCCTCGAATACGGCGGACCGGCGGGGTCAGACGGTGCCTACCGCGCCTATGCGCGATATACGGCTAACAGCAGTTCCCCCTTAGTCAGCGGGAGCTCGGCCGTCGACGATGGCCACAGCTCGCAGATGGGCTTCCGGACAGACTGGAGTCTTTCCAAACAGGACAACGTGACGTTGCAGGGCGACGCTCTTGGCAACAGCGAGGCTCAGCCTATTACGACTCTATTGCTGAACAACCTGCCGAATCTCTATACGCTCAATGAGGGTGTCCAAGTCGACGCGGAAGACATTGTGGGGCGCTGGAGTCACAGCTTCTCCGACGGATCCGAAGCCACTCTGCAGCTCTACTACAATCGTTACAGGCGTTTCGATCAGGGGCTGAATATCGAAAACACCGGCGATGCCGACTTCCACTATCATTTCCACGCGGGACCGAGGAACGATATCGTCACCGGAATCGACTTCAGGGTGTCCGATCAGGCATTCACCGATGGATACGAAATCACACTCGGGAGCGGGCACCGACTCGACTATCTCTCCAGCGCCTTCCTGCAGGATGAAGTGCGCATCTCCAGTTCGCTGGCTTTGACGATAGGCTCTAAAATCGAGCACAACAGCTATACCGGTTTTGAGTTCGAGCCCAGTCTTCAGCTGGCCTGGTCGCCTTCTGATCGCCAAACGTTGTGGTTCTCCGTCTCCAGGGCGATTGAACAGCCGTCCTGGCTTTACTCGGCAGCGCAGGTTGACTTCGCATCCATTCCGCTTCCCGGCGGAGGATTCGCTCTGGAGCACGTCAGCGGCAATCCGTTGGGAACCTCACCGAGGATGATCCACTACGAACTGGGTTACCGCAGAGAAATCGCCCGGAACCTCACGTTCGATTCGAGTGTATTTTACAGCGATTACGATTCCCTGCAGACGTTTGAGCCCGAGGCGCCTTATTTCACATCGACGCCTGCCGCGCCGCATCTGGTGATTCCCAGCCAATACGAAAACCTCGGAAAAGCACACGACTTCGGAGTTGAGTTCTACACCCGCTGGCGCCCGGCGGCGCGCTGGACGATTTCACCGGGTTTCAGTTTCCTGCATCAGCACTACTATACGGATCCAACCAGCCAGGACACGACATTCGCAGCGGCTGCAGGCGACAATCCCAAATTTCAGGCTCAGCTGCGTTCCTCACTCAGGCTGCGGCGGAATCTGAACTGGGATATCTCGGCATATTATGTTGACTCGCTCATCAATGGTTCGACAGGCACCGGCACTGTCCCGGCCTACACACGCGTCGACTCGTCGCTCAGCTGGCACATCGGCGAAAAAACCGACGTGTCCCTGGGCGGCCAGAATCTGCTTACGGCGCGCCATCTGGAGTTTCTTGACGGTTCTTTTGTGTTGACGCCGACCGAAGTCGGCCGGGCCGCGGTCGCCCGAATCAACTGGCACTTTTGAGGCTGCTTATGCGACTCGCCAGCAATAAGTGGAGAACAACGCGCTTGCTGTCAGGCATGGTGCTGGCCTCAGTTATGTCCGCCGGAACCGTGGATGAGTATCAGTTAAAGGCAGCATTCCTCTATAATTTCGCCAAGTTCGTGGAATGGCCAGCGGAAGCTTTTCGGAGTGACAAGGATCCGCTGCGGATCTGCGTGCTTGGCGCCAGCCCGTTCGGCAGTTCACTGAGCGACGTGCTCAGAGGAAAGATGGTTCTAGGTCATCCAATTGCGCTAACCGACATCACCGACCCCGCGCAGGCTGCCGATTGTCAGATAGTTTTCATCAGCGCATCCGAGCGGAAACGCGTGCGCCTCATCCTGAAGACACTGCCGCGCACCGGCATCCTGACCGTGAGTGAATCCGAGGGCTTCGCCCAGCACGGAGGGATGGTCAATTTCACGCGCGAGGGTGGCCATCTGGGGTTCGAGATCAATGCCGGCGTGGCGAGCGACGCGCGGCTGCGGATCAGTTCGCGCGTACTGCAGCTCGCCCGCGTCGTCAAATCGGGCCCGCAGGACTGAACCCGGACCAGGTTTTCGTAAATCCGGAACGTTCGTATACTCGGAACGTGCACAAAATTACGTTGATTCCGGGCGACGGGATCGGACCTGAAGTGGCCGACGCGACCGCGCGGGCGGTGGAGGCGACCGGAGTCGCAGTGGAATGGGAAAGAGTGCAGGCGGGCATCTCCGCGGAAAAGATGTGCGGGAATTACCTGCCAGAGGCGGTGTTTGAATCGCTGGCGCGGACGCACCTCGGGCTGAAGGGCCCAACGGAGACACCGATAGCGAGCGGGCACTCAAGCGTCAACGTGGCGCTGCGAAAAAAGTTGAACCTGTTCGTGAATTTCCGGCCGGTGCGTATGCTGCCGGGGCTGAAAACGCGGTTTTCGGATCTGGCAATCGATCTGGTGATCTTCCGCGAGAACACGGAAGACCTGTACGCGGGGATCGAGCACGAGGTGGCTGCCGGCGTGATGGAGAGCCTGAAGGTGATCACGCGGACGGCGTCGATCAATATCGCGAAAGCGGCATTCGAATATGCCCTGCGCGAGGGACGGAAGAAAGTTGTCGCGATTCACAAGGCCAACATCATGAAGAAGACCGACGGCCTGTTTCTGCAGTGCTGCCGGGAGGTGGCGGCGGGATTTCCCGAGATCGGGTACGGTGAGCTGATCGTGGACAACGCCTGCATGCAGCTCGTGATGAGGCCGGAGACTTTCGATGTGCTGGTGATGCCGAATCTTTATGGAGACATCATTTCGGACCTGACGGCGGGGCTGGTGGGTGGACTGGGGATAGTGCCGGGCGCGAATCTGGGAGACAACTGCGCCGTGTTCGAGGCGGTACACGGGTCGGCGCCGGATATCGCAGGCAAAGGACTGGCGAATCCGACCGCGCTGATGCAGTCGGCGCGGCTGATGCTGGCGCATGTGGGAGAGCGCGATGCAGCTATCCGGTTACAGAAAGCTGTCGAGGCGGTTTATCGCGAGGGACAACACCTCACCCGCGACGTCGGCGGGGTGGCCGGAACGGCGGAGTTCACCGACGCCGTGATTGCGAAGCTGTAGAACGCCCCTTACTGGAAGTGCTGGACGGCCATGATCAGGCCGCCGAAAACGGCAATTGACGCCGCAGAGATTGTCAGCCAGAGGATCACGCGCTCCCGCGTGCTGGTCTGTCCTTTTTCGTCCTTTTTGATCTGGTCTTCAAGGCTGTCGAACATAGGCACCTCATATAACGCCCGCCCCGTGACGGGCATAATATGGAGCAGATATTACTCCTGTTGAAGACCGAATGGAAGGGATGCCGGGCGGGAGAGGCTACCGGGAAATGGGCTGAGCTACGTTAGTCGTGCTGACCGCTGTGGCCAGCCCCTGACTGCGAATTCCCTGTTCGCCGGGCAGGGTTGACGCATCCCAGCCGCCGCCCACGGCTTTGACCAGATCGACGGCCGCCGTGAGACGGCGCTGCAGGATGGCCACAGCGTTCTGTTCATCGCCAAGGTAGATGGTCTGGGTTGTGATGACGTTCAGGTACGAATCCGTGCCCGCTTTGTAGCGTTCGATTTCCAGATCGAGAGAGGTTTTGGCGGCGGCGACGGCCTCGGCCTGCTGCTGCGCCTCTTCGGCGAGATAGCGGAGCGAAGCAAGATCGTCTTCCACTTCCTGGAACGCGGAAAGACAGGTCTGACGGTAACCGGCAACGGCGGCATCGTACGCGGCCTTAGCGTTTTCGACCTGGGCGCCGCGGCGACCGAAATCGAAGAGCGTCTGGGAGAGCGACGGTCCGGCGGACCATGTCCGCGCGCCCCACGTGAAAAGCTTCGAGAGACTGGTGCTCAGGAAACCGGCGCTGGCGGAAAGCGTGAGGGTCGGATAGTAGGCTACTTCGGCCAGGCCGACATTGGCATTGGCCGCGGCGACGAGACGCTCGTCAGCGGCGATATCCGGACGACGCTCGAGCAGCTGCGAGGGCAAAGCGAGAGGAATCGGAGGCGGCGCTTTCATCGACAGAACCGGAATTTCAACTTCGGAAGGCGCGCGGCCGGTCAGCACGGCGATGGCGTGTTCGTCCTGGGCGCGGGTGATGCGAAGATCGGTGCTCTGCGATTGGGCGCCGTAGAGTTGCGTCTGGGCCAGGGTGACGTCGCTCTTCGAGGCCACGCCGCCGTTGAAACGGTTCATCGTGAGCTGGAGGTTCTTCTGGTATGCCTCGATCGTGTCGTGCAGCACGGCCTGCTGCATGTCATTGCCGGCGATCAGGAAATAATCTGTCGCGAGCAGAGCCTGGGCGGCGAGGCGCACGTTCTCCAGATCGGCAGCGTCAGCCTGTGCCGTGGCAGAGGCATTCTGGACAGAAAGGCGCACGCGTCCCCACAGGTCGGGCTCCCAGCTGGCCTGGAAAGGCAGAGAAAAAGTCTGGGTACGCGTGCCGGCATTAAACACACCATTGCCACCGCGGACGGCGGGGCCGGAGTCGCTCTGGGTGATGGCGGGCGTGGCGCCGATGGTCGGATAGTAGTTGGCGTGATCCGCCAGGACGACGGCGCGCGCCTGGCGGAACTGCGCTTCGGCCTGCTTGACGTTCTGGTTGCTGATCTCAACCATTTCCTCCAGCCGGTTGAGCTGGGGGTCGCCGAAAATCTCCCACCACTTGCCTTTGATGAGGCCATCGCTCGGGGTGGCCATTTTCCAGTCGTCGTTGCCTTTCATCTCGCGGAACGCAACGGGGGCCGGGGCCGGAAGAGTCGGCGCGACGTATCTCGGACCGACGCTGCAGGCGGAACACAGCACAGCGGAGAGCAGGACCGGTTTCAGAATACGGGTTTTCAATCCGCGCCCTCCGCGACGCCGCCTGGAACGAACAAACCAGGGCGGTTCGCAAAAGGCTGCTTACGGCTGGAGCGTTTGGCGAGACGGTCAAGATAGAGATAAATCACAGGCGTTGTGAACAGAGTCAGCATCTGGCTCACGATGAGTCCGCCGACGATGGCGATACCGAGAGGCTGGCGCAGCTCGGAACCGACGCCATATCCGAAGGCCATCGGCAAGCCGCCGAGCAGGGCGCAGGCGGTGGTCATCATGATGGGACGGAAGCGGAGCAGGCAGGCCTGATAGATGGCATCGCGCGGGCTCATGCCGGTGCGTTCGGCGGCCAGCGCGAAATCGATCATCATGATGGCGTTCTTCTTGACGATACCGATGAGAAGAATGATGCCGATCATGGCGATGATGGAGAGTTCGGTTTGAAAGAGCACGAGCGCGATGAGAGCGCCGACGCCCGCGGATGGCAGTGTCGAGATGATCGTCAGCGGATGGATCAGGCTCTCGTAGAGAATGCCGAGAACGATATAGACGGCGAGCAGCGCCGTGAGGATGAGGATGGGCTGCGAGGAGAGCGAATCCTGAAAGGCCTGGGCGGTGCCGGCGAATTTGCCGGTGATGCTGGTGGGCATGCCCATTTCCTGCTCAGCCTTGTTGATGGCGATTACGGCGTCGGAAAGCGCGATGCCGTCGGGGAGGTTGAACGAAATCGTGGTAGCCGGGAACTGTCCCTGGTGAGGCAGCGAGATGGGCGTGATGCCCTGCGAGAAATGCGTGAAGGTGGAGAGCGGGACCGAGAGGCCGCGCGGCGTCTGCACGTAGACCTCGTTCAGGAAGTCGGGGCTTTCCCACCACTGCTGTTCGAGCGCGAGGACGACGTGGTACTGGTTGATGTCTTTGTACATCGTCGAGACCTGACGCTGGCCGAAGGCGTCATAGAGAGCACTGTCGACGGCCTGGGCGGTCAGGCCAAGGCGCGAAGCGGTGTCGCGGTCGATGATGACGTTCGATGACAGGCCGGAGTTCTGCTGGTCCGAACTGACGTCGACCAATTCGGGTAGAGTCGAAAGCTTATCCAGCAGGAGCGGCGACCACTTGTTGAGCAGATCGAGATCCTGTGTCTGGAGCGTGTACTGATACTGGGCGTTCGACTGCCGTCCGCCGATGCGGAGATCCTGCTGCGACTGCAGGTAAAGAGTTGCGCCAGGCATACCGGAAGTTTTCTGGCGGATGCGCGCGATCACCTGATCGGGTGTGGTGGTGCGCTTCGCTTTGAGCTGGACGAAGATCTGAGCCGAGGCTGCGCCGCCCCAGCCGCCGCCGTTGCCGCCGGCGGTGACGCCGACAGTGTCGATATCCGGATCGGTGCGGACTCGTTCTTCAAACCAGCGCGTCTTTTCCACGAGCGACTGATAGGAGATGTGCTGCTGACCCTGAATCTGGCCCTGCAGACGGCCGGTATCCTGCTGCGGGAAGAATCCTTTGGGGATCTTCACGTAAAGATAGCCGCTGACGCCGACGGTGAGAAGGATAACCAGCAGCACAGGTGCGGGGTGGCTCAGAACCGCCTGCAGCGCGGAGGCGTATGTGGAGATGATCCAGCGGAAGCCTTTTTCGGTCCAGTTGTAGAGGGCGTTGTGTTTGTGTTTGACCTTGAGGAGGCGTGAGCACATCATCGGCGTGGCGGTGAGCGAAATGAACAGCGACACGGCGATGGAGACCGAAAGGACGATGGCGAATTCGCGGAAGAGACGGCCGATGATGCCAGGCATCATCAGGATCGGGATAAATACGGCAATGAGCGAGACGCTCATTGAGAGCACGGTGAAGCCGATCTCCTCGGCGCCTTTGAAGGCGGCCTGCATGGCCGGCATGCCGTCTTCGATATGGCGGGTAATGTTCTCGATAACGACGATGGCGTCATCGACGACGAAGCCGGTGGCGATGGTGAGGCCCATCAGCGAGAGGTTATCGAGGTTGTATCCGAGCAGATACATCGCGCCGAAGGTGGAAATGAGCGAGACGGGCACCGAAACGCTGGGAATGAAGGTGGCCCAGCCGTTGCGCAGGAAAGCGAAGACGACAAAGATCACGAGAACGATGGAGAGGACCATACTGCGCTGCGCATCGCGGACGGAGTCTCGAATGGTGATAGTGCGGTCGTTCAGGATCTTGAAATCAACTGTCGGTGGGAGGGAAGCCTTGAAGCGCGGGATGATGTCGGTGATGCGCTTCACTGTGTCGACGACGTTGGCGTTGGGCTGGCGGCGGACCTGAATCAGCACGGCGGGCTTGCCGTCCGCGAGTCCGAGATTGCGAATATCTTCGACGGAATCGACTACGCGGCCGAGATCGGAGAGACGGACGGGAGAGCCGTTGCGGAAGACAACGATCAGGTTCTGATAGTCCTTCGCCTTGAGCAGTTGATCGCTGACGAGAATCGGCGTAGTGACGGTGCCGTTGTCGAGCGAGCCTTTCGGCTTATTGGCGTTGGCACCCTGCAGGAAAGTACCGATCTGATCGAGGCCTACGTTGTATTTGGAAACCGGCTGCGGGTTGACTTCGACGCGGACGGCGGGGAGCGAACTGCCGCTGACCTGGACCTGGCCGACACCTTCGATCTGGGCGAGTTTCTGAGCAAAGACCGAGGAGGCGACGTCGTAGAGCTGCGGGCGCGGGACGATGTCGGAAGTGAGCGCGAGGATGAGGATCGGCTGGTCGGCCGGGTTCTGCTTCTTATAAGACGGATTGGTCGGCAGGTTTGAGGGCAGAAAGCCCGCGGCAGCGTTAATGGCGGCCTGCACGTCGCGCGCCGCGGCGTTGATGTCGCGGCTGAGATCAAACTGCAGGGTGACCTGAGCGGAGCCGACGGAACTCCGCGAAGTCATTTCGGTGACGCCGGCGATGCGCGTGAACTGTTTTTCAAGCGGCGTGGCGATGGAAGCCGCCATGACTTCGGGGCTGGCGCCGGGAAGACTGGCCGAGACGTTAATGGTCGGAAAGTCGACCTGAGGCAGCGCCGAGACGGGGAGCTGGAAGTAGGCGATGCCGCCGGCCAGCGTGAGGGCGACGGTAAGGAGCGTCGTCGCGACGGGCCGTTCTATGAAAGGAGTGGAAAGGCTCATTTGTCAGCGTCTACGTCATTTCCGGCAGCGACAGTGGGTCCTCGTTACGGCTGCCTCCGAAATGTGCCAGCCAGGCGGCGATACGACCGAACCAGAGATAGATGACCGGCGTGGTGAAAAGGGTGAGAACCTGACTGACCAGAAGCCCGCCGATGATGCTGATGCCGAGAGGCTTGCGGAGCTCCGAACCGACGCCGGTACCGAAGGCAAGAGGCACAGCGCCGAGCAGGGCGGCCATAGTGGTCATCATGATGGGACGGAAGCGCAGCAGGCAGGCCTGGTAGATAGCCTCTTCAGGCGTTTTACCTTCCTTACGTTCCGCTTCGAGTGCGAAATCGATCATCATAATGGCGTTCTTCTTGACGATACCGATCAGAAGGATGATACCGATCAGAGCAATGATATCGAGATCCTCCTTGAAGAGGATCAGGGCCGCGATAGCGCCGACACCGGCGGAGGGCAGCGTCGAGAGAATCGTGATGGGATGGATGTAGCTTTCGTAGAGAATACCCAGCACGATGTAGACGGTGACGATGGCGGCCAGAATGAGGAGCGATTCGTTGGCGAGAGAGTTTTCAAAGGCACGCGCCGTGCCCTGGAAGGTGGGCTCGACACTGGCCGGCATGCCAAGATCCTTCGTGGCCTGGCGGATGGAGGCAACGGCAGCGCCCAGAGACGCGCCCGGCGCCAGATTGAAGGAAAGAGTCACCACCGGGAACTGTCCCTGATGGTTGATGGTGATCGGGGTCTGGACACGCTTGAACGTGGTGAAAGAACGAAGCGGCGCCTGGGAGATCGGCGCGGCGCCGGTCAGCGCGGTATTGGTGCCGGCGAGGGCAATGGTGGAAGCGAGGTTCGCCGAGGCGGATCCGACCTGAACGTAGATGTCCTTGAGCGCGTCCTGGTTCTGCTGCATCTGAGGCAGGGCTTCGAGGACGACGTGATACTGATTCGACTGGGTGTAGATGGTTGAGACCTGACGCTGGCCGAAGGCGTCGTAAAGGGCGTCGTCGACGTTCTGAGGCGTGATGCCGAGACGGCCGGCGGTATCGCGGTCGATAACGACTTCGAGTCCGACGCCGTTGTTCTGCTGATCGCTGGCCACGTCGCGAAGTTCCGGGATCTGCTTCATTTTGTCGACGAGCTTCGGAATCCACTGGTCCAGAATGGCTTTGTCCGGGGCATCGAGCGCGTACTGATACTGGGTGCGGCTGATACGGTCCTCGACCGTGAGATCCTGTACCGGCTGCATATAGAGCGTGATCCCGGATACCTGTTCCAGATTGCGCTGCAGGCGGCGGATGACCTCCAGAGCGGGCGTCTTGCGCTCATCGAGCGGCTTCAGAGTGATCTGGATGCGGCCGCTGTTCATGGTAGTGTTCTGACCATCGACACCGATGAACGAGGTGAGATTTTCGACGGCCGGATCCTGCATGATCACGCGCGAGAGTTCCTGCTGTTTTTGCCCCATGGCGACGAATGAAATCGCTTCGGGGGCCTGGGAGATGCCGAGGATCACGCCGGTGTCCTGAATGGGGAAGAAGCCTTTGGGGACGATGATGTAGAGCCAGGTGGTGAGGGCGAGTGTACCGACAGCCACCAGAAGGGTGGTGGGCTGGTGGCGCAGAACGACGCGCACGAGTTTGCCGTACTGTTCGATGGTTTTGACGAAACACCATTCGGACGCGCGATAGAACCAACCCTGTTGGCTTTCGGGCGTGTGTTTGAGAATGCGCGCCGCCATCATCGGCGTGAGAGTGAGCGACACAAAGGCCGAAAAGATGATGGTGACGGCCAGCGTGACGGCAAATTCGCGGAAGAGGCGGCCGACGATATCCGCCATGAAGAGCAGCGGGATGAGCACGGCGATCAGCGAAACGGTGAGTGAAACGATGGTGAATCCGATTTCGGCGGAGCCTTTGAGCGCGGCATCCATGGGGGAATCGCCCATTTCGAGATAGCGAGCGATGTTCTCGATCATGACGATGGCGTCGTCAACGACGAAGCCGGTCGAGATGGTGAGCGCCATAAGCGAGAGATTGTCGAGGCTGTAGCCGAGCAGGTACATCACACCGAAGGTGCCGACCAGAGAGAGCGGCACGGCAATACCCGGAATGATGGTGGCCGAGAGGCTGCGCAGGAAGAGGAAGATGACCATGACGACAAGCGCGATGGTCAGCATCAGTTCGAACTCGACATCCTCGACGGAAGCGCGAATGGTGGTGGTGCGATCGGTGACGACGTGAACCACGACGCCCTGGGGCAATGAGGCTTCGATCTGCGGCAGCAGCGCCTTAACAGTGTCGACCACGCCGATGATGTTTGTACCGGGCTGGCGCTGGATGTTGATTACGATGGCCGGAGTGTCGTTGATCCAGGCTTTCTTGTGGGTGTCCTCGGCGCCATCAATTATGGTAGCGACATCGGACATGCGGACGGGCGCGCCGTTGCGGTAAGCAATAATGATCGGCTTGTACTGCGCGCCGGACTGGAGCTGATCGTTATCATTGATGGTCCAGGCCTGGCTGGCGCCGTCGAAGTTGCCCTTGGCCTGATTCACGTTGGCGCTGGCAAGCGCGGTGCGAAGCGTGTCGAGACTCAGCCCGTAGGAGGCCAGGGCGACGGGATTTCCCTGTACGCGGACAGCCGGACGTTGACCGCCGCTGATACTGACGAGGCCGACGCCTTTCAGCTGCGAAATGCGCTGCGCCATGCGGGTTTCTGCGAGATCGACAACCTTAGGCAGCGGCAGCGTGGTCGAGGTGATGGCGAGCGTGAGGATAGGCGAGTCGGCGGGGTTGGTTTTGCTGTAGACGGGAGGGACGGGAAGGGTTGTGGGCAGGAACGTGCCGGCGGCGTTAATGGAAGCCTGCACCTGCTGTTCGGCGATGTCGATGCCGATGTCGAGCGAGAATTGCAGGGTGATGAGCGAACTGCCGAAGGAGCTGATGGAGGTCATCTGGGTCAGGCCGGGGACCTGACCGAACTGCTTTTCAAGCGGCGCCGTGATGGCCGAGGTGACGACTTCGGGGCCGGCACCGGGATAAAACGTCTGCACCTGGATGGTCGGGTAATCGACCTGCGGCAGGGCCGACACCGGTAGTTGGCGGAAGGCGACAACGCCGGTGAGAACCACTCCGGCCATCATCAGCGACGTCGCTACTGGCCGGAGGATGAAAATCCGGGAAGGGCTCACTGAGGGACGCCCCCACCCTTCTTGAAGCCGCGTCCTTTCTTATAGCCACCGGGATTCTCGCCATTTACTCCGGGCTGCAGTCCCTGCGGCGCAACGGTGCCGGGCTGAGCGCCCTGTTGAGCTCCGAAGCCTCCCGGGGGCCCGCCATTCGGAGGTGTGCCGTTTGGTGTGCCGTTGGGCGCGCCCTGACCACGTCCGCGGCCACGTCCCCGCCCTCGACCGGCGCCTGCCTGAATGGCTTCGAGCTCGCCGGGCTTACGGACGCGAACCTGAGTGCCTTCATCGAGACGGTCGGTACCGTCGATAACAACGTCCTCACCTTCGTTAATCCCGCTGGTGATTTCGGCGTTGTCCTGATCCTGAATGCCGAGTTTGACGACCTTGATGTGAACTTTAGAGGTCTCCGGGTCGACCACGTAAACGAACGTGCCCTGCTGGCCGTTTTGCACGGCGACGCCCGGAACGACGAGGCGCTGGGTGAGCGTGTCGACTTTCAGGCGGATATTGACGAACTGCTGCGGGAACAGGGCATAGTCTTCGTTCTGAAAGACTGCCTTCAGTTTGGCCGTGCCGGTTGTGTTGTCGATCTGATTGTCGACGGTCGTGAAGACGCCGGACGCAAGTTTCGTGGCATTGTCGCGGCTCCAGGCATCAACCGTCAGCTGCACGCCGGCGCGCATCTTTTTGAGGACTGCCTGGAGGTTGTCCTCGGGGATGGTGAACTGCACCTGAATGGGCTGGAGCTGGGTGATGACGACCATGCCGTTGGCGTCGGAGGCGTGAACAATGTTGCCAGGATCGACGAGGCGAAGGCCGACTCTGCCGCTGATAGGGGCCGTGACCTGCGAGTAGGTGAGATTCAGCTTGGCGGCGTTGATATTGGCCTGATCCTGCTGAAGGCTGCCCGTGTACTGGGCCACCAGGGCTTTCTGCGTGTCGAGCTGCTGCTTCGGGATGGCGTCCTGTTCGAGCAGGGTCTGATAGCGGGCCAGATCCAGTTTGGCGTCGTCGAGCAGCGCCTGATCGTGTGCGTACGTGCCCTCGGCCTGCTGCAACGCGACCTGGTAGGGACGAGGGTCGATTTCCATGAGGACCTGACCTTCTTTAACCAGGTCTCCTTCGTTGAAATTGACCTTCATGAGCTGGCCGTCGACGCGGGATTTGACGGTGACGGTATAAAACGCAGCGACGTTGCCGAGGCCGTTGAGATAAACCGGGACGTCAGCGCGTTTAACCTTCGCGGTGACGACGGGAACAGCGCCGAGTCCGCCGCCGCCACCGCCGCGGCCGTCGCGACCTCGTCCGCGGCCGTTACCCTGATTCTGGCCGGGCTGCTGGAAGACGCCAGGCTGGCCGGCACGCCAGACTGCGTAGCCCGCAACGCCAGCGATGGCCACCAGAAACAGGCCCCAGATGATGCCGCGCCGGCGGGGTTTACCGTGAGGCTTCTCGTCTCCGCGGGGCGGTGGAACGGAGGGGTGACCGGGCGAACCGATGCGATGAAGCTCCGGGAGATCTTTCAGATCGGTGGGTGGTGGGGTATTCGTCGTCATTCAGACTACAGTTCTGGCTGTAAAAGACTGACTCCTTTATTAGCCTTGAGGTAACGCGCGCGAAGTTGAGTTTATCAAATTTGCGGAGCCGCGGCGCGGTCCGGCATGGTGCCGTGGCTGGGCAACACGTTGATTCCACGGGTTCAGGTGATAAAACAAGGGGGTGCCGCGCCAATGCAGGCGTTATCCGAGGAGAACCGGCGCGCTCGGATACTGCCGTTCCCCGGCGATTGCAATCCGTGATAAAGCCGGGATTACCACCGTGTGGTGGTAGCTCACGGTGGAGCATGTGAAAATGGGGAGTTGAAACATCTGCTCGCCTTCGGGGCGCTCGTAATTCTGGCGGCGTGCGGCAGTGCTCCGCAACCCGTAACCCGGACAGAAGCCGCTCTGCCGACGGCTCACGTCGACGCAGCCACGGCGGGCACGATTTCCGGACGCGTGCTGTTCACAGGCGATGCGCCCCCGATGCCGGAGATCGACATGTCGTCCAATCCGCAGTGCGAAAGGCAGCACAAAACAGCCGCAGAAAGCGGAGACCGTGGTCGTCAATTCCAACAAAACGCTGCGAAACGTGTTCGTCTGGATCAAGGACGGCCTGCCGAAGGCGCGCTGGACGCCGCCCGCGGAATCGGCGAAGCTTGACCAGAAAGGCTGCGTGTACGAGCCGCACGTGCTCGGCATCATGGAAGGACAGCAGTTGGAGATACTGAACAGCGATCCGGTGAATCACAACGTGCATGCCGAGAGCAAAGTGAATACGGCCTGGAATGAGTCGGAGCCGCCGCGCGCGGAGCATAAATATCAAGCGCTTCGATGCGGAGGAAGTGCTGTTCCCGGTGACGTGCAGCGTGCATCCGTGGATGCGCAGTTATATAGGAGTGTCGCCACATCCGTTTTTCGCCGTGACTGGCGACGACGGGACGTTTACGCTGAAAGGCGTACCGCCCGGGACCTATACGATCGAAGCGGTACACGAAAAGTTCGGAAAGAAGGAAGGTACGCTGACGCTGGCACCGAGCGGGATGGCGACGATTGATTTCACATATGGCAGCTGAGACTTACAAACCGGGACTGCATCGCTGGTCGATCCTGCTGGCGTGCGCCACGCTGTTGCTGGTGGTGGCGGGGGGGCTGGTGACCAGCCGCGATGCTGGGCTTTCGGTGCCCGACTGGCCGCTCTCGTACGGCAAGCTGATGCCACCGATGGAAGGCGGAATCCTGTATGAGCACGGCCATCGCATGGTGGCTACGACGGTCGGGCTGTTGACGATTGTGGCGATGGTCTGGTTGTTTCGCGCAGAACGCCGGCGCTGGATGAAGTGGCTGGGAGTGGTCGCGCTGGTTGCGGTGATCGCGCAGGGCGTGCTGGGCGGATTGACCGTGCTGCTGCTGCTGCCATGGTGGATTTCGACGGCGCACGCCTGTCTGGCGCAGCTGTTTTTTTCGACGACAGTGGCGATGGCGCTATTCACGTCGCGGTGGTGGCTGGGCGGAACCGAGGCTGGTGTCCGAGGATTCGAGGTTTCCGGTGCGCGAGTGGTCTCTGGCGGCGCCGGTCTGCGTGCTCGCGCAGTTAGCGCTGGGCGCGGCTGCACGGCACAAGGCGATCGGCTCGATTTACCATATCTCGGCGGCACCGGTAGTGACCGGCGTGATACTTTGGGTTTCATTGCGAATCCTGCTGCACTACGCGGAGAATCGGGAACTGCGCGTGGCGTCGATCACTCTGCTGGCGATTACGTTCTGCCAGGTGTTTCTGGGAATCGCCGCATTCATGAGCCGGATCGCGTATGCAGACGCCGTGCAGCCGATGCCTCTCGATGGTCACGTTCACGGTGCTGCACGTTGCCGTTGGCGCGCTGACGATGGCCGCGAGCGTGGCGCTGGCCATTCTGGTTCGGAGAAACATCCCGGCGGCGGCGCGTGAGTTCGCGCTGAGCGGGCCCGGCATCATCAAACGGAACGCGCGCGTTTAAATGCGGGAATACATCGCACTCACGAAACCGCGCATCACGTGGCTCATTCTGATGAGCACCGGGGTGGGTTATTTCTTCGGACTGAAGCGCGATTTCATCGACGCGGCGTCGTTCCTGAAGATGAACGGCGGGCCGGAGTGGTGGCTGCTGCTGAATACGCTGGTCGGCACGGGGCTGATCGCCTCCGGAACGGCGGCGCTGAATCAGTGGTACGAACGCGACGCGGATACGCTGATGCGGCGCACTTCGGGCCGGCCGCTGCCGGCGAAGAAAATGACGGCGCGGCGCGCGATGTGGTTCGGGATCGGGCTGGCGGTGCTGGGATTCGCTCGAACTGGCGGCAACGGTGAACTGGCTGGCAGCGGTGCTGGGGGCGTTCACGCTGGCGGTCTATCTGTTTATTTACACGCCGCTGAAACAGCGGTCGCATCTGTCGACGGTGATCGGGGCGCTGCCGGGCGCGATGCCGCCGTTGATCGGTTATGCGGCTTCGCATGGATCGCTGACGCCGGAAGCCTGGGCCCTGTTCGCCATCCTTTTCATCTGGCAGTTCCCGCATTTCCTCGCGATCGCGTGGATGTACCGCGAAGATTATGCGCGCGCCGGCATTCGCATGCTGCCGGTGGTCGAGCCGGACGGCATGTCGACGCGGCGGCAGATCATTCTCTATGCGTCCACGCTGATTCCGGTGAGCCTGTTTCCTGTGCTGCTCGGAATGTCCGGGAAGATCTATCTGGTCGGCGCGCTGATGCTCGGCGGATGGTTTCTGTATACCGGCGTGCGGGTGGCGTTCGATCTGACGAACACGCGGGCGCGGCATGTGCTGCTGGCGTCGATTGTTTATCTGCCGGCGATTTACGGGCTGATGGTTTTCGACCGGCCGACGCTTTGAAAATGCGGACTGCTGTCTTATTTATTGCGGCCACGCTGCTGGCCGGTTGCGCGCGTGAGAAGCCACTGCCGGTTTATGGCGAAGTGCCCGAGTTCCAACTGACCGATCAGAAGGGCGCGAAGTTCGATCGGGCGTCGATGAACGGGCATGTGTGGATCGCGGATTTCATTTTCACCAACTGCGAAAGCTCGTGCCCGCGCATGAGCTCCAAGATGCATGCGATTCAGGGCGCGACGGACGCGGGCGTGAAGCTGGTGTCGTTCACGGTCGATCCCGAACGCGACACACCGCAGGCGCTGGCGGAGTACGGGAAAAAGTACGCGGCGGATGAATCCCGCTGGTCGTTTCTGACGGGTGACGCCGGAAGTGCTCGACATGCTGGACCACGATGCTTTCAAGCTGGGGAATCTGCAACATGGACCACAGCACGCGGTTCGTGCTGATCGACAAAGCCGGGCGCGTGCGTGGGTATTACGGACTGTTTGACGGCGATCCGGTGGCGAAGCTGAAGAAAGACGCCGCACGCCTCGAATCCGAACCGCGCGCGTGAGCAAGCGGCAGTGAATCCTTCGGTCACTCCGGTAATCCTCGCCGGAGTCTGCGCGTTCCTGACATTATTTGCGCCGCAGCCGCTGCTGCCCATGCTGGCGGGCATCTTTCACGCGAGCAAGGTGATGATCAGCCTGATGGTCACGGCGACAACGGTGGGCGTAGCGCTGGCCGCGCCGGTAATGGGGCAGATTGCGGACCGGGTGGGACGCAAACGCGTGATCGTGGCGTCGGCCACGACGCTGGGGATTGCGACGCTGCTCACCGCGACAGCGACAAGCCTGGGCGCACTGCTGTTCTGGCGATTCGTGCAGGGCATCGCGACGCCAGGCGTGTTCTCGGTAACGACAGCATATGTGCATGATCAGTGGCCGGCGGGGAAGGCGGCGTCGGCGATCTCGGCCTATGTCAGCGGCACGGTGGTGGGCGGGTTCCTGGGGCGCGTGATCTCGGGGTTCGCGGCGGAACATCTGGGATGGCAGTGGGCGTTCATTGGGCTCGGGTGCATCAACCTGGCGATTGGCGCATACCTGGCGTTGTCACTGCGCTCCGGGCGTTTCGATCATGGGGCGACGGCGCCGACGCGAATGGGACGCGCGATGATCGAGCATCTGCAAAATCCGCAATTGATGGCCGCGTACAGCGTGGGGTCGTGCGTGCTGTTCACGCAGACGGCGATGTTCACTTATGTGGCGTTTCATCTCGCGGCGCCGCCGTTTTCGCTGAGCGCGGGGCTGATCGGATCGATCTTCGTGGTGTATCTGATTGGCGCGGGAATCACGCCTCTGGCGGGAAGGCGCATCGACAAAGAGGGCCACAGGAAGATGATGACGCGCGCGGCGATTCTGGGGGCGTCGGGAGCGCTGCTGACGCTGGTACCGAATCTGTGGGCGGTGATCGCGGGGCTGGCAGCGTGTTGCTCGGGGGTGTTCATTTCACAGGCGGCGGCGACGAGCTTCGTGGGCGTTGCGGCGAAACACAATCGCGCGCTGGCGCTGGGGCTGTACGTGAGCTTTTATTACGCGGGCGGAAGCCTGGGCGGAACGGCGCCGGGATGGCTGTGGCAGACGTTCGGATGGCCTGGGTGCGTGGCGCTGGTGGTCGCGGTGCAGATGGTGATCGCGACGGTGGCGTGGACGCGCTGGGACGCGGTCAGCTACGGAGCCGTTGCCTTAGACGACGCGGGTCGGTGAGCAGGAGATAGATCAGGCCGAAGGGGATCAGGGTGCCGCAGGCGAGCACGATCGGATGGAGCGTGGCGGGGATTTCCAGCTTGATCCCCCATGTCACGGCAGCGGCGACGATAGCCGAGGCCCAGAGCCGCGCGAGATAGCCGACACCCACAGGATCGGAGCCGATGCGTTGCGCGAGGGCGCGACGCAGGAGCACGAATTCCACCCAGCCGCTGATGCCGGCGGACGCGGTGAGTCCAGCGACGCCCCATCTGGGTTCGATGCCGATCCATTGCGGCAAGTGCAGCGCGGCGATGTAGCCGAGAATCATGGTCAGCGCGACGCGGATGATGGCGAAGAGAAGCGGCGTGCGCGTGTCTTTGAGCGCGTAGAAGGCCGATGAATAGAGGCGGCCCTGCGTGGACGCAAGGAGTCCGACACCCGAGCCTGCGAGAATGCCCCAGACGTAGAGGACGTCGTCATGTGTGAATTTGCCGCTGCGGCTTTGGTAGATGGCAGCGGTGACAATGTCGCCCAGCGCGATGAACGCGACGACCGAAGGGATGACGAAGAAGGCGATGCGGCGCAGTCCGCTGACGAGACGGGTGCGGAGTTTCGCCGCGATTTCGTCGTGTCCGCCGATGGCGCTCGACATCTCGGGCAGTTCGGAGGCAGACACCGACATGCCGAAGAGGCTGACAGGCAGCAGGTAGAGCGTCTGCGCGTAGGAGAGAGCCGCAACGGCGCCGGTAGGCAGCCAGCTCGCGATGATCTGATCGATGTAAGCACTGAGCTGCACAACGCCGCGGCTGACGAATACAGGGCCGAAGTTGCGGATCACCGTGCGTACGCTTTCGAGATGCGTGGCGAGGCGGATGCGCAGGTCGGGAACGAGACGCAGAACGACCGGCAGCTGCGCGAGAAACTGGATCAGGCTTCCTGCCACGGAGGCCCACGCAAGAGTGGCGGCGAGATTGTCCTGTGTCTGGCGGGTTCCAAAGAGGATGAGAGCCACGATCATGGCGATGTTCCAGAGCACAGAGACGCTGTAGGAGAGGAAGAAACGCCGGTGGCTGTTGAGAATGCCGAGGCACCAGGCGCCGAGTACGAAGAATCCGGCGCCGGGGAAAAGGATGCGGACGAGAGAGATCGTGAGCAGCCTGGTCGAACCGTGAAAGCCGGGCGCGATGGCGTCGATGAAGAGCGGCGTGGCGAGGACGCCGATCAGGACAAGGAACGATGTCAGGAGAGCGAGGATGGCAAAGATGGCTCCGGCCACACGGCCCGCCTCTTCGCGTTTGCCGTGTGCCAGCAGATTCGCATAGACCGGGATGAAGGAAGCCGAGAGAACGCCTTCGCCGAAGAGGGTTTGGAGAAAATTCGGGATGCGGAATGCAGCGCGGAAAGCGTCGGCGGCGGCGGAGTCGCCGAAATAGTGAGCGAAGACGCGGTCGCGGATCAGGCCGGCGATGCGGCTGAGGAAGATACCCGCCGCAACGAGAGAGGCGGCCCCGCGAAAGCGCTTCACTTCAATACCGAAGACGCCTGGCAGAAGCCCGGCGGGACCCAGAGGGTGCCCCTGGAAAGCCTGGCCCTACTAAGCGCGTCGATCATTTTTCGAGCAGGAAGTTGCCGACGACCATAGCGTCGATGCCCGACGAATAGAAGCTGCGCACGGCGTCGCGCGGCGTGCAGACCAGGGGCTCGCCGAACAGGTTGAACGAAGTGTTGTAGAGAACCGGCAGGCCGGTCTTCTCACCGAACGCGTGGAGGAGCTGCCAGTAGAGGGGATTGTCGTCCTGCGAGACCGTGTGGACGCGCACGAGGTCGTTGGCCAGAATCGCGCCGCGGAACTGTTCCTTGTGCGGCAGGGCGCACGCGGCCGACGGTGGCGAGATGGCGCGCGTTGGCTCCGGCGTCGAAATATTCGGAGGCAAGCTCAGCAGGCACGGACGCCGCGAATTTGCGGACGGCCTCGCGATGCTTGATGAATGTCGTTCAGGTTTTCGGTGGAATAGGGATCCTGCGGCGAGGCGAGGATGCTGCGATTGCCGAGCGCGCGCGGGCCGAACTCCATGCGGCCCTGCATCCAGGCGACGATGCGGTCGTCTTTGAGTCGGTCGACGGCCGCGCCGAGCAGTTTCGGGAACGGTGGCGAGCAGGCGGAAACGCAGTTTGCAGTTTTCGAGGACCTGTTTGATCTCGGAGGCGCTGAAGGAGGGACCGATGCAATAGCCGCCGCCGTCGATGCGGCGCTTCTCGCCGAGCACATGGTTCCAGACATTGAGCGCGGCGCCCAGCGCCGTGCCCGCATTGCCCGCAGCGGGCTGCGCGAAGACGCCTTTGAAGCGGCCCGAGGTTTCGAGCGCGGAAACCATGAGGGCGTTCCAGGCCACGCCGCCGCCGAGGCAGACGTTTTCGGCATCGCCCGCCAGGCGCAGCACGTACTCTTCGAGAGCCTTCTGCATGCTGGCCGCGATATCGGCGCGCTGCTTCGGCGTGAGCTCAGCGGAGGCACCGATGCCCATTTGCTCGAAAAAACGCGATCCGCCTGACCCTGACCGGATTCGAAGTACCGGCGATCGATGGTGGTGTTCTGAACAATCCTGCGAAAGACGTCGAGGTAGCTGGGCTCGCCGGTGGCAGAGAGCCATTGCACGCGGTGTTCGTCGGCGCGCGATTGAAAGCCGAGCAACTCCGTGACGCGGCCGTAAAGTTCGCCGATCGAGTCGGGATAAAGGATCTCCTCTTCAAGCGTGAGAGCGTTCCCTTCGCCGCGCCATTTGCTGCCGCAGCGCAGATCGCCCTCGCGATCCAGCGTGATAACGGTGGCGTTGTCGAACGGCGAAGGCAGATAGGCTGCAGCGGCGTGGGCAGCATGATGATCGATGGAGACAACGCGTGCTTTGGTGAATGCCCGCAGAGCGAGTCGGGAGCGCCGAGCCGCCGGGGAAAGGACGCGCAAGCGCGACGTAATCGACATCGGAAGGACCGATGTGCGCGATACCGAGACACGTGGCGATGGCGTTATCCGGCATGCGGCCGGGCTCTTTGCGGCGCATCAGCTTGGCTTCTTCAATGGCCGCAGCGATCCGGCCGTCCTGAACGATTGCGGCGGCTGCATCGCCGAGGACGCCACCGATTCCGAGGATGTTCAATTGACCTTCCCGCGTTTTTCGATTTTTGCCCAGGTGTCTTTCAGCGCGACGGTTCGATTGAAAACAGGTTTTCCGGCTGTTGCGTCGGGATCCAGACAGAAATAGCCGATGCGCTCGAACTGAATGCGGTCGGTGAGCGAAACCTGGCCGAGCGCGGGTTCGAGCTTGCAGTTGGTCGAGCACCTCGAGCGAATTCGGATTGAGCTCGTCGTTCTCGCCCGGGATCTTCGTGCGTGAAAAGCGTTTCGTAGAGGCGTACTTCGGCGTCGACGGCGTGGGCGGCGGAGACCCAGTGGATGGTCGATTTCACTTTGCGGCCGTCGGGAGCGTTGCCGCCGCGTGTGGCCGGGTCGTAAGTGCAGTGAATTTCGACGACGTTGCCGGCAGCGTCTTTGACCACTCTCTGTGCAGGTAACGAAGTATGCGTAACGCAGCCGGACTTCGCGGCCGGGCGAGAGTCGATAGTACTGCTTCGGCGGATCTTCGCGGAAATCGTCCTGCTCGATGTAAAGGACGCGCGAGAACGGGACTTTTCGCGTACCGGCGGATGGATCTTCGGGATTGTTGACGGCTTCCATTTCTTCAGTCTGGCCTTCGGGATAGTTATCGATGACGACGCGCAGGGGGCGCAGCACAGCCATCATACGCAGGGCGCGTTTGTTGAGATCTTCGCGGACGTGGTGTTCCAGCAGACGCAGTTCGACGGTGCCGGTGGTCTTCGAGACACCAAGGGCGCCGCAGAAACTGCGAATCGCCTCGGGCGTATAACCGCGGCGGCGCATGCCGGAAAGAGTGGGCATACGGGGATCGTCCCAGCCGCGCACGTGGCCGTTTTCGACGAGAGCCAGCAGCTTGCGCTTGCTCATCATCGTGTAAGTGATGTTGAGGCGGTCGAACTCGATCTGCTGGGGATGATAGATGCCGAGCTGCTCGATGTACCAGTCGTAAAGCGGGCGGTGATCTTCGAATTCGAGCGTGCAGATGGAGTGCGTGATGCCCTCAATGGAATCCGACTGGCCGTGCGCGAAGTCGTACATCGGATAGATGGACCACGCGTTGCCGGTTCGGTGATGTTCGGCGTGGAGGATACGATACATTACAGGGTCGCGCAGATTGAGATTCGGCGAGGCCATGTCGATCTTCGCGCGCAGAGTGCGTGAGCCGTCGGGGAATTCGCCCTTGCGCATGCGGTCAAGGAGATCGATATTCTCTTCGACGGAGCGATTGCGGTACGGGCTCTCTTTGCCCGGTTCAGTCAGCGTGCCGCGATACTCGCGAACCTGATCGGCGGTGAGGTCGCAGACGTAGGCCTTGCCCGCGCGGATCAGCTGCTGCGCCCAGGCGTAGAGCTGCGGAAAGTAGTCGGAAGCGTAGAAGAGACGGTCGCTTCCATCTGCGTCCCGCCAATCGAACCCAAGCCAGCGGACATTGTCCTGGATCGAATCGACGTACTCCTGTTCTTCCTTTTCGGGGTTGGTGTCGTCGAAGCGCAGGTTCGTTTTGCCGCCGAACTCCGCGGCGAGACCGAAGTTGAGGCAGATGGATTTGGCGTGGCCGATGTGCAGATAACCGTTCGGCTCCGGCGGGAAGCGCGTGTGCACGCGTCCGCCGTATTTGTTCGTCTTGAGATCTTCAATGACGATCTCGCGAACGAAGTTGGTGCGAGGCGAAGCTGCCTCGGGGTTCGGGTCGTTCATTTGAGTTTGGCAAGGGCGAGATCGATTCGCGTGAGGCAAAGTTCGCGCCCGATAACTTCCAGAGTACCGAACAGAGGGGGCGCGTCTTTGCGGCCGCAGACGGCGGCGCGGATCGGCTCGAACATCTGGCCGGCTTTGATGCCCAGATATGCAGCGGCGGCGCGCAGGGCGGAGTCGAGGCCGTCGTGCGAAAAGTCCGCCGATGCCAGCGTTTCTTTGGCCTTTTCGAGGACGCGAAGGGCGAGGGCGGGGTCGCCTTTCTTCGGGACAAGGAGCGCGGCGTCGTAGTCGTCAAGCGTCGGCGACCAAAGATAGCTGAAGTCGAGGACGTCTTTCAGAAGACGGATGCGCTCGTGGATGAGCGGGGCAATCTGAAGCAGTTTCGCCTGAGCCGGATTGGATCCGGCGGCTTCGATGACCGGCTGGAGTTTCTCGGCGAGGTCGGCGGGCGCAAGAGCGCGGATGTGCTCCGCGTTCAGCCAGACAGCTTTCGGATCAAACGGATCTGCGTCAGTGAAGTTGACGACGGCGTTGCTGCGATTGACGCCTTCGAGAGAGAAGGCGCTGACGAGTTCATCGCGCGTCATGTGCTCGCGGTCGTTCTTCGGCGACCAGCCGAGGAGGCAGAGGAAATTCACGTAAGCCTCGGGAAGAAATCCGCCATCGCGCCAGGTGGTGACGGAAACGACGGGACCGTGACGGCGCTTGGAAAGCTTGCTGCCGTCGGGAGCGATGAGAAGCGGGAGATGCGCGAATTCGGGCATCGCGAGACCGGCAGCGCGGAAGATCAGGACGTGCTTGAACGTGTTGGTGAGGTGATCCTGGCCGCGAATGATGTGGGTGATGTGGAGATCGACATCGTCGGCGCAGGAGGCGAGATGGTAGGTGGGCGTGCCGTCGCTGCGCAGGAGGGCAAAGTCCTCGATGTCGTCGGCCATCTTGGATTGATCGCCGTAGACGAGGTCGCGGAAGGCGACAGCTTCGCCTGTGCCGCGCGGAACACGGAAACGCAGGACGAATTTTTCGCCGAGGGCGGCGCGGTGGTCGCTCTCATCACGTGGGAGTTCGCGCTGGCCGGGGTTGAACAGCCAGGCCGCAGCGTGGGCCTTTTCGGGGTCTTTGTCGTGTTCTGCGGTGGACGCGGGAGTGAAGTCGCGATAGGCGAGGCCGCGCTCGAAGATCGCATGGGCGAGCGATCTGTGCAGCGCGAGGCGCTCGGACTGGCGATATTGTTCGTCCCAGTCGAGACCGAGCCAGGCGAGTCCATCGAAGATGGAGCGGAGCGATTCTTCGGTGTTGCGCTCAATATCGGTGTCGTCGATACGCAGGATCATGGTGCCTGCGTTGTGGCGGGCGTAGAGCCAGTTGAAGATGAAAGTTCGCGCACTGCCGATGTGGAGGTAGCCCGTCGGCGAGGGGGCGAATCGAACTCGGATCATTTATTTTTGTCAGCCTGGAAATTCGAGTATAGCGACGGGGGCTGTGAGCTAGGCGCGACGGGGGTGTCGGTTGCGAAACATCACGAAACCGTAGAGGGCGAGAAAGAGTGCGACGGCGCCGGCACCGAACATCAAGGCATGCGATTTGAGAAAGCCAGCATAGTCGCTGCCAAGAGCGACGCCGAGCCACGCAAGTCCAAAGTAGCGGGCGACGCGCGCTATCAGCACCACTGTGATGAACTCAGCGAACGCTGTGCCCACCACGCCCGCGCTGATGACGAAAAGCTTCAGCGGCATCGGAATCGGGATCAGCGCGGGAACGAAGACGGTAATCATTCCGTAACGTCGGAACCATTCTCGGAACTTCGCAGCGCGTCCGGCCGAGGCGGATTTATCCATGAAGCCGCGGCCGCCGCGGCGCGCGGCAGAAAAAAGGATCACGTTGCCGATGGTGGACCCGGCAACGGCGAGTCCTGCGGATAGCCATGCAACGGACGGGCGCTCTGCGCAAACGAGCACAAGAAGGCCGTCGAAAACACCGGCGACGGGTACACCGGAGGAATCGAGGATGGAGAGAAGAAGAATCCCGGCGGGTCCCCAGGCTTTGAGGACGTCGGTCAGGTGATGCAGCAAGAATCATGTTAGCGCGGAAGGGGAAAATGAGTTATGTGGCATGAGAAAGAATTCCGGTATCTGAAAGTCGGTCGCCTGAGTGTCGGAGCAAATGCATGGGGAGCCGCGGCAATCGGCGCCCTGGCGGTGGGGGCTTTCGCTGTGGGTGCGGTGGCGATCGGGAGTCTCGTGATTGGCAGGCTCGCGGTGGGAAAGGCGAGGCTGAAATCAGTGAGGATCGGGGATCTCACGGTGGACAGGGTTACGGTGAGGGAGTCGCTGCGTGTTCCTGAAGTGAAAGAAATCAGCGCTGCGGCGGCTGACTAACGGGCTTCTGCATCTCGATCGCAAGTTCGCGGTAGTTGCCCTGCATCTCCCACGTGCCGGTGTAGCCGACCGGGAGGACGAGAGAATCGCCGGGGCGGTATTCGTGCTTCGTGCCGTTGACCTCGGTGAGGATGAGCTTGCCGCTGAGGACATACACGAATTCGTCCGCATCGGTCGGGCGCTTACGGTGGTTGGTTTTGGCGGGAGTCGATTCGAAGATGGTGACGCGCAGTTCTTTGCCGCTGAAGAGCGTAGCGACGCGCATGTTCAGTTCGCCCGCCTGGAGGATGTCCTTGAAGGCGTCGGGTGGAATCGCCGTCAGGCCGAGGCCGGCGATCTTGTCGCGGTCGAGGCCGACGGGCGCGACGCTGTCATCAGCGAACGCAGTGGTGACTGAGAAGGCGAGACAAAGCAATATTGCGGCGCGCAGACCGCAGACGACTGACTTCATCATTGATTTTTTCTCCAGACGTGGGCTCTGCCGCTCCCTCACGGTCACGGTTCGGAAACCCTTCACTTGATACTAACGGTCGCGGGCGGTGACGAGGCTGGTGAGCGTGCAGAGGGCGCGCTGCCAGGGGCTGTCGGGGAATTCAGCAACTACCTGGCTGGCGCGTTCGGTAAACTGCCGGGCGCGCTCCTGCGTGCGTTGAATGCCGCCGTGGCGCTCGACGATGGCGAAGATATCAGCGAACGTGACTGCCTTGTAAGCGCGGTCCGTTAGCACGCGCTCGACCTGCGCGCGTTCGCCGGGCGTGGCATTTTCGAGCGCATAGACCAGGGGCAGAGTCACCTTGCCTTCCTTGAGGTCGCCGCCGACCGGCTTGCCGAGCGTCTCTTCGCGCGAGGTGAAGTCAAGCATGTCGTCGATGAGCTGGAAAGCCATGCCGAGGTTCCAGGCAAATTCGCCGAGTTTCTCTTCGACCGAGGTGTTGGCCCCGGTGGATACGGCGCCAAGCTTGGCACAGGCGGAAAAGAGGCAAGCGGTCTTGCGATCGACGAGTTCCATGCAATCGGCTTCGGTGATGTCGATACGGCCGATGCGATCGAGCTGAATGAGCTCGCCTTCGACCATCATCTGCGTGAGGCCGATGAGGAGATCGAGAATATGGAAGTTGCGTTCGCGCAGGGCCACCTGGAAGGCCTGCATGTAAAGCCAGTCGCCGGCGAGGACACAGGTATGGTTGCCCCACTGCACGTTGGCGGATGGACGGCCGCGGCGGGTCTGCGCCACGTCGATCACGTCATCGTGCACGAGCGTGGCCGCATGGATCATTTCGACCACCGCGCCAAGCTGGATGGCAGTTTTACCGTCGGCAGCGCGGCTGCTCGAGAGAGATTCGGCAAAGCGCGCGCAGAGCAGCAGAAGCGCGGGCCGCAGGCGTTTGCCGCCGCTTTGGTGGAGATAACGGGCGATCGTGGTTACGGTTTCAACTGAGGCGAGCGACTCGACGTCGATTGCCTTTTCGACAAATGCGAGGTCTTCGCGCACCAGGTCGAAGATCTCGCGTGCGGAAATCGCGGCTGCTGCCCGTTCGGTTTCCATCGGAAACCCCAGTGTAACTTATCGCGCAAACAGCCGGTCGAAGTTGGCTGTGGTGAGAGCGGCGATGCCTTCGATAGTGGTATCGCGCACCTCGGCCAGCTTGCGCGCGGTCTCGATCATCATGGCCGGTTCGTTGCGTTTGCCGCGATGAGGGATGGGGGCGAGGTAAGGCGCATCGGTTTCGATGAGGAGCCGATCATCGGGCGTGATGCGGGCGGAGTCGCGGACGTTTTCGGCGGTCTTGAACGTGAGGACGCCGCCATAGCTGAGGTGGAAGCCAAGGGCGAGGGCCTCACGCGCCTGTGCAGGGTCGCCGGTGAAACAGTGCATGATGCCAGGACCAGAGTAGTGTTCACGGAGGATCGACATCGTGTCGTCCCAGGCTTCGCGGGTGTGGATGGTGACAGGGAGATTCGCGGCCTTTGCGATGCGGAGTTCTTCGATGAAAACTTCGCGCTGGACTTCGCGCGGAGAGAAATCGTAGTGGTAATCGAGACCGATCTCGCCAAAGACGATGACCTTCGCGTGGCGGGCGAGGGCTAGGAGATCGTCGTAGGTTTGCGGCGTGACTTTGGCGGCGTCGTGCGGGTGAACGCCGACGGAGGAGAAGACGTGCGGGTAGCGTTCGGCGAGGCGGACGGCGCGGTCGATTTCAGGCGGACCGTCGCCGGTGCCGATGGTGAGAATGCGCGTAACGCCAGCTGCGGCGGCGCGATCGAGCACGGCGTCAAGATCGTCTGCGAAGCGCTTGTCGTCCAGATGACAGTGGGAGTCGACGAGCATCTACTTCAAACGAGCGCTCATTTCAGCCGAGCTCCGACCGGAACGTCTTCGAGGAAGCCGGCAAGAATGGGCTTGCCGCCTTCGAGCGACGCGGCGACGATCATGCCGTTCGATTCGATGCCGCGGAGTTTGCGCGGATGCAGGTTGGCGACAATGACCACTTTGCGGCCCACCATTTTTTCGGGATCGTAAACCGTTGCGATACCGGCAACGATGGTGCGCGGCTCGGGCTCACCGATGTCGACCTTGAGGTGCAAGAGTTTGTCGGCGCCTTTGACGCGCTCGGCGGAGAGCACCTGGCCCACGCGGAGGTCGACTTTGTCGAAGTCATCGAAGGCGATTTTCGGCGACGGCGGGAGGATGGTGCCTTCGGATTCCGCGACTTTGACCTCGATGGGTTTGCCGAGGAGTTTCGCCTGACGGGCGGTTTCTTCTTCTTCGAGGGCGCGCATGCGGTCGATGGCAGATTTGGCTTCGATGCGCGGGAAGACGGGCGCGATCATGCCGATTTTCTGTCCGGCGGGGAGCTGGCCCCAGTCGAGTTTGGCGATCTCGAAGTTTTCGAGAGAAGAGGTCATGCCGAGCTGCGTCCAGATGTTGGCGGTGGATTCGGGAAGAACGGGGTGGAGAAGAACTACGGCGATGCGCAGCATCTCGGCGGATGTGTAGAGTGCGTCGTCGAGTTGAGTCCGGGCGGCCGCGGCCTCAGATTTAAAGAGCTTCCACGGCGCCTGCTCGACGATGAACTTGTCGACGCCTGAAAGCATGACCCAGACGGCTTCGAGACCGCGGGAGAATTCGAGAGCGTCGAAAGCACGCGTGGCAGCGTCGATGGCGGTGCGGGCGGAGGCGGCGATTTCGGGAGTCCCTGAAGCGTTCGGAATTATGCCATCGCGATACTGTTTGATCATCGTCAGGGTGCGGCTGGCAAGGTTGCCGAGCCCGTTTGCAAGCTCGGAGTTGTAGCGGCCGACGAGAGCGTCGAAACTGAAGCTGCCGTCCTGTCCGAAGACGACTTCGCGGAACAGGAAGTAGCGCAGAGCCTCGAGTCCCATCACCTGCCGGATGGGTTCGGCGCGCACAATATTCCCGCGCGATTTGCTCATCTTGTCGTTCTCAAACAACAGCCAGCCGTGGGCGAAAATGCGCTTCGGCAGAGGAAGATCGGCGGCCATCAGGAATGCAGGCCAGAAGACGCCGTGGAAACGGAGGATTTCTTTGCCGATGAGGTGGAGGTCGGCGGGCCACAGGTTGGTGTCTTTGACAGCGCTGATGTAGCTGATCAGCGCGTCAAACCAGACGTAGGCAACGTGCGGGCCTTCGAGCGGGATGCCCCATTTGATTGTCGTGCGGGTGATCGAGAGGTCCTGCAAACCGCCGCGCACAAAGCTGAGGACTTCGTTCCTGCGCGATTCGGGTGCGATGAAATCGGGATTGTCTTCGTAGTGCTTCAGCAGGCGATCCGTGAAAGCCGAGAGTTTGAAGAAATAGTTTTCCTCAGTGACCGTTTCCGTGGGACGGCCGCAGTCGGGGCAGGGATCGCCGGGCTTGGCGTCATTGACGTAGAGTTCATCGAAGACGCAGTACTGGCCGGTGTAGCTGCCCTTGTAGACGTAGCCATTGGCCTTGCAGCGCTCAAAGAGCCAGCGCACGGTCTCGTAATGCTTCGGGTCGGTGGTGCGAATGAAGTGGTCGTACTGGATACCGAGCGTGTCCCACTGCGCGCGAAATTCATTCGAGACAAGAGTGGTGAACTCTTCTGGCGTTTTCCCGGCTGCCTGCGCGGAACGCTCTACCTTCTGGCCGTGCTCGTCTGTACCGGTAGTGAGCGAGACCGTATAGCCCTGCATGCGCTTAAAGCGCTTGATGGAATCGGCGGCGAGGGTGGTATAGGTATGGCCGATGTGCGGCGCGGCGTTAACGTAGTAAATCGGCGTCGTTAAATAAAATTTCATTTCTTTGTTTGTTTGAGGTAGGAGTAAGCAGCTTCGGCGAGGATCTGCTTCAACGGTATGCCGGACATTTCGGCGATTTTGCGCGCGTCTTCGTACTCGGGCGCGAAACCGTGTGTGCCTGCCTTCACGCGAACGATACCGTGGGGGGTGTGCACGTCAAGCCATTCGCGCGGCTGCACGCGGCGTTCGGCCGCATAAAAACGGATGCCGAGGGTGGTCGTCTCGCGGAAAAGGATGGCGGCGAGTTCCTCCCGTTTGTCAGTGTCGGCGATGACCTGAACCAGCACGCCAGGGCGGCCTTTCTTCATCTGGACGGGGATGACAATGGCGTCGAGCGCGCCCGCGTCGAGCATGAGTTCCATGGCGTAGGCGATCAACTGCGGCGAAGCATCGTCGATGTTGGCTTCGATGATGGTGACGGTGGTGGCTTCGGACGCACCGCTGGCCTGGCCGATCATGACGCGGACGACGTTCGCGTGTTCGCTGAAGTCGTGATCGCCCGCGCCGTAGCCGATGGACTGGACGCGCATGGCGGGCATGGCGCCGAAATTGGCGGCGAGAGCGGACACAACGGCTGCTCCGGTGGGAGTCGTGAGTTCGAGAGCGGGCCCGCGGGAGTAGATCGGCTTGTCCTGCAGCAGCTTCGCCGTGGCCGGCGCGGGGACAGGGAGGACGCCGTGTTCGGTTTTCACGGTGCCGCTGCCGACGTTGACGGGCGAGCAGTGCATCTCGGCGACACCAAGGAGGTCGAGTGCCAGGGACACACCAACGATGTCGCAAATCGAATCGACGGCACCGACTTCGTGGAAGTGGACCTTTTCGATGTCGACACCATGAACGGACGCTTCGGCTTCACCGAGTCGCCGGAAGATCTGTTCCGCTTTCGCCTTCGCGCCGGGAGGGATGGCGGAGGCGTGGATGAGCTGCAGAATTCCGCTCAGGTGACGATGCTTCGCGGGTTCGCCGGCGGTAACGCGGAATTTCGTGGCACTGACGCCGCGGCGATGGACGCGGCTGAAATCGATCTTCGCGCCTGTGGCGAGGCCCTCCAGCGCATGGGTGATGACAGTGGAGTCGGCTCCGGCGTCCGCCAGGGCGCCGACCAGCATATCTCCGGCGAGGCCGGAAAAGGCGTCAATGTAACAGATGTTCACGGTTCCTGCTTTGGCGCGAATACACTTTGGCGCCCCGGGCCTGCGGCCTGTGCCTTACCAGTGTAGATGAAGGCGTCTGAAAGAAGGTCGCGAGACGCCTCTGAGGTATACTCATCAAGGTTCAAATTCAAGTTCGACAAACAGGAGAAGATTCCAGTAATGAGTGAAGCACTCACGGGAGCGGAGTTTAAACAGCAGCTGCGCCAAGGCAAGCCCAAGATGGGGCTGTTCATCAATTCGCACAGTCCGACGGTCGCTGAGCAACTGGCGCACAGCGGCTACGACTGGCTGCTGGTGGATACGCAGCACGGGCCGATGGGTTATGAGACGCTGTCGGCCATGCTGGCGGGCATCTCGAGCGGCGGCGCGAAGTCGCTGGTGCGCGTCGGCAGCTACGCGGACCGGGCCGGAATTCAGCAGGCGCTCGACACGGGTGCGGACGGCGTTCTGGTGCCTTACATCAATACGGCTGAGGAAGCGCGCGAGGCTATCAGCTGCATGCTGTATCCGACCGTGGGTACGCGATCCGTTTATTTCCCGCAGCGGTCGATGAACAAGAAGGGCCTGCTGGGATACGCGGGCGAGTGGAACAAGAACTGCATCGCTGCGCTGCAGGTGGAGACAGCGGACTGCATCAAGAATATCGATGAAATCGCGGCAGTGCCGGGGCTGGATCTCCTGTTCCTCGGACAGAACGATCTCTGCATGTCGATGGGGCTGTATGAGAAGTACAAGTTCCCGGATATGTATTTTTCGCCGGAACTGCAGGAAGCGACCGACAAGCTGCGGGCCGCGGCGAAGAAGAACAACGTGATCCTCGGACTGTTCCTGTTCGGGACTTCGCGGGTGGGCGAGTTCCTCGAGAAGGGCTTCCCGCTGATCAGCGTTGGGAATGATCTGCATCACATCCTGACGCAGGCGACGGCTTACGTGAAGGACATCGAGGCGGTGTCAAAAGAAAAGGGCAAGCCCTGGGAGAGAAGGGCGACGTCGCTGATGTAAGACGCCGGCGGAAGCCCGGCGGCAGGCTGAAAGCCTGGCTCCACAAAGCAAGAACAATGAAGCAAGTCATCGCTGTCTGCGGTTCGCGTTGGAAACCGGATCATTCCGAACCATACGAAGAAGCCTTGCGAGCCGCAGGCATCGAGCCTGTTCTGGTGCGCCCGGGCGAGACGATTCCCGACGCTTCCGGATTAGTCCTGATGGGCGGCTCCGACGTCAACCCTGCGCTCTATAACGAAGAACGATTGCGGGAAACGGACCGGGCCGATCCCGCGCGCGACGAATTGGAGTACCGGCTGATCGCGGAGTTCCTCGAACGAGATGCGCCGATTCTGGCGATCTGCCGCGGTATGCAGATTCTGAACGTTCAACATGGCGGTACGCTGATTCAGCACCTGGCCAATTTCAGCCAACATCGGGTCAAGACTGAGGATAAGGGTGAACCGGTGCACAGTGTGAAGATTGAACCGGGAACAAAGCTGTCGGCAATTCTGGGAGAACCGCTGACGGTTGAAGTGAATTCGCGCCATCATCAGGCAGTCAGGGAGCCGGGAGAGAAGCTAATCGTGTCGGCGCGCGCCGAGGACGGCACTATTGAGGCCGTGGAACGCAGCGACAAAGCATTTGTGATTGCGGTCCAGTGGCATCCGGAAAATCAGGCGCCGCGGGATGCAAGGCAGGCTGCGATCTTCTCAGCATTTGCAGCAGCTCTGTAATACCCGCTGCTATGATGGTCGCTTCCCATGAATACGGAAACGTTGCGGACCTTCAATGGCCAGCAGGGATTCACGCTCGCGCAGGGCCAGTAAAAGCGCGGTGCCGTCCGAGCCGCCGACATCCCAGACACCGATAGTGTCCATTATTATGGGCAGCAAGTCGGACTGGGAGACGATGAGCGCCGCGAGCGAGGTGCTGAAGGATTTCGGCGTGCCGCATGAGTGCCGCGTGGTGTCGGCGCATCGGACGCCGGAACTGATGGCGGAAGCGGCAGCGAGCGCAGAAGGGCGCGGGATCGAAGTGATCATCGCAGGCGCGGGCGGTGCAGCGCATCTGCCTGGGATGACGGCGGCACACACGACGCTGCCCGTGTTGGGCGTGCCGGTGGAGAGCCGGGCTCTGAAGGGGCTGGATTCTCTGCTCTCGATCGTGCAGATGCCGGCGGGCGTGCCGGTGGCGACGCTCGCGATCGGAACCGCCGGGGCGAAGAATGCAGGGCTGCTGGCGGTGGCGATTCTCGCCGGCAAGCGGCCCGAGCTGCGCGAAAAGCTGAAGGCGTTCCGCAGCGAACAATCACGCAAAGTGCTCGAAGAGCTGCTCAGTTGAAAAGCATAATATTGCCCGGTGCGACGATCGGTGTGCTCGGAAGCGGGCAACTGGGGCGCATGTTCGCGATTGCGGCACGGCGGATGGGGTATCGCGTGCACACGTATTCACCGGACCGCGATTCACCGACCGGGCAGATCGCGGATGTTGAGATCGATGCGCCGTATGAGGATCTCGATCGCGTGCGGCAGTTCGCTTCCGCGGTTGATGTGGTGACGTTTGAGTTTGAGAACGTACCTGGTGCGACGGCGGAAGCGGCAGCTTCGTGCACGCTGGTTAGACCGGCGGGCGAAGTGCTGCACACGTCGCAGCATCGCCTGCGTGAGAAGACCTTCCTCAGCAGGCATGGCTTTCCGGTAACGCGCTTCGAGGCAATTCGCGAAGAGGCGGATTTGTGCCGTGTGGTGCCTGATTTTGGGCCGGCGATCCTGAAGACCGCGGGGTTCGGCTACGACGGCAAGGGGCAGCATCGCGTCGCTACACTGGCAGACGCGCGGTCGGCATGGGACGCGATGGGGCGTCAGGAGGCGGTGCTCGAAGCGGTAGTCGATTTCGAGGCGGAGTTATCGGTGGTGGGCGTGCGAGGCGCGGATGGAGAGTGCCTGTTCTTCGCGCCGTCGTGTAATCACCATGTCGCGGGGATTCTGGATGTGTCGTTCGCACCCGCGCCATTCGGGCCTGGTGTGGAGAAAGAGGCGATCGCGATCACGCGCGGAATCCTCGAACAACTGAACGTGACCGGCGTGTTGTGCGTAGAGTTCTTTATGACCCGCGACGGCAGACTGCTGGTGAACGAACTGGCGCCGCGTCCGCATAATTCCGGGCATTTGACGATTGACGCCTGCATCACGAGCCAGTTCGAGCAGCAACTGAGGTCGGTGTGCGGGCTGCCGCTGGGAAATACGCAGATGCTGCGTCCGGCGGCCATGGCGAATCTGCTGGGTGACATCTGGAATGGCGGCGAGCCGCGCTGGGAACAGGCACTGGCGCTGAGGGAGGTGAAGCTTCATCTGTACGGGAAGTCCGAGGCGCGGGCGGGACGCAAGATGGGGCATCTCACGGCGACCGCGGATACGGCGTCGCAGGCGGAAGTCGAGGTGCGCGAAGCGCGGTCGCACCTGATGCGCTGAAATATGGTGGTAAAGCGTGGCGGGAACAAGGGTGATGTCTGGCTGCTGCTGATCGGGCTGTTCAAGCTCGTGAAAGGGATCAGCCTGCTGGTGCTGGGATTCGGTCTGCTGCGGCTGCTGCATCGAGACGTGGCCGGAGTGGTTGAGCACTGGATCGAAGTGCTTCGTGTGGACCCCGACAATCGGTTCGTGCATCGGGCACTGCTGCGCGTCTTCAACGTCACGCCGAAACAGCTGAGGGAACTCAGCGCGGGAACGTTCCTGTATGCGGGGATTTTCCTTACCGAGGGCACCGGGCTGCTGGCCCGGAAGCACTGGGCCGAGTACATGACGCTGATCAGCACGGGGCTGTTCATTCCCCTCGAGGTTTATGAGATCTGGCGGCACTTCACGATGGTGAAGCTGGGCGTGACGATCGTGAATGTGGCGATTGTTTGGTATCTGGCGATGCGGGTAAAGAAGCGTTAGTTGTTCCCGTCGTCGAATGAACTGCTATCGTCGCCGGATGACGAATCGTCGAACGAGTCGCCGGAGTTGTCCCGTTCGTCGTCGATGTCGGGACTGATGTCCTGATCCTGATCGGCGACCTGGGCAAAGCGGGAGTCGTCCCGGTCATCGCGATCCCGCGGGCCGTCTTCGTAATAGTTGTTGACGATGGTTTCGCCGCCTCCGCCACCGAGGAAGCCGCCGCCAAAGAGGCCGCCGCCGCGATGACCGCCAAACATCGACGAGATTGCGTCGAAAGCGATGTCGCCCGCGATCACGCCCGCCGCGGTAGTCGCGACGTTGTGCAGAAAGCCCGAGAAACCGCCGCCCGATGGAGGAGGCGGAGGCGCCTGGGGAGACGGCGCGGCATAGGAAGAATTCTGGTAGCCGGAGCCTTGATAGCCGCCTTGATACGCCGGCTGACCGGAACCCGGCAGGAAGTTCGCGGGCGCTGACTGGGCTTTGGCCTGTTCAAGCGCCATCTGCTGCACCAGGACGGTCTGAGTCAGTATGTAGAGTGCATCCGGCCGCGAACCAATGGTGCGCTGGATCAGGTTATTCGCATCGCGATCGATCTGCGGCGGAGGTGCATTGCGGAGCTGTTCGGCCAGTCCGTTGATGAGCTGTTGTTCCTGTTCGGTCATTCCGTCCTCTCATCCTTATGGTACGAGGAGCGGGGGAGGTCCGTTCCGTCCCGTCGCTTATAGTGGTTTTTCATCCATTTGACATGAAAACAGCTTTTCTGTTTCCGGGGCAGGGCTCGCAGTTCGCAGGTATGGGGAAGTCGCTGGCGGAGGGTTTTCCGGCGGCGCGCGCATGTTTCGCGAAGGCCGACGACGCGCTTGGATTCGCGCTGTCGAAAATGTGCTTCGAGGGGCCGGAGGAGGATCTCAAAAAGACTGAGTTCCAACAGCCGGCGCTGCTGGCGGTATCCGTGGCGGCTTATACGGTTCTGAAGGAAAATGTCGGCGAGCCGCACTATGTGGCGGGGCACAGTCTGGGAGAGTATTCGGCGCTGGTAGCGGCCGGCGCGATCGAGTTCGGTGATGCGCTGCGGCTAGTCCATAAACGTGGGCGATACATGCAGGAAGCGGTTCCGGCGGGCGTCGGCGCCATGGCCGCCCTGTTGCGGCTGCCGGCCGGTAAGCTGGACGCCGTACTGACGGAAGCGGCGCAGGGGGAAGTTGTGACAGCGGCAGGAATCAATTCGCCGGACCAGATCGTGATCTCAGGAAACTTCGACGCGGTCAGGCGGGCGATGGAACTGGCAAAAGCGGCGGGGGCGAAACGAGCGGTGCTGCTGCCGGTAAGCGCGCCGTTCCATTGTCCTCTGATGAAGCCGGCGCAGGAAAGGCTGCTGCCCGATCTGAATGCGACGAATTTCTCCGGCCTGCGCATCCCACTCGTCAACAACTGGCAGGCGCGGGAGATTCACACAGGCGATGAGGCGCGCATAGGGCTCTATCATCAGGTGCCGAATCCGGTACGGTGGACGGAAACGATCGGATATCTGGCGTCAAACGGCGTGGAGCGCTGGTTCGAAGCAGGTGCGGGCGCGGTGCTGTCGGGGCTGGTTCGGACAATAATTGCGGGCGCCAGCTGTTCGCCGTTCGGGGAGGCGAAGGACGTCGAGAGGCTGGCGGCGTAGGCGATGCTATTCTACGTGCACGTGTGAAGGGACCGGACGCAGAATCACTGGTCGATCTTCTGGCGGGCAGGCCCACGGAGATCGAACTCGATCGCGCGGCACTGGAAATTGCGCGGATCGAATATCCGAATCTTGATGCCGCGGCGGCAATTGCCGAGCTGGACCGGCACGCCTTCGCGATTGCGGAACGCGCGCGGGACCTGTCCGACGGACAGAACTTTGTTGAAACCGCCAGCCACTATCTGTTTGTGGAGGCCGGCTTCCAGGGCAATCAGGAAGACTACTACAATCCTGAAAACAGCTGTCTGAATCGTGTGCTCGAAACGCGACGCGGAATTCCAATTACGCTGTCGGCGGTCTACATCGAGGTGGCGCGACGGCTGGCGAAGAACGTGAAAGGCGTGGGGCTGCCGGGGCATTTCATCGTGCGTTACGACGACATCGATTATGCGGCGTATATAGACCCGTTTCACGGCGGCCGTCTGCTGGACCTGGCTGACTGCTGCCGTCTGGCTAACGTGGAGGAGATCGAGATCAGCGCGCTGCAGCCGGTGGGCACCAGGCATGTCGTGGTGCGGATGCTGAATAATCTTCGCGGGATTTATTTCGCGCGGAAGGATTCGGCGAAGGCGCTTGAGATTCTCGATCTGCTGATCGCCGCTGCGCCTGACAGCGCGGATGAACACAAACAGCGGGGCGCTGCGCTGCTGCAGCTCGAACGCGCACGGGAGGCTCTGAGCGAGTTTCAGTCCTATCTGGAACTGGCGCCGGAGGCTGGGGACCGCGAGGCAGTCGAGGAGCAGATCCGTAATATTTCGTTCTGGCTGGCGTCGCAGAACTGATGCCCAAAAAAGCCGCGCAGTATACCGCGAATCGGCCGAAAACAATACTTTATTGTGACAGCGACGGCGGGTTACAATCCGATTTGGGGCGTGGCTGCCTGCGAGGGACGGTCTATCATTTTTGATCCAACACTCAAGAATGAGGGAGTCCGCTCAAGCAGCGCCGGTGTGCTGGTCCCTGCCGGGTAAAACCGGTGGATGACCCCTAAAGGCGTTCGGTTGATTCCCACCCTTTACCAAAGGGGGTCAAAAACGGATCCGAAGCCGCTGGGCAGAGCGCTCCAAAAATTTCCAAAATCAGGCGGGCGGGATTTTCTTCGGGCGGTCAGAAGGCGGACGCTGCTGGCGGCGATTTTGCCGTTGCGGTCCATGCCGAGATCGTAGGCGACCTTGGCGCCGGGCACCAAGGCTGTGGCGTCGCCCTGATGCAGGCGCGAAATGTGGAAGAAGATGTCTTTGCCGCCGCCATCGGGGCGAAGAAAGCCGAAGCCCTTTTCCTCAAAATAAGTCATCACCGAGCCGGTCTGAACTTCCCGGGGCGGCGTCTTCGGCAGACTCGCCTTCGGTGGACGAGGCGTGCTGCGGCCGGCCGGTCTTGTCCCCGACGCCCTGCTTGAGGAGAGCCAGATCGTCGTCAGTCAGTTCCGCTGTCGACGGAATCGCTTCCGTCGGCATCTTCAGGTTCGGGTTTTTCTTCAGCGATTCTTCGAAAAGGCGTTTCTGTCGGGCGTTCAAAAGTCGGATCCTTCTGGGGGTCAGGACTGCGCCGGGGCGGCTACAGCGGCTTTTGGCTTGCGGGCGCGGGAAGCTCGCTTTTCTGCGGGCGGCTGCCGGTCGCTCTTTTTCAGCGAAGCGATCACCATGCCGGTGACAAATTTTTTCTCGCCGTGATCATCGAATTTGATCGTGATGCGCTCGTCGGAACTGGCGAGGACAGTGCCGAGACCGAATTTCGAATGCTCAACCTGAGCACCCTGATTAAAATTAGCCATGCTGGTGTGGATTCACTCCTTTGGAGTCGTGCGTAATGCTCCGAGGTGAGAGGAAGGCGCGCAAACTACTAATTAATAATAGCATGGCAGGTGGGAGCGCATTTATTGTCCGAGGGCTGCGTCCGGGGTACGCGAACCGGTGGCCGGGCGTCCTTTTGTCAGCAGGCGGATGGCGGCGCCGAGCATGGCTGAAACGGGTCCGCAGCCCGCGATCGCGATTTCGTACCAACTCGGTTGCGAAGCGCCTTCCTGCCGCATGGCGACGAAACCAGTGATGATCATCAGCATGCCGACTGCGGCGGCGTGCGGGAATTCGTGCGCGCCGGCAATGAGAGCCGCGACATAGCCGCCCAGGAGCGCAGCCGCAATAGTTGTGCCGACGCCGGACAGCAGACTGCTCCCTGAGAAAAAGTGCACGATGCCGAAGAAGAGCGCAAATCCGAGGAGGACGCCCGCAATACTACGTACGATTTTCACTTTCGGACCTCGTTCTCGATGGCTTCGAGTTCGCGTCCGGCTTCAGACAATTTGCCCTGACTCGAGAGTTCTCGATAGCGCTGAAGTGCTGGCGGATGCTGTCGATCCGGGGGTCGGTGGTTTTCTGAGGATTAGGCGTAATGAGCGGAGCCGAGGGCGCGGCGGGCGTCTGAGTCTGCGGCGCGGGTGCGGCAGAACCGCCGCTGAGCTGGGCAAGTTGGGCAAGGCCCTCTTCATATGTATCCGCGTAGATGAGCCGGTTGCCGACCGCGAGCACCACCTTCTTCAACTGCGGCATGCGCGCCTGCGTGGCCTGCAGGTAGATCGGCGAGACGTAGAGGAACGTATCGCCGACCGGCAGCACCAGCGTCTGGCCCTGCAGCACCTGAGATCCCTGCTGATTCCACAGCGTCAGGTCTTTCGAAATATTCTGATCCTGATTGATGCGCGCGTTGACCTGCATGGGGCCGAGCATCAACTCCTGCTTCGAAAGCTGCAGCACGACCATTTCGCCGAGCTTGTCGCCATCGCAGCGCGCCAGCATCACGCCGATCAGATTTTCCTTCGAGAGCGGCGTGAAGGTGGTCATCAGCAGGAATTCGGGTTTCGCTCTCGCCCGGCAGCGTGGCGAACACGTAGGTCGGGCTGACCGGGCGTCGGCTCGGCGTTCTGGCCGGACGAGTAGCGCGCCAGTTCCCACACATCTTCGTTGTTATAAAACGACTGCGGATTGCGCATGTGATAGACGCGATACATATTCGGCCTGCACGCGGAACAGCTCCTCGGCATAGCGCGTGTGCGCGCGCAGGCTGGCGGGCATGCGCGCCGCATCTTCATAGAGCGACGGGAACAGCGTGCGATAAGACGTCGATCACCGGATCGGCGGGATCGAAGACGTAGAGATGCGTCTCGCCGTCATAGGCGTCGATGGTGGCTTTGACGGAGTTGCGCATGTAGTTGATGCCGCCGTAGGCTTCGATCTCGCGCGAGAACGGATGCGACGTCGGAAGTGGTGTAGCCATCGACCATCCAGACCAGGCGGCCTTCGGGCGTGATGACCAGGTAGGGATCGCTGTCCCACGTGAGATAGGGCGCGAGCGTCTGCAGCGCGCTCGCGCACGCGGCGGTGAATCATCATGCGGCTGTGGTCGGTGAGATAGCCGGTGAGGATGATGTTGGAATCGCCGAAGTCGCAGCGCGGCGGCGGCGCGCATCAGCAGCGACGAAATGGGAAATCCGCCTTTGCCCGGCATAGCGGGTTTTGGCGTTGTCGGAGCCCTTCGGATAATCGAACTCCTCCTGCGCGGTATCGACGAAGACCGGCTCCTGCTGCAGTTCGCCGTAATAGAGTTCGGGCCGCGTCGATCTTCAGCGACGGCGTCTTGACTCACGGGCGGCATGTCCTCGATCAGATAGACAGGCTGGCCCGTCGGGCGTGATCTTGCTGACTTCCGCCAGCACCAGACCGTAGCCGTGGGTGTAGATGAAGTGCGGATTGATCCAGCTCGATTGCGTGCCGGGCAGCTGGCGTGATATCGAGCTCGCGCGGCGGAAAGCAGCACCTGCCGGTACTGCCCGTCGATGGTGTAGCGGTCGACGTCGGTGTTCGTGAAAGGCGTAGTAGGGGCGCAGGGCCTGCATCTGCGTGACGGTGTCGTGGAAAGGCCGCCAGTCCCAGAGGCGCACGTTGTCGAGCAGGGGCTTGTGCTTCGAGGTGTCGATGGCCGCGTTGGGATCGGTGTGCATCTCGATTTCGCGCGATGCGGTTGGAGAGACCGTAAGCGGCGCGGGTGGCTTCGATGTGCGTCTGGATGTAAGGCCGCTCGAGCGAAATTTCGTTGGGCTTCACGTAGAGCGCGCCGGCGATGCCGCGGGCACGATGAACAGCAGCACGAGGCTGCCGCCGACGACGACCCCGGCGGTGATCCAGCGCCGCAGCGACGACCAGGCCGGCGCCGACGATCAGCGCGCCGATCACCAGCCAGTAGAGCGGCAGCGCGAAATGGTCGTCCGTGTAATCGATGCCGACCATGAAGCGGTGCTGGTTCCACACCATCTCGAAGCGGGCCAGATAGAAGCGGGCACGCGAGGGCGATCAGAAAGAAGGCCAGCGCGCCGCGCAGGAACTGCGATTCGAGGCCGCCGCTCAGGCGGAGCATGGAGAAATCGAACTGGCCGCGGGTCAGATCGGGCAGCGTGAAGCGCAGTTGCCAGCCGCGCGCGACCAGCCAGTAGACCAGGATCGCGACGATGACCACAGCGAAAATGTAGCCGCGCAGATCGGACCAGAAGGGCAGATCGAAGAGATAGAACGTCACGGGCTTGCCGAAGATCGGGTCGTGGAAGCCGCCGGCGCCGCCGAGCGACGCGGCTGCCGGCGAAGCGCAGGACGGTCCAGTTATCGATGCTGGCATCGGCGACGAAGAAACGCGAGCGCCAGCAAGCACCACGGCTGAAAGGCGCGAATAGATCGGATAGTCGCTGACTCGCCCGCCGGCGAAATGCACGCCGCGGCGCATGCGCGATGAGAAGGACGATCCAGGCGATGAACGTGCGCGCCGGCAACGGGAGCGTCGAGTAGGCGTAGAGATCGAGCCACGTGTTGACCTGGCCCAGTTCCTTCCACCACGAATAGTCGATCAGCAGCGACGCGCGCCCAGCGCGCTGCCGATCAGCAGCGACAAGCAGCAGAATAACGAGGCCGATCAGGCCGAGGCGAAGGCCGCGGCGGCTGGGTGCGCCGCCGCGTGATGACTCTCGGTTCGTTTAACGGCGTTTCCATACGATTTCGCCCCCGACGATCGTCGCGAGCGGGCCGCCGCGGAAACGTCTTCCGCTGAATGGAGAGTTGCGGCTTTTCGAGTACGACTGTTGAACATCATACGTCCATTCGCGTGTCGAGGTCGAAGATCGTGACGTCGGCGGGAGCGCCGGGCGCGAGCGTTCCGCGATCGAGTTTCAGGATATTGGCCGGGCCCGGTGGTGAACAAGTTCGACCATGCGGTTGACGGTGATTCGCCCGGTGTGCACCAGCTCGGCGAGCGACAGCCCGAGCGGCGGTTTCGAGGCCCGTGATGCCGAACGGGCAGCGCTCGAACTCCTGCATTTTTTCGCTGCCGGCGTGGGGCGCGTGATCGGTGGCGATGGCGTCCACCACGCCGCTGACGATGCCGTCGATGACGGCGTCGGCATCGTGCTGGCAGCGCAGCGGCGGCTTCATTTTGTAATTGCTGTCGTAGCTGGCAAGTTCGCGATCGGTGATGCGCGAAATGGTGCGGCGTCACTTCGCAGCTCACCTTGAGACCGCGCGTTTTGGCGAATGCGACCATGGCGACGGATCGCGACGTGGAAAGATGCGCCACGTGGAAGCGCGCGCCGGTCAGTTCGGCGAGCAGCAGATCGCGCGCCACCATCACGTCTTCGGAAGCGGAAGGAATGCCGCCCAGGCCGAGCCGCACCGATTCCGCTGCCCTCATGCATGTCGCCGCCCGCGCTCAGATTCAGATCCTCGCAATGGTCGATCACGGGGATATCGAGGGCGCGCGCGAGTTCCATGGCGCGGCGCATCACGCGCGCGTTCATCACGGGACGGCCGTCGTCGGAGATGGCCACGATGCCGGCTTCGCGCATGGAGCCGATGGCCGCGAGTTCTTCGCCCAGACTGCCTTTGGTGATGGCGCCGATGGGAAACACGTTGACGCTGGCGACTTCGCGCGCGCGCTGCACGATGTAGCTGGTCACGGTGGCGCTGTCGTTCACCGGCAGCGTGTTCGGCATGCAGCAGATGGTGGTGAAGCCGCCCGCCGCGGCGGCGCGCGCGCCGGTTTCGATGGTCTCGGCGTGCTCGATGCCGGGCTCGCGCAGGTGCACGTGCATGTCGATGAAGCCGGGCGCGACGATGGCGCCGGTGGCGTCGAAGCGCTTCGGCCTCGGCGATCGATGCAGGCCGGTGCCGACGGATTCGATGCGGCCGTCGCGGATCAGGACGTCGGCCTGCGCGTCGCGTCCCGATGCGGGATCGATCACGCGGCCGCCGGTGATCAGCAGCGCACTCATGATGGCTCACCCAGTATTCGTTCCAGCACCGCCATGCGCACCGCGATTCCGTTTTCCACCTGATTCAGAATCACCGAACGCTGGCTGTCGGCGACTTCCGAACTGAGTTCGCGGCCGCGATTGATGGGGCCGGGATGCATCACGATGACGTCCGGCTTCGCCAGCGCGAGGTGCTCCAGGCGCAGGCCGTAGAAGCGGAAATATTCGCCCGCGGACATGGGCGCTTCGTGCTGCCGCTCGAGTTGCACGCGCAGCATCATGATGACATCGGCGTCGCGGATGGCTTCGGTCATGTCGTAAGCCAGGCGCACGCCGGGCGCGAGTTGCTCCAGTTCGCGCGGCAGCAGCGAAGGCGGACCGCAGAGCACGATGTCGGCGCCGAACTTCGAAAGCAGATGAACGTTGGAGCGCGCCACGCGGCTGTGCGCGATGTCGCCGATGATGGCGACGCGCAGGCCTTCGAGCGTGGGGCGCTGATCGAGAATGGTGCGCGCGTCGAGCAGCGCCTGGGTGGGATGTTCGTGCGTGCCGTCGCCCGCGTTGATGATGGGAATCTGCAGATGGCGCGCGAGGAAATGCGGCGCGCCGGAAGCCGCGTGGCGCATCACGATGGCGTTCGGCCGCATGGCGACCAGCGTGTTCAGCGTGTCGACCAGCGATTCGCCTTTCGAGACGCTCGATCCCTGCGCGGCGATGGACACCGTATCCGCGCCCAGGCGTTTGGCGGCGATCTCGAAGCTGACGCGCGTGCGCGTGGAAGCTTCGAAGAACAGGTTGACGATCATCTTGCCGCGCAGCGTGTCGAGACGGCGGAAAGGACCGCTTTCGACGGGCTGGAAGAAATGCGCGCGCGTTCGAGAATGGCTTCGATCTCGGCGCGGTCCAGACTCTCGATATCGAGCAGGCCGGCGGGTTTTGCGGCCGTACGGCTTGAATCATGCGGCTTCGGGCAGCTTCGGTGCGTTCGCACGAGCAGCACCTTCTCCATGTCGTCGATCTCCTGGAATTTGACTTCGATGATTTCGTCGTCGCTGGTCTGCACGGTGCGGCCGATGTAGCGCGCTTCGATGGGCAGTTCGCGATGGCCGCGGTCGATCAGCACCAGCAACTGCACGCGCGCCGGACGGCCGTGATCGAACAGCGCGTCGAGCGCGGCGCGGATGGTGCGGCCGGTGTAGAGCACGTCGTCCATCAGGATGATCTCCTTGCCCTGAACGGAAAACGGGATGTCGGTGGCGTTGAGAACGGGCTTGAGGTCGACCGTGCTCAGATCGTCGCGATAGAGATTGATGTCGAGAATGCCGACCGGGATTTTGCGCTTTTCCAGACGCGGCAATCTTGGCGGCGAGCCGCTGCGCGAGCGGAACGCCGCGGCGGCGAATGCCGATGAAGGCCAGCTTGATCGAGATCCTTCGTTTTTTCGAGAATTTCATGCGCGAGGCGGACCAGAGTGCGGTCGATCTCCGAAGCGCTCATGAGCTGCGATTTGACCTGGGTCAAAGCCATCGAAGGGATTGTTAGTGCGCACGAACCGAACCTTACGGCCGCTGCGCTGAACTTGCGGATCGGTAAACGCATCGAGCCGGTTTCAGAACCGTTTCAGGCGACCGCGGATGCGGCGGGTAGATCTTCTCGATGTCGTCGAGCTTCTTCAGGGAAGTCGAGAGAAAGAACGAAACGGTCGTCTTTTTCCAGATCTTCTTCGAATGATCGGGCGAGGTTCGAGAGTTCCTGCGCGTCTTTCACATTCTGTTCGTAGTCGGCTTTGAGAATCTCGTCCTGCTGCTTCTTGCCGTTGGGCAGGCGGACGTCATCCTGGGGCATCGGAATCGTCCTGAGCCGGGCAGCAGGCGCATGCGCCGAAAGGCCGCCGGAATCGCAGCAGCAGCAACGCGCGCCGGGCGCGGGAATAGGTGTTCAAATCCCCCACTTCGGTATCATACCCGAACATAACAAATGAACGATGTCAACGTAGGGGTGATCGGGCTCGGCAATGTGGGCTCGGGGCGCTCTCGATCCTCGCCGCGAACGCCGATCAGATCGCACTGAAGCTGGGTTTCCGGCTGCGCGTGACGGCGGTTTGCAGCCGGTCGGTGGCGGCGAAGGAACTGCCTGCACGGTCTGGGCGAGCGTCATGCGCACGGCCGACTGGCGCGAGGTGGTGGCGCAATCCCGAACGTCGATATCGTGGCCGAGCTGGTCGGCGGAACCACGGTGGCGCGCGAGATCATCGACGCGCGCGATCGCCAACGGAAAGTCGATCGTCACCGCGAACAAAGAACTGATGGCGCTGTGCGGCGCCGAGATCTGGGACCGCGCGATCAAAGCCAACATCAACCTGGCGATGGAAGCCAGCGTGGCCGGGCGGCATTCCGATCCACGCGGTGCTGCGCGAAGGCATTTCGGGCGACCGGATCGTCGCGATCGCGGGAATTCTGAACGGCACCAGCAACTACATCCTCACCGAAATGGAGCGGCGCGGCGAATCGTTCGACTCGATTCTGGCGGAAGCGCAGGCGCTGGGTTACGCGGAAGCCGATCCGAGCGCGGATGTCGACGGATACGATGCGCGGTCGAAGCTGGCGATTCTGGCGGCACTGGCGTTTGGCGAGCGCATCACCCCGAGCGACATTTACGTCGAAGGCATCCGGCGCATCACGGCGCAGGATTTCGATTACGCGCATCAGCTGGGGCACACGATCCGGCTGGTGTGCGGCGCGACGCAGACGGAGCGCGGACTGATTCTGTCGGTGCGTCCGGCGCTGATCCGGCAGTCGACGATTCTGGCGAGCGTGCAGGGCGCGTATAACGCGGTCTGGGTGAAGGGACAGTTCGGCGCGGACACGTTTTATTACGGCCGCGGCGCGGGGCCGAATCCGACGGGCGTGGCGGTGGTGAGCGATCTGATGCGGGTAGCGCGCGAGATCCGCTGCGGAAGCCCGGAACGCGTGTCGCCGTTCGCGCACGAGCGGCTGGGCGAGTATGAGCCGGTGTCGATCACACTGCAGCACCGGCCTTACTATCTGCGCTTCCGCGTGGAAGACCGGCCGGGTATTATCGCGGAACTGGCGCGGATACTGGCGGCGAAGCAGATCAGCCTGGAAGCGGTGCTGCAGTTGCCGTGCGATACGAAGCACAATCTGCCGTTTGTGATTACGGTTGAGCCGTCGTCGGAGCAGGCGATCCGGGAGGCGGTGGAGCAGATGAGCCGGCTGAGCTTTCTGCAAGAACCGCCGCTGGCGCTGCCGATGGAACCGCCGCTCTCTTAAGTGAAGCCCGCAACGGCCGCGATCGGCCATTTGCGGGCCCGTCAGGGCGTGCCGGCGGGCTTCGATCGCGATTCGAAGACTACAGTGAGCGCCTTTTTGCCGAGGCCCGCGGACGCGACCGAAAGGACCAGGTCGACCAGTTCCTCATCGCCAAACAACGGTTCCCAGTCGTTCATGAGCATGAATGTGATGGCCGCATTGGCGCCACCCTTTTGTTGCCATCGATGAACGCATGGTTCTGGCACAGATGAAACAGGTACGCCGCGGCCACCCCGGAATCGTGGGATGCAGAAACTCGCCGCCGAATGTCGCCAGAGGGGTGTCTACGCTGATTCAAGGGCCGCCGGATCGCGAGGACCTGGCGAGCCGCCATAGCGCTGGCAGGCTGCTGAAAAACGCTTCTTGCCACTCCCTTACGGTCGCGGTTCGGAAAAGCAGGTGCTGATTCCGCAGTGGTTACTGAACCGCGCGCGTCAGCAAGCGGCAACGAAAAGAGCTTGTTCAGCAGCCTGCTCAATCTGCTGCTCGTGAATCCCGAGGATTTCGTCGATCGAAAGGAAAACGGGATCCTTTTCCGATCGATCTTCGGGAGGTCGAGAATCGGGCGATCGATGATCAGCGCCAGACGCGGGTGTGTTGTGCGTCAACATATTGCGCTGTACACGCAATGTTCATATTCCGGTTGTAAACTGGCAGTCACGCCCGGAAAACGTACCTTTCGGGCTCATGAGATGGGCACGCCAATCCGCATCCGGTTGTTCCTGAGCTGCTTTCTGCTGATCGCCGGCATCGTTCTGGTAGTGAACGTGACGGCGACCAGAAGCCAGGTGAACCGCACTGTCGTCGAAGCGGGGCTGTGCGTGCTCGGCGCGATCGTCATGACGTGGATTTTTTCGCGCGCCATCGAGTGGCGGATTCAGCGGCTGAAGCTGTTCGCCGAGCACGTGCTCGACACCAGCAACGTGGATGAGCCGCTGCCCGAAGAAGGCGAAGAAACGGCCCTGCTGAACCAGTCGCTGCGGCGCATGGCTTCGCGCATTCGCGAACTGGTGGACCGGCTGAGCCTCGAGTCGATGCGGCGCGACGTCATCCTCAAGAGCATGGCGGAAGGCGTGCTCGCGGTGGATCACCAGATGCGCGTGCTGTTCTGCAATCAGGCGCTGTCGGATGCGCTGGGCCTCAAGCATCCGGTGGAAGAGAATACGCCGCTGGTCGGGCTGGTGCGCGATCCGAAGTTTCTGCAGCCTGATTTCGGGCGTGCTGCCGTCGGGCGAGTCGGTCAAAACGCAAGCTGCAGTTCACGGCGGAAGACGCGTCCGTGTTCGAAGCTTACGCGGCGCCGCTGGCCGTGCCGCCGCATCGCGGCGCGCTGGTGATCCTGCACGACATCACGGGCCTCGAACGGCTGGAACGCATCCGGCGCGATTTCGTCGCCAACGTTTCGCATGAGCTCAGAACGCCGCTCACGGCCATTCGCGGATATGCCGAAACGCTGCTGGCGGGCGCGCTGGCGCGACACGGACAATAACCGCCGCTTCGTCGAAATCATTCAGGCGCACGCCATCCGGCTGAACAATATCGCCTCCGATCTGCTGACGCTTTCCGATCTGGAATCGGGCCGACGCGATGCGGAGCCGGGACCGATTTCGGTCGAAGAAGCGGTGAATACGGCGCTGCTCACGGTGGAACCGGAGGCGCGCATCCGCGGCGTCAATCTGGTGCGCGGATCGGTGCGCGACGCGCTCATCACCGGCCATGCCATCCGGCTCGAGCAGGCGCTGGTGAATCTGCTCGATAACGCGGTGAAGTTCAATCAGCCGGGCGGCGAAGCGCGTATCGATGCCGGCATCACGGCGGACGGGCGGGTGTCTACATTTCGGTGTCGGATACCGGGAGCGGGATGCCGTCCGACGATCTGCCGCGGATTTTCGAGCGTTTTTACCGCGTGGACCAGGCGCGTTCGCGCGAAGTGGGCGGCACCGGGCCTGGGGTTTTCGATCGTGAAGCACGTCGTGGAGAGGATGGAAGGCACGATCAAAGTGGAAAGCCGGCTGGGCAAGGGGTCCACGTTCACGATTATTCTTCCGCCGGCGTCGAAGTCTCTGCCGCTGAGGCGACGTAAACTACAAACAGTGGCCTGCGACTGAACCGGCGGCGAAGCGAACAGAAGAAGCATGCAGCACCGACGCAAGGGCCGCTGCCGCCAGGGCGCACCGGAGACCGGAGAGTCGCGGCGACTCACGCAGTATCTCTCGACGACCCGTCGCTTTACATGAACCGCGAACTCAGCCTGCTCGAGTTTCAGAAGCGCGTTCTCGAGGAAGCGCGCGACGCACAGAACAAGCTGCTGGAGCGCGTCAAGTTCGTCTCCATCGTGAGCTCGAATCTGGACGAGTTCTTCATGGTGCGCGTGGCTGCGCTGAAACAGAAGCTGGAGAAGGGCAGCGCAGGATCTGAGCATCGACGGCAAGACGGTCGCGCAGCAGCTGGCGGCGGTGCGCGCCGAGCGTCGACGACATCATGGTGCAGACATTTACGATTGCTTTCAGAAGTCAACTGCTGCCGGCTCTCGCGGAGCAAGGCATCGTGATCGCGGACTACGCATCGCTCGACGAGCGCGAGCGCGCGGCGGTCGACCGCTATTACACCGAGACGATTTTCCCGGTGCTGACGCCGCTGGCTTTCGATCCGGGACGGCCGTTTCCGCACATTTCGAATCTCAGCCTGAATCTGGCGATCGTTCTGCACGACACGCGACGGGCAGACGCATTTTGCGCGCCTGAAGGTTCCGGAGCAGCTGCCGCAGCTGGTGGTGGTGCCGGCGGGCCCGACGCGCAGGAAGGTACGAAGGAGCCGCCCGCAACGTCAAATTTGTGTGGATCGAACAGGTGATCGCGGCCAACCTGCGAAGCGCTGTTTCCCGGGACTCGAGATTGTGGAATCGCATCCGTTCCATGTGACGCGCGATGCCGAAGTTGCCATTCAGGAACTGGAGAGCGACGATCTGCTGGAGTCCGTGGAAGAGGCAGTGTGGCGGCGGCGCTTCCGCAAACCGGTGCGGCTGCAGACGGACTCGAGCGATTTCCGATCGACATCCTCGGAATTCTGGTCGAGAATCTGGAAGTCGAAGCCCGATGGAGTGATCCGCGTGCACGGGCCGCTCGATCTGACGCGCCTGCGGCAGCTTCCGTCGCTCGACCGGCCGGAGCTGAACGACGAGCCCTTCGAGCCCTGGACGCCGCCGGACTTTTCGGCGTCATGCCGACGAAGACATGTTTGCGGTGATCCGCGACGAAGACCGGCTGCTGCATCATCCGTATCAGTCGTTCCAGCCGGTGGTGGATCTGCTGCAGAAAGCGGCCCACGATCCGGATGTGCTCGCCATCAAGATGACGCTTTATCGGGTGGGGCGGAATTCGCCCATCGTGCAGGCGCTGCTGGAGGCGATCGAAAACGGCAAGCAGGTGGCGGTGCTGGTGGAGCTGAAAGCGCGCTTCGACGAAGAGAGCAACATCGAATGGGCGCGGGCGCTGGAACGCGAGGGCGTCCATGTGGTCTACGGGCTGCGTCGGGCTCAAGGTGCACTGCAAGATCGCGCTGATCGTGCGGCGCGAGCAGGACGGCATCCGCCGCTATCTTCACCTGGGCACCGGCAACTACAACGCGACCACGGCGCGGCTTTACACCGACCTCAGCCTGTTCACCTGCGATGCCGGATCTCGGCGCGGATGCCACCGATCTGTTCAACTATCTGACGGGCTATTCGCACAAGTCGGACTTCCGGAAACTGCTGGTGGCGCCGGTGACGCTGCGCAAGCGGATGGCGGCGCTGATCCGGCGCGAGATGGAGCACGGCGCGCGCGGGCGGCTGATTTTCAAGATGAACGCGCTGGAAGACAAGGCGATGATCCGGCTTCTTTACGAGGCTTCGCGGGCGGGCGTGAAGATCGATCTGATCGTGCGCGGGCTGTGCTGTCTGCGGCCGGGAATTCCCGGGCGTCAGCGAGAACATCACGGTGCAGAAGCATTGTCGGGACGCTTCCTCGAACACAGCCGCGCTTTATTACTTCGAGAACGGCGGCAACGAGGAAATCTACATGGGCAGCGCGGATCTGATGCCGCGCAATCTGGACCGGCGCGTGGAGCTGCTGTTTCCGATTCTCGAACCAGGCGATCGTGCGCGACGGCTGCGCGATGTGGTGCTGGAGAAGTGTCTGGCGGACAACCGGAAGGCCCGTTCGGGAAGACCGGACGGCACTTACGAATTCGCGCCGGTGGATGGCGCCGGACGCATTGGACAGCCAGGCGTGGTTCATCGCGCACCGGGACGGCAGGCGGACTGAATCAGACGCTGCGAGGCCAGACTGCGAGTTCGTGACCGGGGTCGCGATGGCGCACGTCGACGCCCTGAACCAGGAAGATCACGTCTTCGGCGATGTTGGTGGCGTGGTCGGCGATGCGCTCCAGGCTGCGGGCGATGATCAGTGTAATCGAGCGCGCGGCTCGACGGTGGCCGGATCCCTCTGCATCAGTTCGATCATCTGGCGCTGGATGGCGTTGCGCGCCTTGTCCACTGCGTCGTCGGATTCGAGAATGCCGCGCGCGAGTGACGGCATCGCGCTTGACGAAAGCTTCCAGACTGCCGAGCACCATCGATTCCACCAGATTCGCGATCTCGCTGAAGTTGACGATTTCGGGAAGCGGCGGCTGGCGCCATCAGGGACAGCGAGCGCTCCGACCATGTCGACCGCCAGATCGCCCATGCGCTCGAGGTCGGTGTTGATCTTGATGGCCACCACGACAAACCGCATGTCGCGCGCGACGGGCTGCTCGCGCACAATCAGGCTGGCGGCCATATCGTCGATCTGGATCTCCATCTGATCGATGCGCGATTCGTCGCGCATCACCTGATGAGCGTAGTCTTCGTTCTTCTCGACCAGCGACAAGCACGCTGCGGTGAACGGAGTGCGCGACCAGCGCGCCCATCTCCTGCAGCGTATCGTTGAGCAGCTTGAAGATCTTCTTCGAATGGGCGCAATGACGATCTCTCCGTCTAACCGAAACGGCCCGTGATGTAATCTTCGGTTTCCTTCTTCGGAAGGATTCTTGAAGATGACGTCGGTCTTGTCGTGCTCGATCAGCCTGCCCAGCAGGAAGAAGCCGGTGGTGTCGGCGACGCGCGCCGCCTGCTGCATGTTGTGGGTGACGATGACGATGGTGCACTGGTCTTTCAGGCCGACCAGCAGATCTTCGATCTTGGCGGTGGCGATGGGATCGAGCGCGGAACAGGGTTCGTCGAGCAGCAGAACTTCCGGGATCCACGGCCAGCGCGCGCGCGATGCACAGGCGCTGCTGCTGGCCGCCGGAAAGCGCATAGGCGGATTCGTGCAGCTTGTCCTTGACTTCTTCCCACAGGGCGGCGCGGCGCAGGCTTTTCTCCACGATCTCGGCGGCGCTGTCTGTCTTCAGCATGCCGTTGATCTTCGGGCCGTAGATGATGTTTTCGAAGATCGACTTGGGGAACGGATTGGGCCGCTGGAAAACCATGCCGATGCGGCGGCGGATCTCGGTCACGTCCTTGTCGAGAATGTTTTCGCCGTCGAGCGTGATTTCGCCTTCGATGCGCGTGTCGCGCAGGGTTTCGTTGATGCGGTTCAGATTGCGCAGAAAGGTGGATTTGCCGCAGCCGGAAGGGCCGATCAGCGCGGTGACTCTGTTGGTCGTCGAATTCGAGCGAGACGTCGTGCAGAGCCTTGAACGCGCCGTAGTAGAAATTGATGTTCGCGGCGCGCATCTTGGGCGTGCGCGGTCTGCGCGGCACGGCCGTGTCGTCGGTGGTGGTCGGAGTCATGTGGGATCTGGTGGCTGGTTGAGCAGCCGATTTTGGGGATGAACTCATTTCGGTTAAGTGTCTATCTGCATTTCACCTGGGGAGACGATGCTCCCCGGGAAATAACCATGCGCGCCGCAATATTAGCGAGCAATACAAGGGCCAGCAGAACCAGTCCGGCGGCCCATGCCTGCCGGTGCCAGTCGTCGTAGGGCGAGACGGCGTGGTTGAAAATCATGACCGGAAGCGAGGCCGTGGGCTCGGACAGGCCGGTGCTCCAGTACTGATTGTTCAGGCTGGTGAACAGCAGCGGCGCGGTTTCGCCGGAGATGCGCGCGACGCCCAGAATCATGCCGGTCATGATGCCTTTGCGCGCGGCCGGGACGATCACGCGTGGCGATGGTGCGCCATTTATTTGCGCCCAGCGCCAGCGCGCCTTCGCGCATGGCGCGCGGCACTTCGAGCAGAAACTGTTCGGTGCTGCGGGCGGTGATGGGAATCAGCATCAGGCTCAGCGCCAGGCCGCCGGCGAGGGCGGAGAAGTGATGCATGCGGCACCACGATCACGGTCCAGGCGAAGATGCCGATCACGATGGAGGGAACGCCGTTCAGCAGATCCGCCGTGTAGCGGACCAGAAACGCGAACGTCTTGCCGCCAAATTCGGCCAGGTAGATGCCGGCGAAGAAGCCGATGGGCAGGCCGATCATGCGTGGCGAGCAGGACGATCTCGGCGCTGCCGACGATGGCGTTGGCCATGCCGCCGCCGGTCTGCCCCGGCGGCAGCGGGAAGCTTGGTGAAGAAATTGAGATTGACCGATTTGCCGCCGTTGTAGACCAGATAAGCCGAGAATCAGGAACAGCGTGGACACGGTGAGAAAGCGCACAGACGCCGCACAGGCGTCAGCATGACGTTGTTGACGGCGTTGCGGCGTGTGTTGCGGAGCGTCATGCCTTTGGCCGATGCCTTTCTTCGTAGTGAGCATGATCAGGAGCTGCGCCAGCGCCGTTGATGACCATCGTGAGAGCGAACAGCACCAGACCGAGTTCCACCAGAGCGGAGAGATAAGTGTTGCCGGTGGCTTCGGTGAATTCGTTGGCGATCACCGCTGCGATCGTGTAGCCGGGCGCAAACAGCGAGGCGTGAATGCCGGGATCGTTGCCGATCACCATGGTGACGGCCATGGTTTCTCCCAGCGCGCGCGCCAGAGCCAGGAAGACCGAACCCATGATCCCGAGGCGGGCAAACGGCAGCACGGCGTCCAGAGTCGATTCCCATTTGGTGGCGCCGAGCGCCAGCGCCGCTTCGCGCTGCTCGCGCGGCACGGCCATCAGCGCTTCGCGCGAAACGGAAATGATGAACGGGAAGGTCATGATCGCGAGAATCATGCCGGCCGTAAGATAGCCGACGCCGTAGATGTGGCCGCTGAAAATCGGGAGGAAGCCCAAGACGTTCTGCAGGGCCGGGTCGACGTAGTCCCGCATCAGCGGGACCAGCGTGAAGATGGCGAGAAGACCGAAGATGACGCTGGGAACCGCGGCCAGCAGTTCGACCAGAAACGTCAGCGTGTTGGAAAGCTTCGGCGCGCGCCAGTTCAGAAAGATAAATGGCCGCGCCCACCCCCAGCGGCACCGAAATCAGCAGCGCGAGAAACGAAGTGACGACAGTGCCGTAGATGAACGGCAGTGCGCCGAACTGGTCGGTGACCGGATTCCAGAGTTTCGAGGTGAGAAAGCGAAAATCCGAACTTCTCGCGCGCCGGGGAACTGTGCAGCCACAGCTGCCAGACCAGGCAACCGTGACGACAATGATCGACAGCGCGAAAAGCAAAGTAACGAGATAGGCCACCTCATCGCCGCCGAAACGGCGCGTCTGGCAATAGCCAGGCGCGTCGGTTCCGATTGCGGCGATGAGGTGGCCATAGAGCGGATGTTATTTAATCAGCGCGATCTGCTTCTGTTCCTTAGCGACTACCGCCTTCGGCAGCGGCGCGTAGCTGAGAGCTTCGCAGTCCTTCTGGCCGGTCGTCAGCATCCAGGCGAGGAAATCGGTGATGCGCCTTCTTCTTGGCCGGGTCCTTGATCTCGCTGGGGATCAGCAGCCAGGTGAAAGACGAGATCGGGTAGGCGCCCGCGCCGGCAGCGTTGGTGATCGAAACGCGGAAATCGGCCGGCATTTCCTTGGCGCCGGCGGCCGCGGCGCGTGACGCTGTCGAAGCTCGGCTGTCACGAACTTGCCGGCAGCGTTCTTCACATCGGCGAACGGCATCTTCTTCTGCACGGCGTAGATCAGTTCCACATAGCCGATGGAATTCGGCGTCTGTTTCACGAGACCGGCCACGCCGTCGTTGCCTTTGCCGCCCAGACCGAGCGGCCAGCTGCACCGAAGCGTTGGCGCCGACCTTCATCTTCCACGCCGGGCTGACCTTCGAAAGATAATCGGTGAAGATGAATGTCGTGCCGCTGCCGTCGGAGCGGTGCACGACTTCGATGTGCCTTGGCTGGCAGTTTGACGCCGGGGTTGGCCGAGGCGATCTTCGCATCGTTCCATTTGTGACTGTCGCCGAGATAGATGCCCGCGATCACTTCGGGCGTGAGCTTCAGGTCGCCCGTCACGCCCGGAATGTTGTAAGTCAGAACCACCGCGCCCAGGACGGTCGGGAAATGCAATGGCTTCACTCTTTGCATCGGCGCTTTGATCTGCTCGTCGGTCATCGGCATGATCGGAAGCGCCGAAATCGACCGTGCCTTCGGTCAGCTGGCGGATGCCGCGCGCCCGAACCGAGCGACTGGTAGTTGATCTGAACATCGGGGTGAGCCATCTTGTATTCGCCGAACCATTTCTGATAGATCGGCGTCGGGAAAGTGGCGCCCGCCGCGTTGATGGTTTGCGGCCGCGATGGCGGCGGTGGTCAGCAGGCCGGGAAGTAGTGCAAGACCGGTTACTACAAGCTTTTTCATAGATTTATCCCCTTCAAAGTCAGAAAAGGGGTGGGTAACATATGAAGTTTCCCACCCCAATGTTTCACTCATGTTACAAAACGGTTAAATGCCGAGCAGCTTTCAGTACCTGCCCGTACTGTTCCTTAGAAGTTCGGCATCGAGCCCGGGAGCGTGTACCGAACATCCAGGTAGATGGTGTTGTCGTGGGTCCCCTTGGGAGCGCCGGGGGCGACATACCACGGATCGCGCATCAGCCACTCGTACTGGCCCATCAAGTTGATGGCGCCGTAACGGGGATTCTTCCAGATGGTCTGGTTGAAACCGAACGTGACTTCCTGGATCGCGCGGTTCTGGCTGTTGGCGGAGCCCTGTAGCCGTAACCGATGAACGAGGTGCCGTTGGCATCGAGGCGCCACGTTCGCGGCCGATGTAGATCCCGCCGTAGTAGCCGTAGAGCAGAGTGTTCTTGATTGTGGCTTCGAAGCCGTCGATCGTGCCGGCGGACTGAATGCGCTGAGTGCGCCGTTGGCGCGACACCAGAGTCCGGCGCCTGGCCGAACAGATAGCGGCCTTCGCCGTCGCTCAATAAGTTGGTGCTGATGAGACGGAGATTCTTCAGTACTGCCGACATTGGCGCCGAACGAGCAGGCCGCCGCCGGTGGTGGTGTGGATGCAGGTTGTACGGAGCGGCAATCGAGACCGCCCCGGCTGCATTCTGATTCAAGGCGATCTTGAAGGTACTCACAATGCCGCCGACTTCGAAGTGGAAGCGCGACGTGGGATCGAACGCCATCTTGGCGATGAAGTCCGGCGTGTAGGTCGGGTGGCCAAGATAGCTTCCCGCCGGACTGACGCTGACAGGCCCGCGCCGTTGTCGAGCTGGGTTGTCGGCGAGGCCCGTGAGGGCCGAAGGCAGCGTGACCGTGCCAGCCGCCGCCGGAGCCGCCCATGTACTGATCGGGCTGTTCGGCCGAGAGGCCGAACGTCACCTTTTGGTCGGATGGTAGAGGACGCGCACGCCGGGCTGGCGGGTCCAGGTAAGGCCCGCCATGTAATTGATGTCTATGACTTGCGCGTAGAACAGGTCGCCAGGCAGCGCCGAGAGGCCGTCGCGGTTGGGCGTCAGCATGCTCCAGCTCTGGCCGGCGAGGAATTCGATCTTGCCCTTGCGGGCATCGACCCAGAACAGGCGAAGCCGGGGCACGATGGCGCCGTTCGAGACCGCCATGATCGTCGCGCCGCTGGTGCCGTTGAAGTCGAACTCGTTGTAGCCGATGAAGTGCGCGCCCTTCCAGTCGCCGTCGACGCGGAGACCGAGGCGCGAGTTCTGCTCGCTGAAGTGGCTTTCCGAGAGGTTGCCGTTCGACCGTGTTGTTATACGGAACGCTGCCGAAGTTGGAACCCATGCTCGATCCGGCGTTCTTGTCGCGCCAGAAAGGCGTGAGATCCATGAAGCCGATCGGAACGATGCAGACGCTGCCGAGACGAAGATAGGCCGGGACCGGGCCGTGGGATTCCGGAGCCTCGCAGGGATTACCCGTGGTGCCGCTCGACGAGGCGCCCTGAGGCAGAGGGAATGCGGCCGGCTTCGGCATCGGGTAGGCCGCGGACAGTGCGGCCGGAATTCCAGCCGTGGGGCGCGCAAGCACCGGAACGATCGGGGTGGTGGAAGCCACCTGACCGGCGCTGGCGTAATTACCGGTCGGGCTGGTACCTGTTGTTGGCTGCGCCGCGAGAGCCTTTTCCAGCAACTCCTGCTGTGCTTCATGGACTGCTGGAGCGACTGCAGCTGTTTCTGTTGTTCCGCGAGCGTCGCCTTCAGCTGCGAAATTTCGTCGGCCTGACTGGCCGTTACCGCCGGTGAAGGCGTTATTGTGTTCGCGGAATCGTCTGCGGCGCTGAGGAAGCTGGCTCCGGCCAGCAGCGCTGTAATAAGAGCGAAGTCCTGTGACCGCGATATTTTGCCTGGATTCATTCAATTCTCCCTTAAGAAGTCCCAGAATGAAGCTCTGGGCGAAGCATGGGCGGCATCGTGATCGGCAGTGGAACATGAAGTACCCCTGTCAAAGCCGGATCACAACCGCGAGCTTTCAGTCTAGGGACGCGTTGCTGGCAACTGGATGACTAGAGTGTGAAGAAACTGTTACGGAGGTTAACCAGCACGGCTGATTCGGCACTGGTCGAGGTGGTGGTGCCGGACGTCGATGCCTTTGATAAGGAAGAGCACGTCCTCGGCGATGTTTGTGGCGTGGTCGGCCACGCGCTCCAGATTATGCGCGATGAAGATCAGGTCGAACGCGGTGCCGGCGGGCGCCGTGCCGGATTCCAGCATGCCCAGCAGTTCCTGATAGACGGAGTTCTTCAGCTCGTCCACTTCGTCGTCGGAAAGCAGCACGCTGCGCGCCAGGTCTTCGTCGCGCTGCACGAAGGCGTCGAGACTCTTGCGCACCATGGATTCGACGGTTTTCGACATGTGGGGCACGTCGACCAGCGGTTTGAGCTGCGGACGGCCGAGCAGCGAAATGGATCGCTGCGCGATGTTGACCGCCAGATCGCCCATGCGCTCGAGATCGCTGTTGATCTTGATGGCGGCGGTGAGAAAGCGCAGATCGCGCGCCACCGGCTGGTGCAGCGCCAGCAGCCGGGTGGCGAATTCGTCGATCTCGATATCGAGCTGGTTGATGCGCTCCTCGGACTCCCAGATGTTGACCATCAGGGCGTCGTCGCGCTCGACCAGCGAACGGATGCTGTTGTGGATGGAGGTCTCGACGAGCCCGCCCATTTCCAGTATTTTGTTCTGCAGTTCGTCGAGTTCGAGGACAAAGGGCCGCATCGGGGTCGGAAAATACTGTTAGAAAAACGATAGCAGTTCCGGACCCGTTTTGGGGAAATGTTCAGGCGAACCGCGATTAAAGCAAAGTGTTGACGGAGCCCACGCGGGACTTCTCGAAGGCGGCGATGGCCGGCTCCTGCTTCAGAATCCAGCCCAGTTCGTCGATGCCTTCGAGCAGGCAGGTCTTCGAGAACGGGTCCACCGGGAACTCAACGCGCGTCGCCGTCGGGCAGAGTGATGGTCTGGGACGCCAGGTCGACCTTGATCTTCGGCGTCTTCGGGAAGCGCGAACAGTTTCGCGTGGACATCGGGCGGCACGACGATCGGCAGCAGGGAATTCTTCAGCGCGTTGCCTTTGAAGATGTCGGCGAACGAGGTGCTGATGACGGCGCGGAAGCCGAACTGGGTGAGCGCCCACGGCGCGTGCTCGCGGGAACTGCCGCAGCCGAAGTTGTCGCCGGCGAGCAGAATCTGCGCGTTCTGGCCGCGCGGCGTGTTCAGGATGAAATCCGGCTTCGGATTGCCCTGCGGCGTCGTAGCGCCAGTCGCAGAAGAGCTGCTTGTCGAGACCTTCCTTCGATGTGGTCTTGAGGAAGCGCGCGGGAATGATCTGATCGGTGTCGATGTTGTTGATCGGCATCGGCACCAGCCGCGATTCGAAAGGAGTAAACGGTTTCACAGAATGGTCCTCACGTCGGTGACGACGCCGGTAAGGGCGCTGGCGGCGGCGGTCAGCGGCGAGGCGAGGAAGGTGCGTCCGCCCTTGCCCTGCCGGCCTTCGAAGTTGCGGTTGCTGGTGGAGACGCTGTACTGGCCCGGCTGCAGCTGATCGCCGTTCATGGCGATGCACATGGAGCAGCCCGGTTCGCGCTAGTCGCATCCGGCGGCGCGGAAGATTTCGGGCAGGCCTTCGGCGATGGCCTGGCGCTTCACTTCCATCGAGCCGGGCACCACCATGACGCGGACCTTCGGATTCACTTTGCGGCCTTTGAGAATGGCGGCGGCGCTGCGCAGATCGGAGATGCGCGAATTGGTGCAGCTGCCGATGAAGACCACGTTGACCGCATGGCCGGCGAGCGGCTTGCCGGCTTCGAGCCCCATGTAGGTGAGAGCCTTCGACAGCGCATCGCGCTCCAGCGGATCGGACACGCTGGAGGGCTCGGGAATCGGCGCCGTTGATCGAAATCGCCCATGCCGGGGTTGGTGCCCCAGGTGATCATCGGCTCGAGCGCGTCGCCGTTGATGGTGACTTCGCGATCGAACTTCGCGCCGTCGTCGGTCGGAAGCTGCGCCAGCGGGCGACGGCGGCGTCCCAGTCCGCGCCTTTCGGGGCGAACTGGCGGCCGTGGAGATATTGGAAAGTGGTATCGTCCGGGCGCGATCATGCCCGCGCGCGCGCCGCCTTCGATCGACATGTTGCAGACCGTCATGCGGCCTTCCATATCGAGCGCGCGGATGGCGGATCCGGTGTATTCGAGCACCGTGCCGGTGCCGCCGCCGATGCCGATCTGGGCGATCAGCGCGAGGATGATGTCCTTCGCCGAGACGCCGGTTCTGAGCGAGCCGTTACGTTGCACGCGGAACGTCTTCGACGGGCGCTGCAGCAGGCACTGCGTGGCGAGCACGTTTTCCACTTCGCTGGTGCCGATGCCGAAGGCCAGCGCGCCGAAGGCGCCGTGCGTGGCCGTGTGGCTGTCGCCGCAGACCACGGTCATGCCGGGCTGCGTGAGGCCCAGTTCCGGCCCGATGACGTGCACGATGCCCTGATGGCTCGGAATGCACGCCGAAGCTGCGGATGCCGAATTCCTTGCAGTTCTTTTCGAGCTGCGCGACCTGCTTGGCCGCGATCGGATCCAGGATGGGCAGCGAACGGTCGGTGGTCGGGATGCTGTGGTCGGTGGTGGCGATGGTGAGATCGGGGCGGCGGACTTTGAGGCCGCGTTCGCGCAGGCCCTGGAAGGCCTGCGGCGAGGTGACTTCGTGCACCAGATGCAGATCGATGTAGATAAGGCTGGGCGCGCCGGGCTCTTCGTGGACGACGTGGGCGTCCCAGACTTTTTGGCTGAGAGTGTTCTTAAATTGCCTGACAAACTGCTTCTCCTGTTTCTTCCGTGGTGGCCGGCGTGCCGGCGGGACGCAGGTCCGCCGTGACGCGGCCGCTGTTGAGCACTGCTTCCATCGCGCGATTGACCGCGGCCGCTTCTTCGGTCAGCCCGAAGCTGTATTCGAGCATGGCCGCCACCGAGCCGATCGCGCCGAACGGATTGGCTTTGTTCTGGCCCGCGATGTCGGGCGCGGAACCGTGCACGGGTTCGTAGAGGCCCGTCCATGCGCCCGACGGCTTCTTCGCGCCGATGGACGCCGAGGGCAGCATGCCGATCGAACCGGCCAGCACCGCGCCTTCGTCGCTCAGGATGTCGCCGAACATGTTCTCCGTCACGAGCGACGTCGAAGCGCTTCGGATTGAGCACCAGCTGCATGGCGCAGTTGTCGACCAGCAGGTGATCGAGCGTCGACATCGCGGATAATCCTTCGCGACTTCGACGACCACTCGACGCCAGAGCTGCGAGGTTTCGAGCACGTTCGATTTATCGACGGAGGTCAGCTTCTTGCGGCGCTTGCGGGCCAGTTCGAAAGCCATGCGCGCGACGCGGTCGATTTCGCGGCGCGTATAGGCCATGGTGTTGACGCCGCGCTCGTCCATGCCCTCGCCCGAGATGCCGCGCGGCGTGCCGTAGTAGAGGCCGCCGGTCAGTTCGCGCACGATGATCATGTCGACGCCGTCCACCAGGTCGTTCTTGAGCGGCGAGGAATCGAGCAGCGCCTTATAGCTGCGCACGGGGCGCAGGTTGGCGAAGACGCCCATCGGCTTTGCGGATGCCGAGCAGGCCGGTTTCCGGGCCGCTTCTCGGGCGGCGCGTTATCGAATTCGGGCAGGCCGACCGCGCCCATCAGGACGGCGTCGGCTTCGAGCGACAGCTTCTCGGTTTCGGCGGGAAACGGCGTGCCGGTCTTATGGATGGCGATGCCGCCCAGCAGCCCTTCGCGAATGGTCAGCTGATGATCCCATTTTTCGGCCACGACGCGCAGTACGCGCACAGCTTCTCCGGTGACTTCGGTGCCGATCCCGTCGCCGGGCAGCACCAATACGTTCAGATTCAAGATGCTCCTGTTTAACTAAGATCATCGGCGCAAGTCGCCGGCGTTATGTGGCTGCCACAGCGGCCTGCTGGCTGCGGCGCGCGAGTTCCGCGATCTCTTCGTCCATCAGGCCTTTTTTATTGTCCGCCAGCGCCGTGATTTCCGTGTAGACCACGTCGAGCTCTTCCTTCGTCAGGACGAAGCCCAGGTCTTCCAGACGATTCTTCAGGGCGTGGCGGCCGCTGTGTTTACCCAGCACCAGCCGGCTTTCCGGCACGCCGACCGACTTCGGATCCATGATCTCGTACGTGGTCCGCTCCTTCAGATAACCATCCTGATGAATGCCGGCTTCGTGCGCGAAAGCGTTGCGCCCGACGATCGCCTTGTTCGGCTGCGGGCCGAAGCTGATGATCGAACTCAGCATCTGGCTGGCCGGGAAGAGATGCTCGGTGTGGATGCCGGTGGTGATAGGGATAGCGGTCGTGGCGGGTCTTCATCACCATCACGATCTCTTCGAGCGAGCAGTTGCCCGCGCGTTCGCCGATGCCGTTGATGGTGCATTCGATCTGCCGCGCGCCGGCCTTCACGGCGGCCAGCGAATTGGCGACCGCGAGGCCGAGATCGTCATGGCAATGCACGCTGACGATGGCGGTGTCGCCGAGCGCTTTGACGATGCGGCCGATGATTTCGGCGTATTCGTCGGGCGTCGAGTAGCCGACCGTATCGGGAATGTTGACCGTGCGCGCTCCGGCCGCGACTACGGCGCGCGAGACCTGTTCCAGATAATCGGGATCGGTGCGGGCGCCGTCTTCGGCGGAAAACTCGACGTCATCCACGTAAGAGCGGGCCAGTTCGACGGCCGCGACGGCATCGTCGAGAACCTGCTGGCGCGACATCTTCAGCTTGTACTTGAGGTGAATGTCGCTGGTGGCGAGGAAGGTATGAATGCGCGGCCGCCGGGCTTTTTCGAGGGACTCGGCGGCGCGTTCGACATCCAGACGAGTGCAGCGGGCGAGCGCCGCCACCTGCACCCAGGGGAATTCCCGGCTCACCGCGTCCACGGCTTCGAAATCGCCTTGGGAGGCGATCGGAAAACCGGCTTCGAGGATGTCTACCCCGAGTTCCACCAGTTTTCCCGCCATACGCAGCTTCTCGGGTACGGTCATGCTGCAGCCGGGCGACTGTTCGCCGTCCCGGAGGGTCGTGTCGAAGATCCAGACGCGATTATTCATAGTTGGAAGGTACTCCAGTGCCATTATGAGGAGGGGTGGGTCGATAAAGCAAATTTATTTCATTCGCATGTTTGGATTTACAGATATTATAATGCATGCATGGAGCTGAACACTCTCCGAGTCTTCATGACGGTCGCCGACGAGCGCAGTTTTTCGCGCGCGGCGGAGAAACTGGCTGCGCACGCAGCCGGCGGTTTCACTCGCGCTGCAGCGGCTGGAAACGCGAGCTCGGGGAGAAACTGCTGGATCGCTCGGCGAAGGATGTCGTGCTCACCGATGCCGGCCGCACTGTTCTCGAATATGCGCGGCGCTTTCAGAATCTCGAACCCGAACTGCAGAACTCCATGGCCGAGCTGCGCGACCATTCGGCGGGGCGGCTCGTGATCGGCGCGAATGAATCGACGGGCCTGTATCTGCTGCGGCACATCGAGCGCTACCGGCGCCTGTATCCGAAGGTTAAAGTGCAGGTGCGGCGCAGCTTTTCCAGCCGCATTCCGGCCGAGATCGTGGACGGCAATCTGGAACTCGGCGTCATCAGCTATCAGCCGCGCGATGAGCGTCTGCAGTCGCGCGTCATCTTCACCGACTCGCTGGCCTTCGTGGTGTCGCCGAAGCACCGGCTGGCGAAGCGCAAAGACAGTGCCGATTTCCGATCTGGGCGAAGAGATTTTCATCGCGCACAACGTGGTCTCGCCCTATCGCGACATCGTGCTGCGAGATCGTTTCAGGAGCGCGGCGTGCGCGCTCAACATGGATATCGAGATGCCGACCGTCGAGATGATTCGCTGGATGGTGGAAGCGAACCAGGGCGTGGCGTTTTTGCCGCGCATGTGCGTGGAGCAGGAGATTGCGGAGAAGCGGCTGGTCGCGGTGCGCGTGCCGGAGAGTCGAGGTGGAGCGGAAGATCTATCTGGTGCAGCCGTCGCGGCGCGCGGTCAGTTATGCGGCGGACGCGTTTCTGAAACTGGTGGCGCAGTAGCCGATGCCTGTGGATGTTTTGCTGATCGGTGCGCATCCGGACGACGTCGAGTGGGGCGTGGGCGGCGTTGCGCTGCTGCTGAGCGATCACGGCGTCTCGCTCGCGGTCGTCGATCTGACTGAGGGCGAGATGGGTTCGCGCGGTACGGTCGACGAGCGAAGAGTCGAGGCCAGCGCCGCGGCGGGCACGATGGGCGCCGAGGCGCGGGAGAACCTGCGTCTGCCGGATTGCGGCCTCGTGGATTCACCGGAGAACCGGCGCGCGGTGGCAAGCGCGATTCGTCGTCACAGACCGAAGATCGTGATCGCGCCGCTTTGGGAGGACCGGCATCCGGATCATGCGGCGGCGGGACTGATTGTGCAGAATTCACGGCTGTTTTGCGGTCTCACGACATTCGACGATGCGAACCCGCCGCACCGACCAGATGCCTTCCTGTACTATCCCCTCCACACATTTCACCGGCCGACGTTCGTAGTGGATACAACGACCGTGTTCGCGCGCAAACTCGACCTGCTGCGGACGTATCGTTCGCAGTTCGTCACACCGACGGAGGATTTTCTATACAGGCTGGAATCGCGCGATCGGTATTTCGGTTCGCTCGTCAGCGCACGCCATGGCGAGGCGCTGGTTTCAGATCATCCCGTGCGACTCACGAGCGTCGCGGATCTGTTTCCGATGCTGCGATGAAACGAACCCTGATCAGAACGGTGCTGGCGATCGCTGCCGGCACGATTGTCGCCTGGGGAATCGACGAAGTGTATGTTCGACTGCGTCATGAACCCTACGCGGATGTCCCGGTCAACCGTGTGCTCGTGGTGCAGGAGAACTTCAACAAGACTGAATACGACCGGACGGACCCGATCACCGAGCGGTGCGTCTATGCGTTGTTTCCGCATTCCGGCCACAATCCGTGCTGGTACGTGATGCGGCATGCGACGCAGTTCGTAAAAGTGAACTGAGAATCACTGACAGGCCGTGAAGATGGCTGTGTTGTACACGTTCTCGGCCGTTGAGCCGCGCGACAGATCGTTGGCGGGTTTCGCGAGACCCTGCAGAATGGGGCCGATGGCGATGGCGCCACCGAGGCGCTCGGCAAGCTTATAGCCGATGTTGCCCGCCGCGAGATTTGGAAAGACCAGCGTGTTTGCCCGGCCCGCAACCGTTGAGCCGGGCGCTTTCGATGCACCAACTGCAGGAATCAGTGCGGCATCGAGTTGCATCTCGCCATCGATTTTCAGATCGGGTGCAACCTGACGCACGATGCGCAGCGCCTCGGTCACTCTGTCGACCTCCGCATTTTGCGCGCTGCCTTTGGTCGAAAAAGAAAGCAGGGCGACCAGCGGCTCGGCCTCGAGAAACCGGCGCGTCGTCGATGCAGAGGCGACAGCGATAGACGCCAACTGATCGGGAGATGGATCGACGATGACTGCGCAATCGGCGAACGTCATGACGCCGTCCACGCCGAAGTTCCTGTCGGGATGCGCAATCAGGAAAGCGCCGGAGATGGTCGTGATACCGGGCGCCGGACCGATCGCGGTGATGGCGGCACGGACGGTTTCCGCAGTTGTACAGACGCAGCCACCGACGCTGCCGTACGCGTCGCCCATCGCGACCATCAGATCGGCGAAGTACAGTGGCTGACGCGCGACAACCTCGGCTTCGGCTTCGGTGACACCTTTGGAAGCACGGCGCCGATGAAAGTGCGCGGCGTATGCGGGGAGACGCACTGAAACTGCGGGGTCGATGGTCTCGATGCCGGAAACGGTTTGCTTCGAAATGAGGACGGGTTCGGCGAGTCCCTCCGCTTTCAGCCGCCGTGCGGCGGAGACCACGCGCGGGTCGTCGCCTTCGGCGAACACAATTCGATGGCGGGCCGCATGCGCGCGCTCGCGAAGCCGTTCGAAGAACGGATGCATGAGCTGGTATCAGTCTCCCACGCGCACAACGGACCATTCGGCCTGTGCGCTCAATCTCCCACGCGCACAACGGACCATTCGGCCTGTGCGCTCAATCTCCCACGCGCACAACGGACCATTCGGCCTGCGCGCTCAATCTCCCATGCGCACAACGGGCCATCCGACTGTGCGCTCAATCTCCCACGCGCACCATTCGGCCTGTGCGGTCAATCTCCCAGAAACCGGCCGTAAGGCCGCAGTCCCACCACGTTGTCGCAAACCGCTTTGATACCGGCAGTAATGGGGATAGCGAGCACCAGTCCCGCCGCCGACCACAGAAATCCCCAGAACATCAGAGAGAACGTAACAACCAGCGGATTGAGGTGGACGCGCGCGCCGACGATTTTCGGATAGAGCACGTTCATCGCCGAGAGATGCAGGATGAGCACCACAACAATCGCGCCAAGGATGAGGCTGCTCGGTTCGCCCCCCGCAAGAGCCGCGAGAACCGGAGGCAAAATCGCGAGAGGCATTCCGATATAAGGCACCAGACTAAGGAAGCCGCTTAGCAGGCCGATCAGAAACGGATACGGAATGTGGAGCATGGCGAACGACGTCCAGCTCAGCGCCGCGAGAAACAGGCCGATCAGAAAATTTCCGACAACGAAGGCGCGCGCCATCTCTGCGACACCTTCCAGACTGCGGGCGGCGGCGACGCGATCGGGGCCTTCAAAGAAACGCAGGAAGCTGCGGTAAATGTGATCGCGCCAGCTCAGCATGAAGTAAACGAGGAAGGGCACGAATGAGGCCATGAGCAGAAATTCGTAGAGCGTGCCGAGCTGCGGATAGATGTATTCGGTGACGACGTTGCGGTCCTCGTGTATCCGCACTTCGGGAATCGGCGGGGTAAGCGCTCCGGGGACCGCGACAGGACCGGAAATATTCGGCGCGATGACGGGCGGTTCCTCATCCTTCTTTCTTTTCCGGCTGCGTGGAGCGGGCTCCGGTGCGGGCGCAGGCTCGGCCTTCCGGGCGGGAATGACCAGTCGCGTGGCAGTGCTTTCAAGATTCTGAATGCGATCGGTGATCCCGGTGATGAAGCCTGTGAGATTCTCGCGGAACGCGGGAACGTCACTGGCAAGTCCGGAGAGTTGGCCCCAGGCAGCCACGCCTCCGAAGTAGAGACCAAGCGTTGCAATCAACAGGACCATCAGTGTCGCGAAGGACCTCGGAATGCGGAGACGGATGAGGCCGCCTACGAAAGGTTCCAGAATGAGCGCAAAGATCACCGAAATGAAAGCGGTGATGAACACGACCCGGGCCCAGTACAGAATTGCGATGATGACGCCCGCAGCGATAACGGGAAGCGCGTATCCGTGCACCTGCTGCTGGATGGATGTCTGCGACCGTTCCTGACTCGTGCGGATCAACCTGCCGGTGCCCCGTTGTCAAGAGACTAACATGCGGCCATATAACAGGAGCCTGACCGATGTGCCGCATACAATCGAATCGTGGCGACCGCGGGGCGCATTCTGGCGCTCGATCTCGGAAAAAAACGCATCGGTCTGGCGCTCAGCGATGAGCTGGGGGTGACGGCGCAGGGGCTGGAAACGCTGGAACGCGAGGGACGGCGCGACGATATCGAAGTGCTCCGCCGGCTCGCCGTCGATAACAATGTGAAGCTGATCCTCATGGGCGATCCGCTGCATATGAGCGGCGCGCCAAGCCGGCAGGGCGAATATACGCGCGAGTTTGCGCGCGAACTCGAATATAAGACGGGCCTGCCGATCCGCTTCTGGGACGAACGCTGGACCAGCCGCGAAGCCGAGCGAACGCTGCGCGGATCGGGGATTGCGCATGGGGAAAGAAAGGCCGCGATCGACCGGCTGTCAGCGGTGATTCTGCTGCAGAGCTATCTGGATTCTGCCGAGGCGCGGCCGTGAGGTTTCTGCTGCGGGTGGCGGTGCTGGTGGCAGTTGTTGCCGCGGCTACGGGCGCTTGGATGGTCTATCGGGTGAATCAGCCTTACAAGGGATTCACCGATCCGGTGTTTGTCGAGTTCGAACGGGGGACTTCATCGCGTACGATCGCCACGATTCTGAAGGATAAGGGTGTCATCGAGGACCGCTGGCTGTTCCTTGCGGCACGGGGATTGCGCCGGAACGTCAACCTCCAGGCCGGTGAGTACAAATTCGATAAACCGGCAACGCCGCTCGATATCATCTCGCGTCTGGCGCGCGGCGACATTTATTACATGGAATTGCTGGTGCCTGAGGGCTTCAACATCTACGAAGTTGCCGACGCCGTAGGGAAACTGGGCACGATGCGGCCGGAGACATTTCTGGCGGCGGCGAAGGATCCGACCATGATTCGCGATCTGGATCCGGAAGCGCCGACGCTCGAGGGATATCTGTTTCCGAACAAATATCGCGTCTATCGGCACACGACAGCCCAGCAGATCTGCCGGATGATGACAGGGGAATTTCGCGAACGCTGGAAGGCGCTGAACACGCGGGCGAATGTGCATAACGTGGTCACGCTGGCGTCGATGGTGGAACGGGAGGCGAAGCGGCCGGAGGAGCGGCCGATGGTGGCGTCGGTGTTTCAGAATCGGCTGCGCATCGGGATGAAACTCGACTGCGATCCGACGACAGTTTACGCGGCGCTGCTGGAAAACCGGTATCGCGGGACGATTTACAAGTCGGATCTGGCGAACCCCAGCCCGTGGAATACGTACCAGCACCAGGGTCTGCCGCCGGGGCCCATTGCGAATCCGGGGATGAGCTCGATCGAAGCGGCGCTGGCGCCGGCGGCTACTTCTTATCTGTATTTCGTCGCGAAAGCGGATGGGTCGGGCGGGCACAACTTCTCGGGGTCGCTTGGCGAGCATAACGCGAACGTGGCGCTGTACCAGCGTGCCAAAAGTCACTAAGAAGCAGCGAGTGCGCGAGTTTGTCGCGGCGCGCGGATGGACGGCAATCGGCGAATTGGAATGGCGGGAACTGCGGGCGGCGCTGCCGGATGTTTCAGAGGCAACGGTGCGCGGCTGCGGCATCCCGGTTGATGCTCCGTGGTGCGGCGTGAATGCGCATTCGTTTGACGAACTGGAGCAATGCCTTCGTCAGCTGAGCCACGTGTATGCAGAACGCGCCGATCTGCGGCGCTATTGCCGCGATCAGGTGATTGCGGCCAAGGATCGGGCGCGATGGGCGTCGAAGAGCGAGCCGAAGAACGTCATGAAAGCCGAGATAGTCGAGTGGATGCTGGTGTGGCTGGATGATCCGGCGGTGTTCCCTTCCTGGGTCGGACTGCGCAGACAACATATGGGATAGACTGTTCGGCGTTATGAGGATTCTTTGTTACGCAGTTGCGACAGCGGCGCTGGCGGGCTTTGCGGCGCAGGCACAGGTGCCGCCCGATATTGAAGCAGGACTGAAGAAGATCGGGCAGATCGTCGATCCCCCATGCACGGCGAAGCTGTACAGGCCGCTGATGCCGCCGAACGACATCAACAGCAACGTGACGCCGCTCTATCCAGGCATCACAATCGCGCGGGATGTTTCGTTCGGGCCGAATCCGAAAGACGTGCTCGATGTGTTCACGGCGGATAAGGGCAAAGGCGGCCGGCCGGTGCTGATGTACGTCGCGGGCGGGGCGGGCAACAAGATCGAACAGCAGGACCGCGAGGCGAATGCGTTCTACGACAACATCATGCGCTGGGCGACGAAGAACGGGATGGTCGGCGTGAACATGCAGCGGCATGGGGGACCCGACTGGGACAGCGGCGGCAAGGATGTCTCGCTGATGGTCCAGTGGGTCGAAGCGAACATCGCTAAGTATAAAGGCAATCCCGGATCGCATGTTCATCTGGGCGCAATCGGCGGGAAATGGGCCCGTCGGCACGTACATCGGGCGACCGGAATTGTGGGGGCCGAAGGGCGTCGGCGTGAAAGGCGTGATCTTCATGTCGGGACAGTTCAATATTCTTCCGCTGACGGCGGGCGCGTTCGGCAACGGTGGCGGACGGGGCGGTCCGGACATTCTCGGCAGTTCAGGCACGGCGTGCGGGCTGCCGGCGGGTGCGGCATTTTCGGATGCGGGCGCGGTCAACGGGCCGGGCCGCACGAGATCCTCCGCCGGCTGGCGGACGCGGGGGCGCGCGGCGGTGCACCGGCAGGACGCGGAGGGCCGCCGGATGCGGCAACGCAGCTGGCGCGGTCGAGTCTGCCTGAGCTGAAGAAGACCAAAGTGAAGATTATGATCGCGACCGCCGAGCTCGATCCGGGCATCACCGGCACCGACAGCCCGTTCGCGAAAGCTCTGCAGGACGAGCTTTGCAAAGAAGGAAAAGACCACTGCCCGACGCTGCTTTACATGAAGGGCGAGAGTCACATGTCGGAAGTGTTTTCGATCGACACTGCAGACACCAGCGTTTCGGGGCCGATCCTGAAGTGGATCAAAGGCATTAAGTAGTCACTAAGAGTAGTCAGGCGAGTTCGAGCGCGCGGAGTAATGCCTGGGCCTTGAGCTCCATTTCGTCCCATTCGGCGGCGGGGTCGGACTGCGCGACAATGGCGCCGCCCACGCCCAGCGTGACGTGGCCTTTGTGAAATACGGCGGTGCGGATGACGATGCTGAGGTCTGCCGTGCCGTTATCGCCGATGTAACCGATCGCACCCGAGTAGATGCCGCGCGCCGCGGGTTCAAGTTCGTCGAGCAACTCGACGCTGCGCTGCTTGGGAGCGCCGGTCATCGAACCGCCGGGAAAGAACGCGCGAACACAGTCCATCGTGGTGACGTCGGGACGGAGGCGGCCCGCTATAGTGCTGACAAGCTGATGGACCGTCGGATAGGTTTCGACTTCCATGAGACGCGGCACGTGGACGCTGCCGACTTCGCAGACGCGGGAAAGATCGTGGCGAACGAGATCGACGATCATCAGATTCTCGGCGCGGAAACGGCGGTCGTTGGCGAGACATGCGCGGAGTTCGGCATCTTCAGCGGCATTCTGGCCACGGCGGATCGTGCCTTTGATGGGACGCGACTGGGCGTGACGGTCGCTGTCAATGCGCAGGAAGCATTCGGGCGACGTCGACGCGACCTGAATGTCGTCGAACTGGAGGAAGGCGGCGTACGGCGCGGGATTGATGCGGCGAAGAGTTTCGTAGTAATCGAGAGCCGGGATGTCGGACTCCAGGCAGACCTGATTGGTGAGACAGAGTTCATAACTCTCACCTTCGCGAATCAGCCTGAGACATTCGCGGATCTTGTCGAGATAGGCCTCGCGAGGAATTCGGTAACGCGCAGGAGGGACGGGCCGGTTCCATCGCGGAGTGTCCTGAGGTTTGATGGCGCGGATGCGGCATTCAGTGTCGTCCAGCCACTGGCGATCGCCGACGAGATAGAGCGTGTTGTCGCGATGATCGATCGCGAGGAACTGATCGACGCGAAGGAACATGGCGTCCGGATAAGGCGAAGCGTGCTGATGCGGTTGGCCCCATTCATAGCCGAAGTAACCGACGGTCCCTCCCTGGAACGGAATCGGCAGGTCGATCGGCGTGGCGGGCCGAGGCATGGGCGGTTCGTCGTCAACTTCGTCGGATGCACCCATGTAAGTGACGGGCGTGCGGTCGAGCCAGAACGCATAGCGTTCGTGAGCAAACAGGGCGCGGAACAGCACGTCCGGCGGATGCGGGCACGGCATGGAACGCCAGCGCGTGCGCGGGGCGAGGAAGTTCCGCAGCAGCTGGGTACCGTATTCGGTCGAGATCGATTCGGGGTGAAACTGCACGCCCCAGATTGGGCGCGTGACGTGACGCAGCGCCATCAGCGTTCCGTCATCCGACCAGGCGATCTTCCGGAGCGCGGGCGGCAGAGGCTCGCGCACGGCGAGAGAGTGATAGCGGATGGCAGAGAAGCGCTCCGGAATGCCGCGGAACAGTTCGTCGCCGTCATGCATCACTTCGCTCGGCTGGCCATGCACCGGCGCGACCTGAACGACCTGACCTCCGAAGAGCGACGCGATGCCCTGATGCCCGAGGCACACGCCGAGCACAGGAACTTCGGCATGCAGGATGGCATCGCGCGAGACGCCGAAGTCCCGCGCACGATCCGGGCGGCCTGGACCAGGCGAAATGATGATGCAGTCGAAGCTCAGCTGCTGAAGCGCCGGCCAGTCCATCTCGTCGTTGCGTACGACGATCGGCATCTCACCTGTAATCCCGGCCACAGCATGGACCAGGTTGAAAGTGAACGAATCGTAGTTATCGATGATCAGGGCCGGCAAAATTGGTCGCCGCGCACAACGGAACCGCCGGTGGGCAGCGCTCTCTAAAATTGTAGCTTCAGGCCAAACTGTATCTGGCGCGATGAAGTCACTGTGCTCGTAATCAGTCCCGCGGACGGACTGACGGCTCCGTTCGAAAACACAACCGCGTTCGGCGATGCGAAGTTCGGGTGGTTCTGAATGTTGAAACATTCGGCGCGGAACTGCAGGTTCGCGCGCTCGGTCAGGGCGAAGCGCTTGAAGAGCGAGATATCGACATCGGCGAGACCGGGCCCGTTGAATGCGCCGCGGCCCATATTGCCCCAGGTGCCGGGCATTTCGAGAACGAAGGCGCAGGGATTGAACCACGCGTTGGGCGTCCCAACCCGCGACGGCGCCACGCATGCCGGATTGGCAGGAACCTGGCCCCCTACTAACGGATTCCCGACTATGTTCGGTCGGTCGGGGTTGCGCGTGTCTCCGTCGCCGGAGCGATTGGAGCCGTCCTGCGGGGTGAACGGAAAGCCGCTGAGCAGGGTGGCGATGCCGTTCAGCTGCCAGCCGCCGATGAGGCGCTCGGTCATGCCGCCGGCGCCGCCGAAGAACGTTTTGCCGTGGCCGAATGGCAACGCATAAGTGGCCGAAATGCTTCCCTGCCCCCCGACGTTAAGCGCCGAGGGGCCATAGTCCATCGAAAGATTGTTGCGGTTTTCGACCATCTGCGCCTCGTTGCTGGCCTGGGCGCCGGTGGGTGCGGAGTTGACGTCGAGATTCTTCGACCAGGTGAAGTTACCGCGGATTTCGAGGCCGCGCGTGAGACGGCGCGTGAGGTCGATCTGCAGGGCATTGTAGCTGCTGTTGCCTTCGGTGTACCAGAAGAAGCCCGCGCCGAGATACGGATTGGGGCGCGGTGAAACAGGAATGTAGGTCGCGCCCTCGCTGACGGTGCCGTGCGCTGTACCGTTGCCGCCCGATGTGCACGTCGTCGACCCGCAGACCTGGGCGGGGATGCTGTTGGCGTCGATATTGAGCCATCCGTGATAGCCGTGCGAGCCGACATAGCCGACGCGCAGCACCGTGTTCTGGCTGAGCTGCTGCTCGATGCGGAAAGACCATTCCTCAACGGTCGGGGTCTGGGCGTTGGGGGAAACACCCTGGGGCGCGAAGGTGGTGCAGGGCGCGGCCTGAGTCGGGCTGCACTGGGGCGGAGGCAGCACACCCGGGGTGACCGGAAGCAGCGGCAGGAGCGCGCCGGAGTAGGACGCGGAGCCATTGGCCGGAGGCAGAGAGTTCATCAGAAAGCTGAGATCGTCGATGAGCGAATAGTAGGTGCCGAAGCCGGCGCGGATGGCGGTTTTGCCGTTGCCGAAAACATCCCATGCAAGCCCGACGCGCGGCGAGAAAAGATGCTCGGCGTTGTTCTTCGTGAAGACGGAATTGCCGATGATGGGACTGGTTACGAGAACGCCCCCGCTCGTGACGTAGTTGGCGGCGCGCCCGGATTCTTCGTTCCAGCCGGTGGTCGATTCCACGCGCAGGCCGAGATTGACGGTGAGATTGGGGCGCAGGCGGATGTTGTCCTGCAGGTAGACGCCCGTGAACCAACTGCGCCAGCCGAGTTCATTAGGGTCGGGGACCACCTGAAACGTTGTCACGGTTCCGGCGAGGAAAGTGGCGAGAGAGGCGAAGGTGGCGGCGCCGGTGGTGCGCGAGGCGCCGTTCTCGTTGTCCTGCATGCGCTGGAACCATACGCCATAGCTGATCTGATGGCGGCCGACGATCCACTGGATGTCATCGGAAAAGGTGTAGAGGTTGCGGTGATTATAGACGTTGGCCGCGTTGTTCGGACCGGCCGCAGTGAGCGCCGCGGATCCTGTAGTCGTGTTGCCGCCGCCGATGGTGAATCCGCCCGGCCCCTGACCGGTTACGAACGACAGATCGGAGGGGAAAGAGGCGAGCGAAACGGGAACCAAAGCGAAACCGGCGCGCGAAAAGCCGGCGCGGAATGTGTTCAGGATCGACGGCGAGAAAACGTGCGTTTCCTGCAGACTGGCGACCTGCATGCGCAGCGGCGTGTACGAAGCAAACAGCGGATCGGCGTTCGGGATGGTGCTGGTGCCGTCATCGATGGTGTAGCCGGCGGTCAGGGTGTCGCGATCACTGATGACGTAATCCGAGCGCAGCGTACCGAAGTCTTCGTGGATATGTTCGAGCGGGTGGTTGTAGGAAAGCGCAGCACCGCTCGCGACGCCGTTGACGAGCAATTCAGGGCCGTTGACCGCGGGCCAGAGCTGCATGTACTTCAGGATGCCCGGATTCAGGTTGGCGGGCGTGGAGTAGACACCCGTGGTCGCGTTCGGCAATTCGCCGAGCCGGACATTGTTATCGGGCACTACCGAAACGTTGCTGAGGGCAAGCGACTGGCGGAAGCCTTCGTAGTTGCCGAAGAGAAACAGCTTGTCCTTCTTCAAAGGGCCGCCCAGCGCGGCGCCGAACTGATTGCGGCGGAAGGGCGGGATGGTGCCCTGGTCGAAAAAGTTCCTGGCGTCGAGGTCGCTGTTGCGCAGGAATTCAAACAGCGTACCGTGCACAGCGTTCGTGCCCGACTGGGTGACGACGATGGTCTGGGCGCCGGAACGCTTGCCGTACGCGGCGGAATACGTGTCGGTGAGGACGTTGAATTCGCGTACCGCATCGATACCGAGGAGCTCGCCGCTGACACCGCCGGGCGTGAGCTGCAGCTGACTGGTACCGGTGTATTCAATGCCGTTGAGGAGCACGATGTTATCGCCCGGACGGCGGCCGGCGACGGTGAATGTGTTGCCGTTGCTCGTGCTGGTGTTGGCGCTCTTGAGTCCGTAATTGATGGCGCCGGGGTTGAGGGCGATGAGATCGTCGAAGCTGCGGCCATTGAGCGGGAGGTCTTTGATCTCGGTGGCATCGACCGTGCCCGACGTCTGCGCGGTGGTGGTGTTGACGATCGGACTTTCGTCGGTAACCGTGACCTGCTGGGCGAGGTCGCCGACTTCGAGCTTCAGGTTGACGACCGCGTCCTCGCCGACCTGGAGCGTGACGCCGGTGCGGACGATGGTCTTGAAACCCTTCTTCTCGGCTTTGACTTCCTGGGCGCCGAGCGGAAGCGAAGTGATGGTAAAAGCCCCGGTTTGATCGGTGGTGACCGTGCGCACTGCGCCGGTTTCGACGCTCTTAACGGTGATGGCCGCGGCGTCGACACCCATGCCGGTGGCGTCCGTGATTTTGCCTGAAATGGCGGCGGTGACCTGGGCGTTGGCGAGCCCGCAGACGGCGAGCAGAAGTGTTGTGAACGTCCAGAGGACCGGCAGTTTCTTCATCGAGACGACATCTCCTTGGCTCCCCCTATGGGCGCTGATGGTTTCTAGGGTATTACATGAAACCGGCATTGTGCACAAAGGACTTGCGCTTCGCCCCGGTTCGTTTGGCAAAAAGTTGTTCTTTCGCAGCGATAAGTCCGCACCGAAACGGATGGTGTTTTGGGCGCATGGGTGCGATTTACTATCGCATGCGGCGAGTGGATGGCGTTCGTGGGTAAGGCTCCCGTTCTTGCCAGCACGCTGAAAAAGAGGCGGATGATTTTTTTTGCGGGATCTGTGACCGGCGTTGAAAACGCGACGCGTTGCTGAAAATCCGTAAAGTTCAGCGCCGGGCGGAAGCCCGGCGGCTCGGCTTTGGCCTTTTGGATTTCATCCATTGGCATAGCAGATGGCAGAAGCGACCGGGAAAGAGCATTTCTCAGGCTTCGGCGTGGTGGGCAGGTTAGACGCGAAGTGGGAGAAACGTTCGATACCGAGACCGCGGCCCCAGACTTCAGCGCGGAGTTGATGAATTAATTGTTGTGTTGAGGTCCGAGGACCTTTGGAACTGGCAGCCCATTTGGGTTGCGGCAGGAGTCCGTGGCTGGAGTTGCCGAAGGCGAGTTGGCCGGAAACCAGCAACATGCCATAAGCGGCGACGGCGAACGCCGGAGCCGATTCCACCGATACGCTGTTTCGCACTTGCGCCTGTCCCACGCCGAGGAGCGTCTTTTCATCCCGGAAGTTCACCTCGATGTCCCAGCGCTGGAAGTAGGCTTCGATAATCTGGCGGGGGTCCAGTCCGGAGTCGGTGCAAATGAGGAAGGCGGGATGCCGATAGAGAAGCTTCGAGCCTTTGCGCAGGCGGTAGGCAAGGGGCGCGATGACGATCAGTTGCAGAATCTGTCCGGCTCCGGTGGTGCGCCACATGATGTTCTGGCGGCGTTTGAAGCGCAGCGGGTGAGAGACGCCGGAATGCGCGAAAGTCATGGTCTCCCAGGGTTCCGCGTCGTCGGTGCGGAACTGCTCGGGAGTAGGGGCTGGCGCGCCGTAGCGAAGACGCCGACCACGCGCTTTCATAAGGTCCGAATCCGGGGTGAAGCAGAGTTTGGCATCCTTGCGAATCCGCCCGATACAGATGGTGCGGGGCGGAATCTGTTTGAGCACGGTGGAGTTGGTGTAGCCGCCGTCAAAGGCGAGTATCAAAGTACGCTCCCGGCCGCCGGGGTCCTGATCGAGAGACTGGCGGAGTTGGATCATCTGCTGGGCGGCGCGCAGACTGAGGCGAGACGAACTGGCGTCCAGACGGTATTGCGCCACCTGGTCGGCGGGAGCCTTGCCATCCGGTTTCTGCGGCGTGGGCGTGTGCAGAAAGGCAATAGGAGCCAAACGGAATGCGCCCTCTGTTCCGGGCATGGCACCGGAGATCTGGAGGAAGCGCTGGGCGCGCACAAAGTTGGTCTGAAAGCGCGGCCCGAGCGGATCGCGCCGCCAGCCAACGCCCGGCGTGTGGGTGCCGGAGCGGCGTAACAATGAATCGTCGAGGACGGCACGGAACGGCGCGCCTGCGGGCAGTTGGCCGGCGATGGCGCGGCGGACGACAGAGAAGATTTCGGGCACGGGGACACGGTCCTGAGAGAAGAGGCGGTAGGTGGCGCTCCAGTCCTGAAACTGGGAACCGGAGGTGGTGAGCAGACCGGTCACGGTGTGGCGTCCGAGACAGAGCAGCGAACTCATCGCGAGCGTTTGCGCACGGTCGGAGACACGTTGCTGGTCGAAGGCGGGGATGCACCGCTTCCAGAGCTGCTCGAACTGAGGGAGGATTCCGGCGGAGTTTTTTTTAGAACCGGAGCCGGCGCTTCGAGGCGACGCAACGCCAGAAGGGCTTTGTCTTCGATGACCCATTCGACGGTCTCACCCTTGGAAAACTCCATTGCCTGCGCGATGGCGGAGGGGAAGTTGATGTACCACTGTTCGCTGGCCTTGCGGTTGATGAGCTGGACTTTGGTGGGGAAACCCATAGTGGAAGATCCTTTCGGTGATATCTAGTTATATAACTAGATAACAGAAACGAGACAGGATTACAACATGGAACATCAAAAATGCTTTTCCATGCTCTTTATCTAGTCAATTGGCCAAAGCCGAGGCGCCGGGCGGAAGCCCGGCGGCAGGCTGAACGCCTGGCCCCACTAAGCGCTCAGTGGAGGTGTGGGTTGTCCTTTTCGTTTTCGGTGCAGTAGGAGTCCAGGACGTCGGTGTCGGGGATCAGAAGATACATCACCTGAATGGTCACGGGCTTCGTGTAGGTGCGGGGGTCTTCGATGGTGATGCGGGCCTCCATATGGCCGAAGTCGCGGCGATGGTAGCGCTCGGTGACGTGAAGTGCCTCGCTGTGCGGATGGCCGAAGGCATCGAACCAGGATTTGTCGTTAAAGCCGGTGGTGTCGACAACAAAAGTGCCGGCGTCCCAGCGGCCGACGGAGTAACCGAGCCAGAGGGGCTCGGGATCGGCGGGGACCTTGCGGCCGTCGGTGTAGATCTGGCGCACGGTGCCGTCGACCTCGTTGCGCAGGAACAGGGTGAGCGCGGGCGTCTGCACGATCTTGAAGGGCGCCGGCAGCAATTGGCCGAACGGGATGCCGGCGGGAAGGCAGCGAGCGGTTGGGTTGGCAGTGGGAGGGGACCGGCGCCAGGTGTAGTCGGGACGGAAGGGTTCTTCGCCCGGTTTGAAATCCGCGAAGAAGTTGACGGTGTATTTGGAGAGTGAGTAGAAATCGTCGCCGGGGACGCTGACGGCGCTGTTGTCGCCGTACATCTGCGTGAGCTCGGCGGCGGGGGTGGGTTCGATATGCCAGACGCCGGAGAGGTCGGGATGGCCGTCCAAAGCGCGCGGCGCGGGTGCGGTGAGATTGGGTTTGCCGTCTGGAGTGCGCGGTGTGGAGGGAGAGCGGTAGTTGAGCCACTGCGCCGGAAGCGGGTGGGGTGGGAGAACGAGATACGCGAAAACCAAGAGGAGGATGGTTACCGATTTGCGCATCTTCAGCCTCATGTAATTGTTTATCGCATTGGAGGAGCGCCGGTCGGCGACCGGCGCGCAGGTTGGCAACCTGCCCCACTTAGAGGTAGCAGAAGCGGGCGATGAAGATGGCGGTCAACACATAGACCATCCAGGTTACGTCGCGGAATCGGCCCCGCAGAAGCTTGATCAGCGTATAGGAGCAGAAGCCGAAGGCGAGGCCGTTCGCGATGCTGTAGGTCAGCGGGATCGCAAGCATCGTGAGAAAGGCGGGGATGGCGATTTCGGGATCGGTCCATGCGATTTCGGCGACCGCCGTCATCATCATGCTGCCTACGATGATCAGCGCCGGTGCAGTGGCGGATGCGGGGATGGCGCCTGCCAGCGGCGCGATAAACAGCGCGATCGTGAAGAACAGGCCAGTCACGATCGCGGTCACGCCGGAGCGACCGCCCGCCGCGACTCCGGCTGAGCTTTCGATATAGCTGACTACTGTCGACGTGCCTGACAACGATCCGGCAACAGTGGCGATGGCGTCACTGTAGAGGATGCGATTGAGGCGCGGCACAGAGCCCGCGTTATCGAAGAGGCCGGCTTTCTTGCCGACGGCGAGGAGGGTGCCGATGTTGTCGAAGAGGTCGACGAAGAGGAAGGCGAAGACGATGTCGAGCAGGCCGAGGTGCAGTGCGCCACGGATGTCGAGCTGGAGGGCGGTGGAGGAGATGTCGCGAAAGCTGTAGGGCTGCGGGTGCCAGTCGGCCGTGCCGGTGAGAGCGGCGAGAATCCACGTGGCGACGACGCCGACGAGGATAGCGGCTTTGAAGCGAGCGCAGAGCAGGACGGCCATTACGAGTAATCCGAAGAGCGCGAGAAGCGTGGTGGGGCTGCGGAGATTGCCGAGCGAAACCAGCGTCGCCGGGCTGGGAACGATGATGCCGCCATTGCGGAATCCGATGAACGCGATGAAGAGACCGACGCCGGCGGCGACCGCGGAGTAGAGTTCATGCGGGATGGCGTTGACGATCATCTGGCGGATGCCCGCGGCCGTGAGGATGAGAAACGCGATGCCCGAGAGGAAGACGGCGCCGAGGGCGGTGTGCCAGTCGACGCCCATGCCTTTGACGACCGAATACGTGAAATAGGCGTTGAGGCCCATGCCGGGGGCGAGGGCGATGGGGTAGCGGGCGAAGGCGCCCATCAGCAGGCTGCCGAGCGCGGCGGCGAGACAAGTGGCGGCGGTGACTCCGGCGACGGGAAGTCCGGCTTCGTGGAGGATGGAGGGGTTGACGAAGATGATGTACGCCATCGTCATGAAGGTGGTGACGCCGGCGAGGATTTCGGTGCGCCAGTTGGTGCCGAGCGCGACGAAATCGAAGTAGAGCGCGGCGCGGTCGGCGAGGGACATTGGGGGATTTTAACGCTCTGGGAACATCCGCCGCAGGTCCCGTTTGCTGTGGAGCACCGCGATGACCCGAAGCGGAGTCGTGTCGGGGCGATAGACGAGCACGTAATTGGGGAATCTCTGGACGGTCCAGAAGCGCACCGGGAGCGACGTCAGGTCGTGCCGGACCGTTTCCGTCCGCGGGTGCCTGGCGAAGCGGCGGCAAGCAGCCACGATTTCCATTTCGACCCGGTCGGCAGCGTCGCGGCCACCTTTCCGCGATGAACCCCCAATTCCGTCGAGGTCTTCAGTTGCTTGTGGCGTTAGCTGAAACGCCGCGCTCATTACTGCGATTCAAATCGCTCGGCGCGCCGCTGGCGGAGCATCGCGATTGCGGCATCACTGTCGATCAACTCGCCAAGTTCGGCCTGAACAAAGCCCGTTCCGATGTGCGCGGCAACCGCCTCGCGCTGTTCGAGCATCCAGTCTTCGAGTTCCAGTTGGCCGCGAATGATCTCAAGCGCCTGATCCAGAACGTCGTCTGGATTTTGATACGCCCCGGACCGGACAGCCAAGTCGATCACGCGTTGGTGTTCGGGCTTCAGCTCAATCGTCATGCCCACTTCAGGATATCCTGACGGCAAATTCCAGTGCATTCCACTGGTGTTCAACGAAGTAACATGTTGTCGGATGAGGTTGCGCCGAATCGTGCTTGGAGGGTGTGTTGCTGCCCGGATCTTCGCCGAACCTCTGCCCGCTGTTCAAAGCCGCAAATTGAATGTCGGCCAAGCCCGAACGCTTGTCAGGGCGCTGTTGAAGGGCGGCTGGACAAGGTTGCCAGGGTTTAAGATCGTCGACTATCCGAATGAGTCCAGACTCGAACCCTACTTCCCGCGCTACCACGTAATTCATGCGCTTTACGACAATCCGGGGGGCTCGGCTACAGTTGGGCACTACGCTGTCGACCTGACAACGGGTAAAGTCTGGGATTGGGCGGGGTGCATTCGGTACACATCGCCAGCTTTGGTTATGGCTCAAATCCAGGTCCGTAGGCAGATCGGCCTGAGCCGGACTGCGTATGAAAAGACCGGGAAGGTTGCGCCCTGGTGTCCGCCCGGATCAAATTCGGAGCTTCTGGCCGTCGGACACCCGGGAATCTGATCGAGCCGGCGGCAAGACCGCCAGCGGTACATGTACAATCAAAAGAGTCGCCCAATTCCGGGCAAACAGTACTCCAGCCAGTTAAATCAAGATGTTCGATAATCTGTCCGACAAACTGCAGCGTGTCTTCAAGAACCTGCGCGGTGAAGGACGCCTCACAGCCGAAAACATGGAAAGCGCACTGCGCGAAGTGCGCGTGGCGCTGCTCGAAGCCGACGTCAATTTCAAAGTCGTCAAACAGCTGATCGAGAACGTCAAACAGCGCGCTATAGGGCAGGAAGTGCTCAACTCCCTGTCGCCATCGCAGCAGATCATCGGGATTATCAACGAGGAACTGATCAAGATCCTCGGCAGCCACGAATCGAAGCTGCGTTTTGCCAACGAACCGCCCAGCGTATTCCTGATCGTCGGCCTGCAGGGTTCGGGCAAAACCACTTCGACCGGCAAGCTGGCGCGATGGCTGACGAAGAACGGGCATCGTCCACAGCTGGTTTCGGTCGACGTTTACCGTCCGGCGGCGCGGGAACAGCTGGCGATCATTGCGCGCGATGTCAAGGTGCCGATTTACGCCGGCACGCCCGAAGAGAAGCTGCCCGCCGATCTGGCCCATTCAGCACGGCGCGAAGCGGTCAACAATGGCCGCGACGTGCTGCTGGTCGATACCGCGGGTCGTCTGCACATCGACGATCAGCTGATGGACGAGTTGAAGGAACTCAAAGCGCAGCTGAATCCGGTCGAGATCCTGTTCGTGGCCGACGCCATGACGGGGCAGGACGCGGTGAAATCCGCCGACGAGTTCCACAAGCAGCTGGGCATCACCGGCGTCATCCTGACCAAGATGGATGGCGATGCGCGCGGCGGCGCGGCGCTTTCGATCCGCAGCGTCACCGGGCAGCCGCTGAAGTTCGTGGGCGTGGGCGAGAAGTCGGACGCGTTCGAGACGTTCCATCCCGACCGCGCGGCGTCGCGCATCCTCGGCATGGGCGACATCGTGAGCTTTGTCGAGAAGGCGCAGGAAGCCTTCGACATCAAAGAGCAGGAAGAAATGCAGCGGAAGCTCATGGACAATGAGTTCACGCTGGAAGATTTCCGCGATCAGCTGAAGTCGCTGCGCAAGCTGGGTTCGCTCGATTCGATTCTGAAAATGATGCCGAAGGTGGGCATGATGAAAGAGCTGCAGAACATGCAGCCGGATGAGAAGGAACTGACGCGCATCGTGGCCATCATCGATTCGATGACGCCCAAAGAGCGCGATAATCATATGATTATTAACGGGAGCCGGCGGCGGCGCATTGCGCGCGGCAGCGGGACTACCGTAAACGAAGTGAACAACCTGCTCAAGCAGTACGGGCAGGCACGCAAGATGATGAAGAGCCTGTCCGGCAACATGGGCTCTCTGGGCAAGACGCCTGGGGAAGATGGGAATGGGCAAGCTCGGATTACCCGGATTTTGAGTAGAGACAGAAGGAAAAAGAAAATAGATGCTGATGATCAGACTGGCGCGTTTCGGCGCCAAGAAGAAACCGTTTTACCGCGTTGTCGTGATTGAGAAAGAACGGGCGCGCGACAGCCGCAATATCGAAGTGGTGGGGCAGTACAATCCGCTGACCACGCCGGCGACTGGTGAAGCTGAACCACGAACGCATCGAGCTACTGGACGAAGAACGGCGCGCAACTGTCGGAAACGGTAGGCCGCCTGCTGAAGAATAATCCTGCGCCGGCAGCCGCATAAGCAGCTGTATCGGACAGCACAGCGGCCGCGCGCCGCCGTGCGACGAAACGGTGCAAAGTGGGGGAGTCGATGAAACAGTTGATCGAGGATATCGCGAAGGCTCTGGTCGACATCCCGGAAGAAGTGGCCATCAATGAGGTCGAAGGCGAGCAGACGACCGTGCTCGAACTGAAGGTCGCCCCGAGCGATCTGGGCAAGGTGATCGGCAAGCAGGGGCGCACGGCGCGCTCGATCCGCACGATTCTGGGAGCGGCCGGCATGAAGCTGAACCGGCGCTTCACGCTAGAGATCATTGAATAACAGACCCGGGCGAAATCATTGAATAACGGCGCCGGGTGGGTGTCCATTGCCCTGCTGGGCCGTCCGCGCGGAAACCGCGGCGAGGTGACGGCGGAATCCCTTTCCAGCCAGCCCGGAACGATTTTGCAGAGCTGGGCGAAGTGCGTCTCACAAGCGACGGCAATTTTTATCATGTGGAAGAAGTCTGGGACCACGACGGCACGCTTGTCTTCAAGTTCGGCGGGGTCGATTCCATCACCGACGCCGAGAAGCTGCGCGGGGCCGAAGTGCAGGTGCCGCTGGCGGACCGCATCGCACTCGAGCCGGGCGAGTATTTTCATTCCGACCTGATCGGGTGTGAGGTGCGCGAGCGCGGGTCGGGGCGCGCTGGTCGGGCACGTCACGCGGCTTCGAGGAGTATGGCGGGCCGCCGCTGCTTGAGATCGACGGCGGGCGGCTGCTGATCCCGTTCGTGAAGGCGATCTGCGTCGACATCCGGCCGGAGCTGAAGCGATTGAAGTGGAACTGCCCGAAGGTCTTGAAGACCTGCGCATGAAGTTCCATCTGCTCACCATCTTTCCGGAATTCTTCGACGGGCCTTTCAGCATCGGCGTGGTGGCGCGTGCGGCAGAGTTCGGGGCGCTCGAAATGCGCGTCCACGATCTGCGCAACTGGACGCACGATGCGCATCGCACGGTGGACGACCGGCCGTTCGGCGGCGGCGAAGGCATGGTGCTGAAGCCCGAGCCGATTTTCGAAGCGGTGGAGTCGATCTGGCCTGAGCGGAACGAGAAGCAGAGGGTCATTCTGCTTTCGGCGCAGGGGCGCAGGTTCACGCAGGCAGGTCGCGCGGGAGTTAGCCGGGAACGAAGAACTGCTGTTGATCTGCGGACGCTATGAAGGCGTTGATGAACGCGTTGCGGAGCACCTGGCGGACGACGAACTGTCGATCGGCGACTACGTGCTGAGCGGCGGCGAACTGGCGGCTGCGGTGGTGGTGGACACGGTGGCGCGCCTGCTGCCGGGCGTGGTGGGGAACGAAGATTCGACGGTCAACGAATCGTTCGAGGAGGCGGGCTTGCTGGATTGCCCGCAATGGACGCGGCCAGCCGAGTTTCGCGGCTGGAAAGCGCCGGATGTGCTGCTGGGCGGGAATCACGCCGAGATCCGCAAGTGGCGGAAGCAGGCGGCGATCGAGAAGACAAAGAGGTTGAGGCCGGACTTAACGCCGGACTTAACGAAAGAACCTTAGCCACTAGTGGGCTGTCCCGACATATCGTTTAGCTTGGGCGCCCAAATTCGCGCGATGTTCACACGTAATCAACTTTTGTCGTAGTCTGAGTTTGATAAGCGATGATCGCGAGTGCAGAAGAGTTCGTCGAATTGCGAAGAAGCGAGCGACAGGAGGAATACTCCCGAGTTGCCCAGGATAGTGCGCCGCGTGAAGTATGGCTGGAGGTAATCCAGCGTTTTCCCGATATGCGGTTCTGGGTGGCTCAAAACAAGACCGTGCCAGTTGGTGCTGGCGGTGCTCGCTCTCGATCCGGATCCCCGCGTGCGGTCAATGGTGGCGATGAAGAACAGGCTCACGGACCATCTGTTTGCGCTGTTGGCGACAGATCAGGATGATTCTGTGCGAGCGAGCCTTGCACGCAACAAGAAGATTCCGTCGGAAATTCTGGGGTGCCTTGTGGGGGATAGGTCCCATATTGTCTCAGCCGCGGCACGAGAAAGGGAGAGCCGGTCGTGAGTATTTTACTCACGCCATTGTTTTGATCCGCCGCTTTGGGTCACTACAGGTCCAGGGAAACGGCTTGGCGGATTTGGCGTAGAGGCGACAGAGGCTGGTGATGTTGCAAACGACCAGCGGGGTTGACAACCCCGCGGCAGGATGCCATCCCGCCCCACATCAGGCATGGGACTTTAGAGTGACAACACCATGAACTGGGACCATCTGCCGCAGACGCGGGGCTTCGGAGCCGCAGGCGCAGTCGTCAGTGACGATGTCGCCGCACAGATTATGGGGGGAGTCGACGATGTGCAGACCATCGTGGACTTCACATTCGCGGGCAATGACGGCGCCTTCGGAGTCGCGCAGTTGCTCGAATATCGGCACACCAAAGACACTCCAGAGTATGTCGCGATGACGCTCGTCGAGAGGATCGTCGACCGAGGTCAGTACCACGATCGCGGTGTTCAGACTGGGCAAATTGAACAAACCGCGCCGCTTCCGGTCCGCCAGGGATAACGCGAGACGCAGCGGCGCGACGAGCACAGCAGGCGCCCAGGCACGCAGAAACGACGTCTCCGCGGCGGTGAACTCGCGCATGTTCGGTCCGGCGCGCAGCCCTGAATCGACAAGTGCGATCCGGGCCGGCTCGGGCAGCGGAGAACGGAAGCGGTTGTCCCCATGTATGCGTCGGCGCGCTGCATGGTACAGAAACGGGAAATTCACCTGACCCGTTAGTGGCGCGCAGGCAAGGGTTTTCTCAGGGTTTCCGCAGCAGCGCGCGCAGATTGCCTCCCAGAATGGAACGCGCGGCATCCCCATCGACACCGATTGCCGACAGAGCTTCGATCTGCGCGTCGAAAACACTGCGCACCCATCCGCGCGGGAAAAAAGATGAGTCCGTGCCGAACAGCAGACGGCCAGGACCGACGACATCGAGCGCTCTGCGAAAGACGCCGGGCAGGTCGATGCCCGAGGGGTCGGTGTGCATCCAGCGATTGGAGCTGGACGTATCGAAATAAATGTTGGGACAGAGATCGGCCACCATCAGAGCTTCACGCAGATATCCGGCGCCGAAGTGCGGAATGACGAAACGCACGGAGGGATAACCGTGCGCGACAGCGTGGAGGTCGATGGGATTCGAGTAACGCATGTCGAAGTTTGAGGGCAGGTTGAGTTTCCTGCGCACACCGACGCTCAGCATGCCGCAGTGCACGTAGACAACAGCGCCGGGAAATCCCGAGACGGCAGCGAGCAGCGAATTCACGTGCGTGTCGTGCATCGAATAACGATGCATGGCGGGAAAAAGAAAGATGCCGTTGATCAGACCGTCGCGCAGCGCATTGACGCAGCGAATGTCGGCGCTCGGCATCAGCGGATTGATCATGGTGACCGCGTGGAAGCGCGCGGGGTGGCGATCCAGCGCGGCTCCGACGGATTCGACGTCGCCAGGGACGCTCGCGATCAGCATCGCGCTCTGCACGTTGTTGTGGTTCAGCTCGATGACCCAGCGGTCGGCGAGATCTTCGCTGGAGGCGGGAACATCAAAACCGAGGAGGGTGCCGACATCTTTGGTCTTTTTCTGTTCGGCGAGGGAATTAAAGAAAGGCGGCGAGAAGAAGTGGACGTGAGCGTCGGAGACCTCTACCTCACCCCAGGGCGTGGTCATCATTGCCGGTTATCATATCCTCCTCTTCGCGCACAACGGACCCTTCGGCCTGCGCGCTCATAACTGACCGAGCAGCGTTGTGGCTTGAGAGATCTGATCGCCGAGAGTGCTGAGGGCGCGCACGACGCGGGCGGCTTCATCGCGCGCTTCGTCCGGCCTCCCCGCTTCGATGGCTTCGCGAATGCCGGGCAGCGTTTTCGCCGCATAACCGGTGTACACGCCGGGCGCGTAGATGAGGTGACGATACCAGGGGCGTCCGGGCAGGCCGGGGTCGGCGGTGAGCGCGCGTTCAGTGCGGAAGAGAATGCTGTTCAGCGCGGCGAGCTTTTCGGATGAAGCCGAAGCGAGATTCGGCTGCGCGCGGTCGTACGCCGCGTTGAAGTCGGCGGCCGATTTCTGAAGGCGCGTCACTTGGGTAAAAAGCGCGGTCAGGTCCGGCCGCTGGCCGAAGCTTGGCAGGCTGGCGATCTGCTCTGTGTAGCTGCGAATGGTGGAAGTGAGGCGGCCGAATTCGAACGGCAGAAGCGGGGCATCGGCCAGGCGCATCATCGCGATCGTGTGCACCTGAGAAAGGGTGCGGCCGTAGGTGAAGTTCGTATCTGAGAAGTGGCTGTACCAGTTGTAGTCGTCGTAGTTGGAATGATAGATGCCGGAGTCTTCGGAAGCAAAACGGATATCGAGGGCGGCGATGCCGAGGTGCTGCAGAAACGGCGTATAGTCGGAGCCGGAGCCGAGTGCGGCGATGCGCACGTCGTGATTCTGGTTCGCTTCGAGCGCCGCAGCGAGGGGCCTGCCGGTGGGGTCGTTGACATCGCGCGTGAGTTCCTGCACGAAGGCTTCGAGCGAGTGGGAACCGCCAACGTTAAAACGACCTTTGCCGCTGTTGTCGGCGTTGAGGTAGGCGATGAGGCTGCGATCCAGTTCGGCGGCGTGCTTCTCCATCCATTCGGTTGAGCCGATGAGACCGAATTCTTCACCGTCCCAGAACGCGAGCAGGATGGTGCGCTTCGGTTTCCACCCGGTGCGAACCATCTCCGCGAGAGTGTGGGCGGTCTCCATAAGAGAAGCGGCGCCGGACAGAGGATCGCTGGCACCGTGCACCCACGCGTCGTGATGATTGCCGTCGAGGATCCACTGGTCGGGAAATTCACTGCCCGGAATGCGCGCGATGACGTCGTAGAGCGGGCGCGTCGCGTTGTCCATCACGACGTTCATGTGAACCACGGTTGAGCCGGGCCCGAGATGGTACGTGATGGGAAGCGCGCCGCGCCACGGTTCGGGAGCAACGGGACCGGTGAGGCTGGCGAGAAGCGGCTGGGCGTCGCCGTACGAAATCGGCAGAACGGGGATCTTCATGATGGTCTGCGCTTCGGCGATGGTGAGACGCTTCGCGCCGGGCTCGGAGGCCCAGCCGGGAGAAAGCGGATCGCCTGGATAAAGCGGAAGATCGAGCACGCTGCCGCGCTGCACGCCCCGCGCGGGACGAAACGCGCCGTTGGGATACTTATCGCCCTGGAAGTAGCCGTCGTCGCGCGGATCGGAATAAATGATGCAGCCGATGGCGCCGCGTTCGTGCGCAACCTTAACTTTGGTACCGCGGAAGCTGGCGCCGTAGCGGACGATGACGATTCTGCCTTTGACATCAATGCCGAGCGAAGCGAGAGTGTCGTAGTCGGAAGGAAGGCCGTAATTGGCGTAGACGAGAGGCGCGGTGACGTCGCCATCGCCGGAGAAGGCGTTGTACGTGGGAACCATGCCGGCATCGTGCGAGTTGGGATCGGAGGAGACGGCGGGCTCTTCGAGTTTGAGGCGCAACTTCGTGGGCGCGGTCATTTCGAGCACGCGCGTCCTGGGCGTGGGCAGGAGCGATTCGAACTGCTCGATATGCGCGTCGAGGCCGAATCCACGGAGCTCGGAGAGGATACCCTCGGCGGTCTGCTTCGATTGCGGCGTACCCGCGAGATGCGGCTGGTTGGCGAAATGTTTGATGAATTCACCGATGCGCGCGGGGTCGGGAATGGTGCGCGCCTGCTGCTCCCAGCGGATCTCCTGAGCCTGGGAAACGGAATCGAAGCCGCGAAGCGAGTCGTTGGCAGCGGGGTGAAGCGCGAGAGGCCAGAGGAACACGAAGGCGGCACACGCGATGCGGAATTTCATTTGGAATTCAGTCTAACGTGCAGGGCGCTAAAATCAGGGCTGCATGCCGCAGCATTGTTTTACGCCCACAACGCCCGCCCGAGTGGCGCGCTGTGCGCATCCGGAGCAATTCAGCGACACCGACCCGCGTGCGATGGAAGTGTGGCTGGATCTGCTGCGCAGGAAGACGCCCGGCGAGAGGATCGAGATGGCGTTCGGGCTGACGGATTTCGCACTGAGGATGGCAGAATCCGGAGTGCGGGCAGATTTTCCCGAGGCATCAGAGAGGGAGATTTTTTTGCGATGCGCGGCACTCCGGCTGCCGCGCGAGCTGATGATCCGAGCCTATGGGTGGGATCCTGAGCAGGATGACAAGTCCGGCTGAAGCTTTTGCGCGCCTGCTTGAAGTCCTGGACCGGCTGGAGATTGGCTACGAGGTGGTTGGATCCATGGCCAGTTCGGCCCACGGTATACCGCGAACATCACTCGGTATCGATTTGTCGCAGACATCAAGCCTGAGCAAATTGCGGAATTCACCGACGCGCTGCAAAGCGAGTTTTATGCAGATCCTGACCAGTTGCGGGACGCATTCGCCCGCGGGCGGGCGGCCAATCTGATTCATCTGAGCACGGCGTGGAAATTCGATCTCTTTCCGCACACCTCCGACGAATACAGCCAAACCGAATTTTCCAGACGCGGATTGCGCGAAATCCGGCCGGATGGAATCCATGCGATTGAATGCGCTGTGATATCGCCCGAGGATCTGGTTCTGCGCAAACTCGAGTGGTACCGCGCGGGAGGAGAAACCTCCGAGCGTCAGTGGAACGATCTCCGCGGCATCTGCCAGGCCAGAGGCAACCAGCTTGATGTCGCCTATATGCGCTACTGGTCTTTGCGCCTCAAGGTGGAGGACCTGCTGGAGCGCCTCCTCGCGGAATACGGGCTCTGATGCTGCGGATTGATATCGCGAAACACGCGGACGGGTCGGTTGCGCTGCGATGCACGCGCGAGGACGGATCTGTCACGTGGCAGAAGCAGACGCGGCACGCCGCGCATTTCGTGCTGCACGATCTGACCCATTATGCGGTAGAGACGACGCTGGGTTATCGGCGCGGGTTCTTTGGGCTGATCGCCGACGGGTGGGACGCGGACGACACGACCGGTAAGGGCGCGCGGGGAAGGCTGCCGATGGAGGCGGTCGAGGTGGAGCAGATCGTCGGGCTGTTCGATACGGAACGGGGCTCGGGGACGCTCTGGACCGCCGAGGAGTTCAACGCGTTCGCGCCGCGCGCGCTGACTGAGGCGGACATCCGGAGTGTGCGCGCGCTGCGCGGGTCGCTGTTTGAGCAGTGGTTCGGGCTGGGGCCCGGACAGAAGATCGAGCTGCAGTTCGGGTGAACGACCGCGCCGGGCAGAAACCCGGCGGGACCCAGAGGGTGCCCCTGAAAGCCGGGCCCACTAATTACTCAGGCCGCGCTGAAAGAGACGCAGCGGGCCGATCAGGAATGCGCGCCATTGCGCCAGGTTCATAAACGCGCGGCGCACGCGGCGCTGGGTCTGGATGACAGCGCAGTCGGTCAGGACGATCTGTTCAATCGCGCTGAGGGTGGCGAGAATCGCAAAACACAATGCCAGACGGCGCACAGGTACCTACGCTTTCTCCCGCTTGAGATCGGCCAGAAGCCGTTCGATCTCGTCGTTCTTCTCCAGCGCCGCGAACTGCGCTTCCACGTTGTCGCCGAGCAACTCGGTCCGGGCCTGGCTGACGGCTTCGGCATGGTTCACTTTGCGGTTCATGCGGTCCCAGGCGGTGGAGGTCGAGCCGGCGTCGAGGTCCAACTGAGCGGCGGAAGCCTTTGATGCCGAGCGTGCGCGATGGTGTTTCGCGATCAGGACATCGCTTTTGGCGCGCGCATCTGCCAGTTTGCTCTCCAGTTTGTGCAGAGCGCTCTTCAGGTTGTCGACCTGTACTTTCTGATCGGCGATCTGCTGCTCATAGCTCTCGGCGCGCTTCTTCGCGTCGATGGTACGTTCGAGGGCGGCGCGCGCGAGGGCGTCGTTCTGCTTCGCGACAGCCAGTTCGGCGCGGCGGGTGTAGTCGTCGCGCTCGGCGTTGGTTTCGTCGCGCTTCTTTTCGAGCAGGTGCAGATCGGCGATGGAAATCGCCACCTGCGTCTTGACCTGCATCAGCTGGTTCTCCATGTCGAGGATGATTTGTTTGATCATCGTCTCGGGATTTTCGGCCCGGTCGATGAGGTCGTTGAGATTGGCGCGCAACAGCGTGCCGACGCGTTCCAAAAGTGCCATGATGAATTCTCCTTTCAGCAAAAGAGCCGGCGGGCAAGACCGCCGGCGGTACATGTTTCGTTATGACTGGGCGGCGGATTTAGTCTTCGGCGTATCACCATCGGGGCCTGGACGCGGCGCATTGTCGCCGATCGATCTGACTTTGGCGAACAGCTCCGACATCTGCATGCCGGAGAGCGTTTCGAAAAGCGCCGGGATCTGCGCGGCCATCTTCGTCATGTCGCCGGTGATCTTGTTCATGCCCGCCGAATCGCCGCCAGTTGAAACGATGGTGATTTTGTCGACGTTTTGCAGCGGGGAGGCAAGCGCTCGCACGATCTCCGGCATGCTCGTGATGAGCTTGTCGACGACGGCGGCCTGGTTGTATTCCTGATAGGCTTCGGCTTTCACGTTCATGGCTTTGGCTTCGGCCTCACCCTTCTTGAACGTGATTTCGGCTTCGGCTTCACCCTGCGCGCGGATGGCGGAAGCCTGACCTTCGGCCTCGCGTCATGAGTTTCTGTTTCTCGGCCGAGGCAAGCGTTTCGATGCGGCGGCGTTCGATCTCGGCCGGCTTGAGCACGGTCGCGATCAGTTCGCGCTCGCGGCGCTGGATTTCGGCGTCCTGCACGAGGATCTCGTGCTCTTTCTCGATCTGATGAATCTTGACCTGCTCGGCCACGACCTGCTGCTGCATCATGTTGGTCTGGATCTCGTAAGCCTTGTCGGCCTGCGCCTGCTGGCGCTTGACGGTTTCCAGATATTCGGCTTTTTTGATTTCGAGGTCGCGCTGCGCTTCGGCCTGCTTGGCCAGCGACAGCGTCTCCGCGAGCACGCGTTCCTGATCGGCGTGAGCTTTGGCGATGGCTGCTTCGCGCTGGGCATCGGCGCGGCGGATGGCGGTATCGCGCTCGGCTTCGGCCGTGGCCACGTCGGCATCGCGCTGGATGCGGGCGATATCGGGCCGGCCCATGTTGGCGATGTATTCGTTCTTGTCGCGAACCTCTTTGATGGTGAACGAAATCACTTCGAGGCCCATCTTGTTCATGTCGGCGGCGCAGGTGGACCGCATGCGGTCGCCGACCATCTCGGGTTCCTTCACGATCTGTTCCACCGTGAGTTGGCCGATGATGCCGCGCAGATGGCCTTCCATTACCAGCCGGATCAGCGCTTCGCGGTTCTGGTCGGTCTTGGTGAGGAACTGCTCGGCCGCGGTCTGAATGGACTCCGGATCCGACTTGACCTTGATCTGCGCGACGGCTTCAACGGTGACGGCGACGCCCTGCATCGGTGTAGAGGTCCTGCTGCGGGGCGACGTCGAACGACATCAGTTCGAGCGAAAGCTCCCGGCAGTTTTCGACCATCGGGAAGCATGAACGTGCCGCGGCCCTTGATGACGCGGGGGCCGCGAAAACCATACACGATGAGCGCCTGGTGCGGCCCGGCCTTGCGGAACAGGCGCGCGGCGGCGGAGATCAGAAATATCACCGCGAACACCGCCAATGCGGCAACAGCAACAACCTGAAACGGAAAATTCATAAGACTCTCTTCCTTCTGAGACGGCACTCAAGCCGTCAGTTCTTCCCACTCGCGCACGTAGGCAATCCCCTTCTCGTAGCGCGTCACAACGACTTCCCTGCCCCTGGGGATGGGGGTTCCGTTTTCGCTCCGAATGGCAACCGCGGCAGCGACGTCCCTGCTGAACGAAAATCATTTCGCCCGTGCCGTTAGGGCGCACGGGACTCGACACGGTGCCAAGCGCGCCGATGATGCGGTAATCGGCGGGGTCGAGCGGCTGGTCGTGAGGCGCGAGAAGGCGCGCGACAACCAGAAAGATGATGGCAGCGCCGACGACGCCAACCACGGCCGCGATGATGAAGACCAACGCGAGGCCGACGCGGCCCCAACTGGTGAGAATGTAGCCCGCGCCGCCGAACCAGGTGAGGAAGGCGGTGATCGTACCCACATTGAATTTCGAGGCCGCGCCGTGCGGCCCGTGAGCATGGAAATGGTGACCATGAAAATGCAGGTGCGCCGATCCGGCAAGCACGCCGACGAGGCTGAACAGAAATCCGAAAGCGAAACAGCCGAGGAAGAATTGTTCGAGCGTCATGACGACTTCTCCTTTCCGGAGGTCAGCACCTCGAAGAGGCGGTCGGCGAGGCCGGGGTTTTCGAGAATCAGATGGAGCAGGCGCAGGCAGCGCCGCGAATCGGGATGCTTGGCGAGCGCGAGCAGCGCCTCGAAAACGTCGGGGTCGTTGCGGAAACGCTCGGCGCCGCCGACGAGCCAGAGGTCGAGCTTGTCTTCGAGCGCGCCCAAGTCGGAGATCAGTTCCGTCGAGTAACCTTCGGGATCGTCGACCAGATAGCCGGGATGCACTTTGAAGAATTTCGCCAGCAGCAAGCGGCTGGTGTTGGTGAGGTGCGGGCGGGCGCCGCTTTCGATCTGCGACAGGTACGACTGCGAGATCGGCTTCTTCAGGTCCTTTTTGATGGCGCGGACGACTTCCTGTTGGGTCATGGCGCGGTCGAAGCCGCGGAGGGCGCCTTCGACCTCGCGGAGATAGCGGATTTTTTCGCCCAGCTTCATATTGCTATCTGCGATAGATAGTATTGCGATTTGTAATTGTTGTCAAGAAAAATCGATATTAAGCCATAGATGGACACAGATGCACACAGATAAAGCCTTAGTGTTCTTTGATTTGTGAGGTAAGACGGACTGCCAGAACTAAGGTGATGGCGAGCGAAAGAAGCAGGAACAGATACAGGAATGTCGGCGGCGCCAGGGCCAGTAGTGACAGATCGTGGAGGTGCGCGGCAGCTCCGTGCGCGTACCAGTTCACGATCTCGCGGAAGCGCATTGGGTAGGCACCGGCGCCCGAATACATCGGGAACAGTTTGATCGTCCAGGTGGCGAACAGAATCCATGTCCAGAGGGCGAGCGTGCAGGCCGCGAGGATCCGCCCGAAGCGTTCCGCGCGTGACATCCCCAGATAAGCGAGAACCAGCACCGGCGCGAGCAGAACCTGCGTGTACCACGGACTCGCGCCGGGCGAATCGCCCTTCATGTGAGCGAACGCCGCTGCTGTGTGGTAGGCCACTGCAATCGAGAAGATGGCTATCGCGGCGAACGTGATCTGTTCAGCCGGGCGGATGGCGCGGCGGCGCGCGGCCCATACGGCAAGCGCGAGGAAAAGCAGCGCGAGAACGATATTCAGCGTCAGGCGCGAGAACGTGGTGAAGGAGTTGTTGCCGGTCCACAGCGAGCCGCGCGCGATGAATGCGATGCTGGCGGGCCAGTCGATGTGGGGAACAGCTGCCAACGTCTGCCTGAAGCCGGTGCCATCAAATGCTTCCCGGGTGCCGACGACATTTCCGTAGAGGATGAGGTTGCGCACATACCAGGGAGCAGCGATCAGAATCACGATGAGTGCGCCCGGGAACACATTCGCGGCCGGAGTGCGCTTGCGCTGGACAAGGATCACCACGGCGATGAACGCGACAAGCGCGAAGGCAAGAAAGTAAGCTTTCGTGACGAGTCCGAGAGCCAGCCATAGGGCGGTTAGGGTCGCGGGTCGGCGGGCGGGTTCTGCGACGAACGCTGCAAGGGAGGCGAGGAAAATGGCGCTCAGCCCGACCGCGAGCCAGTCGTTCGCAACATGGGCGATGGTGGCGTAGAGCATTTGCGAGCAGAAGATGGTGAACAACGCCGCGTTGGCGAAGGCTGGCGGGAGCGCGAGCGTGCGGCAGAGAGAGATTGCGCCACACCAGAGGAGCAGGATCGAGGACACCGCGCCGAAGAGGCGAAGGATCAGGACCCGTGTGGTCAGCGGGAGCCCGGACATCGGCCAGTCGATCAGCGCGAGAATCATATGCGCGAGCGGCGGATGCTGCGCTTCGTAGTTAGGCCGGTCGCCTTCGGGCGCCGGACGAAGCGCGTCGAGCTGTGCGCGGCGCCTGTCCTTTTCCGCCTGCGGCAGGGCGGACCACGCTTCGTACGTAATGCCTTGCGCCGTCGCACTGTGAATGATGTAGCTCATGGGCGCGAATTCGAAGGACTGGAATACATCGCCGGTCAGGAACGAGCGGCCGAGCGCGGGGAAGCGATGCGTCTGCCAGAGACTCTCGACGTAGGCATAGTGAAAGGGCTCGTCGAAGCCTTCCCAGAGCGGGAGCAGCGCAGCGTAGAGAGAGGCGTTCAGGAGTCCGAACAGCAGAATGAGACGGCGGGTGCGCATTCAGTAAAGCCCGGGCACAAGAGCCCAGCTGGACGCGCGGTACTCGGTCCATTCCGCTCCGAAGACGGCAGCCAGATTTTCTTCTTCGAGCCGCAGCTTGCGGATGTACGCGAATGTGCCGAGCGCGAGGCCGACGACCGCATGAACCTCTCCCGAGACCAGCACCGACGCGGCAAACATGCCGAGGAATCCCGTGTAGATGGGATGGCGGATCAGCCGGTAGGGGCCGGTTCGTATCAGTTCGTGATCGACTTTGATTGAGATGCGGCCGCTCCAGTTGCGTCCGAGATGGAGGCGCGCCCAGACGGCGAAGAAGAGCCCGGCAAATTGAAGGGTCAGACCGACAATGGAGAGCGCCGCACTGGCAGGAACGAACCGCTGCGTCAGACCCGGGACCGGAACGAAGATCAGCAGCAGCGCGACGTTGACCATGAGCACGTGGAGCGTGCGGGCCGATGAAGATTCGGCACTCTGGTCGCGCGATGTATTCCGCGCCGCGACTTCCCAGAGGATGCTGAACGAAGCCCAGATCGCAGCGCAGATCCACAACGGCCACGCGTGCACAAACGACAGGCGGATGCGCTCCACCGCAGCAGGGTTCTGATAAAGGCGGTAAATGAAAAGGCCGAGAACCAGCAGCCAAATAACACCGCGCATTCGCCGAGTTGTTCCCTGAGTGGCCATGAGGTCTAATTTCTCACGAGAGCCGCTAACATAAAACAATGCAGCGCACCCTGATCGGGGCCGTCATCGTGGCGGTGGCTTGTCTGGCGGCGGACCCGGCACCGAATATCGCCCGCTATCAGACCGACGCGAACCGGCTGATCGACGCGGCGCTCGCCGACCAGTCTGGTCTCGATCGCCTCGAATATCTTTGCTACCGCATCGGCAATCGCGTCAGCGGCTCGGCGAGTCTGGAGCGGGCCGTAACCTGGAGCGCGGAGGAAATGAAGCAGGCCGGACTTGCCAACGTGCGCACGATCCCGGTGAAGGTTCCGCATTGGGTGCGCGGCCGCGAGTCGGCCGAGATGATTGCACCGCTGGAAAAGCCGCTCTTCATGCTGGGCCTCGGAGGCAGCGTGGCCACGCCCGCGGGCGGGCTCACGGCGGATGTGGTCGCGGTTTCGAATTTCGAAGAACTCGAGAAGCTGGGGCGGCGCGGGGTGGAAGGAAAGATCGTTCTCTATGACGCACCGTTCGTCGATTACGATCAGACGGTGACTTATCGCGCGGATGGTCCATCGCGCGCGGCACGGCTGGGAGCGGTAGCCGCGCTGGTTCGTTCGGTGACACCGCGCAGTCTGCGCGATCCACACACCGGTGCACTGCAGTATGCGCAGGCTGATCCGAAAATCCCGGCGGCTGCCGTTTCAGTGGAAGACGCCATCTGGTTGCACAGTCTGGTGCGCAGCGGACAGCGCGTGCGCGTACGTCTGGCGATGGAAGCGCACATGGAACCCGATGCCGATTCCGCCGACGTGATGGGTGAAATAGTGGGGCGCGAAAAGCCGGAGGAAGTCGTCGCGGTCGGCGGGCATCTCGATTCGTGGGACGTCGGGCAGGGTGCGCACGACGATGGGGGCGGGGTGATGGCGGCTCTGGAAGCCGTAGCTTTGATTCAGAAGCTGGGTCTGCATCCGCGGCGAACCATACGAGTGGTTTTCTGGACGAATGAAGAAAACGGCGGGCGCGGCGGCGTGGCGTATCGCGAATGGGCCGAGGCGCAGGGGAACAAACACGTGGCGGCGATCGAGTCGGACGGGGGATCGGAGAAGCCGATCGGCTTCGAAGTGGGTGCGGGACGCGTGCCGCGGCGCCAGTCGAGACAGGGCGCCGCGCAGACGACGGTGCCGCCCGAACTGATGGCGCGGGCTGCGGCGATCGGAGCTTTGCTGAAGAAAATAGATGCCGCGAAAGTGATGCCGGGCGAGGGCGAAGCCGACATCGAACCACTGATGGCGCAGGGCGTGCCGGGATTTGCGCTGCGCACGGTGATGACACATTACTTCGACTACCATCACGCGCAGGCGGACACTTTCGACAAGATCGTGCCGGACGAATTCAAAAGATGCGCGGCGGCGATGGCGGTCATGAGCTACGTGCTGGCTGACGCGCCGTAAGAGGTTGTCAGTTATCAGTTCTCAGTTATCAGTCAGGAAAAAGAGAACCAGGAGAATGAGGCCATGCTCGAGTTCCACACAGTGAAGCTGCGGATTCCGGAGAACGCGAATATTGTGCTCGGACAGAGCCACTTCATAAAAACAGTCGAGGATCTTTATGAGGCGCTGGTGAATTCGGCTCCGCAGATCAAGTTCGGTGTTGCCTTCAACGAGGCGTCCGGACCCTGTCTGACGCGGGCTGACGGCAATGATGCCGAGCTCAAGCAGGCAGCGGTTGAGATGGCGACGTCGGTGGGCGCGGGCCATTTTTTCGCGGTCGTGATGCGCGAGGCGTTCCCGATCAACACGCTGAAAGCGATGCAGGCGACGCCGGAGGTCTGCAATATCTATTGCGCGACGGCGAATCCGGTGGAAGTGATCGTGGCGGAGACGGAGCAGGGGCGCGGCGTGATGGGCGTGATCGACGGGTTCGCGCCGAAGGGCATGGAAGCCGAGGAGCACGTGGCGGCGCGGCACGGCTTCCTGAGGAAGATCGGGTATAAGCGGTAGAGGCGATTCGTTGCCGCTTCCTCACGGTCACGGTTCGGAATGCGACAGTGAGGGGTGGCGTTCGATCACTAATCGTAGACGAAGTGGAGGACCTTCTTCAGGTCGTCCCACGCTTCCCGCTTCGCGTTCTGGTTGTAGGGCCTGAGCAGATACGACGGATGGTAAGTCACCATCAGCGGAATTTCGTGCCACTTGTGCCACTTGCCGCGGAGCTTCGTCACGCCGTCCTTGCCGCCGAGCAGAGCCTTCGCGGCGGTTGAACCGAGCGCACAGATGGCTTTCGGCTGGATCACGGAAAGCTGCCGGAAAAGAAACTGGCCGCAGATTTCCATCTCATCCGGCTCCGGCGTGCGATTCTCCGGCGGACGGCATTTCACCACGTTGCAGATGTAAACGTCAGGGCGCTTCAGGTGGATACCTTCCTTCGCCGACGTGCCTTCGATCATCTGTGTCAAAAGCTGCCCCGCGCGGCCGACGAACGGGATACCCTGATCGTCTTCATCAGCGCCCGGCCCTTCGCCGACGAATACGAGTTTCGACTGCCCATTGCCGTCCCCGAAGACGATTTTGTTGCGGCCTTTTGAAAGACGGCAGCGCGTGCAGTCGCCGATGTCGGCGCGGATGATTTCGAGAGTATCGCCGGCGGGCACCATGCTCGGCAGTTCTATCGTTTCGGGAGGAATCGGTTTCATTTCGAGAGGGGCCGTGGCGGGGATTTCGCGGCGGTAGATTTGTTTGATGCCGAGGTCGCGGTAGAACTCGAGGCGCTGCCTTATTTGCGCGGGAGTCATTTGGCGAGACTGACGGCGCGGCGCAGACGAAGGATCTGGCTGAGAATCTGGTCGGCAATCTCGCGCTTCGAAGCGCGCGGCAGCTGGATGAACTCGCCGGTGCGCAGCGCCAGCGCGACTTCGTTCAGGTCCGATTCGAACCCGGTTTCGGCCTGCCCGACGAGATTCGCCACCACCATGTCGCAGTTCTTCGTTTCCAGCTTGCGGCGGGCTTCTTTTTCGAGATTCTCGGTCTCCGCGGCAAAACCGATGAGCAGCCGGTCGCCGCGCTTGCGTCCGAGTTCGGCGAGGATATCCGGAGTAGGGTCGAGCTCGAGTGAAACGCGCGCGGAGGTTTTCTTGATTTTCTGCTTCGATTCCGCAGACGGACGGAAGTCAGCCACCGCTGCGCACTTGATGACTACAGTGGCGGGATCGAGATTGGCGAACACGGCGTCGCGCATCTCCTGCGCGGTGCGGACGTGGATGACATCCGCATTCGCCGGCGGATTGAGATTGACCGGACCGCTGATCAGAATGACGCGCGCGCCGCGCTCGATGGCGGCCTGGGCAAGTGCATATCCCATCTTGCCGCTGGAACGGTTCGACAGATAACGTACCGGGTCGAGAGGCTCCTGCGTGGGTCCGGCGGTTATCAGAATCGTTTCGCCGTCGAGATCGGTGGCCGGCGGCTGAAGGGCGCGCTCGACGGCTTCGACGATGCTTTCGACCTCGGCGAGCCGGCCCGGCCCGATGGTGCCGCAGGCGAGGAAGCCTTCGACGGGATCCACCACGACGTGCCCGCGCCTGCGCAGCGTTTCGATGTTCGCCGCAACGGCGGGATGCGACCACATGTTGTTATTCATGGCGGGCGCGAGAATTACCGGGCCGCGGAATGCGAGATACATGGTCGACAGGAAATCGTTCGCGATGCCATTCGCGAACTTGCCGATGACGTTAGCCGTCGCGGGGGCAACGAGCAGCAGATCCCCCTCCTGCGCCACACCGATATGCTCGACTGAGCTGGAGAGAGTGGCTTCCGGGTTGGCGGAAGAGAACAACCCCGTGACGACCTTGCGGCCGGTGAGAGAGGCAAACGTGAGGGGATGGATAAATCGCCGCGCGCTGCGGGTCATCACCGCCTGGACTTCGTGACCGTCCTGGATAAGCGCGCGGGCGATTTCAGCGGCCTTATAAGCCGCAATCCCGCCGCTCACGCCGAGAACGATGCGCATGTATCACCTAAACCGGCTCAGGGCTGTGTATCAGTACTGTTCGGGTTCCGGGATCTCTTCGCCGCCGATGAGGGCAGGCTCGTCGGCATGGGTCTCGTACTTGACGAGACCGCGGCGCGCCTCTTCCATGGCGATGACCGTGGGTTTCTTCACCGAAGAACTGGGCAGCACGGAGCGCTGTCCGCCCTGCAGTTGCCGGGCGCGTTTCGCCGCCACGATGATGAACCGGTAAGTGCTCTGATCGGGATCGTCGGGGATCGAGCAGTGCGAATTGTTGCGGGGCGGTGCGTCTGTCATTTTCTTTACGCGCACAACGGACCGGACCAAAGGCGCAGCCGCACGGCTCACCTTATCCTGGATAAGGTTGACTGTGCATCTTTGCTCGTGGTCTGGCCTGTGCGCTTCTCCTTTTCCTGACTCCTAAACTTTCAATGCCTGGCCGAAGGTATCCAGAATCGGCTGGATCTTCTCCTCGACGCGAATGCGCCGCACACGTTCGGCTCTTACGATCGATTTCAGGGTTTCCACCGCGAGATTGAGATCGTTGTTCACCAGCACGTAGTCGTACAGGCGGTAATTGCGAATTTCGCCGGCCGCATCGGCAAGCCTCCGGAGAATCACAGCCTCGGCATCCTGACTCCGCGCACGCAGGCGCTGCTCCAGGATTTCACGCGAGGGCGGAAGCACAAAAATACTGACGGCGTCCGGAATCCGCTCCTTTAATTGTGCCGCACCCTGTACGTCAATGTCGAGTACGAGGTCCCGGGCCAGCTTTCGCGCCTTGTCGAGCATGCTGACGTGTGTGCCGTAATAATTGCCGAAAACGAGGGCGTGTTCAAGGAATTCGCGGGCCGCGATGCGGCGTTCGAACTCGGCGCGGTCTATGAAACAGTAGGCTTCGCCGTCGACTTCGGTAGGGCGCGGGGGGCGCGTTGTGTAAGAAACCGAGAACGTCAGCCCCTCCATTTCGGCCAGCAGGCGGTGCACCAGGGTCGACTTTCCCGAGCCGGAGGGAGCGGAAATGATGAATACCGTTGTCATATGAACAGCGCGGTCATTCGATATTGAGCGACTGTTCGCGGATGCGCTCGATTTCGGCTTTGGCGGCGAGGCCGAGGTCAGTGAGGGTCAGGCCGGTTTCGCCGAGGCCGCCGGTTTTCGACAGAATGGTGTTCGCCTCGCGGTTCATTTCCTGCAGCAGGAAGTCCAGTTTCTTGCCGGTTTCGCCGGCGGCGGCGAGCAGGGCGTCTGTCTGGTCAGCGTGAGTACGAAGGCGGACGAGCTCCTCAGCGATATCGCTGCGCTCGGCCAGAATCGCCGCTTCCTGTGCCAGTCGCGCGGGGTCGATTTGGGAGCCGTCGAGTATCTCGGCTAGTTTGTCCCGCAGCCGCTGCTGAAAGGCGGGAAGGGCCCGGCTGCGAATCTCCTCCATGCGGCAGACCAGATCGCGCAGGCACGCGGCGCGCATTTGGATCTCTTTTCCGATCGCCTCGCCTTCACGTACCCGGAAGGCGTCCAGCTCGTCGATGGCGACACTCGCCGCGGCGAGAACTTCAGAGGCGATCGACTCCGCCTCGCCCTGCGTGTTGGCCATTGGCGTCTGGATCATGCCGGGCATCCGAAGAGCCTGGTTCAGATCGGGTTTGCCATCGATGTGGAATCGCGCCGCGGCATCGTGGAAAGCCTCGAGCCAGGCGCGCAGCAGAGCTTCGTTGATGGTCGCGGATGACGAAGCCGGGGAAGTCGCAGTGTCCCGTTTCACGGAAAGCTGCACCTGCACGTGCCCGCGCGCCACGCGCCCGCGGATCGCGTTGCGCAGGGCCGGCTCCACGATGTCGAAATCCGGCGGCATGTGGAAGTGCATATCAAGGCCGCGATGATTCACGGTCTTGATGGACAAGGTCAGTTCGCCCGACGGCAGAGGGCGCGAGACCCGCGCGAAGCCGGTCATGCTGCGGATCGGCATGCTATTTCTTCGCAGCCGGGGCCGGGTCTGCAGGCAGCGCCGCCGGGGGCTGAGTTTCGGCAGGAGATGGCGCAGCAGTGGAGCCGGCGTCGGCCTTCGGAGCCGCCGGTTCGGGCGCGAACCAACTGCTGAAGGAACTGGTGCTGCCGGCATCCAGCTTCGCGGTGACGCGTTTCGATTTCCTTGGGTAACTGAAGAGACCCTGGTCCAGTTCCAGGCGATCCAGCGGAATCACCGTCGGCGTCGGCTGGCCGCCATCATTCACATAGAGCGACGCATGGTTCACGCCGCGCACGGCATCCGGATCCCAGTGGATGACGAGGCTTCCGTGGTCCTCGCTGAAGGTCAGGCTCAGCGGAGGTTTGGGGAACCAGGAGTCGCGCGTGAAGTAAGCACCCAGGACCAACGCAATCAGGAGCGCCACCGCCGCGACGATCAGAGGAAGCTTTGAGGCTTGTTTGGGGCGGGGCAGCAGGAAGTCGGGTTCGACAGTCAGAGGGGAGCGCGATGTTAACGCGGGCGGCGGGTCTGTGGTGTTTTCCGCGAGGCCGATAATGTCCTTCAGACTGGTCTCGCCGGAGGCCGCGGCTGCCATTACCGGCAGAGGGGCGGGCGCCGGTTCGGCGGGCTTCGGCGCCGACTGGCGGATGGCAATGACCTTCGGCGATTCCGCCGGCGGAGCAGGGTCTGGAGTCCTCTCCGGCGGCTCGACCGGGTGCGCCCTGGCAGGAAGCCATTCGTCCACTTCGCATGCGGGGCCTTTCATTACCGATCCGTGCTCATCCCGAAAGTGAAAAACGGCGCGCATCGATTCGAATAAGTCGGGCTGCAGCACGAGCGCAATCTGGCCCGCGCCCGGAAACAGTTCCGCAAAGAAACGATTATCGGAATCGCTGAGAACAGCTTCGCCGCGCGTTTTCGAGCAATACCAGCCGACCACGGTCACTTTTGAAGTGGCGCTCAGTGCGTTGGCTTCAGCGACCATCGCGCGCGATTCGTCTTTCTCATCGTCCGTAAGCGTGAACGACGGGCCGGTAGAGTGCGAGCACGGCAGATCCACGGAATCGAGGATCCGAACGCGGAAGCCGCCATTCGACGATTCGCGTACACCGAGCAGCAGACCGCCGACAGCCATGCCCACGCGGGGCGCCGCCATCAGCCCGGCTCGCACTCGCCGGCGAATCTGCTCCATGGCAGGCTTCAGATATTCGATACGCAGCGGACACCCCAAGTCCGCCAGATTCACGATTTCGTGCATGCAGGATTGATTGAGCGAAGGGCTCTGAAAGTAATATTCAGCCCAGACTCTACACTATAATGAAACCGTGCCAAAGGCAAAAGATCTGGAGAGCCGACTGCAGCGAATCGAGCAGCAACTGAGGCTATTCCAGAAAGTCAGCCGATTTATGGTGCGGGATATGAGTCTGCAGGAAGTTCTGCAGGGCATCGTCTCGCTGGTTGTGGAGTTCACCGAATGCGACTCCTGCCTGGTCTACCTTTGCGACAACGACAATCTGGTGCTTTGCGCGTCGAATACGCATCATGAGGCGGAAATCGGCAAGATACGGCTGAAACTGAACGAAGGTCTGACGGGGTGGGTGGCGCGCGAGCGGCGTCTGCTGGCGATTTCGCGGGAGGCGTACCGCGATCCGCGGTTCAAATATTTCGGCGAACTGAAGGAAGACACCTATGAGGCGTTTCTTTCGTCGCCGGTGATTGCGCGGAACAAAGTGGTGGGCGTCATCAATGTGCAGCACCGTTCGGCGCATCAGCACACGGGCGGCGAGATGGAAGTGCTCACCACGCTCGGCGAACAGGTGGGCTGCGCGCTGGCGCTGGCGCGGATGTCGGCCGCGACCATTGAGTCGATCAATCATGCGGAACTGGTTCTGTCCCGCTCGCGTTAAACATACCGGAGTTTGAAATTTGGCATCGCGAATTGGCGGAATATTATCGGGATTTTTTCTGGTAGTCGGCGGGCTCGACGCTGTCGCCGCCGGCCCGCACTGGGACATTCAATATCAGTATCGGCAGGTGGACAGCACACTATCGATCAACGACATTGCCTTCATGACGGACACGCGCGGCGTAGTTTGCGGCTACACAACGGCTCGCAGCGGGAAGGAGTCGCCGCTCGTGCTGACGACACGCGATGCGGGCGTGCACTGGATTGAGGCACCGGTGAAGGAATCGTGCCTGGCGATCTTTTTCGTCGACGATTCGACTGGCTGGATGGTCACCGAGAAAGGCATCTGGGAAACAACCGAAGCGGGCCGCAGCTGGACGAAGCTGCGCAATGCGCCGTCGGGAATGCTGCGCATCTGGTTTCTCGACAGGAAGCACGGCTTCGCAGCCGGGCTGGAGAAGCGCGTCTTCGAAACCACGAACGGGGGCGAGACGTGGACGCCGGTGGCGATTGCGCAGGAAGGCGAAGGCGATCCCACATACACGACTTATGGCGAGATTGGCTTCACCGAAGACAAGGGAATCATCACGGGCTGGAATATTCCTCCGCGGCGCGGCGGACCGGACTGGATGGAGCCCGAAAGAGCGGCACGCCGGCGGCAGGTGCCGAATCTGACGATTCTGCTGCAGACGGTGGATGGCGGCAAGACGTGGAAGAGAAGCGAAGCTTCGATATTCGGACAGGTCACGCGGGTCAGTCTGGCGCCGCAGGGCGTGGCGCTGGGGCTGCTCGAATACAAAGATGAGTTCGAAGTGCCGAGCGAGGTTTATCGGATCGACACCGGGGTGAACGGCGCCAGCACCAGCGTGTTTAAACAGAAGGACCGGGCGATTACCGATGTACGGACTTTCGCGGGTTCGAACCGCTGGCTGATCGCAGGTTATGAAACCGATGCGCAAATCTACCACAGCCCGATTCCTGGCAAGATCCGGGTGCTGACCACCGACGACATGGAGAACTGGACCGAGATGATGGTCGACTACCGCGCAGTGGGGCATCGCGCGATGATCGCCGGACCGGACGAGAAGCACGTTTGGATCGCGACGGATACGGGAATGATTCTGCGGCTGGTGGAGTAGGCCGGAGCAACCGCAACTACCGTTTCCTGTAAAAGGACGCGACACCGAGGACGCGGCGCTCGAAAGAGTCGGTAAGATTGAGAGTAGTTTCAGCCGCCCCCAGCAGAAGGTGCCCGCCGGGCGCGAGAGCGTCGTACAACTGCCCGAGAATGCGCTTCTTGGTCGGAATATCGAAATAGATGAGTACATTGCGGCAGAGGATGCAATCGAACTGCCCGAGAGCCTTCGCCGTATCGCGCAGATCGAATGGCTGAAAGCGAACCAGACGGCGAACCTCGTCGCGAACCTGCCAGTCCGCGCCGACGCGCTGGAAGTATTTGACCAGCTGCCGGGCGGGGAGTCCGCGGCTCACTTCCAGGTGGGAAAAACGGCCCGCCGCGCCGCGTTCCAGCATGATGTCCGAGATATCGGTCGCGAGGATATCGAAGCTGGTGTAGGCGAGGCCCATGTCGAGCAGCATCATCGCGAGACTGTAGGCTTCCTGGCCGGAAGAAGAAGCCGCCGACCAGAAGCGGAGGCGAGGAGCGACCGGCCGCGCGGCGAGCATTTCGGGAATCAGCGTGTCCTGCAGCGCGCGGAAGGGGTTGGCGTCACGAAAGAACAGGGTTTCGTTGGTGGTCATCGCGTCGCGCACGGCGAGTCCGACACGTCCGGTCTCGGTGGCACGCAGAAGTGCACAGAGTTCGTTCAGGCCGCGCAGCTTCTCCTGGCGCACGATGGGCAGAAGCCGCGCTTCGAGCAGATATTGCTTGTTTTCGTCGATGACAATGCCGGAACTGCGGTATATATGCTGCTGGAGCCAGGCGTAATTGGCCGGCGAGATAACGGCTGGTGGTGCAGGCGGTGTCATTGAAGCTGCCTCATAATTTCCGGAACGACGGATTTGAGGCCGGTGATCACGTCGGCCAGTCCCGCGCGCACCACCGCGCCCGGCATGCCCCAGACAACACTCGACGCCTGATCCTGCGCGATGACCCAGGCACCCTCGCCGCGCAGCCGCTCCGCACCGAGACAGCCGTCCTGTCCCATGCCGGTGAGGATCACCGCGACGACCGCGCCGCCGTAGACATCGGCGACAGAACGGAACAGCGGATCGACGGACGGACGGCAGAAGTTCTCGGGCTCGGCGCGATCCAGCGTCACAACTTTGTCCGTCCCCTTTTTTCCGACACGCATGTGATAATCCCCCGGTGCGATGTAGACGGTTCGCGGTTCGACGCGCATGCCGTCCGCGGCCTCACAGACACGGAGGGAGGTCGACTTCTGCAGCCGTTCGGCGAGGAACCGCGTGAAGATCGGCGGCATATGCTGCACGATAAAAACCGGCAGTGTGAACGCCGGCGGAATCAGAGGAATTATGTCGGCCAGCGCATTGGGACCGCCCGTCGAAACGCCGATAACCACGACCTGACGCGCCATGGCGGGGCGTCTGGCGGGAGACGGAGCGGGAGTCTGCGCCTGAAGTATTGATTTGGCGGCCACGGCCGACGGCCGCTTCCGGCAGCCGAAGAACTGTTTGATCTTCGGCACAAGATCGTCGCGCAGCCGCCCGAGGGATACGTCGAGCGACCCCACGTTGGCGGCTTTCGTCACATAGTCGTTGGCGCCGAGCGACAAGGCCTCCAGGGTGACGGCTGCGCCGCGCTCAGAGAGCGTGCTGAACATGATCACGACGAGCTGAGGGTAGAGCTTCCGGATGCGCCGCAGGGTCTCGAGGCCGTCCATTTCAGGCATTTCGATGTCGAGCGTGATGGCGTCGGGTTTTGTGGCTTCGATCATCTTGAGTGCGAGCACACCATTGGCAGCTCCGCCCACTACCTCGATTTCGGGATCCTCGGAAAGAGCGTGCGTCACAAGGCGCCGGATGACGACGGAATCGTCCACGACGAGGACGCGGATGCGGGCGGGAGTGGTTATCACAGGCGTTCCGCATCGATAAGCCCCAGAAGGAGCAGCTTTTCCGAGATGACTTCCGGGGTGAACGGCTTCATGATGTAGTCCGTGGCACCCGCTTCGAGTGCGATGACGATGTGATCCATATCGGTCTCGCTTGTCACCATCACCACGGGCAGCGAAGCGAAACGGGAATCGGCGCGGATGGCTTTAAGGCAGTCGAGGCCGGTCACCACCGGCATGTTCCAGTCGATCAGAGCAAGATTGACGGAAGGCGCCTGATTGAGCTTCTCAAGCGCCTCTTGCCCGTTGACTGCCTCGACGACTTCAAAGCCCAGCGCATGAAGGTGATGCGAAAGCAGGGTGCGAATGACGCGAGCGTCGTCAACTACCAGTGCGTTGGGCATTCGCCTAGACCTTGAATCGCGCAGTCAGCGACTGCAGGGACCCGGCCATCTCGGCGAGCGTTGCGGCGGCCTTCTGGGTATCACTCGCGCCGGTGGTGGTGTCCTGCGCGGCGGTCGCCACGCCTGTGATGTTACGCGCAATCTCATTAGTGCCCTTCGCCGCCTCGGCCACGTTGCGGCCGATTTCGTTGGTAGTTGCGGTCTGCTCCTCGACCGCCGATGCGATGGTATTGGAGAGATCGTTGATCTGGTTAATGATGCTGCTGACCTCGCCGATGGCGCCCACAGCGGCCTTGCTGTCGCCCTGAATGGCTTCTATCTTCTGGCCGATTTCTTCGGTGGCCTTGGCAGTTTCCTTGGCAAGTTCCTTGACTTCGTTGGCAACGACGGCGAATCCTTTGCCGGCCTCGCCGGCCCGAGCGGCCTCGATGGTGGCGTTGAGCGCGAGCAGGTTGGTCTGCTGCGCGATCGACGTGATGACCTTGATCACCTTGCCGATTTCGATGCTGGAATCGCCGAGGCGCGCGATGGTCTGATTGGTGGATTCGGCAACACCGACAGCGTTGCGGGCCACGCGGGCTGATTCATTGGCGCTTTTGGCGATCTCGCGGATGGAAGCCAGCATCTCTTCGCTGCTGGCGGCGACGACGTTGACGTTCTTCGAAACCTGTTCGCTGGCGGCGCTGACGACGGTGGCCTGGGTCGAGGTTTCCTCCGCGTTGCCGGCCATCTGCTGGCTGATGGCGGTGAGTTCTTCGGAAGCCGAGCCGACCGACTGCGCGCTCTGGCCGATCTTCTGCAGACTGCCCCGCAGTTCCTGGAAGAATCCGGAGAGCTTCTCGCCGACCTGACCAATGGGATCCTGTCCGCGAACCGTGATTTCCGTGGTCAGGTCGCCCTGCGCGGCCACCGCGACGACACCGAGGATCTGATCCACCTTGCTGCGGAGTTCGATGGCTGCGTTCACCGTGTCGGTAACATCGGTGGCGAATTTGACGACCTTGAACGGCTTGCCGTTGAGGTCGAGAATCGGGTTGTAAGAAGCCTGTATCCAGACTTCCTTGCCGCCCCTGCCGATGCGTTTGTATTCAGCAGCCTGATACTCGCCGCGGTTCAGCGCCGCCCAGAATTCGCGATACTCGGGGCTGCGGCGGTAATTCTCTTCCACAAACATGCTGTGGTGGCGGCCCTTCACTTCGTCGAGCGTGTAGCCCAGGACCTTCAGGAAGTTGTCGTTGGCGTGGCGGATGGTGCCATCCATGTCGAACTCGATCACGGCCTGCGATTTGCTGATGGCCGCGATCTGTCCGGAATAGTCGGCGTTCTTCAGTTTCATCTCTGTCGTCTCGGTGGCGAACTTGACCACCTTGAACGGCTTGGCGTTAAGGTCAAGAATCGGGTTGTAAGAAGCCTGTATCCAGACTTCTTTGCCGCCCTTGCCGATGCGTTTGTATTCCGCGGCCTGATACTCGCCGCGGTTCAGCGCCGCCCAGAATTCGCGGTATTCGGGACTTTGGCGGAAGCGCTCGTCAACGAATATGCTGTGGTGCCGGCCCTTCACTTCGTCGAGCGTGTAGCCGAGCGCGCTTCAGAAAATGATCGTTGGCGGTCAGAATCGTGCCGTCCATCTGGAACTCGATCACAGCCTGCGATTTGCTGATGGCCGCGATCTGCCCGGAGTAGTCGGCGTTCTTCAGCTTCAGCTCCGTCGCGTCGGTGGCGAACTTGACCACCTTGAACGGCTTGCCATTGAGGTCGAGAATCGGGTTGTAAGAAGCCTGAATCCAGACTTCTTTTCCGCCCTTGCCGATGCGCTTGTACTCCGCGGCCTGATATTCGCCGCGGTTCAGCGCCGCCCAGAACTCCCGGTATTCGGGACTCTGGCGGTAGCGCTCGTCGACAAACATGCTGTGGTGGCGACCCTTGACTTCGTCGAGGGTGTAGCCCAGGACCTTCAGGAAATTGTCGTTGGCATGCCGGACGGTGCCATCCATGTCGAACTCGATGACTGCCTGCGAATTGTTAATGGCGGCGAGGGTGGCGTCTGCCTCACGGCCGGCGGAACTCTTCGGGACGCGCAGCGGGCTGGTGGCCGGGCTGTGGACGATTGTGGCGCTCTTCACTTTACTGGACATACTTAAGATTCCTCTCTTTTCCTGTCTGGCGCGCACAACGGACCTGACCACAAGCGAAGCGGTTTGGCCCACCTTATCCTGGATAAGACTGACCGCACATCTTCGCTCCTGGTTATGCCTGTGCGCTGATGACTATTCGGCTGCAGTGATTTTGGTCCGGTCGAATTCAACGATGCGATCGGGGTTCAGGATCATCAGCAGGTTTCCCGGCAGCTTGCAAACCCTGGTGATGACCTGGCGGATCTCGCCCGCGAGAACCGAAGGCACAGGCTCGAAACGGTCCTCGGGCGCGTCGATGACGTCGCCGATGTGGTCGACGAGCAGGCTCACCAGCCCGCCCGCGACACGCGTAATGACGTTGATACTCTCGCTTGCGTCGGCGAGAGGCTCCATTTTGAGTACCCGCCGCATGTCGACGGTGGATACGATATTGCCGCGCAGATTGATCAATCCGCGAACCACCGCGGGCGCCAGCGGCACCTGGGTGATTTCATGCTGGCGAACGACCTCCTGGACCTGGAGGACGGGAACGCCGAAGAGGTCGGAACCTAGATAGAATGTGCAGAATTGCATAAGTTAAACCGCTATGCGCGCCAGTTCGCGGACGTCGAGGAGGTCGGTGACCTTCTGGCGCACGATGGCGCTGCCCAGAATGCCGCGCTGGCCTTCGCGGGCTTCGATGCGGATCTGTTCCTCGACGATGTCTTCGATGGAATCGACGATGAGGCCGAAGTTACTTTTCTCCAGGGCACAGACCACCAGCGGCAGGAGCCTTTCCTGGTCTGCCGTCCCGGAAGGCAACGATTCGCCTTCGATGCCAAGCACCGAGCTGAGACGAACCACGGACATGATGCGTCCACGGTACTGAATGACCTCAGAGTGGCCTGCGCTTTCGATCCTCGAGAGCGGGATTTCCTCAAGCCGCGCGATGCAGGAAAGCGGGATGGCGATGCGGTTGCGGCCGACGCGCGCCAGCAGCAGTGAGCGGCTTTCCTCGGTGCCTTCGTCAGCCCTGGTTTCCCGGGCGGTTTCGCGTGATGCGTAACGGCTGGCTTCGTCCAGCAGTGCGGCGCGGCGGGCGAGTCCGAGTACATCGAGGATCAGAGCCACCTTGCCGTCTCCCATGATGGTGGCGCCGGCGTAGACACCGAGACCTTTCATCTCCCTCGCGAGCGGCTTGACGACGATTTCTTCGGTGTCCTGAATGTTGTCGACAACGAGGCCGAACTGGCGGCCCTCGGCCTGCAGAACGACGAGGAAGAGCGCATCTTCGGTCTGGCGGCGGGCAGTGAGACCGAGTTCTTTCGCGAGGTCGACCAGCGGGAGCAGGTCGCCGCGCAGCCGGTAAACGGGCGCCTGATGGATGTGTTCCACCGACCTCGCTACCTGCTCGCCTTCGATGCGTACGAGTTCGACGAGGCTGGCGGCGGGGATGGCAAAGCGGTCGTTGCCGCAGTTCACCACCAGCGCCGGGATGATGGCGAGCGTCAACGGAATCTTGATACGGATGGCCGCGCCGTGTCCGAGCTCGCTGTCGAGGTTGACGTTGCCGCCGATCTTCTCGATGTTGGTGCGGACGACGTCCATGCCGACCCCGCGGCCGGAAACATTGGTGACTTTTTCGGCGGTGGAAAGGCCCGGCAGGAACACCAGATCGAGCTGTTCGCGATGGCTCATGCGCCCGGCCTGCTCCGCCGAGACAAGGCCGCGTTGCAGCGCTTTTTCGAGCACGCGACCGGCATCAATGCCCTTGCCGTCGTCGGAGATCTCGATGTTTACCTGCCCGCCTTCGTGGAACGCGCGCAGCACCAGCCGGCCCTGGGCGGGCTTCCCGGCGGCAATCCGCGCGTCGGGCGTCTCGATACCGTGATCGATGGCGTTGCGGATGAGGTGCGTCATCGGGTCTTTGATGGCTTCGATGATGGTGCGGTCGAGTTCGGTCTCGTTACCCTCCAGGATGAGGGCGACGTCTTTGCCAAGCTCGTGGCAAAGGTCGCGGATAATGCGCGGGAACTTCGACCAGACGTTGCCGATGGGCTGCATGCGCGTCTTCATGACGCTTTCCTGCAGTTCGCTGGTGATGAGATTGACGCGCTGGACCGCGGTCAGAAGACCGGGTTCGGCGAGACGCCCGGTAGCCTGAACGATCTGATTCCGGGCGAGGACAAGTTCGCCCACCAGATTCATGAGGCGGTCGATTTGACCGACATCGACGCGAATGGCAGAGTCGGTGGCCGAGGTTTTCGGAGCTTCTCTGGCGACAGCTTCGGGCGCCGGGGCGGGGACAGGGACAGGGGCAGGGGCAGGGGCGGATGGCGTCACTGGTTTGCTCGCCTGGGTGTCTTCGTCTCCGAAAAAGCCAAAAGTTTGTTTTTCCGGAGCCGCAGCGCCGGAGATACCGGCCTGCAGTGCCTGAAGATTTCGGACCAGATCAGCATGATCGGCGGCCCCTTCGTTACCCGTCTGCTCGATGGAGCGCATCATTTCGCGCAGGGCGTCGGAATATCGAAGCAGAGTGGAGGCGATGTTGGAGTCGGCCGGACGGTGACCGTCGCGGAGCACTGCGAGCAGGCTTTCACCGACATGAGCCACCGATTCGACTTTGGCGAATCCGATGCAGCCGCTTGACCCCTTGATGGTGTGAATGATGCGGAAAGCGTTGTTCCAGGTGTCGGGCGTTTCGTCGCCGTGTTCGAATGCGAGGATTTCCTGGTCGAACGTATCGAGGCCTTCGAGGCTTTCGACAACCAGTTCCTTCACCAATTGCTGCTGCAGGTCTTCGTTCATCGGAGGACATCCTTAATCGGCAGAAATTTCATCGGGCAAACACTTTGGCCACGACGGCGAGAAGTTGATCCTGCTGGAAGGGTTTAACCAGCCACCCAGTGGCGCCGGCTTCCTTGCCTTTGGCCTTCATGGCGGGGTCGGATTCGGTGGTCAGAAGCAGGATGGGGGTGGATTTATGGACCGGCAGAGTGCGCAGCCGGCGTGTGAGTTCGATGCCGTCCATCTGCGGCATGTGGACGTCGGTGATGACAAGATCCACACCGCGCGATTTGAGCTGATTCAGGGCGTCGAGGCCGTCCGCCGCCTGAATGACCTCATGACCGGCCGTGCGCAGCGTGAAGGAGATCATCATGCGGATGGCAGAAGAGTCGTCGACAGTGATTACGGTTTTTGACACAAGTTTGAGGGGGTGCGGTTATATCGTTCCCGAACCGCTGTCTTCTAGGTGCTCAGCTTCAAGGGGATTTCTCAAAAAAGTTCGATACTGCCTTCGGCGAGGGCGGGCGCCGACTGCGCCATCATGGCGGAGGACTCTCCGGTGAGGGCGCGGTGATGAGCAGCCCACTCGGAGGCGGCGGTATAGGAGCGCGCGAGACCTTCTATCGCGGTGCTGGTGTTTCTGTGAGTGAGCCGTTCGGAGAGGGCGACGCCAAACTGCTGTAGTCCGGTGCGGGTGGCGCCGAAGATTTCAAGCAGCGCGGAGCGCACGGAGAGCAAGGCAGACAGCGAGGCGGACTCGGCCTGAATCTGCTCGATGTGCTCTGCCACCGACTGGCGTTCCATCTGCATCTGATCCTGAAAATGGCGCAGCCGAGCACTCTGCTGTCCGCCGTCTTCGCGAAGCAGGCTCAGAAACTCCGCGCTGCGCGTCCGGGTTGCCGCAATCTGCTCCAGATCGGCAGCGAGCGCAAGCTTCAGGTCTCCGAGTTCGGCGGCGAGTTCCGCCACCTGGGCAACAATCTCTTCTGCAATCGTCCGCGCGCGGCACGCGAGAATTTCGAGACCCGTGCCTTCGCCGGCCTGCGCGGCCTGAATCTGGGCGTTGAGCGAGATGAGGCGAATGCGCGCCGAAAGCATCAGGATACTGCCGGTCAGATTGCCCAGCAGGCCGCCAATCGGTTCCAGCGCGGCGCGGATCTCGCCCGTCTGCGTCGAAGTCGATTCGATCAGGTCGGTGTTCTCCTGAATCGTATCGAGCAGTACTCGCACCATACGGTCCACGGCGCGGCCATCCTTTCCCGCCCCCGCCACCGAGCGCGCCCCGACGCCGCGGGCTTCCTCTGCCAGACCGTCGAGTGAAACCTGGAGGCGCTCCATGGCTTCGCCGAGAGCTTCCGCAACGCCTTCGAGCTGGACCGCCTGCACGCGCGATGCATCGCGCATGAAGCAAAGGGCATCGCCCGAGGAGCCGCCCGGGAGGGCGCGGGACTGCTTCGCCATCTCCGCAAGCCCTTCAATTACATGCTCCAGCCTCTGATTCAGAATGTCCTGATACTGCAGCGCCCCCACCATCCCTGAGATTTTCTGGTGAATCGACTCGCTCGCCCCGATCAGGCGCTGGTCGCGGACCTGGTCCTCTTCGATCTCCGCGCCAAGCGCCGCCATCGACGACTGAATCTCGCCGCGCCGCCGTTGCGCGCCACTCTGGCGGGCGTGCAAACTGCGCACGCGCGCGGCGACTTCGCCGACGGTAACAGCCGTGCTTTCGATGGCTTCGAACTCGCGGGAAATCAGCGTCGCCATCTGTTCCATCAGATGAGCGATTTCCGAACTGAGCGAGACGAACAGCGCGAGAATCTCCGGAGGCGCCGAAGCACTTTCGATCCGGAACATGATCTCGAGGATCCTGAGCGGCGCGAGGGAAGCATCGAGTTTCGTCTGAAACCGGTCGAGTTTGCCTATGCGGGCGGCGACGGACTCAAGGTCGGCGTCGACCCGGGCGGTGATTTCGAGACACTCGTCGTTGAAGCTGTGCGGCCGCTCCATCATGTCGATGGCAGCCTGAAAAACGGAGACATCTCCGTCCCTGCCCTGGGAAGCATGCAGAAGACGGCGTGACCCCGCGACCAGCGTCGAACTGAGGCCGGCCAGGCCCTCCAGCGCGGCGGAGAAACGAAGGAAACACTTCTCCATCTGGCCGGCACATCCCGAAAGCCGGGCGCGGTTCCAGAGGATACGCTTTTCGGAAAAGGCCCCTTCGGCCCAGCGGGCGATGCGGGCATCGCGGCAGGTGAGGAACGCGGTCCCTTGCTTTATGAATTGGTTCAGGCTGCGGACGATCTGGTGTACCATGGCGCGCTACCCATGGATCGACATCCGGGCGGAAAAGCTTTAGCAGGCTGCTGAAAAAGCACTTTTCGTTGCCGCTTGCTCACGCGCGCGGTTCAGTAATCCCTGCGGAATCAGCACCGCTTCTCCGAACCGCGACCGTAAGGGAGTGGCAAGAAGCGTTTTTCAGCAGCCTGTCAGGCGGCTGAAACGACTCACAGGCCAAAGCCTGTGCCACTTTCGGCTATCGGGGACCTTCGGTCGGGAGAAGCAGCTGAGGCTCGCCGCGAAGCTGCATCTCGCCCGTGTAAAAATACTGGGAAACCCAAAGGCGGCCGATCTGGGCGGCGAATTCGATGCCGCCGTCCCGCTTCGTGATTTCGACCTTGCGTGGGAAAAGGTAGACGATGTTGGCGATCTTGTCGTAGTCTTCGTGGAGGAAGACTTCGACACGGGCCGGTTTCAGATCTTTCTTCTGACTGCGGCGGAGCATCGCGGAATCCTTCAGAAGACTCGCCCGGTTGCCATGGTTCGTCGCCTGGATATCGTAGACGACGATAGCGTAATCGTCGGTCTTCAACTCGGGCGCATTGAGGTCCCCGGCAGGATGTTCGGCGAATCGCACCGGCATGGCGCTCTCCCAGCGAACGATCACCGGATCGGGTTCAATCTTCGAGTGCGCCTGTTTGATGGCCTCCACTTCCCTCTTGTGCCCGAGGATTCCGAGGCCGGCGATACCCACCCCTTTTGCCGACGCCTTCGTTGAGATTGCCGCCGTCTTCGCGCTGGAAGGGCGTGAGATCGGGCAGCCTGTGGGGCTGGGAATGCTTAACCCAGGGCGAGTCGGCGAGAAGCAGTTTGGCGTCGTCGGCATTCCAATCGCGGATGAGATTGGCGCGCCAGGAGGGCGGATCGGCGGCGAACAGCAGCGCCGCGGCCAGAAGCCCGCAGATGATCGGCCGGGGTGACACCCGAATTGCTGACACCTGAACCAAAATTAGCAGATTGCGCGCCCTGGGGTTACCCCAGGAACGCCCTTTGCACAAACCAGTAGACCGCCAAACACGCCACGCCGATCGACACGGCGGGCTTCAGACGTTTCCAGCCGGACTGCACCAGATCCTGCACCAGCGGAAAAATCAGCAACACGAAGGTCACCTGGCCGATCTCGACGCCGAGGTTAAACGAGAACAGCGACAGCGCGAGGCCCGACCGCGGCAGGTCCATTTCGCGCAGCACGCTGGAGAATCCGAAGCCGTGGATCAGCCCGAAGAAAAAAGTGATGTAGTAGCGCTTCATGACGCGGAAGTCCAGCAGGTTCTCCGCTGCGACGTAAGCAATGCTTGCCGCAATCAGCGATTCGGTCAGGCGCGACGGCAGCACGATCACGCTGAAAGTTGCCAGCGCCAGCGTGATGCTGTGGGCAATTGTGAACGACGTGATAATCTTCACGAGCGACCCAAGCGTGGCCGTCGCAACCAGCAGGCACAGCAGAAACGCGAGATGGTCGTAGCCAGTGAAGATGTGCTCCACGCCGAGGCGCAGGAAACGCCAGAAGGTTTCCAGTTTGGTTGGCTCGACGCCGCTGAACGCGGCTTCGGTGGTACGGGCATCGAGAATCGCCTGGTGCGGTGTGCCGTTCAGCGTCACGCTCATCAGGTGCTGATGTCCGGCAGGCATGATGGCGGGGAGCGTCGAATGAACGTGAAGCTCGGTGACCGGCTGATCGAACGTCCAGAGAATGCGCAGCCGGACCAGCGCACCGCCCGGCACTGAGTACTGTTCGAGCCGCGTGGAAGCCGGCTCCGCAGGGCTGGTCACGAAGAAGTGCAGGCGCACGGCGTCGTAGACACGACCGATGTCGCGATCGAGCTGAAAGCTTTCGAGCGGAATCGCGGGGCTCTGCAGTTCTTTGAGGTTGAGCGTGACGGTGGCACGAACTTCCCTGCCCTGCACCTCAATCTTCGAATCGCTGCGCGAGATATCATGCGCGAAGGCCGGCATCGCGACCGCAAGGACCACAATCGCGGCGAGCAGGCGCATTCAGACGCCGCGATAAGCTTCGTCGAGCAGTTCGATCACATGCACGACGCGCTCGCCGTGTCCCCATCGGCGCACTCCCGCCTGAAGCTGGAGCATGCACCCGGGGTTAGCCGTGGCGATGACCTCCGCCTTCGCCAGATTCACGTTGCCCATCTTCTTTTCGAGGATGTTCATCGATAGATCGGTGTGCAGTACGTTGTAGATGCCGGCGCTGCCGCAGCACATATCCGAAAGCGGCATCTCGCGGAACGAAAGCCCCGGAATGGCGCGCAGCAGCTGGCGCGGCGCGCTGCGGATTTTCTGCCCGTGCGCCAAATGGCAGGAATCCTGATAAGTGACCGTGGCGCGTATCGGCGTCATCTCTTTATTCAGCTCGATCGACGCCAGAAACTCGGTCACATCCTGCATGCGGGCTTTGAAGGCGAGGGCTTTCTCGTGATAGACGGGATCGTGCTCGAAAAGTTCGTCGTATTCCTTCAGCGTCGACCCGCACCCCGCGGCGTTGGTGATAATCGCATCGATCCCGCCATCGAGCGCCGCCTTCTCTATAGCAAAGACAGCGTCGATATTCTGCTTCGCCAGAATGCGCGCCTGATCGCGGATGCCGGCGTGGACATGGAGCGCGCCGCAGCAGGTCTGGTCCGCGGGGATCACCACCTCGCACCCGTTCTTCTGCAGCACGCGCACGGTGGCTTCGTTCAGGCGCGCGAACGCGACGTTGGCAATGCAGCCGGCCATGAAAGCGACACGGCAGCGCCGCTCGCCCTCGGCCGGAAACGTCTGGCCGATCTGGCGGAAGAAGAACGGAATTTCAGCCGCGGGCGACAGTTCCTCGCGGTCGGCGAGCCCCGGGAACAGCTTCAGCAGCCCAGTGGCGCGCAGCACCTTCTGCAACCCGCTGACCTGGTACATGTAAAGCATGGCGCCCGCCGCGGTCAGCAGCATCGGCGACGGCAGCAGCCTGCGGAAAACGAAGTCGCGGATGGCGCGGCTCAGCCACGGCCGGGAGGTGTTGTTCTCAATATCGGCGCGCGCGGCTTCGACCAGACGGCCATACGACACACCCGAAGGGCAAGCGCTCTCGCAGCCGCGGCAGGCGAGGCAAAGATCGATGTGCTCGCGATACGAATCGCTGATCGCGAGACCCTCATGCACCTGGACCATCTGATAGATGCGCCCGCGCGGCGAATCCATTTCAACGCCCAGCTCGCGATACGTCGGACACGCGTTCAGACACAAACCGCAATGCACGCAGCGGTCGAGATCCGCCTGCTTCGGTTTGTCGTGCTCAACGGGGAGCATGGCTTCAGATCTGACCGTAGAGACGTCCACGATTGAGAAGATTGTCCGGATCGAACATGCGTTTAATCTCCTTCATGATTGCAAAGTCGCCGCCCCCGGCCTGTGACGAAGGTGACGGCCAGAGCGTCAGGCCGGGCCGCGCGGCTTCGGCCGAGAACTCGACCACGGTTTTCCAGCCGCGCTTCACCGCTTCCGCCATCCAGCGTTTAGCACCGTCTGAACGTGTGAACCAGCCGCGCACGATGCCGTTCGCCGCATGCGCGTGCCCCGGCCCTTCCACGCCCGCCAGCGCGTCGCCGCATTCGGTATGCTTGGTCGAGACGCGCACCACCGCGCCCTCGCGAAACTTTTCGAGGAAGCGCGGCGTGACCGCATCGACGCTGCTCCAGAAGCGCTGTTCTTCGTCAACGGACAGCGGGCGTCCCGCGCCAAGCTTCGAAGCTTCACCGATCGACCGCTCGATCACCGCCTGATTCCCGGCGAACGACACCGCGAGTGTAAAGCCCTTCAGCCCCAGCTGGGCCGATAAAACCGGATTCAGCAGATCGACCGCCACCGGATTCAGCAAGCCGCGAATGAGCGCATTGCGCGCCTCAATCGCCGCCGCGAGATCGTCGAAGGTGAACAACATCGTCTGCCCCACCGCGGGCCGCGGCGTCAGCTTGAAATTGACCGACGCGATGGCCGCCAGCGTGCCGAAAGAGCCGATCAGGAGCTTGGCCATATCGAGGCCGGCGACGTTCTTCACCACCATGCCGCCGGACTGCACCAGCTTGCCGTCGAGGGTGGCGAATTTCATACCGATGACGAGATCGCGCGCCGTGCCGTAGTGACGCCGGCGCGCGCCGCTGATGTTGGCCGCGATCATGCCGCCGACCGTTGCGGTGTCGGAATAGGGACCGTCGAGCGGGATCACCTGACCATTGCGCGCCAGCAGCGCATTGAGTTCGGCGAAGGGCAGACCGGCTTCCACGCTGACGGTGAGGTCGCGGGGCTCATACTGGAGGACGCGCTTCAGGCTGGCGGTGCTGATGCGGACGTTGGCTTCAGCGACAGGTCCGGCCATGAGGGATTTGGTGTTGCAGCCGAAGAGTTCGACGCTGCGCTTCGACACCCCCGCCGAATGCAGCGCATCGCGCAGTTCTTCAGGCGTGGCAGGCTGGAGCACGGGAAGCAAGGTCCTAGTGTAACCGGACTGGTCATTTCCCGGTCCGGGCCGGCGATATCATCGGCGTATGCCGGTGGACGGCGAGCCGGCTCGGGTTCAACCGTCGCGCCCGGCGTCTGCCGCCGCCGGTTCCGGCTCTGGCGCCGTCTTCGTCGCGTTCTCAAACAGGAAGCTCAGCGTTTTCTCCGTCTGGATATGCGACGCGATACGGTCCATGGTGCCGTCTTCAGTCAGCCGCTTGCGAACCGTGGCGATCGGCTCGCGGCTCTGCTGGGAAATGCGCTGCACTTCCTTGTCGACTTCGTCGTTGGTTACGATAATCGACTCGCGTTCCGCCACTTTGCCCAGGATGAGCGACGCCTTCACCTCGCGGACCGCCACATCGCGCTGGCTCTCCTTGATCTTGCCCCAGTCCAGATTAAGCGCGCGCGGATCAATGCCCTGCTGCGACAGCCCGCGCAGACGGCTTTCGACGCGCGTCTCGATCTGCCGCTCGACAAAGTTCTCCGGCACCGGAAACTCGTTGGCGTCGACCAGTTTCTCGACAATCTTGTCCTTGGCTTCGCGCTGGGCTTCGGTTTCGCGCTGCGCGAAGATCGATTTGCGCAGCGCTTCCTTCAGCTCATCCATGTTGCGGAAGTCGCCGAGATCCTGCGCGAAGTCGTCGTTGATTTCCGGCAACTCGCGGCGCCGCAGGCCCTTCACTCCCACCTTGAAGCGCACCGTTTTGCCCGACAGCTTCTCCTGCCCGTAATCTTCCGGATAGGTGACGTCGAATTCCTTCTCGTCACCCGGCGCAGCGCCGCGCAGGTTCTCCGTGAAATCCTTCAGGGTTTCCGGACCGTTCAGCAGCACCACAACCTCATCCGACTTGATCGGCGATTCCGCCCCCGCAAGACTCTCGAGCGAGATTACGGCATAGTCACCATCCGCCAGCGGGCGCGGGTCTTCATTCACGTAGGTCGCCTTCGACTGCCGCAGCTCTTCGACGCGCTTTTCCACATCTTCATCCGTGACTTCGGGCTGCCGATACGGCACTGACACGCCTTTGTACTCGGCGAGCTCAAGCTCCGGGAACACTTCGAATTCGGCCTTGAAGCGCAGCGGCTCGCCGTCGTGAAAATGCACCTCTTTGACGCTCGGCGTACCGACGACACGCAGATTTTCCTCCTTCGCGCGGGCGTCGAAAAAGCGCGGCACAAGCTGTTCGAGAACCTTTTGCCGGATATCTTCGCTGAAGTTGCGGCGCACCAAGGAAGCGGGCGCCTTTCCGGGACGGAAGCCGGGCAGCCGTACCCGGTCCATGAAGGACTTCGTTACTTTAGCGGTTTCGGCCTCGACGGCGTCGCTGGGAATCGTGATTTCAAGCTCGTGCTTACAACCGGACACTAATGCCAAAAGGATTTACCTCGGGGAGAAAACGTTGCCCCCACAGGATATCAGAAAGTCATTTCGCAAGAGCTTCGTCGATAGCCCTCGCCACGTCATCATAGATGATGTCTTCGACAAAAGCCTGCCCCCCGACGTAAACGGCCGGCGCCGTGGTCACGCCCCGCGCCGTGGCGCCCTGGATGTCCTGATAGACCAGGGCCGAGATGCTCTTGTCCGACATGGCGTCGACAATGGCCTTCGGATCCAGATGATTGCGATACGCGTAGTCGATAAACCACTGCTTCACGCTGCGGGCGGTGATGCTGTCGTGCTGAGCGATGACCTCGCGCCGCACAAAAACCCCCAGCTGGTTGCTTTGCGTGAACACCCAGCGCGCTGCCAGCGCGGCCTGGAGCGCCCAGTCGTGCCGCCCGAGAGGGAAGTCGCGATGCACAAAAAGAACCCTGTCGCGATACTTCGGCAGCAGTTTCTCCTCCAGCATCTGCTGGAACTGACCGCCGCGTCCGCTCTGCATGTCCTCGTAGATGATCACCCGGACCGGGCTGGAGAGATTGCCTTCGACGATGTCGTTTCGGGAAACCGCTGAGGCGCCTGACGCCGCCAACAGCAGCGCCAGGCATGCGGCACATATCTTCATCGTTACAGCTGGCCCATTTATAACTGAACCGGGCTCTGCAGACGGAAAGTGAGCCGCGTTTCGGACGGAATTTTCACCTTCTGGCCACCCGTCAGCACTTCCGCGCCCGTGCCAAGTGCCGCCCCGGATCCAGCTCCGATGGCCGCGCCTTTGCCACCGCCGGCTACGGCTCCGATAATGGCTCCGAGCGCCGCGCCGCCACCGATCACGCCCGCGCTCCGTGCACCGCGCGACCCGCTTTCGGTCCTGACATCAGTGCTGGTGACATCCACCGGACGGCCGCTGATCGTGACCGTCTGAAGGGCCAGCGTCAGCGCTGTGCGGCCTTCAATCTTGCCCGATTTCTGATCCGCTACCAGCTTCGTCAGCACGTCGGCGCCGCGTGGCGCGACCTCCTGCCCGTTCACGCGAATCGGCTCATCGAGGCTGGCGCGGAAGGTCTGGCCGAGGTAAGCCGTGTCCGAGTTCACCGCATCAATCATACGGATTTTGACCTCCGTATCCGCGGGGATCAGGATGCCGAGAGGCGCAGGAGCAGAGTTGCCGTAAGTCTGAGCCGGGGGCGGCGGATAATTCGCAGCTCCTCTGTCCCGATCCCGGTCGCGGTCCCGCGGACGATCCGGCTGAGGGCCGTTGTCCGAGAAAATGATCGACTGCACCTGCCCGATGTCATAGGTCTGTATGGCGCCGTTCTGATCCATGCGCACCTGGCGGGTGTCGCCGCCCAGATACGTCCCCAGCACGGTGCCGCCGTTACGCAGTACAAGAGTGTCGGCGTTCAGGAGCAATGCTCCGGCGCCGATCAAAGCCGTTGTCCGGATGATTTTGTTGACAGTCATAGGGTTCCTTCCCCGATCATAACTGTTAAGACCCGCTCATGGGCAATTCCGGTTGCTACTTTTTATGCGCCGCAATGTAGTCGAGCGCGAACGTCCTGAGCGCCGGACTGGTGAGCCCCAGGTCGTTCGCCTCCTGAATGGCGCGGTCATTGTCCCATTTGTCTATAAGGACACGTTTGATCATCCACAGTGCCGCCGCCCGGTTGCCGCTGGCGCAGTGGATAAAGGCAGGTTGATTGCCGGGTTCAGTGACCGTCTTGATAAAGCGGTCGGCGACGGCGGGGTCCGGCATCGCGCCGTTGAACGGGATGTGAATGAAATTAATGCCGGTCGCCTTTGCCGCGGCGGCTTCGGCCTCGATGTCGGCCCCCTGCTCGGTCGGCAGCCGCAGGTTGATGATCGAGGCGAAGCCCATGTTTTTAATGCTCGCGACGGCGGTCGGCTTGACCGCTCCGGCACAGGCGACCGTAGTCTCGACCTGCCTGAAGTTGGTTATGCCCTCGACGGCAGAACTTTTGACCTGCGCGCCGGCCAGCGACGCGGCGATCAGAACGAAGAGAACAGTGCGCATCGTTTATAGCTCCTTAAGATAATAACTCCTTAACAGGCTGCTGAAAAAGCTCTTTTCGTTGCCGCTTGCTGACGCGCGCGGTTCAGTAAATCCTGCGGAATCAGCGCCTGCTTTTCCGAACCGCGACTGTAAGGTAGTGGCAAGAAGCGTTTTTCAGCAGCCTGTTAAGACCTGACGATTGAATAACCGCGCCACTAAGCTTTAACGAGCGAGTAACCACGCTCCTGGGCACGATTGACGGCAACGATCCCGGCGGGGACCATGAGCGAACTCACCACCCGGTTCCCGAGCAAATCGTTGTTGATGGCGTCCACATTCCCGCCCAGCGCTTCGGCGATTGTCTCGGCAAAGCGGCGCGTAGCCACCGAGCAGACCGCGATCCGCACGCCCAGCTTCGCCAGACCCGCGATCTGTGAGTCATAAACGTTGAGCTTTGGCGCCTGATTAGTCTTCGGATCGGCAAACTGCGATCGCTTCGCCATCGGCACGCCGTACTTTTCCCACATGGTATCGGTGTAGCCGAACGGCGTCGAACGGTGCCGCATCACAATCACCACCGCGAGGTCGCTGTTCTGCAGCCCGTAATCGGCATTATTCACCTGGATGTAGTTTCCGGCGAACAGCAGTGCCTCGCCCAACCCCTCCGGCGACGTCGTGTCAAAGATGAGGCGGTGCTTCGCGCCCGGCCTCTCCAGCCAGTCGTCCTTATCGTGACGCGCCGGCTCCCAGCGCGCGCCCGTGGGCTGCCCCTTCATCGCGCCGCCGACAGCCAGCCCTGCGATTCCCGCCTTCAGACCTGTCAGAAAAGAACGACGCTGTGAATCCATATCGCCACCTGTGAAAGCTGCGGTTTATATTAGCACTCATGAAGAAGACTGTACTCACTGCTGTGCTGCTCGCCCTGGTTGTGGTTTTCGCTGCCGTTTCGCAGACCCCGAAAACCCCGAAACACCGTGTCGTATTCGAGCTGATCGAAGCGCAGGGGCGCGACTGGGACGTGCTCCCGCTCCACGTCAACAACGTGCGCGCAGCTTTTGAAAAGGATGGAGGCGTCGAGGTCGAAGTCGTCTTCTACGCCGCCGGTCTGAACATGCTGCTGAAGAAAAACACCGCGTACGAAGAGCGGCTGAAGCAACTGAAGGACAATGGCGTGACGCTGGCCGCCTGCCAGAACGCCATGAAGGTGATGAACGTGAAGTCGGAGGATCTGTTTCCGTTCGCCACCGAAGTCGATTCCGGCATTGCAGAGATCGTGCGCAAACAGGAATCCGGCTGGGCGTACATTCATTAGGGCGTGATGGCGAAGGTTCGAGCGCCGCTCCCTCACGGTCGCGGTTCGGGAACCTTCATGATCACCGGCGCGATCTCCTGCACCACTTCCTTCCCCTTCGCGAACGCGTCCGCGTAGGCGTCTTTCTTTTCCGCGCGCGACAGACCAATGCCGGTGCGGTGCACTTTCTCGAGGCCGACGCCGACCACATACGTCCCGGCGAACGCCACCGCTGCCTTCGGAATCAGCCCGCCGCCCAGCGGAATCTTCCCCACCAGTTCTCGCGCCAGTGCGCGCCACCCGAACGCACCCGCGACGATCAGCGCAATCTGCGCCCTCTGCTCCGAATATCCGATGTTGTGCCCGTGGGCGCCTGCCATCAGAAGCGCCATGCGGATCTGATTCATCGTCAGGAACGCCGTATCGGTGGCAAACTCTCCGACCGCCCACGGCAGTTCGAGCACGCTCGGAATCACATTCGGCAGCGCCGTCACCAGCGCGAACATCGCATTCTCGCGCGACACGCGACGGACGATGCGGTCCGCCACCGCCTTTCGCAGCGGCGGAAACAACCGCGCCAGCGCAATCTCCAGATCGTATTGACCGCCGGCTATCTCCCGGGCGGTCGCCGCCGGATCTGCCGGATTGAATACGTAACCGTGCGGCGGCGGAGCGATGCCCGGCTCGCAGAGAACGACATCGCAGGGCTGGCGGGTCGCGGCATCGATCCGATAAATGCTCCCGAGCGCCTCGGCGCGCGTGGCGTTACCCATTGTCGGAGGCGCGAGAAACTGTTCCATCTCCTGCCAGGCTGCTTCCGACGAAGCCATCAGACCGAACTTCACGTCGCGATGAGCGGAGCCGCGGATTTCGTCCGCGTTCAGCCCTTTGTAGATTTTGCGGAGGTCTTTGACAACGGCGAGCGGCATTAGGGTTCCCGCCCTGATTTTACCGTGGTAGCACTGGCCCCCCCCGGTGATAGCGGAAACCCCGCGCGCGCATGGTATCCAGAGAGTATGAAGCCGTGCCTTGTGGCATTGCTTGTGTTCGCGCCTCTGCTTCAGGCCGGAGACACAGACACACGTGCCCTTTATGTTGGCGGGACGGTGCCGGGAGTTCATAACAAATCGGATGTGCGCGTGGACGTGCAGCAGTCCGATGTACTGCATATCCGAACGGGCAAAACCTCGTTCGAAGTTCCCTATAAGGACATCACCACGCTTGAATACGGCATGCGCGTCAGCCGCCGCTACATGGAAGCGATTCTGATTTCGCCGCTGTTCCTGGTGGCGAAAAAGAAAAGCCATTACCTGACCATCGGCTACACAGATCAGGACGGAACCGCGCAGGCCATCGTGCTGCAGGTCGGCAAGGACGAGATCCGGCCGCTTCTGGTATCGCTCGAAGCCCGCACCGGGCGGCGCGTTGAGTTCCAGGACGATGACGCGCGAAAGGCAGGCAAAGGATGAAACTCGTTTTTCTGTTGCTGAGCGCGGTGTCATTCTCCGCGGCTATCGAGCCGTTGCCGTTGCCTCCGAATCTGGCCAACGTGCGGTGCATCTATGTCGACAAGCTGGGAGGGGGCGCCATCTCGGAGCAGATGCGCGACATGATCATTGCGGCGCTGATGAAGTCGAAGCTTTTTCTGCTGACAGAGAACTCCGAACGCGCGGATGCTTTTCTGCGCGGCTCGGCCGACGACCAGATCTTCGAGGATGAACACTCGTCGAGCGATTCGATCGGCATCCATGCGACATCCGGCGGCGGCAGTTCATCTACCAGCATGTACGGCGCGGGAAGTTCGTCGCACCAGAACACAGGCGCGGGGATCACCGACAGCGAGTCGAGCCGTTCCCGTGAACGCAAGCACGAGGCTTCGGCGGCAATCCGCCTCGTCGACAGCCGTGGCGATGTGATCTGGTCGATCACGCAGGAGAGTGCAGGTGGCAAGTTCCGCGGCGCCATGGCGGACGTGGCCGACAGAATCGCACTAAAGCTGGTGGAGGATTACCGAAAAGCCCGCGAAGCCAAATAGTACGTGATTGCAAAGTTCGGGCGTGCCGCTCCCTCACGGTCACGGTTCGGAAATGCTTTCTGAACCGCGCGCGTTAGCCAGCGGCACCGGGAATCGCGGAGACGCCAATTTCCGCGACCTGGTACCAAGCCTTCATTTCATGATCGCCGACATCACGAGGTTCTCAAACTCGGGGCGCATCTCGCGGATAGACGTCTGGCACATCATGACGGCAACGATTTCTTCTTTGGGGTCGACCCAGAAGTGCGTGCCATACACGCCGCTCCAGCCGAAGCTGCCATCGGAGATGCGGATTTCGCCGGCATTGGCGTCCTGAATCACGCGCACAGTGAGCCCGAAGGCTTCGCCGGGAGTGCGGCCCGGCAGCGTGTAAGGAATATGCACGGAAGCCATGTATTTCACGGTGCGCGGGCTCAGCAGGCGATGCCCGTTGAACTCGCCGCCGTTGGCCAGCATCTGAGCAAAGTGAGAATAGTCGTCAACAGTTGAAATCAGTCCGCCGCCGCTTGCGAAGTACACCTTGCTCGACATCGAGAGCGAGGCCTCGAGCGGTGTTTTCACCAGCGTCTTGTCGCGCTGCTGATAAACGCTGACGAGCCGCGACATCTGGGCTTCGGTGGGGTAGTGGTGCGTGTCCGGCATATCGAGCGGATCAAAGATACGCTGCTTCAGAAAGACGTTCAGCGGCTGGCCGGAAGCTCTTTCGATGATGAGGCCGAGGGGATCGAAGCCGTCGGAGGCGCTGTACATCCAGTGCGTGCCGGGCTGGAACTCGAGCGGGGTCTGGGCGAGGCGCGGGATAAACTCGGCGAGCGTTTCTTCGGGTTTGCGGCGAAGGGGCGCGACAGCGGCCTGTCCCATCGGACCGGCCACGAGTCCGGACGTGTGCGTGAGTAGCTCTTTGACCGTGAGTTCGCGGTCGGCGGGGACGGTGTAATACTTCGGTGGCGTGGCGCCCGCGCCGCGGCCGCCGCCCGGCGACTGCAGAATGCCGACCTTGAGGTTCTTGAACTCAGGAATGAACTTCGAGACGGGATCGGTGACAGATACCTTTCCTTCCTCGATCATCATCATCATCGCCGTGCCGATGACGGGCTTGGTCATGGAGGCCATGCGGAAAAGGGAGTCGCGCTTCATGGGCGCTTTGGTGTCGAGATCCATGACGCCCGCCGCATCGACCCATGCGATCTGACCTTTGCGCGCGACCAGAGTGACAGCACCGGTGATTTCTCCCGCGTCGATATGGCGCTGGATCATCTGGTGGATGCGCTGCAGGCGCTCGGCGGAAAGGCCGAGGTCTTCGGGCTTCGGCGAGGTGGGCAGCGAAGCTGCGGTAAGAGTGAGGGCGGCGAGCGGCAGAAGGAAAAACAGTCGGCGCATGGGGGCTCCTTGGGCGATTGGCCTTTGGGAAGTATATATCGGTTTGAGTTTGTGAAAGAATAGCTGGCCAAATGAGGATGATTTCTCAACGCGCACAACGGACCCTGCGGCCTGTGCGCGCAATTCTGTTGTTCGCGGGTGTGTTGAGCGCACAGACCGATTGGCCTTTCTACGGTCATGACGCGGCGGGGCAGCGCTATTCGCCACTGGCGAAAATCAATACGAAGAACGTGGCCAGGCTGAAACTCACCTGGCAGTACGGGATCGAGCCGGGCGGCGTGAATCTCGATGCGGCGACGCGGTTCGTGTCATCCACCGAAGCCGTACCGATTATGGTGGGCGGCATCCTCTATTCGCCCACGCTGCAACATACGATTGTGGCGCTCGAGCCCGAGACCGGCAAAGAGATCTGGAAATACGATCTGGGAAAAGCGGCGGGCGCTCCGCTGCGCGGTGTGAGTTACTGGCCGGGCGACGCGACAGCGCCTCCGACGATTCTGGCGGGGACAAGCGATGGGCGCCTGCTCGCGCTGAATGCGAAGACGGGGAAACTGGTGCCGGGTTTCGGCAAGGAAGGCACGGTCGATCTGCGCGTGGGCGTTACGGAGAAGTTTCCGAACGCTCCGTATCACATGAGCTCGCCGGGTATGGTGTATCGCAATCTGATCGTGACAGGCGCGCAGGGCAAAGAGGACGATCCCGACGGGCCGGCGATGGACGTGCGGGCATGGGATTTGCATACCGGCAAACTGGAGTGGACATTCCACACGATTCCGCATCCGGGCGAAGCGGGCTATGAGACCTGGCCGAAGGACAACTGGCAAACCGCGGGATCGCCCGCTAACTGGGGCGCGGCCACGCTCGATGCGGCGCGCGGGCTGATCTTCATGCCGATTGGACAACCGGCCGCGCAATATTACGGGGGCGCGCGCCCGGGGCAGAATCTGTATTCGTCTTCGATCGTGGCGCTGGATGCGAATACGGGGAAGATGCGGTGGTCGTTCCAACTGACGCATCACGATCTGTGGGATTACGACGCCGAGGCGGCGCCGTCGCTGATGGAGATCCTGCACGATGGGAAGAAAATTCCGGTGGTGGTGGCCGTGTCAAAGCCGGGGCTGATGTTTTTTCTGGAGCGTGAGACGGGCAAGCCGGTGTATCCGGTGGAAGAGCGCGCGGTGCCGCAGAGCGATGTGCCCGGCGAGCAGACGTGGCCGACGCAGCCGTTTCCGATGAAGCCTCCGCCGTTGGCGCGGCAGAGCATGAAGCCGGAGGAAGTGTTCACGGGCGAGCCGGCGCATGAGAAGTTCTGTAAAGATTTGGTGGAGAAGATCGGCGGAGTGCACAATCTCGGGGCATACACGCCATACAGCAGCCGGGAATTCCGCGTGATCTTTCCGGGCCAGCAGGGCGGGCCGAATTACGGCGGCGTGGCGGTGGATCCGCGGCTCGCGTACGTGTTCGTCAATGTGCGGAACGTGGCGGGGATGGGGCGCATGGACAAGTCGAAGGAGGGCGATCAGGTGGCGTGGCGCAGATTCAGTCCGCTGGGGCCGGGATCGGTGAATGCGCGGTTCTGGGATCCATCGAATCAGCTCCCCTGCCAGCAGCCGCCGTGGGCCGAACTGATGGCGGTGGCGGCGAACACCGGCGAGATCGCGTGGCGGGTCCCGCTGGGGACAAGCGACGAAATGGAGGCCGCGGGCATTCGTAACACGGGCGCGTTCGGACAGGGCGGGCCGATGGCGACGGGAGGCGGATTGGTGTTTATCGCCGGAACGCATGACAAGCGGTTTCGGGCGTTCGATGCGAAGTCGGGAAAGGTGCTGTGGGAGAGGAAGATGGATGCCGAGGGACACACGAATCCGATGACGTATCTGGGGAAAAACGGGAAGCAGTATGTGGTGGTGGTCAGTTCGGGGTTGAACGCGTTCACACTGGAATGAAGGGGAGAATAGCCATGAGCAGATGGATAGGCTGGCACTCGCGTGCCCGCAGAAACGTGTTAGGTGGTTTCGCGTTGTTTGCGACGGGGATGGGATGCGGGATGTTTGTGATGCAGCCGGGCGAGGCGCAAACGGCGTCAGGCTCGGGCCTGCGGCTGAATCACGTCGGAATCTATGTGAAGGACTTCGACGAATCGATGCGCTTCTACACGAAGACGATGGGATTCCGGGAAGCGTTCACGATCCGGGACAAAGACAACAAGCCTACGCTGGCTTACCTGCAGGTAACGCGCGACACGTTTATCGAGCTGGGACAGGCAACGCCGGAGCGGCCTGTGGGGCTGAGTCATATCGGGCTGTGGCCGGTGGATCTGAATGCAACGGTTGCGACGCTGCGGTCGCGCGGTGTGAAGGTGGATGATCCCAGGACGGGATCGACGAAGACGAGCATCACGAATGCGACGGATCCGAACGGCGTACGGCTGGAGCTGCTGGATTTTCTGCCGGACTCATTGCCGAGGAAAGCGATGGAGGAGTGGAAGTAGGCGACGCCGCTGCGCCAGTGCTGGTGGTGACGGGCGGGTCGGGCGGAATCGGCGCCGCGACCGCGAAACTGGCCGCTGTGCGCGGGTACGCGGTCTGTGTGAACTATCTGCAGGATCGCGGCGCGGCTGAGAACGTGGTGCGCGATATTGCGAACACGGGCGACCGGGCCATCGCGGTGCAGGCAGATATCGGTTCGGAAGCGGAGGTCATTGCGCTCTTCCGGCAGGTGGATGCTGATCTGGGCACGGTCACCGCGCTTGTCAACAATGCGGCGACACTGGAACGGCAGATGCGGCTCGATGAGATGGACGCGTCGCGAATCGAGAGAATCCTCAAAGTTAACGTGACCGGGTCGATGATTTGTGCGCGTGAGGCAGTGCGGAGGATGTCGACACGGTACGGCGGAAAGGGCGGCACGATCGTCAATGTCTCTTCGGGTGCCGCAAAGTACGGTTCGCCCGGCGAATACATTGACTACGCAGCGAGCAAGGGAGCCATTGACACGTTTACGGTTGGACTCGCAAAGGAAGTAGCGCAGGAAGGCATTCGCGTGAATGCGGTGCGGCCGGGTTTCATTTATACGGACATGCACGCCAGGGGCGGCGAACCCGGGCGGGTCGAGAGGGTGAAGGCGCTGGTTCCGATGCAGCGCGGCGGGCGGGCGGATGAAGTCGCACGCGCGATTCTTTGGCTGCTGTCGGAAGAGGCGTCGTATATTACCGGCGCGATCGTTGACGTATCGGGTGGGCGTTAGCACGGATGCACCACAGTACGTTGCCACTCCCTCACGGTCGCGGTTCGGAAACACCCCGGCCGGTCTGACGCGAACGCCTAATGCCGCGCGAACCGCACCAGGAACGAATAGCCCACGCCGACGAAGTGATCCACCGCCGCGCGCGATGCGCCGACGCCGACGTGCAGATCGAGCTGCTGCGAGGGTATGGGGCGCCATGAAGTGCCGATGTGAGCGAGATGGCGGGGCGTTCCGTGCTCCGGAAAGTCGCCGACATATTCGACGAATGCGTCCCACTTTTTCGTGAGCGTGCGGTCGATTAAGAAGGCCGTCTCACCGGTGATGTCGCGCCGGCTTCCCTCGGTCGGGAAATAGACGGAGAGCATGCCCGCGGCAGTCCAGTTGGAAGACAGCGATCGCGACCACGGCAACTGCACGGATGGGTCATAACCGTGACTCGATATGGCGTGTGCGCCGGTGGGCAGACTGAGTGACAAAACGAGAGATACCTCGAAGCCGCCAGGCGTCGGTCCGAGTTGCTGTTTCACGCCAACCACGAGATCGCCGAAGCCGGAGGGTCCGGTGAGCGCACCATAGTAATCAGGGATGGTAAGACGCAGCTCCGTCCTGGCTGCGACCCCGAAGCGCAGGAGGGATTCGGTGGCGTCGAAGCCGGCGCCTCCATGATTGGAGGTATAGGTGAAGCCGTTCTCCGATACGACGGTTCCGTCGGCAACCACGACGCTCGAATCGGTGACAGCCGGGCGATCGGTGGCGATGGCATCGTCGGCCAGCCCACAGAGTTGCGTGAGCAAAATGAGGAGGCCGATGCGTGTGATCATGGGCGCAAGTATTCGATGATCGGCCCGAGGGCGAGGGCGGGAAGAAAAGAAAGCGCGCCTATCAGCAGAATGGTGCCGAACACCAGAACGCCGAAAGTGGGCGTGTCGCCGGGGAGTGTGCCAGTGGTGGCCGGCTGATACTTCTGCGCGGCGAAGCGTCCGGCAAGCGCCAGAGCCAGCGCCGTAAGGCCATAGCGTCCGGCGAGCATGGCAATGGCGGTGGTGAGGTTGTAAAAGAGGCCGCCCGAGCTGAGTCCGGCCATGGTCAGTCCATTGTTCGCCACGCAGGAGGCAAAGGCAAGTAAAATCTCCGTGAATCCGCGCGGGCCGGTGTTGGTGGTGAGTCCGGCGCGACCGGCGCTGGTGGCAAGTGCGAGGCCTGTCAGCAGAAGCACGACCAGCGGCGTGAGAAGCGTGTAGAGCGCGATCCAGCGGGTTTCACCGGCGCCAATGCGTTTGCCAAGGTAAGCGGGTGTGCGGCCCACCATCAGTCCGCCCAGAAACACGCCGACGAGCGCGATCATGACCATACTGTGCACCCCGGCCCCGAGTCCGCCAAAAACGACCTCGCCGAGCAGCAGGGAGTAAAGAAGAGCGAGCACGCCGGTGGGCTGCCACGAATCGTACATGGAGTTGTAAGAACCGGTCGCGGTGTTCGACGTGACGACGGCTGTGAGGACGGATTCACCCGTGCCAAACCGCACTTCTTTTCCTTCCATGTTGGGACCGGTCACGGGCTCGCCGGTGACGTGCGGCGGCGCGGATTCGGACCGGTCGCACACCACCAGACCGATGGTGAAGAGCACCACCATGATCGAGAGCAGCGTCCAGGCGGCGCGCGGACTGCGCGTGACGCGGCCGAAGGTAATGATGAGCGATGCCGGCAGAACTGCAATGGCCAGCATGCCGAGGAAATTAGTAAGCGGAGTGGGGTTCGCGTACGGATGCGCGCCGTTGGCATTGAAGAAACCGCCGCCGTTGGTGCCGAGGTTCTTGATGAACTCGAGCGCGGCAACCGGGCCCTGCGCGATCGTCTGGGCGGGACCTTCGAGAGAATGCGCCAGGGTGTAGGGCGCCATGTTCAAAGGCACGCCCTGCCAGACCAGAACGAGACTGCCGATGAGCGCGGCAGGCAGGAGCACCCAGAGCAGTGAGCGGATGAGATCGACCCAGAAGTTTCCGATCGTGGCCGCGCGTTCGCGTGCAATGCCGCGGATGAAAGCAAATCCGGCCGCCAGACCGGCGGCGCCCGCGAGAAAGTTCTGGGAGACAAGACCGATCGTCTGCGTCAGATAACGAAGCGTATTCTCTCCGCCATAAGCCTGCCAGGTTGTGGTGGTGGAAAAGCTGACCGCCGTGTTGAACGCCAGATCGGGCGTCATCGGGGTGGTGAGGAAACGATCCGCAGGTCCGCCGGGCAGCCATCGCTGCAGGACCAGGACGAGAAAGAGCAGCCCTGTCGAGACAGCGCCGAACAAGAGAAAACAGGAGATGTATAGGGCGGCGGACATTTCCTGTTCGGGACGCACACCCGCGAGGCGATACAGAGCTTTCTCGACAGGGCGCAGCAGCGGGTCGGCAAAGGTTGGCTCACGTTCGCAGACACGCGCGAGGTAGCGGCCGAGCGGACGCGCGAGTCCGACAACGATCAGCAGGAAGAGAAAGTACTCGATCCAGCGCATGAATCAGTGCGAATACACCGGAGCGCGGTCCCAGTTCACTGCATACAAGACTATCCCGCAACAGGTAAGGAAAGCATCACAAGTTCGTAAAGCGCAGATCAGAAAACGCGCCGCTTAAGCCGGGCGATGCTGAACTTCGCCGTCTCGGCGACGGCCATGACGGTCATGACGCCGGCCTGCAGCGGATCGGAGACGACGAGATCGGCGGCATCGGGAACGCTTCCCGCCATGTTGAGGCTGACGACCAGCATCCCCTGGGCGCGAACTTCAAGTACGGCGCGCTGGATATCGCCTCCCATCAGCGAACCGGCGAGCACCAGCGCTTTCACGCGGCGCAGACGGGCGCAGGCGCGGACAGCGTCGGCAAGCTCCTGTTCGCCGACCAGCGGAATCGTATCGATGGAGATGTGCTCCCCGCGTATGTTGTGGCGGTCGGCTTCGGAGATAGCGCCGATCGCCACCTGGCCGACCTGCGCGCCGCCGCCAATGATGATGATGCGCTTGCCGAAGACAGCCTGAAATGTCTTTACCTGCGAGACGCCATGCACGATGGGCAGCTGTTCGAGATCGCGGAGAAGCGCGGGGCTGTCGGTGACGTCAATTTCGAAGTAGGTCTGGCGTTCCTCGACGATGTCGACGGAAGTGATGTTGGCGCCATGCCGCGCCATGACCCCGGTCAACTGGTAAAGAATCCCGGGCCCGGGATCCGCTTCGACTAAGACTCCGATCTTTTCCGCCACGCTCCTCGATACTATCGTGCTGTATGAGAGGGTGTTGGGTCGGGAACGTCCGCGGCGGCGCCGGAAGCGGTCTCGGCGGCCTCCGCCATCGACATCGACTGGAAACCGAACCTGTCGCGCAGCACACGGAATTCCGTAAGAATGCGCGACAGAAATGCAATCGACTCGTCGAGGTGAGCGCCGAAATCGTGAGGGTGCCACCAAAGGTGGTAGATGCGCGCGTTACGCGCCGCCGCCCGCATGCCGGCGATGATTCTGTGCGCACGGAGCGGATCGAGAACAGACAGGCGCGCGTTCCAGGGGCGGAGGTACCGGCTGGCCTGCACGTCGCACAGGGGCGCGCCGCGGGAGACTTGCGGCCAGGATGGCAGGCAATCCGCGACGAGCGGAAGATAAGCATCGGCCAAACGTGCCGCGCGACGGAATGAGGCGGACATACTTTCGAAGTCGGAAGCCGCGTGGATGCCGCCTGATTGATTCCCCCGGCAGCAGAGAAACCCGGCTTCCTGAATAACGCCCGCATAGGCCGGGTTGAACTGATTGCGCGGCAGGACGAGAGAGCGGAGGTTCAGGCCCAGGGTAGCCGAGGCGATGTTCCGCGCGCTGGTAAGATCGGCCCGAAAGGCAGCGGCGTTTTGGCCGGATTCGAGACAGTAGTAGTGGGAGAAGGTATGCGAAGCGATCTCCTGCCGGTCGGTCGCGCGGATCGTTTCCAGCAAAGACGGCGCGAAGTGCAGCGGGTCTTCAGCCTCATTGCGGCCGATCAGTTCGCGCCAGGGGTCGAGCAGAACGTTGTGGTATCGGGGCCGCTCAGATGGCGAGAAATCCATCAGTTCGTCGCGGTTGCGGGCGAAGAGAAAACCAACGGTGGCCCATGTCGCCGCAACATCGAATTCGCGGAACAGTTTCAGCATGCGGGGTACCGCGGATCTTGCGCCGAACAGGTTCCGGCGGTAGGGTCCGTCCGCTTTCATGCGGTCCCGCACGCCCCAGTGCAGTTCGAAATCGAGCGAGATCACGAGCGCCCCGCGCGCAGACGAACCGGAAGAGGCCATCAACCGGAATTATAGTTGCCTGGAAGCCATACTCCGCAGCGTCATCTTGTCGATCTTGTTCGTTCCCGTACGCGGCAGGTGATCAATAAAGGTTACTGCAACCGGCCGCTTATACTTGACCAGTTTCTCTTTGCAATATTCAAAGAACGCTTCCTCGTCCAGGGTCGCGCCGGTCTTCAATGCCACAAAAGCCACCACGACTTCGCCGAGGCGATCATCGCGTCTGCCGACCGTCGCCGCCTCGCGGATCGCGGGGTGATTGAACAGCACCTCGTCGACTTCCCGCGGGTAGACGTTGTAGCCGCCGACGATCACCATATCTTTCTTGCGGTCGACCAGAAACAGGAACCCGTCGCCGTCCACGTAGCCGATGTCGCCGGTATACATGTAGCCGTCGCGCAGCGCAAAGGCGGTTTCCTCGGGCTTGTTGTGATAGCCGGTCATCATCTGCGGTCCGCGTACGCGCACCTCACCCGCTTCGCCGAGGGGCAATACGCGCGTGCCGGTTTCGAGATCGACCACTTCGACCTCGGTCTCGGGCACCGGATTGCCGACCGCCATGAGTTTGCGCTCGCCATGGTAATGATTGAGACAGAACGGAGCGCCTTCGGACATTCCCCATCCCTCGAGCAGCGGACAGCCGGTGCGCCGGAGCCATTCGCGATGCAGATCCTCCGGGCAGGGCGCACCGCCGGAGGGGCAATATTTCAGCGCCGAGAGGTCGACCTGATCGAACAACGGGCTGCGCAGCAAACCAAGATAGATGGGCGCAGGTCCACCGGCAAAGATGCTGACGCGATATTCAGCAAGGGCCCGCACCACTTCGTCGGGCTCATACCTCGGGACCATGACCAGCGTTCCAGCCGTGAAGATCGGCACCCAGGTCGCATACCCCAGACCCCAGATGTGGAACATCGGCGCAACATTCAGAAACACGCCCTCGCCGAATGGAATCGGCCAGACGCTGACATGCTGAATCAGCCCCCACATCAGGCCGCGATGCGTATGGTTGACGCCCTTGGGAACGCCGGTGGAACCGCCGGTGAAAATCGACAGCGCCAGATCGTCGGCGCGGGGCATCTTCGCGGGCGGCGAATCGAGGCCGGCATCGACGGTCCATTGCGCCAGGGTTTCGTAGCCCACGGTAATGACGTGAGGGAGCCCCATCTGCGCCGCGACTTCTTCTGCCTTATCCGTCGTAGTGGGATGGCAGACGATGGCCCGGGGATCGAAGCCGTCGAGCACCTTGCAGACCTCGGCCACATGAAAGAACGGGTTCACGGGCGCGACTTGTCTGCCGACGCTCATGACCGCCATGAGGGCGACGTCCATCTCGATTGAGTTGGGCATCATCACGACGATCGGGCCGGGTGCGAGTCCGCGCGATTCCAGTTGCGCCGCCAGCCCATTGACCGCGCGCCCGAAATCGCGATAGGTGATCGCGCGCGGCGCGTGCAGGTCCTGATAAATCACGGCCACGCCCTCTGGTCGGCACTCCACCGCATGCCAGAACATGTGGACCAGGCTTTCATGGAACGGAAGGTTGCGGTCAGCCGGAATCTTCGGGCCGATTTTGGATAGAGCGACGGTGGCGTGAGACTGATCTGTCATGGTCAGAAAGGGTCAGGCCTATTCTCGCAAAGTCGCCACACTCGCGGCTCCAGCAGGCTGCTAAAAAACGCTTCTTGCCACTCCCTTACGGTCGCGGTTCGGAAAAGCAGGTGCTGATTCCGCAGTGGTTACTGAACTGCGCGCGTCAGCAAGCGACAATGAAAAGAGCTTTTTCAGCGGCCTGTTAGTCCGGGTTCACATCGTAGAGTGCAAACCGTCCGAAATCCTTCGCCAGCGGCACCTTGCCGACATAGTCGAAGCGGAACTGCCCGGGGGCCTGGAGGGTCGCCAGGGCTGCAAATGCTTCGGTCGCATAGATGCGTCCGGGCACGGTCACGGGCTCGATTCGGGCTGCGCGGTTGACATGCGAGCCGATGAAATTCTGTCGACGGATGAACTGGTCCTCAAACTGAAACACCGGCCCCGCATGCAGCGCGATGCGGAGATTCATATCTGCCGGCAGGCCGATTCCCGCCCGGTCGATGGCTGCCACGGCGTCACGCAGTTTCACGGCGAAACGTGCGGCATCGCCAACCTGCCTGAACACAAAGAAAAAGCCGTCGCCCCACGTATTCTGAAACTCCGGGGCCGGATGCAGCCTGGCCACCAGTTGGGCCAGCGGCCGCAGGAACCCGCGCAGAAACACCGGCACCTGGCCTTCGGTCAGTTTGCTGAAATGTTTCACATCCGCGAAAATCATGGCGCGCACCTCGGCATCGATGCCCGCGCTGGCCTGGCGTGATTCGGAAGCCGCCGGCCCGGAAGCGGCAACTGCCCCGGCGGCGTGCGGCGGACCGCCCGCGATCTCGACGGGATTGATGACGTGGACGTCAGCCCCCCTGGACTTCCAGCGCTCGACGGCATCACAGGTTCCGCCGGGTCCGCCGCCGGGCAGTTCATTCCACACAGCAATGTGGTGCAGTCCGGTTTCGTACTCGCGGGCGCGCATGGTTGCCAGCCCGTCCAGCACATCCGCCGCATACTGGAACGACAGGCCGCCCATGATAACTTTCTCTTCGCTGGTGACGATGACTTCTTCTGCGTTCTTCCTTACTGTGTGATAGCGCCGGACCCACTCTTCTCCCGCTTCGGCGACGCTCACCTTGACGAACTCTTCCTCATCCAACGGCATAACGATGTGGGTCTTGCCGCCGAGTTCACTGATCGCCTCAAGAAAAAGGATGTCGGAGCCGGCGGCGGCCGCGGCGAATCCGACAGCCACGTTGAGGCGGCGGAGGTGGTCTTTGATCGCCTGTTTCACTTTGTCCGCAATTTCCGGGGGAAACCGCGGCGGCGTGCGTCCGGCACTGTCAATCAGATGCCCCGCGAACACGGCCACGCGCGGCACCTGAAAAGCTTTCTCAAGGCGCTCCCCGATTACAACGGGCAGTTGCCGGAGAACAATTCGGGCGTTCCGCCAGGTGCTGAATACGTTGCCGAAGTTATCGGCGGCGACGGCGCGAGCCTGGCTGTACAGATTTTCCACGTTGCGCCAACGCCGATCCGACTCTGCTGTATCGGCAGATGCTGCCAGTATGAGATCCGCTTCGGCCAGTGTTGCCCTTAGCCAGTACTCGTCTTTTTCGTCCCCTGCGGAAAGCCGTGCGGCGCAGTCCGCGGAAATCCGTCCGGCCAGATCGACGGCCTTTTCGGCTTCACCCAGCGCCCAGGAAAGCGTGGCTGCGTTGATGACTGTCCAGTAGCGGTCAGGCCGGCTTTGATACGCGCGGAGGTAGTGGTCCCGGGCCTGCCGAAGGTCTGCCACATCGCCGGTCCGCAGCCAGAGATCCTTAAAGGCGCGGGCTGCAGTGCCGGCGGTTTCTTCGTCGTCTGTGCCCGCCAGGGCGGCAAGCAGGTTTCGCGCCTGCTCAGCCGAGCCCATGCGCGCCAGCGCCAGTGCCTTGATCTGCACCAATGGCGGATCGTCTTTCCAGTACTTCAGACCTTCGTCCGCGATATCAAAAGCGAGCGTCGGATAGCCGTTTTCGTTGGCGCGTTTACCGAGATCGCGATACTCCGGGCAAGGTCCGGGCGGCACGCGGCCCGGTATCCATCGTGTAAATGGCTCGTCGCGCGAGTCATGGTTGGTGATCCTGTTGGTGACCTGGCTGGTGACCTGCGGAGCTGCAATTTTCCAGCCGAACTGAATGATGGACTTCAGCGTCTCGACGGCCATCTTCCTGTCGTACTGCTTTTCCGCCTCCGGCAGTTCACTGTAGGGCACGAGCCACGGCGTCTCCAGCTTTGCGTCGTCGCGCCGCGGGCCGAGCTTCCAGCCCTCAGCGACGCGCCCTTTGGCCCATATCTCGTGGTTGTTTTCCGCCAGCCATTCGATGAGCGGTTCGAGGTCTTTGCCCAGCTCAACGCTGGAATTATCGACAGGTTTCGGTTCGTAGGCCAGGGAATCCTCCGGGTACGGACTATTTTATGCGGCAAACTGAAGAACGCCGCTCCTCCCATGGGCGAGCCGTCGATGTGCTGGGATAATCCGAGAGAGAATCGGAACTGAAGCATGGCACAAACATCGATACAAGTTGGCCCGATCGGAATCTGGACGCGCCAGCTTGAAGATCATCCAGCCGCGAAAGCACAGGAGACCGCTCACGAACTGGAGGAGCTTGGTTACGGAGCTCTTTGGTTCGGCGAAGCTGCCGGGCGCGAGGCGCTGACAAACGCGGGCTTGCTTCTGGCAGGCACGAAGAGAATCGTGATCGCCACCGGAATCGCGAACATCTACGCCCGCGATGCGGTGGCGATGGCCGCCGGACAGAAAACGCTGGCGGAGGCGTATCCCAACCGATTTATCCTCGGTCTGGGAGTGAGCCATGTCCCGCTAGTCGAACAGCTGCGCGGCCATCGCTATGAGAAGCCGGTGGCGACCATGCGCGCCTATCTGGATGCCATGGACAAGGCCCCCTATAACTCGATTCCTCCAGCTATCAGGCCAGTGCGTTTGCTGGCGGCGCTGGGACCGAAGATGATCCAGTTGGCTGGTGAACGTGCGGACGGCGCACATCCCTACAACGTGAATCCGGAACACACTGCGGAAGCCCGGAAGATACTGGGCAACGATCGTTACTTGTGTCCCGAGCAGGCGGTTGTGCTCGAAACCGATCCGGTCAAGGCGCGCGAAATTGCCCGCGCTTTCCTTGCCTTTTATCTGACGCTGCCCAACTACGCGAACAATTTTCTGCGGCTGGGTTTTGAGGAAAGCGATTTCAAGGACGGCGGGAGTAACCGGCTGATCGACTCCATCATCGCGTGGGGCGATCTGAGTGCGATCCGGAATCGGATTCGCGACCACCAGGCGGCTGGCGCGGACCATGTCTGTATTCAGGTGCTGACGGCTGATCCCAAGTCCCTGCCGTTGACGCGAGTGGCGCGAACTCGCGGCGGCACTTTTGCGGTAAGAGCTTCAGCGAAACAGATCCTGTTCAGGCTTGCGGACGAGGCGACGGGCGGAACCTTCGGCCGGCTCCCACTCGAAACCGCGGATCAGCACGACTGGACATCCGCTGGCTTTGGGCATCAGGAGGCCCGCGGCGGCAGCCAGCTGATCGGCAACGCGCAACGATCGTGCCGGCGAGCTTGCGGCCACGCCGGTCCACCCGCCCGCGAAGATCGTCCAGTGGTTCGAGGCCGGAAACGCCAATGGCCACGTCCACCAGACCTTCGCGCCAGGGCCGGCCAAACGTATCGGTGATAATGACGGCGCCGCACCCGAGGCTCTCGCGGAGCAAGCGTGCCGAGGTGTCGGGATCGCGCGGCAGCACTGTGGCGAAATCGTCGCCCGCGACGTTGGATTGGTCCACATTGGATTGATCCACGCCAGCATTGGCGCAGACCAGACCAGTATGGGTCTCCGTGATCAGAACGCCGCGGTCCATCTTTACGATGCGCCGCGATTGGGTGAGAATCAGTTCGATCAGGCGCGGATCTCTTTTGTGTTCCGGGCCGTGTTCCGCGGCCCAGGATCGGGCGAGCGCCGAAGGGTGGATTTCGCGCAGATCCACGATGGCGCCTTCCGCTTTGGAAACGATTTTCTGCGCCACCGCAAGCACGACTGAACGATCGATGATTTGTCCTTCGCGGGCCGCTGCCTGCGAAATCAGCGAGGCCAGGTCATCGCCCGGCCGCACTTCAGGCAGCGTGGAGAGCGCCGCTATTTCGAGGCGCATGCAACTCGCAGGAACGACGAAACCTGGCACTCGTGCGCACGGGCCAGGAACTCGCCCACATCCTCGGGAGTGTCGATATCGAACATCAGCCCGGGGAGCCGCAGAACGTCGCGCGGACAAGCCTTTCGAGAGCGCCTGATCCAGATGCTTGCGGAAGCTGCCGGGACCGAATCGGCTCTCGATGCAATCGGGCGGCGTGCGCGCCAACGCATTGGTGCCGGTGCCATCGGAGGACGGAACCACGATCAGCCCCGGCTTATCCCGCGCAGAAGCTGCGAGCCGGCTGAAATCGGCTGGCGTCGCTGTCGGGACATCGATCGGCACCAGCAAAGCGGTCAAGGCTCCCAGTTCCATGGCGCGCAGGCAGGCCGCGTCTGCGGAGACACTGTGGCTGACCTGTTCGTCTTCTTCAAAAACCAGCGCCCCCGCGCGGCGCGCGTGCTCGGCGGCCTCGAAGTCGCTGGTGACGACGACCACGCCGATCGATGCCCTCGGCCGGGCAGAGCGCTGGCCAGTGTCTGCCGGTAGAGCATCCGCGCCAGAGTCTCCCGCTGCTCAACGGCAAGAAAATCCTTCAACCGCTGCTTGGCATTTCTGCGGGCTCTTGACCGGAAGGATAGCGAAGATCAAGTCCTCACCCCCAGTTCGCGGACAACCACCCGCGCCAGCGCCTTTCTTTCGCGCAGCCCGCGCATGATGGTGTTGGTAACCACGGGCCGCATGCCCAGCGCTTCCACCTGCGCGGCTTGCCTGCGATCCACTTCGTCCATCACAAACATGCTGGTGAAATCCACATAGAGTTTCGCAACTTCCGCTGCCGCTGCCCGCAGATGCATGCTCTTCATCATTTTCGCCGCGGGACCTTTGAGCGCACGGCCACCCACGATCGGTGAGATCGCCGCTACCCTGTCCCTCCTGCGCTGCAGCGCCTCGCGGATGCCGGGCACGGCGAGAATCGGGCCGATGCTGATGAACGGGTTCGACGGACAAAGGATAACGGCCTCTGCTTTTTCGATGGCTTCCAGCAAACCGGGCGCCGGTGCCGCCTCGGAGGATCCTTCGAAACGCATGCCCGTTACCCGATCGCGTGCGCGCCGTTTCACGAAATACGTTTGGAATTCCAACTCCCCCGTGGGGGTCGAGATATGCGTCCGCACGCGCTGGTTCGACATCGGCACCAGCGTGGAACGAACCTTCAGCGCGGCCGCGATCTCCGACGTCACTTCGGAAAGCGTCGCGCCCTGACGCAGGCGTTCGGTGCGGTGCAGATGAGTCGCCAGATCCAGATCGCCCAATTGAAACCAGGTATCCGCGCCCAGCCGTCCCAGTGCTTCCAGACAGCGGAAGCTGTCGCCGCGAATACCCCAGCCGTGCAGCGGGTTCGCGAGACCAGCGAGCGTATAGGTGACCGTGTCGAGGTCGGGCGAGATGTGGAGACCGTGAATCTCGGCATCGTCGGCAGTGTTTCCGATGATGTAGACGCGTTCCGGCGCGATCACGCGGGTTAGTCCATCGAGAAAACGCGCGGCTCCCACACCACCGGCGAGCGCGACCACCTGGCCGCGTTTCACGCCTCGGCTCCGCGTGCCGGAAGCCCGGTGATCCGCATCCCCGATCCTTTTACCCTGTGGCGCAGGTTGAGCGAGATCAGCAACGCGGCGGCCCCTTCGAGCAGGCGCGCATTTTCGAGAGGACCGGCATCGATGGCGCGTACGCCGGGAATCGACTCCGCCAACCGCGCCACGGCCGCCTTCGCTTCCGCGCTGTCGCCGCATATCAATGTGTCGCAGTCGAGCGGAAGGTCCGGCTTCGCGAGCGCCTCCGCGCTGAGCGCGTGAAACGCAGCCACTACGGGCACCCCGGGTAAAAGCCGCGCTGCCTGCTGGGCCGCCGAGCCGTCCCACAATGTCAGGGTGCGCGAAAGCCGGCCGCCGATCGCGATTTCGAGTGGAACAGTCGTGTCCACCAGGATTGCACCCGGCGCGATGCTCCCGCGAATCGCTTTCACAGTTTCCACCTGAGCAGAAAGCGGGACGGTTAGAACGACGATGCCCGCTCCGGCCACCGCTTCAGCGTTCGTGTGCCCCGTGTTGGTATTTAACGAAGATGCGGAAATCCGCCGCGCCGCTTCCTGCGCCCGTTCCAGATTCCGTGAGCCGATGCGAACCGGCACACCGGCCAGAGCAAAGCGGAGTGCCAGCCCGCTGCCCTCCGCTCCTGTGCCGCCCACCACGGCAACGGTTGTCTGCAAGCGCAACTCTTAAGATAACCTGATACGAGGAGACTATCGTGGCCGCGATTCCTGAAAAATACCTCGACCTGACGCGGAAAAAGGCGTTTGCGCAGCTGGCGACCATCATGCCGGACGGAAGCCCGCATGTAGCGCCCGTATGGTTCGAATACGACGGCAATCACATCATCATCAATACCGCCAAGGGGCGTGTGAAAGACCGCAACATAAGGCGCGATCCCCGCGTGGGCATTGACGTTTTGGACCCCGAAAACCCGTATCGTCACCTTTCCATTCGGGGACGCGTGGTGGACATCACCGAGAATGGCGCCGACGAGCACATCGACAAGCTTTCGAAGAAGTACACGGGGGAGAAGTACGGCTACCGCATCCCCGGCGAAGTCCGCGTGATCTACAAGATTGAACCCGAGCACACCTATTCGATGGGCTGATTTGGTGTGGATTAGCGTGAAGCTGCCGCTCCATTACACCGAAACAGCCATCTCCCGGGCTGATGCATATCGGTTGATGCGCGCCACGGGCAGCGAACTCATCGACCTCCTGAGAAAAGCCAGCGGTCTTCGGGATGCGCGCACCGGCCCGGTAGTCACGTATTCACGCAAGGTCTTTATCCCGCTGACGAATCTTTGCCGGGACCGCTGCGGGTACTGCACTTTCGCGCGCGAACCGGGCGACGGGAAAGCTCACACCATGAACCCGGATGAAGTGCTGGCCGTCGCGCGCGCGGGTCGGAAGGCCGGGTGCAAAGAAGCGCTCTTCAGTCTGGGCGATAAGCCGGAACTGCGCTACCCGGAGTATCAAGAGTGGTTGGAGCAGCGTGGATTCAGTTCCACGATCGAGTACTTACGGGCCATGTGCCAGCTGGTATTTGAGGAAACGGGCCTGTTGCCGCATGCAAACCCGGGCGTGCTGTCGCGGGAAGAAATGGCCCGGCTGCGGCCCTTCAACGCGAGTATGGGGATGATGCTGGAGACGATGAGCCCACGCCTGCTTGCTCTCGGCGAAGCCCACCACCGGTGCCCGGATAAGGTTCCCAAAGTCCGACTGGCAGCTCTCGAAACCGCGGGGCAACTGCAGATCCCTTTTACGACGGGCATTCTGATCGGCATCGGCGAAACGCCCGACGAGCGCGTGGATGCCCTGTTTGCCATTCGTGAGATCAACGAGCGATACGGTCACATCCAGGAAGTGATCGTCCAGAATTTTCGCGCTAAACCCGATACGCTCTTCGCCGGCCGGCCAGAGCCGTCTGCGCTCGATGTGGCGCGAACCGCCGCGGTGGCTCGGCTCATTCTTGGCGGTGCCGTGAATCTCCAGGTCCCGCCGAACCTCTCGCAGGACGCGTATGGATTCTATCTGCTTTCCGGTATCAACGACTGGGGAGGCATCTCGCCGGTGACTCGCGATTTCATTAATCCGGAAATGGCGTGGCCGCAAATTGCCGCGCTGCGGGCGGTGACACGCGAGGCCGGCTTCGAGCTGCGGGAACGGCTCGCGGTTTATCCGGAGTATCTGCGGGATTCCGGATGGGTGGCGGAAACACTCCGGCGCCACGCGCACTCATGGACCGACGACACCGGGCTGGTTCCTCCCCAACTGGAGGACGCATGAGGATCGATTCGGTTCTCGACAAGGCTCTCGAAGGCCGTGAAATATCGGCGGAGGACGGTGCCGCGCTCTTCGGCGCGGAGGGCGAGAGTCTCGACCGGCTGCTGAGCGTCGCCGACGATCTGCGCCGCCGCAGGGTTGGAGACACAGTCGGCTATGTCATCAACCGGAACATCAACTTTACGAACGTTTGTGTGAAGCGATGCGGCTTCTGTGCGTTCAGCCGCGGCCATCGCGCGGAGCAGGGTTACTTCCTGCCCACTGAGGAGATTCTGCGGCGGGTTCGCGAGGCCGCCGAGCTTGGCGCCACCGAGGTCTGCATTCAGGCGGGTCTGCCGCCCCGCATCGACGGCTCCTTTTACATTGATCTTTGCGCAGCCATCAAGCGAGAGTTCCCTGCGATTCATGTGCACGCCTTTTCACCGGAGGAGATTCTGCACGGCGCAACGCTCTCCGGGCGGAGCATTGAAGATTACCTGTTGGCGCTCAAAGACGTCGGGCTGGGCTCGCTGCCCGGGACGTCAGCTGAGATTCTGGACGATCGGGTGCGCGACATCATCTCGCCGGGCCGCATTTCCACAGCGAACTGGGTCGCGGTGATCCGCACGGCGCATAGACTCGGGATTCCGACGACGTCCACCATCATGTACGGCCATGTCGAAACCGCGCTTGATCGGGCTCGTCACCTGGAACTGCTCCGCGGCATTCAAAAGGATACGGGCGGCATCACGGAGTTCGTCCCGCTCAGCTTCATTGCTGCCGAAGCGCCGATGGTAAAGAAAAATCTCGTGCCGGGCGTGGCTGCCGAGGTCACGCGTGAAGATGTGTTGCGCATGTACGCCGTGGCCCGGCTGATGCTGGACGGATGGATCCCGAATATCCAGGCGGCCTGGGTGAAGCAGGGCCCGCGTCTCGCTCAGGAATGCCTCCACGCCGGCGCCAACGATTTCGGCGGCACGCTGATGAACGAAAGCATCTCGACATCAGCGGGCGCGCCGCACGGTCAATTCCTGCACCCCGCGGAGATCAGATCCTGGATTCGCGGCGCGGGCAGGATTCCCGTCGAGCGCTCGACAACATACAAGACGCGCGAAGTGTTCGCGCAGGAACCAGCCCAACCGGAGCCCGGCTGGGACGCCGATCGTTTCGGTTCCTACGCAATGCTGACGGCCTCGCCCGAATTCCGCTGGCAGGCAAGGCGATAACCGTTGGTTATTTGCGGGCGCTCTGGTTCTCCGCCAGCAGACGTTCCACAGTGCCGACGAATTCCTCTTTGTCTCGCCGGTAAAGCTCACCGCTGCCCGGGCTCGTGAAGCCGGAGTGAACCAGTTTCACCAGGCCATCCCTGCCTACGAAGAACGTGGTCGGCCACGCATCCCAATCCTGCGCCTGCGTCAGCTTCTCTTTCGCGCTGCTGGTCTCGCCGCCGAGCAGCACCGTGTACTTAATGCCGTACTCCTTGATGAATGCGCGAAGACGCGTCGGGTTCTGCAACTGATCCGCCTCTTCAAACGAGAGCGCCACAATTTCCAGTCCCTGGCCGCGGTATTTGTTGTACAGCTCGGCAAGGAACGGAGCCTCGTCGTGACAGTTCGGGCACCAGCTGCCCGTGATGTTGATGAGCACGACCTTGCCCTTGAAGCGCGCATCGGTATTCGACACGAGTTTGCCGTTCAGGTCGGGGAAGCTGAACGGAAACGGCTGCGAGGGATCTTTGACCGAGGTATGTTCAGTGGGCTTCGTGGGTTCCGGCAAATTCTTCGCGCGGGCTTCCTCCGGACGCACACCGACGATGGCGCCGCCACTATGCTGCCCATTGAGTTCGAGTGACAGCGTCCCATTGCTCTCCGGCGTGATCACCAGCAGCGAAGGACGCGCGCCCGAAAAATGGCTGAGCACGAACTTGCCGTCCTGATAATGGCCCGTCAAAGTGCCGGTATCGCCATCGATGCGCAGAATGGCTCCCGAGACTTCGGCGCCCTTCTGTTGAATCACCAGATTCCACGCCTTCTCGTCCTTCTTGCTGCTTTTAACACCTTCAAGAACCCAGATACCCGCGATATCGGGAGCCTTCACGTCCGATGCCGCCGGATGCTCCGCGGCGCGAACCGCGTGAATCGGCAGACCCTTGCCGCGCTGCACGTACTCGCCATCGAGCGCGCCATCTTTCAACGTCAGCTTCAGAACCGAAGCGTAGCTGTCGAAATTCAGGGTCAGCGAACCGTTTTCAAAGGTGCCCTTGTTCGACACCTCTTTAGCGTCGCCGTTAAAGAACCACCCTTTCACGTCCGGGCCGCTGCCCGAAAAGCCGATCTTGAACGGGATGTCCGTGCCATTCAGGTTGAGCGTGGCGTCCCACAGGCCTGCGATGGACTGCGCCCACATTCCGGGGACGAAAAGCAGAGCTAAGGTGCCGATTCGTGCGAGTTTCATCAGTGTCTTCCTTTTAGTCATTATCCATCCGATTACGGCTGTCACTTCAATCGACTGACAAACGGTCTTGACATTGCTGCCCGCATACGAAACCTCGCGGCTCAGGCGTGATTATAATTCCACGCTACGATAGACCCATGCGGCTGTTTCTTTTTCCGACAATCATTGTTTCAATGACTTTCGTGCTGTCTGCCCAGAACGCAGGCCGCGGCACCGCACCCGCGCCCGCCATGACATTGACCATTGCGGGATTTCCCGACGGCGGCCCGATTCCGGTGAAGTACAGCCAGGCGGCGCCGGGCGTCGCTGTCGGCGAGGGCACTTCACCGGCCATGAGCTGGGCCAACGCGCCCGCCGGCACGCAGAGTTTCTTCCTCAACATGCACGACATGGACCTCGCCCGCAACAAGACTACCGACGATCAGGCGCACTGGGTGCTTTGGAACATTCCAGCGACCGCGACCGGCTTACCCGAGGGCGTACCCAAGGGGTCGCAGCTGCCCGACGGAAGCTATCAGATCAGCGCCACAGGACCCATGTACCGCGGCCCCGGGGCTGGCGCGAACGGTCCGTTCCACCACTACGTGTTTGAGCTTTACGCGCTGGACACCATGCTGGACGTGAAGCCATCAGCCGACGCTTTCGAAACGCGCGCCAACGTGATCCGGGCGATTCAGGGTCACATCCTGGCGAAGGCGGTTTACGGGGGTCTGTTCCGGCGACCGCAGTAATCGAAGTCATATCCGGGGAAGGCGCGCGCAAGTTCTGCCCGCCTTCCCGGACAACCTCAAACCTCCGGCGAACGAAACTCTCGCTTTCAGAAGCGGGCCGCCGGGGATCAGGCATACACCTGCGACGGATCAATCTGGATGCTCTCGGCACCGGATGCTTTCCGGCGGAATCCGGCAAGCAGGTTGGTTGCATTTCGCCAAACCTCCGTCAGGGGCTGCAATGCGCTGCACAAAGGCGAGGAGACGCGTTCGTACTATGCCGCGATTTATTACTTCTGCGCGCAATCATACAGCGCACGCGTTCGCTTTTTCAGCTATGCTTGACTGATGGACTGCACCGAATGCTTCCGGCTGATATCCCAGTTCGAAAAGCTCGAACTGGTGTATGCAAAATCCGTAGATGCGCTGTCCATGAATGCTGAACCAACGTATGGAGGCGGACGAAGCCAACTCCGGGTCACTGCCGATGAGGCGCGGATCGATTATGTGTTCGGCAGCCTGAAATTGAGACAGCACCAGCGCAAACTCCATAACGTGTACTGACGGTGTCGCGGGCACCCTTGCTCGCCCGCGTCTTGCCTTGTCTCCCCTTCCGACGACCCGGGCGAAATCGGCTGCATCCGGGAAAGAGCTCCGCATCAAACACGATCAGTTGTCCGGCAGTCGCCCCCCGACGCTCTGCGTCCGCTGGCGATAAACGCCATCTGGTAACGGCAGCAATCTGCGCTGCAGGGACACGGCTCTTGTGGATGGGGCAACTCTGGAAGGTGTCGCTTGTACAAAACGAGGCTCTTTAGGGCTGAGACACCCGTCCCGTGTACGAGTACTCGTACACGGCGTCAAATCATGCTCGCAGATCATTGATTATTAAAGTAGTTGGCTCCCCTTCGTGGGCGATTATCGAACTTTTCTGGCGAGTCCAGCCGCCCGGCAACTGCAACACTCGTTGCAGTTGTGTGCCTGAACGCGGGTATACGGAAAACCGTGGCAACCTATCCTCGTGTTCGCCTTGGGGAGCCTGAAAAGAGCGCACCGTCTCATTTCCAGATTGTTATCAGGCGGTCGGAGAGGAATCGGTCGACGCAGTCCCACCGCTGCCCATCAGAGAGAGGCGCATTGCAGGTACGGCTGTAATCAGCGAACCATTCTGCTTGCTTCCGCCGAATTATTTCTTTGCGGTCTGGGGGAGCATCTTTGAGTGCCATCCGATAGGAGTTCGCCATTTGGCTGTCCAAAAACGACAATTCGACGTCCTGGCAGATGAGCCGCTCGACCGGCGTCGCGGCTTTCCCGCAATCGAAACTGGGCGGATCGATTTTATGCACCGGTGGCCCAATCGCGGAAAAGAAACTTCCCACCCATCTGTATCGGATCGTCACGGTCCCGGCTGAACAGCAATCACCTTGTTGTTTCTCGGGATCGTTGACAACCAGCACGACATCCCCTCCGGTGATTGAAACTTCACGCAGGCCCTGAGCGGCTCTCGATCCAGTCCTGAGCCACCCCATGAGCCGAGGCCCACTTGACTCGAGCGCAAACAGGTAGACACACTGCCAATGCGCCGTACCTCCGCTGTGATAAGTCAGAACGACTGCAGCGACGGTCGGTTTGATTCCTGTGAGTACGCCGTACTTGACCGAATCAAAAGTGACCAAAGGGCAAGAACGTATGTCGTCGCTGCAGTTGTCAGGTACAACAAATCTGCCATTGACTAGTGAGGCAGATGCCTTCGTACCAAGCGCCATCCAGCGAACCTCTCCGGGTACGCTATCCGTCTCCACTAGCGGATATGAGAAGTTCTTCCAGTCAACGTCGCGAATTGACTGCGCCTTCTGGCCATAAAGACAGCCGGACACCACGAGCAGGGCAGTCAATATGACTGTCGGCGCGGACTCCCGCAAGCGTCTTGTTGGTTTAGCGTCTTTTGGCGTCACGGAAGTCTGAATCTACGGTTCGCCCAGCCTAGTATATATGCCTAATCGCTAGTACCCGAAGACTGCGCCGCTTCTGGGCGCGTGAGCGCCAGATTGATGAAATCCCGTACCGATACGATCCGGACATTTCCGAATTGTCCCAAACGAAGCAAGTCCTTGTCCTCGCTGACGATGAAGTCCGATTTGGCGGTCGCAGCGCATTCGAGGATGCGGTCGTCGTCGGGATCTTCTTTGATGACGTGTAAGGCTTCAGTCGGGGAGACGTGATTGGCGAGTGCGCGCAGCTTTTCCCGTGCGTCCTGGAGCGAATACCCGTCCCACTGGAATTTATCGCGCAACACGCGGTTGGTCTCGGCCAATATCGCGTCCGAAATGTCGATACGAATGCTTCCAGCCCGCGCGTTACCGAGGATTAGGGTTGCCGGACCGCCGAAATGCAACGCCCTGATATAGACGCTGGTATCGAGCGTGGCGCTGATCACTGCCCGGAGTGGCTCAATGGCCGCGCCGCTCAGCGCGGGACTCGGCAATCAACCGATTAATGTCCGACTCTTTGATGCCGAGGGTCTTCGCCCGCTCCGCACCATAGTCCAGTAGCTTCGTCCACGAACGGTCTTCGACATACCGCTTCACGGCATCGGTAAGCACTTCATCGACAGTGCGGTGCTCAGCCTGCGCCGCAATCTGGATTTCCGCCAGCAAGGGCTCGGGAAGTGAAATGTTATTTGCTGCACCCATGGCCTCTCTCATTCTATCGCCTCTGGCGATTGCGAGCATTTTCCCCGCCATGCGGGCGCGGTTGTCCGCGCTTAATCGAAGAGAAGACACCATCCCTAAGCCTGTCGGCTTAGGGTTCGCGGCGGCTGCGCTGACGCACGTTTGTTTGGCCGCTGTTCGGTGCGTGTCCGGCCTTTGTTCGGTCCGTGGGTAATCCATCTGCAAGTTTCAGCCGATTCCGCCCTGAAGATCGGTGTTCTTCTTCACCAAGATTCCAGCGTCGAACATTGGTCGAACACCAGGCGCAGTTTGTCCCACGGCCGAAGTTCCTGACCGCGCACTCGTTGCGAGTGAAAAAACACCAGCTCGTTCGACAATCCCTTTATGTTCCACTACCCGGTCTTCGTTGCCCCTTCGCACCGGTCCGGGCGGTCAGGTTGTCGCAGAACGTTGCAGCTTGTTGCAGATTGCCGCGAGGCTCACAAACTGTCGCAATTTGTCGCAAACAGTTGCAAGACGCCGCGACCGTGCGCCATTGAATGCGTTGCAATGCTCCGCCTAAAAATAAAAATATGTCCAAAATCCGCTTCCTGAGCCCTTATATGTAGGCTCGCGAAATCCGCGCAGCCAGGTGTTGGGATTGACTAAACGCACGCCCGTCGCTCAGATCGATGAATATTCCTCCGACGAGCAGGCGAAGCGTGCAAATTCTCGTAACAACGCAGTGCTCGAATTTTGGCAGCGCCAGTCGGGAAAGAGACTCAGCTTGCGCACCGCCCAAGAAATGCAATCGAACGTAGAAGGTCTCATCGGTTTGCTGGCGCAATGGGACCAGGAGGATTGTACGAGGTCCAATTCCGCTGATAGACTTCGAGAACAACATGTCTCCGCAAAAGGCTGATCGCCGTGACTGCCGGACTGCTGTGATGTATGCTCGCGTTTCTTCACAGGAGCAGGCGAAGGAGGGCTTCTCAATCCCCGCGCAGGACAAGCTGCTGCGCGGCTATGCAAGGGACCGCCATCTGGAAGTCGGTGCTGCGTTCACTGACATCGAAACGGCGAAGCGCGCCGGCAGAACAGGCTTCGACGCAATGGTCGGCTACCTGAAGAAGAATTCGCAATGCCGCGTTCTGCTGGTTGAAAAGACGGATCGCCTGTATCGCAACTTCCGCGATTGGGTGACCATCGACGAAATCCACGGCCTTGAGGTTCACTTCGTCAAAGAGGCCACCGTCATCAGCGAGGAATCGCGATCCTCCGAGAAGTTCATTCACGGAATCAAAGTGCTGATGGCGAAAAACTTCATCGACAACCTGAGCGAGGAAACGCGCAAGGGAATGGTGGAGAAGGCATCGCAGGGAATCTGGCCATCATACGCGCCCATCGGTTATCTGAATGCCGATGGTGCAAATGGCAAGCGCACAATCGTACCGGACCCGGCGCTCGCGCCGCTGGTCCGGCGCCTTTATGAACTTTGCGCAACCGGGCAGCATTCCGTCAAGGAACTCGCGGCGATGGCACAGAGCGAACACCTGACGCGCGGATGCCCCATCGAGAAATCGACCGTGAATAAGATTCTTCGGAACCGCGTCTACTCGGGTGAGTTCGAATGGCGGGGCGAGAAGTACACGGCCGCGTACCAACCGATTGTTCCTCGTGATCTTTGGCTGGCTGCTCAGGCCGCGCTGGATCGCCGCCTGGGGACGCGCGCGAAGAAGACCGGCCATTGCTTCCCGTTTTCAGGGATGCTGACGTGCGGCTCATGTGGGTTCGCCATGGTCGGCGAAATCAAGAAGGGGAAATACGTTTACTACCACTGCTCAGGCGCGCGCGGGAAATGTGGAGAGCCCTATGTCCGTCAGGAGACGCTGGAGGAAGCCTACGCCACCATGTTCAGGCGCATCTCGATTGACGAAGACATCGTGAACTGGATCGCCACGGCGCTCCGCGAGAGCCACGGGGACCAGAAACGCTTCCGAGACGAATCGGTGGCGAGGCTCCAACAGGAACACACTCGGCTGCAGAACCGCCTGGATGTCATGTACGAAGACCGGCTCGACGGCAGAATCGACCTCTCCCTGTTCGAGCGAAAGTCCAGCGAGTATAGGCATGAGCAAGCGCGAATCACGGCAGAGATCAACGGATTCGGAAATGCCGACGGCCAGTACATGGACGCAGGTATCCGGCTGCTCGAACTCACGCGAAACATGCACAGGCTGTTCGAAAAGCAGCAAGCCGCTGAAAAACGTCGATTGCTCGATTTCGTCGTGTCGAACTCGGTCTGGAAGGAAGGCAAGATCGTTCCCGCCTGGCGGCAACCGTTTGACATGATTGCGCTTGCGAACGAATCGGCCCAAGTGGGAACTGGCGGCGAACTGACAGAAACTGGCTTAAATCAAAACTGGCTCCCCGGCATGGATTCGAACCACGATTCACGGCTCCAAAGGCCGCTGTCCTACCGTTAGACGACCGGGGAAAATCAGGCGGGCTTCAACCAGTTTAGCTTCTCTTGAATGGCGGGAACCAGTCGAAGTCGAATCGACCAACGACCAAAAGGCCGTTCAGCAGTTTTGAAGACTGTGCCTGCCACCGGACAGGATTGGCTCCCCAAATACACCACAGGCGCGACAGCGACCCGGTTGCCGGCCACCTTACCTAAGTTAGCGCCATCGCATCCTATATATCTCAGACAGAAAAACTCCCGACGGCTTGCGGCAAGCGCCGTTCGTCCGATAATCTTACCTGAAGGCCCTGACCGGCCAACAGGTTCGCGGTGCACGACGACGGTGAAATCAACTATTACGACCTGCTGGAAATAGCGCCCGACGCCTCCGCACAGCAGATCCGGGACGCGTTTCGGCTCCACGTGCGCCTGCTGCATCCCGACCATCAGACTGATCCGCTTCTGCGGGATCTGGCGGAGAAACAGATGCGGAAACTGAACCGCGTCTATGCCGTGCTGTCGGATCCCGCCAGCCGGCACGCTTACGATCTGGCTATGGAGGGAGTACCCTCCCCGCCCATCGTGAATCACGCGCCGCATAGAGGGTTGCGCCGCCTGGCGGAGAAGGCGCCGTGGGCAGCGGCCATCCTGATCAGCGCGGGAGTTCTGGTCTGGCTCGCTTACGACGCAACACCTGCAACCCAAAATCGCACCTTCGAACCAGGCACGCTGCAGGCTGTCTCGTCCGCAGCGACGACGCACCCTAAGTCGTCCTCGTCGCCAGGACGGGTGGCAATCGCGGATTCGTCTGCCACACAGATCGCGCGCCTCAAGGCGTCCCTGGAGGCTGCGGAGGCGCAGCGCGACGAAGCGCTCCAGGAACTCACGAGGCTGCGCAGCGTGCCCGAAAGCAGGACAGAGGAAACGCCGGCCGTTGCAGCGATCCGGCCAGCCGAGGCAGCGCCTGCTCCGCCACCCGTGGCCGATACGCTCGCCGCGCCCCGGTTACCAGTGCCGGCCGCGGTGATCGCCAATGCCGCGGCGCCTCATGCCGCCCGTCCGCCGAATCGCAGGCTGACGGGTTTCTGGTTTTACGCGATACCGCCCGAAGGGCAGCAGAACAAAAACCGGGCGCTCTACCTGCCGGAGTTCATCGAGGCTACGATCACCGAAGAGAACGGGACCATCCACGGCCGCTACCGCGCGCGCTTCGTCGTTGTCGACCGCGCTATCCCGCCGGACGTGAACTTCACTTTCACCGGCATGCAGAACGGCACGCAGTGCGCCTGCCAGTGGACGGGCGGGGGTGGCGCGAAAGGTGACATCACTCTGAAACTCACCAGCGATAATTCGATGAAGATCGATTGGGTGGCGAGCGAACTGGGGAGCCTCGGGCTCGGCTCGGGTACGGCCACGCTTACCAGAAGAATCGAATAGGCCTGGCTGACTCTACAGCTGCGCGCCCGCGGCCTTATCGATGTACCACGCCATATCAGGCGAGGAGATCTGCGAAGGCCACTGGAAAGGATCGCGCGGTCCGCGCAGAACCTTGTGCAGAGCGTCGGCTTTGTCCGGACCGGTCGCCAGACAAAGCGTGTAACGAGCGCGCTCCAGCACGCCGGGCAGCAGCGTGACCCGGTAGCGCATCACCTTATCGATATAAGGTTTGTCGACATCCACCGCGGCCGCAATGCCCGTGCGATCGCCGATCAGCGGCTCGCCGGGAAACAGGCTCGCCGTGTGTGAATCCGGACCCATGCCGCGCTGCACCACGTCGATGACAGGCAGTTCACCGGCGCTCAGCTTGAACGTGCGCACGATGTCTTCGATGTAGAGGCGGGCGCCTTCTTCGCGCGGCAGTTCGCCCTTGATGCGATGAATCTGGCTGGAATCGATTTTGATCGCATCGATCAGAGACTCCTTGGTCATGCGGAAGTTGCTCACCTGATGGTCGGGCGGGACGCAGCGCTCGTCCACCTGGAAGATGTGCACGTTTGTCCAATCAAACCCGCTCTTCGCCATGTGCTGGAACATGAGCTTCGGCGTGCTGCCGCCGGAGACGGCAACGGTCGCCATGCCGCGTTCTTTGCGGGCCTTGTCGAGAATCTCAAGCGTTCGGTCGCCGCAGGCTTCGGCTGCGGCCAGTGGAGTGTCATACGTCAGGATCGCGGGTTCCATACGGTCATCCTCTGCAGTACGCGTTCAAAGACGCGGTCATGAGTCATGATACTCAGTTCGTCGCTGAGAAGGTCGGCCTCCGAGCCTCCGGAGAGATTGGCGCGCTGGTGCAGCGACCCGGTCTCATATTCGGCGCAGTTCGATTCCACGCGAATGTGAATATCGGAACCGATGCGAAGGCCCGTGATGCGTGATGCGGCACCGGAGTCCAGCCGGCGGATCAGCACATCCGCCGAACGCAGTTCGGACCGGAACCAGGCCTGGAGATATTTGGCTTCGGGCGGGACCTCGCTGCCGGAAAGCTCGATGGAGACCAGGGTGATTTTGTCAGGATCGTGTGCCGCAAGGAGCTGCGCGATGAGCTGGCGCAGGCGCGTGAGACGGGTCCAGGCCAGGTCGCTGACGACGAAGCCCGCGGTGGCCAGCACGCGGAGATCGGCGAAGGCAGGCGCACCGGCACGGGCGGAATCGACAATGATCTTGTCGCCGAGCGCCAGCAGATCGCCAAGGTCAGGCACGTTGTCGACGCGTGCGGAACGGAACCACAGAACGCGCGGAACATCGGGGGCGACGAGCGGGAAGACCACCGAGGGGATGTCGCGGGCCCGGTCCACGGAAACGGAGAATTCAACCTGCTCGCAGCAGATTTCCCTGCGTTGACCGAAAGGCATCCAGCAGGTGGCAAAAACGCGGGACTCGAGCACACCAGTGTCTTCGCGCAGACGCACCACGATGGTGCGGCTGGGATGGGCCTTCATCAGACGAACGAAAAGTTCGGCCAGCTCCTGAGCTTCGGCTTCGTCATCCACAAAAGCGATGAGCGTCATCGAGCAGGCGCGGAGAACGCCGGAATCATGCTCGCGCGCTTCTTCCTGTTTGCTGAGCGAGACCCAGAGTTGGGAAAGCTCATGGAGAAGGCGGTCCGGTTTGATGGTTTGCGTGCCGGGAGTCATGGCCGCCTCCGTCTTTCTGTCGGGGCCGTCATGGCCGCCTCCGAAATTTGAACCGGCGGCGTCATGGCCGCCTCCAAAACCTGAACCGGCGGCGTCATGGCCGCCTCCAAAACCTGAACCGGCGGCGTCATGGCCGCCTCCAAAACCTGAACCGGCGGCGTCATGGCCGCCTCCAGTGATGCCCGCGCTTAGCCAGCATTTCGTCGGCTTCACGCGGTCCCCAGGTGCCCGGTGCGTAGTTGGGGAACGCGAAGCGGCGTGTACTCCAGTAATCGAGGATTGGCTGCACCACCTGCCAACTGGCTTCCACCATGTCCTGGCGCGTGTAGAGCGTGGCGTCGCCGACGATGGCGTCGAGCAGCAGGGTTTCGTACGCCGAAGGAGAACGCTCACCGAAACTCGAGCCGTAGTTGAAGTCCATCGAGACCGGGCGCAGCGTCATGCCGGCTCCAGGCCGCTTCGAATTGAACTTGAGCGAAATTCCCTCTTCCGGCTGAATGCGCAGGATCAGGAGATTGGGCACTGCCAGATGACTGGAAGCATCGCCGTTGCCCGTGGCCTGGGCAGCCGGGCCATCCTCCAGTTCATTGTGAAATACGGCAAGCGGTGCGGAACGAAAGTGAATGGCGATTTCACTGACTCGCTTCGGCATGGCCTTGCCGGTCCGGATATAAAAAGGAACGCCCGACCAGCGCCAGTTGCCGACAAAAAAAGTGGCCGCCACAAAGGTTTCGGTCGGTGATTGCGGGCTCACGCCTTTTTCCGAACGGAAGCCGCCGATTTCTTCGCCGCCGATGCGCCCCGGACCGTACTGGCCGGCTACGGTGTGGGCGGCGACCTCTTCGGGCTTCATCACGTGGATCGAGCGCAGCAGCTTGGCGCGTTCGTCACGCACGGCATCGGCGGAAAACGTGGCACTCGGTTCCATGGTTACCGTAGCCATCACCTGCAGCAGATGGTTCTGCACCATGTCGCGCAGCGCGCCGGCTTCCTGATAATAAGCGCCGCGGCCTTCGACACCGATGGATTCGGCGGCCGTGATCTGAATGTTGTCGATGTAGCGGCGATTCCACAGGGGCTCAAAAATGCCATTGCCGAAGCGGAAGGCAAGGATGTTCTGCACGGTTTCCTTGCCGAGGTAATGATCGATACGGTAGATTTCGTTTTCCTGGAACACATTCTGTAGCCGGCCGTTCAGTTCGCGCGCGGTGAAGAGATCGTGTCCGAAAGGCTTTTCGATGATGATGCGCCGCCAGCCATCACCCTTGTTCAGCCCCGCGGCGCCCAGACTTTCTGCAATGGGCGCATATTGGCTCGGCTGCGTGGAGAGATAGAAAAGGACGTTGTCGCAATTCTGACGAGAGTGGTCGACTTCTTTCAGGCACTTCGCGAGGTGCTGGTACATCTCGCCGTCTGAGATGTCGCCCGCGATATAGAAGAGGCCCTCGGCGAAGGATTTCCAGAGTTCTTCATCGAAGGGGGAGTCTTCGAGATACTTCGCCACCGAGTCGTGCATGTGGTTGCGGAAGTCGTCGTGCGACATCGCTGTGCGCGAAATGCCAACCACGGCGAAGCCGGGCGCGAGGCGGCCTTCCCATGCCAGACGGTACAGAGCGGGGAGGAGTTTGCGTTTGGTCAGGTCGCCGTTCGCGCCGAAAATAACGACGGTGCAGGGCGGCGTTTTTCGATGGAAACGAAGCGGGTCCTGGAAGGCTGGTTCGTTCGGCATAACGCTCACCTTAGCAGATGGGGCGGGGCTCTGAAATGACGGATGGGTTACGAGGGCTTCGTTGGGAATTCGGCGTGGATGAGGAATGCGATGACGGCCTGGGGCGGTTTGTTTGAATAAACGCACCGGCGGCAAGACCGCCGGCGTTACATCTGCGCCGGGAGGAGGGTTTCCAGCTCGGCGGCGGTGAAGGGGTTGCACGCAACGTTTTGCCTGGCGTGATGCATGCGTCGATTGGCCGCCATGGCGTGGAGTAGTTTCGGGATCGAATAAACGAAGCCATTCGGGTGGGTGAACTTGCCGTCGAGATCGAGCTGGTCGTCTTGTCTGAGATTCAGTTCTCGCAGGGCACAGGATTCGTCGAAGGTTTTGCGGTTCGCGGCTTGCTCCTGCTCGGCCTTATTTGCCTCGCCGGCGCGGCGGGCGGCCTGGATTTCGCGCAGCTGCTGCAGGTCGAGCCTGACTTTGCGGTGCAGGCGCATTTCGTAGACGGTGAGGAGGTTCAGGGAGGCGAGAGCGCCGTCTTCCTGATTGCAGGCTTCGGAGGCGAAGAAGTTGTTTTCCATGGCGGAGACGCGGTTGATGCGCCAGTAGCCGTCGGCTACAGATCGGGCAAGCTGGCGCTCAACGGCATCGGCGGGTTTGAGGCTGTCGACGATGCCGGTGATGAAGGTGTCGTGGGCCTGGCGTTCGTCGTCGGTCATCACGGGAAGATGCCCGGTGAGACCGTGTTTGACGGCGTTGAGGCGGGACTTGCTCTTGCCTGAATCGGTGCGGGGACCAGTCGACTTCTGCGCGTTGAGGCGGTTCGCTTCGATTTGTTTCTCAGTCGCCATTTGGGGGATTCCTCCGGTAGAAGAAGTAGCACGGGGAGGACGGGAAAACGACGGCGCGGTGTTGATGGTGGCGGCGGGAGGAGACGGAAAGAGGCGTGGCTACAGGGAGATAGCGGGAGTGGAAATTTACTGGGAGAGTTGTGATTCGTGCGGTTCCCGGATTGAGCAAGACAGGCCCTGTCCGCTGATCCGACCGCCCACGGACCCCGCAGCGGAGTGAAGGCGCACGCCCCGGTTGCGCCAACGATGATCAGCTCAAGATCGGCCAACGAAAGCTATTCCGGCATACCAAGTAGTTTTATCCTGTTCGCGTATCCGCAGTTCTTTCTGCGCGGTCAGGTGGAAGAGCCTTCAGTTTTTTCTGCGACCGAATTAGCGAGCTTATAAGCCCGGTCAGCAAGAGAACATCGACGCCTGCGCCCACGACTCTCGGCAGTAGTGGTTCACCCTGCGTTGTCAGCATGCCGTATCCGAGGAAAATAGCGAACATCGCGATGAGTCTTTTCATGCTGCGAATGTTCTTGACGCACTGATCTCGGTCGATTGCCTCTGGGGCAACGCCTCTGGCGATCGCCTTGTTCCGGTTGTCTTCGGCTGACCGCTGCCAATTCCTGATTACGGGGAAAAGAACGGCGAACATGGCGATCCACCAGATCAAAGCCGCCACGGCAAGTCCTCGGGGCGATAGACCGCCTCTGACAAACACCCAGACCAGTATTAGCAAGCCGCATGCACCACCGCCCACGATTGCGTAGAGCCTCTTTTGGAAAGCGGACTGATCCATGGTCAGAGCCATTCTAGCCCGTGGATGAGCGTGTCATATACACTGACTTCATCTGAGTGGAGGATACGGCACCGCAGGGATGCGGCCGGAGCGCCGTGCAGCAGTCGGAATGGAGAGCGGCCGGACACGCAATAACGCCCCGCCGTTCCCAGCGGGGCGGTTTAGTAGTTGGGCGATCAGACGCACCCGCGCTCTGAGCGGGTCGTCCGGCACTCGGCGAGAGGTCCCGCTCCGCCACCATCCCAGGAAATCCTGGGTGTGGGAAACGCGCGAGGCAGGAACTTATCCCCGTCGTCCCCCAAAGCCAGGCGCAGAATTGCCCGCGTGCGCCCAGTTATATGCCGCCGTTATCGACAATCACCTTGTCCTTCACCACGCGGGAGAGCCGAGGTGAGAATATCGTCGAGATCGTTGATGATCTGATGTCCGGACCTCAAACGAACGCCGCCGCCGGTTCGGTGTCTGAATTTGTGGATGACGCTCTGGCGCGCCCCCTGGCCCGCACCAAAACTTCTCTGTGGCGCGCGATAATGGTCTTGCAGTGATTGTCCCGGCCATCCTCGTGAACGAACGTCAGCTTCAGGCTGACGTGCGGCGAGTTGCGCGATCTCTCGGCGCCGATGTGGTGCACATCAATTTCAAGATTGGGTCCGATGTGATGGGATTCGATTCTATATTCTTCAATATAGTGCTAACGGACGATGCCAGCCGTCCCGACCGACTACGTTTCGTGGCACAACATGTCGCCCTCACGCTAATGAACCAGCTCAAGACCGATGACAACGGCGTGCATGCCTATTTCAATTTCCGCAGCCAGTCGGAAGTGGCCGGCACTAAAGATCCCGCCTGGGCCTGAGGTCTTCCAATGGCACTCGCCAGTGACCTCCTGGAACAGGCGTATCACCTTGCGCGCCGGGAGCGGAAAAGACCGAGACAGGCTAGCCTCAGGCGGGCAGTTTCCACGAGCTACTATGCGTTGTTCCATTTGCTGATTTCGGAAGCTACCTTGAACTGGAGGCAGACGAGCCAACGCGCCGCTCTCGGCCGATATTTCCAGCACGGCAGCATGGCCAAGGCATCAGACAAGCAAAAGGCCGACTGCAATAGATTCCTGAGTTCAAATCCACCTCCAGCGCCGGGCCTGGACACGGATTGTATGACCGGCCTGCAAACAGTTTCATTCGCCTTCTATCAGGCATATCAGCAACGCCAAACAGCAGACTACGACACAGCAACGCAGTGGACTCGCACCGAAGCGTTGGCGATCATTGATTCGGTCGATGCGGCATTCAAGGCGTGGCCCGATATTCGAAATCACAAACTCGCGCAGAACTATTTACTCTCCCTTCTCGGGGATCCCAGGGGAAGGTAATGAGCTTGTTGGCGCCGGGCTCTCGTTGTAGCTCGGCACGCCACCTGACGTTCCGGTCGCCCATCCCGCGTATCGCACCCTAACCGCGGGACGTGCCCGGATCGTGGCGACGGGGGAATTGTCAGCTGATGTCCGGGTCTCAAATGAACGCCTCCGCCATCGGTGCGGCAGCACCAGACCAGCCTACAAGCCGAGCGCCAGGGGCACCACTTCGTCCATCGTGGTGACGTAGTGAATCTTAATGTCGCCGATCTGTTCGGCTTTCAGGTCTTCGCGCACGTTGACCTCGTTATCCGCCGGGACGATGATTTCCTTAACGCCGCTGCGCTTCGCGGCCAGCACCTTTTCTTTAATGCCGCCGATAGGAAGCACCAAACCGGTTAACGTAATCTCGCCCGTCATCGCAAGGTTCGGCTTCACGCACTTCTCGGTCAGCATGGAAAGCAGCGCCGTCGCCATCGTGACTCCGGCGGACGGTCCGTCTTTGGGAATGGCCCCGGCCGGGACGTGCACGTGGATGTCGCTCGACTTGAAGACTTCGGGATCGACGCCGTACTTCACGGCGTTGGCGCGCACCCAGGTCAGCGCCGCCTGCACTGATTCCTGCATGACCGCGCCAAGCTGGCCGGTCATGATGAGACCCTTGCTGCCGCCGGGCATTCGGCCGGCTTCGATGAAAAGCACGTCGCCGCCCACCGGGGTCCAAGCCAGTCCCACCGCGACACCCGGTCGCTGGGTGCGTTCGGCTACCTCCACATCGGGGCGATGGCGCGGCGCGCCGAGCGATTCTTCCACGAACGCAGGCGTGACTTCGCTGACGGGTTCCCTGCCCTCGGCGTAGCGGCGGGCGACCTTGCGGCACACCGTGCCGATTTCACGTTCGAGATTGCGCACGCCCGCCTCGCGCGTGTAGCGCTGCATAATGAAGCGCACCGCGTCGTCATGGAAGACCAGCGGACGTGAGTCGTCGAGGCCGTTTTCCGTTTTCTGGCGCGGGATCAGATAGCGGAACGCGATCATCACCTTCTCCTGCTCCGTGTAGCCCTGCAGCTCGATGATCTCCATGCGGTCGCGCAGCGCGCCGGGGATCGTGTCGAGCACATTCGCCGTGGTGATGAAGAGGACGCGCGAAAGGTCGAACGGTACGTCGAGATAGTTGTCGCGGAATGTAGAGTTCTGTTCGGGGTCGAGAACCTCGAGCAGGGCTGAAGAGGGATCGCCGCGGAAATCGCGTCCCAGCTTGTCGACTTCATCGAGGACGAAAACGGGATCGTTCGCGCCCGCGCGGCGCAGCGCCTGAATAATCTGGCCGGGCATGGAGCCGATATAGGTGCGGCGATGGCCGCGGATTTCGGCTTCGTCGTGCATGCCGCCAAGCGAGATGCGCTGGAATTTGCGGCCCAGCGAACGCGCAATGGATCGTCCGAGAGAAGTCTTTCCGACACCGGGAGGGCCGACGAAGCAGAGGATCGGTCCTTTAAGCCCGGGCTTCAGCTGCATGACTGCCAGAAAGTCGAGAATACGGTTCTTGACCTTTTCGAGATCGTAGTGATCCTCGTCGAGAATCTCCGCCGCGCGCTGCACGTTGACAGCTTCGCCGGATGACACCGCCCAGGGAAGACTGATCAGCCATTCGATGTAGGTGCGCGCTACGGTGTGTTCGGGCGACATGGGGTTGATGCGGGAGAAGCGCGTTACCTCTTTGAGCGCGTCCTGCTTCACTTCATCGGGCATGCCGGCCTTCTCGATCTTTTCCCGCAGCTCGGTGGATTCCTCCGCGCCGTCCTCGCCCTCGCCCAGCTCCTTCTGAATGGCTTTGAGCTGTTCGCGCAGATAAAACTCGCGCTGGCTCTGCGAGAGCGAGCCCTGCACCTGCGACTGAATCTTCTGCCGCAGTTCGAGCAGCTCGACTTCGCGCGCCAGCTGCCGGTTGATGAACTGCAGACGCGCGCGCGCGTCGGTCTGTTCCAGCACGGTCTGGCGCTCGATGTGAGTCAGGCCCGGGAGAGTGCCTGCGATGAAATCGGCGAGACGGCCGATCTCCGCGATGTTCGACGCGGCGGTGGCCACATCGTCGGAAAGATTCGGCGTGGCGTTCACGATCTGGGTGAATTCGCCAAGCACGTTCTGGCGCAGCGCCGTGAGTTCGGGCGTGATTTCGGGTTCGATTTCGGGCAGGCGCTCGATGCGGGCGCGCAGGAAAGGCTCCGTCGAAATGTAACCCTTGATGCGCATCCGCGAGACACCTTCGCAGAAAAGCAGTTGCCCTTCGCGCATGCGCACGATCTTATGAATGATGGCGACCGTGCCGATTTCGTGCAGTTCCGCCGGGCCGGGCAGATCCGTGCGCGGATCGATCTGCGAGAGTACGCCGATCAGCCGGTTCTCCCCGAGCGATTCCACCAGCGCCACGGAAGTGGGCCGCCCCACGCTGAGCGGAAGCAGCGCGTTGGGGAAGACGACTGTGTCGCGCACAGCCAGAATGGCGATCTCTTCGAACTCGGGCGGCGCCGGTTCAGATTCCGCGGTCACCGGGGATTCTGCCGGCGGGGTCTCGGTTTCGAGCGATGACATACATTCACAGTATCGGTTAATTGCAAAAGTCTGCGTGTGCCGCTCCCTTACGGTCACGGTTCGGAAACCCTTTCGGACGCCGGTATCCGGAACTTAAACGGCTGCCGGATAACAGCCGAGAACGCGCAGAAAATCGGCTATTTCTGCCAGATGGCTGAGAGCATTGCGGCAGGGCGCGTCTCCAATGTGGCCGGCGAAGTCCAGATAAAAAAGATATTCCCAGGGTTTCCCGCGCAAAGGGCGCGACTCGATCTTGGTGAGGTTGATGTCGCGCAGCGCGAAAGCGCTCAGCGCACGGAAGAGACTGCCCGGCACACTGCGCAGCGTAAACACCACTGAGGTCTTGAACTTCATGGCCTGCTCGCTGCCCGCGCGCCGGGCCGGGACATGTGAGCCGGCGCGTTTCGGTTTCTCCAGCAGGAAAAACCGCGTGAAGTTCTGCCGGTCATCCTCAATCGATTTACGCAGAATAGCGGCGCCATATATCTCCGCGGCGCTGGCGGATGCGATGGCGCCCGCATCGGTGGGGCGTTCCTGCATCAGCATTTTGACGCTGCCGGCCGTGTCGTAGAAAGGAACTCTGGCGATGCGCGGATGTTCTTCGAAAAAACGGCGGCACTGATTAAGCGCTACAGTATGCGAAAAAACACGACGCAGCTGAGAAAATTTTGTGCCGGGCGGCACAATCAGGTTGTGCACGATCCGGACAAAGGTTTCTCCGCGAATCGGCAGATCGTATTTGAGGAGATGGTCATAATTCTCATGGATGGAGCCGTGTAAGGTGTTCTCTATTGGGATCACCGCGCACTGACATTTTCCATTTACAACCGAGAGGAAAACGTCCTCAAATGCCAGCAGGGGCACCGGCACGCAATTATCCCCCGCCAGCTGCCGCACCGCGACCTGGCTGAAAGCGCCGAGTTCCCCCTGAAAAGCCACCCGGCGTTTCATGATTCATCCTCCTGCGTGGCCCGCGCCGGCCGTCCCGGTCCGTTCCACCGGCGGGCATTCTCGGCGGGAAGACCGACGAGGTCGAGAACCCGGTCGACACTCGCGTCGACCAGATCCACGATGGAAGCCGGCTGGTTATAGAATCCGGGGATCGGCGGCGCGAGGATCGCACCCATCTCGGCGAGTGAAGTCATAGTGCGCAGATGTCCCAGGTGCAGGGGGCTCTCTCGTACCATAAGTACCAGCGGCCTCCGCTCTTTGAGGGTCACATCGGCGGCGCGGGTCAAAAGGCTCGAAGTCACGCCGCAGGCGATCGAGGACATGGTGTGTATCGAACAGGGAGCCACAATCATACCGCCGGTCTGAAACGAGCCGCTGGCGAGAGGCGCGGAGATGTCTTCCACCGGCCAGGCAAAATCGGCGAGGGCTTTCAGGTCGGAACTTTTTTTCCCGGTTTCGAGAAAAAGAGTTTTTTCCCCGGAGCGGCTGAGGATAAGATGAACTTCCGCGCCCGGCCGACGAAGTTTTTCCAGCAGGCGCAGGGCATAAATGGCTCCGCTCGCCCCGGTGACGCCCACGACTATCCGCAAATCACCCTCCCAAAAAATCATTTGTTCCGAATTCAGAACAGACCCGTGCTTTATTCGGTTGAAGCAGAACAGACCCGACGATATAATCCCGATTATACAGATCGGGACGAACCATGACCGAGGCTCCCGCTTTTGTCACCCGGAGACAAGATAACAGCATGGAAGGTGCCGGACAGCGCCTGCGGCGCGCGCGCGAAAGGCTGAACCTGAAGTTCCGCGATGTCGAGGCGGCCAGCCAGGTGATCGCCGATGCGCGCGGAAATCAGGAGTTTGCCGTTCTCATCAGTCGTTTGTCCGACATCGAGAACCAGGGGACGGTACCTTCCATATACCGCGTCTACTCGCTGTGCTGCATCTATCGGCTCGATCTGAATGAGGTACTCGGGTGGTACGGGGTGCCGGTGGAGTGCATTCCGGCGGATGCGAGCGGCGTGCAGATCAAAGAAACGCATGCCATCGAGTTCAATCCCGATGGTGGTGCCATGGCCACCCTCCCGATTTCGCTCGATCCGGGAATCGATCTCCGCCGGACGTTCTTTGTCAGTGAACTCGTGCAGCGATGGGGCAAGCTGCCGCTCGCGCTGCTGAGCGGGGTGGATGTCAGGCGGTTTCGTTATGGATTTGTCGGCACCGAGGACTGGTCGATGTATCCTTATGTTCCCCCCGGTTCCCTGCTGGTAGTGGACGACACCAAGCGTCGCGTCCAGCCTTCCGGCTGGCGGAGCCTCGCCGAACGGCCCATTTACTTTCTCGAACACCGCGACGCGCACTACTGCCGATGGTGCAGTCTGCAGGACGGCGTTCTGAGTCTGATCCCCGCGCCGGCCTCGGAAGCGGCCGTGCTCAATTTTCAGCATCCCGGCGAGATCGAGGTCCTGGGGCAGGTAGTTGGCCTGGCTATGAGTCTGGATCCCGAGAAGCGACGCCGTTTTCGGCCCTGATCAGTTCCAGCACCACCGCAAGGTCAGCCGTGAAGAGCTTGCGCTCCACGTCGCGCGACTCTCCCGGCGGCCAGCTGTTCCAGGGCTCGACCGCCAGCCAGCTGGAAATGATTTCGGATCTGTCACCTTCCAGCTCGGATAAGTACTCGTCCAGCTCCTGCTTCTGTCGTTCGAGCCCGAAGCACAGCCACTCCTGAAAGACGCCGGTGTGACTGCGCCGGATGACCCGGTCGGCGCCCTCTTCACCGATGCGCTGCGCCAGGCCCACGTGCTCGTAACGCCCGGTGTGCACGTTGCGCAGTGCCGCCAGATAAGCAATCCGCCCGATCTGCGTGGAAATTCCTGCGAGCGTCCTGCGCCACGAATCGGCAGCATCTTCACGGGTCACCATCTCTTTGCGCATTGTACAACCGCTCCCCGGAGATCGGGCAGGGTTTCTACTGATCCGGCAAGGCTGAAATCTCCCGCATCGCGTTCCGAATAGGGCATTTCTTCGGCATTTCGGCCCGCTTTCCGCTGTTTGTCAATAGACTGCATCCTGTAGCAGTTATTCACAAGAAAGTTGCTCGAAAAGGAGATCCATACATGCGAAAATTTATGATTATTTTTACCATAGCCCTGTCTTATATGGCCGTGGTTGGCACTGTGAGCGCCGACGCGCCTCCCGGATGCACAACTTGTCCGTGGGTTCGCTGATAACCTCATCCTGACGGCGGAGTGGTAAAATTGCGGCTTACCACCCCATGGAACTGCGGACCGCCATAGAGTTTATTGAGGCTTCTGGCGCCCTGGCGGCCTCTACGCGGCTTCTTTGGCTGGGTTCGGCCGGGCGTTTTCCGGCGCTGTTTTCGTATCTCGTTTTCCTCGCCGTCCTCAATATCGATTTAGGCCTGCTGGCTTACGAATCAAACGCATATTTCTATAATTACTTCTTCCTCGAGATCCTGAAATGTGTGCTCAGTCTGTTTGCGGTTCGTGAGCTGGTCCCGCTGATTTTCGAAGACTATCCCGGCATTCGGACGGTCGGTCGCTGGGTGATATACGGGGCACTGGCGGTGTGTCTCGGAATTTCCCTGCTGGTCACGGGTTTCTTCTGGAACGGCGGGCCGCGGGGACGCTCCAAGGTCTTTTACCTGGAGATTTCGCAGCGATCGGTCTTCTTCACCCTCGCGGTTGTCATTATTGCGCTCTTGTTTACACTGTCGCGATACCCTCTGCGGCTGTCGCGAAACACGGTGATTTCCTGTGTGTCCTTCAGCGCCCTTTTGCTGAGCGATGCCTTCCGGCTTCTGATCGACGGACTGGCCCCTCCGCCATACCTTTACAACCGGTATGTGGACTGGTCTGAGTCGGTATTTTCCGGTCTGTGCATGGTCGCGTGGGCGGTACTGCTCAGTACCCGCGACGACACGGTCCGGGCACGCATCACATTCCCGAGTCCGCGTGAAGAACATCTGCTGCACGAACTTTCAGCCCTCAATCAGGTGCTGGCGCGCGTGGCGCGCAGATAGTTGTGCAGCGCCTGGCCGGCTGCTGAAAAAGCTCTTTTCGTTGCCGCTTGCTGACGCGCGCGGTTCAGTAACCCCGCGGAATCAGCACCTGCTTTTCCGAACCGCGACCGTAAGGGAGTGGCAAGAAGCGTTTTTCAGCAGCCTGCTGGTGTTGTGTTTCCGAAGTTCCTTCACAATCTCCGGATGCAGGCCGGTGAGCGTTGCAAGCGGCCAGCGGGGTTAACAACCCCGCTGCAGGATGCCATCCCGCCCCACATCAGGCTAGAGACTTCAGAGACACAACACCAGCCGGGCCAGGCTTCCCAGCCTGTCACCGGGCTTCCGCCCGGCGCTGAACCTTACGGATTCTTAGTAACGCAGCGCATTCAGGCTGTTCCTCTTCCGCCTGGGAGCCCTTTTTTTCCGGCCTGCGGCTATTGAGCGCTTAAAATCAGATGTGCGTCGGTACGTCACAGTACCAATAACCTGCCTGCCTTGCAAAAGTTTTTTCTTTCTAGTATTATTTGGCAATTAACAGGAGTAATTTACCGATGTTTCTCTGGTATAGCCTGAGCCTCGTACTGATCGCAGCCCTTTGCGTCATGCTTCAGGTAGCTCTGAAAATGCGCAGCCTCGGATCCGCCGACGCGCCCGGTTCCGGACTGCAGGGCGGGGATCGTTATCGTCCGATGCTGCGGCTGCTCTCCGATACCGATCTGGATTTTCTCCCGCCGGGCAGCCCGCTCCGCCGCACCCTGCGCGCACGCCGCCGCGAACTGTTTCGCGCCTATCTGCGATGCCTCACGCGGGATTACGCCCGTCTGCTGGCCGGTGTGCGTTATGTCATGACGCAGTCGCGCGTGGATCGTCCCGATCTGGCGCATGCGCTCCTGAAGAACCGGGTGCTGTTTGCCCTCGCGATCTGCAAGGTGGAATATCGTCTGGCCCTGCATACGGCGGGGATCGGGCACGTCGATATCTCCGGGCTCGTGGAAGCGCTGGAGGCTCTCCGCGGCCAGGTCACTGTGCTGGCTCCCCTCGCACAGGCAGCTTAGACACCTTTTCTTCCTCGGCAATACTGGCTGCAATGCCGGACTGCCATGAAGGATACCTGAGTTCGACCCGCAGCAGTTCACGTATTCTGCTGCCGTCGACTTTTCTTCCCGCCATCGTCGCGGTCGGCGTCATCTCCGGAGTTCCAAGCTGCAGACTCTCGCGGCACCACCGTACAATGTCATCCGTCGCGCAGGGTGCATCGTCCGCCACCGGCCACGCGCCCTGCAGGTCAGAGAAGATCCCGGCGTCCGCGATGGCGGCCAGATCGTCCACATGGATCCGGCTGGTGACACCCGATCCGATGCCGCGCGGCAGCTTTCCCTGGCGAACAGACGCATGCACGCCCCGCCCCGGGCCATAGATCGCGGCGGATCGCAGGATGAGTGACGCCCACGGGCCCGCAGAAATCCACTGTTCTTCCGCCAGCCGGCGACGGCCGCGATCATCCACGGGTGACGGGGCAGACTCGGCATCGACCTCGGCCTGATCTCCGTAGACGCCCGTTGACGAGATGTAGACCACCCGCCGGGGCTCGATGTATGAGATCAGTTGGTGAAGTTGCGCGTTCGCAGGCTCGGCCAGCGGCGGAATGGTCAGAACGACGGCCGCATGCGCGGGCAGACGCATACCGGCGGCAGCTTCGAGTGTGAGTTCCGAGATCTGCGCGCCCGCCTCCGCCAGATCGGCGAATCGTCCCACACCGCGCACGGGTGCCCATACCGGAACGCCGCGCCCGAGCAGACGCCGCGCCAGACGCCCGCCTGTGAAGCCCAGTCCAAGAATGATGACCAATTACCTATTGCATCATGTACACCGGACGCTATACTTCGCTTGAATGCTTTCGCCAAACATTTTTCGCGAATACGATATTCGCGGCATTGCGGATAAAGAACTCCCCGACGACGGCGTGCGCGCCCTGGGCCGGGCGTTCGGGACCTACCTGACGCGCGCCGGTGCTTCGGGCAATTCGGGCAATTCGGGCAAAGCCGCGCGCAAAGTCAATCTCGCACGCGACTGCCGTCTGAGTTCCCCCGTCTGCACGCCGCGCTGCTCGCCGGCCTGCTCGAAACCGGCTGCGAAGTGACTGATCTCGGCATCGTGCCCACGCCGCTGCTCTATTATTCGGTATTCCATCTGCACGCGGAAGCCGGCGTCATGATCACCGGAAGCCACAATCCCTCCGACTACAACGGCTTCAAAGTGATGCATGGCAAGAGCACGATTCACGGCGAGGAAATTCAGAAGGTTCGTCAGATCATCGAAACGCAGGATTTCGTCACCGGCGCCGGCACTCTGAAAAGCTTCGATATCGCGACGCCGTACGTGAACGAAATCGCGGGTCAGTTCCGCCTGCCGCGCCGTATCAAGGTTGTGGCCGATGCAGGCAATGGCACAGCCGGACCCGTATTCCGGCGCATTCTGGAAAAACTGAACTGCGACCCCGTTGAGTTGTTCTTCGATATGGATGGGCATTTTCCGAATCATCATCCCGACCCCACGCAGCCGGAAAACCTGCAGCAACTGGTGGCCGCGGTAACGGCGAATCACGCCGATGTCGGCCTCGCCTTCGACGGTGATTCCGACCGCCTCGGCGCAGTCGATGAAGAGGGCACGATTCTCTACGGCGATCAGCTCATGATCATCTACGGCCGCGAGATTCTCTCGCGCAAGCCGGGGGCAACGATCATCGGCGAAGTGAAATCGTCGCAGAACATGTACGACGACCTCGCGCGCCACGGCGCCAACGTGATTATGTGGAAGACCGGGCACTCGCTGATCAAGGCGCGCATGCAGGAGACGAACGCGGAACTGGCGGGCGAGATGAGCGGCCACATGTTTTTCGCCGACCGTTACTACGGCTTTGACGACGCCCTCTACGCCGCGTGCCGTCTGCTGGAGATTGTGGCGAATTCGCCCGCGCCGCTTTCGGCGCAACTGCGTAATCTCCCGCCGACATTCGCTACCCCGGAGATTCGCGTCGACTGCCCCGACTCCGCCAAGTTCGCCATCGTCAGCGCGGTTCGCGAAAGGTTTCAGCGCGACTACGACGTTATCGCCATCGACGGCGCGCGCATCAACTTTGGCCAGGGCTGGGGGCTGGTGCGCGCGTCGAACACGCAGCCCGTGCTGGTGCTGCGTTTCGAAGCGCAATCGCCGGAGCTGCTGGCAAAGTACGGGAAGCTGGTGGAAGACGCCGTGGCCGAAGTCTCAGCTCACGTTTCAACCCCTGTCGCGTAGAGAGCGGGCGAAGCTGCCCGCCTTCTCAAATTCTGCCTCGAAATTTCCGCGCAGCGCCTGCAGTTTCCCGATGTAAGCATCGAGCGCCGCGGAGATCTCCTGCGCGTTGGTGTCGAGGATATCGCGCCACAGATCGTACGATCCCATCGCGAGCCGTGTCGTATCGAGAAGACCCGGCCCGGCGATCAGCGCGGCGTCCGGCTGACGCTCGGCAATGACGGAAGCGAGCGCAGTCGATGCCAGTTGCGGAAGATGCGACGCCCATGCCACGAGGCGGTCGTGCTCCACGGGATCGAGAATGATCTCGCGCGCCCCGATAGCAGCTATCCATCGGCGGAACGGATGATCGATGGCCGAGCTCAGTATCCAGGGACGCCCGCGAAACAGGTCGGCATCCGCTTCGGTGACACCGCGGACCGCTTTGCCCGCCATGGGATGGCCGCCAAGAAACACGCATCGCCGCAGGCTGCGGGCTGCCTCGTCGACAATGGCCTGCTTGGTGCTGCCCGCGTCCGTTACCAGCGTGTCCGGACGCACCAGCGGATCGAGCCTTCGCAGAGTTTCGAGAATACCTGAAATCGGCTGCGAAAGAAACAGCACGTCGCACGTCGCCGCCGCTTCTTCGAGCGTGGCGCCGCGGTCGATCGCGCCGCAGGCGACCGCCGGATCGATACTGCGCGCGGAACTGACGCCGAGAATCTGACCAGTGAATCCGGCCTGGCGCAGCGCGAGGCCGAAAGAACCGCCGATGAGCCCGACGCCAACGATTGCAATCGATTTCAACGTTACCTCGCCCCGTGACAAGCCCGATATAAGCCACCGATGGACACCGATGAACACGGATAAGACAGGGCGTTGAATCGGTGTTTATCGGTGTTCATCGGTGGCTGTATATCAGATCGCCCGGCCCACCGCGGGCGCCATGATGCGCAGCTGTTTCATCAACTCGGCATACTGATCGGGATAAAGCGACTGCGCGCCGTCGCTGAGCGCGTGGTCGGGGTCGTGATGCACTTCCATCAGCAGACCATCGGCACCCGCCGCCACGGAAGCGCGCGCCATGGGAGCCACCAGATCGCGGCGCCCGGTGCCATGCGAAGGATCGGCCACGACCGGCAGGTGGGAAAGCTTGTGCAGCACGGGAATCGCGGACACGTCCATCGTATTCCGCGTGTAGTTTTCGAAAGTGCGGATACCGCGCTCGCAGAGAATCACTTCGTAATTGCCGCCCGACAGAATATATTCCGCCGAAAGCAGAAGCTCCTCAATGGTCGCCGCGATGCCGCGCTTCAGCAGCGCGGGTTTCCGCATTTTAGACACTTCACGCAGCAGATTGAAATTCTGCATATTCCGCGCGCCGATCTGCAGAATATCCGAATACGCGGCCAGCAGCGGGATCTGTGTCGAGTCCATCACTTCGCTGATGACCAGCAGGCCACGCCGGTCGGCCGCGTTGCGCAGAAGCCTGAGGCCTTCCTCACCCATGCCCTGAAAGCTGTAGGGCGACGAGCGCGGCTTGAAAGCACCGCCGCGGATCACGGACGCGCCGGCTTCCGCCACAATGTCCGCCATGCGCTCGATCTGATCATGGTTCTCCACGCTGCACGGACCCGCCATCACCACAACTTTCGCGCCGCCGACCTCAACATCCCTGATCTTCACCACCGTGCCCGATGGCCGGAACCCCCGGCTGGCCAGCTTGTAAGGCGAGACGATGCGGTGAACTTCCTTGACGCCCTCCATCTGCTCCACGACAGCGGTATCGAAATCGTCGTTGCCGCCCACACCTCCGAGGACCGTGTGGATGACGCCGGTCGAACGATGAACATCGAATCCGTCTTCGACCAGACGTGCAATGATCTTCTCTATATGCGCTTCCGAAGCGCCCTGCTGCATCACAACAAGCATTGATCAATCAGTCTTTCGTTATTTCTTTCGTTTGCAGGCCGGCTGCCATGCGATCCTTCTGCACGCGTCGCATTTCGTCGATAATTCGCTCGAATATCCGCTTCACCCCGTCCGCGCTGAGCGGACCGCGATTGTGTGAAGTAATGTTATCGAAAACGTCGCCCTCGCGTTTCGGTTCGTAAATGGCGAGATTGGCCTGCTGTTTAACGCGGCCGATTTCTTCGACGATGGAAGTGCGTTCGTTGAGCAGTTCCACCAGCCGGCGGTCAATGGCGTCAATTCTTTCGCGGCAGCGGGCCAGTGCCGCGTGGGCTTCAAGAGACATCGGGTCTAAGGTATCGCGCCGGTTCGTCTTGTGGGGCAGGATGGAATCCTGCTGCGCGATTTTCAATCGCGCTGTGCCGTTCCGACGAGCGGTCCTTCTTAAGATATCGCGACAGTTCTCCTTGTCGGGTCAAGCGGACCCGTGAGATCGCGCATAAACAGTTCCAGCTTCGCCGGGTCTTTTTCTATCTGCCGCACGATCGCGCTGCCCACAACAACGGCGTCAACGTAGGGCGCAAGCGCCGCCACGTGGTCCGGTTTTGAGATGCCGAATCCCATGGCGAGCGGCAGCGAAGTGAGCTTGCGCATGCGTTCGATCAGCGGCAGTGCGGACTCCGCAATGGTCTGCTGCTCGCCGGTGATCCCCGTACGCGACACCAGATAGACGAAGCCGCTCGAATACTCAGCCACCAGTTTCAGGCGGTGCTCGGACGAAGTGGGCGCGGCGAGAAACACCGTATCGAGGCCGGCCTCGCGCATGACTTTGACGTACTCACCGGCTTCCTCGACGCTGGCGTCCGTAAGCAGGCATCCATCGATACCGGCGGCCTTCGCATCCTGCGCCAGCTTTTCAAAGCCGTAGCGCAGCACTGGATTGAGATAGGTAAAAAGCAGCAGCGGGATTTCCGAACGCCGGCGAACCTGCGTCGCGATGTCGAGCACCTTCGCGACGGTGGTGCCCGCCGCCAGCGCGCGATCGCCTGCCTGCTGAATCACCGGTCCGTCGGCGATCGGATCGGAGAAAGGTACGCCGAGTTCGATCAGATCGGCGCCGCCGCGTTCGAGCGCCGTGATGTAAGGTGTGGTGGCCTCGGGAGAAGGATCGCCCGCGGTTAGATAGGCGATCATGCCGCACCGCTGTTCCCTCTTGAGTTTTTCAAAGAGCCTGCCGATGCGCGTCACGCTTTGATTATCCTCGCGCACGACGAACTGACCACAAACGCAGCCAGGTGGCTCACCTTATCCTGCTGACCGGCCCCCTTTATGGGGACCTCAGCGATAAGGCTGACCGCGCATCTTCGGCCTGGTCTGGCCTGTGCGCTGGTACTGACTTGCAGAAATCCCCGTTTGCGCAAGGCGGCGTTGCCGCTTGCTGACGGACCCAGCGGGTACCCCGGTTCGGAAGGGATTGCTGAACCGTGACCGTAAGGGGGCGGCAACGTGAACTTCTGCAACCCGGTGCTAATCATCCAGTTCCTTAAAGTTCTCGCGATAGATGTCAATGTCTTTGTCGCCGCGTCCGGAGAGGTTCACGATGAATGTCTGGCCTGCACAAAGCGGCGCGCGCCGGATAGCCTCGGCGACGGCATGCGCGGATTCGATCGCGGGAATGATGCCTTCCATGCGGCACAGTGTTCTGGCTGCCGTGAGCGCGTCCTTATCGCAGCAGGCGCAGTATTCAGCGCGGCCGCGGTCATGCAGCCACGCATGTTCGGGACCTACGGATGGATAATCGAGCCCGGCGGAAACCGAATGCGTGGCCGCGATCTGGCCGAATTCGTCCTGCAGGACGTAACTGCGCGAGCCATGCAGAACGCCCGGGAGTCCGCCGGAGAATCGTGCGGCGTGCTGTCCCAGCTGCTCTCCCCGGCCCCCGGCTTCGACGCCGATGAGTTTCACCGAATCGTCTTCCACGAACGGGTGAAATATGCCGATGGCGTTGCTGCCTCCGCCCACGCAGGCGAAGATCGCGTCCGGCAGCCTGCCTTCCGCTTCCAGAATCTGCCGGCGCGCCTCGACGCCGATCACGCGGTGGAAGTCGCGCACCATAGTCGGATAAGGGTGCGGGCCAAGCGCCGAGCCCAGCAGATAGTGAGTTGTTCCGACGTTGGTGACCCAGTCGCGCATGGCTTCGCTGATGGCGTCTTTCAGAGTACGGCTGCCGTTCGTGACGCTGACAACGTTGGCGCCCAGCAGCCGCATGCGAAATACATTGAGGCGCTGGCGGCGCATGTCCTCTTCGCCCATGTACACGGTGCAGTCGAGGCCGAAGAGCGCACAGACGGTTGCCGTCGCGACGCCGTGCTGGCCCGCCCCCGTTTCCGCAATGATGCGCCTCTTGCCCATGCGCCTGGCCAGAATCGCCTGGCCCAGGCAGTTGTTGATCTTATGCGCGCCGGTATGCAGAAGGTCTTCGCGCTTGATGTAGATCTTCACGCCGGTGCTTTCGGAAAGGCGGCGGGCGAGGTAGAGCGGCGTCGGGCGTCCAGCGTACGTCGCCAGAAGTTCCTGAAACTCCTCATGGAACGAGGGATCTTTCTGCGCTTCCGCGTATGCCTGTTCGATTTCTTCCAGCGGTGACATCAGCACCTCGGGCGCGTAGCGTCCGCCGTAGGTGCCGAAGTGACCGCCGTGGTCCGGTTGGGAAGTCATGAGAGAAGTGCTGCCTCGATAAATTTTTTCATACGCGTGTGATTCTTCCGGCCGGGCGACGATTCGATGCCGGATGAAACGTCGACTCCCCAGGGACGTGAGACTGTGATCCGGGCGGCGACGTTCGTTTCATCCAGTCCGCCGGCGAGGATCAGCGGGCGCGTGAAGTGCGCCGTGCGCGTCCAGTCGTACGCGATGCCGTCGATCAGAATCGCCTCCGCCGCGGGATAGTCGGCTATGCCGGCGTTCGCATTCGCAACCCGAAACGCTTTCCAGATGCGCAGACCGCGCGGATGCAGCGCCGGCGTTTCGGTGCCGTGCAGCTGAGCGACGTCAAGACCGAGGCGCGTGCTGACCCGTTCGATCGCTTCCGGCGCTTCATTCTCAAATACCCCGACTTTCCAGACATTCGGAGGGATTCGGCCGATCCAGGGCTCGATCTCATCGGGCGTCACGAATCTCTTGCTCGAAGCCACGAAAATGAAGCCCAGCGCGCGGGCCCCCGCATCCACCGCGGCAAGGGCATCGTCAGGATTCGTGATGCCGCAGATCTTGACGAACATTACGCGACCAGTTCCTGGCCCAGGAGTTCCCGGATCGCGCGCGCCGGATCACCCGATTTGACCAGGTGTTCGCCGACAAGGATCGCGTCGTAACCCGCGGCCATAAGTCGCTCGACATCGGCTGCACTGAATATCCCGCTTTCGCTGACCTTGATGACATCGGCCGGCATTTCGGGCGCGAGTTGAATTGACGTGTCGAGCGAAACCTTGAAATCGCGCAGGTCGCGGTTGTTGACCCCCACGATCTCGGCGCCGGATTCGAGCGCGATCGCGAGTTCGCGGCGGTCATGAACTTCGACCAGCGCGGCCATATGGAATTCAGCGGCAAGTTCGCGGAAAGCACGCAGCTGCGCCGGATCGAGGATCGCGACGATGAGCAGAATGGCGTCGGCGCCATGGGCAGCCGCTTCCAGAACGTGATACTCCGCAATCGTGAAATCCTTGCGCAGGACCGGAAGCGAGCAGGCCGCGCGGGCGCGCTGGAGGTCGGCGAAACTGCCCTGGAAGAAATCGCGGTCGGTAAGGACGGAGAGCGCGGCAGCGCCGCCGCGCTCGTACCGTCCGGCGAGCTCAGCCGGGCGAAAATCCTCCACCAGCACTCCTTTGCTCGGGGACGCTTTCTTGATTTCGGAAATAATCGCGGGGCGCTTTGCGCGCAATGCGGCGCGAAAATCACGGCGTTCGCCCCGCAGGGATTCTGCCGTACGGCGGAGTTCATCGGCGGGAATAGAGGCCGCGCGAAGCTCTTCCTGTTTGCGCAGGACAATACGGGAAAGTATGTCTGGAGCTTGCGGAGTCAAACTTCATGCTCTCACAGCTGATGTACCGCACAGGACATGGATTTTTGCCAAACGAACCCGGCATTTGGATGAAAGCACGAGCAAGTGGCTGAAAATAAACGATCGGCCCCATTCTGCAAAGCTGCCCTCTGGATCGGAGCGAAGCCGGGGACCGCGTTCAGGCCAGCCGAAGGCCGTATCGTCTTGATTACTAAAGCCATTAGAAATCTGCTATGATAAACTCATGATTGATCGTCAGGTCATTAACGACGCTTACTACTGCGGTAGGTTCCGCCAGGATTCGGTGGTTTCCGTGTTGACGGGAAACTCGTATGTTGTTGCAGAATATAATGAAACGACCGGCGATATCCGTTGGCAGCGCGTCGTGAATGCGAGCCAGAAGGAAGGCATTCACAAGTGGCTGCACGAGCACTTTCCCGTGAAGGTCTCCGCAAAGCCTGAGGCGCCTAAAAAGGCCGGACGCAAGGCCCAGCACGCCGTGTCGGCGTAATCTCCGCCGGCATTCCATTTTTTAAATACTACCGGACGCTAATGCAGTTGCGCCGCCAACTGGCGGGCGATCGGATCAGCTTTGTCTTCGGGCAGGCCGATCACACCCGCCAGATATTTGGTCTTGGCGAACACGTAAAGAGGCCCTTGGTCAATGGCGCCGAAATATCCGCCCATGTAAGAAATGTAGGCCGCCTCTTTCATGGCGCCTTTGGCGTCGAGCAGCAAAAGGGCAGCGTCCTGCGCGGTGTCGGATTCGATGATGAACAGCTGGTATTTCTTGCCTCCCGCCTCGTAGTCGCCAATGGTGCCGCCGGGCAAGCCGTGGATTCCGAGCAGGTGATCGGTCACCACTTTCGCGTCGGTACGACCCGCGGTGAGCAGGAGCGACGTGTCGTCTTTCACCGGCGCCGGGGTGGCCGGTGGTGCATCAGCTTTCTTTTCCGGAGCGGAAGAGCAGGCCGCAAGACTCAGGGCGGCGATGAAGACAAGGCTGCGTATCACAGGCTGTGCGCCGTGGCTTCGCGCTCTCCGTACATGCTCTCGTAGTAGGTCCGGTACTCGCCGCTGCGGCAGCGGCGCACCCATTCGGCATTCGTCCCGATACCAGTCGACGGTCGCGCGCAGCCCCTCCTCAAAGGGAATCTCCGGGCGCCAGCCGAGTTCTCGCGTGGTCTTGCTGAAATCCACCGCATAGCGGCGATCGTGGCCCAGGCGGTCCGTCACGCTGGTCAGCAGCGATTCGGGCTTGCCCAGGATCTTCAGCAGCAGCTTCAGCACATCGATATTCGGCATGCGGATGTCCGCCGCCGATGTGATACGTTTCGCCGGCGCGTCCGCGTTCGAGCACCGCCAGCAGCGCGCGGCAGTTGTCGGTCACATGGACCCAGTCGCGCACCTGCAGTCCATCGCCGTAGACCGGAATCGGCCGGTCTTCGAGCGCATTCGAAATGGCCAGCGGCAGCAGCTTTTCGGGAAACTGGTAGGGGCCGTAGTTGTTGCTGGTGCGCGTGATCAGCGTATCCATGCCGAAGGTATGGGCCGCGGCGCGCACGAAATGCTCCGCGGCCGTCTTGCTCGCCGCATAAGGACTGCTCGGACGCAGCGGATCGTCTTCGTGAAACCAGCCGTCCGGGCGGCATGTCGCCGCCCACTTCGTCGGTTGAGATATGCAGAAAGCGCTTCACCTTGCGATGGCGCGCCACGTCGAGCATCACCTGCGTGCCGAGCACGTTGGTGCGCACGAACTCCTCGGCGCTCAGGATGCTGCGGTCGACATGCGATTCCGCCGCGAAGTGAACCACGCGCGTCGCAGTCTTCCGGCAGCGCGTCCGCAACGGCGTTGCGCATCGCAGACATCGCCGACCACCAGCGAGTAGTTCGGGATTGCCGGCGACGGACGCGAGGTTATCCAGATTGCCCGCGTAAGTCAGCTTGTCGAAATTGATGATCGCGGTAATTGCCGCACGGCCTGGCGGATGAACTCGGAGCCGATGAAGCCGGCGCCGCCGGTAACGAAAAGCGTCATCAGGCCTTCGCTTTTTCGCGGTCTTTGCCACGGTTTTGGCTTTGACGGCTGCCTTCGATTTGGTATCTGCCTTTACTTCGACGGGCGCGGGTTCTTCTGCGACTTCAACGGGCGCTGCTTCGGATGCGGTCTCGGCCTCGGCCGGCAGCCCGGTGACGTTCCCCAGCACCTGATTGAACAGCGCCGCTTTGCGCGGATCCACTTTGGGAGGCGGCGGCTGCTCGTGCGGAAATCGTGGTCGCTGTGGCAGGTGCGGCAGCGCACTTTGGCCGGCTCGTCGTTCAGAATCGAGACCACCGCAGTGGTTCATGACGCGCTTGCACTTTACGCAGAAATCGTCGATATCGTCGCCGAGTCTGCTGCGCGCGTCAACATAAACTCTCCCCGAAATGCCCCTTCCGTATCACGCCTGCGCGGCTGCCGGTTCCGGCACAGCCGCAACTGAAGTGATTCTGCCGGCGGTGCAGTACCCGGAATCGTCGTCTCCGGAACAGTCGTCTCCGGAACAAACCAGCGCGCTTCTTCGAAACCGACGTACTTGCAGATGCGCAGCTGGCCCTGCGGCAGTTCGAGGATATCGCCCACTGTCAGCGGCGTCTCCGAATCGCGCAGCAGCGCCCAGGCGGCATATTCGTTCTCCGCCTCCACTTCGCCCGCCGGCTCGTAATCCTTCGGCTTCACGTTCGCCGCGCCGGAAACATGCGGAGCCCAGCGGAACTGCTGACGCGGCGCTGTCCTTCATTCGGTGAATGCGGAATACGAGGCATAAAAGCCCCATTGTAGTGGATATCAGGGATTGAGAAAAGAGGCGCCGGGTTTTCGTTTTATCTCGGGTTGCACCGCGGAATGTATGCTGTTAGGGCGTATGCGGAAGCAGAAAACCACACGCCGCAGTTTTCTTGCCGGTGCGGGCGCAGTGCTGGCCGGCTGCGGTCAGAAAACAGTCCGGCAGCCGCCAGAAAGAGCGGCGCCGGAAGGACCGGCCGATGTAACCCTGCGCATCGCGCCGGTACTGGTGGACATCGCGAAGGATCACACCATCAGCACGATCGGCTATAACGGCCATGTGCCGGGTCCGCTGGTGCGGCTGCGCGAAGGCGTGCCCGTAACGGTCGATCTGTTTAACGATACCGATGCGCCGGAATATGTGCACTGGCACGGACTGGTGGTGCCCGCGGATGTCGACGGCGCGCCCGAAGAGAAGAGCCTCGTGGTGCCGGCGCACGGACATCTGCGCTACCGGATGACGCCGCAGCCGGCGGGCGCGCGATTTGTGCATTCACACGTGATGCCGATGTCGGATCTGAACCGCGGGACCTACACCGGTCAATTCGCCTTCGTCTACATCGAACCGAAAAACAATCCGGGCCAATATGACCAGGAAATCTTTCTCGCCACGCACGAATGGGAGCCCTTCTATACAACTGAAGAAGAGATGGACGACCCGGATATCACGCCTGCCGAGAAAGCGCGCAAGGAAGCCGAAGACAAGAGAAACAAGCCGAACGGATGGGAGATCGGTTATCAGCGCTTCACCATCAACGGCAAGGCCCTTGGGTACGGCGAGCCGGTGCGGGTGCAGGAAGGTCAACGCGTGCTGTTCCACATCCTGAATGGCAGCGCGACGGAGAATATTGAGCTGGCATTGTCGGGCCATCAGTTCAGAGTTGTGGCGCTGGACGGTAATCCGGTGCCGAATCCGCAGCTGGTGGATGTGCTGTCGCTGGGCACTGCGGAACGAATATCGGCAGTGGTAGAGATGAAGAATCCGGGCGTGTGGGTGCTGGGAACTCCCCACGACGACGACCGGCGCGACGGCATGGGGATCGTGGTGGAATACGCGGGGCGTAGCGGTGTGCCGCGCTGGATCAAGCCGCAGCGGAAGGCGTGGGACTACACGATGCTCGGCGAAACGCGCGCCACCGCGGAGCCCGTGGAGACGATTCCGCTGGTGTTCGGAAAGATCAACGGCGGCACGGGCGGCTTTAACCAATGGACGATTAACGGAAAGACTTTCGACGAGAAAGCCGCGCCTCGCCCGCTGCAGAAGGGCAAACGATATCGTCTGGTATTCGACAATCAGACCGACGATTCGCATCCTGTGCACCTGCACCGCAACAGTTTCGAGCTGACGAATGTATACGGAAAGGCGACGGCGGGAGTGATGAAAGATGTCGTGCTGGTGAAAGGCTATCGGAAGATTGCGGTCGACTTCGCACCGTCGATGGGAGGGCTGACGCTGTTTCACTGCCACCAGCAGATGCATATGGATTACGGGTTCAAGACCTTGTTTGATGTGACGTAGCCGCTTGCTCACGCGCGCCGTTACCGAACCGCGACCGTCAGGGAGCGGCGCTCTAAAGCAACTCTGCCAGGTAAACCTCCATGCAATCGCCTTGCCCGAATACGACATATCGAATCGCTTCCTGAACATCGTCATCCTTGAACAGCCAGCGCATGCTGCCGTGGCGCGCCCAACGTTTGCGATTCGGTGCATCGATACCTGTCAGATTCATGGCCCGACTGGCATACGCTTTGAAGGCGTTCATGACTATCTCGGGTCGAATCACCGCTTCCACCACTGCATGAACGTGATTCGTGCGAACATGCGCAGCCAGGATATTCCAGCCTCGATGGCTGCACACTTCGCGAATGGCTTCCAGGACAACCACCCTTCGACCTTCATCGAGAAGATACGCCGGCTGATCCATTAGCTCATGCTTCATGGCGAAGCGTTGCGGATTCGATCCGGCCAGCGGTGTTCCAGGCACGTTGTGATGCCGATCGATCGTGCCGCGATCATCCCCGTGCAGGCGGGCGCCGTAGCAAACAAAGGTGATGAGGTAGCGCACAGAGGCCGTTCGTTGCCGCTCCCTCACGGTCGCGGTTCGGTATCAAGATACCGTGGACACTGGCCCTACAGCGCTATCCCGGCCAACGACGGTTATATACCTGGCCGCGTGTCTCATTAAGACGCTGGATTCCTACCTCGCGGCGATCGCGGCGGATGCGAAGTTCATCGAGAACACAAAGGTCATTAAGCCTGGCGACGTACCCGATCCCGTCGCGCAGCAGATCTCCAGACGCCCCGGCCCGGACTGCTGACCATGGTCCCGCCCGCCGAGCGCACGCTGCGCGAGCAGATGCTGACGATCGGACTTTCGTATTACACAGCGCTGGCCACCGCTAACGGCGATGCGGCTCCATTTGCCGGCGACTGCGGCCTTTCGCAGTTCCGCCACCCGATGGCTGTTTCAGATCGCGCGCCTTATCGCGTGGTAGACCAACAGCAACACGACCGAACCGATCACGGCGACAATCAGGCTCTGAATGTTGATGCCCGAGACGCGGCCAAAGCCGAAGTAGCCCGCCAGACGTCCGCCGACGATCGCGCCGAGAACACCGAGCAGAATGTCACGAATCAGGCCTTCGCCGCGCTTGTTAACGATCTTGCTGCCGAGAAACCCGGCTATCAGGCCGATCACGATCCACGCAAATATTCCCATGGGCGGTCAGTGTATCAGTTATGCACGGGAAGAACACCGGCGTTGCTGGTAAACCCGTCCTGCGATATAGCGAAGATCAAGTCTCCGTTTACAGCGTCGGTGGGTACCTGCAGGTTCACCTGATAGACGCCCACCAGGCCGGGAATCAGCCCGGAGAAAATGACCGGCGCGTTCTCGTTGTTCAGCGTTACGGTTGGCGCGATGGTGGTGTTCGCGAACGGGGCGCCGGGTCCGGGCTGGCCGGAGGCGACCGGGATCGTGGTCCCGCCCATGCCGACAAGGTAGACGGCGATGTATTCGCCGGGTTTGGCGGGCGACGCCTCGGTGATCGGCGCACCAGTTTGATGACTCGCCTGCACGTAGCCGGTGCTGAGAACCGATAATCCCGGCGATGCCGCGCCCGCCTGGAAGCTCTGCGGCGTCGTCAGCGCATTATTCGCGTTGACGATCACCTGATAAGGCTGGCCCGCGGCCAGTTCGAACGGGACCTGCGCGTTGATCTGGTGCGGACTCACGGAGGTGATCGGCGCCTGAAGGCCGCCAATGATCACCGAGGTTCCGCCCAGCGAGGTCGGCAGGGGGACCTGTGAGTTGGTGAGCGTTTGCGCGGCCAGATATTGGCCTGTGATCTGTACCAGCGTGCCCGGCGCAAGCGGCGCGCCACCCACCGGATTGTAAAAGTTCGCGACGGAACTGTTGGCGAGCAACGGCGCGTTGTTGGCTGTCACGGCGCCGGCGAGCTGCAGCGTCGCAGAAGGCAGCCCCTGCGCGGTAGCGATCGAGTTCACCGTGATCTGGTTGGTCGCGTGCTGCGGCGTCCATGTGGAGACATAATCGCCGGTGGCATCGGTAAGCGCCAGAATCAGCGGCGGATCACCGTTGGAGAATGTCGCGACGATCCGGCCATCATTGATGGGAGAACCGCAGTCATCGGACAGATTGACCTGGAGCGCGAGCGGCCAAGCGGCCGGAGCGGCGAAGTTGCTGACCAGACCCGTTGAGGTCGGAACAATCTGTGTCGCGGTACAGCCGGAAGCCGCGTCGGGATGGAGACCCGATGTCGCGGCAGGGGTCGAAGTCACGTTCGACACCACCAGCGTCACGTTGACGGAGCGGACGGCCGTGGCGGAGAACTGATAGCTCACCGTTCCGGTGTAGACGCCGGCTTTGAGGCCGGACGGATTCGCTGTGATGGTCCCCTGGCCGACTGACGCGGCCGAAGTGGTCCCGACCGTCGGACTGACGCTTAGCCAGGTGCCTCCGCTTTTTGTGGCCGCGGAAGCCTGGTAGGTGACAGGGGCGACTGAGCCCGTATAGATGCTGACCGTCTGTGGGGGAGCTGTGGCGGCACCAGACTGCGTGAGGAAGATGAGTCCGCCCGGAACCAGATTCGGCGTTGTTTGCTGCGTGGGCGGTGTCACATTCAGAACCACCTCGAACGACTGTGGCGAATTAGCAGCGCTCGATGAAGTCACCACCACGGTCGCGTAGTAAGGACCCGCCGTGAGAGCGGCGACCTGGGACTGATTGAAGACGAGATTCACGGTCGCCGGCTGCGTGCCGGAAGCGGTCTGGCTGGACTGCGTCACCGTGAGCCAGGGCACCGCGGGCGACACCGCCGCGGTGAACGCAATAGCCTGCGGTCCTGAGATTGAGACCGCGAACGAAGTGATTCCTTCCGCCTGTCCGCCCTGCGGCAGGTTGAACTCCACGCCGGACGGGTAAAGGGCGATCGTGCCGTTCGGCGCAATCAGCAGCGTCACGGGAACCTGCGCGTTGCCGGCCGAGGAAACAATCGAGACGTCCGTGTAGTAGTAGCCCGCACTTAATCCCGCGGGGTTCGCCGTCACGCTGAGCGCCGCAGTGACGCCTGCACTGACAGTCGCCGGCACCCCGCTTACTGTGCACCAGGGGGCGCCGCAGGTGATCGAGGCGAAACCGATCGCTCCACCTCCGGTGTTGGCGACGGGAAGCAGCTCGGTGGTGCTCTGAGGCGCTGAGTTCAGCGTATTGAACGAAAGTTGAGGCGTCAGCACAGAAAGCTGTGCCGGCGCATTGGTAACGGTCAGCGTCACGGGAACGGTTTGCTGAATACCTGTGCAACTGCCGCTGGTACAAGTCACCATGACGGTCGCCGTGTAGGGCGTGTTCGAAGGAGAAAGCGTGAGGGCCGCACTCGTAAGCGCGATCGCGAATGAGCCGGGGGTGGTGGAACCGTTGGCTGTCGCGCTGAGCCACGTCGCGGTCGAAGGCGATACAGAAACAGAGTAGCCGAGAGTCTGCGTTACCTGAGAAGACTGCACCTGTACGGTCTGCGCCAGCGGGAGCGCGGAAGTCGGAGCCAACAGCGTGAACGCCGCACTGCCCGCGGAGAGAATGAGGTTGGGCGAGTAGGGCTGGATGGTCATGGCATACGAGGTGGTCGGATCGGAAGAGGAGTCCGCCTGGTTCACAGTAAACGTGTAGGTGCCCGCGGTGGTCGGAATGCCTGTAATGAGGCCGTCCGGATTCAGCGTCAGGCCGGGGGGAAACGTACCGCCGGTGACGTTATAGACATACGGCAGGACCCCGCCGTTCAACGAGAAGCTGAAACCGGGGTAGTTCACGCTGACCATACCCGAAGGCAGAGGCGATGACGTGGTGGGAACGAGCGCGGGCGGCTGGATTGTCAGGGAGAATGTACCGACAGCCGTGCCACCGGCGGTATCTGTGGCACGCGCCGTGAAAGAGTACGGTCCGGCAACCAGAGGCGTTCCGGTTACGGTGCCGGAAGCGTGAAGCGTCAGACCGGGCGGCAGCGAGCCCGCGGCGAACGACCACGCATAGGGCGGCGCTCCGCCGGATGCGGACAGCGTCACAGACACAGGTGTCTGGACGGACATCGCAGGCAGCACGCCGCCGGAAACTGTCACGGGCGGAGGTGCGGTGACGGTGAACGTCAGAGAAATGGTGGTGGAGACGCCGCGGGAATCCGTCACTGAAATCGAGAGCGGGAAACTGCCGGTCGTTTTGGTTGTGCCCGTGATGGCCCCGGTGTACTGATTAATGGTGATGCCCGCAGGGAAGCCGCTTCCACTATAGGTGTAAGGCGGTATGCCGCCTGACGCGGTGACTCCCGAGGAGTACGCTTCGAAAGCGAAGGCGCCAGGGAGCGGTCCGCCCGAGATCACGAGCGGCGCGATCATCGGCGGCGGAGGCGGTTGAACTTGCGGAGGTGGAGGCGGAATCAGAACGGACAGAGGATTTAACAGGAGCGCGCCGCTGTAAATCAGAGCGGCGCCCGTACCGTTGACAGGTCCCGAACTCAGGTAGTAAATGCCCGCGGGATCGATGTTCTCGTTTGCCACCAGGTAATTGCCGGTCTGCGAATCGTAAAAAATGCCCAACGGAGTAGGTAAGACGTTCGTATTGGCAAACAGCGTCTGCACATTCCCTGTGGTGGCGTTGGTGATTGCAACGTACGCGCCATCGCCGCTCAGGGTTGTGACGTAGTTTCCCGAGGCATCGAAAGTAAGACCTGAAACGAAGGCATCAATGTGCCCGTCGACAAGGCCCGAAGGCGTTTGCGTCTCGGGACAGCTCACGGGCGTGGGCTGGCATGCCTGGAATCGGTAGAACTGCGTCTGTGCGTTACCGGCGTCCTCGACAACGACGTACTGGCCGGGCGATGCGGGCGGAATGCGCACAAACACATCTTCGCCGCCTTCGTCCTCGGGATAGTTCCCCACCAGAATTGCATCACCGCCACCCGCCGGGAACAGCCAGATCGCCTGATTGGCGTTGTCAGCAACAATAAGGTTGCCGACCGAGTCGGCGACCGCCGAGAAAAAATACGGGGTCTCGCTGGCATCCGCAAGACCCGGGTTTGAGGTTTGAGCGACCACGACAGGAATCGAGTTTCCCGGCGCAAATTTCAGAACTTCCGGGCCGATCGGGACGATGAAATTGCCCTGACTGTCCGTCGTAAAGTCAAAAGGCAGGGAGTTGTCCTGCGTGAAGTATGTATAACAAGGGTCGGTGATTTGCGTACCTGCGCAGTTGATACTGGTCCCTCCATTGATCGCGGTGATGGAAAGCGTGGAGGTTTCGAAGTCAGGATTCAGAACGTAAAAGGATTCAGCAGGACTCGAGACTGCGATCGAATAGGTCTGGTTTGTTCCCTGACCCTCGCAGCCATCGCCCACGGTGACTATGGGGCTGTATGCCCCGGCAGCGGTGGCGCTGCCCGAAAGGACGCCGCTCCCGCTGTTGAGGGTAAGCCCGGGTGGCAGACCTGTGGCGGACCACTCATAGACGACCGGCCCGGAACAGCTGCTGCCGCCCGTGGCCGTGAAAGTGAAGCTGTAGGGCGTGGTCAGGGCCGCATTCGGGGGAGTGCCGCTCGAGATCGAGATCTCCGCCTCCAGCGCGGCCGCGCAGGTGCAGAGAGCTATACAAATGTAAATAAAGCGGCAGAATGTCGATATCAAGATCCCTCCGAGAGGCCTTTCAGCCATGCATCATGTAACACCGAGATAGTATCGATGGTACTGTCTGTTGTTTCACGTCCGCACAGTCCAATCCGCGCATACTGTGATGTTCAGTACATTGAAGAACCCGCGAACCATGGTCCTCAGGGCTTACTTCGCGCGCATTCTGTTGTTCTTCGGATTATGTTCCAGCTCGCAAAGGCCAAGCGTTTCCATGAGTGGTGGAACGTAGACGCCAAATCGTCCGCGAAGACCCTTCTTCAGACCGTACCAACCCTTAACAGGGTTGTTCGGGGAGCGCGCCCAGGCTTCCACTGTCCCTTCCCTGGCAGGTTTCTGCTCGTCAGTCCCGCCCAGTTCGACCCAATCTCCGGCGGCCTTAAGCATGGCGTGCAGGTCGTCGATACATCGCGCGTCATACAGCAGAACGGTTTTCCCCACGGTACAAACCAGAACCCGGACACCGTCTTTTTCATCGGCGTGCATCGTGAACTCCGACGTTCCAGGCGGCGTCTTGAGCGTCCACGGATTGGCTTTCGTTCGATCGAGCGTTGCCACACTTACCCCCACTTTGCGAGCCTGAAGACATCTGGCCTCCGAAACTGAGGCGAGCAGGCAGACTTCGAGCTGCCACCGTATATATTACTTATTCATTCAACATGCCATCAGAAGATCACCGGGAAGGCCATGGTCTCTTTGGATATAAGATGCCACGTGTATATGCAATTCTCGACACGGGGGCGCTGAGCCGTTTCCATTGCCATCCGGTTGATTTCGCGGCCGCACTTCTGGAAGGCGGGGCGCAGATCGTCCAGTTCCGCCACAAAAGCTTCTGGAGCAGAGATGTTTTCGCGCAGGCATCTGCCATCGCGGGTCTTTGCCGGGAAGCCGGAGCGTTGTTTGTTGTGAACGACCGGGCCGACTACGCATCTCTTCTCGACGCCGGGTTACATCTGGGACAGGAGGATCTCTCCCCGCGCGACGCACGCCTGGCATTCGGCTCGCTAAGGGCCGATTGCAGCCCGCTGATTGGCTACTCAACACACAATGCAGAGCAGATGCGGGCAGCCGAGGCCGAGCCGGTCGATTACGTCGCATTCGGTCCGGTTTTCCCGACAGGATCGAAGGAACGAGCGGATCCGGTAACGGGCCTCGAGGGTCTGCATGAGGTGCGTGCGCTGACCGAAAGACCGCTTGTGGCGATAGGCGGGATCACGTTGGAAAACGCGCTCATGTGCTGGAAAGCGGGCGCGGACTCGGTGGCCGTAATCTCGGCGCTGATCCCGAATCCATGCACTCACCGAGCGGTGCGGGAACGGATGGAGGATTGGTCGAGACTCTGAACACGCCGGCCGAGCCGCCTGGTAGCAGGCGCCGCTACCTGCCATACTCAGGAACATTAGCCAGGTAACCACAGAAACGTCGGCAGGCTTCATCAAGGGGCTGGGGCTCACATCGGCTACCACGCTCGTGATGGGGTCGATGATCGGCTCGGGCATCTTCATCGTCAGCGCCGATGTAGCGCGGCAGGTGAACTCGCCCGGCCTGCTGATCCTCTGCTGGCTGATCGGCGCGGCGCTCACCGTGATCGCGGCGCTCAGCTACGGAGAACTCGCCGCCGCCATGCCGCATGCGGGCGGGCAGTACGTCTACCTGCGCGAAGCCTTCGGACCGCCTCTGGGGATTCCTGTATGGCTGGACGCTGTTCGCTGTTATCCAGACCGGCACGATCGCGGCCGTAGCCGTGGCCTTCGCCAAATACACCGGCGTGTTTCTGCCGTCGGTCTCCGCGGGACACTATCTGCTCGGCTCCGGCAAGCTCGGACTGACGACGCAGCAGCTGCTGGCGATCGCGGTGGTCGTCGTGCTGACGGTCGTCAACACGCGCGGCATCCGCACCGGCGCCATGGTGCAGAACGTGTTCACGTTCGCGAAAGTGGCATCGCTGCTGGGACTGGTGGCACTCGGATTTCTGCTCGGGCGCAATCCAGGCGCTGTCGCGGCCAACTTTCACGACTTCTGGCGCAATGCGAGCTGGAGCTGGGCGACCGTAGCGCTGGTGGGATCGGCGATGGTGGGCCCGCTGTTTTCCTCCGACGCCTGGAATAACGTCACGTTCACGGCGGGTGAAGTGCGCAATCCGAAACGCAATCTCCCGCTTTCGCTCGGCCTCGGCGTGGGCGTCGTGACTCTGCTCTACCTCGCGTGCAACTTCGTTTATCTTTCCGTGCTCACGCTGCGCGCAGATTCAGACCGCGCCGGAAGACCGCGTGGCCACCGCCGTGGTCGTCGGTCATGTTCGGACCAGTCGCGACGAAACTCATGGCCATCGCCATCATGATCTCGACCTTCGGCTGCTTCAACGGCATGATTATGTCGGGCGCGCGCGTCTATTACACGATGGCGCACGACGACCTGTTTTTCCGCCGCGCGGGGACGCTCGACCCGGTACATCGCACGCCCGTTTTCGCCCTTGCCATCCAGTGCGTCTGGACCGTGCTGCTCACGCTCAGCGGGCAGTACAACGATCTGCTCGACTATGTTATCTTTGCAGTTCTGCTGTTCTATATCCTGACCATCGGCGGGCTGTTTCGACTGCGCCGCACTCGTCCGGATATGGAGCGTCCCTACCGCGCCGTGGGCTATCCTGTCCTGCCCGCCCTGTACATGCTGGTGGCGGGTGTCATCGAAATTCTGCTGCTCTGAACAAACCCGCCTTCACCGTGCGCGGGTTGATTCTGGTGCTGCTGGGGGTGCCCGTTTATTTCCTCTGGCGAAGAAAAAGGGGTTAACCGATCTTGAGCCTTTTCGCAACCAAACCGATCGCCCGCATTCTTGCGCGAAAGCGAAGGCGGCGAGCATCAGCTGAAGCGCACGCTCGGCCCGGTGAATCTGGTCGCGCTCGGCATCGGCGCCATCATCGGCGCGGGCCTGTTCGCCCTCACCCCCATGGCCGCGCACGATAATGCCGGACCCGCCGTGGTCTTCTCGTTCATGATCGCCGCCATCGGATGCGCCTTCGCCGGCATGTGCTACAGCGAATTCGCCACCATGATTCCGATCGCCGGCAGCGCGTACACCTACGCCTACGCCACCATGGGCGAACTGCTCGCCTGGATCATCGGCTGGGATCTGGTGCTCGAATACGCCGTCGGCGCCGCCACGGTCTCGGTCAGCTGGTCGAAGTATCTCGTCCGGCTGCTCGGACACGTTCGGCGATCACATTTCCGGCCGCATTCACGAAATCGCCCTTCGAGGGCGGCATCGTGAATCTGCCGGCCATCTTCATCATCTGCGTGATCTCCATCATCCTGATGATCGGCATCTCGGAATCGGCTCGGCTTCAACGGATGCATCGTGGCGCTCAAGGTCACCATCGTGGTCCTGGTCATCGGCCTCGGCTTCGCCTACATCAATCACGCCAACTATGTGCCGTTCATCCCGCCAAACACCGGCGAAGCGCGGCATCTTCGGCTGGAGCGGCGTCATGCGCGCCGCCGGCGTGATCTTCTTCGCCTACATCGGATTCGACGCCGTTTCCACCGCCGCGCAGGAAGCGAAGAATCCGCAGCGCGACATGCCCATCGGCATCATCGGTTCGCTGGCTGTCTGCACCGTGCTCTATGTCGTCTTCGCTTACGTGCTGACCGGCATCGTCAACTACAAGAACATGACCGACACCGCCATTTACGAAGCCCTGCACAACATCGGTTACGACTGGCTGGGCACCGGCGTTGTGATCGGCATCCTCGCCGGCTACACGTCGGTCATCCTCGTCATGCTGCTCGGACAGAGCCGCGTGTTCTATTCCATGTCGCGCGACGGGCTGCTGCCGAAGCTGTTCTCCGACATCCACCCGAAACTTCCAGACGCCCTGGCGCTGCAATCTGGTTTTCATGGTTTTCGTCAGCCTGTTCTCCGGCCTCGTCCCGCTCTCGAGCCTCGGCAACATGACCAGCATCGGCACCCTCCTGGCTTTCGTCATCGTGTGCGGCGGCGTCATGATCATGCGCAAAACCAATCCCGATCTGCCTCGGCCCTATAAGACGCCGCTCGTCCCGCTCGTGCCCATTCTCGGCATCCTGGTCTGCTTCGCCATGATGGCCTTTCTCGATGTCCTGACCTGGATACGTCTGGTCGTCTGGCTCCTCATCGGCTTCGTCGTCTACTTTTCTTACAGCCGCTATCACAGCCATCTGGTCACAGACCCGGAAATCTCCCACGAACAAATCAAAAGGTGACGCGTGGCTGAAACGCTGACCACAACTACTCTGCCCGGCATCCGGCGCGTGGCAAGCGGCAAGGTGCGCGACGTTTACGAAGTCGGCGCCGACCTGCTCATCGTCGCCACCGACCGCATCTCCGCATTCGACTGCATCCTGCCGCAGGGCATTCCCGACAAAGGGCGCATCCTGACGCACATGTCGCTTTTCTGGTTCGATTTTCTGAAGGACGTGGTGCCGAATCACGTCATCACCGCGAATGTCGACGACTATCCCGGGGAATTGCAGCCGTTTCGCGAGCAACTCGAAGGCCGGTCGATGCTGGTGAAGCGCTGCCGCATGGAACCCATCGAATGTGTGGCGCGTGGGTATGTCTCGGGGTCGGGATGGAAGGATTACAAAGCCACCGGCGCGATCTGCGGCATTCCGCTGCCGGCGGGAATGCTGGAAAGCGACAGGCTGCCGGAGCCGATCTTCACTCCGGCCACAAAAGCGGAAACGGGACACGATGAGAATATTTCGTTCAACCAGGCTGCGCAGGTCGTCGGACGACAGACTGCGGCGCGACTGCGCGATCTCACGCTGAGCGCCTATTCGAAAGCCGCGGCGTACGCCGAGTCCCGCGGCATCATTCTCGCCGACACCAAATTCGAGTTTGGCTGGAGTCTGGCGGGAGAGGATGCCGGCACGCTGCTGCTCGCCGACGAAGCGCTGACGCCCGATTCTTCGCGCTTCTGGCAGCGTGACGAATATGCCCAGGGGGGTCCGCAAAAATCCTTTGATAAGCAATTTGTGCGCGACTATCTTGAAACGCTCGACTGGAACAAGCAGCCTCCCGCACCGTCTCTGCCGGCGGACGTGATCCAAAAAACCGCCGCAAAATATCGCGAGGCTTATACGCGTCTGACCGGCGGCAAGCCGTGAACTGGCTGGATTATTTTCTGCTGACGATCCTGCTGGTCTCGGCCGTCATGAGCGCACGCAAGGGCTTTTCACGTGAAGTGATTGGCCTTGCGGCCGCGCTCTTTGCGCTGGTCTCCGGTATGTGGTTTTATGGCCTCGCCGGATCGTTCCTGCTTCCGTACGTCAGCTCGGCGCGGGTGGCGAATCTTCTCGGGTTCCTGCTCGTGGTATTCGGCGTGCTGATGGCAGGCGCAGTGCTCGGCTGGATAGTGAACCGCTTTCTGCGTACCGTGGGCCTGTCGTTCTTCGACCGTTTGCTCGGCGCGGGCTTCGGTCTGGTGCGCGGACTTCTGATAACTATTGCGCTTCTCACGGCTTACATGGCGTTCGGCCCCGAGGTCGACGCGCAAACCGTGTCCGCGTCGATGTTACACTCGCGAATTGCGCCGTACGTTCTCGATGCGTCGCATCTGTTCGTTACCGTCGCACCCATGGAACTGAAGGCGAGTTTTCTGAGACAATACGCGCAAGTGAAATCTCGGCTGAAACCCACCTCCCCCGCCCAGCACAACGATTAAGGATTCGCCGGACGCATGAAAGAAAGTTTTGACGCACTCATCGATCATTTAATGGAAGCGGGGTTTTTTCTGGAACAGGCGGTCGAGATTCTCGAGAAGGGCATGATCGAACGCGCGCTCCAGTCGACGAACGTGAATCAGTCTGCCGCGGCGAAGCTGCTCGGCATCCACCGCAATACGCTGCAAAGGAAGATGATCGAGCTGAAGATCGACGGCAAGCGTCCGCGCCGCAAACCAGCGGCGCGCGCCCAGTCACGTCGTGTGCGGCGGAATCACAAAGCATCCTGATGGCCGCAATACCGCTCCTGATCTTCGATCTGGACGGAACGCTGATTGATTCGCGCCTCGACCTGGCGCACGCTGTCAACGCCACACGCGGGCAGGCGGGACGCGGTCCGCTGCCGCACGAGCAGATTTTTTCCTTTGTCGGCAACGGCGCGCCGGTACTGATCCAGCGTGCCATGGGACCCGAAGCAAGCGACGATGAAGCGGCGAGCGCGCTCGAGTTCTTTCTGGAGTACTATCGGCATCACGCGCTCGATCACACGATTCTCTATCCCGGCGTGCGCGAGTCGCTCGACCGGCTTCACGAGGCGGGCGCGAAGCTTGCCGTGCTGACCAACAAGCCCGTGCGTATCAGCCGGCGAATCATGGAAGGGCTGGGCGTGGCGCCGCTTTTCTTTCAGGTCTATGGCGGCAACAGCTTCGGGCATAAGAAGCCGCATCGCATCGGTATCGACACGCTGCGTCATGAAGCGGGAATTCCGCCGGAGGACACGTGGATGGTGGGCGATTCCTACGTCGACGTGCAGACTGCGCGCAACGCCGGCGTGGCGTCGTGCGGCGTGACATACGGGTTTCAGCCTGAGACCTTCCGCGAGTTCCCGCCCGATGTGCTGGTGAATCGCCTCGAGGATTTTGCGGATCGTTTTATCTGATCGCGCATGGCCTGTGTGTTCTGTGAAATAGTGTCCGGCCGAATTCCTGCGGAGATCGTGTGGCGAAGTGACGATGCCGTGGCGTTCCTCGATCATCGGCCGCTGTTCCCGGGCCACGTGCTGTTGGTTCCTGCGACGCATCTCGAGACCCTGGCCGATCTTCCCGCCGCGCAGGTGGGTCCGTTATTTCAGACAGTACAGCAACTGGAAAAAGCTGTTGAATCCGCCCTGACGGCTGAGGGTTCGTTCATTGCGGTGAATAATCGCATCAGCCAGAGCGTGCCGCATCTGCACGTGCATATCGTGCCGCGAAACAAAGGCGACGGGCTGAAGGGATTCTTCTGGCCGCGCCACAAATACGAAAGTGAGCGACAAATGCGCGAGATTGCAGAGAAGATTCGGCGCGCGCTTCCAGGGTGAGTGCTCGGTGTGAGAACCAGGGCCAGCCGCAGGCTGTCGCCGAATGCCGGTCGCGGTTCGGAGGGGCAGGTGCTGATTCCGCAGTGGTTAATGAAGCGGCAAGGAAACGAGCTTTTTCAGCAGCCTGTCAGGCTCGCTCGGCTTCGAATCTTGTCCCACCTTATGATGGAGGCGCTGCAAGGCGACCCACCCACGGAAATACGTTCGTAACGACGGGATAAACGTTGTTGTAACACAGCACGCCTATGTAAGTTCCGATGGTGTTTGTGATGAGATCGGTTGTGCCGGAATCCCGCGTAGGGAGAAAGGCCTGGAGAACTTCAATTGTCAGGCTCACGAATGCGCCCAGAATAACGGTGAAAAGTGTGGCTCTCCGGGTACGCCCCACGATGCTGAAAAAGGCGGAAAAACAAAAGCCAAAAGGAATGAAACCGATTATGTTTTTAATATTGCCAGACCAGTAACTTCGGGAGAAGTCGAACTCCTCCCAGAACGGCTCCAGAGCGATCTTATCTAGAACCTGGTAATTCTCGGGTATGTAAAGGTCCCGCGCTGCTATTCCCGTATGGCTGCGAATAATCGCCCCGCCGTGCTCATCGAACAGATAAAGCGCCGCATTGCGGTCTTCCTGCGTAATATCCGGCCGCCCGGCCGACTTCCAGGTATCGTAGTGATGCAGAACCTGGGCGCTGTTCAACTCCGATTCGAAAATAGCGAGGCCACGAATCTGCCCCTTAAAGCTGTCCGGCTGCCGCGGAGAGTCTCCCAGAATCACTCGGCCCGTAAGCACCCTCGGATCTATATGGAACTGTGGTTCCGCAATCGCCAACGCGCCGTCAAGATATACCTTCGTTCCCTGCGTGCCGCAGGTGACCGTTATGAGAACCGGTCTCTTCTGGCGCAGCGCGGGACCGAGGGCGTCGTCAGCATAGAAATGATTCCGGAAATTCCGCCCCTTGAGCGCCTGTGATTCGGTACTCACCTCAATGTCGCTCAACGATTGACGCAGGACAAATTGGACGCCGTATTCCGGTCGATACAGAGCGACGAGTGTCGCCGAACTGCTCCAGCGGACCGGCTTAATCCAAATCTCAACGGTGCCACGTTCGCCCTCTTGCGGACCGATCGCCTTCAGGACATTGAAGCTCATGACAGTTCCGTGGGTTCCAAAAGCCAGGCCGTTCGCGTCCTTCAGCCAGGTGACGTCATTCCGCGGGGCGTGGAAGGGCCATAAACCAAGGGTAGAGTGATACACAACACCGCGAAGCACAGCAACCCCAGAACCCCCGATTTCATTTGGTCTCCAATCCATGATAGTTTTTCGACTGCTGCGCCCGACACCCAGCGCCGGGATTCGAAACGAGGGCGCATCAAAAGACCAGGGAGCCCAGAACTTCCCGGCAGGCCACCAGATATACGACAAATATAGAAATTCTATTGATTACTCCAAATGCCTTATCAACACTTCGTCTCAACGGGGGAACTTCGTTCAGGCCCGTTTCACCGGGATATGGGTAAGAATTCGGCCCCCGGGGAATACTCCTCATCAATCCACCATCTCCGGGGTCTCGTTGACTGCATGCATTCCGCAAAGCTACAATTTCGATGGCGACGGCTTCACGCAGCTCAGGCCATCGGAACTTCAGACCGAAGCGCGGACGCGGGGGAAACGGGTGGGACTTGCAAGAATTCTGCGCTGGCGGCCGAAGTCCGACGCGGACAATGGCGCGGGTGGGGCGAAGGCAGTTGAGAGAGTTGTCTCCCTCAGCCGCCGTCTTGTCTCCGATGGCGGCACGATTGGCGCCAGCCGCCTGGCCGCGGAAATTCTCCAGGGTTACAAGGCCCTGCCTCCGGGCGATCGGCAAGCGTTTCTCAGCGCGCTGGTCAGCGAGTTTTCGCCCAATCCCGATGAGGTAGGCCGCGCGGCGGACGCATATCGCGCAGATCCTTCGCCCGTCAATCTGCGACAACTCCAGACCATTGTGGAACCACCGCGTCAGGAACTGTTCCGGCGGCTGAACATGGCACCGGACGGCACGCGCGAACTGATCGAGATACGCCGGCAGGTACTGAGCGAACTCAGCTCCGATCCGGGCCTGGAGCCGATTGCGGTGGACCTGGGCCATCTGCTCGCTTCGTGGTTCAACAGCGGATTCCTCACGCTGGAAAAAATCGACTGGCATTCCTCGGCGGTAGTCCTCGAGAAGCTCATCGCGTATGAGGCCGTCCACCAGATTCAGGGATGGGACGACCTGCGGCGCCGCCTCGAAGCCGACCGGCGCTGCTATGCGTTTTTCCACTCCGCCCTGCCCGGCGAGCCGCTGATCTTTATCGAGGTGGCGCTGACGCGCGGGATGAGCGAAAGGATTCAGCCGCTCATCGATCCGGGTGCGCCGGTGGGCGATCCCGAGACGGCGGATCATGCGATCTTTTACTCGATCACCAATTGCCAGAAGGGTCTGCGCGGTGTGCCGTTCGGGAGTTCGCTGATTAAACAAGTGGTGGAGGATCTGAAAGCCAGTCTGCCGCGCATCCGGAACTACGCCACGCTTTCACCTATACCCGGATTCCGGAAATGGCTGCTCCAGCAGCCAGGGCAGGACGAATTGCAGTCGATCCTGAAAGGACCGGATGCCGCGGACAGCAGCAAATGGCCGGAAGAGCGGCGCCTGCACCTTCTGTCGATGTGCGCGTTGTACCTGCTGTCGGCCAAGCGCGATCATGAGCCGCTCGATTCGGTGGCGCGCTTTCATCTGAAGAACGGTGCGCGGCTGGAACGTATTAACTGGATGGGGGATTCTTCAGCGCGGGGTATGGAACAGTCCGCCGGGCTGATGGCCAACTACGTTTACGAACCCAATGATCTGCAGAAGAACCACGAGATATACATACGATCGGGCGAAGTTGTGAGCTCGCGCCGAATCGAGCGGCTGGCCAGACAGTCGCTCAAAACCGGCACCGATCGCCGTTGACGAAACCGGCTGACGAAAACTATTTGCTCGCGCCGACCAGGTGCTCGAGGTCGCGGTTGTTTTCCTGGCAGATGTACTCCATGAGCTCGCCTTTGAGCAGCGTGGGGTGCGTCGTGAACTTCCAGGGGGCGGTGTAGGCGCCCGGATCGTCGACAGTGTGTTCGATTTCGAGATGCCCCGCATCCACGCGCCGGATGCGTTCGATAACGTGCAGCTTCTCGGTTGTCGGGAGACCGGATTCATCGACCCAGCTCTTGCCGTTGAAACCGATCGTGTCGATCACGAATGTGTCGCCTTCCCAATGGCCGATCGATTCGCCCAGCCAGGTAGGATTGGGATCGTCGGAATGCTTGCGGCCATCCGTGAAGATCTGCCGCCAGATATGTGCACCGCCTTCGTAGACGATGAGCGTCAGGCCGGGCGTCTGCATAATCCGGAACGGATAGGGCGTGGTGCTCATGCGGGGCACGCCGGGAGGCAGGCAGCGCGCTTCCGGATCGTCTTTCGAGATATTCGATTTGCGTTCGTTGTAGGCCTTTTCCGCCCACGCCTGAAAAGGAGGATGCACGCCGGTCGCAACCATATCGACGTTTTCGCGGATCGCGTTCGGAGCCCAGGCGCCGGAAATGTCGGGCTTGCCTTCGGCGTTTTTCGGGGCAGGCCCGGTAGGCGCGCCGTCGCCGCGACCCCGCCCGGGACCGCTCTGCGGACCGCGGTTGAAGGCGTCGGGATTAGCGGCCTGCGCGAACAGGGTGGCAGCTATGGATACAGTGAGGGCGCAAAGCGCCAGAGTCTTGGGGAAATGCATGCAAAAGGCTTTCGTGCTACAGTCTATGCCTTAGGAAGATGTCGTGTCAATGAGCCCCAACATCCCGAACAGAGCTTCCCGGCCTGCGGTTCGCAACATTTTGTCAGCCAGGGAATCCGGATCTTCGTCGCAAACGGCGCGCGCCACGCTGGAACTGCGCGAAATGCTGGTTGACGGCAGGCTCCGTCCGGGCGAAAAAATCCGCGAAGTGCCGCTTTCCGAGCAGCTCAATATTTCCCGCATCCCTCTGCATCTGGCGCTGGAGCGGCTGGCGAACGAGGGCTTTCTGGAACCTCTGCCCAAGCGCGGGTTCCGCGTGCAGAGTTTCTCAGTCGAGGATATTCACGATTCCATCGAACTGCGCGGCGTGCTCGAAGGGGCCGCTGCCCGCAGGGCGGCAGAGAAGCTGCGAGATCCCCGAAGCCTCGCGCCGATGGAAGCCCTGAGTCAGGAGATTCTGTCGCTCGTTCGCCGTCCGAAGATGACGATTGAAGTCTTCACGGCTTATATCGATCTGAATGCGCGGTTTCATGCCGCGCTGCTCGATCTGGCGGGCAGCCGAATGCTTCGCCGCGCCATCGAAAGGGCTTGCTGCCTGCCCTTTGCGTCGCCCAGCGCTTTTCTGAACCGGCAGTACATTTCAAACGACCTGCGCGAGCTGTTTCTGATTTCGGCCGATCAGCACTGCGCCATTGTGGAAGCCATCGCGAGCGGAGAGGGCATGCGCGCCGAAATGATCGCGCGTGAACACGCCCGCGTGGCGCGGCGAAACTTCGAGGATGCGATGCGGCATCGCGAAAGTATCGACCATCTCGCCGGCGCCAAACTTGTCAGTTTATAGATTGTGGTTGTGATAGAGTTTACTTCCGCATGCATAAAGCCCATCGCGTGCGTGCGTAAATCAAATCAGCAGGAAGCGTTTATCGCAGAGCTATGGAATATCCGTTAACCGGTTATCATCACATCACCGCCTGTGCGGGCGGAGCGCAGGAAGACGTTACATTTTTCACCCAGGCCGTTGGCCTTCGCATGGCCAAGCAAACCGTTCTCATGGACGGCTCGATTCCGATTTACCACCTCTACTACTCCAACCGGAACATCGAACCCGGCTCCGTGATGACCACCTTCCCCTATGGCCGCAAAGCGGGTCGCCGCGGCTCAGGCCAGGTGCAGGCGACCACCTTTACGGTCTCGAAAGGCACGCTGCCTTTCTGGAAAGATCATCTGAAGAAGCACCACATCGATCAGGACCCGGTGGCCGAGCGCTTCGGGCAGTCGTTCATCCGCTTTCGCCATCCCGCGGGGCTGAGCTTCGAAGTGATGGAAGACGCGGCGGACAAGCGCGTGGGCTGGGTGACGCCCGAGATCAGCCTCGGCGAATCGATTCACGGCTTCTATGGTGCCCTGCTTTCGGTACGCGAAGTGGGCGAGACGCAGCACTTTTTCGAAGAGGCGCTGGGATTCCGCAAAACGGGCGAAGACGGACCGTATCATCGTTTCGAAACCGGCAAGGGCGGCGCGAACAAGACGATCACGCTGCAGGTGGAACCGGAGCGCGCGCAGGGCAGCTGGGGATTCGGCGCGGGCACGGTGCATCATATTGCGCTGTGGGCCGCCGACGACGACGCGATGGCGCAGCAGAAGGCCATCTACGAAGAACTGGGTTACACCGACGCCTCGGAGATCAAAGACCGGTTCTATTTTCATTCGATGTACTGCCGGTGTCCGGGCGGGATTCTGGTGGAAAGCTGCTGCAACGTGCCGGGCGGTTTCGAGAAGGACGAACCGGCGGCGACGCTCGGCCAGGAACTGCATCTGCCGCCATGGATGAAAGATCGCTGGGGTGAAATCAGGGCCCAGCTGGAGCCGATCAAAGTACCTGAAACAGCGACGTCGATTTCGTAAGTCCGCCGTCACAGATTTAATCCTGTTAATCTCGCGCTGCGTCAGCAACGGAAGTTTGTCCGGCTTCGTCTGCGTGTTTGGAGGAAAAGGATCCTGGTGATATTAACTCGCGGCATTGCGAAATCGAGCTTGGCTATGACGATGCTTCTCGGGGTAGTGGTCGGCGCGCCGGCTTACGCGCAGGCGCCTCAATACCCGGATCAGACGCAGCCGTATCCGCCCGCACAGGCGCCGCAGTACCCTCCGCAGCAATATCCCCCGCCGCAGTACCCACAGGATCCGCAGCAGCCATACCCTCCGCAGCAGCAGTATCCGCCGCAACAGCAGCAGCAATACCCGCAGCAGCCGTACCCGCCGCAGCAGCCGTACCCGCCGCAACAGCAGCAATACCCGCCGCAGACTCAGCAGTATCCGCCGCAGCCCTATCCGCAGCAGCCTCCTCCGTACTTTCCGCCGCAGGAACTGGACCGCGTCGTTTCACGCATCGCTCTCTACCCCGATCCGCTGCTGGCCCAGATTCTCCCCGCTGCGACGTTCTCCGATCAGATCCCCGGGGCGGCGAACTGGGCGGACCAGCATCACTATCTGACCGGTCCGGCGCTGGCAGCCGCCATCCAGTCGGATCAACTGCCGTTCGATCCCAGCGTGCAGGCGCTGTTGCCGTTTCCCAATGTGCTGGACATGATGGCGTCGGATCCCTCGTGGACCCATGAGCTTGGCGATGCGTTCCTTGCAAACCAGCCGGCCGTGATGGACGCGGTGCAGCGCATGCGGCAGCAGGCTTATAGACTACGGCTACCTGCGCTCGAATCCGGAGATGATCGTCACGCCCGGACCTTACATTGCGATAGCGCCGGTGAATCCGGCGTTTATTGTGGTGCCCGTGTACAGCCCGGCGGTCGTGTTCTATCCGCCGCGTCCGGGGATCGTGGTGACAGCCGCCATCGGATTCCGTTTCGGCGTGGCCATCGGCCCGGCATTTGCGCCCTGGGGCTGGGGCGTGAGCCGGTTCGACTGGCGCTCGCACGCGATCTTCGTCAACAATGCGGTATGGGGCCGGACATGGACAAACCGCGCCGCGTATGTTCATCCGTTCCCGTCTGTGCGGCGGTTCGCGGCGGCCCCGGCCTACCGGCCAGGTGTCGCTCCAGCCGCGCGCGTACCGGAATCACATGCTCTGCGGCCGCGCAATGAGCAGGAGCGGAAAGCCTGGCAGAACGGGCGCGCGCGCGAAGAAGAGCATCGCGACGAACACCGCTGAGAGGGAACTCTAGCGCCTAACCTCGCGGGCGCTTCTGCGCTCCTAGTCTCGCGGGCGCTTCTGCGCTCCTAACCTCCCGGGCGCTTCTGCGGGGAGGCGCGGACCGCGCGTTCAAACGCCCATCCGCGAATATGGCTGATCTGCTCCTTCATGGTGCGGGAAAGAGGAACGATCTTCACCGCCGTCGCGACCAGGTCTCTTTCGGTGAGCGGCTGACCCGCCAGCACACACTTCGTCACAGCGGACACGACGCACTGCTCGATTTCGGCGCCGGTCCACCCGACGGTGAACTGCGTGAGCTTCGTGAGATCGAAGCCGCTGGTGTCAATGCCGCGGCGTTCGAGATGGATGCGGAAGATCTCGATCTGTTCGTCTTCCTGCGGCAGGTCGACGAAGAACACTTCGTCGAAGCGGCCTTTGCGGATCATCTCGGCGGGAAGAAGGTCGATGCGATTAGCGGTAGCGGCCACAAACAGGCCGCGCGTTTTCTCCTGCATCCACGTCAGGAAGAACGCAAAGATTCGGCCCTGCTCGCCGCTCGACTCGGTTGCCGTGATGCCCATCTCGATTTCGTCGAACCAAAGCACGGCGGGCGCCATGTCCTCCATCATGCGGCAGGCGGCGACAAATGCGCCCTCCGGCTTGCCGTGGCGGCCGGAAAAGATCTCGATCATGTCCACACGATAGAGCGGCATCCCGAAATGTGATGCGATGGCCTTCACGCACAGGCTCTTGCCGCAGCCAGGAATCCCCATGATCAGGACGCCTTTCGGGACAAGCTCCTTTGTCAGACTCTCGCGCATATGAAACAGCTTGCCGCGATCAACGAGCCATGACTTGAGGCCTTCCAGACCACCAACCTCGGCCAGATTGCCGCCGCTGGTGATGTTTTCGATCACCCCGCTGCGGTTGACCAGCAGGCGCTTTTCTTCGAGGATCGCGGGCAGTGCTTCGGGTCCGAGCTTCCCATAGGCCGCCAGACCCCGGCGCAGCGCGTAGCGCGCTTCATCGAGCGTAAGACCCTGCAGCGCGCGAGCCAATCCGGTGAGCTGATCGTCATCCAGACCGGCGGATTCTTTTTCTTCACCAAGCAGCCCGGTCATTTCCACGATATCGGGCGGACGCAGCTCAACCGAAATCACGCTCCGTTCGAGTTCGGCGGGGATGTCAGCCACCGGTGAAGTAATGACGACAAACTTGCCCCGGTCGAGACAGGCCTCATAGACATCGCGCAGGCGCCGCCGGATTTCGGACGATTCCCGCAGCGGTTCGTGAAAATCCTTCAGATGGAAGATGCCGGGACCATTGTGCGCCGCAATGAAGTCGAGCACGGCGCGCGGCGAATGCGTGCCCGGTTCGGCTGACGCGCCATTACGGACCAGGCCTTCGGTAAGGCTCCACGACCACATGGGCCCACCCAGGCCGCGCAGCACGTTGCCCACGCGCTGCTCTTCGGAGGATCGCACCCAGGTGAGCGGCCTGCCCGAATCGAAGATATCGCGAAACGTTTTCGCGGCCCGGCTCGAGGCTGCCGTCGCGCTCATGTTTCGTCCGCGTCGAGCAGCTTGTCGAGCACAGGCGCCTGGTACTCGAGAAGCCTCGCAATCAGCGCCTCCGGATCGTCTCCCGAGATCACGATCTGCCTGTGCAGCGGCTTGAGGAAGCGTTCGCAGACCGCGTGGTCGAACAGCGCGAGGAGGTGGTCGTAGTAGCCGTCGACGTTCAGTATCCCGCAGGGTTTGCGATGCAGTCCCAGCTGCGTCCACGTGATGATCTCGCAGAATTCCTCAAACGTGCCGAACCCGCCGGGCAGCGCCAGAAACGCGTCCGCGAGGTGGGACATCAGCGCCTTGCGTTCGTGCATGGAGCCCACTATGCGCAGATCGGTGACGCCCGGATGCGCCGCCTCGCGCTCCGCCAGATGCCTCGGGATGACACCTATCACTTCTCCGTCCGCTTCGAGAGCCGCATCCGCCACCGTCCCCATCAGACCGTTCCGTCCGCCGCCATAGACCACGCCAATCCCGTGCGCGGCGAGACGCCGGCCCACCATGGCGGCGACAGCCGTGTAGGCAGGACGAATACCAGAAGAGGAACCACAGAAGACGCAGATGCGCCGTCGCATTGTCAATCAGGATAGCGAACGTCAGGTTTTCGCCGCCCTCGTGGCATGATAGAAACTCTCCGCCTGTGTCGCCGGGGTTTTCCGAACCGCCAAGGATCAGACCACATGCCGAAGATGAAAGAGTTCACCGTCACGATCGAAGATAAGCCTGGCGCGCTGGGGAAGTGCTTCCTCGCGCTGGCCGGGCGCGGGGTCAATATTCTGGCCTTTCAGTCGTTTGTCGAGGAAGGCGAAAGCCTGGCACGCCTGATCGTGAACGACCGTGCGAGCGCCATGGCAGTACTCAGCGGCATGCGCATGATCTTCGAGGAGACGGATGTCGCCGTGGGGTATCTGCCTAATCGGCCGGGTGAGTTGGGGCGAGCCGCCGCTCGGCTTGGCGAGAACCGGATCAACATCGACTATTCCTATTGCGGCGTGGATCCGGATACCAATCAGACGATGCTGGTATTTGGTGTCGACAATCTGACGAAAGCCGCGAATCTGCTGGACGATCTGGCCGCGCCTAGTCGACCGGAATAACCAGCATCACCACCGGGTGATGCTCCGCGTTGAACTTGCTGAGAGTCTTCGGCTTCGACCAGAACCTGCGGTAGTGGGCCTTGAGGACGAAATCGATATCGTCATTCAGGTCTTCGAAGTGATAACGGCCGTCCGGTCCGGTGATGTAAGAACGCACCAGCAGCGTCCTGGTGTTCTCGATCTGGACCGCTACCTTCGGAAGAGCATTGCCGCGGAGGTCCGTGACAACACCGGATACGTCGCGCGGCTTATACTGTGCGCCCGCGGGCGCAAGAGCCAGCAGCGCGAGTGCGAAACCGCGCAGAATGTGTCGGGCCATAACCGCTCCCGCTTCTAGAATGCACCCGAAGGGCCAAACGGTGCAACGCTTAGTGGGGTCGGGCTTTCCGCTGCCGGGTTTCTGCCGGCGCTGAACATTACGGCTGCGCTGTCAGCCTTGACCACGCCGCGGCGCGCCCAGTTCCGCGTAAAGTTTCAGGACAGCTTCGGCAGTACGCGCCCAACTGAAGCTCGCCGCCTGTTTTCGGCCCTTGCGGATCAGTTCCTCCCGCAGCGTATCGTTCAGCAGCACCTCGCTGATGCCGCGCGCAATGTCGAAAACGTTTTCAGGATTCACCAGCATCGCCGCGCCCCCCACCACCTCGGGCAGCGAACTGACCGCCGAAGCGATGACCGGAACTCCTGAGGCCATGGCTTCAAGCGGAGGCAGTCCGAACCCTTCATAGAGCGACGGGAAGACGAAGGCCGTTGCCAGCTCGTGAAAGATGCGGAGCGTGTCAAACGGAATAAAGCCCAGAAAGCGCACGCAGTGCTCCACGCGGCTGTGGATGACGGCGCGGCGCACGTCGGGATGGCGCGAGATCTCGTCGCCGATGATGATCAGCCGCAGGTCGCGGTAGCCCGCGTGATTCGCCAGACCGTTACGCGCCACGGCGAACGCTTCGATCAGTCGCGGAATGTTTTTCTGCGGACGAATCGAGCCGGCATAGAGCAGGAAAGGATAGCGGATCTGGTAGCGCTCCAGAATCCGGTGACGCTCGCGCGAGAGGTTCCGGGCGCCGCTTCCGCCGGGGGAACCTGCCGGACGGCGTTCCACAAATATTGGATCGGGCGCATTGTAGATGAGCCGGACGCGGTCGGCCTTGTGCGGAACGAGATTCAGCACATCGCGCTCCGTCGCGCCGGATACTGCGATGATGCCGCTCGCACGCTCGAGACCTCGCCGCAGCCGAAAGCGATGCGCCGCGTGCAGGAGGCGCGGAGATTCGTCGTAGAAAATGCTGCTCAAGTCGTGAATCGTGACCACATAGGGCTTGTCAAGGAACAGCGGAACACGGTGAAACGGGATGTGCGTGACGTCCACCTGGAGGCTGCGAATCAGGCGTGGCAGGGCGAAGTGGTCGACACGTGACGAGTCGTGGCGCGCGTAGCTGACGGTCTCAAAATTCGCCGGCAGGCCTGCAAACTGCCGGACTTCGTCAGGCGCGCAAATCAAATGGTAATGGTGATCCGTGCCTGCCGCCGCCAAAGCCTGCACCAGATTGCGGATGTAAGTGCCGACGCCGAAGTCGCGGGTGCGCCGCGTATCGATCGCAATGCGGAGGCTCACACCCCGGCCGGCTGCATTTTCCAGGCGTACAGCGGGAATCGTGAAGTGAGCGTCTCCACGCGCCGGCGCACCGCCGCAATCACGTCCTCCGATGTGACGCTGTTCAACGCGTGGAGAACTTCGGCGATCAGCGAAGCCACTTCGCGCATCTCGGTTTCGGTGAATCCGCGGGTCGTAACGGCGGGGCTGCCGAGACGAATGCCGCTCGGGTTCAGCGGGGGATTGACGTCGAAGGGAATCGCGTTCTTGTTCACGGTGATGCGCGCGCGGTCGAGCGCCAGCTCGGCTTCCCTGCCCTTCACGCCCTTCGAGAAGATATCCACCAGCATCAGGTGCGTATCCGTGCCGCCCGAGACTATACGGAAGCCTTCCTCCTGCATGCCTTTGGCAAGCGTGGCGGCGTTGGCGATCACCTGCTTCGAGTAAGTGAGGAACTCCGGCTGCATGGCCTCGCGGAAGCAGACCGCTTTGGCCGCCATGACGTGAACCAGCGGACCGCCCTGCGTGCCGGGAAACACGGTCCTGTCAATGGCCGGGCCGTATTTTTCTTTCGCAAGAATAATGCCGCTGCGAGGGCCGCGCAGGGTCTTATGGGTGGTTGAGGTGACGATATCGGCGTACTCGCAGGGGTTGGCGTGCAGGCCCGCTGCGACCAGACCGGAGATGTGCGCCATGTCGACCAGAAAAAGGGCGCCGACAGAATCTGCCACGGCGCGAAATTTCGCGAAATCCAGTTTGCGCGGATAGGCGCTGCCGCCCGCAATGATCATCTTCGGCTTGTACTCATCGGCGAGGCGTGCCATAACGTCGAAGTCGATCTGTTCGGTGTCTTTGTTCACCTGATAGGCAGCGATGTGGTAAGTCTTGCCTGAAAAATTCAGCTTGTGGCCGTGCGTGAGATGACCGCCGTGGGCGAGATCCAGCCCCATCACGGTGTCGCCCGGCTGCAGCACCGCGGTGTAGGCCGCCTGATTGGCCTGTGAGCCGGAGTGCGGCTGGACGTTCACGTATTCCGCTTTGAAAAGCTGCTTCGCGCGTTCGCGGGCCAGGTTTTCGACTTCGTCGGTGTATTCACAACCGCCGTAGTAGCGTTTGCCGGGATAGCCCTCGGCGTACTTGTTAGTGAAGACGCTGCCCGTGGCCTCGAGTATGGCTTCGGAGGTGAAGTTTTCGCTCGCGATCAGCTCGAGCTGTCCGTCCTGCCGGCGCGTTTCCTTTTGAATGAGATCGAAGATGGCGGGATCGACTTCAGAAAGGGGCTTCGATACGGGACGGGACGCCGCAGGATTGGGCATGGATAAGCCGAATTTTAGCACCCTGAACGTGGCACAAGTTCTACAGCAGTTTCACAAAGAACGAAGACTGCTCGCGGATTTTTTGTACTAATGGTGCCTTGATCCGGTGATGACAAGGTCTTCCGGCTGCAGTGAGCTGATAGCGGTGAGTATGAGGAACTTTCTGAACAGATCGTGAGCCCGCCTGCGGCAGTACCACGCATTCAGACAACACCCTCCGCGGGAATCCGGACGAAGGGAGTGATCAGTTCGCCGTCGGCTTTTCCACGTGATCGATGATCAGGAAGCTCACCGCCCCTTTTCGGACGAAAGCTTCAATCCGATCTGCTCCTGGAGAGCGGCAAAGAGGTTTGGCCCAGCGTCAGGATTGGCGGCGTCGCCCGAATCTCCACTACGGCGGGCGAGGGTCGCCTGGGCCGGCATGTTGGGCTCGGGCGTGAACTCCAAGCGGAAATTGAAGGTGCCGGCGATGCCCGTCTTATCGACTAACGTCCGGTCCAGAAACTGCGAGAGCCGCTGCGCGAACTGCGGCGCTGATAAGTTTCGACACAAGATCAATCGACATCCTGCTCCTTTCCGGTGCGATTCTTACGTCGGGCCAGTTTCTCCGCAAGACGTCGCAGTTCCCGCGCATCCAGAAGCTCGGGATCGACCATACCCACGATCAACTGCTCGACCGAACCGCCGCAGAGCCGGTCGATGATCTCATAACCTTTTTCCTCGAGCCGCCCGAGGACAGTCCGCCCGTGGAGTCCTTCATGGGGTGGCGTTCGGCCAAGGCTTCGCGCACATCCTCAGCAGTGCTTCGCGCGCGTGTCCACAGTACATCCATCACCAGATGTTCGAGTTCGGACAGCGGTTTGCGAGGGTTCTTCGCGCGAAACACTGTAGCGCTACATGATGCAGCGTTGACGAACGGCACCTGTCAAGCCGTTCCGCGCGGCACTCCGCCGCCGTCCGCGATGCACAATAGGTATTTCCCCTCATGAACGCCGAATCGGCATCCACGCCGCTGATGCGGCAGTACCACGCCATCAAGCAGCAGGTCCCCGGCGCGCTGCTCATGTTCCGGCTCGGCGATTTCTACGAGCTCTTCTTCGACGACGCCGTCACTCGCCGCGCGCGAACTCGAAATCACCCTCACCGCGCGCAACAAGGAAAAAGGCGCCGCCATCCCGATGTGCGGCGTCCCCTATCACGCGGCCGAAGGCTACATCGCGCGCCTCATCGGACGCGGCTATCGCGTGGCCATCTGCGATCAGATCGAAGAGGCCGGTCCCGGCAAGAAGCTGGTGCGCCGCGAAGTCACCCGCATCGTCACGCCTGGCACCGCGACCGACGCGCACCTGCTCCGCTCGCACGAAAACAATTACCTCGCAGCTGTCTCGCGCAACGGCGCGCGCGCCGGCCTCGCCTACGTCGATGTCTCCACCGGCGAATTCCGCGCCACCGAAGTCGACCTCGCCGAACTGCCCGGCCTGCTCGAAAGCATCGGCGCGCGCGAAGTGCTGGTCGCCGCCGAAGCGCCCCTTCTTCCCCAGCCCGAACCAAAGCGCTGGATCGTCACCGAACTCGATGACTGGGTCTTCAGCTCCGATTACTCCGACCGCATTCTGCGCGAGCACTTCCGCCTGCATTCGCTCGATGGCTGCGGGCTCGCCGGATCGCCCACGCGCCGTCGCGGCGGCCGGCGCCGTGCTCCACTACCTGCGCGACACGCAGCGCGCCGCGCTCGATCATCTCGATCCGCCGCGGTACTTCGACCGCGCCGAAACCATGGTGCTCGACGCCGTCACGGTGCGCAATCTCGAACTCGTCGAGCCGATCTTTCTCCGACGGCGGCGCCACCCTCGATCGGCGTCCTCGATCAGACCGCGACCGGCATGGGCGGACGTCTGCTGCGCCAGCGCCTGCTGCGCCCCTCGCTCGACCTCGCCGAAATCGAAGCGCGCCTCGACGTCGTGAGCGACCTCGCGCGCGAAACCATCCTGCGCGCCGAACTGCGCAAACAACTCGCGCCCGGTGCTCGATATCGAACGGCTGCTCGCCAAAGTCATGATCGGCAGCGCCGGTCCGCGCGATCTTCTCGCGCTCGGCAAATCGCTCGATCAGACGCCGCGGCTTGCCGAATGCCGCGCGGCTGGCCGCGAAACCTCTTTCGGCGCGCCTCGCGCGAAACCTTCGCGCGGCTCGATCCGGTGCCCGAAGCCTCCGGGCCCATCCTCGCCGCGCTTGTCCGACGCTCCGCCCATCAACATCGGCGACGGCGCCACCATCCGCGCGGGCTACGACGCCGAACTCGACGAACTGCGCGACCTCAGCCAGAACGGCCGCCAGTACATCGCGCAGATCGAAGCGCGCGAACGGCAGCGCACCGGCATCGCGTCGCTCAAGGTCCGCTTCAACAACGTCTTCGGCTACTACATCGAGATTTCGAAGGCCAACCTGCATCTCGCGCCGGCCGATTACGAGCGCAAGCAGACGCTGGTCAACGCCGAGCGCTTCACCACGCCCGAGCTCAAGGAATACGAGCGCAAGGTGCTCGCGGCGGAGGAGAAGATTCTCGAAATCGAAAAGCGCATCTTCGCCGAGATTCGGCAGAAAGCCGCCGATCAGGCGCGGCGCATTCGCGCCACGGCCGACGGCCGTCGCGGAACTCGATGTCTCGGCCGCGCTCGCGCAGGTGGCCGCGGAGAACCGCTACACGCGCCCGCAGTTTTCGGCCGATGGCGAGATGCGGATCGCTGCCGGCCGCCATCCCGTGATCGAAAAGCTCGCCGGCGAAGAAGCCGGCCGCTTTATCCCCAACGACCTCTATCTCAACGACGCCGCCGACCAGATCGCCATCATCACCGGCCCCAACATGGGCGGCAAGAGCACCTATCTCCGCCAGGCCGCGCTCATCGCGATCCTGGCGCAGATGGGCTCGTGGGTGCCGGCCGATGCCGCGCTGCTGCCGCTGATCGACCGCATCTTCACGCGCATCGGCGCGTCGGATAATCTGGCGCGCGGACGCTCCACCTTCATGGTCGAGATGACCGAAACCGCCGTGATCCTGAACACCGCCACGCCGCGCAGCTTCATCATTCTCGATGAAATCGGCCGCGGCACCGCGACTTACGACGGCCTCTCGCTGGCCTGGGCCGTGGTCGAGCACATCGCCACTCACACGCGCGCGAAGACCCTTTTCGCCACGCACTATCACGAACTCACCGAACTCGCCGAACAGCTTGCCGGGCGTGCGCAATCTGCGCGTCGCGGTCAAAGAAGCCGGCGACCGCATCATTTTCCTGCGCAAAGTCGAGCCCGGCAAGGCCGATCGCAGCTACGGGATCGAAGTCGCGCGCCTGGCCGGCCTGCCCGCCGGCGTGATCGAACGCGCCCGCGAAGTGCTCCGCTGCATGAGCGACCGAGCATCGCGCGGTCGAGCGACTGTCGCCGCATCCGGAACCCGCCGCCGTGCAGATTCGCCTCTTCGAGCCTGGCGCGGACGAGATCAAGCAGAAGATCCGCGCGCTGAAGATCGACGAGATGCGGCCGGTCGAAGCCCTGCGGTTTCTTGAAGATCTGCAGAGGGAGATCGGAATGAGAGTCGCCGGCATCATGAGCGGCACTTCGCTCGACGGCATCGACGTCGCGATCGTCGATATTCAGGGCGAACGCATCCGCACCGTGGCGCATCACACGACTCCCTATCCGAAACCAACCCGCGCGCGGATTCTGCGCTCGACCGCAATGCCCGCGGCCGAGATCTCGCGCCTCAACTTCGAACTCGGTGAACTCTACGCGAAAGCCGTTTGCCGCCACACGCCGAGCCCGTCGATCTGGTCGGCTGCCACGGACAGACGATCTATCACGAAGGCGGCCGCCAACACGCTCCAGATCGGCGAAGCGGCCGTGATCGCAGAACGCCTCGGCGTTCCCGTCGTCTCCGATTTCCGCACGCGCGACATCGCCGCCGGCGGTCAGGGCGCACCGCTTGTCCCCTTTGTCGATGTGCTTCTTTTTTCGCATCCGAAGCGCAAACGCGTGGCGCTCAACATCGGCGGTATCGCGAACATCACCATCACTCCCGACCGGCGGTGCGCATTCGATACCGGCCCGGGCAACATGGTCATCGACCAGCTGGTCGAACGGATGACAGACGGCAAACAGCGCTTCGATCGCGACGGCGCTATCGCGGCGCGCGGACATGTCGATCGCGCCCTGCTCGCTTCCCTGCTCCGCGATCGTTACTATGCCGCACCGCCGCCCAAATCCGCCGGCCGCGAACAGTACGGGGCAGCCTTCGTGGAACGCTTTCTTGCACTCGACATTCCCTTCGAAGACCGCATCGCCACCGCCACCGTCCTGACGGCCGCAACTATCGCCCGCGCTATTCCCGCCGGCACCGACGAACTCATCGCATCCGGCGGCGGCGTGCATAATCGTCAGCTCATGGCTCAACTGGCGGCCTTCCTTCCGGCCACCCACCTCACGACCAGCGCGGAATTCGGTATCGATCCCGATGCGAAAGAGGCCATCGCCTTCGCCATCCTCGCGTATCGCACCTGGAAACATCAGCCGGGCAACCTGCCCTCTGCCACGGGCGCGCGCCGCGCGGTCATATTGGGACACTTGACGCTAAAATGACTCAGTTGACCCCACAAGCCGAAGTTCCCGAGAAACAGACTCCGCGGATCTCCGTCATTATCGTTTCGCTGAATCGCATCGAGTCGCTGCGTGCAAGTCTCAAAGCGCTTGGCGCCGCGTTTCAGGTAATCGTCGTCGACAACGGGTCATCTGATGGCTCGGAGAACATAGTCGAGGAATATCCGCACATCCTTTTCCATCGTCTCCCGAGAAATTTCGGGCTGACCAAAGCGCTCAACATCGGCCTGCGCGCGGCTGAAGGCGAATACCTGCTCTGGCTGCATGACGACACCTGCATCTCAGCCGACGCGGTCGCACGCCTTGCCGACTATCTCGAAGCGCATACCGAAGCCGGCGCTGTTTGCCCTCTCGTCACCGACTCCGGGGGAAATCCGGTCCCGCAGGTGCGTTCCCTTCCCACGCCCTCAAACCCCGACCCGGAGCTTCGCTTGCCCCCGGCTGCCAGAGAATCAACCGGCGAAGAACTCGCAGTCGACGCCACATCCTGCGCCGCCATCATGTTCCGCTCGTTCTTCCTGCGTGCGCTGCGCCACGTCGACGAGCGCTACGGCACATATGGCCCCGCCATCGAGATACCCATGCAGGTGCGGCGCGCCAATAAGAAGGTGGTTATCCTTCACAGTGTGACGGCAATTCACGAGGCTTCGCCGTCACCCGTGTCCGCATCTGCGCTCAGCGGAGACCGCGCCGCCGGCACCGCGGTTTACCTTGGCAAGCATCACGGATTAACCAACGGTATTGTCTATCGTATGAAAACAGCAGTCAGTGCGCTGTTTACGCTGCGTTTTTCCGTACTGGCGGCGGTGATTTCCGGCCAAAAAATAGACGGAACGGGTTAAACTTCGGGTATGAGCGCGCTCCTGATTATGCTGTGGTCAGCGATCTGCGTCGTGGGCGCGGCGGGACTGACGTACTTCATCATGAACTCGCACATGGAGCTTCGCCTCGCCAGACAGCGCGAGGAACTGGCGAGCGTGCAGGCCACCCTCGCCGCGAAGCAGGAAGGGCTGCAGGAGTCGCTGCGAAACGCGGAGGCTACCGTCCGCAACAAAGCGATGGACGAGTTTCTCGCCGACATCCGCGTCGAAGAGCGCCACTACACGCGCGAACACAAGGTTCTGTTCATGTCCCGCAAGGTGCTGGTTCGTCAGGAGCGGATTTTCTTCCGCAACATTCCGCTCTCCAGCTGGGTAGAACAGGAAATGCCGATTGAAGAAGGCGTCGATGCGGAAAAGATGGCGCAGACAATGTCGATTTTCGCGAGCGTCGCACTGGGCGAACTGCCCGGGGGACCCGCCGTCCGCAAGCTGCTCCATTAACAGGCTGCTCTGGAGCAAGGCTGCGGAAACGAGCGTTTGCGTGATTTTCAGTGCCGCTTGCTTACGCGCGCGGTTCAGAACCGTGACCGTGAGGAGAGCGACAGGCGCCAGCTAGTACCGGGGAACACCCGGATCGACCTGGAGACTCCAAAGATCGATCCCGCCCGACATGCTCTGGCAGTTTTGGATTCCCTGCTTACGCAGCCAGTCGACTACCGACAAGCTGCGCATGCCGTGGTGGCAGAACACCACGATGCGTGTGTCATCTCCATCCAACTCGCTCACATGCTGCGGTATCGTCCGCATGGGGATCAGCTCCGCCCCTTCGATGTGGCAAATGACGTGCTCCGCTGGTTCCCGCACGTCAATCATACGCAGCGCCACCCCATCTTTGCGCAGCGCGCTGACTTCGGCAGGAGTGATTTCAATTGGCAGTTCCGTCACAGGCCGCAATTCTAACAAGTCCGAAACGGCGAAACCATGCCGGCCGGGCAACACGTCTGAAGCCCTTGCTATACTTCGGGATTACAGTTTCCAGAGGTTCTCTTATAAGGATGAAGTCTTCGTTAGCCCTCTTTCTGTGGGCTGGCCTGGTGGCAGTGTGTGCCTCCGGTCAGACCCCGGCTCCTGGTTTTTCCACCGGTCAGGCAGCACGCCTGGTAATTGGTCAGCAGAATTTCACAGCGGGAAATTACGGCGCCACCAGCCAACTGCTCGGCACGCCCAGCGGAGTCGCGTATGCGAATGGCGTACTGTGGGTAGCCGATTCCAACCGCCTTGGCGGGACGCCCGACAATAACCGCGTTCTGCGCTTCAGCGACACCGCCACATATCCGGGTCTCACGCAGGATCCGACCATCCCGGGCAGTACGTGCGGCGTGTGCCGCGGCAATGCAAGTCTGGTTCTGGGCCAGCCCGATTTCGTCACCTCCAATTACAATCTCTCGAGCACCGGGATGCGTAATCCCAGCGCCATCGCGGTTTCGCCGGATGGCAACATCGTGGCTGTGGCGGATACCGACAACAACCGCGTTCTCATCTGGCTTTCTTATCCGAAGCAGAACGGCCAGCCCGCCGATGTCGTTGTGGGTCAGCCGAACTTCACTTCCAACGCGACGGCCGCGCCGCCCACGGCGCAGTCGCTGCGCGGACCCGAGGGCATTTGGATTGACGGCAACGGGCTCAGCGCCCATCTCTACGTCGCCGACACTGAAAACAACCGCATCCTGATCTATAACAAGATCCCGACTACAAATAACGTCGCGGCAGATGTGGTCGTCGGCGCGCCGAACTTCACCACTCCCGTGCAGCTCGATCTCACCAAGAACAATACGGCAGCGACTGCCAGCAATGTTCAGTCGCCTGTTTCGGTGACTACAGACGGCACCCGTATGTTCGTTTCGGATCTCGCCCAGAGCCGCGTGCTCATCTGGAACACGATTCCGACTACCAATGGCGCGCCCGCCGACGTCGCACTCGGCCAGATCAACCTCACCACTTCCATCAGCAACAACAGCTTTACTGTGAATACGAACTCGGCGACCGACTGCGACGGCAATCCCGAAAGCGTGACGCCGGTGATGTGCCAGTCAAACGCCGCCTATGCCGCCAGCATCGGGCAGAACGGCAGCGTCGCCACAGACAGTAACGGGAACACGATTTATCCCGCGCGCTGTGCCGCGACCATGTCGCTGCCGCGTTACGCGCTCTCCAACGGGACCCAGCTTTTTGTAGCCGACGGCGGTAACGACCGGATCATGGTCTGGAATGCGATACCGACGCAGAACGGTCAGCCCGCGGATGTCATCCTCGGGGAACCCGATGAATTCAGCGATAACACTGGTCAGAACCCGGATGGCGCGGATGCGCTGCAGACCCCTTTCGCCCTGGCTTATGACGGGCTGAACCTGTATGTCGGCGACAGCTACAACCGCCGCGTAGTCGTCTATACGCCTGCCGCCCTCAACATCCCCCTGGGTGGAAATGGCATCATCAACGCGGCCAGCCTCACCATCCACGCGATCGGCACTGTGGCGATTGCCGGTTCGACCACCGCCAAAGACCAGATTATTATCACCATCAACGGCACCGGTTACACGTACACGGTCCTCTCCACCGACACGCTCGAAACCATAACCGACGCGCTGGTCAAACTGATCAACACAAAGCCCGACCCGAACGTGATCGCGACCGCCGACGATGTCACGGATACGGTCGTTCTTACCGCGAAGGCTGCAGGTGGCGCGGGCGCCAGTGTCACACTCGCGGCCTGCGCGGTTTCTTCGGGAGAATCGTGTTCCAGCCCAGGCAGTCCGACGGAAAGCGCCACCGCGAGCGGCGACACGCTGAACTACTATCTGGAAAATCCGTCCCAGATCGCGCCCGGCACCCTCATCGAAGTGAACGGGCAGAATCTCTGCGACACAACGTTCGCCGCGGATCTGACGAAGCCCTTCCTGCCGTTCGAGGTCAACGGCTGTCAGCTGTTTGCGGACGGGTCCCCGCTGCCGCTGCTCTACGTTTCCCCTACACAGGTCAACGCGCAGATGCCGTATGAGTTCACCGATCGCACCAGCACCAGTGTTTTCATGCGCGATGCAAAGGCGAACGGAACGGTCAATGTGACGGCTCCGATCGCCGTTACCATAGTCCCGCAAAACCCCGGCATCTTCGCACAGTTCGGATCCGATCCGCGGCCTGCGCTGGCCTATCATGGCTCGAGCAGCGCGATCGCGGTCATTCTGGTCAACGGCGCCGTACAAGCCGGCGATGTGCCCACGATCACCATAGGCTCCACCACCTACAGCTATACGGTGCAAACCACCGACACGCTGCAGACGATCGCGAACTCACTCGCCGCCGTCATCAACAGTGCGCCTGATCCGAACGTGACTGCGGGCGTCGGGAACACTTACAGCTCGATCATCCTGGTGGCAAGGACGCCCGGCCCGGCGGGCGAGGGCATCGCAGTCAGCGAATCAATCACGAGTTCCGTGTCAACGGGCGCGGCTATCACGCTCACGGTCTATAACAGCGCTACCTGCTGCGACAACACCGAGGGCGCCCTGATCACCAACGACAACCCCGCCGTTCCCGGCGAAATCATCTATGTGTTTGCGACGGGTCTGGGCGCGCCTTCCCCGTCTAACATCGATTCGGGGCAGATCACCCCGGCGGGGTCTGCCAACGCGCCGGCAACCCCGGTGGATTCGATTCTCACCGATCAGGTCTCTGATAACATCCTGAGCGCGGCGCTCGTGCCAGGTACTGTGGGTGTTTACTACGTACAGTTCCAGCTGGGTCTGGGGCTCACGACCGACCTCTTAACCCAGACGACCATAGCGCAGCAGGAGTTTGTCAGCAATGTGGTGACGCTCCCGGTTATCGCGACACCGACGACTTCCACATCTTCGCAGAAGCCGGCTCGTCCAAAGCGGGCGGCGCATAAGTAATCGGTTCTGAACCGCGCGCGTCAGCAGGCGGCACCGGGATTCGGGGTACGCCGATTTCCGCACCTTCGTACTTAGTTCTTTTCGAAGGTTACCGTCGTATCCGCGCCGAACCTTTTGTAATCCTCGTAGCGGATGACGAGTTTTTCGCGGATCGGCAGGCTGCGGAAGTAAAGCGTGTCGTCCGCGGTAGTGGCCGCAGGAAACCAGAAGCCGTTTACCAACCGGCGCGTGGTGGTGAAATGCGGAAACAGGTTCTCGCGTTTGGTTGTGACGATCTCGGGAACGGCTTTACCCTCGCTGCGAATCACCGAGAAATCATCTTCCGAGATCCATAGCAGGCCTTCGAACAGGCGCTGTCCGGAAAGAATCTGGCGGGGACGAATAGAAAGAACCCAGCAGTCGCGGCCGTCAGGTTCTGTCAACAGGCACGGCTCCTCGCCTTTGTACTGCGTTTCGTAAATGAACAGCCGGTCTTCGGTCAGGATGAACGGCTGCACTTCGCGCAGGTCGGAGAAGTCCTCCTCGGTCAACACGAGGTTCTTCAGACGCATCACCGGCACTCCGGAAAACCGTTCGGTGCGCTCGCCGGTGGGCGAAAAAATCACCTCTCTGACTTCGCGGTATTCACCGGCCTGCATGCCGCTGCGGTCGAGTTCCTGCAGCCGGAACGACTGCGTGTAGGCATAGTGGGAGCGCTCCGCCTCGGTTGCAGTTTCGCGGTGCGCGGCTCGTCTGGCCAGATCGGTTGGAGGCTCTTTGGCGGCAAGCGGCGCAGGAACCGATGTGAGAAAGGCGAGTGCTATCATGACCGCGATGCCGAACGCACAGGCTGAAGGTCCGTTGTGCGCGAGCAGAGAAAGAAAGACGCCCGGCATGCGGGCTTGGCTTGCATGGGTGATGGCGGGCTGGGTGGCGCTGGCTGCAGCGGCATGGGTGTACGCACGCTGGAAGGCGTATCCCCTGTGGGCGGCGCTCCCGGTTGCGGCCGCTTTTCTCATCGAGTTTCCATTTTATCTTTCACCGGCGTTAGCAGGACCGCGTGACTGGCTGGCGTGCCGGGGGAAATCCGGCGCTGCCTTTTGGCTCGCGGTAAGTACCGTTGCGCCGTGGATTGTGTACAGCGTTTCAACCGGAGAAGCCCATCTGCTGAATCTGGGGCTGCTGCTGGGACTCTGTCTGCTCGTGTCGTTCTGGTATGCGGTGTTGCCTGCCGCTCCTGTGGCGGACTTGCTCTTTCTGGGCCTGGTGGCCGGGATTTATATTTCAAAAATCTTCGACCGCATTTACGTCTCCCCCATTCCGAAGCTGCAGCTTTCAGTGCTGGGGCATCTCATGCTTATTCGCACGGCGGCGCTCGCCGTGCTGGTTCTGCGGGGCGGCGTGACGGCGGAATACCGGTTTATTCCAAAACGCGCAGAATGGCTGACCGGCATTCGTTACTTCGCCTTTATGCTGCCGGTTATCGGGGCAGCTTACTGGGCGCTGGGATTGGTCGAATGGCGCCCCCATCCGAGCTATGCCGCGCTGGCGGCGTTCCCCCTGGTGCTCTGGGTGCTCGCGTTGTCGGAGGAGTTTTTTTTCCGCGGCCTGCTGCAGGAGTGGATCGGAGTCTGGACAGGAAGCGCGAATACGGCGCTCATCGCGGCGTCATTGATATTCGGCAGCGCTCATCTCGGTTTTCACCGCATCTTTCCCAACTGGCGATGGGCCATCGTCGCCGCCATACTCGGCGTCTTCTGCGGGCTGGCATGGAGGAATTCGCGCAGCGTGCAGGCCGCCATGGTCACACACGCATTGACTGTAACCCTCTGGCAAACGTTCCTGCAGTAGTTCCGGATCGTGATAGATTTGCTGCCATGTGGACTCCAAAGCCCAATTCGGCGGTGCTTTTGCTGCTTGGGATCTCTGCCGCGATGGCCCAGCCAGGTGCGCGCGAGCGCAATATGTCGCTGGTCGGCTACAACGATCTGCAGGCGCGCAGCGCTTATCAGCCTGTCATCCAGAAGCAGGGGGATCGCTGGATCGCGTACGTTGGCCATCACGGTGGTGTGGCGCCGAATCCGCTCACCGGGAAGCAGGAACAGAACGGAACCTCGATTGTCGACGTCACCGACGCGGCGCATCCGCAGTATCTGGCTCACATCCCGGGCGAAACCAGCCGGGAAGGTGGCGGCGCGCAGATGGTGCGCGCGTGCAGCGGCAGTGATCTGCCCCGCGCGGATAAGAGCAAATACTATATGCTGCGCAGCTACGGGGACAGTGCGCACGAAATGTGGGATGTCACCGACCCGGCGCACCCGCACCGTCTCAACGTGATCGTGAACCGACTGCGCGATACCCATAAAAGTTGGTGGGAATGCGATTCCGGGATTGCTTATCTGGTCGGCGGCGTGGTCGGCTGGCGCACGCCTCGCATGGCATTGATTTACGACCTGAGCGATCCGGCGAAGCCGGTTTTCATCCGTTACTTCGGTCTGCCGGGGCAGCAGCCGGGGGCACGCGGCCCGACGCCGGAGAGTCTGCACGGCCCGGTCTCAACCGGACCGAAGGGCAATCGCGTGTATTTTGCTTACGGCAATTCGCGCGACGGCACGCTGGAGATTGTCGACCGCGCAAAGCTGCTGAACGGCGCGAAAGAGCCCACGGACGAAAACCTGCGATACCCTGTGGTGGCGCGCGTGGATTTTCCCGAGGATGTGGGGGCGCACAATGCGTTTCCGCTGCTGCACATGATGCTGCCGGAGTTCGCCAGACAAAAGAAGGGCGGCGTGAAGGACTTCGTGGCGGTAGCCGGAGAGACGACGGCGAATGAGTGCCAGGAGTTTCGCCAGACGCTGCGCATGATCGATGTCAGCGATGAACTCAAGCCCATCGGCGTGTCGACGTGGACCGTACCCGAATCCGATGGAAACTTCTGCAGTGCGGGAGGACGCTTCGGCGCGCATTCCACGAACGAAAGCTTCACGCCGGTTTATTACGGCCGTCTGCTGTTCGTGGCCCACTTCAATGCGGGCGTGAGAGCGGTGGATGTGCGGGATCCGTTTCATCCGCAGGAGATTGGCTATTACATCCCGGCAATCACGGACAAGACCGACAAGCGCTGTGTGGGCCAGGGGGCCGACGAGAAGTGCAAGGTGGCGATTCAGACGAACAACGTGGAAGTGGACGACCGGGGTTACATCTATGCAGTGGATCGCGCCAACACGGGGCTTCATATCCTGACGGTTACTGGCGCGGCCAGAGAGGCCGCGGATTTCAGCCGCGCCAGTCGCTAAAACAAGTTCGCGTGTGCCGCTCCCTCAACGGTCACGGTTCTGAACCGCGCGCGCCAGCAAGCGGCACTGAAAAGCCGGGATGAGCTAATTTCCTCGGCGTCCGGCGCCCTGGAACGGAATGCCGCCCAGCGTGATCACGGTCTGTCCGTCGGATCGCGTCAGTCCGCCGGCCCAGGCGTGCTTCGAGCCGTCTTTCGCAGCGTAGGCGACTACCGTTACATCTTCGCCGGACTCGACCAGCGACTGGTAAATGCTGCGATCGAATCCGTTCTTGCGAAGCACGTTGGGAGCAGGCAGTTCGAGTGCCCAGTTCACCACCTTACCCTGCGCGTTCTTCGCCTCAAGGTAAATCCAACCGTGCGGATTGTCGGTGAGCACCCTGGTGACTTTGCCGACGAGCGTGAGCGTTTTGGACTGATCGTATTCAGCCTGGAAGGAATGATGGGCCACGGCAGGAACGGCGGCTGCGAGGCAAACGAGTGCGAGTATGGATGAGCTTTTCATTTCAGAAATCTCCGGTTTATTAATTAGCTTCGCGGGCGGCGCGGAATCCGATGTCGCTCAGCCGCAGCGTGGGGCCGTAATAGTGATAACGAGCTGACAGGCGGACGAAACTCGCGGGGTTGTCCCAGCCGCCGCCGCGCACGATGGGCAGCTCACGAGCCCCCCGGCCACCACGGCCGAATGCCCTGCCCCGTGGCGGCGGTGGGCCGTCCTGGTCGGCCTGCGGCTCGAAATCGACAGCCTGCCGGTTACCCGCCGGAGCGTTCCGCGTGTAGAGGGTGTCCACCCATTCGCGCACGTTGCCCAGCATGTCGTAGATACCCCAGGCATTCGGCTTCTTCGTGCCCGCGGGATGCGTCTCGTCGTCTGAGTTGGCGTCGTACCAAGCCACCTCGTCAAGCGGAGGATTCTTCGCGCCGCCCGCGCGCGCCGCGTATTCCCATTCGGCCTCGGTCGGCAGCCGATAGTGATAGCCGTCGTTACGCTCATTGAGCTTCGTGAGGAACGCCCTGGCATCGTCGCGCGAAACGGTTTCCACGGGACGGTCGGCGCCCTTGATGGTGGAAGGGTTCGATCCCATGACTGCTTCCCACTGCGCCTGCGTGACCTCGAATTTTCCGATCTCGAAGGCCTTCGTGATCTCGACGCGGTGCGCTGGTTTTTCGTCAGCCGCGCAATCGTTGTCTCCGTCGGAGCACCCCATCGTGAATTCGCCGGGAGCGATTTTCACGAATTCGATCTGTGTCCCATGCTTCGGCGGCGGGGATGTCTGAGCCAGCAGCGGAAGCACCGCGAGTAAGGCGAAAAGTGAACGTGGCATCGAGTTTCTGCTTTTGATTGCGGCCGGACTGCAAAAAAGTTCCGCCTGCCCCGGTGCAATATTGAAAAGCCGGTGTAAAACGGTAACTGAAACCCGTTCGGATGATAAAAAGTCCAAACCTCATGCGTTTTCTCGCGATCATTTCCTTTAGTCTTGTCTTCGCCGCAGCAGGATGGTCGAGGGACCTGCCGCACTACGCGCTGATTCTCTCCGATCCCGCGCCCATTAAGGCGCGCGCACAGGGCGGCGAGCAGGCGGTGGAATCGGCACGAACACAGGTGAAGGTGAAACAGCATGCCTTGATGGACCAACTGCATGCCCGTGGCATCCGCATCACCGGCGCGGCGAATACGCTGCTCAATGCGGTTTTCGTGGCGGCGTCACCCGCGGATGCGGCGCAACTGGGTTCGCTGCCCGGCGTCATCCAGGTGACACGCCTCAACCGTTTTCATCTGAACCTGGATCACGCGGTGCAGCTGATCAATGTTCCGGCCGCGTACAGCCTGATCGGCGGCGGGTCGAACGCAGGGGCGGGAATCAAGATAGGAATGATCGATACCGGCATTACGGCCTCGCATCCGGCCTTTCAGGATTCCTCGCTCACGCCGCCGGCGGGCTTTCCGATCTGCCAGATCAACTTCGGTGTTTATCCCGGCGAGAACTTCGAGGACTGCAGCGCGAGCGATCCGGCGCATGGCTTGCCGGTCTGCTCGAGTGCAGGCTGCGAATTCACCAATAACAAGATCATCGTGGCGCGCAGCTACGTACCGGTCCTCAACAGCGGCGAGGCGGCAACGTCCACACCGGACGATTACTCGCCGCGCGACCGCGTGGGGCACGGCACCGCGACGGCGATGGCGGCCGCCGGAGAGACCAATACAGGCCCCGCGGACACCATCACCGGAATCGCGCCCAAGGCGTTCCTCGGCAGCTACAAAGTTTTCGGTTCGCCCGGCGTCAACGATTTCACCGGCGGCGAGGCGGTTATCGAAGCTATTGAAGATGCATTCCGCGACGGGATGAATATCGCGTCGATCTCGCTCGGTGGCCCGGCGCTCGCAGGTCCTGTCGACAATGGACGGGTCTGCGGCGCGAATCCCGGCCAAGCCTGCGATCCGGAAGCCACGGCGGTTCAGGAGGCGGTGCTGCAGGGAATGGTGGTTGTGGTCGCGGCAGGCAATGACGGCGAAACCGGGCTGCTGACTACGGCAGCGCTGAATACCGTGGGATCGCCGGCCGATGCGCCGAACTCGATTGCCGTGGCGGCGACCACGAACTCGCATAACTGGGGAAATCAGCTCACGATCAGCGGGCTCGGGTCTTACCTTGGACAACTCGGCGATGGACCAGTACCCGCAACCACTGTTACGGGACCGCTCGGCGACGTCGGCAGTGTGGGCGATCCGCAGGCATGCAACGCACCGCCCGCCGGATCGCTGAGCGGACTGATCGCACTGGTCGCGCGCGGCACCTGCACTTTCCTGATCAAGATTCAAAGCCTGCAGACGGCCGGGGCTATCGGGGCCATCATCACGAATAATCCCGGAGACGACACGCTGCTCGAACCCGGCGGCCTGAACGGCACCACGATTTCGGCCATCTTCATCGGCTACGACAACGGACAGACGATCCGGAGCTATCTGGCGGCGCACCCGCAGACAACAGCCGGCATCAGCCCGTCGCTCTTCGCGGTAAGCGATACGACGTTCAATCAGGTGGCGCCGTTCAGTTCGCACGGGCCCGTGGTAGGCTCGGCCGCTCTGAAGCCGGATATCGCCGCCGTGGGCGTGGACCTTTATCTGGCTGGCCAAAGCTACGACCCCAACGGCGAGTTGTATACGCCGAATGGATATCTGGTATCGCAGGGGACAAGTTTCTCGACGCCGCAGGTGGCGGGAATCGCGGCGCTGGTGAAGCAGCAGAATCCCGGCCTGTCGGCGCTCCAGGTCCGGTCTATGGTCATCAACACGGCAGTGCAGACGCTGACGGAGAACGGAAATCCGGCATCGGTGCTGGCGGTGGGCGCGGGTCTGGCGAACGCGGCGGCGGCCGTTTCGAACACACTGACAGTGCTTCCGGCCACGGCGTCGTTTGGCGTCATCGAGGCTGGCACGCTGCCAGCCACGATTGCGTTCGCGCTGACCAATACCGGTTCGACGACCCTGAACCTCAGCGTTGCCATCAACCGGCGCACGGCGGAAAACAATGCAACGACATCGATCAATCTGCCGAACCTGACGCTCGCACCGGGCGCATCGAGCAGCGGGCTTAGTCTGATGCTGTCCGGCAAAACACCGAACCCGGGCATCTACGAAGGGTTCGTCACCATCACCGGGGCGGCGAATCCGATCAACATCCCCTACCTCTATCTGGTGGGCGACGGCGTGCCGGCGAACATCATTTCGATCGCGGGCAGCGGCGACGAGGGCATTGCGGGACAGCAGAGCCAGGGCGGTTACGTGATCGTGCAGGTAATCGACCAGTACGGTGTTCCCATTACAGAACAGCCCGTGAACTTCGGCGTTACCTCGGGCGGCGGCACGCTCACACCGCTGTGCATCACTGCAACCTGCAGAGCAAGGAACGACACGGATAACTACGGCCAGGCCGCGGCGGAGATGATTCTCGGCCCGAATCCCGGCAACAATGTGTATGCCGCGACGGTGGGGGCTCTGAGCGCGTCGTTCACGGCTACGGGAATGGCGCTTCCCGCGATATCGCCGAGCGGCGGGGTCAATGCAGCCAATTACGCCAATCAGCTACTTGCGCCGGGCTCCTACATTGCGCTGTTCGGCAACAACTTCGCGCCGTCGACTGCTTCTTACAACACGACGTATCTGCCGGTGTCGCTCAATTCGGTCAGCGTGAGTTTCGACGCAGGAGGCATCAGCGCCGCGGGACATATCGTGTTCGTGAGCGGGGGACAGATCAACGTGCAGATCCCCTGGGAGCTGCAGGGGCAGACGTCGGCCCAGGTGAAGGTGAGCGTTTCGGACACGCCCGGGTCGGTGTATACGATGCAGCTGGGGGCTTATTCGCCGGCATTGTTCGAGATTCCCTCGGGCGGGCAGAATATCGCGGCGGCGCTGGATCAGAACAGCAACATCATCACCCTTTCGAATCCCGCCAAACGCGGGCAGATTGTTCAACTGTTCGGCAACGGCATGGGGCCGGTGAGCAATCAGCCGCTGAGCGGCAATCCCGCGCCTTCCGGCACTTTGGCGCAGACAACCACGACGCCGATTGTCACGATCGGCGGGGTGACGGTGCCTGCGTCGGCTGTGCAGTTCAGCGGTTTGACGCCGGGGAATGCGGCGTTGAATCAGATCAACGTGACCGTTCCGACGAGCGTGCCAACGTCACCGAGCCTGCAGCCGGTAACGGTTTCAATTGGAGGCGTGGTCAGCCCGACGGTGATGCTGCCGGTGCAGTAGAAGCTCAGGCCAGATTCAGGACTTGCTTGAAGGCGCCGGACGAATCGGCGATTTTTTTCTGCAACATCATGATGGCGTGGATCAGCTGCTCAGGCCGCGGCGGGCAGCCGGGCACGAAGACGTCGACCGGAATCACCTGATTGACCGGCACCAGTGCATAGTTGTTGAACACACCGGTGGATGTGGCGCAGGCTCCCATCGAAATCACCCAGCGCGGTTCGGGCATCTGCTGATAAAGATGGCGAATAACCGGTGCCATTTTGTTCGAAACGCGGCCCGCGATGATCATGAGATCGCTCTGGCGCGGGGACCCGCGAAAAACTTCCGCGCCGAAACGCGAAATGTCGAAACGCGACGCACTCATCGACATCATTTCGATGGCGCAGCAGGCGAGGCCGAACGACATGGGCCAGATCGAATTCTTGCGGCCCCAGTTGATCAGGCTGTCAAGCGTGGTGGTGATGACGCCCGAACGAAGCGCCGCCTGCTCAACCGTCTCGTTATCGACGCGTGAAAACAGTTCGGCCGGACCACTGGCAATCGGTGCGTGCATAGCCACATTGTATTATGTTCCCTCATGCGGCTGATGACCTTTCGCTACGCCGGGCAGGACCACGCGGGAGTGGTGACGGATGCCGGTGTGGCTCCCATACTCGAGATCAATTCGAAGCACGATCTGCATCTGCCGAACAGCCTGCTCGAGATCATTCAGACCGATATTCGCGCGATTCCCGCGCACGGCGTACGGCCGATTCCGCTGGGTGACGTGGAGCCGCGGCTGCCCTACCCGGTGCCGCCGAAAATCTGGTGCATCGGGCTGAATTACAAGACGCACGCGGAAGACATTCAGGCCACGCAGCCGGAAGAGCCGGGGAGCTTCATGAAACCGGCGTCAAGCATGTTTCAGCCGGGCGGCGAAATTGTGCTGCCTCCGCCCGAGGTCTCGAACGATGTTGACGCGGAGGGCGAGCTGGGCGTCATTATCGGGCGGAACTGCCGGTTCGTGCCGCCGGAGAAGGCGCGCGAGGTGATCTACGGGTTCACCACTACGCTCGATCTGACGGCGCTCGATATTCTACGGAAGAATCCGCGGTATCTGACGCGCGCGAAAAGCATCGATACGTTCTTCAGCTTCGGCCCCGTGATTGTGACGGCGGATGAGGTGGGGGATATTGATTCCCTCGAGGTGATCACTGAGCACAACGGCGCGGTTTCGTCGCGCGATTTCGTACGCAACATGAAGACCCGGCCGCTCGATCTGGTGGCGTTCCACAGCAACTACTTCACGCTCGAGCCGGGCGATCTGATTTCGACGGGCTGTCCGAAAGGCGCGCGGATCAAGGCAGGCGATACGGTGCGAGCGCGGATAGACGGTGTTGGCCAGCTGAGCGCCACCGTGACGGCCGGCGAATGGCGGCCGCGCTGGTAAACTCAAACGGTGTGGGATCAGTGCTGAAAAAGCTGCTGCTCTGGGAATACCAGCGCGCCACCATACCGTACGACATCATGTGTATCGCGATCATGGCGTTCATTGTGTTCGCGCCGCGGCAGTGGTTTCGCGATCAGCCGAGGATTCCGCATGCCAGCCAGGTGACTTCCCTGCCGAGCCACGGCGAGTCGGTGTTCTGGATTGAAACGGAGCTTGCATCGTCGTTTCCGGAGAATCAGCGGCTCGATGGACTGAGCCGGGTCCTCACACAGCGCACCGGCAAGGCGCAGCACCTGACGCGCATCGAGCCGATTCTCGATTCCGAACAGGAAATCAAGGGCTACATGGCATTCGCCCGGCCTTAAATGCGGACCCGACAGACTCTGGCGCTGGCGCTGGCTGTGCTGCCCATGGCGGCGCGCGGCGCCGGCCTTGACGACGCCTTCGCCGCCATGGACAAGACCGCCCAGCAGTTCAAGTCCGTCACCGCCGACATCAAACGCGACGTCTACACGGCCGTCATCGACGATCATGAAAAAGACACGGGTGTGGTGAAGGCGAAGCGCGAGAAATCGCGCGATACGCGCATGCTGATCGAGTTCACCAGCCCCGTGCAGAAGTTCCTTGCAGTCGACGGTACCGAAGCCAGTGTTTACACGCCAACGACGAAAACGGTGCAGGTATATGACGTTAAACAGGGCCTTGTGGATCAGTTCCTGCTGCTGGGCTTCGGTGCGTCCAGCGCGGAGGTAAGGGAGCACTATAACGTCTCGTTCATCGCAACCGAGAAAGTGGGATCAGATACCACCTGGCATCTGCAGCTCGTCCCGAAGTCCGCGGAGGCGCTGAAGATTCTCAAGAAGGCTGAGCTGTGGATCAGCCAGTCGACCGCCCTGCCTGTGCAGGAGAAGCTGTTGACGTCGACGACCGGCGATTACCAACTCGTCAATTACTCGAGTGTAAAATTAAATGCACCCCTATCCGATAAGGACGTGAAACTCAACCCGCCGAAAGGGGTTACAACAGAGCATCCGAAGTTCTAGTTTCAGGACTGTGGTTCCCTGAACACTGGCACGGCCGTTGCACCTTAGACATCAGACATGAAGCCGGCATCGCAACGACTTCTCTATCTTGACTGGGTTCGCGGATTTGCCGCGCTGATCATGCTGCAGGGGCACGTATTTCAGTCGTTCCTCCGCGACGATCTGCGCAACGGCGGACCGTACATGTGGTCACAGTTCGTGGGCGGAATGCCGCCGGCGGTGTTTCTTTTTCTACTGGGCGTGACGTTCGCGTTCCTGATGGACAGCCAGGAGAAGAAGGGCGTGGCGGCGGGCGGAAGATTTTACGCGGCGCTGAAGCGGTCAGGCTATCTTTTCGCGGCAGCGTTCGCGTTTCGGCTGCAGATGTGGCTGTTCTCGATCGGCCGAAGCCCGTGGACCGATCTGCTGCGTGTCGACATTCTGAACTGCATGGGCCTGGCGCTGCTGGTGCTGGCGCCGATGGCGGTGTTTCGCACCGAGGAGCGCGTGCGGCACTGCGCGATTCTGGGCCTGGCAATTGCTGCGGCGGCGCCGGTGATTTCGGCGATGGACTGGTCGGGCGCGCCGGAGGTTGTGCGCAACTACCTGATCCCGGACCACAACTTCTTCGGCTTTTTCCCGTGGGCGGCATTTGTGGCGTTCGGCATCAGCGCGGGCAGCATTCTGCGCATTGTTAAGCCTGCCGACCTGCCGCAGATGATGCAGTGGTTCGCCTGGGGCGGGCTCGCGCTGGCTTTCTCAGCGTACGCTGTTTCGAACATCCCCTTCTCGGTTTACGCGAACTCAGACTTCTGGCTGAACGGGCCAACCCTGATCTTCATCAAGCTGGGGGCGATCCTGATGTTCGTGGCATTCGCGTGGGTGTGGAACATTCGGGCCACAGCCGCCGGCTGGAGCTGGATCAGGCAGTTCGGCATGACCAGTCTGCTGGTGTACTGGGTGCACATAGAGCTGGTGTATGGTAGCTGGTTCGGCGTACTGAAAGAGCAGTTGACGCTCGGTCAGACTGTGTTCGCCGCGATGCTGACAATTGCCCTGATGCTGGGCCTGTCGCTGCTGCGCACGAACTGGACGCAGGTGCGCGCGTGGTTCGCCTCGGGCGAAGGTGCGATGGCGCGGCAGTCGGGCGATTAGTTAATCCGGCGCCCGATTTAACATCGTGCGGCGAACCGAGAAGTTGTTCATTCCATTCCGAGCGCTTCCTGCGCCGGCCGGCAGCAGGCCCTGCGCTGCGTTCACGCCCGATGCCCGATTCGGTCCCCACTTACAGGTCTGCGGCGCATGGTGCATCGCGGCTTCACATATACTACGTTCCTGAGGAACGAAGGAGTGAAACCCCGATGAGTGCCGTCGACGTTGCTGTACCTAAACCCAAGACCACGCGCTGGCTGCTGTGGGCGGGCTGGATTGTATCGTTGTGGCCCGTGTTTGTAGTGCTCGCGAGCGCCCGATGGAAGCTGACGCGAAGCCCGTTCTACGTTCACGAGTTCGCGCGAATCGGCTGGCCAGACAGCCGGCTGGATCTGCTGGCGTTCCTGCAACTGGGTGCCATTGCGCTGTTCCTCATCCCGCCGACTGCCGTTCTGGGATGCGTGATCCTCACCGGGTACCTCGGGGGCGCGATTGCCGCCTACACGCGAATCGGGGATCCATATCCGGTGCTGGTGCCGCTGTCGACCGCCATCATTGCCTGGTTTGGGCTCTGGCTGCGCGAGGAGCGACTGCGGAAGCTGCTGCCGTTACGGCGGTAAAGAGCTGACAGTTAACGGCACGAATTCCGGCTTGACACGCCTGCGAATCAGTACTATTAATTAGCGCGTAGTACACCTGGTACAATCGCGAAAATGGTCACGCCCGGTACGGCATGTCCCAGATGTACGGCCGAAGTGCGGGTGGACTGGAGTATCTGCCCGTTTTGCGCGGCGCCGCTCTCGATCAATCCGGAGCTTCCGACAATTCTCATGAGCACGGCCACGGCGCCGGCGTCGGTGCGGTCCTCCGGCGCGCTGGATGAAGGACGGTTTCCCATTGGGTACACTCTCGCCGGGCGGTATCGGATTATGGGGCTGCTCGGCCGCGGCGGCATGGGGGAAGTCTATCGGGCAAACGACCTCAAGCTCGGACAGGCCGTCGCGCTGAAGTTCCTTCCCGAGTCGATTATGCGCGACACTGACCGGCTCGCACGTTTCCACAGTGAAGTGCGGATAGCGCGGCAGGTTTCGCATCCAAACGTGTGCCGCGTGCACGACATAGGCGAGACGGGATACGGCGTGTTCCTCTCGATGGAATACATCGACGGCGAGGACCTGCGGTCGCTGCTGCGGCGTATCGGAAGGCTTCCCGGCGATAAGGCGACAGAGCTGGCGCGACGCCTCTGCGCGGGGCTGGCTGCCGCGCACGACAAAGGGATTCTGCATCGCGACCTCAAACCCGCGAATGTCATGATCGACGGACGCGGCCAGGTGTTCATCACCGATTTCGGTCTGGCTGCAGTAGCCAGTCAGATTCACGCTGACGCCGTGCGCGACGGCACCCCCGCTTATCAGGCGCCGGAGCAGCGGGCCGGAAGAGAGGTGACAGTCCGAAGTGATATTTATGCGCTGGGGCTGATCCTGCACGAGATGTTCACCGGCAAACGACCCGACGAGTCGCATGGAAGTACGCCGAGTTCTCTCGTGAAGGAACTCGATCCGGTTATTGAGCGGGTCATTCTGCGGTGCCTTGAACCCGATCCCCAGGACCGCCCGCCTTCGGCTTTATCGGTAGCGCGGGCGCTGCCTGGGGGAGATCCGCTGGCCGCGGCTCTGGCAGCGGGCGACACGCCTTCACCGCAAATGGTAGCCGCCGCCGGAGACACCGAAGCCGTGTCCGTCAATACCGCGACCGTTGCACTCGGAGTGATGGCAGCTGGGCTGATCGCGGTGGCTATCCTCGGCAACAAGACCAACATTCTCCGGCAGACACCATTTGAACTGCCGCCGGCCGTGCTGGAGCATAAAGCGCGTGAGACGATCCGGGGGCTCGGCTTTTCCGCTTCGCCCGCCGATCACATGTCCGGTTTCGACTACGACAGCGACTTTCAGCGCTACAGCGAATCAATCAAAGATCCGGCAGAATACAAAACGCTGCTCACCGGAGGTTCGCCGTCTCTCATCCGGTTCTGGTATCGCGAGAGCCCGCTGCCCCTGGCAAACCCGGACAACTCCAACGTCATCACAGAGTCGATGCCGCCGCCGATCGAGTCGGGAATGGTGAACGTCACACTGAACCCCCAGGGTCAACTGATCGCCCTGTCGGCTGTGCCTCCGCAACTGGAACAGGGGCAGCCAGCACAAACCGCGGCGCCTCCTGACTGGCACAGTCTTTTTGCCGCAGCCGGTCTGGATGTGAACCGATTCGCGCCGGCCGATCCCAGGTGGCTTCCTTTATCCGGCTTCGACGCGCGCGCGGCGTGGACCGGCGTCTACCCCGGCAGCAGCATCCCTTTGCGGATCGAAGCCGCCGGATGGCGCGGGCGGCCCGTGTACTTCGAGATGATCGGTCCGTGGACGCGACCGTCCCGGCAGTCAATCAGCACTTCCTCCGAGCTTTCCGCCGCGTTCGTGGTCCTTGCTGTGCTCCTGCTTCTGCTGGGGGTTTTCCTCGCGTGGCGTCACTACAGGCTGGGGAAAAGCGATCAACAGGGAGCATTTCGTCTGGCAGTATTCGGGTTTTGGGTCGCCCTCATCCGGAATCTGTGCGCATCTCACTTCGTTCCTGGGATGGACGGACTGCGCGGGGTGCTCGGGGAATATGCGGCGTCTGCGTCCTACGGCGTTTTTGTCTGGGTATTTTATGTGGCTCTGGAGCCATACGTAAGACGAAGCTGGCCGCAAAGTCTGATCGCGTGGCGGCGCCTGCTGGCCGGAGGAGTGCGCGATCCCGTCGTCGGAGCCAATATCCTGATCGGCCTCGCTTACGGCGCAGTCACGTCGGCATACTTCATGCTGTACAGGCTAATGCTCCATACCTCCAGCAGGCTGTCCGAGCGGTTGTCGCTCGATACGGTTTCGGGCGTCAGCATGGCGGCCAGCAGGGCTCTGCGCGCAGTGGAGGATCCCCTCGCCAGCGCGCTGCTCTACCTGTTTTTCCTGTTCCTCTTGCGGGTGCTGCTGCGCAAGCCATGGATCGCCGCGGCCGCATTCACGGTTCTTTTCGCTCTGGCCGCAGGCGGCATCCCCGAAAACCACCCGGCGCTGGCTGTGGCGATGAACCTGCTTCCGGCAGCGTCGATCGTCCTGGTCACGATCCGTTTCGGATTGCTGGCGATGACAGCCACGTTCTTCGTCACAGAGGTTCTGCTTTACTTTCCGGTCGCCACAGACCTTTCCACCTGGTATGCGCCGAGCACTCTGTTCGCGTATGCGATGGTGCTCGCGGTGGCCGGATACGCCTTCCGCATGGCGGTCGCGGGGCGGCCGATGTTCAAAGCGGGCCTGATGGACGAGGCGTAGACAGGTGCCCGATGCAAATCGCGCCAAAGTCGTCGTACTGCTGATCTTCCTGTTCGCCATCACGTACCTGGACCGTGTCTCCATCTCCGTCGCCGGACCACGCATGCAGGAGGATCTCCACATTGGTCCGGTCGGATGGGGCTGGGTCACCGGGATGTTCACGCTGTCGTACGGCCTGTTTGAAATTCCGACGGGCGCGATGGGTGACCGGATGGGGCCGCGGCGCGTGCTGACGCGGATCGTGCTGTGGTGGTCGGCGTTCACCGCGCTGACCGGGGCGATGACAAGCGACTACGGCCTCCTCGCCACGAGGTTTCTGTTCGGCGCCGGAGAAGCAGGGGCCTTTCCGAATGCGACCGTCGTGGTTTCCCGATGGTTTCCGTCGTCGCAGCGGGCTACACTCGCGGGCGTCATGCTGATGGCGAGCCAGGCGGGCGGGGCGATTGCGCCGCTGCTGGTGGTCCCGATTCAGATGAGGTACGGATGGCGCGCGTCGTTCTTCGTGTTCGGACTGTTCGGCGCGATCTGGGCGGGCGTCTGGTATGTGTGGTTCCGCGATTCGCCGGCCGAGAAAGCCGGCAGCTACGCAGTGGTGGCGCCGGCGGCGGGTCATCACTTCCCGTGGCGGGCGGCGCTCCGATCGCCGAGCGTGATGGCGCTCATGAGTGTGGGATTCTGCTACGTCTATGTGTTCAACTTCTTCCAGACGTGGTTTCACACGTTCCTGGTCAGGGGGCGTGGATTCAGCGAAAGCGGCCTGCTGCTTTCGGCGCTTCCTTTTGTGCTGGCGGGCGGCGCGAACCTGTCGGGCGGCGCGGTCAGCGATGCGCTGGTGCGGCGCCTGGGGCGCACGAACGGAAGACGTGTCCTCGGCGTGAGCGCGCTGGCGGTGGCGGGGCTGTTGACCATGGCGGCGATGGTCACGCGGCAGCAGATGATGACCCTGATTCTGCTGGCGCTGGTGTATAGCGCGGTCTCGTTCCAGCAGGCCGGGGTGTTCGGCGTGTGTCTCGACATCGGACGCAGCCACGCGGGCGCGGTGACCGGGTTGATGAATACGGCAAGCCAGGTCGGCGCGTTCATCAGCACGGTGACTTATGGATACATCGTGGAGCGGTTTCACAACTACGATGCGCCGTTCGTGCCGATGGCGGCGGTGCTGTTTGTCGGCGCCGGCCTGTGGTTCCGGATCGATGCGTCGGAGGAGCTGACTTCTTAACCGAGCGCGCGGGCGAAGAAGTCGGCCGGCGATTGCGCGCGTTTGCCGGACAGGCGTTCCACGTCGCCGGTCACCAGATCAAAGGCGCCTGCGCGCAGCGCAGCCTGGAATCCAGCAAAGGTATCGACGAGGAACGCGGGCAAGCCCGCCGCTTCCAGACCAGCGCGCTGTTCGGCCTCCGTGATCGCAGTGAACGCGACCGGCTTACCGGAAGCCTTCGCGATTGCCGCGGCGATTTCGGGCTGGCCGATCGAGGCCGGTCCGGTCGCGTGATACGTAATGCCCTCATGGCCGGAAGTGGCCAGAATGCCCGCCGCGGCGGCTGCAACGTCGTCGCGCACAACATAGGCAGCGGGAGCGCCTGGGACAGCGGCGTAGGATCCGGCCGCGATGGCGCGTTTGGCAGCGTCGACCAGGGTGTCCATGTAGACATTCATGCGCAGGATGGTCCACGCGGCGCCCGATGCGATGAGCGCCTGCTCGGTGGCGAAGTGGGAATCGAGGAGGACGTTGTTGGGGTCGGGGCGCGGGCTGACGGTCGAGATATATGTGATGTGGCTGACGCCGGCCGCGACGGCAGCCTGAATGGCGGCGGTGTGCTGCTTCGTGCGGACACCGGGCACGAGGTCGCCGGTGGGGATGATCATCAGTCGATCGATTCCGGCGAATGCCGCGGGGAGACCGGCGGGATCGTTGAAGTCTCCGGCGCGGACCTGCACGTCCTGCTGAGAAAGAAAGCCCAGCTTTGCGGGATCCCGCGTGATGGCGACGATTTTCGATGCGGGAACTTTCCCGAGTGTGTGACTCACGAGCGAGGTGCCGAGTTTGCCGCCCGCGCCTGTAACGCCTACTGTCATTAACTGATCTCCGATTTGAATGGCTTTAGCGACCTGTTCCAGTGTCACGCCGTTCTCGCGAAGAAGACGGCTGACGGAAGTGTCTTCATCGATTATCAACCCCCAAAGTATGTGGAGGAGACCGACGGTGCCGGATGTGTTCTGCATGGCTGCGGTCAGGGCACGTTTGGCATCTTTCGCAACCGGCATGTCCTGGTTATCGGCCTTTGGAGTACCGGGAGGCGTCGATGCAGCCAGCATCGCGCGCAGCCTCCGGGCGCAGTCCGCGCTGAGAAATGGCGTTCCGCGATAGATGTCGAGAGGCCGCTGGCCATCCAACAAACCATCGTGCTGATCCTCATTGAGCCACCCTGCGAGCAGATGTTCGGGCTCGACGGCATCAGCGCCCAATTTGCCGGCTTCGTGGAGAGCCCAGAAGATCACGCGGCGTGCGGGTACGGAGAATCGGTCGAACATTGCGATCGATGACGCAGCTTTACTTCAGGTGCTTCAGGGACTGCTCGTTCTCGAGGCAAACTTCATCGATCAGATCGGTGTCGACCACGATACGCTGTCTCAGCGTGACCGTCCAGGGCTTCGTGTAGGCCTTTGGATCGTCGACGGTGACCTGGATTTCGAGATGCCCGAAATCGGGGCGCCGCATCTGCTCGCGCACCTTGGCGGACTCGGTGAGCACGCTTCCGTTCCAGTCGATCCAGGTATCGTCACGCAGTCCGATGGTGTCGATCACCAGCGTGTCGCCGGACCATTTCGCCGACGAATAGCCCTGCCACGTGGGCTGCGGGTTCTCGGGCAGCGGACGGCCGTCCGTGAAGACCTGCCGATACCCGGCATTCAATTCGTTCAGCACGACGAGAAGGCCGGGCTTGTGGACGAACTTCAGCAAATGCGGCAGGCCATAGGCGCGCAGAAAGTTGTCGGGAAGGCAGCGGATGTGGGGGTCGTCGATCGCGAGATTGGCAGTGCGCTCTTTGACGATCGGGATGAGCCACGGTTGATAAGGCAGGCCGCCCGGAAGATCGATGCCGATGTTGGCCATCTGGCGCGACGCGCTGATGGCGGTCTGGTCGCCGGGAGTGTCGTAGTCGATTTGCTGTCGCGGGCCAGGCTTCTGCTGGGGGCTGGACAGCCCTTCGGATTCGGAACGGCGGTTGGGCTCGGCGGTGACCCAGACGCCGGAAAAGTCGGGCTTGCCGTCCGGCAGGCGAGGCGCGGGGGCCGTCATGTTGACCTTGCCGTCGGCCTTGCGGGGCACGCCGTCGCTCGGGTAGTTCACCCATTGAGCGGCCAGAGGTGTAGCCAGCAGGACAAGCAACCGGATCCGGTGGAACAGACGCAGCACTGGGCTAAGAATATAACACCGCGCGCCGGATGTGGTGCCCGCGAGATTGACATACCGGGCGGCGGATGAAACGGGTACTCCCCGCTGCCGTGCGGCTTGGCTCGGCAGCACTGGCAGCGCAGCCGAACGCGCAGATTTCACGTACATGCTTCAGCAGAACTCTTTTCGAACCTCGTCCAGATTCGATTCCTCGGCGCCAAAGAAGGGCTCCCGCCGCAAAAGGCCTTCCCTCTGGTTGCACCGGGGGTTGCAGCCTTATAGAATTCGGTCCAAGGAGAGATGGACATGTCGCTAACGAAACTCTCGATGCTCGGCTTGGCAATGGCTTGTACCGGAGGCGTGGCCACCGCCGCGGAACCCCTGTATACGGTCCTGAATCCGATCGGCAATCCGCCGCCCATCGAGCGGAGGTCCATGGCCCAGCGCCCCGCCAGCCTCTCGGGCAAGACCATCTACCTCGTCGATGAAACCTTCGACGGCGTCGACAAATTTCTGCAGCAGATGCAGACGTGGATGGGCGTGCACATGCCCGACGTCAAGACAGTGTTCCGCGAGAAGAAAGGCGCTTACTCCACCGATGACCCCGATCTGTGGAAGGAGATCAAATCGGTCAATGGCCTGATGGTCATGGCCATAGGCCATTGAAGCACTTGCGCGCCGGCGGTCGTCGGCCATGTAGCAAACGTTGAAGCGAATTACGGAATCCCCGCGGTAGGCGTCATCATCGATGCGCTGGTTGATCTGGTGCACGACAAAGCGTTCGAAGAAGGCATGCCGGCTCTCCGGCTCGTGTTTACGCCCACGCCCGTGGGTGGGAAAACGCGCAAAGAACTCGACGCGTACATTGCCGGGAACGATCCCGTCACGAAAATGCCGTTTATGCAGGAAGTGGTGGACGATCTCACGCGCCCGCTGAACGACGAGGAAAAGAAAACCGGCACTGTCAAGCGCGAGAAGAAGCGGCTCATCGGGCCGGACACGGCGGAGCATATTCAGAATTACTTTGACGAACGTTTCCAGACGGATCAGCTCCCGATCGTGATGCCCACCGAGGAGCGCGTGGCGGCGATGCTCAAGGCGACGCACCACAAGCCGGATGAAATCGTCGGCAAGATGCGGGTTACCGGAGAACGGGAAGCGTGGGAGTACACGGTGGAGACCGTGGCCATTAACGCCGTGATGGCGGGGGCGAAGCCGGAAATGTTCCCGGCGATTCTCGCGCTGGCCGCGTCGCAGACGGATGCGCATTCCAGTTCCACGTCGTCAATGGCCGCGATGGCGGTTTTCAATGGCAAGATCGTGAACGAGCTGCAGCTGAATTCGAGCACCGGGGCGTTGGGGCTGTACAACAACGCAGGGGCGCTGATCGGGCGCGCGTGGAGCCTGCTGTCGATGAACGCAACGGGCGGGTCGGTGCCGGGCCATACCTATGAAGGCGTGCAGGGCAATCCGATGGCGAACGTGCCGGCGGTATTTGCGGAAAACACAGCGGGCCTGCCGCCGGGGTGGAAGCCGCTCGGCGTGCAGAAGGGCTTTCAGGCGGATGAGAGCGTGGCCAGCACGTTTGACGGCTGCCAGAGCCAGAACACCATGATGGTCCTGCAGGACGAGGACTGGGAGTGGACGCTGAAACGGTTTGTCGGGGGCATCGGCTCGCCGCAGCGCGGCGGTAAGCTGCTGCTGATCGATCCGTCGGTCACCCCGCCGATGATTCGCTTCGGCTTCGACACGAAGGAGAAGCTGATCAAGTGGGTGAAGGAGAACGTCACCTATCCGGCGTACCACTATTGGCTCGACCAGGAGGTGGTCAATTACAAGCTGGGACCGGGGCGCTCGGGGCGCGAACCGTATGCGTCGTGGCTAAAGCTCCCGGCCGACGCGCCGGTTCCTTATCTCGACAACGTGGAGGTCGTTGTGGTGGGCGGAAGCGGCAATATCCGGTGGAGCGTGAATGAGTGCTCTTACCGGCGAACCGTCAAGGTGGACGACTGGCGCTGATGAGACAAGCGCTGCTGGGGCAAGCCTCGATCGCGCTGGCGCTGGTGGCGACGTGGCTGCCGTTACGAGCTGCGGAAAACGGGTGCAGCGCCGACGCCAGACCGGTGAATTTGAGCCTGAGGTTTAAGGACATCCACGGCAAGTCCGTCACACTGTCCGATTACAGGGGCAAGGTGGTTGTGCTGGACTTCTGGGCGACATGGTGCCCGCCCTGCCGTAAGGAGATTCCGGGTTTGATCGCCCTGTATGACGCCTACCGGTCGAAGGGGCTGGTGGTGGTCGGCGTGTCGATGGACGATTCGACGTCGGATATCAAGAAGTTCGCGAAGAAGATCGGGATGAATTATCCGATTTTGCTCGGGAACGGGCACGACGATCTGGAACCGGTGTTCGGGCAGCTGCCCCTGCCGAATGCGTTCGTGATCTCCCGCGACGGGAAAATCTGCTTCAAGCATGAAGGCATGACGGAAAAAGAGCAGTTGGAGCGGGAAATCGGGCAATTGTTATAAGGAGTAAACTGAAATCGTCCGGGAGGTTGTATGAAGAAACTTGCTCTGATGTCTATGGTCGCCGGGGTGATGGCTGTTCTGGTGCCTCCGCCCAGCGCCACAGCTCAGGAGAAGAAGGGCGCGTTCATCGACGGCGAGTATGTCGAGGATTACGTCTACGTCCCCGACTTCATGGCGCCCGAAGATCTCAAGAAGGCTATCGAGCAGCACTCGACCGACATCGTGATCGTCGACACCTCCGCCACTCCGGTGTGGGAAGACGAGCACATCAAGGGCGCGATCAGCTTTCCGTACTCGAAGAACATCACGGCACCGATCCCGCTGCCGCGCGATAAGACGCTGGTTATCTACTGCGCGTGCAAAGATCATGAAGACTCCACCGACGTGGCCCGTCAGCTTAGCCTTTTGGGATATCGCAAGGTCAAAGTGCTCAGGGGCGGCTGGTTCAAGTGGGTCGATCTGAAGTACCCGACCGCAAGTAAAGACGACGAGAAGGCGGCGAAGTAATGAAGGTCAACGTGCTTTCCGCAGCGATAATCCTGGGGACCACCCTCGCGGGCGCGACGGATCTCGTGTCCGGGCCGCCCATCGGCGCAACCACGCAGTCGATTCCGGTTACGGACGTCACCGGTCCTTATAAGGGCGAGAAAATCTGCTACGTCTGCGATTACGACAAGGCGCCGGATGTGCTCGCGTTCTTCCGGGATACGTCGGATGCGACAGCAAAAGAGATCGTCGAGCTCAACGAACTGTACCTGAAGAACAAATCGCGAAATTTCAAGGCCGTCGCGATGGTGATTGCGGGCGAAAGCACGAAGAAGTGGCTGGAGGACCTGAATCGCACCAACCATCTGGAGATCCCGCTGACATACTTCACGAAGGGACCGAAGGATGTCGCGACGCGCGTTTACAACCTGAACCCGACAGTCGCGAATACGTTTCTGGTGACGGTCGATCGAACCGTTGTCGCCAATATTTCAGATATCGCGCCCGACCAGTTCAACCGCGTCGCCGACGCCACGTCGGAGATGCTGGCAAAGGCTCACTAAACTAACAGGCTGCTGAAAAAGCTCTTTTCGTTGCCTCTTGCTGACGCGCGCGGTTCCGGTAACTCCTGCGGAATCAGCACCTGCTTTTCCGAACCGGGACCGTAAGGGAGTGGCAAGAAGCGTTTTTCAGCAGCCTGCTAAGCGCGCGTGATTTCGCGCGACTTTATTTCATAGCGGAAAGCTTCCGGATCGAGGGAATCCAGCCGCCCGTCCGCGGTTTCCGCATGCGGGTACATGAAGAAGCCTTCCGACGCCCTGCTTGAACCGGGCAGAACGACGTCGTGCGCTGAGTTAAAGGCGATCCAGTTCATCTCCCACGAACCGAAGAGACGCGTGCGCGCCGCCGTGACCATGGGATCGCTCAGCGCGCGGTTGCCGGGAGGTTCCTCGAGCACGACCTTGCGCACGTCGGCGGGATCGACGGGCACCCATCCATACTCGCTGAGATAAACCTCCGCGCGGCAGTGCTGCGCTTTGGTGATGACTTCTGAAGCCGTGCCGAGACTCTTATAGCCGAGTCCTGACTTGGCCACGCGGATGCCGTAGAAGTCCCGCGCGGGCAGTCCCGCGGCGCGCGCTAGACCTACGTAAAGCGCATTGAGGTCGGCGCATTTGCCGCCCAGATCGCCGGACTCCAGCATGAAGCGGATATTGCCCGTGCCGCAGCCACGCGTCTTCGGATTGCGAAACGTGTTATCCACGATCCACTCGTAGATGGCGCGCGCTTTGTCGGTATCGGTGTTCGTCCCTTTGGTGATTTCGTCGGCCTTCGCGCGTACAATGCCGTCGGTCGGGATGAGCTTGGTCGGCCGGAGAAAGTAAGCGAGTGCGGCGCTGTCTGTTTTAGACGCTTTGCGGCGCACGCGCAGATCGACAGCGTAGTCTTTCGTTGTGACACGGCTGGTGAGCGTGACGACAGGTTTTGCATCCGCCGGGAACTCGGCTGCGACGATACCGAGGCCATCGGCTTTCTGACGGACCAGCTTCGCCGTCCCTCCCTCGGCTTTGAACTCGTTCGAAAGTGTGCGTTGAAAACCTGTGCGGCCGACGAAGGCCGTGGGCAGCCAAACTCGGGTCGCGCCCGCGGGTTTAAGGATTTCGACGCGCGTGGTGAGCTCAAAGATGCGCCATCCGTTGTCGATTGCAGCTTCGGCCGCAGGACTGGCCGGGCGCACGCCGAGTGTCAGCCCTGCGGCGGTAAAGCCGACGGATTCCAGAAAGCTGCGGCGGTTGATTTGCATGCACTTTCGCACAGTGTCTAAGGACGTCCCACAACAGGGCTACTCTGCATATGATACTGCCACGCGATTCTGAACGCCGTTTTAGTTGCGCCTCCGCGTCGCGAAGATACTTGGTCCCGGTTTGGTGTCCGCCAGTCTTCCGATGGCGTGAGCGTTTTATCAGAAACGTCCGCAAGGCAATGGCTTCGGAAGAAGTCACCGGCTCCGACTGCTACTGGTACTTCAGGAACGTAGCCAGCGCCAGCAGCGGGAAGTAAATTCGGTAGTAATGGTAGTTGAGGTAGAACACCTTCGGGAAGCCCGTACCGGTCGCGAGTTGCTCCGGCCAGGTGCCGTCTTCCGCCTGTGTGTGGATCAGATACTCAACGCCCTGCAGCACGCTCGAGCTGTACGTGTCGCCGCCCGCCATCAGGCCCATGAGCGCCCACGCGGTCTGCGAGGGCGTGCTCTCGGCGGGAGTGTAAATGTCGTTGTCGTAACTGGCGCAGCTTTCGCCCCATCCGCCGTCCGGATTCTGAATCGAGCGCAGCCACTCGTTGGCGCGCTGAATGTGAGGCTCGTGATCGTCCTCATTCATGGCGCGCAGACCACGCAGCGCGAAACAGGTGCCGTAGATGTACGCCACACCCCAGCGGCCGTACCAGCTTCCGTCGGCCAGTTGCGTGCGGATCAGGTAATCGATCGCCCGCCGGCACGGTGCGGAGTCGCGGTCGAATCCGCTGCGCGGCCAGCGCTTCGAGCGTGCGGCCGGTGATGTCGGCACAGGTGGGATCGAGCATCGCGTTGTGATCCGCGAAGGGAACGTGGGTGAGGATTTCCCAGTTGTTGTCGACGTCGAAAGCGGCCCAGCCGCCGTCCTTCGACTGCATCGCGAGAAGCCAGTCGAGCGCGCGTTTACGCGTGGCCGACTGCGCCTTCGTATCCGAAGCCTTCATGTGCGGGAAGGCCAGCAGCACCATGGCGGTGTCGTCGATATCGGGATACCAGTCGTTCTGAAATTCGAAGGCCCAGCCCGATGGCTCGGATCCAGGGACGCTTCACCGACCAGTCGCCCTGCCCGGCGAATCTCGCGCTTCTGCAGCCAGTCGGCCGCACGGGTCAGCGACGGCGTTCCGCTGTATCCTGCCTCGCCCAATGCGTACGATGCGATCGCCGTGTCCCATACCGGCGAGAAGCAGGGCTGGAAGAAGAGCGTCCTGCCATCGTCGACCATCAGGCTTTCGAACTGGCGCACGGCCTCGACGCGCACAGGCGAGTCCTCGGGATAGCCGAGAACGTCGAGCGCCATGATGGAGTACTGCATCGGCGGGTAAATGGCGCCGAGGCCGTCGGCGTGCTTCATGCGCTCGAGCATCCAGTGCTCGCACTTGCGGATGGCTGCTTTGCGGATGCGCGCGAAGCCGTACTTTTCCCAGAGCTTGAGGATCTTGTCGGACTGGACGAACGTTCTGCGCCAGCTGAGCCAGGAGTCGCTGTTTTCGAAAGCGGTGACCTTGTCCGGGATGAAGAGCTCGTCCAGATTGAAGCCGGCAGGCACGGGCCGCTTCGGATCGTGCGCGTGGACGATGGCGAGCGCAATGACGATGGCGCGCGTCCACGACGACATCTGATAGAGCAGCTTGCCGGGCAGCAGCATGATCTCGGGAGGAATGCTGGGCGTGCCGTCGCGCGGATAGAGATCGAACAAGCTGAGATTGACTTTGGTGTAGCTGTTGGCCGCCTGAATGCCGCCGAGGGCGAGGATGCGGTCGCGCAGGCGCGTCATGCGCTCGTCGTCAACCGGGATGCCGGCGACTTTCAGGGCGAAATAAGCTTTGACGCTGGCGCTGATTTCGCTCGGGCCTTTGACGTAGATGTTGAAGCCGCCGTCGGGCAGCTGCTGCGAGAGAATGCGCTCGGCGGCGCGCTGAATACGGCCGCGGTCGCGGTCGGGCGGATTCCAGACACCGTCCACCGGCGGATGCATCCAGAGCTGCAGCAGGATGTAGTCGGATTCGAGCGTGGTGTCGGCGGTGAGAAGCGCGCACCAGTATCCATCGCTGTGCTGCAGTGAAAGAAGGTGTTCGGCGGTGCGCTGGAATTTCTGCTGGGCGGCGGTTAGGATCGCTTCGTTAATCTGGAGCGTGGACGTCATTCTTCGTTAGCTGCTTGTTTTCTGACTACGTCGCCAGACCCCGGTGAGTGCCTGAAATGCCGTAGAGCTGCGAAGACGCGCTGGCTAACTCGGGCGGCAGCGAAAAACGCACGTCCTCTTCCACCATTTCGACTTCTTCCAGCTGGCCGAATCCCTTCGCCTGCAGCGCGGCGACGATGCTCTTCGACAAGATGCTCGGGAGCGGACGCGCCGGCGGTGACGCCGATATTGGTGATGCCTTCCAGCCACTCCGGATGCACTTCGCTCCAGTCGTTCACCAGATACGCCTCAACGCCGTAGTTCTGGCCCACTTCGACCAGGCGCTTGGAGTTCGAACTGTTGGCCGAGCCCACCACCAGGATCATCTCGCAGAATTCGGAGACGCCTTTGACCGCCATCTGCCGGTTTTCGGTGGCGTAGCAGATGTCCTGCGATTTCGGTCCGCGGATCATGCGGGAATCTTTCTTCGAGACGCGCCACGATGTCGCGGGTTTCATCGAGACTGAGCGTGGTCTGGGTAAGGTAGGCCACGTGCGCGGGATCTTCGATCTTCAGCGCGTCGACGTCTTCGACCGATTCGACGAGAATCATCTTCGCAGGCGCTTCACCCAGCGTGCCGATCACTTCGTCGTGGTTCTTGTGGCCGATCAGAATGATGGTGTAGCCCTCGCGCGCAAACTTCACCGCTTCGAGATGCACTTTGGTGACCAGGGGACAGGTGGCGTCGATTACGGCGAGGCTGCGTTCCTTGCCCTGGCGGCGAACTTCGGGCGAGACGCCGTGCGCGCTGAAAATGGCGCGGGCGCCCGAAGGAACTTCTTCCAGCTCCTCGACGAAAATGGCGCCCAGGTCGCGCAGTTCATCCACCACGTGCTTGTTGTGCACGATTTCCTTGCGGACGTAGACCGGCGGACCGTAGAGGTTGAGCGCGATCTTGACCACGTCGATGGCGCGCACGACGCCGGCGCAGAAACCGCGCGGCTTCAGAAGGTAAATCTTCTTTTCTCCGGTCGTGTTGGCGGTGATCGGTTTCAGCGGCATAGCAGATTTCTGATTGCGGGTGATGTCAAAGTATATCATCTGATGAGGGCTTAATGCCCCAGGAGAGTGCGATGTGAAAGCTGGCGATTCACGGAGGGATTTGGGCCGGAAAACCTTAAGATTGTGGAACTTCCGGAGCCGTCGCCGGGCCCGGGCGAGGCGGTGGTGCGGGTGCGGGCCTGCTCGCTGAATTACCGGGATCTGGCAGTCATGCGCGGGGCTTACGGAGGCGGGCGTGAAGGCGCCGCTGATGCCGCTTTCGGATGGCGCGGGCGAAGTAGTGTCGGTGGGAGCGGGAGTGACACGCGTGAAGCCCGGTGACCGTGTGGCGGGGATCTTCATGCAGGACTGGATCGAAGGTCCGCCGGACGATGCCAAGGCCAACTCGGCGCTGGGAGGCGCCATCGACGGCATGATGGCCGAGCAGGTCTGCCTGAAGGCCGAGGGCCTGGTCCACTTTCCCGACACATCTTGTCGTTCGAAGAGGCCGCGACGCTGCCCTGTGCCGCCGTGACGGCGTGGAACGCGCTTGTTCCGTTCCGGGCGGACTGAGGCCGGGCGAAACCGTGCTGCTGCAGGGAACGGGCGGCGTTTCGATGTTCGCGCTGCAGTTCGCCAAAATGGCCGGGGCGCGGGTGATCGTGACGTCGAGCAGCGACGCGAAACTGGAACGGCTGCAGTCGATGGGGGCGCGACGCAGGCGATCAACTACAAAACCACGCCGGAGTGGGACAAGCCGGTGCGCGCAACTGACGAACGGCGTGGGAGTGGATCATGTGGTCGAAGTGGGCGGCGCCGGAACGCTGCCGCTGTCGAGCAAAGCGGTGCGGCGAGGCGGGCATATCGCCCTGATCGGCGTGCTGGCGGGGCGCGGCGAGTTCGATCCCCGGCTGATGATGCTGAAAGGGGTGCGGCTGCAGGGGATTTTTGTGGGTTCGCGGGAGATGTTCGAGGAGATGAACCGGGCGATCGCGCTGGCGGAGCTGCGGCCGGTGATCGACCGGGTGTTCGGGTTCGGAGAACTGCACGAAGCGCTTGAGCTATCTGGAAAGCGGCGCGCACTTCGGGAAGATCGTCGTACGCGTCTGAGGTACCGGGCCGTTACGGCACACAGCGTGAAACCGTTGCGCCGAAAATAACGTATAAACCACGTACACCTGTACGAGCAGGTCTATAATAGGTGACAGGAGACGCTGAACATGAAATTCTTCTCGCAATCCGTGGCGCGCCGGCAGACCATGGCTGCGATTGCGCTTTTTGCCCTCCTCGCTCCCGGTGCCTGTTGTGGCACCGGCGTTCGCCGAGGACAAGGAAAAAGATCCCGACGAAATCGGCAATCGCGATGTCGGCAAGGGGGTCAATTTCTACTCGATCGAAAAAGAGATCGCGCTGGGCAAACAGATGGCCCAGGAAGTGGAGCGGCAGGCCAAGATCGTCGACGATCCGATCATCGCGGAATACGTGAACCGCATCGGCCAGAACCTGGTGCGCAACTCCGACGCGAAGGTTCCGTTCACCATCAAGGTTATCGATTCGGAAGAGATCAACGCGTTCGCGCTGCCCGGCGGATTCTTCTTCGTCAACACCGGCATTCTGCTGAACGCCGATAACGAAGCCGAAATGGCCGGCGTGATGGCGCACGAGATCGGGCATGTGGCGGCGCGGCACGGCACGCGGCAGGCCACGCGCGGCGAGATCGCGCAGATCGGCAGCATCGTTCCGCTGATCGCGGTCGGCGGCTTGGCCGGTTATGGCATCTATCAGGCGCATGGGCCTCGTGGTGCCGATGGGCTTCCTGAAGTTCAGCCGCGACTTCGAATCCGAAGCCGATATGCTCGGGCATCGAGTACATGTACAAGGCGGGCTACGATCCGAGCGCTTTTGTCGATTTCTTCGAGAAAGTGCAGTCGCAGGAAAAGCGCAAGCCGGGTACGATGTCGAAGCTGTTTTCGTCGCATCCGCCGACCGACGACCGCATCAAGCACTCGCAGGAGATCATCCAGAAATACCTGAAGGCGAAGCCGGAATACGTGGTCAGCACGAGCGAGTTCGAACGACGTGAAGGCGCGGACGATGGCGATGCACAACGGCCGCAAGATCGATGCGTCGAAGGATGCGGGCCGGCCGACGCTGCGCCGCAATCCGAACGGCCAGATCGATTCCAACGGCAACGAGAAGGCCCCGGCTGCCGGATCAGGACGACCGGCCGACGCTGAAGCGCCGCGACGACAGCAATTAGGCTTCGCCGCGGGGCGGAAGCCTCGCCAGGCGACGGCGAATTTGACTTGGGGGCTCGCTGGCTGTCAATATATGAATTCCCACTCCTTGTGCGGATGTGGCGGAATTGGCAGACGCGCTAGATTCAGGTTCTAGTTGGGGCAACTCAGTGGAGGTTCAAGTCCTCTCATCCGCACCAATAAAATCAATAAGTTAAAAAAATGACGCTTGGTATGCGCCCAAGTGACCCAAGGGGTAGCGCTACTCAGGTGAAATTAGGGGCAGACGGGGCAGATTCTGAATCGTTAGCAACGGCGACGGAGTCACGAAACGATTTAAGGCAACCCAACCAGTTGCACATTCTCGTTTGCGACTTCAGCCACCTCGGAGGGAATTGGCTCCAACGCGCGGGCGCGCTTCATCGAGAGCACACATCGGTGCTCCGGAAATCCCAGGGGCGAACTGGTGTAGCCGTCCGTCGAGATCGCGAAGGCAGGCACACGCGGAAAGCGCCGGGATACTCATAGAGCACGACGTTTGGCGCACCCGAAATCGGCTTCCACAAAATCCACTACCGCTGCCGCGATGTGATCGATATATGCTTTCGCGTTCGGCTGCGGACCGAGCGCAATGTACGCAGATCCCAGGCGAACGTAGAAACGCTTCACTCCCGTGCGTTCGTGATACACCTGCGGGTCGAAGATTCGGCCGTAGAATTCCGCGGCCTTCTGAGAATCCGGAACTGTAATCGAAAGATGATCGAGGCCGGTCGTATTCAGCGGGAGAAGTCCTCCTGGTTCGCAGCACAACCTGCTGCACATGCCAACCATTTGCGCCGCCCAATCAAAGCGTCTCTCAGCATGGATAAAAAATCCTCTCGACCGAAGCCCATCATAGAGAAGCGGCCACCCACACCTTGAGGGCGTCTATCCGGATGAGATGACCTATTGCGGAGCCTCGCCGGGGGGCGGCACGTTAGGATTGAATCCGCGTCCCCCGCCTCTACCCGCCGGAACATAGCCATCGTTCGATTTGCCGTTCTGGAAGAACCTGGCGTCGGCGCTCAACGCGTGGCCTGTCGCATACATGGCATTCGCCTCGCCGAAGATCTTGCCCGCCTTCCTTAAAGGACATCGTCATGCACCTTTTTCATCAGCGCCTCATACTCTGGAGAATCGGCCTTCGACTGCGTGAAGCTGAAGACCTGCTTTCCTTTCAGCAGTTTCTGCTTGGCAGTGTTATAGAGCTGACCCTTTGGCTTGTCGGGTACCGGGTTCTGTGCAAACGTCAACATGGCGAAGCCCGTGAGGACAGCGCCATACAGAAGAACAGTAAGGGACTTTTTCCTATTTCGTTTACCCTCGAATTCCGTAGTCTGTCCACTCCGCGATCTTTCCATCTTTGATGAAGAAGACGCCAACCAGGTGGTACGCGGGACTCGCATCAGGTCGCGTAAAACTGTCGATCCGCTCGTTGATCACGATGGGTCCCCGCACCCAGGTATCGAGGATCCTGAACTCGATCGTGGAAGATCGTTCCACATAGGACCTGATGCGCTCCACCGCTGCCGCGCCGACGGCGGGCGCAGCTGTCTCCGTAATCCGATAGGAACAGTTGGGAGCCAGGTACGACGCGATCTTCGTCATGTCGCGTGGCAAAGGCCGCGCAGAAATCGGCCACCAGCGCCTGGTTTGCCTCTTCGGCGGCTGTCGGTTCGGCTGCCATTGCAGGGATTGCGAAGGCGGCACCCGTCAGCAGGAATCGGGAACGAGTCATTTTCCGACCATATGTTTCGCGTCTTTTTCGTTCTCTGTGCACCAATATTCCATGATCTCCGTCCCCGGATTCACACGATAAATGTACGAGGTATTCCACGGGCGCGTATACGCCTTCGGATCGTCGATCGTCACCGTGAAGCGCATCGTTTTCTCGTTCAGCCGCCGATACCTCTCCACCAGGTGCAATTGATCGCTGTGGGGATGCCCTGCTGAATCGAGCCAGGACTGTTCGTCATTGAATCCCGTTACGTCGATCACCAGTTCCGGACCCTCGTAACGGCCCACCGAATCGCCCATCCACGTCCACGCATCCGGATTGTGCTTGCGGCCATCCATCGGCACGATGCGGAACGTGTGCAGCCCGCCTTCATAAAGGAAGATCACCTGATTGTCGGTCTGCACAATCTGCATCGGGTACGGCACACCTTGTGCGCGCGGCAGCCCGCTGGGCTTGCACTGCATGTTCGGATCATTTTTTTGCAGGTTCCCCGTGCGCTCGTCCCACAGCTTGCGGCCCCATTCCGTAAACGGAACCTCCACGGTTTTCTCCGCATAGCGCCCGTCGGCCATATCCACAATCCAGCCGCTGTTCCAGACGCCACGGAAATCCGGCACGCCCTCCTTGAGCCAGATCGCAGGGCCTTCCACGATCGCGGCCGGTCCCCTCCCTCTCCCCCTGCCTTGCCCGCCCGGACCCTGACCGGGGGCCTGGGCCAGAAGCAGCCCGGCCGTTGTCACACCCAACACAGCGGCCGCACACGCGACCAGGCACTGCTTATACATTTGAATTTCTCCTTAGAACGATCCGATTCCATTCAGGGGCAGCCGTCGTCGATGGCGAGCCAGCACTTGGCGCATTCCTGCGCGACGGTGACATACTTGCGGACTTCCGCTTTGCCGACCACCCACGGGTTCGGTTCGCCTGCCTTGCGCTCTTTGGTCTGCCCGGCCTTGTCAGCGCATCGTTGTATTCGGTGTGGTTGCCGATAATCACGTCGGCGCCGGTGTTATCCGCGACCTTCTGGAAGCGAGCCGGGTTGGAAATGCAGGACTGCAGCATTTCCTTCGAAGTATTTGCGCTCAGGGCCCTCCCGCGCCACTCCGTCGCCATGTGCGCCACGCCGTGATCCTTCACCGGAACCAGGAAGGAAAGGGTGCCGCCGGTGTGACCGGGGGTGATGTTTATGGTGATAGTTGTATCGCCCAAAGTCAGCTTCTGTCCGTCCGCGGCGTCCATATCATGAGTGTATGGAGCGGCTTCGCGCGCCGCAGGTTCCCAGTCTTTGGGCGCCAGGATGACGTGCGGGTGATGAGTGTCCTGCAGAATTTTGACGCCGCCATCGTGATCGCCATGCGCATGCCTGATGACGATGTATTTGATATCGGCCGGGTCGAGACCCGGTTTCTTCATGCCGTCCACGATTTCGTCCTGGGCGCGTAGCCGAACAGGGTATCGATCAGAATGATGCCGGCGGAGGTTTTTACGGCCCAGGCGCTGTTCATCTTGGTGGTCAGCACATAGAGGTTGTCGAAAACCTGTCCGCCTTCGGCATACCAGTTCTCGCGCGGCGGGGCGGGACCGCCGTCCGGCGGGTTGGCTGTCGGCCCCGGGAATATGGCAGCCGGGCATGCCAAGTGCGCGGCACCGGTGTTATTCGAATTCAGCAAAGCCGTCGGGGCAGCCTTGTGGGCTGTACCGGTATCGGCGGACTGTCCAAAAGCCGCAGCGCCCAGGAACACCGCGAGGGGAAACAAACGGGCAAGGTGCATCGTGCGATAGTCTTTCGAGTATTTACGGCGCGAATCCCGGTCAGGCATCTCCGCGTGCCCAGGCCACCAGGTCGAAGCTCTCGGGAACGCGAATGAAGATGTTCGTTACCGGGCTCAGCAGGCGTGTAATATGGCCCTTTCCGGTGAGGTCCTCAAGAAACACCATATCGCCGGGATGAATCGCCCGCCTGGTTCCGTCGGAGACTTCGACCTCGATCTCCCCGGACATTGAGATGGAGAACTGACGGCCGGGCGCGCGGTGCCAGTCTTCGGTGGCGCTTGAGGTGTACTCGCTGTAGGTGGACCCGGAGGCCGGAATCGCAGGTGCGTTTCGAGTGGTTCTGCCGGGAGTGGCTTTGGTGGCGATGACCAGCTCCTGAATATGTGAGGTTCCCTCAGCATCGTTGTAGATCCGAATCACGCGTTTGCCGAGCGCGGAGGGCGCAGGCGCCGTCTTCACCTGCGCCTCACCCATGCTGTTCAGTACGGCGGCGGCCCCCAAGGTCAATAGTTTACGTCGTCTCATAGTCGGTCCTCTCTTCTCTAAAACCCGGATCACGGGCCATCCTTATATGGTGTTTGCTTACCCGTTACCGGGTGAGCGTAATGAAAGGGGACCGTGTAGACCCTTAATTTTCCTCCCCAAACGGCAAATCGGTCACGGGCATTATACATTTCTGCATGCAGGTATGCACTAATGCAGGGAGGGGCGGCGAAATCGACTCAATATGCGCAGGCGAGTGCAGGTCATTTCCTTTTCCGCGTGTCAATTTTATACCTGTCAACCGGTATTAATCAGCGTTGACGCAAGGCGTTCCGTCAGGCTAGACTGTATCCTGGCATGCGGACCTGCGGCAAGTCGTGCCCGCATACATCGTCCGTTCCGGAGTCGAACATCACTGTGCAACCCAGAATCGCGCTGACATCACGAAATACATTTTCCGCAACACTCCTCCTGGCTCTGACATTCGCGCCGTCGCTCGCGGCGCAATGGCTTGGTTATGCGACCCCCAACGTGCCCAGGAAAGCAGACGGCAGTCCCGATCTTGCTGCACCCGCGCCGCGCACCGCAGATGGGAAGCCCGATCTCTCCGGTATGTGGGGATGGATCAACATCGGCAAACCGTGCGGCGCCCAGTGCACGGATACGCAGATTTCCCGCGAGTTCGGCAACATCGCCGCCTCCCTGAAGAACCCTCCGCCCTATCAGCCGTGGGCCGCGGAACTGGTCAGGAAGCGCAGCGTGGAGCAGGGTCTCGATCCTAACGTGCACTGCATGCCTCGCGGCGCTCCGCGCATCTGGACAGACGACTACTATAAACGCATCTTCGAGGTCCCGGGCCGCGTTATTATCCTCACCGAGCGGAACATGCAGTATCGGCAGATATTCACGGACGGTCGTAAATTCCCGGCTGACCCCAATCCCACCTGGAACGGCTACTCAGTCGGGCACTGGGAAGGTGACACGTTTGTGGTTGAAACCACTGGCTTCCGTGACGATCTCTGGCTTGATGCCCGCGGCAATCCGCTGACCGAGCAAGGCAAAACGACCGAGAAGATCCGGCGCCCGAACTTCGGCACACTCGAAATCGAGATCACGATCAATGACCCGAAAGCCTACACCGCGCTCTGGAGTGTAAAGATCGAGGAACCTTTGATTCTCGACAGCGAACTCATCGATTACTACTGCCTCGAAAACGAGCGGGACTCCTCCCATATGCGGACACAGGATGTGCCGCTGGGCGGGCGCTAATCGTCGCCGCGGACCGCAGAAGCTTTCCTGGCTCCGAACAGATAAATGTCGCAGAAGTAATCTGCCAGCTCAGCGGGTCGCAGCGAACCGCGCTTCTGATACCACTCGACGGTGCGGTCAAGCAGCCCCTGAAGAATGGACGCGAGATAGCGGGATTCCACATCTCCCCGAATGGATCCGTACTTCTGGCCCGCCTCAATCATCCGCCGAATCCCGGCCTGGTAAGTCTTTCGCAGGCATATAATTTCGGCAAGGCGCTGCGGTGACAGCGCACGCACTTCCGCCAGCGATGTCGCGTGTTGGGTCTGGTCCCGCAACAGGCTGAGACAGTGCGCCCGAATCAGTAACGAGATCCGCTTGAGAGGGCATTCCACACCCTGGATCGCCTGAGAGACGTCCGCCTGCAGCGCTTCCATGGACGATTTGCAGATCAGGTACAGAAGGTCCTCTTTGCGCTTCACGTGATAGTAGAGCGTCGCCTTCTCCATCCCGCTCAGGGCGGAAAGCGACCGCGTGGTCGTCGAAGCGTAACCCTGGCGTGCAAAGAGTTCGGCGGCCGTACGCATGAACTTGCCCAGTGTGCCGCCGTGAGCCGGGACGGAGCGTGCCCGCCCCGGTTTCCGGATTTCCGGACTGGGGGGCCGTCTCTGGCCCGGCGTAGTGATCCCTTCGAAGAATACGCGATCATAAATGCCGGCGAGTGCCTCAACCGAAAGTGTCCCCGCTATGTGATACCAGCGTGGCGTCCAGTTGAGGTAGTTCAGGAGGGCCAGACGTATGACAGGTACGGGAACGTCATCGCGAAGGACGCGGCGTTCCATGCAGGCCTTCAGTTCTTGGTCGAGCAAGGCCGAATAATTCGCCCTCGCAGCCTCAAGTTCCCTGCTGTGGGCGCGCGAAAGTGAGCGGAATTCACTGATTGCCGCCAGACTTCCCGAAGGGTTTTCAAATAATCCGTTCAGATGAGCGTGGATCACCGCCCGCAGACGGTCGCGCGGACTTTTCCTGTTGTGCAACGCCACATGGACCTTGCCTTCTATCGATTCCATCGTCAGGCGGCTCATCCGGTAAAGCAGGTCCTCTTTGCCCGAGATGTGATAGTAAAGCGATGCCTGCTGAATGTTCAGGCGGGCCGCGATCTCACGCGTGGTGGTTTCGTTGAATCCCTTTTCGCAGAATAAAGCCGCCGCGGCATCGAGCACCAGCTGAGCGGTGGGACCGGACAATTCTGGTTCGCGCGTTGTGCGATCAATTTTGCGCGTGTCGGCACTTGTCTTTGCCGTCAGCGCTTGATCGGACGATCTCTTTTGGGTGAGGCCGAACTGGTTTGGCCGATTAAGCGCGCTTTTCAGGCCACGCAGCGCAAATCTCGCATGCTCTCGAACCAGAGCCCCGGCGCGGCCGGCGTCGCGAGCCTGAATGGCGTCGAGAATTTCGTCATGGTCTTTTATCGCCCGTGCGAACCATCCGGGTTCTCCGGGAATCACGACCGCCGCGGGAGATGCGAATGCAATCGCATGAACGCGTTCGAGGGAAAGTTGCAGCATCGGGCTGTTAGCCAATGCGACCAGAGCTTTGTGAAACGCCAGATTCAATTCGCCGTAGCGCGCCATTTCCTCGGCGCTGGCCGGTGTGGTCTCGCCTACAGAGGCCATAGCCGCGGCCAACTCGGCGTTGATCCCCCGCGCTTTCTCCATCTGCGACACATTCCTGACTCTTTGCGCTGCAAGACTTACGGCGAGACTTTCGAGTGCCCCGCGCGCGTCCATCGCGTCCGCCACATCCTGATACGTGATCACTCGCGCCTGGTATTCGCCTGAGACCGTCTCCTCGACCAATCCCTCGTGGCTGAGGTTCTCGAGCGCCCAGCGGAGCATCGGCCGGGAAGCTCCCATCGCTTTTGAAAGCTCCACTTCTTCTATCTTTTTTCGGGAAGCGAACTCGCCGCGCAGAATCATCTCGCGGATCGCAATCAGCATCTGCGCGCGGCGTGAGTTCACGCGTGAAGAATCAGGCATTCGGGGTTTTGGGCACGCAACACAGAGTAGTCCACATCATAGCTCAGGCCTGAAAACCTGCCAGGCCATCCGTTTACCCCGGATTTTTTTTACCAATCGACAGGTATTGACACCGCTCGCAGACATGAATATAATCCGTGCTGATCGTAAGGGTAGGGGTGCGGACCCGGGGAACCGTGAGTCCGCCGAGGAAGGGGATTTAATGATTAGATTTGCGCTGGCAATGTTGCTGACGTGCGTCGTTGCATTCGCTCAGGGTGATCGCGGAACCATCACCGGTACGGTAACTGACCAGAGTGGCGCGGTGATCGCCGCCGCGGCCATTGACCTCACGAATTCGGAAACCGGGGTTGCCTATAAGACGGACACTACCGCCACCGGCAATTTCACGATTGTGCAGGTGCCCGCCGGTACCTACGGCATGACCGTGACCGCGCCCGGGTTCAAGAAGTATATCCGGCAGAATATCGCGGTCGCGCCGACGGAGACCGTGCGACTGGACGTGCCCCTGGAAGTCGGTGCGGCCACCGATTCCGTCACGGTGAGCGCCGAGGCTTCTCTTCTCAAGACCGACAGCAGCGACGTGAGCAGCGATATCGAGGCGACGCACCTGAATGACCTCGGGCTGCTGGGCATTGGTGGAACTTTTTCCTCCAGTCAGGGCCTGCGCTTCTACCAGACGGAAGTCATTCTGGTTCCCGGCGCGTATGCGCCGGGCTCGGGATTTATTTTCGGGGTCCGCGTCAATGGCGCGCCCAACGGCACGCAGCGCACCCAGGTCGACGGCATGGACAGCACCAACCAGATCAACTCCGTTCAGGCCGGCACCGGTTCCAGCGTGGATGCCATGCAGGAAATCGCTCTCCAGACCAGCAACTTCGCACCGGAGTTTGGCTCCGTTGGCGGCGGATTGTTCAACATCACCATGAAATCCGGCACCAACCAGTATCACGGCGGAGGCTACGACTATCTGGCAAATGAGGCCTTCGACGGAGCCACTCCGTTCGTCAACACCCTGCAACGCCTCCGGCGCAACGATTTCGGCTTCTTTGTGGGTGGCCCGGTGTGGATACCGAAGGTCTACAACGGCAGGAACAGGACTTTCTTCTTCTATAACCGCGAGGAGTACAAAGAGAACGCGCCGGTGTCCGACACCTACATCACCGTGCCCACCGCCGCTTATCGCGCGGGCAACTTCGGCGGGGCCATCACCGGCAGCGGCCCCGTGGGCACCGATCCCCTCGGTAATCCCATCCTTGCGGGCGGCATCTACGATCCGAAATCAGAGCGAACCGTCAACGGGCAGGTGGTAAGGACTCAGTTTCAGAACAACACGATTCCCATGTCGCGGATGGATCCGGTTGCCCTGGCAATCCAGAACCTGATTCCCATGCCGACCAACACCAATGCCGCCCTGAACGATCTCGTGAACATCCCCGGCAGTCGCAATACCAGCAACGAGTCGGTGAAACTCGATCACCAACTGACAAATAACATTAAACTCAGCGGCCTGTATCTGACCAACTCCAGCAACGCCCCCTACTCGCAGAGTCTGGATGGATCCGAGGGACTGCCCGCCACCATCACCGCGACCCGCGGCAGCTTCAGCCGATCCCAGAATTTCCGCCTGAATTACGACCAGACACTGAGTCCCACGCTGCTCTTGCACCTGGGTGCCGGAATCCTGCAATACCAGCTGAACGATCATTCGCCGACCACGGATTTCAATGACTCCAGCATCGGACTCACCGGCGTTCCCAATATCGGCGGGCGCTTCCCCGCCATCGGCGGACTATGCGTGTCCGGCGCGGGCAGTAACACCTCGCCGTGCCTCGGGACGGGCGGAATGATGAACATGGGTCCCGGCGTTGCAGGCATCAGCGCGCAGTCGATCACGGATCAGATGACGCCTACGTTCCAGGGATCGCTTACCTGGGTCAAGGGCAACCACACCTTTAAATTCGGCAGCGAAATGCGCCTTTTCGGTTATCCGCTGTTTTCGCTGGCATCCACTAACGGCACCTTTACCTTCGCCGCCGCTCAGACCTCGCAGGTTTACACCCAATCGTCGACCTTTGGCGGCCAAACGGTGGGATTCCCCTATGCCAGTTTCCTGCTCGGTCTGGTCAACAGCGGCACGGTGAATCCGCCCGCCGATCTGCGCACCGGCAAGCATTTCATCGCCTTCTTCGCGCAGGATTCCTGGAAGGTCACCCGGAAACTTACTTTGACTTACGGGCTGCGGTACGATTACGACACCTATAACAAAGAACAATACGGCCGCTTGCCCTCCCTGGATCCGACACTGGCGAATCCCACTGTGGGAGGACATCCCGGCGCCGCCATTTACGAAGCTACCTGTAATTGCAGCTTTGGCAAAAATTACCCGTACGCCTTTGGTCCTCGGCTGGGTATCGCCTATCAGATTAATCCCAAGACTGTGTTCCGCGGAGGCATCGGTATCGCCTACGACGGCACCGACACTGCCGTCACCGGAACCGGCAGCGCGCAGCCCGCTAATAACTTCAGTTCGCCCGCATTTGGGGAGCCGGCTATGACGCTGGCCACGGGCGTACCCGCGGCATACGTCTTGCCTTGGCCGAACCTGTCCGCCGGCTCGTTCCCGAATCCCAACTTTCCCCAGTTTTTGAATGGGATGACTTCCGTGGTGGATCAGAATGCCGGCCGACCGGCGCGCCAAACCCAATGGAACGTAGGCTTCCAGCGCGAGATTATCAAGGACCTCCTGGTAGATGTCGCCTACGTTGGCAATCGCGGCGCGTGGTGGCTAAGTTCCATCCTTGATAACTACAACGCACTGACCCCGCAGATACTGGCCGCCAATGGCATCGATCTCTCCAATCCAACGGACCGGGGCTGGCTTACCGCGCAGATCGGATCGAGCGCCGCAGGCCCCTTCCAGAACAAGCTGCCTTACGCCGGATTCCCGCTGACCTCAACCGTCGCCCAGTCTCTGCGGCCGTTCCCGCAGTTCTCAAGCGGACTGGCCCCGCTGTGGGCTCCGCAGGGTCGGACATGGTACGACTCGCTCCAAATGAAAGTCACCAAGCGTTACTCTCACGGGCTGGTCGTCGACTACGCCTTCACCTGGGCTAAGGAGGAGCAGCTCGGCGTAGAAGCGGGCACCGTCAACGACTATCAAGACCGCCTGCAGAACAAGTCAATTTCAGGATTCTCCCGCCCGCTTGTGAGCACCATTTCGGCAACCTACACCTCTCCCAAAGTGGGACGGAACAAGTTCGTTCGGGAGGCCGCCGGCGGCTGGATTCTCGGCGCCGTGTTGCAATACGCCAGTGGTCTGCCCATTCTTGCGCCTACCTCAACAAACAATCTGAGTACGGTGCTGTTCCGCTCAACGTTCTTTGACCGCGTGCCGGGCGTGCCGCTCTACCTCAAGGATCTGGACTGTCACTGCATCGATCCCACCCAGCAGCTGGTACTGAACCCGGCGGCGTGGGTCAACCCGCCCGCCGGCCAGTTCGGGACTTCCGCCCCCTATTACAACGATTACCGCTACGAGCGGCGGCCCGCCGAGTCGATGAGCCTCGGCCGCGTCTTCAGTTTCCGGGAACGTTACAGGCTGACCCTCCGGATGAATTTCCAGAACATCTTCAACCGGACCCAGCTGAATAACCCGACCGCCACGAACCCTCTCGCACCCGTCACCCACGCCTCCAACGGCGAACTCACCGGCGGGTTCGGATTCATCAACTACGTCGGCGGTTCGACGTTTTTCCCGCCCCGCCAGGGGACGCTGGAGATGCGCTTCCAGTTCTGAAGCAGAATAATAACGCCGCCGCGCTGATCATTTCGGCCCGGCGGCGCTGTTTCACTCGGCCTGTCAGTGACTGAGCTCTACGGTTTCGGGGCCGGGAAATACGTGGCGATGCGGTCGTTCAGCGTGAACTCCATTCCAAGGCCCGGATACTGAGCGAGCACTTTCGCTTTCATCTCAGCCGCATTCTTCGAGGCGGCGAAGTTCGCATCCCAGTCGGCCATGTATTTCTTCATGAACTGGATGGATCGCATGTCACGGGTCGCGCCGGGTCCCTCGTGTCCAGACACGATGATGGCGGGCTGCAGAGCGATGATCTGATCGATAGTCTTGTTCCAGTCCTCGCGAGCTTTGTCCCGCGTCACGCCGAAATAGACGTGATCGAAGACGATATCTCCTGTCACGACTGCCTTGAGCGACGGGATATAGATGTAGCTGTTGCCTGCGCCGTCGCTGCCCGGTACCGGCCCGGTAACCGGAAACTGCTCGCCTTCGAGCGTCAGCACGGGAGTCGTGAGCTCTTCCGGCACAACCGGTTCGGGTCCGGGAATGTTATTGCCGTAAGTCGGGAACCAGAACTTCTGGCGGGCCGGCCAGGCGGTTTTTGCTGCGTTCGCGGTGGCGGGCAATGCGACGATCCGGGCGCCCGGGAATGCCTGTTTGAGAACAGCCAGCCCGAACAGATGATCGGGGTGCGGGTGCGTAATGTAAATGGTCGTCAGGTTCTTTTTCGATTCCAGAATTTCAGCCGCCAGACGATGCGCCTCGCTGAGGCTGAATTGCGGGTCGATCAGGATCATGTCCTTATCGCCGGAAATCATGGTCGAGTTGACGTCATATCCGGTCTGGCCGTGGCCCGTATGAACTTTCAGCTCGAGGTGCGACGGCGCCGCAGCGCTCGTCGCGAAAAGCGCTGTACCGAGTGCGGCGGCAGCGAAAGCGGCTCGTATTCTCATTGCGATTTGATCCGGTCGGGGGTTTTGTAAATGATTGTGAGATTTCAACGGGCACGGGCCGGATGAAGACACTTCTCGAGCGTGATCTTATACTGTCCGGAAGCTTTCTGTCAAAGCGCGGCGAGGCTTGCTTCCATACCTGTCGGCTGGTAAGATTCGGTACGTGCCTGCGGCTCCGCAGGCTTCGTTCTGGAGGACGCTCCGTGAAAGCTCAATTCGCTGGATTCCTGCTCGCCTGCCTGGCTTCCATAGCGCCGGCGGCAGCGACCGCACCGGATGCGAAGATTGCCGGCGCCACACGCGACGGGGATCGCGCGAGCGCCATTGCCCTCCTCCGCACCAGCGCGGGAGATCCAAGTGCAAAGCTGCCGGATGGCACCTCCGCTCTGCACTGGGCCGTCCGATCCGACGATTCTGAACTGGTTTCGCTTCTGCTCCAGGCGAAAGCCGACGCAAACACCGCCGATCCGGATGGCGTGACTCCACTGGCGATCGCCTGCACGAACGCCAATGTGGAGATTATCCGCAAGCTGCTTGCGGCCGGAGCCAACCCCGATCTGCCAGACCGCGCAGGTTTCACGCCGCTCATGCTGGCGGTAAGCCGCCCGAAATCCGACATCGTCCGCATTCTGCTCGAGGCCGGCGCGAAGGTGGACGCACGGGAAAGCGCAGCGCAGGAAACCGCCCTCATGATGGCCGTGAGAGAAGACAACGCGGCGGCCGTCCGCCTCCTGCTGGACCGCGGCGCGGATGTGAACGCGGCAACCCGGGTGGGAAAAACGCCCGCTCGCCGTCCACCCGGCGCGGGCGGCGGTTCTCATGGCGCCGGCATTGTGCGCAGCGGCTGGCCGGAACAGGGATACCAGGATGCCACCCCCGGAGGCATGACGCCGCTTCTTTACGCGGCGAGAGGCGGCCGCACCGAAATCAGCCCGCCTGCTGATTGCCGCCGGCGCCAAGGTCAATCTCCCTGACGCCAACAAAATCACTCCGCTGTTGATGGCGATCACAAACAACCAGCCGGACACCGGTGATCTTCTGATCCGGAACGGCGCGGAGATCAACAGCTCCGATTTCTGGGGCCGAACCCCTCTGTGGGCAGCGGTGGAAATGCGGGATGTCGAATACAGCCGCAGCGGCGAACATAACGTTGACCGAGAGCGCCTGCTGCAGTTGATTCGCGAATTGCTCGATCGGGGCGCCAATCCGAATGCGCGCACAGCGGAAGTTCCTCCGACCCGGCGATTTCTGATGGGGCTCGGCGATCTTTCTTGGGTCGATTTCACCAAACAGACTCCTTTTCTGCGCGCCGCGCTGTCCGGCGATGTCACTGTCATGAAATTGCTGCTGGAAAAGGGGGCCGATCCGAATATTCCAACGAATTCGGGCACGACAGCGCTGATGGCCGCAGCCGGCATCAACTGGGTCACCAATCAAACCTTCACCGAGAATACAGCGGCGCAGATCGAAGCCATCCGTTTGTGCCTCGAAAAAGGCGCGGACATCAATGCGGCAAACTCGATGGGCCTGACGCCGGTGTTCGGAGCGGCCAACCGGGGAGCGGACAGTGTTCTGGAATTCCTTGTAGAGCACGGGGCTCGCCTGGACGTCAAAGATAAAGAGGGAAGAACTCCCATGGTCTGGGCCGAGGGCGTGTTTCTGGCGACGAATGCACCGGAGCGCAAGCCTTCCACCATCGCGTTGATCGAAAAGCTGATGAACAGGAATGAGCCGGTGGCCAGCGCCCGATGAGCACCTTGCGTCCGACCCTCGCTTTCGCGCTCGTGCTGAGTGCAATCCCCGCGGCAGCCGCGACGCCGCCGCCTGCCTCCGACAAGCAGTTTCTTGCGCAGTATTGTCAGGCTTGCCATAACGATCGCCTGAAAACCGGATCGCTCTCTCTGGACAAAGTAGATATTTCGCAGGTCTCGCAAAGTCCCGAGACATGGGAAAAGGTGGTACGCAAATTGCGCGCCGGAATGATGCCGCCCAGCGGGGCGCCACGTCCGGAACGTGCCGCGATAGATGAATTCGTGGCGCATCTGGAGACGGCGCTGGATCAAGACGCCGCCCGCCATCCCAATCCGGGCACGGTGGGACTGCATCGCCTGAATCGTGCCGAGTATGCCAACGCGGTGCGCGATCTCCTGGCTGTGGATGCCGACGTTTCAACGCTGCTGCCTTCCGATGATTCGAGCGAAGGGTTCGACAACATTGCCGCGGCGCTCGGAGTTTCGCCGGCGCTGCTGGAACGTTATGTCTCGGCGGCGACCAGGATCAGCCGTCTCGCTGTCGGCGATCCCGCTACGACGCCGTCGACGAACACCTGGCGCGTTCCCGGCGACCTCTCGCAAACCGGACACATCGAAGGGCTGCCCATGGGTACGCGCGGCGGCATTCTCTTCGCCTACACATTCCCCCTCGACGCCGAATATGCGTTCAAAGTGCGCGCCCGCAGTGCAGGCATCGGCGTGGGCGCGGGCGGAGCGCCTGTCCAGCTTGAGATCACTCTCGATGGAGCCCGCGTCGACCCAGGCAAGAATGCAACCGATTTCCGTCTCAGGATGACCGCGGGTCCGCACACGATCGGCGTCGCCATGCCGCAGCACAGTTCGGCGGGTGTTGACGATGTTTACGGCACTTATGCGGACAATGCAGGTGTCACGAGCGTTGCGATCACCGGGCCCATTAACCCCACCGGCCCCGGCGACACGCCGAGCCGACGGAAGATTTTCGTCTGTCACCCCGCTCCTGGAGGAGATGAGACCGCCTGTGCCAGAAAGATCCTGAGTTCCCTTGCGGAAAAGGCTTTCCGGCGGCCGGTTCGTGATTCCGATCTTGAAACTTTGCTCGGTTTCTATCAGGAAGGCCGAAATTCGGGCGGTTTCGAGCACGGAATCGAAGCGGCTGTGGCGCGCCTTCTCATGGACCCGTGGTTTATCTTCCGCATTGAGAAGGAGCCCGCCGGCACGGCACCGGGCGGAGTCTACGCAGTCAGCGATATCGAACTGGCCTCCCGGCTTTCCTTCTTCCTCTGGAGCAGTATCCCCGACGAAGAACTGCTGCAGCTGGCGAAACTGAACAAGCTGCACGATCCACAGATTCTGGCGCAGCAGACGCGGCGCATGCTGGCCGATCCCAAAGCTTCGGCGATCTCGCTGAATTTCGCGGGTCAATGGTTGTACCTGCGCGAACTGAAGAGCGCCCGGCCGGAGACGAACGAATTCAACGACAATCTCCGGCAATCTTTCCGGCGCGAAACGGAGATGCTGTTTGACAGCATTGTGCGCGAGAACCGCAGTGTGGTCGATCTTCTGAACGCCGACTACACCTTCGTCGACGAGCGCCTCGCTAAACACTACGGCATTCCGGATGTCTATGGCAGCCGCTTTCGCCGCGTGCAACTACCGGATGATTCGCGCCGGGGACTGCTGGGCCAGGGAAGCATTCTTCTCGTCACTTCAGTAGCCACCAGAACGTCTCCGGTAGCGCGCGGCAAGTGGGTACTCGAAAACATCCTTGGCAGCCCGGCGCCTCTTCCGCCGCCAAACGTGCCGGCCCTGCCTGAAGATGCATCGTCCGCGAAAGTTGTGTCGGTGCGCGAGCGTATGGAAGCCCATCGAAAAAATCCCGTTTGCGCGTCGTGCCACAAGATCATGGATCCGATCGGATTCTCCCTCGAGAATTTTGATCTGACCGGCAAATTCCGGACGACCGACGGAGGCTTGCCGATCGATTCTTCGAGCCAGTTGGTGGATGGAACAAAGCTGTCCGGCCCCGCCAGCCTGCGCCAGGCGCTGTTAAGCCGCTCGGACGTCTTTGTCTCCACTTTGACCGAGAAGCTGATGACGTATGCGCTCGGCCGCGGATTGAAATATTACGACATGCCTGCCGTACGCGCGATCACTCGCGAGGCTGGCCGCAATAACGATCGTTTCTCGTCCATCGTGCTCGGGATTGTACAGAGCAAGCCATTTCAAATGGAGATGAAGCCCGTGGAAAAGACCCCATCCGAAGTGCAGAGCGCTGCCCTGCGGTAACAGGAGAAATCAGACATGACGTTCATTACAAAAAAGCACCTGCCTCGTCGGACATTCCTGCGCGGCGCCGGCGTTGCGATTGCCCTGCCGCTGCTGGACTCCATGGTCCCGGCGCAGACCGCCCTGGGGCAGACTGCCGCCAATCCTCGCAGCCGGCTGGGCTGTATCTATGTGCCGCACGGTGCCACGATGGACAAATGGACGCCGGCCCAGGAAGGCAAGGGGTTCGCGTTCACGGAAATTCTGCAACCGCTCGAGAAATACAGGGACCGTCTTGTCGTGGTGAGCAACCTGGCGCATCCGCAAGCTGCCGGTGTCGGCAGCGACGCGGGCGCGGACCACGCCCGTTCGGCGGCTGTCTTCCTGAGCGGCGCCCATCCCGAGAAAGAAACGGTCCACGCGGGAACCACCATCGATCAGATCGTGGCGGAAAAGCTCGGCCAGGACACACCGCTGCCGTCGATTGAGGTAGCGATCGAAGAGAACGGGCTCAACTGCGGCGCCGGTTACGGATGCGCGTACACCAACACAATCTCGTGGAAAAACCCCACCCTGCCGCTGCCGATGGAGCACAATCCGCAAGTGCTTTTTGAAAAGCTGTTCGGCGAGGGCAGCACGGCGGAGGACAGAGCAGCGCGCAAGCAACAGTCCCGCAGCATTCTCGATTCGGTCACGAAGGAGATCGCATCCCTGAACAAGGAGTTGCCCTCTTCCGATCGCGGGCGCATGAGCGATTTCCTCGATGATGTCCGCGAAATCGAGCGCCGCATCCAGAGGGCCGAAAGTCAGGCGTCTAAAGAAGTGAAAGTGCCCGACGCACCCGTCGGCATTCCCGAGGCTTTCGACGATCACTTCAAGATCATGTTCGACCTTCAGGTGCTCGCGTTCCAGGCGAACATCACGCGGGTCGCAACGATGATGTATGCGCGCGACACCAGCGGCACGGTTTATCCACAGAGTGGCGTTCGGGATGGTTTCCATGTCGCCTCGCACCATTCGAACAATCGCGCGAACATGGATAAGTTTGCTCTGATCAACCGTTATCACACCAGCCTGCTGGCTTACTACCTCGAGAAACTGCGCGCGACTCCGGACGGCGACGGTACGCTGCTCGATCATTCGCTGATTCTCTACGGCAGCAGCATGAGCAACGGCAACCAGCACGATCACGATCCCCTGCCGGTGGTGGTCGCCGGCGGCGCTTCCGGCAATTTGCGTGGTGACCGGCATATTATCGCGGCGCCGCACACACCCATGTCGAACCTGCTGCTGGGTATCCTCGGGAAGCTGGGCGTCCCGCAGAATTCATTCGGTGACAGCACGGGGACAATCGAGCTCTGACGATGGATATTCGCAAAAGCGCGTCACCGGAATGGAGCCGGCGGGAAGCCCTGGCCGCGGCGGCCTCGCTCGCCTGGCTGTGCGCTGCTCCCGTCCGCGCAGATGAAGCCGGCGCCGGTCCACTACCGCTGCAGACGACCGGACTGGAACATATCGGGATGACGGTACCCGACCAGAAAGCCTCGGCGGAATGGTACGGGCGGATTTTCGATCCGCAGTTGTTTCAGGAACGCGATCCCCCGCCGCGCTATTACGTACGCATGGGAACCGCCTACATAGCCTTCGGCGGCACACCCGCGACGGATCCCACGCCGAAAATCGATCACTTCTGCGCACTCGTGAAGGGCTACAAACCCGATGAGATGCGTGCCGCGGTCGAAAAAGCGGGCGTCAGCATGGGGACTGGACGCCCTGGTATGCCGACTGATGCGGATGGGATTCGCCTGCAGTTGCTGGGCGTCCCCGGAGGCCTGGCGAGAACGATTATTCCCTCGACACGCATCACGACCGATGACGCCGCGGTCGCGCCTGTGGGTCTCGATCACGTCGTTCTCGCCGTTTCGGACGTGGACCGGGCTTCCTCCCACTACGCCAGGTTCTTCGGTCCTCCTGCTGCCAGGAAAGCCGGCCAGGTCTGGTTTCAGATAGCGAACACACGCCTCGCGTTGGAGCCGGTTGCGTCCGGCGGCAAGCCCGCTATCCAGCGGCTCTCATTCCGCATCGCAGGCTTCGACAGAAAGGGCATCGCGTCGAAACTGCAGAAGCTCGGGGTGGAAACCACTCCGGCACCGGGCGAACATGCTCTGCGCTTCCGGGACCCCAACGGATTCACCATCGAACTGGTGGGCCAACAGAGATGAATTGAGCTCTTGTCCGAAATCGACGCGCCTTGCCACCGCCCGCCGGTTTTGAGCAAAGGTAACACGCTGACTACAGCGGCAGCCGGACGCCGATCCGGACACGTATCGGCCACGGCTCAAAAGAACTGCTATCCGTCCACGCCCGGGCACATCAACGAAAGCAGAATCCCGCCGGCCTCCAGATTGATCCACCGCAGGGGGGAGGGCCGCCTGGCGGCTGCGCGGGTTGAGCATTCCTACCCCGTCCTGCAGCACCCCAATCAGGTGCTGCCGGATGCATACGATAAACAAAGGGCAGTCCTGTTCCCCCGCTCCCTGCATCAATTATCTGAATCCCGCCGCGGTAGCGACGCCGGCGCTCAGGACTCACGGCAACATGGGTGTCGGGGGTCAGCGCGTTCCTGAATTCCGGGAATGGGATCGGCCAATTGCCGTGAATCTCCCCTTAGTCTTCCGTCGACAGTATGTCAATCAGCGGTGGCCTTCGAATCCGGAGACGCCGGGCGGGGCATGGGAATACCATCGGAGCATCATTCCCGAATGAGCACACGATCATAGAGATCGTTGTGGTACCACGCCACGGTGAGCACTGCCGCCGCACCGGAACTGCAACCCATCGACGCACGCCGATTCGTATCCTTTGTCAGTTTCAGGCCATGCTGCTTCTCCACCGGTGGCAGCACTTCCTGCTCCACGAGTTCGGCGTACTTCACCGACATCGTGTCGTACTCGAGTCCGCGCTCGCTCCCTTGCGCATCCGATCCGCCGTTGCCCATGGAAATCACGAGCATGCCCGGTACTTTCTTCTGGGCCATCAAATTGTCGAGGATGGTGAAAAGAAGCTGATCGGGTTCGCCACCGGTAAACGGCGCCTCGGTTCCGTCTTATATTGCTGTGGGAAGTAAACCGCTACCTTGCGGGTATAAGGCGCAACATGCATCGATATGGCTCGCCGCGCGCGATTATTGGAATCGCGGGGATCGGCCGGCGCGGGATCGCGCGCGATTCCGGGGAAGAGCTTGCTGTCTTCCGAACTCATTGTGAAGTTATAGATCGTGCCGTGGGGCACGCCTTCCCGCGTCGCGGCCTCGGGAACTGCTGGGTCCACGGCAGAGAGCGCATCGGCTCCCGAACACGATCGTGCCGTTCGGCGCCTGGCTGAGGAGAGTAGCCGTAGACAAGCCAGAGCGCCGCGATTCGATTAAATTGATCTTAGTCCCCGCGCGCCGCGGCCCCGGTTGCGTTCGTATGCTCCATTTCCATACGCGGGTCGCGTGCCACCCTGACCAGCATCACCTCCAGCCGTTGGGTTCCCGTGTTTTCGAGCGAGTGAGTTTCGCGAGTTCTGTCGGAACTGCGTCGCCTGTATGGATCGGCGACACTGCGATGAGCAAATCGACAGACCCAGGCCTTGAAGTAAACTACTCGTCTTAAGCTAAATGACCACATCTCCAGTACTGATTGCCGGGGCAGGCATCGGCGGCTTGAGCGTTGCACTGACTTTGCATCAAATCGGTGTGCCTTGCGTCGTCTTTGAATCAGTCGCCGACATCAAACCCCTTGGCCTGGGCATCAATATTCAGCCCAACGCCATACGCGAACTCTATGAATTGGGTTTCTGCCCGGAATCGCTCGATACGATCGGACTGCCAACCAGAGAATGGGCTCTCGTTGGCCTGAATGGCAATGAAGTCTATTCCGAACCCCGGGGACTAAGGGCCGGCTACAAGTGGCCGCAGTATTCCGTGCACCGGGGCGGCCTGCAGATCCTGCTGTATCGCGCTGCTCTGGAACGTCTGGGCGCAGATTCCGTTCGAACGGGCCTGAAAGTGACAGGCTATCGTAATCACCCGGATGGAAAGGGAGTGACGGCTTTGTTGCGAAACCGCGACGGCAAGTGTTCCGGGGTGGAAGGATCCCTGCTGATCGCGGCCGACGGTCTGCATTCAGAGGTGCGTCAACAGATGTATCCCGACCAGCCTCCTGTTCAGTGGGGAGGCGCCATCATGTGGCGCGGCGTCACCAAAGGCAAGCCGATTCGTACTGGCGCGTCCTTTGTAGGTCTGGGGACGCACCGTCATCGCGTGGTGTTCTACCCGATCTCGGCCGCCGACCCGGTCACCGGCCTTGCGGACATCAACTGGATAGCAGAGATTACCGTGGACAATTCCGGCGGCTTGCCGGATGGCGACTGGAACAAACAGGTACGGCATGAGGACTTCATCCATCATTTCGAGCACTGGAATTACGACTGGATCGACATCCCGGCCATGTTGCGTGGCGCCGCTGCAGTCTTTGAATACCCGATGATCGATCGTGAACCGGTTCCGACATGGGTTGAGGGCAATGTCGCGCTGTTGGGCGATGCTGCGCATGTCATGTACCCAACTGGTTCCAATGGCGCCAGCCAGGCCATTATCGACGCACGAGTGCTCGGTGCTGCTATGCTCGAACACGGTGTCAACTCCGGAGCCCTGCGGGCCTACGACGCACTACTCTGCGCGGAAATGTCGCAACTGGTTTTGCGCAACCGCGGAGCTGGCCCTTTTGGCCTGCTGAATCTTCTGGATGATCGTTGCGGCGGTGTGTTCGACAATATCGATGAGGTCATTCCCAGGGCTGAGCGTGACGAATTCATGCTGCGGTATAAAACTGCCGCAGGCTTTGCGGCTGAGAGACTCAATGCGGCCGCGTCCACGATCCCGCCAGGTGCCAGAGTTCGCAGGTAACTTCAGCAGGAGGCGGTATCGATGTTACAGCACTACGTTCTGATCAAATTCAACAAAGGAACCGGCGACGAACATATCGGAGAGTTCTGCAGAAGAATGCTGGCCCTGAGAACCACTGTTTCAGGCATTGAGCATCTGGAGATTGGACGCGATATTCTGCACGATGGCCGCAGTTGGGACCTCATCCTCATCATGCGCTTTGCTTCCACAGAGGCCCTGCGCAGTTATCAGCAACACCCGGAGCATCTGAGACTGATGGTGTTTAACCAGCCATCCGTTGCGGATGTAGCTTCGGTGGACTTTGAATCGCCGCAAACCATATAATTGCCCACCGTGAAAACATACGCTGCCCGCAGGCTTCACAATCTTCAGGAGTCCGTGATCCGCTCCATCACGCGTTATGCATTTGACAAGGGAGCGATCCTGCTGGCGCAGGGGTTCCCCGATTTCGATCCGCCGGAAGAGGTTCTGGCCGAGGCCGGGAAGGCCATGCGCAGCGGACGGAATCAGTATGGGATGACCTGGGGCCAGCCCAGCCTCCGCAAGGCCATCGCGCAGAAGAGCCGGCGGTTTTACGGACAGGAGGTCGATCCCGACCGGCATGTCACCGTCACCTGCGGAGTTACCGAAGCCGTGATTGCCGCCCTGCTGGGCATTGTCAATCCCGGAGACAAAGTCGTCGTTCTGGAACCGGCCCACGAAAACTATCATGCCGGTATCGCGTTCGCCGGCGGCATTCCGATCTGGGTTCCTCTGCGTCCGCCCGAATATCAATTCGATCCCGGCGAACTGGCGCGCGCATTCGAACAGAAACCCAAGGCTGTGTTGTTCAACTCGCCGCACAATCCTTCCGGCAGAGTTTTTACCGAGCAGGAACTTTCGACAATCCGGGACCTTTGCGTCGAGCACGACGTCGTCGCAATCACCGATGAAATCTACGAACACCTCGTGTTCGACGGCCTTCGCCATATTCCGATTGCCACGTATCCAGGCATGCAGGATCGCACGATCACCATTTGCGGTTTGGGGAAGACCTTCGCCGTAACGGGCTGGCGTGTGGGTTATTGTATTGCGAGTCCCGACTTGACGGATGCGCTTCGGAAGGTCCATGATTTCACGACCGTGTGCGCGCCCACGCCGCTGCAGGAGGCGATGGCGGTGGTGATCGGGCTGCCCGATTCGTATTACCAGTGGCTGCAGTCTTTTTACACTTCCCGCCGTGCCCGCATGCTCGGCATTCTCGACAAGCATGGTTTCAAGTATGCTGTCCCCGAAGGCGCCTACTATGTGATGGCGGACTTCCGGCACCTGGGTCGCGGTGACGACGACACGGCGTTCGCCTACTGGTTGATTGATGAAATCGGTGTCGCCACAGTGCCCGGTTCCAGTTTCTACGCTTCCTCTCCCGCTCTGGGCCGCGGTCTGGTGCGTTTCGCCTTTCCGAAGAAAGACGAAACGCTCAGCACCGTTGAAGAACGATTTGAGAAATTATCGGCCGGATAATAGCCAGATCCTGTTACAGTCACTTCCTGAACAAGCCTGAATAATCGTGGTTGCTCTCGCAGACGAATTCGCCTACCCGTTCCAGATCCGTCCGGAGCGGCAGGGTTCGATGAACCACCCACGGCTTCACGAATACGTTTGGATCTTCGATCCTGGCTTGATAGTCGAGATGATCGAACGTCACGCGCCGGAACCGTTCCACCACGTGAAGTGCTTCGGTATGCCGGTACCCGCCGGGAAGTTCCGTCTTGTCATTGAAGCCAATGGTGTCGACGACCAGTATTTCGCCCTCCCAGTGTCCAATGGAATCGCCATACCACGTCGGATCCAGGTCCGGCTGGTGCGGGCCGCCATGGGTCGGAATCACGCGGAAGGCGCCGGGATACTCATAAAGCACGACGATCTGATCCATACCCTGGACGATCTGCCACTGGTATGGAGCAAACATTGCGTCGGGGACGCCGGGCGGGTGGCAATCCGCCGACGCGCCGGCATCGTCAGGCCCGCGCGTGACCTTGAATTTCTCTGCGCCCGCCTTCAATTCAGGCTTGGTTTCGAGCGGACCGGGCGTGTTCGAGATGTTCATGGGAGCACCGCCCAGAAAAAAACTGCCAGGGAAGATCATGTTGTAAACCCCCGACAGGTTCGGCTTCCCGTCCGGCATTCTCGAAACCTCCCGCTTCACCGAAGTCACTGCTTTAAGCGGGGAGGTGCCCGGTATCGTGACCGTGACATTCTGCGTGATCAGCTGTTGACGAGGACCCTGCACGGTCAGCACGTATGTTGTCGTCTGTCGCGGGTTGACCTCCTTGATACCGCGGGCCTGCACAGCCCCGATTCCCGGCTCGATTGACAGGCCGATCGGGTTCTCGACGGCCCACTCCAGCCGCACTGTTTGCCCTGCTTTTGACGTGGCAGGCTCCGCCGTGAATCGGGCGATTCGCGCCTGCAGTTGCGGTGTATTGCTGTAGAAGTTCACATCATTGGATCTCGCCGGCTGTTGGGCCAGGACCAGTTGAGCGAAGAGAAGTCCGGGTAGACCCGGCATCAGGAATGTCGTAACGACCCAGTTCCGCATAGGCACCGAGTGTATCGCGGACGATCTCAGGCGTGTAGTCGAAGATCCGAAAGATAAAAAGATAAACTATGTTGACCGATGAAGCTGGCTACGCTCGCAGACGGAAGTAAGGATGGAAAGCTTGATCGTCGTTTCCTCCGACGGCGGTCGCTTCCTGTCGGGAGAGACCGTTGCACCTACCCTTCAGGCGGCGCTGGATCACTGGGCTCTGGCCGAACCAGCGCTGCGCGGCCTTACCGCGAGATTGGAAAATGGCGAGGGCGAAGCGCTGCACAATCGCATATTGTCCGCTCCCCTGCCGCACGCATGGCAGTGGCTCGACGGGTCCGCCTTCGAATCACACGGACGGCTGATGGCCAGGCTGTTTGGCGTCCCGATTCAGCATTCGGGCCTTCCGCTGATGTATCAGGGCATGTCGCATCGATTCCTCGGCCCGCATGACGATGTCCCATTGCCGCTCGAGGCGCATGGCATTGACTTCGAGGGTGAGTTCGGCGTAATCACTGACGAAGTGCCAACGGGCGTCACGTCGCAGGCCGCAGCCGCGCATATCAAGCTCGTGGTGATGGTGAACGATTGGTCGCTCCGTGCGCTGGCTGGCCGGGAGATGAAGACAGGCTTCGGCTGGATCCTGGCACAACCCGCAAGTCAAGGTGTTGCCCCCTCCCTCTCCCCCTGCTTTGCCCCGGCACCTGCGCCAGAAGATGCCCTGCCAATGTCCCACTCCACATCGCGATCGCAGACGCGGCGACCCATTGTTTGCGCATTTCAATTTCTCCTCGAACTATGCTATCGGTGTCCCGATCGTCCAACGAACGCACGGGATTCCGCGGGTGACGCTGAGGAAGATCGCGGGTGGAAACAAACGGGCAAGCTCCATCGAGCCGTAATCTATCGCAGATTATGTGCTGTGCCACGGCGCGGCCCGCAGGCTTTCTGCTTTTCTGTATGATGGAGCAACGCAGAGTTCTCATTCGTGAAAAACCTATCCACATCCAACGGGCGTTTGATCGAAAGGCGGAAATGGCTGACGTGGGCGGCGGGTCTTGCGACAAGCGCCGTGCTCTCCCGCAGCGCTTCCGCGCAGCACCCCCTGCTGCCCCTTCAGACCACGGGTGTCGATCATCTTTCGATCACCGTTCCCGATTCACACCAGGCTGCAAACTTCTACGGAAAGATTTTCGATCCGCAGGTCTTTCACGAGCGGACGGGCGTGCAGCGCTATTACGTTCGTCTGGGGCAGGCGTATATAGCGCTCGGCCCCCAGCCCAACGTCACGCCCTGGATCGATCACATTGCCGCGGCCGTTATTGATTTCGCGGAAGCCGATTTCGGAAACCCTGAAGTGAAGGCGCAGATCACGGCGGCGGGACTGGCGGCACCTCCTGGTGTGCTGCCGATGCTTTCCGATCCCGATAATCTGCGGCTGCAACTCGTAAACGCGACTCATGGTTTGTTCGACACTCTCATGCCGGGCGGACGGGTCACGACCGAGCCTGCAGTGGTCACGCCTATGGGACTCGACCATATCATGGTTTCGGTCAGCGATGTGGAGAAGTCCGCCGCGCATTACACGAAGCTGTTCGGTCCGGAGGCGGCGCGTGAAGCACAGGGAAAACGCGTCTGGTTCCGGCTGGCCGATACGCGGCTCGGACTCGATGCCGCGCCAGCCGGACAGAAGCCCGGCTTTTCACATTTCTGCGTCAAAGTGGCCGGTTTCAATCGCACTGCTGCGGCGGAGCGGCTTCAGAAGCTCGGCATTAAAGTGGAGTCGGGTTCCGAAAAGGACACACTTCTTTTCCGCGATCTGAACAACATCACGGTCGAGTTAATCGCCGCCTGAATCAGACTCGCGAATAGTCGAGCAGAAGCTGCCCGGTGCTGTCCCCCACCTTTTCGATCGGCACACCTGTACTGTCGAGGATGGTGACCAGCAGGTTCGCCATCGGCGTGTCCACCTTGTAGTCGAAGTGATAGCCGGTTTTGAATTTGCCGTTCAGCTTGCCGGCCGCGAGCACCGGCAAGTCCGAATGCCGGTGCAGGTTTCCGTTGCCCATGCCGCTTCCGTAGAGAATGAGGCTGTGATCGAGCAGCGAGCCATCGCCATCCGGTGTTGCCTGCATTTTCTCGAGGAACTTTGCGAGCAACTGGACATGATAGGTGTCGATGCGCGCCTTCTGGGAGACGAGCGCAGGGTCCTCGCGGTGATGCGAAATCAGGTGATGATTGCCCGGCACGCCGATGTTGGCGTAGGAACGCCCGCTGAGTTCGCGCGCCATGATCAGCGAGAAGACGCGGGTGACATCTGCGCGGAACGCCGTGAGTTGAAGATCGAACATCAGGTTGCAGTGTTCCTCGAAGCTGCCGGGAAGGCCCACCGGCCGGTCGGGCAGTTCAACGGATTCCTCCACATGCGACTCCGCAGCCTGTATACGCTGTTCGACGTCTCGAATCGAGCCGAGATATTCGTCGAGCTTTGAAGTGTCGGCGGACCCCAGACGCGTAGTCAATTGGCTGGTTTCTTCCAGCACCGAGTCGAGAATGCTGCCTGAGTCGCGCATCCGGGCGCGGCGCTCGGCGGCGCTGCCGCCGTCTCCAAACAGCCGTTCGAACACCACGCGTGGATAAAGCTCCGGCGTGTTGGGCGACGTTTCGCTCCGCCACGACACTGTGTTTACGTAAAAACAGTCGCCAGAATCGCAGGCGCCCTGCGAAGGCGGGTCGGTGGTGACTTCAACGGAAGGGACCTGCGTGTCGCGGCCGAGACGACGCGCGGCGATCTGATCCACCGATGTAGCCAGCCGGATTTCGGCGCCCGGCCGTGTGCGATCGTAAGCATGAACGCCGGTCAGCCAGGCGGCCGCCGCCCGATTGTGATCGCCCGAGCCATCGCCTTTCGTGTCCGCTTCCAGATGCGAGAGGTTAGTGAATACGTTCACCTGATCCCGCACACGGGCGAGCGGCTGCAGATTGGGCGACAGCTCGAAATTCCTGCCCGTTTGCTGCGGCTTCCACTGCGAAAAGATGATTCCGTGGGAGACGTACACGAAGCCGAGGCGCGCCGGGGCGCTCTTCGTCTGTGCCGAAAGTGCGGGCACCATCGCGTCCAGCATCGGCAACGCGATGCCGGCCCCGAGGCCCTTCAGAAGCGTCCGGCGCGGCAGTGATTTCCTGGTGACGAAGTTCATCGCTGTCTCTGATTCTACCTGTTTTCGCGAGCCCGTTTGACCCGCATGCCGAACTGATCGCTCATGACCACACCTTCCACAAGTGACGCAAAAGTATAATTGCGTTTCGCCGATTCCCCTGCGATGCGACGGATCGCCGGGCCGTCGTAATACTGTACGTTCCGGCCCACGGCGTACATGAGCAGTTTGCTGGTGAGCGCCTCGACGAACAAAGCGGGATCGCGCAGCACGAGCTGACGAACACCATCCACACCGTCGAGGCGTGTGCCGTCCGGCAGGCTGCTGACGACGTCGATTGGCTTGCCGCCGTCCTGATCGCGCCAGCGGCCCACGGCGTCGAAGTTCTCGAGAGCGAAACCGATCGGATCCATTTTGGCGTGACATCCGGCACAGGCGGGGTCGGCGCGATGTTGCAGCATCGCTTCACGCATGGAGAGCGCCTGCCCGGAGCCGCTCTCGGTTTTGAGTGCCGGAACGTTAGGCGGCGGCGCGGGCGGCGGGGTGTTCAGGAGATTCTGCAATACGTACTTACCTCGCAGGACGACAGAGGTGCGCGTTGCATACGACGTGGGAGCCAGAATGCTCCCCTGCCCGAGAAGCCCGGCGCGCGGGCTGCCGGGCGGCAGCATCACCTTGCGGAATTGGCTGCCGGTGACGTTCGGAATGCCGTAGTGCTTTGCAAGCTTTTCGTTCAGGAAGGTGTAGTTGGCAGTCAGCAGTTCGAGCACGCTTCGGTCCGAGCGGAGGATGCTGTCGAGAAACAGCTCCGTCTCCCGCTCAAACGCCGGTTTCAAACCGTCGTCAAAATCGCGGAACAGATAGAGATCCGGATCTTTGCTCTCGACATCATGCAGGAACAGCCATTGCGCGGCGAAGTTTGTGACCAGGCTTTCGGCGCGCGGATCGGCGAGCATACGGTTCACCTGCCGGCGCAGAACGTCGGGCTGGCGAAGTTGGCCGCTCGCGGCCGTGTTCAGCAGGTCGTCGTCGGGAATACTGCTCCACAGGAAAAAGGAAAGCCGCGAGGCAAGTTCGGTGTCGCTGATGGGGCGAGGCTTTCCGGCCGCAACGGTCGCGGGCTCTTCTTCGATGCGGAACAGGAACTGAGGACTGACCAGCATGCGCTCGAGCGCGCGCTCCACGCCGAGATCGAAATCGCGATTGCCTCGCCCCGCAGCATAGAACTTCATGGCTGGCGCAAGATCGGAATCAGTAATGGGGCGCCGGTATGCCCGGCGCATGAGCGTGGAGACGATCTGTTTCGCGCAGGCAGGCTCATCGGCGGGAGTGCCCGGATGGCATGTAAATATGCGACGCCGCGAGGGTGTGTCGCCCGGTCCCGAAGCATTGTAAGGTCCGGTGATGGTAACGCTGACTACCGAAGGCAAAGCGCCCCGCGTGCGGCCTGGCGGGCGCAGGAACGATTCCGACAACGCCTCGCTTCGCTCGATGAAAGCCACATCGACGGTGCGCGGTCCCGCTTTGACCTGCGCGCGAAATTTCTGTTTCGATGGCGAAGCCGGATCGTCGTCGTCAGCTCTGCGGCCCGTAACGCTTACCAGGCCTGTGCGCTCACCGTCGATGCTGAGTTCGAGTTGGTGCGCATCCCGCTGCAGACCGCCGAGCGCGATCTGAAACTCGTATTCGCCGTCGAGAGGAAAGTAGCTGTTGATGGCCATTCCACCGCGGGTGCCGAAGGGAAGATTCTCATCGCGAGCTTCCTGCGGCTGGCGAACGGGAGTCTGGAGAATATTGACCATCACTCCCATTTCGGGGTCGCCCACAGCGAGCCGGCTGATCTTGCGCGCCGCATCGAGATAACGCTCCATCGCGACCGGCGAGATGAACAGCGTGTCGGCGAGATTATCGAACCCGCTCGAAACGTTGTCGGCTGGCAGGAGCGTGGTGTAATCCATTTCCTTTGGCAGATTGCTGAGCGCAAGAAGGTCCCGGATTGCGTTTTTGTATTCCGTGCGTGTCAGGCGGTGCACAGGCAGCACGCTGCCCGGGTCAGGGTGTGCGGCCGCATTGGCGGCGAGTTGGCCGGCCAGGTATTCGGAGACGCGCTTGTAGACGGCGGCCTCAGGCCGTGGGGCATTCGGTGGAGGCATGGCGCTGGAGCGGAGCTTCGTGAGTACGTCCTCCCACGTCTCGGCACTGGTGTCCAGATGGTCAAGGAGCGAAGGTTCAATGACAAGCCCGGCTGTTTTGAGCTTTGCGCTGTGGCAGGTGACACAGTAACGGTTCAGTGTGGAAACCGTCTCGGCGCGGCCGTCGGGCGCCTGCGAGAAACCCTCCCAGGGCAGAATGGCAAGGAATATGGCGGCGAGGCCAGCCGAGATTGTAGTGGGACTCGATCGAGCCATTGCAAACATAATATATTGGTTGGGACTGAGTTATGCCGAAAACAAACAGCGTCGGGTTGTACTGTTCACGACACGGCCTACTGAGTTTCTTTCTGGTTGCCGGAGTATGCGTGGGGGGAGCGCAAAAGCTTTTCGCCGAAGACCTGCTTGTCGAAGCGGTTCGCTCAGGGAACGCAGCAGTCGTACGCTCAGTGCTGAAGACCGGCGTCGATGCAAACCAGCCGGGTGCTGACGGTTCCACTCCGCTCATGCTGGCGGCATATCACGAAAATCCGGAGATCACCGATCTTCTGCTCGCGGCAGGCGCTAAGCCGGATGCAACCTCGCGCTACAGGGTCACGCCTCTCAACGTCGCGGCCGAGACGGGGAACGCCGCAATACTGGAACGCCTTCTCGCCGCCGGGGCGGATGCAAACGGAGTTTCCGAAGAAGGCCAGACCGCGCTGATGACCGCGGCGCGGAACGGCAGGACAGACGCTGTCCGGGTGCTGATCCGTCATGGCGCGAAGGTGAATGCGACGGAGTCGTTCAAAGGCCAGACACCTCTGATGTTTGCCGCGGGCGAAGGGAATATTGCCGCGGCGGAGATGCTGATCGAATTTGGGGCGGACCTGCGGGCGCGATCCAGATCCGGCTTTACGCCGCTGCTTTTCGCCGTGCGCAACAACCGCTATGAGACGGCGAAGTTCCTGCTCGCCCACAGCGCAAACCCAAACGATTCGATTCCAGGTTCCAACGGCGGTCCTGACACGGCTGCGATTAATATTGCCGTTCTCAATGCCGATTTCGATCTGGCTGCGCTGTTGCTCGACGCAGGCGCGAACCCGAATGTGCGGGATGCGCGCGGTTATCCGATTCACGTCGTGGTGTGGCTGCATAAGCCGGGGGCGCCTCCCGATTTCGCCATGTCCGGCGTGGATCCGCAGCCTGTGGCGCTGCCGTCGGGCCGCATGTCGCACGTGGACATGCTGAAAAAGCTGCTCGCAAAGGGCGCCGATCCGAATGTCACGGTGGTTTCGGAGGAAGGGCGGTTTGCGCCGGGCGGAGGACTCTCCCGCAATCCTCCCGATCTCGCGATCGGACGGCACTATCTGACGTATATGGGCGCCACGCCCTTCTACCTCGCGGCCCGCAATGGCGATGTGGAAATGATGCGTATTCTCGCTGCCGCCGGCGCCAATCCAACGACACCGACGAAATATGGGGTGACGCCGCTCATGGGAGCCGCGTGCCTCGACTACTATGAGGGCGAGTCGGCGGGCCCGTTCTCGGGCGTTTCCGAAGCGGGGCGCCTTCAGGCCGTAAAGCTCGCGCTCGAGCTCGGCAACGATATCAACGCGCGCACCCGTTTTGGTGACTACCCGATGACCGGAAGTCCGGAGGATACCCTGCTGCGTTATCCGGACAACATCAAGGACATTCTGAACCTGGGAGTCGGCGATATGCGCTTCGACGGGATGACAGCACTGCATGGCGCAGTGATCTGCAACCAGCCGTCGATCGTCGAGTACCTCATTCAGCGGGGGGCGAAGGTGGACGCGAAAAACCGCCTGGGCTGGACCCCGCTGATGGTGGCAGGCGGGATATACATTGCGAATAACCGGAAGGATTTTCCGGTCGCAGCCGGGATCCTGCGCAAAGCCGTGAGCGCGAATTCGCAGCTCGGGAAGTAGAGCTGCATCCCGGCCCCCGGCCATCTAGTCCCCTGGTGCTGACGAGGCGGTACGCCGATGGGCTGATGCTGGCCGCCACCGTCTACCAGGGATCGGGACCATCCTTTGAAAACGACTGTCCTGTCGGGCCATTGTCATCGAGCAGCGCCAGACGTGTGGCCTCGATGGCGCCAACCTCGACTGGTTGAGTCCCCATATTGTCGTTCAAGTCCGTCTTTGTGTATCCCGGATTTGCCGAATTCACCTTAATCCTCGTGCTTCGCAGTTCGTATGCGAGCTGAACCGTCAGCATATTCAAGGCGGCTTTCGATGCGTTATATCCGATCAACTTGGTGTTGTAGCCGGACCACGACGGATCGCTGTTGAAAGTGAGTGAACCCAGCCCACTGGAGATATTCACAATGCGCCCCGCGGCCGATTTATGAAGCAGCGGCAACATAGCCTGGGCGACACGCAGAGCGCCGAAAAAATTGGTGCCGAAAATCTCCTGCACCACGTCCGGATCGGCGGCGCCAGGCAGTCCATCCCCGCGCCGGTTGATGCCCGCGTTGTTTATCAGGATATCGAGACGGCCGAACCGGCTCTCAATCATTTGTGCCGCGCCTCGAATGGTGTCCTGCCTCGTAACGTCGATCTCAATAAACTGAACATCGCCGGTTCCGGCCTCCTCAAGCCGCCGAACGGCCTGTCGACCCCGTTCCGCGTTACGCGCGCCCAGCAGCACGGTGCATCCGGCCCTGCTGAGATTACGCGAGATTTCGAAGCCAATACCTTTATTCCCTCCGGTCACCAGAGCGATCTTTGCAGTTGTCATACGGCTTGAAATTCCTCCTGCTGCGATTCATGGCCCTCACTGCCATCCGCCCCCGAGGGCCTTATAGAGCTGCACCACGCTGATGAGTTCTGCGTAGCGGACCTGCTCAAGGGTCAGTTCGGCTGAAAGCAGATCGCGGTCCGCATCGAGGGCGTTGAGTTGTGTGTCCACGCCGCCCTGGTAGCGGGCGTAGGCGAGACGTTTGCGGTCCTGCAGAGCGATCACTAACTTCTGTTGTTCCACCCGGCTTTCGCGCGTGCGCTGGTGGGCAATCAGCGCATCGGAAACTTCCTGAAAAGCCGTGCTGATGGATTTCTCCCAGGCGATCTGCGCATCCTCACGCTGCGCCTCGGCCAGCCGTACATTGTTCTTCAGCCGCCCCGCCGTGAAGATCGGCTGCGTCAACTGTGGCACGAAACTCCAGGTGCTTTCCGGACCGGCGAACAGATTCGCCAGGCTGGAACTTTGGCCACCGATCGAGCCGGTCAGACTGATCTGTGGAAAGTAGGCGGCTTTGGCGACGCCGATATCGGCGTTGGCTGCGATCATCGCCTGCTCGGCTGCACGGATATCGGGGCGCCTTTCCAGCAGCGCGGAAGGCAGGCCGGCGGGCACTTCCGGGGGGACATAGTCGAGGCTGAAGGTGCGCGCGCGTTCAATGTTCCCCGGTTTTTTCCCGAGCAGCAGCGACAGCTGGTCTTCGGTCTGTTCAATCTGCTGCTCGAGCTGGGGAATGCTCTCGGCCGTGCTGTCGACAAGTTGTTCGGCCTGGCGCACATCGAGCAGCGTGGCGATCCCGTGGCTTTGCCGATCTGTTGTCAGTTGAAGCGACTGGCGTCGCGTCGCCAGCGTGCTGCGGGAAATCGCCAGCTCAGAGTCCAGCTCCAGCAACTGAAAGTAATCGGCGCCAACCTGGCTGACCACTGTGGTGATTACCGTTTTGCGGTTCCAGTCGGCACTCAGCAGATTGGCCCGCGCGCCTTCGGTGGCGCGGTGCAACTGTCCCCAGAGATCGACCTGGAACGACAGCAGATTGAGCGCCGCCTCCCCCCAGTTGCGGTTCTGGTTCGGAACAAACGACGCAGGCAGCGGAAATTGCCCGTCCCGCGACAGGCGTGTGAACTGAATTTCTCCTGAGGCACTCACCTGCGGATACTGGTTGGACCGGGTGATCCCGAGATTGGCGCGCGCTTCGTCGACCCGCGCCACAGCATCGCGCAGATCATAATTCTGCGCCAGAGCGACCTTGATCAGGGCCTGCAGCTGCGCGTCGCGGAAAACCTCGAACCATTTCAGATCCGCGAGCGATGCGGCCTGTGATTCCGGCAGGGGATCGGGCGCACGGAAGCTTGCAGGGACAGCCACCTGCGGCCGCTTATAGTCCGGACCGACGGTGCATCCGCCGAGGACCAATGCCGCCGCGGCAATCGCAATCGGATAGTAAGCTTTCATGTTCAGTCTCCCTGTGCCGGCGAAGGCAAAGGTTCCATGCCCGACGCTTTGGCGCCCGATAGTTTCTCGACCACAACGAAGATGGCGGGAACAAAGAATCGTCCGATGAACGTCTCCGCCACCATGCCTCCGATCACCGTGGTGCCGATCACCTGGCGCGCGATGGATCCCGCGCCGGATGCGATCCACAGCGGTATACAGCCCACAATGAAGGCCAGGGCGGTCATCATGAGCGGCCGGAAGCGGACCCGCGCCCCTTCGAGCGCGGCGTCCACCAGAGGCATGCCTTTTTCGTAAAGCTCCTTGGAAAACGCGACGATCAGAATCGAGTTCTTCGCGCCCAGCCCAATCAGCATCACGAGGCCGATCTGCATGTAGACGTCGTTTTCCAGCTGCACCATATAAGCCGGCAGGAACGCAGCCAGCACAGCGCGGCGCAGCCAGAGAACGGCGACCGCACCGAAGACCGCGACCGGCGTACTCAGCAGCACACTGAATGGCAGCGACCAGCTCTCATAGAGCGCGGCCAGCACCAGGAAGACAAATACGAGCGAGAATCCGAATATCACCCAGGAGGAAATTCCCTCGCGTGCCTTCTGCTCCTGATACGACATGCCCATATAGTCGAAGCCCATCTCCCGGGGCATCGTCTGGCGAAACACTTCTTCAAGCGCAGCTGTCGCCTGATCGGAGCTGTAGCCGGATGCGGCGCTGCCGTTGATCTGGGCACCCCGGTATTCGTTGTAGCGGAGCGTGAATTCCGGACCCGACCGGGTCTCGAATTTCGCCAGAGCCGTAAGCGGCACTGCCTGACCCTGACTGTTTCGCACATAGAACTGGCCGAGAGTGTTTATATTCGAGCGGTAAGAAGCCTCGGCCTCCACATACACCTGCCAGGTGCGGCCGAAATCGTTGAAGTAGTTAATAAACAGTCCGCCCATATACGCCTGAATGGTGCGATAGACATCGCCCAGGGCAACACCCTGCTTCAGCGCTTTATCCCGATCCACCTGAATGAATCGCTGTGGCACGCTGGGCAGAAACGTGGTGCTGATCTGGCCGATTTCCGGCCGCTTGCGTGCCGCTGCCAGGAATTTGTTGAGGTTGGCTGCCAGAAACGGCACGTCCTTGCCGGCGCGGTCTTCAAGGACGAACTGAAATCCGCCGGAAGTGCCGACGCCGGGAATGGCGGGCGGAGAGAAGGTGAAGGAGGTTCCAACCGGCAACCTGCCGAGTTCCCGGTTGAGATGGTCCTTGATGGTTTGATACTGCTGCTCTTTTGTCGTGCGATCGCCCCACGGCTTAAAGGTGACGAAGAAGAAAGAGTTGTAGGTGGTCTGCGCGAAACTGAGAAGATTGAATCCGATTACGGTAGTCGCATACTGAACACCCGGTGTGTTCATCAGAATCTTTTCCACCTGGCGGGCGGCCGCGTCTGAACGTTCCATCGACGCCGCCACCGGAAGTTGCAGGCTGACATACAGGTAACCCTGGTCCTCGTCCGGAAGAAAGCTCGAGGGCAGCCGGCCGGCGAAGAAGAACGCCGCGAGACCGCAGACTACAAGCAGCACCATCACCAGCGCGCCCTTGCGAATTACCACGTCCGACCAGCGGACAAAGCCATCGGTAGCGCGTTCCCAATACCGATTGAAGACGCCGAAGAATTTCCCCGGCAGCCCGCGGTGTTTGTTGCCTTCAGCCGGTACGGGTCGCAGCAGCATCGCGGCCAGCGCCGGGCTGAGCGTCAGCGCATTGAAAGCGGAGAGCATCACCGAGATGGCGATAGTCAGCGCGAATTGCTGATAGAGCCTGCCGGTGATACCCGGAATGAAAGCGGTAGGCACGAACACGGCGGCCAGCACCAGAGCGATACCAACCACCGGGCCGGAAAGTTCCTCCATGGCTTTACGAGCCGCATCTTTCGGCGCCAGCCCCTCCTCGATGTGGCGCTGCACACCTTCAACAACCACGATGGCGTCGTCCACCACCAGGCCGATCGCCAGCACCAGACCCAGCATCGAAAGCGTGTTGATGGAAAAGCCGAAGACGGGAAAGAGCGCAAAAGTTCCGATCAGTGAAACCGGCACCGCCAGCATCGGGATGAGCGTAGCCCGCCAGTCCTGCAGGAAGAGATAAACCACCAGGATGACCAGCGCGATCGCAATCGCCAGCGTCTCGCCAATTTCCCTCATGCCCTCCGTAACCGGGAGCGTCTGATCCAGCGATATGGCATAGTCGACGTCCTCCGGGAAACGCTGTTTCATCTGCGCCATCAGCTTGCGCACTCCGTCCACGGTTTGCACCGCGTTCGATCCGGGCAGCTGATAGACCGGGATGATGGCGCTCGGCTTGCCATTCAGCCGGCCGATTACGTTGTAGCTCTGCGCGCCCAGTTCGACGCGTGCGACATCTTTCACTCGCACGACTCCGCCATTAGGAGCCTCGCGGATAACGATACTGCCAAATTCTTCCGGCGACACCAGACGCCCCTGCGCCAGCACCGCGTAAGTGAACTGCTGGTTGCCCGGCGCCGGCTCGCCCCCTACCTGGCCGGCCGGGTTTACTGTGTTCTGCGCCTGGATAGCGTTTGTGATGTCAGTCACGGTGATCCCGAACTGGGCCAGCCGATCGGGCTTCACCCACAACCTCATGGCATATTGACCCGCGCCGAAGACCTGGGTCTGACCCACGCCGTAGGATCGGCCGATGGGATCGTTCAGATTGATATATGCATAGTTAGCCAGAAAGGTAGCGTCCCGGCTTCCGTGCGGCGAGTACAAGCCGATCAGCATGAGCGGCGCAGTAACGGATTTTCGAATGGTGACCCCATAGTTGTTCACCTCCGGCGGGAGCTGCGGCGATGCCAGTTGCTCGCGCGACTGCGTGAGGATCAGATCCATGTTGGGATCGGTCTTGAGATCGAAGTCGGTGAACAGAGTCGTGGAAGAACTGCCGGTGGCGTTCACCGAATACATGTAGCTCAGATTGTCTACGCCGGTAATCTGCTGCTCGATCGGCGTCGCGACTGACTGCTCCAAAGCGTTGGCATCTGCGCCGACGTAGGTGGCCTGCAGCCGGATTTCCGGCGGGACGATGTTCGGAAACTGTGCCACCGGCAGCGTCACGACCATAAGCACGCCGATGATGACCGTGAGAATAGCGATAACCATCGCCACGATAGGCCGTCTGATGAAGAAATTAGACATCCGTCTCGACCTTCCCTCTTTAAACTCGCTAGCTCGCTTTGAATGGTTTGGGCTGGACCTGAGTGCCGGTCCGGAGCTTGTCCTGCCCCTCGACAACCACGCGATCGCCCGGCATCAGTCCTTTGCTGATCACCCACATCGTCCCCACGCGATCGCCAACCTCGACCGGCCGGATTACTACCCGGTTGTCCGCCCCGACCACGTCCACCTGATAGCTGCCCTGCAACTCTGTAACAGCCGGTTGCGGGACAAGCAAAGCGCCGTTGTCCTCACCCACGATGGCGCGCACCTTTGCGTACTGGCCCGGGCGCAGCAGGTTCCCGGGATTCGGAAACAGAGCCGTCATCTGAATAGCTCCGGTGTTCGGGTCCACCTGGCGATCTGCAAAGGAGAATCGCCCAGGATGCGGATACATGCTTCCGTCCGCCAGAATCACCTGAAGCTGCAGCTTGTGGAGCCCGTCGGCCCGCGCCAGACTGAGATACTCCTGCTCGCCGACAGTGAAAACGGCTTTGATGGGATCGAGCGTAGAGACCGTTGTCACCGATGGGCTCGAAGGGGTGACCAGGTTACCGACCTGGACCGTAGCGGCCCCGGCGATCCCGTCGATCAGCGATGTCAGTCTGGTGAAGCCGAGATTCACCTTTGCCGTCTCGAGCCCGGCCTCGGCTGATTTAACCGCGGCGCTCGCGGCCTCGATCTGCGCCTTCGCGGTCTCCACCTGGGCTCGCGCCGCGTTTACCTGGGCTGCGTTGGATTGATTCGTCTGCACGGCATTATCGACGTCCTGCCGGGTGACCGCCTGCTGCTCGAACAGCGGCACGTATTTCTCCTGGTCCAGCTGGGATTTGCGCTGATTTGCCTGCGCGCTCACCAGCTGCGCCTGCGCCTGTACCAGCCCCGCCTGCGCCTGCGACACCTGCGCCTTCGCCTGTGCAAGCTGCCCCGCAGCCTGATCGACGGCGGCCTGAAATGGCCGTGGATCGATCTCGAAGAGCAGCTGTCCCTGGTGTACGAACGAGCCTTCGGCGTAGTCCTGCCGCAGCAGATATCCGGTAACCTCCGCATTGATGGCGGCGTTGACCAGCCCGGTGAGCGTGCCGATCCATTCCTGCTGCACCGGGACATTGCGCTGCTCGACGGACGCCACCTGAACCTCGGGCGGCGGTGGCGGTGTCGCCGCGGCAACGCTCCTTCCCCGGATAACGATAGTAACGACGATCGCCGCGACAACGATCAAAGCTGCCACGGCGCCGATATGAATTCTGCGTTTATTCATTTATCCAGTCCTTCGTCCGTATGGTAGTCCACCATGTCTTTGTCAAGCAGCGAGAGCAGGTGTTGATGCTCCACACCCGCGGCGATGAGTTCAGCGCCCGCGCGGCGCATCTCGCCGAGGAGCTTTTCGCCGGCCGGGTCGATGCACGTGACCTCTTTAAGGTCGACTATCACGCGGGATAGAGGCGACCGTGCGCGCGCCCGCTTCCAGCACGAACGCAGTTCGTCCACCCAAGGGCCGGCGAGGCGCCCGTGCAGACTCCAGCGCTGCGTATCGGCGGTGTCGGAGTAACACGCTCGAAACATTTTGAATGCCCTCTCGGCTTCCCGAAAGGCACGCTCACTTCCGCAATCCGCGCACTGATTCTCAAGAACTTTCACGAAACAAAAGGCCGAAACCGATGCTGGACTCCGGGCACCTACCTGGATTTCGGTAAGTGCCGAAGCGGGCGGTATGCCGACGGTTGTGCCCATAGTTCGGCACCTGCCCGGCAAAGCGACACAGGCGAGCGGAGGAAATCCTGTATTTTCAGTCAGCCTGAAGCGGCGGCTTAAGTGCTTTGAAAGTGGCGTGCAGGAACCAGGGAACATTGAAAAGGCTACCGTCGATCTCTACTGGCTCGCTTTTCTTCTGACAGGACAACCGGACATCAGCATCGACATCGCTGCCGAGGCCGCCTCTCAGAGCAGTGCGAATCCGTTCTTTGCCGACTGGATGCGCGGCTGGCAGCGAAGGCTCGTAATCGCAAAGGCTCTGACCGCGATCCACGACGAGCTCGCCGATTCGGCGCGCCGGACGGAAATCGCGCCTGGTGGCCATTCGGGAATGCCGCGGAACTGGTCCCTCGGTCCTGACGCGACGAAAGCTGACCTCGAACGAGCTCTGCTCGCGATCGACCTTTTTCCCCGGGCGGCCCTGCTCTTACTCGTCTTTGAAGGCTTGCGAATTGCGGACGCAGTCCCCCTGCTGGATGCAAACCCGGACCTTCTGAAAAAGGCTCAGGCGATCGGGCTGCGCGAACTGACAGCCAATCTCGCGGCCACGAAGCCTGCTGCAGAGGGCACGAAAAGCTTTTTTGATTCGATGCGGACCTTGGCCTTCTGCTGGTAAGGCAGCGTCAGGCGCCCTTTCTGGAGATACGAATGCCCAGCTTCTGCATACGCGACTGCAGGGTCGATCGCTTCAGCCCCAGCCGCGCGGCCGCGCCTTCCGGGCCGGCCACCACCCAGTCCGACTTTTCGAGCGCAGTCAGTATCTGCTGACGTTCGGATTCTTCCAGTGCACCCCGCAGGTCCGGGCGAGAAGCGGCGACGGCGCGTCCGTTGGCAGGCGTGCTCACCGGCGCAGCCGACTGGGCGCGCAGATCATCGGTGTGAACGCGCAGGACTGGTCCGCTGGTCAGAATGACGGCACGTTCAACGACATTCTGAAGTTCGCGAATGTTTCCCGGCCAGGGATAGCGCGTCAGCGCACTCATGGTTTCGGCAGGAATGGCATCGATCGTCTTACCCAGGCGGCGGCTGAACTGCTGCACAAAATGGCGGACCAGAAGCGGAATATCCTCCGGGCGCTCGCGCAGTGCCGGCACGCGGACCGGAAACACATTCAACCGGTAATAAAGGTCCGAGCGGAATCTGCCTTCGGCGACCAACTGATCGAGGTCGCGGTTCGTGGCTGCAATCAGCCGCGCATCCGACCGCATGGTGCGCGACGAACCGAGGCGCTCGAACTCGCGCTCCTGCAGAACTCGCAACAGCTTCGGCTGCAGTTCCAGCGGTATTTCGCCGATTTCGTCGAGAAAAATCGTCCCGCGGCTGGCCAGTTCAAACCGTCCGACACGCTGCGAGATGGCGCCGGTGAAGGCCCCCCGCTCGTGGCCGAACATTTCGCTTTCGAGTAACCCGGTCGGAATCGCCGCGCAGTTCAGCTTCACGAAGGCGCCCGACTTGCGCGCGCTCAGATTGTGCACTGCGCGCGCGATCAGTTCCTTGCCCGTGCCGGTTTCACCGTAGATCAGCACCGTCGAGTCGGTGGGCGCCACTGTCGCGATTGCCGTCAGTACGCGGCGCAGCGCGTCGCTCCGTCCCACGATCTCATCGAAATTCAGTTCGGTTCGGATCTCGTCCTCGAGGTAAAGCTTTTCCTCCGCGAGCCGGTCTCTCAGCTCGGCAATCTGCCCATAGGCGAGAGCATTTTCAACCGCAATCCCCACCTGTTTTGCAACCTGGCCAAGAAACTCGAATTCGTCCTGCGAGAAAGGCTGATCCTCCCTGCGGCCCAGGGTCAGAACGCCAAGCACACCATCCCTGCCCGGGAGCGGCAGATGGCAGAGAGCTTTCGTCCCTTCGTCCACCGCCGCAATCTCGTCGACCAGGTCTTCGGCTCGCCGGTTCAGCGGCTCGCCGGTGCGAAGGACACGTTCGGCGCCGCTCTCACCGTGGGCCGACGGCTCGTAACCTTCTTTGACCACCCCTCTCCCGTCGGGAAGATCGAGCGCGTAAACCTGCAGGCGACCGTTGGCGCCGGGCAGGGCGAAACCAACGCCATCGCATTGCATCAGGCGGCGGATACTGCCCGCGGTTGCGCGCAACAAATCGCGGAGGTCCAGATTCGAGACAACCCGGTTCGTCAGGTCGAGGAGCAGCGTCAGACGCTCCTCGGCGCGCCGCGATGCCTGAAAATGCAGCGCGTCATCGATCGCCACCGCAATCTGGCTGGCAGCCAGCGTGAAGAAGCCCATTTCGCCGTCCGAATACGCGTCCGGCTGCCGGCTGGCGATGACAAGACTGCCCAGTTGGCGGTGCGCCGTGCTGAGCGGCAGCGCACAGATGGATTGCATTCCATAGGACCTGAAATGCGCCATCATCGCGGGGAAGCGGCCATCGCTGTCCGCGCGCCGGATCAGGACCGGCTGCTGGTGCTGATAAACCCACCACGCCAGCGTTTCTTCCCTCCTGATCGCGGCTTGCGTTGCCGAGGGGCGGCACGCTTCGCTCACGTGCCAGTGGACTTTGTTCGCCGCCTCGTCGTACTGTGCAATGGCGTCGAACTTTACCACTCTGCAGAGCTCGGAGGCCAGCAGATCGAAGAGCTCACGCGGATCCCGCCGCGCGCGGATCGACTCCGCGAGCCGGATCAGAGACTGATAGCGTGCGTTAATAAACGCGTCCTGCCCGGGATTGACCGACTCAATTTCGGGCTCAGTCGCCAACTGGGTTGCCGGCATAGCTATGCTGACTGGCTCACGCCTTATGTTGCTTGGATTGATCCGGACTCGTTTCGGATTCGGGAAAGCTCGCAGACTTCGTTCGGTTACTCACCGCGCACCTCCGCGCAGCAGCGTGTCAGCAGCTCCGCTGGTTTGCTGTCCTCGAGGTGTTCGATGATCCAGTCGCAGCTATCGCCTGACAGGACCGGGCTCGTGAGCGACCGGAACTTCGCCGCCATTTCGTCCCAGGTGAGCGGATTCTCCGGATCGCCCTTCGGATAGCGAACCGATTTCTCGTATCGGCCTCCGTCCGTGGTTTCGATGGTGACCCGCGCCGGCCATTCGCGCGGGAATGTTTCTTCGAGGCGACCATCCTTCATCAGGACCACCTTGCCCATGAGGCGCCTTACGGCCGGGGATGCGATGTATTCCGGGGTGAACTGATCGAGTCCCGCCGCGCCGCAGAGAACCGCCACCGCCGCGCCGAACGGCATCGAGAACTGAGCGTCGACGATCGACTCCGGATGGTATTTCTTCTCCCGCGGTTCGCACACGATGCCCCATCCTGCTTCGAGCATCGCCACCTCAATAGTTGCAATCTCGCCGGCACCGATCGGGTGCTCGCGCATGATCTGGAGAATCGCGTCAATCGGTCCCTGCATGTACCGGCAGCAGGCGTGCGGCTTGACCGCAGTGCGCAGAATTTCGAAAGATTCGCCGAGCCCGTCGGTGAGCCGTTGCGCCATCGCGTGACGTGAGTAACCATGCAGAAACCCGTCGCGGCCCTCGAGGATGTGAAGCGGTCCGATGAACCCTTCCTGCGCGAGCAAAGCAGCCTGAATTCCGTTCTGCGCCGCCAGGCCCGGATGAATGCGCTTGGTCCACGCCCCCTCAGCCAGAAACTCCATGCTGCCCGCCGCCATACTCCCGGCGATGCCGACCGCGGACTGCGCCTGCGGCAGAGTCAGGCCGAGCAGTCTGGACGCCGTGATCGCCGCGCCGAAGACGCCGCAGGTCTGGGTGGGATGAAACCCGAGCGCGTAGTGCTCCTTGGGCTGCACCGCCATCGCGATACGGGCCGCCGCTTCATATCCGGCCACGACAGCGCTTAGGAAGTCGTTCAAGGTCAGGTCCGGCATCGTTTCGGCAAGCGCGAGCGCGACAGAGTACATCGTGGTACCGAGGTGAATCGAACCGCCGCCGTGTGTGTCATCCTGCTCGATGCCATGAGAGGCAGTGCCGTTGGCGAAAGCGGCCAGCCCGGGCAGCGTCCGGATGTCGGTTCCGATTACGGTCGCGCAGCCAGCCGCGCCCGTACCCTGAGCGATGCGCTGAATCATCCGCTGCACGCATCGCGCGGACTCTTCCTGCGAGCCCCGCACCGCGACGGAGAGATAGTCGAGCAGGAAGTAACGCGCGCAATCCATCACCTCAGCCGGAAGCTGTTCAGGCGTGAGTCCATGCAGGAATTCGACCAATTCGCGCGTATATTCGGGAGGATTCATGATGCGCTGTCCTTGTATTTTTTCAGGAGATTGCGCGCGATAATCAGGCGCTGCAACTCGTTCGTGCCGCCGCCGATGACGACGAGCGGCGCATCGCGGTAATAACGCTCCACGGGGAAGTCTTTCGAATAGCCGTTCGCGCCCAGTATTCGCATGGCTTCGAGTGAGACCTCGGCTGCGGTCTCCGTGGCGAACAGCTTGGCCATGCCTGCTTCAAGGTCGCAGCGCTCGTTGCGATCGCGCTTCTCGGCCGCGGAGTAAATGAGAAGCCGCGATGCCTCGATTTTCGTCGCCATGTCGGCCAGCTTGTTCTGGATGGTCTGATACTCCGAGATCGGCTTGCCGAATGTGACGCGGCGCTGGGCATAGCGAATGGCTTCATCGAAAGCGGCGCGCGCGATGCCCAGGCCGCGGGCCGCGACGTTCAGGCGCTCGGCTTCGAGGCCGGTCATCACCTGTTTGAAGCCTTGCCCTTCCGCGCCGCCGATCAGGTTTTCCGCCGGAACCGCGAAGTCGTCGAAGTGGAGTTCGCAGGTTTCGACGCTTTTGTAGCCGAGCTTGTCGAGATCGCGCCCTACCTTCATTCCCGGCGCGCCTTTTTCAATAATGAACGCGCTCATGCCGCGATGGGCGGGCTGCGCGGAAGGATCGGTTTTGGCGAGCAGAAGAAACGTGTTGCCGTAGCGCGCGTTGGTGATCCACATTTTGGAGCCGTTGACGCGGTAGTGATCGCCATCGCGAAGGGCCGTGGTACTGATGTTCTGCAGATCGGTCCCGGCGTTCGGCTCGGTCAGACAGATGCCGCCGCGTCGCTCGCCCGTTGCCAGCGACGGCAGAAAGCGAGTCTTCTGTTCGGCGGTGCCGAAGCGGGCCACCACGTCGCACATCACCGAGTGCGTGCCGATCACGCCGGCGAGTCCCAGCCAGCCGAGCGAAATCTCTTCAAAGATCATGGCGAACGTCGTCGTATCGACCGCCGCGCCGCCGTACTCTTCCGGAATGTTCAGCCCGAAGAGCCCCATCTCGCGCATCTGGGCCACAAGTTCATGCGGATACTCGTTGCGGTGCTCCATCGCGGAAGCCACCGGAATGACTTCGTTGCGGACGAATCGCCGAACGGTATTGACGATCAGTTCGCGGTCCGCGGTCAGTTCGTGCATGGAGGGTCCTCTGGTGACAAGAATCCATTGTCTACCCCGGGAAGCTGCTGAAAGAACCAGATCACAGGCTGAAGCCTGTGCCACATCCGTGTTTATCCGGCGTTGGGTTCGGTTTGTTTCGTAAAATCATGGCGCGATTCGTAGAGACTGAGGTGGCGGAGGAATTCACGGCTCCAGGTAACTTCATAACGGCGAATGCTTTTCAGATTGCCTGGACCGCCGCAGAGCGCGCCGAAGGCGAGGGCGGTCTGCATGGAGGGGGACTCGGCGTTTTCGGACGCGGCGTTTTCGGACGGTGGCTGGTCGTTCGCATCGACCTGGCGGGCCTCGATGGCGTGCGTGAGCTGGTCCCTCTCGATGCACCAGGCGCGTTTGCGGCGCCAGTGGGCCGCGGCCATGATTTCGACGAGCTCGTTGTCGATGTAAGTGCGGGGCTGAAGCTCATCGCGAAGCGCGGCGTGGGAGTGCTCGAAGCTGAGGGGGCACTCATTGGCAAGGACGACAGATTTCGCGAGGATGCCGTGTGTGATGGCATTCTGGGATACGCGGGCCTTGGCTTCGGGCGTGACAGGGCCGGTGGAATGGGCGGCGTTCGCGGCCGAGATACGCTTACCTTCGGGTGTGACAGGGCCGCGGGATTTGGCGCCATTGGCGCGGCTGGAAGTGATACGAACGATTGAGCTCATACATTTCTCCTGAAGAAAAACAATTGGCCACGGATGAAAACGGATAAAAACGGATAAGTCTTCAGAGTGGCTCAAGGTCGGAATCGAGGGCCGCCTGGATGAGATCGGGGTCGAAGAGCGCGCCACCGCCGCCGGTGAATTCGCACATGTGCTCCTGGCGGAAGGAGTCGTTGCCCATTACGGAGCGCTGCTCGGCGAGGAAGCCGGGCGAAATGCGCGGGCATTCATCGGCCTGAACGCTGATGCACAACCATTCGGGATCAGGCTGGTTCCAGGTCTCGTAGAAGAAGCCGCGTTTGCCGAAGGGAGTGCTCAGCAGCCACAGGTCGCCGTTGCCGACGGAGAGCATAGGGCGCAAGGCATGGTAGGTTACGTCGGAAACGCGCGATGCCTCGTCGATGATCAGCATGGAAAGCGCGGAGAAGCCGCGGATGGTGGCTTCGTTTTCGGGCAGGCCGACGATGCGGGAGCCGTTGTTGAGCAGGAGCGAGATGCGGTTGCAGCCGTCGGAGCGGGGCGGGATGTTGAGGCGGAGGAGCATGCCGGCGGCGCGGCGCATCCACTCGCCGCTTTGGCGAAGACAGGGGCTGGCGACGACGATGAGACTGTTGCGTACGGTGTAGACGCGGTGCACGGCTTTGGCCGCGGAAACGGTGGTCTTGCCCCACTGGCGCGTGCAGTTCAGGATGACGCGTTTGGAGTCGGAGGTCAGGATGAGACGCTGCTGAGGGTCGGGGCAGAAGCGGAGGCGACGCTCGACGAAATCGATGATGTTTTGGGCCGCAGGCTTGCGGGGCGCGTGTGCCGCGCGGGGCGTGTGGGACCTGAAATGTTGTTCCATACGACCGGGTTGTAGCACGGGGAAGCATGAAGGAAACGACAGGTTTCGTGGAAGTGGACGAAAAGAGAGGGTGAGATAGGTGGTGAAGTGGCGTGAACGAAGGAGGATGTCCGTGATTTCCGATGAAGTTCCGGACATCCTCGAACGAGGGTTTCGGACTCGGTGCAGAAATTAGCGCGTCGGTGGCAGATCGCGAACGTGTTGAAGTATCCCAGGCCCGGCGAAGCAGCAAAACGAAGGAGGGTGAGCTGAAAACTGTGTAAACGTTCTCCGGCGACACTGGGAGAACGGAATGAAGAAGACGAAGCGGCCCTCGCCGGTAAGTGACGAACTGATAGACGAGTGGCTTAAGCAGGGGCGAAAGCCGGAAGACGTAAACGAGCTTTTGAAGCAGTTCACCAAGCGGGTGGTCGAGCGCGCCATGCAGGGAGAGATGGCCGAGCACCTGGGCTACGAGAAGCACGATCCGGAGGGCAACAACAGCGGCAACAGCCGGAACGGGGTGACCTCCAAAACCCTCAAAGGGGATTTCGGCGAAGTGGAAGTGGAGACGCCGCGCGACCGGAACGGGGAGTTCGAGCCGCGGATGGTCAAAAAGAACCAGACGCGCTGGGCCGGGTTCGACGACAAAATCCTTTCCATGTATTCGCGCGGCATGAGCACACGCGACATCCAGGGACACCTGGAAGAGATGTATGGGGTGGAAGTCAGCCCCAGCCTGATCAGCGATGTGACCGACGGCGTAATGGAGCAGGCGCGAGCCTGGCAGAACCGGCCGCTGGACTCTTTTTACGCGATTGTGTTTCTGGACGCGCTGTACGTGAAAATGCGGCACGAAGGCCGGGTGGAAAATCGGGCGGTCTACGTGGCGATCGGCATCAATCTGGAGGGCCGGAAAGACGTACTGGGGTTATGGACCGGCGCCTCGGAAGGGGCAAAGTTCTGGCTCGGTGTGCTGACCGAATTGCGGAATCGCGGCGTCAAAGATATTTATCTGGCCTGCGTGGACGGACTGAAAGGATTTCCGCAGGCGATTGAATCGGTCTTTCCCCACACCCAGGTGCAACTCTGCATTGTGCATATGATCAGAGCCAGCCTGAACTACGTCACCTGGAAAGATCGCAAGCAGGTGGTGGCGGATCTGAAACCGATCTACAAAGCGGTGACCGCCGATGAAGCCGAGCGTCAACTGACGCAATTCGAGGAAAAATGGAAGTCCCGGTATCCGGCGATCAGCCGGCTTTGGCGTGACCACTGGGAGCGGATAATACCGTTCTTCGCGTTCCCCGAAGAGGTGCGGAAAATCGTCTATACCACCAACGCCGTGGAGTCGCTGCACATGAGCCTGCGCAAAATCATCAAGACGCGCGGGTCGTTTCCCACCGAAGAAGCTGCCTTTAAGCTGCTGTACCTGGCCTTGGTGCGGGTGGTGGCGAAATGGGAAACCGTGCAGCACTGGAAGCAGATGCTGAACTACCTGGACACAATGTGCGGCGATCGCATCCAGGAAACGGGCGGCCTGCGCTAAAAGCAAAACGCTCAAAGCCCACCAGCAGGATGGGCGCTCATCCCGCCGGAACCGCCCGTCCGCATACCGGTCGATAACAGAACGGTGCTCGCGCGCAAGGGTTCGCTCCGCCGCGCCGAAGCGGCGCGCCCTTGCGCCCTCCGCTCCGTTCTGTCAGGATGGTTTCGCGACGGGCGGCTCCGGCGGGATGAGCTAAGAAACGATTCTCTACGACCGGAACCCGAAAGCAAATCACGCCGCGAGCCGTTTACACGGATTCGCTCACACCTCCAAACGAAGCCTTTGACAGTCTATCTTACTCTGCTCCGACGGTTCGATAAATTTACCTTACGAGCTGTACAAATTCCCCGACTGGGGATCGGTGAAATCGGTCCGAGGAACAAACGGGGTTTACCGCGTCTCTCGTGCGGCTTGAGTCTTGCGATTTAGCTGAACGGCGATCACTCCGAGAATCCCCATCCATAACAGGCTAAGAACGATCGTGATCATCGCCATCTTTTCGTATAAGTGTGTACCTTCAAGGAATGAACGAAGACCGATCATTAAATAGCCTTCGCCAACCGCCCAGATCGTTCCATATGTGCGCAGCGTCCGAGCGAATCTATTTGGTGCTCTACCGCCAGAGAGAACACTGGATCGAAGCGTCCCCATCACGTAGAAGGCGATGCCAAATAATGGTGGGAATATCCAATCGTGATCCATGGATCTCACCTTCCGCATGCAGCAAAAAAACCGTAGGTAACGGTGCCAAAGTCCAAAGCCAGTTGCCCGTAGGCTGCGACGTTCGCCGCATCAAACCCCAGGCGACCGATTGCGCCAACCGCCCTCGCCGGCAAGACACTTGCCCCGGCGCTGGCAACTCCTCTTGCCATGGAGTCGACTGCGATCCCAGCCGCCCCGTCCCAGCCGGCGCTGTGACTGCCGATTTTCTCGGCATCCTGTACGAACAGCGTCTGGATGCCCGGACCCTCCGGAATGGGTGGAAGGCCCTGGCCAGCGCCCGAAAGGGCAACCAACGCAAGATCACTGCCACTCGGAGCCGAGTACCCAGACACATTCAGGCCGATATCAATAAGGCCGGAAAATGTGTTGCCTGCCAGGAATTGACCCACGAAATTACCAACCTTAGTGTTCTGAAAGGGCAGTATAGACGCTATACTATGCGCGTCCCCGAATCTCGCGGCGCAGTTAAACCTGTCCGCAACGGTCTTCGGTTTCGGAGGCTGTGGAGGCTGTGGAGGCTGCGGCCCCTGAGGCACCTGCGTCGCGCTCCCGCCTGAATTGCAGTATGAGCCGTTCGCTTGCCCATCCACGTACACCGGCGCGCATTGGCCGGGCGCCACGGTAATAGTTCCCACGCCCGGGGGACTATCTGTGACGGTCACACAGGTATCCGCCGCCGAGCCTGGCGGGCACGGATCCAGGCCGCTCGGATCAATGAACACCAACGGGTTATTCAACGCATACCCATATAAATTCCAGCTCTGCGGATTCGTCAAATCCGCCACGAAATTCCCCGCCGGGTCCGGGCTCAGAAACCTTCCGATCGCCGCATCCATATGCCGCGCGAGGAAATTATCCAGTCCGTTCTCCGGATCCCGCTCCTGCCCGGTGAACTTCACGGTCGTATCCGTCGCCCCGTAGCATGGTACGCCGCTCCGCCCCCATCCCGCCGCGATCTCCTCCCCGAACGGCAGATAATCGTGCGCCCCCACGCAGGCCCCTCCCGTCGTCGTCACCAGCCTCGTCGACCCCAGGTGATCCTGCGTCAGGTACAGCGTCTGCTTCGTCCCCGGCGCGCTCCCCCCATACTCCGCTGCCAGGTTCCCCGCCGGGTCGTACACATAGGTCGTCGTCGCCCCGCCGCTCGTCTTCGTCACCCGCCGGCCGTCTCCATCATAGGTCAGCGTCACGGTCGACCCCGTTACGCTCGAATCCACCCACGACGTCATCCGGGACTCCGCATCGTAGGTCATCGCCTGCGTGCGCACCGCCGTCGTATTCCCGGCTAAGTCGTACCCCGCCGGATTTCCCGCCCCGGCCCACTGATTGTTCCCGTTGAACGGCACCGTCACTCCGTCCGGCGACTGCGGCGTGTAGTTCGAAACAGGGATCGAACTCGACCCCGTCACCGCCCGGCTCACCACCCCATCGTACACATACGTTGGGTTCCAGTTTGAACCCTCCGCCGCCGTCTTCAGCCGGTTCACCCCGTCATAGGTGTAACTCCGCGTCGCGCTGAATCCGTTTGGCCGCGCAATGGTCTGGCTTCCCAGCGTCCCGTTCGCGTTCCAGTTAAACCCCAGATTCAGCTCTGAGACGGCGGCTCCAAACCGGGTCTGATAGAGCACATCGGGGCATGTCGATACACCTGTACTTGACACGTCATCGCATGAATAACCTCTCAAAAACCTTAATGCAACCGAAGACAATCGCGTACTCCAGAAGAGCAAATGCAGTAAGCAGGGTTCCTCGGTACGCGTGGTTCGTCCACGGAGCGTAGATAGCGACCGGTGCTTGAAGTGCCGCTGAAAGTGCGACCGCCCACCAATACCAACGATGGCGATGCAGCTTCCAGGTAGCCCGCAACGCGAGAGCGATGACGGCGGCGGATATACATACAGCAAGTCCAGCCCCCGGCTCTCCCAGAACGAGAAATCCAGCGAAAACGACCCACCCACACAGTATAAGGAGCAGAACAAATTTACCCTCGCTCGTGAGTCGCGGTCTGTTGTCATCGCCCATCAGTTAACCCGTGCCCTACACGCTGAATAGGCGCCGTAGGTCTGCGCGGCGTCGTAAGCCAGCACAAAGGCGTTCACCACCGCCCCAACTCCGGGCACGGCCTTTGCCACGTTGACGGCAATTGATTCGGATAACTTACCAGTAGCCGTGATCTGACCGCCGACAATTCCCATAACCACCCCCGGTCCATTCTTGTATGCGATGTTGTTGGCTAACGATGCCACAGCCACTGCGCTCCGTGCCCCAAACGCCACTTGTGCCGCTCTTGCTGAGCCCGGAACCAAAGCTGCGCCAGGTAGGAAGCCAGCGCCAACGCCCAGGCCATCGAGTAACAAAGAAACCCCATTCCCATCCTTTTTTAGAGCTTCCCCTGCACAGTCGAGCAATTTTCCTCCGGGAAATCCGTTAGAGATGGCCCACCCCAGTTTGTAATTGGCAGGTCGAAGAAGTTCCCGATCCGGGGATCCTACCGCTCCCACCGCCGGGGCAAGCAAACCCGCACGAATCGCTGTAGAAAGCGATGTTCAAAAAATCCTGGCCCTCAGAAGGATCTGGTGGAACCGGTGGTGGTGTGTCAGATGCGGTGTTTCCTTGAACACACGGAAGGGAAACTGGAACGTTCCCCCTTGACCCGGGTCGTCGGAGTCCTGATAGTTTCCGTCGGCATCCTGCGAGCACAAGCCGGTCGGATCGATGAACCTTCGCGGGTTATTGGGGACGTAGCTGTACAGGTTCCAGCTTTGTGGATTCCCCGGGTCCGCCACAAAATTCCCCGCCGGGTCCACGCTCACAAATCGCCCCTGCTGATTCGCCAGATACCGTGCCTGCAGAAGTCCAAGGTCGATTCCGTGTCCCGCTCCGCCCCCGTGTACCGCTGATTCAGATAATCCGTCCCGTTCGCCGCCGTTCCCCAGTCCGCCGTCCGCCGCGCATTACTCAGCACTTCCGCCCCGAACGGCGCATCATCGTGGAACCCCGTAAACCCGCCCGCCGCCGCATCCGACACCATCCGCACGCTGCCCAGATGATCCCACGTCAGGTAGCAGGTCAGGCACGCGGGCGTCGGCGCCGACCCCGTCTGCGATTCCGCCGCCAGATTCCCGAACGCGTCGTACACATAGGCCACCGTCAGCGCCGCCGTTCCCGTGCAGGCGTTGCCCCCGTAGGCAAACTTCGCCACGCGCTCACCCAGCCCGTGCCGCGAAAAGGAAAGCTGCGAGGCTCATCCTATTGGTCAACCTTGAAAAACAACATATCAGTGGCACGGCTGGGATTTACGCGAATCGTCACCGCAGCTGTTTCCAACAACCTCTTAGCACATCGCTCGGCCGACCTTCGCAGAAAAAAAGGTATCTCATCTCGGCCTTCCCTGGCGCCGTCGGAGCCGACTTTATAGTGCAGCAAGACCGACGGGCAGCCGATGTCAGGATCCAATACTTCGCTATCCAGAACTGAAGCCGATCGGCGCTCCCAGTGCACGCTCTTGACGAGGCGAATGGCGCGCGTGAAGCTCCTAACAAGAAAAACGAGCGCTATGTCGAGAATAAAACCGCCCATGCCCCCCCTCGTGTGCTAGTCGGTTTTGGCGTAGCAATATGCGTGAGCTCCAATTTGAATCGCCGTTGAAGCAGCAGCTACAGGTGCAAGCACATCCGTCACTAAAAAGTGAGCCCCATTTGCAAGCACGGCGCTGCCCTCGGCCAACAGAACCTCCGCGCTGTTGCCCGCCAAAAGTCCCTTTGAATATTGCATGGCACGCAGACCTTTAAACGCTCCATACTTCAAGGCTCCCCCGCCCACGTCCTCGAACGCGCTTGACAAACGATCAGGCCCGATCAAGGGAGAAGTCAGGCTGAAGAAATTAACCACCTTTCCCCCAAATGAGTTATTGAACTGATTTATGCAGGCGTTGTTTACAAACTTCCTGTACTTGTCCAGGATCGGCGAGGATGGCAGCGATGGAAAACTCGGTGGGCCGTTGCAAAATGGCCCACTGCAGGGTGGAGTCGGCAGATTGAAGAAGTCACCTGATCCCGGGCCCCCGCACCAACTACACCCATCGTCTGTGCTCGAATTAGTATCGGTAACGGTCACCTGTTGCGGCGGTGACGCAAAGGCCTGCGCACAAGTCTGGCCGCCGTTGTTGTCGTCGATATAGTTGGTCGGGTCTTCGTAATCCTGCCAGGTCCCGTTATCGGCACCCGCGTAGACGCACGCCATACCCGTGGGATCGACGAACGTGAGGGGATTATTGAGGGCGTAGCTATACAGGTTCCAGCTCTGCGGATTGGTGAAGTCGGCGACAAGATTCCCGGCCGGATCGGGCACCATAAACCTCCCCATAGCCGACGCGAAGTGCCGCGCCGGGAAGTGGTCGAGGCCCGATTCCGTATCCCGCTCCTGGCCAGTGAACTTCTGGCTCAGATAGTCCGTCGTGCCCCACGCATTGTTCCGCCCGGCCGTCTGACTCGCTACTTCAGTGCCGAACGGATAGTAATCGTGCGAAGCCTGCACCGCACCCATCTGATCCGTCACCATGCGCGTGTTCCCCAGCGCATCGTCACTGATGTAACAGGTATAGCAAGGCGGTGCCGGCACCGTCCCCGACGCGTATTCCGCCGCCAGATTGCCGAAGGCGTCGTAAAGGTGAGCCGTCGCCACGGTCGTTTCATCCGTCACCTTGGTCGGCGCAAAGCCGGTTCTGGTTGATTTCGCAATGATAGTGCCTATAGCGCGAACCGGAGATAAATCGTCGTTCCGAACATGAGCAGGTACAGGGCAGTAACGACCACGACGAATCCGACTTTCTGCCGACTCCGCGTTTGATTGCTGACTTGCGCCCCTTGAACCGCTGAAGCCCAGCCCCGGCTGCCAAGCCACCACAAGCCCGCCAGAACCGGCGGCGCGAGCAAGTCAAGAAGTAACTGTTGCATCAGCGACATTTTGTATGACAGTTCCATCATTCTTTCTTCGCCGCGCATGCTGCCAGTCCAACGGCATACGACGCGGCGTCATATGCCAGCTTCGCTTCGCCAAATCCCGTCGCAAACTCACCGGCTTCCAGCCCGATTGAGCCCAACTTCGCAATACCGTTGAGCGTTTGCAACGACTGCCCGGCTCCTGTTGCCACCGCAAATCCCTTCGCAACGAGAGCGGCAGTTGCAACGTCCGCGGGACCGGCCCCCCAAGGCGTCCCCTCGATGCTCTTTCCGAGAGCTGCGCCGAAGCCCTGGGATGGCCCCGCAGCGAGACCTTGGCCCATATTATAAAGAACCCCATGCCCACCACCCTCTCCCGTAGCGAAACTCTGGATGAGATCAGTGGCTCCGCTAAACCCATTACCACCTAGTGCGTTAGTAATAAAACCGCCTATTCCCTTGGTCCCAATTCCGAACCGTTGCAACGCACCGGCAATGCTCAGGTTCCCAGCGAATTCGGACGCACAGGTAAATATATTTGTTTTCTTCGGCGCAGGATTGCCTCCCCCGCCGCCCCCGCCTGTCGGGGGTGTACCGGCGCCCGCCGCCCCTGTACAAGTGTTTCCGAGGTCAAAGCCGTCGACTAGGACCTCGTAGCATGTGCTGTCGCCGACGAACACTGCTTGGCCCAATGATGCTGGATCGCCCCCGTTTACTGTGACTGACCAAGACGGCGGCTGTGGGCAAGGCTGTCCGCCATCTTCAACGTATTGGCCGTTGATCACAGTGCAAAATCCACTTGGATCGGAGTACGCCAAAGGGTTGTTGAACGCATAGCTGTACATGTTCCAAGTCTGCGGATTCGTCGGATCGGCCACAAAGTTCCCAGCCCCCGATCAGTGACGGGAAAAATCTATACCGATTGCAAATAGCCATACCGCCGCAGTGATAAGCCACCACAGCCGTCTCTTGGATTCCCTGCCGCGCAATAGCAAGCCCCCCCATACGATATCTGCCAACAAGAAGGCTCCCAACACGGGCAGAGCTAGAGCCCACACGAAAGGCTCTCCTGCGACAGGAACCATCCCATGCTCCTGCGGTATTCTCCAGCCGCGAGATGCAAGCCGAAGGTAAAGCACGATCCCGACCGCGTTGGCGGCCATGAACGTGATGTCCAAGGACTTCACGGATCTGCCTGCTGGTCGATCTAAGGGGCTTTTGGATGACATGAGTACGTCGCCTTTCCAGAAGCCAGAGAGAAGCCCAAATTTCTGAACTGCGCCTGCTGGGCAGTGGCCCCGTTTGAAGATTTGAAGAATGCATAAGTGTTCGAAATCAAGCTGGCCATCCACTGGGGCGCCCCTGTCCCTTGAACGTAGGCCCCTACTGCAATGTTGGCCACAGGTGTATATCCCGGATAGAAAAGCGTGATGGAACCTACGTGGAAACGCTGGAAGTCGTAGTACCCACCTTGCCCAACAGCGGCTCCCGCCCCTTTTAGTCCATTGGTTGCTCCGTTTGCGGCTATATTGCTAACGCTGAATCCTGGCGGAGCATTGAAGCTAACCCCGGTGTTCGCGCTGCAGGCTTGCGCGTTCTTAGGAAGAGGCATCCGAATGAAGTTATTTGCGGCGTTACCGGGGCCGCCACCGCTGCCTCCGCCGCCCCCAGCTCCGCCGCCTCCGCCTCCGGCGCACGAGCTTCCACTGTCAAAGCCATCGATGAATATCTCATAACAGCCCGGCGAGAGGGCAACTACCCCAATAGAGCTACCGCCGCCGTTCACTGTGATGGACGAGGAAGGCTGCTGTGGACACGGCTGCCCGCCATCTTCCACATATTGGCCGTTGATGACGGTGCAAAACCCGCTTGGATCAGTGTAAGCCAGCGGGTTGTTCACCGTATATCCGTACATGTTCAAGCTTTGCGGATTGGTGAAGTCAGCCACCAGATTCCCCGCCGGATCGGGCACCATAAACCGCCCCATCGCCGACGCGAAATGCCGCGCCGGGAAATGATCAAGCCCCGACTCTGTGTCCCGCTCCTGGCCGGTAAACTTCTGGCTCAGATAATCCGTCGTCCCCCACGCATTGTTCCGCCCCGCCGTCTGGCCTTGCACTTCGCCGCCGAACGGATAGTAATCGTGCGCGGCCTGCACCGCGCCGGTCTGGTCCGTCACCATGCGCGTGCTCCCCAGCGCATCGTCGCTGATGTAACACGTATTGCACGGCGGCGCCGGCACCGTCCCCGATGCATATTCCGCCGCCAGATTGCCGAAGGCGTCGTAGACGTAAGCCGTCGTCACGGTCGTGCTCGTCTGGCTGGTGAACTGCGTCTTCGACACACGCTCCCCAAGTCCATCGTACAGGTAATTGGTCGAGTTCCCCGTGCCGGTGTTGTCGGCCGCAGTGACCACACGGCCCTCCGCATCGTAGGTCAAATTCGACGATCCGGCAACGACTACTCTGCCCAGCCCCGCCGAATCGTACCCCACGCCTGTCAGGTTCTTGACGCGATTCGTCGTTTGGTCGACGTTCGACAGTGACGTCGGCACGAGAGCCGATTGGCCCGAACTCGCCGAAGTCAGCATCATGTTGCCGAACTGATCGTATTGGTAGCTGTGCTGCCAGCCCGTGTCGCTCGCCGAGGTCAGCCGGTTCAGCCCGTCGTAATGATTGGTCTGAGTGAACGAAGAACCAAAGGCCTGCTCGACCGTCTGCGTGGGACTCCCGTTGTTATTGGCGCTGCTCCCGCCCAGCGTGGGTGAGCCGCCGTAGTAATACTGCAGAGTGAGAAGCGAACTGCCGTTCAGCTTGTCGGTGATCTGCGTGGGCTGCAGCTGCAGATTGAAGGAATACCCGCGCTGCACCTGATTGGCGAAAGTGAAACTCTGGAATGCGCCGTGCGGCCAGTAGGCCGTGTTCGACAGATACGTTGTCTGGGTGGAACTCGGGAACCCGCCGGTCACCGCGCTGATGCGGCCCGTGCCGTCGTAATTGGTGTTCACCACCCGGTTTGAGGGATACGTCATCGTGGTCTGCTCCCCCGCCAGATTGTATGTGTAGAGAAAGTTGTAACTGGTAGCCGGCGCAGTGGGGAAGATCTCGTTATTACCGGTGATGCGGCCGAGTGCGTCGTAGTTGCCGATCAGCTCGGTGACGGCGGAATTCGCCACCTGAATCAACCTGCCGTTGGAATTCGACACGTCGGGACCGGAGGGCAGTTTGTCGTACTGATAAATCACGCTCGAAGTGGTTGTGTTGTTCAGGATCGAAGCGCACGGCGTGCCGATCTGGGCGGCCCCGGTGTAGTAAGACCGCATGGTGATGCGGTTGACGTTGTCGTACTGATAGCAGGTCTGCGTTCCGGAGTTGTCTTTGCGGTAGATCAGATTGCTGTTGTTGTCGTAGGCGTAGCTGGTGGCGCCGTTTTCCGGATTGGTGGCGGAAATCAGACGCGAGAGTGAATCGAAAGTGAAGGAGCGCGTCTGAATACCCTGCGTCATGCTGAGCAGGTTATTGAGGGCGTCGTAGGTGTTATATGAGGTCGTGTAGTTATTGTGGGACGGATCTTCGACGACGCTCGTCACACGGCCCCCGGCGTCAGTGGTGATCACGCGGGTCACCGGGCTGTCGTAGGCGGTCTGGGTGACTGTGGTTGTATTGCCGGAGTAGCTGTTGCAGGTTGAGGCGTTGTCGGCGGTGGTTGCGCAGAGCGGGCGGTTCAGGGCGTCGTAGCTATAAGTGGTCGCGTAATTCAGGCCGTCGCCGGGACGGGAGGGGTTGGTTGTCGTCTGAACACGGCCGAGAGCATCGTAGATTGTCGTGGTTGCGATGTAGGCGGAGGCGTTCTCGTACGCGTCTGTCTCCTTTAAGCGACCGAGGCCGTCGAACGTCGAGACCGTCTTCAGTAATCCATCCTTTAGATTGGTTTCATCCTGGAGTGCGACTACCTGGGTGGAGGAGGGGTATTGATATTGCGTCCAGGTTTCTACTCCCATGACGCCCGCCGCCTGCTGGACCGCGGTCAGACGCCCCAGAGGATCGCTGTAGGAATAATTAATGACGGCGCCGTTTTCGTCGGTGACCTTGGTCGGCGCGAGGAGGTTCTGATCGTAGGTGATCGAAGTCCTGGTAGTGGGTCCATTGGACCCACTACCGAAGTCCTGCCCAGCAAGGTCGTCGTGACATTCCTCTAAATGCCCCGCGCGGCCGGTAGGCGGCGCTTATGCCATTGGGCCTCGTTAGAGGCGGATCAAAGCCGCAAGGAGGGTTGCCAGAAAGAGCAACGTGTTTGCGAGTGTGGGGCGCCTCCTCCGTGAGACTGCGAATAGCGCAGCCAAACCGAGCGATATCGCCGCGGCTAAGATAGATAATGTACCGCGGCCAATCAAGGGCTTGAGGAGATCCCCGCTAAGCGCTCGCCCGAGGACAAATCCCGAGGTACCCATGAGAATTGACGCAATCACGTCCGGGATATGCCACCCCGGGGTAACGGACTCATCGGAGGACGGAGCGGCGGCGGTCTGCGGCGTTGCGACGTTGGACCAGTCGGCGACGAAATAGATGACCCCCCAGGGAGGTGTAAAACGGCGAAGGCGAAGACGACCTATTCCCCCCAACATAGCGGGAGATATCTCCAGAACCTCGCTCTCACGGAAGTACACCGATCCCCACCATCGCCTGACGCAGATCTGCCCGTCGCAACTGTGAACTTCAGCCAGCGTATTCATATACGCCAGCAAAGGCAGAATGGGTACGCATATCAGCCAGTACGGCAGCGGCAAGCCGTTCAGGAAAAGACAAAGCCCGGCGAGGAAAAGCACCGGCATCCACAATGTAAGAACGGCGCTTGAGACAGTCTTCATCTAACACCTACCAAGAGCCGCAGATCGGAAATACAGCTGTATATGTCCTCGCTCCAGCGCTCCCCCTCCCTCCAAATCCGAACCCCAGTGTGACGTTAAACTGCCAAGTGCCGTCTCCGGCCGAAAGATCGGCGCCAATGCCCGCACCAACGGCGCCGCTCACAGATGCATCAAGGCCGAATCCTGCCAGCTGGGATGGGTCGGACACGTTAGAAACCCCGAACTCAGACCCCAGGAGAGCCCCGGCCCCTTTCGTCGAGGGAGTGACCCAGGCGGCCGTTCCTAGCCCCGTGATGGCAGCGGGCACCGCGAACGAAAGCACGTAGGCGGCATTCCCATTGGGACTCACCGCAATTTGCGCGGAGGCGCTTGCGTACAAACCCATGCCCTTCCCGAATCCGACACCCCCGGACGCCGCCAAACCCGCGAGAAGTGTCTTGCCCCAGAATTTGGCAGTCGTGGACTGAAGAGGAAGAATCTTCCTTTGCACGGCTGTGGGTTCCACACAACTCTTTGGAGACGGAGAACGGGTCGGCCCCACTGCACCGCCGCCACCGCCTCCCCCGCCACCCCCGCCACCCGGCGCGGTCGGTTGATTCGGCGTCCCGTTCGTGCACGTTATCGACGTTACGAAGCTCGAATCGTACTGACCCATGACAAACGCGTCCGTAATATCGTAGGTGCAGTTCCCCACGGTAACCGGGTAGAGTCCCGCGGGATCGGAGTACGTCAGGGGGTTATTCTGCACATACCCGTACATATTCCAGCTCTGCGGATTCGTCAAATCCGCCACGAAATTCCCCGCCGGGTCCGGGCTCAGAAATCTTCCGATCGCCGCATCCATATGCCGCGCCAGGAAATTATCCAGTCCGTTCTCCGGATCCCGCTCCTGCCCGGTAAACTTCACCGTCGTATCCGTTGCCCCGTAGCACGGTACGCCGCTCCGCCCCCATCCCGCCGCGATCTCTTCCCCGAACGGCAGATAATCATGCGCCCCCACGCAGACCCCTCCCGTCGTCGTCACCAGCCTCGTCGACCCGAGGTGATCCTGCGTCAGGTACAGCGTCTGCGTCGTCCCCGGCGCGCTCCCCCCATACTCCGCCGCCAGGTTCCCCGCCGGGTCGTATACATAGGTCGTCGCCGCCCCGCCGCTCGTCTTCGTCACCCGCCGGCCGTCTCCATCATAGGTCAGCGTCACGGTCGACCCCGTTACGCTCGAATCCACCCACGACGTCATCCGGGATTCCGCATCGTAGGTCATCGTCTGCGTGCGCACCGCCGTCGTATTCCCGGCTAAGTCGTACCCCGCCGGATTTCCCGCCCCGGCCCACTGATTGTTCCCGTTGAACGGCACCGTCACTCCGTCCGGCGACTGCGGCGTGTAGTTCGAAACCGGGATCGAACTCGACCCCGTCAGCGCCCGGTTCCCCACCACATCGTACACATACGTCTGATTCCAGTTCGAACCCTCCGCCGCCGTCTTCAGCCGGTTCACCCCGTCATAGGTATAACTCTGCGTCGCGCTGAATCCGTTTGGCCGCGCAATGGTCTGGCTTCCCAGCGTCCCGTTCGCGTTCCAGTTAAACCCCAGATTCAGCAGCGATCCCGCCCCTACCGATGCCGCCTGCAGCCGCATGTTGTACCCGAACGGTCCGGGTCAGCCCGTCCCCCAGCGTCATGGAAATCAAACCGCCATGCGCCGCGTAGCTGGTGTTGCTCGCGTATAGGGTTGAACTCATATAGTCTCCTCCGGGAATTTGAATAGCCACCGATGAACACGGATAAACACCGATAAGAATCAGAGTGGGGCAATCATCAGAGGGGCTCGAGGTCGGAATCGAGGGCGGCCTGGATGAGATCGGGATCGAAGAGCGCGCCACCGCCGCCGGTGAATTCGCACATGTGCTCCTGGCGGAAGGAGTCGTTGCCCATTACGGAGCGCTGCTCGGCGAGGAAGCCGGGCGAAATGCGCGGGCATTCATCGGCCTGAACGCTGATGCACAACCATTCGGGATCAGGCTGGTTCCAGGTCTCGTAGAAGAAGCCGCGTTTGCCGAAGGGAGTGCTCAGCAGCCACAGGTCGCCGTTGCCGACGGAGAGCATAGGGCGCAAGGCATGGTAGGTTACGTCGGAGACGCGCGATGCTTCGTCACATTGTCTCCTTCGCGCACAACGGACCCTTCGGCCTGTGCGCGATGATCAGCATGGAAAGCGCGGAGAAGCCGCGGATGGTGGCTTCGTTTTCGGGCAGGCCGACGATGCGGGAGCCGTTGTTGAGCAGGAGCGAGATGGGGTTGCAGCCGTCGGAGCGGGGCGGGATGTTGAGGCGGAGGAGCATGGCGGCGGCGCGGCGCATCCACTCGCCGCTCTGGCGAAGACAGGGGCTGGCGACGACGATGAGACTGTTGCGTACGGTGTAGGCGCGGTGCACGACTTTGGCCGCGGAAACGGTGGTCTTCACTGGCGCGTGCAGTTCAGGATGACGCGTTTCGAGTCGGAGGTCAGGATGAGACGCTGCTGGGGTCGGGGAAGAAGCGGAGGCGACGCTCGACGAAATCGATGATGTTGAGGTCGGCAGGCTTGCGGGGCGCGTGTGCCGCCCGTGGCGTGTGAGACCGGAAATGTTGCTCCATACGTCCGGGTTGTAGCACGGGGAAGTGTAAAGGAAACGACACGTTTCGTGGAAGTGGATGAAAACAGGGGGTGAAATGGCTTGGGTGGCGCTGTGATTCCTCCACCGCCGCGCTGCGGCCACAACGAGGTATAAAAGGGCTGTGTTGCCCGGTCCCACTTAATTCGCGGCGGGTGCGTGCGAGCTAAGATGATAACAGACCTTCAGAAGGTTACCCGCCGGTAACCGCGCCGTACTCCGCAGCTCCCGCGCCGGGGTGATCGTATGAAAGCGCCGTGAAAGACGGCGCTGCGATACGGTAACCCAAATGAAACCTGTTCCAGACGGATCTTTCATCCGCGAGAAAATTGCGTCTTTCAGGACGCACCATGACCGTCTATCCTACTCTGCCGCCGATGGTTCGAAATAGATTTACCTTACGGGTCTACCAGCGAAGATCGGACCCGATGTTTGTTTCCACATAGGGCCCCTTCCAAACGAAATCGCCAGCTTGATTAATGTAGCCGATTGAATCTTTATTTGTTACCAGACAGAGACCCTGATGAAAGGTGCCCGCCGACTCGAACTCGGGGGCGATCACCATCTGGCCTTGGCCATCAATAAACCCCACTCCACTCCCAACTTTCACTCGGGCTAGTCCCTCCGAAAACGGAGAAGTATACTTAAATCTCGACGGTATCACCATGTTCCCTTGGCCATTTATAAAGCCTGTAGAACCTTCCACCGTCACGGCTGCAAGCCCTTCACTGAAGTCAAACGCCATTTCGAACTGCGGCGGGATAGCAAAATCCCCCGCGCGATCGATATAGGCAAAGCATTCTCCAACCCGCACTCTGGCAAGGCCGCACCGAAAGGAGCCGGCAACTTGCCCTTCAAACCTTGGCGCGATAGCCAGGGCTCCGCTGGCATCGACATAACCCCACTTGTCCCCTACCTTTACCGCGGCCAATCCCTCCGAGAAGTCGCGAGCATCCTGAAAGGACAACGGAATTACTTCGGCGCCATTTGGATCCACAAAGCCGTATCGGCTGTTCCGTTCAACATACGTCAAGCCCTCACTGAACGTACCGCCAAGATGGTAGCGAGGCTCAATAACCAACTGGCCGACTGGGTCAATGTAGCCGCGATCTCGGAGTTGCACACAAGCGCGAGCCTCCGAAAAATACCAAGCCTTTTCGAAACATGGTGAGACTACTTGGACGCCAAGCGTATTAATGAACCCCCACTTCCCGGATACGGCTACAGCAGCCATTCCTTCCGAGCACGGCAGTCCGTTCTCGAACCGGGGAGGAACGACGACCGCCCCGTCGCGATCGATATAACCAACCAAATACCTCCGCCAACTCCGCCCCTCGCGTGCGAATATCGGATAAATCATTCGCGCTGCGACCACATCATTGGAGCGGGCCGGCGCAGGCGACTTGCCCGCACCGTTGGATGTTCATGATTGCCCTTGGGTCAAAAATCACCAACAGACTATCGATCGAATCCACGCCAGTACCGATCAGTTCTTCGAGATTGCTGACAGAGCGGGGCGTGGTATTCTTGAGACGCGTAAGGAACTGCGTAATTCCGGATGAGTTCGATCTTAGAATTCTCATCGCGAGAGTCCTAACCTCAGCACCGGTAAGCTCATCAAGCGAATTCTTTCCTATGGTTTGCAAGTATAGATTAACTTCGTCCTGTACCGCAACGTTGTACGCCCTGTGCAGCTTATCGTAATAATTCGCGGTTCTGTCGAGGAGTGGTCCGCTAACCCATCTGCTGAAAAACCTATAGGCCTCTGAACCTCTTGAAAGGCCTCTCGTCAACGATTGTTGCAGCCCATGATGCCCTACGGCCACAGCGCTCAAGACAAACCCGCCCGGGTTCACCGTAAGAGTCAGAGCGAGCGGAATGGCACTGTGTCCGGCCACATCGATCGCCGTAACCGAGAACGCCCAGGGAGCCTGCAACTGTCGGAGTACCGCGGATAACGCCTGTGGCGCTGAAACTCAGCTCAGATTATCCTGGCTGAGATGATCAGCCGAAAAAGTCGTGCTGAGATCTCCTTCGGATCGAGCGGCCGAGCCAGCGCGCGGGCATATAGTGTAGAGATCGTATGGAACGGTACAAAACCCGTGGGGTGCGGGTTTTATCGTCAGCAGTTCTGTTTCTCACCGGCCTCGCCGCGCGTGCGCAGACTTGTGAACCCGCAGATCTGCGTGTTTTCGTGCAGGATTCGCAGGAAGCCCCGATATTCGGTGCGCAGGTGCGCATCAGCGCTGAAGCGCAGGAACTGCCACCCCTGTCAACGGAAGCCAACGGTACCGCGGAGCTCACTCAGGTACCGTGCGGACACTGGACCGTCCGGGCGGCTAAGCCCGGCTTCGAGAGCAGCGAGGCGGCGATCGACATCTCCGGAACATCGGTCGCGGAGATCACGCTGACCATGAACCCGGCGATCAACCGGCAGAGCGTGGATGTGACCGACACGCCGCCGCCGATCGAACAGGCTTCATCGCGAAACTACGAACTGCATCCGGCGGAAGTGAAACCGCTGCCGAACAACCCGGCGACCGTGAGCGATGTGCTGCCGCTTGTTCCCGGCGTGGTGCGATCGCCGCGCGGAGAACTCAGGCTCGATGGCAGCGGCGAGCAGCGCAGTTCGCTGGTGGTCAATCAGAGCGACGTTACCGATCCCGCGACAGGCAAGTTCGGCCAGACTGTCCCGGTCGATTCCATTGAGACCGTCAACGTTCTCACCACACCCTTCCTTGCCCAGTACGGCCGTTTCACGCAGAGCGTGGTGGCCGTTGAAACCCGCCGCGGCGGAGATAAGTGGCATTACGATCTGAACGATCCTTTTCCCGATTTTTTCGTTCGCAGCTATCACATGCGGGGAATCCGCAATGAGACGCCGCGCGCCGCAATGGGGGGCCCGCTGATCAAAGACAGGCTGTTCATCAACGCCGCCCTGCAATACATCCTCGATAAGGTTCCCAGCCGCACGCTGCCGTTTCCATACAATCTTTCGCGGCAGGAGCGCGTGAATTCCTTCACCCAGCTGGACTACATACTCTCCGCGAAGCAGGTCGTCACCTTCACGTATCACTTCAACCCGGAGCACATCAATTTCGTCAATCCGGATTTCTTCAACCCGCAGCCGGTGACGCCGAGCTACGCCCAGCGCGCTTACGACGCCAACCTGAGCCACCTTCTCGCCGTCGCGGGCGGAACGCTTCACACTTCGTTTGCCTACGAGCGATTTCACACGTTCGTCGGCGCGCAGGGCACGGGCGCAGAAGTCGTCACTCCGGAAGGAAATCAGGGTAACTATTTCGGGACGCAGAGCCGCGACGCCTTTCGCCGCGAGTGGCTGGAAATCTGGTCGCCGGCGCCGGTGACATTTTTCGGACAGCACCAGATCAAATTGGGCAGTTCCCTGACCGTTTCCAGCGACCATGGTGTGTTCAGCTACCATCCGGTCGACGTGCAAAATACCGCCGGCCAGCTGCTGGAGACGATTCAGTATTCCGGTGCCACGCCGTATAAACGCACCGACCTCGAGGTTACGAGCTACGTGCAGGATCACTGGTCGCTCACCTCGAAGTTCTCGCTCGACGCCGGGTTGCGCATCGAGCATCAGAGGCTCGCCGAAAATCTGCGGATCGCGCCGCGCGCCGGATTCGCCTGGTCGCCCTTTGAAAGCCAGCGAACGGTTTTCCGCGCCGGTTACGGACAGTTCTACGATCACATCCCGCTCGACGTCTATGCCTTCAGCCGCTACCCCGCGATGACAGTCACGACGTATAACCCCGACGGGAGCATCAGCGGCGCGCCGGAGGTATTTCAGAATGTGATCGGCAGCGCGGACGGCCCGCACTCCTTTCTGGTTCACGGCGAGCGGGTCGCCGGCGCGTTCTCGCCACGGGGGACAACATGGAACGCGCAGGTGGAGCACAGCTTTTCGAAGCTTTTCCGCGTGCGCGCGGTCTATACGGATAACCGCTCAGTCGGCCTGATCGTTCTTCATCCCGACATATTTAACGGAACCAACGAAATCGTACTCGATGGCAGCGGCAGTTCCAGTTATCGGCAGGCGGAAGTTACGGCGCGGTTCGCCTGGCAGAACAGCCAGCAGCTGGTCTTCTCTTACACGCACAGCCGGGCGCAGGGCGATCAGAACGTTTTCGATTCCTACGTCGGCAATTTTCCGCAGCCGTTTATCCGGCCGGACGTGTATGCCAATCTGCCGGACCATCTGCCGGAACGGCTTGTCGTCTGGGGACACATCAAAATTCCTTTTGAAAAGTTCGAGCTCCTTCCCACCGTGGAATATCGCACGGGGTTCCCGTATATTGCGCTTGACGCACTCGAGAATTATGTCGGCGTGCCGAACAGCAGTGCGACACGATTCCCGAACTTCTTTTCCGCGGATTGCCGCCTGATGCGGGACTTTAAAGTGTCGTCTAAATACACCCTTCGCCTGTCGCTCACCGGATTCAATCTGACGAATCACTTCAACGCGCTCGCGATTCACAACAATGTAACCGATCCGCAATACGGCGTCTTTTTCGGCAACTACCATCGCCGGTACCGGTTCGATTTCGAAGTGCTGTTCTAACGTCTGGCAGGCTGCTGAAAAAGCTCTTTTCGTTGCCGCTTGCTGACACGCGCGGTTCAGTAACCACTGCGGAATCAGCACCTGCTTTTCCGAACCGCGAACAGTAAGGGGGTGGCGAGAAAAGGTTTTCAGTAGCCTGCTAAGCGGGCGATCTCAGTGCCCGCCGCACGATCAGCTGAACCATGCGCACCGGCCAGCGCCGCAACAGCGCGAGCCGGTAAAGAATCAGGCGCCTCGAGAGCGACTCCCAGGTTCGCCGGAAAACAGGCAGATACTCCGCATCCAGACGCCGGAACGCTTCTTCGTACGACAAACCGCAGGTGAGATTCAGAAATGCGAGAATGCCGGCTTCCAGTACCGGCACGCTCGCCCTGGCCAGCCGTGCTTTCTCTCCGCGATCGCGCGACCGCACATACTTCGCGAGAAGCCGGATTGTCGCTTCCGACCAGTGCTGCGCCGAGAACGCGACGTGTTCCGCGGATTCCTGGCCTGCAATCTCTGCCAGCCGCGCCAGCGCAGTTGAGCCAAGCGCGCGCCGGATGTCGTCCGCCGCCGGTCCCAGGCGCGCCCCCATATCGCGATGCAGTTCATTCCGGAAGTCAGGGCCGATCAGATCGCGCATGGTTCCGGCCGGAGTGGCCGGTATTCCGACCGCTTCAATGACGGCAGGTTCTATGACTGCGGTCTTCTTCGAAAGAGTCAGCACCACCGCAAGGTGCGTATCCACATCGTCAAACGTTGAGTGCACCAGGCTCTGCAGGCGGTTAAAAAGATTCGACGGCGCGATCGGCTCATGCTCCTTCGACTGCAGCCAGACCGCTTCGATCTTCGCGCCGCGCCGCACCGCGTGCGCCATCACCGCGCTGTCCATCGTATAGGCTCGTTCGCGCATGATGCGCACATCGTCGAGAATGCCCGGCAGCAGCTTGTGCGAGATGGCATAATCGCCGCCGTGCCGGAACGCAATCCATTTCTGAAACACGGCGCCGAAGATCAGCCGGTCCCAGATGTGCACAATGGCGTCATCCTCATCGAAGCGCCGTACGTAATTCCCCACCGCTACCCCCGCGCCGCCCCGGATCGCGCCGAGATACTGACTGACCCAGCCCTGCGAATTCCGCACGTCGGCATCCACAAAAACAACATCGGCGCGCAGTCGATTGGCTACCTGCAGAATCGCCCAGTGCGACCACGAGCGCCGCGCCAGCCCGGGCCGCTGCGTAAATCCGAAGGGCTTCCAGAACTTCACCACCTTCACACGCGCTGTCGACGCCGGAAGCGTGAGTTCCATCAGAACCGTCCGGGTTTTACGCTCCCCTACGATCACAATCGCGGCATCGTCGCCGCACGATTCCAGATCCGCGAGAGTCTTTTCCACCAAAGGGACGATATTGCCGGCCTCTTTGTGAAACGGGATGCCGACAACCACACGCGCCGTGCCGACATTCCTCGCCGCTTCCTCGACATCCGCGCGCATCAGGCGGTTGAACTTGTCGATCTTCCAGGGGCGGCGCCCCAAAGCGAGCGCGACGGCTTCCCCGGCCCGAAGGACAGCCACCGTGCGACGGCGCAGCGTGCGGAACACAGCGTACTCTGAATGAGGGTAGCACCGATTGCTGGAAAAGGCTGAAACGTTACCGTTACAATCCCGCACGCCCGTGTGCTGGGCACGCGATGTTCTCGAAGACCCCATCGCGCTGCTCGCCGATCACGCGTTTTTGGAGAAGAAGGCCGCCCTGAATGCCCTGCAACTTCTGGAGCGCTGGCCGCAGGAGTGGGTGCCGGGCTGGGTGGAAACCATGACCAGCGTGGCGCGCGACGAAGCCGCGCATCTGGCGCAGGTGACGCGACTGCTCCTTCGCCGCGGCGGGCGGCTGGGACGGACGCATAAGAACCCCTACGCGAATGCACTCCGCGATCTGGTTCGCAAAGGCGAGTCGATTCCCGAGGCGGTCGACCGTCTCTTCGTTTCCGCACTCATTGAAGCGCGTTCCTGCGAACGGTTCTCCGTCCTCGCAGATGCGGCTGAGGATCCCGAACTCGCCGCGCTCTATAAGGCTCTTTTCTCTTCTGAGTTTGGACACTACAAAGTATTCCTTCGTCTCGCACATAAAATCGAACGGCCCAATCGCGTGGAATCCCGGTGGCAGGAGATGCTTGCGGCTGAAGCCGCGATTCTCGCCGCGCAGGAACCGGGTCCGCGCATTCATTCCGGCGTTCGCAAGTAAACGGCATTGCCCTTTCAGGTTCTTCACACCGAGTCCCGCTCCATCCTGAGCCCCGTCTCCGGTTTCCTCGCCGAAGCCGGCTTCACGCACTCGCTCACGCCGGCGCGCAACTGTACTTTCGGATGCAGCTACTGCTATGTCCCGACCATGCGCGTGCAGGCGGGCCTGCGCCCGGATGACTGGAACCACTGGGGCGCTCACACCACTTTCAAAACCAATGCGGCTGATCTCGCCGCGCGCACGCTTCGGCCGGACCAGGTGATCTACTGTTCCCCGCTCACCGATCCCTACCAGCCAGCCGAATCCGACGCGCGTATGATGCGCGGGATTCTCGAAGCCGTAGCCGCGCATCCTCCCGGCGTTTTCGTGATTCAGACGCGCGGTCCCCTCATCCTGCGCGATCTCGACCTGCTGCAACATGCAGCAACCCGTACGACGATCCGCGTCAGCTTCTCTATCACCACCGACCGAGACGACGTCCGCCGCATCTTCGAACCCCACTGCGCCCGGATCGAAGAACGATGGCACACCGTCGAGGCGCTGCAGCGCGCCGGTATTGAGACCTCCGTCGCCATCGCACCGATTCTTCCCTCCGATCCCGAGGCTCTGATCGCACGTGCCGTCGCTTCATCCCAGGGACCGATCGTGGCCGATCCATTCCATGTCCGGTCAGTCAAACGTTCTGGCGCCACCACGCGCGGGGCAGCGGTCGCAATCTGTGCACATCACGGCTGGAGTGAGTGGCTCGATCCCGCATTCCAGCGAGAGATTCTCGATACGATGGCCAGCGCGGCGAACCGCGCCGGACGCGCTTTCGGCCACGGGCCGCGCGGATTCGCGCTACTGACCGCCCGGCGAAACGCCTGACCAGTAACTCCGCCGCGTCTGAATCACCGCATCCGGATGACCTTCGACGCGCACGCGCAGATCATGCATAGAGAGCGAGCCGGGCGGCGGTCTGAAGCTGAGCAGATAGTAATTGTGAATCTGATTTGAAATCTTCAGCAGGCCCGCGTCAAAATTCTTCTGACTGCTGAAAGTGAAGTGTTCGCCGCCGGACAGCGATGCGATCTCCGCCGAGGCGTCCTTCCGCAGTGCGTTCACGATCGCCATAATCTGCGGAGGCAGTTCCAGCAGCGGTGCGTGTTCCGTATCCACCGGCTCGCTGTCCTCCTCTTTCGATGGCTCAGATTTGGGCGCTGGTTTCGGCGGCGGATACGCAGGTTCGAACGTCTGCTTCTTCCCGTTGCGAAAGCCCTCCGTGATCTCGCCCATCAGCGGCGAAAACGCCATCGTATAAATCACCGTATCGCTGACACCCAGTTCGGCAACTACTTCATCGAGCTTCGCGCGGCTGCCGTGATCACGCATTTCGCTGACCAGCAGAATGGCGCGACGGTAGGGCGGCCTGCGGCGTTCCAGCATGTGAACCGCATAGTTGACGGCGTCAATAGTTGCAGCACGGTAATCCCCGCACGGTTTGAGCTTTCCCAGTGCCCGCCTGGTTTCCTCAGGGCTTCCGGAAAAATCGCCGAGCAAATGCGGCCCGTCGCCATAACTGAGGACGGCGATGTCGCGCGGCGCACCTCCTGCAACCGCATCGACCATCGTGGCCAAGCCCTTCAGCTTACTGAACTCCGCGGGCGCCGACCGGCTGCACTGCACAACTACCACCATCGAGATCCCCCACGAATCGGGCGTCTCATCCACGGTGACTGTCTGTCGCGCGCCGTTATCCTCCACGACAAACTGACTGGCTTTCAGCCCGTAAATTGTCGCTCCCTTTTTATCCTGGACGCGGGTCGGCAAATAGACCAGATCGGTCCTCACTGTGAAGGACGGCAACGGCTCCTGTGCCAAAATCGCCCGTCCGATCAGCATCAGAATTGCCGCTGTGCGCACTATCGTCATCGTGTTAAAGGCCTGTTAACCCGATTGCTAGAATCGAGGTTTCCGAGGTAATACATTTTGGCAGCCATTCTGCAGCTTAAAGACGCCATCGCCCAATTTGTGCGCGACGGCGACACCGTGGCGCTTGAGGGCTTCACGCATCTGATCCCTTTCGCCGCGGGACACGAAATCATCCGTCAGAAGCAACGCAATCTCACCGTTATCCGCATGACGCCCGACGTCATCTACGATCAGCTGATCGGCGCGGGCTGCGTCTCGAAGATCGTTTTTTCCTGGGGAGGCAATCCGGGCGTCGGGTCGCTGCATCGCCTGCGCGACGCCGTCGAGAAGCAATGGCCGAATCCGATCGTGATCGACGAGCATGAGCATGCCGGCATGGCTGCTGCTTATGCCGCCGGTGCATCGCATCTGCCATTCGGCGTGCTGCGCGGCTATGTGGGTACGGATCTTCCGAAGCAGAATCCGAACGTGCGTTTCATCGATTGCCCGTTCACCGGCGAGAAGCTTGCCGCCGTACCCGCGCATCGTCCCGACGTCACCGTCATCCACGCCCAGAAGGCCGACCGCAAAGGCAACGTGCATGATGTGGGGCGTGGTCGGCGCGCAGAAGGAAGCCGTGATGGCCGCTAAGCGCTCGATCGTGACGGTGGAAGAGATCGTCGACGATCTGAACGCTCCGCCCAATTCCGTGATCCTGCCCTCATGGGTGGTGGGCGCCGTCTGCGAGGTTAAAGGCGGTGCGTTTCCCTCATACGCGCAGGGCTACTACGCGCGCAATAACGCGTTCTACAAGCAGTGGGACGACATCGCCAAAGATCGCGACAGTTTCCTCAAGTGGATCGACGAACATGTGATGCGGACGAAGGATTTCGCCGAATTCAAAGAGAGCATCGAGCCGGCGGTGGCCCATGTCTGAAGCCACGCTCTCCGGAACGAGCCACTACACCGCCGATGAAATGATGACCATCGCGGCGGCGCGGATGCTGCGCAACGGCGCCTCGTGCTTCGTCGGCATCGGCCTGCCCAGCGCGGCGGCCAACCTCGCGCGGCTCACGCACGCCCCCGAGACCGTGCTGATCTACGAATCCGGCTGCATCGGCACGAAGCCGAACGTGCTGCCGCTTTCGATCGGCGACGGTGAGCTTTCCGAAACGGCCGACACTGTGGTTTCGATCGTCGAGATTTTCACCTACTGGCTGCAGGGCGGCCGCATCGACATCGGCTTTCTGGGCGCGGCGCAGATCGATCGTTTCGCCAACATCAACTCGACTGTGATCGGCGATTACGACGATCCGAAGACGCGTCTTCCCGGCGCGGGCGGCGCTCCGGCCATCGCGGCCAACTGCGGTGAAGTGCTGATCACGCTGCGCCAGACCAAACGCGCGTTCGTCGAGAAGCTGGATTTCCGGACTTCGGGCGGACACATGGAAGGCGGCGACAGCCGCGCGCGCGCGCGCTTCCCCGGCAAAGGTCCGACGGCGGTGATCACCGATCTCGGCGATCCTCACGCCCGACCCTGTGACCAAAGAACTCACGCTCACCAGCGTGCACCCCGGCGTCACGGTCGATGCAGTCGTTGCGGCTACTGGCTGGAAGCTGAAGGTTGCCGATCAGGTCGGCACAACGCCGCATCCGACAGAACTTGAGCTCACAACTCTGCGTGATCTGCAGGCGCGAACGGCCAAGGCTCACGCCGGTCAGAACTGACTACGCTCTTCCCCGCCCCGGCGCGGGCAACGCCGCGATCGCCAGCCGCTCCTCTTTATAAGGATCGTTGACGAGTTTACATTCGTTGTTGAAGATCATCGTGGCGCGCTCTTCCGCCGTGAAAGCCGGCCAGTGCGGCAGGCCTTTTGCATTCGGATTGCCGGTCTTCGCAAACGCCGCCCACGCCGCGCTCATCTTGTCCTGCAGCGCATAGCGGTCCTGCCCGCTGCCGGTCATCGATTTCGCATTGTCGACATTCACCGTCACAAAGGGAATCTCCAGCGTATGGAACGAGCGCAGCTTACCTTCGCGCACCGGAGATTGCCAGGTGAAGTAATACTTGTAGACCGGCGCTTTTCCCTGTGCCGCCTTGAGGTCCGCCTCCGTGCGTACCGAGGCGCTGAAGCCGGCATCGGTCGAGATGATCTGCAGGATCTCCACGTTGCTCTTCGCCGGCCGGTTCTTTTTGTAAAGCGCGATCAGCTTATCCGCCGTCGCATCATCGGCGCGCGTCGCCTGTTTGACGCGATTATGCAGATCTGCGTCCTCGATCGGGTCGAGCATGGTCGCGGGGAAGAAATTGACCTCCTCCTCAACCGTGCCGATCAACAGCGGCACACTCGCCGACTCTTCCGGCGCCGCCGGATCGAAGGGGTCGTGAGGCAGCGTCTTACCGTCCACCACGGGCCCGAAATTCATCCCCGGGCCTTTTAGTGCCTCTTCCAGCTTCTCGAAGGGCATCGCCTGCAGCTGATCCAGCTGATCCGGTTTCAGATTCAGTTTCGTCAGCAGTGCCTGCGCGCTGCGGGTTGCGTTCTCGCGGCTCACGCCCTTGATAGCCGCGCCGCTCTGACAGATCGCTCGGTGAAACAGTCCCTTTGCAGAGGGCGTGGCCATCAGAGTGGCCACCTTGCCGCCGCCGCCCGACTGGCCGAAGATCGTGACATTATTCGGATCGCCGCCGAAATTCGCAATGTTGTCGCGCACCCATTCCAGAGACTGCACCATATCCTGCAGCCCGGCGTTACTTGCGTTGGCGAACTTCGCATTGCCGAGGCCGGCGAGATAGAGATAGCCGAACGCGTTGAGCCGATGATTGGTCGTAACCACCACCACGTCATGCCTGCGCGCCAGGTTCGCGCCATCGTACATGGTGTAGTCGCCCGAGCCGGAAGCGAACCCGCCCCCGTGGAACCACACCATCACGGGGCGCTTGCGACCGCCCTTCAGGCCGTTTGTCCATACGTTGAGCACAAGGCAGTCTTCGCCCATCGGCCCCTGGCCGCTGGTCTCGGCGACTTCCGGAATCTCGAGCTTGCCGGGCTGCTGCGGCGATCGATGCCCGAACTGGGTCGTGTCCTTCACCTCGGTCCACGGCTGCGGCTTCTGCGGCGGCATGAACCGGCCCGCTCCCGCCGTCGACGCTCCGTAAGGCACGCCCTTGAACGCATAAACCTTGTCGACCACGACACCACGGATCTTGCCCGATGCAGTCTCCGCCACAGGCCCTTCGCCGCCTTCCGCGCGCGCCGCATTGAGCCCCTTCGCCGCACCCATCAGTACACTCGCAGCTGCCGCGCCGCGCCCCAGAAAAGCCCGCCGGCCGATTTGGTTTTCTCGTTTTGGATTCATGCCGATGGCAAGTATATCGCAATAACTGAAGTACACTGGAACGGCCCATGCACTCCGTTCGCAATCGAATAGAAGAGGTCGGCATCATCCCGGCCGTGCGCGCAGCTTCCGCTGAGGACGCCATTTTCGCCGCGCAGTCTCTGCTCAACGGCGGAATCAACGTCGTCGAGATGACGATGACGATCCCCGGCGCCTTCGACGTCGTTACAGAGCTTCGCAAGAGCGACCCGCATCTGATCGTCGGTGCAGGCACGGTCCTCGATCTCGAAACGGCCCGCCGCTCGATCGATGCCGGCGCCTCGTTTCTCACCAGCCCCACGCTGGATCTCGAAATCCTTGATTTCGGCCTTACCAGAAGCACGCTCGTGATTCCCGGGGCCCTGACACCGACGGAAGTCTCGACGGCTGCCAAGGCAGGCGCCGACATGGTCAAGATTTTTCCGTGCTCCCAGGTCGGCGGTCCGAGTTACATCCGCGCGCTGAAGGCCCCGTTTCCGCAGGTCCATCTCATTCCCGCGGGCGGCGTCAATCAGCAGACGGCGAGCGACTTCATTCGCGCCGGTTCCGTCGCACTCGGAATCGGCGCGCACCTCATCCCGCCGGATGCGGTACAGCGCAGAAAAGCCGACTGGATTAACGAGCTGTGCGGGCGTTTCTTGGGCATCATTAAGGAAGCCCGCGCCATCAGCCAGTACGTAGCCACGCCTAAGTAAGTCGATCCTGTGCCTGCGTATTTAAGTCACAGGCGGCGGCGCTTTCGGCTCGTGCGCTTTCAGAATGACGATGTCCCCGTACCCGATCTTCAAATGGAGACTCTGCGGCGCGGAGGTCGGTCCCGCGGCAAAGGTGTGACCGAAGTGCAGCGTCTGACGGGTCTCCTTCCCGGCAAAATCCGAATTCACCGCGCCGATGTAGCTCTTCGCGTCGATGGCGGGAGGCGTATCGGTCACCAGCCGGAGCGCTATCAGTCCCTGCCGCGCCGTTGCCTGGATATTGCCGGTTACGTCATCGATATGCAGCTCGCCGTCATCGTGCTTGATGATGAGCTTCGCATTGCGGGGAACTTTGATGTGGTACTCAAGGTCGAAATTCGTGACGACACTCAGTGGCTCGACATACGGGAAAGCCCGATGGTGCGGATACTCCGTCGTAATCACCAGTTCGTCGCCGTTGCGCTTCGTCGAAACATGCACGCGGTCGAGCTCTTTTGCCGCCTTATCGCGATCCCCGGGAAGGTACTCTTCTTTGCTGGATTTTGTCGTGGTTATCTCGACGCCGGGCTGGTCCCGGCCTTCGATCACAAGTTCCCCGGTTGAGTTCTGCAGGCGCAGAGTACCGTTTGCCGGGAAATCCATTTTCTCGGTTTTGGTAACCTGGACTTTTTGCTTCGCCCCGTCGTCGCCGAGCAGCACACAGGCCACGCACAGGCCGAACACTGCAGGTTTATATCTCATATGACAGAAAAAACTCCTTTCCAGGTCGCCGAAGCTCCGCCCCACGACCGACTTATGCGATCCCGTATTCGGTGCGTGCGCGATGCACGATTCCGAGGAATCTTCCCGTCAGCTCTTTGATCCAGTTGCGGTCGCGCTTCTCGATTGCTTCAGGCGGAATCAGCTTGCCGCGAATCCCCAGCGCCTGTGCTCCCGCCCGCAGGAAATCGCTGGCAGTGATCTGGTCGACCCCGCCCGACGCCATGATCGGCACATGCGGAAACGGTGCACGCATCGCCTTGATATAAGCCGGACCGCCGACCTGCGCGCACGGAAAAATCTTTGATCATGTCCGCGCCCGCGTTCTGCGCCATCATGATTTCGGTCGGCGTCAGAGCGCCCGGAATGGCGGCGATGCCGTGCTTAACCGTGAAGTCGACGATCTTCGGATCGAATCCCGGACTGGTGACAAACGCCGCGCCCGCGTCCACACAGGCGCGCGCAGTTTCGATGTCGAGCACTGTGCCGGCACCCACCATCATTTGCGGACTGGTCCTCGCCAATTCAGCGATTACGCGGATCGCGCCTGGAACCGTCATGGTCAATTCGACCACCGGGATTCCGTATTCCAGCATCTCGCGCGCCGCAAACAGAGCGTCCTCCGCCGAGTGAACCCGGATGCGCGGGGAGAATGCCGATTTGTTTTGATGCGCGCGCATACTTCTTCTTTCGTCGCCATTAGTCCTCAGTCGGAGCACTTCCTGTTATCGCGCAAAACGGAGCCTTCGCCCTTTGCGCCTGTTTATTCGAATTCGCCTTCGGGCGCGGGCAGTATGTCGTGATCGCCCGCGATCCAGACGTACAGGGTGGGCAGCAGGAAGATGCTCATCAGCAGAGCCGCCATCAGTCCGCCGACAATCACGATGGCGAACGGCCGCTGCGAGTCCGATCCGATGCCGTGCGAAGTGGCGGCCGGCAGCAGGCCCAGCATGGCCACCAGCATCGTCATCATGATGGGGCGCAGCCTCAGCACCGCGCCTTCCACGGCCGCATCGAATACCGTATGGCCGCGCACGCGCAGCTGGTTGATGTACTCCACCATGATCACGCCCACCTGCACCGAGACGCCGAACAGCGCGAGGAATCCGACGCCGGAAGACACGCTCAGGTTGGTTCCGGTGAAGCAACAGCGCCAGCAGCCCGCCCGACCGGCGCCATGGCGACGTTCATCAGAATCAGCGACGCCCATTTCATCGACTTGAACATCGAATACAGAATCAGGAAGATCAGCATCAGCGTCAGCGGAATGATGATGGCCAGGCGCCTGGCCGCGCGCTGCTGCGATTCGTATTCGCCCGCCCAGTCGATGTGATAGCCGGCAGGCAGTTTCACCTGCGTGCTCGACCTTCTTGATGGCTTCTTCGACCGCGCCGCCCAGATCGCGGCCGCGCACGCTGTATTTGATCGCCACGTAGCGCTGGTTGGCTTCGCGATAGATTTCCGAAGCGCCGTCGCAGCATCTGGATGTCGCAGAGCTGCGCCAGCGACACGCGCTCGCCCGAGGGCGACAGCAGGCGGATGTTCTCGATGGCTTCTTTCCGGTCGCGGAACTGGGGCAGATAGCGCAGCACCAGATCGTAGCGCTGCTCGTCCTGCAGCACCTGCGTGAGCGCGTTGCCGCCGATCGCGGTCTGCACCGCGTCCTGCACGTCCGCGACATTGATCTGGAAGCGGCGCGGCCTTCTGGCGGTTCACCGTGAGGTTCAGGTTCGGCTGCCCGATCACGCGGAACAATCCCAGATCCTCGATGCCCTTGACTGCCGCGCATGACGCCCATGATTTCGTCGGCCTTGCCTTCGAGCGTTCGCAGGTCGGTGCCGAAGACCTTGATGGCCAGTTCGCCTTTGACGCCGCTGACCGCCTCTTCCATGTTGTCGGAGATCGGCTGCGAGAAGCCCCAGGTCACGCCGGGAATCTTGTCCAGTTCGCGGTTCATGGCGGCGATCAGTTCGTCCTTGTCCTGATGAAACACCGGCCGCCATTCTTCCTTCGGCTTCAGATCGACGAAGAACTCGGCATTGAAGAAGCCCGTGGTGTCGGTGCCGTCGTCGGGCCGGCCCACCTGGCTGGTGCACTGCGGCACCTCGGGAAACGAGCACAGGATGGCCCGCGCCTCGGTTCGCCACCGCAGTTCCTTCCGTCTGGCCGGTGCTCGGGCGCCATGATCCCGCGCACCCAGATCGCGCCTTCGTCGAGGTGCGGCAGAAACTCGGAACCGAGCACGCTGGTCGCCAGATAAATCGTCAGCGCGAAACCGGCCAGCGCCACGCCCAGCGTGACCCAGCGCCAGTGGATCGCCTTCCCCAGCACGGCGCGATACATCTTGCGTCAGGAAGATCATCACCGGGTTGTGCCATTCCTTCGTGCCCTTGCGGAAAGAAGAGGCTGGAAAGCACCGGCGCCAGCAGCATCGAGAACATCAGCGCGCCGAGCAGCGCGAACGCCACCGTCCAGGCCATCGGCTTGAAGAGTCGGCCTTCCACGCGCTGCAGCGTGAAGATCGGCAGATAGGCGGTGATGATGATGCCGATGGCGTAGAACACGGGCCGCTGCACTTCGTGCGCCGCCTCGCGGATCTTCTCCATCGGCGTTCGCTTGTCGCCCTCGGCGTGGTGCGACAGGTGGCGCACGATGTTCTCCACCATCACGACCGCGCCGTCCACCACCATGCCGAAATCGAGCGCGCCCAGCGACAGCAGATTGGCCGGAATGCCTTTGAGCTGCAGACAGGTAGCCGCGAACAGCAGCGAGAACGGGATTGTCAGCGCGACGATAAGCGCGCCGCGCACGTTTCCGAGGAACAGGAACAGAATGATCACCACCAGAATGATGCCTTCGGTCAGGTTGTGCAGAACGGTGTGCGTGGTGTAATGCACCAGATCGCTGCGGTCGAGGAACGGCACCACTTTCACGCCGTGCGGAAGAATGACCGTGTTCAGTTCTTCGACTTTGGCGTGGATCCCTTCCAGCACCGCGTCCGAATCGGCGCCTTTGCGCAGCAGCACGATGCCCGAAACCACGTCGTCGTCGTCGACGATTTTTCCGTTGACCAGATGCCTGCGCGCGCGCGAACTGGCCGAGCCGGATCTTCGGTCCCTGCTCCACCACGGCGATATCTTTGACCTTCAGCGCCGTGCCGGTCTTGGTCGTCAGCACCGTGTTTTCGATGTCGTGAACGTTGGTGACCAGACCGACTTCGCGAACATCGATCTGCTGCAGGCCGGATTCGATGAAGCTGCCGCCGGCGTTGGTGTTGTTGTTGGTGAGCTGGTTGCTCCACCTGGCCGATGCTGAGGCCGTAGGAAATCAAGCTTAGTTGGGATCGATGCGCACCTGATATTCGCGCGTCGGGCCGCCGAAGCTGGCCACGTCCACCACATTCGGCACCGACTTGAACGACTTCTCGACCACCCAGTCTTCGAGCGACTTCAGCTCCATCACGTCGTAGCGCGGATTGGTGCTCTGCAGCGTGAAGAAGTAAATCTGGCCGACCGGGCTCCAGTCGGTACCCATCTGCGGCTGCACGTTCGGCGGGCAGCGTCACCTGCGCGAGCCGTTCGAGAACCTTTTCGCGGTTCCAGTCGTTCGCGGCCTCGTCGTCGAACGTCATCTTCAGATCGGAAAGCCCGAACAGAGAGAACGAACGCAGCGCCGTCAGATGCGGGAGTGCCGTTCATCACGATTTCGAGCGGGATCGTCACCTGCTGCTCGATCTGCTCCGCCGAAATGCCGGGCCACTGCGTGATCACCTCGACGTAGTTATTGGCCACGTCCGGATAGGCTTCCACGGGCAGCTGATGGAACGAAATTCCGCCCCAGATGAACAGCAGCACCGCGAAAGCGACGACCATGATGCGGTTGTTCAGCGCGAAATCGACGAGACCCGCGAATCATCGTTGGTTATTGCTCCACCGAATTCTCGAGTACCAGCGCGTCCTTCACCACCTGATCGCCGGGATTGATGCCTGAAACCGCCTGCATGTTGTCCGGCAGCGTGAGGCCGCCCACTACTTCCGCGCGCCGGAAGTTCTTCCCGCCGCCGGGCAGGTACACCCAGTCGCGATCGTGCAGGTGCAGAATGGCGGTGGCGGGCACCAGCGCGGATATCTTCTTCTCCATCCCGTGGAATGTCGCGGTCGCGAACATACCGAAGCGCATCAGCCCGTTGATTCTCCACTTCGAGACGCACCTTGGCTGTGCGGATGTTGGGATCGAGAATGGGCCCGATATTGTCGATCCGCGCGCGGAACGTGCGGTCCGGATAAGCGTTGAGCCGCACATCGGCGAATTCACCGAGCCGCACGCTCTTCAGATCGTTTTCAAAAACGTCGCAGACTACCCAGACGTGCGACATGTCGGAGATCGTAAACGGATTGGGCGAAGCCAGCCCCTGCGTGCCCGCGGCCAGCGTCACCTGCTGATCGGTGATCACGCCCGAAACCGGCGCGAAAACCTCGACGATCGACGTCGGATGATCCTTGTCCGACGCCCAGCACCCGCAGATGTTCGATCGTGGTCTCCACCGTGACCTTGGCTTTCTCGTCCGTGTCGACGGCAACTTCGTAATCCTTCTGCGCCATGGCGCCGGCTTCGAGCAGTGTCTTCGCGCGAAGCAGCTGCGCCGCCGCGAGTTTCTCATCGGCGATCGCCTGGCGGTAGTCGGAGAATGCGCCCGAAATATCCGCGCTCTGCATCTTCAGCAGCAGGTCGCCTTTTGTCACGGTGTCGCCGAGCTTCGCGTGAATCTCCAGCACGCGGCCGGAGGCGATCGTCACTACGGGAATGTTGCGCGACACGTCAGGCATCACCGTTCCCGTCACGTTCAGTTCCGGCGCCGCCTCGTATTTGGCGGCCGTCACCAGCGGGTACTGCTCAGGCTTGTCGACGGTCACGACGCTTGAATTGCCCGCGGGCACGACCTGCGCCGGCGGCGGCGCCTCATCTTTCGGATCCACCTTCGGTTCAGCCTTGCCCATGCTGCAGCCGGCCAGGACCACATTGAGCACAACGGCGCCGGCCAGACAAGCCGCAATCGGAATCAAAGAAACTCGCTTCATTGCATAACCTCACGGCCTACCGCGAGATTCATCTGGCTTGCGGCGGTCAAATAGGAACCGATCAGATTCAGGTACGCGAGGCGCGTGTCGCGGATAAGACTTCTCCGCGTCCAGATAATCCAGCAGCGACGCCCCGCCCTGCCGGTACGAAAACGACATCTTGTCCCGTACATCGGTCGCCATCGGCATGTATCGCGCCTTATAAGGCTTGAGCAGATTCACGTTCTGCACCACCGTGTAATAAGCCGAATCCACGTCGTTCAGCACCTGCGCCTCCGCGGCGTCGCGCAGCTTTTCATTGCGGCCGATATCCACCTGCGTGCGCGCTTTCTCGCCCTGATTGCGGTCGAAGATGCGCAGCGGCAGGCTGACGCTGCCGCCCACGGTCTCATTGGCAAAGGAATTCGAAAAAGAAGGGTTGTTCGAGAACCACAGGCTGAACGTCGGGTCCGACGACCCATTGGCAATCGCCAGCTGGTGCGTCACCTTCGCCAGTTCGACGTTCTGCACGGCCTCCTTCAGGTCGGGCCGCGTGTCCATGGCCAGCTTCCGGAAATCCTCCAGCGGCTTCAGCTCTTCTTTGAAATCGAAGGTGCCCGTGACATCGAAACGCTCGATCGGCGTGCGATCGTTCATCAGCATCAGCAGCTGAATCTTCGCCGTCCGCAGATTGACCAGCGCGGTTTCGAAGTCCGATTCGAACTGCACGCGCTGCAGCTCGAGGCGGTTAAGATCCACCAGTGCGATATCCCCGGCCTTGTAGCGCGTGCGGTTGACCTCCAGCTCCCGGTCCCAGTACGACAGATTGTCCGTGGCGTTCTGCAGGACCGCCTTCGCCAGCAACGCCTGGACAAACGCATTCCGGAGATTGAAAACCAGATTGCGCTCCTGATCGAGATAAGTCGACTCCGCAACCACCGTGGACGCCTTCGCCTGGTCGCGCCGCAGTTCTCGCTTGTGCTCGCGCTCATGCAGATAGCTGATGCCCGGGGTTTCCACGACGCCGCTGAGCGGACGCCAGATTCCCATGTTGCGCGTAATCTGAAATCCGTCCGTTGTGATGCTGAGGTCAGGATTCGGACGCAGATAGGCGGTGATCTCCGCCGCCCGCGACTCATCGATATTCAATTTGTTGGCTTTGAGCGTCGGGTTGGCCGCCTCGAACTTTTCCAGCAGCTGCTGCCACGTATAGGTGGCGGCCGGTTGCTGCGCCGCGAGGTCGGACAGCAGTCCTGCGCCCATCAGGGCACACAGGAACACAACCAGCCTGCGAGACCGGAACCCCTCGCGCTCTGACAGTCGATTGGATGCCAAATTCCAATGTAACGACCGTTCGGGGATCACTCAATTATCTTTCAGATATCCATAAATTATCTTTTGGCTATCAACCTGACATCTTTCAGTTTCTAAAGCACAAACCGCTGCTTTCGCCCGTAGAATGTGGTTGGAAGAACCGAGCCGCCCCAACGCCTGAGCCCATGAGGATGATCGAGCCAAAATCGCACAGGCCAGACCAGTGGCGAGGATCTGCAATCAGCTTTATCCGGGATAAGGTGGGCCAGTCAGCTGCGCCTGTGGTCAGTCCGTTGTGCGCATCGAGACAAAAGTATGATGAATAAAGACGCGGCCGGCGCCTTGCTCAACGAGCCGGACCGCCAGACCATCATGCTGTCATTTCTTCTGCGCGGCACCCGGACGGCGGTCCTGACGAGAGCGGCCCTGATGATCGCCGCAATTGCCGTCGTCGACTGGCGCATCGAAGGCAATATTCCGCTCGGCTTTCTCTACCTCTTTCCCATGCTGCTCGTCGGAAGCGTCCTCGTGCGCTGGCAGATCGCCATCGCGGCGGCCGTATGCACCGTGCTTTCAGAATCGTTCGACAGCTTCGACTGGTCTCTGCCGAGCGGTATTCCGCGCGACATTCTGATCTTCGCCGCGTTCTTCTGCATGGGGCTGTTCGTCTATGAAGTAGTTCGCAGCCGGCAGACGGCGCTGCACCACACACTTGAGATCGAACGTGAGGCGCGCGCCCGCGCCGAGGCCGAAGAGCAGCTTAAAGTGCTTGTTGAAAGCAGCCCCGCCGCGGTGTTCACGACCAACGCGGAAGGTGTCGTGCTGCTGGCCAACGAGGCCGCGCACCGCTTGTTCGTCATTCCGCCCGGCTCGCTTCCGGGGCGCTCTGATACACGAGTTCCTGCCTTCGCTCGTCAATGTACTGTCGCCGCGATCTTCCCCTGGTTCGGCGTATCGAACCGCCATGCAGTGCCGCGGGCGGCGCGCGAACGGTGAAGTCTTCATGGCTGACATCTGGTTCTCCACCTACGGCACCACCGCCGGTCCGCGTCTCGCCGCCATGGTGGTCGATGGCTCCGATGATCTGCGCAACCGCGAAGAACTCAGCCTGCATCAGCTTCTCGCCGGATCCCGCATCCTCGTCGGCGCGGTTTCGCACGAAATCCGTAACGTGTGCGGCGCGATCGCCATGGCTCACGCGAATCTCTCGAAGAACCCCACGCTCGCGCCGGACCTGTCGGCCAGCAAGGATTTCGAAGCGCTCGGCAACCTGATCCTGGCGTTGGGAAAAATTGCCGCCATTGACCTTCGTCAGATGGCCGATCAGGCCTCCAGCGTTGATCTTTCCTCGCTGCTCGAAGAATTCTGCATCATCGTCGAACCCGCTCTCGCCGAACAGGATATTCAGTTGTCCGTCGATGTCGAACCTGGTCTCCCGATGGTCTGGGCCGACCGCCAGAGCCTGCTCCAGGTTCTTCTCAATCTGACACGCAACAGCGAACGCGCCATGACGGGTGAAGCGCTTCGCAAACTCAGTATCACGGCTGTGCGCGATAAGCAGCGCGTGGCGATTCGTGTCAGCGACACCGGCTGCGGCGTGGCTCATCCTGAGCGTCTTTTCCGTCCGTTCCAGCGGCAAGCGGAAGCGACCGGTCTGGGTCTCTATCTCTCGCGCGCGTTCATGCGTTCATTCCGCGGCGATCTGCATCACGAACCGGAGCCGGTCGGATCCAGCTTCGTCATCGATCTTTCGGTCGCAATGAACGAGGGAGTTATGAGACGCTTGGCAGAAGATGCTTCCAGCGCCACCAATGGAACAACTGATCCGGATACTGCTGATCGACGACCACAGCCTGTTTCGTGAGAGCCTCAGCCGGTTGCTCGAAGCCGAGCCCGACTTCCGTATCGCCGCGACATGCGCCGGCGTCCGCGATGCTCTGGCTGTTCTCGATCGCGAACCTGTCGACGTCGTCCTGCTCGATTACGATCTCGGCGACGAACAGGGCTCGGCGTTTCTCGAGGAAGCGAAAAGGCGGAGGTTCACCGGCCGCATCCTGATGGTCACCGCGGGTATCGACGACGCCGGCACTCTGCGCGCGTTCGAATCGGGCGCCTCAGGGTTGTTTCTGAAGCACAGCCCTCCGGCGCAGCTGATCGAAGCTATCCACAAGGTGACGAACGGCGAGATGTGGCTCGACTCGCGCGCCGTGCGTTCGCTGGTAGCGGGCGCACATGAAAAATCGGGAGACCAGCAGGCGGTTCAGTCCCTTACTGCCCGTGAGCGCGGCGTTCTGAAGGCCGTTTTCGAAGGACTTACCAACAAGGAAATCGCCGCCAGCCTGCAGATTTCGGAAAGCTCGGTTAAGGCCGTGCTGCAGCAGCTGTTCGACAAGAGCGGCGTCCGCACCCGCAGCCAGCTGGTGCGCATCGCGATCGAGCGTCATTCGGGCGACTGGCTGTCCGGGGACTAAGTGCCCGGTTTCAGAAGTTGGCACTCATATTCCGCAGCCGCCAGGGAAACGCACTTGCCGGCGTGGGCCAACATTTCGGCGAGATGACCGACTCAAAGGTAAACGCTGCGCTTTAACGACGTGCTGCCGCGCGTTTCGGGGGTTCTCTGAAGCACCGGCGAGCAGGCCCTTTGTCAGAATGCCCGAAGCAAAGTTCGTGACACTGGTCGTCGATCATCGCGCTCAGACGTCTTCTCCTAATTCTCTTTAGGCCGAAGTTCCATATGGTCTATCACCACTAACGGCAACCGCCGCTTTCTCTTCTCCAGCTTCAAGCCCAGTTGCTTCGAAATTGCCTCGTCGAACGGGATGGCGCCGTTAGGATCTGAAGCGTTCGCGCCGCCCGTCGCCGTTTGACGCCGGATCAGCCAACCAGGTGTAAAGCTCAGATCGAAATCCCATCTGCCCGAAATGCCCGTCGCATCTTCAGGCGGGAACGCAAAGTCGTCGTAGATTTCGTAAAGCTTCGCCGCAAACTGCGCGATCGTCACATTCCTGCACGATATCAGTTCTGCCAGCATCGGATTGCTGTCGCGCGGGTCGTTGCGCATCGAGCGCGCCTCGTGGCAAGTGGCGCGGTTCGCCGGATCGGCCGTCCTCAGCTTCGACTTGCCGGACGAGACTATCGAATAGGCATCCAGCATCCGTTCTTCGTAGTGCCATTTGATCTGGAACCGATCCACGAGCAGGTTGCGCAGCATCGCGCGCACATCGTCCGCCACCCAGCCTTGACCGTGTAACGGGTCGGAACTGGTATGCGTCTCGGTTCGCCCGTGGATTGTCACGCGGACCGACTCGTAACCTTTCGGGAGACCCACGAAGCGTTCGTTGGTTTTTGAAGTGTCGATATCCCATGCGAACGGAACGAGAGCCGCGAGGCTGGCGGCATTCGCCTCGAATCCGCCTCCGGGTGTCTGACGGAGCAGACCACCCGGGCTCTCCTTTGCAAGCTTCAAATCCGCGACTTCGAACTCCTCGTAGCGCGGCGGCAGGTTCTTCGCGTCATCCGGCGAGTTCGGCGTGGGCGCATGATTCACGTGATCGATAACCAGCACCGGCGCTGGTGCATCGCGAAGCGCCAGCTTCAGGCCGGTTTGGCTCTCAAGGGCTTCGAAAATCGTGATCCGGTGCTCGCCGGCCGGCAGCACCTGCGACCGGCGATGCCATTTCAGGTCGAAGTCCCATCGCCCATCAAGACCCGTGGCATCAACCACGGGTTCGACCAGGTAATCATTGGCGAAATTGCGCAGCTGAAGCGCAAACTCGTACATCGTGACATTTCGGCACGTGTAGGCAGAAAGCGCCGGGTTTTGCGGCTGTGGGACGAATCGACATCCGGAACTCTCGGCTCCGTCGGACGCTTGCATCTTCGCGGCGCCCTTCCCCGCTTCAAGCGCATACGCGGGCATCGGCCGTTTATCTTCGTGAATCGCAAGCCCAAACCGGTCAGCCAGCAGCGACCGCAGCATCAGCCGCACTGTATCGACAGGCGTTCCTGCCGGTGCTTTTCCCGCAACGTCGAACCGATCGAACTCCAGCCAGTTCGGCCCCCCGAGGACAATCGCCTGATCGACGTTGTATGCCACCGAGATCAGTTCGAGCATCGTGGCTTTACGCAGATCGTAACGCTCGCCCCGCAGCACGCCGCCCGACATCAGCGTGTAGGGATTAAAGACCGGGCCGCTCGGCCTGATCTCAGCGGCCTCAAACCGAGCCGCAGTCTGGCCCCAAACACTGGCGGTAAGCGCAAAAGCAACTACCAGGTGCAGGCGCATACGTGATTACAACCTGACGCAACAGTCTTTTCCGGAGTTACCGGCTCATTCCGGAGATGCCACGCAACAGCCAGTATGCAGCGACGTTTAACCGCTCGATTCAAGTGCGTCCAGCTGTAGTTCAGGAGCACCGGACCGTTGTAGTGTATCGAACTGGCGATTCTGTATCGATGAGTCGGACTGAACGGCCCGCGCGTCTTGCGGTGCGAATACGTGTGCTGACTTCTGACGGCTAGTCCCAAAAGGAGTCAGGGAGCGCCTCCGTGCGCCCCCTGGCCAACGTGCAAGTGGCTGAGTGAATCCTCCCACCCCGCCCCACGTCAAAAACGGCCGCGAACTACCCTCCGGAGATACGCGGCTGGTTCCGCCTGGTCTCAGACCCAAAGGTCCGGCCTTGCCGGCTGGAATCAACTTCCTCCGTCGCTACCAAGTGCATCGTAGCTTCCTGACGTTTCAGTCCCTTCGAACTTTGTCACGAAGCGAGTACCGGTACCGTATTAGTTATCTCTCGGCGAACCAGACGATGAACAGCCCGTCGGGCTTTACATCTGCCCAATAGGACAGATATTCACTGCGCACGCTCCGGCAGTGCCGGCGCAGCAGATCTTCCAGCTCCTTCCGGCCGAACCATCGTTCCCAGCGCGGCGTCTCCAGCTTTCCCCACTGCTCCACATTTTTGTCAATGATCACGAGCTTCCCGCCGGGTTTCACCACCCGGCAGATCTCATCCACCGCCCGCGCGATATCGACTGCATGCTCGAGCGATTCGGTCGCATACGCGCAGTCGAACGTCGAGTCGGCAAACGGCAGCTCTGTCATGGACCCCGCCCGGGTATGAATACCCGTGGGAACGTACCGGAGCATTTCCTCCGAAATGTCCAGCCCCCATACCTCCGCTTCGGGGTTACGCTCCTGCAGGACCCTGGCGAACCGGCCTTTGCCGCACCCGACGTCCAACACCCTTCTATCGGTCAGATCGCCGAAGAACTTTAGGATTACCTGCACGTGCTGAATGCGCGGGTCGATCGTCGACGGGAAATGCTCCTCGTCCCGCGACGCATCATCGAAACTCCGGCGAATCTCCTCGCGCAGCTGATCATCCAGCGCTGCTGCGAGTGAGGCACTCCGCCGCACCCACGGCCATCGCCACTTCAGCATTGCCGCTTTAAGGCTGCGTCAGGAAAACCGGCAGCCCCATCTTCCCGATATACGTGGGCCGGTAGCGCTCCGTGCTGTACATCTTTTTGATGTCGACCTTCCTCGGCCCCAGCTTCGGATCCGGAATCTCCACCGCCGCATAGCATCCGTGGCTGATCGCCGTCATCAGTCCGTGCCTGCCCTCGTCGGATCAGATCCACCGCCATGCCGCCGAAGGTCGACGCCACCAGCTTGTCGACGAAATCAGGCGGCCCGCCGCGCAGATCGTAAGTCAGATCGCTCACGATCGTTTCATCGCCGCTGCGCTTCTTGACTGCATCGCTCAGCGCTTCGGCCACATTGGCCTTCTTGCGATGTCCGAACGCATCGGCCTCGCCGTATTCGGTCACCTGATAGCCTTCCCACTCCGCGCCTTCCGACAGCAGAACCAGCGCATAGCTCGATCGGATTGTTCTTCTTGTCCTCAAGGATCAGATCGAGCAGCCGGTCGAGCTTGACCTTGTATTCCGGAATGCAGCAGCGCAGCGAGCAGGCATACGCCGTGTAGAGCGCCGTGTAGCCCGCATCGCGTCCGAACAGCGGAACACGCCGATACGCTCGTGCGACGCCGACCGTCGTGCGCTGCCTCTCCATCGCGTCGCATCGCGCGGGTCACCGCCGTCGAAAACCCGATGCAGTATTCGGTGTTGCGCACATCGTTGTCCATCGTTTTCGGCACCGCGACCACTTTCATCCCCGCGCGGTCCAGATGCGCCGCGTAACTCAGCGTGTCGTCGCCGCCGATGGCCACCAGATAGTCGAGTTCCAGCTTCTCGATGTTTTTCATCACCTGCGACGTCATGTCGTAGACCGTCGAGGTCACGCCGCCCTTCGTGTTCTGCGCCGCGGGAAAGCTCGCGTCCGTCAGAAACGCCGGCGCCTTTTTCATCTTCAGCGGATTCGTGCGCGAGCTGTGCAGCCACGTGCCGCCGGTGCGATCGATGGTGCGCGTGTTCAGCCGGTCCAGCGGCAGGACGTAGCGGCTGACGCTGGCCGGATCCTCGAAGTTGACATGCGTGAGTCCTTCCCATCCGCTGCGGATTCCGACGACCTGACGACCCAGTTCGCGCCGCCTGATACACCACCGTCTTGATAACGGAATTCAGGCCCGGAACGTCCCCGCCGCCTGTCAGTATGCCGATTTTCCCTGCCATGATCTCGCGCCTCCTGCGATTCCTCATTGTAGAAGGCAGCCTTTAAAGACCCGCGTGAGGTAATTTGGTGTCTAGCGCACAGGCCGGAGGGTCCGTTGTGCGCGGAGGAAGACGCCGCGTGCGGAAGCTTCTCGAATCCTTCACCAATCGCCTGATCGGTTTTCTAAAGCAGGGCATCACGCCGGAGAAACTGGCGCTGACTCTGGCGCTGGGCGCCGCGCTGGGAACCGTCCCGATGCTCGGCACCACGACGATCCTGTGCACTGTCGCCGCCTTCGCTTTCGGTCTGAACCTCGCCGCGATTCAGCTGATCAACGGCATCGTCTACCCCCTGCAGCTGATTCTGATTATTCCGTTCCTGCGCGCCGGCGCATGGCTGTTCCGGACCCGCGATTTTACGTTCACCCTGAGCCAGATTTTCGGTCTGGTTCACTCCGGTGTCTGGCACGCCATCACGACGCTGTGGACCGCGACCGTTCACGCGCTGGCGGTCTGGTTCATCGCCGCGGGCATGAGCTCAACAATTCTCTATTTCGCGCTCCGTGTGATTCTCAAGCGTCTGTGGCGGGAAACCCGCTCCTCCGATGTTGCCCCGCGGTTAGCGTCGGAGAGCCGATAGCTGACAGCTAAAATGTAGGTTCCATGCCATCTCAGCTGTCCTGCATCAATGCCGCCTGTGGTGCGCGCTTCGGCATCACCGACGTGCTCTACAACTGCCCGAAATGCGGCGGGCTGCTTGAAGCGCGCTACGACTTCGGCCATCCCGACATCCGCGCCCTGAAGCACACCTGGCGCGACACGCCGCATGTCCAACGCACCGCTCGATCAAAGCGGCGTCTGGCGCTATCGCGAACTGTTTCCTTTCCTCGACGACCACCGCTCACATCGTCACCCTGCGCGAAGGCAACACGCCGCTGCTCAACGCCCCGCGCGCGGCCGCATACGGCGGACTCGACGCCATCACCTTCAAGCACCAGGGCTTCAACCCCACCGGCTCGTTCAAGGACAACGGCATGACCGGCGGCGTCGCCCAGGCCCGCCGGCTCGGCATGAAGCGCGTGGCCTGCGTATCCACCGGCAACACCTCCGCCTCGATGGCCGCCTACGCCAGCGCCGGCGGACTCGAGCCGCTCATCTTCATCCCCAACGGCAACATCTCCTACGGCAAGCTGGCGCAGGCGCTCGAATACGGCGCGAAGACCTTTCAGGTGGAAGCCAACTTCGATCAGATTCTCGCCCTGGTGCGCGTGCTCGCCGAGCGCCTCGGCATCTATCTGCTGAACTCGATCAACCCGTTCCGCATCGAAGGCCAGAAATCCATCGTGATCGAAATGATGGACCAGCGCGACTGGAATCCGCCCGACTGGATCGTGCTCCCCGGCGGCAATCTCGGCAACGTTTCGGCGTTCGGCAAAGGGCTGCGCGAGATGCACGAGCTCGGCTTCATCGACCGCTCTGCCGCGCCTCGCCGTCGTGCAGGCCGAAGGCGCTCGCCCGTTCTACGAATACATGCGCGCGAAAGGGAAGGAGGCCGTTCCGTGCCCAGGAGCATCCCGAAACGCTCGCGACGGCCATCAAGATCGGCGACCCCGTCTCCTGGCCCAAAGCGCAGTTCGAAGTCGAAACCACGAACGGCGTGGTCGAAAGCGTGACCGAGCAGGAAATCGCCGATGCCAAAGCCATCATCGGCCAATGCGGCATCGGCTGCGAGCCCGCCTCCGCGGCCACGCTCGCGGGCATCCGCAAGCTCACCGCCGCGGGCGTTATCGCGCGCGACGCCGACGTGGTCGCGGTCCTCACCGGCAATGTCCTCAAGGACCCGGATTACATTTACCGCTATCACACCGGCCAGCTGAAGGCGCCGAACAACTGTCCAATCGAACCGAATTTCGGCAACAAACCGATCGTGGTTCCGAACGACGCCGACCGCATCACCGAACTCATCAGTTAGCACTTAGTGGGGCAGGGTTTCAGGGGCACCCTCTGGGTCCCGCCGGGCTTCCGCCCGGCGCGGAGCGTCCGATACTCTTCGTGTCTTGCCTGCATGGCGGATGTGTAATACAGTCGGAATATGAGATCGCTGACGGTCCGCCTTCCGGATCAGCTCGTGGCGGAAATCGAGTCTGAATCCCGCGAACGCAACTGCGCCAAATCCGACATCGTCCGCGAGCGCCTGCAGCGTGGTGCCGAACCGTCGGTCGGTTCGTCCACACGACTTAACCTTATCGCCGACCTGATCGGCTCGGTGGACGGCTTGCCTGCAGATCTGAGCGGGCGAAAGAAGAGGTACTTGAAAACCACGGGCTATGGCAAGAAGCGTTCTCGTTGACGCCGGCTTTCTGGTGGCAACGCTTAGTCGGCGCGATCTCCACCATCGCTGGGCAGTCCAGCAGGCCTCGAAGAACTCGCCGCCCTGGTACACCTGCGAGGCAGTGCTTGCTGAAACCTGCCATCTGCTTGGGGAGCGAGGCGCGCCAGGACTGAGTGCGATGCTGTCCAGGAGAGCCGTAGTCGCGGAGTTCAGTCTCAACGACAACGTAGAGCCAGTGGCCACGCTCTTACAGAAATACGCGAGCGTACCGATGAGCCTTGCTGATGCCTGCCTGGTGCGTATGTCTGAGACAGTCGCTGATCCGATCGTCCTTACGACGGACTCGGACTTCCATATCTATCGCCGTCACAGCAGGCAGGTGATTCCCTGTATAGTGCCGCGCTGATCCCGTCGCCAGTGAAGTTTGCAAGGACCTGATCGATTGGTCGCGGATCTGCGATTACACTACTTGGTATGCGGTTTTCCGTCTGCAGGAGAATCATGAGTTTTTCTCTCGCGTTGGCGGCGCTGCCGGGTGTGCTTTCGATTCCTGCATTCGCTCAGCTACCTTCGCAGCAGAAATACACGATCTCGATTGGCACGTCGTCCGAAAAGGTTTCTTCCGGGACGATTTGGCTGTACAGCTATTCCTGGTACGGCCTGCAGAAGATTCAAATGTCGACAGTTGCAAACGGTCTCGCGTTGGTGCCGCTGGACACCGGGAAACTGAGGCGCGAACTCGACCCGCATCCTAACACTGACGGCTATGTCGTCGTGCTGCAGATTGGCGAGCACCTCTGGTACAGGACGCCAAATATCCCGCCGGATACGTTGTGGAGCGATTTATCTTCGGCTGTGAATTCTCTCGGGCTAGCCACAGCGCAATCTGCAGGGGAGACTCAACTGATTCTCACTCCTCCCACCAGACGCCACGTCACTCTGCTCTATCCGGACGGACACGCCGCGGCAAACGCAGACATCACCGCCTCCATCTATGTATGGGACATGAATCATTGCGGATTCCACGAGGGTCTGCCATTGGGAACGTTTCGCACGGACAGAACCGGCACGTTTGAAGTGCTGACGCCGCTCGTGGCGCTGTACCTTGATGGAATCTCCTGGTTCGAAAAGGCCGGTACAGGCCCTGCGGGCCTCGCATACTCCGCCAACACTGGGCTGAAAACAGGCTCCGAAGCGAATTTAATTCTCAAGGAGAAGTGGCAGTTCACTCCGGATGACTATCTTTTTGATGACGTCGAAGTTCTGGTCCTGACAGCCAGTGGGCAGCCGCGCAAAGACGTTGACGTATTTGGAAATTGGGAGACCAATACGTGTGGCGGTCTTGGCACGATAGGCCGAACCGATGAGAAAGGTATAGCGCGAATCCGTGTGGACCCGAGTTTCACATCCCTGGAATTGATGGTCGGCGGCCCTTACAGCCTCGGGGACCCCGAGGCTGAGGGCAAATCGCGCGATTTCACCGACGCCGAACTGCGCGAGCTTTTCTCGAAACACAAAGTGACGATTCGGTGGTGATGCGCCACAGGACGAATTACTGCAGGACCTGTGGTGGGTCAAGAGGCGACTGTACCCGGCGAGGTCGCTAAATTTCCCGCCGGCCTTCCATCGCCTTCCACATCGTGACTTCGTCGGCGAATTCGATATCGCTGCCCACCGGCACGCCCATGGCGATGCGCGTCACCTTGATCCCCAGCGGCTTCAGCAGCTTCGATAAATAGACCGCCGTCGCCTCGCCTTCCACCGTCGGATTCGTCGCCGCGATCACTTCTTCGATCTCGCCTTTCGCGATGCGGTCCACCAGGCTCTTGATCTTCAGCTGCTCCGGCCCGATGCCGCGCAGCGGCGACAGCGCCCCGCCCAGCACGTGATAGAGCCCGTTGATACTGCCGCGTGACTTCGATCCCGACGATGTTATTCGGATCCTCCACCACGCACACCACCTTCTGATCGCGCTGCGGATCGCGGCAATACTGGCACAGCTCGGCGTCGCTGATGTTGTTGCAGACCGCGCAGATCGTCAGCTTGTCTTTGACGTCGAGAATCGCCTGCGCCAGCTGCTCGGCATCGTCGCGGCTGGCGCGCATGACGTGGAACGCGATGCGCTGCGCGGACTTCTGCCCGATGCCGGGCAGGCGTCTTGAACTCGGTGATCAGCCGTGCCAGCGGCTCCGCGAAATCGGGCATGCGCTAGAACAGCCCCGGCGGCAGGCCCAGCCCGCCCAGCATCCCGCCCATCTTCTTCTGCGATTCCTCGTCGACCTTCTTCACGGCTTCGTTGCAGGCCGCCAGCACCAGGTCCTGCAGCATCTCGACGTCGCCCGCCACTTCGGGATCGATCTTCACGCCGAGCACGTTCTTGTGGCCGTCCATCTTGATCGTGACCATGCCGCCGCCGGCGGTTCCGTCCACGCGGATCAGCGCGATCTCGGCCTGCAGCTTCTCCTGCATCTTCTGCGCCTGCTGCATCATGGCCTGCATGTTTCCGGGCATTTTCATTCGTTCCAGGGCTCCTTCAGGTTGCGGACGGTGCGCACTTCGCCGCCGAACAGTTCTCGAAAACGTTGCACTTCCGGATGCGCCAGCGCGCGCTCGGTGACTTCATCTTCTTTCGCGCGGCGTCGGCTTCGGGCATAGGCCGGCCGGCGCGGCGCTTTCACTTCGCCGAAGTTTACCTTGAAGCGCAGCGCCGGGAAGCCCAGATGCTTCAGCGCGGTCAGAATCTCCTCGCGTCCCGAGATCGAGCTGAAACTGTTTCGGCGCCGTGATCTGCAGTTCGTTGTTCACCAGCGCGACTTCGGACTGCGCGATGGCGTCGGCGGAAAACTGCAGGCCGGCTTCCGACCATCGCGCCATGCAGCTTCGCGCGCCAGTCGTCATCGGATGGAGGCGGCGCGGCTGGCGGCGCCGGCGGCTGCCGGCCTTGCTGCAGCGGTCCGCTCGACGGTCGACGGCGCCGGTGCTGTACGCGGCGGAGTCGGCCGGCTGCGGCTGCCGCGGGCGCGGCTGTTCCGCAGTCGCCAAGCGACGCCAGCGCCTCTTCAATCGGAATCAGCTTGCCCGGCCTGCACCATCTTCAGCAGCCCGATTTCCAGATGAAAGCGCGGCTGCAGCGAAAACTGCAGATCGCGGAAAAGATCGAGCGCCAGCTGCAGATAGCGCGTCAGATCCTCTTCGCTGAACGCCGCCGCGATGCGCGCCATCTCCGCGCGCTCCGCCGGACTGGCCGCGACCAGCCGCGAATCCTCGCCCGGAGATCTTCGTCACCAGAAGATTGCGCAGATAGCGCGACAGCTCGCGCGAAAAATGCTGCGGGCTGCCGCCGTTGCGCTCCAGTTCGTCCACCAGCGCGAGCACCGCGCCGCCATCCTGCTGCGCCAGCGCCGTGGTCACCTGCGCCATCGCATCCAGCGAAAACGCGCCGAGCAGCGCGCGCACCTGCGCGGCATCCAGCTTGTTGCCGCAGCAGGCGATGGCCTGATCGAGCGCCGAAAGCGAATCGCGCACCGACCCTTCGCCCGCCTGCGCGATGCACGGACAGCGCTTCGTCGTCCGCCTCGATGCCTTCCTGCACGCAGATCTCGCGCATGCGGTCGATCAGGTCGTTGAAATCGACCGAGCGAAAACTGAAGTGCTGGCAGCGCGAAGCGATGGTCGCCGGAATCTTGTGCGATTCCGTGGTGCACAGAATGAAGACGGCCCACGGCGGCGGCTCTTCGATGGTCTTCAGCAGCGCGTTGAAGGCTTCGTTGGTGATCTGATGCGCTTCGTCGACGATGAAAATCTTGTAGCGGTCGCGCGCCGGCTGATAGCGGACGTTTTCGCGCAGTTCGCGCATTTCGTTGATGCCGCGATTCGACGCCGCGTCGATTTCGATGACGTCGACCGACCCGCCCGCCGCTGATTTCGAGGCAGCTCGCGCACACGCCGCAGGGCTGGTCGGTCGGACCTTTTTCGCAGTTCAGGCAGCGCGCCACGATGCGCGCGGTGGTGGTCTTGCCGGTGCCGCGCTGGCCGGAAAAAATGTAGCCGTGGGCGATGCGGTTCTGCGCGATGGCGTTGCGCAGCGTGGTTTTGATGTGCTCCTGGTTCAGCACATCGTCGAACGACTGCGGACGGTATTTTCGCGCGATGACCTGATACATGGGCGGATCGGACTGCGGGCCGCTCGCGATGTGCGCGATTCAAATACGCCAGGCTCCGGGTAATCCGCGGCACACGGGGTAAAGCCACTACCGTTGCTTCCTTCCAGACCTGGCGGGGTTTGCAGCCGCCCATTGCACGGAGCCCGAAACCTGACGAACTTCATGGTAGCAGAGGGCTGCAACGTTCAAACAGCCCTCCGCCACGGGGGAAAACTACAGTTTTGCCGCGTCCGAACGCCAGCCTTCGGCGTAAGTTTCGCGCACCACCTTCGAATAAGGCACGGGGCTGACAATCGCGCGGATTTCGGTCTGCTTGTGGCGCTCCACGGTGCTCTTGCCGTGCCGCCGTTCTCTTCGCCCCACACCAGCCGGAGCTTCGGTGCCGATCTCGACATCCGGATCGACGATACCCAGCGACAGCATCGACGACTCGTTGTAGCTGTAGCCGGCGAACATCGAGAAGCCGACCGTCTTCCCGCTCTTGTCGACCAGCTTGTCGTAAGACGCCGAGGCGTAGTTCGAGAGCGGCAGGTCGATGTACTTGTACTTCTCCTCGCCCGGGATCGAACATGGACGCGGAAGATCTTCGCCACGTCCTCGCCGTTCCAGGCGAAGGTCACCTTCTTGCGATGCGGCTTATCCGCGATCTTCTCGCAGCGCTTCGCGGCCGATGAAGTCGTGATCGAACTTCACGAACGGCCCATAGCCCAGCTCGTAGGGCGTCGTGTAGTAGTCTTCGATGTTCGGCGAATCGAAGCTGCCGGCCAGGCCGCCGGTGCCTTCGTAGCTCGTCGCCGGCAGCCATTCGCGATATGCCTTCATCTTGTCGCCGGTGTAGATGGCGGGCAGCGGCGAGGGAATCCAGCCCGATTCCAGCGTGTTCGTCGCGTATGCGCGGAGCCCACCGGAACGATACCGAATTCCGCGCCGGCCTCGAGAATGGCTTCTTTCACCGCTTCGCCGTCCTCGTAGGGTCCGAATACTTCGAGCCCGGGCGCCCCGGCCATGCCGTGACGCAGCGCGCGAACCTTGCGTCCCGCCGATCTTGATCTCGTCCATGGCGAAGAACTTGATTTCAGGAATCGGACCGCCGTTCAGTTTCTCGATGACGTGCTTCGCGTTCGGTCCCTGAATCTGATAGCGGTAGGAAATGCGGGTCACCGGCTTGCCCATCGGGCGCGAGGGCGAGCGGTCGTCCTTCACGATCTTCACGTCGTATCCGCCGGTCTCGGCGTGGAACTGAATCCAGCTGGCCGATGGCGCGCGTCCCACGAAGACCAGCTTGTTCTGCTCCAGGTGGAACAGGATTCCGTCGCCGATCACATGACCGTAGGGCGTGCACGGGACGAACTGCTTGGCGCGGTTGACCGGAAACTTGGCAAAGCTGTTGATCGCCAGATGCGAAAGCATCTTGAGGGCATCGGGGCCCTCGATATAGATGTCCACCATGTGGTGAGACTGGTCGAACAGGACGGCGCTCTCCCGCCAGGCGCGCTGTTCGTCGCGCCAGTTCGAAAACTCGGGCGCGACCACCGGATAGACGTATGCGCCGATCTTCGAATTGCGCAGCATATCGACCGGGCTCTTCACGGTCTTCAATAAATGATTCCAGATTCTGACTCATAAATTAGACCTTTCAGGGGACATTCGAGTTTGATGACGCAAACTCGAAGTTTAACATATGCTGCATTTCATCTGCCCGGCGTCCGCGGTAAGATGGCGCCGCGCCCTTCGCGTTGCTCCACTGCGGGCGCTTCGGGATCGTCGGCCACCGCGATGATTCCGGCCGCAACGCCGCGATCGACCTCAGCCATGTTGGCGAAGTCGATCTTCTCCCACGTGTCACCGAGCGCGTGATAGTCCGGATACTCGAAGGCGACCGCTATGGTGTGCGCCACCACGCCATGCAGCGCGAAAGCGATAGTTGTCGCTGCGATCGAAATAACTCGTCCGCATCTTTCCGCTTGTAGATGCCGATGCCTTCTGCTTTCGCCGCGCCGCGACATATCTCCGGCAGATCGGAATAAGCCGGCCCGGTGAATGTGAAACTCCGGATTCCGCTGCCGCTTCTTCTCGTCCGTGCGCCCCATCTGCTCCAGATTGATGTCCGCCACCGTGCCGTCAACGGCACCAGCGGATGTTCCGCATAGTAAGAGGACCCGAGCAGCCCTTCTTCTTCGCCGAACACGGTCATGAAAAGAATGCTGCGTTTCGGATGCGGATTCATGCGCGGCCAGCGCGCGCGCGATCTCGATCACGGACACCGTCCCGCTGCCGTTATCGTTGGCGCCGTGGAAGATGCCGCGCGGAGTCTTCCCCAGATGATCGTAATGGGCCGTGAGCAGTACGTACTGATCCCGCAGCGCCGGGTCGGACCGCGCAGATCATTCGCCGCTACATTGCGCAGCGTGACCGGCTTTACTACCGGCTGCGTCAGATGCACCGTACTGTCATCGCGTCTTTGCCGGTCAGAAGACTGAACGCCTCCGAATCGCGGACGCGGATCGTGGGCACGTAGTCGTCCGCTTCCGCGAGAAAGTTGACGGGGCCCGCCGGGGATTGCCCCGCATCTCGCGACTGCTGCCGATGAGCAGAATCAGCGCCGGTCTCCGCTCCTGCAACTCGTTGAGGGACGTCTCCATTCCCCAGCGCCGCTCGTCGCCCGCCACGATCATTCCCGCCACCGGCGGAATCGTCCCGTTGCCGGGCAATTTCACGACAGGCGCGTCCACGAGCTTCAGTCCGTCGAGCGATCGCACCCGCACGAAGCGATTTTCCGGTTTCACTTCATGCTTGCCGGCCGAAAGCGTCAGATCGAAACCGTCCATGCTGACGGCTGCCTGTTCGAACTTCGCGGATTGGAAATAGCTGTCACCCGCCCCTGGCTCCAGCCCGGCGCGCTTGAACTGCGCGGCGATATAATTGGCCGCCAGATCCAGCCCGTGCGACGGCGTGTTGCGGCCTTCCAGTTCGTCCGAAGCAATGTAGCTGAGATTGGTCCGCAGCGATGCGGCGGAAATATGGTCGATTGCCGCCTGCCTCTGGCCCCAGCACAGCGCGCAGACCGCGAAAATCGCAACCGTGGGGCGGGTTGTTAACCCGCGGCGGATTTGCCAAATCCGCCTGGTCTGTGTCGCGATACCGGACGGGGCCGATAGACAATCGGCCCGCAGATCGACAATCTGCCCCACCCTACACAACCACGAACTGGTGATCCGGACACTCGATCCGCACCGCTGAATAAAGTTCATCCACCAGCCCCGGCCCGAACTTTCGCGATGAACGGCACGATCGAATACAGCCGCTCCTGCAGATGCTTCTCCGGAAACACCAGGCCGTTCAACGACCGCGCATCGCGTCGTCGCCTGCTCATCCCGCGCCATGATCTGGGCCGCCGTCTTGCGGGCGATCTTGCCCACCTGATATTCGATCTTGCGCCGGTTCGTCGCCAGCGCCGCGGCCAGCGTGACATCGAACTGGTCCAGATCGCCGCGCAGCGCGTCGAGAGCGCGTCGAAACGCCGCCTTCGTCTCGTCCAGCCGCGTCGCGCAGCTTTCCGGAACCAGGCGCGCCGCGATCCTGTCGTGCAAGCGCCTGCTCGCCGCGGAACAAATCCGCCGGATTGAGCCCGTACCGGACCATCCGCTTGTGGCTTCGCTCGTCGAGCAGCGTGAATCACGCGCGCGGAAACGCCACCGGCTGCCGGCCCAGCAGCTTTTCATACAGCACCTGCGATTGCGCCAGATAAGCCAGTTCCGCCGGCCCGCCGATATAGGCCGCGGTCGGCAGCAGATAATCCTGCACCACCGGACGCAGCAGCGCGTTGGGCGAAAGTTCCGCCGCGCGCCCGGCCAGTTCCGCGCGGACCATTTGTGATGCAGCGCCATGAATTCCCGTTCTGACGGCGCAGCGCGATGCGCTGCCCGTCCTCCAGCAGAAATGCGAGCGACGTTCTTGCTCCACCAGCACCTGCGCGTGATAGCCGCGCTTCGACCAGTTCCGCCGAACGCGCCATCAGCGCGTCGACCAGCTCCGGCATGCGCTCCACCGCTTCGCGCATCAGCGGCGCGGCCATTTCGCGCAGCGCCCGCTCCATCGGATCGATCAGCAGCAGTCCCCACGGTGCGAACAACTCGCGGAGCATCGCGCGCGAAGGCCGACCCCATGGTCTCGCCCGGCTGGTAAGCCCGCTCCACCATGCGCGACCGCTTCGTCCGCGAAAGGCAAGCCGGCCAGCGCGGCTGCGCAATTCCGCCATCGGAATCCCGCCAGCGGAATGCCGCCGACCGGACGGTGATCCAGCTCGACAGCCTTGCTCGATCACGAATCCTCACCGGCTGATGATCGGCGCCGAAGACCCACGCGTGATCCACTTCCGCGAAATCGTGGTCTTCCGTCGCCAGCCAGAACACGGGAACGGCCGGAACGCCGCGCTCCGTCAGTTCCCGTGCGAGCCTGATCGGCGGTCAGCGCCTTATAAACTGTGTAAGCGGGCCCGGAGAACAAACCCACCTGCTGGCCGGTGACGACCGCCACCGTGCCCCGGCTGCGCCAGAACGTCGAGCGAGGGATTGCCCTGATTCAGCGGCGTGAGCGCCCGAACCAGCGCGGCGCGCCGGTCGTCCGGGAAAGTCAAATTTAGCCGCGCCGCGTCGAGCGACGTCAGCATCGTTACTGGGGCGATACGGATAAAGTCTCTAACCCGATCGAAATGATAGATCAGATCGGCTAAGAGCTTCGAGGTTCCGGGGATATCCGTCTGGCGGACACACGAACACTCCATTGGCTTGTGTCAGATTATCAGATGTAATGATGCCGCTAATGTTTCAGGTACAGACGGTTCAGAAAAGTCACCGCACTGCATGAGCGTCTGCAGTACCAGCAGCCCCGGCGTAAGCGCTTGGCGATGTCGTTGTAAATCACGAAAACCACCAGCATCATCAGAAAAACGAAGCCCACCTTCAGCATCGCCTCCTTCACGTTCAGGCTCAGGTCGCGGCCCATCACCATTTCGATCAGCAGCGTCAGAATCACCCCGCCGTCGAGAATCGGAATCGGCAGCAGATTGAAGATCGCCAGATTCAGGCTCACCACGCTCATCAGCATGCAGAAACGCGCCCGGGCCCTCCTGCGCCGCTTCCGTCGCATAATGCGCGATGCCGATCGGCCCCGACAGATTCTTCGCCGACATGCGGCGCTCCACAATGCCGCGCAGGAACTCCACGATCAGGCTGGCGTTCTTGCCGTTCTGCACCAGCGATTCGTGCAGCGCGTCCGGGAAACGAAAGCTGCGTCTTCTGAATGTTCAGCTTGACCTCCGGCAGCACGCCGATCATCCAGCGCGTCGAGGTGCCGTCCGGATTCCTGAAAACCGGCTTCATGCGTCACCGTGTGGTGAACGCCGTCGCGGACATATTCGATCGTCACCGGCTTGCCTTCGCTCTTGCGAATCACTTCCGGCAGCGTGTAGTGCGAGTGGATCGGAATGCCGTTGACCTTGACGCAGCAGGTCGCCCTTCTTCAGACCGGCGGCTGTCGGCGGGATAGCCGTCGTTGACCGACGCCACCTGGATCTCGTTCTGGCCTTCCCAGCCGGCCGACCCGACGCCTTCCTTCTCGTCCAGCACCGGCGTCAGCTGAACCGGGAATCGATGGCCCGCTGCGCTCCATAGTGACCGTCATGGGCCGGTCCACGCTCTCGATTTCCTTGGTGACGATCTCTTCCCAGTCGGGATTGTCCTTGCCGTTCAGGCGGACGATCTTGTCGCCCGGCCTGAATGCCGGCTTTGGCGGCCGGCGAATCCGGCATCATGTGGCCGATCACGGCGCCGTCCTCGTTCGAGGATCTTTTCGTAAGAAACCATGAACAGGCCGGTCAGTACCGCGATCGCCAGCACCACGTTCATGAACGGGCCCGCCGCGGCGATGATCAGTCGCTGCCAGCGCGGTTTGTGCCGAGGAGTCAGACCGTCGCGGGATCGTCCGGCTGTGCCGTGTTCGCCCGGCTGTTCGCCGGCCATCTTGACGTAGCCGCCGAAAAGGATCAGAGAGAACCGATAGTCGGTGTCGCCGCGCCGGAAGCCGAACAGACGCGGGCCCGAAGCCGAAACTGAATACTTCCACCTTGACATCGAAGGCGCGCGCCGCCCAGAAGTGACCCAGTTCGTGGACCAGGATCATCACCCCGATCAGCACCAGCAGCCACCAGATATTCAACAGGAAAGACAGAGCATCTCAGTCCTCTATATTCGCTGCCTCTATACGCGTTCACGGCCACTGGCGCGAACGACCACCGCCTGCGTTGTCGATCACGTTGCGGGCCATTCGGCGGGCGTCGCCGTCAATCTGCAAGTATTTCACTCCACGCTCGCACGGTTCCCGATCGGGCATCCGTTCGCAGTGTCTCCTCCACCACGCGCGCGATCGCCGGAAAACCGATTCGCCCTTCAGAAACGCCTCCACCGCGATTTCGTCCGCCGCATTCAGGACGCACGTGGCCGATCCGCCGTTGCGTTGCGCCTCGTAAGCCAGTCCCAGCAGCGGAAATTTTGCTCGAGTCGGGCGCATGGAACTCCCACTGCCGCGCTTCGCTCCAGTCGATTTTCGGCACCGGCGCCTGGGCACGCTCGGGCCAGGTCAGCGCGTACTGAATCGGCATCCGCATGTCGGTGGCCGAGACCTGCGCGATCACGCTGCCGTCGTTGTATTCCACCATGGCGTGCACGGTCGATTGCGGATGCACCACCACTTCCACGTCGTCCGGCGAAAAATCGAACAGCCAGCAGGCCTCGATGACTTCGAATCCTTTGTTCATCAGAGTCGCCGAATCGATGGTGATGCGGTTGCCCATCTTCCAGGTTGGATGCTTCAGAGCATCGGCCGGCGTCACCCAGTCCAGCGCCTCCTTCGGAGTGTTCCGAAACGGACCACCCGAAGCCGTCAGGATCAGCTTCGTGGCTTCCTGTGCGCAGGCCCGCGCGCAGACACTGGTGCGCGCCGTTGTGTTCGGAATCCACCGGGATCAGTTCGGCGCCGTGCCGCCGCGACCGCCTCCATCACCAGCTGTCCGCCCGAAACCAGCACCTCTTTATTGGCCAGTCCGACTCGCTTGCCGCGGCAGACCGCTTCGTAGGTCGCCTCCAGACCCGCGACGCCGACGATCGACGACATGACGGTGTCGACCTCGGGCGCACGGCGATCTGTACCAGCGCCTCGGGCCCGCTCAACAGCTCGGGCATGCAGCGCCGAATTCCGGATGGAAGCAGCGCGCGCAGACGATCCACGTCCGCCGGCGTCCTGCAGCACCACGACTTGCGGGCTAAACTCCTGAATCTGCTGAGCCAGCAGCTCGATGTTGCGCCCCGCCGCCAGGGCGAAAACACGGAAACGATCTGGATTCTGCCGCACGACATCCAGTGTGTTGGTGCCGATGGAGCCGGTCGAACCCAAAATTGTGAGCGTGCGAATGGACATGCAGCGCGGGACTAAGCTCCCGATCATAACATGCTGATTTTGACTACGAGGTTTTGACCGCTTGCGGTTTTGCGACGATGGCTTAGTTTGTTAAAGACCGCTAGACCCTTGCGGGCGCCGGGGAGGTTGCTTCAGGGGTCTTTCAGTTTAGAGGTTAGTCTCGCTTTGGTGGGAGTTACTTTCCTCCCCGGCTTGATTCCAATAATAGAATAGATCGATTTTGGAATCAACCAAATTTTGTATATAAAATTTGGATGGGTGCTATTCAGTACACGTTACGCTTTGACTTCAACCCCGGTCATTTCCTCTAAGACCTTGATTGTAGAGCAGATATCCTCATCGCCATGGCCCGTCGTGATCGCCGCCTGAAACATTTGCCGGCTCAAACCGGTCAAAAAAAGCGGCACGGAAAGCTCTTGTGCCGATTCCAGCATGAGTCCCATGTCCTTGTGCATCCATTTTACGGAGAAATTGGTCGTGAAATCCCGGCGGAAGATGAACGGAGCTTTGTAGTCGATCAGCCCGGACTTGGCCGCGCTGTTGGACAGGATGTCCAGCATCAGCTTCGGATCCACCCCGGCCTTCGTGCTGAGCACGATGCCTTCGTTGAACGCCTGCAGGATATTGGAAAGCACCAGGTTCTGGGTCAGTTTGGCGTGCAGCCCCATCGCCCGGCCCGCCGCAAAAGTAGAGCTTCTTCCCCATCACCTCGAGCCAGGGCCGCACGTGTTCGAAGACCTTCTCGTCGCCGCCGACCATAAAGGTAAGGGTGCCGTTGATGGCGCCGGGCGTGGAGCCGGTGCAGGGCGCGCCCAGGAAATCGATGCCGGCCTTCGCCAGTTCCTCGTGCACGTGGCGGCTCGAGGCAGGGCTGACAGTGCTGGCATCCACCACGATCAGCCCTTTGCTCCCGCCCTCCTTGACGCCGTCCGGACCGAGAATGACCTGTTCCGACATCTCCGAATCGCCCACGCAGAGGAAGACGCACTCGGCGTGTTGGGCGACTTCAGCCGGCGTCGCGCAGGCCTTCCCGCCCTCAGCCGCCAGTTTCTCGGCCTTCCCTTTCGAATTCGACCAGAGCGCGACATCGTGCCCGGCCTTAATAAGGTTGCGCGCCATCGGAGCGCCCATCAGTCCCAGTCCGAGAAATCCAAGTTTTGCCATAAAAGAGGATTGTACAAGCTACCGGCTTGTGGGGCAGGCATTCGTGCCTGCCGCAGGGCTTCTGCCCGGCGCGGGACCGCCGTTACACTGCGTCCAACTCAATCCACCCTGCCAGGCGTTCGCGATAAGTCAAAATCGGGTCCATGAGCGTCGAGTCCCTCTTCCTGAAGTTCTCCGCTGACGAACTGCGCCAGCAAGCTGGTCGCATCGAGGTTTGCCTCGCCAAACTCAGCCACGATCAGATCTGGGCCCGCGGCGGCGAAAACGAGAACGCCATCGGCAACCTTACACTGCATCTGGCCGGTAACGTCAGGCAGTGGATCATCTCTTCCATCGGCGGCATTTCCTTTGCGCGCGATCGCGCCGCCGAATTCGCCGCGCGCGGCGGCGCCACCGGAACCGAGCTGTCCACGCGCCTGCGCAGCACCGTCGAAGAAGCATCGCGGGTCATCCTGAGCCTCACCACCGCACAGCTCACGCAGACCTGGCTGATTCAGGGATACCAGCCATCCGGTGTCGAAGCCGTCTATCACGTGGTGGAGCACTTCTCGTATCACACCGGACAAATCATCTACGCGACAAAAATGCTGACTGGCGACGACCTCGGTTTCTACCGCCATCTCAGCAATCCGCAGCACGAAGAACGCCTGCCGTGATTTTTGTGAAAGGTCAGGCAGGTCACCGCTCGATGGCCTGCCTGTGGAAACCTGAGGAATGGATACCTGGGGAGGACTCAGACGACTGCGCGCGCAACCCCTGCCGCGGCCACCTCCCCCGAGATACGCCGCCGGGGTCACGCGCCAGCCAATCCGTTCCATTGTTGTAACGTGAGACTGTCTGCCGATTCCAGCAAAATCTCCGTGTTTCAGCGGCATTTCAACAACTTTGTTATCGTTTCGGCTGTTGCGTTTGCGCACTATGCCTTGTGGGAAGCCTGTGCATAAACCGGAGCCGACATGATCTGTTCGGGCATCGATCCGTCGACCGGCCAACACATCGCCGTCGAATTCGCCGACGTCATCCGCTCAGTCGCCCCGGCCGACAGCGATTCCAGCCACTACATCGCCCCCGGCTTCATCGATCTGCAGGTCAACGGCTTTGCCGGTGTCGACTTCAACGATCCGCACGCGCCGATCGAGGACATCGCCCGCGCCATCGAGGCCATCCTCGCAACCGGTGTCACGCGCTGCCTCCCGACCGTCATCACCGGGTCGCCCGACCACATGCTGGCGTGCCTGCGCAATCTCCGCCGCGCCCGGACGACTCTGCCCCATGGCCACGCCATCGCGGGCTTTCACGTCGAAGGCCCGCACATCAGCCCGGAAGACGGCCCCCGCGGCGCTCATCCCAAACAGTGGGTGCGCCCGCCCAATCTCGCCGAGTTCGCGCGCTGGCAGGAAGCCACCGAAGGCAACATCCGCCTCGTCACTCTCTCTCCACACTGGCCGGAAGCGCCAGCGTACATGGAGGCCCTCCGAGCGAATAACGTCACTGTGAGCATCGGCCACACCGCGAGCAACGCATCGCATGGCGCCCGGATGTTCACGCATCTCGGCAACGCAGCCCCTAATCCGCTGCCAAAATTTCCGAATCTTCTCCTCGACCATCTCGCCAACGACGACCTCAGCGCCAGCTTCATCGCCGACCGCATCCATCTCGATGACAACTTCCTCCGCGTCGCGGTGCGCGCCAAAGGCATCGACCGCACCATCCTCGTCACCGACGCCTCCGCTCCCGCCGGCGCACCTCCCGGCCCCTACACGCTTGGCGAACTCGAAGTCGACCTGACCGCCGACGACCGAATCCTTCTTCGTGGCACCTCGCGGCTCGCCGGATCCTGCCTCCGCATGAACCGCGCTATCGCGAACCTGATGTTGGTCACCGGTGTCTCGCTCGCCGACGCCGTTCGCACGGCCACGCTGAATCCCGCCCGCATGATCAATCTCGCCGGACGCACGAACGGTCTCGTGCCCGGCGACCGCGCCGACATCGTCCTCTTCGATCGCGACCTCACTATTCAAGCCGTTTATCTCGACGGCGCACCAACCTTTTTCCCGCCGCGCGCGTCCTCACCTTAAATGAAGCGCCTGCCATTCCTCATCGCCCTGCTTCTTGCCGCGCCGCTTTTCGCCGAAGGCCCTTCTTTCGAAGTCGCGACGGTCAAAAAGGCCGACGAGCCCCAGCCCGGCAAGCCCGTCTTCTTCGGACGCCGCGGCGGTCCCGGCACCGACGACCCCGGCCGCATCACCTGGTCGAACGTCAATCTGCGCACGCTGCTCACCACCGCTTATGACGTAAAACCCTACCAGATCACCGGCCCGGACTGGATCGACTCCGAGCGCTTCGAGATCGTCGCGAAACTCCCCGCTGGCGCCACGAAGGAACAGGTCAACGTCATGTGGCAGAACCTTCTTGCCGACCGTTTTGCCGTCGTCCTCCACCGCTCGTCAAAAGTCATGCAGGCTTACGAAATGGAAGCGGCTAAGGGCGGCGTGAAGCTGAACCCAACCACGCTCGATGCCAAAGCTGTCGCCTCTCAATTCCCCGGCACACCGCCCGGAGTGGCGATTTTTGCGCCGCCCGCCGGTCGCGGCCCCGGCCCCGCGGGACCGCCGCAGCTCGACAAGAACGGCATTCCGCAATTCGCCAGCCCCGGCATCTTCATGACGATGACGATGGGTCCCGCCGGACCCACCGCCCGTCTCATCGGCAGAGCGCAGACCATCGAGCAGCTGACGGTGAGCCTCTCCAACCAACTGAATCATCCCGTCCGCGACAAAACCGGTCTCACCGGCACATACGACTTCGTTCTGGAATTTACCCCCGACGTTCAGGGCGGCGCACCGCGAATGGCGGGCCTGCCCCCACTCCCTCAGATTCAGACGCCCGACGGGCAGGCGCCCAACCCCGCCGACCCGGGCGGCCTCACGCTCGTCGGCGCACTGCAGCAGCAACTCGGCCTGAAGCTGACTTCCACCAAAGCTCCGGTCGACATGATAATAATCGACAAGGCAGAAAAGACACCCACCGAAAACTGACAGGCTCCCCCACGGGCTCCAGGCCATAATCGAATTGTGGACTTCGAATACACGCCTGAGCAGGTCCAACTGCGCCGCGAAGTCCGTGAATTCGCCGCCCGCGAGATCGCCCCGCATGTCATGGAGTGGGACGAAAACCAGACCTTCCCCCTCGAAGTCATCAAAAAGCTCGGCGAGCTCGGCTACATGGGCGCCATCTTCCCCGAGGATTACGGCGGCGCCGGCCTCGGCTACGTCGAATACGCCATCATCATCGAGGAACTTTCGCGCGTCGATGGCTCGGTCGGCATCATCGTAGCCGCCCACACTTCGCTCTGCTCGAACCACATCTATAAGGCCGGCGACGAAGAGCAGAAGCAGCCATTATCTGCCCAAGCTCGCTTCCGGGGAATGGATCGGCTGCTGGTCGCTCACCGAACCCGAAGCCGGCTCCGACGCCGCCGGCACGCGCACCACCGCCGTTCGTGAAGGCGATTGCTGGGTGATCAACGGCTCGAAAACTTTCACCACCAACGCCCACTACGCCGACGTCTGCGTGGGCATGGCGATGACCGACCGCGCCGCCGCCCAGCACGGCATCTCCGCCTTCATTCTCGAAAAGGACACGCCCGGTTTCCGCGCCGGCAAGAAGGAAAACAAACTCGGCCTGCGCGCCAGCGCCACCGGCGAAGTGATCTTCTCCAACTGCCGCGTGCCGCAGACCCAGCTCCTCGGCAAGCAAGGTGAAGGCTTCGTCGACAGCCTCCGAATCCTCGACGGCGGTCGCGTCTCCATCGCCGCGCTCTCCATTGGCATGGCCCAGGGCGCATACGATGCCGCGCTCAGATACGCCAAGCTGCGCAAGCAATTCGGCCGTCCCATCTCCGAGTTCCAGGCCATCCAGCACAAGCTCGTCGACATGGCGACGAAGATCGACGCCTCCCGCCTGCTCACCTACCGCGCCGCAAGACATCATCGACGCCGGCAAACGCGTCACGCGCGAATCGGCCATGGCGAAGCTCTTCGCCTCCGAAGCCGCCGTCTGGATCTGCCAACGAAGCCGTCCAGATCCACGGCGGCTACGGCTTCATCAAGGACTACCCGGTCGAAAAGTTCTATCGCGACGTCAAGCTCTGCACCATCGGCGAAGGCACCAGCGAAATCCAGCGCCTGGTGATCGCCAGCAGCTACTAAAAGATAGCCACAATGCACACCGATGCACGCGATAAATCCAAATCTCAATCCCGGTTTATCGTGTTCATCTGTGTCCATCTGTGGCTAAATGACTCCCCGCGAACTCGCCCGCCTCGCCACCGCCATCGAAAACGGCGGCGCCGCTTCCGCCTGATCCTCCCCGAAGGCGACGGCCTCATCATCGGCATCACCGGTCCGCCCGGCGCCGGCAAGAGTTCCCTCGTCGACGCCCTCACCACCGAACTGCGCCGGCGCGGAAAGACCGTCGCCATCATCGCCGTCGACCCCTCCAGTCCGCCACCGGCGGCGCCATCCTCGGCGACCGCATCCGCATGCAGCGCCACCACGCCGACCCCGGCGTCTTCATCCGCTCCATGGCCACGCGCGGCGCGACCGGCGGCCTCGCCCGCACCAGCACCGCTCTGGCGCGTCTCTTCCGCGCCGCCGGCTTCGACTTCATCATCATCGAAACCGTCGGCGTCGGTCAGGATGAAATCGACATCGCCGATGATCGCCGATGTCACCGTCGTCGTGCTCGTTCCCGGCATGGGCGACGACATCCAGGCCATCAAAGCCGGCATCATGGAAATCGCCGATGTCTTCGTCATCAACAAAGCCGACCGTCCCGGCGCCGACCAGACGCAGCACGAAGTCGAGGCATGCCACCCCCGGCGTAACCGTATTCAAGACCGTCGCCATCGATGGCACGGGCATCACCGAACTCGCCGCGGACCTTGAAACGCGCGGCCGCAGGCACCGTACCCACGCACCGCAATACTGGGAAATCGACCACCTCGGCATCGCCGTCCGTTCCATCGACGATGCGCTGCCGTTCTATGCAACGCATCTCGGCCTGCCCGTCCTTTCACCGCGAAACCGTCCCGCACGAAAAGGTGCACGTCGCCATGCTGCCCGCAGGCGACGCACGAATCGAACTCCTCGAACCCGTCGACGAATCCTCCACCATCGCGAAGTTTCTCTCGAAAAGCGCGGACCCGGCCTGCACCACGTGGCGATGAAAGTTCCCGATCTCCAGGCCACCATTCAGCGCCTCGAAAGCGCGGGCATTCGCCTCCTCGGCAAACCGCAGCGCGGCGCGGGCGGACACGTCTACGTCTTCGTGCATCCGTCCGACACCGGTGGCGTACTATGGGAACTTATTCAGACTTAGTGGCACAGGCTTCAGCCTGTGTTTTCTCTTATAGGAGCATTCTTGGCCCGAATCGGCATCATCGGCGGCAGCGGACTCTACTCCATGCCGGGTTTTCACACAGAGAAGCAGGTCGACATCGAAACGCCCTTCGGCGCGCCCTCCGACAACTACGTTCTCGGCGAGCTCGAAGGCCACGAAGTCGCCTTCCTCGCGCGCCACTGGCGCGGCCATCGCATCTCGCCCTCGGAACTCAACTTCCGCGCCAACATCTACGGATTCAAATCACTCGGCGTGCGACCGCATTCTCTCCCTCAGCGCCGTCGGCTCTCTCAAAGAAGAACACCGCCCGCTCGACTTCCTCATCCCCGATCAGTTCGTCGACCGCACGCGCGGCCGCATCTCCACTTTTTTCGGCGAAGGCCTCGTCGCGCACATCAGCTTCGCCGACCCGCTCTGCCCGCAGCTCAGTGGTGTTGCCGATGCGGCCTGCCGCGCCGTCGGCGTCAACGTGAAGCGCGGCGGCACTTACCTCTGCATGGAAGGCCCGGCTTTTTCCACCAGAGCCGAATCATTCCTCTACCGTTCCTGGGGCATGGACGTCATCGGCATGACCAACCTGCAGGAAGCCAAGCTCGCGCGCGAAGCCGAAATCTGCTACGTCACCATCGCCATGGTCACCGACTATGACTGCTGGCACGAAGAACACGACGCCGTCCAGGTCACCGAAATCCTGCGCGTGCTCGAGCAGAACGCCTCCAACGCCTGCAAAGTAATCGCGCACGCGGTTAAGAACATGCCTGCCCAACGCGCCTGCAAATGCGGCTCCGCTCTCGAGCATGCGCTGATTACCGACCGCGCGCTCGTGCCGCACACCACCATCCAGAAGCTGGGACCGATTGTCAGCAAGTATTTCGTGTAGCGACGCCCTGGCCGCCATTCGCCGCGGCGAGCGCCTGCCCGCTGAAGTTGCGCGCTTCCTCGGCGAAAAGCAGCCCGCCGATTTCTTCCGCGTCATCGTCGAGTCGCTGGCCGATTCTTTCGACCCCGCGCAGGCCGCCGCCTACGAAGAACTCATGCGCGCCTGGATCCCGCCCGCGCCGCCAGTAAAGCCGGTGATCCCGCCGCAGGTCGACACTATCCATGTCCTCTCGCGCGTCACTCTCGGCTCCGACATCAAAATCACAAGCGTGATCCTCGATGCGATGAAGCGCCGCTTCCCCGACGCGAACATCGTTCTCGTCGCCGGTCGCAAATCAATCGATCTGTTCAGCGTCGACGCGCGCATCTGCCACATCGAAACCGAGTACCCGCGCTCCGGCCCGGTCAGCCGCCGCATTGAATTCGCCCACGAACTCCACGCTCGCCTCGATACCGCGAACTCCATCGTCATCGATCCCGATTCGCGCCATACGCAACTGGGCCTGATCCCCGTCGGCGACCCCGCCCGTTACTTCCACTTCCCCAGCCGCACAGCCGATTCCGCCGATAACCTCACTGAACTCACGCAGCACTGGCTTGAAAAAAATTTCGGACTTTCAGCCAGCGCATACATCGCGCCCGCCCGCGTTGAAATCGACGGCGACTCCCCCCGCGCCGCCATAAGCTTCGGCGTCGGCGAAAACGAATCCAAGCGCATCTCCGGCGATTTCGAATCACAAGCCATCCGCACGCTCGCCCAGAAATTCCGCACTCTCTGGATCGATCGCGGCGCCGGCGGCGAAGAAGCCGCCCGCGTCACCGCCGCCGTTGAATCCTCCGGATGCGCCGACCGCGTCCACTTCTGGGAAGGTTCCTTCGCCGGCTTCGCGTCCATCATCTCCCAGTGCGATCTCTATCTCGGTTACGACTCCGCCGGCCAGCACGCCGCCGCCGCGCTCGGCGTCCCGCTCATCACCATCTTCAAAGGCGCACCTTCCCAGCGTTTCCGCCAGCGCTGGGCTCCCTCCGGCCCCGGCCGCATCGACATCGTCGACGCCGACGCAATCCCCCCGCAAGACTGCCTCAACCAAATCCAGGCTTTGCTAAACTGGCCTTCGCCTGATTTGATATAAACCATGACGCCGCTCTCTCGACTGCCACAAGGATTCGCCGCCGCCGTCCTTCCGGTCACGGCCTCCACAATCACCACCGATTCCCACGGCCTTACCGCCGGCGAAGTCGAAATCCCGACTGACGACACCAACATTCCCGCGTATCGCGCGAGGCCTTCGGGTGGCACCGCATTCCCGACGGTCCTCGTGGTACAGGAAATCTTCGGCATCCACGAGCACATCAAGGACCTGTGCCGGCGCCTCGCCAAAGAAGGCTACTTCGCCGTTGCGCCTTATCTCTACGAGCGCGAAGGCGAAGTCGCCGGCATGACGGACATCCAGGAGCTGTACGCCAAAGTCGTGTCGCGTGTGCCGGATGCCCAGGTAATGAGCGATCTCGATGCCACTGTGGACTGGGCGGCGAGCGACGGCGCTGACACAAAGCGGCTTGCCGCCACGGGGTTCTGCTGGGGCGGACGCGTGGTGTGGCTCTATGCCGCATACAGCACGCGCCTCAGAGCGGCCGCGGCATGGTACGGCCGCCTGGCCCCGCCCGCCACCGAACTGCAGCCGAAGGCGCCCGTCGATATCGTGGAAGATCTCAAAGTGCCGGTCATCGGCTTCTACGGTGGGCAGGACGCCGGCATTCCCCTCGCGCACGTCGAACAGATGCGCGCCGCGCTTGCCGCCGTGGACAAGCCCGATAATATCCACGTCTACCCCGCCGCGCAGCACGGCTTCAACGCCGACTATCGACCCAGCTATGACCCCCTCGCCGCGCGCGACGCGTGGCAGAAGATGCTCGAATTCTTTCGCGATCACATGTAACGCCGGCGATCTTGTCGCCGGTGCCTTTACTGAGCTGAGCTGGCCGCAGGCCATCCTCGACGCGCTGGTGTTGCGGCGGGGTTGTTAACCCGCTGGCCGCTTGCAACGCTCACCGGCCTGCATCCCGAGATGGTGAAGGAACTTCGGAAACTTTTCGTTGCCGCTTGCTGACGCGCGCGGTTCAGTAACCCCTGCAGAATCAGCACCTGCTTTTCCGAACCGCGACCGTAAGGGAGTGGCAAGAAGCGCTTTTCAGCAGCCTGCTAGAATGACGTTCGCATTCCTTATGAGAACTCTTCCCCTGATTGCCACTGCAGCTTTCTTCCTCGGCGCCTGTTCCGCCGGCGCGCAGAAGCCGACCAACGAGAAAGCGCCCGAAGTCTTCCGCGTGAATCTCGACACCTCGCGTGGACCCGTCGTCATCGAGGTCACGCGTGCCGACGCCCCCAACGGCGCCGACCGTTTCTACAATCTCGTCAAAGCGAAGTTCTACGACGGCGCACGCTTCTTCCGCGTCATCCCCGGCTTCATGGCGCAGTTCGGCATCGCCGCCAGTCCAGCCATGACAAAAGCCTGGGACGCGCCGATTCAGGACGACCCCGTGAAAACCAGCAACATCCGTGGTGCCGTCACCTTCGCGCAAACCTCCGCGCCCAACTCCCGCACCGCGCAGCTGTTCATCAACTACGGCAACAACAGCCGTCTCGACAGCCAGCGATTCGCGCCGTTCGGCAAAGTCATCACCGGCATGGAAAACGTCGATCAGATTTACTCCGGCTACGGTGAGATGCCGGATCAGTCGCAGATCGAGTCCGACGGCAATTCATATCTGGATAAACAATATCCGCGCCTCGATTACATCAAAACCGCGCGCATTGTCGAATAATCGTCACCCATCAGATTCAGCGTCGAATTTTCGGCAGCGCCCCGAACCGAGGACTGATGATCTTCATCAAAAATATTGTTGCAACTTTTGGACCCTCTCGTGCACATAAGTGGTGGATGGAGAATTCAGCGCTTCACTCATTGTCTGCTCCCGACATCGAGGCCCTGCGTAACGAGGCCCTGCTCGCGGGAGCCGTCGACCCCACGACTCTTCGTTTCCGTGTAGTTGAGTACGACCGCTTCAGCGGCGAGCTGATCGGCGTGCCAATCCCTGACATTACATTTGTCGATGCTGTGGAAAAAACCGCGCGCCTGATCGCGAGCCGCGCCGATTCTCATTTTTGTCTCGACCCCGTCGGCTACATTCACTAGAGCGTTAGCCTCCCGTAGCGCCGGCGGTCTTGCCGCCGGTGGTTTTACACAGTTAAGCCCAGCCGCAGGCTGTCAGATCGGATTATTAATGCCAGCCCGATACACTGATATGTGTGTCGGCCCTGACATTCCCTGATGCGCGCGCCGCCGTTCTTCGCGAAGTCCTCGCCGCCCGCACGCCGCCCGCCACCGAAACCGTCCTTATAGAAAACTCCCCCGCTCGCATCCTCGCGGAAAACATCCTCGCCGATCGCGACTATCCTCCTTTTGACCGCGCCATGCGCGACGGCTTCGCCGTCCGCTCCGCCGACGTGCCCGGCCGCCTTCGTATCATCGGCGAGGTGCGTGCCGGCGAACGTTTCCGCAGCGCTCTTCAGCCCGGCGAAGCCATCGAAATCATGACCGGCGCTCCCGTTCCCGATGGCGCTGACGCCGTCGTCATGGTCGAACACACCACGCGCCACCACGATGGCTCTGTCGAGACCAACCGCGACGCCCCCCGGGGTTCCAACATCGCCCCTGCCGCCAGTGAAGCGCGCGAAGGCACTCCCGTTCTCCGCCCCGGCGACCGCATCGATTATTCGTCCGTCGCCTGGCTCGCCACCACCGGCCACACGTTTGTATCAGTCTTCGCCCGCCCGCGCGTGGCGATCCTCGCCACGGGCGACGAAATCGTTGCCGTCAGCCACACTCCCGCTTTGCATCAGATCCGCAATTCGAACAGCTACTCGCTGGCCGCACAGGTTCGCCGCGCCGGCGGCGACCCGGTCATTCTCCCGGTCGCGCGCGATGACAAACAAGCCACCGCGCACCTCATCGCCCAGGGACTCGAAGCCGACCTGCTTCTTCTCTCCGGCGGCGTCTCCGCCGGCAAGTACGATTTCGTCGAAGCCGCCCTCGCCGGCTGCGGCGCGGAATTTTTCTTCGACCGCATCCTCATCCAGCCCGGCCAGCCTCTCGTATTCGGTAAAGCGCGGAACAAATTCTTCTTCGGTCTCCCCGGCAACCCTGCCTCGACGATGGTCACATTCGAACTCTTCGGCCGTGCCGCTCTGGAACTGCTCGCGGGCGCAAACGAGGCGCCTCTGCCGATAACGCTCGCGCGCCTCACCCGCCCCTTCCGCCACAAAACCGGCCTCACGCGCTTTCTGCCCGCCCGGCTCTGCACAAATGGGCCCGCGTGCGCCGAAGTCACACCTGTTGACTGGCAGGGCTCAGGCGATGTGCCGTCGCTCTGCCGCGCCAATGCCTTCCTGGTGGCCGATCCCAACCAGTCCGATTACGCCGCCGGCGATCTGATCCCGGTCCTTCTGAAATGAGCAAACTCTCTCACTACGATTCCGCCGGACAGGCCCGCATGGTCGACGTCGGCGGCAAGTCTGTCACCACCCGCACCGCCCGCGCCCACGCCTTCGTCCGCATGAGCCCCGCCGTTCTCGACGCGCTTCCCTCCAACCCCAAAGGCAATCCGCTCGAAGTGGCCCGCATCGCCGGCGTCATGGCCGCCAAGAAGACCGCCGAACTGATTCCACTCTGCCATTCCCTGCCCCTCTCCCATGCCGATATCGAGATCACCGTGGAATCCGGCGGCGTGCGCATCGTCGCCTCCGCCTCCACTGCCGCGCAGACTGGCGTCGAAATGGAAGCTCTCACCGCCGCCTCGGTCGCCGCGCTCACCGTCTACGACATGACCAAAGCGCTCGACAAGCGCATCGAAATCCAGGACATCTACCTCCTCGAAAAGACCGGCGGCAAAAGCGGGGATTTCAAAAGGTGACCGCCGCCGTCCTTACCATCAGCGACGGAGCCCACCAGGGCACGCGCATCGACAAATCCGGACCCGCCGTCGCCGCGCATCTCGAAGCCGCCGGCTTCACCGTGGTCGAGCGCCGCATCGTTCCCGACGAACGAGACGAAATAGCGTCTCACCTGCGCACTATCGCGGACCTGCGTCTCGCCCGCGCCATCTTCACCACCGGCGGCACCGGCTGCGCCCTCCGCGACGTCACCCCCGAAGCCACGCGCGATGTCATCGATCGTGAAATCCCCGGCTTCGGCGAACAAATGCGCGCCCGCGGCCTTCAATCCACGCGTTTCGCCCCGCTGTCGCGCGCCCTCGCCGGCCACCGCGGACCCGTCCTGATCGTCAATCTTCCCGGATCACCGCGCGGCGCTGCAGAGTCTCTGGATGCTATTTTGGAGTTGGTCCCGCACGTGCTGGACTTGCTGTCTGGTAGAACTGAGCACGCAGATACGCCGAGCCGTTAGGAGGATGAGCATGTTCCGCAGGAAGGCACTCTTGGTCGCAAGCCCGGCCGTTCTTCTTATGGGTGCGGGGACGCTTGTCTTTGCACAGGCGCCGCCAAAACCCGCTGATGCTCCCGAACAGGACCAGGTTATCGGCAGAGTTTCGCTCACCACCATCGTTGCCCCCACGCTGGTCACCGATAGATCCGGCAACATCGTCGACGGCCTGCAGCCTCACCAGTTCCGCCTCTTTGACAACAAAAAGGAACAGAACATCAGCGTCGACGTCACCTTCCTGCCGATCTCGATGGTGGTCGCAATAGAAGCTTCGGTACGCGTCGACGGCACGATTCTTAACCAGATCAAAAAACTCGGCACGCTGATCCCGGAGGTCGCCGGCGATCACGGAGAAGTCGCGGTCATGGCCGTCGATTCCCGTCTGCGCGTGATGCAGGACTTCACTTCCGATACCGACAAGATCAAAGCCGCCGTTGACAAAATTACTGCCGGCAACTCCAGCAATCGCATCATAGACGCCGTCGACGAGGCGGTCCGTATGCTCCGCAAGCGCCCGTCGGAAAACCGCAAGATCGTTCTGCTGGTCAGCGAAACGCGCGATGTGGCGAGCGAAGGCCGTCTCAAGGAGACTTTGATCGACGCCAACTTCGCGAATGTGGTTGTCTACACCGTCGATATCAGCCAGCTCGTGGTGCGTCTCACCGAAAAGCCACAAGCCCCGCGCCCCGATCCGATTGATGTCACCGCCCGTCAGACCTTAGCCGGTCAGCCGCCCACGCCGACCTCCATCGCGCAGGACTATGGCATCCAGAACGAAGTGCAGTTCATGCCGCTGCTCACCGAGATATACAAGGACACCAAGCGCATCTTCGTCGATAGCCCGTCGGAAGCTCTCGCCAAGGGCACGGGCGGCGCGGAGTTTTCGTTCAAAAAAGAGAGGGGGCTTGAAGATGCCATGCAGCGCATCGGCACGGAGATTCGCAGCCAGTACCTGATTTCCTACACCCCCAACAACAAGGGCGAGCCGGGCTTCCACACTATCGTGGTGGGCGTGGACAATCCGCGCTACATCGCCAAGACGCGCCCCGGCTACTGGGTCGGCGGCGGCCAACAGTAACTGATACTCCCTGTACCGCCGGCGATCTTGTCGCCGGTTCTTTTTCTGACTGTTACTTTTGATACTTGTCTCACATTCTGCTTGCCCTAAGCGCACTGGTCCTCACAGGCTGGCTCTACCTCGCTCTCTTTCACGACAGCTTCTGGCGCCTGCTTTTCGACGAGCGTTCCGCCGACCCCGCCGCTTGGCCGTCCATCGACATCATCGTTCCTGCCCGTGAGGAAGCCGACGCCCTCCCGCGCACCCTGCCTTCCCTCCTCGCGCAGGACTATCCTGGCGCCTGGCAGATCATCCTGGTTGACGACCACAGCCGCGATGGCACCGGCGACATCGCCCGCACACTCGGCCTCACCGTCATCACCCCGCCCGCGCTTCAGGAAGGCTGGGCCGGCAAAGTCGCCGCCATGAACGCCGGCGTCGCCCACAGCCAAGCCGACTACATTCTCTTCACCGACGCCGATATCGAACATCCGCCCGACAGTCTGCGCCGTCTCGCCGCCCGTGCCGTCGACAGGGATCTCGCCCTCACCTCGCGTATGGTCCGCCTGCATTGCGCCAGCCTCGCCGAGAAGCTTCTGGTCCCCGCGTTCGTTTTCTTCTTCGCGATGCTCTATCCGTTTCGCCGCGCCAACGCCGCCGCCGGAGGCGTAATGCTGGTCCGTCGCCGCGCTCTCGACACCATCGGCGGTCTCGCGCGCATCAAGTCCGCGCTGATCGATGACTGCGCCCTCGCCAAAGCAATCAGGGACACCGGAGGACGTATCGAGCTCACCCTCACCGACGACATTCGAAGCCTGCGCCCATACCCGCGCTTTGCCGACATCCACCACACCATTGCGCGCACGGCTTACACGCAGTTAAATTACTCCCCATGGCTCCTGGCCGGAACATGTCTGGGCATGGCGCTCTTATTCCTTTGGCCGCCGCTGTCTCTTCTCACCGCATCTCCCCTCGCAGCTGCCTTCGGATGCGCCGCATGGCTGATCATGTCTGCGATCTACCTGCCCATGGTCCGCTTCTATAAACAGCCCGCCGCGATGGCGCTGACCCTGCCGTTGGCCGCCGCGCTCTATGTCCTCGCCACCATCGATTCCGCCCGCCTCCACCGGCAAGGCAAAGGCGGCCACTGGAAAGGCCGAACTCAGGGCTGAGACGTGGGGTGGGATGTCTGACCAGTTCGGTTTCTCATATGCGACACTTGCTGCGCAACGACAAGCCCCCCGTCTGACGTGGGTCTTATCTGTGTGCATCTGTGTTCATCTGTGGCTAAACCTTCTTTCGCCCCCGCGCCAGAAACAAATTTTGCCAAACGAACCGAAGACCGCATTAAAATCTTTATATTCTATGGTTTGTAGAACCACACCCAGCCCTCACCCCAACTCGCAGTAAAATAGTCTCATTGCGACTGAATAACGGTATGACGCGCGGCGAGCGCCGCACGCATCCAACCCCGGGTATGAGTCCGTCTCCGTCCCCGGCGTCGAAAAAGCTGAACTCCGAGCGCCTTCGCGCCCTCTGGCCCGACATCTGGGTCCTGGTCAAACCGCGCCGCGGCATCCTCGCGCTCGGCCTCCTCCTGATCATCATCAACCGCGTCTCCGGCGTGGTCCTGCCCTACTCCACGCGGTTCCTGATCGATAACGTCATCGGCAAGAGGCAGGCATCGATGCTGGTGCCCCTCACACTCGCGGTCGTAGGCGCCACTGCCATCCAGGGCATCACCACTTTTGGTCTCACGCAGTTGCTTTCTATCGCCGGCCAGAAGCTCATCGCCGAACTCCGCTGCAGGGTGCAGGAGCACATCGGCCGCCTGCCCATCGCCTTCTACGACGCCAACAAAACCGGCCAGCTCGTCTCGCGCATCATGTCCGACGTCGAAGGCATGCGCAACGTCATCGGTACCGGCGTCATCGAATTCGTCGGCGGCTTGCTCACGGCCGTCATCTCGCTCGTCATACTCTTCCGCGTCAGCCCCCCCATGACCAGTGTGGCTCTCGTCGTGGTTGTCACGTTCGCCCTCGTCATGAGCAAGGCTTTCCGGACAGTGCGCCCCATCTTCCGTGAGCGCGGCAAAATCAACGCCGAAGTCACCGGACGTCTCACCGAATCTCTCGGTGGCGTCCGCGTCATCAAGGGCTATCACGCCGAGGATCGGGAAGCGCGTGTATTCGCCACCGGCGCGCAGCGCCTGCTGGCCAACGTCATGAAGAGCCTCACCGCCATGTCCCTGATGTCGCTCGGGGCCACGGTCCTGATGGGCATCATCGGTGCGCTCGTCATGTTCTTCGGCACGCGTGAAATCTATGCCGGCAGCATGACGATGGGCCAGCTCGTCATGTTCAACGCATTTCTCGTCTTCCTCGTCGCGCCCATCGTCGGCATTGTCAACATCGGCACGCAGCTCACAGAAGCGCTCGCCGGCCTCGAACGTACCCGCGAGGTCATGCGTGAACGCCCCGAGGATCAGGACCCTGCGCGCACCCACATCATCGGCCCCATTGTCGGCGACGTGGTTTTCGACAACGTCGAGTTCGCCTACGAGACCGGCAACACCGTGCTGCACGGCATCTCCTTCGAAGCCCGCCCGGATACCGTAACCGCGTTCGTCGGCCCTTCCGGCTCCGGCAAGTCAACCACCATCGGCCTGATTTCCGCTTTCTACAAGCCGCGCGCCGGCCGCGTTCTGGTCGACGGCGTCGATCTCAGCCGCGTCAATCTCGCCAGCTATCGTTCGCAGCTCGGCGTCGTCCTCCAGGAGACTTTCCTCTTCGACGGGTCCATCCGCGACAACGTTATGTTCTCCCGCCCCGGCGCCACCGAAGCCGAGATGCTCGAAGCCTGCCGCACCGCCCGCGTCGACGAGTTTGCTGAAAAACTAGACCAGGGTTACGACACCATCGTCGGCGAACGCGGCGTCAAGCTGTCCGGCGGCCAGCGCCAGCGTCTTTCCATCGCGCGCGCCATCCTCGCCGATCCGCGCATTCTTATCCTCGATGAAGCCACCTCCAGCCTCGACTCCGAATCAGAAGCCATGATCCAGCAGGGACTCGCGCACCTGATGCGCGGCCGCACCACCTTCGTGATTGCGCATCGCCTCTCCACCATCCGCCGCGCCGATCAGATTCTCGTGGTCGAGGCCGGAAATATTATCGAGCGCGGCACACATCCCGAACTCTTCGCCCTGCATGGCCGATATTGGGATATGTACACGCGCCAGCATGCCCTCGACGAGAATCTTTTCCTTGCCCCTGGTGAAGGCGACAGCGTTCCCGAGTCCGAAGTTGCTGCGGGACCCGCCGGTGCCGTCCCTCTCATGCCGCGCGGCCTCTGACATGTCACTTGTATACGACGGGCCCGGCGGCGTTAAACCACACAGCATGAGGCGCCGATCTTGTATCCTGTAAGGTCGGAGACGGATTTTACGTAAATGGATTTCAACCTCGAGACGCGCACTTGTGAGCCGAATATAACGGTGATAACACTGTCTGGCCGTCTCATACTCGGTCAGGAAAGGGGCCAGATCGAAGCCTCCGTCCTAAAAGCCCTCGGCGAAGGCGTTCGCAAACTGATTTTCGACCTGTCCCAGGTGAAATACATTGACAGCACCGGCATCGGCATCATCGCCTACTGCTTCGGCAAGATTACCCAGCAGGGCGGACACGCTGCCGTAGCCGGCGCGGGCGGTCTGGTCATGGAAGTCTTCCGCCTCACGCGTCTCGACAACGTGATCACGTTTTATCCCGACGTCCCCACCGCCTGCGAAGGCCTCACCACCACCGCGTCGGCGTGATTTTATGCAGGTCCTGCAGGCCGGTCGCCATAAGCTGATACTGCTCGAAATCGACTCGGCCACTGTCTCCGCGGTGGCGCAGCAGGCTGGCTTCGACGCGCGCCTGAAGGAATCGCCCCGCGGCATTCTGCTCGAACTCACCGCCGAGCAGCGCGAAGCACCGCTGCTTCTTTTCGACGCTGCCGATCCCGCCAATCTCGGATGGTTTTCGCGCTGCCAGTTTTATGTCGATGGCCGCAGCGGCGCCGTCATGCAGACTCCCATGACGGTCGCCAACAAGCGCGATCGCGCCGGCCGTACCGTTCCCAATGGCCTCCGCCTTCGTATCGCCAAGGAACTGCCTTCCACGTTCCGGCTTCCCGGCCGCCAGCCCATGACCGAGCAGAACTTCTACGCCATGCTCAACAGTTTTCTGAACGCGCTCATCCGCAGCGGAGTCGCCATCTGCGGCAATTCCACTTCTGTGGTGCAGCCGCTTGCCGGACGCTCCGAAGCTCCGGGTTCAAGAAACTGAGCTCTTTACTGATCCGTCCCGCCGCGGAGCGCGATTATCCGGCCATCGCCCGCATTCAGTACCGCTGCCCCGAAACCGCCCAGTGGCCTCTCGGCGACTATTCCGGTTTCCCCCTCCTCCTCGCGCTCATCGAAAATACGCCCGCCGGTTTCTGCTCCTGGCGCCAGACTGCGGCGGACGAAGCCGAAATTCTCAATCTCGCCGTCGATCCCGCTTTCCGCCGTCGCGGCATCGCCTCCGCGCTGCTCTCCACCGTGTGTGAACAGGCTCGCGGAACCATTTTTCTTGAGGTTGCCGAGCCCAACTCACCCGCCATTGCGCTCTACCAAAAGCTCGGCTGGGAACAGACCGGAATCCGTGCCGGGTATTACAACCACGGAAGCGTAAACGCAGTTGTCATGAAAAAATGTTCATGGTAAAGTCCAGTTAGACGAGCGGCGAACCGTTCGCCACTTCAGTGAAGAAGTGAAGCTACCTGTCGTGCCGGCGCCCGGTTCCAGAGCCCGGTTCGGCGAGGCGACTCCACTAAGGAGACTTTGCCCGCATGGAACAAAACGCAACAGCAGAAATCAAAGCGCACCTGATGCAGACGAATGAAAAGTTCCGTCATCTCGCGGAACAGCACTCAGAATACAAGAAGCAGGTTGAGGCGCTCGAAGCCAAAAGCGCCCTGACTGCCGAAGAAGAAATTGAGGAACATCGTCTGAAAAAGCTCAAGCTCCACGTGAAAGATGAAATGGAGCAGATCGTGAGTGAGTACCGGCTGCAGCACGCCGGCTGACTTCATTAAGCGCACAGCCTGCCACTCGGGCAGTGCGTTGTGCGCGTTCATCAGGCTGCGCTGAAGTTCAATCGAAAAGAAGGCCCGGTTCAGCCGGGCCTTCTTTATTTCAACCCGCCAGCAGGGTTTTCATCGCTGCCTCATGTTTCCCGAACCTCTCCAGTCCAAACACCACCAGTTCGCGCAGCATCATCTCCCTGGCCACCTGCTTTTCCAGTTGGCCCGCGTCCGGACCGCGCACATACCAGGCCCAGCTCTGCCGCCCCGAATGCGCATAATCCCGCGCCGTTTGTTCGAACAGTGACGCCGCCATCCGCGCCGCCTCTGCATCGCGGATTCCTGCCTCCCTCAGCAGTTCCGCGGCCATGTCGATCAGCGGCGTGATTGCCGCCGTTCCCAGCAGAACCGCCGCGCCGAAAACATCCCCGGCGCCTTTCGAAATGGGCACAGCCTTCAGCCTCAGGTCCCGCGCCAGTGCCTGCACCACGCGCAGCGCCGCACCGCCGTCACTCTCCGCAATCAGCCGGCCGCCGAACTCCCGCGCCACCGCCGTACTCGCGCCTTTCTCGCCAAATCCCCGCAGGCTCTCCGGCCCGGCAGTGCAATCGCAGAAAACAAGCACTCTGCCATTCCAGTCGATAGCTGCGTTCTCCAGCAGCGCAACCACACTCTCCGGATTCTCCGCCTGGAAGTTCACGAGCACCGCCGGCACGGTATTCAGTTCCTCCGCGCTCCGCACCGCATAGCCCGCCCCGATCGAGTTCGCAATCCGGCTCGCCACCCGATATGACGTCGAGCAGACCGGCCCGATATCCCGCGCCCGCGACGGCAGCCGCCCGATCAGGCTGGCCCGCACCGCTCCGGCGCCCACCAAGCCGTATTTATGCTTCGATTCCAATCCCCGCGATATCCTTCGTCCGAAGGCTTTTGATTCTATCGCGGAACTGCGCGGCTTTTTCGAACTCGAACTTGCGCGCGGCATCCCGCATTCGCTGTTCGAGTTCCCCGATGAACTTCTCTCTCTGCTCCGGCGACAGCTCTTCTTCCGGTTCTTCCGGCTCCGCCTGCACGGTCACATAGTCGCCTTCCGCGATCGCCACCAGAGTCATATCGATGGGCTTGATGATCGACTGTGGCGTAATACCGTTTTCTTCGTTGTACCGAACCTGCGTTTCGCGGCGCCGTTTCGTTTCATCAATGGCGCGCTTCATGCTGTCCGTCATCACGTCGGCGTAGAGAATCGCCTTGCCTTCCAGATGCCGCGCCGCCCGCCCGATCGTCTGGATCAGCGCCCCGGCCGAACGCAGGAAGCCCTCTTTGTCCGCATCCAGAATCGCCACCAGCGAGACCTCCGGCAGATCCAGTCCCTCGCGCAGCAGATTGATCCCGATCAGCACGTCGTGCTCGCCCCGCCTCAAATCGCGCAGGATTTTGATCCGGTCGAGTGTGCTCACTTCCGAATGCAGATAATTGCACTTCACGCCGACCTCGGAATAATATTCCGCCAGATCCTCCGCCATACGCTTGGTCAGCGTCGTCACCAGCACGCGCTGATTCCGCGACGCGCGTTCCCGGATCTGGTTCAGCAGATCGTCCACCTGCCCCCTGATCGGCCGAATCTCGATCTCCGGATCCACCAGCCCTGTCGGCCGGATGATCTGTTCCACCACCACGCCCGCCGACTTCGTCAGCTCATAAGGCCCCGGCGTCGCCGACACGTAGACCACCTGATTCACGCGATGCTCGAATTCCTCGAACGTCAGGGGCCGGTTATCCATTGCACTGGGCAGCCGGAACCCGTGCGCGACCAGGATCTGTTTTCGCGACCGGTCGCCGTGATACATCCCGTGCAGCTGCGGCACCGTCTGATGGCTCTCATCGATAAACATCACCGAATCGTGCGGCAGATAATCCAGCAGCGTCGGCGGCGCCTCGCCCGGCAGACGTCCCGAAAAGTGCCGCGAATAATTCTCGATCCCGTGGCAGTAGCCGATCTCCTTCATCATTTCGAGATCGAACATGGTCCGCTGATGCAGCCTCTGCGCTTCGATCAGCTTGCCCTGCGCTTCCAGTTGCGGCCGCCACGCTTCAAGTTCCGTCTTGATCGACTCAATCGCCGCGTCCTTCGTGAGCTGCGACATCACGTAATGCGTCTTCGGATAAATCGGCAGCCGCTGATAAGTCTGCTTCACTTCGCCGATCAGCGGATCGATCTGCGACAGCGACTCCACTTCATCGCCCCACATCTCAATGCGGTAAGCACGCTCGTCGTACGTCGGATAAAGCTCGATCACGTCCCCGCGCACGCGAAACGTACCGCGCCGCAGTTCGCCGTCGTTGCGGTCGTAGAGAATCTCGACCAGCCTCGTTGTAATGTCTTTGCGCGAAATCTTCTGCCCTTTTTCGAGCATCAGCAGCATGCCGTAGTACGCCTCGGGCGACCCCAGGCCGTAGATGCAGCTCACGCTCGCCACAATCACGCAGTCGCGCCGCTCGAACAGCGATTTCGTCGCCGCCAGCCGCAGCCGGTCGAGTTCATCGTTGATCGTCGCTTCTTTTTCGATGTAAACGCCGCTCGACGGCATGTAGGCTTCCGGCTGGTAGTAGTCGTAATAGCTGACGAAGTACTCAACCGCATTCGCCGGAAAGAAGGTCCTGAATTCGTGATATAGCTGTGCGGCGAGCGTCTTGTTGTGCGCCAGCACCAGTGCCGGCCGGCCCAGCTTTTCGATCAGCTTGGCCATCGTGAACGTCTTCCCGGACCCGGTAACGCCCAGCAGGACCTGATGCTTTTCGCCGTCGATGAGCCCCCGCCCCAGTTCCTCGATCGCCGTCTTCTGATCGCCCCTGGGCGAATAGCTCACCGCCAGCTGAAAGGGCTTGGAATCGACGTACGGCTTAATGTTGTAGTCGATGGGCTTCAAGATTCAAGGATACAATCGAGACAGAACTTCCTCATGGCAACGACCATCAATCGACTCATCACCTTCGCCGAATTTGAGCAAATGCCCGACGCCCCCGACGGCCGCTACGAACTCCGCCATGGAGAACTGGTCAAAGTGCCTTTCGCAAAATTCGGACATTACGAGATCCAACAGCGTCTGCGGGACCTGTTGGCATCCGCTGCCGGCACGAGCGGCAGGGTGGGTACGGAATTCGCCTTTCGAGCGCTGCCAGAGTATGAATACCGCGCGGCTGACGTGGCGTTCGCCTCGCGTGAGCGTTGGGACCGAGTTCGGCGTGACGGTTATTTCGAAGGCGCGCCCGATCTTGCCATCGAGATTCTCTCGCCGTCGAACACGGCTGCCGAGATGCTTGATAAGGAGCAACTCTGCCTCGAAAACGGCGCCAAGGAATTCTGGATCGTCGATCCTGTCCATCAGCAGGTGAGGATCTCCGGCGCTGACGGCCACACCGCAATCTGGAAACTCGGCCAGCAGATCCCGCTGTTCTTCGGCGGGTCGATTCCAGTCGACGCGATCTTCCGCGACGAGGCGTGAAGCCTACTCTTTAATCCAGCGCGCCGCCCGAGGATAAACCCGCCTCGCGTTCGCCGAAAAAACCCTCTCCTTATCCCCGGCCGTCAACTTCGAATCGTCCACATACCGCCGCGTGTTGTCGTAATGATCGCCCGTCTCATCATTCACGATCCCCGGAAACGCGCCGTCGCATTCCGAGCCGAACAGAATGTTGTCGAGCGGCACCGCATCGAACAGCATCTGCATGTTCATGTGGTTGTACACGCACGTGTCGACAAACACGTTCCCATTCCCCAGAATCTCATCCGGACTCGCCCAGCTGTTGTACTTCGCGATCGCTCTCCACCGTCCGATCTGGCACGGCAGCGCGCCACCGCCATGCGGCACCAGAAAGCGCAGCTTCGGAAAATCTTTGAACAGCTCTTTCGCCATCATCAACTGCACGAAGCCCGTGATGTCCGCAATCAGATACTGCAGCGCCGTATGCGGAAAGTTTTTGTTGATGGACTCGCTGCCGTGCAGCACGAGCGGCACATCCAGCGCCTGCGCCGCTTCGAACACCGGATGGTTGTGCTTACCCGTGAACGGCTGGTTCAGCCATCTTCCGCCTGTTCCGTCCGGATCGAAATTGAACGCGACAAATCCCTCGCCGGCCCACCGTTCGATCTGTTTCGCGATCTTCTCCGAAGGACACGTCGGATGCTGCCCCAGCATCCCTACCGGCGCAAAGCGCCCCGGATTCAACTGGCACGCCCGCAGCACGAGACTGTTATTCAAATCTGCCCAGACTGCATTCTGCTCCGCCTTGCCATCGTGTGTCGCCATGGCCTTCGCCCGCGGAGACGCAAACGCCATATCGATCTTTCGCCCATCCATGAGGCTGACGACCTGCTGCAGGCTCTTCGCCACATCGGCATCGGACAGATTCGGCAGCGCATCGGGATCCTTTCCCGCGAGTTGCGCTTCACGAAATCCCTCCACTTCCGGATGCCTGGCTAAACGAACAAAGTGTTGATGCGAATCAATAATCATGAATGTCGAAATAGCAGGATATCAGCGAGTCTGTTCGAACAGCACGCTGGAACACGTGATCGCCGCTTCGGCTTTCATCAGTTCCGAGATATCGACGGCGAGCACGTCCAGTCCCTGGCGGCGGACGATCTCCTGCGTGTGCGGAAATGCCGCGGGCATCAGTACCCTTTCGCCGATCCGCAGAACATTTGCGGCGGCGGGCTCGTCCGGAGCGACGTCAATTATCTGATACCCGCCGAGGGACGCAGCCTCCAGCCATGCCCGATTGGCCAGGATTTTTCCTTCGCCGAGCGAACAACAGGCGGACTTCAGGTGCAGACAGCCGCGCACATCCACGGCATGGACCTTGTACCCGAAGGGCGCGAGGATCTCAGTCAGTTCGTCAACACCGGCCGTGTTCGTGCGGCTCGAGAGCCCCACAAAAACGTCTTGCCCCATGCGCATGACGTCGCCGCCTTCCAGCGTTGCCGGCGCATGCATGCGACGGACTGCGCGGAAAGGCTCGACCGCCGCAGCCAGACTCTCGCATTCGGCCCGTCGGCTCTCTGCGCCGGGACGCGTCACGATCGCAATCTCGTCGAACACCACAAGAGGATCTTCGACGAACACGGCATCCGGCATCGCCGGCTGTTCGGGGAGTGAAATGACGCGGGCGCCCATCTTTGTGAGCGCCCGTTCGTACTCGTTATGCTGGGCGATCGCCAGATCAATATCGATCGGCTCGCGCTCCAGCCATGTCAGTTCGCACGATGCGAGCGATCGGCTCACCGCGCGCGTTATGGCGTAAAGCAAATCCTAGCGATGGAAGCGGCCGACCAGCACGCCCTTGCCGAGGATGTGTCCCTGCGCAGCGGCCATCACCTGATCGCGCGTGGCATCGGGGCCGAGATCAAGCTTCGTGTCGAGCGCGTAGAGTTCCCATGTGTAGTGATGATACGGTCCCGGCGGCGCGCCCGATCCCATGAAGCCCACGCGTCGGCCCGTATTCTGAATTTGAATCGTGCCGTCCGGCAGCTTCGCTTCGGCGGGCACGCCTTGGGGGAGTTCCGTCGCGGTGCCGGGGATGTTGAACGCCATCCAGTGGGTCACATCGTCGGTTTTCTTGCCCATCGAGACATCCGGATCGTGCATGAGAAGCACGAAGCTCTGCGTACCCGCCGGGACATTCTTCCATTCCAGCTTCGGTGAAACCGGCATGGGGTCGGCCTGCGTGAACTTATTCGGGATAACGCCGCCGTCTTCGAAGTCAGGCGTCGAGAGCGCCAGTCCCGGAGGCTGGGGGCCTCTGCCGCGTCCACCGGCAGGCGGACCCTGTCCGAAGGAGGCGCCGATGCCGGCTGCCACCAGGGCGCCGATCGCAATTGCATGAGTCGTTTTCATAGTTTTCCTTCCGTGCGTCCGAATCAGCATATCATTTCCGATTAGTGGGGCCAGGCTTTCCAGCCTGCCGCCGGGCTTCTGCCCGGCGTCTCCGGTCGCCTAGTGATGGCCCGCAGCTCTGATCACCAGTTGCTCTTTTGCCGCCTCGACCGCAGGCTTCCGCGCCATGGCTTTGTCTGAAATACGCGCGACCTGCGCCGCTTTCTTTCCCTGCCCCGCCATTTCGCGATCCTTAAACTCCGGCAACACTTCTTTCGAGAAAAGCTCGATGGACGAACACAGCAGCTCATGCGGAATCTTCCCCGCCTGCGAGATGCAGATCACCTGATCGATGCCCACCGCTTCAAACTCGCGCAGCCGCGTGCGCAGCATCTCGGGCGTACCCACGCAGTCCTGTATCCGGCCCTCAGGCAGCGCGAAATCCTTCGGATGATTCTTAAACTCGTCCCAGATGTCGGTCCTGCCCGGAATGTGCTCGCCGAAGAAACTGTAATGCCCCAGCCCGTAAACAAAGAACCCATAACTCTCCATCCCCACTTGTTCCATCCGCTTCGCATCGTTATCGCACAGGAACGGACACGCGATGGCGAAATTCGGATTCACCGCGTAGCCGATCGGCTCCGATTCGTTCTCGATCGCCTCGTAATAATCCTTGACCCACTGCGCGGCCTGGTCGGGACTCACAAACGAAAACGTCAGCGCGCCAACGCCGAGCTTCGCCGCCTGCAGGATCGATTCGCGCCGCGAGCACGCCATCCACAGCGGCGGATGCGGCTTCTGCAGCGGCTTCGGCATCACGTTGCGCTGCGGCATTTTGATGTATTCGCTCTCGTAGCCGGCGAACGGATTCTCCACCATCATGCGGATAGCGATGCGCATGCCGTCGAGAAACATGTCCTTCTTCTGACTCTGCGGCACGTTGAATCCGCCGAGCTCCGTTTCCGTGGCACCGGCGCCACACCCGAAATCGATGCGGCCATCGCTGACCAGATCGAGCGTGGCAATCCGTTCCGCCACCCGCGCCGGATGGTTGATGAACGGCGGCATCTGCACGATGCCATGTCCGATCCGCAGATTCTTCGTGCGCTGGCTGCATGCCGCCAGAAAAATCTCCGGCGCTGACGAGTGCGCATACTCTTCCAGAAAATGATGCTCGGTCGCCCACACGTAGTCGTAGCCCAGACGATCCGAAAGCTCGACCTGCTCCAGCGCGTCTTTGATCAGCTTGTGGTCAGACCCCTCCGACCACGGACGCGGATGCTGCATCTCATAAAATCCACCAAATTTCATGGGGCCAACTTATCATGCAGGTGCTGATAAGCTGCGAAAGCGATGACAGACAAACTGGCGATACGCGAAGTGGTCGAGAACTGGGTGGTATGGCGCGATGCGGGCGACTGGGATCGATTCCGCACCGTGTGGCACGAAGAGGGCTACATGATGGCGACATGGTTTCAGGGTCCGGCTGCCGACTTCATCCGCGCCAGCATCGAGGGCTGGAACAAAGGTGCGAGCATTCTGCATTTCCTCGGCGGCACCTCGATCGATGTCTCGGGCCACCGGGCGATCTCCCAGACCAAAATGACGATCTCGCAGCGTGCCCGCGTCGAAGACCACATGGTAGACGTCGTCTGCACCGGCCGCTTCTACGATTTCTTCGAGAAGCGTGGGGACCGCTGGGCCATCGTGCTGCGTCAGCCCATTTACGAAAAAGACCGCATGGACGTAATCGACCCCGATCCGGCGAAGCCCCTCCGTCTCGACGAGGCAATCCTGCAGCAGTTTCCCGAAGGTTATCGGCACCTCGCCTATCTGCAGACGCGCATCGGCTACAACGTCAAGAAGGACATGCCCGGTCTTAAAGGACCCGAAGTGGAAGCGCTTTACGCCCGCGGCAAAACCTGGCTGGCCGGCGGACCGGCGCGTTAGCGGTAGTTAGCCTTTCGCCAGAACCGAGCCGAAGCCGTCAACACGTCCACTGAGGCCGACCAGCTTCACCGCATTCCACAATCCGTGCGGCTGGCTCGAGACCACCGGGACTTTGCAGCGTTTCTCCAGCGGCGCCAGCAGATCGAGCGTCTTCAGCGCGCCACAAGAGATCAGCAGTGAATCCGCGGTCGGCGCGGCTTCTTTCACGCCGGCACTGAACTCGAAGAGGCCGTCCTGCGCCGATTGCGGAACGTTCAGCAGAATGCCCAGGCCTTTGGCGTGCACAACTTCAAAGTCGTTCTCGTGCAGAAAAGACTTCAGGCGATCCGTCACTTCCTCGTTGTAGGCCGTTGCCACCGCGACGCGTTTCGCTCCGGCCACTTTGAGGCCTTCGATGATTCCGTTGCTCATCGAGGTGGATCGCAGGCCGGTCGCCTTCGTCACGGCGTCCTGCAGTTGCTTGTTAAATGCCGCGCCTTTATAGAACGTCAGCGACGTGCCCATGATCGAGATCGCCTGCGCGCCCTGCTTCTTCAGTTCAACCGCCGTGGGCACGATCTTGTCGATCACGGAATCGTAGCCTTCCGGCGTCATCGCCGGCAGCCCGACGCCTATTCCGACGAAGCGCACGCCCGACGGATACATGCGTTTGTACTCGGGCGGAATCGCGTAGTTCGCCGGCGGGAAAATCATGCCGAGCGTCGGTTCTCCGGTGGCGGACAACACCAGTCGCGCACCGGCAGCGGTGGCGGTGGCGATTTTCAGAAATTCGCGGCGCGAGTTCGTCATGGATCTATTTTGCACCAGTTTGGACCGGCAAAAATCTCTGCGCCCGATGCGCCATCACTTCGGCGAAGTAAAGGGTACCGTCCGGCGCGACAGCGATGCTGTGCGCCCAGTCGAGTTCACCCGGTTTGTCGCCTTTCGGAAACGTCCAAAGCTGCTTCAGACGGCCTTCCGTATCGAGCTTCATGAACAGCTCATCCTTCGGCGGCGTAGCCAGATACGCCTGCGCCGCCGGAACTTCAGACCACAGCATCGGTGAACTGCCGACCACATAGATTTCGTCCGCCTTCGTAATGGCCAGAGCCCACGGGGTTACGATATTTCTCCACTCGGCCAGAAACTTCCCCTTCGCGTCGAAGATCTGAATTCGCGCGTTGTTGCGATCCGCCACATAAAGACGGCCCTTCGAGTCAAGCACGATCGAATGCGGCTGGCTGAATTCTCCTGGCCCCTGTCCGAGCTTTCCCCAGGCGCGAATGAACTTTCCGTTCTTATCGAACACGACAATTCGGTTGTTCCCATACCCGTCGCTGACGTAGACATCGCCGTTCGGCGCGATCGCAACGTCGTTCGGCTGATTCATGTGCGTCTCATCTTCGCCCGGCTGATTGGGAGTGCCGAGGGTCTGGAGCACCTTGCCATCCGGCGTGAAACGGCGCACGGTCTGATGACTGGTATCGACCAGCCAGAGATTGCCGGCGCCGTCGAATCGAACCGTGTGCGGGTTCCTGAACAAACCGGGCTCCTGCCCCCAGGCTTTCACCAGCCGTCCGTCCGGCGTATACACCTGCACAGGAATTTTCCCGCGGTTGAACGTCCAGATGTTGCCGTCGGGCGCGATCGCGACGCTCGACATCGCCGCCGTCCACTCGCCGCCCGCCGGGGGTTTGTCGCGCGGCCAGTCGGGATCGGCCTTGTAACCCAGCGTATCGTCGACACGCGGATAAGGATGCGCAGGAGGCGCCGGCTGCGCCAACGCAATCACCGCGCCAAGAAAGAATCCGGCCAGCTTCATAGCGGCAATCATACTTGATCGCCGCGCAGCTTATTCGGATGGAAGCTGCGCCCGCACCAGCGATTCGATGCGGCTCCAGATCGCGGGATCCGATTCGATCTCGATGTGCGGCCGCATGAACAGGCGCGCGTACCAGGGATAGTCGTCACAATTCGCCGTGTGCGTTTTGTAGCGCAGCCGGATGTTGCCGAGGATGCGCGTCTTCGATGGATCGGCAGCAAGAATTTCGCGCTGGCCGTGCAGAATGCCGTCGAGCTGATAAAAGTTGATGGCCTGCGCGACATTGGCCGGAATGACGCGGTCATCCCCGCCCGGCTTCGAAACGCTGTCGACCTGAATCGTCAGCAGAACCGGAATGCCGTCCTTTTCCAGACGCCGCGCCGTCGTTACCGCCGCGGATGCGCCCCAGCTGTGGCCGTAAAGCACCACCCGGGCACCGCTTTTTTCGGCCGAAGACAGGGTGCCGTCGTCATCGCTGTCGAGCAGACGGAGGATCTCACGGTGCGCGCGACCGCCGGCGCTGTTGGCAAACATCTCGACGGCGACACCCGACGGATACGCATCGCGGAGGTGCGCGGCAAGCTGAACCTCCTGATGCACCGGATCGTCATGGTGCACGAATCCGCCCACAAATCCAACCACAATCGTTGGCTGCGCAGCCGTAAGACTCGCTGGAATAAACGGGAGAAGCAGAACCGCAGCGCGGAAACACTGCGTCACCACCGGGAGGCGCATGGGAAAGAAAACCTGCGTACGGATTTTATCATTGGCGGACGCCGTGCCTTTTCAAGGACAGTGAGCCGGGCCGCGCTGATCATCGGGTTTTTTGTGCTGGGTACGCAATCCGCGCTTCCCGCCGTGACGCTGTTTCTCGAAGAGCCGTACGGCACCTTCGGCGGTATGAATCCCACCGGACACGCCGCGGTTTATCTGTCGCACGTGTGCGCCGACTCACCCGTTATACTTCGCCGATGCCGCGCAGGCGAGCAGGGCGTCGTCATCAGCCGCTACGATCACGTGGGCGGATACGACTGGCTCGCGATTCCTCTGGTTCCCTATTTGTACGCGGTTGACGACCCGAAAGATGTGCCAACGAGCGTGAGCCCCGAAGACGTCGCGGCGATGCGTGATGCCTGGCGCCGCGCCCATCTCGAACACATCGCGCCGGATGGCCCGGACGGCAGCATGCCGAAGGGCGACTGGACTCAGCTGGTCGGCTCGGCGTACGACCGCACCATATACGCCTATGGGATCGAATCGACGGAGGCCCAGGATCAACGGCTGATCCGAACCCTGAATTCACGCACAAACAAGCGGTACTTCAACATCGTCTTCCACAACTGCGCGGACTTCGCGCGGAAAACGATCGATCTTTACTATCCCCGCGCGGTGCATCGCAGCCTGTTGGCCGATGCAGGTATCATGACGCCCAAGCAGGCCGCGCGCAGCCTGACGAGCTACAGCAGACACCACCGCGATCTGCAGTTTTCGACCTTCGTCATCCCCCAGGTTCCGGGCACTGTGCCGCGCAGCAGCAAGGTGCGGGGCGTGTTGGAATCGCTGGTGAAGTCAAAGCGCTACGCGCTGCCGCTCGTGTCAGTGGCGGCAATCCATCCGGCTGTCGGAGGAAGCCTCGCGTTCGCCTGGATGGAAGGCTCCCGCTTCAACCCTGGCCGCGGGCAGGCACCGATGCCCGATCCGGCGACGGTCACAGCCGAGCTGGAAACGAACGGCGTTCCGTCGGATTAGCGCGCAGAAGCGAGCCGAACCAGCGCCGCGCCCGTCAACCGGAACGTTGTCCAGTCGTCCATGGCTGTCGCGCCCAGCTTCTTATAAAACTCAATCGACAGCGCGTTCCAGTCGAGCACCAGCCACTCCACTCTGCCGCAGCCCCGCGCCGCCGCAATCCCGGCGAGCTCCTTCAGTAACGCGATACCCGCGCCTTTTCCGCGCGCATGAGGCTTAACGTACAGGTCTTCGAGAAATATGCCGGGCTGGGCCAGGAACGTCGAGTAGTTCGGAAAGAAAAGCGCGAATCCAACCGTCGCGCCGTCCAGTTGCGCGAGCAGCACCTCGGCCGCGGGACGCTCGCCGAACAGAGTCCCGCGCAGCTGATCTTCCGTGGCGGCGCAGATGTGCAGCAGCTTTTCGTACGCGGCGAGTTCCCGGATCATTTCCAGAATGATCGGGACGTCGGACTCAATGGCGGAGACGATGCGAATGTTGGACATTCAGCGCACGGAAACCACACCATTATGAACCTCCCGCTGCGTCCTGCTGTGCGCCCACGCGCGAACTGCGAGCGCCAGCATCAGCTGCAGCGCCCCGGCCGCGCAGACGCCGTTCCACCTCCAGTGCGACCATCCAAAAGCGCCCAGCGCCGAGCCCAGCGACCCGCCGAGGAAATACGTCACCATATACACCGTGTTCAGCCGGCTGCGCGCTTCCGGCACCAGGGCATAAATCCGCGTCTGATTCGCGACGTGTCCGGTCTGCACACCCAGATCGAGCAGAATCACGCCGAGCGACCAAACCCGCGAAAATCCGCCCGCCCAGATCGAACACCACATAGGATGCGATCGTCGTGAGGATCGCGAACGTGACAGTGAATGCGGGCCCCTTGCGATCTGTCAGCTTACCCGCCCACGGCGCGAAGAGAACGCCCACAGCCCCGACCAGACCAAATAGCCCCGCCACGCGCGGTCCGTAATGATAGGGCGGCGTGGCAACGAAAAAGACCAGCGTGGCCCAGAAAGAGCTGAACGCGCCGAAGAGCAGTCCGCCGATGATACCCGCCTCGCGCAGCACAGGCTGCGTGTGCACCAGACGCACAATCGACCGGGCCAGCTCCCGATACTTTAAGCCGGGCTCCGGATGATCGTACGGCAGCGTATAGCGCAGCGCAGCCGCGAGCCCGAGCATTGCCGCCGCGGCGATCCAGTACATGGCTCGCCATCCGAGCGGCATCGCCCGACAAATCCGCTGACCACGCGCGCCAGAAGAATGCCGAGCAGCAGTCCGCTTAGCACGGTGCCGACTACATGCCCGCGCCGTTCGGGCGGGGCGAGCTTCGCCGCGAACGGCAGAATCAGGTGCGCTACGATTCCCGCGAGTCCGGTGGCGAATCCCGCCGCATTGACCAGCGCGAGGTTCGGCGCGACCGCCATCATCGCCACCGTCAGCGCCGGAGACCACCGACATCATGACGATCAGCCGCCGTCGCGGGAACATGTCGCCCAGCGGCACGAATGCGAACATGCCGAGCGCCGTGCCCGCCTGCGTCCACATGGGCAGATAGCCGATGGCGCGGTCCGACACGCCAAGCGACCGGCCGATTTCCGGCAGCAGCGGCTGGCAGTAGTAAATGTTGGCTACGCAGACGGCGCTGGCCGCAGACATCACAGCCACAGTGCGCCGGTCGATCCCCATCTATTCAAGATCGCAGACCGGCCGACGGGGTGCGATAGCCGAGGTTTCTGCTCTCTTACGCCTCAGCCGTATTACTCGGTCTTGACGTGCTTCGTGAATTGCTGGTTCTCATTGCATTCGAATTCGATGAGGTCCTGGTCCACGATAAGACGCTGATCGACTCGAACCGTCCACGGCTTCGTGTACGCTTTGGGATCTTCCAGCGTCACGTCAATCTGCAGGTGATCGTAGCTCGGACGACGGATTCTTTCCGTGAACTTTGCCTGCTCCGAGTACGGACTGCCATTGACGTCCAGCCAGCCGTCATGCGGGCCGTCTTCGGCGCCCCGCAGGTTATTCGTTTCGACAATCAGCGTATCGCCGTCCCAATGGCCCACCGAGTACCCGTACCACCAGGCCTGTGGGTCGCCTTGCGGCGGAAGTTTCCGCCCATCCATATAGATGTGACGGAGGCCATTATTCGCTTCGTACTCGATCAGAATCATTTTCGGATTCGAAACGTTCATGATCCTGCGTGGCTGGGGCTGTTGGTGAAACTGCAGAAATCCCATCGGCAGACAATTCGCGTCGGGGTTGTCGCGGGCCTGCAGATCCGTCCGCTTCTTTTTGATATCCCGAGCCCACTCGGTGTACGGCAACCCGCCTTCCATGTTCGCGCCGGCCTCGAAGAAGGCGGCCACAGGTGGGCCTTTCGGATCGAAGGGGAAGGGTTTTGTCGGCGCCTCAAGCCGAAAACTACCAGGGCCCCCGGAGGGACAACGCCCGCGCCCCGGTCACCCTGCCGGCCGCCACGACCGCCGCGTCCGCCCGGGGGGCCACTGTTTGCGTGCATCCAGAGCCCGGATAAGTCCGGCTTTCCATCTGGCGTCCGCGGAGTTTGTCGCATCTCCACGGACTTCGCCCGCGGAATCGCGCGGGACTGTCGGATCCTTGATAGTCGGCCATTGCGCCGCGATCGGAAAGGAGCCCAACGTAAGCGTACCGAAAACAATAGCTGTCACGCCTGTGCGTTTTTTCATTGTCAATGCCCTCCGCCTCGCTTAACCGGTATTCCGTACACCTCAAACGAGGCAACATTCACATAACCGCCGGAGCCGTGGCCGCTCCCGGGTATCACATCAACAAAACCTACCTCATCGACTTTGCTCAGATCCGGCGCCTCTGCCCAATTCGAAGCTTCACCCAGCGGCCCGTAGCGACCGATGGTCACAACCCGATCGATGTCAAGCTTCATCCACCGCAGGCCGGCAAACGTGAATTCACTTTCGAGGAATGTAGTGGTCGATGCATCTGCGTGGTCGCCAACCAGGAACGTTCCATCCATGAGCTTAATGACAGGTCGCACGGCGTGGAAACCTGACGCCCGTGTAGTCCAGCGAATCTTCGAAAGGCCGGTCAGGTCCATATAGTTATCCTTGTCTCGCAGCGTGGCGGCAAACGGCGTCGTACACATCCCGGTCCAGATGTTCACGGGAGGGCCCGAAATCCAGATTCGCTTGTCCGGATCCATGGCCGTCGCTGATGGCCCATACATCTTGAGTTCGAGGTTCGCGTTAGTAAGGACGACCTCACCCGGCGCGATCGCGTGAGGTGGACCCATAAGCTTCCACGTCTCTTTAAAAAACAACGGCGGCGGAGGCGGAACACCTCGCCCTCGGCCGGCGGAGGGCGCCTGCTGCGCAGCCAATTGATACGTGGGTAACAGACAGGCAATCAAGCCGAACAGAAGAATCGCGATCCGGCGAACCATATAGCTATCGCGGCTAGTTTAACGCAAGACCGTTCTCCAGACTGCCTCTCAGTTTGGGTCTGCGAATAGCGCAGCGCCGCCCGCCCGCATGAAAGTCGGCAGCAATCGCTGAAAAGGCTTTTTTCGTTGCCGCTTGCTGACGCGCGCGGTTCAGTAACCCTGCGGAATCAGCACCTGCTTTTCCGAACCGTGATCGTAAGGGAGTGGCAAGAAGCGTTTTTCCGCAGCCGTATAGTCGCTTCCCCGGCAATGCAGATTGGTCTTGCGCCCGATGCAGTGCTCAGTTCGGATATACTTCATGCGAGAGAGATTCCCCTCTATGCGGACCAACTCAGCACTGTCGCTAATCCTGTCGGCCATCGCCCTTCCTGCCTTTGCGCAAACGGGCGATCCTTTGGCGCCTAAACCCGGGTCCGCGAGCGCAGTAACGTCTGGCTCGATTCCGCGGACCGCTGACGGCAAACCCGATTTCAGCGGCGTCTGGGACCATCCATATGTTCCTGACATGGCCCGGACGACAAAAAACGGTCCGCTGATGTCGCAGGAAGGTCCTGGCAATCTCCCTTTTACTCCAGCGGCACAAGCGGCATTCGATAAGTACGACCCGCACACGGACGGCGATTATACAGGCGCCTGCTTGCCTTTCGGCTATCTCCGTTCGTTCAACGCACCTTATCCGATTGAAATCCTGCAAACCCCGAAGAAGATTGCGTTCCTGTTCGAGCAGAACACCTGGTTCCACATCGCTGCCCTTGACAGGGACCACCCCAAAGACGTCTATCCCACCTGGTTCGGCGATTCGGTGGCCAAATGGGACGGCGACTCGCTGGTGATCGACACGATTGGGTTTAACGGCAAGACGCGGCTGGACACGGTCGGACATCCGCACTCTGACGCCATGCACGTCATCCAGAGGCTGACCCGGCTCGACGCACAGCGGATCAGGATGGAGATCACGGTAGAAGATCCTAAGACTTACCGGGAGCCCTGGAAAAACACCCGCATTTTTGCGCTGATGAAGCCGGGTTCTGAGCTGATGGAATATTCCTGCGAAGAGAACAACCGCGATTTCACCCAGGGCCACATCAAGCGCCCGTCAGAACAATAGACTGCCCTGGCCCCGAAGCGCACCCGGGCGCCCGGTAACCCGAGCATTATCGTTCAACGCATTCTGTCCGCCGTGCTCCGGCAGGATTCACTGGACCGAAGCCGTGGCTGTCGGCCTACTTTAGATCGGCCTACTTTAGGTGTCGGCCTGCCGCGGAGCGCCCGCACCGGATGGGAGTGAATGGGTCACATCGAGCACCTTCGCGACGAACAGATCCGGCGCATCCATCATCGCGCTGTGGCCCTGACCCTGTAAGACCACAACCTGACAACCGGGAATCGCCCTGGCTATGAAAGCCGTGGTGTCCTTGAGCATGGTCGGGCTCTCGGTGCCGACCAGCATCGTCGTCGGAACGTTCCAGTCGGCCAGGCGGCCGTCCCAGGAGCGCGGCGTATTCACAGTGCGTGACTCGCGTGGCAATGTCGAAGCGATCTGCAGCGCCAGTGGCCAGATCGGCGAGCGCTGGAAGGCGTTGAGGCGTTCTTCCGGCACTCCGATCTGATCGCGCAGGAAGATGGTCACAACCTGTGCGCGATCACCCGACTCCAGAGCTCGTTCCATGTTAGCGGTACGCGTTTCGGCGGCTGGCCCCGGAGGCGTCAGCGTAAAGGGAGGCTCGTAGAGCATCAACTGCTCAACGCCTTTCAGCCGATCGAGCGCCTCCAGTGTGGCAAGTGCACCATAGGAGTGCGCCAGCACCCTGACCGGCTGCCCGATCGCCCGGACGACCGCGACGATATCATCTGCCTCACGCGCGAGCGAGTACTCTTTGCCGTCGCCGCTGGGCGCGCGTCCCCGACGGTCCAGGGCATACACCGTGAATTGCTCCGCCAGTTTGGGCAGAACCAGGCCCCATGAAATGCTTCCGTTGAGCAGCGCACCGTGAATAAGGAGAAGCGCCGGACCCGCCCCGGCCTTCTGGACGGAAATCTCGACGCCATCGGTCGATCGAATCGAAAATCGTTCGCTCATAGCTGGACTTCAGAAAGTCTCGCTTTCGATTCTAGCTTTACTGCTCAGCGTGGTGTATGAGCCGCGATGGCGCAGCGGGCCATGCGCGCCGAGAATGCACGCAGCGGGCCGGATTGGCACACGTACTTCAGACTTCGAAGCAGATCGGCACTCATGCGCCCATTTTCCAGCACACAGCTTAGCGCGCGGCGGCGTCAAAGTTAAACCGGTGGTATCCGATATGCTCCGGAATTTCGGAGACAATAAACCGGAGAGGCGAAAACATGAGGGAGATTCTACGACCCGGGTTGATCGTCCTGTTTTGCTGCGCTTTGTTCGCGCAATCGTCTGACGCGCCCGGGGTGGTGATTGCCAACGTCCACCCCAGCGCCAAAAGTAACAACGACAACATGGTTATCGTGCCGGTAAACCATGGCCGGCTGGAAATCCGCAAAGCCACAATGCTGAACCTGCTCAGCGGCGCTTTCGGGATTGACGGCGACAAAATACTGGGCGGACCGAACTGGCTGGAACTCGACCGCTACGACGTGATCGCCAAAGTACCCGCCGATCCGGCGCTCGAGAAACAGGGGCCCCTGCTGAAGGCGCTGCTGGAGCAGCGATTCAAACTCGTGGCACGCGAGGAGACGAAGCCGTTTCCCGCATGGGCGCTGAGCGCCGGGAAGAACCCGCGGATGAAAGAAGCCGACGGCAAGGGCGAGAGCGGTTGCAAAGTCGCAAACCGACCCGGCGATGACCCGCAGGGTCCGAAGCTCTTCCAAAGTCGTCCGGACGGCACAACCGCGGTGATCCCTCTTGGGCCGGGAATGATGGTTCAGTATTCGTGTCGCAACATGACGATGGCGGCATTCGCGGCGGGCCTGGGCTCGATGGCCGGCGTGCAGCTGAACAATCGTTTTTTCGATCAGGGGGTACGCGACCAAACGAACCTCCAGGGCAAATGGAACTTCGATGTCAAGTGGTCGCTGCCTGCTTTCGGGCCGATGGCAGATGCCGGCGAACACATCAGCGTGACGGACGCGATCGAGAAACAACTGGGACTGAAGCTGGAAGAGATTCCCGTCCCGATGAAGGTGGTTGTTGTCGACAGCGTGCTGCGGAAACCTACGGATAATCCGCCGAATTTAAGTGAAGTGCTGCCGGACATTCCCGCGCCCACGGAATTCGAAGTCGCTGACGTCAAGCTGGCCGATCCGAACGCGACGCCGGGAATGCCGATGTTTCTCGGCGGTTTCAGGATACAGCCTGGAGGGAGATTCGTCGTCAATGGTATGCCGCTGCGCTTCCTGCTCAGCCGTGCGTTCGATATCGCCAGGAACGATCAGCTCGCGGGAGTGCCGAATTGGGTGGATTCGGTCCAGGTTTCGATTACGGCAAAGGTGGGAGATTATCCCTCCGGGGCAAGCCCAACGGGCCTCGATCCGGAATTCATCGCGCCGCTGCTTCGTTCATTGCTCAAGGACCGCTTCGGATTGGTGTGGCACACCGAAGAACGTTCCAGCACTGCGTATTCGCTGGTGGCGGCGAAGCCGAAGCTGAAGAAGGCGGATCCCGACAGCAGGATCTACTGCCGGAACGCGCCTCCGGGTCCCAACCGGGGGCCGGGAGAGATGCTGCTGAACTGCCAGAACGCGACGATGGCGCTGTTCGCCGAACGGCTGCAGAATATTCCGACGGTTAATGCGGTGGTGGATGATGCGACAGGCCTCCAGGGCGGCTGGGATTTCAACTTTTCTTTTAATCCGTTCCCGCAGTTGATGCGCAACGGGCCGGGGCGCGGCGCTGATGCGGGGCCGGTCGGCGCACCGGTCGCGTCCGATCCGGGCGGCGGCTACACGGTTTTCGAATCGATCGAAAAACAGCTCGGCCTGAAACTCGAAGCGAAGAAGAAGATGGTGCCGGTGATAGTAATCGACAAGCTCAATCAGAAGCCGACCGAGAATTGATACTGCGCATTTATCGGTTGGCGAATTCGTCCAGCCGTGGGCGGAACGTCCTCACCCCCATAGAGATTGGCTCGCCAGTTCAGCGCCGCGCGAAAGAGTCGTGAGCTTGGCCCAGGCGATTTGGGGGTGGCATCGAAGACCAAGCCCGCAGTCGGTCGACGCAATAACGCGGTCGCGTCCGACGATGTTGGCGAATCGTTTTATTCTTTCGGCGACCAGTTCCGGATGTTCGATCAGTGTTGTAGCGTGACTCACAACACCGGGCGCAAGAATCTTGTCGTCCGGTAACTTTACCGACTTCCAGACTACGTACTCGTGTTCGTGCCGCACATTGGCCGCCTCGAACAGATAGGTCTGCGCATTGACCGACAAGAGCGTGTCGACGATGTCGCTCATGGGCAGATCGTAAGCGTGCGGGCCATGCCAGCTTCCCCAGCAAAGGTGGTAGCGGACCCTATCAGGCGGGATGCCCCTTAACGCATGATTGAGCGCCTCTACCCGAAGCGCACAGTACCGCTTATAGGCCGCAAGCCCCATCGTCACACCGATACGATCCCATAGGGCCGCCAGCCATGCATCATCGACCTGAAGCAGAAATCCCGCGTCGACGATCGCGCGGTACTCGACGCTCATCGCTTCAGCCAGGGCGAATACAAATTCTTCTTCCGATTTGTAGTAGCGATTCTCGCGGCCCGGCTCCAGACTTGCCGGCGCCGTGGACGTCAGAAAAGCGTCGGTTGTCGCGGTGTCGCCGATTGCCTTCTTCAGAGTATCGGTCTCACGCTTCAGGGCGTCCTGCCCGCAATAGGTGATGGGCCCCGTACAATTCCAGTCCAGTCGGGCCGGGGTGTTTACCTGCTGCGGGGCCGTTCGCGTCTGTTCAAAGAGGGTGCCACCCTCCATTGCCGCTTTATAAAACTCGCCGAATTCCTGCCAGTCCCTGCTGCTCGTCAGGAGATTTGCCACACCGCCCGTAGCACTCGGTTCAAATCCGCTTAAGCGCTCGTTAACGAATACGACCCAACTGCCGCCTTTCGTAAGTTCGCCCTCGTTAACGATGTCCACGCCGCAGTCTCGCTGATGCCGCACTATTTCGTCGACGGCACTGCTTAAACGGAATGAATCGACGCCTTCAAGGTTCCAGAGATCGGGCGGCGCAGGCAAAGAACCTACGTGAGTGGTAAGTATCCGGTCGGTGCTTTTTCTCATTGCTCTCCTTTAAGCTTGAACTTCAGCGTCCCTTGAACCTGGGCTTCAGTGTCCTCGCCGCAAACAGCACCGCGAGGAAGCAGCAGGACGCCGCCTCCGTGGGCAAGCCTGTCAACGCCAGGCCCGTAGCGCCATATTCGGGAAACGATCCGGGTTCGCCACCACAAGTGCGCGGCCATGGGCTGGTCCCTTACGTACCGTTATTGATGTTGCCAGATGTAAACCATCCTACAGGCGACTCGCCACCACTTCGAGATATTCGCTCTCTCCCAAAGCCGTAGTGTCAGGCGAACGGCTGTATTCGCGCATGAGGTCGGCCATCTCCTCCCTGAGAGCTTGCTGCCGTTCGGGAGAAGAGGCGTCGAAAGCCACCACCGCGGGGCCGAACTGGGTCTCCATGAACTCGGCCCAATGCGCGGCGGACGGCGAGCGAAACCGAACCGTTTCGCGTCTCACCCGCAGGTCGCATACCCAGGGTCCGAGACGATCTCTGAGTACGCTCTCGTCGCCCCACGAAATGGGCAGGTCAACCTGTGCGTCGGGCGGCGAGTATCGCGCCAGAATTCGAAACAGCTTGCCGAGCATTCCTTCAGGTGTCCAGTTGGCCATGGCGATTTTGCCGCCGGGCCGGCAGACGCGGGCCATTTCGGCGGCGGTTTTCGCCGGGTCGGGCGCGAAGATCGCACCGAACGTGCTCATCACGACGTCAAACGAGCCGTCTGGCAAGTCGAGAGCCGTCGCATCGCCGTACTGGAAGTCGATATGGAGCCCCTCCGCGGCTGCCCTCAGCCGCGCTCTTTCCAGCAGCGCCGGCGTTATGTCGATACCGGTAACGATAGCCCGGCGCCGGCCAGCGGCGAGAGCCGTATTTCCGGATGCAGTTCCCACATCCAGCACGCGTTGTCCCGCCAGAATCGGGATCGATTCGCACAGCAATTCACCGGCGATCGCCAGTTCCATGCCCATTCTGGGGAAGTCTCCCGCCGCCCAGGTATCCTGCGCCTGGTTGAGTCTTTCAACATCTGTCATGGATCGATCCGGAGCAGTTGTCACGCGCGCTCACCTCCGATCCTCACTTCGACCGCCCCCGCCGAAAGGTTACAGAGAAAGCCGCATTAATGGAAGCTTTGGCCCCCACAACGCCCTGACGCCGTCCGTAACCAAAACACGCGGCGCGGCGAAGTAGCTGGTGTACACTTTCACGATGAACACTGCTTACTGGTTTGAATATGCCTGGATGTTCCCCGTTGCGCTGACCATCTGTGTCAGTGTTTGAACCATCGGTGTATCGGGGGCCGTGATTTTTGTCCCCTTCTTTACTATAGTTTTCCCTCTGCTGGGCCACCGGCTCTCACCGGTTCAGTCCGTGGAGGTGGGGCTGTTGACGGAGATCTTCGGCTTCATGAGCTCGACGTCTGCCTTCTGGCGGGCCGGGCTGATTGACTTCCGCATCGCGGGTTACGCGCTCATCTTTGCCATTCCTACAGCGGTGCTCGGCGGCTACGCCGCGCATTTTCTGCCGGGCTACTGGCTGCTGGTGGTGGTCGGTCTGGGCCTGCTTCTGTTTTCTTTCCTGCTGATTCGCGAAACCGCGGAAGCCGGTAAATCGCATTCGAAGGATCCCTCCGCCGCGCCGCTTGAAGAACATCGCGATGCGCAGGGCCGCGTTTACCATTACCGCCGTCTGAACGATGTGCTGCGCGCGGCCACCACGGCGGTGGGCGGCGTGTTCCAGGGGCTGGTGGGTTTTTCGGCGGGTGAAATGAGCACGGTCGAGCAGGTGCTGCGCGGCGTGCCTGTGCGCCTCGCGGCCGGGAACGCACACCTGATCATCGCTGCCGCATCGATCTCCGCGGCCATCACGCATCTCGCGGTCGACGCCGCAACCGGCGCGCGCATACCCTGGAACATTCTTGCGGCCAACGTACCGGCGGTGCTGATCGGCGGACAGCTCGCTTCGGTTGTCGCGGGAAGGCTTCCACAGACCACGCTGCGTCTGGTGCTCTCGGTATTCCTTGCGCTGGTGGGCGTCATCAGCTTCTATCGCGCATCGCTCGCGCCGCAGCTCGGCTGGCCCGTCTGGCTGGTGCCGGTGTTGCTTGTGGCGGTGGTCACCGGTCTGAGCTGGATGTTGGTGAAGCAGCGCCGCAGACCGGCCTGCGCGACCGGCGGCACATGCTCCGGTTGCGGAGGAAAAGGGCGTCCGTGAGTTTTCGCAGGATCATGATCGCGTTGGATGGTGAACCGCTCGCGTTTCATGCCGCCGAAGTCGGCGTCGAACTGGCGCGCACGCTCGGCGCCGAGATCGCACTGGTTTACGTCGTCGAACGGCTGCTGGCGCAGGCACCCGGGATCTCGCCGGCTGAACTGATGGCAGAGGATGAAAAAGAAGGCCGCGCCGCCCTGTCCAACGCACTGCGCCTTCTTCCGGAGGAGTTGTCCGCCGCGCGCTTTATGCCCGCCGGCGAACCTGCCGCGGAAATCGTGCGCGCGTCCCGGGAATGGAGCGCGGACTTGATCGTCGTCGGCAGCCACGCCCGCCACGGTTTCGGCCGGATGCTGCTCGGCAGCGTTGCCGAAGCGGTGATGCGGCAGGCCGGATGCCCGGTGCTGGTGGTGCGCAAACAGGGGTGATGGCATCGGGGATATGATCGGTTGCAGAGCGTGACCAAACGAGGGGCCGGAACGAAGAATAACTCAAAGGGCTGTCTCGCGGGTCCGGCAGCGCGGCAATTATGGTCGCCGTACAGCGGGGCGGTCCCGTGAGTCAGAAACCCTCAGATGACGAAGAGGAGTTGCGCCAATTGATGATCCGGTATCAGCAGGCCGACCCCGCGGCGGTGGACGAACTCGTGACGCGCCTTTCGCCGGCGCTCTATCGGTTTCTGGCCGGCGCGGATTTGGGACGAGGCGATATCGAAGACCTGCTTCAGGAATGCTGGATTCGCATCCATCGGTCGCGCCAGACCTATCGTCCGTCTGAGCCGCTGCTCCCCTGGATTTACGCGATTGCCCGGTACTCGAAGCTCGACGGATACCGGCGCAGAACCCGTCTGCGCGCGCGCGAGGTCCTCGTAGCGGAAGTGCCGGAGGCGCAATCCCCGCCCGCGGCGCGGCCGGTCGCTGATTCAGCGGATATCGGCAGGTTAGTGAACACGCTCCCGCGCGACCAGCGTGAAGTGGTAATGATGCTGAAGATGTCCGGGATGAGTCTGACCGAAGTGGCGCAGGCTACTCGATCCACCACCGGCGCCGTAAAGCAGAAAGCCCACCGGGCCTATAAGAAGCTGCGGCAGTTAATAAAGGAGAACCGGGATGGCGGATAAGAATCGGCCCGATCGCGGTGCGAATGCCATTCCGGAAGAGCTGAGCCGTCGCATCCGGAACAGTCTGACTGTTGACCTGCGGCCGGTGAAGCCACTTCCCGCGGCATGGATTTGTTTTCTCGGTCTCTTTGGCGCGTTAGCCATTGCCGCGTCCGCCCTCACTTCGATCCTCGGTACCTCGGGCGTGGCACTGATGAACAAAGGCCAGTTGGCGGGCATGTCCGCCATATTCGTGGCGGGTGGCGCGCTTTTTGCTTTTCTGCTGACGCGGCAACTGGCGCCGACGCTGGCGCAGCCCGCCGCGGCATCGCGCAGCCTCTGGATTTTCGGCTTCATTGCGCTGTCGGGAACGATTCTGTTGTTCCCGTGGCATGAGACAGAAGCCGACTGGTGGGTGAGCTGGCAATGTCTCATTCGAGTTGTTTCCGTCGCCGCGCTTACAGGTGTGACTCTGGCCATTCCGCTGCGCCGGTCGGCGATGTTGTCGCCGGCGGCTAAAGGCGCCACGCTGGGCGCCGCGGCAGGACTGACAGGTGTTGCCGTGCAGCAGTTCGGCTGCATGCATATGGAGGCATTGCATCTCCTGCTCTGGCACTGGAGCGGAATCGCGATCGCCGCCGGCGCGGGAGCGCTGACCTACGTCGTCCAGCATCGCAGGAGTTAGTGGGGCCAGGCATTCGTGCCTGCCGCCGGGCTTCTGCCCGGCGCCTGGATCAATGACAACTTTCTTTCTCTGAGACCAAACCCACTTGCTCTTTTCTTCAGGCGACGCCGTTCTTCACGGGTACATACTGTAATCGCCCAGGCCGAAGTCTTTGCCGACTGAATAACCAACGGATGATATGCAGGCACGGATTCAGGCAAAAAATCGTTTTTGCCAAACGAACCCAAGAAGTACTGAAAACAAAGGACCGGCAAGTTCAGGCCTCCTCTTGGCGCGCCATGATCAGACCCCTCATCACCCTCGCGTACGGCGCCCTGATACAATCGATTTGCAACTGAGTTGCGATTATGCTCGATACGTTCGTGATCACTCTGCGCGAAGGAGTTGAGGCTGCGCTCGTGATCGCCATCGCCGTCGCTTACCTGCGCAAGTCTGGCCGCCTCGACCTCATGCCTGCCGTCTATCGGGGCCTTCTAAGTGCCGTGGTTGCTTGTTTTTTGGCAGCCTGGGCCTTCACCAAAATCGGCATAAGCGACGACGCGTACGAAGGCTGGGTACTCATAGCCAGCTCCGTTTTCGTCTTCTCCATGGTGCTCTGGATGAACCGCCACGGCGCCGGACTTAAAGGCGAAATTGAAACTCGTTTGCAAAAGGATGCCACCCCTGGCGCGGGCAGCTGGGGCGTTTTCTTCTTCGTCTTCCTCATGATCTTCCGTGAAGGCGTCGAAACGGTCCTCATGCTCTACGGCGTTGTGCGGCTCGATACATCCGCCATCCTCGAAGCCCTCGGCGCCATCCTCGGCCTCCTCCTCGCCGTGCTCTTCGGCATCAGCTTTGTACGCGGCACCATTCGCGTCAATCTGCGCCAGTTCTTCCGCATTACCACGGTGATCCTCATGGTGGTCGTCTTTCAGCTCGCCGTCACCGGTCTGCACGAACTCTCCGAGGCCGGCATTCTTCCCTCCAGCAGTCGCGAGATGGCGCTGGTCGGTCCCGTCGTCAAGAACGAGAGCTTCTTTTTCGTCACCATCCTCGCGCTCGCCGCCGTCATGCTGCTCATGGAATGGCGCAAACGACGCGGCCCGCGCACAGAAGGACTCGAAGGAGCCGCGCTGCGCAAAGCACAATGGTCGGCCCGCCGCGAACGCTTCTGGATGATCGCGTCCTGCGTCGCGTCCTGCATCTTCATTCTTCTGATCACCGCTGAATTCATCTACGCGCGCCAGGCCACCCAGCTCTCCACCCCTGCGCAGGTGACTCTCGATAACGGCGCTGTGCGCCTCCCGGTGGCTGCCCTGAGCGACGGCAATCTGCATCGCTTCGAATTGCAGGACGACGGCGTGAGCGTCCGCTTTATCGTCATTGAAAAGCCCGACCACACGCTCGCCACCGCCTTCGACGCCTGCGAAATCTGCGGCACCCAGGGCTACTATCAGAAGGGTCCGGAGATCATCTGCCGCAACTGCGGATCGGACATCGTGATCTCGACCATCGGCGTACGCGGCGGCTGCAATCCGATTCCGCTCGCATCGCATGTCGAAGGAGACAAGCTCGTAATCGCGGCCGACGCGCTCGAACACGGAACCAGCATCTTCAAATGATCGTGCGTTTCATCAACGAATCGATCCGCCGCGCGCCGCGCCGCAAGGCCCTCATCATCGCGGCCATCGCGCTGGGTTCGGCCGTTGCCACCGCGATGCTCGGCGTGATGCTCGATATCGGTGACAAGATCAATCGTGAACTGCGCTCCGTCGGCGCAAACATTGTCGTCACCTCGCGTGCCGCATCCATGACCGGCGGTGTGGGCTCAATCGCCGCAGGCACAGCAGGCGCGAAGAATTTCATCCCGGAATCCGAAGTGCCCGACGTGAAGAAGATCTTCTGGGGCCTCAACGTCACCGCCTTTTCGCCTTCGATCACCGCGCAGGATGGCGCGCTCCAGGTGCAGGGCGTCTGGTTCCAGCATCCTTATAAGGTCGATGGCCGCACGCTCACGACCGGCGTCGAAGCCCTGAACCCGGCATGGCAAATCACAAAGGGCCGCTGGACGCCCGATGTTCTCAACGAAGCCGTCGTCGGCACAGGCGCTGCGCGGCGCAACAACTGGAAGCCCGGCGACACCATCACGATCTTCGGCTCACCATTCCGCATCGCCGGTATCGTTTCCACCGGCGAAGACACCGACGACCGCGTCCTCGTCCCGCTGGAGCGCCTGCAGCAGCTCACCGGCCGCACCGGCCAGGTCGATCGCATAGATGTCGCCGCGCTCACCAAGCCCGAAGACGCCTTCGCGCGCAAAGATCCGAAGCGCATGAACCCGAAAGAGCGCGAGCGCTGGCTCTGCACCAACTACGTCACCTCGATCGCAGTGTCGATCGAGGAGGCTCTCCCCGGCACGCAGGCGCGGCCTGTGCGCAAGGTCGCTGATTCGGAAGGCAAAATCCTCGACAAAGTCGGCGGCCTGATGAGCCTGATTACGCTCGTGGCGCTGCTCTCCGCCGGCCTCACCGTCTGGAGCCTGACCGCGACGACGATGATGGAACGTCGCGGTGAGATCGCCATCATGCAGGCAATCGGCGCCACGCGCTCCACTGTCGCGACCCTCTTCGGACTCGAAATCGCACTGGTCGGTCTGGTCGGCGGCGTGATCGGCGCGTTCGCCGGAGTCTGGCTCGCGCATGCCGTCGGCGCTGCCGTGTTCGGCGCATCGCAGATCGAAGTTTCCGGTATCCTCCCATTCCTGATCGTCTTCGCCGCGATGGCCATTGCTCTCGCCGGCGCGGCGCAGCCTCTTTACCGAACGCTCCATATCGAACCTGCCGGAATACTGCGGGAGGGCGTCTGAATGTTCCTGCGCTTTATCCTGCGCGCGCTCGAATATCGAAAACAGCGTCTGCTCCTGTCTTTTTCCGCGCTTGCCATCGGCGCGGCTCTCGCGACGGTGCTTTTCGGGATCTACGGTACCGTCGAGCGCCGCATGCGCGAAGAGTTTCGTAGCTACGGCGCAAACATCGCCGCAGTGCCCGAGTCCGGGAAAACTATTCCGCTCGAAATTGTCTCAGCGGCGGAAAAGCTTGGCGCTACAGCCGCCCCATTCCTTATCACCTCTTCCGGCAGCTTAGTCGTTGCCGGCTTCGACCCTGCGAAGAGCGTGGCCATGACTTCCTACTGGCACGTCGACGGGACGCGCGAATGCCTGGCGGGTGAAAATCTCCGGCTCGCGATCGGCGCGCACACCCCCCTCTGCACAATCACCGGCATCGTCAGGACCGGCGGCGCGGAAGACAACGAACTCCTCGTGCCCTTTGCAGCCGCCGCGAACCTCGCCGGTATCCACGATGCTGCGAGCGTCATCGAGATCCGCGCTCCGGGCGATCAGGTCGAATCCGTCCGTGCCGCGCTGGCGAAACAATTCCCCGCCGCCGACGTGCGCACCATTCGCGCTGTCGCCGGAACCGAATCTAACGTAGTGCTCAAAATCCGCGCCTCGCTCTTCCTGCTTACCATGGTCATCCTCGGCATCACCACCCTCTGCGTGACGAGCAATTTCAGCGAGATGGTGATCGAGCGCTCGAAGGAAATCGGCATCCTCAAAGCGCTCGGCGGTGCCGAGCGCCGCATCGCCGCACTTCTTCGTCTCCGAATCCGCCGCTCTCGCGCTCGCCGCCACGCTGGTCGGATACGCGGCGGGCCTGCTCGGCGCGGCTGCCATCGGACGCGAGGTTTTCGGCGGGGCTTTTCACGTCGATGTGAACTGGCTCGTCTTCGCCGGAGTCGCGGGCGTTATGCTGGCGGTGGCGGCCATTGCAACGGCGATCGCCGCCTCGCGCATCTGGACCATCCAGCCCGCGATCATTCTGAGGGGAGAATGAGTCTTCATCGAACTCACTGATGTCCGCAAAATCTATGGCGCGGGCGCGAATGCCGTGCACGCGCTCGACGGCATCAGCCTGACCGCCGAACGCGGCGAATGGATCGCCATCATGGGTCCGTCGGGCTCCGGCAAAACCACGCTGCTGAACCTGATCGGCTGCCTCGATCAGGCATCGAGCGGCGCCTTGCGTCATCGACGGCACCGACACTTCTCACCTTCGCCGCGCCGACCTGGCGCGCTTCCGCAGCGAAACCGTCGGCTTTGTCTTCCAGCAGTTCCATCTCGTCCCGCATCTCACGGCGATCGAAAACGTGATGCTCGCGCAGTACTTCCACAGCATGACCGACGAAGCCGGCGCGATGCAGGCGCTGAAGCATGTTGGCATGGAGGAGCGCGCCACGCATCTGCCATCGCAGCTCTCGGGCGGCGAGCAGCAGCGGGTTGCCATCGCCCGCGCGCTGGTCAACGATCCCAAAATCATCCTCGCCGACGAGCCCACCGGCAATCTCGACGCGGAAAATCAGCACATCGTTTTCAACCTCCTCAGCGATCTCCACGCCCAGGGCCGCACCATCGTCATGGTCACTCACGACGAGAACGCCGGACGCCTCGCCGACCGCCGAATCAATCTCGAACACGGCCGCATCAAAGAGACTCTGGTGTTTTCCGCCGAAGAGAATCAGGATTTCGACGAAGTCCTTGAGCACCTCTGGACGCGCCGGGAGTCGCAGGATCACATGGAGTCGCACGATTTCACCGAAATGCAGTGGCGCAGTCTGATCGCGACGCTGTCGCGCATCGGACTGGTGACGCGTCGAAAACGGTGACGAACAATTCACTCCCGCAGGTGAAGAGCGCGCGCGCAACGTGATTCGCCGCCATCGTCTTGCCGAGCGGCTGTTCATGGACGTGCTGTCGATCCACGATGAGAACGAAGTCGAAGCCAGCGCCTGCAAGTTCGAACACATCCTCAGCCCCGACGTCACGGACCGTATCTGCACGCTGCTCGGCCATCCCCTGGCGTGCCCGCATGGCAGCCCGATCCCGCACGGCGACTGCTGCACCGAAAAGCGGGTGCTCGAACAGTTCCGAGATCGCAAACGTGCTGAGCGGCATAGGCTCTCGCGGTATCTGATAGCCTCATTAATTAACTCCATGCATAAAGTCGTCATCATCGGCTCCGGCTGCGCCGGCAACACGGCGGCCATTTATACGGGACGCGCTGGTCTCAACCCGCTCGTCATCAAGGGCCACGAAGTCGGCGGCCAGCTTTCGCTGACCACCGAAGTGGAAAACTTCCCCGGCTTCCCCGAGGGCATCCATGGCCCCGATCTCGTCGAGAACATGAAGAAGCAGGCCGAACGGTTCGGCGCCGTGTACCTCGACGGTGAAGTTACCGAGGCTGATCTTTCTAAACGTCCTTTCCGCCTCAAGCTCGGCGACGAATGGATTGAAACCCGCACGCTCATCGTGGCTTCCGGCGCAAAAGCGCGCTGGCTGGATCTCCCCAACGAACAAAAACTCATCGGGCACGGTGTCAGCTCGTGCGCGACGTGCGACGGATTCTTCTACCGCGAGAAGAAGATTATGGTTATCGGCGGCGGCGATTCTGCCATGGAAGAAGCTAACTTCCTGACGCGTTTCGGACGCGAGGTCGCGCTGGTGCACCGGCGCGATTCGTTCAGGGCGTCGAAGATCATGCTTGAGCGCGCGCGAAAAAATCCGAAGATCGAATTCGTCACCAATACGGCGGTCGAAGACGTTTACGACGTCAGGCAGAACATCGTCACCGGCGTCAAACTCCGCAACCTCGTCACCGGCGAAACTTGGGACCGCGAAGTCGACGGGCTCTTTGTAGCTATCGGTCACATCCCGAACACGAAAGTCTTCAAAGGCCAGCTCGACCTCGATCCCGACGGGTACCTCCTGTCTCGCGGTGGCGCCCGGACCAACATCCCCGGCGTGTTTCACGCGGGGGATGTGCAGGACCGCGTTTACCGCCAGGCCATCACAGCGTCCGGCGCAGGCTGCATGGCCGCGATCGAAGCCGAACGCCTGCTCGAAGCTGAGGGGGAGTGATGATCGAGCATATCTTTTCTCCTGGAGCGCCGACCCCGAAAGGCCCGTACTCGCCCGCGGTGCGGGCGGGCGACTACATTTTCCTCGCGGGTCAGGTGGCGCCTGATCCCGGAGATATCAGGCACGAGACGCGTCAGGTGCTCAGCAACCTGAAGCTCGTGCTCGAGGGCGCAGGTGCGTCGCTCGCCGATGTCGCGAAGGTCGGCGTATATCTGCTCGACGGCGCCGATTTTGCGGCAATGAACGAGGTCTACACCGAGTTCTTCGGCGTGCTGAAACCCGCCCGCACGACCATCGTCTGCAACTTCATGTCGCAGATCCGCATTGAAGTCGACTGCATCGCGTACAAGCCCAAACCCTAACTCTTCTTCAGGGTGATCATGCCGCGATCCGTTTCGATTGTGATCAGGGGGCCGTTGCCGACATGTCCCCTTATCGTGGCGCCGTGTCCGCTTGATTCCTGCCGCACGCCGGCGCCGAAATCGTTGAGGCCGTCGCCCTGCGCTGTCGAAGCGTCAATCTGAAACTCTGCTTTCTCGGGCACCGCGACGACGATGTCGCCGTTGTGCGTGTGAGCGTCGATCTTCGATAAAGGCAGTTTTGTGGCGGTGATCTCGATATCGCCGCGATCGACCATCAGATCAAGCCCTCCGGTAACATCGGCGGCCTTGATATCACGCACCGCGGTGCGGAACCGAACCGGGCCGGTCACGTCCTGCAGGTTGATGTCACCCAGATCGATGGTGACGGAGCCGGGAATGGCTTCGGCGTGAAATTCCGTGCGCTGAGAGGTAAAGCGCAGAGGCTGGGCGAGGGCGCGGAATTCAAGGGTCCCGGCGAATTCGCCGGTGACGGTGACGGGGCCGGCGATGTTTTCCATCTGGATGTCGCTGCCGCGGCCCTCGAGTTCCACGCCGCCTTTCGAATCGGTGACGTGAATGTCGCCGCTGCGCGAGGATTCAATTTTCACGTCCTTCGCAATGTGGTTGAGACGAACATCGCCGCGACCGCCGGAAACTTCGACGGGTCCGTCGACCTGGTCGACCGCGAGATCGCCGTTGCGTCCGCGCGACTCGATGCTGATGCCGCCGGGCACGGTGATGTCGAGATCGGCTGAGACCTGAATCAAGCGGGGTCCGTTGAACTCGTCGGTGCGAATGACGAGCGAATCGCCCTGGCGCTCGACGCGGACCTGCGTCTGCCGGTTGGCGCGGTCGGCATCGCTCTGGTTGAACGCACGCACGGTCTTGCGGCCGGTCACCTGTACGTCGCCGCCGTCCTGACCTTTCAGCGAAAGATTACCGCGCAGATTGTCGATTACGATGCGGTTCACGCCGCGGGCGGACTGGGTGAGGTTGACATCGTACTCGTAATCCGATCCGAATATGCTGACGCCTGGATTATCCAGCCGGCCGAAATGCCAGTTGTGTCCGCGGCCGGCACTGGTGATGATGAGGCCGACGACGAGTACCCAGAAAATCCCCGCGCCGTAGAAAATGCGGGGCGGAGGATTGACGCCGCGGCTGACGTGATAAAGTACCTCGACCAGCCCGATCACACCGGCGGCAATCAGCAGGAACGGCCAGTAATCGCCGATTCTCGAGAGCGAGAAAAGCTGCGGCCAGATATTGTTGATCAGAAAAAGCAGGCCGATCGCGACAACGATGAGAGGCCCCGTTATCGAGCGGGGTCTGGGGGAAGGAGTCAACGCGGCGCCCCCGGATTCTGAAAATCTGCGCGCCGGCCGCGGCTGAAGCGACCACCGCCTCCGATCAGTTTGAGCAGGCCGACGACAATCAGCAGCACCGGCCAGGTCTGCGAGAAGCGGAAATCGGTGAAGCGATCGAAGGCAAAGAGCACACCGATGGTGATCAGGATGATGGGGCCGGTGATGGCGCGGACAAGGTAGGTACTTTGTTCATTCATTTGCGGACCTCATCAGGCCGCGGATCGGGCGTATGGGCAGCGGGGCTCAGCCGGGCGTAGAGCATGTAGAGGCCAAACAGAATCAGGCCGACGGGCCAGTAGCGCTCGAGCTGCTCCATGCTGATGATGTCAGTGGTGTCCAGGAGCAGGATGAAACCGAGGCCGATCAGAAGAACGGCGCCGGCGGGGAAGCGGCCGTGTCCGCCGCGCACATCGATCAGGCTGGAGAATTCCTCGACTGCCACCCCGTGGCGATGTTTGTTGGCAGTGTGATAGGCCTCGAACGCCATATAGAACACCCAGATGGCGATCAGAATTCCGATGAGGGGTTCAAAGGCCGATTGGTGCGTGTTGGCGGCAAGCGAAACCAGAAGCCCGAAGATGACGGCGTGAACGAGTCCTTTGGCGTACTGGCCGTTGTAGATGGCGCCGACGCCGGGGATGAAGCCGAGAAAGAGGGCGAGTCCGGGATGCGTGTGCGCTTGCGACGGATTCCCGGGAAGCGGTGCGGGCGCTGTGTACGGAGAAGGGATCGGAGTCGCCGGCGCGTTGGGAACGGCGTAGGACGATCCCGTGTAGCGCGGGGTTTCCGGGGCGGGTGCAAACGGGGGAATGGGCGCGGCGGCAGCCGGTGCATGTTCCGCGCAGAAGATTGACCCCAGCGCCGGACGCTGACACTCCTGGCATATCGGTTTGCCGCATTCGCGGCAGAATGCCGTGGCGGTGGTTTCGGGGTGGTTGGCGCAGTTCATGGTTACTTTTTATCCTCTTGTTTCGGTTCCTGATTCAGATCCAGTTGCTTCTTATTCGCGCGGGCGTCGGCGGCGGCCTCGTCCTGTTCACGCTGCTGCTCGGTCCAGTCGTTGATCTGGTTTTTGACTTCGTAGACCAGACGCATGCTTTCGTAACTCTTGATGGTGCGGTCCCAGATACGATGCGTGCGGTCGTCGAGCGAACTCCACAGCTTCACCGGATCGAGATCGGCGGGCGTGAGCGTGTGGTTCGGGGCGCAGCGCGTCAGCATGGTGGCGGAGGAAACCAGCGTCAACAGCGCTCCCATGACGAAGCGGGGGCGCAGGACCGGCGCGAAGGTGCGATTGATCCATCCGCTGAGTCCGCGCGAGCGCAGCTTGAATTCCCAGCCGGAGTTGGTGGCGTGGAGAATCTTCGGGACCAGCGCGGGCGGCATTTCGACGTCGGCCGCGCGGTCCATGAAGGCGACGGCGGAGGTGGCGTCTTCGAGAAGAGCCTTGCATGAAGGGCAGGATTCGAGATGGCGCACGAAGGCATCGCGCTCGGGAGCGGCGAGAGTCTCGTCGATCCAGTCGGCGAGGAGCGTCTCGAATTCCGCGCAGCTCATGATCCTTTGCATCAAACCCGTTCCTTCAACTATTCGCTCCGTCTACGAGCCCGACCCGCCGCTCCCTCACGGTCACGGTTCAATAAGACCCCCGGTGTTTTCTGAGCAGCCGGGCCAGTTCGGCGCGGCCGCGATTAAGGCGCGATTTCACGGTTCCTTCGGGAATCGCCAGCACCTCGGCGATTTCACGGTACTCCATTTCCTGCAGATCGCGCAGGATGATGGTTTCACGCAGTTCCGGCGAGAGCTTTCCCAGCGCGGTCTGGAGCAGTTCACTGGCCTCCCGGCCGGCGAGCGCGCTGTCGGGACGAAAAGGCGCCGAAACAACGTCCCCCTGGCTGACTTCAACGCGCGGCAGCTGCTCTTCGATCGAGTCGGTCACCCGCTCGTTACGGGTACGGCGATAGTGATCGATCAGCAGGTTACGGGTGAGGCGGGCGAGCCACGTGGTGAAAGATCCTTCGGTCGAGCGGAAGCTGCCGAGAGCGCGGAAGACGCGGAGGAAAACGTCCTGGGTGAGGTCCTGGGCTTCGGAGTCGCGGCCGGTAAAGCGGTAGCAGATGCCGTAGACGCGGCGGGAGTGGGCGCGCACAAGATCTTCCCAGGCGGCGGCGTCGCCGCCGAGGCACCGCTCGACGATACTGGAATCCGGATCCAAGCTGACCGCGATTGTATTCGCCCCGGCGGCGCTCGTCGCGTTCCAGATCGCCCCTGCCGTAGCTGCCATCCCTCGTTGAATCCTTTCGTTAGAAAGAACGAGGCTTTCCCATCATAGGTTCAATCTTTCCCGGGCGGAAAGAGCTGGCGGTCGGGGCGCCGGAGTTGCTCTGGACGCTCAGGAGGCGGGGCGGGGCCGTTGCAAGGCAGGGCCAGAGGGCCGAATCGTTTGTTTTCAATGACTTGTGGGTTCGTTTGGCAAAAACATAGTTTCGGCACGGGCCAAAGAGCTTATGGGCCACAGATGGACACAGATTCACGCAGATAAAGAACCAGGAATGTCATGGCGGCTCAGTGTGACATATGTCGGAAGCCGCGAGGCTTCGGGCTCGGGTGTGATTGGTGATTCGGCGGGAGATATAGATCCCGTTCGGTGGTGATAGCGGGTGGCAACGAATCCGGAACTTCCGGCGTCAGAGATGGGAAGAATATAAATTCCGGGGAGGCTTAGACATGTTGCGTAGATTCGCGTGCACAACGGTCGTCCTGTTTTCCGGACTTCTTTCGGGCCAGACGCCTGGGGCGACGCCGCGGTTCGAGATTGCCGATATTCACACGAGCGCCAATAGCCAGAGGGACTTCGCGCGGCCCGTTTCTGTAAGGAACAGACGTTACGAGCTGGGGAATGCCACCATGCTGGACCTGATCCGGATCGCGTGGGGTTTTGAGGCGGACAGGATTCTCGGCGGGCCGAACTGGCTGGAACTCGACCGATTCGATGTGGTCGCGAAAGTACCGCCCGATACCAGCGCCGATACGCAGAAGCTCATGCTGCAGGCGCTGCTGAAGGAGCGCTTCAAACTCGTGGCGCATGAAGAAACGAAGCCAATTCCGTCGTGGGCATTGGCGGTGGGGAAGAAGCCGCTGATGAAGGAAGCGGACGGGTCGGGCGAGACCGGGTGCAAGCTGCAGACCGGGGCCAGGCAGGAAGGCGGCGGCAGCTTCTTCATTGATCTCAACGGCAACAGAACGCAAATCAATATGGGGCCGGGCGGGACGCTCCAATATTCCTGCCGCAACGTGACTATGGCGGATTTCGCGCAAGGTCTGGGCGGGATGGTGGGGGCACTGATCAATACGCCGGTGACGGATCAAACGGGTCTGAAGGGCAAGTGGACGTTCGACCTGAAGTACTCGATGGCGTTCGTCCTGCCGATGGCGGGCGCGGGCGAACGGATTACGCTCCGGGAGGCGATCGAGAAGCTGGGACTGAAGCTGGAAGAGGTGCCGATACCGAAGGGGGTGCTTGTGGTGGACAAGGTGGAGCGGAAACCTACCGAGAATGCGCCGGAGGTCAAGGAGGTGCTGCCGGAGATCAGGACTCCAACGGAGTTCGAAGTGGCCGATGTGAAGCTCGCCGAGGCGGGCGGCAATGGTTTCCCTTTGCCCGCGGGGATCAGAATGCAGCCGGGCGGGCGGTTCGTGGCGGAGGCGATGCCGCTGCGGTTTCTGGTTATTCGGGCATTCAACGTGAACTACAACGACCAGATTGCAGGATGGCCGGGCTGGGTGGATTCGGTGCGGGTCTCGATTACGGCGAAAATGCCGGCGGATTATGAGGCGCCGCCGGGAATTGACTATGACGTCCTGGCGCCGTTGCTGAAGGCGCTGCTGGTGGAGCGCTTCGGACTGGCGTGGCACACGGAACAGCGCCAGGGCACGGCTTACAGGCTGGTGGCGGCGAAGCCGAAACTGAAGAAGGCCGATCCGAACAGCCGGATCTACTGCAGGCAGGCGCCGCCTTCGCCTGGCCAGGCGCCGGGCGTGCAGGTGCTGAACTGCCAGAATGCAACGATGTCGATGCTGGCGGAACGGCTGCAGAATCTGGGACCGATTAACGCACCGGTCGACGACGGCACGGGCCTTGAGGGCGGATGGGATTTCACCTTTTCGTTCAATCCGCTGGCGCAGATGACACTCGCTCTGGCGGCCGCGGCGGGGCGGGGCGGTGGTGGCGAACCGGGAGGACAGATCGCGGCAGCCGCATCGGATCCGATCGGCGTATCCACGATATTCGAGTCGATCGAGAAACAGCTGGGGCTTAAGCTCGAAGCACAGAAGAAGCAGGTGCCGGTGATTGTGATCGATAAGCTGCAGCAGAAACCGACGGATAATTGACAAGACGCGCTGCGTTACTGAAAATTCGTAAAGTTCAGCGCCGGGCAGAAGCCCGGCGGGACCCAGAGGGTGCCCCTCGAAAGCCCGGCCCCACTAACAGGCTGCTGACAAGCGCTTCTTGCCACTCCCTTACGGTCGCGGTTCGGAAAAGCAGGTGAACCGCGCGCGTCAGCAAGCGGCAACGAAAAGAGCTTTTTCAGCAGCTTGCCAAGAGGTGTAATGGCGTTACGAAACCGTGTTTCGCCCGATGGCGAAATCGTCGCACTCGCCGCCCGCGGGACCTTTATGGGGAATCGCGGCGGCGTTCTGCATGGCGTTCTGGATGACGGCCGGCGAGAAATCATTCGTCCCTATGCAAGCCGGCGATGGATTGCCTGCGTGCTCGAATTCAGGGGCCGGCGGCGGGTGGTGATGTCACCGGGCCGTTATACCGAGCTGTTCTTTCTTGACGAAGCCGTAGCCCTGGCGGCGGGCCACCGGCCGTGTGCGGAATGCCGGCGCGCCCGGTTCAATGAGTTCAAGGAGGCGTGGCGACGGGCAGCGAAACGTCCATCCGGAGAATTCCTGTACGCCGATGAGATGGATGAAGAACTGCACCCCGCGCGCATCGGCAGGCACAGGGAGAAGATCACCTATGAGGCCCCATTGCGCTCGTTACCCGACGCGTGTTTCGTCGAGATCGCGGGCGCGAGTTATCTGGTGCGGGGGAATGCGCTGGCGCTTTGGTCCGCGGAGGGCTATACGGAAAAGCGGCTGCGCCCGAACGACTTGACCGTCACCGTGCTGACTCCGGAGCCCATCGTCAGGTGCATTCGCAATGGGTACAGGCCGGTGATACACGAATCGATTCAGTTGCTGTGAGTCATTATTGGCATTGACAGGCAGATAGTGTTGCAAGCGAACACGCGGGGTTGACAACCCCGTGGCAGGATAACATCCTGCCCCACATTAGTCAGCAGGGATCAGGCGACGCGGGGATGCGGCGCCGAGTGCCAGGCGAAGAACATCTGCGCCTGCTCCCTGCCCATGTAGCGGGCGAGGATTTCGGGGCTGGTGCGGGTGAGGTCGACCATCACGAAGCCGTCGAGCGTGTTGCCGAACTGCGGGTCGACGCTGAAGGCAAGAAGCTGGCCGCCCAGCCTCACGTACTGGCGCACAAGAATGGGGATACCTTTGCCGTCGGGTTCGAGATCGGCGATCGGGGCGGAGAGATCTTCGATGTCGGGAACGACCGAGGCGAGAGCGGCGGCTTCCCATTTCTGCACAAGCGTGCGGCGCAGAGGCCGGCGGGCTTTGACCGCGCCACGCCATTCGGGCGAAGTGTCCTGTTTTTCGAAGTAGCGCACAATGAGTTCGCGCGAGGCCGGTGAATACTGGTTACTGACGCTCGCCGCGCCGATGAGCTTCGAGTATTCGGGATGGCGTGCGATGTATGCGCTGATGCCCTTCCAAAGCAGGAGCAACGGCGCGAACTGACGCTGATATTCGGGTCCGATAAAAGAGCGGCCCATCTCGAGCGCGGGGCCGAGACGCGCGAGAAAGCCCGGGCGGAAGCGGAAAAGCGTGTCGGTGTAAAGACCCTTCTGGCCGTACCGGGCGAGGATGCGGGGCACGTCGCCGAGACGATAGGCGCCGGCGATTTCACGCTTCTCCTTGTTCCAGAGGAAAAGGTGCAGATAGTAAGGATCGAAATGATCGAGATCGCGCTCATGCCCGGTGCCTTCGCCGGCGGCGCGGAAGGCGATCTCGCGCTGGCGTCCGATTTCCTGGAGGGCGAGCGGAATCTGGCGAGCCTCGGTGAGGTAAACGGCGAACTCGCGGGCACTCTCCATCAGGCACGGGGCGGGCAGGCCGGCGATTTCGGCGGCGAGTGAATCGACCGGGATGGGGGGCGCGACGGGCGTTACGTCCGCGGCGGTGATTCCGGCGCTTTCGGTGCGGCGGGCGAGGAGTTCGGTGCGGAAGCGGAGATAGCGGGTGGCTTCGGCGTCGTCAGGCAGGGCTTCGATACGCGAAGGTTCGATGATGCCGCCGACGCGGATCTCCACGTGCTTGCCGCGCTTGTTCAGCATCTCAACGGGGAGCGCGGCAGTGCGCAGACGCGGGTGCACCATGCCGAGCATCTGGAAGGGCAATCCATTGGCGCCGCGGATCAGGATGGGAAGAGCCTTTGCCTTTGCGAGGCGGATGAGGCGCGCGGCAGTGATGTTCCACCGGGGATCGCAGATGGCGCGCTTCCTGATGTCGAAATGGGAAACCTCGCCGGCGGGAAAAATGAGCAGCAGGCCGCCGGTGCGCAGATGCTGGATGGCCTGTTTGAGCGCGCGGCCGTTGGAGACGCGGCTCTCGGGACGATCGAAGGGATCGATGAAGAAACAGAACGGGCCGAGTTCGGGGAGGTCGCCGAGAAGCTGATTGGTGAGGATGCGGACGTCGGGGCGGGCGCGGATGAGGAGATCGGCGAGCATGACGCCGTCGAGTATGCCGAAGGGATGGTTGGAGACTGCGACGACGGCGCCGGTGCGGGGAATCTTATCGAAGTCGGACGGGGCGATGCTGACTTCGACCTGAAGAGCGTCGAGAATGCCGCGGTTGAAATCCTCGACGGTGCGGGCGCGCTCGTACAGCTCTTCGAGCTGATCGATGCGCAGAATATGGTTGACCGCGTGCGCCAGCGGCGTTGGCAGACGGTTGGAGGGGAACGATTCGAATGCCAAACTACAGCTTATTCGCGCAGCTCTTACAATGCGATGAAGAACACGTTCAGAGTTGGTGTCAGGCAGCGGCGCCGAATGTCGCGAAAGCCGGGAGCGGTACTTCGCGATGTGATTCTTCAGGCGGTCTTTATGAAGGCGGGTCTTTTCACGGGGTTTATTTATGGCAGACTGCCGGAGACGGTGTGCCCGCAGGAAGCATGCGGGAAAGAGCAGCCAATTCGGTTCTGCTTGCGATCAGCCTGACGGGCGGGCTGATGGGTCAGAGTCCGGCACCGTCGGGCGCGGCTTCCGGCACAGAGAAAGCAATCAGCGAATTCCGGCAGCTCACGCGGGAGCTGAACGAAACGGTGCGGAGTTTTTCGGGGCACGTGGATCAGGCGATTGCGCGGCATGACCGGGGTTACCGGCTGGAGGATGGCAGGCTGGTTCCGGCGGCGGATGCGGATTTAATCGGCGGGCCGTCGGATGTGACGTGGGCGGCGATCCGGAAATTCGTGTCGTTCCGCCTGATGGCCGCAGCCCACGCGGGTATGCCGGTGCGCGATGCCGCCGCGGCCGATCTGGAGCACATCCAGAATCTGATTCTGGAGATCGGGAAGCGCGTGGACGCGAGCACGCCGTTGCTGCGCAGCCTGCTGGTGGTTTCGGTGGCGGATCTGGATGCGCACGGCGTTACGGGGGCAAAGGCAGGACACGATCAGCTGCTGAAGGCGCGGGGCGCGGCCGAGGATGCGGCGCGACGGGCCATGCTTGTGCTGCCGCTGAATCAGCCGAACGAAACGGCCGCGGAAGAAAACGCAGAGAAAATGTGGGATGCGCTGGGGCGCGCCATGCCCTGGCGGAAATCGGCCTCGCAGAATGCTTCGGAGACGGCGGCTTCGCTTAAGGCTGATGCGAACCCGCCAGCCATACCGGTGGTATTCGAACGGCGCAGACGGTTCACGCTTATCAACGAAGGCGCGTACCGAATGGCGATCACCGATTCGGGCATCGACGACGAGCAGGGGCGCCATGTTTTCTATCAGGAAGAGTGGGTGCAGCGCGGGCAGTCTGTGATCCGCTACCGGTGGCGGTTGGGCGTGGAGGCGGCTACGGGCGAGCACGTGATGCTGCGGCGTTATCCGGCGCGCGAACTGCAGGGCACGCTGGCTGAAGTGTACGATCGGCGGGATCGCGATTACACGTGGTATCTGGAACCGCCGGACGATGCGACGGAGCCGACGCATGATGCGATCGAAATGGCGCTGAGCGAGGTGCAGCAGGCGGGCGCGGCGGTGCGCAATGCGGCGAAGGAATTCAAAGCGACGATACGCGAGGAGCTGGCGAAACAGGACGTGCGGCAATCGCTCGCGAACGAACCGGTGGTCGACAGCGGATTGCCGGAGGGGATGCGGCTGAGTCTGTACACGGTGCGGGCACATCTGGCGCGGGTGGCGGGAGTGATGGCGGCGGAGAACGCGGTGCGGGCGGCCATCAAAGAAGCCGATGCGAAGGTACGGGATCTGGAGCCGCTGGCGGCGTGGTCGAACAAATTCGTGAACTCGCCGGAGTGGGCGCAGGTGCTGGAGCGGTCGGATCGCGAGATTGAAGGCGTGAGGGATGCGGAGACGGAAGCGCTGCGGGTGATTCCACCGGACAGCGCGCGTGGTGAACAGCAGTTTCCCGCGATGGATAAGAACTCGATTATCCGGATGCGGTGGCCACGCACAAAAAATCCGAACGATAAAAGTGTGCAGTGCCTGCAGGAGGTGTGGCGGGTTGAGGTGGGGCCGTACGGGACGCGCGAAGTGAAGCGCAGTGTGAGCCTGGTGCTGATCGATCCGGAGACGGGGAGCCAGACGCGGGTGGGTGGCGCGACGCGGTATTACAAGATGTCGGACGGGGAAGTGCCCGAGGAGGTTTTCGATGAGCACGCGGCGGACGAGGTGGGGCTGGGGTCGTGAGAAGTTTTCAGTTAACAGTTCGCAGTTTTCCGGCTTTGATATGCTTTTCGGCTGAAGGAGCCGCGCCGTGGAAAGAAAGAAAGCGTCCGATTTTCCGCAGGAGTTACTGAATCTTTTCGATTATTACGTGCACGGTGAGATAGACCGGCGCGCGTTTCTGGACGGCGCGAAGAAGTTTGCGGGCAGCGGTGTGACCGCGACGGCGCTGTGGGAGAGCCTGCGACCGAACTACGCGTGGGCAGAGCAGGTGCCGAAGAGCGATCCGCGCATCAAGGTGAGCTATGAGACCGTGCCGTCACCCGCGGGCAACGGGAGCATCCGCGGCGAATACGTGCTGCCGGCGAAGCTGGCGGGGAAGACCGGGGGCGTGCTGGTAGTGCATGAGAACCGCGGGCTGAATCCTTATATCGAAGATGTGGCGCGGCGGCTGGCGACGGAGGGATTCATTGCGTTCGCGCCGGACGGGCTGACGACGGTGGGCGGATATCCGGGCGATGAAGAGAAAGCGGCGACGCTGTTCGGCACGGTGGATCGTCCGAAGATGACGCAGGATTTCGTCGCGGCGGCGGAGTGGCTGCGGGACCGGCCGTCGTGCAATGGGAAGATCGGCGTGGTGGGATTCTGCTTCGGCGGCGGCATCGTGAATTCGCTGGCGGTGGCGCTGGGATCGAAGATGGCAGCGGGCGTGGCGTTCTATGGTGCGCAGCCTCCGGCGGCGGATGTGGCGAAGATCAAGGCGGCGATGCTGCTGCAGTATGGGGCACTGGATCAGCGGATTACCGGCGGCTGGCCGGCGTATGAAGAAGCGCTGAAAGCGAATCACGTGACGTACGAAGGGTATGTGTACGAGGGCGCGAATCACGGATTCCACAACGACACGACGCCGCGGTACGACGAGAAGGCGGCGAAGCTGGCGTGGACGCGGACGGTGGACTGGTTTAACAAGTATCTGCGGGGGTAGCGCGGGGGTTGGCGCAGGCTCGGGCTGTCAGCAGTGATGTTCCAGGCGATCCACCCGATCATCGGCACACGGGATATCCAACGGGCGATTGGAGGGTGAGCTGAAAACTGTGTAAACGTTCTCCGGCGACACTGGGAGAACGGAATGAAGAAGACGAAGCGGCCCTCGCCGGTAAGTGACGAACTGATAGACGAGTGGCTTAAGCAGGGGCGAAAGCCGGAAGACGTAAACGAGCTTTTGAAGCAGTTCACCAAGCGGGTGGTCGAGCGCGCCATGCAGGGAGAGATGGCCGAGCACCTGGGCTACGAGAAGCACGATCCGGAGGGCAACAACAGCGGCAACAGCCGGAACGGGGTGACCTCCAAAACCCTCAAAGGGGATTTCGGCGAAGTGGAAGTGGAGACGCCGCGCGACCGGAACGGCGAGTTCGAGCCGCGGATAGTCAAAAAGAACCAGACGCGCTGGGCCGGGTTCGACGACAAAATCCTTTCCATGTATTCGCGCGGCATGAGCACACGCGACATCCAGGGACACCTGGAAGAGATGTATGGGGTGGAAGTCAGCCCCAGCCTGATCAGCGATGTGACCGACGGCGTAATGGAGCAGGCGCGAGCCTGGCAGAACCGGCCGCTGGACTCTTTTTACGCGATTGTGTTTCTGGACGCGCTGTACGTGAAAATGCGGCACGAAGGCCGGGTGGAAAATCGGGCGGTCTACGTGGCGATCGGCATCAATCTGGAGGGCCGGAAAGACGTACTGGGGTTATGGACCGGCGCCTCGGAAGGGGCAAAGTTCTGGCTCGGTGTGCTGACCGAATTGCGGAATCGCGGCGTCAAAGATATTTATCTGGCCTGCGTGGACGGACTGAAAGGATTTCCGCAGGCGATTGAATCGGTCTTTCCCCACACCCAGGTGCAACTCTGCATTGTGCATATGATCAGAGCCAGCCTGAACTACGTCACCTGGAAAGATCGCAAGCAGGTGGTGGCGGATCTGAAACCGATCTACAAAGCGGTGACCGCCGATGAAGCCGAGCGTCAACTGACGCAATTCGAGGAAAAATGGAAGTCCCGGTATCCGGCGATCAGCCGGCTTTGGCGTGACCACTGGGAGCGGATAATACCGTTCTTCGCGTTCCCCGAAGAGGTGCGGAAAATCGTCTATACCACCAACGCCGTGGAGTCGCTGCACATGAGCCTGCGCAAAATCATCAAGACGCGCGGGTCGTTTCCCACCGAAGAAGCTGCCTTTAAGCTGCTGTACCTGGCCCTGGTGCGGGTGGTGGCGAAATGGGAAACCGTGCAGCACTGGAAGCAGATGCTGAACTACCTGGACACAATGTGCGGCGATCGCATCCAGGAAACGGGCGGCCTGCGCTAAAAGCAAAACGCTCAAAGCCCACCAGCAGGATGGGCGCTCCTCCGGCGATTGAGTTCTACACCCGGCAACTGGGGTTCACGCTCGCCTTCAGAGACCAAGCCGATCCGCCGAACTATGTCGGATTTCGGCGTGATGAGGTCGAGGTCCACATGCAGTTTCAGTTCGAGTACGAAATGGCTTCAATCCGCCTGCGGATTCTGGTGGATGACCCCGATGCGCTGTTCAGCGAGTATCGGCAGCGTGGCGTTGAGTGCACGTCCACTGGTGTGCACGATACCCCGTGGGGGACGCGCGAGTTCGCCCTGTATGATCCGGATCGCAATGCGCTTAGCTTCTACCGCGGCCTGACGTCGTATTGAGGAAATGCGGACACGGCCGCCCTGGCAGGCGGCCGGACAAGCTGGAAAGCTTGTCCGCAGGCTGGAAAGCCTGCCCCACAACGCTATTCGTGGGCGCCGTGCTGGTGCAGCAGGCTTACGAGTTCGTCGTGGCCTTTGCCCTTGAATGCGACATGCAAAGGCCTCCGGCCGTCGTTGTCCGGGGCATTGACATCGGCTCTGTTGGCGATCAGGAGTTCTGCCTTGCCCGCGAAGCCTTCCGCAACTGCAAAGTGGAGAGGCGTCAAACCACCGTGGTTCTGGCGTTGACATCGGCATGGTACGCAAGCAGCAATTGCTCGACGTCGCTGTCGCCCCAATCTGCCGCGAAGTGCAGGGGCGTCCAGCCGTCCTTGTCCACAGCATTCACGTCAGCGTTGTTGGCGAGCAACAGTGCCGCGATTTACGTCGGCCTTGTTGGCCAACAGCAAGGCAACTACGTCCTTGTGGCCGAGCTCCGCCGCCTGGTGCAGAGGCGTGTCCCCGTCGTTGTCCGCGGCATTCACATCGGCCTTATTGGCCAGCAGCAATTCCGCTATGTCCATGCGGCCGGTCCGCGCCGCCTCGTGCAAAGGCGTCAGGCCGTAGGTATCTTTGGCGACGGCTAAAGCCGGGTCACCGTTTCGTATGGCTTGTGGAATCCCTTGACAGAAGGCGGGCATGACTGCAAGAAGCACGGCAACAGTCAGATTGTTTCGCATCATTAGAACGCCGCCGCCTTGTCAGGCGGCTGGACAAGCTGGAAAGCTTGTCCGCAGGCTGGAAAGCCTGCCCCACAAGACTCTGGTTCGCGGGCGCGGCGCATTTCAAATGGCGTGCTTTTTACGATGCCCATCACGATCGAAGAGAAGCGGTAGTCGTTCCTGGCGGCGTCGCGGACGATTGAACGGACAACCGGCATGTCGTAATACTCGAGCCCGCGGCCGAGCGCATAGGTCATCAGCTTTTCTGTCATCGTGCCGACGAAACGCTCCGGATGAGCCAGGAGGGCTTTGCGGAGATCGTCGAGGCCGTTTATCTTCGTGCCGTCGGCGAGCTGGCCGGTGGCGTCGATGGGTAAGCCGAGGTCTTTGGTGCGCCACTGGCCGATGGCGTCGAACTGTTCGAGCGAGAAGCCGAGCGGGTCCATGACCTTGTGGCAGGTCGAGCAGGGCGGGTTCTTTCGATGCTCTTCGAGGCGCTCACGCACGGTGGTGATTTTGCCGCCTTCGTCACCTTCTTTCAGCGCGGGCACGTTGGGCGGCGGCGCGGGCGGCGGCGTGCCCATGATGTTTTCCATGATCCATTTGCCGCGCAGCACGGGCGAGGTGCGAGTCGGATAGGAAGTGACCGTCAGAATGCTGCCCTGGCCGAGCAGGCCGCGGCGGTTTTCGTCGGCCACCGTGATGCGGCGGAACTGGCTGCCGTAGATGTTCGGGATGCCGTAGTGCTTCGCAAGGCGCTCGTTGACGAAAGTGTAGTTGGCGGTGAGAAGGTCGGTAACGTTGCGATCCTCTTTGAAGACGCTGCCGACGAACATCTCGGTTTCGGTGCGGAAGGCCTGGCGGAGATTTTCGTCGAAGTTCGGGAAGGTGTCGGTGGCCGGATTGACGCTGGCGAGATTGCGCAGGAAGAGCCACTCGGCGGCGAAGTTGGTGACGAGCGCGTCGGCCTTGGGATCGGCGAGCATGCGCTTCACCTGCTTCTCGAGAATGGCGGGGTCGTGGAGTTTGTTCTGGGTGGCGACGGCAATGAGCTCGTCGTCGGGGATGCTGCTCCAGAGGAAGAAGCTGAGGCGCGAGGCGAGTTCGAGGTCGCTGACGCGATTGATGCTGCCGGGCGCGGTGTTCGCGGGATCGGACTCCATGCGGTAAAGGAATTTGGGATCGCTGAGGATCAGGCGCAGCGCGGTTTCGATGCCGGCGTCGAAGCTTCCTTTATTGCTGTTACGGCCCTTCTGGTAGAAGCTGAGGAGGATTTCGAGGTCGCTGTCGTTGACGGGGCGCCGATAAGCGCGGCGGGCAAGCGTCGAGACAATTTTGCGGGCGCAGGGGAGTTCTTCCGATTCGCGCGCGGGATGGCAGGCAAAGATACGGCGCCGGCTGGGGGTGTCACCGGAGCCGGTGGCGTTGAAGGGACCGGTGATCTGCACGCGGTTGATGATCGGGATGCCGTTCATGTCCTGCAGGTCAAGGTTGCGCGTGAAGGGCTGCAGGGGTTCGACGGACTCAGCATTGTTGCGGGCCAGAAAAGCCACGCCGATTTCGTGAGGGCCGGCTTTCAGGGGGACCTTCGTGCGCAGGCGCGCGTCGATGGTGTTGCCCGCGACGCCGAGGTTGTTATCCATCATCAGGTTGTCTTCTTCACCGCCAACGTGGGAGAGGAAGACGCGTTTGCCATCGACGGTGACTTCGATCTGATGCGGATATTCGAGGCCGGGCATGTAGCCGACGATGTTGCGCAGCAGGAAGATACTGAATTCGTAATCGCCGTCGAGCGGGAGGTTCTGATGGATCAGGATGCCGCCGCGCGTGCCGAGGGGCAGGCCTTCGATGTGCTCGGCCTGCGCCAGAGTGGGCGGGAGCACGTAGACGGTGGCGACGGGGCCGAGGCTGCGGTCGCCAACGGCAAGGCTCGCGACGGTGCGCGAGGCGGAAAGATACTGCTCGAGAAGAGAGGGCGACACGCGCAGGACGTCGGCCATGTTGTCGAAGCCGTTGCTTTCGTCGTCGGCCGGGAGGAGCGAGGTGACGTCGACGTTGAGGTTGACCAGGTCGCGGATGGCGTCCTGATACTCGGTGCGATTGAGGCGGTGGATGCTGGCGCGGCCGGGCTCGGGGCGGGAGATGGCGGCGCGGTCGAGGGCAGTTTCAAGAGACGAGGCGAAGTTGTCGAGCGTGTTCTGATCGGGGCGCGGCATACCGACGGGGGGCATGCTGCGGCCGTGCAACTTGCGGATGACTTTTTCCCAGGTTTCAGCGCTGTCGCCGACGTGATTCGTGTCGAGCTTTTCGAGGGTGAGGCCGCCGGTCTTGATCTTGTCGCTGTGGCAGGTGACGCAGTATTTGTCAAGGAGAGCGCGTTCGTCGGCGGGTGCGAGAGTGGGCGGGTTGGCGGGGCCGGAGGGCTGCTGCGGCGCGGGGTAGAGCACCAATGCGGCGGCACACACGGCCGAGATGAGAAACAGAGAACGCACGATGACTCCTTAACTTCCTTGGCTATTCGTCATGCTATCAAAACCACCTGTTATGCTGCGTTTTAGCGAACGCCGATAGTCTCAATGTCTGAGCGATGGCGGACGTGGCGGGTTGACAACCCGCCTGCAGGTAAACAACCTGCCCCACGATGCTATGACCTGTCCATTCTGCGGACATCTGGAAGACCGGGTGATCGATTCGCGCGAGAGCCGGGAGGGTGATTCCATCCGGCGGCGGCGGCAGTGCCTGAAGTGTGAGAAACGCTTCACGACCTACGAGCGCATCGATGAAGTGCCGTATATGGTCATCAAGAAAGACGGGCGCCGCGAGAAGTTCGACCGGCAGAAGGTGCTGAACGGGCTGCTGAAGGCGTGTGAGAAACGGCCGATCAGCATGGGCAAGCTGGCGGATCTGGTCAATCAGGTGGAAGCGCGCGTGACCGATTCGCCCGACCGCGAAATCACGACGACCGAAATCGGCGAGTATCTGATGGACAGCCTGCGCGGGGTCGACAAGATCGCCTATGTGCGGTTCGCGTCGGTGTATCGCGATTTTCAGGATGAGCAGGCGTTCCTGAATGAACTGCGCAGTCTGACGCGGCCGGCACCGGGCAGTAACTGAATTGGTGAACAAGCTGGCTCTCGCCACGGCAATCGCCATGGTTGCGGCGCTGCCACTGCCGATGTGGAATGCCACACGGAATCTGGTGACGCGGCCTTCCCTGCCGGTGGTGGTGTGGGCTGCAGTCGGGATCGCTTATGTCTTCTCGGCGATTCTGCCGCTGTTTTATTTCGCGATGTGGCGCAACATATGGAGCAACGGCGGAGAGGTGCGCGTGCCGAAGCGCCGGCGATGGTTTTGTCTGGCGGGCGCGCTCTGCGGGGTGATTGTGATCGTGACACAGATGCCGGTGACGAGCGTGACCACGCTGCTGAGTGTGCTGGCGACGCTCTCATGTGTCGGGCTGCTGATCGCGATGTTTCGAAGTCCCGGCGAGACCGGAGGCACGTCGCGGTTCCTGCGGTCGATGACGTGGATAGCGGTGGTGGGCGGTGCGTTGTGGTTTGCGATCAATCTGCTCACGCTGATTTCGAACCCGGGCGCGGGGGCGGTGAGAACGCTGCTTGAGCAGGTGTGCCTTTTCACGGCGCCGTTTCTGGTGGCTGTGGGGCATCGATTCGGGTAAGCTTGCCTGAGGAGATGATCATGTTCCGTAACGCCGCCCTTCTTCCTTTTAGCGCACAACGGACTCTCGCCTGTGCGCTTCTGCTGAGCGCGCTCTCGCTGAACGCGCAGAACAACATGAACCCGACGATTGCTACCGAGGTGAAACAGAACTATGCGCGCACGAAGGATCTGATCCTGCGCGCGGCGTCAAAGATGCCGGACGACGGCTACAGTCTGAAACCGACCTCGGAGGTGCGCACGTTTGCGCAGGTGGTCGGGCATATTTCCGAGGCGCAGGCGATGGTCTGCGGCGGGATTGCCGGCATGCCGACGCGCGTGGACACTACGAAGACTGCCAAGGCGGACGTTATCGTGGAACTCACGAAGTCGTTCTCGGTGTGTGACAAGGCTTACGACCTGATCAGCGATTCGAATATCGCGCAGGTGGGCGGCGCGGGATTCATGGGCGGCACGATGGTGGGCAGGCTCTACGGCAATCTGATTCACGATAACGAAATGTACGGCACGATGGTGGTGTACCTGAGGCTGAAGGGGATCGTGCCGCCGTCGAGCGAAGGGCGCGGCGGGCGGTGAGAGAACTGACGTCCGGGATTCCGGGCGTTGAGTTGCAACGGCCAGGCCGATTTGGCAAATCGGCCGCAGGTATACCAACCTGCCCCACATCAGTTTGGCGAGGGTTTCCCGGCATGGTCGACGATGAGGTGCTCGACCTGCGCTTTCTGTGATTCGAGCTTCAGGCCGAGCTGTTCCTGCAGGGCGGCGAAAATGTCGGGTACGTTGGAGTCAGGCGGGGGATTCGGTACGAAGCTGAGCGTGAAATCCCATGCTTTTCGTCAGTTTCGGCCCGTTCTTTGCGACGACGAGCGCGTAGACCGGCGCTTCGCGCAGTTCGCGATGCACCTTCAGTTTGAACCGGTCTTCGAGAAGGGCACGCAACATCAGGCGCCGGTCTTCGGGCGAGGGCGCGGCGTTGCCGGGAGCTTTGGCGACGATCTCGAACGGGTCGGTATCACGCCAGACCGGACCGCCGGCGATCTGCCACGAATCAACCTGATAAGCGTCCATCAGGAGGCCCTGGAGAGCGTATCCGGAGAGAGTCATGCGGGGGCCGGAAAAGCTGGCGCGGGCGTTTACGAATCCATCCAGCGGCTTGATGGTGGCGACTTCGAAGGCGAGCGGCGGCTGGGCCAGTGCACTCGCGAAGGCGATCATCAACAGTGCGGCCGGGAGCCTCGCCATACCCAACAATTTACCCGATTTTCACATCGCGGGGAGCCTTATATGCCTTGACATGCATATGCTCTGTGGAGTATATCAACAGAGTGGAATCCGTGTTCGAAATCATTGCGGAGCCGAACCGGCGGGCGATATTGAGCCTGCTGGTCTCGAAACAACAGTCGGTGGGAGAGATCGAGCGTCAGCTTCATATGCCGCAGCCGACCGTGTCCAAGCACCTGCGCGTGCTGCGGGAGGCCGGTTTCGTGGAATCCACGGTGGACGCACAGCGCCGGCTCTACCGGCTGAATCCGCAACCGCTGCAGGAGGTCGATGCCTGGCTGGGACCGTTCCGGCGATTCTGGTCCGCTCACGTGGATGCACTCGAACGCCACCTCGACCGCATGGATGGACCGACACCAAAGAAACGGCGAAAAGTTATAAAGGAGAAACGCAAATGAAAATCAAATTAAGCAGCGTCTACGTGGACGACCAGGAAAAGGCCCTGCGCTTTTATACCGAGGTGCTTGGTTTCGTTAAGAAGGCCGATTTCAGTAATGGCCCGTTTCGCTGGCTGACCGTGGCCTCGCCCGAGGAGCCGAACGGCACTGAGCTGCAGTTGGCGCTGAACAACAACCCCGCAGCCAAAACGTATCAGGAGGCGCTGTTGCAACAGGGCCAGCCGGCGGCCATGTTCTTCACGGACGACGTCAAGGGCGACTACGACCGGATCCATGCCGCAGGCGCCGAATTCACGATGCCGCCCACTGACGTTACGGCATCTACGATTGCGATGCTGAAGGACACGTGCGGCAATCTTATTCAGCTCACACAACTGGCCCGCTGGCAGGCGTAGAGAAGGATGATCGATCATGAGCCGTACGGCCCGGGTCCGGCGGGCGGGGCGCAGGTACGAAAGGACGGAGAGAGGTGGACGCTCATTCTCGTCCGGGAGCTTCGCCACGCGCCGGAAAAGGTCTGGCAGGCGCTTATCGACCCGGCGCAACTGCGTGAGTGGGCTCCGTTCGAAGCCGATGGAAGTCTGGACGCGGTTGGAGCCACGGTGAGTCTCACCTGGGTGGGAACGGGCAGGGCGGTGGAAACAACAGTGCGGCGCGCTGACGCTCCGAGGTTGCTTGAGTACGGCGACATCCGGTGGGAACTCGAAGCCTTCGGTGGCGGCACGCGACTGACGCTCTGGATCGGGCTGGATCGCCGCTACATCTCAATGGGTGCTGCGGGATGGCACATCAGCTTCGATGTGCTGGATCGACTTCTCAGCGGAAGCCCCATTGGGCGCATCGCCGGCGCTGAGGCGATGAAGTTCGCCGCCTGGCAGCGATTGAACGCCGAGTACGCAAAGCAGTTTGGTATTGAAACACCCAACTGGAAGGCCCCTGCCCCGAAATGAATCCATCGGAACGTATTGATCAGCTGATCGCAAACCTGACAGACTGGCGCGGCGAAACCCTGGCCGGAATCCGTAAGATCATCCTTGCGGCCGACCGGGAGATTATCGAGGAATGGAAGTGGATGGGAAGCCCGGTGTGGTCGCGCGACGGAATCATTGCGGTAGGCAATGCCCACAAGGATAAGGTCAAGCTGACCTTTGCGCAGGGGGCGCACCTGGCGGATGCTGAGAAGCTCTTTAACGCGGGCCTCGACGGCAGCACTTGGCGGGCGATCGATCTCTTCGAGGGCGATAAGGTTAATGAGCGTGCGCTGAAAGGTCTCATCCGCGCCGCCGTGGCATACAATCAAACGAAATTGAAGAAGAAAGCGCCTTCGGGCACACGAGCCAAAGCACAAAAAGACAAGAAGTGACGGCATGCCCGCGGAATTCGTAACGCTCCGCGCCGGGTGGAAACCCGGCGGCAGGCACGAATGCCTGGCCCCACAAAAATCTAGAACGTGAAGCGGGCGATCAGCGTTCCGGTACGGGGCAACTGGTAGAGCTGGCCGACTACGGCATTCGCCGTAACGCTGGGCGCTACGTTGGGTCCGGATACGGTCTCATTGATGACGCCGAAGCCGCCGGATAACTGTCCGGCCGCGTTGTGGCTGAGCGCGCTGGCCGGAGCCGTTGTGATCGGGTTGCCGATCTGCGTGCGGTTGAAGATGTTCACAAACTCCGCCCGAATCGCCAGAGAGTACCTTTCTTTGATGCGGAAAGTTCGGCCGAAGTTGAAATTCTCCTGGGGACGGCGGGCGGATCGGAAATCGCCATAGAGAGTTCCGAGCGCCGGACCGAAGGTGCCGTTGGCCGGGTTAGCCCATGCGGCGGGATTCAGAACCTGATCCTGGTAGGGGTTAATGCAGCCGCAGTTCAGGTTCTTAAGATAAAGAGGCTGGCCGGGAACGCGGAACTGCTCGCTGCCGCCGATGTAGTTGGTGTTGGTCGCAGAGGGCGGCGTCAAAGGCAGGCCGCTGCCATATTGCAGGAACGCGCCGATGGCGAAGTCCTTCGTTAAAGTCGTTAAGAGCCGGTTGTTGAAATATTTCTGGGTCGTATAGAGGATGTTGGTATTGAACAGGAAGGGCTGGTCGGTGGTTTGAAGCGACTTGTTCGACTCCTCGAAAAGGATCGGGCGGATACCCACCAATGCCTTGGACCAGGTAAACGTTCCCTGTATCGACAGGCCGTGTGAAAGGCGATGGTTGCCTTTCATCTGCAGCGAGTCATACCAGGTGCGGCCGGTAGGCGAATTGGTATCTGTGATGGTTGAGAACTGAGGAAACGGGCGCAGTGCGTTGAGCAGGGTATTGGTAGTGGCGTAGCCGGGATACGGGAGGTAGTTTCCGATTCGTGCGACGACGGCGGAATTCGAGAGTGTGTCGCCGAGCAGCAGGTTATCGGCAGCGTTGGTATAAGGCGAAAGGCCGAACGCCGCGAAGGCCGCAGGCGATACCTGATTCAGATAGCCCAGCGGTCCGGGCCACCAGACGCCGCGGTTGGCTACGTAAGCCGCCTCGAGCAGGGTATTGGGTGTGATTTCGCGCTGCATGCCGGCGCTCCACTGATTCTGGCGTGCAGGCCGGGCGGCGCCGGGATCGAGATAGGAAAGGAAACCGCTGGTGGTCTGGCCAGGCAGCGGAGTCTGGCCGACGTTGAAATTGGGCCAGGTCGGCTGCGGAATTGTGCCGGCGACATTCAGCGGGAAATAACCATTGATACTGGTGGGCGTGTTCGTGATGTCCGCCGTATTTTGCAGGTTGATATCGGGAGGGACGGCGTAGATAAGTCCCCATCCCCCGCGGAACACCGTCTTGGAGTTCAGTGCATAGGCGATGCCGAGACGCGGTCCAACGGCATAGGGATAAGCTGAGACGAAGGTGCAATTGCATGTGGCCTGGAAGATGGCCGCGCCCGGATGTCCGCCAGCCGCCGGGTTGGGGGTGGTCAGACTAAGATCCGCGGAACGTCCGTGCTCTTCGGAAGCCGGCGTCGCATAATCCCAGCGGATGCCGTATTCGACGGTCAGTTTGCGGGTCACTTTCCAGGAATCCTGGACGAACATGCCAAATTGCGTTTTGAACATGCGGGCGTCCACGGGGGCGTATTGGGTGGCTGAAGTCACGTCGCCCAGAAGGAAATTGGCGTAGGGGAAACCGGCGGAATAAGCGCCCTGCGCCAGCGAGGCAGGAACGCCGGTGGCGCCTTCGCCGGTGGAGGAGACAGTGCCCGCCGAACCTACCACGCCGGCGGCGGTAAGCACCCCGAAGTTAAGCCCGACACCGGTGGGTGGCGCAGTAATCTGAGCCTGAAACCATACTTCGGCGCCTGCCTTGTAGGTGTGGTTGCCTCGGACCCAGGTGATATTAGCGTTGCTGGATGGCCGCTCGGTGTGGGTAGCGGTATGAGCCAGAGCGTTTCCTAACTGTTGCATACCGCCGAGATTAATGGGGGCGGTCACATTGCCGGCGACTATGGTGGGGAAGTTATAACTTCCTTCGCAACCCTGCAATTGGAGAAGAGTGAGGCAGTTGACGGTACCGCCGTTCTCCGTTTCCGGGCTGTGGTCGAAGAAGTAGATCATGGAATAGCCGGCGCCGACGTGCAGCAGCAGGGTAGGAAGGATCGTGTAGTCGTAATTCAGCCGGTAGGTGGGGCCGCCGATCGGAATCGAACCGCGCGCTCCCGTAAGCAGGACAGGCAACCCGTCGGCATTGCCGTTGGGATACGTGTACTGCGCATTGGTATTGGTGTGGTGGTAATAGAAAGACACCTTCTGCTTGTCGCCGATGGTCTGATCGACCTTGATGGAGGGGATGTCAGTAATGCGCTGACCCAGATTGTAGCCGTTGTAGTTATTAAACAGGCCGCCGTTGGAAAGCGCGGGAAGAACACTCTGGATGGCGAGCGCGACGGGGCTGATCATCGACGGCGGAATGATGTTGTTCGGGAAGGGCAGCGCGACACCCGCGCCGTTGAATGTTGTCCTCGTGTTTGGGTTGAAGATTTCGTTGGCATATACCGGCGTACCGTTAGCCTGGGTTGCGATCGGCGCGGCGGGAATGCCCAAGGCTGTGTTGAACGCAGCTCCGCCGTTGGGGGAGATACTGGAAAAGTTGCCAGCCTGGTACATTGCGTTGGGCAGCGTGTCCGTGAAGGTCAGGCCAAGATCTTCTTTGTAACGCTCGTAGGAGAAGAAGAAGAATGTTTTGTTTCTGCCGTCGTAGAGTTTTGGAATCCGGACGGGGCCTCCGAAAGTGCCGCCAAAATCGTTCCGGCGGCTTATCGGGCGATACTTGCCGCCGGTGCCGTTATAGGAAAAAGGATCTCCGGAATTGAGAAACTCGTTGGCAAAGTAGTCGAAAGCGGTTCCATGGTACTGATTGGTGCCGGACTTCATGGTGATGTTGAAAAGACCACCGCCCGCCTGGCCGTATTCCGCGGCGTAGTTGCTGGTCTGGACGGCCATCTCCTGAATCGCGTCCGCGTTGGGCATGTTCTGCATGATCGCGAAGGCCACGGTGTGGTTGGTGTTGTCCATGCCTTCCACGCGATACGCGGCGGTGTTGAGCGGGGCGCCGTTTACGATCATTTCGTAGTTCGGGAAATAAGCCACACCGGGCAGGAAAACTACTGAGTTATATGGATTGCGGATGCCATTGCTGCCGGCGTTCTGGCCGCCGATTCCAAGTACAGGGAGGTCGTCCAACTGCTCAAGCGTGACGTTGTGGGAGATGTCGCCACTCTCGGTTTTCAGCAGCGTGGCCTCGGCCGTAACGGTTACCGATTCAGTATTGGCGCCGATCTCAAGGACCAGATCCAGAGGCAGGACCTGACCCGCGTCCACGGAAATGCCGGAGCGGATCAGTTTCTTGAATCCCGGGGACGAGGCCGTTACGCTATAGGGTCCGGGGGGCAGTTGAGTAACTGTGTAAGCTCCTGTGCCCGTGGTAACCGTTGGGTAGGGAACATTGGTATCGGTGTTCCTCACTTCTATCGGGACGTTGGCAATGACCGCTCCGCCCGGGTCTCTGACCGTTCCGGTTATGGTGCCGTTACCTGCCTGTCCAAACAATAAACCTGAAAACAGCGCTGTACTCAACGCAAGCTTTGTTAAACGCATATGCTATTCCCTTCCCTCGCTCCACAGCAAGAGGGACGCAGCGGTCAGGAAAGAACCCTTGCCGACTCGAACAGAAAGTCTATAGCGCGCGAACACGCCCGTCAAGGGTTTGGTTGATATTTTCGATCGTTTTAATTGATATCGCGGTTAAACGGATTTCAAAGCCTTGCCGCTAACAGGCTGCTGAAAAACGCTTCTTGCCACTCCTTAACGGTCGCGGTTCGGAAAAGCAGGTGCTGATTCCGCAGGGTTACTGAACCGTGCGCTCAGCAAGCGGCAACGAAAAGAGCTTTTTCATGTAACTGCTGCGGCACGGCAAGGAGCCGGTGATAGTCTCGATGCCATGGCCATCAGGCGCAAACCGGTCGACGTCGCCGTCATTGGGCTCGGGGCGGCGGGTGGTGTGGCCGTACTGCCGCTGGCGCGGGCGGGGCTGAAGGTCGCTGGCATCGAGGCGGGCGGTTGGATGGACCCGCATTCGTTCAAGCCTGACGAGATCTACAACAACGTCCGGCGTTTGGTGACGTCGGTGCCGAAAGCGCAGCAGGAGATCCCGACGATCCGGGCGACACCGGATATGCCCGCGCGACAGGCGGCGGTGCATCCGATGATGAATGCCATCGGCGGCACGACGATTCATTACTGGGCGCAGAGCTGGCGGCTGAAGCCGTGGGATTTCCAGACACGGTCGGAGACGATCAAGCGCTATGGCGCGGGTTCAATTCCCGCCGGGTCAACTCTCGAGGACTGGCCCGTCAATTACGAGGAACTGGAGCCGTTCTACGACACGGTTGAATACGAGATCGGCGTATCGGGCAAGGCGGGGAATATTCAGGGGCAGATCGATCCCGCGGGAAATGTGTGGGAGGGTCCGCGGCGGCGCGATTATCCGATGCCTCCGCTGCGCGGGACGGAGTTCTCAGAGCACATGGCGGAGGCGGCGAGGCAACTGGGATGGAAGCCGTTTCGCGGGCCGGCGGCGATCAATTCCGAGACGTATAAGGGACGGCCGGGGTGCGCGTATCACGGATTCTGCGGCACTGGCGGGTGCCACATCAGCGCGAAGAATTCGACGGCGGTCACGACGATTCCGGATGCGGTGAAGACGAAGAACCTGATGATCGTCGATCACGCACAGGTGACGCGGATCGAGGCGGGCGCGGACGGGCGCGTCACGGGCGTCACCTACATCAAAGACAGGCAGGAGTATTTTCAGCCGGCGAAAGTGGTGCTGCTCGGGTCGTACACTTACGAGAACTCGCGGCTGCTGCTGCTTTCGAAGTCGAAGGCGTATCCGCGGGGCCTCGGGAATAATCACGGGCAGGTGGGCCGTCATTACTTCGCGCACTGGGGCACGGCGGGCGGAGCGGCGGCGCTGTTTCCGTTCGACATCAACGTGTGGTACGGGCTGCCGGCGCAGGGGACGACGATCGACGAATGGGCTGACGACAATTTCGATCACACGGGGCTTGGGTTCATCGGCGGCACGAGCCTGCATGTGCATACGGAGTTGCATCCGATCGATGCGGCGGCGATGCCGGGGTTCGGGCGCACGCCGGGATGGGGATCGCGATGGAAGAGTTTTGTGCGCGAGAATGCGGCACGGTGGACGGCGGCGTATCTGCAGACGTCGAGCTTTCCGTATGAGTCAACGTTTCTGGATCTCGACGACCGCGTACGCGATCCGCTGGGCGATCCGGTGTGCCGGGTGACGACGGCGCCGAAAGAGAACGAGACGCGCGCGGTGCTGTACGCGCAGAAGAAGCTGGAAGAGTGGTATCGCGCGGCGGGGGCGGCAGAGGTGTTCATGGCGATGCCCCAGGTGCCGGGGCTGAGTACGCACGCGTTCGGCGGGACGCGGATGGGGGATAACCCGGAGACGAACGTGGCGGACCGGTGGGGGTTCTCGCATGAGGCGCCGAATCTCGGGATACTGGGCGCGTCGCTGATGGGGACGAGCGGAGCGCGGAATCCGACGCTAACGATACAGGCGCTGGCGTGGCGGACGGCGGAGCGGCTGGTGAAGAACTGGAAGGCGATCGCGGGGTAGCGGGCTTGCGTTGCCGCTTCCTTACGGGCGCGGTTCGGTATGGGCGTGCGCGGGCAAGCGGCTGATGATGCGGCTAATCGCGATATAGTGTTGCCTATGCGAAGCACCTTCGTTGTCAACTCCATTGTCTTTCTGTCTGCGGCTGTGACCGCTTTGGCGCAGGCGCCTGCGGGTCCGCCGCCGCTGTTCTTCAAAGAAGAATGGAAGGCGCCGTCCGACGTGGAGCATCCGGTGGCGCAGGATTCGGTGGCGAATGCGAATCTGGAGCTGAAGCTTTATGGTGATGGCGTGGGCGGGAAGAGCCCCGATCACGGCATCTGGATCGTGAAGCATAATCCGCCAATGATCGAGCCGGCGCACACGTGGACCGGCATGTGCACGGCGAGCTGCGCGTTTGCGCTGTGGGATAAGGAGAATTTCGTCGATCTGAGCGGGCAGGCGAAGGTGAAGTTCGAGTACAAGGTTGCGGGCTTTCATCAGCTGCGGCCGATCGTGAAGCTGGCAGACGGGACCTGGCTGGCGGGCGATCGGGCGGTGGGGCTGAGCGCGGACTGGCATGAGGAGGAGATCAGCTTCGCCGATCTGCGCTGGAGAAAGCTCGATATGAAGAAGGTGACGGAGGCGTCGGACGGGAAGTGGGTGGAGCATCCGGATCTGAGCAAGGTGGATGAGATCGGGTTCACGGATCTGTCAGCCGGGAGCGGGCATGGGCCGGGGGGATGGTCGGATGTAGGAAAGATTGAGGTTTATGGGAGGGCGGTGAAGCGGTAGAGGGACAGCGTGCCGGTCACGTGTGTCATTCGGAATAACAGACATTGACAATCCTGGCTATCAACGCCGGGGTACGGCAAGGAGAACTCTCGATGAACGTATCGCTCACCCCGGAACTGGAAGAATTCGTCAGCGCTAAGGTTGGATTGGGCCGCTACAACTCGGCGAGTGAAGTCGTCCGCGAAGCGCTCCGGCTTCTGGAGGAATATGATTCCGCCCGCGAAGCCCAGCTTGCGGAGTTCAACGGCGAGCTTGGCCGCCGGCTTGCGTCCCTCGATCGAGGCGAGACTGTCGATCCGGTCGAATCCCGTGCCCGGCTGCAACGCAAATCCACCGAGCGGCGAAAACTGCGGGTGTGAGCGATTACGTCCTCAGCGTCGATGCGGACTTCGATCTGGACGATATCTGGGAGTAAATTGCTGCGGACAGCGTAGACGCCGCCGACCGATGGATCGGGAAACTGTTCGACACGTTGGAGGCACTTGGGCGTACGCCCGGCATGGGTCACCGGCGCGATGACCTTACTTCGTATCCGGTTTTGTTCTGGCCAGTGGGCGCGTAGCTTATCATTTACCGCGCCGAAGGCCACCCTGTCGAGATCGTTGCGGTGACGCAGGGTTCCCGCGATATCCCCGCATTCCTGCGCCGCCGAATTCGCCGCTGACTCGCCTTGGTGCGTTATTCCGAGGCGCGTCGCTCAAAGGGTCCCTTGTGCAACGCGAGGGTTAACTCGCGTGTCGTTCAGGGTGCACCCTTTCCCGGAACAACGATGACATACGCGTTGTAGGCAGACTGACCGTAAGGCACAGGCACCGGGTCACGGTCGCGGAGTTGTCTCGGGGCCGATGTAGAATTCCTCCGCTTCACCGCCGGAATAATTCCGGATTCCAAAAAACGGAAGGACAGAATTGTCTTCAAGCTTGCCTGCAACCTTATAACTGCCCTCCGGAAGCGCAATCTCACTTTTGCCAAATGGTGGAACCCGGATACTTCTGTGATTAGTGGCACCGGAGAAATAAACGATAAGTGTTGATGAAGTCTGGTTCTTTACGGTGAGTGGTCCACTGCCTCGCCCGTTTTGTATTGGCGGAAGAGACGAATGAGACGCTGTTTCAATCGCCGAGACTATATTAGCGATTTCCCGTTCGGATGGAGTACTACTCACCGTTTTCTTGTCTGGCCAGATCGCCTGTAATCGGATAGCGAAAGACCCCACGACAAGGATGTGTTCCTCCCCATTGGGTAAGGTGAGCTTGCCTTTATCTCTTCGCTCGAATGAAGCCCCTTCGTGTCCGAGATCTGTCATAACCCAAGACGGCCCTAATGCCGCTCGCACACTCTGTAAAAGTCCCGCTGCTTCAAATGGAAACCGATTGCACTCGTAGGTAACAGGTCCGAGCGTTGGCGCGGCAGAGGAACTTGTAGGGATCTCAGTTTGGCTAATAAGGCACGCGGCAGGATATGTGCCGCTTTGCTTACCTGCCCCGGCACCCGGCAGCATCAGTGTTGTGTGCCATTGAAAGATGTGGCCCGGAGCGACCGGCGAATCGAACCCTGTCATGGGAGTTCCTTTGATGTCATTAAAATCGCTCGCCATTGATTCGACTAAATGTTGAAACGCAGGAATGAATGTATCGGGAACAGGCATGTGATCTCGATCCTGTGCATTTGCGAGCCCAACGCAAAGACAGACACCACTAAGGGATGCGAGCAGAGAACACCGACTTCGTAGCATCTTGGTGGTGTACCAAAAAAGAGGGAGCGCCCGGAAGGCGCACCGCCAGGGTTTTTGCCTTTCGGGAAACAAATATCAGCGTGACCCGTCGCAAAACTGGTAAGTTTTGCATCATTGCCCGAAGGCCCGTAAATAAAGGGTCTGGCGTGTTGCAAATGTCTAGTGCAAAATGAGGGCATGAAATACGGCTATGCCCGCGTCTCGACGGACGACCAGACCCCTGCCCTGCAACTCGCGGCGCTGAAGAAAGCCGGATGCAAAACCATTTTCAAAGACGACGGAATATCGGGAGCGACAACAAAGCGCCCTGCCCTGCTCCGCTGTCTGAAGAAGCTCGAGCACGGCGACACGCTAACGGTGTGGAAGCTCGACCGGCTGGGCCGCAGCTTGCGCGACCTCATAACCATGCTCGACGACCTGAAACACCGCGGCGTGAAATTCCGCTCGCTCACGGAGGCAATCGACACCGAGACGCCGACAGGCCGCGCCATGTGGCAGATGATTGGCGTACTGGCGGAACTGGAGCGCAGCCTTATCAGCGAACGGACACGCGCCGGAGTGAAGGACGCGCAGCGCCGGGGCGTGAAATTCGGGCGCAAGCCGAAACTCACGCCGCAGCAGATCGGCCACGCCCGGAAACTGATCGACGCCGGAGAACGCCGCGAAGACGTGGCCGCATTGTTGAGCGTTGACCGCTCGACACTGTACCGAACCCTGCTTTAGCTTTTAACTATCGATGTTGCCGCCGACCAAATCTGCTCGTAAACCGTCTTGTGCGCCGATGAGTCATCCAGCTCGATTATGTATGTCGGCTTTTTCACAGCGGCGTCTTTGATCGATTGTCCGATCACCCATCCACGGTTATCTACGAAAACATGTCTGTCGTGGGCATCCCTGCTCGTACGCAGTTCGAACAGACCGCGTTTCGCAAACTTCTGTGCCACTGATTGAACGGCCCCGCGAAGCTGGTCAGTCACAATTCGGATGTCCACACTTGGGCTCACGCGCTCCATGTAGAGGTCGAATAGCTGGACGTCCAAGTAATTGTCGATGATAAACAGCGACTTCGTTCCCTTCTCGACGATGCTCTTCAAGTCCCGGTAAAACTCGTAATCATCTCCGCGAGCATATGCACCCTTGATTTCGGCCTGTGGTATCGACAGTTCCAGCTCTTGAATTATTGATTTGAGCAGTGTTTCCAGTGCTGCGCAGCGGGCGATGAACCACTGGTGCTCTTGACCCAACGATGGGCCGAAACTAGGTCGGCCATACGGCTGACGCGGTACACCGCCCTCGCGCCCCGCCATCAGCGCGTTCTGAAACTTCCAAAGGTTCGTGCTGTTAGGCTTAAAAGCCCGTTCGAGGATAACGTTTGTTAGGTGTTGCCACTGCTTTTCCGCATCCTTCACCTCGGCACTGAACTGTCGTTGTTTCAGGGCATTCATCTCGGAAAGTTTATCTTGAAGCAAAGCGCGCGACCTCTCTGGCGGGTCGAGCGGCACGAAAACCGGGGCGGCTTTAGAAGGCATACTATTAAGACAATTACAGCAGAAAATGCTTCTGAACGGGTATCGCGCCGGGGATACTACAACATAACCTCCTTTATGTCCGATGACGTAGTCAAGTGCATCATTTGACGAGAGATATGAGACTTTCCGGTTCCGGCAACTATTCGGGTTTTGTTGGTAAGCTAAACTGTCCCGACTGCCTGGGAAGCGCGCCGGTTGCTCTGGATCGATCCCGCGAAGTGCCGCAATCGCCAGAGGGCGACTTCAGACGACCGCTTTTCTCCTCGTCGAGTGCACGACGCGGAGCCTTTGTCCAGACGTCCTGCCCCGAGGTCGGACTGCATACGCACATCGATTGGCTGCGGATGAGGCTGGTCAAGCCAGGCGTACAATTCCTCCAGCTGTTCCGGCGACAGCGCATCAATGGTGCGTTCAATGCCCTGGATTGTTGTCAAGCTCATCGCGTTTCGACATTCCAGCGGGGCGAGGACGGGCAAGTCTCCATGCGCTATCTCGGACTCCGCGGTCTGTCCGGTGCCGCCTTCGTGACCGCCAGCCGCTGGATCGCCATGGTGGGCGGCGGTGAAGAGTAGGTCTGAGTATCAAAAGGATCGAAGCGCGTGATACCGGCGGTGACGTAGCCGTCCCCGCCATTCAAGGGGCCAATGGGATACCACGCCGGTGAAACTCCTACGTTGGGATCAATCGCCGTGTCGGGCACTACCGGCTGCAGGGTGTTCGGGTCGCGGATGCTCATGCCGAACATCGGGGTTCCGTTGTCGGAAAAAATCCACATGGAGTAGTAGTAGAGGCCGAAGCCTCCGGCGGGTCCGAGATCGATATTGCAGGCGGCGGTGATCGCCGATGCGACGCCTGGAGCCAGATTGTCGGTGTAGATGTAAGTCGAAGGATCCCGAACGGCTTCGACCTTTGTGCACATGGTGTCGTTGATGCTTCCGAAGGGGCGAAGGGAACAGTTCGCATTAGTCTGCCAATAGACGGTGAGCTGATTGGGTATGGCCGGATCGCGGAAGAAGCCATATTCGTCTCCGGCCACATAATCTTTCTTCTGATGAAAGAAGACGACCTGCTGCACGCCGCCGGGGTCTGCGCTGGCAGTGCCGTCAAAGGTGCCCAGGTATTCGATACCCGCCGTGCGGGTCGAGAGAACGCTTACGATACCGGTGGCCGGCGTGCGCAGGATGGGCTTACCGGTGCAGTCGCCACTGGCAGGGCAGCCTACGCCGACCTGTCCGCCGGGACAACCGTTGGGCAGAGAGGGGTCGACGCCGGGCAGGCAGTTTATGGAGGCGCCGGACGAGTTGGAGTAGAACACGGGACCGGCAGGATAGGTATCGGTATCGATTGAGCCGATGTCGCTCGAAGGCACTTCGACGGTATAGGGCAGGCGCTGCCCGGGCGTACGAACGTTCGAATTCAGATCATTGAAGAGAAGCGAGGTTCCGGGAGTGCCGAAGGAGGTGACACTGTTTGAAATGACGTCGACCCACGCGGGTTCGGTGGCCGGAGCGATCTGCGGGCAAGACGCTCCGGGTAGGGAGGACGCCGCGACCAGCGAGACGATTCCGCGTGCGAATGCCTTCATGTTGCGCGACGAAGTGATGAGGGCTATGGCAGGGCAAACACCCAGACGGCGCCGCCTTCGGGCACTTCCGGGAATTCGCCTGGGAAATAGCCGGTTGAGTGTGCCCTGCATGCCGCGGGAGTCGCCGCCCCAGCCGGCGTGCACGGCGACGTACTGTTTGCCGTCCACGGTGAAGGTTGTCGGCGGAGCGAGAATGCCGGAGTTGGTGGGAAACTCCCAGAGCAGCTTGCCGGTGGTCGCGTCGAAGGCGTGCATCTTGCGGTCGGTAGTGCCGCCGGTGAAGACCAGGCCGCCTGCCGGTCACCAGCATGCCGCCCCAGTTCGGGCTCGCTTGTAATCGTATTCCCAGACCTTCTTGCCGGTGTCGACGTTCCAGGCCTGGACTTCGCCGAAATGGTCGGCGCCGGGGACGGCGTTGCCAGGGCCCATGCGCACACCGGTGTAGCCGCTGGCCGGGCACGTAGTCGACGGATTCGAGGCCCGTGCGACTCGCCGCAGATGTTGTTGTTGGCCGGCACGTAAATCATGCGCGTCTTCGGACTGAAGGCGATCGGGGGCCAGTTCTTGCCGCCGTGAAGGCCGGGGCAGAAGTCGGCGTGTCTTGCCCGTGCCGGGCTTGTGCGCGGGGTCGACATTCGGGACGCCCGGTTTCCGGGTCGAGGCTCTTATAAACGTTCTGGTAGACGAATGGCTTGCCTTCGATGAATTTGATGCGCCCGCCGGTGGTGGCATCGCCGCGGTCGAGGAACCACATGTAGCCGTCGCGCGCCACGTCGATCAGTCCTTTGAAGGTGCGGCCGTTGCGCTGGAAGTCGACGAGGATGGGCGGTGAGACTTCGTCCCAGTCCCAGGATTCGTTCGGATTGTACTGGAAGTGGCCTTTGATCTGCGCCGGTGGCGACGTCGAGGGCGATGGTGGAGGAGGTGTAGAGGTTGTCGCCGGGGCGCTTATCGCCCATCCAGGGGCCGCCGTTGCCGGTGCCCCAGTAAGCGAGATTGGTTGCGGGATCGTAGTTGCCGGTGACCCAGACCGAGCCGCCGCCGGTCTTCCACTGGTCGCCGCCCTTCGGCCAGGTTTCGCTGCCGGGCTCGCCGGGCGCGGGGATGGTGTAGGTAGCGCCACTGCTCCTTGCCGGTTTCGGGATCGAAGGCGGCGACGAAACCGCGAATGCCGAACTCGCCGCCGGATGCGCCCACCATCACCTTGCCGCCTGCAATCAGCGGGGCGAGCGAAATGTAGTAGGCCGACTTTGTTATCGGCCACCGGAGTGGTCCAGACTTCCTTGCCGGTCTTGGCATCGAGCGCGACGAGCACGGCTTCACCGGCGGCGAAGTAAACCTTGTCGCCATAGAGCGCGACGCCGCGGCTGGTGTCGTGCGCCACGATGGCTCCGGCAGGCCGCGGCCGTTTGTAGCGCCAGAGAAGGTTGCCCGTGCGGACATCGATCGCGATCACCTGATTGTTCGGCGTCGAGACGAACATGACGCCGTTGTTGACGATGCGGCGCGGCTTCGTGGACTTTGGTCTCGCCGGTGGAGAAGACCCACACGGGCTTCAGGTTCTTGACGTTGGACGGCGTGATCTGATCGAGCGGGCTGTAGCCCCAGCCGTCATATGTGCGGCGGATCGAGAGCCAGTTGGCGTCTTCGGGATTCTTCAGGCGCTCAGCGGTCACCGGCTGATAGTTGGCGAGCACGGCAGGCAGCGGCGTGCGGGGAGCAGGCTCAACGGGAGGCTGACTGAGTGCGACGGCGGCCGCGAGGACAAACGCGCCGGCAAGGGCGAGGAGGCTCTTTGTGGAGAACATGGCTTTCCGATTCAGGATCATCATATACGAACCGGGGGCCGAGGCGTCAGGCGATGGACTTCCAGTTCTTTGCGAGATACTCGGCGGTGCGCCTGGCCAGCGCCTGTACGGTGAGCGTCGGGTTGCGTGCGCCTGAGGTGCCGAAAGTGGAGGCCCCGAGGACGCCGAGGTTGGGCGCTTCGTGGGAAAAGCCCCAGCGGTCGACGACACTGGTGTCCGCGTTGCTGCCCATGCGCGTGCCACCGCAAGCGTGAGTGGTGGTGGAAGGGCCCGGGGGGAGCTGCGCCTTTGTGACCTCGATGGCCCCGGCGGCGCGAAACCACTCCTCCATCTTCTGGCCGGTGTAGAGCGCCTGCCTCGGCTCGCTCTCTTTCGGGCCGCTGGTGATGCGGCAAACGGGGTCGCCGAGCGGGTCTTTCACGTCGGGATCGAGATCGAGATAAGTGTTCTCATACGGGAACGTGTTGCACTGGATATAAGAGGACACCCAACGGCCGGCGTTCTCGCGAACAAATGCCTTCCATTTCGAGCCCCACTGCGGGGCGCGGCCATAAGTGCTCATAGCCGCTGCGCCGATGGGATGCTTTTCGGTGTTGACCTGGATCGTGGCGCCGCCGATGAAGCCGAGGCCCGCGTGGTCGAAGTTGTCGTCGGCCAATTCCTCAACGGTGCTGTTCTGGGCGATGGCGCCGTACCAGATGTTCAGATCGAAGGGAAACAGCGCGTTGACGCCGGTTCCGGCCTGGGCGTCCCAATGGCCGAAGTAGTGTTTGCCTACCTGTCCATGGTTGTTCGATAGGCCATTTGGGTAAGCCTTAGACTTCGACAAAAGGAGCAAGCGGACATTCTCATAGGTATAAGAGGCGACTAAGACGACTTTGGCGGGCTGAAAGTACTCTTTTCCGTCTCTTAGGTAAGTGACCCCGGTGACTTTGGCGTCATCGGACAGAATGCGGGTGACCTGAGCGTTATCGAAGATGGTCAGGTTCTTAGTCTTTATGGCTTCGGGGATGGTGGTGACGGCTGTCGAGTTCTTCGCGCTGATGTGGCAGCCGCCGCGGTCGCAGTAGCCGTGATAAGCGCAGCCAGGCCGGCCTTTGTAAGGCTGTGAATTGATGGCGGCGGGTCCGCGAAAAGGCTTCCAGCCGAGCTTGCGCGCGGCGGATGCCATCATGTCGGTGAAGTCGGTATCACGCAGCGGCGGCATCGGGAAATCGCGGCGCCGCGGGCCTTCGAATACGTTGCCGCGCGGATCGATCTTCCCCATGATGTTGCCGGCGCGGCCTGAAACGCCGACTTCGTATTCGACGCGGTCGTAGAACTCTTCGAGTTCGTCGTAAGTTACAGGCCAATCTTCGAGAGTCGACCCTTTGGGAATGGAATTCGCACCGTAACGCTCGATGGATGCTGTGCGCACGCGGAAATCCCAGGGGCTGTAGCGCCAGCTTTGCGCGTGATAGTGGATCGAGGTGCCGCCGACGGCATTCATCATCGGGGCGTTCGTGCCCTGCCGCGCCTGCGCACGATCACTAGTACGGAAGGTGGGAATTTCGCGTTTAGCTTTCGGAACGGTGGTTACCAGAGAGCGGACGTTGTTGTAGATTTCGTCGGGCTTGAACGTGTGGACGTCCATCCAAGCGCCGGCTTCGATGCCTGCGACCTTGAGTCCGGCGCGGCAGAGCGGGAGTACGGCGACACCGCCCGCTGCGCCGAGACCGATAACGGCGACGTCAACGGGTTTGAGTCTGGTTGCCATAGGCCGAACGACGATAAGGCTTCGGAGGCGTGCTCATCTTCTGATCTTCCGGGGCCACGGCGAGACGGGGTCCGGGATAGCGAATCAGATCCCAGCCGGCGAAGTTCTTGTTGCCGCCGTAGTAAGGGTCGCTGAACATGCCTTCGAGGGTAAGACGGCGCACGCGATTGAAAAATGCTCGAGTCGCCGCGCCGTTCTCCAATGCGGTCAGAAGTTCGTCGCGCTGTTCCGGCGTGAGATCGGTGAATGCGGCGTTGCGTGTGGACTGCGCGAGTTTCTCCACGCCCGCGAGTCCTTCGAGAAAAGACGGCTTCTCGGCAGCGTTCGCGGTGGCCAGCGTGCGATCTATATAGGTCGCCGCGCCCATCTCGACGGCGCCCGGACCGTTTTCGTCAGCGGGAACCAGGCGGTCAATGAAGGCTTCCAGCGTCTTCAGCTGCGCAGCCGACAACGCTGTCGCCGGAGCCTGGGCCTTCGCGGTCAGCGCGGCCAGAGGGACGAATGCCGCAGTGGCGATGACAGTGCGGCGAGTGATCTCCGGTGATTTGCTTGTCTTCATTCAGCCTTCTTTCTTAACCCCACCGGCGGCAAGACCGCCGGCGTTACAATGGCGGTCCGGCGTTGGGACCCAGCATCGCCTGGCGCACCAGAGGAATGGGCGGTCCGCCGTACTTCAGAAATTCGTCGTGAAACTGTTTCCAGGCGCTGCGTCCGCCGCGTGTTGCGGTCCAGTCGTCGCGAAGCTTTTTGATCATCAGTTTGCCCATGGTGTAGTTCAGATAGGCGGGATCGAAGGTGCCGCGGGCTGCCTGCTGCTTTGCATTGCCCGCATCGGTGAGGCCGACTTCGACGAACATCTTTTCCGAATCCGCGACCGTCATCGTTCCCGTGTGAAGGCCGATCGCCGAAAGGAATCGCACGTTGCGCAGCAGAGCCTCGGTCAGCTGGCCGATATGCATTTCGGGATCGCCGGCGTCGAGACCAGCGTCCCACATCATTTCTTCGGCGTAGTGAGCCCAGCCCTCGGCGTAAGCGTAGCCCACAAACACCTGACCGAACTTCGAGGGCGAGCGGTTGGCATGCAGGAACTGCAGAAAATGTCCGGGCATGACTTCATGCACAGTGGTAAACAACAGCGAACCCTTTCCAGGCAGATAGGCTTTTTGCTCGGCGGGCGGCCACTTCGGATCGGGCGGCGAGATGTAGTAGACCGAGGGCAGTCCGTTTTCGTAGGGGCCGGGAATGTCGATATATGCGAGGTTCCAGCGATTGTACGGCGGAGTTTCAGCGACGAGTGCCTGCTCTTTGCCGGGAATGGTGACGAGATCGTGATCCACCACAAACTTCCTTAGTTGGTCGAGCTGGGCACGCGCCGCTTCGACGGGCTTTCCCGGCGCCTTGTCCGCGTTTGCCTTCGCGGTGCACTCCAGCAGCGATTTGCCCGGGGCGTACTTCGCGCATTCCTCTTTGATAGCGGCGAGATTTCGATCCAGATCGCGCTTCGCGATGACCTGCAACTGGCCGGTCGAGAGGTCGACACGTTCGGTGGCCTGCAGCATCTTCTGGAAAAGCTGGGGGCCAAGCTGGAAGTTATCGGTTGCGGTGGCGCGCTGCGACTCGAACCAGCTGTCGAGCGACTTCAGCACGCGGATGGCTTCGGCATTTGCCGCCGCGAAATTGTCCTGCAGAGCCGCATCCTGCACGGAGGCGAAGATGCCGGGTACGTCATGTTCAAAGTAGGTGGCGAGACCTCCGAACGTCAGACGTCCCTGATCGACGTAGGTGCGCGGCATGGGCGTGCGGAGATTGTTCTGGATCTGCCGCAGGGCGACGGGGAGCGCCTTCTCGTAATCGACGAACGCGCGCATACGGCGGTCGAGAGGCGCATAGGGACGGGTGAGATAAACGGCGGGATCGACGATGCCGCTGTAATAGAAGGGGTTCTTGTAGGGCCATTGCGCATCTTCCAGCCAGAACAGATCGGCGTCAATGGTGGAAATCAGGTAGTCGCGTTCGAACTTCTGGCGGTCGTCGAGGCCGTCCTTAAATGCGGACGCTTTGGCTCGCTCGATGCGCAGGCGTCCGATTTCGGCGTCGAACGCGCTTTTGCTGAAGTCGGGGAGCTTTCCGTCAAACTCGTGCCGGCCGGCGCTGACGCCCTGATCCGGATGAGCCGCGAAGAAGGCGTCGAGATAGTCGGAGACGTATTTGTCCCAGGCCGCGGACGGTTGCGGTTTCTGCTCTTTGTTGCAGGCGGTCAGCATAAGCAGGAGAGCGAGTGCGAGAGCGGCGCTTTTCTTTATCGCGCGCAACGGACCCTCCGGCCTGCGCGCTCGATCATAGCCATAGGCATTATGATACAAGCTGATGCCGCCGCCGCGGACGCGTTTCCGCTACTTTGAGCTCATCGTCCTGATGGGTGTTCTGCAGGCGTTTGCGCCGCTTTCCATCGACATGTATCTGCCGTCGATGCCGCTGCTCGAAAAGGTTTTCAGCGCGACCACGGCGCAGGTGCAGATCACGCTGGTCACTTTTCTGATCGGATTTGCGCTGGGGCAATCGCTTTACGGACCAATCACGGACCGCTTCGGACGCAAGCCGCCGCTCTACGTCAGTCTGGCTTTATTCGTGCTGTCCTCGGCGGCGTGCGCGCTTTCGAGATCGGTTAACTCGCTGGCCTTTTTTCGATTGCTGCAGGCGATCGGCGCATGCGGCGGCGCGGTGGTTTCGCGGGCGATGGTGCGCGATCTGTTTCCGCCGATCGAGCTGCGGAAGATCTTTTCCATGCTGGTGCTGGTGCTCGGCGTTTCGCCGCTGATTTCGCCGTTTATCGGCGGCTATCTGCTGGTGTGGTTCGGATGGAAGTCGATTTTCTTCACGCAGGCATCGCTCGGTGCGCTGATGCTGATCGCGATGCATTTCCGGCTGAGCGAATCGCTGGCACCTGAGAACGCGCGGCCACTGCATATGGACCACGTGCTCTCGACTTACAGCCAGCTGCTGCGCGACCGCGACATTTCTGGGGGCATCACTGGTATGCGGTTTCAGCTCCGCGGGGATGTTCGCCTATATCGCGAGCGCGCCGTTCGTATTCATTAACATCTATAAGCTGCCGCCACAGCAGTTCGGCTGGCTGTTCGGTGTTATCGCCGCGGGGCTGATCGGCGCGTCGCAGGTGAATGGAAGGATGTCGCATAACATTCCGCTGTGGAAGGTGCTCCGGGTGGCGAATCTGGTGCAGTTGGTGGCGGGGATTTGCGGTGCTCGTGACCGCCTCGACCGGTTTCGGCGGCATGATCGGCATTTTCGCGCCGGTATTTGTTTACATGTGCGGGACAGGTTTTGTTTTCCCGAATGGCAATGCCATCGCGATGATGCGGCATGGCAATATGGCGGGCACGGCGTCGGCGCTGCTGGGCACGAACCAGTTCATCATCGCGGCGGCGACCACCATTGTGCTGGGGGTGATCGATAATTCGTCCGCCATGCCCATGGCGATCGTGATAGCGGGGTGCGGGTTGGCGGCCACGGTGCTCAACTATTTCACGCTGGGGTCGAAGCTGGATGTGGCTCCGCCGGCGCTGGTGGAGACACACAGCTAAAGGCAGCGCGGATCGAAACGAAACTGAAACATTCCGCTGCTAAGCTGTTAAATCCTGTCGCGCTTAAGCGACCGCATGAGCAAAAGCCATCTCAGCAGAAGCTTCGCGATCTGGGTTCTTTTCCTTCTGGCAGCGCGGGTTTACGGGCAGGGCCCTCTCCCTGCCGATCCCGACTCCCCGGGACCGAGCGAGGCCAGTGCGGACATGGAGCCGGCGCCGGAACGATGGAACCTTTACTACCAGGCGACATCGATCGGCGATTATCACGGCAAATTCCACTCGCCCTATGAAGACGCGACCAGCCTTCAGGATCATACCCGAGCGCGACGTCTCGCTGACAACAACCCTGTTTTTCACGCTGGCGGCTGGAGCAGAATACGTTTCTGATTTTCGATCCCGAAATCGCCGGAGGCAAGGGATTCAGCGGCGTGAACGGCATCGCGAATCAGCCGAACGGGGAGATTCCCCGGGTCGCCAGCGCCACGCCCAAGCCTTATATCGCGCGGCTGTTTATCCAGCACGATTTCGGATTCGGCCCGGCAAAAGAACATCAGGAGAGCGACGAAAACCAGCTCGCCGGCGATCGTCCGGTGAACCGCTATTCGATCTATGCGGGCCGATTCACCGTCACCGATTATTCTCGACAACAACAACTACACGCACGATCCGCGCATGCAGTTCATGGCATGGGGCGTGATGTATAACGGCGCCTGGGATTATCCGGCCGACACGCGCGGCTACACATGGGGGATCGTGCAGGAAGCCAATACGCGGAACTGGTCATTTCGCTATGGAATCGTCGCCGAGCCGAAAGTCGCCAACGGCCAGCAGTTCGACCGGCGGCTGTTCCGCGATCACGGCCAGGTGTGGGAGGCGGAACGGCGATATGCGCTGGCGGAAGCGGGCGGGCGCGGTTCGCGTGCTGGGCTACGACAATCGCGAGCAGGGCGGGAATTACGCCGAGGCTCTGGCGCTCGCGGCACAAACGGGAGCCACGCCCAACGTCATCCTGACCGAGCATGTCGGCACGCTGAAATACGGCACGGGCGTCAGTTTCGACCAGGCGATTACGAACGATCTCGGGTTGTTCATTCGCCTCGGATGGAACGACGGCAAGACCCAGAGCTTCGCTTTCACGGCCATCGACCGTCTGGCGAGTGGCGGAGTCTCGCTGAAAGGCACACACTGGAAGCGAAGAGGGCGATGTGATCGCGACTTCGTTCACGGCCGGCGGACTGTCCGCCGTGCACCGGCGAATATCTGGCGGCCGGCGGAACGGATTTTCTGATCGGAGACGGAGCGCTGAACTACGCGCCGGAGTATGTTTGGGAGAGTTATTACTCAGGCGCGCCTGGTGCCCGGCTTCTTCGCGGCTTTCGATGTGCAGCGCGATACGAACCCGGCCTATAATCACGACCGGGGACCCGTCATGATCTACAGCATCCGTCTGCATCTTGCTTTGGGGCTCAAGCCATGGCAGCCATTAAATGCGCGGGATCTGGTTGCAGAAGTTCAGGTTGCCGCTCCTCACGGTCACGGTTCTGCACTGGTGCTGGTTTTCTGCTGCTTTTTCCAGGTTTCGGCGCCGGGGTGGCAGGCCGAGACCAGGCAAGGCCGACAGGCTCTATGTGGAAGCCTTTCGTCACGAAGTCGGCGACCGACGACGTTTCAGAAAGACCTGACCGCGGAACTCCGCAAAACTCAGCTCCGATCTCGCTCGCGTCCGATGAATCCAGCGCCGACCTGATTTTAGGAGGCGGCGGCGAAATCTGGGTCAAAGGCTATCGCCCTTTCACCCACGCTCGGAGATGCGGACTGCCGACCAACGGAACACCTGTCTACGGCGGATATTTCGCGGTCGAGCTCAAGAATCAAGCACGGGGTGACTGCTCTGGTCGGACCTGGTTACGCCGGGCGCTTCTTCCGAGGACGTCTGCCAAAGATCTCGCGAAGCTGATCGCGAAACACGTGGCATACGCGCTCGAAATGGGCGCAGACCCTTCCTATACCGGAGTCCGATGCCGCAGCCCATGGTCGTTCTCAAAGGCGCCGGCGCGACATTCCCGTACCCGGTCTATTCGAAGTGGTTCACCAACTACCGGCGCGAAAACATGGAGGTGGAAATAGACTATCGACCCGATCGGCTCCGAGGCGGGAGTTCGCAGGCTTCTGGCAGGAGAGGTGGACTTTGGCGCTTCGGACAGCCGCGAGGCCATTCACGATATCGCGCCGGGCGAGGAAAGCAAGTATGTTCTGCTGCCTGTCCGTTGTGGGCGCGGTGGTTCCGATTGTGAATCTGCCCGGGACTTCCCAGCGACATTTCGTTCACCTCCGATGCGCTGGCGGGTATCTTCCTCGGCAAGATCAGGAAATGGAACGATCCGGTTCTGAAAAAGATCAAACCCGCGCGTTGACCTTCCGGATCTGGACATTATCGTGGTGCATCGTGCCGAAGGAAGCGGCACGAGCTATGCATGGACCGACTATCTGTCGAAGACCAGCCCGGAATGGAAGAACGCTGTGGGCGCCGGCCTTGACCCCAAATGGCCAACCGGCCGCGGCGCCGCGGGAAACGACGGCGTCGCGCAAACTTGTTAAGGAACTGGGCGGTTCGATCGGCTATGTGGAATACATCTACGCGCTGCAGAACCACGTGAGCTACGGGAAGGTTCGCAATCGCAACGGGGAGTTCGTTGAAGCCAGTCTGGAGAGCATCGCGGCGGCTGTGAGCCATGCGGCGCGAGAATCAGGACGATCTCAATATTTCGATCGTGGATGCGCCCGGTGCGGGCTCGTATCCGATCGCCATCGTTCACATGGCTCGTCGTTCCGGCTCACATCCGCGAGCGACGCGAAGCGAACTGCGATCGCGTCATTTCTGCGATGGACGCTTGGCCCCGGTCAGCGGCAGGCTGCGGCTCTGGGTTATCTCGCGCTGCCGAAAGAAATTGTGGGAATGGAAACGGACGCGATCGCCATGATCCATTGAGGGTTCGAACTGAGCGTTCGATACGCCGCGTGCTACTTTGATTCCGATGCTGAAGAAAAAAATCTGTATGCTCGGAGCGTATGGCGTCGGCAAGACCAGTCTGGTCGCACGCTTCGTGAGCAGTAAGTTCAGCGACAGCTACCAGAGCAATGTCGGCGTCAAAGTTGACGAGAAGCTTATCAACGTCGACGGCGAAGAGGTGAAGCTGATGCTGTGGGACCTGGCGGGCGAAGAAGAGGGAGCGCCGATCAAACTGAATCAGGTCCGCGATGCCGCCGGATATCTTCTGGTGGCCGACGGTACGCGCGGCCAGTCGCTGGATACAGCGCGCAGCATCCAGGAGCGCGCGGAAAGCACGATCGGCCGGCGCCCGTTCCTGCTGCTCGTGAACAAAGCTGATCTGCGCGAGAGCTGGGAGATTCAGGAGTCAGCCTGGCAGGAACTTGCGGATGCGGGCTGGACGGTGCTGGAAACCAGCGCGAAGAGCGGCGCACATGTTGAAGAAGCCTTCCTCACCCTCACTTCGCGTATGCTGAAGCCGCAGGCTGAGGAAGAAGACGATGATTGAAAACCTGCTCCCCTCGCTTGGCGTCGCAGTGTTCGAGCGCCGGGCGGACGGCCTGTTCGATCCGGTCGGCATAACTCCGGAGTGGCTGCCGGTCTCGGCGAATCCGGCCGATCTGGGCAACGATTTCCCCGTGCTGGGAATGTTTCTCTCCGACTGCGAGGGCGAATGGAAGGGGCAGTCGGATATCTGGGACGCGTCCGATGCGTCGGGCGGCAAGCGGTCACTGATGGCGATGGCGACTGTAGTGAACGATCGCCGGTTCATTGCGGTTCAACTGCTGCCGCAGGTGATGAACGAATGGCAGCAGAAAGGCGCCAACATCGGTCTCCGCAAGGAGGAAGTCGAGAAGAAAAATAGAGAGATCGCGAGGCTGAATCGAGATCTGGAGCGCGCCACGCAGGCGAAGAGCGACTTCCTCGCCGCCATGAGCCACGAGATCCGCACGCCGCTGAACGCGATTATCGGTATGGCGGATGTGCTCTCGGAGACTCCGCTTACGGCGGATCAGAGGAAGTGCGTCGAAGTGTTCCGGCGCAACGGCGTGGGGTTGCTGACGCTGATTAACGACATTCTCGATATTTCGAAAGTGGAAGCGGGCAAGGTCGAGCTGGAAATAACGGAGCTGGATCTGCATGATGTGATCTCACGTGCGATGGAAGTGGTCGAAGGCCGCGTGCGGAACAAAGGCCTGTGGCTGCGCTCGTTTGTGGCGCCCGACGTACCCACGCGACTGATGGGCGATCCCAATCGTCTGCGGCAGATTCTGATCAATCTGCTGGGTAACGCGATCAAGTTCACCGAACAGGGCGGGATCGAAGTCGGCGTGATACTCGATCCGGAGGATGCACGGCCGGGTCGTTTGCGCTTCGCAGTCAGCGATACCGGCATCGGAATTCCGAAGGAGAAGCTGGGTACCATCTTTGAGAGTTTTTCCCAGGCGGACAGCTCGACGACACGCAAATACGGCGGGACGGGACTGGGCCTGACGATCTCAAAGCAACTGGTGGAACTGATGGGTGGGCGGATCTGGCCCGAGAGCGAGCCGGGCAAGGGCAGCGTATTCTATTTCACGGCCGGCTTTCAGGTGCTGGAAGGCGAGGCGGCGAAACCGGCGGCGGCGCAGGCTCCCGAAACGGAGTCGATAGAAGAGCTGGAATCTCTGGCAGGCGGCCTGCACGTTCTGCTGGCCGACGATTCGGAAGACAATCGTTACCTGATCCTCTCTTATCTGAAGCGCGCTGACGTGAAGGTGGATGTGGCGGAAAACGGTGAGATAGCGGCGCGCGCGTTCCGCGACAGCAAATATGACGTCGTCCTGATGGATGTGGAGATGCCTGTGATGGACGGTTACCAGGCGACGGGCGAGATCCGGCGATTCGAGTCAGAGACCAATGCGCAACCCACACCCGTGCTGGCATTGACGGCGCACGCATTCACCGAGATGAAGGGGCGCGCCCGCGACGCCGGATTTACGGACGTGCTCACCAAACCCATACGGAAGATCGATCTGCTCAAGGGGATTGTGACGCATGCGCCGAAAGACAGACGCGCCGGGTCGCCTGCGGGAAACGCTGCCCCGGAGCGGAACGTGGTTGAAGTCGAGGAGGGTATGGAAGACGTGGTGCCCGGGTATCTGGAAAAGCGCCGCGCAGAAATCGCCGTTTACCAGGCCGCGGTTGAAAGCGGGGACTTCGACACGGTGCGGAACCTCGGCCACAAGATGAAAGGCACCGGCACGGGATACGGATTTCCGCTGCTCACCGAAATCGGGGGCGTGCTGGAACAGGCCGCCAAGGCCGGGGAGACCGAGCGTATTCGGGAATCGCTGCGGCGCCTTAAGGACTACGTCGAAAGCGTTGACCTGAAGTACAGTAAATGAATCGGTCGCCGATTGCGTAAGTTTCCGCACGATGGCCGGCACGGAGGGAGCAAAAATTGATTCTTCGATTCTGGGGAACGCGTGGTTCGATCGCGACCCCCGGGCCGTCGACTGTGGAGTTCGGGGGAAATACGTCGTGTGCGGAGGTGGTCACCGACGCCGGCGCACGCTTCATATTCGACTGCGGCACCGGGGCGCGGCTGCTTGGCGCTCACCTTCTTGCGCAGAAGGAGAGACCCATCACGGCCACGATCCTGCTGACACACACGCACTGGGACCACATTCAGGGATTCCCCTTCTTTGCGCCGCTGTTTATCCCGGGAAACGTGTTCCGGGTGTGCGGTCCGCCGGGCGCGAACACGAGTCTCCCCGACGTTCTCTCGGGGCAGATGGAGTACACGTACTTTCCGGTTGAACTGGCGCAGTTAGGCGCGAAGATTGTTTATCAGGACCTCACCGAAGGCACGCACCAGCTGGAGAGCGCGCGTGTCAGCGCGCAACTGCTGAACCACCCTGCGATCGCGCTGGGCTATCGCGTGGAAGCGGACGGCGTTTCGCTGCTCTATCTCTGCGATCACGAACCCTACTGGGAGCCGGTATGGCACTCGAATGCCGAACCGGGCAGGATCGAATCCATTCTGCACGATGGTGACCGCCGTCACGCGCTGTTCATGCAGGGCGCGGATGTGGTGATCCACGATGCGCAGTACACGCCCGAAGAATATCCGTCGCGCAAGAACTGGGGACACAGCACCTATTCCTACGTGACGCAACTCGCGGTTGCCGCCGGGGTGAAACGTCTCTATCTGACGCATCACGATCCCACGCACGATGACGCGTTCCTTTTGAATATCGAGCAGAAGGCGCAGGCCATCGCGGATTCGATGGGTTCCCCGCTGAAGGTGAGGTGCGCGCGGGAAGGACATGTGGAAACACTGACGCGTCAGGAATCCGCCACGCCTGAGTTTACGGAGATCCAGCGCTCCAATCCGAGCCGCAGCGGATCGCTGCTGGTGCTGGTCATTGATGACGATGAGGATCTGCGTCTGCTGGCACGCAAGGCGCTGACCAAGGCCGGCCACAGGGTCCTTGAAGCCTCAAGCGGAGAGGAAGGACTGCACCTGACGGACAGTCAGAAGCCGGACCTGATGATTCTGGATCTGAACATGCCGGGCATGGACGGCTTCGAGGTACTGCGGAGACTGCGCACACGCGAAGCGGCCCGCCCGCTGCCTGTGATCGTGCTGACCGCGCTCGGCGATGAAGAAAGCGCGCGGCGCAGCTTTGAATTCGGTGCCACGGATTTTCTTGTTAAGCCGTTCACGCCGCCGCAGCTCGACGTGCGGGTACGCGCCTGTTTCGCGCACGCGGACCGCGTCTAGTGTTGTGTTTCCGACGTTCCTTTACCATCTCCGGATGAAGGCCGGTGAGCGTTGCAAGCGGCCGGCGGGGTTAACAACCCCGCTGCAGGATGTCATCCCGCCCCACATCAGGCAAGAGACTTCAGAGACACACCGCGGCAGTTCGCGTACCCCTGGTTCTCATTGCCGCCGGTTAACGGACCCAGAGGGTGCCCCGGTTCAGCAGATGCAGTGCCCAGGCGTTACGATACACCAAAGGAGAACTTGTGAGCCCAGCAGAAGAGCAGTCAGCGCCACAGAATGAATCAGCCCAGAACCAGCCCCAGGTCTTTCGGGGCGGCGCGGGGAATGTCGACAAAATCCGCGACATCCTGTTCGGCAATCAGATGCGGGACTACGAATCCCGCTTCGCGCGTCTGGAGGAAACGCTGGTCAAAGAGACCGCCGAAATCCGCGAGACCAACCGGCGAAAGTTCGAACAGCTGGAGAGCTACATCCGGCGGGAGTTCGAAACCGTGCAGACGCGCCTGAAATCCGAGCGCGACGAGCGGAACCAGGGGCTGGACAATCACGCGCGGGAACTGCGGGAACTCGGCGATTCTCTGAGCCGCCGGCTGCGCGATCTGGACGACCGCGAAACCGAGTCGGAACGGGCTCTGCGCAGCGACCTGCTGCAGCAGGCGCGGGACCTGACCGAAGAGATCCGGGCACGCCACGAAGAGCTGAGTTCGCTGCTGGCGAAGCGCGTCACCGAACTGCGCGACGTCAAGACCGACCGCGCCGCACTGGCCACCCTTTTCAACGAAGTGGCCTTGCGTCTGAGCGACCAGTTCCGGATACCTGGCTCTGAAGAATAGTATGCCGGCGAACGTGCCGGAACCCTCCGCACGGGAACTGGCGGAACTTCGCGAACTGCTGGTAGGTCAGGAGATCGAAGAACTGGCGCGTCTCTCCGACCCTGCCAGACGCGCGCAGGATCTGGCGCAGGCCCTGCCGGATGCAGTGCGGGCCGCCAAAGCGAAGAATCTGCGCGACGCGCTGGAGCCGATTGTGGAGAAGAGTTTCCACCATTCGGTCCGGAAGAATCCGCACGAGGTGGTGGACGCGATCTCGCCGGTGATGCTCCCGGCTATTCGCACGTCGATCTCGACGGCGATTCGCGAGTTTGCCGAAACCCTGAATCAAATCGTGGAGAAGAGCGCCTCGCCGCGATCCATCCAGTGGCGCATCGAGTCTCTCATTACCGGTAAGCCGTTCAGCGAGATTCTTCTCGCCCGGAGTCTGCTGTACACGGTGGAGCAGGTTTTTCTGATTCACCGTTCCAGTGGATTGCTGCTGCAGCAGGCGGCGGTCCAGGAATCGGTGCTCAAGGATGCCGACATGATAGCGGGGATGCTGTCAGCGATCCGGGACTTCGTGTCCGATTCGTTTTCCGCCGCCGGGCAGGATCTGGAGACGATTGATGTCGGCCAGTACAAGCTGTGGCTGACATACGGCGGCAAGGTGATGCTGGTGGGTGCGGTCAGCGGCACGGCGCCGGTGGAACTGAGACAGGTGTTTCGCAGGGCGCTGGATGGAATCGAAGAAACGCTGCAGCGCGAAATCGACGGCTTCAAACAGGGCGACACAAGCATCTTCGAGCCGGCGCAGGTTTTTCTGCAACAGTGCCTCCTCGGTCAGGCGGCGCCGGGAAAAAGGAAGAAGGCGAGGCTGTGGCCGTACCTGCTGGGGCTCGTGCTTATCATCCTCACGCTGCTGGGTTTTCAGTACTGGCAGCGTCTGAACTGGGACCGATATTTCACGGATCTGAAAAAACAGCAGGGCATTGTAGTCACGGAAATCGAACGGCACGGCTCGTCATACGTGATACACGGGCTGAGGGACCCGGGGGCGCCGGATCCCGCTATTCTTCTAAGCGCGCATGGGCTGGACGCCGCGAAGGCGAAGTTCAACCTGGAACCGTATTACTCGCTCAATACTAAGTTCGCAGAACAGCGCGAGCGAGACGCCGCCCGGGAGATCATCGAAACGAAGCTGATTCGCTTCGATTCCAACAGTTCGAAGGTGTCGCCGAGCGAAGCCGACCACATCGACGACGTCGCGACTGCGATGAAGAGCCTGCAGGGCGCGACATTCACGATTACAGGCCGCTCCGACGAGACGGGAACCCCGGAGATGAACGATCAGCTTTCGCGGGCGCGGGCAAACAATGTTGCGGAAGCGCTGCAGGCGGACGGGATCGCGCTTTCCGCGATTAAGATAGTGGTTGCCGGGAACACGCAGCCGCTGCGGCAGGGGACCAGCGAGTGGGACCTGCAGGCGAATCGCAGCGTGTCTTTTAAAGTGGGCTTGCCAAAGTGAGCTGTGACAAAGTCAGCTCTGCGAAATGAAGCGAGTTCTCCCCTTCCTGTGCGCGACTGCAGCGTTCTGTGCGTCGCCACTCAGTCATCGGGACTGGACGCAGTTTCCGGCGGTCGTGCAGGTTCGAAGCGCGCCGGAGATTTTCGCGATCGGCGATGCCCACAGCGATTTTAAAAGACTCGGACGTGCCATGGCGGCGGCAGGAATCATTGAGCGCCCGGTGGAGAATCCGGAAGAGGCGAAATGGTCGGCTGGCCGCGCGGTGCTGGTAACGACGGGGGACATGATCGACAAAGGTCCGCGCGCGCTCGATGTGATTCGGCTGCTCCGAGCGGTGCGTGAAGACGCCGAGCATGCGGGAGGCGACGTGGTCATCCTCGCGGGAGATCATGAAGCGGAGTTTCTGGCCGATCCCGACGCACCGAAGGGCGGGGAGTTTGCGGGGCAACTGAGAAAGGCCCATATAAAGCCTGCGGATGTGGCCGCGTGCAAAGGCGAGTTCGGAGAATTTTTCTGTTCATTGGCATTCGCGGCGAAGATTGACGACTGGTTTTTTTCGCATGCCGGCAATACGGGCGGGAGGAAGATCGAGGATCTTGCGATCGATCTGGAAACCTCGGCGGCGCACGATGGCTTCGGCACGAAACAGCTCGTCGGCGACGGCTCGATTCTCGAATCCCGGCTCAACGGCAACGAACGCACACCGTGGATCGATGCCGACCTTCCCGCCCGCGGCGAGAAGGAACTTCTCGCCGACTACGCGGCGGCTCTCGGCGTCAGTCACATCGTGCAGGGCCATGTGGCATCGGAGGTCAGGTTCACCGACGGGGTGGTGCGTAATCAGGGAGAAATGTTCCAGCGATTCGGCATACTGTTCCTCATCGACACGGGCATGAGCGAGCAGGTCGATTACAGCGGCGGCGCTGTACTGCATATCACTTTCGCAGGCGCGGAACAGGCCACGGCGATCTGCCCGGACGGCCGTAAAACCCTGCTTTGGGACAGCCGGCACAATCAGGACGCGGGCCGGGCTCCGGCGTGCCCGCGTTGATGGTAACGGCCGCGTCCTTTCGCGCATCACAGGGTTGAAAGAGTATGAAAGAATCCGTATCCCGCAGAATGTTTCTCGCAACCGCCGGGGCGGGGCTGGTGTCGAGCCGGTTTTCCCGCGCCCAGGAACCTGCTGCCGGCGGCGATGCCAAATTCTCCACGGACGTCAAGGTTGTCAACGTGCTCGCCAGCGTGCGGGACAAGCAGGGCAGGATCGTTTCCGATCTGACCAAAGACGATTTTGATCTGCAGGAAGAAGGCCGCCATCAGACCATCACGTATTTTTCGCGCGAAACGGAAATGCCGCTCACGCTGGGTCTGCTGGTGGATACCAGCGGGAGCCAACGGCGCGTGATCCCGGAGGAGACGGACGCCAGCCGGCGGTTCGTTGAGAAGGTGGTGCGCGAGGACCGCGATCAGACGTTCCTGATTCATTTCGACCGGGACACGGAACTGCTGCAGGACCTCACCAATTCCCGCTCGAAGCTGGAGCGCGCGCTGGATCAGGTTGGTGCCGACGATGGCTCCAGCCGGGGCGCCTATGGCGGGGGCGGGGGTTATCCCGGCGGCGGTGGTGGCAGCCGACGGGGAGGCGGCGGAGGCGGCACGACTCTATACGACGCGGTATATCTGGCTTCGAACGAAATTATGAAGAAGCGCATGGGTCGCAAAGCGGTCATTCTGCTGACCGACGGCGTGGACCATGGCAGCAAGGAATCGCTGCCCCAGGCGATTGAATCGGCGCAGCGCAGCGACACGCTGGTTTACTCGATCTGGTTTACCGGTCAGGAACAGCAGGCGCAGCCGTTCGGCGGCGGAGGATTCGGCGGACGCGGATACGGTCGTCGCGGCGGCGGCTTTCCGCAACAGACTTATGAGCGCACGGACGGCAAGAAGGTGCTGCAGCAGATGTCGCGCGAGACCGGCGGCGGCTTCTACGAAGTGTCGAACAAGATGTCGATCGATCAGATTTATGCACGCATCGAAGAAGAGCTACGCAACCAGTACAGCCTTGGTTACACTCCCGACAGCGCTGGAGGTTACACCTTCCGCCGGATCACGGTGGCGGTGAAGCGGAGCAACATGGTCGTCCAATCGCGCCAGGGGTATTATCCCGCCAGCTGATTTCCGCACCCCGCAGGCCGGTCTGCGATCCCGAACAGACGGGATCGACCGTGGGGTTGTTGCTGTGATCTGCGGCGAGCACCGTCTGCGCAGCTAACAGTGGAGAAGATTGCTACTATGGAAAGGCTCGGGCCCTGCCGTGGCCATGACGACACGCAACCCAATCTATTAGCAGCGAGGGATTGTTGCTGTGCATGTTGTCTCATATCGGGCTCTACGATTGCTGGTCATTTGCGCTCCGCTGGTTGTATATGCGCAGAACCCGCCCACACCGGATCCGGAACACGCGCAAAATACGGCCCGCGCCATCTACTTATTTGCAGAACGCTGCGGCTCGTGTCACGACACAGCCAGGAACGCGGCGCCGGATCGGTACACCCTGAATGCGCATACGCCGGAAGAAATTCTCGCAACGCTGAACACCGGCTCCATGACGCAGTTTGCGAAGGGCCTGACCGACATGGAGGTCCGCTACATCGCTGTCTATCTGGGCGGACGGCCCATGGGAGCGGCTGCCGCCGGGGACGTCAGGGCCATGAAGAATGCCTGCCCCGCCAGGCCGCTCGGCGACACTGACACCTCTGGAGGGTGGAACGGCTGGGGCCCCGACCAGGGTAATTCGCGCTTTCAACCCAACCCCGGACTTACGGCCGCGCAGGTTCCCGGATTGAAGTTGAAGTGGGCGTTCGGCTTCCCGAACGGCAACTCAGCCTACGGTCAGCCTGCGGTGGTTGCCGGACGAGTCTTTGCAGGCTCCGACACCGGTTTTGTCTATTCGCTCGACGCAGCCACCGGCTGCGTCTACTGGTCCTATCGGGCCAAAGCCGGAGTTCGCACCGCCATTACGGTAACTCCCGCCGGAAAATCATCCGCCAGGGGAGCAAAGACGTTGGCCTACTTTGGCGATGTTAAAGGCAATGTTTATGCGGTGAACGCGGAGACGGGCGCGGGCGTCTGGATGCAGCGGGCCGACAGACACCCCATCGCGCGCATTCTGGGAGCTCCGAAGCTGGAGGGCGGGCGGCTGTATGTTCCCGTTGCCTCACTGGAGGAATCGTCGGGAGGTAATCCGCTCTATCCGTGCTGCACTTTCCGAGGCAGCGTGGTGGCTTTCGACGCTGCCAGCGGCCAACAGATCTGGAAGACCTATACGATTGCCGAAGAACCGAAACCAGTTAAGAAGACCTCGCTGGGAACACAACTGTGGGGCCCGGCCGGCGTCGGCATCTGGTCTACGCCAGCTATCGATACCAAACGGAACGTGCTTTATGTCGGCACCGGCAATGGCTACACGGCGCCGGTTCCGGCTACTTCCGACGCCGTGCTCGCTATCGATCTGGACACAGGAAAGCTGCGGTGGTCCAGGCAGTTGCTTGCAAACGACGCGTCCGTATCGAATTGTCGTCCACGCGATGGAGTCGCGAAGTCCGAGACTTGTCCCGAGGAGGAGGGTCCCGATTATGACTTCGGCAATCCGCCGATGATCAGGACTCTGGCCGACGGCCGTACGCTGATTGTGATCGGACAAAAGAGCGGTGACGCCTGGGCGCTCGATCCCGGCAAGCAGGGCGAGATCGTATGGCATCGGAAGGTGGGTCCAAGCGAAGGCGGCGGCATGCTGTGGGGATCGGCGGCGGATAACGAACAGGCCTACTTCCCGGTAACGAGCCGCCAGAGAACCGAGCCCACGGGATTGGCCGCGGTGAAGCTGACCACCGGCGAGTTAGTCTGGCATGCCTCGCCGGCTGCCGGCAGCGCGGCCCCCGATGCCGTCATTCCCGGCGTGGTCTTCTCGGGCGCCAATAACGGCACCATGTATGCCTATTCGACTGCAGACGGACACATGCTTTGGCAGTTCGATACCAACAAAGATTTTCCAACTGTCAACGGAGTTGCGGCCAAGGGTGGTAGTTTGAACGGTTCCGGACCCGTGGTATCCGGAGGCATGCTCTTTGTTCCATCCGGCTATGCGGATCTGGGCGGCGGCATTCGCGGCAATGTGCTGCTGGCCTTCACAGCGCAATAAAGAGTATTGTTTCAGAAAGGTGGCTTTTCGCATGGGCATTCCGAATAAGGACAAGCACTGGTTTCCGTATCTTCTGGTGTCGCTTGCGCTCGTAGCCCAACCCCTGCTGTTCTCCCAGGAAGAAGGCGGACAGGGAGGGGGCCGATGGCAGGCCCGTTCGATGGTAGAGACAAAGTTTGGCATTGTGGCTACCAGCCAGACCCTGGCTTCAGCGGCCGGCGCGCACATCCTCGAAATGGGCGGTAACGCCGTCGACGCAGCCATCGCTGCCAATGCGGTGCTTGGACTAGTCGAACCGATGTCGGACGGCATCGGCGGCGATCTTTTTGCCATCATCTACGAGTCGAAGACCGGGAAGTTGTACGGCCTGAACGCCAGCGGTTGGGCGCCCACGGGACTGACGATCGAGGCGCTCGAACGCCAGCACGTCGACAAAATGCCCCAGCAGGGCATCTATTCGGTAACGGTTCCCGGCGCCGTGGCGGGTTGGGACATGTTGCGTACGAAGTTTGGAACCATGCCGCTCGACCGGCTCCTTACACCTGCCATTTATTACGCTGAAAACGGATTTCCGGTTACTGAGATCATCGCCGGCCAATGGCAGTCGGGGACTAAGAAGTTGGCGGCCACAAAGGGCGCGAAAGACACGTTCCTGCCCGACGGCCGCGCACCCAGGGTCGGCGAGATTTTCCGTAACCGCGATCTCGCAGGTTCGCTGCGCCTCATAGCAGCGCATGGCCGTGATGGTTTCTACAAAGGGCCCACGGCGCAGGCGCTGATCCGCGAAGCCAAAGAAGACGGCGTCGAATGGACACCCGCCGACCTGGCGGATTTCCACCCCGAGTGGGTAGAGCCGATTTCCACCACCTACCACGGCTGGACGGTAACGGAACTGCCGCCCAACGGCCAGGGTATCGCGGCCCTTACGATGCTCAACATGATGGAAAGATTCCCGCTCGCCGAATACGGGCACAACAGCGTGAAAGCGCTGCATGTGATGATCGAGGCGAAGAAACTTGCTTATTCCGATCTTCTGAAATACGTCGGCGACCCGCATTACAGCAAGGTGCCGGTGGCCGAACTGCTGTCGAAGGACATGGCGGCGAAGCGCGCGGGCTTGATCAATACTCAGCATGCGACATGCGCTGTTACGCCCGCGGAGCTTGCGTGGCTGGCGAAACTGCCGGGCGCCGATACGATTTACATGTCGGCAATGGATCGCGAAGGGAATATGGTTTCATTGATCCAAAGCAACTACTCCAGCTTCGGCTCCGGTGTGGTGGCCCCCGGAACGGGCTTCGCACTACAGAACCGGGGCGGTCTGTTTTCGCTGGAACGCGGCCATCCGAATGCGCTTTTGCCCCACAAACGTCCTCTGCACACGATCATTCCGGCGTTCATGCAGAAAGGCGATACGCGGATTGCTTTCGGAATTATGGGAGGCTGGAACCAGTCCCAGGCACACGCTCAGTTTGTTTCCAATGTGGTGGATTTCGGGATGAACATTCAGGGAGCGCTGGAGGCGGCACGCTTTACGAAATTGACGTTCGAGGGTTGCGACCTGAACATGGAAACGCGAGTATCTCCCGCGGTGATGAACGAACTGACAACCATGGGGCACGTTATACGACCGGTTGGCGAATACTCCCTGGGAATGGGTGGCGGACAAGCGGTGATGAGCGTTGCCGGTGGTGTTCACTTCGGCGCTTCTGATCCGCGCAAAGACGGGGCAGCGGTGCCGGAGAATCCCCCGTTCAAGATCCGGTAAGCGCCGGGGTTCGGCTGCGCTGTCCGCCCCCGCGGCTACTTATGAAAGTGATACTCAATGGCGACGTATACGATCGACCCAGGTCCCGTTGACTTCGGGCGCGTGCAGCGCGGCATAGGCTCCTATCCGCAAGACACGCCCGTTTTACATCGAAGGCGCGGAGCCTGGCAACCACCTGATCCCTGCCCCGCCCTGGCTCCGGTGTCGGAGACGCGTATCGGAAACCTTGTCAGCCATGCAGGATGGGGACCGGCCGCCACGGGCGAACCGGTCTTGTCCACATCGATGCGTTCAATTCGAGCAGTTTGAACTGCCCTGACCGCGAGTGCTAAAGTAGCAGTTACCCGGCTCCTCCGGGTCTTCGAGCCCGCCGCGTTGCGCTTGCAACCAGGAAAGTGCGGGCGAAGTTCCCTTCCTTGAGAAACACGGCCCTTGTGCGGCTAAATCGGTTGTGAGGCAGGTTCCCGCTGGAGGGCATCAGTGGACAAGACCCAGCAACGGAAAACCGGATTCGATACGTTTGCCGTCGGTGAAGACACGGCAATTTCCGCGGAAGCCATACGCAGCGAACTTGAAAAAATCCTCGGAAGCCGGACGTTTCGCTCGGCTCAAAGCCAGAGCCGGTTTCTTCGATACGCAGTTGAAGAGACGATTGCCGGTCGCGGACACCTGGTCAAGGAATACGTAATCGGTGCCGAAGTCTTCGGCCGAGGAGCGTCTTTCGACCCCCGGCTGGACCCTATCGTCCGGACCGAGGCCAGGAAGCTCCGCGCACGGCTCGATAAATACTACGAACTTGAAGCCCCTGGCACCGTCGAAGACCCGGTGCGAATCGAATTCCACAAGGGCTCCTATGTGCCCACCTTCAGCAGAGTCGTACTTAACGCGCCACAACCAGCCAGCCCGGAATACGGGCACGCGCCCATTGCTGTCGTACCCCAGAAGACAAACTCGACTGCGGAGACAATCGTTCCTGCTATTACGCCCCCTCAACGGAATTGGAGGTTCGCAGCGATTCCGATTGCTATTCTCATCCTGGCGAGCGCCGGCTATTACTTTTTCCGATTGAGATCGGCGGTTCCCCTGCCGCCAACAGGCGACCTTTCCATAGCGGTAATTCCATTCGTCAACCTCAGCGACAACAAGGAAGATGAGTTTCTCAGCGATGGCCTTGCTGAGGAGTTGATCGACGCGCTGCAGCAGGTCCCCGGCCTGCAGGTGGTGGGGCGGGCTTCTTCATTCGGCTTTAAATCGAAGCCCATCGACGTCCGGCAGATCGGCCGGGAACTCCACGTCAGCACGTTAGTGGTGGGCAGTGTGCGCCGGTCAGGAGACCGCTTGCGCATCACCGTCCAGCTCGACAGCACAGCGAATAATTATCACCTGTGGTCGGGCAGTTACGACCGCGATTCGAAGGACGCCCGAACCATCCAGTGGGAGATTGCAGAATCAGTCATTAACGCGCTGGGAATCGGGCTCGCCGGCAACGAGCGGGAGGTGTCGAGGACCCTTGCCAATTCCGCTTCTCCGAACCCCGGCGCCTGGCAGAACTATCTCAAGGGCCTTTATGTTTGGCACAAACTCACCGTCGACAGCCTGCAAATGGCGACGTCGTTTTTCCAGGAGGCCATCGCGGAAGACCCCTCTTTCGCCCGGGCCTATACGGCGCTGGCCGATTGTTACGTCATGGCTCCTCAGGTGGCAACGACTCCGGCGCTGGAAGTGATCGCAAAAATAAAGACCGCGGCGGCGAAAGCGCTCCAGCTGGACAGCAACCTCGGCGAGGCGCATATCGATCTGGCGGTCGCGGCCGAATACGATTACGACTGGAGTACCGCACAGGAAGAATTCGAAAGAGGACTCAAACTCAGTCCCTCGGACTCCGTCGGGCATCTATGGTATGCCAAATACCTGGCCCTGGTTGGCCGCGTGAATGAAGTCATCGTCCAGCGCCGTATCGCTGCCGATATCGATCCGGCTTCGCCCTATGCGGTTCAGGCCATTGCGGGTTACCTCTCCGTTGCCGGACGCTATGACGAGGCTATCGACCAGTTCCAAAATGCGCTTCGTCTCGAGCCTGGTTTCGGCCTTGCGCACCAGGGTCTGGGCGTCGCTTATGTTCTCAAGGGAATGTACCCGGAAGCCGTGGCCGAATTGCAGACTGCCAGCAGATTGATGGCCGGTCCACGAAGGATGGCGCTCCTTGGTTGGGGTTATGGCGTGATGGGAAGAACCTCCGACGCTCGACTTATTCTGAACGATTTTCTCGATCAGGATCGGCGCGGTCCCTTCCCGGCGCTCGCGATCGCCCAGGTTTATATTGGCCTGGGAGACAAGGATCGGGCGTTCCACTGGCTGGACAAGGCGGTGGGGCAGAGGGACCTCGACCTTCTCCTGCGATACGATTCACCTTACGCACCACTTCGCTCCGATCCTCGCTTCGCCGGCCTTCTCCGTCGAATGAAACTCCTCTGACAGCAGGCACGGGCGCTCCTCGACTGGCCGTTGCCTTGTCTTACAGACATAAACAGTAAGTGGTAACGGTAACCGGTTGGTTCAAACGGCGGTTTTTAAAGCAATTAGAGCCTGCCACAATTGTGTTACGAACTCCCGCTTCAATTGACTAACCGATCAGCCTGACCTATAGTTTTCCCAACCGGGCTCATCAACAGGCGGATCCAGCGGGCCCCATTCGTTCATATCAATAAATTCTATAAAGCCGGTGACTAATGTTTCTTATGACCCTTATAACAGAAATCGATGATCACTCCAAGAGGCTTTCTCACTTACGTGCGTCCGCCGCTCTCCGGATGACTTTCAGGACTACGGCGGCGCGCCCGCTGGCGGGGCTTCATCCAAGGTGAACGGCGGACCGTACTATGACCCAAACTGCCGCCTCTACAAACACACGCCTGACGTTGCTGCACTGCATCAGCAGCATCGTGAGTTCGGATCTGGATGTCGAGTCCATCCTCCAAAAAGTGTTGGCGTTGACGGCGAGCGTAACTCATTCGGATGCAACGCTCGTCTACCTGATCGACGACGCGACAAACGAAATGGTTCTTCGCGCATCGCAACTTCCGCACGACGCCGAGATCGGCAAGGTGCGAATGGAAATGAGCGAAGGAATTACGGGCTGGGTTGCGTCCCATAAGTCGATGGTGGCGCTCGCGCGCAATGCCTCTTCGGACACGCGGTTCAAGCATTTTGGTTCGCTTCAGGAAGACAGCTACGAAGCCTTTCTCTCCGTGCCCATTATCGACGCCGCCGAGGTTGTCGGGGTTATCAATGTGCACTATAAACAAGCCCATGAGCACACCATTGATGAAGTGGCTTTGGTCACTTTCATCGGAGAACAGGTGCGCGGCGTCATCGCCAAGGCGCGGCTCACCGAGCGATCGCAAAGCGCGGCCCGCCGCATGGGCACGCTCGCTGCGGTTGCCCAGGCTATAACCGGCGGCAGCTACATCGAACGGATACTTCAGGCGATTTCCGAAATGCTCGCCGAAACGCTCGACTCAGCGGTCTGCTCCATCCTGCTGATCGACGCCGTCACAAGAGAACTGACAGTCAGCGCGGCGCGCTGCTCCGCACCGGACTATTTGAACCGGGTGCCGATACTTGTGAAAGGATCGCCGATGGAGGATGTTATTCGTCAGGGCAGTCCTACTGTAATTCGAAATATTCACCACGATAAACGTTATCGTTACCCCGAACTTACCCGCAAGTCTGGGCTCACGTCGCTGCTGTCCGCACCGCTGATCTCGCGGGGCAGAGTTATCGGGTCAGTCAACATCTACACCAGCGACGAACGGGCCTTCAGCGACGTCGAGACCGGCTTCGTTAAGGTGATCGCGGGTCAGGCGGCGATCGCGATTCAGAACTCGCGTCTCATGTCGGAGACGCTGGAAATGAAGCGCGTCCTCGAATCCCGCAGGCTTATCGATCGCGCGAAGGGAATTCTCCAGTACAAACACGACTTCACGGAAGAGGAAGCTTACCTGCGCCTTCACAACCAGAGCCGCAAGCTGCGGCGCTCGATGCGCGATCTTGCCGAGGCGGTAATCCTGGCCGACCTTCTGCATCGCCAGGGATCTCCGGAAGGCACGCCTGCGGTTCGCGAAGCGGGCGACAGGAAGCCCGCGCAAGCGCTCTCCTTTGCGGCAGCGCGGGAACGGGCCGGCCTTCCCGCGAAAGGGCGGCATTGAGCGATCATAGACCGACAAAACAATGAAAACCATTTTTCTGCTGTTTCTGGCCTTGACTGCCGTTCGTGCGCAGACGGTAACCGTACTCCATGCCGCCCGCTTTCTGGATGTCGAGACAGGTCGCATGCTGACTCCCGGCGAACTTCTTATTCAAGGGGATCGCATCGTGGAAGCCGGAGTCAAAGTCAGCCACCCGGCTGGCGCTGTGACCATCGACCTTGGCGACCGCACCCTGATGCCCGGCCTTATCGATGTGCACGTCCATCTGTTCCTGCACCCTGGCGCGGAAGATCTTCAGACGGTTCAGGAATCGGTTCCACAACGCACCATAACAGCGATTTTGAACGCAAGAGACGACCTGCTGGCGGGATTTACGGCGGAACGAGACATGGGCACCGAGGGCGCCGGATCGGCAGACACGGCGGTTCGTAACGCCATTAACAAGGGACTTGTTCCCGGGCCGCGTCTGCGCATCAGTGGCAACGCCATCAGTATCCTCGGGGGCCACGAAGACGCCATTAACTACAATCCGGAGCAGCATATTTTTTCCAATGCCACTTACGCCAACAATGCGCAGGAGTTGGTTGCGGTAATCCGGCAGCAGTTCAAGGAAGGCGCGGACTTCATAAAAGTCTACGAGACGGGCCGCGACACTCTGCGCAACGGCGTCTACAACAGTATCTATCAATACACCGAAGCCGAAATGACGGCAGCAATCCAGGAAGCCGCGCGGTCGGGCAAACGTGTGGCCGTGCACGCCACGGGGGAACCCGGCACCGGCTATGCCGTGAAAGCCGGCGTGGCGTCGGTCGACCATGCCTACTTCCTTTCCGAAGAAACGATGCGCCTCATGCACGACAAACAGATCTACGCCGTCCCGACTTTTGCTATTTCCGAATACTTCGCGGAAGAATCAAAAAATCCGGCGCGCCACGAGTCCCTGGACTTTCACATCACCCAGTTCCGCAAGCAACTGGCCGCGGGAGTTCCGATGGCGGCGGGCTCCGACGTAGGGCCATTCCCGCATGGCACGCAGGCCCGCGAATATGTGTCGATGGTCAAGTACGGAATGACGCCTCTGGCAGCCATCCAGGCCGGCCTGTTGAACGGCGCGAAGCTGCTCGGATGGGCGGACCAGATCGGCGCGCTTAAACCCGGTTATTTCGCCGATGTTATCGCTGTCCCAGGCGATCCGCTCAAGGACATCGGCGTGCTGAGCAAGGTATCCTTCGTCATGAAGGGAGGCGTCATATATCGAAATGAAGCCCATTAAACTGCTTCTCGCCTTTCTCTTCCTTGCGACGGCCGGGGGGATTTATCTGCCGGCGCAGGACCGGGGAACCGAAGCAGTGCGTTGGGAGCGGGAGGCGCGAAACACTACCATCGTCCGCGACGACTGGGGGATCGCGCACGTATATGGCAGGACGGACGCCGACACCGTCTTCGGCATGATTTACGCGCAGGCCGAAGACGACTTCAATCGCATCGAGACGAACTACATCAACTCTATGGGGCGCCTTTCGGAAGCCGAAGGCGAGTCCAGAATCTATATGGATCTGAGGATGAAACTTTTCGTCGATCCGGTGGAATTGAAGAAGCAATACGCGGCCAGTCCGGCGTGGCTGCAGAACCTCATGAACTCGTTCGCCGACGGTCTGAACTATTACCTGGCAAAGCACCCTGACGTGAAACCGAGGGTCATTCGCCGATTCGAACCCTGGATGGCTCTGAGTTTCACTGAAGGGAGCATTGGGGGCGACATCGAGCGTGTCAACCTCAACCAGCTCGAGGCGTTCTACGGTAAGGTCCCTGTCAGCCGGATTTCTCGCGGAGCAAGCGAGTCGGAAGGGCTTCCGGAAGAGCCGCGTGGATCGAACGGCATGGCGATTGCCCCTTCCAACACTGCCGCGCACCATGCCCTGCTGCTGATCAATCCGCACACTTCCTTCTTCTTCCGGTCCGAACTTCAGATGGTCAGTAATGAGGGACTCGATGCCTACGGCGCGGTGACGTGGGGCCAGTTTTTCATCTACCAGGGATTCAACCAACGTGCCGGCTGGATGCACACTTCAAGCGGCGTGGACGCGATCGACGAGTATCTGGAAACGGTCGAGAAAAAGGCGGGGGGCTTCTATTACAAGTACGGCAGCGAAATGCGACCGATAACGGCGGTCGAAATCGCGGTTCCCTACCGCACCAGCCAGGGCCTGTCGGAAAGGAAGTTCACCGTCTATCGCACGCATCACGGGCCGGTCGTTCGCCAGGCCAATGGCAAATGGGTGAGTTTCCGCATCATGCAGGAACCGATCAAGGCGCTGATGCAATCTTACCTGCGGACTAAGGCGACAGACTACAAGTCCTATCTCAAGACAATGGAACTCAGGGCGAACTCATCGAACAACACGATCTTTGCCGATGCCGACGGAGACATTGCGTACTTCCACGGAAACTTCATTCCCCGGCGCGACACAAGCTTCGACTGGACCAGGCCGGTAGATGGCAGCAACCCGGCGACCGAATGGAAGGGGCTTCTTTCGGTCGACGAATCGCCTCACCTGCTGAATCCGGAAAGCGGTTGGCTCTACAACTCCAACAACTGGCCGTGGTCCGGTGCGGGGCCGAGCAGCCTGAAGAAAGAGGATTATCCGGCTTATGTGGAGAACGGCCGTGAATCGGCGCGTGGGCTGCACGCCATCCGGGTGCTCGAGAACAGGAGGGATTTCACGCTCAACTCTCTGGTCGCCGCGGCATACGACAGCTATCTCACGTGGTTCGACAAACCGCTCCCGGCCCTGATCCGGGCGTGGGATGAGACGCCGTCCTCTAATCCTGTGAAACAGAAGCTGGCCGGACAAATCGAACTCCTGCGCGCCTGGGATCACCGATGGGGAGTCGACTCGGTGGCTACTTCACTCGCCGTCTTCTGGGGTGAGGATATTCAGCGAAGGGTGAGCGACGAGGCCAGAACGGCGGGTTCGTCCAACGAAGACTACATCGGCAGCAGGGCTGCGCCGGAACGACTCCTGCAATCGCTCGCGTCAGCCTCCGACAGACTCCGGACCGATTTCGGAAGCTGGAAGACGCCGTGGGGCGAGATCAATCGATTCCAGCGTCTGACCGGCGATATCGTCCAACCGTTCGACGATAAGGGGCCCAGCATCCCGGTTGGATTCACTTCGGCGGTTTGGGGGTCCTTGGCCTCATTCGGCGCACGGCCTTATGCGCGGACGATGAAATGGTATGGCACCAGCGGAAACAGCTTCGTCGCCGTGGTCGAGTTCGCGGAGCGCGTTCGCGCGCTGGCCGTGACCGCGGGCGGCGAGAGCGGCAACCCAATGTCTCCACACTTCAACGATGAGGCGAGACGGTACAGCACCGGCGCCTTGCGCGAAGTCTACTTTTATCCGGCGCAGCTGAGGAAACATACCGAGCGGAAGTACCATCCGGGAAGCTGAGTACACCTGGTCAGAACTTATGATGGATGCGCTATACTTTTATCGACTTGGGACCTAAGTAGCCAGTCGCCCTCCGACCCCGTCGGTCACATTTACTTCGTCGTTCGTCCAGTCCGGCATTCCAGCGTATTCCCCGTCTGTCCACATTTTTTGTATCGTTGGTTAACCCAACTCGTCCAGGAAGGGACATAGCAGTAGTGGAGAACTGTGGTGGAGAACTAATGACAGCAACATTCCGAGGGAGTGTCGGCCTATTCGCCTCGAGCCGAGGTTTGGTATGTTGCCTGGCAGGTAGTCTTGCCTTTTCTACCCTGTTGACGGCGCAGGATGCCCGGCAGACAGAGCCCGCGACCGAACGCGAAGAAGGTATTCCCGTCTCCGATCCACTGGTGATCGCCAAATGCGGAAGCTGCCACGCCCGCGACGAGCGTGGAAATATGCAACGTATCTCATGGGAGCGAACCACGCCAGAAAGCTGGCAGGACGTATTGAAACAGATGATTCTGCTCCACGGCCTGTCGGTCACGCCGTCAGAGGCGCGGGACATCGTCAAGTATCTCAGTTCGTCCCACGGGCTGTCGCCCGAGGAGGCCAGACCTGTGATGTACGACCCCGAACGGCGGGTTCACGAAGAAGCCGACATTCCCAGCGAGACCCTGCGCGACACCTGCACGAAGTGCCATTCCTTTGCCCTCGCGCTGTCGTGGCGGCGTTCGGCGGCAGATTGGCGACAGTTCGCCGATTCGCACGCCACTCGCTACAAGATTGCCTCCACCGGAGAAGCGGTCGAGTTCCTGACCAAGGCCGCGCCACTGCATACCCCCGCCTGGGATGCCTGGAACTCCCAAGCTGCCAGGAAGGACCTGGCTGGCCGTTGGCTGGTAGCTGCTTACGTGCCGGGGCATGGTAACTACTACGGTGAGATGCAAATCGATCGGGCGGGCGATGGCGAGTACACCACGCGCGTGAATCTGACGTCCGAGAAGGATGGCTCCCGCGTCTTACGCTCCGGGCGCACGGCCGTGTTTGGGGACTATGCCTGGCGCGGGCGTTCCAAAGGCACCGGCCCCGCGAGTTCGGCTCCGGACGATCCCGCAAGCGAGGCGCGGGAAGTCCTGCTGATCGCACCGGACCAGTCGAAGGCTGAGGGCCGGTGGTTCTGGGGCCATTATCAGGAATTCGAGTTCAACGTGACGCTGCGGCGAGCCTCGTCCGATCCAACGCTGATCGGTATCGATCGATCAGCGCTGAAGACGGGATCGATAGCGACTCGCGTTCGCCTGGCAGGAGACAATTTTCCCGGCCAGGTTGCCCCCGCTGATCTGGATTTCGGGCCAGGCGTGACGGTGAGCAGCATTGTCTCCCACTCGGCGAGTGAAATCGTGGCCCAAGTGGACGTGGCCAATGACGCACGACTCGGCAAACGCGACGTTGCATTGCGCCGTTCCGTCCTGCCGAACGCCTTGGCGATTTACGACCAAATCGACTACATCAAGGTAACACCGGATTCGATTGTCTCCGCTTTCGGCGACGGGACACACCCCAGGGGATATCAACAGTTCGAGGCCATCGGGTATCAGCGCGGCGCGGACGGCAAACTGCATACGGCGGACGACGTGGCGCTCGGCCCCGTCAACGTCAACTGGTCGGTGCAGGTGTTTCACGAGGTTGAAGGCAGCAGTTCGGATTTGGTCGGCACTATAAGCCCGGCAGGTCTCTTTTCGCCCGCCAGCGAGAACCCCAACATCAACTTCGATACCTGGGTAGTTGCGACAGCCACGGGGGAGAGGGATCAGAAAGACAGACCGCTGGTGGGTAAGTCTTACATGGTGGTTACCATCCCGACCTACACGATCAATGGACGCCAGTATGTTCGGGAACTCGGTCGGTGGGTAGACGACGGGCCTGCGACCGGCAAAAATTGACCAGCACCGGAGATCGATTACAGGAGACCAACGATGAAAATCACGTTGTCGACCTTTGCGGCACTCGTTACCTGCTTACTCTTGATTCCCGGTTCGGCCAACGCCCACCACGGGTGGGGGGAATTCGATCCGTTGGCTGAAGTGACAATTGAGGGAACGGTAACTGACTTCCACTACGTCAATCCGCACTGTGTGGTGGAATTCGATGTGAATGACGCAACGGGCCATGTTCGAAAATGGCAAGGTGAGTTTTCAAACCCGGGGGTCCTGTCGCGCAGAGGATGGACCGCGTCTTCGCTGCAACCTGGGGATAAGATCACGATCACCGGCCATCCGGCCAGAAACAACGTTCCCGCGCTTCACGTGACCATGATCCGCATGTCAAGAAGCGGTGAGATCAAGCTCGAACTGCGGGAGTAAGCCTGGGGGCCTTATCGGGCATGTCATCCACCACTCCCGAACTTTCGTCCAGAGATACGTGTGGCTTTTACCGGGCTCGAGTCGAGCGCCGCTGGTGCCTTCTGCATGAACGTTGCTCCGCTCGAAAACGCCGCGAACAGGACTTTACAAAGGAGCTGTAACGTAAACCTTCAGGATCATGTCGCTCGCCCTTGCGGGGACGTTGCCCGAGGTGTATTCCGGAGCCTCGTCGGTGTATGGAAACTCTTTCGGAAAGGCTCGAATTCCTCCGAAGAGATATCCCGCTAACACCCTCTTTCCACGAAACTGGCGCAGATCGAAAATGTCCGCATCTTCGCGAATTTTCTTCAAACCGGCGGCAGGCAGGAATGCGGCGTTGGTTCCGACATATCCCGGAAGGCGGCCGTCCTGCTGAACAAACTCGAAGGTCTTTCCACCGCTCCGTACCAAGGTGCTGATCTCATTGATCCACGGCATTCCATCCAGATAGCCGGTTTGCTTTGTTTTGTCGCCCGAGACGCGCGCCTGTACGAACTGCCGCTTAGCATCATTCCAGCGCCACCGGCTGATTCCACCAAAGAAGGTCGTGTACATTCCGGAGGACTCCGGGTCGTAAAGAAACATGGTTGCACACGAATAAGCGCTCATCTTCTGCTCGAAGCCATTATCGACCTTAGGAATGGCCCCCGCCCGTATAAGGATCGGATGGGTGAAATTCAATTGATCCTTCGTAAACACTCCGCCCCAGACCGCTGCCCCGAGGGACTTCCCGTCCTCGAGAACCGTCAGGCCGGCATTGAAGTCCCGCCGGGCAAACTCGGGGTCATTGAAGCTTTCGACCAAGGCGACATCGAGCTTGCCTTTTCCACCACCGGTGAGCCGCAGTTTGCGAATTTCTCCGAGGTATGTTTGTGAGGCACTGGAAGTGTTTTTTTCGTCCGCGGCCTCGAAACTGCGATAGCTGCCCGTGAAAACGTGGCCGCCGACCAGATAGAAGAATCCGTCGTCCAGTTTCAACAGATCCCCGCCGGTTGACTGCACGAGGGGCGATTCCGCCCACGAGATGGTCTTAGAGAAGGTATCCCTGCCGTGGATCACGCCATCCACCAAAGCCGGCAAGTTCACGGAAGATACGACCGGATAAGTCACCGGGTCACCAGCGGAGTTCTCTCCATATCCGCCTGCCAGGTAGAGAGTGTCCTTATCTTGAAAATGCAGAAGATTGCTGGACATCCATTGATCTTTGACGAGGCTCAGCGAAGAGGGCAGACTCGCAACCGCGAAACTATACACCTTCGCTGGTCCGGACGCCGGAGGCTCAATAACCCAGATTTGCTGGTTTGCTTTTGTCCGCGGAAAATCCACGTCGCCCTGGCCGACGCCGTGATAGCCGCCAGTTCGCCCAGCGATGAAAATCCACTTGCCCTCCCATTGCGCCGAGACGAAGGAGTGTAATCGCGGCGCCCCGATAAAATCGGCGCTCACGTCTTCCGACGCTTCCACCTTGAGCGGGGGTTTGCCGGCCGCGCCTGAGAGGGTCAGCAGGCATCCCAGAGCCAATGCCGCCGAAGTCGCACCAATGAGGCGTTTGCCAGCTGTTGTCATGCGGGGAAGTTCCCTTGCCTTATCCATTTAGTCTCCGTCAGCTGGTCAATGTTTCGGGCTGGACAGCCAACTCGCAATGTCGTCCAGAACCTCAGGCGCCACGTTTCCGGGATTATGGTACTCGGCTGGAGAACCCTTGCCTTCTCCTCTGATGAACAAGTCGTTCAACGCGGGGTAGCTGTGAAAAGTGACGTTGTCGCGTCCGCCCTGGGTCGATTTCCAGAGCGCAAAGTCCTTCATAGTCACCTGAAAGTCGCGCTCGCCCTGCAGGACCAGCATCGGTATGCCAAGCCGTCTCGCTTCTGCGGCGGGGTCGTATCCTTTCACATTCAGCCACCAGGCAGTCGGCAGGCCGAGCAGAATGGGCGGGTTGTCTCCTTTTGGATCCAGCTTCTTTACCTGTTCGGCCTGATCCTTCAACAGTTGGAGGTGACCCCGCTCACTCTCACCGGGCTCGCCCTTGAGGTACAGCACATAAGCGGTCTGATCGAACGCCACATCTTCTACCGGTCTGGCGGGGCCCGCCATCAGGATCAAGCCGGCGAGTTTACGGTCGCGGGCGGCGATGCGGGGGCTGGCATAGCCGCCCAGGCTATGGCCGAGTACGTAGATGCGATTCGGATCGATCTCCGGCTGCTTTCGCAGCAGCGCTATCGCGCGTGTCGCGTCTTCCACGGTTTCGTCGTCAATCGTATAACTCGATTCGCTCATTTCCTCGCCATAGGTCTTTGACCGTTTGTCGTACCGCAGCACCGCATAGCCGCGTGAAGCCAAGCCTTCAGCGAGATCCTGGAACATGCGGATGGCGAAGATTGACTCGTCGCGATCATTGGGTCCGGGGCCATGCACGAGAACGATTCCCGGCACGCGCGCTTTCGCCAGCGGGACCGTCAAAGTCCCGCCCAGCTTCCACATATCGCTTCCGACCGTGACTTCGCGTTCACGGAACGACTCAGGCTTGCTGTAGGACGGCCGTTTCCAAGTATACGGAAGAGGTTTGTTGGGCGGACGAAAATACATTCCGACAACCTGACCGGACGGACTAAGAGTGAATTGAACGTGAATGCTGGTATTTGAAAACTTTACCGGGAAGCTGACCAGGTTGTTAGTCCCGTCGACACCGAGGATTGCGTCGCCGATACTTTGTGGTGTACCGAATTCCTTCAACTCGGCGCTGACTTTCTGCTGCAAAAACCCGAGCGTCACGCTCTGTTTCATGCTGTCGGAAAACATCCCGGTGAGATCGGTGTATTTCTCCGCGAGCAGGAGGTCCAGCGCCTTCTTTCCGACTTCCGAAGGGCTTCGGCCAGTCTGAGCCAGCAACAACGCTGAAGAAACCAGAATAAGTCCTGTACGGATGGCGTTTCTGAGGAACATGAATGAAAGCCCCTTTTTCTTGAGTTAGAGGTCCAAAACCCGGTGAGGCCTGCAGGCGGATCGAAGAATCGACTGGTGAAGTCGGTGACGTGGACTCAAAAACCAAACGCGGAGACGCTACGCGAAAGTGGGGATGGTGGGGCCAAAATGCCCGAAAAATCCTGTCTTCAGCAACGTAACATTAAGCCAGCCTGTTGTCAATCGACCTTAATTCGAACCCATCCAATCTATAACCGTATTCACCGAAGCTGTTCAGCCTGCCGACGCACCATTTCAATCCCCGCTGAAGGAAATCCAGTTTCTCCCACCAAGTTCCCGCGCTACCTGACCGGTAAGACCAGGGACGCAGTCAGATGGCGCTGGAACCCTACGGTAAGGCCGTGGCTTCATAGCGACCACGGAGTTCCTTCGCGTCGCCACCCGTCGAAATCGCAACGGCCACGGCCGCCGCAACAATCGCTTCCCTGACAGCGAGCGCTCCCCCATCCCCGCAGATCTGATCGAAGTCCATGGCGGCTGTGCCGCAAGCAAGCCACCCGGGTCCGCAAGGGGCCGACACGATTTTAGGGACTGGCAGGAAATTGTCCCTATGCGCCGCTTATAAGGGTTATTCCTCCGCCGAGCACACTGCTCCGCTCGGGAACGGCCTCCAGCGGACAGCCTACCGACTAAAGGAATCCCAACTCAGGCTCACTTGGGATCAAGAACAGCCATCCTTCTTCGCGATTCGATCCAGCAGGATGCCGAGTCACGCGCGTCCTTGAGGCGGACCGGCACGCCCGACGCGATAAGCGAACCGGAATAGTGTTCGACCGTGTCCGCCGGCAACGGACGGGATGCAATGAGCGTGAAATCGCTTTCGTCTCCCGCCGGCGCAGAAACGACCGCGGCGGCATGATCGAACGCCACCCGCTCGGCGTTTCTGCCCCACTTGACGACCGGCGGGCTATTCACGTCGCGGTGCAGAACAGATCGGGTCGTTCGAAGACGTCGGGCATCGTCGCAGTGGGGCCTCGCTCAGCATGATGGCGGGCAGTCTCGAACGACCGGTACGGTACAACAACGGCTTGAAACCTGCGTTCGTCAGGAGGTGGGCGCAGTACCGGGCGGCGGCGCCGTCCCGCGAATGTTTATCTTCGAATCCCTCCCAAACTGCTGAGTGCTCATAAGAAGCCCGGAAGGTTCATCTGCCCCTGTCGATGCAGTCTGTAAACCGGATCAGCGGCTCGAAAACCCGGCTTTATCTAACAGAAAGGGCAACTCGTAAGACGAACGACAGAGTCACATGGATATCGGCCTCACGTCAACTCACTGCCGATCTGTCACCTCAATTATTAAGCTTATGAAGTGAGATCCTGACTTTCCGGGCCCGGAAGAACCAAAGGCGGGGAAAACCCGTTGACAGGATATCGAGCGAATGGTTATACTGCGAGGAAACCAAGTCCCCGTGTAACCTCACCATGTGGTGACGAATGAGGGTGTTCGTTGAGTCCGGCCTGTCCATTCGTTGAAGTATTCCAGCCAATCCCCAAGTAGGGCATCACTTCTTCCAAGACCCGTCACCGTATAGCTGTCCCTCCGGTCGCGCAGACTGCGCCGCTGTTTTGTGGGTCGGGCAGCCAATCAACTGTTTTTATCAATTTCATTCAATTCCAACGGTGGAGATTACAATGCGGAGTTCAGTAACGAGCCGGTCATTTTTCGCAACCATTATTCTGGTCGCCACCGCGGAGGCGTTGTCTGCACAGGGCAAGGCCCCAGCGCAAGGTATCCCCATCGACCACAAGTTGACTCTGGAGAAGTGTGGCGGGTGTCATCAGAGAGATCAGAATGGCATGATGGGCCGGATTTCATTTCTTCGAACAACTCCGGAAGTGTGGGAGCAGAACATCAAACGCATGATGCGTCTCAACGGTTTGGTTATCACGCCCGCCGAGGTGCGTGAAATCGTGAAGTATCTCAGCAGTAACAATGGCTTAGCTCCCGAAGAGCAGGAGCCCGCGTTCTGGGAGGTAGACCACAGCCTGCCGGGGCACCAGTTCGATTACGTCCCCGATGCTCTCGGAAAGACATGCAATTATTGCCACACGATAGGCCGTGTACTTCTGCAGCGCCGCACGCGCGACGACTACGAAAAGCTATTCGCGCTCCACGTCGCGTTGTTTCCAGGAGCGGAGAACCAGTTTCACCCCCAGCGATCACGAAGGAACGCCCTTCCGGAAGCAGCGGTGCAAACGAGCTCCGCCGGCAATGGAATTACGATCCCGCGGCAGGCAGAAGAGACGAAACCAGCTCCCTATCCCATCGACACGATACTTGACTATCTGACGAAGAACCAACCCCTGATTACCCCCGAATGGACCGCCTGGAAGGCCACCATGGCGAATCCAAAGCTCGCTGGAACCTGGGCAGTCAGTGCTTATCAACCAGGCAGAGGCAAGGCGTTTGGCACGCTGACCATTCAGGCGACACCGGCTCCCGATGAGTTCACTACGAAACTGCAACTGTATTACCCGGCCAAAGACGTGACATTGACGCGGACCGGGAAGGGACTTGTCTACACAGGGTACAGTTGGCGCGGGAGGGAGAAGGCCGATACCCCGCCCCCTCCGAGTGCCGACCCCGGCAGTAACCCAGGTGAATGGCGCGAGGCCATGATGATTTCACGCGACGGGAACACCATGCATGGCCGCTGGTTCTGGGGCGGGTACAGCGAATTCGGCATTGAGGTAACACTTTCCCGTTTAGGGCCGCAACCCATAGTTCTCGGAACCGATTTGTATTCTTTGCAGTCGCCGGGGACGGCCCGCGAATTGCGCATCTTCGGCGCTAATCTGCCGCCCAATCTGAAGCCTTCGGATGTGGATCTGGGGCCGGGCGTGACTGTGACGCGCGTGGTGAAGACAACACCCTCGATTGCCACTGTCGAAGTAGCGGTCGCCAAAGGTATCCCCGTTGGAATCCGGAACGTTTCCATAGGCGCTGCCACCGCGGTTAAGGCTTTGGCTGTATACGACAAGATCGACTATATCGAGGTGGCGCCGGATGCCAGCCTGGCTCGGTTGGGCGGGGGTATTGCAGCCAAGCAGTTCACGCAGCTGGAGGCAATAGCGTACTCGGCGGGTCCGGACGGTAAGAAAGATACCGATGATGACGTGCCGCTGGGACCGGTGAATGCGCGCTGGTCGCTTGAGGAGCTCTACTCGACTCCGGACGACGACGACATAAACTTCGTTGGAACCGTCAACGATTCAGGACTGTTCACGCCCGCCGGCGAGGGACCCAATCCTGCGCGAAAGAAGCAGTCGAACAACTTCGGCACTAATAATTGGGGCGATGTCTGGGTCGATGCGGCCTTCGATGCCGGAGGCGTCACGCTCAAATCGAGATCCTATCTTGTCGTTACAGTACCGCAGTATATCCGTTACGATCAGCCCGAGGTTTCGCAGTGAGCGCAATCGCCGAATTAATCCCATCCATGGTCTATCGGCCCGCCGAAGCGCATGCATTTCGCGCCGCCGACGCCGACTTTCTCTACCTTGTACCGAGCGGTGCCATTTTTCGAATGGAAGGACTCGGCAGGGAGGTGGTCGAACTGGTGCGTCGCCGCCCGATGATGCGCCGCGACATCGTAGAGTACTTCTCGAGCAAGGACTGCAGCCTCGTCGACATCGAAGAAACTATCGACGAACTGGACCAAGCCGAAGTATTAACCTCAGGACCTTTGAAACCGCCGGCTCCAGTGGTGCCGCTGCAAAGCTTCCCTTTGCAGCGCGTGGTTCTCAACGTGACAAATCAGTGCAACCTCGCATGCACTTATTGCTACGAATACAGCGCCGACAGGATCGCGCAGCAGGACGGCAAGCCGAAATACATGACCGCGGATGTCGCCGAGTCGGCGGTGGAGATGCTCATCCGGGAGTCGGCGGGGAGAGAAGGGCTCCATGTGACCTTTTTCGGGGGCGAAACGCTGTTGAACTTTCCCGTCATGCGGTCGACAGTGGAATATGCGACGCGCAGAGTCGCCGAACTCGGCAAGCGGATCGAGTTCAGTCTTACGACCAACGCTACTCTTCTCACGGAAGAAATCGTCGATTTCCTCTCCGCGCACCGCATCGGAGTGACGGTCAGTATAGACGGCGATCAGGAACTGAACGACAGGATGCGAGTCTTCCACGACGGGAGGGGCAGTTACAACATTATTGCGCCGAAGATCCAGAACCTCTTGAAGAAGCATCGGACGAACTCCATTGGCGCGCGCGTAACTCTCACCTCTCAGGTGAGCGATGTGAAGAAGATCTACCGACACCTGACGACTGAACTGGGTTTCGATTCCGTCGGCTTTTCGCCGGCCACCGCGAGTCCGGACCGGCTTTACCACATCGGGGCCCAAAAAATGGACAACATCCTCGATTCATTCGCGGAGTTGGCCTGGGAATATCGCGACTACGCGGTCGAAGGCCGCCAGCATGGCTTCACCAACGTGAGCGACACACTGAAAGAATTGAACTCCGGCGTCAGCAAAGCCTATCCGTGCGGCGCGGGAGTCGGATTGCTGGGCGTAGGTACGGCGGGAGACGTCTCGCTCTGCCATCGTTTTGTCGATTCGCCGGTCGGCAAAATGGGTCACGTGAAAGAGGGCGGCGTGAACCACGAAGCCCGCGGCGAATTTCTTGCCACCCATCATATCGGCGCGAGATACGATTGCCATACCTGTTGGGCGCGGCCCGTATGTTCCGGCGGGTGTTTTCACGAGGCCTACATTCACTACGGTAAGACGTCGGCCGCAAATTTGCATTATTGTGACTGGATTCGCGGATGGAACGATCTCTGCCTGCAGATCCTCGGGGAGATCAGTGTCCGCAATCCATCGTTTTTGGAGCGTTTCGAAAATTAGGGCGCTCCGGGCATCAGACCGCTTGCGCAAACCAGCCAGACACCAACCGTTTTGCAAAAAAGGAGAATGCAGTGAGCCGATTGAAACCTGTTAATAAGAAGGCCCGCAAAGTGGAACAGATGATCGTCGCCGCTAACGGCGACGTCGAGGCTCTTCAGAAGAAGTCGAACGCCAATCCAGGACGGATCTACTATCCAATGGGGTGTACTTTGAATTTTACACCCGGCTGGGAAGTCGACAACTCCGGCGGGACGGCGGGTCTTTGCCAACCTGTGGAGCGCGATTTGTTCGACTGCTATCTGGGTTGCGGGTGGCCGGCGCAGGTTCCGGATCATTTGAATAACGCTCCGGACTGGACCGATAAATGCGCGGCGGCCACCAACGACTGGCGCAAGGTCGATGTCGTATTTCCATAGGAGTAGACCCATGCCCGGAATACCGCCAAATCGCACTATTCGCACATTGAAAACCAGTTTGCTTTGCGGGGTGCTCTGTTGGGTGCCGTTGCTGGCCGCACAAACCTCCAACAGCGCCGCTGGCCTGGCTTATATCGGCACGCTCGACAAGAAGCTTCTTATCTACGATGAGAACAAAGAAGATGTCATCGGTGAGATCCCTCTGCAGGGTATCCCCCGGCAGACGGCGCTCACCCGCGACCAGTCGACGCTGGTCATACTGACGGCGGACATGGCCGTCGAGACTGTGGACCTTAAGGCTCGGAAGATGACGAAACACTTCGAGCTGGCCGACGGGAGGAGCAAACCGCGGATGTCGCGCGGCGGAGGCGGATTGGCGCTCGATCCGACGGGGCGTTATATGTATGCGACTATGCGGGCCTCGGTGCGGGAGATCGACTACTACCGCATGGATCCTCCGAAGTTCGTGAAGATCGATCTGCAAGCTGGAAAGATCGCTGAATCTTACTCATTTCCGCCTGAGATGGATCAGGGCTTCGGCGCGGGCGCTTCCTACAAGGTGTCTCCGGATGGTAAGTCTCTTTATGTATTCGACCAGGATCTTCTCATCTATGACCTCGCGACTTTCAAGGAGGTTGATCGTATTGAGATATCCCAGCCCGAATACCCTGGGGCTTCTCCTTATCGCCTGACTCTGAATGACGATCCGAACGCGACCGATAACGTATACACTTCGATCTTCACTGCCGTTGACCCCGTGGTCCACAAAGGCACACTTGGGCTGGCAACGCTGGACCTGAACACCAGAAAATCCAGTTTCACACCCATTGGCGCCGCACTGCCCTCGCTGGGATTCCTGATTTCGCCCGATCACAAGCGTGGCTATTCCATCATGTTCAGTGGCGTGGGCGGGAACCGCGAAACGGAATTCTGGGTGTGGGACCTGGACAGCCATAAAGTCATCAAGAAGGCGCCCTTTGAAGCACGGCCGACTTTGAAGTTTGCGCTGAGCGGCGACGGCAAGAAAATCTACCTATACGGGGCGGGTTCCTCGTTCGAGGTGTTCGACGGGGACACCCTGAAGTCGCGCAAGTTGATTTTTCTAAACAAGGACACGACAACAAACCTCGTTACGCTGGCTGCGAAGTAGGTTAAACTGTCGGGCGAGGACCTCAAACGTTTCATTCGCGGCGAAACCTTACAGGTTTCGCCGCGAGGAGTTTTTATTGCGGACGGCAAACGGTTTAACAGAAGACTCCCCTCCATCGCAGGCTGTTGTAAGCTGGGGCGAATACAAACGTCTGCGTGTTTTTGTCAGCCCTTTCGCAGGCCGTCTCGCAGGGATTCTTGGAATCAATCTCATAGCCACCCTGCTTGGCCTCACGCAGCCTCTCATCTCAAAACTGCTGATTGACGTCGCTCTGCCTGATCGCAACTGGAAAAGTCTTTGCCAGGTAGTGGGCCTTATGTTTGCGGCGACGGTCGTCGGGTTCGCGCTGAACATCCTTTCAAGCTACCAGTACGTGCGGGTCTCCGCGGCGATGCTGTACGATATGCGCGTTGCGTTGTACCGCCACCTGCAGACACTTTCACCGCGCTTTTATGCGAAGTGGCGACTGGGGGATCTTGTATCCCGCCTGAACAACGATATCGGCGAAGTGCAGCGCGTTTCCGCAGATACCCTTCTCTCTGTTTTGAGCAATGTTGTTTTCCTGGCCGGCAGTGTGGTGGCAATGCTGTGGCTCGACTGGAAGTTATTCCTTCTCAGCGCCGCGCTGCTTCCGCTTTGTCTCTACACGTTCACTCACTATCAGCGCAGACTTACTGTGTTCACGAAGGAGCTTCGGGAGCGCGCCGCCGACGTGGGGAGCCTGTTTGTTGAGACGCTGATCGGCATGCGATCGGTGGTGGCTGCGAACGCCGGCGAATACGAGTCGCGGCGTTTTGGAAAGCGCAACAAAGCGTTTGTCGATACTCTCCTGCGCCTGCAAATGGTGTCATTCCTCTCAGGCGGTCTGCCGGGTACGATTCTGACTGTATCGACGTCGCTGGTGTTCTTGTATTGCGGCAAGATGATCATCGACGGCAAAATGAGCATCGGAACACTGGTGGCGTTCATGGGCTACCACACACGGCTACTGTCGCCGGTCCAGAACATGATGGGCCTTTCTGCGAACCTCGCGGCGGCACGCGTGTCACTGCGCCGGATCTTCGAGATTCTGGATACGCCGGCGGAGGTTGTGGAAAGGGCAGGCGCTCTGTCGCTGGCGCCGGTTCGCAGCAGAATCGTTCTTGAAGACGTTATGTTGCGACATGATCGCGAAGACGTGCTTAAGGGGGTATCCTGTAAGATCGAAGCCGGAACATTCTGCGCCATTCTCGGGCCAAGCGGCGCGGGCAAGTCGACCATCGCCGACCTGCTGGTCAGATTCCTCGATCCCGACGCAGGGCGCATTACAGTAGATGGCGTCGATCTTCGCGCGCTGCGGCTGGAAGATCTTCGCAGAGAAATGGTGCTGGTAGATCAGACGCCGCACATGTTTAATTCCTCGATTGCTGAAAACATCTCGTATTCCCGTCCCGAGTCAACGCGGGCCGAAGTCGAAGCGGCGGGGCGCGAAGCCGGTCTGGATGAGATGATTCGGCGTCTGCCCGATGGTTACGACACAAAGACGGGCGAACGCGGGCTGGCACTTTCCGCGGGGGAACGCCAGAGAATAGCTCTCGCGCGCGCGCTCCTGCGTAATCCGAGCGTGTTAATCCTGGACGAGCCGACCTCGGCGCTCGACCCTGAAACCGAGCGGATCGTCGCGCAGAATCTGCGTCAATCGCTTCACGGCCGCACGGTGATCATCATTACGCATCGGCCGGCGCTGGCTGAAATCGCGGACACGGTTCTTCAACTCAGGGACGGCAGGATCGTCGACGGAAAGAATCTCGTCGCAGAACTGGCGTCCGCGTGAGCCCGTCCGATTCTCTTGCGGGTCGTACGGGCAAAGGCGTGCGCGTCGCTGTGATCGACAGCGGCGTACATGCCTCCCATCCGCACATTGGCGGCGTGGCTGGGGGCGTGACGATCGGCGAAGAGCTCGACGAAAACAACTATACCGACATTATCGGGCACGGTACGGCGGTGATGGCGGCGATCAAGGAGAAGGCGCCGGATGCCGAATACTTCGCCGTCCGGGTGTTTTACTCTTCGCTCCGAACCACCGTCGATTTACTTTTGCGCGCGATTGAGTGGAGCATCGCGAACAGAATCGACGTGATCAACCTGAGCCTTGGCACAACGAATCCGGCGCACCGGGAACGATTCGCTCCGGTGATTGCCCGGGCGATGGAAAAAGGCGCGATTCTGGTGTCCGCCCGCGACGCGGATGGTACACCAGCCCTTCCGGGAAGCCTGCCGGGAGTCATTGGCGTCGAACTCGACTGGGATTATCCACGAGAGGCGTATTACTGCAAACCTGCGATTGAGAGGCTCGTGGTGAGCGCATCGGGATACCCTCGTTCGCTCCCAGGGGTGCCACGCGCGAGGAACCTCCATGGCATCAGTTTTGCCGTCGCCAACGCCACTGGCTTTGTGGTCCGGGCATGCGAAGGTCTGGAGCGCCGCTCTTACGAGAATGTCTGTGCCACATTGGCCGAGAATGCCGGCCTCGCGCCGGGATAGACATCGATATAAAAAATGGGGTCAGTTCTTTCCCTTGCGAGAAGAACCGACCCCCGTTTGGTTGAGTACAGCGGAATCAGAAGGTAACGCGGAAGGTGCCCTGAATGGTACGCGGGCCAGCGCCCTCCGCACTCTGCAGGCTGGTTATAGTGCCGAACGCCGATGTGTTGAACGTCGTGTTGGGAGGCGAGTAGTTCGGGTGATTGAACAAATTAGCGGCCTGCGCCCCGAACTGCATCCGGTACTTCTCTTTGATCGCCACGGTTTTGAGCAGCGACATCGAAACCGACTTCGTACTGGGCCCCTGCGCGACACCAACAGGGGAATCGGGGAAGCGCCCGATATTATTGGGCGGAACAGCGAAAGCCGCCGGATTGAGCCATTCGTGGATGCTCTGATCCGCCGGATAAACAGATACCCCCGAAACGATATCGGCACGGCCGTTTCCCTCGATCTGGGGGAACCCGACTCCTGCCGGGTCCGCGCCGGACACACTCACGGTCAGGAACGGACCACTCTGGAGCAGCACCACACCAGCCAGTTCCCATCCCTTGATAATCTGATTCCCGACAGGGCCGGCGCTCAGGCGTCCCTTTCCGAACGGGAGGTCGTAGAGGAAGGTGGACAGGAACCGGTTGCGGCGGGTGAATGCTACATTTCCATAATCGAGCCTGAAGTCGTTGACGTCGGTGGCATTGCCGCCCGCTTCCGAAGCGAAAGCAGTCGGGTTGAAACCCTGTGCATCCGTGAGATTTCTCGCAAACGTATAAGTGGCGAGGAACTGCATCCCGCCCGAAAACTTTTTATCCACAGAAACGGTAAAGGCATCGTAGTTCTGAATGCCGCCGCCGACTTCAGACTCCACCTCCCCGAACAGCGGATACTTCAGCAGCGGTTGGGCCGCGGCGAATCCGATTGTGTTCGGCGGAAGTTGCCCCAGGTTGACCTGCACACCCAGATTGCTGCCATGATTGCCGTCATAGGAGACCCGCAAGCCGGTATTGAATCCCAGATCCCGCTCGATCGTCAGGTTCCACTGTTGGATGACGCCCTCCGGATAATGGAGGTCGCTGGCCTGCTGGAAGAACTGGCTTCCGGTAACGGCGAGATTCGAGGGATAAGGAGATGGAAACGTGAGGGCGGGTTTCCCATTCGTAATCGAGTTGTTGAAAAAAGCCTGATCGGCGCTGTGGATGGCCCAGCCCGCGCCAAGAAGCGTCCCCAGCGGAATCTCGATGAATTTTCCGTAGCCGCCCCGGAGCACTGTCTTGCCGTCGTTGGTCAACCGATAAGCAAAGCCGAATCGCGGCGCAAAGTCGAGTTTGTTGGTTATATGAAGATTGTTGCTGAGCCCCACCTGAGAGGCGAGCAGAATCGGCGTGGGAGCGATCGACTGTGCGAATCCGGGGCTCAGAATGCTCAGCCCGCCGTTCGGTATAACCACGGCGCCCTGCACGGATTGCCCGTTTACGATCGACTGGTAGTTGGGCAGGAAGTTTGAAATATTGTTGTCGTGATCGTAAAATCTCGGGTGCAGTTCGTACCGCAGCCCGAAGTTGATCGTCAAACGCGATGTTACTTTCCAGTCGTCCTGCGCAAAGAACGCGTAAGCCGGATCCCATCCGTCAATAGCGCCGAACGTATTTGTATCCAGGTAGGTCTTATCCGGCACACCCAGCAGGAAGGCGCCGAAGGGATTACCGATGTAAGCGTTCTTCTGCCCCAGCGTGCCGGTAACGGCCCCCGTGAAGGCGTACTGGCCCAGTTCGTAGGCATCATAAACGTTTTGACCGTGGTAAACGAGGTAGCGGAAGTCGCCCCCGAATTTCATCGTGTGGGAGCCCTTAATCCACGTCAGATTGTCGAGAATTTGCGAGGTCCCGTTTCTCCCCTTGGTTGAATTCGCGCCGCCGGTAGCCTGGAAGCCTGAGATGTTGAACCAGGGCACAGTACCGCTGGTCGGATAGGGCTGCGGCAGATTCTCCAGGCCGATCGCATTCACGTAGTATGCCGACCCAGCGTCGGAAATTGTCGTTCCGTAATGATTTCCGTTGAAACCGCCGCGGGCTTCGTTGATAAGGTTTGGTCTGATGACATAGTTAAAGGCGACGGTATAACCGAAGTCTCTCTCGGGCTGCGAAAACGGGCCGAGGAGCGGTGTTCCGGTAGGCACGGCCTCGGTGGAGCGAACTTTATAGGTGCCGCGCGCGAATATCGTCATCCTGGAGCTGATAACGTGGTCCAGCCGGAGGTCACCCTGATTGCTGGAAATAGGGGTTGGAATGTTCTCCACGAAATTGTTGGAGATGGCGTTGGGAGTTCCGGCATTGGGCAAAGGGAACAGGTAAGCCAGCGCGTTCGCGGACACCGGCGAAATCATGGACGGAGGAATGATGTTACCCGGAAACGGTACACCCGTTCCCGGCTCGTAGACCGGCGTAGAATACGCCGACAGATTTCCGCTCCGTAGCTGAAGAGATGGAACACTGTCGTCGACGGGTGAGGATTTCGGCAGGCGGAGTCCTTCGTAACTGCCGAAAAAAAAGGTCCTGTCCTTCCAGATCTTTCCACCGCCATAGGCGCCAAAGTCGTTTAGTTTTACTATCGGCTTGGTGGAGGCGAACTCGTTGCGGGCGTTCAAAACCGTGTTTTGGATGTTCTCGAACGCACCGCCGTGATAGGCGTTCGTTCCACTTTTGGAGATTGTCGTGATGTCGCTGACACCGCCGTACTCGGCTGCGTTATTGACCTCGCTGACCCGGATCTCGGCGATGGAATTAAAAGCAGGAAACATTTCGGCGATCGGTCCGCCAGCGGTCCCTGAGGCCGCCCGAGGCCCTGTGCTGCTGATACCGTCGACGCTGGCCGAGAGCATTGTGGGCTTCGTGCCCGCCACGGAAATATTTCCTGCGGCGTCCGTCTGAACCCCCGGCTGACTGGTCAGAGTCGAAATCGGGCTGGTCGAGCCGCTGGTCCGAGTCGCGATTGCGATGGGAAGGTCGACCAGCTCGCGGCCCGTTTTCGTTTCCGCAATATTCGAGACTTCCGTATTAATTACGTTGGCGTCGGTCTCGACATTCACCTGCTGAGCCGTTCCAGCCAAGGCCAGCTGTCCGTCTATGCGAGCAGTTTGACGGGCGGTGAGTTCAGTCTGGTAGACGAAGGGTTGAAATCCCGGCGCCTCTATCGTCACCTTGTAAGTGCCGGGTTCCAGATTCGGAACCGAATAATCTCCCGCAGTATCGGTCACGGTCGCTCGACTGGCATCAGTTCCGACATTCTGGACCGTAATCCTGGATTGAGCCACGACCGCCCCCGACGGGTCCCGCACAGTTCCGAGGATAGATCCGAAGGTGGACTGTGGCATCGCCGCGCCTGCCCCCAACAGAATAAGTGCTGCTGTCGCAGCTAAGAAGCGTAGAACCGAAAACCTCGACCCTCTATCGAAGAACCGAACATGCGTCATTTGTAAGTCCCTCTTGTTGGATTTTGGATTAGGAATCTTTGGTAAATGCTTGTCCGCGAACGCCGCAACAAACACTACTACGGTCTCGGAACGTGGGAGAGAGAAAACACGCGAACGCAACCGGATCTAAAGGCCCGGCCCGCAGACTTGAAATGTGAGGTTAAAGAAAACCGCAACGAAGCAGGTCAGATCACTTGAGTTGTCGCTACGTTGGACAACTATGCCGAATACCCGCCGACAGTTTGGGAACGCTTGATAGAAGCGAGTGCGTTAAGTATAGCATCGGCGCGTTACCCTCAAAAAGACAATATCCAATAGAATCCTTTTATGCGGATAATTACAGGCTAACCGCCAACGGCCGATTGGGTTGCCAGCGGAACTTTGTTCACGGCCTGCTGCTTACCGCCCGGCCTCCTCCCCTTTGCTGCCCGCATATTCCTGTAGCGCGCATCTCTGGAGTGGTTGGACATACGGAACCTGGTCATTTCAGCCACGGGCCTGCATTGTTCTGCAACTCGTGCTTTCCCTTCTTCACGCGCCCTGCCGCCGATAGCCCTGCCGCCGTTTTGGCGCGTCCGGTCGTGTCCGACGTGGCGCAGGGCGAGCAATCATCTGCTCCCAGCGAAAAGCAAACCACAGTAGCCGACGGATTGCCCGGACACTGCTTCCCGGGAATCGTCACCACACCACGAGGTGATGGCGGCCGCAAGTTCGGCACTGGTACCGGCTGTGTATCGGCCACGTTGGCGCGTCATGAATGAGCCTGCACCACCAATTGCCAACTCTGTGAATCCCTGTTTCGATCGCTTGCGCCATACCGTTTTCCTTAGTCTTTAACCTTTTGCGTGAAGTCTGCTCACACTGGTTTTCAGATTCGCAATTGCAAGCCCATCGCTAACTGACCTGCTATCAAGGGTCTGATCCACGCATGACTCACAACGAGTCGCTAATTCGACGTTCAGAGTCCGGATAGCTGAAAATAGTCACGAAAATCGGCTTGCCGATCGAGCTCCGGCGTTGGGCGATTCCGAATCCGGTCCGCCGAGGAGTTGGCGCAGCTCCGGCATCCAGATCGGCGGCCCGTCGACTCCGATTGCGGACAGTGTCACCCGCGGTCTTCGAGTATCCCAGAGGATTCAGACCTCTAGCAGGATGCTGAAAAAGCTCTTTTCGTTGCCGCTTGCTGACGCGCGCGGTTCAGTAACTCCTGCGGAATCAGCACCTGCTTTCCCGAACCGCGACCGTAAGGGAGTGGCAAGAAGCGTTTTTCAGCCGCCTGCCAGCTCTGGCCCTGCGGTTGCTTTTGAGGCGGGGGGGATTAACGATGAAAGACCAAAGCGGCCGGCAGCGAAACGCGAAACAGATCCATCTGACGGAGCACTCTCCGAACTACTGGCGAGTCACGTTTGATCACCCGCCCCTCAATATCTTCGGCCCGGAAACCATCCCGCAGTTGAACGAAATTGTCACGGCGCTCGAAACCAACACGTCGTTGAAGGTGGTGGTGTTTGACAGCGCTGTGGAGGGCTTCTTCCTGACCCACTACGATTTGCTCGCAAAACCGGAAGATTCAACGAGCCTCCCTCCCGGACCGACGGGGCTGCAGCAACTGCCTGACATGCTGGTGCGCATCAGTCGCGCGCCCGTTGTATCGATCGCCATGATTCGAGGGCGCGCAACCGGTGTCGGGAGCGAACTCGCGCTGGCCAGCGACATGCGGTTCGCCAGTCGCGAGAAGGCCGTCCTGTCGCAGTGGGAGGTCGGCGCGGGTCTGGTGCCCGGCGGAGGGCCCATGGCGCGCCTGCCCCGTCTGATGGGCAGGGGTCGTGCTCTCGAGGTCCTCTTGAGCGCGGACGACATCTCCGGTGAGCTTGCAGCGCTCTACGGATACGTGAATCGGTCGTTGCCCGACGCCGAACTCGACGGATTTGTTGACGAGCTCGCAATGCGCATCGCGACCTTTGATAAGGATGCAATTCGGGAAACCAAGCGGCTCGTTGACGTGGCAAGCTTGCCGCCTGACATCGAGATCGCGCCCGAGTGGGATGCCTTCCTTGCATCAGTGAAGCGGCCGGCCGCGCAGGAAAGAATCAGCAGACTTATGCAGCAGGGTTTTCACAAACCAGGCGACGTGGAAAGCCGCCTCGGGCATTACGTCGGGGAGCTGGGACGGCGGGATCTCAGTGTTTGAAACCACTGGAGATCAGCGAAATGAGAATCCTCTTTTTTGCCAGTCGGTACGATGCTCGCGATCGCGACGGTAGGGGGGAAAGTTACGCGGGCCGCAGGCTCGCGAATACCACAAAGAGGGCATCGCACTGCACGGCGCAACTGGCGATGGCGCTGGGCAGACAGCACGCCGTCGGGGCAGGCTTTCCGCTGCCTGGCTGAACTTACCAGCCCATCGGGGCATCCGCGGGATCCACTACCGCCGCCTGTTGCGGCAATGGCGCAGCGGAATCCTGAGCAAATTCTTTTGACAGTTCAATAAGGAGAGATTTATGAAAGCAACACAACAACTGCATAATCTGGGCCAGAGCCTTTGGCTCGACAACATTACCCGAGACCTTCTCGACAGCGGAACTCTCAGGAAATACATCGGAGAGCTCTCAGTAACGGGACTTACCTCAAACCCCACGATCTTCGATCACGCGATCAAGAACAGCGGCTCGTATGACGCCGCGATCCGCGCTGGTCTGCGCAAGGGCAGCGCCGCCGAGCAGGTGTTCTTCAACCTCGCCCTCGAAGACATTACGCGCGCGGCTGATCTTTTCCTCCCGATTCACGAGCGCACAAACGGTACCGACGGCTGGGTTTCGATCGAAGTCTCGCCGATGGTCGCGCATGAGACGGCCAGCACTATCGCCGCGGCCAAAGACCTGCATCAGAGAGCAGGGCGGGCCAACGTGTTCATCAAAATCCCCGGTACTGCGGAGGGACTCCCGGCCATCGAGGAGGCGATTTTTGCAGGCATTCCCGTGAATGTGACTTTACTGTTCTCACACGATCAATACCTGGCGGCCGCGGAGGCGTTCCTGCGCGGGGTGGAGCGCCGCATCGATTCCGGTCTCAATCCGGATGTGGCCTCGGTCGCGTCATTGTTCATCAGCCGCTGGGATACAGCCGTTGCGGCGCAGGTTCCAGCGACGATGCAAAACCATCTGGGAATCGCAGTCGGGAAACAGACTTTCAAGGTTTACCGCTCTTTCCTCGCCTCGGAACGCTGGCAGCGCGCTATTAATTTTGGCGCACGGCCGCAACGGCTTCTTTTCGCCAGCACGGGCACCAAGGATCCGAAAGCGTCTGACATCCTTTACATCAAGGCACTGGCCGCGCCGTTCACTGTGAATACGATGCCGGAAAACACGTTGAAAGCTTTTGGCGATCACGGAGAGACGAGCGGCCCTCTGGTGGCGGATGGCGGTGACGCCGAAACCGTTCTGGCCCAGTTTACGAGAGCCGGCATCGATATTCCGGCACTTGCGGCTCGCCTTCAGGACGAGGGCGCCAAAGCCTTCGTAAAGTCGTGGGACGAACTGATGGGCGTAATCGAAACAAAGAGCGACGCGTTCAGGAAGGCCAGCTGAACGGCAGGAGATTTCCATGAACGTATTAGCCGTCGATGTAGGGGGCACTCACGTGAAGGTTCTTGCCAGCGGTCAGAATGAGGCGCGCAAATTCGACTCGGGATCCGGCTGCTCCCCGGGCGCATGGTATCCGGCGTAAGAGATATTGCCGGCGATTGAACCTACGACGCCGTGTCGATCGGTTACCCGGGACCTGTGCTCCGCAATATGCCGGTCTCAGAACCGCACAACCTGGGGCGAGGCTGAATTTCGAAGCGGCCTTCGGACTGCCGGTGAAGTTGATCAATGACGCCGCCATGCAGGCTTTGGGAAGCTACAGGGGCGGGAAGATGCTGTTTCTGGGTCTGGGGTCGGCGATGATCACGGATGGTATCCTCGAGCCGATGGAGTTGGGCCATCTGCCCTGGAAACGGCACCTACGAGCATTACGTCGGGCAGCGCGGGTTGGAGCGTTTGGGCCTGCACAAATGGCAACGCTACGTCGCGGAAGCCGTGGCGCAATTGATCGCCGCTGCGCTGCCTCCGAACTGCCGCGCGGGCGATAATGCCAACGCATTTCCTGGCGGCTTCCGCCTTTGGGACAAGGAACAAAAACAGAAGGAACTGAAACACGGCAACTACAACGGAACCAGTCAGGGAATGACGGCTCAGGCGCTGGCCTGAAATCCACTGCTTTAATCACTTTCAACAGGAAGGACATCGTTTATGCAGATCGGAATGATCGGCCTTGGAAGAATGGGCGCCAATATGGCGCGGAGACTTTTGCGCGGAGGCCATGATTGCGTGGTTTTCGATATGTCGGCGAAGGCGGTGGAGGAACTGGTTCACGAGAAAGCGACCGGGGCGGCGAGCCTCGAAGATCTCGTGAAAAAACTTCATAAGCCGCGGGCGGTGTGGCTAATGGTGCCAGCGGCCGTTGTGGATCAGTCGATCGCCAGTCTTGTCCCGCTGCTCGAAGCCGGTGACATCATCATCGACGGCGGCAATTCTTACTACATCGATGACATCCGGCGCGCGAAGGAACTTTCAGCGAAGGGCATCCACTATGTGGATGTCGGGACGAGTGGCGGCGTGTGGGGCCTCGAGCGCGGTTACTGCATGATGATCGGCGGTGAAGATCAGGTGGTCTCCAAGCTCGATCCGATCTTCCGGCAGCTTGCGCCGGGAACAGGGGACATTGCGCGCACGCCGGGGCGGGAAAAGATCGGAGGAACGGCAGAGTCCGGCTACCTGCATTGCGGGCCGAACGGTGCCGGGCATTTCGTCAAGATGGTGCACAACGGAATCGAATACGGGTTGATGGCGGCCTATGCGGAAGGACTGGCTATTCTGCGCCAGGCCAACGCGGGCAAGAAGCAGACCACGGTGGACGCGGAAACGACGCCGTTGCGCAACCCCGAACATTACCAATACGAGCTGAACCTGCGCGACATCGCCGAAGTGTGGCGGCGCGGCAGCGTCATCGCGTCCTGGCTGCTCGATCTCACCGCGGCTTCGCTCGTCGAAGATCCCGCGCTCTCGAAATTCGCGGGACGGGTTTCAGATTCCGGCGAAGGGCGCTGGACCATACTTGCAGCGATCGACGAAGGGGTGCCGGCGCACGTTCTGTCTGCGGCGCTCTATGAGCGATTCAGTTCGCGCGGTGAGGCGGACTATGCGGACAAGCTGCTATCGGCGATGCGCTATCAGTTCGGCGGCCACCTGGAAAAAACCGAGTAAGCAAAGAGGCTTGAACCCACGAAAGCCGCGCTCGCGATCCTGGTTATCAACAGGGTGGAGAGGCCATCGGAGAACTAATCCAGACCGAAGGCGAGGAGGACGTTGCCGGGGATGCCGCCGCGCGCGGGATAGCCGGAGACCGCAAACAGCATTCCGTCCGCGATGACCGGGCCCGCGACGTCCAGCGCACCGCCTTTGCCGGGGATGCGGTTCACAGTGTCGTAGTCGTGCGCGGTGTCGTAGTCCCAGATGATTTTGCCTTCGGTGGTGGAATAGCCGCGCAGATGGCCGTCCTCCGAGCCTGACCAGACGACGCCGGGAATGGCGGTGACGGCGCCCGACTGCGCGGGACTGCAGGGGCGGTGGTCGGGACGGGAATCCTCACATTTCGGCGGGGCGGTCTGCCAGATACGCTCGCCGTTGTCGATGCGGAAGGCGAAGAGCCCGCCGCCCTTCGTGGAGTTGAGATTGTAGGCGCGGTCGTTGCTGCCGGGCTTGCGGGCGACATCGAAGCTGATATCGGACAGAGCGACGTAGACGTTGCGGCCGTCCGTAGCCGAGCCCCATTCGATGCCGCCGACGGTGCCGCCCTGGCCGACGCGCGACTGCCACAGGATCCGGCCGCGAGTGTCGGGATCGACGGCGTAGATCACAGCGGACTTCTGGCCGAGCAGCAGAGCGCGTTTGCCATTGGGGAGTGGGACGAGGATCGCGGATGAGGCGAAGTCGAAATCGGGCCCTTCGGAATCGGGACAGTTCACTTTCCCTTCGAGCTGGCAGGAGCTGTTCCAGGCGTCCTTCGCGGTGAACTGCTTCGACCAGAGAATGGCGCCGGTGGAAAGGCGCAGGGCGACGAGGGAATCGCTGAGGGAAGTGGCGGGGTCGGAGTAGTTGTCGCCGGTCGTGATGTACATGGTGTCGCGGTCGGGATCGAGCAGCGGCGCGGTCCAGACGCCGACGCCGGAGGGTCCGAAGAGCTGCGCGCCAGCCTTCGTCTTAGGGCGGGCTTTGGCGGCTTCGGGAATCATCCAGGTCTTCCAGAGCAGCCTGCCGGTGGAGGCATCGACGGCGGATTCGCTGCCGCGAAAAGTGCAGCAGACGTAGCCGGGCGAAACGGAGAGCGCTTCTTCGCGCGAGGCGGAGCCGATGTAGAGGCGGCCGTTGTGGAAGACGGGAGTGGCGGTGACGGTGGAGGCGGGGTGGTCGTCGGGGCGAATCTTCCAGAGCTGGTTGCCGGAGGCGGCGTTGAGGGCGTAGACGAATCCGGCGGAATCGCCGAAGAAGATGGCGGGATTGCCGGAGGCTTCGCCGATCGTGATGCCGGAACGCACCTGCGACTGCACGGTGGTGGCCCAGTGGACGCAGCCGGTTTTGGCGTCGAGGGCGTAGACGCTGCCGTCCTGTCCGCCGGCGAAAATGCGGCCGCGCCAGACGGCGGGCTGCGAGCGCATGGTGGAGGTGTCGGAGAAGGCGAAGGCCCACTTCAGCTTCAGGCGCGGGAGATCGGCGGAGGTAAGACCGGCGTCCTTCTGGAAACGCGTGTTGGTGAGGTTGCCGCCCCAGCTTGCCCAGGAAGGGCCTTGGGCGGGCATCGGGCGTGGTGCGCAGGGGTTAGCGATTTCGTCGCGGCGGCGCTCGACTGTGACGGCGGTGCCGAGGTATGTGGCGACTTTGAGGCGCTCGTCGGCGGAAAGTGCGGAGGCCTGCTGCTTCATGATGCCGCTGTCGAGGGTGCGCTGGATGGCGGCGGGGGTCATGGATTTCAGAACGGCCACTTGCGGGATGCGTCCGCTGGCGCCGGCTTCCGAGGCGTGGCAGGTGGCGCAGTGCTTCTGGAAAAGCTGCGCCGCGTAGGGATCTTCGGCGGCGAGGGCGGCGATGGGGAGAAGCGCGAGGAGCAGCGGGCGTTTCATCGTGGGGGAGTATATCACCGGAAGAGGAAGAACGGCCGGCCCTCGGCCGGCAGGACCCGCTGGAAAGCGTGTCCGCAGCCTGGAAAGGCTGCCCCACTAAGTTATTTGCCAACCATATGAGCGACGTCTTTTTCGTTTTCGGTACAGACGTATTCGCCGATGTCGTCGTTGGGGTCGAGTTCGGTGGCGCGCTTCATCACCCAGGGCTTTTTGTACGCGCCCGGATCGTCGATGGTGAACTCGATTTCGAGATGGCCGAGGTCGATGCGGTGGAAGCGTTCGATGACGTGCATTTTGTCCGTATGCGGATGGCCCTGGGCGTCGAGCCAGGAGCGCTCGTCGAAGCCGATGGTGTCGACGACAAGAGTGTCGCCCTCCCAGCGGCCGATGGAGTGGCCCATCCACATGGGGTTGGGGTCCTTCGGATGCCCGCGGCCGTCGAGAAAGACCTGGCGATGGCTGGGGATGTCGTCTTCGAAGATCATCAGCAGCAGAGCGGGAGTTTGCACGAGGCGGAAGGGAAACAGAGCGCCGGCGTTGGTGATGCCGCGCGGGAGGCAGTGCGCGCCGGGGGCGTTCTTAAAGCTGTTGGCGGCCTGCTCGTCGAAATACTTCTGGGCCCAGGGGAGCATTTCGGGCTGGCCAGGATCGACGATGCGCTGCGTGTACCAGACGCCGGTGAGGTCGGGCTTGCCGTCGGGCGTGCGCGGCGTCGGGCTGGTGGGGGCTTGATGCGGCGTCATGCGGTCGGTCTGAAATTCGCGGCCGTCGCCGAGGGTGCCGAACTGAAATTCGACCATGTGAATGTCGAGACGGGTGGGCGTGGTCGTCACGTTCACGTCTTCACTGAACGCATTGAAACCCGGGGCGGTGACGGCAACAGCGTATGGGCCGGGCGGGAGTGCACTGAGTGAGTAAGCGCCGGTTCTCGAGATTGTGGTTTTGAAGACGGCGCCGGTGGTTTTATTGGTCGCCTGAATGGCGGCGTTGGGGACTGCGGCGTTGTCGGGATCGACGATAGTTCCGGTGATCGTTCCACCAGTCTGAGCCAGGACGGAGAGAGCGAAAAGAAGGGCCGGAATTATTCGCAGGTGGCCCATGCCGGTTGAACCAGACCAGGCGGATTGACAATCCGCCTGCAGGATGGCATCCTGCCCCACATTATTCGCAGGCTTCGGTGATGCAAATCGATTCCAGCGTGCGACCCATCGGCGGCGCCGGCAGGCCCTTGGCGGCCATCAGCTTTCGCAGGAGCAAGCCGGCTTCGGGATGACCGATGGCGGACTGCACGCCCACGCGCACGAGGCCGTCGGCGTAATCGACCGGCTCCCATGTGTGCACGGCGAGTTTGCCGCCGCGATTGTCAGTGTTGCCGTAATCGCGCACGTCGAGCTTTGCGCCGTGGTCGGCCAGAAGCTGAATGACATCCGCGCGGCCTTTGTGCGCCGCGCCGTGGAGCGCGGTGCGGCCTGTATCGGCCTGTGCGTTCGGGTCGAGGCCGAGATCGAGGAGCATCTGGCAGGCTTTGTACGTCGCTTCGGGCGACCACTCGTAGGTGATCCCTTCCACCCAGCCGATGCCGGCGGCAACCTGAAGCGCAGTCACGTGCAGGACAGTGTCGATCTTCGGATCGGCGCCGTGCGCGAGCAGAAGCTTCATCAGTTCGATATCGCCGGACTGCGAGGCGCGCAGGAATGCCGTGGCGCCGTTCTCATCTAGCCACTGATTGGTGAAGACCGTGCGCGTTTCGGTGCTGTCCTTGATGCGCGCGTTCACGTTGGCGCCCTTGGCGATAAGGAGCTTGATGTATTCGAGGTGATCCATGTCCGGCTTCCGGACGGGGTAGTCGCCGCTCTCGATGTTGCGGTTGTCGGTGGCGAGGTAGAGAGGAGTCCAGTTGCCTTTGTTAGTGAGATTGACGTCGGCGCCGTGATCGAGAAGAAACGCCCCGAGCTTGTAATAACGATTCTGCGTGGCAACCAGGAGCGGGCTCCAGCCGTAGTTGGTGGTCTGGTTGATGTCAGCGCCGGCGGCGAGCAGGGTCTTCACGCTTTCGATGCTGTCAGCACGGGCTGCATAAACGAGAGGCGTGATGCCGCCGCCATCGTTCGGGGCCTGGCGCTGACGCACGAAACCAAATGCGCCGGCGTCATCGCCGTCGGCGAAGCCATCGGCTCCCCCGGCAGCTCCGGCAGCGGCTCCGGCTCCGCCTCGACCACCGCCGCGACCCGCACGTCCCCCACCGCCGCCGAGGGGCGGGCTGGGTTTTCCTTCACGTACGGCCTCGCCCTGCGCGGCGACAGCTTTGCGCGGGTCGTTGGCTTTGCCGAGGGCGGGTCCGCGACCGCGTTCGGTGCTGGCGGATCGCATCTTGATATCAGCGCCGTGCTCGATCAGAACCTGAATGGCTTCAGCGTGGCCTTCGTCCGCAGCCCACATGATGGGCGTCGTGCCGCGAAGAGTGTCCTTCGCGTTCACGTCGGCACCGTGTTCAATGAGAACTTTGATGGCATCGACGTTACCTGTGCGAGCGGCAGCCATCAGGGGGGAACGGCCCAGCGGAAGCTTCTCGTTGGCGTCGGCACCGGCTTTGAGGAGAGACGAAATGATCGCCGCGTTACCGTTGATGCTTGCGAGCCAGAGCGGGGTCGAGCCTTCGCGGTTGGCGACCTTCGGATTCGCGCCGGAGCGCAGAAGGAGATCGACGGTGTTTTTGTCGGAACGATAGACGGCCCAGTGGAGCGCGGTGGCGCCGTCGGCCTGGGGGGCGTTGACGTCGGCTTTCTGGCTGATGAGCTTCTGCAGCGTGACGGTGTCGGCGCGCATGACGGCGTCGGCGACATCGGACGGAGCTGTGGCACAGAACGCGCAAACCGGCAACAGCAGGAGAGCGAGGCACTTCATGGCTTATAGGCTCTCGATTCGGCCAGTGCTGTCGCCGAAGTGATCTTCGTGAATGTCGTACTTGTCGAGGAGGCTGAGCAGCAGGTTGCCGGTCGGAATGGTTTTCGTCGGGAAGGCCAAGTGGCGGCCGCCCTTGTTTTTGTAGCCGCCGATCAGGACGTGCGGCACATCGTAGTGCACATGCTGATTCGAGTTGCCCATGTTGGAGCCGTAGAGAATCAGCGAATGATCGAGCAGGGTACCGTCGCCATCCTGCGTCTTCGCGAGGTTGGCGACAAGGTGAGCAAGCATCTTCACGTGATACTGGTTGATCTTCGAGAGCAGGCCGATCTGGCGGGGATCTTCGCCGTGGTGCGAGACGCCGTGGAAACCGGAAGTGGGCGCTTCGCATTCCGGATAAGTACGGCCGGTGAGATCGCGGGCAAAGAGCAGGGTGCCGACGCGCGTGATGTCGGCCTGGAAGGCCAGGGCGAGGAGATCGAACTGCAGTTTAATATGTTCGTCGAACGTCTGCGGGACGCCTATCGGTACCTGCATCTCGGGTGGCGCGACGGTGGATGCCTTCATCGCGATGTCGAGACGCCGCTCGATTTCGCGCACGTTGTCGGTGTAGGTATCGAGGCGCGAACGGTCGGACGGGCTCGATTCATTCTTCAGGCGCGAGAGGCTGCCGGTGAGTGAATCAAGAATGCTGCTGTCGCGCTTGCGGCGCTTGGCGCGCAGTTCCATGGTGCTGCCGTCGCCGAACATGCGCTCGAAGACGACCTGCGGATTGAGCTCCATGGGCAGTGGATCGGTCGGCGAGGCCCAGGAGATCGTGTTCGTGTAGGTGCAGCTGTAGCCTTCGCCGCAGTTGCTCGAATTCGCACCGGGATCTTCGACCGCCAGCTGCATCGATGGCATCAGATTTGAGCTGCCGATTTTCCGCGCGATGATCTGGTCGATGGTGGTTCCGGCATAAACGTCGGATCCGGCGGTCTTCTTCGGTTTGTCGGCGCAGAGGAACGCGGCGGCGACCCAGTGGTCGGCGCCGGTCGCACCGGGAGGCGGTTCGGCGGATCGGGAGTGCAGACCGCTCATGATGACCGAGTAATCCTTGAACGGCTCGAGGGGCTTCCAGTTGAACGGGAGCGTGGCGGGGAGCGCGCCTTCCTTCTCGGGGACCCAGTAGCCCGGAGCCATGCCGTGCGGCACGAAGCAGCCGACAAAGCGCGGCTTCGGAGTGGCCGCGGTCTGGGCGAGAGCGGTGTGCGCCGGAATCATGGCGTCGAGCAGGGGCAGCGCCAATGCAGTGCCCGCGCCGCGGAGGATGGTGCGTCTGGAGATGTGCTTTTTGGAGATGAATGCCATGCTCTTTGGTCCTTATTTAGCTGCGCGAGTTTCAGTTGTGCCCGCAGATTTCATGTTGGTCTGGAAGGCCGGGCTCTTCACAATCCCCATTACGAGCGATGTAAACCGGTACTTTCCACTGGCCGAGTCGTGCACGATCGACCGTACTTCGGGCTGATCCTGATATTCCACGCCTCGTCCTAAGGCGTAAGTCATGAGCTTCTCGGTTACAACCCGGACAAACTGGTCGGAGTGCGCAAGCACCCATTCGCGCAGCGAAGTGACACCGTCGACTTTGGTGCCGTCGACGAGCACGCCGTTGGCATCGATGGGGCTTTCGCCGTCGAGCGTGCGCCAGGTGCCGACTGCATCGAAGTTTTCGAGAGCAAGGCCCATCGGTTCAAACAGGCTGTGGCACGACGCGCAGGTGGGATCGGTGTGATGCCGCTCCATGGTCTCGCGCATGGTGGGGGTGTGGGAGTTGCCGGTGGCGTCCGGCGGACGGTCCTTGATCTGCGGCACGTTCGGCGGCGGATCGGGCGGGGGGACGCCGACGAATGTCGTAAGGAACCATTTGCCGCGCGTGACGGGCGATGTGCGGGCGGCGTTCGACGTGATCGTCATGAGCGCGCCTTTGCCCAGCAGGCCGCGGCGCATGTCGAGGTCGGCGGGCAGCGTGACGCGGCGGAATTGTGCACCGTAGATGTTCGGGATGCCGTATTCTTTCGCGAGGCGTTCGTTGACGAAGGTGTAGTTCGCGGTGAGCAGGTCGAGCACGCTGCGGTCTTCGTGGGCGATGCTGGCGAAGAACATTTCAACTTCGCGCTGATAGGCGTAGCGGAGGTTGTCGTCGAAATCGGGGAAGAGATTTACTACCGGCTCGACGGTCTTGAGCGAGCGCAGACCAAGCCACTGGCCGGTGAAGTTGGTGACGAACTGGCCGAATTTCTCATCGGCCATCATGCGGCGAACCTGGGCGTCGAGCACGGCGGGCTCGCGCAGCTTGCCCTGGGCGGCGATGTCGAGGAGTTCGTCGTCGGGCACGCTCGACCAGAGGAAGAAGGAGAGGCGCGAGGCGAGGGCGAGATCGCTGATGCGGTATGTCTTACCGACGGCCAGGCTGGCGGGCTCGGGCTCGAGGCGATAAACGAATTCGGGATCGGCGAGGACGCGCTGGATGACGGCTTCGATGCCGTCGTCAAAGCTGGCGTTATCAGCGCGGCCGTCCTGGTAGAACTGCATGAGCGAAGAGACGTCGCTCTGCGTGGAAGGCCGACGATAGGCATGCTTCACGAGCGCGGCGATGATGGTGCGGGCGCAGGCGGGTTCGTCCTTCGCGGCCGTCGGACGGCAGACGAAGATCTTGCGGCGCGCGGCGGTGTCGGGAGCGCCCTGGGCGTTGTAGGGGCCTTCGATCCAGACCTGACCGACGTGCGGGTAGAAGATGAAACCGGGGATCGAGCCAGGCGTATTCATGGTGCGCTCGAAGGGGCGGTTGAGTTCGCTGCCAGGGACATCGTTGGTGGCGAGGAACGTCACGCCAACCGTATGCAGGCCGGCCTTGACGTGAATCTTCGGCGTGGCTTTGCCGTTACCCGTGGTGTTCGAGATGTCTTTATCCCAGTCGAAGAGGTGAACGCGCTCGCCATCCACGAGCACTTCGAGCTTTTCGCCCTTTACGCCGCCGAGCACGGCCTGGAAATAACCGGTTACGCCTTTGACCTTGAAGCTGTAGTCGCCGTCAGCGGGGAACTGTTGCTTAATAAGGATGCCTCCGCGGGTGCCGAAGGGCAGGCCCTCAATGTGATAGTTCTGCGCGGTGTCGGCGGCCACTTCGAAGACGGCCTGGGTGGGCGTGTTAATGTCGCCGACGGCGAGACGGCTGATTTTTCCGGCCGCGGAAAGATAGGCTTCCATCAGCGCAGGGGAGATGGTGAGTGCGCCGGCAATGTTGTCGAAGCCGTGCGTGGAGTCGTCAGGCGGAAGGAACTTCGACGCGTCTACCTGGAGGCCGAGGACGTCGCGGACGGCGTTGGTGTACTCGGTGCGATTGAGGCGATGCAGGCCGGGCGGCGGGAGGTAGGTGGAGGCGTTGCGGTCGAGCTCGCTTTCCATCGAGGTGATGAAGGCGTTCAGCTGGTCGGCGGGCGGACGCGGCATTTTGGCGGGCGGCATCAGACCGGCGCGAAGTTTGCGGACAACCTTTTCGTCGAGCTCTGCGTTATCGGGGCCGATGTGCGCGACGTCGAGCTTGTCGAGCATCAGATTTCCGACCTTCGCCCTCTGGTTGTGGCAACCGACGCAATACTTGTCGAGCAGGGCGCGACGCGCGGCTGCGTCCATGGCGGGAGCGGCGGGGGCGTTGGTGGCGGCGGGACCGGCGAAGAGGAGGGGTGCGGTCAGGAGACACGCGGTCTGAAGACAGACAAAGACGGGCAACGATCGTTTCAAATCAACCTCCGCCGGGCCGGCTGGCACTCCCAAGCGTTCTGAGTGATCATATCATCCTGACGTTCCGCGCGCCACGGAACTTGCGTATATTTACAACGCGTAACGGTACTTACAATCAATGGTTTAGAGCCTTCATTCACAAGATTTGCCGGTGTGGCCACAAGCGCCGGCGTTCCCATCACATGCTGAAGAATGCAGCCCTGTTCGGGTGAATGAGAGGGCGCCAGGTGGGTGCTGCGCGGTTACGCCATTCTTCAGAGAGTTTTGGGGGAAACGGGGCGCTCCGGTTAACACCGCGCACAACGCAGCGGGACGCGGGCGTTATCCTCTCCACCAAGGTGCGCGCCACGCGCAGTGCGCTCTGCGCGGCAGGTTGCTCCGGGCTCGGAGGGTCGAGGACATCCGGAACGGGCGGCCGCAGCGCACGGGGAAGAATTATCGGCGATACCGAGGTGGAGGCGAGCGCGGGAAATCCGATCACATCTCCGGCAAAGATGTGAGCCACGTTAGTCCGAAAGAAGCTGCTCTTCCGGCGCAGCGATATGCGACTTCTCGGAGTCACGCCATGGGGGAACAGGCCACCGAACTGGTTCATATCGGGATGATCGCCTTGATGACAAACGCTTCGGCGGATCTTTTCGACGAAGCCTGTTTCAACATTCCGACTCTCGGCGCGCTCTATAAAGTCGCGGCCCTTGAGACCTCTCTCGTGGCCAGACGATAGTCATCCATTCCGGGAACTGCACGTCGTGTCGATACGCGCTCACCGAGGAATCGCAAGCGCTGCCAATTGATGCCGGGCATCAGTCAGAAGCCGAAGTCCTGCATCCGCCGCACTCCAGCCGCTGATGGCCGCCTGGTATTCCTTACGCGCCGCTTCGGCATTTCCTGCATGCTCCGCCTCTTTGGCGAGCTGCATAGTGTGTGCCCGCATAGCTGGGTGCAAATTGCTGCATCTGTCTGGCGACATCGCGGGCGAGGTCCCAGTCAGCCCAGATCGCGGGCAAGCGTCTCCACTGCTTCGATCCGCAGAATGGTCTGCGTCCATCGGTCTGAGGCGGGATCGGCGCGAAGTTTGGATACGCCGTCGCGCAGCATCGCGCGTCCCTTTTCGGACTGCCCTTTGCGCAGCAGAAATTCGCCCTGCACGAGTTCCACTTCGGGCAGGAGCACACCGCCATTCGGAGACTCCCGCAGCAGATGGAGTGCGCGGTCCCCCTCGTCCATGGCTTCGTCTGCGCGGCCCAGCCGCATCGCGATCCGGCTCGCCATCAGGTGTCCGAGCGCCTGCACTACCGGATCCGCGCGGCCCGTGAGCGCTTTCGCCGCTGACTGCGCCTGATCGGTCCGCCCTTCGAGAAGCAGCAACATCGGCCAGGCGCTTTCGTTCAGCTCCTGAGAAAACTCGATGGAGGTGAGCTCGAAGGAACGGCGCATAACAGTATCAGCCAGCCGCATCTGCCCGGCATACTGATAGGACACTCCGAGCAAATCCAGATTGTGGTGGTACTGCCAGTCGTATTCCGGCGGGATGTTCTCGGTCCGAAAATATGCCAGCGCCAGTTCATCGGCTCTGCGAAACTCCGCAATCGCTTCCTGCGTTCGGTTAACGCGGCGCAGGATGTGTCCGTGCATATGATGAGCATGCGGCACCGCCGGTGCGAGGCTCACGTACTCCTCCTGCGTGCTTCAGGGCCAGATCCGTGCGCCCGACATTTTCATACGCATGCGTCAGATAGTGGTGCACCGCGAAGTTGTGCGGCTGCTCAGCCAGTGCCCGCTGATAGAAGGTGAGGGAGCCCTCGCCAGCGCCCATTCCCGGCATAGCCATGCCGTCATCTGATCGGCCCGCCTGTCCGCGGAGCAGGAGAAGCTCCACGTCGTGCGGGTATTTCGCCAGAATCAGATCGAACTCCTTCAGGTAATCCGATCGCGGCTTGCGTGTATTCAGAGCGCGCGCAGGCGAATCCGCGCTTTCTCGCGGTCGCTGACCGGTCCGGCGAGAGCCGACGCCTCGTTGACTAGCCTGCCTCGCGCCTGCTGAGTCGCCCAGTTCAGCCAGCGCATAACTGAGCCCGAGCTGCGCCATCGCCAGCTTCGCATCCAGCCGGAGAGCCTGATGGAACGATCTGGCCGCTTCGATCCACACATAGGAATGAAGATATGCCAGCCCCTGGTCGTAATATGCCTGGGCATCTTTGGAGGTCGTTGTCACGTCTTCGTGCGCCTTGCCGATCCCGTCGCGAAGCGGCACTGGGCGTTCCAGAAGCTCTTCCGGTACGTGGATCCGTTCAACGTGGCCCGACTGAGCCTGCTCAGACTGCGCCGACGGCGGCGATTACGAGCGCAACGAGAACTCTGTTGCGAAGCGAAGTGCGAATCATGTGATCGCCGGGCTAATACCAAAGTATCTCGATACGTTCGTCTAATTGTTCGGTTATGAACCTCTGGTGTAATCGGCTACAGGGAACACAAAGCCAATCCGAAGTTTTCGGGTTGCGATGCACCTGACAGGGATGCCGACACAGCCCAACCGTGGGCAACGAAGACGAACTGGAGGTAAAGGAACATGCTTGAACGGAACGTCACTGCCCACCGCGTCGAGGACGACATCGTGGGTAACAGCCCGGCTTTTCTGAATGTCCTGAATCAGGTGGGCATCATCGCGAAGAGCGATTCGGTCACGCTGATCCAGGGCGAAACCGGCACGGGCAAAGAAGTCATTGCCCGCGCCATTCACAATCAGAGCCTGCGGAGCCGCGGACCGTTTGTGAAACTGAACTGCGCCGCGATTCCCGGCGCGCTGCTGGAGAGCGAACTGTTCGGCCATGAGCGAGGAGCCTTCACCGGCGCTTTCGCGCAAACCATGGGCCGGTTCCAGCAGGCGGATAACGGGACGCTGTTTCTGGACGAGATCGGCGACCTTCCGCTGGAGTTACAGCCGAAACTGCTGCGCGCTCTGCAGGAACAGGAGTTTGAGCGTCTGGGCGGCGGGCGCACCATTCGCGTCAACGTGCGCGTCGTGGCGGCCACCAATCAGGATCTGGCTCAAATGGTGTCAGCTGCGCCAGTTTCGCGCGGACCTGTACTACCGCCTGAATGTCGATCCCGATCTTTCCTTCCTCCTCTGCGCGAGCGCTCGGACGACATTCCCTCGTCTGGTCGAACACTTCGTCCGCAAGTTCTCAGCCCGTCTCAACAAACCGATCGATACGATTCCCGGACGAAGTGATGGAATTCCTTAAGTGCCACGATTGGCCGGGCAACATTCGCGAGCTGCAGAACTTCATCGAACGCGCGGTCGTGCTTTCACCAGGAACGGTGCTGCGCCCCACGCTGACGGAGTTGACGTCGTATGACGAAGCAGCAGCCGGAGACAGCGTCGCACAGACGCTCGCGGAGGCGTAGCGCGACCATATTCTGGAGGTCCTGGAACAGAGCGACTGGATGATCGGCGGCCGCGAACGGGGCCGCCGGAGCGCCTGGGGCTGCCGCGCACTACCCTGATCTACAAGATGCGAAGCTCGGTATCGAAGCCCGACGGCCGCACCGGCGCCGGCCGGGACCGCTTGAGGCCGTGTTGCCGGAGAGCGAAGCGTCCGCTGCGTTGGCTGCAGCCTGAGGGCGGGAACGATCGAGGAACCGATACTTTCGTCTAATCGATTTATCCTGAGGTATCTGGTGTAATCGACTTCGGCGTGAGTTGCGGTCGGCGATGTCGTAACAGGGATTCGGGCGAAAGACTCAAGGGGGCGTAAAGGGAACGCCAGTCTGAAAATGTCCGACAAAGCGTTTGCTTGTGTCTGTGGTTGACGACGACGAATCCGTTCGTGAGTCGCTGCCGGATTTGCTGAACGAATTCGGCTATTCGGTGCGGACGTTTCGCATCTGCCCTGGAGTTCCTCGCCTCGGATGCGCTGGACCAGACGAGGTGTCTGCTCCTCGATATCTCGATGCCCGGCATGACGGGTGTCGAGTTGCAGGCCGAATTGAAGCGTCGGGAGAAGCGGCATTCCCATCATTTTCATCTCGGCGACCCGCGACGAGGCGGTTCGGGCGCGAGTGATGGCAGCCGGCGCGGCAGCGTGCCTGACAAAACCGTTCAGTGACACGGCCCTTCTGGAGGCGCTGCGTTCGGTGATAATGCGCCCGGAATCGTGAAGCCGAAGGTAGCGCCAGGACCTTCGTTGTTCTCGGCCTGGAGCTTTCCGCCGTGCCTCTCGACGATCGATCGGCTGATGGACAGGCCGACGCCCATGCCTTTGGCTTTTGTCGTGTAAAACGCCTCGAACAGCCGGTCGATTTTGGCAGGGTCGATACCCGTGCCGGAATCGCGGACGAGCAGCCTGACACTGTCGTCCTCGTCGAGGCCAGTCCGGACAAGCAGCATCCTCGGACGGTCCTCCACCCCGGCCATCGCGTCGGCGGCATTGAGCAGCAGGTTCAGGACCACCTGCTGCAGTTGGACGCGGTCGACTCTGACCTGAGGCAGTTCGCCGCGAATTCGGTCTCGATGATCGCTCCCGCCCTTCGCAGCTCGCCCATCGACAGCGCGATCACTTCGCGGGCTATGTCGTTCAGATCCGCGAGCTCCATGGTCGCGGGCTTGGTGGAGAACATGGCGCGCAGGCGCTGGATCACTTCCGTCGCGCGGTTGGCATCCCGGATCGTCCGGCGAGCCGTTTCGGCGGCGACGGCCAGATTGGGAGGATCGGCGCCCAGCATCCGTACGCACGTGTTGGCGTTGGTCAGGATCCCGGAGAGGGGCTGACTCACTTCGTGAGCGATCGAGGCGGTCATGGCGTTGAGGGTTGCAACGCGCGCCACGTGGGCCAGCTCACTGCGCGTCTGATTCAGCGCTTCCTCCGCCACCCTGCTTTCCGTAACGTCCTGGATAGCGCCCATGAAGACCGGCCCGCCCGGGACGTGCTCGATGACCTGGGAGACGCCGCGCAGGTGCTTCAGGCCTCCTTGCCGGAGTGACGATGCGGAAGTTGAAATCGGCGCCCTTGCCTTCCTGCCTGCGCTCGCGTCTCCGCATTGAAAAGATTGCAGGTCGTCCGGATGAATACGGGCGCGGACCGCCTCCAGGCTGTGGCGGCGTGGTGCGATCGATCCCGAAGATCCGGTAAAACTCGTCCGACCACCGATGCTGGTCCTGGCGAATGTCCGAGGTGAAGCTGCCGGTCTTGCTGAGGCGCTGCCCTTCGGAGAGCTGCGCGAGGGTTTCGCGAAGCTCCCGTTCGCGCGTCCGGAGGGCTGCGTCTGCCTTCGTCCGATCGATCGCGATACCCGCGATCTTTGCGAACCGGTCGATGAGGCCCTCTTCCTTCGCGGGCGGGGCCACAGTTCCCGCCCGATAAACCGCCACCACGCCGGAGACTTCGCCTGAAGCGGACAGGATGGGCATCGCGTAGCACGAGCCGAAGCCAAGGGCTGTTCATCACCTGCAGCCAGGGCGAGCCCTGCCATCTGAGTCATTGGCCAGATCCGACGCAATGACCGGAGCCTTCTCAATGACCGACAGCGAACATGGATCGTCGCTGCTGTCGATGGTCTTGCCGTTGAAGTTCTCATGCCAGGCGTCCGGCAGACTCGAACCTGCGCCGATCTGGAAGTGCTTCCTGTCAGGCGCGACGACCAGGACGCTGCAGAAACAACCGCTGCACAACTCTTCCACGTGACGGCTGAGGGCGTCCAGAACGTGCGCCAGTGGTTCGCCTTTTGCCACCATCTCCAGCAGCTTCACTTCGGCCGCAAGCAGAGCCTCCGCCTGTTTCAGGTCGTCGATATCGACCTGACACGTCACGTAGCAGACGATGTTGCCGTGCGCGTCACGCATGGGGACGCACACAGGCATGCGTCCATCGATAGGCGCCATTCGGGTACAGGAAGCGCAGTTCCGACGTCGTACGTCTCTGCCCGCGAGCAGAGCCGCGATGTGTTGTGATTCGTCTCGTGGTCATCCGCGTGGATGATCCCGGAGCTGGTCCACTGCTTCAACTGCTCAAACGTCATATTGAAGTCTCTGAGGGACTTCAGTTGGTGAACTCCAGTACCATGGACGGTGTTCAGGAATCCCATCTGGATGGGTATCACGTCCAGCAGGCGACGCAGGCGTCCATCGGCGCTGGCGCTCTCGTCCGCAAACGATCCGAGCCAACACCAACGCCGATCGACTGCCGTCTGTCCTCTGGTACGGCGAAGGAGCGAAACACGAACCAGCGGTATTGACCGTCGAAGCGGCGTAAGCGCGCATCGATGTCCCGCGCGATGCCGGATTCTCTGATGGCTTCCCAGGACTGCGACGAAGGATGTCAGGTCGTCGGGATGGATGGCCTGTCTGCCAGCCGTGGCCGATCGCCTCATCCAGGCCAAGACCTGTGTATTCGCGCCATGCACGATTCACGAAATCGCCGCGGACGTCGGCGTGCGTGGTCCAGACCAACCCAGGAAGCGCATCCACGACGCCGCCGAAATCGATCTTCATCCCCGCACACTCAGGCCGATCGGGCCTTCCCAAGCCCCAACACCGCAGCCATGTTGACCAGGTCGGCGAGGGACTCTGCCTTCATCTTCTGCATCACACGTCCGCGATGCGCCTTCACGGTAATTTCGCTGATCCCCAGTTCGGCGGCTACCTGTTTGTTGAGCATCCCTGTGACGACCAGAGCCATCACTTCATGCTCCCGAGGGGACAGCGATGCGTAGTTTCCCCGCACCGCCTGCATCTCTCCTTCACGGCGCAGCGTATCGCGACTTCGGGCAAGCGCCTCACGGATCGCACTCAACAGAGCTTCGTCCCGCAACGGTTTCGTCAAAAACTGGATGGCTCCTGCTTTCATCGCCTCGACTGTCATGGGAATATCGCCGTAGCCGGTAATGAAAATGATCGGCATGTCGGCGCGATCGTTGGCGACGCGCTTCTGCAACTCGAGACCGCTCAGTCCCGGCATCGAAACGTCGAGCACCAGACAACTCGGAACAGAAAGCCGGGGCCGGGGCGACGCGAGGAACTCGGAGGCGGAAGCGAAAAGCTCCGGGCGCCAGCCTTCGCTCTGGATCAGCAGTTCAAGAGATTCCCGGACGGACACGTCGTCGTCGACAATGAATACGATCGGTATAGAAGGTGTGTCAGGCGACATCCGGCACGGATCACTATCCATTTTCCACTGCCGCCGCACTCGGACGCGACACCGCGAGTGAACTGCGGACCGGTGGGTTGGCGAAAATTAAAAGGACCGCCGTGAGGACAGAGAAGCCGCCCAGAACAAGAAAGGCCGGCGTGTAGCTGCCGCTCACATCGTAGGTCATACCAACCAGAGCGGGAGAAGCTGCGGCGAGGGTTGTGCTGACCGGCATCTGCGCGCCAAGAATCAATGGAAATGACGCGGGCCCGAAATAGTTACCAACAGTTGCGTGCCAGGAAGTCAGGGCGGCTCCCGATCCGAATCCGATCGTGCCTGTAAAAAGATACATAGCGACGTCACTCCTGGCATGAGTCGCGATAAACACGCCAGACCCAATCATCAATATCGAGACCGCCCACGCGATGCGCGGATCCATCCGGTCACAGAGGAATCCAACCATCAGGCTGCCGACGATCGAACAAACAGAAAAAATTCCGACTGCGGAGCCTGCAGCTGCCGCCGTGTGACCGAGGTCCCGCAAATGCGGAACCGCATGCGCGATTGTCGCAGTGCCCGGAACAGATTCACCGATGGATGCCAGAGTGAGCAGCCAGAATGCCGGGGTGCGAACGGCCTCTCTCAGAGTCCAGTGTTCCCGCGTGCGATAAACGCGCGAACGTTGAGAATCCAAATCGTCGGAAATCTTGCTGATTGGCTTGGCGCCTCCGTCTGCAACTTGTCCCACTTCCTGCGGACGAGTCTTCACGAACAGGATCGACAACAGGGCCACCGCCAGCGCGACCGCAAAGAGACAATACCAGCCGGTGCGCCAGTTTCCGTGCGCTGCGGCAATCACGCTGGTAAACAGCGGCGCCGAGACAGCTCCACCCACACCGGCACCCACCAGCACCAGGGCGAGAGCCATGGCGCGCCTCTGTTCGAACCAAAGCGTGGCGCTCGACTGAGCCGGAATCATACCGCCGAAGTTGCAGCCGGCGCCCAGCAGAATTCCGTAGCAGACGACAAAGTGCCACCCCCTGCTTGCAAATTTCGCCAGCAGGATCGACCCCAGCGCAACGAGCAGCGAGCCGGTGCACATGGTTATGCGAGTCCCGAACGTTTTCACCATGCGTGCCACGAGCGGCGCGGTCAGAGCGATGCAAAGAACGTAGAACGTGGAACCTAATCCGAGCGTGCCGCGGCTCATTCCCAGATCGCTCGCCATGGGCGCATTGATGACTGCGGCCCCCTGGTACGTCGCTCCCTGGTTGATGGCAACGACCGTTGCGAGGGCAGCCAGCAGCTTCCATCCGTAAAATGGCTGATTTTGCGCCATCAGAATGTCACCCGCGCTCCGAACTGAACCTGGAATGAATTCGGAGTGGTGGAAACGGCTCCGAATCCCCCGATGTAGCCAGTTGGCAGCCGGTAGGTGGCGGTACCCTGCACATCACCATAATTGCTCCCGAAATTCGCCCGGTCGGTGATGTTATACAGTTCGCCGAAAGCGGCGATTTTGTACCGACCGTCTGTGCCGAGCAGAAAATTCCTCGACACACGAGCGCTCAGTATGAACAGATCTTCGCCGCGCGCGTCGCCAATGCCTTCGAACTGCCCCGCGCTGTTGGTGATTTGCAGCAAAGCGCCTGGCTCGCCGCCCGGATTCGCGCCCTGGAATAACGTGTAGGGCCGCCCGGTGGCGAACGTCAGAGTGGGCGCCACTTCGATTTTGAAAGGGAAGTTGAAAAGGCCAAAGGCAGTGATGCGATGGCGCTCATCGTATGGCGTCGCACCATACTCCCAGCGGGCGAAAATGTCACCGCCCGTTGCAGACGGGACCGCCGGGTAGATGTAGTAGGGAGTGCCGCGAAGCGTGCCGTCGCTGTCACCTTCCATGCCTCTGGCCCAGGACAGGACGTAATTGACCTGGAAGCTGTTCCGTCCGGAAAAGCGGCGTTCATAACGGACCACCGTTTCGTCATAAGCCGAATGATTCAGGGACGAAGCGATATACACCGGCCCCAGCAGCGAACGCGCTGCCAAAAGTCTGCTGCAACGCTGCAGCGAGGGGCCGCACGCCGTTAATGATCGGATTGATGTCGAGTTCCCGCCACAGATTGTATCCAAAGATATCGGTGTGATCGGCAGAGAGTACGGAGTTCCCTCCGAACAGGTGCGACAAACCAATGTGGTACTGCTGCGATTGGGCGTCCTCCGTGTGTTTCGGATCGTACCAGTAGCCGCCGAACTCAGCCCGGCCGGGAACGACGTCGAGATAGGCGGAACGGGAGGCAGCGGGGTCAGCGCCGGATTCGCATTTAAGCCGAAACCCGGATTGACGACGGTCGACGTGTAGTAAATACCGGTCTGGGGCGGAGTCTGCGCATCGATCAGGTAAGTGGTGTTCTTGATCTGTTCGATATCGAAAATACCGTAGCTGACGCGGAAAACGTTCTTACCCTTGCCGCCTATATCCCAGGCCAGGCCGACGCGTGGCTGGAAATCATGCATGTCCGGAAGGTTGGAAGGCAGGACACCATAGGGGCTGCCGATAGCTTTCAGAACCTGATAGGTTGCATTGTGTGAACGATTCGAATCGGCTATTAAAGATGCTGTACACATCCCAGCGGAGGCCGAGATTCAGCGTGATCGTGGGCGACACCTTGAAATCGTCCTGAACGTAGGTGCCCACGGTGCAGTTGTCATTCGAATAGAGTCCGCCGACATCGTTGGCCGCCGCTGTTGGAGGCGAGGCTGGTCTCCAGGTACAGGATAAATGGCATTGGGCGACTGGAATCCTTCCGGATACAGGCGTCTTGTTGCTGGCGATTACGCTAGGATCCGCGGAGAGATAGATCGCGCCGGGAGAACCAGCCGCGAAGAATCCGCCGTCGGTCGGAAGATAAACGTAGTCAACTCCCGCCTTCAAAGAATGCCGGCCGATCTGTCTGGAGAAATCGTCCCGCCACTGCCACTTCCTCTCCCGGTTGAACCAGTTCCTGTAGGCGTTCGAGATACCGGACTGACGATCCCCGGAGGCGGTTGCGATCGATTCGCTGAGGCAGGCATCCGGGCCCAGAGCGGCGGTAACAGAGGTCGTATTGACCAGCGGACATTGCGGGAACAGCGTATTGTGCTTGTCGTTAAGCCACTGCGTGACGAACTGATTAACCGTGTGGGGGTTGATGACCCAGGTGTCGCCCGCGGCGCCGTTCATGCAGGTACTGCTGGTCCTTGTCCTGATACGGCTCCCAGTTCAGAAAGATTGCGGTATTGCTGGAATAGTCGTTCGAGATCGCATCCGACCTCACCCGACCAGCGGAAGAACTCCGTGTGAGCAGCGTTCGGCTGCCAGTTCACCTTGCCCATGTAAGTGTTATCGGTAGAAGGCTGCGGAACCGAACCGTTCGTGACAATTCCGTACTGGGGCAGCGCGGCCGCAAGGGCATTCAGTTCGCTGATCTGCTGCGCTGAGCGGGGGACGTTGTAGTTCTGTTTGATGCATTCGTAAGACCCGAAGTAGAAGAGCTTGTTCTTTGATGATCGGGCCACCGACGGACCCGCCAAATTGTTCGTGCAGGAACGGAGCCTTGCCCAGCCCGCCATGCGCCGGATCCGAAAAGTAGTCCGTCCGAATCAGATCCTGATCGCGGTAGTAGCCGAACGCCGTACCGTGGATATCGTTCGTGCCCGACCGGGTTGCGATCAGAACCTGGCCCGTACCTCGGCCGTATTCAGCGATGCGCCGTTGGTCAGGGTCTTGAATTCCAGAACGGAGTCCAGGTTGTAGCTGATCATGACGCCGCCGCACTGATCCTCCCTGTCTTCCACTGCCGTCGACGAGCGTTTGAAAGTTCTGTCCGCTGCCGCCGCCGATCGAGACCCAGTTCGACAATGCGCCATGCGACGAAACCGTTGCGGCGACTTCTCTGGCGCCCGGGATGAGGGTCGATCATAGAGGCGATGGTGCGGTTGAGAATCGGCAGTTCCGCTACTTCAGCCGGACGGACCGACCCACCCTGCGTCGATTGAGAGGATTCCACCAGCGCGGCCTGTGCATCCACGGAAACGCGTTTGCTGCAAGGTTCCGAGCGACATCTGGATATCCACGCTGAGAACAGAACCTGTCAGCAGTTCGACGCCGCTCCGTCTCGATAGTCGAGAAACCCTGCGCCATTACTTTGATGTTGTAGATTCCGGGAACCAGTAAAGGTACGTAATACAGTCCTTCGACCATTGGTCACTGTGTCGCGGGCGGTACCGCTGGCGACGTTGGCAACTGTCACGGCGGCTCCCGCCACTGGACTCCCCTGTGGATCTGTCACACGGCCGTTCAGGCTCGCTGAAGCCTGGCCGAAAAGGGAACTCGTGGACAGGAGTATCAGAGGAATGCAACAAAGCGCTCTTCTCGTCATTTCAGTCTCCGATCAGCCAGTTGGCTTGCTTCAATGTTTCGAGGATGTATTCCTGGTCGGCGTGTGGGAAACGCTCTCCGAACGCTCATTCACTGTCTGCTTCAGGTCCAGCGGCAGACGCAGCACCGGCCCGGGCGAAAAGAGCACTGCGCGTTCGATGAAATTCTGCAGTTCGCGAATGTTGCCGGGCCAGTCGTGCGCTTTAATGACCGCTATCACGTCGGCGGGAATCAGACCGATGGGCTTGTTGAGACGGGCAGCAAATTTTGCCACGAAGTACTCGTTCAATGGCTGGTTGCGGCGAGGGCTGGCTTCATGAATGGCTCTGGCAATCACTTCTTTGCCGGTTCCCGTTTCGCCCTGAATCAGGACAGTGGAGTTAACCGGTGCAATTCTATTCGGACTTGAAGTAATCATCGCGTTAGTCCTTTATGAATGCGGATCGTTCCGCTTTTTCCGGTGGTCGGTTCTTTGTCTCGTGATCCATTCGCGGACGTATGGATCGCAATTCACCAGCGCGATATCAGCTGCTTCGCACTGCATGAGAAAACTGATGCCGTCCTGACCAGTCAAAGTCATATCCTTGAGGTCAAGAATGATGCGGCGATCTTTCCCTTCAGCGGCGATCACCGTCTCCAGCTCGGCAATATGCTCTTTGTCGATCCGGCCACTCAAGGTAAAGACCACTTCGCCGCTCGCGTTTTTGCGAATTCTCAGCAATATCGATCCCGTCTACTGTTTCGTGTGGGATAAATAAAGCAGGCCGAGTTCCAGCCGTATGCTATTGCCAAAAAAGGAGCTTACTCGTTTTCGTGCTTACGAAATTTCGCAAATTTGCGAGATTTCGCAACGCTGCTAAGGGGCCGTGCGGAAGCGATTCTTGTCGATCTTCAGCGACTTGATCTTTGATTCCAGGGTAGATCCCGGCATACCCAGCCGTGCCGCGGCGCCCGCCGATCCGGACACCCGTCCGCCGGATTCCTGCAGAGCCGCCTCAATGATCTCTTTCTCCCTGGCAGCGAGTCTTTGGGGCAGGGCCGACTGTTGAGACAGCTCCGCAGGGCTCTTCGGCTCGTGTGTTCGGGGACGTTGCGAAAGCCAGCTCTCATCGACTGAGAAAATTTCTCCGTCACTTACGATGACGGAGCGCTCGATGACATTCTGCAATTCACGAATATTGCCCGGCCAGGGGTACGACTGAAGCAGGGCGAGGCTCCGTTTGTCGACCGCCGCAAAATGCCTGCCTGCTTTACGTGCATAGCGATTCAGGAAGTACTCAACGAGCAGAGGAATGTCTTCGTGCCGCTCCCGCAAAGTAGGTATCTCGACGGGAAAGACATTGAGCCTGTAATAGAGGTCGCTCCGGAAGGTACCCGCCGCGATGGCAGCTTCCAGGTCGCGATTGGTCGCGGCGATCACCCGCACATCAGTCCGAATGGATCCGGTTCCTCCGATGCGCTCAAATTCGCGTTCCTGCAGAACCCGCAAAAGGGCAATCTGAGTTTCTGCCGGGAGTTCTCCGACTTCGTCGAGGAAGATGGTGCCTTTCTCCGCCAGTTCAAAACGTCCTGAACGGCGCTGCGCTGCGCCCGTGAAGGCGCCCTTCTCATGGCCAAACAATTCCGATGCGATGAGGTCGCGCGGGATGGCGGCGCAATTCACACTTACAAACGGATGTGAAGATCGTCGTGACCGCCGGTGAATGGCGCGGGCAACGAGTTCCTTGCCAGTGCCGGTCTCGCCGACGATCAGGACGCCGGAGTCCGTAGGGGCGACCTTTGAAATGCGGGAGAGCACCTTTTTCAGGGCAGCCGAAGCTCCCACGATCTCCTCGAACATCGATGCTTTGTCAATTTCCTCGCGCAGCGCTACATTTTCTTCCTGGAGCCTTTGCTCGGCAAGCTTGCGATCGTCGATATCGGTCCCGGCGGCATACCATCGCGTGATGCGCCCTTGCTCGTCCGACATCGGGCTGTAGCGGCGGTGGAACCAGCGATACTGTCCGTCTTTTCTCCTGAGCCGCACTTCGTATTCAAACGGCGATCCGCTTTGGAGTTTTCCGGGAAGTTCCCGGGTCACGCGCCCGGCGTCCTGCGGATGTAACACGTGCTCTAAGTCGGCGTCTTTCCATTCGTCCAAAGCAATGCCGTAATAATCCAGCGATGCTCGATTGGTGTAGAGGCGTGCTCCGTCGGGCCCCAATTCGGTGATGTGCAGGGGCGACAGGTCGAGAAGTTGCCTGGCTTCCCTTTCGCTTTGCCGGATCTTCTCTTCCCCACGCTTCTGGTCGTCGATGTCCGTTGTTGTACCGATGAATTTGAGGACTTTTCCTTCTGCATCGCGCAAGACCACGGCTTGTTGGAGGTGCCAGCGATATGTCCCGTCCTGCGCTCGGAGAGACCGGGCTTGCATCGTAAAACCCTGTCCCGACCGTATTCCGCCCCAAAAGGCTCTCGCTGCTCCTTCGCGATCCGCGGGGTGGACGGCGGTCATCCAGGCCTCGGGACGCGATCGGACGAAATCGAGTGTCTGGCCGGAGAATTCAAGCCAAACCTGATTCACGAAGTCAGGTGTCCCATCAGGCGCGAGCGTCCAGGCGGATACAGGAAGGAGCTGCAGCAGTCCAGCCTGGAGTTGCAGATCGGAATAGAGGGTGGCGTTCTCCAGCGAAATCGCGGCTTGCGAAGCCACTAACTGCAGCACCGTAACGCGTTCCGGCGTGAAGACGTACGGTGTCAGGTTGTTCTCCAGATAGAGTGCGCCGACAAGCTTCGCCTGCCTGACGATGGGCAGACACAGTACGGACCGGGAGCGCTTCCGCCCGATATACTCGTCCTTCGAATACACATTGTCGGCTGAGGCATCGTCGAGGATTACGCCCTCCTGGGTCCGGAGCACGTAATGCAGCACGGCGGGAGGCAGATCGAATGGCTCGATCGCCGCGTGCCGAACCGCGACCTCCACCTTGCCCGGGCCTATGGCGGCTTCCGCTTCGATGCGCGGCCCACCGTCCCGAAGCAGGATCAATAAACCCCGCTCGGCCCCGGCATGTTCAATGGCCGTGCGCATGAGTGTATCGATCAGCTTTTCCTGCTCGATCTCACCCGATACGGCCTCCGATACGCGGATGACCGTCGCCAGGTCAAGTTGCTCGACGGAGGCGAGTATGGTGCCCGTGCCGGATGAAGTTTTCTCCGCCTTGATCTTCGGATACCATTCCTCGATCTGCCGGGCCTTCGCGTCCGCGCCCCAGCGCAGATAACAGTCCCGGGCATCCCGCAAATAGACGTGGGCAATTTTGCCGAGACCTCGCGCCGCATAAAACCGCCCCGCACATTCGTTGGCGATCGCCTCGCAATGTGCGAAACCGTTGTCGTGCGCCGCATGGATGGCCGCTTCGTAGAAGTGTTCCGCGTCGAGCGGCCGGTCTTCGATGCGCGCGATTTCCGCGTTGGCGAGAGCAGCTTTGGTTTCGAAATTTGCGGGGCAATGCCGCGCCCATATCTCGAGTTGCCGGTGGTGCTCGTTAAGCGCGGCAAAATGTTCCTGTCTCTTTTCGGAAGAAGCCGAGTTCCAGGCGGCGGCATGTGCCAAGGCGGCATAGAAGCGAAAATCGCCCGATTCCACCTGCGACGCCGCCGTCCACAGCAAACGGTGGGCTTTCCGGGACGACTCAACGGCCGAGGCGTAGTCGCCCGCGAAAAATCTCGCCTGCAACTTTCTGGTCCAGTAAAAAAATTCGGACAGAGCCAGCCACGGATTACTGGCGTAACGATGTTCGGTGTCCGATTCGTTATAGTCGCTGTCGTCGAAGCATCCAAAGGTCAAAGTCAGGCCGCGAAGCGTGCGCACGAGACCCAGGATCGCCATGCAATTCTCGGTCACCAGCCCGAAGCCGGCTTTCCTGGCGAAACTGAGTCCCTTCTCCGCCTCCGCTTCCACCTCCGGAAGAGGGTCGCCCACGAGCAAATAATTGGCGATCAATGAATGCCAGCTGTAAGCGGAGAAGGTAAGGTCACCGGTTCGCCAGGCAACATCGAATGCACGCCGGATCAGTTCACGCCCCTTCGTGGCATGCTTCGCCCATGGCGTCAGGGTGCCAAATGAAACATAGGTTCTCGCCTGATAGCGAGTGAGGTTGCGCTTTTCGACGAGATCATAGCCCAGCTGGCCGAATCGGAATCCATCTTTGTAATCGTTGAAGCGCGGCCCGGCGAACATCCCGAACCAGATATAAGCGAAACACGACGCATCGCAGGTACCGTGCTCCAGGCAAAGATTAACCATGCGGAAAACCACCAGCGTGGACAGATTCTCATCGAAGAACATGGCAGGATGGACAATTTCGCCGAACACGTCGAGCATGTCGAGGACATCGGGATCATCGAGCAGCGGCAAGTCCGCGAGGTCCTCGATCCGGCGGTTGCCGACCCGCGACCGTATCCGGTTGTACTCCCGCATGACCTCATCGCGCGCCGGATGCGGCGACCAATCCGTGCCGTTGCGACGAAGGTAATCGAGGAACACTTCGATGCCACGGTCGCTGCGATCCAGGGTCGTATAAAGGGTGACCTGCAATCGCGTCACAAGCGCAAAATCGTGGCGGCTCCGGGAACGCTGCGCCAACATGGTGAGGCGGTCTTCGGCTGCAGCCAGGTTCGCGGTAAGCAGTTCGCACTCGGCGATGAGAGACTCAATCGGGAAGATAAGGTCATAGTTGCGCTCCCAGGCGTTCTCGCTTAGAAGCGAACGGCCGGAATGAAGGTATCTCAGCGCCGAGGCGAATGCTGTGGATGCCTTCGCCCGCCTGCCCGCGATCAGATTCATCGCAGCCGCTCGCTCACGCTCACCGACATCGGCGATGAGACCTGCGCCGCGGTTGATTTGATTGACGATGTCGAATATCGCTTCTTCGAGCCGCTCCCGCGGGGTGCGCTCCGTGAGAATTCTGCCGATACGCAAATGGGCTTGCGCGCGCTGTTGCTCCGGAATCAGAGAGTAGGCTGCTTCATGGACCCGGTCATGCAGGAAGCGATAGGAGTCCTCCGCGCGCAAAATGAGTCCGGCGCGAACGGCTTCCCAGAGCCGATCGTGCATCTCTCCTTCTGAATCCTCATACACTGTCAGCAGCAATTCGAACTCAGCGCTGTTTCCCAGACAGGCGAGTTGTTTCAGGGACTCCTGTGTCGGATCGGGAAATCTGCTCAGCTTTCCGACCATCAGGTCCACCACGTTGGCCGTGTAGCCTTTTGCGTGAATGCGGTCGACGTCCCACCGCCAGCCGGCAGCGTCCGGCCCGAACCTCAGCAAGCCCTCCTCCGCCAGTTCTGTGATGAACTGGATCGCGAAGAACGGATTGCCGCCGGTCTTTTGGTGAACCAACAGCGCCAGAGGAGCAGCGGCGCCGGGGCCGCAGTGCAGCGCGTCGGCGATGAGACGCTCAACGTCATCGAGCCCGAGAGGCGCCAGCACGATTTCCTGTGTCTTTGCTCCCGCGTCGCGGATGGCGGCCAGCGTCCGTATCAGCGGATGTGCGGAACTGACTTCGTTGTCGCGGTAGGCTCCGATGAGCAGCACGTGCCGCACGTCGGGATCGGTGGTCAGATGCTCCAGCAATTCCAGAGTTGCCGTGTCCAGCCATTGCAGATCGTCGAGGAACAGCGCCAGGGGATGCTCCGGCCGGGCGAAGGCACCGAGGAAACGCCGAAACACGAACTGGAAACGGCCCCGCGCCTCCTGCGGCGGAAGGTCCGGGACTGGCGGTTGTTTGCCGATGATGAATTCGACTTCCGGTATAAGGTTGACCACAAGCTGGCCGTTCGGACCCAACGCGTCGAGAAGCGTGTGCCGCCAATGGGCTATCTCGGCTTCGCTCTTGACGAGGATTTGACGAACCAGCATCTGGAATGCCTGTGCCAGCGTCGCGTAGGGTACGTCGCGCTTATACTGGTCAAACTTACCTGCGGCGAAGAGCCCGCGCGGCGGGACCAGCACCTTGTGCAGCTCGTTCACTACCGAAGATTTGCCGACACCGGAATACCCGGATACAAGTACGAGTTTGGCGGCGCCCCGCGCCACGACCGCGTCGAATGCGGCGAGGAGAGCGTCGACCTCGCGCTCCCTCCCATATAGCTTCTCGGGTATCAGCAATCGGTCCGTCGAGTCCTCCGCGCCCAGAGGGAACGGATCGATGCGGCCATGCGACCGCCATTGCGACAGGCACCGCCGAAGATCGGCTTCCAGACCCGCCGCGGTCTGGTAGCGCTCTTCCGGATTTTTGGCGAGGAGCTTCATGGTGATGGCAGATAACAACTCCGGCACCGCGCAACGATCTGCAGGCGCTACCGGCTGACGCGCGATGTGGCAGTGGACCCACTCATGCGAGTCCGCGGCAGCAAAGGGGAGCCCACCCGTAAGCATTTCGTACAACGTCACACCCAGGGAATAGAGATCGCTGCGGGTATCCATCGAGCGATTCATTCGTCCCGTCTGTTCCGGGGACATGTAGGCAAGGGTGCCGGCAATGATTTCCGGCGGCGCTGGTGCGAGGCGCTCGCGTGGCAATCGCGACGCGATGCCGAAGCCGGCGAGCCACACGTGGCCGGCGTCGTCGACGAGCACATTCTCGGGCTTGACGTCTTTGTGGATCAGACCGCGCTGGTGGGCATGGCCGAGCGCCGTCGTCAGGCCAATCGTGAGCTTTAGAACCCGAGCCGGATCGAGTGGCTGTTCCCGCTCCAGAACGCTGTCGAGAGGTTCGCCGCCCGGGTCGGCGAGAACAAGGATCGTCCGTCCTTGGTGACGCGTCAGCGCCAGAGGCCTGGCGGCCCACCCGGCCTCAAGTTCGGCAGCCAGCGAGTATTCGTGCTCAAGGCGTCGCAGACTCTGGGGCGACGGTTGTTCTGCGGTAGGAGCTACTGCCAGGAGGGGCGATGGGTTGCCCTGCTGCCAGGCGCGGTAGAGCGTGAATTCCGCCCTGTGGCGGACTGGCTCCAACACGTACTCGGAAGGTGAGGCCATTCAGAGCATCCTCGTCGCAATGAATCCGGTTCGACCGGCTTCAGGTCCCCTTCAGAACGTAGAACCGGCGGGCCAGTTGAATCTGGCTCCCGGCGCCGACGGTGGTCAGGATTTGGCCTCTGTTCTGGGCGAAATTATCCGCCGCCTCCTTTGAAGACGCGTCCCTTTTTACCTTCCAGCGCAAACGGCTTTATACTTTACTCGGAACGCCTGTTCCCCTGATAAGGATATCGTAAACCCGGCCGGGCAGGGGCCGCCAGCACAGGTGGCTGTGTTTTCATGGACTCCCACGTTCGGGGGGAACATCATGGCTTGCTTGCGCGCGGCTCAGTAGGTTTAATTCGTTGCAGAGGCACGACGGTGAAGGAGCGATTCCTGTCACGCGCCGTTAAGCGATGGCGGATTCGTTCGGCTCGGATCGAGCGGGACGCGCGGCAGGAGACTGGCTGGATGAGTCGGAGTGAATACCGTTGCGGCTGAACTGACCCGGGCGTCCGCAGGACAATTACGATCACCTCGGCACGCCGGGCGGCGCTTCGGCTGAATACCGCGATCGGGGGATACCAAAGTAAATCCAATACGTTCGTCCAATTGTTCAGGTCGGGAACCTCTGGCGTAATTGGATACAGGAACCGCGTAATTGACGCGAAGGTTTCAAGACGACGGAAAAGGAGCCAGACAAATGACCATGAATGAAGTACAGGGATTTCGAAAGGTTCTGACGGCAAGAGTTGCCGATCTGGAGCGCATCACCCGCCAACGCGACGGGATCGCGATTGAGAGAAGCGCGGACCTGGTGGAAGAAGTGCAGTCGGCCTCGGAACGCGCGCTCGCGGTCGGCAATCTTGACCGTAATTGCATCCAACTCCGGAACGCTCGCGCCGCCCTCAGCCGAATTCAGGATGGCAGCTTCGGGATATGTCAGCGGTGCGACGAGAATATCCACCCGAAGCGCCTCGCGGCAGTGCCGTGGGCCGCCTTTTGCATCCACTGTCAGGAAGCCGTCGATCGCAACTCTGATGAGTTCGAGGTGCCGGTTCGCGATTTCCTCGCCCGCTGCTAATGCGGTATGAAACAGACTCGCGTGAAAGGAGAGCCATAATGCCAACGTTCGCATCACTGGATCCCAACAAGACGGGAAAGCAGGCCGAGAATCTGGAGAAGAGTCTCCGCCACCTGATCATTGGACAAGACGAAGCCGTTCACGAGATCGTGAGGGCTTATCAAACGCACGTGGCCGGCCTGTCTCCGATCGGACGGCCAGTCGGGAATTTTCTTTTTCTGGGGCCTACCGGCTCCGGAAAAACACGCGTTGTCGAAGCAACCGCCGAGGCTCTTTTGGACGACTCTCGTGCCGTCATCAAAATCGATTGCGCGGAGTTTCAGCACAGCCACGAGATCGCGAAGCTGATCGGCTCGCCTCCGGGATACCTGGGACACCGCGAAACGCATGCACTGTTGTCGCAGGAAGCGCTGAACCAGCACCAGACGGAAAAGGTCAAGCTCAGTTTCCTGCTCTTCGATGAGATCGAGAAGGCGTCCGACGCGTTATGGAATCTGCTCCTCGGCATCCTCGACAAAGCTACGCTGACGTTGGGCGACAACCGCAAGGTCGATTTTTCGCGGACGATGGTTTTCCTCACAAGTAATCTCGGCGCGGCCGAAATGAACTCTCTGGTGACTCCGCGGCTCGGCTTCCACGCTCCCTCGTTTGACGAAGCCGGTTGCATTCCCCGGCTCAGCGCCCGGATTTCTAACGCTGGCATCGCAGCCGCCCGCCGGAAGTTCACTCCGGAATTCGTCAACCGTCTGGATAAGATCGTGGTCTTCAAATCCCTGGGGGTCGAGGAACTGCGCCGGATCGTGGATATCGAGCTCGAACTGGTGCGAGAGCGCATTCACGCCGCCGCCGGAAGTAAACCGTTTGCGGTGGAGATTACCGACAGCGCCAAAGATTTCCTGCTGGCGGAGGGCACCGATTTCAGGTATGGCGCGCGCCACCTGAAGCGCGCGATCGAGCGCCTTCTCGTACAGCCGCTGTCGAACCTCATGGCCAGCAACCAGATTCGCTGCGGCGACACCATCCGGGTGAGTCACGAAGGCATTTCCGCCGGCCTGTTGTTTGGGCGTGAACTCGAAAGCGTGCAGGCGTGGGGAGCATCAAGCCGCGCTGCGTAGCACCGCACGGAGAGATCCTGCAAATCTTCGTCGACGGCTCAAGCAACGGCTGCAGGTGAAGGCGAAGATTGGATTCGTTCTGAAGGCATACTAAAGGCAACGACCGTACATCAGGAATTGCGTGTGGTGCGGCGAATGCTTAACGTGGCCGTCCGCAAGAAGTTCCTTTTTGCGAATCCATGCGCAGGCGTGGAGTTTCCAGCCAGAGTGGAGGGACTCTTCCGGCCGCACTACGTGACTTGGTCAGAGCAGCAGAAGATCGAATTCAGCGCGCCGGAGTACCTGCGCAACGTCATCCGGATCATCACCGAGACCGGGCTTCGAATCTACAAAGAGCTGACTCCTATGAAGAAGGATCAGCTTGATCTGGAAAACCGGACCGTATGGATTCCGGACTCGAAAACGCCCAGCGGAGTCGCAGAAGTTCCGCTGACCGAAATCGCGGCAGATGCTTTCCGGCGTCAGCTGGCGCTCTCAGGTCCGGGCCCTTATCTGTTCCCGAGCGATGTAATTGCGGACGGTTATCAAAAGACGTTCAAGACCGTCTGGCATGCGACATTGCGCCGGGCAGGGGTTCGATACTTTCGCCTATACGATCTCCGCTCCACATACGCGACCCGGCTCAGTGCCTGGGGCGTTACCGACGAGTGGGTGACGCAGTTGCTTCGGCAAGGCGACGCGAAGGTGTTCAAGAAATACTCACAAATGAAGCTACAGATGAAGCGGGAGGCACTGACCAAAATCAACCGCCAGGCAAACGAGAGCGGTCCGGGTTTTGGCACAGTGCAGCCCAATTAAGAAGGGGTTTTGGCACAGTTTTGGCACAGTCGAGGCGATGGAAAGGCGAAATCGACGGAAAGGCAAACGAACAACTCTTTTGTTTTCAAAGAGTGAATTGGTCGGGGCGGGGCGATTCGAACGCCCGACCCCCTGCGCCCAAGGCAGGTGCGCTACCAGGCTGCGCTACGCCCCGACATTTGCTGGTCTCTTCATTCTAAAACACTTCCTGACTCGCCGCACACCGCGACGAGGACAAAAACCACCCAAAACAGGCCCGACCGTGCCAAAACCGTGCCAAAACCCCATCAGTTGGGCCTCTCCGTGTCAAAACTCCGGCCGCTCTCATTCGCCTGCCGGTTCAGCTTCTGCAGAGCCTCCCGTTTCATCTGCAGTTTCATCTGTGAGTACTTCTTGAACACCTTGGCGTCCCCCTGCCGGAGCAGCTGCGTCACCCACTCATCCGCCACGCCACCCGCGCTCAGGCGGGTCGCGTACGTGGAGCGGAGATCGTAGATCCGGAAATACGGGACCTTCGCCCTCCGCAACGTGGCGTGCCAGACCGTCTTCAGCGTCTTCTGATGTCCGGTCGGATTCTCGTCGCTGGGGAACAACCAGGGACTCTTTCCCGCGAGAGCCGAACTGATCCCGAAACGCTTCACGGCGACTTCCGTAAGCGGAACCTCCGCGATCCCGTTGGGCGTCTTCGAATCCGGAATCCACACCACCGCGTTTTCCAGATCCACCTGATCCTTCTTCATCGGCATCAATTCCTTATAGACCCGAAGGCCCGTTTCGGTGATGATCCGGATGATGTTTCGAAGGTAATCCGGGGCCTGGAACTCGATCTGCTGCTGCTCCGCCCAGCCCATGTAATGCGGCCGGAACAGACCCTTCACCCTGACCGGGAACTCGACCCCGGCACAGGGATTCGAAGGCAACAGCTTCTTTCGCACGGCTACATTGAGAATCCGGCGCAGGACTCGAAGTTCCTGGTGAACGGTGGCAGGCTTCAGTCTCTCGCGCTGGACAAAACCACCCTTGATTTTGACCCGGACTCGATCCTGAAGGCGGCGCCGGAGATAAAACTCGATGTCGTCGGCCGAAACCTCGGAGAGTTTGCGCGCGCCGAAGGATCTCTTCAAATGCAGGGTAGCGCGCAAATTGGCCTCGTGTGTTTTCTCGGCTCGCAGGGGTGGCTCGGAATAGTTCTCCAGGAAAAAATCCACCCAGGTTGAAAATTGAAGTTGTTCTCCCCTCCGGACGATCTCGAGAAGCTTGTCGTCTCTGGCCTGAAGCCGTTCGCGAAGCTTTCGCTGCGCCTCCTGCCAGTCTTCGGTAAAGGTCGATTCCCGGACACGGTTGCCCTCGCGGTCGCGGTACCTGATCCAAAGAATCTTTCCATCGTTGCGTTTGAATACTGCACCATCATGTTTACTCGGTCTTGCCAAATCCCACCTCCTGTTTGAATGTTGCTCGGAAGGGCTCAAGATCCGATTTCAAAAACCGGATATTGCGGCCCATCACGCGGAGATGGGGAATCTGCTTTCGCTCAACCCAAAGATACACCGTCTGCGGGCTGACGCCAAGGTAGGTCGCGGCATCGCGGACAGTGAGCGGAATGTCTTCTCTGGTGGGAGTGGGCAGGGTCGCTGTGCCCAACGACCGAGGTACAAGGCCTGATGACATGGTTGTCCCCTTTTTGTGCTTCCTTTCGTCAGAAGAGCTTGCTTTCGTCGGGAGGACCTGACGGATATTGCCAGCCAACCCGTTTCTGTTCCTGCGCCCGCAGATTGACCAGAGGATCGAACGCCCGCGGCGAGCGATCATCGGACTGTTTGGCCGGTTCCGCGACAATTTGCGACACTTTGGCGACAGTTTGCGACGTCGGCTGCGCGGCTGGCTCTTTTCTCCGCTCAATGCGGCCGCGGTAAACAACGAGGACTTTGTAGCTGATTGGTACTCCGGCCATGTTCAGGCGTTCGTGGATCAGCCGGAGTGTATGGCCGGCCTTCAGAGCTTGCTGTACATGGGGCCAGACGGCACGAAGTCGAGCCATCAGCTGCGTGGGATGCTCACGTGCGAGCGCTTCAACGGCGGATAGCGGACGTTTCTCTGACGGAATTCCGTTCCCCATACATATAACGGCTCAGAATCGGGTTTTTGGACAGGCGGACTCAACAAATCGCAGAAAGCCTCAATAGTCCCCAAAAGGCAACTACACCGGGCTGTTTTGACCTCAAAAGACTACGGAAGACAACAGAAGCCAGCAATAGTCCCCAAAGTACATCGTCCGGGGGATGCGAGCGGAACCGATTTCAACCTGCATCGAAGCAAAAGACACCGGGAAAGGGAACATAAAAGGTTGTTTAGCGGTGTCGTTGTTTTTCTGATCTACGCGACCCATCTTCAGTGACTTAGAGCGTTGTGCAAACTGACTCCCGGGTTTAGCATATGTTTAGCAGTTGGAGAGACGATTTTCGATGAAGAAAAACATTACCAAAATGCGGGGAATGCGGCTGAGCGAGGCCACATACAAGGCTGTTGTGCAGGCGGCGAAGGCCCGCGACTACGCGAGTCCCAGCGCGTTCATGCGCACGGCCGTCGAGAAAGAGTGCGCGGTGCGGACACAACAATCGGTGAATCCGAACAGCGCATCAGTGCGTCTCTGGAAAAGTATTCGAAGCAGGTCCGCCGAGTGAGTACAGGACAGCAGGCGTTGTTTGCCTATGTGGATGCGCTGGCCAAAGTGATTCTCAGTACACTGCCCGATACCGACGAGGACACAAGGAAAGCCGCAGCCGCGAGAGGAAAACTCCGCTACTCCCGGTTCCTGAAGAGCGTTGGAGCGAATATGGTGGGCGACGCGCAGGCGGCGCTCTCGGAGCTGGTAAGCCGTGCCCCGGAAGAATGACGACGACAACCCGAGGTTTCGGCTCCGTCCGGGGAAACCTCCAATCCCGCGAGAGCGACGGTCGTCTCCAGGCTTGTGTGTTGCTTTCCGCGCCATTCTGAAATACGCACGGAGTTCGCGGGCTGGGCGGAGTCAGCGACCGGCACGGTCAAGCCCGTCCTACTTCCAGCACTGTTCAGTCCGGGTGACCTATTCCCCTAATCGCGTCACCGGACATTGGCGCGCGCATGGCCGGTACATTGCGCGGGAGAGTGCTTCACTTCAGAAGCAGGAAGCCGGATTCTCCGCCGAGACCGCTGGCGTCGATATCGCCTCGAAACTCCTTGAATGGCAGGAGGGCGGTGATCCACGGCTCTGGAAGTTGATAATCTCCCCGGAGTTCGGTGAGCGTCTCGATCTCCAGCGGCTGACGAGGGACGTGATGAGCCGTGTCGAGTCCGATCTGCGAAGCCCGCTCGAATGGGTGGCGGTCGCGCACTTCAACACCGAACATCCCCATGTCCACGTTGCACTCCGAGGTCTGGATACCAGGGGCGAGGAGTTCAAGCTGGATCGGGACTACATCAAGAATGGACTTCGATCCGTTGCCCAGCATTTCGCAACAGTCCAGCTTGGGTATCGGACGGAGCAGGACGCCACGCTCGCGCTTCGCCGGCAAGTCTCGGTACAGCGGTTCACGCCACTTGACCGGTTGATACTGGCACGAACTCAACCGGCGGAGGGAGGCGTCGGCACCTTCCCGGTCACGGCGGACCCCACGAGTCCTGGCTTGGGGCGGTTCGCGGCAACCCGCGAACAATCGCTGGCGTCACGGTTGATGACTCTGGAAACGATGGGCCTCGCCCGAGCGGATGGAACGCACCAGTGGCAGGTTCGGCGCGATCTGGAAGGGGCTTTGAGAGCGATGCAGCGAGCGGCAGATCATCAGAAAACGCTCACCGCGCACGGCGCACTTCTTTCCGATCAGCGCCTGCAACTCAGCGCACCGAACTGGCGCGACGTCACTTCGCTGGAGGGCCGTGTGCTTTCGCACGGCGAGGAGGAAAATGGCAGCCGCTTCCTTCTGCTCGAAGGTACTGACGGGAGAGTTTACTATCTCCGCTACACGCCAGAATTGGATGAAGCCCGCAGCCGCGGAGAGCTCACCACTAACTCGTTCGTCGTGATCACAAAGACCGTGGATGAGGAGCATAAACGGCGAATTGTTGTCGCGAATCTCGGCGAGGCGGATGCGCTCCTTCAGGATCGAGATCATTTCCGGTCTCTTGCCCGGCGTCTACTCCAACGCGGCATCGTCCCTTTCGAAGACGAGCGTTGGGGTGGCTGGCTCGGAAGGTATCACGAAACACTTTGCGAAACCCTGCTCGACCTGGAAAACGCCAAAAGCCGTCACCGGAGTCGAGCCCTCAAATTTGAGCGCTAACGCGTCGAGATCCCGAAGTTGACGCGGGCTCCCGGGGACACCATCGCGGTCCCAGTTTTGTACCGTGCGCAGACTGATACCGAGAGCTGAGCCGGTTGACTGACGAGCGATCAGCAGCGCACTCCGGCAAACCCCGGATATCAATCAGTCGTCTGACTCACGCTTGCGTGCCGCGGGTGCGCCGGAATCGTGCGGAGATAAACGTTGCACTCAGGGTGGCGCGGCTTGTACCGCCCAACCTGATCGGTTGAGTTCGAATCAGCCGATCATACAGGGCTTAAACCACTGATTCCACATCTGATCTTTCCATTTGTGTGTGCGCCCGATTCCTGTCATAATCTTCCCTGAAGGAATCCATGCCGCGCGGCCAGATCATCCCCCGCCAACCCGACACCTGGCTGGTGCGCCTCTATCAGGGCCGGGATCCCGCGACCGGCAGGCGCCGCTACCTTAATAAGACGGTGCATGGCGAGCGTTCCGTGGCCGAGGCCGCGCTCGCCTGTCTCCTCTCCCAAATTCCGACGCGCCCCGAACCGCGTTCGACCCTCGATGAATACCTCGACTGGTGGCTGCACGCGGCGGTCGAGGGCCGGCTGCGCGCCAAAACCGCGCGGGATTACGGGACGCTCCTCTCGCTTTACGTGCGCCCCGCGCTGGGCGAAGTCCGGCTCGACCGGCTCCAACCGCTCGATCTGCAATCGCTCGTGCTCGGCCTCACGCAGCGCGGACTTTCGGCGCGCACGGTTCGCTATACCCACGCCGTTCTCCGCAGCGCCTTGGGCCAGGCCCGGCGCTGGAAGCTGCTGGCCGGGAATCCAGCCGACGAGATGCCGCTGCCCCGCGCCGATAAACGCGAATTCCAGGTCTTTACGCCAGAGGAAGCGCGGCGTTTTGCCGCCGTCTGCCGCGAGGATCCGGCGGGACTCGTTTTTCTTGTGGCATTGACCACGGGCCTGCGCCCGAGCGAATATCTGGCTCTGCACGCCAGCGACTTCGACCGCTCCCGGTCGACGCTCGCGATCACGCGTACGCTCGAACGGACGCGGGGAGAGTGGCGGTTCGCCGGGACCAAGCGCCCGCGCAGCCGACGCACGGTTTCGCTGCCGGCCGAAGTCGCCTCGCTGATCGAGTGCCATATCGACTCGCGCGAACTCAGTCGCGACCGGTTGCTGTTCGAGAGTTCGACGGGCGGCCCGCTCCATGAGCGGAACCTCGTCCAGCGCGCGTTCAAACCGCTCCTCGCGCGCGCCGGTCTGCCGGACATCCGGCTGTACGATCTGCGCCACACCTTTGCCGTGCTCGCCCTCCGCGAGGGGGTCGCGGCGCGGCTTGTTTCGGAGCAACTGGGGCACGCGAGCGTTGCCTTTACACTCGATGTCTATGGCCATGTTCTTGAGGAAACGCGTGCGGCGGCCGCCGGGCGGTTATCCCGACTGCTGTTTCCGCCCGCCCGCGCGGCGAAGCCCGCCGGGAGCGAAACCGCGCAACGCAAGTCCGCATAGAAGATATTCCGGGGGAGGACAATGAAGAATACGGAACCGGCGAAATTCATGACGACGAGCGAGTCCTTCCGCAAGCTCCTGCTCGCCCATTTCGAGGGAGACGGGGAAGCTTTTCGCTCGGCTGCCCGCGAATACATCAACGAGGAGCGGCGCAAGAATCATCACGTGGTCGCGCGCGACCTCGAGCGATTGCTCGCGTCTTACAACGGCCTGTCGGTTGTCCGGGGGAACAACGGCTTGAGCCCCCTCCCGGGAGGCTCGCGCGACGTCCCGAAAGATAAGGAACGCGACGTCGCTCTGATCGAAATGCTGGAGCCGGCCCGGCGCCTGACCGACCTCGTCCTCGACGACGCCACTCGCCGGACCCTCGAACGCATCGTGGACGAGAACCGGAAGGCGGATCTGCTCAAAACGTACGGCGCGCGCCCGGCCAATCGCATCCTGTTCTGCGGCCCTCCGGGCTGCGGCAAGACGGTCTCGGCCGAGGCGATCGCGGCCGAACTCTATCTTCCGCTGGCGCTCGTCCGTTTCGACGCCGTCGTGTCCTCATACCTCGGCGAAACCGCCGCCAATCTGCGCAAAGTTTTCGATTTTGCGCGCAGCCGGCCGATGGTCGTGCTGTTCGACGAATTCGACGCCATCGGCAAGGACCGCGCCTCGCTTGAAGAACACGGCGAGATCAAGCGCGTCGTCAATTCGTTTCTGCAGATTCTGGACGGATTCCGCAGCGATACCGTGACGATCGCGGCCACGAACCATCAGGGGCTGCTCGACCCGGCGCTCTGGCGCCGGTTTGACGAGATCGTCTTCTTCGATATGCCCGACGCCCCTGCCATAGAGTGCCTGCTGCGTTCCAACTTTCGGCAAATCGGGATCGACCCGGCGCTCGATCTGCATGGACTCGCGCAGGAGCTCGTCGGGCTGTCACACGCGGATGTCGAGCGAATCGCCCGGGACGCGGTCAAAGAGATGCTGTTGAACGAACCGGGACCCGTTACGCCCGCTGCCCTCAAAGGATGCAGCGTGCGCCAGCGGAAACGAACGGCCGTCGCGGGCGGCGCCGGTAACGCGAAGCCTCGACGGAACGGAAAGGGTCCCGCTCAATAACGTGCCTCACCATCCTGAAGACGAGCGGCATCCGCATCTGCCGCTGGTCCGGGTGGAGGAAAACCCGCCCCGCAGAAAACGTCCCGGATTCGGCGCGCCAAGACCGGCACGCGGTGAGCGCGCGGCTTTTGGTGAAGTGCTTCTTACCAAGGTTGACGAGATCGAAACCGAAGCCCGGCGGATTCCGGCGGTCGAGGGGTTCGCGCCACACCTGGTCTTTCGCGTGCCTCTGGCGGAAAAAGCCCCCGTCGACATGGTCGCCGACAAACTTCGCAATGCGGGGTTGACCGTGGTGAGTATCGAACCGGACCAGGCCGTTGTCGTTTTTCAGGACGACGCGAACCTACGCGGACTTCCGCCGCGCGCTTGGCGAGTACATGGCCGGCCCGAGAATCATCGCCGCGACCGGAGAGCCGGCAAGGACAACGCAGTGGGACGTGTTTGAGTTTATCGAAGCGGACCAGATGCGGAGCTGGTCGCGCGCGGATCGCATCGGAAAGTCGACTTGGCGCCGAAATCGGTTTGAATGGGGAGCGGATCGACCGGCAGCGCATCTACACGCTCGATGTCGAACTCTGGCACCCGGGGCTCACGGAACTGGCGCGCCGGAAGATGGCTGAACTCGAGGCACTGGTAAACCAGGACCTTATGGATCGCGAGCGTCTCTCCGATCAATTCGTGGGAAATCTGCTCGCCGTGGCTCGGGTGAGCGTTTCGGGCGCCAAACTCGACCGGCTCCTCGACGCCTCGATCGTCGCCGAAATCGACCTGCCCGAACAGCCGGTGTTCGATGCGGCAACGGCCGCGCGAGCCACCCGGAGGGATTTTCCTCCCCCGCCAGCCCCGCCCGAAGACGGTCCGCGCGTGTGCATCCTTGATAGCGGCATCGTTTCGAACCATCCGCTGCTCGCCGCAAATGTCGGACATGAGGAAGCTGTACTGACCGCGACGAACGACCCGGCGGACGCTCACGGGCATGGCACGCACGTCGGCGGCCTCGCCGTGTTCGGCGACATCCGGGCCTGTTACGGCAACGGGACGTTTGCATCTCCGGTTCTGCTTTTCAGCGCGCGTGTGTTGAACGATCAGAATCGCTTCGATGACGACCGGCTGATTCATACGCAGATGGAAGCTGCAATCGAGTTGTTTCGCCGCCCGCCCCACAACTGCCGCGTCTTCAATCTGTCGCTCGGGTCGCCGGAGCCGGTTCTGAATGGAACGAACCGGCGCCAGACGCTCTGGGCCGAAGCGCTCGATACGCTGGCGCGGAAACACAAGGTTCTGATTGTTGTCTCGGCGGGCAACAACAGCAGGGTTTACGCGAACACACCGGCGGAAGCCGAAGTCGTTCTGCAGAATTACCCAGGATATCTTTTCGATAACGAATCCGCGTTGAGCGATCCGGCTACCGCGGCGATCGCACTGACGGTCGGGTCGATCTCCCAGTTCGCGGCGCCGGCGATCCGGGCCGGCGCGGGTGCCGGTGATTTCGTTCGCGCCGTGTCGCAGGTAGACGAGCCGTCTCCTTTTACCCGCACGGGTCCCGGCATCAATAGCGCGATCAAGCCCGATCTCGTGCATTACGGCGGGAATCTGCTGTTCGAAGGCGTCGGCAACCAGTTTCGCCGGGTGCGAACCGAGAATCCCGATGCCGGGACCAGTGTCATGTCGTTATCGCACCAGCCGCTTGAAACGCTGTTCTCGTTTCGGGTCGGGACGAGCCAGGCGTCTCCGCGCGTGGCGCGTATGGGCGCGCTCGTCTGGAACCGGCTTCAGGCCTCAATCGAAGGTGAACTCGACCCAAATCTGGTGCGTGCGGTGCTGGCCAATTCCGCGTCGGTCCCCGCTGCTGCTTCGAACCGGATCGAACCGGTAACAGGCGACGAGGGAATCCTTCGGGTCTGCGGCTATGGCCTGCCCGATGATGAGCTCGCTCTCGAATCCGGAGACCGCCGCGTCACCCTCATCGCGCAGGACAGGATCGCGATCGACACGCTGATTTTGTATGAGATACCCATCCCGGACACGCTGCGCAACGCTCCGGGAAAGAAGACGATCATCGTCTCGCTCGCGTTCGATCCGCCTGTCAGGCGCAGGCGAGCGGAATACCTTGGCGTTGAAATGGGTGTGAACCTGTTCCGGGGCAAAACGCCGGACGAAATCGTTGCCGCGTACCGATCCCTCGCCCGCGACGAACGCGAGGACGCGCCCGGCGCACTTCGAGCGCCGCACCAATGCGACCTCCTGCCCAAGTCGCGAGTGGTCGAGACCAGCACGTTGCAGCGGCGCGAATGGTCGTTTATCAGAGAAACACGGGATTACGGCGACACCTATTACCTGATGGTTCAGGCGCGGAGGAATTGGGCGCCGACGGAGATCGTCACACAGGACTTTGGACTCGCGGTGACGATCACCGCCGCCGCGCCACAACTCTACAACCAGATTCAACAACGGGTGCGGGCAAGGGAGCGAGTGCGGCGACGTGCCTGAGTTGGCGATCGGACGCGAACAGCGAAACCGCGCTCTCTATTTGACTGACGGAGTTGTTCCGGAACAAAACCAGTTACTCGGGGGCGCGTGATTATTGCGCACCTTGCGATCCAGAGAACGCGTTTGCTCTTGAATGGAAACGCGTCGGGGCGCGGCTCAGGATGCTGGAATACTGCGAAAGGGGCAGACTTAAAGCCGGACTCTCCTCGACGGGCAAAAGGTGCATCCCTCCTTCCTTGATCACGTACTCCCGGCTATCGAACTGGTGGGCGGTGCCGCGGGACTTGACCACGGTAACGCAGCGCCGGAGCGAACTGTTGAGTTCCACCAAACTGAGCAGAATGATGTTGTCCACGATGGAGCTGACCGGGAAGTCTGGCATAAAGCTTGATATCCCGAGAAACTCCGGATTTTCGTAGTTAAAAAAAGTTGTCATCAGGCGCGACTTGCTGTACGCGACAAGAGCGTGAAAAAAATCCCGGTACAGCGCCAGATTGCCCAGAGCCGTGCTGTAACTCGTCATTCCGTCGATCACCAGTCGCTTGATCTCGTACTTCTCGATCAGGGCGACAATTCGCGAAAAGTGCACATCGATCTCAAGTTCCTGCGGGCTTTCAAACAGGATGTGGATGTCGCCGGAATCAACCTGCTCCTGAAGGTTTAAACCAAGCGTCCCCGCATTGCGCAGGATTTGCGCCGGATGCTCGTCGAGGGACACCAGCAGCCCCGGCTGACTCTGCCGCATGACGCCTTCTCGCAGCAGTTGGGTACCCAGCACGGTTTTTCCCACTCCCGACACGCCAACCACCATGGTCGTGGAACCGTCGAAAATCCCGCCCCCGATCAGAGCATCCAGCGCATCCACCCCGATCACGGAACGTCTGGCCATGGATGTCGGTTGCATAATGTTGCGGCGCAGCGGGGCCTGAACCCTGCGGTACACTTCGAGACCCGAGCCGGATTTTATTTTCAGAGTGTGCTCGCCGGCATCGAAGTCCTGCCCCCGGCTCTTTATAATTTCGAGACTGCGATGAACGCGGCCGCCCAGGTTTTTGGTCCTTAGCCTGATCACCGTGTCGGCGAGGAATTCGGCGGATTCCAGACTCGCTTCTCCGTCGCGAGAGCTTCCGGTCTCATGCGAAAGCATGGTCGTCAGATTCTCGCGGTTTAGTCCTTCGATCAGTTGCTGCAGTAATTCGCGATATGTGCCCGGCCTCGGTCCCTGCGGCCCCCCGCCGAAACCCTGATTCAACAAGCCGATTCCATCGATAAAGATGCGCTGCGCCCCGATCTCGGTCGCTGTTTCCATCAGAAGGCTGTCCGGAGAACGCACTTCCTGCTCCAGCACCTCCGGGCTGGTAAAAATAATCTGCAGCTTCTTCCTCGTCTGCAGGTCCATAAGGTCCCATCCGATATTCGCCGCGTCACGAATCAGTTTTTGAGCGCTCGTCTCAAAAACCACGATGATTCCTGGCTCATCGAACTGAACGATTCCCCGGTAAATGAACTCCATTCCGAAGAGGGTCTTGCCGGTGCCGGTTTCTCCGTGCACAAGGATCACGTTGGCCCTGGGTATGCCGCCCAGAAGGATCTGATCAAGCCCTTCAATGCCCGTTCTGACGATTGCCTCTTCGTTCATAAAGCCAATCCTTTCTCAGGCCAGATGCAAACCGCCGCGCCCGCGCAGTTCACCGCCGGAAGCACGCCGCAGGTGCGCGATCAGCAGGAGCCTTCCCCTGCGTTCCTCCGCAAGGTTCATCAATTCTTCCAGATATTGTCTCCGGGGGTCCTCTGGAATGGCAGCCGCGATTTGATATAAACGCACCCCGCGAGAGTTGCGGGAGCGTTTCACCAGGCCCGTCGATGTCAATGAGTCGAGGGCCGCGCCCACCACGGCCTTGCCGTAACCGAGCAGCCGGGCTATGTGGTCCGCACTGGAAAGATTTGTTCCATGACGATAAATAAAAGCCAGCACATCCCACTCGGCGAGATGCCGGATATGCAGGGCCTCGAGATTCTTACGAAACAGATCCGGATCCATTGTCATCGTCAACGAATAGCCTGAATCCCATTATCTCGGTATGCAGTTGAATTGCCTGTCTCACAGTACAAAAAGCATCAATGGCTCAATCCGGTAAGTCACCGGATGTGTTTTGCCATCCGCTGGACCCGCATGTCGCTGGCAGACAAGCGGCTGGAGCGAACGCGAATCGAGCTGGAATCACAGGTCATCGCGAGAGATGCCCAGCTTTTTCATCAGGGCGTTCAATGTCGTCCGGGGCATACCGAGACGATTGGCTGCGACGCTGATCACTCCGCCCGTCTCCCGAAAGATGCGCAGGATGTGATCCCGCTCGACCGCTTCGAGCGTGGTGTTGCCACCGGCATCCGGAGCGTCGGCGCGCAATTCGGACAAAGGCGCACACAGGCTGTGGCCCGGAGACAGTATCACCGACCGCTCGATGAAGTTCTCCAGCTCGCGTACGTTACCGGGCCAGGGCCACTTTACCAGAGCTTTCATCGTTTCAGTGGGGATTTTGTCAATCTGCCGATCCATTTTCTCAGCGTACTTTTTGGTGAAGTGCCGGACGAGGACGGGGATGTCCTCTGTACGATCCCGCAGTGGAGGCGCAACGATGGGGAAGACCCTCAGCCGATAGTACAGATCGCTGCGGAAGAGTTTATCCCCCAACATCCGGGTCAGGTTTCGGTTAGTTGCCGCTATCAGCCGGACATCGATGGGGATCGTGCGCGTGCCGCCCAATCGCTCGAAGGATTTCTCCTGCAGCGCGCGCAGTAACTTGGGCTGCAGATCGAGCGGAATGTCACCCACTTCATCCAGAAACAAAGTCCCGCGGTGCGCCATTTCGAAGCGGCCAATTTTTTGCGACAATGCCCCGGTAAAGGCCCCCCTTTCGTAACCAAACAGTTCGCTCTCGAGCAGGCCGGTGGGGATGGCGGCGCAGTTCAGGCTTATAAAAGGAAGATTTCGGCGCGGACTCAGCCGGTGGATGGCGCGCGCAATCAATTCTTTGCCAGTACCGGTTTCCCCCAGAATCAACACAGTAGCATCGGTCGGCGCCACCACTTCGATCTGCCCCATCACCCGCCTCATGGGCGCGCTGCTTCCGACGATCCCCGCAAAGTCCTGGTTAACTTCTGTGCCCTGCCTTTCGATACTCTCCAGCCGGTCTCGCTCCCGCAGGTCGGTTACGAACGTGATCCAGCGGAAAGGCACGATCGTCGGAATGGCCGTGGTCACGAGAACCGGAACCCGCGTTCCGTCCTTCCGGATCAACTCTTTTTCGTAGGGTGTGCAAGCCCCGAAGAGCAATGCTTCCTCATGCGCAAGGTCGTCAAGTGGTGAGTATTCCCTCGGCGTCAGATCGGACCACATCAGCCGCCCGGCGATCAAATCCTCACGGCGGTAGCCTACAAACTCAAGAAACGTATCATTCGCATCGGTAAGGCGGTCAAACTCCCCGTAAACCATGCCGGCAATGGTCGAGGCCGCGGATATTGGGCGGGCGGGCGCCTTGCGGCGGCGCAACTTTTCATCTCTTTCATGAGGACCGCTGAAGTCGCGTACCAGTCGCGCAAAGCCCTGCAAATCTCCGTTTTCGTCTTTGATCGCCGCCGTAATGGCATTGGCCCAGAATCGCGACCCGTCTTTCTTCAGATGCCAGCCTTCATTGGCAACGTGTCCGTCGCCGGCTGCCCGTTCGAACTCTTCCCGCAGCGGCCCCGGATGATCTTCGCCGGGATAAAGGAAAGACAGATCCCGGCCGACAGCCTCATCGGTCCGATAGCCGTAGATGCGTTCCGCACCCCCATACCACGCGGCGATTTTCTCGTCCACACCCACCAGGAAGAGCGCACAGTCCGGCGCCGGGGGGGGGGGGCGACGCTCAGCCCGGAATGGTAGGTTTTGTCGCGCAGCACAAGAAGGTGGCGCACTGGCAATACATTCTTTTTCGCAGCGTATTCTACTTCCAGCGGAGTTCCATTCGGGCCAAGGAGCTGGAGCGATCCTGCCTGCTCGCCATCGTTGAGGAAGGCTTGCCAGAGGTTCGGAATTGAAGACTTTGCCTCGGAAACCACAAAGTCATCCAGACTCTGGTCGACGATCTTATCCAGAGGAAGGCCCAATAGCCTGGCAGCCCCGGCGCTGGCATCTCGATACCGGCGATCGTCGTCCGTGAGCAGGACGGAGGCTGATGGGCGGCAAACAATTGCCCGGAAGAGCAGCTCAAGTACTCCGGGACCGTTCTCAAGCAGCCAGTTTGAAGTTTTCGGTTGAGATGCTGTGGACGGCAGAACGCGTTTCTCCCTCGGCCCGTCGATCCAAAAATCCCGCTCCCTGAAAAAACGGTTCCGGCGCGTTCAGAAAGCAGCGGAAGTCCGCAAGAATGAGCTTAATCTTGATTGTATCACTTGAGTGGGAATTATCACATCATGACCATATATCGTCACGTGACGTCGAAATGGCCGCCATCCTCTGAGCGAGCCGGCCGCCGTGCAGGTGTTCTGAGTGTTTCCGGACCGCGTCGGCAATTTCGTTCCGAAGCCGATGGCCGAATGCAATTCCGGATGACGGGGTCTTTACTCTGATGCCCGTCTACGAGTTGCCTGGTATCGGCCGAAAGATCCCCGAGTGACGCCACGTCCAATTCGCTTCATGTACAGTTTGAAGCGCTGGTCGAGGGCTTTCAATAATTCGCCGACTCTCTATACAATCCCGAGACGCCTGAACACGGGAACTTTCGCGAAATCCAGGACGAATGCAAAAACTGCTGCCGCCACGAGCGTCCCTGCCACAACGGCTACAGGCACAGGGATCATGGCAATGCCGAATGTCGCCAGCGTCGATGCAATCAGCAGATCGACTACGGAAGATCCGACCAGCCATCGGCTTGGACGACAGGACCCCATACGTTGATGTTCGCGATTGGTATAGGTCGTCGCCTGATTTCCGAATACGATGACCACCAAGGCCACAGTTCTCAGCGCTTCAACTCCAAAACCCAGGCGGAATTTGGCGATGGCCAGGACAGCGGTGCAAAAGATCAGCTCCGAAATTCCCATGAAGACGCCCGCGATCGTCAGCGCACGTATTCGCCAGGCATTGGGAGTTGGAGACGGGCGCACGTTGTCCGTCGTCAAGGACATGCCGAGCAGGTCGCCGGTGAGCATGATGATCACCATCAGCATGGGAGTCAGGATCGCGTGTCCGGTCATCACCAGACCCACCGCCAGGAAAAGCACCTGCACAACTTTTTTCGTAACCGAGTTCAGAGCATAAGTCAGAATGCGCTGGAACGTTACGCGGCCTTCCTTCACCGAGGCGACAATACCGCCGAGTCCGGGCTTCGTCAACACAATACCGGCCGCCGATTTCGCCACATCGGTCGCGGTGGATACAGCGATCCCCATCTGCGCCTGACGCAGGGCGGGTGCGTCGTTGGCGCCATCGCCGCACATACCAACAATGTGGCCACTCTTCTGGAATGCCTTGACGAGGTTGTATTTTCCTTCCGGAAGAATGCCGGCGAAAACCGCAAAATCCTCGGCGCGCACATCGGCGGGGATCGGCCCTGGCGGACAGACCTTTCCGTCCAGTCCTACGGCATGAGCCACAATGGCGGCCGTCGCCGGCGCGTCGCCGGTCACCATCACCGCACGCACGCCCAGTGTGCGCAGTTCCGTAATCAGGGCGGCTGAATCCGATCGCGGCGGGTCGCTGAGAGCAATGATTCCAGCCAGTTTCATCGCCCCGGGAGCGCCGGCCGCGACGGCCAGAACGCGGAAGCCCTGCCCCTCCAGCTGATTTGCTGCCGAAGACGCATCGGGCGACGTCTCCGCGAGCCCGGCGACAACGGCAAAGGCTCCCTTCACGGTACGCACGGTGGCGCCGCCCTGATTGGTCGCGGTCGCCTCCGACATCTTCGTTGCCGGATCGAACGGAATGAACTTGACCAGTTTGGGCAGATCGGCGGCGGCCTTCTTCACCGCTGCGGCCCGGATAGCCGTATCCACCGGATCCTGCCCGCTGTCCGAACTCGCGAGGGCAGCCAGTCCGAGGACATGCGCTTCGTCGAACCCGGCCATGGCATGAACGGCCGTTACCGTCAACTCGTTTTGCGTCAGCGTGCCGGTCTTGTCCGAGCACAGGACATCGATCGATGCCGCTTCATCCACCGCCGACAGCCTCGTTGGAAGAACGTCCAGCTTTGCCAGAGCCCGCGCGCCCAGCGCCGCTGCAAGCGTGAAGGTCGCCGGCAGCGCTACCGGTATCGATGCCAGAACCCCTGTGAGTACCAGAGGAATGATCTCGCCGCGGGGCAGCCTGAGAGCATAAGCGTACCCCAGCATAATCAGGATGAGTGACGCCATTGACCAGGGCGAGATTGCGTACGACGCGCAGAACCGCTTTCTGCTGAGAACTTACGACATGGGCGGTACGCACCAGTTCCGCGGTGCGTCCGAACTTTGTGCGCGCGCCGGTGGCCGTCACCTCCGCAACCGCTTCGCCGCGCCGTACCAGCGCCCCCGCATAAGTTTCGAAACCGGCGCCGGCTTCGACGGGAACGGATTCGCCGGTGAGCATGGACTGGTCGAGCAGCACCGATCCATCGGTCAGGCGCACGTCGGCCGCAACCACGGCCCCGAGCGATAGCTTCACCAGATCGCCAACCACCAATTCGGTGGCGGGTACGGTCTTCCAGGCATTATCGCGTTTGACTGCCGCGTTCAATGCGAGCCGCGATTTCAGCGCTGCCAGCGTCGCCTGGGCGTGCCCTTCCTGAAAAAATCCGAGGACGGCATTAAACGCGAGGAGAGCCGCAATGATGCCGGCTTCGACATACTTGCCGAGCACCAGTTCCAGCACGATGGCCGCTTCGAGCATCCAGGGAACGGGAGCCCAGAATTTGGAGAGCGCCCGGCGCAGCGGACGCAGGGCGGTGTCGGGCACTGCGTTCGGGCCGGACTGCTGGAGACGGCGGCGCGCTTCCTCGCTCGTCAGACCGGCCGGAAGCGGGACATCCTTAACGGTAGAAGAGGCCATGATTCAAACGGTACTTCGTTTTCAGCCGTGCGGCAGAAATGCCAAGTCTTCGCTCAGAATGTAGATCGTCATCGCCGCCGGCATAAAGACCAGCGCGACCCAGATCCGCCAGTCCCGATGCGCGCGTTGCCAATAAGGGCGTTGGCCAAGGCGGGCAGGACGACGAACGCTGCCGGGATCCGGCCCTTCATTTCCCGGATGACCGAAATCGCTTTCATTCATCGCTTCAGCAACTTCCCTTTCCGTTCCTGATTTGCTTGTAGAACACTTGTGCACGATGCAGACCAATCTCCTCCCAACGGCTTTCGGCCATTTGCGTGCCCATTGGAAGCGGGACTCAAAAGGAGATTTTCATGACCCGGCAAGACGCAGTAGTTGCCATTTATGACACGCACGTGGGAGCGGAAGAAGCCGTAAAGAAGCTCCAGGGCAAAGGAATCGACATGCGCACGCTGTCGATCATCGGCAAGGATTCCCATACCGATGAACACGTAGTCGGTTATTACAACACCGGCGACCGCATGAAGTACTGGGGTAAGATCGGCGCTTTTTGGGGAGGATTCTGGGGGTTGCTTTTCGGATCGGCCTTCTTCGCGATTCCCGGTATTGGACCGGTGCTGGCGGCGGGCCCGATAGTTGCGTGGATCGTGGCGGCGCTGGAAAGCGCGGCCGTCGTGGGAGGCATGAGCGCGATCGGTGCGGGCCTCTACAGCATCGGGATTCCCAAAGACAGCATCGTTCAATATGAAACGGCGATCAAGACCGACAAGTTCGTCGTCATGGTGCACGGCTCGGCATCCGAAGTGGACAAAGCGAGAGAAGTTCTCGAAAGCACGCGGCCTCTCAGCGTGACCGTGCACTCCAGGGAATTGGCTGGAGCAGGCGCAAGATAGGCCGGGCCGAAGGAAAGACGATGCTGACGAACACAACGAACCTGAAGGGCTTCGCGATCCGGGCCGAGGACGGCGAGCTGGGCACTGTAGAGGACTTCTATTTCGACGATGAAACGTGGGCCATCCGCTATCTCACCGTGGCGACCGGCGGTTGGCTGAGCGGGCGCGGCGTCCTGATCTCGCCTATTTCGGTGGTCGGCGCGGACTGGCAAGCCAGACGCCTGGATGTGGCGTTGACTAAAAAGCAGGTCGAGAACAGCCCCGACATCGATACCCACCGGCCGGTCTCAAGGCATCAGGAGGCGGAATTCTTCGGCTATTACGGGTATCCCTCCTACTGGGGTGGTCCGTATATGTGGGGGCCCGCCTTCTATCCGGCAGGCGCGGCTTATGCGCCGATCGGTGCGACAGAACCGATCGCAGACAAAACGTGGAAAGAATCCGCGGATTCACATCTGCGCAGCACCGCGGCCGTCATGGGGTATCACATTGCAGCGATCGACGGCGACATCGGCCATGTTGCCGGGTTCCTGGTGGACGATGAAACGTGGGCCATCCGCTACCTCGAGGTGGGCACGCAGAACTGGTGGCCGGGTAAGAAGGTACTGGTTTCTCCCGCATGGATCGAACGGGTAAGCTGGGAAGACTCCAACGTCTATGCCGCGCTCTCGCGAGACGACGATCAAAAGTGCGCCGGAGTATTTCGAGCCTGTGAGAATCACGCGCGAGTATGAAGACCGGCTCCACCTTCACTACGGCCGGCCGCCTTATTGGCTGCATGACGCCGAACGCCGGAATACTGAGTTGCTGCTCAGTAAACGCTGATTGATGTGCCGGAACCGATTTGGATGGAGGAGGCACAAGAATATCTCGCTGACGCCTGAGGATGGGAACTATGCCGGACGCAAAAAACAAAGCCGCACACGAAGCACACCGGAGAGCCGCCGAGCAACATGACCTGGCGGCGCAGGCTCATCGTACTGCCGCTGAACACAATGAAAAAGGGGATGAGGCAGCGGAGAGCTGGCATTCGCAGCGTGGGCTGGAATATTCGGATCACGCTTACAAGCCAGCGAAGAAAGCCCATAACAAGTCTGGGCAGATGGAGGCTGTGTGAATTATGTCCAAACGCTTTGACAACGGATCGCATTACGAGAAACACGAGCGTGCCGACGAATTGCACGATGGTGCGGCACATACCCACGTTGTTGGCGAGCAGCACGGTAAACAGGAGCACCAGACCGGACACGAGCATTCCCGGCAACAGCACGAGCACGTTCCCGAAGCTCACAATGGTCACGCGGCCGGACACGGTATCATCCCATTCGGACACGATGAGACGGCCGTTCTGGCGCATCAACTCTGGCAGGACAGAGGCTGCCCGGAGGGATCGCCGGACGAAGACTGGTTTCGCGCCGTAAAAGAGTTGCGGTCCCGCGCTCTCCGGCATTGATCGAGGAGGGGCCGTGGTACGTTGGCCCGCATGGTGCTTTCCCCGGTTGTGAAGCAAATGCTCACGGCGGGTGAATTCACGATGAAGGTACGGGTCGGCTACGAATTCATCTGCACCTTCCCGCAAGGGACTCCGATGATCCTGCCGATAATGTCCACTACTCGAGGGCAATCGGATATCGTGACACCGGACGATCTGAAAACGGACCGTCCCTGCCGATCACCGCATATCAGGGACGGCTTCAGAAACCGGTGCAGCCGGATGGTTGCGCCGCCTGGGAGAATGCGCGCAAGTCGGAAATTCCTTACGGTGTTCCATAATCCGGCCGCCTGCGGCAGCCAACCTCAAACGGCTACCACGACGACGATGTTCAGAATCGATTCGATTCTCGACGCCATATGGGTGTATCGGTTGATCGGGTACAAGGGAGGAGGCAGAGTCTTCTCGAGAGACCAGGATAATCGTTTCGCAACGAGTTACCTTGCCGCGACAAGCTCCTGCTGCGAATGCACATCAAGCCGAGCCGGTTGGGTAGAATCGAGAACTTCTTTCGCCTTCGCGACTTCCGCAGCTGTCCCGTGGACGATCAACACAAATCTATCGCTCTTCACCGCTGTTTCATATTCGATAACGCTGTTCTTTGGAATGCCGATGCTATAAAGGCCGGCTCCCACCGCGCTTAAACCGCCGACTACCGCGGCACCTTCCAGCGCGCCGACAATCCATGCCACAAGTGGTCCTGCCACAAGAATGGGACCGATACCTGGAATTGCGAAGAAGGCCGAGCCGAACAACAGGCCCCAAAAGCCTCCCCAGAAAGCACCCGTCTTACCCCACCGCTTCATTCGGTCGCCCGCATTGTAATAGCCCACCACCTGCTCGTCGGTGTGGTAATCCTTCCCGACGATCGAAACGCTGCGCATGTCAATACCCGTGCGCTGTAGTTCTTTGACCGCCCGCTCAGCCTCCGAATGCGTCTGGAATACCGCTACAACCGAATCAAACTTCGCCATATTATTTTCACCTTCCTTTGCAGCACCAGTGTAGGCGGCAAAAAGTCAATTTCACGTCAAAAGGACGGCATGCCTAAGCAACGGGCGATGAAAGCGCTTCAGAAACGATAGCCTGAGCCTCCGCCTCTATCTGCCGAAGATGCTCCTCGCCGCTAAAGCTTTCGGCATAGATTTTGTAGATATCTTCCGTGCCCGGAGGGACGCGCCGCAAACCATCCACTTTGGGCGACGACTTTGACGCCACCGATGGACCGACCATCTCCGGGCGCATTCGTCAGGATTGTCAGGATTTTTTCACCGGCCAGCTCTGGGAGCCTGAATATCTCCCCTGGAAATCCTCTCAAGAGCCGCCTTCTGCGGCGCCGTTGCTGGTGCTTCTGTCCGATCGTAAAACGGATCGCCATTTTCTTTCGTAAGTTCGAGGTAGATGTCCCCGGGATCTTTTTTCGTTTTCGCGGTGATTTCCGCGGCAAGGAGCGCGGCGATGATGCCGTCCTTGTCCGTGGTCCACACTGTACCGTCGCGGCGCAGAAACGAGGAGCCGGCACTTTCTTCACCCGCGAAACCAAGGTCCCCGGACAAGAGGCCTTCCACGAAATACTTGAAACCTACCGGCACTTCGTAAAGCTTCCTGCCGAGTTTCGCCGCCACGCGATCGATCATACTGCTGCTGACAACGGTCTTTCCGACGGCCGCATGCTTTCCCCACCGAGGCCGATTGGCAAACAAATAATGAATGCAAACCGCCAGGTAATGATTGGGCGGCAGCAATCCCCGGCCCTTTGTGACGATTCCATGCCGATCATGGTCTGTATCGCAGGCCATGCAGATATCGAATTGGTTCTTCAATGTCGTAAGCGACCGCATCGCATATGGCGAGGAGGGGTCCATGCGAATTCTTCCGTCCCAGTCGAGGGTCATGAAACGGAAAGTCGGATCGACGGTCGTATTAACGACTTTGAGATTCAGGCCGTAGCGCTCGGCAATCGGTTCCCAGTAGTGCACGCCGGCCCCACCCAGCGGGTCGACCCCCAGCCTGATCCCGGAGTTGCGAACCGCTTCCATATCGACAACGTTTTCAAGATCGTTGACATACGCCGTCAGGTAGTCGTGCTTGTGCGTAGTGGCCGACGAGAGGGCCTTCTCGAAAGGCACACGCCTGACGCCGTTGAGAGCATTCGTGAGGAAGCCATTCGCGCTGGCTTCGATCCACGACGTGATCTGCTCTTCCGCCGGACCGCCATGAGGCGGGTTATATTTGAAACCACCGCATTCCGGAGGGTTGTGGGACGGCGTAATTACAATGCCATCCGACAGGCCGGCTTTGCGATCGCGGTTGTATCCCAGGATTGCGTGAGAGACGACGGGAGTCGGCGTGTAGTCGTCCTTTTCCGCAAGCATGACGTCGACATTGTTTGCCGCCAGAACTTCAAGAGCGCTCGCCAGGGCCGGCCGGGAAAGCGCGTGCGTATCGATCCCCAGGAACAGCGGGCCATCGATCTTTTGCCGCTGGCGGTACAGACAAATTGCCTGCGTGATGGCCAGAATGTGCCATTCATTGAACGCTCGGTCGAAGGATGAACCCCTGTGGCCGGACGTTCCGAAGACGACCCGCTGCGCCGGGATATGAGGGTCCGGCCGGTCCTCATAGTAGGCCGTGAGGAGTCTTGGGACGTCCACAAGATCGGACTCAACAGCCAACTGACCGGCTCTGGCGTCTATTTTCATTGGTGCTTCCCAGCGGGGCCGGCATTCAGCAGAAGTTTGAGTGAATCGATGGCCTTCTGGGCAGCGGCGAGTTGCAGCCGTTCCTGATCGATCGCGGAATTAGGTTGCGGAGCCCCGTTCACCTGCGGCGCTCCGGCCAGCGGCGTTTCCCGCGAAGGGCCGAACAAGGCGGACAGCGCCTCGTCCAGCGTAGGCTGCATCACGACCTTGTCTCCTGTCGCTGCGATGACTCGCTTGAGCTGCGGAAAATTGGTGCCCTCGGCCTGGAGATACAGCGGAATCACGTATAGGAATGAATTTTCGATCGGAATGACAACGAGCTTTCCGCGAATGACTCCCGATCCCTTTTGATCCCAAAGGGTCAGTTGCTCCGAAATGGTTGTGTTCTGATCAATCATCGCCGAAATCTGGTTTGGCCCGTAGGTCAGCTTATCTTTGGGCAGTTCGTAAAAAAGCATTTTTCCGTAATCCGGAAAGTCGGACCTCGCCGCGAGCCAGGAGATCATGTTGTCCCTGTTTTGCGGTGTGAACGGACTCATGAGCAAGTACTCCAACTGGTCGCTTCCGGGAAGCTTCATCAGGATGTAATAGGGATCCATGGGACCTTCTTTCCCGTTGAACTTCTCCTGCGGAGGCACCCACAGATCTTCGCGATTGTAGAAAACCTGAGGGTCAGTCATGTGGAATGTTTGGTATTGCGTCGCCTGAATAGCGAAGAGATCCTGCGGGTAGCGCAGGTGCGTTTTCAGATCGGCGGAAAGCTGATTCAGGTCCTTAAACACACCGGGAAACGCCTGGCGGTAAACCTTGAGTACGGGGTCTTGCGGATCCATGATGTAAAACGACACAGTGCCGTCGTACATGTCGACGACCACCTTGACGGAGTTGCGGATGTAATTCAGTCCGTTTTGAAAACTCGCCGCGCGGGGGTTCGAGTACGGGAATTGGTTTGAAGTGGTGTACGCATCCTGGATCCAATACAGCTTGCCTTCGCTCAGAACGGGGTAAGGTTCCGCGTCGAGCTTCAGGAATGGAGCAACCTGCGAGGCTCGTTGCTGAATGTCACGCCAGATCTGTATCCGGCTTGCGGGCGTCAGAGACGATGTGAGCAGTATATTGATGTCGGCCTGCGTCCAGGCAAACAGGACCCTCTTTCCCAGAGTGTCAATCGGTATTCCACCTTTTCCGCTATAGCTGGTATAAACGTTCTGATTGCCTTGCGGGTAGTCGAATTCTTTTACCCCGGTTGAAACGATCCGTGAACCCGGCATTCCCTCGCCGTAGTAAATAGCGGGCTGCGTGACGTTCAGGCCGAAAGCGGACTGCGGCGGCACGTTCTGAATCAGATACTCCGGGAATCCTCCGCCTATGCTTCTGGACACGAAGTTCATCACGAGGCCAAAGCCATGCGTGAACTCCAGATTCTGGTTTACCCACGTTTGTGCCTGCGCCGGCAGCTCCGGTGAGAGCTCGCGTGTGGAGAGCATCACCTGGTGATATCCATCCGCCAGGTGATACCGGTCCACATGCACGTTGTAGAACTTGTAATAAAGGCGTATCGCCTGCGTCTGCTGATATGTCTGAAGCAGCGGGCGTTCATCCCAGAGCCGGATGTTCTGAATCGTGTCCTGATTCCTCGCCAGAATGGCGGGTGTCAGATCGGCCAACGCAGGATAAGCCGTTTCCTGAATGCCGTCCAGCTTGTATGCTTTTCGCGTGAACTCGATGTAGTTTTTCAAATAGGCCGTTTCGAGGCTCAGTTCGTTGGGCTGTACCACGAACTTTTGAAAGAGCGCGGGAATCAGCATGATGCCGATAATGTACAGAGCCACATAAGAGATCAATCCTATGCCCATGGCTTTCCAGCGCGGACGGAAGAAATTGAATACCAGAAGTATGCACGCTGCCGCCGACACGCCGATCATTGCCCAAAGGGCCGGCAGCGTCACATGGCCCGCCGTATATCCGACTCCGTACACAACGCCGGTGGTGGAATAAAGCAGATCGAACCGATCCAGGTAATAGCCCCATCCAAACGCTCCGGCCAGAATGAGAAGCAGTATCGACAAGTGCTGAACGGCGCGATTTGCCGTCTCGACCGCGCGGCGGCCGGTGAAACGGAGAAAGCCAAAGTATGCATACAGGGTCGCGACGGCCACAATGGCCAAAATCGTCAAAATCACGAGACTGGTCTGCAGCAGCTCATACCACGGCAGGCGAAACAGGTAAAAGCCCAAATCCACTCCGAAGATCGGGTCCGCGAGTCCGTATACTCCGCCGTAGTGAAAGCGCAGCCAGGTATCCCACTGTGTGTACAGGCCGGCTGCGAATATTGCGGCGACTACCGCGACGATCAGCGCCGTGCTCCGCGCCGCGATATGGCGAATGAGGACGATGGCCTTCAGTCTGATCTGAGCAGCGGGATCTCCGGCGGAGCCGGCTTCCGGCGCCGTTCGGGAATCGGCCCGGCCCATGCCGCTGTTGGAAGCCTGCCGTACATTCAGCCATAGAAACAGAAACGCAAAGGCGAACGCCGTGCATGTCAATCCCACTTTGACCGAAAATAGTGTCCAGAAAATGCCGGCATAGTCGAGCTGCCGCATCCATAACCACTTTTGCAGAAAGCCGGGGATAGCGATCAGAGCGATAAACAGGAGCGCGGCAACGGGGAAAAGCCATTTCAGCATCTTTCCCACCCAGGCTGGCGGCGGAGCGATCCTGATTTCGTTTCCCGGAGGCTGAGGTTCGTTCACCACAGGCCGAGCTTCGGGGGGTGAAACGCTGACGGTCGATATCTCTATCGGTGTCTGCACTTTACTGTCGATCATTTTCTTTGCCTCTTATTCCTTCTCCAGCAGTTTGCGAATTGCTTCGAGTTCGTGCTCGCGTTTCGGGCTGGTCTTTGGCCAGGCCATCCTGAGTTCATGGAACGAATCAAGGACAATTTGCGAGACAATCAGGCGGGCGTCGTCCTTATCGTCGGCGGGAACCACGTACCACGGCGCATGATGCGTGCTCGTCGCGTTCAGGCACTCTTCGT
>CAVPVO010000001.1:0-111315 GCA_963709215.1 Terriglobia bacterium | reverse complement strand
GTTGTGTGTACGTGGTCCCTGGTTCGGTTGCGTATTGTCTCGGCTCGACCGTGCGCGACGGCGGGGCGGCTGGGGGCATCTCTCAACCGCCATTGCCAGGCAAGTTGGCGGCCGGTGGACAGCCCGAAGCCGTCGGCCGCTCGCGGGCCTGCAAGCCCGGCCGAAACCTCGGTAAGCGCGCGGCATGCTCCAAGCTGTAAGTAGGCGGAGCCTCCGGGAGCAAGCCTTAGTGCAGGACCTCAGAAGGTGGATGGCGTCCAGTACTCACAAACCCTCTACGAGACTGAATATGACGCCGAATGCGGAATTACCTACAGTTGACCTACGCACCGATCGTAAATACCGGCATTTCCGCGCATTTGTCGGAGTTGCCGACTCCTCGCCGTCAGGAGACGAAGTGTATTTCAGCCTCCTAGTTGATGGCAAGCTGAAAGGCCCAAGCCCTATCCTAACGGTTGGCGATACCAGTGCATTCGACGTTGATATGCCCTCGCTCTTATCGAGGACGGATGGGCTATGGTGGGCATTACCAACGGTCTCTTTGCCTCACTGTACTCCCTTTTGGCGATCGCCTGCCAAGATCCACGACCTCGTCCAAGGCTTCGAAGTCGAGGCGAGTATTCCGGGCGCATCGGAAATTTTTGTGCTTCTCTACATCACCGCGATAAATTTCGCGGCCGACCACGAACTTGGCCACTTCGTTTATCGCCATGCTCGTCCGCCGTCGCCAACGGTCCGCGAACAGCTCGGAAAGAATCGTGCAGCATTGTGGTCGCGGCTGGTCGCCTGCGGTCGCAGGCGGAGGAGGTCGAGGCCGACGGCTATGCAACTCATATGACTTTGCAGAACCTGCTTAATGGTCCTGCGCGCGAAGCGGCAGCACGCCAACTCGGCGTTCCGACGGATCACCCCCGACTTGATGAACGGCTCCTTAAAGTGTTTTTAACTGCCGTAATCTGCTTTTTCCACCGCCTTCACAACCCGCTCGTCGCTGACGATGTGGAATCGAGCTCTCATCCTTTCGAACTCCTACGAATCAATGTCGTGATTACGAATCTCCAAGGCTGGTGTGCAACGCATCGACCGCAGACGGCAAATTGGCCAAATCAGGACGAATTCGTGCGGCTTGGACGTGTAGTCCGCCATGCTGTACGCCCCAGCGGCATTGAAGATACATGGGATACACAGAATGCTTTTCTGGGTTCCGACGCCGGCCAGAAGTATCGAGATCGTCTGTACCAGGAGCGTGAGTCCCTGAGAAAACAGATGGAACCAATGCGGTGGCAGATCGTTCGAGGATAATGGGGCGCCACTTGGCCGTAAAACGCGCGTTATCGAGATGTGGCGGGTCGAGTGGATATGACGATGCCTGTTCTGAACGCGGCATTGCAGATCCGCAAGGCGTATGGGTTTTCTTATTGGGACAGTGCGATTATTGCAGCCGCGCGTACTTTGGGCTGCGACCGCCTCTATACGGAAAACCTGAATCATGGACAAACGCTGGAGGGTCTTGCCATTATGGACCCGTTTCGCTGACGAAACCGGTACTAATCCCGCCGTCACCGCACGAGCGGGATTTCTTCCGGTGCCGTCGCTGGCTGGTCCCACTTGACGATCTTCAGATCCAGCACGAAGATCGAATACAGCACGGGCACCAAGAGCAGCGTGATAAACGTTGCCAGCGTCAGGCCGCCGATCTGCGAGTAACAAAGCGGCTCCCACAGCGGACCGCCATGCATGGCCAGCGGGAACAGCGCAATCACCGTTGCGCCGACCGTAATCATTACCGGGCGAAGGCGCAGGATCCCCGCATCGAGCAGCGCTGTCTTGAGCGGCTGCCCTCCAGACGCATCTCCTCGATGAAGTCGAACAGCACGATGACGTGGCTTACGATCACGCCGATCAGGCTCACCATCCCCAGAAACGCGATGAAACCGAAGGGCGCCCGCATGAGCGATAATCCGGCCAGCGCGCCCACCATGCCGTAGGGGGTGGCTGCAAATACCAGCAGCGGCTTAAATGCATCGCGGAACTGGATCACCAGCGAAAGAAAGATCAGCGAGATCGAAACGGCGAGCACCGTGTTCACTTCGCCGAAGCCCTTGAGGCGCTCCTCCTGCTCGCCGCCGACCTGCATCGTGTAGCCGGGCGGCAGCGATTGCTCGAACTTCGTCAGGTCGGGCTGAATGTCATGCATGACCTGGGAAGGCAGCACGCCGGGTGTGGGATAGGCGCCCACCGTGATCGTGCGGAACTGATTGCGGTGGCGCACCTTCTCCGCGCTGAGCTGATAGCCGATGGTCGAAATCTGGCGCAGGGGTTCGCGCTGGGTGCCGTTCAGGGAGTAAACGTAGAGGTCTTCAATACTGGAAAGCGTCGCGCGGTCACCCAGCCGCAGACGACTGACCACCGGGATTTCCTCATCGCCTTTGCGGAAAGTTGTCAGCGGGAAGCCGCTCACGCCGCCGGCGGAAGAGGCAGCCACATCCTGATTGGTGACGCCGGCCAGGTTGGCGCGGTCGGAATCGATTTGCAGCTTCACTGAAAAGGCAGCTGCGCCCCAGTCGTCGCGGATACGTGCCGCATCCGGATCGGCGCGCAGAATCGCCTTGACGCGCTCGGCTTCCTGACGCAGCACCTTGTCATCTTCCCCGCTGAGCCGAATCTGTACCGGCACGCCGATGGGCTGGCCGGTCTCCAGCTGCCGCATGTCGATGCGCGCCCCGGGCACGTGCGAAAGGGCCAGTTGCAGCGGAGTGACCAGACGTTCGGTGTCCTCGGGGTCTTTGGTCTGGACCAGGATCTGGGCGTAATTGGGCTGCAGAAGCTCCGGCGCCACCGAGAACCAGAAGCGCGGACCGCCGCCGCCCACAAAGCTGGTAATCGAATCGAGCACTTCCCGCGGCTTGCCGTCTTTATCCGGATGCTCTTTGCCGTACTGAGCCGCCGTTTCGCGAATCACGCGCTCGGCGGCGCGGGCGGCCTCGTCGGTCATGGCAATGTTGGCGTCTTCGGGAAGCCATACATCGGCGAACGAGAGGTGGGACCGGTCTTTGGGGAAGAAGATCAGGCGCAGGTGCGCGACGAAATAGACTCCGAGCGCGAGGACAAGAAAGGAAGATACGAAGACCTTCTTGCGATTCTCGATCAGAAAGCCTCCCAGCTTGTTGTAAAAGCCGGCGAAGCCGTGGGTGCGCCGGGTAACCATCGGCTCATCGGCCTTCTTCGGCGCGCGCAGCAGATAATAGCCGAGCATGGGAACGAAGGTCATGGAGGCGATGCGCGAGGCCACCAGCGAGCATGTCACCACGATCGGCAGGCTGCGCATGAACGCGCCGGTATTGCTGCTGATCAGCAAAAGCGGCAGGTAGGCGACGATGTTCGTGACTGTGGCGAACAGGATCGCCTTCGCCAAACTTGAGTGGGTCCCAGCCATGCGGCGACCAGGCGCGGCTGTCCGGCGCCGAGTTCACGTTTGATGGCGTCACCCGCGACGACCGGGTCGTCCACCAGAAGACCAAGGGCGATAATCAGCGACGCTATCGAAACCTGCTGGATGTCGATGTTCAGCAGGCGCATGAACCCGAACGTCATCGCCAGCGTGATCGGGATCGACAGCGCCATCAGCATCGCCGAGCGCCACTCCCAGAAGCCGATGAACGACACGACAACCACGAGGATGACGGCCTCATACAGGCTCTGCATGAACAGCCCGACGTTTTCCTTAACCTGCAGGGGCTGGTCCGAAGTGCGGGCGAGGATGAGATCCTCCGGCAGGCGCTTCTTCAGATCGCTGAGAGCCTTGTCGACCTGACGCCCGAAATCGGCGATCTGCTCGCCGCTTCGCATCTGGATGGCGAGTGTGATGGCGCGCGTGCGATTCCAGTGGCCGCCGGCGTCGGGGCCGTTGAAGTAATTCAGATACCCGGGCGGGGTCTCATATCCCTTATAGATATCCACTGCATCGCGCAGATACACCGGGAGCCCGCGGTCCGTGGCGGCCACCGCCACGTTGCCGATTTCCTGCGGTGTCTTGAAAGAGCCGGAGGGATCGATGAGTGTGTTCTTGCCGCCTTCTTCGAGCAAACCGCCGGGCAATGACGTGTTGCGGGCATCGAGAATCTTCTGCAGCGATGCGGGCTGAATGCCGAATCCGGCCAGGCGCTGCTGCGAGTATTCGAGGAAAATCCGCTCCGGAACCACGCCCGCGCGCATCACCTTATTGACCAGCGGAACGCCGCGCAGCGTACGCTGAATCAGATCGGTATACTCATCCAGCTGGCGCAGACTGTAGCGTTCACCCGCGTTGGCCGCGACCTCGGCTTCGGCATCCTTTGTGTCGCGAATGAACACGGGCGGCCACACGTCGAGATGCACTTCGGTCGGACTGATGCCGTTGCGGAAAAAATCGTCCAGGAAGTTCCGCAGGATCTTGGGATCAGTGCCGAAATCACCGTCGATCCCGACAAAACCGGAGCCGCTCACGGGCACGATGTTGCGCCCCACGCCGCGTTCTTTGGCATAAGCTATCAGCCGGTCCCGACCGCGCGCCGGAATCTCAGGGCTGATGGAGACGGGGAAGAACAGCAGTGCGGCAGTGCGTTCCGCGGCCGGCTGGCCTTTCCGCGCCGCATCGATAGCCCGCCGTGCTTCACTCGCGCGCCACGCGATCTCCGACCCCGACGCCTTCGGACTGGCCACCGTGAGCATGAGGGCCGCCGTGTCGCCGAAATCCTTCAGGTAGACGATCGGCCCGGCTCCGTCCGGCAGGTCGGTAATCGCCTTGAGCTTGAGATCGATGTCGTCCCATTGTTTCGCGGGATTTTTCTCGTCGTCCTGCAGCGTCACGTAGACGATCGAAAGATTCGCCTGCGAGATGGAATCGGTGCGCTTGACCCGCAAGTTTTCCGAAACCGTCTGCTCGATTTTGCGTGTGACCTGGTCCTCGATTTTGTCGGCCGGAATGCCTTTCCAGGGCGTAACGATCGCCGTCACCAGAGTCGGGAACTCGGGATCCTTGCGCTTCGGCATCGTGATGTAGCTGTAGATGCCCCACAGCACCGTGGTCAGAAGCAGCACCCAGGCGATTTGCCGGTTCTCGACGAAAAACCTGGCAGTATTTTTCTGCTTCTCGATGTCTATCGACTCGCCCTCGGGTTCATGGACTTCTTCAGGCATCAGGGTGCGACCTCCACCGTCTCGCCGTCGTGCACCAGCGATGCCCCCGTCACCACCACCTGCTGGCCCGCCTGCACGCCATCCAGTATCGAAATCTTGTCCCCGAGCGCGTCGCCCAGCTTCACCATCTGCGCTTTCGCCACCGCCCTTCCGTTCTGCGGGTCAGCCACGAAAACCATGTAGCCGGACTTGCCCGGCGGCGGCTGCACTACGGCGGCCAGCGGAATCACCGGGACCGGTTCCTTCCGCGCGCCCTCCGACAACCGAATGGAAGCGATCATGCCCGCCTTCAGACGTCCCTCCCGGTTGGGCACCGTAATTTCCACGTCGAACACGCGCGTGCGCGGATCGGCCGTGGGAGCAATGCGCGTTACCTGTCCCGTGAAGTTCAAGCCCGGCAGCGCCTCGGTTGTCACCGGCAGCGTCATCCCCATCCTGATTTTCGGCAGCACAGTGTCCGACACGCCAAAAACGGCCTTGACCCGGCTCACATCTCCCAATACAAAAGCCGGCGTTCCGGGCGCCACCAGCGCTCCCACTTCGATCAGTCTTTTGAGCACCATCGCATTGATCGGCGCCTTGATCGCCGAATCCTGTACGGCCAGCTCAGCTTCGCGCGACAGCGCTTCCGCGCCCGCCAGCTTAGCTCTGCCTACGTTCACCTGCGCGGAGTCGGCGTCCACCTGCGCCTGATATCCATCGAGCTGCGCCCGTGCCGCGTCGAGGTCCGGCTTGGTCAGGCTCTGTTTCTGGTAGAGATTATTGGCCCGGTCCCAGTCGAGCTTCGCTTTATCGCGCAGGGCGGTGGCGCCCTTCACTGCCTCCTGGCCCTGGGCGATAGCGGCCTGCGCCTCGGCGATCTGGCTTTTGGCCTCATCCACCTTGACCGTGTAATCGGTCTGCCGCAGCTTCGCCAGCACGGTACCCTCGGTTACCGAATCGCCTTCCTGCACCAGCCGGGACTGGACTTTATGAATCTCCTCCACATAACCGCCCACCCGGAACAGCACGTCGACGCGCTCCAGGGGCTCGATGTTCCCCGAATACGTCTCCCCCTGCGTCCCGTTGTACAGCTCGACGGGCTGCAGGCGCACGGTGGTCAGCTCCTTTGCGTATTTCACGTCTTCCTGGCATCCGCTGAGAAACAGCAAAGGCAAAGAGAACAGCAACATCCATGGAGTGCTTTTCCGCATACGCTACTCGCCCATCGCCTTCTCCAGGTCCGCCTTTGCTGTTCCGTAAGCAAGGAGCGATTCCAGGTATTTGTAGCTGGCTTCCGCCAGATTGGTCTGCAGCTGCAGCACGTCCTTCATCTGAACGGCGTGTTCCTCATACTTGTTCAGGCCCACCCGGACCCGCTCCTGCGCCAGTTCCCGGGACAGATTGGTCACTTTCAGCTGCTGACGCGCCTCATCCATCTTTCTATAACGATTCCGCACGTCCAGGCGGATGAGGGAGACCGTTTCGTCGATGCCCGCCGAGGCCTGTTCGATCGTATCGCTCTTACCCCGCAGCTCGTGCTTCTTCTTACCGAAATCAAAGACGTCCCAGGTCAGGGAAAACCCGGCCGCTGCGATGTTCTTCGGGACCACCTGAACATTAAAGGGGGACAGGTAGATGAAGACAAGGCTGACGTCGGGAATATATTCGCTTTTCTTGCTTTTGTAATCCGCCTCGGCCTGCTGTTTCTTGAGACGGGCCTCCTCCACCTCGGGCCGCTGCTTCAGGGCCTGCTCCTGGGCGCCGCCGATATCGACTGGGTAATCCACCGGGGTGATCGCACCCTGCACCGAGAATTCGATCCCGAGGTCACGGCCCATCAGCTGATTCAGTTTTTCCTTCAGGGTGGAGGCCGTGTTGTGCAGCACGAGCAGGTCCTGCTCCGTCTTGGCCCGCCCGGCCTGCGCTTCGAGGACATCTCCGCGCAGAATCACCTGTTGCTGCAAGGCCTCGTTCGAGACCCGGTCGAGTTCCTGAAACAGTTTGAGCGCCTCCTGGGTTGCATCGATCCCGCCCTGCACCTGCAACAGGTTGTAGTACGTGCTCTTCACCTGACTGGCCACGTCCTGTTCCTGCTGGCGGAGCTTCTGCCGGGCGATCAGCCGGTTCAGATTCTGCAGCTGGATACCCAGCCCGATCCTACGCAGCTGCGTGAGCGGCTGCCCGGCCTGAAAGTAAGGGATGGACGCGGGCCTTCGGGCGATGTCAACCGGCGTGTTTACGGGCGGGATCGGTCCGATCTGCGGAAATACGCCAAACACGCCGCCGGGGAACTCGAAATTCGTGCGCGCCAGCAATTGCAGTTCATAAAGTCTGAAGTTGAATTGCGGCAGGCGGTAAGTACGCGCCACGTCCACATCTTCTTCCGCTTTCCGGACGTCAAGTTCCGCTACCTTAACCAGGCGGTTGTTCTTCAGCGCGGTGGCAATGGCCTGATCCAGCGTCAGGGTTTCCTGACACCAGGCAAGCGACGCGGTTAAGGGCAGCAGCAGACATAGATCAAAACGTCTAAACACAGACCGGTCTCCTCCGTCGTGCTGCTGTCGATCAGTAGAGGATATCACAGAGCGTCAATGTCGTTCCCGAAGCCGGCCCAGGCGGCAACGCGGAACACTAAAACTTTGGCAAGTTGTGCCGATACCAAGAGTGATGGGAAAAGTACGGACAGATCGGTTCACGGTGGTGGGCAGTTCGCCGATTGCGCCATCTCCGTCACTCCCGCCGGTGCAGCCCCGCCGGGTGGGCGCCGACTGCGACTATGCGAAGGAACTGCGTCGCCTTCAGCTGGAACTGGTGAAGCTGCAGGAGTGGGTGCGGACCGAGGGACTGCGTCTGGCGGTGATTTTCGAAGGCCGCGACGGCGCAGGCAAGGGCGGCGCTATCAAGCGCATTACGGAGTGCCTGAATCCGAGGGTATGCCGGGTGATTGCGCTGGGCGCTCCGACCGAGCGCGAGAAAACGCAGTGGTACTTCCAGCGCTATGCGGCACACCTGCCGGCGGCCGGTGAAATCGCCCTCTTCGACCGCAGCTGGTATAACCGCGCGGGGGTAGAGCGGGTAATGGGTTTCTGCACCGAGCAGGAGTACAGGGAGTTTCTCGGCAGCTGTCCCGACTTTGAACGCATGCTCGTCCGATCGGGTCTCATCCTCATCAAATACTGGTTCTCCGTGAGCGAAGAGGAACAGGAGCGGCGTTTTCAGGATCGCCTGAAAGACCCTGCCAAACGCTGGAAGCTGAGTCCGATGGATCTGGAATCCCGCAGCCGCTGGGTGGAATATTCGGTGGCGAAGGACGAGATGTTCGCACACACCGATATCCGGCACGCCCCCTGGCATGTGATCGACGGAGATAACAAGGCCGCTTCACGGCTCAATGTCATCCACCATCTTCTGTCGATGGTGCCTTATGCGGACGTACCGTCGAAGACACTCAAACTCCCGCCGCTCGACAGGCGGAAGTACGTTCGACCGCCTCGCGACGAACAGAACTTCGTGCCTGCCTGGTACGCGTAATCTTTCGCGATTACTGCTTCACCGCCGCCAGCGTGGGACCGGCGGTTGTGCCGCGCGGCAGAAGACTCGGGCCGGACGGGATGAATATTTTGTCCACGTCGGTCTTCACATCGACCACCAGGCCGAGGAAACCGGACTGCATTTCATCCCAGTTCTGATCCCCCCAGAAGATGGTCTTTGTCGGGTCGGGATTGAATTTGTTGTTCGGCGAATTGTCGTAATGTGCGATGGCAATGAGCCGCGTGCCTTTCGGCAACGGCAGCGGTTTGACCAGTTGATATCCGATCTGCCAGTCGAAATTCCACTGGCCCTTGAAAACGACTTCGGATTCGCCGGTCGGATAGACCGCGCGCAGTTCGTAGTCCTTGCCGCGAAGATGCATATGCGGCTGGACGTAAACGAGTTTCGCACTGTCAACACCGACGGTCACTTCGGAGACGACCTCGGCACTGCGATCACCGGCGGGAATCACGAGGTTGAATGCGGCAGGCGTGCCGGGCGACATCCAGTAGCGGGTGACCGGAGGATGCTTCGCGAATACCAGACCCACCCTCGAACGGTCGGTCTGCGGCGTGCCGACCGATGTGTAGTGCAGATTGAAAATCAGGTCTGAGCCCTTGGGGATGAATTTCGCGGAGCCGTCGATGTCGAAGCTCTGGGCGCCCAGGCCGGGGTTGTATTTGCCCAGCAGGTCGGTGCCGGCTTTCGCGCCGCCCATGCCCTCAGAACCTTCTTCGTAAGCTTCGCCATAAGCGGCCTTCGCCATATAGCTGGAGGTCGGAGGCAGCACCGAGACGCGGCCGTGATGGACCACTTTCGCGTTACCGGGACGCATCTCCGCCGCCACTACCCAAACGTCCTCGGGGAAGTTTCCTTTGACTTTGATGTTCTGGTAGTTGATGGTACCGGTAGCCGGGACGTGAAAGTCAGTCGGCATCTCGATGATCAGGTCGGGCTTGATGTTCCACCCGTCTTCGAACTTCACGGGAGCGGGCTTGTCTTTGGCGTCGCCCTCGGGCGCACCATTGTCCGCCCACGCCACGAGCGTGTTGATCGTCTCCTGGCTGAGCGTGCGGTCGTTGGCGAAGTGGCCTTTCTCAGCGAACCATGGCGGCATCTTCTTCGAGAGCACCGCTTCCTTCATGGACTTCGCCCAGGGACGCGTGTCGCTGTAAGTCAGGAACGACATCGGGGCGATCTCGCCAGGCCGGTGGCACTGCTGACAGTTCTTCTGCAGAATCGGCAGAACGTCCTTATTAAACGTCACCGTGGAACTGGAGGCGGCCATCGCCGTCATCCCCATGGCAAAACCAATCAGCGCTGTGCGCAGCGTGTACATAGAAGTCCTCCCTCGTCCCCGATGCGGACGGGACCTGCCAGCAATGATATCGCAGTGACTGAGCAAAATTCGGTCAGAATATCTTCCTGACAAGGTGGCCGACGCCGCGCGCGACCTTACCTGTGCCCTTCACAGTCCCGACGGCCACGTCCTTGCCCGCCGAGGCCGCTCCGCCCGCGATCGCGGTGGCGCCATCGACGGGGTGAAGCGTAGCCACGCCGGCCACGCCTTTCGCCGTGCCTTTCGCCAGATGGCCTGCGCCTTTAGCGGCGCCTTTGCCGATATCTGCTGCCCCACCGCCCATGTCTCCGGCGGCACTGTGGCCGGCTTTCTTTACCGGCGCGTTTTGCGCCGTTCGAGCCGGAGCCGCGGCTGCAAGGGCCACAATGAGCACCCATGTCTTCATAAACACCAGACCTCCTTATATTGTATGGCGGTAGAGTTGAAAGAAACACAAATGAGATCCGCGTTCATCGTCACGTTTTGCGGGCTGTTTTCGTGGTTGCCCGCGCAGACCGCGAAGAAGCCCGCGCAGCCTCAGGGGACGGTCCACATTTATCGCGAAAAGCTCGAAATCGGCACGCAGACACGGCCCACGGTGTCTTGTGATAATTTTCCCGTCGCGCGCATCGAGAATGGCCGCGTCTACACGATGAAGATGTCCGTGGGGCGGCACGTGCTCGGCACAACGGACCATCCCCTGGGCTTTTTCGTCGACGTCGAGGCCGATAAAGAGTATTTTGTCCGCATCGATTTCCCCGTGAATGCGAGCCTTCCCACCGGGGCGACGCCGGTGCTGGTGCCAAACGAGCAGGGCCGCGCGGAGACAACTAAACTGAAGCCGCTTGACGGCCGGTATATCGAGACGGGTACGTGCGGAAAATAATCAGCCGCTAACCCCATGCCGGATCGCCGCATCGTTCGCCGCATCCTGCTGATTGGGTCGCTGATCGCTTTCACGATGGCGGTCGGCACCGTGGGATTCCGGGTCATCGAAGGCTATCCGCTCTTCGATGCCTTTTACATGACCCTGATTACCATCACCACGGTGGGTTATCAGGAGATCCATCCGCTGAGCCATGCGGGGCGCGTGTTCAACTCATTCCTGATTCTGTTCGGCGTCACGGCTATGTTCGTCGCGGTGGGCGCTATGACGCAGACCATCATCGAGCTGCAGTTACAGGACCGTTACGGGGAGCGCAGAAGGAGACGCGCCATTATGCACATGAAGGATCACTTTATCGTTTGCGGATTTGGCCGTGTCGGGCGCAACGCAGCATTCGAGCTCCAGCGCGCCGGTGTGCCCTTTGTGGTTATTGATCGAAACGAGCAACGCGTGGAACGCGCCATCGCGTCGGGTATGCATGCGATCCGCGCTGACGCCACGCAGGACGAAAGTCTGCGCGAGGCCGGGGTGGAGCGCGCGCGTGGCTTCATCGCCGCTCTGGCAACCGACGCCGACAACGTATTCGTCATTCTTTCGGTGAAGACGCTCAATCCGGGCGTAACTGTCGTAACCCGCGCTTCGGAAGAGAACGCCGAAGAGAAGCTCCGCCGGGCCGGGGCGGATACGGTGTTTTCTCCGTACAGCATGGCGGGACACAGGCTGGCACAGGCGCTGATTCGTCCGCACGTCGTGCAACTGCTGGATTTTGCGGGGCAGGCGGTAGGGCTCGACGTGACGATGGAACAACTGCGCGTCCCCACCGAACCGGCGCGGGCAGTCAGGCGGCTGGGCAGTCTGGCACCGCGCGAATCCGGCCTGATCGTGCTGGCGATCCGCAAACTGAACGGCAGCATGATCTTTAATCCCCCGGCGGATATGGACGTTTCGGGCGGCGACGTGCTGATCGTGATGGGCGAACAGCCTGACCTCCGCAGTCTGGAGGGTGCTCTTACGGCTGCGCGTTGAGACGGCGCGCTGATCAATCGTTTTTATCTGCGCGATAATTACCTTCCTCTGAGTCCTTTTTCATGCCTTTCTCATTGCCCCCGCCATAGAGTTAAGAGCGGTTCATGATCTGAGGCCGTTATGAATATCTCTCTGATCGGAAACGCGGCTTTGCGTGTTGCCATTCAGCGCAACCTGGTAAGTTTCCCCGCACAGATTCCGGCGTTTATGAAGCGCTCCGGAAACGACATCCAGCAGCGCATGGCACAGCTCTATTTCACCCGCGGGTGGTCCATTCGCGATATCGGTGCGCGCTACGGCATTGGCAGAGCCACTGCCCAGCGTTTGATCTCGGATTGGCGCATTCGCGCCGTGGCGGGCGGGTTCATTCAGGATATTTGTCCCGCGGATCCCGTCAGCATAAGAAACGAGAGTGACAGCAGCTCTTTTCCGGCGGAATTCCAGCTGCCGTCGGCCAGTGAGCCTCGGACGAGTGAGCACCAAGCGACGCTGAGCGCCTAATCGCCATGGACCGCACCTTACTGCCCGACACTCCGTCCGCTTCCCAGCCGGCCCCCCTCACTGAGGGCAAGGTTCTCATTGTCGACGATGAACCTTCCGTTCGAAGGACGCTCCACTCAACCCTGTACAGCCTGGGCTTTGACATCGGCGAGGCATCCAGCGGCGATGAGGCCATTGAGCTGTGCCGGATCGTCAAGTACGACGCCGTCCTGCTGGATGTCAATATGCCTGGCAAGAGCGGAATCGAGACATGCGCCGAGTTGCGCCGCATGCGGCCGCGCCTGGCCATCCTGATTGTGAGCGTGATCGACGACTACGAGCGCAGAATACAGGCCCTCGAAGCGGGCGCGGATGACTATGTCACCAAGCCATTTCACATGCGCGAGCTCACCGCACGCATCCGCGCGTCATTGCGCCGCACGCGCACGAGCCAGGCCATCGAAATGGAGGACATCATTGAGATCGGCGATCTCAGTGTAAATGCAGCGCGCCGGCTGGTAATGAAAGCCGGGTCGGCCATTCATCTGACGCCCAAGGAGTTCGACCTGCTTCACTACCTCATGTCGAACCGCGGCCTGCCGATTACGCACGAACGGCTGCTGCAGACCGTCTGGGGGCCACAGTATGTTGGCCAGGTGGAGTATCTCAGGTCGTTTGTGCGCCAGCTGCGAAAGAAGCTGGGTGACGATGCAGCCAGTCCGAAGTACCTGCTGACCGAAAACCACATCGGCTACAGGTTTGTGGATCCAGCGGAATGGCCGGTGGCGCCGCGGCAGCGCAAGAGCGAAACGTAACCTTACTTGCTGCTGACTTTGGCTCTGGCGGCAGGCCGCATCAAAGACTTTTCCAGTTCTTTCACATCGAGTTCGCCGCTCTTATCCTTATCCAGCCGGTCAAACTCAGCCGAAAAAAAAGCCATGTACTCTGCCTTTGAGACCTTGCCGCTCTTGTCGGTATCCATCAGCTCGACGAGCTGCTTCACCTCGTCGGAACCCAGGGCGACCCTGTTCTGGTTTACGGGTACACTTTCTTTCTGCGCGAAAGCGGTCATCAAACTCATGCCGGCAAGCCCTATCGTTAGAACGGTGGTCGTCAATGCGATTTTACAGGTTCTGAGCACGTTGTTTTTCTCCTTGGACTTCGAAGGCTGCGCGGCGTTCGAAGGGTAAGCACAGCATCCGCCCTGGTCATAAGGAAGGCGTGTACGTACCAGTAATTAAAACTTCACGCTCAGGTCTGTGTCAAGCAAGTGCCACGGATATTTACTACCGCAGAAGCCACGCCGGGGCGTCACCTGAATATTTGGATTGGCTCAATAGAAAACTTAAGTGGACGAGCCGCTTACTTACCGGCGGCGGGACGCAGCGTGGAGTTGATCAGCTCCCTGGCATCGAGTTCGCCGCTCTTATCCTTAGTCAAGCCGAAGTCAAGCCGATCGAACTCGGCCGACATATGGTCCATGAACTCCTTCTTGGAGATCTTGCCGCTCTTGTCGGTGTCCAGCAGCGCAAGCAGTTCTTTTACTTCTTCCGTACCCAGCGCGACCTTATCCTGCTTTTCGGGCACACCCTGCTTCAGGGCGATTGCGGCCGCACTGGCAAACAGAACTGCACCTGCCACCAGAGACAAAGCAATCTTCTGTATCGAAAGCACGTTTTTTGTCCTCTCAGAAAGTCGTTCGGGGCACACTTACAGCCTGCCCCGAACGTCGACTGCTAACAAATCAGCAACTTAGAATTTGACCATCAGGTCGATATCCGGGAGCCACTCTTTCTTCTTGAGGTCCGGATACCAGACGCCGCCGTTGGCATAACAACTGCTTGAGGTAAGCGACGTTCCGGCTGCTGTACCATCCATGCAGACATACTGCGACGGATAGCCGTTGTTTGGTACCGGCAGACGAACTGAGGAAGGCTGGCGGAGTGGTGCCGCCTGCGCCGCTCCGGTACGGAATGTTCGTATGCCTCGCAGGCAGAGAGACCGGCATTCGAAGGGCAGGCGCCTCGCCGTCAACCCGCTTCATGAGCGTTTACCCGCGGTTTTATTTCATGAGTTGTTCACGTTATTACTGGTACGAATTTCAGGTTGATTACGACTGTCTCTTATGGCAGACTGTGGGCATCGGTGCCCGCGGAGAGGATGCGGGAGTGTTGTGTCACGTTCCGCAGTCAATTCGGTGGCTCTGGCTCTGGCTCTGGCAGCGGGACTGAAGTGTCAGACTTCTGTGCCGGGAAACGTCTTGTCCGACACGGAACGGAAAATCGACGACTTGCGGCAGGTCTCGGCCGAGTTGAAGACCGCTGTGAAGACCTTCTACACTCACCTGGATCAGGCGGTCGAACAGTTTGATCGGGGCTATCGGACCGGGACCGGCGAATCCGTGCAGGGTGCCGACACCGATCTGAACGGTGTACCGGCGGATGTGTCGTGGAGCGCGATCCAACGATTGTTTTCTTTCCGGATGATGGCAACCCGATATTCGCGGAGCCCGCCCGCGCCCGTTGCCGATCTGGAACATATCCAGCAGTTGATAGTGGAGACGCGGAAGCGGGTTGATGCAAGTGATACCCTGCTGCGCCGGCTTCTCGTGGTCTCGGCAGCGGATTTCGATCCTCAGACCGACGCTGCCATGAAAGTCCGGCACGATCAGTTGCTCAAAGCCCGTGCCGCGGCGGAGGACGCCGCAAGACGGGCGATCCTCTCGCTGCCCCTGGATCAGGCGGATGAAAGCGCCACGGAAGAAACCGCCGGGAAAGCATGGGATCTTCTGGGACGTGGATCGCCGGCGCAGAACGGATCCGGTTCCGATGTCATCGGGCAAACACCGCCGCGAATACCCATTCGCTTCGAGCGCCGCAGGCGCGTGACACTGATCAGCGAGCCCTCCTTCCGCATGGCTCTGACGGATTCGGGAGTCGAAGATGGCGAGGGCCGCCACATTTTTTATCAGGAGGAGTGGGTACAGCGGGGTCAGTCGGTGATTCGCTACCGCTGTCGTGTCGCCGTCGACACCCTGACCGGCGAGCATGTCCTTTTGAAACGTTATCCGGCGCGCGAACTGCAGGGGGCTCTGGCGGACCTCTACCGGCACAGAGATCGCGATTACCTCTGGTATCTGGAGCCGGCCGATACGACCGAACCCACGCGCGATCAGATCGAGTCGGCGCTGGTTGAGGTGGTGGACGCCCGGGGGCCAGTCCGTGCCGCCGCTCGCGATTTCAATAAGCGAATCCGCGAAGCCCTCGCGTATGAGGATGCGCTTCACGCCGCCGCGAATAAGCCTTTAGTGGATGCCGGGCTCCCGGAAGGCCTGCGCCAAACCCTTTTCGCGATCCGCGCTCACCTGGCTCGCGTCGCTTCGGTCATAGATGCCGAAAGCCACGTGCGGGGCGTCATATCGCAGGCGGAGACAGCTGTGCGCGATCTTGAGCCCCTGGCCGCATGGGCCAACCGGACAGACATGCCGGGAGCTTCCGGCGTGCTTTCACCCAAAGACTGGGCGCAACTGCTGAACCTCTCCGATCAGGCGATCAGTTCTCTCCGGAACACCGAGGCTGAGGCGCTGGCGGGCCTGCCACCTGACAGTTCGCAGGCGGAGCAACAATTCCCGGCGCTCGACCGGAATGTCATTATCCGGATGCGCCGCGGGCAGTCGAAAAATCCGCACGATCCGTTCGTTCAGTGCCGGCAGGAGGTATGGCGGCTGGAAACCGGGCCGCTTGGTACACGTAACGTCGCGCGAGTGGTGAGTCTGATCCTCATCGACCCTCGCTCCGGCGATCAGACCCGCATCGGTGGGGGAACGAGATACTATAAAGTTTCTCCCGGAGAGCTCCTCGAAGAGATTTTTGACGAGTTCGCCGCGGATGAGGTCAGCGCAGGCCCCAGCTAGCCGGTAGCCGGTGCCCGATCTGAAGTCACTTTTCCCCGACGATACAGGGAGCAGCCTGGGGAGGATGTGCGGGAACATCGATCATCACCGTGTTGGTGAGCAGGGTCCCCGTCCACGGAATGCCGAAGGGCGCCCATCGGTCGGACAACGTGGCCTCCAGCGCCGGAGCCAGCTGTTGATGCTCAAACTTTAACCTGAGGTACACGGTATGGCCCCGAAGATCGGGATACGATTTGAACCCGGCCCTGCGGTCCACCGGAAGCGTAACCTCTTCCATCATAGGCGTTGCTATCTCGCTATGTGCTGGAATCACGGTAAACACATCGTTCTTCTTATCCGGGCTCACGTCGGGTGGAAGCTCCTTCAGGGGCTTGTTGACCGGGTCGAACAGGTTTATCCCTGCGTGGAATACGCTCATCGTTCCTGGCTTGAGCGCGGTGTAAATGGTTCGATCACGCTGGACAGGCAAAATCAGCGGGCGGTCACCCGAATTGTGGTAAGACACCCGAATTTTGAGCTGAAGTACCAGATAGGCAGGCGGTAAATGGCCGGGATCCAGCCCATGCAGCCGGTCGAAGCAGTATGTGGCAGTTGCGATCGCGGCCGTAGCCTCCGGGCCCGCCGGCCGTGAGCCGTGAAGAGCGCCGCCCCGGGCCATGCCGAAACATATGAATGCCAGGCTGACACGCGCTAGTGCGACTCTCATCGGTCAAAGCTCCAGCTGGCCGTGGAAAAACATGTCCTGGACGTAGAAGGATTGTCTGACAACGATACGCCCGATCTGGGCATGGAACTCAACGAACGTGTCTTTCCTGCCGATTTCCGCTGACAGGGGAAACAGGAAGACCACAAACAGTCCGTCGTCCCGCTGAAACACTTCGACGCGGGACGGCTTGACATCCTTTTTCCCTTCACGACTGAGCGCGGCCGCCTGCTTGAATGGAGCACCCAGCTTCTGCGGATCACCTTTAGGCAATGGGCCCGGAATCCCGTATACAGCGACTCGATAGCCGTCGGCTTCCAGAGTGGGAGGTCCGGCTTCGCCGAGTTTGAGTTCGGCTGTGCGTACGGGAAGAGCATTCTCCCATCGGACCAGCACCTGCAGCGACTCAGGCGGGGGCGGCGTGTAGACCTTGGTCAGGATAGTGGGAAGGTCCAGCTTCGGTCTGACCGGTTTATCACCCACGCCATCATAGCCGATACCGTGGGGTTGCCCCATATTGCCGCTGTTTTCCCTGATCTCATCTTCGTTCAGCCGGCGGGTAAGCATTGCCGTGACGTTTCTGGCCCAGGGCGAATCGGTGAGGATCTGCCGCGCATCATCCTGGGTCCAGTTCGCGACTGGTTTGTTTTTCCAGGAGGAATCCGCGGCCAGAAGCAGGACGGTACAAACTGGAAACGCCCAGAGCAGGCTCAGCCGGCGACGGGTTACTCTTTGAATCATACCCTCGCTCCCGGGCGAAGTCTGGTCAGATCTATTTGCCCACGGCAGGCCGGCTTGAGCGAATCCGCGACTGGGCAAGTTCCTTAACGTCGAGTTCGCCACTCTTGTCCTTATCCAGTCTATCGAACTCCGCCGCCATGAAGTTCATGAACTCCTGACGGGACACCTTCCCGCTCTTATCCGTGTCCATCATCAGCAGCAGTTGTTTGACATCATCCTCTCCCAAAGCCATGGCCCTTTGTTCTTTGGGTTCGCTTTTGTCCGTCTTCTGGGCGACGGCGCTTCCCGTTACGCTCACAAACACCAGAATTGCCGCCGCGACGCTAATATTCAGTACCCTGTTTTGTCTGTCAGACATGATTGTCCTCTGTTGGGTTTTTCAATCGGGCGGGCCGGGGAGCACGCCCCGTCCCTGCCCGAAATCATCGTGCCGGTGTCTTAGAGTTTGACCATGATGGCGAGGTTCAACAACGCCTGCCCCTCGCGAAGATCGGGGAACCAGACGCTGCTGGGTCCGCCGCCGCAAGCGCGTTCCGCCACGCCGAGACTGGTCTGTCCGGACGATGATCCGTTGGCGCAGACGAAGTCCGCGGGAGAGCCGTTGTTGCCGCCCGGAGGCGTGATGCCATGCCGGCCAGACCAGTACGGCACACTCGTGTGGCGATAACCAAATTCCGTCCGGAAAGTAACGAACTGGCTGGGCATCCAGTCAAACGTGGCCGTGCCATCGTAAGCGTGCAGCTGCGCTCCCGGGTATGCCGGGAAATAAGGCGTACCGGAAATCGCGTCCGCGCCATTGATGGGCAGCACCAGCAGTCAGATAGCGACCGGGGTTGTCATCTGGCCGCCGCCGAGGGTGAAGGCGAAAAGGTCTTTGTGCCACCACCAGCGGTTGTAAGCCATCCAACCGAGAAAGTCCTGCCGGGGTCCGCCCTTTCCGCCGCAGCAGGTCACTCCCGGCGCCGGTTTCGCATCCCGCATCGCCAGTAAAGGTAAACGCCATCTTGTTGATGCCATTGCCGGTCGGCGCGTCTTGTTGTAGTACATGATCTCGATGCTGTCGTCCGTGTGGTAGCGCTGGCGGTTGGGAAGGCCGACGTTGTCTTCACCCACGCCGTATTGGTTGGCGATGACATTCATCCAGGAATTCGGCGTCCATTTCAGCTGTCCTCCAAGCACCCGGGTGACCGTTCATTTTGTTATAAGACTGCCAGCCGTTGATGATCCACGGCTCGATCTTCAGATGATTCGTGGGGAACCACTGGATCCGCACGCCATTGAAGAACCATGGCGTGTTGGAAGAAACGTACGACGGCTGATACGCCCAGTTATCGAAGTTGTGATAGCTGAACAGACCGACGTACGAAACGAAGATTCCGGCATCGACGTTGAGGCCGTGCTGCACGTTGAAGTGGTATCCGCCATACGCCTCCGACACATATTTGTAGGCGGACGCGGACGTCCCACTGGCCGACCGCCGGGCTGGGGTCGTTGCGCACCGTGGTGGCGGAAAACATTCCGAACAAGAGCAGAACCCTGCCGCGCATGTTGCCATCGTGAAAATCGCCGCCGATGGACAGGTCTTCCAGCTGGACTTCGCCGTTGCGGAAGACTTCGCTCGACCCGCCCATCGAGTGGTCGACCGGCTGATTGAAATCATCCCCGTAGAAGGTATCCGCCCGGAATTCTCCGCTGAAGTATTTGCAGTCGAGCGGAGAATCGTGCTGGCGCGTGTTGCCGTTCAGCCAGGTCCAGTCCCAATCCGCAAACGGCGTAACGATGTCGGTGGCCGGGGCGGCGGGCTCTGCCGCCTGTGGCGCCGGAGCTGCTGCAGCCGGCCCCTGCGGCGATGGATTCGCCGGACCGTCGAGCGACGCCCGCGTGTCAAATGCGGAAGCCGGCGGGATGAGCGAGGCTGTCGTCACCGGTTCAGTGTTCACCGCTTCCGTTGGCGTCCTTCTGAGAAGCCTCTGCAGGACGCTCTGGGAAGTGCTATGTGCCGCATTGGTTACGGCGGGCGCCGGCGGCGGCTGATTAGCAGAAATCACCGCAGGCTGTGGCACGGTAATTGTCATCGCGATGTCTCCGCGAGTCGCTTTGCCCGCCGCCACCTGAAGTGCCACGCCTGTTACATCGGGATAGCCTTCGGCCTGCGTCGTGATCTGGTATTCGCCCGGCGCGATGTTGGCGATGGAGTAGATTCCGTCAGTACCGGAGATCGTAGTCCAGATACCTTTGCCATCTGCGCGCGTGGCAGTGACCATGGCGCCGACTACCGGCGTCTTCGAAGAATTGCGAACTACTCCCGCGATAGCGCCGAGGGCAGGCTGCGATGGCGGCGAAGATGAAGATGCCGTTGCGATGGAATCGTCCGCCATAGCCACCGGCGCAGCGCCTGCCGCGAGGGAAGCGGCGACCATCCAAACGACCGGGAGAGTTCGCGTCATGCGCGACACAAAGTTGCTCGTCATAAGAGTTGTCTAACCTCGTTTTCCGCTTGACCGTGCCATCGGCTGTCCAATAGTTCGGAAACATCCAATAAGAACGGCCACTGTGAGGTGAGTATAGGAACCACCGGCTAATAAATGCATAAGGCTGGCGTGAGATAGCAACACCGCCCAGGTGAATCTTTGAATGGGCTCAATAGAAAACTTAATGGGCTCGGGTGAGGATGGCGTGCGCCTTTTCGCGCAGGCCTAAGGGCGGGATCCGTGCTTTACGGCTGTGGATGCCGTAAACAATACATAGAATTACTTCGGTATCTAAGAAAGTTCTGAAGAGATATGAGGACGCCGGATCAGAGAACGTCTTTCTGTTCTACTGACGTTTGACCGGCTTGCCGAATACTTCAATCTTTCCGACATCCGACCAGCCACCCGGACCATGACCGCTGCCCGGAAGAAGATCGGTGAAACCGACTTCGTCCACTTTGCTGAGGTCAGGGTTGTTCACCCAGTCGCCGGTCGTGACCACCTTGGCGATGTTCAGTCTGCGCCAGCGGACATCGGCGACCGAGAATTCATTCTCGTGCCAGTCGATGGTTGATCCGTCGGCGTGATCACCCACCAGCCAGACGCCGTCGGCCAGCTTAATGATCGGATGGACCTGGTGGAACCCGGAGACTTTAGTAACCCAGCGGATCATGGCAAGGCCTGTCAGGTCGACGTAATTCTCCTTGTCACGCAGCGCGGCAGCGCAAACCTGTTCACAGAGTCCTGTCCAGAGGTGAACAGGATTGGCTGCATTGCCTGTGGTTCCCGTGAGCTGGATGTCTTTCCCGCCGGCGCCGTAAAGCTTCAGCTCGAGGTTCGGACTTGCAACCGCCTCCGACGGACTCACCGCCGCTTCGCCACCATTGGCATTCTGTTTCCATTCCTCGGCGAAGAAAAGCGGGGGACGGGCATTCCGGGCTTCGCCACGGCCTCCGCCGCGAGCCGGTCCGGAAGAAGCGGGCTGCTGCGCGAACGCAACAGAACCGGTCAGGCAAAGAGCGGCGAGAAGAACGGAGCGAAGTGTCATATATTTTTCCGCTCCCGATTGTATCGAAAATCCGGCGTTAGTATTCGGCGCGGCTACCCTGGCGTGTAGCCGCCAGTTCGCTGCGATAGCGATTCTGCAGTTGACGACGATAAACGGCCGGCTCGACGTGCGCCGCGGCCGCGTGTTCGCGCATCTCCCGGTCGCCCAGCTGCGCTTCCCGATACATGCGGTCGCCGGCACGCCGCGCGAACCCGGCGTCGTATTCGAATCCGAACACGGACACCGCGGGCAGCGGCACGGCATAATTATCGGGCAGCCCGATCTGCGCGAACGGAAAACTGGAAGCCCAGTCGAGGTGGTATCCGATCTGGTGATTCGATGCGTCCACCGAGACCTGGGCGTGCGTCACGCAGTTGCCCGCCCGAATCCCGTAGCGTCGCCGCAGCATGTCAGTCAGCAGGGCGGCGGACTGCACCTGGGCGGGCGTAACCGCAGCTTCATCCTGCCCCGGCAGAGTCTCCGTTTCGAACGCTACGCCAAGGAAACTCTCGTTCAGGTTGAGATAGACGAAGCTCGCGTCAGACCATACCGAGTAGCCGGCGTGATTGGCGGCATCCTGCTCACGGACTATCCGGAAGACGCGTCCGAACCGGTCAATCACGAAGTTGTACGAGCGGCGTCGCTTCACATACTCGACCAGCGACTCGCCAATTTTCTTGAGCCGGCTGTTCTCCCCCGGCTCGAACGGCGCCTGCAGGCTTTCGGTGGTGTGAAAAACAATGCCGGCGGGTTCGGAGTGCCGTTCCGCGCCATATTCCGGATGCGCCGCCGGGAAAGCCAGATAAGATCGCGGGTGGTTCCCGATGGAAAACCGGTTGTCGATGCGCAGCCCGTTGCTGTAGGTTTCCGAGGCGTCGGTCTTTTCGACGACCCAGATGGCGGATGCGGGCGCGACATATACAGACTCCGGTTTCGTTGAAGTCACCGATGCTTTCGGCGCCTTGACCTGCGGTGCACTGGCGGCTCGCCGCGGCGCCGGAATTGTACCCAGCAGACTTGCGCCAAGCAGGAGCAAAGCCGGAATTACCGCGAGGAGCCATGACCGCCAGACTCCGGAACGCACCTTGGCAACCGGTTCCGGCGCGAACTCTCTGAGGAAGCGCAGGCGTCGGACCGGGCCGGGGATCTGCCCGGCAAACCACTCGACTCCCCGACCGGGCATCAACTCCCTTTCAGTGGTATATGCCATTCCTTGACGAAGAAGTAGCCCGAGAGGAAAGAATTCTCAAGCGGATTTGCGTTGATGGAGAGTCTTTGGGCGCAGACCTGCGCCGAAGCCTGCGCCAGGCGGCGCAAGGAACTGAACTTACCGGTTCGGCCGTCCCCAGACCTGCCGAACCGAAAGTATTGATAATTCTCGCAGCAGCCGAAATCCGGGACCAGGTCGAATCTCTGGCCCGCCGTTTGCGACAAATGTGCGCCGAGGAGTAATCGAAATGGACTATCCCGTTACCGGCCTGCACCACATCACCGTCTGCGCGGCAGGCGCCCAGGAAGACATCGACTTCTTTACAAAAGTCGTTGGTCAGCGTCTGATCAAGCAAACGATTCTGTTTGACGGCCGCTATGCTCACTACCACCTGTACTACGCGAACGGGAAGGCGGAACCGGGAACGGTCATGACCACGTTTCCCTACAACCGGGTCAAAGGGCGGCCCGGCTCCGGTCAGATTCAGGCGACAGTCTACACCGTCGCCAAAGGAACGCTGACCTTCTGGATCGATCACCTGAATAAGCACCGGATCGTGCATCGGGGCATTCACGAGCGCTTCGGCCAGAAGTTTGTCCATTTCCTCCACCCCTGCGGGCTGGCCATCGAAATCATCGAGGATGCGGGTGAAAAGCGCACTGGTTGGCAGACGGAAGAGATTGCGCTGGGCGAATCGGTGCGCGGCTTCCACGGACCCCTGCTCTCAGTCAGAGAGATCGAAGAGGAAGAGCGGTTCTTTATAGAGGCTTTAGGTTTCCGCAAGACCGGCGTCGATGGCGCGTATCATCGCTTCGAGATCGGCCCGGGCGGCGCCGGGAAGACGCTGGTTTTGCTGCACGAACCCACGCGTCCGCAGGGCAGCTGGGGATTCGGCGCGGGCACGGCCCATCACGTAGCGCTCGATGTTCCGGACGACGATGCCCTGGCGCAGCAAAAAGCGCTCTATGAAGAACTAGGCTACACCGATTGCTCCGAGATAAAGGACCGTAATTATTTCCATTCCATCTATATGCGCTCGCCGGGCGGCATTCTGGTGGAATGCGCCGCTACGGCAGCGGGCGGTTTCTCGAAGGATGAACCGTTCAACGAATTAGGCACCCATCTTCTGCTGCCGCCCTGGTTTGAACATCGGCGCGAGGAGATTCTGGGCATGCTGGATCCGATAAAAGTTCCGGAGTGGCATGCGCCGGTTGCAGCTCCGCAGATCGCTGCGTCCAGGCGCGTCGAAGCCACGTTCATTCCGTTTGAAGAGGGGGTGGAGGCGAGGTGAAAGGGGGCGATTGGGCGCCCTGCTCCGGAAAACTCCGAATGAAAGAAACAATTTTAATGATTAAACGCACGGTTCCGTGCACTGAACAGGTGACAATGGCTGGTATGAAGCGTTCATCCAGGTTTCTGGTGTGCGGCGCCATGGTTTTCGGCACAACGATGATCACCCCCGCCATCGCGGCCAGCGCTAAAGACGGCGAAGCGGTGTACACAGCGAAGTGCAAGAACTGCCATGGCGCAGATGGCGCGGGCAATCCGGCCATAGCAAAGATGATGAACGTCACCATGAAGGCGCTCGGCTCGGCCGAAGTACAGGCGAAGCCGGATGCTGACCTGAAGGCCGCGGTGACGGCGGGCACAGGGAAGATGAAACCGGTTGCCGGCGTGGCCGGAGCCGACCTGGATAACGTTGTCGCTTACGTTCGAACGCTGAAGAAGTAGTTTCCGGGAAGTTATTTTCTTAGAATCCGACGGCGGCCAGGAGGCGTTCCAGTGCCCGCCCGGGAAGGATTGTTTTATAACGTTCATGAAATCACGGAAGCTTTGGATCATAGCTCTTGCGTGTCTGGCGGTGGGAGCCGCAGCCGGCGATCCGACCCATCGTCAGCGCTTCTATAACTCGCACTATAAGGCCTATTTCCTTCCGGATTCCGTGGAGTTCGTAAACCCGGGCCTCGTGTTCGCGATCCAGTCCGCTTCGATCGGAAGCGACGGAACTATCACGGTTAACTTCACGATGGCCGATCCCACCGGGCTGCCACTCGACAACACGGGCGTGCAAACTCCCGGCACCGTGAGCGCAAGCTTCCTCGCCGCCAGTATTCCCAACGGCCAGGAGCAGTACGTCAGCTACGTCACGCGCGCGGCAACGGGAACCGTAGTCCCAACTACGAATCAGCCGGCGGCGGATTCCGGCGGCACGCTGACCGGCGGTCCGGGCTCGTACACCTATGTTTTCCACACTAAAGCCACGGGTTTCGATCCCGCGGCCACGCAGACCATCGGCATCTATGGTTCGCGCAATCTGACCTCCTACAGCCTTGGCACCGATTACGCGAGCACGACATTCAACTTCGTCCCGAACGGCTCGAAGGTCACTGTGACGCGCGATGTCATCCGCAATACCAGCTGCGACCGCTGCCACGACCAGCTTTCGTTCCACGGCGGCTCGCGGCGCGGTATCGGCCTCTGCGTGATGTGCCATCAGCCGCAGCTGATCGATCCGAACACCGGAAACCTGCTCGACTTCAAGGTGATGATCCACAAGATTCACGACGGCTCGTCACTGCCGAGCGTGGTCGCCGGCAAGCCGTATCAGATCGTCGGCTTCCAGAACAGCATCAACGATTTTTCGAAGGTGATCGATCCTGCCAACGTCCAGCGCTGCCAGGTTTGCCACGACCAGACCACCGGCGCGGCGCAGGCTAAGAACTATCTGACCCAGCCCACGCGTGCAACCTGCGGCTCCTGCCACGACGACGTCAACTTCACCACCGGCGCCAATCACCCGGCCGGCGCGCAGCCGAACGACAGCATGTGCTCGACGTGCCATATTCCGCAGGGGACGTCTGATTTCGACGCATCGGTATTCGGCGCGCACGTAGTGGGGCCCGATTCCTCGCTTATCGCTGGTCTCAAAGTCGCCATCACCAGCATCACCGGCGGAACGGCAGGGAACAAGCCGACGCTGAATTTCACGGTGACGAACAACGCCGGCAACGGGGTGCCCCTGTCGGCGCTTGGTTCCATATCGGCGACTATGGCCGGACCGACCACCGATTACGGCTACACAAATTTCGGGGTCTCGAGCACGCCGGGCTATGTCACGGAAAGCATCAGCGCGGCTGCCTGCAGCGCCGCAGGGGCATGCAGCTACACCTTTACCCATCCGGTCCCGGCCGGATCCACGGGAACTTATGCCGTCGGCATTGAAGCCCGGCGCACGGAGACCGTTCTCGCCGGCCAGCCAAATCAGCAGAGCATTGAGTACGGTGCCCTCAATCCGGTTACCTATTTCTCCGTGGATGGTTCCACCGTCGCCCCGCGGCGTCTCGTGGTAGCCCTGACCAACTGCAATCAGTGCCATTATCAGCTCTCGCTGCACGGCACGCTGCGCAACAACACACTCTACTGCGTGATGTGTCACAACCCGTCGAACACAGACGCCTCAACGCGCGCCACGGCCACGGTCGCAGCCGACAAGGCAGAGCCGCCGCAGGGCATCAACTTCAATCTGCTGGTGCATCGTATCCACTTCGGCATCAACGGCGCCGCGGATGGCCAAAAGAATCCTTACATCGTCGTCGGTTTCGGCGGCAGTCACAACGACTTCTCCGGCACCCTTTATGCGCCCTTCAGCCCCACGGGCAGCGCAGGCGACACCCGCAACTGCTCGCTCTGCCATACCGCAAGCAGCGAGCAGAACCTGCCCATTGGCCTGAATCAGGTGGTCGATCCGCAGGGCTGGATCAACCCGAATCAGGCCACGGCAAGCGCGTGCAGCGGCTGCCATACGTCTGAATCCGAATCGTCCCATTTCCTCGCCAACACGACTTCGCTCGGCGAGAGCTGCACAGTTTGCCACAGCTCCGGCGCCGCGTATGCGGTCGACCAGGTTCACGCGCAGTATTAAGTGGCGGACAACGAATGACCCGTCACGCGCAAGCGGCAGTCTTTATTCTGTTCACGGCATCGATTCTGTTCACGGCAACGCTGCCTTGCTACGGCCAGAAGGCAGCCACAACCACCAAAGCGGCGCCAGCCGCCGCATCCACGGCACCGGCCACTTATGTGGGATCTGAAACCTGCGGAACCTGCCACGAAGATATCGGGAAGGCGTTCGCGAAGAGCCCGCACGCGGCGGTCGACAAGGGTGAATCGAAGCACGGCTTCAAGGGCCAGGCCTGCGAGTCGTGCCACGGCCCCGGCAGTAACCATGTAATGACTCTTTCCGCGGCCGACATTCGGAATCCCGCAAAGCTGACGCCCGCCGAAGTCGACAAGACGTGCCTCGGCTGCCACCGTAATCAGCCCACTACGTCGGGGCGTCTCGAAGCCAGTCACGCGCATAACGACATTGCGTGCACTTCCTGCCATTCGGTTCACGCGCACGGGCCGAACGGCCTGGTCTCGCGCGTCCGCGCCGACATCAACGCGCAGTGCGAGAGCTGCCATATCGAAGTGAAGGCTTCCTTCGCCGAGCCCTTCAGGCATCGCGTTCCGGAGAATGCGATGACCTGCGTCGACTGCCATAATCCGCACGGCAGTTTCAAACCGGGCCTGATGCGCATGGCCAACGCCAATGAGCCAGGCTGTTTCAGCTGCCACAACGACAAGCGCGGACCCTTCGCGTTCGAACATGCACCGGTTCGCGAAGAAGGCTGCCAGAGCTGCCACATGCCGCACGGTTCGCCGAATGCGAAGATGCTGACGCGCCAGGAAGTCCGTCTGGTTTGTCTGGAATGCCACGCCAACCTTCCGATATCGAGCGGCGTCGTGACCGGCGTGGTGCCGCCTGCGTTTCACGATCTCACTTCGCCACGCTACCGCAACTGCACAATCTGCCATCAGAAGATTCACGGCAGCCACATAGACAGGAACCTGCTGCGATGAAAAAACTGCTTCCGGCATTCCTGTGCGCGGGCGCGCTGTTCGGCCAATCGACCGAGACCACACCGGTTCCCTCCGATGAGTCGGCGGTCTCCGGTTACATCGATCTGGGCTATCGCTGGCAAACCGGCGTGCATGGCAGTGACGCGTCCTATCGCTCCATCGTCGATCTCGGTTCCGGCCCCAAGCTGTTCGGCGCGGATTTCACCATTCTCAATACCGTTCTGCCGGTCGGCAGCCGCTTCTTCGACCGCATCAACATTCGCCTCACCGATATCGGCGACGAACCCTACGAGACTTACCACCTCGATGTCAGCAAAGCGAAGTTATATAAATTCACGGCTGACTACCGGAACATCGCGTATTACAACAACCTCCCGGGGTTCGCCGATCCTTTGTTCGGCACCGGACTGATCCTCGACGAACAGGCGCAGGACATCCACAAGCGGCTCGGTGATTTCCGTCTCGACCTTTTCCCGAATCGTACTTTCATGCCGTACGTCGAATACGATCACGCGTCGGACTACGGCAACGGTATCGCGAATTTCGTGGAAGACAACAATGAATATCCGGTCGTCAATCTGACGCGCGATTCCACCCAGGACTATCGCGCGGGCGTGCGTATTGAGCTGCCGAAGTGGCACTTCAAGCTGGAACAGGGCGGGACCACTTTCAAAGACGACGAGCAGCTCTCAGCGGGTCCCGGCGTGACAGACTACGGGAACTCCAATGTGCCCGTTCTCGGCCAGACGCTCTCACTGAACAGCCTTGCCGAGGCTTACGCGGTGCGCGGCCACAGCTATTACACAGACGCATCGTTCGGCGCCAATCCGTTCAACTGGATCGATCTGTACGGGACGTTCCTTTACAGCCAGCCGGTTTCGAACGTCGGCTTTGTGGGACTCGATACCGGCAACAACGTGGTGCTGAACCAGCTTCTGTTCTACACCAGCGAAGAGAATTTCATTACCTCGGCCGCCAAAGCGCCGCATACTTCAGCCAATTTCGGCGCGGAGATCCGGCCTCTGCGCCGAGTGCGATTGCTTCCGTCGTGGTTCACGGACCGGATGCATACCAGCGGGGCAAGTTCGGGAGTGGACACCCTGACCACCACGACGAACGGCCAGGTTCCGATTGCGTCGCTGCTGGCTTCCACGCTGGTGTCGAATTCCAACGAGGCCGGCATGCAGGCTTTTCTCGACGTGACGAAGAAGATCACGCTGCGCGGCGGCTACAAGTACAACTGGGGCAATGCCAGCGATGTCATTCTGCCGATCGCGGAACTGGCAGGTTATGAGACCGGCAAGATCCGGCGTTCCATCTGGCTCTTCGGTCTGGCGTGGCGCCCGGTGCAGAACGCGTGGATCAATATCGATTTTGAGGACGGATCGAGCGGCAGCACCTACTTCCGCACCAGCCTCTACAACTACCAGAAGGCTTCGGTGAGGGGCCGATACCGGCTGCTCAAAGACCTCAATGTCTCGGCAAACGTCATGGTGCTGCAGAATCAGAACCCCACGCCCGGCATCAATTACAGCTTCCTCGCGCAAACGGAGTCGGCTTCATTGCAGTACATCGGCGGGAAGATCTGGGACTTCGAGGGCAGCTACACGCGTTCCACGCTGTACTCGAATATTTTTTATCTCGACCCGGAGTTCGAGACTCCGGAGCAGTCGAAGTACCGCGACAACAGCCACACGGTGACGGCGCTGTTCAACTTCAATTTCCCGGGCTGGCTCGGTTACAAGACGCGGCTCACAGTGGGCGGCACGGCGCTTCTCTCGAACGGCAGCAACCCCACCGTGTTCTACCAGCCGCAGGCGAAGATCTCGGTAGCGTTGCGAAAAGGCCTTGCATGGAACTCCGAAGTTCGATATTACGGATTCGGTGAGGATTTCTATCTGTTTCAGGGCTTCCGGACCTATACGGTCACAACCGGTGTGAGGATCACACGATGAAGAAGCTGTTCGCTCTCGGTCTGCTTATCGGCGGAACTCTGCCCGCAGCAACTGTGTCTGCCGATTCCACCCGCGGCGCCCAGGTTTTCGAGCTGCAGGGCTGCGTCCAGTGCCATGCGTTGAATGGAACCGGACCGAACATCGGACCGGACCTCGGAAATGTCGCCGACCGCGGCTTCACCCCGGCCGCGCTGGCGGCCACTATGTGGAATCACGCGCCGCAGATGTGGGTGGAAACGAAGCTGCGCAGCGTGCCCCCGCCCTCCATGGACGAGCAGCAGGCCGCTGACCTCTTCGCCTTTTTCTATTCGCTGCGCTTTTTCGAGGAACCGGGCGACGCGGCGCGCGGCAAGACTCTGTTTACCGAGAAGCGCTGCGCCTCGTGCCACGGCATCGACGAACCCCTCTCCTCCGGCAAAGGCATCAAGCCGGTGTCCGAATGGACTTCCGCCGACGATGCGCTGGAACTGATCGAGGTCATGTGGAACCACTCGTCAGCCATGCGCGACGAAATGGCGCGCCGCAATATCCGTCTGCCGCAACTGACCGGGCAGGAACTGGCCGATCTTCTCGTTTACACGCGCCGCGCCGGTAAACCTCGCCCCGCGTTTAAGCCTGTATTTCAGCCGACCGCGATGGATGCCGGAAAGGCGCTTTTCGAATCGAAAAAATGCAGTTCCTGTCACGGGCCGCTTACGCACTTCCTTTCGATCAATCTGCGCGACGAATCGCTGACCGATATCGCCGCCGATATGTGGAACCACGGCCGCGACATGACGATGACCGGCATTACGTTTGCACCCGGGGAGATGCGCCAGATCGCGGACTATGTCTGGTATTCGCGCGCCATCGAAGGTGCCGGTGAATCCGGCCGCGGCGCCCAGGTTTTCGCGGCCAAAAAATGCACGGTCTGCCATGACGATCCCTCGAGCGGTGCGCCGAAGCTTTCCGGCCTGACCGCGAACGGAAAATTCGTCTCTGGCTCGACCATGGTGTCGTCGCTGACGCGCCACGGCCCCGCCATGCTGGATAAGATGCGCGAGAAACACCTCGCCTGGCCCCACTTCACCGCCGATGAGATGTCGAGTCTGATCGCTTATCTGAACGTGCGGGGAGGCAGCGTTGGCAAATAGCGCGGACAACGAAAACAACAGGTCCGAAGAAGCCCGCCCGGTTCTCGCCTTTCTGACCAGCCACTGGTTGAGCGTTGTGGGGTCAAGTCTCGCCACAATCGCGGGCTGCGCGTGGGTGTTTGCGTTTGTGCTGGGCGGCCGGTCGGCCAATCCTTACGTGGGAATCCTCATCGCGTTCGTGATTCCCACACTCTTCTTCGCCGGGCTGATACTGATTCCGGTTGGCGCGTGGCTGGCGCGGAATCAGATTCGGGCTGGTATCGCAGTCGCACAAAGCCGCCGCGTGGTGCTGCGCCGTCTGGCGATTTTCTTCGGCGTGATGACAGTCGTGAACGTGGTCATCACCAGCCAGGTGACTTACCGCGCGGTAGGCCAGATGGAAAGCGATCAGTTCTGCGGTCAGAGCTGCCATGTGATGAAGCCGCAGTTCGTGGCCAACCAGCGCACCGTTCACCGGAATGTCGACTGCGTGGCGTGCCACGTTAACCCCGGTGCGGCGGGATTTCTGGCGGCAAAAATCAACGGATCGAAGCAGCTGCTCGAGGTTACCTTCAACACTTATCCGCGCCCGATTCCCCCCGCGCTCCAGTCGGGCCGGCTCGTATCGTCAAAGGAAACCTGCGAGCAGTGCCACTCGCGCACTACCAACAACGGATCTCCGCTGAAAGTTATTTCGAAATTCAAAGACGACGAGGCCAACACTCCGACCCAGTCCGTGCTGGTGATGAATGTGGGCGGCGGGCGGTTCGGCGGCATTCACGGTGCGCATATGGGGCCCGGCGTCGAGATTCGCTACCGCTCCGACGCGAAACGCCAAACCATTTCGACGGTTGAATACACCAACAGCGAGACACATGAGACGCGCACGTACAAAGCGGCAAAAGACACCGGCGGCGAGGAGTTCGTGATGCAGTGCGCGGACTGCCACAATCGTCAGGGTCACGCTTTTGAACAGCCCGATGCAGCGGTCGACCGCGCCATGGCTGCCGGTGATATCCCCCAGGGTCTTCCGTTCGCGCACAAAACGGCGGTCGAAATTCTCACAAAAGCTTCCTCGGCCGACGGCATTCCCGCTGCTTTCGCCTCTTTCTATAAGCAAAAATACCCGGACATTGCCGCCAGGCGCGCCGCCGACGTCGACAAAGCAGGCAAGGTTCTGGCGGATATCTACGAGCGCAATGTATTTCCCGACCTCGGCGTCAAATGGGGAACGTATCCCACCAACCTCGGCCACGCCGACAACGCCGGCTGCTTCCGGTGCCACGACGAAAGCCATGCGACGGCACAGAAGAAGACTATCAGCCAGGATTGCTCGCTCTGCCATAACCCTTTGGCCGTCGATGAAACCGCGCCGGCGGTTTTGAAGACGCTGGGACTGGACCAGAAACTCACAAGTCTTCTGAAACAATAGTTCGGTGACTCCGCGCCTGCGCGCCGTCTTTCGTTCCCTGCCGCTCATTGTCATCGTGGCGCTGCTGCTGCGCGCGGGCTTTGCGTGGGATTATCAGGAGCACCGTCCGCATGCGGCACTGCGTGCAGTTCCTTTTCTTTTTGAATCGGGCAACATCGCTTATTCGCTCGCCGGCGGCCACGGTTTCGGCTCCCCGCTCCGCATCGACACCGGCCCGACGGCCTGGATGACGCCTGTCTACCCTCTGCTGCTCTCCGCCATCATGCGCATCTTTGGCATCTACACCTTTGCCTCCTGGGCGGCCGCAGTGACGATGAACATCGGATTCTCGTCAATCACCTGCGTTCCGCTCTACTATGCGGCGAAGCGCGTGGGAGGCGGCGGTCTCGCAGCGGGCGCCGCCTGGCTGTGGGCCGTGTTTCCGAACGCCATTCTGCTCAGCTTTCAGAGCCTCTGGGACACCTCGCTCTCCGCTTTGCTGGTCACGACGGCGCTGTGGGCAACACTGCGAATCGCCGAATCCGCCCGCGCGCGCGAGTGGGCCGCTTACGGATTATTGTGGGGCCTGATCCTGATGACTAACGCCGCCGCGCTGTCGGTGCTGCCCTTCTTTTTCGGCTGGGCTGCCTGGCGGAGCGAGAAGAAATCCCCCGCTGCCGGGCGCCATACCGCGCTGGCATGCGGCATCATCGTGCTTTGCTGTGTCCCCTGGACGGTGCGCAACTACCAGGTCTTCCACAGCTTCATTCCCCTGCGATCAACCCTCGGGCTGCAATTGTGGGTCGGCAATAATCCGGGCGCAAAGCCGATCTGGCTGGGAGAGAATCATCCGATCAACGACGGCGCGGAACGCCAGGCATACATAAAAAAGGGCGAGATTCTCTATATGGCGGAGAAAACCCGCGATGCGGTGCATTACATCGTAACGCACCCAAGCCATGAGGCGCAGTTATTCGCGGGGCGTTTTGTGATGCTTTGGGCCGGCGGATCGCTGCATCCGCTGGACGACTTCTTCGGGAAGACAACCGCCTGGTTCCGCTTTATACTGCTGTTCAACCTCTGCGCCGCCGCGGGTGCGCTCGGGGCGATTGTGCTTCTGTTTCGTGAGCGCAGCGTCTACGCGCTGCCACTGGCAGCCGGGCCGGTGGTTTTCCCCCTCGCATATTACGTGACGCTCGCGCTGCCCCGATACCGGCATCCGATCGATCCGACGCTGATGCTGCTGCTGGCTTTGCTTATAAAAGGCATGGCAATAAAAAGGGCCGCTTCCCGGTCCGGCGGAAAGCGGCCCTCGTCTGAGTAAGGCTGATTCACTTCAGCCTGTTAACTTTACTTGTTCACACCGCCGAAGTTCAGTGTTTCACTTCGGCTTTTTGTGCTGCTTCAGCGACAGGTATTTCCTTCACGGCCGGGGTCACTTCCGGGACCGGGATCGTGATGGCGAGAACGCCGTCGGCAAACTCCGCCGCGACTTTCTCCGTGTCGGCTCCCTCCGGCAGCGCAATCGCACGATAGAACTTACCGTAGTTCCGCTCCGTGTGAATCCAGCCGCCTTTCTTCTCCTCCGTCTCAGCCTTGCGTTCTCCTTCGATGGTCAGCAGATCACCCGTGACAGCTACTTTCACGTTTTCTTTCCTGAGCCCTGGAAGCTCGGCATGAACCATCATCCTGCCTTTTTCCATTTTCACGTCGACCGCCGGACGCCAGGCCGCCGCTTCCGCCCCTTTACCGAATACCCGCTCCAGTTCGTCGCCGAAACGGCGCATCAGCGTAAAAGGCTCGAAACCCACCAGGTTTGGCCTGAACAGGTCGCGACCAAGCAGGGCAAGGCCGGGGAAGGCTCCATACGCCGGAGTCTCCGTCCTGGCAACTTTGACTTCTGCCATGACTCTACCTCCTTGTTACAATCCTGGTTGAGCACGTCTGTTTCCGGCTGTAACTCTCACAAACTGTGGGGATAGCAGTTCACGGACAAGGCGTAGCTGCGGAATTTCGCGCAGTCTGCGTCTTTTGGCGCAGGCCCTATTTTACGTGGACGACTTCACTGATCGGCAGGCACATGGGTCCGGCGACCGTGTAGCAACGAAGTTCGTAGACGGTGTCGGCAGTCGGTGTCACGGTCATCGTGCCCGAGGAGGGCAGACCCGCGTGCAGCTCGAGGCCCTCGCGGGACGCTTGTTCCGGGCCCCATTCGAGCGAGATGGATTGCGTGCCGCGCGTCTCCCATTTGAGCGTGACCGGCTGGCCAGCGCGGACTTCGGCGGGCGTGGCGGTGAATGTGACAACCTCAGGCGAGAATCCAAGGCCCTGCGGTTTTGACTGGGCCTTCATGATTCCCAGAGCCGCAGCAGTGATAAGAAGCAGCGTGAGCAGAAGCAAGAAACCTGTTTTCATGATCCGTCGGGATTGCAACTTGCGTGCCGACGGGTTTTCAATGAGTTACGAGCCAAATCGGCGCGGCGCTGCGTCGTATCGCGGCATCCGTGCGTGCGGGCGCGCAACTGTGCCGCTAGCTACCGTTCCGTCCGTACCGTCACGCTCGTCGAGCACATGGGACCGTCGGCTGTCTCGCAGGTCAACTTATAGACAGTGTCCTGCTTCGGATGCACGGTGATTTGCCCACTCGGCGGCAGATTGGCGCTTTCAGGGTCGGCGGCGTCGGACTTACCTCCCGCCGCCCAGTTGAGCTCGACGGAGCGCGTCCCGCGAACATTCCAGGCCAGCGTAACCGGCTGCCCGGGCTGCGCCACAGGCGGCACCGCGGTAAACGAGAGGATTTGCGGATCCGCGCCGATTCCGACCGGCGCGGCGCGGCTGTGAAGGAGGGCGATGCCAATAATTATGACCGCAAAGGTAATGGGTACAAAAAGCAAGTTACGTTTGAACCAGTGGCGCTTCATATTGTTCTCACCCGCAGTCAGAACACCACCGGGCGTTTCAGAACGTTAGCAGGCGGCTGAAAAAGCACTTTACGTTGCCGCTTGTTGACGCGCGCGGCTCAGTAACCCCTGCGGAATCAGAACCTGCTTTTCCCGACCGCGAACAGTAAGGGAGTGGCAAGAAGCGCTTTTCAGCAGCCTGTCAGGTGACCGAAATCCGCCCCGTCGGACCGCTGTACGGATGAGGTCAGAGATGGCTACCCGGATGCAAGCTCATTCCGCGGAGCGCCCCATGAAACTCATCAAACGAATTCTCTTTCCCGTCGATTTCTCCGAGAGCTGCCTCTCCGCTGCGCGCCATGTGGAGGCCATGGTCGGCCGCTTCGAAGCCGAAGTCATGCTGCTGCATGTTGTCGGGCCGGGCGAGGGCGGGCTCACGCTCGCCGAGGAACTCCTGCCCATGCGTCAGTCCGAGCTCAACGCGTATCTTGCTGAGGAGTTCAAATACTTCACCACACAGCGCGTCTGCGTCGTCGGAGACGACCCCTCGGACCAGATTGTCACCATTGCGCGCCAGTGGCAGGCCGATCTCGTAATGATGCCGACGCACGGCGTCAGTGCTTTCCGGCTGCTTTTCCTCGGTTCGGCAACGGCGCACGTCCTGAAAAATCTCGACTGCCCCGTATGGACGAGCGTGCACACCGAAGCGGTGCTGCCGCTCGAAGACATTCATTGCCGCCGGATTCTGGTCACGCTCGATCTCGGCGCACGCAGCGAGTATGTCCTCGAATGGTCGGCCGCGTTTGCCGCGGAAAATGATGCCTCGCTCGGAATCGTTCACGCTACGGCGATGATGCCGCAGCTGGTCACTGCAGTCGGTCTCGCAGAAGAGCTGGGCGGCTCGATCGCGGCCAATGCCCGAAAGGAAATCGACCGCCTGTGTGTAACGGCCGGCATAAACGCACCGGTATTCATCAATGCGGGCGCCCCGGATACTGTAATCGCCGAAGCCGGGAAGGAATTCGGCGCCGATCTGCTCATCATGGGGCGGCATGAAAGCGGACCGGAGGACGGATTCGCCATCCTTCGCGCCTCGCAATGTCCGGTCATCACTATCTAGCGGTCTTGCTTCTTGCAGTTCCGTGCCGCGCAGCCGACGTGGCGGAAATCGTCAGCCGCGGCGCGGCCGCGCTGAAGTCCGACTTCGCGGCCACCGAGAAATATGCGTTCATCGAACGGGATGAATCGCTGAAGAATGGACGGACGATCAGCAAGACCTCCCAGGTGGTCTATATAGAAGGCTCCGATTACTACATGCCGCTGGCTGTCGACGACCGGCCGCTCGGGCCTGGCGATGAGATTGCCGAACGCGAAAAATTCAGAGCCGAAGTCGCGCGGCGGGATGCTGAAACCCCCGAAGCTCGCCGCGCGCGTATCGCGAAATACAGCAAAGCGCGCGACGCGAACGAAGCCCTCGTGCGGGATTTCGCTGACGCATTCACCTTCGAGCTGTTGCGCGAAGAAAAAATCGACGGCCGCGACGCCTGGGTGCTTTCCGCAACGGCAAAGAAACGAGCCGGCCCGCTCAGCCTTGCCGCCAAAGTGCTGTCGGGGATGAAGGGGGCGATCTGGGTCGATCAGGCAACGTTCCACACGATCCGCGCCGAGTGCGATGTGGTGACGCCCGTCCCGGTATACGGCATCCTCGCAAAGGTCCTGCCGGGAACTCACATCGAGTTTCGGCTGGCCCCCGTGACGGATTCCACGTGGCTGCTCAGCGAACAACGAATCAATCTTGAGGTCTCGAAGCTTTTCTTCTTCCGCTCGACGCAGGTGACGGCTTCGAGCTACACCAGCTATCGCCTCAACTCCGAGGTGCTGGCGGAGCTGCTTTCCAACTGACGAGCGTTGTCCCAGCCGCCGCCCAAAGCCTGAATGAGCTGAACGCCGGCCACCATCTGCTGCTCGCGATACGTCACCGCGCCCTGCTCGGTCGCCAGGAGCGCCGTCTCCGCGGCAAGCACATTGAGGTAGGGATCGAGCCCCGCGCTGTAGCGCGCCGTCGCGTCGCGCAGATTCCGTTGCGCCGACTGAATCGCCGCCTCCTGCCGTTCGATCGCCTCCGACAGAATCCGCACTGCCGCGAGATTGTCCTCTACCTGCTGGAACGCCGTCAGCACGGTCTGCCGGTAGTTTGCGACCGTTTGATCGTAAGCCGCCTGATATTGCTGCACGGTCGCTTTGCGCAGGCCGGCATCGAACAGCGTCTCCGCCAGTGCCGGACCTACCGACCACACCCGGCTTGGCCACGTCAGCCACTGCGCGATGCCGAGACTCTGCAGGCCTCCGGATGCCGTCAGCGTGACATTCGGATAATAGGCGGCCTTCGCGACGCCGATCTGCGCATTTGCCTGCGCTACGGCGCGCTCCGCGGCGGCGATGTCGGGTCTGCGTTCGAGGAGCTGCGAAGGAACGCCGGCCGGTATCGGGGGTAGAACCGCCTTCGGCGCCTCGGCGGTAAGCGCAAACTCCGCCGCCGGTTTGCCGATCAGGACGGCGATCGCGTGTTCATACTGTGCCCGCAGGATGCCGAGGTTTGTATCCTGCGCCTCGGCTGCCTGCCACTGAGATTCGGCCTGCGCCACCGCTTCATCGGCGCCAAGACCGGCATCGCCGAGCGTGCGGTTGAGTTCCAGCATTTCCTTGTTGGCGCGTACGGTTGCATCGAGAAGCTGCTTCATGCTGTCCTGCGCGCGGAGCTCGTAGTAATCGGCGGCGAGTTCCGCCTGCGCGGCGAGCCGCACGTTTTCGAGGTCCGCCGATGCGGCTTGCGCGGCATACGTGTTCGCCCTGACCGTGTTCTTCACGCGGCCCCACAGATCCGGTTCCCACGACGCCTGCACGGGCAACGAGAACTGCGAATAAACCGCGCCCGCTTTCGCCGGGCCAAACGTTGAGATCCGCGCGTTTGTGATCGACGCGCCGCCCGTGATAGTCGGAAGATACTGCGCGCGCGACTCGCGGATGATCGCCCGCGCCGACTCTACCGCCGCGGTGGCCGCCGCAATCGACTGGTTCGACCCGTTGAGACTCTGCTCGAGCGAGCTGAGCTGCGGGTCTTTGAATGTGGTCCACCATTCGCCGCGCGATGTCTGGTCCTGCGGGTCGGACTGCTTCCAGAGCGATGTGTCCGCTCCCAGCTCCTTATATGCCGTCGGCACTGCAACCGCCGGTGGCAAATACTTCGGCCCGACGTTGCAGCCCGTGAGCAGTGCGAAGCCGACCACAGACTGAACCGCGCGCGTAAGCAAGCGGCGACGAATGCTACTGACCGATGTAAACATCTACCAGCTCCCCTGGATACAGATTGGCGCCGGCCGGTTTCTTCACGCGGAAGATCACAGGCAGTACGCGCACGTCGACGCGCTCTGCCTTCTGATCAGCCAATTCGATTTTCGGGCTGACAAACGGCTGCACCCGCACAAACTGCATCGCCATCTTCGCGGTTGAACCGCGCACCGACATCTGCGCTTTCATCTTCGCCGGATCCGGCAGGCGGGGCACCAGAATTTCATCCACGTAGCAGCGCACGTTCAGCCAGGTCTGCGGGCTGCCGAGCACCAGCACCGGCGTCACGCCCTGGGTGTACTGCTCGTAGGCGCCCTGCGTCGAAATGAAACTTCCGGGCGTCACGTTCACCGCCATCACGACGCCCTCGCGCGGGGCCACCAGCGTGTACTTTGCCAGCAGCGCGCTCGACGATTCGAACGCTTTCTCGAGCGCGTTGGCCGTTCGTTCCTGGTTGTTGATGTCGTAAACCCACGCGCCTGCCTTGGTCAGATCGTACTGTCTCTTTGCGACCTCCAGATTCGTCCGCGCCACTTCCGCCGCGTTCACGGCGCTGTCCAGCGCGTCGCGGCTGATCGATTTCGGATTCAGCTCATACGCGTTCTGCTGCTTGGCCAGCTCATCCTGTGCGGTTTTCAGCGCGGCCTGGGCGGCATTCACCTGCGCGACAGCGACATCCAGCGTTTCCTTTCGCGGCTGCGCGCGCAATTCCTCGAGCAGTGTGCGCGCCGCTTCCGCCTGCGACTTCTGCTGTTCGACCGTGGCCTTCTGGATGGACTCATCGATCACCAGCAGAGGCTGTCCTCTGTGCACTTCCTGGCCTTCATTGACCAGAATTTTTTTTACGGTTCCCGCTACCTCGGGATAGACGTTGATGTTCTCGCCGCTCGGCTGGTCGCTCTCGATAATCCCTTCCGCGTAGATGCCTCCCGGGTACGGATTCGACGGCGGCGCGAAGGCCGGCGGGAGTGTCGGCTGCACCACACCAAAGAGATAAGCACTGATGCATCCCGCGAGCAGGCCCAATATCGACAGCGTAAATATGACCTTTCTCATTGGTCGCCTCCCTTTTCCCATCCGGTCAGCCGGCCGTCTTCCATCTTCAGAATGCGGGTGGCCAGTTCCGATATCCGGCTGTCGTGCGTCACGATCAGGATGCAGCGCTTCTCATTGAGAATGTTGCTCTTCACGAAGCTCACAATGGCGTGCCCCGTGTCGCCATCGAGCGAAGCCGTGGGCTCATCGAGAATCAATATGTCCGGCTGGCCCACGATGGCGCGCGCGATGGCGACACGCTGCTGTTCGCCGCCGCTCAGCTTTACGGGTGGCAGATCGGCACGCCCTTTGAGACCTACGATCTCCAGATACTTCCGGGCTTCGGCCAGCGCTTCCTTCCACGGCCTGCGGCGCAGGATCAGAGGCACCGCCACGTTCTCGGCCGTCGTCAGGCGCGGGAACAGATGGTAATCCTGAAAAACGAAGCCGATTTTGTTCAGCCGGAAGTCGGCCAGCTTATCGTTGCTGAGGTTCCAGATATCGATGCCTTCCACCGTTACAGCGCCCTCGTTGGGCCTTAGAATGCCGGAAAGCACGCTCAGCAGCGTCGTCTTCCCGCTACCGGACGGCCCGACGATGTACACCATCTCGCCGAAGTAGGTCTCCAGGTTGACCTCGTTGACAGCCGTGGTTTTCGCTTCGCCTTCGCCGAACCACTTCATGACGCCCGTTGCCTGAATTGCAGGTGTCATCGCTATCCCCTGAAAATGTCGAACGGTTCGATGCGCAGCACCTTGCGCACGCCGACATAGCTCGAAACCGCCGCGATGATCACCACCATCACCAGCGCCACGTAAAGGTTCCACCACACGATCATGGCCGCATAATCCGGCATTTTCAGCCGGGCAAGGTAAAGCACCAGGGAAACCAGCCCCACGCCGATCCCGAAGCCGGTCAGCGACGTGAAGGCAGCCTGAAAGAGAATCATGCCGACCAGCTCGCGCCTCTTCGCGCCGATGGCTTTGAGCGCCCCGAATTTCTCCAGGTTTTCCAGAATGAACGTGTAAAACGTCTGGCCCGAAATCGACAGGCCCACCACAAAACTCATCGCGGTCATGATCAGCAGGTTCATGCCGAGCCCGGTCTGGAACATGTAGAACGTCGAGATCTTGCTCATGAACTCGTTCTTCGTGAGCGCCAGATAGCCGAGATCCTTCGTCTGCTGCTTAATGCGCGCCACGTCCGCCGCCGACTTCGGCTGCACCAGAATGTAGGAAATCGTGAAGCGCGGATTCGGAATATACTGCAGCGCGCGTTCGTATGTCGTGTACAACGTGGGAACGCCGAACAGACCGCTGCTCGCCACGGTAGCCACGCCGACAATCACACCGCGGTGGTCGTTCAGCTCGAATTCGGTTCCCACCCGCGGGCTCTCCATTTTCGGGAACTCGGTGTCTTTCACGATCAGGAACGCGCTCTCGCCGTAGATGTCCTGGATATTTCCTTCCAGCAGCCGAGGCCGTCCGTAAAGGCTGGTATCGTCGAGCCCGACTACGGTGACCGGCTGATAAAAACCATCGGTGAGCTTCACCAGCGCACCGCCCGAATAGACCGGCACCGCGTAATCCACGCCGTTCATGCTGCGCTCGGCGTCCAGCACGTAATCGGGCATGCCGATCGTGTTGGCCACCGTTTGCACAGCCGGGTCCATGATCCAGATCGGTGCTCCCAGATTAATTACCGTGGCGGAAGCGCGGTGCAGGACTCCCGCAAAGAGGCCCGTCATCGCGACCATCAGGAAGACGGCGAACGTGATCCCGACCAGCAGTGCGGAAAACTTTGCTTTGTCGTTGACCAGCAGCTTGTAAGCGAGCCTGAGAACGCCTTTCACGCCTGTCAAAGGTGCATTGGGCGTACCAAACGGCGATTGCGGACAGCTAAAGATTTCCTGAAAAGCGGGGCGCGGCTGTGCGCGGGCTGGCCCAGATATGCGCGAATTGACTCCGTGGAAAACCGCCGCGAATTACACTGGGTCTAGCGGGCCTGAGGTCGGCTGGGGATGGTGGCGGGTGGCGATAAACGTATCGGCAGTCGAGTACTTCTACACGAGAGTTCTGAATAACCCGGATGCCGCATTTGAGATGTTATCGATGCTGGCTTCAGAAGGGATCAACGTGCTCGCCTTCAGCGCTGTGCCGTTTGGCCCGAATCACGTGGAGCTGACCATTTTCCCCGATCCCGCCACTAAGTTCCATACACTGGCCACACGCTCCGGCTGGACGCTGACAGGCCCGCAGCACGCCATCCTCGTGCAGGGCGATGATCATCTGGGCACCCTCGCGGAGATCCACCAGAAGCTGCGTGATGCCGATGTCGACATATACGCCTCAACGGGCGTGACTGACGGGAACGGCCGTTACGGATACGTGATCTACACCAACGAGAACGATCATCGCAAGGCCGTCGAAGCACTGGCGTAGCAGGCTGCTGAAAAACGCTTCTTGCCGCTCCCTTACGGTCGCGGTTCGGAAAAGCGGGTGCTGATTCCGCAGGGGTTACTGAACCGCGCGTGTCAGCAAGCGGCAACGAAAAGAGCTTTTTCAGCAGCCTGCCAGTTATCAGTCAAAACCAGGACCGGCGCAGCCGGCACGTCGCAAGACTGAGAACTGAGAACTGAGAACTGAAAACTGATGACTTTCTCGTGGCATCCGGCTTGCACATCTGCAAGCTGAGGAGGCACCCATGCCAGTCCGAATCCTGATCGCCGCTTTGGCGCTCGGCGGCTTCGCAGTTTCCGCCGCCACGCTGCCGCAGCAGGGGCCGGAGGTCCAGATGATCGTGACCTCGGCCGATCACATGATGCATCAACCCGCCGTGCTCCGGGCCGCAGACGTCGCCATTGACGACGCCACGATCACCGGTTTTACAGCGCTTGAGCCCGGCCGCAGTCTGGAGCTTTACATCCTTATCGACGATTCCGCCGACTACGCACCAGCCCTGAAACTCCAGGAACTTCGCCGGTTCGTGGCGGATCAGCCCGCCGCGGTGGCCATCGGTGTGGGCTACATCCACGATGGTGCGCTGAGAATAGCTGAAAAACCCACAACCGACCGCGAGCTGATCGTCCGCGCTCTGCGCGAGCCGTCGGGAGGAACAATCGTCGGCCCGTATTGTGCCCTTACCGATCTCATCGCCGCGTGGTCCGGCAAAGCGGTCCGCCGCGAGGTCATCATGCTGACGAACGGAATCTACGATCCCGCCGCCAGTTCCGGTGTGACTGCGGAGGGCGCCGTCGCGGCAGCGGAACGTGCCGGAGTCATCGTTTACGCGCTTTACAATGCGGCCAACAATTACATGGCGCAGGACTGGAAGCAGGCCGACGCAGGGCTGACCAACCTCGCGAGCCTGGCGTATGAAACGGGCGGCGAAGCCTATTTCATCGGCCACACGCCGGTATTCTCAGTGGCGCCGTTTCTGGCGGACATCACGGAGCACCTGGCGCATCAATACCTGGTGAAATTCCGCGTGGCGCCCTGGGCAGAGGCCGGGTTCCGGACGATCTTCATCGATCCCACCGGTCCCGAGCGCGAGCTGATGAAGCCGGAAAAGGTTTGGGTGCCGTGAGAAGTCGTCAGTTCTCAGTCCGAAACACGGACTCCTCAAAGGAGTCCGTGTTTCTGCATCTTGTACCGCAGCGCATCCCGCCCCAGCCTTAAACTACGCGCGGCCTGCGACTGATTGCCCCCCGCCTTCGCCAGCGCATCCATAATCAGACGCTTTTCGTGATCCGCGAACGTGTCCTCGTCGGGCGGCGGAGCCGCTGTCGTGCTCTCGCCGCCCGCGCGGTGCGGAGAACGGAGGTAGTCGGGGAAGTCCTGCACGTCGATTGTCTCGCCCATCGCCATCATCGCGCCATGGCCAAGCACGTTCTCCAGCTCCCGCACATTTCCCGGCCAGTTGTGGCGCGCGATCACGACCTGCGCCCGCTGCGTCAGGCCGCGAATGTTCTTACGAAACTGCGTGGAGAAACGATCCAGGAAGAACTTCGTCAGCAGCGGCAGGTCTTCCTTGCGGTCCGCCACCGCCGGCACATGAATCTCGACCATCGACAGCCGATAGAAAAGATCTTCGCGGAATTTCTTCTCACTGATCAGCGTGCGCAGATCCTGGTGCGTCGCCGCCACCACGTGCACATCCACTTTGCGCGGCGTCAGGGAGCCGACGCGAAGCACTTCCTGATTCTGCAGGGTACGCAGCAGCTTCGCCTGCGTCGCCAGCGGCATGTCGCCGATTTCGTCCAGGAAGATAGTCCCGCGGTCCGCGTATTCAAACAGGCCCATCTTGTCCTGCGCCGCGCCGGTGAAGGAACCGCGCACGTGTCCGAACAACTCGCTCTCAAACAGCGTCTCAACGACAGCCGAACAGTTCAGCACGACAAACCGGCCACTTGAGACCGGGCTCAGAGTATGCAGCGCGCGCGCGGCGAGGTCCTTACCCGTGCCGGTCTGCCCGGTAAGCAGCACCGTGCGGAAGTGTGGCGCAATGCGGCGAATGCGTGAAAACATCTCCCACATGGCAGGGCTGCGCCCGACCATGCCTTCAAACTGCGCGCCGGCGATCGTTTCCTTATCGACGGTTGTCGCTTTCTCCCGTTTGTGCGCTTCCTCGATCAACCTGCCGATGCGCTCACGCAATGCCGCAATCGAGACCGGTTTGTTCAAATAGTCGGAAGCGCCTTTGCGAATGGCCTCAACCGCCGTTTCCGATGTATAGTGCGCGGTCATCAGGATCACGTCAATCGCGGGATCGAACTCGACGATTCGCTCCAGCACTTCCAGACCGTTAATGCCCGGCATCACCAGATCAGTGAGGACGATCTGCGGATGTTCACGAAACACCACTTCCACGCCTTCTTCCGGATCCTGCGCCGTGAAGATGCGCAGCCCCGGACGCGCCAGCGCCGTTGAAAGCATTTCGAGGCTGCCCGGATTGTCATCAATGATCACAAGAGAAACGGAGGCTTCAGCGCTCATATCGGTGGTGTCAGCCGCGCGGGAGGGGTGCGTCGCCAATACCCTACTTTAAATCATCAGGCTTTTCAATGATCAGAGCACCGGAAAGCGCGCCGGAACATGCCTGTGGAGGGCCTGGAGCAGCGCTTCTTTGCGCAGGGGTTTCTGCAGATACTCGGTGGCGCCGGTCATAGCCGGGCTTTCGTCCAGCACGGAAACCACGAAAATCGGGGTTTCGGCGGTTTCCGGCATGGCCCGGAGTTCCCGCAGAGCCCGCCAGCCGCTCTTGCCCGGCATCAGAACATCGAGCGTGATCGCATCCGGCTTCAGGTCGCGCGCCATGCGGATACCCTCGTCCGCCGTGGCGGCGGTTTCGGTGCGGATTCCCAGCGGCTCCAGATAGCTCGTCAGCAGTTCGCGCCCGCCTGGTTCGTCTTCAATTACCAGCACGACCGGAGGACTCGCGTCGCCCGCCGGCATGGTAAACGTGAACCGGCTTCCCTCTCCGGGCGTGCTTTCGAGGCTGATCGTGCCACCGTGCAGTTCGACGTAGCTTTTCACAATCGCCAGACCCAGCCCCGTCCCTTCGCGTACGCCGCGCGTCGTCGAGGAGATCTGCCGAAACTTGTCGAAGACAGCGGCGTGGTCCGCGAGCGCGATGCCGATACCCGTGTCGCCCACCGAGAAGGAGGTCATTCCCGGGCCGGCGGGACGGCTTTCCACCCACACCGTGCCGCCTTCGGGCGTAAACTTGACGGCGTTCGACAGCAGGTTGTTCAGGATTTCGCGAAAACGCGTGCGATCCGCCTTGACCACGGTTTCGTGCCTGACGCGATTCTCCACTTCCACACCGCGCCCGTCGGCCATCTGGCGGATCGAGTTTACTGCCTCATTGATCAGCGTCCGCGCATCGAACGCTTCCGGATGCAGCTGCATCTGGCCGGCTTCGACTTTGCTGAGATCGAGGATATCGTTGATCAGCTCGAGCAGGTGCTGCGAATCCTGATGCACGTGGGAGAGGAAGCGCTTCTGTTTCTCGTTGAGCGGCCCCTCCAGTTCTTCCGCCAGAAGCTCGGTGAAGCCAATGATCGTGTGCAGCGGCGTGCGCAGCTCGTGGCTCATGCTGGCGAGAAACTCACTCTTGAGCTGATTGGCGCGGTCGAGTTCGCGGTTCTGCTCTTCGAGCTGCTGGTTGGCCTTGCGGATCGCTTCTTCCGCTTTCTGCTTGGCGCTCACATCGCGGATTATCGCGGTGACACGGAATCCGTCGTCTATCTTGACCGGGCTCAGGCTGATTTCGACCGGAAACTCGGTGCCGTCGCGGCGCCGCGCCAGCAGGATCATCCCGAACCCCATAGGGCGCGTGACCGGATGCGCCCAGTACGCTGCCCGATGCGCGCCATGCCGCCCGCGGGCTCCTTCGGGAATCAGATTCTCCACCGGTTCGCCCAGCAGTTCTTCGCGCCGGTAACCGAATATCTGTTCGGCGGCTGCGTTCAGGAGGACGATGCGGCCGTCGCGATCCACTTCGATGATTGCGTCCGGCGCGGCTTCGAGCAACTCGCGAAAGCGGCTTTCCGCTTTGAGCCTGACGCCGGCGTCGCGGGCGCTTCGGGTGGCCCGGGTTTCATCCACCGCCATCAGCAGCCAGCCTCCGTCGGCTCGCCGGGCGCTCCAGAGTTCGATTTCAACCGGGGGACCGTTTTTCGCGTGCGCTGAAATCCGCACGGTTCCCGCAGCCTTCCGCCAGGCATCGCCGAAACCAAGGCTGTCAGGAAACCTCCTACCGGCAACTTCCACCTCCGTCCAGCCGAAGAGGTCCGACGCTGCCGTACTCCAGAAGTCGATGAGCTCCTGCGCGTTCAGGCCAATGATGGGCGCCGGAGAGATCTTCGCCAGCGTGTCCAGCATCACCCCTGATATTTCGGTCATCCCGCCCATTATGGCGTGGCCGGACGCCGCAGGGGACAAATCGCCTCATGCGGGGACTGAAGCATGCTCCTCGCCAATCCCGTAATGCTGGAAAATGCGCGGGAAACACGTGACTCTGCTGTTCGCTGCCCGGCGGTCTTGTGGACTCTCGCGCAAACGCTGCGCGATAAGACGCGCGAGAAGCTGTTATCCCTACTGAAATCAAAGAGCAATAAGGGAATGCGGGGTGCTCCTTTATCAGGGGAGCCACGATATGAAAACGGTATTTGTCTTAGCCTCCGCGGCACTGCTGTTCGGCGCGGGTATGAGCCTGCTCCGTTCAGAGACAGGAAAGGGTTCAGAGGCCGCTAAGAATCCCGAGTCCGTACGGCTGATCGACTCCATTGACGGCAAAGCGCTCTACCAGGCTTATTGCGCGGTGTGTCACGCGACGGACGCCCGCGGCGGGGGCCCGATGGCCGCGTCGCTCAAGGTTCCTCCTGCCGATCTGACCCGTATAGCCCTGCGCCACGGGGGAGCCTATCCTGAGGCCCTGGTGGAGCGAATTATCGCCGGCGAAGAGCCGCTCCCGCGGGGACACGGAACCCGTGATATGCCGACGTGGGGGCCGATCTTCTCCCAGGTGAGCTGGGATCAGGATCTGGGGCGACTGCGCATTCGCAACCTCTCGACATACATCCGCGGGCTGCAGCAACACTGAGTGAGTTTTTTTCGAACGAGACTTTTTCGGGCCGAGACCTAAAGAAATCCGGGATTCCGCCGATACATGTGCAGGAGGCAGCGGTCGACAACCCCGGGTATGATTTCGATTAAACGCCACATCGACGACTGGAGGGCCAAGCCGGAAACCGCCGCAAGCGGCAGCGGAGTGGCGGCGTATCTGTCACTGCTTTCTTCGGTGATCCAGTGCGGAGCGCGCGCTGTGCCCGGTATCGGCATCGATCCCGATCAGAAACTGTCCGGCATCGCCTCGGATCTGGAGCGGGATCACGGCCGTCGTCTTCCCGCTTCGATGGAGGCTGTGAACCAGGTAGTCCGCAAGCATCTGTCCCGATGGGCGGACCGTGCGTTCGAACGCCATCAGACCAACGAGCACGAACTCGGCGAGATGGTGGCGGCCATGCGCCATACGGTCGACTCCCTGACCAAGCGCAGCGCGCTCTATAAACAGGAGGCTGGGGGCCTCGCTGTACGCCTGCATTCGATTACCGCGATGGACGACCTCACGCAGATCCGCCAGGCGATCGTTGACACCGCCAATTCACTAACCGCCTGCGTTGAGCGGACAGCCGAAGAGGGCCAGGAAACACTGACCCGGTTGAAGGCGGAACTGGACAGTTACCGCACACGGCTCTCCGACAGTGAAAAGCTTTCATCACTGGACGCCCTGACAGGTCTGGCGAACCGCCGCGGTTTTGAGGAACGGCTCGCGTTCCGGGTGAGGGCCGGAAGCCGTTTCAGCCTGATCCTCATCGATCTCAACGGCTTCAAGGACGTTAACGACCGTCTCGGCCATCTCGCCGGCGATGAGGTACTGAGGAGCGTCGCCGGGAAGCTGCGCGCCGCGTTCCCGTCAGACGATCTGGTGGCCCGCTGGGGTGGCGATGAGTTCGCCGTCATTGTCAACTGCAGCGAAAAGGATGCGGGAGCACGCATGGAGCGCATCCGCCGCGCGCCGATCGGCGAATGCCGCGTGATGAGGGATGGCAAACCTCTCCGCGTGAGTGTGAACGCTGCGTTCGGCGTGGTGGGGTGGAACGGCTCCGAGACCGGCGCTGGTTTGCTGGCCCGGGCCGACACCTGTATGTACCGCCAGAAGCGAGCCCCGCAAGCGGCTGGTTTCTGAGTAAACCGGCACCCTGTTACAATGGTGTTTTCGCTTTTTAAGCGGGAGTAACTCAGCTGGTAGAGTGCGACCTTGCCAAGGTCGATGTCGCGGGTTCGAATCCCGTCTCCCGCTCCAGTCATCCACGAGTCAGAAAGCCTGCTATCCCTTGGAACCTGTCGCCGCCGCTCGTGACATCGTATCCGCCGCCATCGCCGAATTCGGCGATTCGCTGGCAGTCCTCAGCAGCCTGCAGCGCGAGGACGTAATCGTCACCGATCTCGTTCTGAAAGCCGCCCCGAAAACGCGTATTCTCACGCTCGATACAGGCCGGGTGCCGCCTTCCACGAATCAGATTATCTCCGCCGTCGAAAGCCGCTACTCAATCAAAGTAGAGCGCATCAGGCCGGATGCGCGCGAAGTGGAATCTATGGTGGCGCGCTACGGCATCGATCTTTTCCGCGACAGTGTGCCGAACCGGATGCTCTGCTGCGAGATTCGCAAATCGCGTCCGCTGGCGCTGGGTCTCGCCGGCCTTGCTGCTTTCTTCACGGGACTGCGCCGCGCCCAGGCTAAATCACGCGCGTCGATCGACGTCTTCGACCGGTCCGGTGTTTCTGTCAAGATCAGCCCGCTCGCCGACTGGACCACCGACGACGTAATCCGGTATACACACGAACACGGCCTTCCCGAGCATCCGCTCTATGCGGCCGGCTACACCAGCATCGGCTGCGACCCCTGCACTCGCCCGGTGGTCGCCGGTGAAGATGAACGCGCCGGCCGCTGGTGGTGGGAATCTCCCGAGGCCGTCAAAGAGTGCGGTCTGCACTTCAGCGCCGATGGACGCGCCGAACGTACCGTCGACGTTCTGCTGCGCGAGGTTCTTTCGGGCACCGCAGCGCGCGCATGAAGCATCGGGGTTTTGCCGTCTGGCTGACCGGACTCTCAGGCGCTGGGAAAAGCACCATCGCGGAACAACTGGTCAGCCGCCTGCGCGCGCTTGAAGCGAAAGTCGAACTGCTGGACGGCGATATCGTTCGCACCCATCTTTCACAGGGCCTCGGCTTCAGCCGCCAGGACCGCGATACCAACATCCGCCGCATCGGCTTTGTTGCGGAACTGCTCGCACGTAACGGCGTCATCGTTATTGTTGCCGCCATCTCGCCTTACCGCGAGGCGCGCGAAGAAGTGAAGCGGAGAATCTGCAATTTCGTCGAGGTTCATGTCGACTGCCCGATCGAAGTCCTGACCGCGCGCGACACCAAGGGCCTCTACAAACGCGCGCTGGCTGGTGAAATCGGTAACTTCACCGGCATTTCCGATCCCTACGAATCCCCGGAAAATCCATCGGTGGTCGTATGTTCGGACCGTGAGACGGTTGACGAAAGCCTGGCGAAAATCTGGCGCGAGATCGAATCGCGAGGTTTACTCGCGTGATTGACCTGCACAGCCACACCAATAAATCTGACGGGACGTTTACCCCGAAAGAACTCGTGGCGGAAGCCGTACGCATCGGTCTGACGGCGCTTTCCATCACGGATCACGATACGTTCACCGGTTACGACGCCGCTGTCCCCTTTGCGAAGGAAGCCGGGCTGGAACTGATATGCGGTATTGAGCTGTCCACCCGCTATCGGGGCGGAACCGTACATCTCCTCGGCTATTTTCCGCACACGCCGCCGTCTCAGGAGCTGCGCCACTGGCTGGAATCCATTCTCGAGGCCCGCCGTGACCGCAATCGCCGTCTCATCGCGAAGCTGCAGTCGCTCGGCATCGACATCACGCTCGAAGAAGTCGAAGCGGAGGGACGCACGCTGACCGCGCGCCCGCACTTCGCGCGCGTACTTATCGAGAAGGGCTACGCGAAGGACATGCAGGGGGCGTTCGACGAATATCTCGACGAATCCGCCCGCGGCTTCGTGCAGCGCCGCGAAGTGCCGATCGAAGAAGCACTGGAGCGCATTCTCCGCTCCGGCGGCGTTCCCTCGCTGGCGCACCCGGTGCGGGTGGCGAAGAACAACTGGGATAAGCTCGCCGAGTATGTGGAAGACATGGCCGGTCTTGGTCTCGGCGCCATCGAGGTTTATCACAGCGAACACAGCCCGGAGAACGTGTCGTACTATGCTTCGCTCGCCGCGCGTTTCGGTCTGGGCATCACGGGCGGCAGCGACTTTCACGGCGCCAACAAGGCGGACATCCAGCTGGGTACAGGAAAGCGAAATAATCTCGCTGTCCCCGACGCGCTGCTCGACGGTCTCAGGAAGCTCGCGACGCGAGCCTGATCACTTCTCCTTAAACTCGTAGACGCCTTCCCATTTCGCGGGTGGCGCGGCCATCAGAACGTGGCATCGCTCCAGCAGGACATGGCTCGGCTTGTCGCAGTCTTTGAGCTTCTCAAAAAGCGCGGCCGCCTCGGTAAAGTGCCCCGCCGCGTACTTCCGCCAGGCCTCCTCGTAAGCCTTGATGATCGTAAACCGCTCCTCCGTCGGGTTAATCGGCACCTCGAACATCTCCATCGGGTCCTTCTTGCCCTTCACGCGAATGCGGTCGAGATACCGCACCGGCGGTTTCTTCGTGGCTTTGTCCAGCAATTCTTTCGTGATGATCTGGCGCACGCCATAAAACTTAGTCAGCGATTCGATGCGCGCCGCGCCGTTGATGATGTCGCCGAGAATTCCATAGTCCAGCCGTATCCGCGCGCCCTTGTTCCCGAAGAGCGCTTTGCCGCAGTGGATGGCGAGACCGAATCCGAACAGCTCCTTCACGCCCGGCTCGAGCGTTGCATGCAGCGCGTCGAGCTCGCGTATAATCCTCGCGCCCGCGGTCAGAGCCAGATCCGAAGCATCGGGCTGATCCTGCGGCGCGCCCCAGTACGCCACAAACTGATCGCCGACAAAATGCTCCATGGAGCCATCGGTGTCGATGACGGCGCGCGTCTCGACTTCGAAAACGTCGTTCAGCAAATCAAAGATCCGCCTGGTGCCGAACTGTTCGGTGATGTTGGTGAAGTTGCGGACGTCGGTCAGCAGCACGGTAAGTTCGGCTTCGCGCGGCTGCATGGCTTCGGGATTCTTCAGCACATCCTTGAGAACGTTCGGCGAAAAATAGCGGCCCAGCGTCTCCCGCAACTGCACTTTCTCAAGCGATGCGAGACTTGCGCGCCGGCCCGATTCACCCAGCACCCCCAGCGCCATAAACGCGGCGGGCGTGATCGCCGGCATCATGACGTTCACCCGCACCAGCACTACGAATTCAATCGCCGCGACCGCCGCAATCGCCACACCGCACGCCAGCAGCAGCCACGGAATGCCCCGCACCCAGCCCCCGACGATCCCGATCAGCGTCAGCCCCGCCAGCGTCGTCGCCACGGTCCCGAACGATGAAAGCTCCCCGAGCGTCCGATGTTCCAGCAGATCGTCGAGCGCCGTGGCGTGCAGCTCGACCAGTGGCTCAGCGTTGCCGAATGGTGTCGGACCACTATCCCCGCCACCCGTCGCCACCGACCCGACCAGCACCAGATTGCCGCGCGCCGGAAGCCCGGCCGGAACCTGCGTCGGATCCCCGCCCGCATCTTTCCAGCTCTTGTATTTCTTTCGCAGATCGCTCGTGCTGATGAATTTGAAGCCGCGGTCCCACGGCTCTGTGAACGCAGAACGAAAGTTGAGCAGCTCACCCCGCGTCGAAAGCCGCCGGTCCGTCATGCTCACCTGGTCCGGACCCAGCTCTTTCCAGGAAAGTTCTTTCTGCGTGCACGTCACCGGCCGCGCCGGACGGAACGAAGCCAAATATGTCGCGAGAGCCAGCGAAGGAGCACACGTCGAATCGTCCGCGATCCCCCACCAGTAGTGCCGATGCACGCCGTCGTTGTCCGCCGCGACGGCAATCTCGCCCGCGGGGAACTCCGGCTTCGGCATAAATGGAAACGACCGCGCCTCCATCGTTGCCGTCCGCGCCTCCGCCAGCACAACGTGCCGGTTATTGCGAATGGCTTCGATCACGGGTTCGGCATCGGCTTCGTTGCCGCGCATCATGATGAGATCCATCCCGACCGCCGACACCTGCAGATCGGTCAGGCTGTTTAGAATGTCGGCGTAGATTTTGTACTCCGCCTGGGTTGTCCCGGCGCCGACGAGATCGCCCGTGTCGACGCCCACCAGAAACACCCGCGGGTCGGGCTTCGGCGCAAGGCCCGCCTCAAAGCGCCAGCGCAGCATCTTGTCACCCCAGCGGCGGTCGACATTGCTGAAGGGATCGAGCCCGAAGCCGATCAGCAGGCACGCGAGGATCGCAATCGTCAGCGCGACCGGCCACGGCTCCCGCACGAAGAGCGGCAGCAGGTGGCGCTGATTCAGCTCGGGCACGGCTCTTCCGAATGCGCTGGGGGCGGAAGCCATGCTCCGTATTATTGAATGCGGATGCGCACGACGGAAGTCTTCTGCGCGGGCAGCACCATCGACTGACCCTTGAACTCACCGTTGCGAAACAGCCCGCCGACCTCACCGGGATTCTCTTTCACGGTGTAATCGATCGCGGTCGTTTTCGAACGCAACTGGCCGTCGATCCATTCGCGCACCGCCCCGGCCTGCGCCTGCAGCACTTCGGGGGGCAGCCCCGGCTTCATCTTTGACACCAGCGCGGCATACTGTTTGTACTCGGGCGATGCAGGATTGGCGATCACCGCATCCATCTCGCCCAGCTTTTCGCCGCCCTCGAACGTCCATTTACCGGACGCCGGCAGATCTTTGATCACATTCGCGCTGAGCTGGATAATTTCCGGCGGGCCGTAGAGCATCTGTCCGTCATGCGTGAAGCCGGTGAAGGAGACGGTGCAGTCCCTGTCAGCAATCAACCGGACGCGCAGTTCCCTGCCCGGACCGGGTTTCGCCTGCTTCGAGAACTCCTCCTCCTTCGAGCCGGTCTTGCCTCCCGGTCCCCGCACTACCCACTGCATCTTCAGCTCCGTGCCGGGCTGCTGCGCGTACGACACCGCCGCGCTCAGCATCAGAAAAAAGATCTTCATATCAGTGCCCCGCTTCTTCACTGTGGAACGCGGTTCGTTCAATTGACCAGTTGGTCGGCACGCCGGAGAGCGCTCCGCGAGTCCCGGCAGTGCGGCTTCCCAGTAGTTTTTCCAGCGGCCCGCCGCCGGAAGTCCCGCGCGTACGCACGCCGGCGAAAGTGAAAACGGCATCGGCATTATCGATCGGCTGCACGCTTGTCAGCAGGTAGTAGTTGTCGGTGCCCCAAGGTGCTTCGAGTTCGACCGTCTGGTTCAGGTCGATCTCGGCCGGCATACCGGCGGCGTTCTTGGGCGGGAACTCATTGTCGACGTTGCCATCTGGATACACCAGCGTGCCTTTGCCGAAACTGTCGACCACAAAAACGTAAACGCGCCGCGGCGCCGCGGTTTTAGCGGGCGCGGTCTCATCCCGGCGCAGCAGCAGCTTGTACTTGTGATCGCCTGTCAGCTCTCCCTGGCTGAAGTGCCCTGCTTCATCGCGCAGCGCCAGGTGATACGGGAAGGCGTCATCCGGCACCGGCGTTTCGATGGCGAGCCAACCCGCCAGCCGCGCCAGATTCACGCCGTCATCCGTGAGTTTCGCGACGTCCTTCGCGCGGTGCCAATCAGAACGAAGCGGCCATACCGAAAGGTTTGCCGACTGCCGGTGATGATGCTCGCCGTGCGCACCGTCAATGTCTTCCTGCGTTACCGACGGTCTCGCCCACGCATACTCAATCTCGCCTGTGCTGTCTGTTGACGAGGACGCCGCACGTCCGGCCAGGAAGTAGCCGGCATCCGTAATCGATTTCGTAACGCTGACAATGTTGCCGCGCGCGCTGAACGCGAGCCCGGAAATCAATTCGGGTGTGGGTGGCAGAAAAATGGCCAGCCGCGCCCTGGGCGTTCGGCCTGCCAGCACCTTCACTACTTCGTCAGCGGACGGAGCTTCGGAAACCAGCAGTTCTGCCCCGTTGTCCCGATTCTCTTTCAGACTCCAGCGCGTGGCGTTCCAGAGCATCACGTGCGTCGGCGTCTTTTCCGTCGGGTCTTCGATCAGTTCAATCCGGTTGTCGCCGCGCAGCCTGGCCGCCAGACGCGCGGCCTCGTTCACGCGGGCGGCGGGCGCCGGCTCGCCCACGTACACCTTCAGGAATTCCCTGTCCGGAACCACCAGCCTGTCCACCTGAAACAGATCGCCGGCGCTGATCGCGGCCAGCGTCGCCGGTGCGATCGGCACGGCATTCGAAGAACTCGGCCCATTGACTTCGGTGACACGGATGCGCGCCGGCGGATTCACAGGCCGTATGCGCTTCAGTTCCGTTCCCGGCGCCAGGCCCATGGTGATCCCGCTGTTCAGCTCGAGCATGCCGCTTTTGGCTTCGACATATCCCACAGCGGCCGTCGCCGCGCCGAAAGGATCCGCTGCCTGCCCGAACAGGCCACGCTGGACACGCCCGCCGGACCCCAGCAGCACGGGCTCCTGATTCTCCACCTTCGACTGCATCAAAGCCCGCGTGCGCTGGAAAATGCGGTCTACGCGTTCGTCGTTGCCCGAATTCGCAAGCACCTGCAGGAGCCCCCACGTGAAGGCGCCGTGCCTGCCCATGCGGTCGTCCCCGACTTCCTGCGCGGGCTGGTAATCCTGCGATGCCGAAAAGAAAAGGACTCCCTCCTGTTCCGGCAGCGGCCCCTCGGCGGCTTCGGAAACGAGCACCTGGTTGTCCGGATCGGCGGCTCGTATACGGCCACCCGGACGCGGACCGCGCGTCCCGGCGCCGCTGAAACAACTGTCCTGGACGACGGTGAGTTCCACTTTCTTTCTTCTCGCCTGCAGATAGATACGGTCCAGCTCCTTGCTGCGGATGTCCGGCACGCCCAGCAGCGTATCCGCGGGGATGAGCGTGGAATCCATTCCGCTCGAGTTCGCCGTCAGCGTGTTGCGGACGCGCGAGCCATGCCCCGCGTAATAGAAGAAGCTGACGTCCCCAGGCTGGGCTTCGTCCACCAGATGTTTCTGAAGCGCTTCAAGGATATGATCGGCCGTCGCTTCGCCGTCTTTCAGGAAGACGACGTTCTTCTCCGCGAATCCGTATTTGTGAAGCAGAAGTTCGCGCAGCTGCGCCGCATCGTTCACGGCGCCTTCGAGATCGGAAATTTCGGCGCGGGAGGGCTTACCGTGAATCTGCGCCAACCGTGTTTTCGTATTCGCGGAAAGGATCACCGGATGCGATTTATCCGGACGCGCGTAGTGATCGATACCCACGAGGACTGCCCTTCGCGTCTCGGCCGAGGCCCCGGCAGCCACCACGAGAGTCAGCAATAATGCGCCTGATTTCATGCAAATCCCCAAAACCAGGGCTGTAGTTTAGCATAGATTTTCCGGCACTACCCGGGCACGACGATGGCGGTGGCAGACGGACACGCTGGCTCGTGCGCTCCGTGCGCTACAATAGCCCCGTTTGGCCTTTTGCCGAAGAATCCGCGTAATCCCTTAACAAAATGAGCAACATTATCATTCTCGGCGCGCAGTGGGGCGACGAAGGCAAGGGCAAGCTTGTGGACCTGCTTGCCGACCGTTTCGACTTCATCGTGCGGTATCAGGGCGGCAACAATGCGGGGCACACGATTCTGATCGGCGACCGGAAATTCGTGCTGCGGCTGATTCCGAGCGGCATCCTGCGAGCCGGCAAAACAGCCGTGATCGGCAACGGACTGGTGGTCGATCCTGTGGCGCTGCTGGAGGAAGTGGAGCAACTGGCGGCGGCAGGGGTCGATGTTGCGAATCAGCTGCGGATCAGCAATCGTGCGCAGGTTCTGCTGCCGTCGCACAAGCTGGTCGAGAAGATTTCTGAGACCGGCGCGAACAAAGCGCGCATAGCGATCGGGACGACTCTTAAGGGCATCGGGCCGTGCTACGAGGATAAGGCCGGGCGGCGCGGCATCCGTGTGGCCGATCTGCTGGATCGCGACTATCTGCCGGGCGCGCTCACGGCGCTGGTGGAGGATCATTGCACGCGCGCGCGGGCATTCGGCATCACCGACGGCGAGCTGAACGTGAAGGAAATAGTCGCACGCTACACGGAAGCGGCGGAGCTCATTCGGCCAATGGTGTGCGATACATCACGGATGCTTTCCGAAGCTATGGCGGCCGGGAAGCACGTGCTGTTCGAAGGCGCGCAGGGCACGATGCTCGATCTGGATCACGGGACGTATCCTTTTGTGACTTCGTCGAGCGCGTCGGCGGGCGGGGCGTGTACTGGAACGGGTGTGCCTCCCACGAGGATCGACGGCATCATCGGCATCTCGAAGGTTTATACGACGCGCGTGGGGGGCGGACCGTTTACGTCGGAGGCGCTGGGCGATACGGGCGATCTGATACGCAATCGCGGCAATGAGTTCGGGTCTGTGACAGGACGTCCGCGGCGCTGTGGATGGTTCGATGTGCCGTTGATTCGTTATACGGCGGCGATTAACGGATTCGACAGCATGGTGATGACGAAGCTCGACGTGCTGGATGAGCTGGAAGAGATTCCGGTGTGCGTGGCGTACCGGATCGACGGCGCGACGACGTGCGAGATTCCGGCCACGTGGCGGCATCTGGCCGAAGCAGAGCCGGTATACGAGCGGCTGCCCGGGTGGAAGACGTCGACCAAAGGCATTTCGGAGTGGACGGATCTGCCGGCGGCGGCGCAGAAGTATCTGGCGTTTCTCGAGCGGCAGTCGGGCGTCGAGGTGGGCTGCATCTCGACGGGACCGGAGCGCAACGAAACCATTCGCCGCGCGGGTTCACGTTTCGCTGCGTTGACCGAAGGCCGATAAGAAGCCGGCAGCGACGATTGCGGCGAGCGCCGCGAGGAAGACGATCCACAGTGCGATGAGAATACCGGGCGAGAGGAAGCCCGGCTTGTTCGCGGCGAGATTGCGGAAGAGCTCTGCGCTGAAGATCTGACCGATGCGCGCGGCCGGGACGCTGCCGCGGGGCGTGTGCGCCGTGATTTTCGCGTAGTAGGGCATCAATAAGAAGACTGTGCCGTAGAGTTCGATAGTCGCGAAACAGGCGACCACCGCGGGAACCAGGTATCGCGTCGTAAGCCCGGCCACGAGACAGATGGCCTCGGGGACTATCAGCGCGCAGGCGTAGTATCCGAGGACTGCGGCTTCGCCGGTGGCTCGCCATGTGGCGTACGCGTACCAGGCCATACCCGCTATGAAGCTGAGAAGTGTGCCTGCGCAGATGGCAATGGGTTCGGAGAGACGCCTTCGCGCGAGCTGCAGGGCGATGCCGATGCCTGCCGCGAGCATGATGAGCTCGATCGTGCGATACATCCAGGTACGCACGACGAGGAAGCTCCAGCCGCCGAGCCAGATGTGCGAGACGAGGGCGAAATCGGCGACGCGCAGCCAGTCGATGCCGGTGACATCGTGGACGAGCGACACGGGCTTCGCTCCCGCGGCTGCGATCTGCGCGCCCGTCAGGCTGCCTGTGACATAGAAGGCGCGCGCGTACCACCAGCCGGCAATGGCGAGGGCGGCGGCAAATACGATCAGCATTTTCCGCTTGTGGCGGAAGAACACTATCACGACGACCGGGATCAGCGTTAGGAAATAGGCTTTGGTGAGCAGGCCGAGGCCGAGGAGGCAGCCCAACAGGAGGGCGCGGCGCGACACGAGTGCGAATACGCACGCGGTACCGAGCAGGATGGCAAGCGGTTCGTTGCCGCCGTGGTCCGCAGTCATCATGAGCTCGGGCATTGCGGCGACGATGGCGATTGCGCTGAGGGCACGGACCGCGCTGCCGAAGATGCGGCGCGCGAGGAGGAAGCCGAGGGGGATTACGAAAGAGACGATCAGGCTGCCGGTGATGCGGACGATCCAGACGCGCGTGGGCAGGTGAGCGCGCTGAAACGCGGCGTAGGGGATCGCGTAGAGGAGGTAAGCCAGCGGAGGTTGTTGGGCTTCGTAAAGTCGCAGCGGCGTTTCTCCGGCCCACGATCGAATGGTCCACGGAACCGGGCCGGTCTGCAAAGAATTGGCGACCTCCTGCGGCACGACGGCGCCCTTGAGATCGGGGAGCGAGTGGTTGTGGAACAGGTGCTCAGCAAATGCGAAGTGGGCAAATTCGTCGTAGCCTTCCCAGAGCGGGACGAAGCTGGAGTAAAAGATCAGCTTCGCGAGGAAGCAGAACCACAGCACGCCCACGATGACAGCGGGGCGGCGTATGGCGGCAGGCATCGATCTTCTGATTCGCGCACAACGGACCCTGCGGCCTGTGCGCTCCCCTTCTGATTCGCGCACAACGGACCCTGCGGCCTGTGCGCTCCCCTTCTGATTCGCGCACAACGGACCCTGCGGCCTGTGCGCTCCCCTTCTGATTCGCGCACAACGGACCCTGCGGCCTCTGCGCTCCCCTTCACGATACATGACTAACGGGCGAAATCGAACAGTTACGTTTTATCCAATGGCCGCTGCCGTGCCGGGGCAGAGTTGTGAGACTGCTCCAGATGCTCCTCCTTTTTGCCGGTGTCAATTCCGCCTGGGCGGAAGTGAATGTGAAAGCGCTGGTCGAGCAGTCGGTGCGGAACTACGAGCGGGACTGGAGAACCGCGGCGACCGACTGGTCCTGCGTGCAGACGGATGTTTCGCGATCCGGCGCCAAACAGGAAACGGATGTCTCCGAGGTGGTGCCGCTGGCGGGAACCCCGTACGATCGGCTGCTGAAAAAAGACGGGCAGCCGCTGAGCCCCGCGGCGCAGCGCAAAGAAGAGCGCAAGTACGAGCACGTATCGCGGGAGCGCGCGGAGGAGACACCGGATGAGCGGGCGGCGCGCATCCGCAAATACGAGAACGAGCGCGCCTTCGTGAACGACATTCCGCGGGCTTACAACTTCAGACTGGAAGGCCAGGAATCCGTGAACGGGCGGCCCGCATGGGTGATTGCGATGACGCCGAAGGCGGGGTTCGTGCCGTCGGCGCCGCACGGCAGCATGCTCAGCCATATCGAAGGCAGGCTGTGGATCGACAAGCAGGACGTGCAGTGGGCGAAGGCCGAATCGCATGTGATGGAACCGATCTCCATGGGGTGGATTCTGGCCCGGATCGAGCAGGGAACGCGGTTCACGCTGGAACAGACGCGCGTGGCAGAGGGTTTATGGATGCCGCGGCGGTTAACGGTGGAGGGAGCCGCACTGGTGATGATGGTGCACGCAAAGCCGATCCACGAAGAAGTGACGTGGTCGGGTTATCACAGGCAGATCGGCAACCCTATAATTGACTCTGAATGAAAGCGGTCTGCCTGCTGAGCGGAGGGTTGGATTCCGCCACGTGCCTCGCGCATGCGCGGCGGGCCGGTTTTGAGTGTTACGCGCTCTCCTTCGACTACGGGCAGCGGCACCGCGTGGAACTGGATGCGGCGCGGCGCGTGGCAGCAGCGCTGGGCGCGGCGGACCATCGCATAGCGCGCATCGATCTGCGTGAATTCGGGCATTCGGCCCTGACGGATGAAATCGCGGTACCGAAGGGGCGCGACGAAGCCGCCATGAGTGAGGGCATTCCGGTGACATACGTTCCGGCACGCAACACGATCTTCCTTTCGTTCGCGCTGGCCTGGGCCGAAGTGCTCGAGGCGAACGATATTTTCATCGGCGTGAATGCGCTGGATTATTCCGGCTATCCGGACTGCCGTCCGGAATTCATTCATGCGTTCGAGACGATGAGCAATCTGGCGACAAAGGCCGCGGTGGAGGGGCGCATCCGGATTCGCATCCGGGCGCCGCTGATCGAGCTGACTAAAGCGGAGATCGTGCGTCTGGCCGACGAACTGGGTGTGCCGATGGAGTTGACGCACAGCTGCTACGATCCCGACGTTTCCGGACGCCCGTGCGGCGCATGCGATTCGTGCACGCTGCGTGCAAAGGGGTTTCGGGAGGCGGGCATCGCCGACCCCGCATGCGCATAGCGGAGATTTTTTATTCGGTGCAGGGCGAAGGGAGCCTTGTCGGGGTGCCGTCGGTTTTCGTGCGCACCAGCGGCTGTAATCTGCGCTGCGGGTGGTGCGACACGCCGTATACTTCGTGGAATCCCGAAGGCGCGGAGATGAGCGTCGATGAGATCGTCGCGCAGGCGATGGGTTATCCTGCGGCGCGGCATGTCGTGCTGACCGGCGGCGAGCCGATGATTGCGCCGGGGATATGCGAACTGGCGGGGCGGCTGCGGGATCGCGGAATGCACATCACGATGGAGACGGCCGGGACGGTGTTCGCGGAACTCGCGTGCGACCTGATGAGCATCAGTCCGAAGCTCGGGAATTCGACGCCGGACGGGACGTTTCGGGCGCAGCATGAGCGGCTGCGGAAACAGCCGGATGTGCTGCGGCGGCTGATGGCGGCTTACGATTATCAGTTGAAATTCGTGATTGCGGGCGAGGGCGATATCGAAGAGATCGACGCGCTGGTGACGGAGTTGGGCGCGCCAGCGGGCAAGGTGATCCTGATGCCGGAGGGCGTGCGCACCGATGTACTGCGGGAGCGCGGCTTGTGGGTCGCGGAGATATGCAAGCAGCGCGGATTCCGGTTTACGCCGCGGCTGCATGTTGAGCTGTACGGGAATCGGCGGGGCGTGTGAAAGGTCCGAAGACGCCGGGCGGAAGCCCAGCGGCGGGCAGGAATGCCTGGCCCCACTAACTGATTAGGTCGCGCAGGGCGGGGCCGAGGTCGGGAAAACGGAACGGGAAGTTCGTTTTGAGTGCGGCGCCGGGGATCACGCGCGCACTATCCAGCATGTGCTGCCCGAGTTCGCCGAACATCACCTTCAGAGCAAACGGCGGTACGGGGAAGATCGCGGGCCGGTGCAGAGCTTTCGCCATTTCGGCGGTGAATGCGGAGTTCGTTACCGGGTTGGGCGACGTCGCGTTCCAGACACCGGCGATCTCGTTTTCGGCGGCGTAGACGAACATTTCGGCGACGTCGTTCATGTGCACCCACGGCATCCATTGTTTGCCGGAGCCGAGGCGTCCGCCGACGAAGGCGCGGAATGCGGGAACCATCTGCGCAAGCGCGCCACCGTTTTTTCCGAGCACGAAGCCGATGCGGAGTTTGACGACGCGGAGGCCGAGGTCGGCGGCGCGGTCGGCTTCGGCCTCCCATGCGCGGCAGACATCGACCAGAAATCCGCTGCCGGGGGCGGAGGATTCGTTCAGTATTTCGTCGCCGCGGTCACCGTAATAACCGATTGCCGAGGCGCTGACGAGGACCTTCGGCTTGTGCTGCACGCGGCCGATCGCGTCGACAAGGGCGCGCGTGCCGAGGACGCGGCTGTCGCGAATGCGGCGCTTAACTTCGGCGTTCCAGCGCTGCGCGACCGGTTCCCCGGCCAGATGGATAACGGCGTCCATCGTGTTGATGCTGTCGGCAGGGGGCTCCCCGGCGAGCGGGTCCCAGTAATAAGCGGCAACGGCGGCGCGTATCTCCCGGCCGGGCTGCCGACTGTAGACACCAACATAGTGGCCGTCCTGCAGCAGGCGTTCAACGATGCGGCGTCCGATGAAGCCGGTGCCGCCGGAGACGATGCACTTCATATGCGCCACGGGTCCCGGCCCGTGCGTTCGAGCTCGGTGATTTCGGCAATGTAGGCATCCACGTCCGTCTTGCGGCGCATGCCTTCGAGCGACATGTAGCGCAGCTGGCCGAATATGGGCCTCTCGCCCCAGGGGCGGTCGTGCAGGCCGAAGCACCAGAGGATGTTGGTGTACGTGTTGGGATCGCGGCCGTCGAGGGCGTAGACGTCGTGGAGGTGAATCATGACGCGCAGGGCTTGTTCATAATCCGGAGACCATTCGATGATTTTCTTTCCCCAGTACATCCGATAGTAACCATGAATCGTGCCGCGCAGCAGAAGCTCTTTCTGGGCGGCGTTCCAGAGGGCGTCGTGCGTGTCGGCGGATTCGAACCGGCGCGGCGTGTAGACGTAAGCTCGCTTGTCTTTGGCGTGCTTCTTCATGGTGCGATGGCACCAGTCGGGAAGCGTCGCGAGCGACTCGGGATTCGGGGTGAAACGGGCGAAGTTGAAAGCGAGTTCGCGGCGCACGATCAGCTCTTCCAGAAATTCATCGGCGATGAGTTTGTGCTCTTCCGCATAATCACGCACAGCCAGCGCTACTTCGAGCGAAGAGATCTGGCCGAAGTGGAGATACGGGCTCAGATTGCTCGTGGCATGGCGAGAAGGCTCGCGGTTTTCCTTCGCATAGCGGCGGAGCTTCTGCCGGAGGAAGACGTCGAGATGCTTTCGCGCCGCCGCGTATCCGCCGGTGTAGCTCAGCGAAGGCGCGATGCTGTGATCGATGTGGCAGTCCGCGGGATCGAGGCCAGGCATGGCGGGAAGTTCGCCGTGCCAGCGGCGATCGATCTTCACGGGAGGGACCGGTTTGAGATATGCGGGCAGTTCGCGGCGGATCTTCGGACGGATCGTGTAGGCGCCGTAAGCGCGTTTTACGTGAACGCTCATCGGCACGATGCAGCTTGCGTCGACCGCGATGTACGGGATGCCGATCTTCGAAGGGACGTTGGCGTTGTGGCGCGCGGGGAGGAAGACCGGGTAGTCGTCCGTTACGACGCAGCGTGCCCTGGCGGCGAGCATGTACAGAGTGTCGTTCGGATCGCCGGCATGCCGCCGCAGACAGAAAACATATCCCGCTCCGAGGCGCTTCAGCCTTTTCGCTGTTTCCGGAACGCCCTGCAGCACGAAGGTGTGCAGAAGGTCGCTGGCGGAGGGGTAATCGAACGTAAGGCCTTCGTAGACCAGAAGCGGCAACCGGCTTTCATTCGCCAGATCGGCGGCATGAGCCAGGGCATGATTTGACTCCACGCGGCGGTTGGCCTGCGACCAGTAGAGGACATACTCAGCCGGCTCGCGCGGCGGGGCGGAATTCAGGACTGAAATTCGTTGTTGCATTCTACTGGTGTTTTAGTGTATTAGTACAATCAGCAATGCAGTTCCGACTGGATCCGACGAGCGGCGTGCCGGTTTACAGACAGATTATCGACCAGGTGCATGCGGCGCGGGCGGCGGGCGCGGCGCGGCCGGGAGAGCAGCTGCCTACAGTGCGGCATCTGGCGGTGGATCTGGCCATCAATCCGAACACGGTGATGCGGGCTTATCGCGAACTGGAGCTGACCGGGGCGATCGAGACACAGCAGGGCACCGGCACGTTTCTCACGGACACGAAGGTGGAACAGTCGCGGGCAGAGCGGGACAAGCAACTGGACAGGCTGGTGGCGGAGTTTGTGGCGCGCGCCGGGCGTGAAGGGTTCACGGTAAAGGAACTGCGCAGCCGACTGAAGGAAGTACAGGAGAGCGGAAATGGGACTCGGATTTGACGCGGTAAAGATGGCCAGAGAGATGTCGCAGAAGAGGGATGCCACGGTCAGCACGGTCGCGGTCATGCTGTTTGTGGTTTTCACAGGCGCGGGCGTGATGGCGAGCGTGGTGACACGACAGCCGGGATGGGGAATCGGCGGCGTTCTGGCGGGGCTGTATCTGTTGGTCTCGGTCAAGGTGGCCGACCAGTGGGAGAAGGCCGCGGTCCTGCGGCTGGGTAAATACAGGGGACTGCGCGGGCCGGGACTGTTCTTCATCATCCCGGTCGTCGACAAGATCAGCGGCTTCGTGGATCAGCGGATTCGCGTGACGGATGTGAGCGCGGAGTCGGCGCTGACGCGCGACACTGTGCCGGTGAATGTCGACGCCATTGTGTTCTGGGTGGTGTGGAACGCCGAGAAGGCAATCCTCGAAGTGGAGGACTTCCGCCAGGCGATTCACATGAGCGCACAGACGGGCCTGCGCGAATCGATCGGGCGACATGAGTTGGCGCAGATGATTACGGAGCGGGAACTGCTGGGGAAAGAGCTGCAGCGGATTCTGGACGAGAAGACGAATCCGTGGGGGATTACAGTGCAGTCGGTCGAAATCCGCGACGTACACATTCCGGCGGCACTCGAAGATGCGATGTCGCGACAGGCGCAGGCGGAGCGGGAACGGCAGGCGCGCATCATTCTGGGAACGGCGGAGACGGAGATCTCGGGCAAGTTCGCCGAGGCGGCGCTGGTGTATGCGGGGAATCCGGTGGCGCTGCATCTGCGCGCCATGAATATGCTGTACGAAGCGATCAAGGAGAAGGGTTCGATGGTGATTGTGCCGTCGTCGGCGGTGGAGACGATGGGTCTGGGCGGGCTGATGGGCACGGCGGCGCTGTCCAGGCCCGTCAGTTAGCGCGGCCGCGAATGTGAGACACTGACGGCGTACATGACCGGATCGGGATGGCGGGCCGCCATCGTATCGACGATCATTGCCATAGCGCCGTCAGCTATCGGCCAGGAAGCGCCACAGGCAGGGCCGGTACAAACCGCCATCGACGGCATTCCGGGCAGTGAAGTCCTCAACTATCAGATCGAGTGGCGTCTGATCACCGCGGGTTCGGCGAAGATTACGTGGACCTCGGTCCCGCGCACCGCGACGGGCCCTAACGAGCTGCGGATGCATCTGGAATCCACCGGACTGGTTTCGCGCCTCTTTCATGTGGATGACGACTACACGTCCGCGCTGGGACAGAATCTGTGCGCGCAGAATATGTTCATCATGGCGCACGAAGGCAACCGCAACAAAGAAACGCGCGTCACCTATGATGCGCAGACCCACAAGGCGCTGTATCTCGAGAAAGACCTCATCAGGAACGTGACGGTTCAGCACGATGTGGACATTCCGCCATGCGTGCACGACGTGCTTGGTGGATTGATGCTGCTGCGCACGCTGCGTCTCGAGCCCGGCAAGACCGCACAGATTCCGGTGAGCGACGGCAAGAAGTTCGTGCAGGTGAAGGTGGAGTCGGAACGACGCGAAGAGCTGAATACGCCGATGGGGCCGCGGAAGACGATCCGGTACGAAGTATTTCTGTTCGATAACGTGCTGTACAAGCGGTCAGGGCATCTGCATATCTGGCTGACAGACGATGCCGATCGGCTTCCGGTGCAGCTGCAGATACGGCTGCAGTTCACGATCGGCACCATCACTCTGAAGCTGGAGAAGGAAGAGAAGTTGTGAGGCTGATCGCTGCGCTGCTGTTCGCGCAGATCATGTTCGCGCAGGATAACGGCGCTCTGCTGGCGCCGAAAGACACAGCGGAACTGGGAACGCGCATGCTGCAGCTGATGGAGTCGACGGCGATCGTCGTTCCCGGTCTGACTCAAACCAGCGCACCCGTGAAGCAGAACGCGGAGGCGACACTGGATGCGATCGGACGCACGCCGCGCAATCCCGCGCTCACGTGGCAGTTCCTGAATCAGGTGAAAGCGTATCTGGCGCTGGCGGATTCGTATGCGCGCCCTGCCGACTTTCCCCCCGCCGCAGACCGGCAGTATGCGGAGCTGCGCGAGGATGTGGCGCGGCTGCAGCGTCACTTCGAGGCGCTGCTCTCGACCGTCGAGCAAGTCGAGCAGAAGAAAGATTCCGATCCCAACGGCATGAAGCGTTATGCCGACGCGGACGGGAAACTGCCACCGCCGTCGAAGCTGCCGCGGGTGGTCTTTCTGGGCGATTCGATCACGGATGGATGGCGGCTGAACGAGTACTTCACCGGCCGGGACTTCGTGAACCGCGGCATCGGCGGCCAGACCACGCTGCAGATGATCGCGCGCTTCCGGCAGGATGTGGCGGCATTGAATCCGAAAGTTGTTGTGGTGCTCGGGGGTACGAACGATATCGCAGCCGGCGTTCCGGCGAATCAGATTGAGGAGAGCCTGGCAACACTCGGCGATCTCGCGAAGGCGCATGGTATCAGGGCGGCATTCGCATCGATTCTGCCCGTGAGCGACTATCACAAGGACGCCGATCCGCATTACGAGATGACGGCTTCGCATCCGCCGGCGACGATCAGCGCCATCAACAACTGGCTTCGCGCTTACTGCCAGAGCCAGGGGTATTTCTACATCGATTACTACGCGGTGATGATTGATTCTTCGGGCCACATGCAGTCGGACCTGTCGGACGACGGTTTGCATCCGAACGCGAAGGGGTATCGTGTGATGTCGCCGGTGGCGCTGGAAGCTATCGGAAGGGCGATCGGCGGTCAGGCGGAGACGGAGCCTAAGCGGCGCTTCCGGCTGCTGGGGAACTAACCGAGGTCAGAACGCGGCAGCCCGCAGGACGTTGGTAAGGAAGACCGCGCCCGCAAGCAGCAGCCAGGAGAGTTTCATTGCATTCCGTTGTACTATCCCCGCGCGGGAGTGTATAGACCGTTATCGGTCAACATCCGGCCTGTGAACCGTAGTTAACGGCCCAGCCTGCTCCATAGTGCGCTAACTATCGGGAATCTGGCAGGCAGTACTGAAAACGCCCAATAATCGGGACGGAGAACAAGTGCCGGTTCGGAGCGTGTGCCGCCGTCCGTTTGGCTCAAGACGAGGCCAGTCCACGATGGAGATGGGGATCATGATCCCGTACCTCGTGATCTCCTTCGTGGCCGTGCTGGACTTCGGGTTCTGCGCCTACGGGCTGATTGCCACCGAAGACGCGGCGCGGATAGGCGCGGCGTGGGGTGCGGCTGCGTCGGCGAACGCGCAGAGCGGCACTACGTTTACCAACAAGGTCTGTGCTTATGCGATCGACGAACTGCAGAATGCGCCGAATGTCGGCACCACGGTGACCACATGCTCCGGAACCTCGCCCATCCGCGTGACAGCCGCATACAACGCTGCGGGAGCGGATACGCTGCCGACCGTTACCGTAACCGTGACTTACACCGTGAACCTTCTGGCGGCGCCCGGCGTGAGCCAGGCCAACCTGTCGATCCGGCGAAGCGTCCAGCTGCCGGTGCGGAACTGATGCGGCACTTTCAACAGCAGCACCGTAAACGGCAAAGCGGGGAGCTGATGGTGGAGTTCGCGCTGTGTTCGGTCCCGCTGATTTTCATCTGCATTTCTGTGTTCTGGGTGGGGATGGATATGTGGGAATATCACACGCTGGTCGCGGCGGTGGATGAAGCGGCGCGGTACGCGTCCGTGCACGGCGCCGACTGCGCGGGCAAGACGTGCGCCACAAGGGTCGAAGACGTGGCGAACGTGCTCGCGAACAGGGCGGTGGGTCTGCCACCCGGAAAAATCAATGCGACGCTCACGTCATCGGCGCAGACCTATACCTGCGATCCGCTGAGCAACTGTCAGACGAATGCCAGCACATGGCCTTCGCTTGCCGCAAACACGCCGGTGACCGGAACCGGGGGCACGGATATTTCAATCAGCGCCACATTCGCTGTGAGCGAGCCGAAAGACATCTGGGTGCCGGGAGCGGGCACGGTGAAGTTTAACGGCTGGACGCTGGGGGCGAACTCAACCCAGCCGGTGATCTATTGAGCCGCGTATGAGCATGAAGCCTACAGAACCGGAACGGAAGCGCAGCGGGCAGGCACTCGTGATGGTTGCGTTTTCCCTGACGCTGGTAATGGCCATCATGAGCTTTGGGATCGATCTGGGCTGGGGATATTACAGGAGGGAGGTCGCGCAGGCGGCGGCAGATTCGGCCTCAGCCGCGGCAGTACGAGCCGTTACGGTCACATCGCCGACCTGTGGCACGGGCACCGCCTGGTGCGGATCGCCGGCGGGCACCGTGACTAATTGTCCGGCGACGGCGCCGACGTCGGCAACCAACAGCTACAACAATGCGTGCATGCTGGCGGCGGCAAACGGCTATACGACGACGGGATCGAAGACGGTTTCGGTGCAGGCGAACACGACGAGTCCGCCACCGAATGTTCCGGGCGTGACGGTCAGCTACTGGGTAACCGTCAGGATCAGCGAGACCCCGACGACTTTCTTCGGCGTGCCGATCGGCGTGGGGGGAGGGCTGAACCCGCTGAGCCTGAACGTGGTTTCCACGGCGGCGGCGGTGTCGAGCGGCGTTTCGTCGAGCGCGCCCTGCATGTACATTCTGGGAACCAGCGGGAACACGTTCACTCTGGGTAATGGCGCCACCGCGACGGCCTCAGGGTGCGGCGTTTCTATCAATTCGACTTCCAACGGGCCATCCACCTACGCAGCGGCCATCACCGGAGGGGCGCGCCTGAACAGCCCGACGATGCAGATCACAGGCGGCGATACGGTTAATAACGGCGGGTGCCTTGCCACTTCATCGGGCGCATCGTGCGGAAGCCTGACACCACAGACGGGCGCGGCGGCGGTGGCCGATCCTTTCGCGACCGTGGCGCAGCCAGGCAATCCGGGCGGCTGTCAGTCCGGCAATTTCACCAGCTGGCAGGCGAGTGCCTATACGCCGGCGGCGGGTTGCTACAACGAGTTCAGTCTCGGCAACGGGATGAATGCCGTTATGGGCCCGGGAGTCTATTACATAAACGGCGGCAGTTTCAACATTCAGGGAGGTTCCACGCTCACGGCCACCGGCGGCGTGACCATCTTTCTGACCGGTGGGGCCTATGTAAACATCGCCAACGGCTCGACAGTAAACCTTTCGGCCCAGACCTCCGGCACTTATCAGGGGATTCTCTTCTTTCAGGACCGGACAGTGAGCAATCCGACAGCCAGCACTTTCGCCGGAGGCTCCTCCACAACGTTGACGGGATCGATATACATGCCGAAGTCTCTGGTGAACTTCAACAACGGGAGTACCGAGAGCTCCACCATGGCGCTGGTTGTAAACAGCGTGAACTTCGAGGGCGGCGCCACAACGTTCCTGCAAGCCACCAGTCAGTCGCAGACCGGTCTGCCGGTCCCCGGAAACGTCAATACGATTATTCAGTAGTCGACAGCCGGCGCCGCGCCAGAAAGCAGACCGCGGCCAGGCCGAAACCGAGACTTGCCCCCGTACCCGGCTCGGGAGTGTTGCCGGGAGGCGGGTTGGTGGAGCCATTGAGCGTCACGTCCAGAACGACCTCCGTGCCGGGGTTGAAGGACAGACCTGACCAGTCGACTTCGATCTGATCGTCTGTGAAACCGACGTTCGAAAAGGTGAAACCGCTCATGTTGGTCAAAGGGTCGATGGTCACGGAAGTAATTGTGCCGCTGGATGTGAGGTCGACCGCGATGCCGTTATAGATCGGGATCGAGTTACCGCCCTGCGATGGAAGAGACAGCGGTGAATTGCTGCTCCAGGAGCTGGGGTTTTGCGCGGGCGAATAATCGAAGATGACGCTCGTGTCGGTCGAGTCGACATTAAAGAGCGGAATGTCGGATTCGACCCCGGGCTCGATGAACTCGCCGCCGTCGCCGCCGCCGGTAAAGGAACCACCGGTGTTGCTGCCGGCATTGTTGGGAAGGGCGCCGCCATCGGCATAGTATTGCCAGGTGAAGCTCGCACCGGCAATGGTGTCAGCCCGCGCGTCGAGCGCGCCGGCAACTACGCCCATAAGCACAACGACGAAAACGCTGTAAGGCCTGATGAAAGTCATAACATGAGTCCGGGCCGGCATCTGATCGGCACTGAAATGTTCTTTGGATTATACCCGCCGCGACCCTGTTACGATGGCGGTCTGCGGATCGGAATCCATACGTCGCGCGCGAAATCCCTGGAGGACGCGGCGCTGACCGCGCACCGGCTGGGGGCGAATACGTTCCAGATATTTTCGGCGAGTCCGCGGATGTGGCGGGCCGGGGCGCCGGATGCCGCAGATGTGAAGAGATTCCGGGACGCGCGGGCACGGCTGGACCTGACGCCGTGCGCCATCCACGGCAATTACCTGCTGAACCTGGCGACGCTCGATCCGGTGGTGCGGGAGAAATCGATTGTGTCGTTTCGGGGGGAGCTGGATCGGGCGGAGGCGATCGGCGCGGACTATCTGGTGCTGCATCCGGGGAACTACAAAGGGCAATCGCTCGAGCAGGGGATCGCGGCGTTCGTGCTGGGGCTGGCGGAGGCCGCAAAAGGATTTCGCGCGCCAGGGCTGACGGTGCTGCTGGAGAACACGGTGGGATCGGGCAGTCAAATCGGTCGGAAGTTCGAGGAGTTACGGATGATCCGCGATCTGGCGGCACGGGAGACGGATCTGCCGCTGGCGTATTGCCTCGATACTTGCCACTTGCTCGCGTCCGGATACGACGTGGCTCAGGCGGCTGGTCTGAAGCAGACGGTCAGCGCCGCGGAAAAGGTGCTGGGGCTGGATCTGGTGCGGGTGATTCACGCGAACGATTCCAAGGGAGCGCTGGGATCGCATCTCGATCGGCACGCGAACATCGGCGAGGGCGCGATCGGCGAGGAGGGGTTTCGGAGGATACTGACGCATCCGAAGCTGCGGACGAAGGCGTTCATTCTGGAGACGCCGGTGGATGAAGATGGCGACGACCGGCGCAATGTGGACGCACTGAAACGGTTATCGTTGAAGAAGTGATCTCCAGCATCGAATCTCAAAACTTCAAGGGATTTCGGCATCTCAGGCTGTCGGGGCTTGGGCGGTTCCATGTGCTTGTGGGACCGAACGGGAGCGGGAAAAGTACCTTTTTCGAAGTCATTGAGTTTATTAAAGATCTGCTGCTCTTCGATGTGCAGGAGGCGGTTAGTCGGAGGAACGTGGCCTCGCTGCGAGACCTCACGTTCGATCGGAACGGGGGGACGGTCAAGTTTTGGATCACGCTTGAGCCGTCGGCATTAAATGGCGAGGCTGTGGCCTACCATCTCTCCCTTGTTGAGTCCGCCGAATCGGGCGCGCGGATTGCCAGCGAATACTTGAAGAAGGGATCGACCGGGACCACCAGAGATATTCTCTTTCGAACTGATATCGGCTCGGCCCATTACCTGCGCGAGGATGAACCGCGACTAGAAACCTATTTCTTTGGGGAAGCGCGCGGCGCGCTGACGCAGGTACCAGCAGATGAGCAGCGCTTTCGAACCGCCAACCTCGTTAAGAAACTGCTAACCAAAGAGATTCACGCGCTGAGTCTGGACAGTAGGTGCATGGGTACCCCTTGCCCTCCTAGCTTGACTGCAACCCAACTTCTGCCGGACGGGCGAAATCTTGCAAGAGTTGCCGGGCGGCTATTGAGGGCTGACCCGGAAGAGTGGTTCTATCATCTCCGCCTGGCTCTGGAGGATCTGGATTCGATTTCGTGGCGTCAACGCGAAGATGACCGGGCTGAATACCTCGTTATCCGCTACAAAGATGGTCTCGAAATCCCGAGCTGGCTGGCGAGCTTCGGGACGCTTCGGACGCTTGCCCTGACTCTGCCCGCTTTCCTGCCGGACGAGGGTCTGAAACTATATCTGTTCGAAGAACCGGAAAACGGCATACATCCGAAGGCCGTCGAGATTGTCATGAGTGCGATCAAGTCGATACCGAATGCCCAGACGTTCGTAACGACTCATTCGCCCATCGTCGTGCAGGATGCCGATGTGGATGATCTCCTGCTGTTTTCGAAAAAGGACCGGGAAGTGATCGTGCAGCATGGGAAGGAAAACCCGGTCCTTCGCGACTGGGACGGGGTTCCCGACTTAGGAACAGTTATCGCGTCGCGCGTACTTGGATGAAGGACCTCTTCGTTCTGACCGCCGACGCCGACATGCAGGCGGTCTTCCGGTCCGTGCTGGCGCGACCGGACGCACTCGGGATGCAGGCGATTGATTTTGATGTGGACCGGCATTACCGGCGTGATTCGGGAGTTTACACCGAAGGTCCGGAATTCCTCCGGGACGAGCGAAAGAGCCGGGACTTTCATCGCTTCATCCTCGCGCTCGATCATCATGGCAGCGGCTGTCATAAGCGACCAGCCGATTGCGCCGGCATCCTGCAGACGCGGCTTGACTCGTGCTCCTTCACGAATCGATCAGCCGTTATTGTGATTGAGCCGGAACTCGAGGAGTGGCTGGTTCAGGATCCGGCCGCGATCGGGGGTTCACGCGGAGTTGTTAACGCTGCCGACCCGAAGTCGGAACTGCACAACCTTTTCTTGCAGAAATACCAACGCAAGCCGCGCCCGCCGGAGTATGGGCAGATAGCCCTCCGCGCCGACCTTGAGCTCTGGACCTCAAGCCCCAGCTTCCGCATCCTGAAAGACACTCTGCAAAACTGGTTTCCAAGACTCTAGATGCCCGAAAAGACGTACGACCATAACCAGATCGAGTTGAAATGGCACGAGCGCTGGCAGGCCGCAGCCCGGTCTCTACAAAGCCGAAGAGAACTCCGACAAGCCGAAATACTACGTGCTCGAGATGCTGCCCTATCCGAGCGGCGCGCTGCATATCGGGCACATCCGCAACTACTCGATCGGCGATGCGCTGGCCCGCTACATGTGGATGCGCGGCTATAACGTGCTGCATCCGATGGGCTGGGATGCGTTCGGGCTGCCCGCCGAAAATGCCGCCATCGCAGAACAAACGGCCGCCGCGCGAATGGACCCTCGCCAACATCGAGAAAATGAAGCGCACGCACCGCCGCTTCGCCTTCTCCTACGACTGGGATCGCGAAGTGACCACCTGCGAGCCCGAATATTACCGCTGGAATCAGTGGTTCTTCCTGCGCATGATGGAGCGCGGCCTGGCTTATCGCAAACAGGCGCTGGTGAACTGGTGCCCGCAATGCGCAACCGTGCTGGCCAACGAGCAGGTGGTGGACGGCTGCTGCTGGCGGCATGAATCCACGCCGGTCGAGCAGCGCGCGCTGGAGCAGTGGTTCCTGCGCACCACCGCCTATGCCGATGAACTGCTGCGGGACATCGCGCAGCTGGAAGGCGGATGGCCGGAGCGCGTGCTCACCATGCAGCGCAACTGGATCGGCCGCAGCGAAGGCGCGGAAGTCGATTTCGCAGTCGAGGGCTACGGCCCGGTGCGCGTGTTCACCACGCGCATCGATACCATCTACGGCGCGACGTGCATGATCCTCGCGCCCGAGCATGAGATCGTGGCGCTCGAAGCTGAGCGCCGAGATGCAGGCGCGCGGCGAAGAAGATGATCGACGCGCGCGCGCAGCAGGGTCCGGGCGATGTCGAGAAGGAAGGCTTCGACACCGGCCTCCGCGCCGTCAATCCGTTCAGCGGCGAAGCGATTCCGGTGTGGGTGGGCAACTTCGTGCTGATGGGTTACGGGACCGGCGCCATCATGGCCGTGCCCGCGCACGATCAGCGCGATTTCGAATTCTGCAGGAAGTACGGCATCGATATCCGGCCCGTGATTCGGCCCGTGGACGGCGAACTCGCCGATCCGGCGACGATGACGGAAGCGTTCGGACGACTATGGAATCGTCGAAAATTCCGGCCCGTACAGCGGCTTGACCAGCGAAGACGCGCGCGCGCGAAATGGCCGACCGTCGCGCAGAAGCTGAAGGCTTCGGCAAAGCGGCCATCACGTTCCGGATCAAGGACTGGGGCGTCTCGCGGCAGCGCTACTGGGGCACGCCGATTCCGGTGATCCATTGCCCGACGGACGGCGTGGTGCCGGTGCCCGACGATCAGCTGCCCGTGCTGCTGCCGCGGCAGATCGAGATCACCGGCAAAGGCCGGTCGCCGCTCGATGAAGTGCCGGAGTTCGTGAACGTGACGTGCCCGAAATGCGGCGGCCCGGCGCGGCGCGAGACCGACACGATGGATACGTTCGTCGATTCGAGCTGGTATTTCTACCGCTATTGCGATCGCGAAGAATTCCACCGCGCCGTTCGACAAAACGAAGATCGACTACTGGTTCCCCATCGACCAGTACATCGGCGGCGTCGAGCACGCCATTCTGCATCTGATCTACTCGCGCTTCTGGACGAAGATGATGCGCGACATCGGCCTGACCACCTACGACGAACCCGTGCGCAAGCTGTTCACGCAGGGCATGGTGATTCGCAACGGGGCGAAGATGTCGAAGTCGAAAGGCAATGTGGTGCCGGCCGACGAGGTCGCGGACAAGCACGGCGCCGATACGGCGCGGCATGTTCGCCCTGTTCGCCGCGCCGCCGGAGCGCGATGTCGACTGGATCGATGCGGGCGTCGAAGGCATCTATCGCTTTCTCGGCCGCGTTTACCGGTTCGCCACGCGCAATCTGCCCGTCGCGGAAGGCAAAGGCGACGGCGCGCCGACGCGAAGATCCTGCGCAAACTGCACCAGACGCTGCAGAAGATCACGCGAAGACTTCGACAGCCGCTGGCACTTCAACACGTCGATCGCGGCCATCATGGAACTGGTCAATGAGATGTATCTCGAAGGAGGCGCACATCTCGCCGGCCGCGATGGGTCAGACCATCGAAGATTCTGACTCTGATGCTGGCGCCGTTCGCCCCGTATCTGGCCGCAGGAACTGTGGGAAGAGCAAGGCGGCGAGGGCGCCGGTGTTCAAGCAGGACCTGGCCGGATTTCGATCCCGACCTGGCGCGCGAATCCGAGGTCGAGATCGTGGTGCAGATCAACGGCAAAGTGCGCGCGCGTCTGATCGTGCCCGCGGGCACTGGACGAGCAGGGCCTCATCGGCATGGCGGAGGACGACGACGCGGTTCAGGCGCTGGTGGCGGGTAAAACCGTCGTCAAAGTGATCGCGGTGCCCGGAAACTGATCAATTTCGTCGTGAAGTAGGTCCGCGCGAAGTCAGGTCCATAACCTCCGCGGCTACAAACGATAGCGGCGACTACCAGCGGATTGAATGGTACAATTTCGACTGCTACTGTTGCAACGCGCATTCGGGGGGCGCGGAGCGTGCTGGATTTTATTATTTTTCGGGCTATATTCATTCTGATTCTGGGCGTCGCCGCCGGATATTTTCCGCCCGCCGGACGCGCCTTTCTGGTCGGCGGCGCTGGTGGGTGCCGCGCTGGCGTGGCTGGCGATCATTCTGGAGCGCCGCATTGCGCGCATCACGCTGGAGCGCCTGATCGGCGTGGTGTTCGGCATCGTCGCCGGGCTGTTCTGCGCCGCGCTGGTCAGTCTGGTCCTCGGCCAGGTCGGGCGGCCGATTCGAACGCGCTGCACTTCGCTCAGGTCGTCTGCCTGCTGCTGTTTGCCTACGTCGGCGCGGTCACCGGCGCGGCCAAGGGCGATCTGCTGAATCTGGCCGCGCTGGGCGGCCTGTTCGGCGCCGAGGCGGACAGCCGCTCCAATCAGAAGATCCTCGACACCAGCGTCATCATCGACGGCCGCATCGCCGATATCGCCGATACCGGTTTTCTCGACGGCATTCTGGTGGTCCCGCAGTTCGTGCTGCACGAGCTGCAGATGGTGGCCGATTCGGCCGATTCGATGAAGCGCAATCGCGGCCGGCGCGGGCTCGACGTGCTGCAGCGCATTCAGAAAATGGCGCATCTGAAGGTGCAGATCGTGACTGAGGATTTCCCGCAGGTGCCGCGAAGTCGACATGAAACTGATCGAGCTGGCCAAGGCTTTACAACTGCAAGATCATCACCAACGATTTCAATCTGAACAAGGTCGCGCACGTGCGCGGCGTCGAGGTGCTGAACATCAACGAACTGGCCAATTCGCTCAAGCCCATCGTGCTGCCGGGCGAGCTGATGCGCGTGTTCATCCTCAAGGAAGGCAAAGAATACAACCAGGGCGTCGCCTATCTGGATGACGGTACGATGGTGGTGGTCGACAACGCGCGGCGCATGATTTCGAAGACGATCGACATTTCCGTGACCAGCGTTCTGCAGACCACGGCCGGGAAAATGATTTTCGGCAAGTACGACGAGCGCGCGCAGATCCGGCTGCCGCCGGACCGGCCGGCGCTCCGTGCGGAACGCCGTGAACGTGCCGCGCCGGGAACAGGCAGTCGGAGAAGAAGCTGATCGTGAAAACCGCCGTCATTCTGCCGGCAGCCGGCCTCGGCACCCGGATGCAGCGCGGCATCCCGCTGCGCCGCCGAAACCACCGGCACCAGCCGCAAGCAGTTCATGCTGCTCGAAGGCGCGCCGATTCTGGTGCACACGGTTCGCAAGTTCGTCGCTTCGCCCGCTGGTGCACCGACATCGTGGTCGCGGTGCGCGAAGAAGAAATCGAGTGGGTCGAGGAGATGCTCGCAAAAGAAGGCCGCGGGCTGCTCGGCGCGCTTGCGCGTGGTGGCGGGCGGCAATACGCGGCAGGAATCGGTGGAGAAGGCTTTCGCGGCGCTCGATCCGGATACGGATATCGTCGCGGTGCACGACGCGGTGCGGCCGTTCGTCGATCTGGATACCATCCGCCGCGTGATCGAAGAAGCCGCAGCTGACCGGCGCGGCGATTGTCGGCATCGTGCCGGTGGATACGGTGAAGCAGGTCAGCGGCGCGCAGGCGGGCGGCGCGAAAGTGCGGGCCACCATTTCGCGCGAGCGGCTGATTCTGGCGCAGACCCCGCAGGTGTTCCGCTACGACGTTCTGCGCCGCGCGTTCGAAGCCGCGCGGCGCGATAACTTCGCGGGCACCGATGAATCGAGCCTGGTGGAGCGGCTGGATCAGGTGGAAATCAGCGTGGTGCTGGGCAGCGACCGCAATATCAAGATCACCCGGCCGAGCGATATGGATCTGGCGCGGCTTTTCTTCGAGCAGGAAACCGCGCGGCGTTGAGCCTGTTCAGTGATGACTTCCGCATCGGCCAGGGCTGGGACGTGCACCGCATCGCGGCCGGGCGTCCGCTGATTCTGGGCGGCGTCACGATTCCGTCCGAGTTCGGTCTCGAAGGCCATTCCGATGCCGATGTTCTCGTCGCACGCCATCACCGATGCCATTCTGGGCGCCATCGCGGCGGGCGATATCGGCATGCATTTCCCGGATACCGATCCGCGCTGGAAGGGCGCCGACAGTCTGCAGTTTCTGAAGCACGCCTGCGATCTGGCGGCGCAGGCGGGCTATCGCGATCGTCAACGTCGATTCCACCGTCATCCTGGAGCGGCCGAAGCTGAAGGATTACCGGCTGGCGATCCGCGAATCGCTGGCGAAGGCGATGGGGCTGGACGTCGACTCGGGTTTCGGTGAAGTTCAAGACGGCGGAAGGCGTGGGGCCGGTGGGCGAAGGCCTCTCGGCCGAAGCGCAGGCCGTCGTGCTGCTCGAATGCTGATCACCGCGCGATAACGCCCGTCCCCGCCCTGTAAACTGCGATAGAAACGATGGAGAAATGTCCGGTCGATGTATGGACAGTTTCGCTGACCACACCCTCGCCCTCGCAGCTGACGGACGACGAGATTGCGCGTGCGAACCGGTTCCGGTTTGAAGAAGACCGGGTCCGATGGTCGCGGGCGCGGTCCGCGCTTCGGCTCATTCTCTCGAGGTACGCCGGGGACGACGCATTCCGCCTCGCGTTCAGCTACGGGCCCCACGGCAAACCGGCGCTGCTTCCGTTCTCCGACGTGGAATTCAACCTCTCGCATGCCGGCGACTGGGCAATGATTGCGGTCACGCAGGCAGTGCCTGTAGGGGTGGATATTGAGCGCATCCGGCCGAACATCGAAATGGCGCCGCTGCTCGAGAGACTCGGGGAAACCGATCTGCCGGCTACCCGGCAGGAGTTGTATCAGGCGTGGACGCGGCGCGAGGCCAGAACGAAGGCCGTCGGCGGCGCGCTTTTCGACAAGCCGCCGGAAAACATCATCGCGGCTGACGTGCACGCGCCGGCGGGATATGCCGCCTCAGTCGCACTGGCAGGTCGCGAACCCGAAGTGCACTACTGCGGTAACGGCAGCCGATAGCGGATTCCCCCCTCAAGAGAAATACCGCCCTCTGCCGATATAGAGGCTGAGGGAGGTCTGATCTGTTGAGTGGGAATGCGTCCTGGCAAGGTACGATTACGAGCGACAGTCTGGTGGCGGCCGTCGAACAGGCGGCCAACGGCGTCGTCGTTACAGATACCTCCGGCATCATCCAGTACGTCAATCCCGCATTTACGGAATTAACCGGATACTCCGCAGCCGAAGTCGTCGGGCAGCATACACGGCTCCTGAAGTCGGGCCGGCAGCTTCGTTCGACGTACGAGGAGTTGTGGAGAACGATCAGGTCCGGCGGGGTATGGCAGGGTGAACTGGTCAACCGCCGCAAAGACGGAAGCTTGTACACCGAAGAGACGCGCATCGCGCCCGTGCGCGGCTCCGGCGGAGAGATCACGGGCTACATCGCGATTAAACAGGACGTGACGGCGCGGCGGGCAGCGGAGCGGACGCAGTCGCTGCTGGCGGCAATCGTGGAAAGTTCTGAGGACGCCATTGTCGCCTGCTCCCGCGAAGGCGTGATTCTCTCCTGGAACCGGGGCGCCGAGGGTTTGTGCGGATACCGGGCAGAGGACGCGATCGGACGCAACGTCGCGGAGATGGTGCCGCCAGAGCGGCACGATCCGCTGGCGCAGCTGCTGGCGCGGCTGCAGGAAGGCGACCCGGTAAGGCAACACGAGGGACTGGTTTTGCACCGGGACGGGCGGCGCATCCCCATCACGGGAACAGGGTGCCCGATCCGGAATTCTGCGGGCAATGTAGTGGCCGTTTCCCTGATTATGCGCGACGTCTCGGCGCAGCGCGAGGCGGAAGAAACCCGGGCTCTGCTGGCACTGATCATCGACTCTTCGGAAGATGCCATCAAGGGGATCAGCCCGGCAGGCATTATCGTGAGCTGGAACCGAAGCGCTGAGAAACTATTCGGCTATACGGAAGCGGAAGCCATCGGACAGCCGGTCACGATTCTCGCTCCTCCGGAGCGCCGCGAGGAAATGCAGCGAAACTTCGCGATTGTAATGGCCGGCGGCACGGTCACCCCCTCCGATACAGTGCGTCTGGCGAAGGACGGCAAGCCGGTCGAAATATCGCTCTCCATATCTCCCATCCGGAACTCGGCAGGAAGGATCGTCGGTGCTTCCGCCATTGCGCGCAATATCGATGACCAGAAGCGCGCGGAGCGCAAGCTGCGCGAAAGCGAAGAACGGTTCCGTGGGGTCTTTGAACACGCGCCGCATGGCATGGCGGTCTGCAATCCGGGCGGAACGATCGCGCAGGCGAATTCGGCGCTGTGCCGGATGCTGGGCTATTCGGAGGCGGAACTGCGTTCGCGTACGTGGCTGGACCTGACGCATCCCGACGACCACGGACTCACGCTGGCCGCCATTGATGTCGCGCGCAACAGGTCGGGGTTCTGTTCATCCTACGAGAAGCGCTACATCCATCGCAGCGGAAAAACGGTGTGGGCACGGATCAAGGTGTCGTCGATCCGAGAGCCGAGCGGTCTGATCTACAGCATTGTGCATATCGAGGACATCACCGAAGCGAGGCGCGCCGACGATGCGCTGCGGGAGAGCGAAGAGCGCTTCCGCTCCATGGCGGACAGCTGTCCGACGATCCTCTGGGTGACGGGAACAGACGGGCATAACTCGTTCGTCAACCAGTACTGGCGCGAGTTTTTCGGAATCAGCGCGGAACTGGCGGCGGCCGGAAACTGGCAGCCCCTGATCCATCCGGAAGACGCCGTGCAGTACACGGAAGCCTTCCAGCAGGCTGCAGCCCGAAAGGCGCCGTTCAAAGCAGAAGCCCGGCTCAGGCGGGCTGACGGCGTCTGGCGTCTGATCGGTTCGTATGCGACCCCGCGTCTCTCGGAAAGCGGTGAATACCTGGGACACGTTGGCCTGAGTTCGGACATTACGGACCGCAGGCAGAACGAACAGGCGCTGCGCTTTCAGCTTTCTCTGACGCGCGCAATTCAGGAGGTCTCGCTCGACGGAATCCTTGTGGTCAACAACGAAAAACGCATCGTTTCGCACAACCGGAAGCTCATCCACGAGATCTGGCGCATCCCCCTGGACGAAATCCCTTACGGCGTTCCCGATTATCAGGTGGACGATAAACCGCCCCTCGTGCCTTCGGCGGTGCTGAAGCAGGTGAAGGATCCGGAGCGATTCCTGAAACGCATTGACGAGATCAACCGCCAACCTGACGCGAAGGATCACTGCGAAATCGAACTGACTGACGGGAGAGTGCTGGAACGTTATTCCACCGGCCTGCGCGGCGATGACGGCAGCGACCTCGGGCGGGTGTGGACGTTCCGCGACATTACCGAGCGAAAGCGCGCTGAACTCGCCCTACAGAGCAGCGAAGAACGATTCCGGCAGCTGGCGGAAAATATGGGCGAAGTGTTCTGGATGATGACCGCCAAATGCGATCAGATTCTGTATGTCAGTCCCGCCTACGAGCAGGTCTGGGGGCGCAGCTGCGCGAGCCTGTACCAGAATCCGATGGCATGGGTTGAGACGATACACCCGGATGACCATCAACAGGCGATGGCAACATTTGCCCGCCAGGCCGGCGGGGAAAGAATCGAGTCGGATTACCGCATCCGGACGCCCGCAGGTGTTAAGTGGATCCGGGATCGGGCGTTTCCGATCCACGACGCAGCGGGCACAATCATCCGCATCGCGGGTATCGCGGAGGACATAACGGATCAAAAGCGTTATGAAGCCGAGCTGATCGTGGCGCGGGAGGCTGCCGAAGCCGCCAGCAAAGCCAAGAGCCGGTTTCTGACGAACATGAGTCACGAAATCCGCACTCCCATGAACGGGGTGCTCGGCATGATTCAGCTGCTGCTCGGGAGCGGGCTGCCGGCCGAGCAACAACGTTTTGCGGAAGTGGCGAACACCAGCGGAAGGGCGCTGCTGGGGCTCATCGACGACATCCTCGATCTTTCCAAAATCGAGGCCCGCAAGATCGTTCTGGAGCATTTGAGCTTCAACCTGCGTGCGACTGTAGACGACGTCTTCCGCATGCTGAACTTCCAGGCGGCCGGGAAAGGAATCGAGCTGGCGTGGAACGTCTCACAGGAGGTTCCCTCGCTCGTGGAGGGCGACCCGAACCGGCTGCGTCAGGTACTCACAAACCTGGCGGGGAACGCAGTCAAGTTCACGGAACGCGGCAAGGTGAAGCTGAGCGTGGAACTGGAGAGCCAGTCTGACAAAGCCACAACGGTTCGTTTTGTGCTCAGCGACACGGGTATCGGAATACCGGCTGCGAAGGCCGAATCCCTGTTTACTCCCTTCACCCAGGCGGATGCGTCTCTGACGCGGCGGTACGGTGGCACAGGTCTGGGGCTGGTGATCAGCCGGCAGCTCATCGAACTGATGGGTGGCGGGATCAGTTTCGAGAGCCGTGATGGCGAGGGCACCACGTTCCGGTTCACCGTGGTTTTTGAAATCGCAAACCGCGAGGGCGTCCCCGCGCAGCCCACCAGCGCGGTAAATGCGCCCACGCAAACCAGGACGGAGGCACCAACGAAGAAAACCGGCGTTCGCGTCCTCGTGGCGGAGGACAACCCAACCAACCGAATTGTTGCTCTGGCCCAGCTGAAGAAACTCGGCTACGACGCCGATTCCGTGACGGACGGACGCCAGGCTGTCGATTCGGTTCTCCTTGGCGGCTACGACCTTGTGCTCATGGACTGTCAGATGCCGGTGATGGACGGGTATGAGGCAACCAGGCACATTCGCCAGTCGGCAAAGTCGAAGATTCCGATCGTCGCGTTGACGGCGTCGGCGATGTCCGGCGACCGGCTGCCGTGCATCGAAGCCGGGATGAGCGACTACCTGTCAAAGCCTGTGGATCTTAACCGGCTCGACGAGATGCTTGCCAAATGGCTGCCGACCCCTGAGCCTCCCGTCCAGCTGGCCGGTCAAGGGCCATCGGGAAAAGTCTTCGATGAAGCGGCACTGCTGGATCGGCTGATGGGAGACCGGCGGATCGCAGGCATTGTCCTGAAAGGGTTCCTGCAGGACATGCCTTGTCAGATCCTTCGTCTGAGCCAGCGATTGGCGGCCCACGACGATGCCGGCGTTCTGCTTCATGCCCATACGCTGAAGGGAGCCGCCGCAACCGTGTCCGCCGAGGGCCTGCGCGCGGTCGTGCAGGCCATTGAAGACGGCGTCAATGCAGGCCGGCCGGATCGTTGCACGGAGTTGCTGTCCGGAGCGACCGCAGAGTTCGAACGATTCCGGGAAAGTGTCGCGCTCGCCGGGTGGGCGCCGGGGAGTGACAAATGATGACGACGACAACAAATCACGCTGGCCAGCCGGTTGCGCTGCCGGCAGCCGGCCGCAGACCACTGCGGATGCTGCTCGTGGAAGACGACCTGGCCAGTCGGCTGGTACTGCGGACTTTTCTCTCGCGCTTTGGCGAGTGCCACATCGCAGTCAACGGCAGGGACGCCGTCGAGGCATTTCGCGAGGCTGCCAGACATGGCGAAAGATACGATCTGATCTGCATGGACATCATGATGCCCTTTGTCAACGGAATTGAGGCGGTCCGGCAGGTGCGGGCACTGGAGGAAGCGGACGGAATACTCTCGACATCGGGCGCGAAGATCATCATGACGACGGCGGTGGACGACATCCGCGAGGTGGGCCGGTCCTGGAACGCGCTCTGCGACGGGTATCTGGTAAAGCCCATCGATCTGGCGAAGCTGCTGCTGCAGATGCACGCGTGGAATCTGGTGTCCTGACGCTGCGACCTGATGGCAGGACCGTGTGCCACCATGAAGGTTGATCGTCACCCTGACCATGAATCCGGCCATCGACCGGACGATCGCAGTGGACCGTCTTGCCTTCGACGATCGCGCCTACATCCTTTCGAGCAAAGACTCCCCGGGCGGCCGCGGCATCCATGCGGCTTCGGTAATTCACGCCTTTGGCGGCCGGACGCTGGCGATCTTTCCGGCAGGCGGCGAACGCGGCAGCCGTTTCGAACACTACATGCTCGAATGCGGATTTCCGGTTGCCACCGTGCCGATCCGCAGCGATATCCGGCTGAATTTCACTATCGTCGACCGGCACGGCCTGACGGTCAAGCTGAACGAACTGGGTCCTCGTCTGGCGCGCGGTGAGCTCTCGAGTATCGAAGGAACGGTGGAGGCGCAGCTGGCAAATGCTTCATGGCTGATGCTTTGCGGCAGTCTGCCGCCGGGCGTTCCCACCGATTTCTATGCCCAGCTGATTGCCCGCGCAAAGAAGAAGGGCGTACGCACCCTGCTCGATACCGACGGCGAGGCCCTGTCGCGCGGCGTTGAGGCGGAGCCGACCGTTGTCACACCGAATCAGCAGGAGGCCGAACGGCTGCTCAACACGGTGCTGCTGACCCGGTCGCACGCTATGGCGGCGGTGCAGAGGATCCGGTCGATGGGAGCAGAGTCCGTAGTGCTGTCGCTGGGCAGCCGGGGCGCCATCGGGGTCGTGCACTGGCAGGGCGCCGATCAGCTTTGGGAAGCGACCCCGCCGCGGGTGGAAGCCATTTCGCCGATCGGCGCGGGCGATGCCCTCGCAGCCGCGCTCACGTGGTCTCTGCGAAACGGCGACGATTTCCCCGAGGCCCTCAGCTGGGGAGTGGCGGCGGGCACCGCGTCGGCGAAGCTGCCGGGTACGGAAGTGGCCACGTTCGACCAGACCGTGGAGATCCACGGCGACGTGGACCTCCGGCGGATCGAAGGTCCCTAACTTGGCGTCAGGGAAGAGCTTGGCATCCGAAAAGAGCCTGGCGTCAGAGGCGGCGTCGCCTGGAAACCCCGGGCTGGTCCGGTCAGCGCAGATTCTTTCGGCGGCGATCACGGTCAGCCGCATTACGGGGTTGGTGCGTGAAAGTGTCCTTGGCTGGCTGTTCGGCGCGGGCGCAACTTACGACGCGTACGTGCTCGGGTACCGCATTCCTAACCTGGCGCGCGAGCTTTTTGCGGAAGGGGCGTTGTCGTCGGCTTTCGTGCCCACTTTCACGCGTTACCTCGCGACCCGGACGCAGACCGAGACGCGCGAGCTTTCCAACATCACGGCTACTTTCATCCTGGTGATTGCAGGAGGCTGCTGCGCCGTCGGAATGCTGCTGAGCCCGGTGTTCGTGAATCTGTTTGCGCCAGGATTTCAGGCCGTGCCGGGGAAATCGGCGCTGGCGGCCTCGCTGGTACGCATCATGTTTCCATTCCTGCTGCTGCTGGCATTGGCGGCTCAGGCGCAGGGAATTTTGTACTCCACGCATCGCTTTGCGGTGCCGGCGCTGTCGTCCGCGGCATTCAATGTTTGCTCGGTTGTGTCGGGACTGGTGCTGGGCCACTGGCTCGGTCCGCGCCTCGGAATCAGCGCCGTGCGCGGGATGGCGTTCGGCGTCGTGTTGGGCGGAATCGGGCAGCTGGTCTTCCTTCTGCCCGGCGTGTGGCGCGCGGGTTTCGCATGGCGACCCCAATGGAATCTGCGGCACGAAGGGGTGCGGCACATTCTCGGGCTGATGGGACCGGCGGTGATCGGCAGTGCGTCGGGCCAGATCAACATTCTGGTGAATACCAATTTTGCCGCCGGCCTGCGCGATGCGGCGGGACACGTGATGAACGGTCCGGTCAGCTGGCTCGCGTACGCATACCGGTTTTTCATTCTGCCGCTGGGAGTGTTCGGCGTAGCCATCGCATCGGCCGCACTGCCACGGCTTTCGCGCAGTGCCGCACACCATGATCTGGCCGAATTCCGGCAGATCCTTTCGCGCTCGATTCTGATGATTCTGCTGCTGACGGTTCCGGCGGCAGCCGGGCTCGCGATTCTGGGCGAGAGCATGATCGGCATCGTCTACCAGCACGGCAGATTTCTCGCGTATGACACGCATCAGACAGCGGTCGCCCTGGAGTGCTACGCGGCGGGACTGGCGGGATACGCGGTTATGAAACTCGCGACCCCCGCGTTCTATGCGCTGGGGGATGCGCGCACGCCGATGTTTGTCAGTATCGGCTCGGTGTTCGTGAACGCGGCGGCGGCGTTCGCGACGGTCCGGCTGGCCGGGTTCGGTCACGCAGGTCTGGCACTGACCACTTCGGTGGTTACGACATGCAGTTCGCTCGCTCTGCTGGTGCTGTTGCGGCGGAAGGTCGGCCACCTCGGGGGGCGAAGGCTGCTGACCGGGTTTGCGAAGATAGCGCTGGCCGCGGGCGCGATGGGAGTCGCGTGCCGCGGAGTCGTTGTTCTGTCGCACAGGTTCGTTAGCGCTCCGGCTGCTGGCCCGGGTGACAGACGTCGCGGTCGGGGTGCCTGTCGGACTGCTCTCGTTCTACGTGGTGGCCGCCGCGCTCGGAGTGCCGGGACTGGCGGAAGCGCGCGTCGAACTGCTACGCAAATTCGGCAGGAAGGTTGATGGGGTTTGTTAAAATCCGAATCGAGCCATGCTGCCTGACATCTCCCTTGCGATTCGACTGCAGAACCTCGACGATCGCGTGATGGAGCTGACGAAGGAAATCAGCGCCCTGCCGAAACACATTGCGGAAATCGAGAAGCGCCTCGACGCGCATCAGCGGCAGCTCGACCACGATCGCGCCGGACTTTCCGCTAATCAGAAAGACCGCAAGAAGTTCGAAGGCGACATCCAGACAAGCGAGCAGAAGATCTCGAAGCTTAAAGCGCAGATGATGGAGGCGAAGACGAACGAGCAGTATCGCGCCTTCCAGCATGAGATCGAGTTCGCACAGCAGGAAATCCGCAAGGCCGAAGACCGCATTCTGGAGTTGATGAGCGAGTCCGAGCCGCTGGAAAAAGCCGTTAAGGCGGCGGAAGCGGCGCTGGCAGCCGAGAAAAAAGAAGTCGAAGGGGAGAAAGCGAAAGCGCGTGAGAAGTACAGCCGTCGACCAGAAGGAGATCGACGGCTCTGATGGCTGAGCGCAAGACGATTCTGAGTGAGATGACGCCGCAGATCGCGTCAGAGTACGAGCGGATCCGCAAAGGCCGCGCGGGTGTCGCGATCGCCGAGGTCATCGGCGGACGCTGCTCGAAATGCAACATGCAGCTTCGGCCGCAGATTCTGCAGGAACTCAAGCGGCAGGACTCCGTGATGGTCTGCGAGAGCTGCAAGCGGATACTTTACTGGAATCCGCCGCAGCGCTTCGACGAACCGGCATTGACTACCGTCTGACGCCTGGCCGCGCTCTTCATTTCAAATGAAAAGTCCCTTTCTTGAAGAACTGCGTTGGCGCGGGTTTCTCGAAGCCACCACCAGCGACGATCTCGACGCATTTCTCAACTCGGCGCCGCGCACGATTTATGTGGGCTTCGATCCCACCGCCGACAGTCTTCACCTTGGCAACCTGATCCCGGTGATGGGTCTGGCGCACGCGCAGCGCCACGGGCATCGGCCGTTGGTGCTGGTGGGCGGCGGCACGGGTCTGATCGGCGATCCCAGCGGCAAATCGGCTGAACGAACGCTTTTGACGAAGGAGATGGCGGAATATCAACGCCGCGCAGATCCGCACGCAGCTGAGCCGGTTCTTCGATCTCTCATCGGATGAAAAAGCGCTGATGCTGAACAACGCCGATTGGCTTTGCTCGCTCGGTCTGCTCGATTTTCTGCGCGACATCGGCAAGCATTTTTCCGTCAACGAAATGATCAAGCGCGATTCGGTGCGCACGCGGCTGGAAGAGCGCGATCAGGGCATTTCCTACACCGAATTCAGCTACATGCTGATGCAGGCTTACGATTTTCTGCATCTGTATCGGCATCACAACTGCACCATCCAGATGGGCGGCAGCGATCAGTGGGGCAACATCCTCTCCGGGAAGGAGCTGATCCGCCGCATTGAAGGAGGACGCGGCGAAGGCATCACGTTCCCGCTGCTCACCACATCGACCGGAAAGAAATTCGGCAAAACGGAAGAAGGCTCGGTGTGGCTTGACGCGAAGCGCACGAGTCCCTATCAGATGTATCAATACTGGCTGCAGACTGCAGATGCCGATGTGGTTCGCTATCTGAAACTGTTCACGTTCCTCGAACAAGGCCCCATTGAAGAGATTGCGGAGGAAGTCGCATCCAGACCAGAGAAGCGGAAGGGTCAGCGAGAACTCGCTGTGCATTGCACGGCCCTCATCCACGGTAATGAGGCTGCCGAGGCGGCGGCGGCGGCCAGCCGGATACTCTTCGGTTCGGAAGAAATTCCTTCCTTCGGTACTGTCACGATGTTGCTGCGCGAACTGCCGGTCACACGAGGTGGAACCGCGGCGTCATCACTCGTCGATCTTCTGGTTCGAACGCAGATAGCCGACAGCAAGGGCGCCGCCCGCAAGCTGATCGAAGGTGGCGGCGTCTACCTGTACGACGAACGGCAGACGCGACCCCAGAAAAACAGTGTCAGCCGACGACGTGAAATGGCCGGTGGCGCGATCCTGCTGCGCGCGGGCAAGAAGAATTATCACCTCGTAGTGCTGGCGCCCCACGCGGTCTGAACCTGCTTCCGCACGAACTCGAGATCCTTGTTCATGGCGCCGAGTTCGTCCTGCAGCGTGTACTCCTGATGGATTGAAATCGGCCCCGTGAACCGCGCTTCGGAGAGGATTCGGAAGAATGCCGGTCCAGTCGACGACGCCTTGGCCCAGCGGACACATCTGCATCTGCCATCCTGTGCCGTTCTTCGCCCAGGTGAAATCCTGCAGCGCGACGGCCTTCAGTCTCGGCAGCGCGAGACGCAGAGCGATTTCCCATCCCGAGACGGCGCCTTCCGCAGTGGCCTGGGAGGGATCGAAGTAATAGCCGATCCAGTGCGGGTCCATATCGCCGATGATCGCCTGCGCATCCCACAGTGCGCCGCCCACGTAGCCGCCGGCGCGATTGGGAAACATAGCCGCCATCTGGTAGTTCCTGCCGATCTGCATCAGGTTATTCAGATCGGTACGCACCTGCGCAAGCCGGCGCGGAATATCGGGCACGGGGCTCTGGGGAGTGGCCCACGTCCAGAATCCGGTGCGATAGAGGTGCACCTGGGTGTGGCCAGTGATGGCCAGGATGCCGTACATGGTCTGTCCGCGACGCCGTTCAGCACTGTCGAAATCATGGGGACTTCGAGACCCGCGCCGCGCACGCTTTCGATGGCGCGCACCATATCGACGTTGGTAATCTTCGGATCCACGTGGCCCCCGTCGAACACGGTCAGGTCGACGCCGTCGTAGCCGATCTGCTGCGCGATGAAGCCGAGTTCGGGATAGGGGACCTTGATCAGATTCTGCGAGTAGACGCAGATCATCGGGGTGGTCCGCGGCGGCGGCGCGGCGCCGGCTTTGAGCCCGCCGTTCTTCTCCGTCGCCTGCTGCGCGAATGCCGCGCGGGCAGTGAGAACGGATGCGCCGAGAGAAGCGATGGCTTCACGCCGGGTCATCGGACTCCGCACCAATGTGCGGTGAAAGAATTCGTGAGACGATGAAAATCATCCAACCCGATTGTATCGTCGAATGGGCCTGACGCCGGAAGCAACGAAACGCATCCTCGCGACGGCCGCCCGGTTCGCCGGTGCGGCCATCGTGCTCTGGGGCACGGCGTGGGTTCTGAGCATGGTGGGCATGACCCGCTCGAGCGCAGCCATGATGCTGCTGCTTGAAGTGCTCGCCATTGCCACATACGGCGACTGGATTCTGGCGCTGCTCTCGTCCACCGCGGCCAGCCTGGTCTTCAGCTTCTACTTCATTGAGCACCTGCGAGCCGTACGCTTCAGTACGGCAATTCAGGGCGTCTTCGGATTTGTCGCAATGGCACTGACCGCGTTTATCGGCAGCCGGCTTGCGGTGCGCGCACAGCAGAGAGCGCAGGAGGCGATTGCGCGGCGCGAAGAGATGGAGCGTCTGAATCAGCTGGGCCGGGTGCTGCTTTCCGCGAACACGCTGGCGGAGGCGGCCGAGGACGCAGTGCAGAAAAGTGGTTGAACTGTTTCATCTTAAGGGCGCGGTACTGCGCGTGGCGGGCGCGCCGCATGCTTTCCAGAGCGGTGTCACCGCCGCGGCGGGCGAGGTCTCGATCATTCCGCTCGGCACCGATTACGCCGCGGACATTCTGGAGTTGCACGGCGCGCAGCCTTCCGGAGGAGGTCCGGAACACGGTTGCGAGCATGATCCGGCTTGTCCTGGAACGCGCCCGCGGCGCTGAGGAACGGGCGCATGTCGAGGTGATCCGGCGCGGCGAAGAACTCCGTACTACCGTTCTGAACGCGCTGGCGCATAATTTCCGGACGCCGCTGACTTCGATCAAAGCAGCCTCCTCCATGCTTCGGCTTGCGGGGCCGATGTCGCCGGATCAGGAACGCGATCTGGTTGATCGTGATCGATGAAGAAGCGGACCGGCTCGACCAGCTGATCCGCGAATCGCTCGATCTGGCAAAACTGGAGGCGCGGCGCGCGCACTCCGCTGACCGAGGAATGCATGATCCCGCAGATTGTGCGCAGGGTGGCGGACAGGATGTCGCGCTATTTCGGACGGCGCGAGTTTATCATTGATATACCAGAAGATCTTCCCGCCGGTGACGGGCGACAGTTTTCTTTTTGAGCAGATGCTGGGGCAGTTTGTCGACAATGCCTGGAAGTATTCGCAGCCCGGTGCGGCGCATCGGGATTTCCGGCCGCCGTTTCGGGGTCGAGCATTGTTCTGACAGTATGGAACGAAGGCGGCGAAATTCCGGAAGACGAACGCGACCGGATATTTGATAGATTTTATCGAGGCAGTAAAGATCGCCATAAGGTCGAGGGAACGGGGCTCGGGCTGGCTATTGCGAAGGACGATTGCGGAAGCCTACAAGGGGAAAATCTGGCTCGATGCAGAGCCAACGGGTCCGGCATTTCGGCTTGCAGCTTCCGACTGAAGCCACCGGAAAAGCCGCGGGGAGACAAAGTGATAGAGAACAGCACTATATTGCTCATTGACGACGAGCCGCAGATCCGCCGTGTGCTGCGCGCCACGCTCGTCTCGCAGGGAGCGAACGTTATCGATCTGCAGAGCGGGGAAGAGGCGCTGGAGTTGCTGCGCGAGCGCACCGTCGACCTGATTCTGCTCGACATGAACATGCCGGGAATGGGGGGCCTTGAGACCTGCCGCGCGATCCGCAACGGCTGGGACGTGCCGATCATCATCGTTTCGGTGCGCGATTCGGACAACGACAAGGTCGAAGCGCTCGACGCGGGCGCGGACGATTTCGTATCCAAGCCGTTCAGCATCGATGAACTGATGGCGCGAATACGCGCCGCGCTGCGCCGCACCGGATTTGCCACGGACACGACGCCGAAGCACATTTCGGCGCCGAATCTCGAGATCGATTTCGACCTGCGAAAAGTGATCGCCCACGGCGGGCCGGTGCGGCTGACGCCGACGGAGTTCGACATTCTGCGGTATCTGGTCTCGCAGGCCAATAAACCGGTGCCGCACCGGCGCCTGCTGCAGGCGATCTGGGGGCCGGAGTACGGCGATCAGATCGAGTATCTGCGGGTTTTCATCAATCAGCTGCGCAAGAAGATCGAGCCGCCGGGTCCAAAGCCGACGTTCATCACGACAGAGCCGCGGATCGGCTATCGATTCGTGCTTGAAAACGCGCGGGTGTCAAACGAGCCGGTTCCCGCGGCGTAAGAAACGCACAGCTGGCGACTCGGGCCTCGCGGGGTGCGCGATAATAAACGCGCGCACCGTGTAAACTGAATTATTCGGGCTGTGGCGCAGCCTGGCTAGCGCGCTTGCTTGGGGTGCAAGAGGTCCCGGGTTCAAATCCCGGCAGCCCGACCAAATATCCCTTTTACAATCAGTAAACCTCCTCCCCTTCGGACCCTCTCCCGAGGAGGCGAGTGTGCTCAAAAATGTGCATAAAATCAATCAACGCGCCATCTGTGTGCTCGAAATTCCCCGCTCGTTCGCCTGCCGGTCCAGCCTGGTAAGCGCCTCGCGCATCATTCCGAGTTTTGCCTGACTGTACAGCTTGAATACTTCCGCGTCGCCCTGTCTCAACATCTGCGTCACCATATGATCGGCGACGCCGCCCGCGCTCAGCCGGGTTGCGAACGTGTGCCGAAGCTCGTACGGGGCGAAGTACCGAACCCCGGCTTTCTTCAGCGTCGCCGCCCAGACTTTGCGCAGATTGGTCATGTACGGCTTCTGCGCCGTGGGCTTCGGGCTGGGGAACAGATACTCGCTTCCCTCCGCCTCGCCCATCTGACGCTCGAACGCCTCTCGGGCAACCTGGGTCAGCGGCATGTCGCCAATCCCGTTCGCCGTCTTCGACTCCGCAATATGCACCAATCCGTTTTCGAGATCGACCTGCTCTTTCTTCATGGAGAGCAGTTCCTTCTTGTAGCGCAGGCCCAGTTCGGAAATGATGACTACGATATTCCTCACATAGCCGGGCGCTACCAGTTCGATCTTCGCCTGTTCGGTCCCCGACATGTAGTGCGGCTTCCGGGTGGACTTCTTTACTGAAACAGGGAATTCCACCGCCAGACATGGGTTGGCGGCGAGCCGCTTCTGCCTGACCGCAACGTTCAGGATGTGCGACAGGATCCTGAACTCCTGATGGGCAGTTGCCGGCTTGATCTTTCCACGCAACTGCAGTCCGAACTTCGTATGGATTCTCCGCCCGGACTGAAGCCGATCCCCCAGATGCTTCTCGATGGCATCGGCGGTGATTTCGGAAAGCGCGAGTTCTCCAAAAACCGGTCTGAGAAACTTCAGAGCATTGACGTTCTGCTGGTGATTGCCCTCGCTCCGAAAGGGCGGCTTCGATCGCCGTTCCATGAACCAGTCGGCCCATTGATTGAACGTGAGTTGTTTGCTGCTTAGAAGAGTCGTGAGGCTTCCCTCGTCCCTGGCGTCGAGCCGATCGCGCAGAAATCTTTCGGCCACCTGACGATCCGTTGTGCCCGCGGACTCTCGTATTTCGTCTCCCTTCTGGTCCTTGTAGCGGACCTGCCAAAATTCCGAATTCGCTCGTTTGTATAACGCTCCGCCGAGCTTCGGCGGTCGTCCTCGTTTACCCATTGATCCCTCCATTGACGTAAAATTGCTGCCGCCACGAATCCAATTCCGACAGTCGAAATCGGATCGCGCGGCCCATCATCCGAAAATGGGGAATCTGCTTCCGCTCAACATAAGCATAAACGAGCGAGGTGCTGACGCCGAGGAACTCGGCCGCCATCTTCACGTCAACGGGCTTCTCAATGTTTTCCAGACGCGTGTTTGCAGACATCGCGCTACCGGGATTCGAATTCTTCCCTCCCGCAACGCCTACGAGCGCGGGATCGCCGTCATTTCGGGGCATGCCCGTTTGACCTTCCTGAAACCGCGGCTGCCTGCGACGCTTGCCTATTTTCTTGCGTCGGCCGTGGCGCAGCCGACTCCGGAGGTGCGCTTACCCACCAATAGAACAGGGCTCCGAGAATCACACCAATCAACAACACAAGGCTCAGGTAGATCCACTGCACACGGCGCATCTCATCGTTCCAGAGGTCGATTGATTTCTTTGCGGAATCCGCGGCTGCGGTGACGGTGTTCAGCACCCACGTGACGTGACTTTGGGAATCCTTCATTTGCTGTCGGAATTCGCCGAGTGCGTGATTCTGGCCCGATACCACCTGTCGGAGCCGGTCTCCTTGTTCTTTGAGTTGCCGCCCCGCCTCCGATATTCCGGACTGCAGAAATTGTTCCTTTACGCCATCCGCGATCTCGGTGGCCAGGGTGGCTGGGCTGAGGCCCTTCGTGATTTCGCCCGGCAATGCGTTCAACCTGTCGCTGAGCTTCTCGTGATAGGCGGCGGTCGCTTTTGCTGTCGCAGTTATCTCCCCGATGAGACTGCGAGACAGCGCGGCCAGCTTTGCCCTCTCTGCGGCGATTAGCTCAGGCGTGCTGCGAGTGAGCAGCGCGAGATATCCCATCGAATACGCCAGGTGCGCGACCTCGTCGTCCGGCGGGAGCATGCGTAGCCACGGGCGAACGTTCCTGTACCAACCGAGGCGCGACTCCTCGGGAAGGAGGGCCGCCACCTCGTCAATCCATTGCAGATCTCGTTCGATGTTCGCCAAGCGATTTGACGCTGCTACCGTTGCCGCGCCGGTTTCCCGAATTGGAGTTACCGTCGGTGGTTTCACGGCAGGAAGAACCCCTTCGCTTTTTCGAACTCCAGAAACAACCGTCGACGGTAGCTCTGTGCCCGGATTACAAAGGAAGCTTTCAGCAACTCCGCCACATTCGCCTTGCGCTCGGCGACCTGAGCCAGGGTGGCGCCATGTTGGCGCGATGCGTTCTCAAGATCCGCCAGCCGGTATTCCATGGAAAGTACTACTGGCCGAAATACCTCTCGAAAGCGGATGCACTGGTCGCCGTCCCGCCAGTAGGAGAAGTCCGCCTGCGGGCTCGTGGCGTTCTCCACGATCACGTAATCCACCCGGTTCTGCAGCCGGGCGGCCCATGCCAACACGCTCTCCACGCTGGCCGGGTCGGAGGTGACAACTCCGATCGCAGTGAACAATATCCCCTGTTCAGCCAGGTCCGGGTACATCGTCTCAAACCAGTTGAGCGCCACCTGACCCGATCCCGCCCCCATGTCGGCCAGGACAACCGGAGTACCTTCGGCGAGGCAATCGATGAAGGCGTCGAGGCCAGCCTCCGTGTGGATGTTGATCTTCCGGGCGAACCCGGTGAAGTAGTGCTTCAGGCTGCCGCGCGACTTGTTCTCAGTATCGAGATCGAGAAGTGTGAACGGGATGTCGTTGGCGATAAACCATTCCGCCAGATGAATCATGAAGCCGGTTTTTCCAACGCCTCCTTTCCCGCCCTTGGTGAACACAACCCGTTTGCGAACCTGCGGGCTGTCTGCTGGCGTTTGTTCGGTCTGCTCTGACACCATTCCACCTCCTCGCTGTACGCTCTGTCCCTCACTTGACTGGGGTTGGCCGCGAACAATTCGAACATCCGACACGGGGAATTTCGCGCCCATACATATAAGGGCTCAGGAAGCCGGTTTTGGACAAATCTGTCGATTAAAAAGAAAACAGCTGAGGCGGCGACTTTTTCAGTCGACCTTGGTTGATGCCGGGTTTCGCCGCAATTTAAGAGGCTCGTCTTCCTCGTACGAGAACACCGGCTGCGGTGCTTCGGCGGGGGTTCGTTGCTTCAACGCGGCGATTCTTTGCTGTACATCATCATTCACCGGAGTGTTCTTCAATGGCGGTACTGAAACACGGCTTGGCCTGGTGGACGACTGCTCTCCGGTTGAAACCTCGTTTCGTTTCCCCCGCCTCCGGCGGACGCGGACAAAGTCATGGATTGTACTGGGAGCAACCGTGATCGCCAAGTGGTCCTGGAAGAACTGCGCAATCTCGCGGTAGGTTAGGCGCTTTCGTCGCAAAGCGCCGATCACGTCCGTGTGAGGTTCCAGTTTGGACCGAGGCGGCTTTTCCGGGATCTCCTCCAGCAACTTGTTGATATGTAGATCCAAAGCCTATTCCCGGGAACGCATCTAGTCTACCCAATTCAACCCGAACAAAGCCGAATTTTGTTCGGTAAAATTCAGCCATATTCGGTTCCGTTCGGTATTTTCCGTCCTTCCTACCGCGCTCGAGGTGCCGAGAGACAACCCAAACCCGGCCATCGGCAGCAAAAAACCGGTAGTGGAACATAAAGGGTTGTCGGACGACGATTTTGGATTCTTGCCCTAACGAGCAGTGGTGGAAGGATTTTCCGGTGGGGGACAAAACACCGGCGGTGTCGCCCGAACGTCCGACGGCAATCCTGGCGGCTTTTTTGTCCAAAAAGTCCTTTCTGAGCCGTTATCTGTGGAGGACATTTCCAAATGCCTAAACGAGCGGTTCGAATCCACTCCGAACTGGACCAACGGATGCAGAAGGCGGCACAAGAGCGCGGCTTTCGGACGACGAGTGACTTCATCCGCGCTGCCATTGACCATGAAATGAAATCACGTAGCGAAGTGGCGGGGATGGAAGAGCAGACCGCTGCCAGCTTCGACCGGCTCGCCAAAGAATTGCGCCGCGTGCTTCGCGGCCAGCAGGCGCTTTTTGCGCTTCTCGACGGGCTGACCAAAACCGTCCTGACTTGTGTGCCGGAACCACCAAGCGAGGCAAGGGCAACTTCGGTCGCCTTGGCGCGCGATCGTTATGCGCGGTTGATGAAGAACGCCGGATACGCGATGGCGAACGAATCTCTTTCGGCAATGCAGGAATTGGTGGCAAATGTCGATGAGTGATGAAGACCGGGAGTTCCGGCTGCGCCCCGAAAAACCAAAGGTTTCTCGAACCAACGGCGGGGGCGGAGGCTGGACACCCGGATTCAGAATGCTGCTGCATTATGCACGGCAGAGTCGAGGAATAAGTCGTCAGGGCTCTTTGGGTGGCAAGCGTACTGTGCCGCACCGGCAGCGATGTGCGGTGCGAATTACGTATTTGAAGAACAGGACCCGCGGGCAGTGGCGCGCACACGGACGCTATTTGGAACGTGAGAGCGCCGCCGGCGGTGAGACCGGATTCAATGGGCGGGAGGCCAACGTTGACATCTCAGCCCGCTTGCAAACTTGGCAGGCAAGCAAAGATGAACTGCTTTGGAAGTTCATCATCTCTCCGGAGTTTGGCGAGCGTGCCGACCTGAAGCGGTTAACCCGGGATGTGATGCTTCGCGTTCAGGAGGATGTCAACACCCCGCTTGAGTGGGTGGCAGCTGTGCATCGTAATACCGAGCACCCGCACGTTCATATCGCCATGAGGGGTGTAACTGCGGACGGGAAGACGCTGCGGTTTAGCCGTGATTATGTGAAACGTGGCGTTCGCGAGATTGCAGAAGAGTTTTGCACTCGACAAATGGGATTCCGGACGACACTCGACGCCACCGACGCGGAACGCCGGGAGATCAATGAAGCGCGATTCACTTCGCTGGACCGAGTCATTATCAGAAATGCAAGAGTCAGCGAGTACGGCCTCATGCTCGCTCAGGAATACGGGAGGGCGTGCGCACGGACACATCACATATCAGCACGATTGATCGCATTGGCACGAATGGGGCTGGCAGAAACCACGGGCCAGGGCTCGTGGCTTCTTCGATCCGATATGGCCCAGGCCCTGCGCGCCATGCAACGGGCAGGCGACCGGCAAAAGACCCTCGCCGCGCATGGGGAATTGGTTTCGGACAAGCGCCTGTCGGCCGAAGTTGTAAACTGGCGCCAACTTGCGTCGGTCGAAGGCCGGGTACTCGGACATGGCGAGGATGAGCATTCCGGAAGGAACTTCCTGATGTTGGAGGCCACATCCGCGAGGGTGTTGTATATCCCGTACACGGAGGAAATGCAGGAGTGCCGCAGCCTTGGCGGGCTAAAGACGAATTCGTTCATTCGATTGCGGAGGGTATCGACGAATGAAAGACTGAGGATAGAGATTGATGACTTGGGACGTTCGGAGGCAATGCTGACCAACCGCCCCCACCTTAGGGGAAAAGTTGACGAACTCCGGCGACAAGGTCTTCATCCCACGGATGACGGATGGGAAGGATGGTTGGGAAGATACCAGAAAGCCCTCTGCGAAGTGGAGGCGGATAGAGATTTCGCCACCAGAAAGGAAAGAATCAGCAAAGAACTGCGCCGAAAGTCGCGGTCGCTTGAACGATAAAGATCGACATGGCCCTTTGCGTCACGGGCGGGATCTGCCCGAGCGCATTTCCGGCCAACCCCTTCTCTGCCAAGTCCAGACATGGTTGGGGAGCCTACAAGCACTGCCGCAGACTCCCCCAACTCGGGGTTGCTGGGATGTCGGATATTAACCGAAGGGTTGTAGGTCCGAATCCTACCTGAGGAGCCAAAACAATCCCGTATTTTCAACGCATACCTTTGACGCGTCGCCGTTTGCGCGTCGGATCTGAGGCTGCCGATGGAATCGCGAATTACCCGTCCTTACTCAAATTTCCCCATTCATAACCCTCGCCCTACCCCCAGAACACCCCCAGTGGGTCGGCGAACACTCTCTGCGATAGGGGCGCGCCTGTTGCGCCGGAATCCCTGTCTGGGACCACGACCCTCCCCGCGCTACCCTGTCCTTTGTACTCACTTCGTGGGCTGGTGGCGCTTCGACTTCCATACCGCACACGGGATCTTTCACTGTTGTTGTGGTCATCGCAGGGTTTCCTTGTCTTCGGGGGTTGAGGGCTTCACCCCATGCAGTGGGGCAAGAAGTAGTTCACGGGAATAGCAGCACGCGCCGGGCCGAACGAGGAAGGGATAGGGGCGCGACTATCCTGGCCGAATTGGTCGAGGGCCGGAACATTCGTACATTGCAAACCTCAATAGTCTTTGTCTTCAATAACTTCCGCTCGGGTTAACAGCGTAGAGATTTGCGCCAACCGGGATTCTCCAAGCGCCTGTTCGGATCTGTGTACGTCTTGGGGAGCCAAACGAATCAATAACTTACGGATGCATGAGTTGATTTGGGTGTAATTAGCATCAAAAGATGCCAGCAGAATGGCGAATGGCACAAAGAAAACAAGCATCTTAAGGTTCAGTGGGTTCTTACATTTTTTGACATAGACCCAGCTAACCTAGCTCGTCGCGGGGAGAGGTGGCGGAGTAGTCGAATGCGGCTGCCTCGAAAACCGTTGAACCGCTAACCCGAGACGGTCGCAGATCCTCAAGACGAATGGGCCCAACGCATCCCTCGAATTGATATAGCCCGGAGCAAAGCCACCGCGTGCGGGGTTGAGTTCGAAAGTCGAAACCGCACACTGCGACCCCTTGGCCTATTTACGGCGCGAGATCCTCGATGCAGATCCTTCTGGCTACACGACTGCCGTCACCCCGGACGATATCGTCAATCGACGATCTGCCGTCCGGTAAAACGGTAAAAGTCCGCGCGATGCAGATCAGCGGGCCCGGAAACAGCGTCCGGCGCATCTTAGCCGGGCGGTCTCGCATGTTGATTTCACGATAACCCGGGAATTTCCGATTGGGTTGGTCAAGGTTCGGCGCAGAAACGGCGCCTGGTCCTTTCCCGAAATCTTTATCGACATCTCCGCGTCGGCTTCCAAGCCCCTTCTTTTCAATATGCCTTTCGCCTTCAGGGCGAGGGTCACACTCGGCTAGTGATCACGCCCTGCTCGGCACAAATCCTGCTTTCATCCGAGGCATGGTCAACCCAGTTCTTATCGCAAAAGCAAAAGAGAGCGCGGTGCTGGCACTGCTCGCCTGTTCCAGGGCAGCTTGCGGCGCGGATCTGACGATTCGACTGCCGAATACTCCTTCTATCTCCCGTCAGACTGTCCGTTATCAATGCGGCGCGAATGGAACTTCAATTGGCGTCCCGCTTGGCATCTTTTCGGTTGAGTACATCAACGCTGGTGGCAATAGCTTAGTTGCCGTGCCGATTTCCGGCAATACCCTGCTTTCACCGAGGCGCGGCCGCCGCCACCGCGGTTCGCTACACCGCACAGCAACGCACGTGGTGGGACGCCAAAGGCTCATGCAGACTGTCCGTGGCTCGTTGAACGGAAAGATTCAGTTCGCGTGCCGACGACTGAATCCGCATCAGGCACAACAGCGGCCGCTCCAGACATAACCGTAAGTCAAACGATTGAAAAGGTGCAGAAATGAATAACGCAAACTTTAACCCCACGAAAGACGTTCGCCGCAGCGGCATGACCCGACGAGGGCTGCTTCAGACCCTTGCGGGTGGACTCGGCGCAGGACTCTTGATGACTCGCAGCAAATCCGCGGCGGCGCCGCTGGCGAGGGTGGCGGACAGCGACTCGCCGGAAGTCATGTGGAGCACCCAGTTGAACGTACAGGCTTCGAACGGATGGCTGCCGACTTACTATCGCGGCATCGCCACGCTGGTTCATCCCGGCTCTTCCAACGGCGACGCGGGTGCGATTCTCACCATGGACATTCATTCAGGAGTTCAGAACCAAATCGATACGCAGGTTGATGACGCCACCTTAGGGCAGGCAGTGGGTTCTGGTCCAATCATTCTGGCACCGGGCTCCGATGGCGCGATCTGGGGCGTAGATTCGCGCGCGTTCGGAGTTGCCTCACCACTGCAAGGGCCTGAGAGAGTGATCAGTAACCTTCTTCCGTGGAACGGGCTAGTGCTTTATCTGGGGACTTCGGGTGACTTGATCGCAGTCAACATCTCCTCCGTCAATACCGACATGGCTCCGGTCGTCTGGCAGACGCCGACAAATGTTCAGAGCGCCGCAGGCGCTTATCTCATGGATGGAGGTGGCGGGCGAGTCTACCTATTCACCCAAACGCAAGTGACGCAAATGCGTGTCAGCAGCCAAGGCGCAAGCGTCGCCTGGCAGATGAGTCCGGCAGCCTCATTTGGCGCGCCCCTGGGCGCTCTCTCCTCCTGTGACGGGCAGTTCGTCTATGTGACGTTTAGCAAACTGGTCGTTGCTTACAATGCAGCAGACGGATCGCAGGGTCCGATCGCTTATTTCCGTCCCGCATCCCGGGTCGCCGCGTACGGCGGCTATCTATATTACGCCGATTCCAACGGCAATTTCACAGCCCGCAGCATAACTACGGGGCAAATCGCCTGGGAAACCACATTGAGCGGGGATCTCACAGATGGAAACATATACGTTGAGGATGGCGTCGCCTACGTTTGCGACCAAAGCGGAGGGTTAGTTTACGCCATCCGACTGGATAGTCAGGGAGTAGATTTCCTCAAATATCAGACGGGCAGCCCCTATACGCAGATCGTCGGCGTAGAGAACGGCTTGTGCATAGTTGTGTATGGTGCCGCCGGATCCGGCACCCAGACACCCCTTTTTGAAATAGCGGGCGTTGACCTGGCAACGCAGATCAATGGCTTCGCTTGTGAAAGCGTTCTGATGGCCGATAACTACGTTGCCGGCCCGCAGCCGGATTCTCCTGTTTATCGCACACGGCTGCAGTTGGTAGACCCGAATAAAAACCCCCGGGTATACAAGAGCGTAAAGGTTTGGGCCTCAGGGGCAGTCACGATCACGAGCGGCGGCGTCAGCTACAACATCGACAACAATGGCAACGCCGGGTGGTTATTGACAGACGAGGCCGGCGAACTCGACATCGTTTCACCAGCGGATGACGTTTCCAGCCCGGCGCTGTATCTGTGGGGTAGTTTCATGGATCGCCAGGAAGCCATCGTCATCTATCCCGATCATCAGACAAGCTCAGACCTGCACTCGGCGAATGCAGGGACGATGTCCTCAGCAAAGACGTATAGCGGCCAACCTGTGCTTCCGAGCGGCGTCGACCCCGCGCAACTCCAAACGGCAATCAACAATGTGATCGGAGCCGGCATCTCATCGAGCTCGACGGCCGTTCAGGCGAAGAATGACGCAGCCATGAGAGCGCACCAGGCTGCGGCTCAAATCAAGGCTGGACGCCGCGGGGGCCGCAGGCGCCTTTTGAACCTAATGGATTCGAATACTTACATTGCCTATCCGGCCACGACGACCAATCTGCTGTACCAGCAGGCGGTCGGGTCATCCACTCGCCCTTTCGCGGGTGGCACGGCCAGCAATTTTACCGCGACCATCACTCCGGGCGCCGGGCTCAATATCGGCCCCTGGCAGCAGCCCCCCTTATCCACCGGTCTGCTCGGTGGATTTTTCTCCGACCTCGTGAGTGACGTCACTCACGGCATAGACGCGATCACGAAAATAACCGTCACCATCGCCGATGATCTCCAATCGGCCGCGCACTACATTGAAACGGCAGCAGGCAAGGTCTACAACCTTGCGGTCGCTACCTTTGAAGATGCCGTGGCGGTCCTCGGCGCCCTTTTCAAGTCCGTCCTCGGAGATATCGAGAAGGCCGTCGAGTGGCTCAGCTATCTCTTCGATTGGGAGGCGATCAAGGCGGCTAAGGAACAGTTCCAAGGCTGGATCACGGCGTTCCTCGGACCGAATGGAACAGCCCAGAGTTGGATCGCCACTCGAGTGACCGCAGTCACCAGCGATATTCATAAAGCCTTCCAAACAGCGGAGGGGGATATCAAGAGTGCGATTCAGTCCCTGCAAACGAAGCTCGGAACGGCGACAACTCAGTCGTTAATGCAGGCGAACACGAACAACAACGACCCGAAGACCTTTTTCACTGGCGGTTCCTACAGCCAGTCGAACATGATGTTGTCCAAATTCAAGAGCAACATCGGGGGCGGGACGGCCGCCGGCGGTTCGGTTTCGACATCCAATGGCCCCAGTCTCTCCGATCTGTGGAATCAGCTCAGTCAGGACGTTACTTCCGATATCAGTGCAATCAGCTCGCAGCTCCAGACCGGGTTCAACGCCTTCACGGCCGCATTCAGTAAGTTACTGACGGATCCGACGGCATTCATTGAGCAGTCGTTCGGAGCCATTTTCAACCTCCTGCTCGACGCAGCGGGGGACGTGGCTGTTTTGTCGCTACAAGCCCTCGATCTGGTGATTGAAACCTTCCTGAAGGTCATGGCTAATTTCATCGACCTTATTTTCGACGGCATCACGGGTGAAATTCATATCCCGGTTCTGTCTGACATATGGAATGCGATTTTCGGTGGGCCGATGTCGTTTTTAGACCTGGTCTCCTGGATAGTCGCAGTCCCGGTCGCCATCATGAGGAAGGTCAGTTCATCAGCATCCAAACTCGGTGATAGTAATACAACGGAACTGGCCCAATGGAAAATCGCGCTGGCGACAATTGGGGGCGCAATTGACGCGTTCAGCGACGCGACCTCCGCCAAGGCCAGCGGCTTTGTCGCGTGGTTCGATACTGCCTTCGGTGCAGCCGGCTGGGTTTTTGGAGCGGCTTTTGGGACCGATTGGTCAGTCAATGCGGCCCTGCAGGCTATTTGGTTCGTCCTCGGCTCCTTCCCGATGATCGTGTCTGCTGTGGCCGCGTTCCTCGACGAGCAGGAAGACCCTGAAAACAGCATTGCTTTCAGCAAAGCCAGTGCCGGCATCTTAAGCTATTATGGCTTAACAACATCCGTGCTCGGCATTATGTTTGCTCTTTTGGCGCCGCAAGCATTTTCCGACCCGAACAACCTAGGGTTTGCACAAAACTTCATAGGCTCGTTGGGCTACCTTCTCAAATCGGGCCTCTATTATCCGCCTGCCGGCACCGTCGTGACATGTGTAAGCGACATTGTTATGCCCACGACTTCGGCGGCGTTGAGCTTCGCGATCGCCAACCAATCGTAGCTCGCCAGAGCTGCCCTGTCGGCAGCGCATCCAGGAACATTCCTTCTTCGTAGCTGACGGGCCCGGTTAGTTGAAAGATAAGTTGAGCAAGTTAGCCCTTGGGGGACTCCGAATGCAACCACCCGTTGCTTCAGAGGCAACCAGGGCTTTTGTTGGACACCGGCGCTATGCCTTGGCGCTGAGTCTCTGACCCTGGTTTTCAGGTGCTTGATCCCGGCTCTGATCCTGCTTAACGATGCCAGTTTCATGCTCTCCGGTGAAGTCCGGCTTCATGACCCACCGGTGACCCGACTAGCGGGATGTCTCATTCATTAGTATACCTTGATCCAGCGTTGGGGATCGGTATAGGTCCAGCGAAAAGGCCTGGCTGATTTAGCGTAGGCGCGGATATATTTTCGAAGCTTCCGCGACAAGTCAGAGACGGAAGTGAAAACGCCGCGATCGATCACATCGCCTTGGATTTTGGCTAACCACAGTTCCACCTGATTGAGCCACGAAGAGTATGTCGGAGTGAAGTGGAAGCGGACTTTCGGGTGTCGTTCGAGAAAGTCCTGAACTGCCTGCGTCTTGCGCCCCGAGAGGTTATCGAGAACGATGTGGATTTCTTTCGCCCATCTGGCCTTGCCTACGATATCGGTCAGAAATTCGATCAAGCCGGCTCCGGTGTGGCGGCGCGTGGCCCACAACCGTGCCGGTTTTCACGTCCAGAGCGGCATACAGCGACAACGTGGTGTCGGGGTGGTATTCAAATCCGTGCCGCTTGCCCTGCCGGGAAAAACGGCAGAGCTGGAACCAGGAGATTCGGGAGCTTGAATGGCCGTCTTGTCGTCCACGCAGAAGGGCGCTGGATGATGTGGCGGATCCATGTACACGCCGATGATGCCAGCGGCCGTCCTTCCAAAATCCGGATCGTTGCTCGCCATCTAACGGTCCAGACGATGCGGCTGCAGCTTTGCCTGCGCGAGAATGCGCTGAACGGTCGCGTAGCTCATCCCTGGGTTGGCCGCCAGCTTTCGACAAGACCAGTTCGTATTGCCATCCGCCCGCTTCTGCTGTACACGACGCGCGACCCTGGCCTGTACCACCCCTGTCGCGGCGCTGGCTCGACTTCCCTATGCCTGGGCTCCAAACCGGCGATTCCACTTTCCTCTTTCCTCGAATCGTGATTTCCAGATAGCGATTCGTCTTCTTCGTCGTCCGCAAAGCGGCGGCGATCTGCGCCCGCGTCCAGCCATCGACAAGCGCGAGGATCAGCTCCGCCCGAAGGTAGCGTGCGCGACTTCCGCCTATCGGGTGCGTTCTTCCCGCTGAACAACATTGATCCGCAGCAAATCCCTACAGCGTGGCAAAACCTCCAGGAGTTACTGCGCCGATTTCGGCCACAATCATCGCCGTGTCGCGGCTATCCACCACGCCGTCACCGTTCACTTCCACGGGAATTGATCGCGTTATCCAACCAGGCGGTGTGCTTGGGCAACTCCTGGAGGGTTCTGATCGGAGTAGTCAGCTGCGTTGAAGACGCACCGGTGCGCCAAGATAAGCTGATTCTCCGTCCGGGTCGTAGTTAACCATCGTCATCCGCTCCGGAGTGTCACCAATCCAGTTGACAGGAAGGCTTGAGACTGAGGTCAGATCCTCGGTTGGAAGGCCGGCAGCGGCCGGATTGACTCTGCTGCAAGTAGGTGTAGTCGTTGTTGCATACCAGGCGTGAGCCCAGTCCAACTCAGTCTGTGAGCGATGCGCGCGACGGTTCAAATCTGCGCGACATGAGGTATAGATACAATGCCGGGAGAACAAGCTGAGGCGCAGCCAGTTGCTCTCCCGGCCTATCTCACTCCACCCGCGACCAATCCTCCGTCGGATTGAATTCCAGAATGGATGCCGCGATCTTGACCGTGTCGGGACCCAGATCCCGTTCGTAAACCGCGCCATCACGGCCGGCTATAAAGGTGACGATGCCCGTTTCGCCGTACTTGACAGGCGTGGCCAGGACGGCGAAGCCGTCGCTCATCTTTCCGTCTACGATATAGCTCCGCGCCCCGCCTGGCGCCGCGTCACCTTGAGCGGTCAGTATCCGCAACGCATACCCGTCGAGAATCAGAGGGTCCTTCGACAGATTCGAACCGATTGAATTCCTCGAAAGCTTATCCAGGTTTGCAAGCGGGCTGGGCTGCGTGATTTCGGTCGCAGGCCAATACAGTCCGTCTTGTTTGTCCGAGGTGCTGATGATGCGCTGCGCGAATCCATTCAAAGAGCCTGCGTTCGCGAAGTAGCTCTCCTGCGCGTTGATGATGGCCGCGCAGGCGTCGATCGTCAGCAGTTCATTTCGCCCGATGTCGCGCGTCCTGATTTCCTGAGCTCCGGCGACCGCATCGAAATACCAACGGCCCGAGGGATTTTTCGCTAGTGGCACCGGGAAGGCAAAGTTGTCCGCCCCGATATAAAGCACGCGACTCCCGTCGGTCATATCAACCCAACGATTCATCTTGTTGTACTTGGAAACAAAGGAGTCCATCGCATCTTTATCTGCCTTTTTGTCCCCGGTGCTCAGAAGAGCCGTAACTTGAGGACCCAGAATCCTGGCGAGGGCCGGTCCGTCACCGCGGCCGGCCGCCTGCGCCACCGCGGCCCCGGCCGCAGATGGCGACTGAAACGTCGTCGAAGACCCCTGGGCAAAAGCTGCGTTCTTCGTTTCCAGCCGCGCAAATATGATGGCGAGGGCTGCAAAAGTCAATCCGACAACAAGAGAGGCTGTCTTCCAGTTCACGGTCTTGTTTGCATTCGATTCCATGTTCAATCTCCTTTAAAATCTCTGATTTCTGATGAGTTCACAACGATGACGAAGCCAATCAGCGACGGCGTTCGCCACCCGACGGATGACGCTCCGCGCGCATCGCGGGCGCCCGTTGGGGGCGAGCGCTGGCCATGCTGGCCCGACCACGGTTACTTTCAAAACGGTTCTTGGCTCCATCCCCGCTGAAACGAGACCGGTTCTGCTCCATGCCGGCACGGTCCTGTGTGTTGTTACGGCTCTGCGACAAGAGTTGACCGCCGCCGTTATTCTGGGCTGGCGCGTTCCCACCGGCGCGTTGAACACCACCATTTCCGCCAATCAGGCCGTGATTTCCGTTGTCTCCGCCGTTCGGCATTTTCGCTGGACCAGTGCCCGGGACGTCGTGGTGCACCGCGCCATTGGGACCGAAATACTCATTGGGATGATAGGCGCCGTTCGGACCGTAGTGAGTATCGGCGCCGGGATGATAGTTGGCGTCGGGATGAAAGCCGCCGTTCGGACCGTAAGACGCGTGATTTTGAGTTCCGGCCACTCCGCCGCTCCAGGGGTGGTAGCCGTTATAGTTGCTGGTCGTGTTGCTGCGGTAGCTGTTGCTCTTCCAGCTGTTGTTGGTGATGTAAGTGTTGTGATTGTAGATAATCGTGCTGCCACCGCCACCGCCGGCCCAATTGCAGTTCCAGGCGTGAAAGCCCCAGCCGAAACCCCCGCCAACCACCCCGCCGGCAACTACAACCCCACCTCCGGAAAACGCTCCGATGGAAATGCCTGTGCCGAATGTTACCGATGCAGTCGCAAACACCACGCGCGGCCGGTAGAGCGGCACAACCAGCGGCGCACCGAACACGATCGCCGGATTGTACTGCGGGACATAGACAACTTGCGGATTTGCCGGCTGGATCACGATCGTGTTCGTGGCGGGTTGAGTGACAATGATCTGCGACGAAGTCTGGAGCGTACCTGCTGCCTTCGCTCTCGCGCGCATCGCTTGTACGGCCGCCATCACGTCGGCCTGCTGGAAGTGGAACGCCTGACCCAGGCTCGACGTCCAGGCGAGGTTATTCGCCAGACTATCGAGAACCGATGGAAACTGCGTCAGTGCCTTCACGCTCGCATCCCACGTTTGCTGGTCGACTGCCTGCGCGAGGCCCGAGCCCGTGAGAGTGGAGTTTTGATGAAGCCACTCGTCGGCAGCCGACACTTGCTCCGGAAATGTGGCTCCCGCCAGCACCTGCGCCACCAGTGCATCCGGATACAGTGCGATTGGCGCGACCAGGGCGTTGAGTTGCTCCGGGGACAGCGGAGCTGGCACCGGGCTGTCATTGCCCGGCACAGGCGCGGCAGCGGCAGTCCGAGTCGGCACGGGGGCCGGAGGCGCTAACACCGGCTGCGTCTGATATACGATGCCAGTAGCTGGCGGAACCGGCGCCGCGGTCGTTCCAGCCGCGCGCGCCGCCTGCCATGGCGCGCGTTTACCCTTGATTCCATACTGCCCGGATATGTTGTCGCCATAGATCTGTCCCTCGAACTTAAGCTCGGTTCGGGTTACCGTACTGAAGCGGATGTGATGACCATTCACCTCTCCTTGAATCGGTCCGGACTGCACAGGACCCTCGAAGTATCCCGTGATCCGGTTGCCGTACTGCGCGATTTGCATGTGCTTGACGACCGTCTGACCGTCTTCGACGTTGGTGGAGTAGATGGTCCAGCTACCCTGCACATTGTCGGGCGGCTGGTCCGCGAATGCACCGCTGCCGAACATCAGCGTCAGGAGCGAGAGGCTGGCCAGACTGAGTGCTGCGTTTGTTCTTTTCATGAGTTCCCCCAGTTTCTTCGCGCGACGCATCTGGTGCCCGTCGCTCGATGCGGAGAGAGTGCAACGGATCAGCCATGGCCAAATTGCTTGTTTTGCAGGAGTTCGCGCGGCGTCGCGTTCCCGGCCGCTCGAAAATTTTCGAAATTTCCAAAATACGGCGGATCCTAACCCGCCAGGCGAGGGAACCGACGCCGCCGGACTGAATGCCCGCTGCCAGTCCACGATGTTTCGAAAATTCCCGAATCTCCCGATGGCGCGAAGAGCTGCGAACCGGTTCCTTTTCAAGCGGCCCGGGGGGGCGCTTGCATTGCTACCCCACGAATGGCACTTATCGAAGGAGACTTAGCACTTATGAGAAACGCGTATCTGGCAATTGTTCCCTGCGTACTTGCTCTCGCAAGCGCCGCATCGGCGGAAGACATCACGATTCATCTGCCGCGGAATGCATCCATTTCACGAAAGATCGTGCAGTACCGGTGCGACGCGCAGGCGGCAAAGATCGGCCTGCCGGCGGGTTCGTTTTCGGTCGAGTACATCAACGGAGGCGGCAACAGCCTTGCCGTCGTGCCTATTAACGGCAACCCGGTGATCTTCTCGAACGTGATCTCTGGATCCGGGGCGCGGTACACTGCCCAACAATTCGTCTGGTGGGACGCAAAAGGCGCGGTCACGGTCTATGCGGACGCACTGAATGGCAAACTGCAATCGGCGTGTCAGCCCGTTCCGTCGAAGTAAGCGGATAAGCGCAGGCTCGCGCGGAAATTGGCGCCTGTCAAAGTAAATGTGTTCTGGGGCACAGCCCGGGTGTAGAGTGAAGAGTGCAGGCGGAGCCATTACTGTCGCTAGCGGCCGCTGTGGCCGGCGAGCATGCCACTCAAGCGGTCCTCAATTCCATCGTTCAGGGTTTGGCGCAGCAGCCCGGCGTTGCATTAGCGCGGATTTGGCTGGTGTTGCCCGGGGATGTGTGCGACACCTGTTTCCGCAGGGCTGACTGCCCCGGCCAGACTCAATGCCTTCACCTCGTGGCAAGCGCTGGTTGTTCCAGGAGCTCTACCAACGAAAATTGGTCCCTTCTCGAAGGTCAATTCCGCAGGATTCCGCTAGGCTATCGAAAAGTCGGGGAAATCGGGACCACCGGTAAGTCGATCCTGATCCCCGCTTCCGCGGTTGAGAGTGAGTGGATTGGACGCAAGGAATGGGCCGAGCGCGAGGCTATTCAGGCCTTCGCCGGCTATCCCCTTATCGCCGGCGGCGCGATTTTGGGAGTTCTCGCGCTATTCAGCCGCGAGACGCTCAGCCAGCAGGATTTCCTTTGGCTACGGATCTTTGCTGAACAAGTCGCGGTCGCAATTACAAATGCCCGCGCCTTTGAGAAGATCCAGCGCGCCGAAGAAGCCCTGCGGGCGCATGCGCAGGAACTCCAGCGGGTAATTGATATGGTTCCGCAGCACATGTACATCCTGCAGGCGGACGGCAGCTCGGCATTCTGGAATCAGGCTGCGCGGAGATTCTTCGAACCGGCAGGACCGCTCGCACCGAAAGAGTTCATGTTCAAATACGCTCACCCGGACGACGTCGAAAGGCTATGGGCCGAGTTTCAAAGGGAAGGCCAGGCGGGGGGCGGCGTCGAAGTTGAAGGGCGGATGCGCGGGGCCCATGAACCTTACCGTTGGTTTCTGCACCAGCTCTTTCCATTGCGTGACGAGCATAGTGAGATTGTTCGCTGGTGCGGCACGTTGATCGACATTGAAGACCGAAAACACGCGGAGGAACGAACTCTTAAGGAAAATGTAGCCCTGCGGGAAGAGATCGACAAGGTAGCGATGTTCGAATCCATTGTCGGAACTTCGCCCGCCCTGCAAGCCGTGCTCGCCCGCATGGCCAGAGTGGCGCCCACCGATTCGACCGTATTGATCACGGGTGAAACCGGCACAGGAAAGGAACTCATCGCTCGAGCGATTCACAAACGGTCGACGCGCGCGAATCGGGCATTCGTCAGCGTCAACTGCGCAGCCATACCCAGAGACCTGATTGCCTCAGAGCTGTTTGGGCATGAAAAAGGAGCATTTACGGGCGCTCTTCAGCGGCGCATGGGGCGGTTCGAGTTGGCGGAAGGCGGAACCATCTTTCTGGACGAAATCGGGGAGCTTCCGGCGGAGACGCAGATTGCTTTGCTCCGCGTACTGCAGGAACGAGAGTACCAACGGGTCGGCAGCAACTTGTCATTACGCGCGGATGTGCGTGTGATTGTTGCGACGCACCGTGACCTGCCCGACGCGATTAGTGCCGGCACGTTCCGGAGTGATCTGTATTACCGCATCAACGTGTTTCCGCTCCAAATTCCGGCTCTTCGCGAGCGGACGGAAGACATTCGGTTGCTCGTGGAATATTTTATCCACCGTTACGCGGGCAAGACAGGGAAAGATATCCGGACGATCGACAAGAAGAGCATGGATCGTTTGCAATCCTACTCCTGGCCCGGTAATATCCGCGAGTTGCAGAACGTTGTGGAGCGTTCCGTGATCCTTTGCGATTCGGAGACCTTCACCGTGGACGAAAGCTGGCTGTCAACCGAGGCTCGTGCCAGCCGGGCACTCGCGGATGACATGACGGCCCAGGAACGGCAATTGATCGAAGATGCTCTTGCCGAATGCAAAGGACGGGTTTCCGGGCCTTCGGGAGCAGCCGCCAGGCTTATGATGCCGGCGTCCACTCTCGATTCCAGGATTAGAGCGCTAAAGATCGACAAGCGTCGCTTTTACACCGTTTGATCGTGGTCGTGAGATCTAATCTCGCAATTGGATCAGAATAAACACACCGGGCTCATCTGAATTTTCCCTGGTCCCCAATGGGCTGGTCGAAGGCGGAACTGCTCGTCGAACAGAAATGGCGGCATTTGGCGGAGCTGGCGGGATCGAGATTGGGATACAGAATTCCGTTTTGACCGGCTAAAAATTCGCAGGACCTTCTTCCGCGAGATCCAATCTCATCGGCACTGCAATTCACTCCAAGACCACGGAGTCATACAGAAGCGCTGGCAGGGTCCCCGGGAGATTCACGAGAACTCTCGAAAGACCTGAGCGCCGCCCAGACACAAGTCGCGCTAAGAAAACCGCGACGCTACTGGATTCAAATCGATAGGTAGCACCGCATGCGACTTTTCCTGGGCGCGCACTGAGTCCAGCCGCACCTTGCTGTCTGCGTACAGATCGGCATAGTTTTGTCCGACTGCCGCCCTGGCGCCCGCGGCTGTGGGGCCGGATTCTGCGAAGGCGCCGAAATCCAGGAAGCCCATTCGGGCGCGCACAGTCTTTCCGCCAGGAATCACCTTGCCGTCTTCGGCGACGATGTCCCCCAATAGCGTGTCGCTGTACCCGCGGCTGGACCACTCGTTCTGGAGCGCGAGCGTGGCAATCTGGTTGGACTCGGTACCGAACAGGCAGGACTGCGCGAGATCGGCGCAACGCAGATTCTGTGCGATCGCGCGAGTAGCAGGATCCACCGCCACCAGCCTCAATCCCGGGAACTCTTCGTGCTGGCGCAGTTTCGACCATTCGATCGGCTCGCCCGCATCGTGAAGCCGATCGATTTCCTTGAGAAGCCTCGCCGGGCCATTGCAATCCGGACTCGTCGCGAGAATCGCCGCTGTGATTCTCGCAGCCGACGCGAACGGAAGTTGGGCTGCTCGAAGCAGGGGCGCAATGATCGAGACCGAACGTCTCTCCAGCCGGAACGGATCCGGCGCAACGCTCTCGCCTGGGAGCGCGTTCTTGCCGCCCGGATGTCCGGCGTCGTGTCCGGCGGCCGCGATGATGCCGATCGCGAGTTCCTGCCGCGACAGCTTGATGGCGCCGTGGGCGCTTTGGACGGCGAGCGTGTTGTTCTTCTTGAGGAACTCGATGGTCGCGGCAATTACGTCGCTGAAGTGATACACGTTGTGGTACTCCGGACGGCTGGGATGTTCCAGTTCGGCGCGCGCGGCCACAAGCAACGCGGCACGGTAGTGCGGATCGCCCCTGGGGAACGCGATCTGGTCCAGATAATGCGCCACCTGGCCGGGAAGGCTGGGACGAACCCCGGTACGCCGGTATTTCAACTGGGTGGCCGCGAAGTTTTGCGACGCTTCCGCGGGCGTGCCGCCGAGTTGAAAATAGTCGGCTCCGGCTCTGCGGAAGACCTCGTCCAGTACATCAACCTCTTCAAGAGTCCTGGTGAATATGTCGCGTCCGCCAAAACTGTCCGTGACGGCTGGGTCGTCAGCCCAGCGGTCATGAAGGTGTCCGGCGACCTCGGTCGCAAACCGAACCGGAGGCGGCTCGGCGACGCAGCGGAGTGTGGGAGTGCTCGGGCTCAGCAGCACGAATTCCTGGGTTGCTACTTCTGGAAAATTCCGCATGGCTTTCAAAATCCTCTGCGACTTCAAAATGCACCGCGAGCGCCGAAGGAAAGTTGTTGAAAACACGGATCTCGCAGATCGCGAATCGTTTTGATTCGCTCGGGAATTTCCGAAATGAAAGGAAGAGCGGAGCGGCGCCTGGGGAGACGGAACTCTGCATGGGGTGACCACGGCGTTTCCACAGGCAGGCCGGGCGCGCTCGGTTGAAGCGCGGTGGCGGGTGAGATCCCGCCGAGAATCGCCAGGCAGAAGGCGAGAGCAGGCGCGCCCAGAAAAAACGTAGACGTCGCCCTGTGCTTCGGTGCCCGAGATGTTCAGTAATAAGGAAGTGACCGACCCTCCGGAACCCGCGGCTTCCCAAAAGGCGGCACGCTGGCTTTTGGAATATTTGACGTTTTCAGGCGTTGACGGCGAATTGCCAGTGGCGGCTCACCGTTACCGGCGCGCTATCCAGCTGCTCCGCAATCTCCCCAGCAGTGCGAATGACCGGCTTGATCGCAGCCAGGCGTGACAATAGGTACTCGACCTCGATCAGGCTGTCGTCGCCTTCTGAGCAGTTCTTCCCTGTC